>CAWGZO010000006.1:0-22119 GCA_963827145.1 uncultured Actinomycetota bacterium | reverse complement strand
GCCCGCCGAGGGAGTCTCGCGGGCGCCGGGGAGCCTCAGGCTCCGTCGCCTCGCGCAGGGCGGCGTACCGCTCGCGCACGTGCGGGGTGGCATCGGCCTCGACCCAGCGGCCGGACGCCGCGGGCCAGGCGCGTCACCCGGCGAGCACCTGCGGGCGGCCTGGCGGGCGGCGCCGTCGGCGACGTACTCGCCGGGCGGCGGGACGACGCACCGGCCGGCCGAGCACGCGCGGGCGCGATCGCGGCGCACCGCCTCGGAGCGGGCGCCGCCGCCGACCAGCAGCACCCGCTCGACCGGGCCGCCCTGCGCCGCGAGCGCGTCGAGGCCGTCGGCGAGCCCGCAGAGCAGCCCCTCGACCGCGGCCCGGGCGAGGTGCGCCGGGCGTGCGTGTCTGCCAGGCGTCAGGCCGTGCAGCGCGCCGGTGGCGTCGGGCCGGTTCGGCGTCCGCTCGCCCTCGAGGTAGGGCACCAGCACGAGGCCGTCGGCGCCCGGCGGGCGCCGACAGCGCCAGCCGCGAGAGCGCCGTCGTGGTCGACGCCGAGCAGGCGGGCCGTCGCGTCGAGCACCCGGGCGGCGTTGAGCGTGCAGACCAGCGGCAGGAAGCGGCCGGTGGCGTCGGCGAAGCCGGCGACGGTGCCCGCTCGGGTCGTGCGGCGGGCGTCTCGGCGACCGCGGACACCACGCCGGAGGTGCCGATCGAGACGACGACGTCGCCGGGCCGCGCGCCGACGCCGAGCGCGGCGGCCGTGTTGTCGCCGGTGCCCGGCCCGAGCACGCGCCCGGCGGTCAGCCCGGTGCGGCGCCGTCGCCCGGCGATCTCGGCGGGGCCGAGCACGCGGGGCAGCACGCGCGTCGTGGCCGAGCGCGCGCCGCAGCAGGTCGCGCCGGTACTCGCCGGTCGCGCGGAGAAGTAGCCGGTGCCGCGAGGCGTCGCCGCGGTCGGTGGTCAGGGCCGCGCCGCCGGGCAGCGCCGGCAGCGCCAGGTCAGCCAGTCGTGCGGCAGGCAGACGGCCGCGACGCGCGCGGCGGCGTCCGGCTCGTGCTCGGCCAGCCAGCGCAGCTTGGTGACGGTGAACGAGGCGACCGGCACCGAGCCGACGGCGTCGGCCCAGGCCTGCGGCGCCCGAGCTCGGCGACGAGGTCGGCGGCGGCCGCGGCGCCGAGCGGGTGTCGTTCCACAGCAGCGCCGGGCGGACGACCTCGCCGCCGTCGTCGAGGGCGACCATGCCGTGCTGCTGGCCGCCGACGGCGATGGCGCTCGACGTCGTCGAGCCCGCCGGCGTCGGCGATCGGCCTCGCGCAAGCGCCGTCCACCAGCGGTCGGGGTGCGACCTCGGTGCCGTCCGGGTGCGGGGCGCGGCCCTGCGCGGACGAGCGCGCCGGTCTCGGCGTCGCGGATGACGACCTTGCACGACTGGGTCGACGAGTCGACCCCCGCGACGAGCAGCCATGTCACGGTCCCTTGACTCGAGCGCATCAGCCGGCGGCGCCGAGCAGGTGCTCGATCGCGAGCTGGTCGAGCTGCGACGAAGCCGTAGCCCGGCGCGCCGGCGGCCGTCGACGTCGAAGTCCTCGAAGGCGCTGCGGTCGGCGAGCAGGTCGGCGTAGGTCTCGCCGGCGGCGAGCGTCGGGGCTGGCGAGCTCGCCGACGCCGCGAGGCCTCGAGCGCCTCCTGCACCTCGGGGTCGGCGCGGAACGCCGCGGCCCGCTCCTTGAGCAGCAGGTAGGTGCGCATGTTGGCCGCGGCCGACGCCCAGACGCCGTCGATGTCCTCGGTGCGCAGCGGCTTGTAGTCGAAGTGGCGCGGGCCGTCGTAGCTCGGACGCGTCTCGAGCAGGTCGACGAGGAAGAACGCGCTGAGCAGGTCGCCGTGGCCGAAGACGAGGTCCTGGTCGAACTTCGGGCCGTGCTGGCCGTTGAGGTCGATGTGGAAGAGCTTGCTCGTGCCACAGCGCCTGGGCGATGCCGTGCACGAAGTTGAGGCTCGGCCATCTGCTCGTGGCCGACCTCGGGGTTGAGGCCGACCATGTCGGGGTGCTCGAGCTCGTTGATGAACGCCAGGGCGTGGCCGATCGGTCGGCAGCAGGATGTCGCCGCGCGGCTCGTTCGGCTTGGGCTCGATGGCGAAGCGCAGGCCGTAGCCCTTGTCGATCGACGTACTGGCGAGCAGGTCGAGGCCCTCGCGGTAGCGGTCGAGCGCGGCGCGGACGTCCTTGGCGGCGTCGATCTCGGTGCCCTCGCGGCCGCCCCAGAACACGTAGGTCTCGGCGCCGAGCTCGGCGGCGAGGTCCATGTTGCGCATGACCTTGCGCATGCGCGTAGCGGCGGACCGACGCGGTCGTTGCTGGTGAAGCGCGCCGTCCTTGAACACCGGGTGGGTGAACAGGTTGGTCGTCACCATCGGCACCTTCATGCCGGTCTCGTCGAGCGCCTCCTTGAAGCGCGTCGATGATGCTTGCTCGCGCTCGTCGCGTCGGACGCCGAACGGGATGAGGTCGTCGTCGTGGAAGGTGACGCCGTAGGCGCCGAGCTCGGCGAGCCGGTGCACGGCCTCGACCGGGTCGAGCGCGCGGGCGGGTCGCGTCGCCGAACGGGTCGCGGGCCTGCCAGCCGACGGTCCACAGGCCGAAGGTGAACTTGTCGGCCGGGGTCGGGGTGGGGAAGTTCATGGTTGCCTCCGTCGGGCTTCTGGGGGAGTATTCGTTCAGCGCCCAAACATACTCGCCTGGAGGCACCGTGTCGATAGCCCCGACGCCTCCGTCGCGACGGCCCCGGCCGACCGACCAGGCCGACGTACGCCGGCACAACGCCGGCCTCGTGCTGGCCGCGGTGAGCGCACGGCCGCGTCTCGCGCGCCGAGGTCGCGGCCGTCACCGGGCTCACCCGGGCGACGGTCGGCTCGATCGTCGACGAGCTGCTCGCCGCCGGCCTGCGTGAGCGAGCAGGGCACCCGTGCGCCGCGCGGCGTCGGGCGCCCGGGCACCGACCTCGCGCTCGACCCGTCCGGCGGTGCCGGGATCGGCATCGAGATCAACGTCGACGACCTCTCGCGCCGTCGTCGTCGACCTCACCGGCGAGGTGCGGCACCGGGCGGCTCGCGCCCGGCGACCAGCGCGGCACGCCGGTCGGCACGGTCCTGCGCTCGGCCGCGCGCGCTGGTCGACGACGCCCTGCGCGCCGCCGCGGCCGACGGCCTCGCCGTGCGCGGCGATCGGCGTCGCCGTCCCGGGCCTCGTCGACCTCGAGCGCGTCGGTGCTGCGCGTGGCGCCCAACCTCGGCTGGCCCGACGTGCCCGTCCTCGACCGCATGCGCGGCGGCTTCGAGCCTGCTCTGGCCCCGCGCGTCCCTCGACAACGAGGCCAACCTCGCCGCGCTCGGCGAGCTGTGGTCGGGCGACCACGGCGATACCGACAGCTTCGTCCTCGTCAACGGCGACGTCGGTGTCGGTGCCGGCGTCGTGCTCGAGGGTCGGCTGCACCGCGGCACCCGCGGCTTCGGCGGCGAGCTCGGCCACCTCACCGTCGCGCCCGACGGCCCCGATGCCGGTGCGGCGCGCGTGGGCTGCCTCGAGCAGGTCGCCGGCCTCGACTGGATCCTGCGGAGCGCCGGGCTGCGGCCGTCGTCCGCGCACGGAGCCGACGCGCCACGCCCACGCTGCTGGCCGCGCTGGCCGAGGGCGAGCCGCGTGCCGTCGGTCGCGGTCGAGGACGCCGGCGCCTCGCTCGGGGTCGGCGATCGCCGCGATCGTGAACCTCTTCGACGTCGACACCGTGGTGCTCGGCGGCGTCTACGCCCCGCTGTTCCCGTGGCTCGAGGCGCCGGTGCGCGCGGCGGTCGAGCGCCGGGTGCTGTCGGCGCGCTGGGCCCCGATCTCGATCGCGCCGTCGCGCCTCGGTCGCGACGCAGCAGTGGTCGGTGCCGCGCGGTCCGCCCTGCGCGAGGTGCTCGCCGACCCCCTCGGCGCGATCGCCGAACCCGCCTGACCACCCTCGCTCGCACTGATCCATCCGTCGTTTCCCGGGCCGGGTAGCGACGGATTCGTCAGTCTCAGCGGTCGGGCGGCGCTACGGTTCCTGCCAGTGGGTGCACGGGCGGCTGCGCAGCGTGCACGTGAGGGTGGAGGAGCTTGATGTCGGGGACGACGGAGCACGGCAGCGACTCGACGGCTGAAACCACCCCCACCTCCCGAACCGTCGGCCGGCTGGACCCGCGGGTCTGGCGTCGCGCGAACCGGCCAGCTGTGGTCGTCGGCGGCCGACGCACCCCTCGAGCGGCGTCCCACCGACGTCGTCCTCCTCGTGGTCACGGTCGTCACGCCTCGCGCTCCTGTCGATCCCCGCCCCCGGTCCGGGCACCGTCGACGACGCCTTCACGCAGCTGCTCGCCGCGCTGCCCGGGCTGCTCGGCTGGTTCTGGGAGACGGCGTACGCGCTCGCCCTCGGCTGGGCGCTGCTGCTCGTCGTGCTCGCGGCGTTCGGCCGGTCGCGCACGGCGCCTGCTGCTCATGCAGGTCGCTTGCCGCCGTCCTGGCGCTCGCTCATCGCCACGGCACTCGCCTACGCCGAGAGCGGCACGTGGAGCGGCGTCTGGGACGCGCTGACCTCGCAGGACACCGGCCGCATCTACCCGGCGGTGCAGGCTCGTCGCTCGTCGTCGCGATCGTGGCGGTCTCGTCCCCCCACCTCGCACGCCCTACCGCCGTCTCGGCTGGCTGCTCGTGACGTTCGGCACCGTGGCCGGGGTCGCGCTCGGGATCGACCTGCTCGTCGGCGCGGTCGCCGGCGTGGTGCTCGGCGTTGCCGCCGCGCCGCCGTCCACGTCGCCTTCGGGTCGCCCGGCGGCCACGTGCCACTCGAGCTCGTGGTCGACGAGCTCGAGGACCTCGGCGTGCGCGTCCGCGATCTCGAGCACGCGCCGTCCGACCCGCGCGGCGTCGTGACCGCCACCGGCACCGACGACGCCGGACGTCGCATCCTCGTGCGCATCTACGGGCGCGACGCCTTCGAGGGCTCGCTGATCGCGTCGGCCTGGTCGCGCCTGCTCTACAAGGACGGCGCGCCCGCGACCTCGGTCGGTCGCCAGACCCAGGTGGAGCACGAGGCCTTCCTCACCCTGTACGCCGAGCGCGCGGGCGTGCCGGTGCAGCCGGTGCTCGCCGCCGGCACGGCCTGGGGCAAGGACGCGCTGCTCGTGCGCCGCGACGACGGCCGCGCGCTGCCGACCTCGCGCGCGACGAGGTCACCGACGAGACGCTGCACGGCTTCTGGGCCGGCGCTGCAGTACGCCTGCACGCCGCCGGTCTCGCGCACGGGCAGGTGCGCCCGCACGCGCTCGTCGTCCGCGACGACGGCACGGCCGTGCTCGCCGACCTCGCGTCCGGCACGAGCTCGCCCGACGCCAACGACGCCGTCGCCGACAACGCGCAGATGCTCGTCTGCACCGCGACGGTCGACCGACGTCGAGACAGCGGTCCGCGTCGCGAAGGCCGCGCTCCCGCACGACGACCTCGTCGGGCTCATGCCGTTCCTGCAGCCGGCCGCGCTCGACGCCGAGACCAAGGCGGCGGCGAAGGCTGCGGAGTGGAAGATGTCCGACCTGCGGGCGGCGGTCGCCGAGGCGACGGGCGTCGAGGAGCCGCCGCTCGAGAAGCTCCAGCGCGTCACCATCGGGTCGATCTTCATGATCGTGGTGCTCGGCTTCGTCGGCCTGGTCGGTGATCAGCGCCGTCGCTGACATCGGGATCGACACCCTGATCGAGGAGTTCCAGGGCGCCGACTGGTGGTGGGTCCTCGCGGCGATCCTCATCGCGCCGTTCATCCAGGTGGGTCAGGCGATCGCGACGCTCGGCGCCTCGATGGCCAAGCTGCGCTTCCTCCCGGTCCTCGGCCTGCAGTACGCCATCAGCTTCCTCGGCCTCGCCGTCCCCGGCTCGGCGGCGAAGATCGCGCTCACGATCCGGCACCTGCAGCTCGTCGGCAGCAACCCGACCGCCGCGGTCGCGATCAGCGTCATCAACACCCTCGGCGGGCTGCTGGTGCAGGTGCTGGTCATCGTGCTGACGCTGCTCACCGGGCTCGTGGTGCTGACGCCGGCGTCGCCGTCGTCCTCCGAGTCGACGAGCACTGTCGGCGGGGCGCTCGCGAGGCGTGAACTGGACGCTCGTCGTGATCGTCCTCGTCGCGCTCGTCGTGCTGGCGGTGCTGCTCTACCTCGCGGTGCCGAAGGTGCGGCGCTTCGTGCAGGATCGCGCCGCCGACAGCATCGACGCGCTCAAGGTGCTGCGCTCCCCCACCAAGCTGCTGCTCGATCCTGTTCGGCAGCGTCGCTGTGGAACGTGATCGCGGCGATGGCGCTCGGCGCCTCCGTGCGCGCGTTCGGCCAGACCGCGACGTTCGCCGAGCTGATCCTCATCAACACACTGGTCTCGCTCTTCGCCGGGCTCATGCCGATCCCGGGCAACATCGGCGTCTCGGAGGCAGCGCTCACCGCCGGTCTCACCGCGGTCGGCATACCGCAGTCGGTCGCGTTGTCGGCCGCGATCGTCTACCGCATCGCGACGTTCTACATCCCGCCGCTGTACGGCGCCGTCGCCCTCAAGGGCATGCGCAAACGCGGCTATCTGTAGCGCTCGCACGGCATGACGGTGGCCCGCCCCCTCGCGAGGGGACGGGCCACCGTCGTTCGCCGGTCAGCCCCGGCGGGCTTGGCGCTGCTTCCGGCGTCAGGCCTTCGGCAGGTCGAGCGGACGCAGGACGCGGTCGATGCCGTGCGCGATCTGCAGGTTGCCCTTGTTGATGTCGTAGGCGTCCCAGCGCACGCGGGCGTCGGTGGCGTCGGGGTCGAGGTCGCGCAGCTCGATCTTGCGGTTCGGCACGATGTCGACGGTGAGCGGAGCGTCGGCGGCAGTGGTGAGCACAGCGCCGTCGGCCTTCAGGCGCCGGCCGCGGTCGATCGTGGCACCGGCGACGACGTGGTAGAGCAGCACCGTCTCGACGGTGGGGATGCCGAAGCCTGCGACGGCCTCGAAGACACCCTGCTCGCTGGTGATCCACGTGCCCGTCGTCGAGTAGACGAACAGGCGGAAGGCCTGGTCGCGCGGGATGAAGGCCGTCACGGGACGGTGCCGTCGGTGAGGACCTTGACGGCCGAGTCCGGCTTCGCCGCCAGCACCGCGAGGGCGGCCTGGGTGACGATGTCGAAGTCGTTGCGGTTGTCGTCGAACTGGTCGCCGTCCGAGAGCAGGACGTTGGCGAGCGAGTTGGTGCCGGGCGCGGAGGCGGTGGCGGCGGGGGCGGCGGCGATGGCGCCCGTCGCGACAGCGGCTGCGGCGACGAGCGAGGCAGTGGTACGGCGAAGGCGCACGGGGGCTCCCGGGGCTGTGCGGGCCCGGCTGGTCCGGGCGTCGACCCTCTTCTGCCCACTCGGACGACGTGGATGCACAAGCGGCGCAATCTCCTCCGACTTCGACGGAGCGTGTCGGCGCAGTCACAGCGAGGTGGATTTCTGCTGCTCCCCGGGTGTCGGCTACGATCTCCGGGCTGCCCACGGCAGCGGAGGCCAGGTAGCCTCAGTTGGTACGAGCGTCCGACTGAAAATCGGAAGGTCGGCGGTTCGACCCCGCCCCTGGCCACAGCGTCACCGCAGGTCACGCACCTGATGAACGTCCAGAGGCCCGGGTCGTCGACCCGGGCCTCTCACCATCTCCGGCCGCACCGCATGGGGCCGAGATCAGGAGGCAGCCCGTGATCGAGATCCTCAACGCGTCCGAGCTCGTGCGCGCGAAGGCCTCCGGAGCGCTGGTCGGCGGCATCCTGCGCTCGCTCGAGCAGCGCGCCACGGTCGGCACGAACCTCCTCGAGATCGATGCCTGGGCGCAGCAGATGATCGCCGACGCCGGCGGCGTCTCGCCGTACGTCGACTACGCGCCCTCCTTCGGCCGCGGGCCCTTCGGCCACTACATCTGCACGTCGGTGAACGACGCCGTGCTGCACGGGCTGCCGCGCGACTACGTGCTCGCCGACGGCGACCTCTCTCGCTCGACCTCGCCGTGTCGCTGCGACGGGATCGTCGCCGACTCCGCGCTCAGCTTCGTCGTGGGCGAGGCGCGTACGCCGGAGAGCCTCGCCCTGATCGAGGCGACCGAGCGCGCGCTCGAGGCGGGCATCGCGGCCGGCCGGTCCCGGCGCACGCATCGGCGACATCGCGCACGCGATCGGAACCGTGCTCGACGCCGCGGGCTACCCGGTCAACACGCAGTTCGGCGGGCACGGCGTCGGCTCGACGATGCACCAGGACCCGCACGTCCCGAACACCGGCGAGCCCGGCCGCGGCTACAAGCTCCGCCCCGGGCTGCTGCTCGCGCTCGAGCCGTGGGTCATGACCGACACCGACGAGCTCGCGATGGATGCCGACGGCTGGACCCTGCGCAGCGCGACGGGCTGCCTCACCGCGCACAGCGAGCACACGATCGCGATCACCGACGACGGCGCCGAGATCCTGACGCCTGCGTCCGATCTGATCACCGCGGCACGCGGCTCAGCCGAAGAAGAGCGTCAGCGACAGCGGCGCGAGCGATCCCTGCGTGTTGCCCATGACCATGAGCATCAGCAGCAGGCAGACGGCGACGGACGACGACGCCGACACCGAGCAAGCCCCACTCGCGCAGCGGACGCCGCCCTGATCGGGCGCGCGATCGGCGTACCAGCGAACGCCATGTCGCGGCCGACAGCACCACGCGACCCGCCAGCAGCACGCTGCAGACGATCGCCTTCGGGCGCTGCCAGGAGAGCCGGTCGTCGATCGCGTCCGCGACCCGTGGCGGCACCTCGTCGGCGCCCGACGTCAGCCACGTCGTGAACGCGTCCTGCAGCCGGCTGCCGACGTGCCCGGTCTTCGGGGCTCCCGAGCAGCCCGAGCGCGCCGGTGAACCCGTGCCGCGGATCGAGGGCGGTGCTGACGTTCGCCGCAACGACGAGCGCCAGCGCAGAGCGCGACCACCGCGCTGCAGGAGACCGAACGAGGATAGGTTCGGCGCTCGAAACCCGTTGCGCCGCTTGCGGTCCGGCGACTGCGCCTCCAGCGGCGCCACATCGTGGCGCTGAGCCAGGCGAGGGCCACAAGGAACAGGCCGCCCACCACGCACGAGCACCACGTGGTACGCCGTGTAGTCGCGCAGCAGCGCGGTCAGCGCCGGGTTGGAGTCGACTCCCGACTCGAGCACGGCGGTCAGGGTGGTGGTCAGGTCGGTGGTCGCGCGGGCAGACCGGTCGAGGGGCATCCGTCGACCGTAGGCAGAGCGGCGTACGCCGGATCATCGGCCCAGAGGCCCGACCTCGCAGCGCCGCCGTCGTACTTCCGGCCGCTCGCTCGTCAGCCCCGGGGACGAGTGGACGGTGCGTCAACGGTGTGGCGGCGCTGCACCCGGATCATCGGCCGGACCGACCTTTCGCAGCGCCGCCATCGCATGTCCGCGGCTGCTCGTCGTCGCCCCGGACCGAGCGGACCGTGCCGCTGGACGACGCCACGCGGCGGGCCCGCCGTCGGCTCGAGGCACCCTCCCGCATGACCTTCGAGGACCTCCCCGACAACTGGCCCACCCTCCCCCTCACCGAGCCGCAGCTGCTCGCCGACGTGCTCGACCTCGTCGTCGGCCATCACGACCGCGTCGACGAGTCGTTCGTCGTCCTGGCCTGCGACTCCGACGTCCGGCTGGTGCAGCCGTGCGTGATCGGCCCCGATCCCGGACCGTGCGATCCCGGGACGGTGCGCGCGTTCCTCGACGCACTCCGCGACGGGCTCGTCGATGTCGAGCGCGGGCACGCTCATCGTGGCGACGGCGAGGGCCCGCGGGCTCACACCGACCCCCGACGACCACGCGTGGATAGCCGCGCACGCGCGCTGCCGATCGCCGGCACCGGCTGGACGCTGAGCAGCGCGCACGTCGTCACCCTCGACGGCAGCCGCCCCATCGCCGCCTGAGGACCCGACGGCCTTAGAGCGCCGAGCGGTCGACGGCGCTGCGCAGAGCGACGAGGTCGAGGGCGTGCGCGGCGAGCGCGAGGTCCTCGTCGGTCTCCGGCATCCAGTCGCGCACCGGTACTGCCGCGCCGTCGTCGTCGAGCGCGACGAAGACGGTGAGGCAGTGGGTCGTGAGCCGCAGCTCGCCGTCCTTCGGGTCGCCCGAGCGCACGTGCACGCTGATGTGCATGCTCGACGTGCCGGTGTGCAGGAGGCGCGCCTCCACCTCGACGAGGTCGCCGATGAACAGCGGCTGGTAGAAGCGGATGCCGCCGGAGTAGACCGCGACGTTGTGCGTCGAGCCGGTCCACCGCGAGGCCACCACGTGCGCGGCCTCGTCGATCCAGCGCATCACGATGCCGCCGTGCACCTTGCCGCCCCAGTTCACGTCGGTGGGCGCGGCGAGGAAGCGCAGCACCTCGCGCGGCGCGGTGCCGGCCGACGTGTAGTGCTGCTCGGCCATCGCGGCCTCGATCGCGGCCCGCAGGTCGATCCGGCGTACGGCGCTCTGCTGCGCCTCGACGTCGTGCTCGGTCGACGGCGCCCACGCGGGCACCTCGACCGAGCGGCCGTCGTCGCCGACGGCCACGAAGATGATGAGGCAGCTCGTCGCCTCGACCGGCTCGCCGCCGCGAGGGTCGTGCGAGGTCACCGACACCTCGATGTGCATGCTGCTGCGGCCGGTGTGGATGATCCGCGCGGTCGCCTCGACGAGCTGGCCGACGAGCACCGGGCGCGAGAAGTGCACGTTGCCGACGTACGCCGTGACGCAGTACCTGCCGCTCCACTGCGCAGCGAGGGCGTAGCCGGCCTTGTCGATCCACTCGAGAACGCGTCCGGCGTCGACCGTGCCGGAGTAGCCGAGGTCGGTCGGTGCCGCCAGGAACCGCAGGGTCACGCGGTCGGATCGCTCGCTCATCGTCGTCCCTCCGGGTCGCGGCCCATCATGCCGATCGATCTCACAGCGGGCGGACGGGAGCCCAGGCGACGACGTCCTCGAGCACCATGCTGCTCTCCGGTCGCCCGTAGTCGGCGAGCCGGTCGAGCAGCGCCTGGAACGCCGGTGATGTCGTCGACGGCCACGAGCATCACGGTGCAGTCGACGCCGGTGACGCGGTGCATCGTCAGCACCTCGGGCCACGCCGCGACGGCCGGGTCGCGCAGCACGCACGTCGGTCCGTAGCACTGCATGCGCACGAAGGCGCGGACGCTGCGCCCGACCGCAGCCGGGTCCACGTGCGCGTGGTAGCCCGTGACGACCCCGGAGTCCTGCAGCCGGCGCACGCGGTCGCCCGTCGACGGCGCCGACAGGCTCACCCGTCGGGCGAGCTCGTTGATCGACAGCCGGGCGTCGGCCTGCAGCTCGTCGAGGATGTGCCAGTCGGTGCGGTCCATGGCGGTCTTCCGTCCGTGAGCCTGAAGGCGAGGATCGCCTCACGATCAGCAGGCTGACAGGCCGGATCCCCTGATGCACGCCATTCCGACGGCAGACGCACGGCGGCCACGGCTGGAGCCATGGACGCACCCGAGTTCCGCACGATCATCGAGCCCTTCCGCATCCACTCCGTCGAGCCGCTGCGGATGACCACGCCCGAGCAGCGCCGGGACGCGGTGCGCGCCGCCGGCTACAACCTCTTCCAGGTGCACGCGCAGGACGTGATCATCGACCTGCTCACCGACTCCGGCACCGGCGCGATGAGCCGCGACCAGTGGGCCGCGCTTCAGCACGGCGACGAGTCGTACGCCGGGTCGCCGTCGTACTTCCTCTTCCGCGACGCCGTCCGCGAGCTGTTCCCGTTCGAGCACGTCATCCCGACGCACCAGGGGCGCGCGGCCGAGCGCATCCTCTTCAGCGTCCTCGGTGGCGCGGGCAAGGTCGTGCCCGAACAACACGCACTTCGACACCACCCGCGCCAACGTCGAGTACACCGGCGCCCTGGCGCTCGACCTCGTGTCGCCGGAGCCGCGCTCGACGCGACGTCGACGTACCCCTTCAAGGGCGACATGGACGTCGCGGCCCTCGACGCGCTGCTGCGGGAGCGCGGCGACGACGTGCCGCTCGTGATGATGACGATCACCAACAACAGCGGCGGCGGCCAGCCGGTGTCGCTCGCCAACCTGCACGCCGTCCGCGACGTCTGCGACCGGCACGGCAAGCCGCTGTTCCTCGACGCGTGCCGCTTCGCCGAGAACGCGTGGTTCATCCAGCGAGCGCGAGCCCGGCCAGGCCGACCGCGACGTGCCCGACATCGTGCGCGAGATCGCCGGCCTCGCCGACGGCATGACGATGAGCGCGAAGAAGGACCCGATGGGCAACATCGGCGGCTGGCTCGCGATGGACGACGACGACCTCGCGCGCCGGTGCCGCGACCTGCTCATCCTCACCGAGGGCTTCCCGACGTACGGCGGTCTCGCGGGCCGCGACCTCGAGGCGCTGGCCCAGGGCCTGCACGAGGTCGTGCACCACGACTACCTGCGCTACCGCATCCGCTCGACGCGCGTACCTCGGAGAGTCGTTGCGCGACGCGGGGATCCCGGTGCGTGACCCCGATCGGCGGCCACGCCGTCTACATCGACGCGCGCGCGATGCTGCCGGGCATCCCGCCGCTGCAGTACCCCGGCCAGTCGCTCGCCGTCGCGCTGTACGAGGCGGGCGGCGTGCGCACCTGCGAGATCGGCACGCGCGATGTTCGGCCGCCAGCCCGACGGCAGCGAGGTGCCCGCGGCGCGCGACCTGGTGCGCCTCGCGATCCCGCGCCGCACCTACACGCAGAGCCACATGGACTACGTGATCGAGGCGTGCCGCCACGTCGCCGCGCACGCGGACCAGCTGACCGGCTACCGCATCGTCGAGGAGCCGCCGACGCTGCGGCACTTCACCGCGGTGTTCGAGCCGCTGGCGTAACGAGCCCGATCAGGAGCGGCGCGAGAACTGGTCGAAGTCGGGGTCCGCTTGGCCTTGAAGGCCTCTCGGCCCTCGCGCGCCTCGGCCGACCCGTAGAACAGCAGGTTGGTGTCGTGCGCGAGCTGCTGGATCCCGGCGTACCCGTCCTCGGCCGCGTGGAAGCTCGCCTTCAGCAGCCGGAGGGCGAACGGCGACTGCTGCAGCATCTCCTTGCACCACTGCACGGTGGTCGACTCGAGCTCGTCGAGCGGCACGACGGCGTTGACGAGGCCCATGTCGAGCGCCTGCTGCGCGTCGTACTGACGGCAGAGGAACCAGATCTCCTTGGCCTTCTTCGGGCCGACGAGGTCAGACAGCACGGCGGCGCCGAAGCCGCCGTCGAACGAGCCGACCTTGGGGCCGGTCTGGCCGAAGCGCGCGTTGTCGGCCGCGATGGTGAGGTCGCAGACCACCTGCAGCACGTGGCCGCCGCCGATCGCCCAGCCGGCGACCATCGCGACGATCGGCTTCGGGCAGCGACGCATCTGCACCTGAAGGTCGGTCACGTGGAAGCGGCCGACCTGGCCCTCGTCCGACTCGTAGCCGGCATCGCCGCGCAC
Organism: uncultured Actinomycetota bacterium; assembly: GCA_963827145.1. Classification (GTDB taxonomy): domain Bacteria; phylum Actinomycetota; class Actinomycetes; order S36-B12; family CAIYMF01; genus Longivirga. The sequence goes on along the minus strand of CAWGZO010000006.1, from coordinate 8,597 downwards.
CCGCTGGTCTCCGCCCGAGCAGAACGCCTTGCCGCCCGCGCCGGTCAGGATGATGACGCCGACGCTGCTGTCCTGGCGGGCGGCCTCGATCGCGTGCGAGATCTCCATGATCGTCTCGGGCCGGAAGGCGTTGTGGACCTCGGGCCGGTTGATCGTGATCTTCGCGATGCCCTCGGCGGTCGCGTAGAGGATGTCGGTGTAGTCGCCGCTCGCGACCCACTCGATGCCGCCGGATGCCGCTGCCTGCTCGCTCATGCCGTCATTCTGGCCGCATCTCGCCCGCCCGCGCCTTCCGGGGCGCGCGCATCCATCGCGACCGGGCCCGGACATGCCTCGAGGCCCTGCACCGGTGGGGTGAGGGCTGCGGGGCGGGGTGGTCAGAAGGGCGGGATGTCGTCGGCGGGGTCGGGCTGCCGGGGCGCCGGTCGCGCGGTCGGGGTCGTCGGCGTGGGGGCAGGACGAACCGGGCGGGGGTGGTCGCGGCGGCGAGGGCGGAGTCGCGGTCGGGGTCGTCGAGGTAGGGCGGTGGGGTGGAGTAGTAGACGATGCCGTGCGGGGTGGTGATCTGCACGGCGTGGTCGGTGCGGCCCTCGACGTCGAGCTGGTCGGCGGTCTTGCGTTGGTGGCATTCGCGGCAGAGCCACCATTCGTTCCAGGGGGCGGAGGGCCCGCCGCGCAGGAACTCGATCGAGGTGGTCCATCTCGCCGCGGGTGGCGCGTCGCCCGCAGCAGCGGCAGGTGGCCCGGTCGCGGTTGCTTGATGTGGGCGCGCTGCTTGGCCGACAGGTAGATGTCCTGGCCGAGGTCGAGCAGGTGGGCGGTGCCGTCGGCGACCAGGGCGCGGGCGATCACCTCGACGTCGACCATGAGGGCGCGGGCGATGCCGGCGCAGATCGGGTCGGTGCCCAGGCGGGCGAGGTTGTCGCGCGATGCCGGCGGCGGTGGCGACGTCGATGACGAGCTCGAGCCGGGTGCGGCGGTGCTCGCGCGGGGTGTAGGTGACGGTGCCGTCGTCGTCGACCTTCCCGAGCAGTGCGGCCACGACGGCGTCGGAGCGGGCCTGCGCGGTGGTCAGCGCGCGGCCCGTGTCGCCGGCGGCGTCGCCCTCGGCCCCGGGGCCGGCGCCGGCTGGCTGCGTCGGCTCTCGGCGGCGGCGCGGTCGGCGGTGATCAGGGAGATCGCGGCGTCGTCGATGCTCTCGCGCATCGCCTCGACGTCCTCGGTGCGCGCGACCACGGTCATCGAGGAGATGCCGTCGCCGAGGTTGGAGTAGGTGACCCGGCGCGCCAGGCGGGCCTGGCGGCGGCGGTCGGCGGCGTTGGGGTCGTGGCGGGTGATCAGGCGGCGCAGCGCGGTGCGGAACCGGGTGGTGGACTGCGCCTGCGCGAGCGGGAGAGCCTTGCCCGCGATCCGGGCCAGCGCGGCGGGGTCGGTGACGACCAGGGTCTCCTCGTGCATCGCGTAGCAGTGCCCGAGGGTGATCGGGCCGGCGGTCAGGGCGGCGACGAAGTCGGGGAACTCCTGCACCAGCCGCGTGTAGGTGGCGATCAGGAACTGGGCCTGGTCCTTGGTGCGGCCCAGTGCCAGCCCGACCTCGTGCCGGGCGGTGCGCTGGTCCATCGACCTCGGGGGCCTGGTCCTCGTCCGGCGATGTCGGCGATGTCGCGGACCGTCTGCCCGTTCAGGAAGCTCGACACCCGCTGCGTCGCCATCAGGCGCATCAGGCGCCCGGCCTGGTCCAGCGCCACGTCCTGCACGCTCGCCAGAGGTCCGCAGGTCGTCCCAGCACGGGTCGCGGTCGAGCATGTCCGCCAGCCGCGTCAACGCCCGCTCGCCTCCAGCTCCGCCGAGATGCGGTGCCACTGCGACTCCACGAACGACACCGCGAACCCCGCCGGGGCGGGGATCACATCGACGCGGGAGAGGTCCATGCGAGGAGTGTAATAGAACAGGTGTACGAGCGCAAGGGGTCTCCACGGATTCCTTGAATCCGTTGGGCCGCAACGACTTCCCGGGCTCTCGCCGACCTCGCGGTCCCGGTCACCGGAGCTTCTTCGGCACCTCAGACTCCGATTCGGTAGTGGAACCTCGCGGTAGAGCACGACATCTCACTACCAAATCGACCCTCGGCGTCGCCGCCGACTGCCGTTCTTTCTCGGGCTGTCCTGTCTTCTTTCAGAGAGCGAAGCCGCCGGCACGCTCCGCGTCCGATGCGGCGCTCCGACCTATCCGGGGCGGCGCAGGGTGCTGGCACCGCCACAGCCGAGACCGGCACGCGTGCAATCGACCGTCCACCTCCTGGCCACGGCAGGATGTGGCCGACGACGAGGAGGCGCGTGGTGCGAGCGGTGACGTGGTCGACGTACGGCGAGCTGCCTGTGCTCGGCGAGCTCCCCGAGCCCGGCTGCCCGGACGACGGTGTCGTCGTACGCGTCGGCGCGACCGGCGTCTGCCGCTCCGACTGGCACGCCTGGCTGGGGCACGACCCCGTGCCGTTCCTGCCGTGGGTGCCGGGGCACGAGCTCGCCGGCACGGTCGTCGTGGTCGGCCGCGAGGTCACGCAGTGGTCCGTCGGCGACCGTGTCACCGTGCCGTTCGCGTGCGGGTGCGGGCGCTGCGAGCAGTGCGCCGCCGGCGACACGCAGGTCTGCCCGCGACCAGACGCAGCCGGGCTTCACGCACCACGGCTCGTTCGCCGACCTCGTCGCCCTGCACGCCGCCGACACCAATCTCGTGCGCCTCCCGGACGACCTCTCCTTCGTCGATGCCGCATCGCTGGGCTGCCGGTTCGCGACGGCGTACCGCGCGGTCGTGCACCAGGGCCGCACGCGCGAGGGCGAGATGCTCGCCGTCCACGGATGCGGCGGCGTCGGGCTGTCGGCCGTCGTCGTCGGGGCTTGCGTCGGAGCGAAGCGTGGTCGCCGTCGACGTGTCGCTCCGAGCCCTGGCGACGGCGCGCGACCTCGGGCGCCGCCACGGTCGACGCGACAGGGCTCACGCCCGCCGAGGTCGCGGCCGCGGTGCGCGACGCCGCGGGCGGTGGCGCGCACGTGTCGGTGGATGCCCTCGGCGGCACCGCCACGATGACGGCGTCGATCGGGTCGTTGCGTCGCCGTGGCCGGCACGTGCAGGTGGGGCTGATGCTCGGAGGACTCGGCCGTGGCGCCCGTCCCCATGGGCCGCGCGATCGCGGAGGAGCTCGAGATCCTGGGCAGCCACGGCATGCCCGCGCACGACTACCCGGAGATGCTCGAGCTCGTCGCGTCGGGGCGCCTCGACGTGCGACGCCTCGTCGGCGCGGTCATCGCTCTCGAGGACGCCCCCGCGGCGCTCGCTGCGATGAGCGACCCGGCGACGACGTCAGGGATGACGGTCGTCGACCTCAGCATGTGACGGGCCGAGTCAGAGCGTCGGCAGGGTCACCAGGTCGGGGTTGAGATCGGCCACCGAGGTCGCGCCGAGGAGAGCCATCGTCCGCACGACGTCCCGGCGCAGCATGGCGAGCGCCCGGTCGACCCCGGCCTCGCCGCCGGCCATCAGACCGAACACGTAGGCGCGACCCACCAAGCAGCCGGTCGCGCCGGCAGCCACCGCCGCCACGACGTCGGCACCGTTCGTGATGCCCGAGTCGACGAACACCTCGGCCCTGTTCCGCCGACCCGCCGCACCACCTCGGGCACCATGAGCAGCGGCGGGGGAACACGGTCGAGCTGACGACCACCGTGGTGGGACAGGACGACCGCATCTGCACCGAGGTCGACCGCGCGCACCGCATCGTCGACGCACTGGATGCCCTTGACCACCAGTCGGCCCTGCCACTGGGCGCGGAGGCGCACCACGTCGTCCGCGGTGAGCTGGGGGCTGAAGGGCTCGCCGTACACCGAGGTCTTCCGCGCACCGGCCGGCAGGTTGGCGTACGTCAACGGATCGCGCACGATGCCGTTCAGCGCCCAGCGCGGACGCGTGGCCATCCCGGCTAGCGTGCGGCGGGTCAGGGCCGGGGGGATCGTGAGGCCGTTGCGGTAGTCGACGAACCGGGCACCGCTCACCGCCGTGTCGGCGGTCAGCACCAACGTGTCGACTCCGGCCGCACGTGCCGCGTCGACGAGCGAATCGTTGAGGTCGGAGTCCCTCGACAGGTAGAGCTGGAACCACGTCCTCTCGTTCGGCATCCGGGGGAGGGCAGCCGCCACATCGCCCACCGACGTCGTGGCGAGCGTCGACACCGTGAACGGGGACGCCGGCGCGCGCGGCGGCGGCGGCGGCACCGAGCTCGCCCTACCGGTGCATGAGACCGAGGAAGCCGACCGGCGCCAGCACGAGCGGCAGCTCCGCGCGCGCACCGAGCAGGTTCGTGGGCGCGGCGTCTGCCTGCGACACGTCCCGCATCGTCCGCGGGTGGAACCGGACGCCGCTCCAGGCAGCCCGAGCCTCGGCGAGACCGACGCCGTCCTCGGCCGCACCGTTCGACGTAGTCGAAGACCGACCTCGGGACCTTGCGCTTCGCGAGCAGACGGAGGTCACCGATGGTCTGCGCCGCACGCAGCGGGTCGGGCAGCCTCGCGAGCGACCGGACCGACGGCGCGAAGGCACGCATCTCGGCGAGGGATCGACCTCGAGTCGTCACGTCCGGCACCGTAGCACTGCCCCGACTCGTACGATAAGGCTGCCCTTACTTGGCACTCGCGACGAGCTCGGCCAGCGTGGCCGAGACGCGCAGGCGGGCCGAGGCAGCGAGCTGCGGGCCCACGAAGTGCAGGTAGTGCTGGAGATAGCTGATCCGACGCTGGGGGTCCTCGCCGGGGACGGTCGAGGAACATGATGTCGTGCGGCGTGATGCCGCGGATCGCGTACATCGGCACGGGCGCCTGCATCACGGGCAGCTGGTCGTTGCGCACGCTGGTCACGCCGCTCGTGGGGTGGAACTCGCCGAGCATGAGGCCCTGGCCCACGTACTCCATGCGCAGGAGCTTGTGACCGCCGTCGATGAAGGGACCGGCCTCGGCCGCGGGAAGGTCCGGGAACACCGCGATCAGCGCGGCGCTCTTGTGGTCGGCGGTGTCCGGGTAGAGCGACCGGTAGAGGTCGGCGAGCTGCTGGCCCGCGGCGTACGCCGTGGAGAGCTCGGCGTCGGGGGTGCTCATCGTCACGAAGGTGAGCCGGTTGGCGTTGACCACCGGACCGAGCCGCGGGCACACGTGCCCCGGCCTGCCCAGACCGTCGTTCGGCTGCAGCACGAACGAGTCCAGCCACCCGAGCGCACGCGCTGCATCGGCGAAAAGCGCCGGCTCGCGGCGCACCCTGTCTACCTCGACGACCGATCCGGGCACGATGAGCTCACGCTCTGCCTGGACGTCCGTGACCCCGTACGACGTCATGGGCCCAGGATCGCAGCACGCTGCGTCACCGTGAATCCGCCGCATGGGTGACCTGGAACGGGTGAACCACGAGCCCCCGCCCATCGCAGTCACGATTCGTGAGGGGTCCTCAACCCACTGCCACGCACAGGTGACCGCGCGTTCAGTCGGTCAGCGTGCCGGCCCGGTCGGCCGCGCGGACGAGCGGCCGCCTGGCGCAGCGCCGTCCAGAGGAGCGCGCGGTCCTCGCCGTGCCCGTCGTCGTCCTCGGGGTGCCACTGCACGCCCACGGCCCACGCGGTCGGGTGCTCCACCGCCTCGACCACGCCGTCGTCGGCGACCGCGGCCCGGCGCAGGGCGGGCGCGACGTCCGCAACCGCCTGGTGGTGGCCCGAGCGCACGATCCACTCGCGCCGCCCGAGGATGGCCGCGAGCCGGGTGCCCTCGTCGAGGGTCACGTGCTCGTCGATGAACAGGCCGCTCGAGTAGTCGCCCTTGTGCAGGTGCCACGGATCGAGGTCGGGCACGATGCCGCCGCCGAAGGCGAGGTTGAGCAGCTGCGACCCGCGGCAGACGGCGAGCAGCGGGACGTCCTCGGCGACCGCGGCGCGGATCGCGTCCATCGAGAACAGGTCGGCCTCGGTATCGACGCCGTACTCGTTGGGCACCGGGCCGGGGACGCCGTAGAGCTCGGAGTCGATGTCGCCGCCACCGAGCACGAGCACGGCATCGGTGTCGAGCACCTCGTGCAGCGGCGGGAGCGGCGCCGAGGTGTCGACCAGCCGCCAGTCGAAGCCGAGCTCGGCCAGCTCGTCGAGCGCGACCCGCGTGAAGCGGCGCACGAGATCGGCGACGTGCCCGTTCATGTCCGGGAAGTTGAGCGACACGAGCACGTTCACCCGCGGACCGGTGCGCGGGCCCGGGTGCGACGGGACGACCTCGGACTCGAGGACGACGGGACTGCCGGTGGAGCTCATGCGCTGGCACGTGCCTCTCGGTAAGGGCGCGCGCGTCGGCGACGAGCGCGTCGAACAGGGCCTGCTGCTGCGGATTCTCGTGGGCGTCGTCCTCAGGGTGCCACTGCACGGCCACGATGGTGCCGCTGGTGTGCGCCAGCGCCTCGACGCAGCCGTCGTCGGCGCGACCGACCACGCGCAGCCCCAGCCCGAGCCTGTCCACCGCCTGGTGGTGGTACGACGACACCGCCACCCGATCGGCGCCCATGATGCCGGCGACGAGCGACCCGGCGATCGAGCACGACGTCGTGGAACGCGTTGCGGTGCACCGAGTCCGGGTCGTCGAGGTGCTGGACGAGCGTGCCGCCGAGAGCGACGTTGAGCAGCTGCATGCCGCGGCAGATCGCGAGCGTGGGCGCACCGGTCTCGACGACGGCGCGCAGGAGGGCGAGGTCGGCCGCGTCCTGCACCGGATCGGGGTCGTCGGTGCTCGCGTGCCGCGACCCTCGCCGTACGACGCGGGTCGAGGTCGCGGCCGCCGGGGACGAGGAGGCCGTCGAACGACGCAAGCCGCGCGAAGGCCTCGTCCGCGTGCGCCGGGGCGAACACCAGGGGCTCGCCGCCCGCGCGCAGGACGCACTCGGCGATCCGCTCGGCCATCACGAGCCCTGCGCGCCGGAGGCCGGAGACCTGGGGGGGACCGCATGGCCGGCACCGCGATGAGCGGCCTGCGGCTCACTCCGTCCCCGCGGCGAACGGGTAGTCGAGCGTCGGCATCCAGTGCCGCCACACCTGCTCGAGCCGACCGTCGGCGATCACCGCCGCGAGTGCGGAGTCGAGCTCCTCGCGCAGCTCGGGCCGGTCCTTGGCCACGCCCACGCCCCAGCGGTTGCCGGTGCGCACGGTGAAGGCGAGCGAGAAGCGCGGGTCGTCGCCGAGCGGCACGAAGACGAGATCGTCGTCCACCACCCCGTCGACCTCCCCTGACGCGAGCGCCGCGAGCATGTCGCCGAAGACGTCGCCGGCTCTCGCCGCCGAAGGCACCGTGACCGCGCCCGGGAAGGTCTCGGCGAGCGCCATGTTGGTGCTGCCGGTCGATCGCGCCGATGCGCTTGCCCGCGCAGTCCTCGGGCGCGGCGATGGTGCTGCCCGCCCGCACGAGCAGCGACTCGTGGAAGACGCCGTACGGTCGCGTGAAGTCGACCTGCTCCTGGCGCGACGGGATGATGCTCTGGCCGCACCAACGGCATCGGCGTCGTGGCGCTGGACCGCCGGGATCATGTCGGTCCAGGGCACCATCACCCACTCGACCGTACGACCCAGCACCGACGGCGACGAGCTCGGCGACGGACGGCTCGTAGCCCTCGCGACGACGCCGTCCGGGCGCTCGGCGAACAGCGGCGGCGCGTCGGTGTCGAGGCAGGCCAGGCGGAGGACGCCCGTCACGGGATCGCCTGCTCGTAGCGCTCCCTGCTCCCAGTCGGTCACGGTCGCGCAGAAGCGCGCCCACTCGTCCGACTTCGTACGTCGACCAGGAAGGCTGGCCCAGGTCGTCGCGGAGGTGCCTCGGAGCGTACGTCGTCGGCGCGGAAGGCTCGATCGCGTCGACCAGGGTGAGCGGGAGCGGGGCGAAGCGCGTCGATGTCCTCGCCCCGCGTACGCGCTGCCGACCTGAGCCGGCCCGGGTCGAGCGCGTTGCCGAGGCCGTCGGCGACGCGGCGACCAGCGCGGCATGGGAGAGGTACGGGTTGACCGCGGCGTCGGGGAGCTGTACTCCAGCGCGGCCCGTTGCGCCGAGAGGCGCACGAGGCAGGTCGGTCGTCCAGCCCCAGTTGATCCGTGACGGGGCGAACTGGCCGGAGTCCCAGAAGCGCTTGTAGGAGTTCACGGTCGAGCCGTCACGAGCATCATGCCCGCGGACGTGGCTCAGCAGGCCGCCGAGGGCGGCTCGCCCCCGTTGCGTGAGGTGCAGGTCGGGGCGCGCCGGGCTCGATGAGGAGGTGTGATGTCCGTCGCACCAGAGGCTGACGTTGTGGTGGCAGCCGTTGCCCATCACCCCATGGAGGGCTTCGGCATGAAGCTGGCCGGAGGCCGAACTCGCGGGCGACCTGGGAGCAGATCTGGCGGTAGATCACCAGGCGGTCGGCCGTGAGATCGACGTGGTCGAAGATCCAGTTGAGCTCGAGCTGCCCCGGGTCCTCGTAGTCGCCCTCGATCATGTCGAGGCCGAGCGCATGGGCGTAGCGCGATCCGCGCTTGTAGACCGGACGCATGAGCTCGAGGC
>CAWGZO010000005.1:0-9244 GCA_963827145.1 uncultured Actinomycetota bacterium | reverse complement strand
GCGGTGTCAGTGGTGCGCGCGCACCCGGCGCCGGGTCGCCCCCAGCAGGCCCCCGCCGGCGACGACGAGCAGCAGCGCCAGCGCCGCAGCGCTGAGCGCCGACGCTCCGGTCGAGGCGAGACTGCCGTCCGAGTCGGGCGATCCGGTGGAGCCGCTCCCGTCGCTGCTGCTGCTCGGCGTCGCGCTTGCCGCCACGACCACCACGCCTGCCTCGGCCACGCGGCCCGAGCTCTGGCCGGTGAGCACCACGGTGTGCCGGCCGGCGGGGGTCGAGCCCGGCACGGTCACGGTCGTGGTCAGCGCGCCGTCCGAGCCCGCGGTCGTGGACGCCAGCTCGACCGGGTCGGAGTGCAGCTCGACGAGGACCCGCTCGCCCGACGCGAAGCCGGCTGCGTCGAGCCTGAGGGTGCCGCCCGCCGCGACGGTGGCGGTGCCGACGGTGACCCGCGCGTCGTCGGAGGACCCCGAGGAACTGGTGCTCGGCGTGGGCGCCGGCGACGTGGTCGGGTCCGGCGAGCTGCTCGTGGTCGGGCTCGGTGAGGCTGTGATGGATGCCGCGAAGGTCAGCGGGATGGCGCGGTCGAGCGAGGTGTCCGACGGCGCGAGGTGGTCGCGGCGCACGTGCACGCCGCAGGCGACGGTGGTGCAGTCGACACTGCCGAAGCGGGCGCGCACGTCGAGCGTCACCGGGCCGGCGCTCGGCTTCACCACCGAGCCGTCGGTCGGGAACGGACCGTAGGGATAGGTCTCGCGCACCCATCGTCCCTGGCCGTCGCACACGTCGGCCGCCGGACGACCACCTGCCCCGAGCGCGCAGAGCCGCACGTAGACGCCGGCGTCGGCGGCGAGGCCGGTGATCGATACCGCGACGGTGTCGCCGGCGCGGACGAGGCCGGTCGTCGGGGTCGCGGTCACGGCGTACGCCGGCACCTCGGGCGTCGGCGAGGCGGTGGTCGGCGACGGGCTCGGGCTCGCGGTCGCCGGCGCGGCGAAGGTCACCGGGACGAAGGTGTCGAGGCTGGTGTCACTGGGAGAGAAGTGGTCGAGCCGCACGAACACCGCGCACGCCGACGTGCGGCAGTCGCTCGTGCCCGCGGCCGTCGTGATCGTGGGGCTCACGGCCAGGCTCAGCGGCTCGGCCGTCAGCGCCGTGGCGCCCTGCGCCAGGGCGGCAGGGTTCGACGACGCCCACACCTGCGGTGCGGACGCGCACGTGCCGGCGGGCCAGCGGGTGCCGGCCGGATTGTCCGGGCACCACTGCAGGTAGACGCCGGCGCCGGCGGGCACGCCGGACAGCGACACCGAGACGGACTGGCCGGACCGGTCCAGACCGGTGCTCGGCGTCACGGTCACCGTCGCCGGGGACGCGGCGGCGGCACCGGAGGCGGCGACGGCGGGGACGAGGCCGATGCCGAGGAGCACGGCTCCGGCAGCGGCGACCAACGAGCGGGGGATGGGCACAGCGGGACCTTCCGGTGGTGGTGGGTTCGGGACGTGCGACGAGCGGGTCAGGCGAAGCGCAGGGCGACGAACGCGTCCTGGCTGCGGGTGCCGTAGCGCGTGTGGTCGGCGCGGGTGATCACGCCGCAGCGCACGACCGTGCAGTCGAGGCCGTGGCCGGTCGCGCGGACGGTGAGGGTGACGGAGAACGAGCCGCCGGGGCCGAACGGGATCGCGAGGTTCTCGCCGTACGGCGGAGGGTCGGAGCTGATCCAGGCCGAGGCACCGGAGGTGCCGCTCAGATCCGCGCCGCCGACGCAGGACGAGCCCGAGGTCGGCGCGGCCGAGGTGCACATCGCGACGTAGATGCCCACGGTCGGGTCGTAGCCGCGCCCGGTCACCCGGATCGTGGCGCCGTCCGAGTCGAGCCCCCGGGTGGGGGTGACCGACAACCGCGGCCCCGTCGGGGTGCTGCTGCGCGTCGGTGATGGGGCGGGTGTCGCGCTCGTGCGGCTCGGTGCCGGCCGCGTGGCAGTGGAGCTCGCGCGAGGAGCGGGGCTGCGCGTAGTGCCGGACGTCGAGCGGCCCGGGCTCGCCGACGCGGCGGCCGACGCTCGCGCCGGGCTCGCGCTGGTCGGCGCGGCCTCGGCCGGGCCGGGGCCGCTCGTGGCCGGCGTCGCGCCCGTGGTCGCGGGTGCCGAGGTCGGGTCGGCGGCGCTGCCGGAGCTCGACGCGGCGATGCTCCCGGTGCTGGTGCCGCACGCGACGAGCAGCAGCGGGCCGAGGGCGGCGGAGAGGGCGACGCCGAGGGTGGCGGGACGACTCATGGGGTGATGTCCTAAGGTTAGGCTTACCTAAGTAAGGGTTACCTAACCACACGACCCGGCCGGGGAGCGATCCCGGCCCGGAGGGGACGCCATGACCGCCGATCTGACCCAGGCCGCCCGACCGTCCGCGCCCGAGGGGTTCGCCGCAGCGCTGCGTTCCGGCACGGCCGGGGTGCACCGCGAGGCCGAGGAGGCCCCGTTCGTGCGTGGGCTCATGAGCGGCCAGGGCTCGCTCGACGACCACGCCGCGCTGCTGCGTCAGCTCTGGTTCGTCTACGCCGAGCTCGAGGCGCTGGGTCCGCAGGCGGCGGCCGCCGACCCGCGGCTCGTCGGGTTCGTCGACCCGCGCCTGGCGCGCGCCGGGCGGATCGCCGCCGACCTCGACCACCTGCTCGGTGCGGGGTGGAGCGCGGATGCCGTGCCGGGTGCCGCGACCTCGGCCTACCTCGTGCGGCTGCGCGAGGTCGCCTCGACCTGGCCCACCGGGCTCGTGGCCCACCACTACGTGCGCTACCTCGGCGACCTGTCGGGCGGACAGGTGATCAGCGCGATCCTGCGCCGCCACTACGCCGCCCCAGCCGACGCGCTCACCTTCTACGACTTCAGCGACGTCGGCGACCTCGTGCCCTACAAGCGGCACTACCGCGAGCTGCTCGACACCACCGCCTTCACCGAGGACGAGCGGGCCCGGATCGTCCGCGAGTCGGTGCACGCCTACCGGCTGAACCGATTCCTGTTCGACGAGCTGGGTGCCGCGCGCGCCTCGCGCGCATGAGGTGGAGGGCGACGCGGCGCGCGGGGTCTCGGCGTACGCCGACGGCGCTCGGCTGCGCGCTGCTCGTCGCGTGCTGCCTGGCCGGCTGCGGCACGGCGTCGGGCGCCCTGGGGACGACGGGGTCGCCCGCGGTCGGTGCGTCGGCGGGATCGGTGCCGGCCGTGGTGGACGCGCCGACGCCGCAGCTGCCGGCCACGGTGGTGGGCGCCGACGGGCGCGAGGTCACGGTCTCGGACGTCTCGCGCGTCGTCGCGCTGCAGGGGCCGATCGCGGAGACGGTCGTGGCCCTCGGCCTCGGCGACCGGCTCGTCGCCCGCGACGAGTCGACCACCTTCGCCGAGGCCGCCGATCTGCCTGTGGTGAGCTCCGGGCACACCATCTCCGCCGAGGGCGTGCTCGCCCAGCGGCCGAGCCTCGTCCTGACCGATGCGCGCACCGGCCCTCAGGAGGCTCTCGACGCGCTGCGCGCAGCCGGGGTGGCGGTCGTCGAGGTGCCCGAGGTGTGGACTCTCGACGAGATGGGTCCGCGGGTGCGTGCCGTCGGAGCGGCGCTCGGCGTGCCCGCCGCCGCCGAGGTCCTGACCAGCAGGCTGGGAGGGCTGGTCGCGCGCACCGACCCGGCCGGTCCTCGCATCGCATTCCTCTACCTGCGTGGCAGCGCCGCCGTCTACCTGCTCGGTGGCGAGGGGTCGGGCGCCGACTCGCTCATCGAGGCGGCGGGTGGTCGCGACGCCGGCAGCGAGCTCGGTCTGGACGCCTTCACGCCGCTGACCGCCGAGTCGCTCGTGTCGGCGGCGCCCGATGTTCTGCTGGTGATGACCAAGGGCCTCGAGTCGGTCGGCGGCGTCGACGGCCTGCTCGCACTGCCCGGCGTCGCGCAGACGCCGGCCGGGCGCGACCGTCGCGTCGTCGCCGTCGAGGACGGGCTGCTGCTCTCGTTCGGGCCGCGCACCGAGCAGGTGCTCGAGCAGCTGCGCGCCGGGTTCGCGGCCTCGTGACCGCGGTCCTGACGACCCAATCGTCGGAGGTCGCCGCACCGCCGTCCCGGCGCGGGCGTGCGCTCGTGCTGGGGCTCGTCCTCGCCCTCGTCGTCGTGGTGCTCGCCTCCGTCGCCCTCGGGGCGTACGCCGTCGCGCCGGCCGACGTGCTGCGGGTCGTCGGATCCCGCCTCGGCCTGCCCGTGCAGGACGTACCGGCGACCGTCGACGCCGTGGTCTGGCAGGTGCGGCTGCCGCGCGTCGGGCTCGCGCTGCTCGTCGGCGCGTGCCTGGGGCTCGCCGGCGCGGTCATGCAGGGCGTGTTCGCCAACCCGCTCGCCGAGCCGGGCACCGTGGGCGTCTCGGCGGGTGCCGCAGTGGGAGGCGGTCGTCGCGATCGTCTCCGGCGCGGCCGCCCTCTCCGTCGCGGTCGTGCCCGCCGCGGCGTTCGTCGGCGGCGTCGTCACCACGCTCGTCGTGCACCGCCTCGCCCGCGCCGACGGCCGGACCGAGGTCGTGACTCTGCTGCTGACGGGCATCGGCGTCAACGCGCTCGCCGGCGCGGTGATCGGCTGGTGCACGTTCGTCTCCGACGACGCGCAGCTGCGCTCGATCACCTTCTGGAGCCTGGGCTCCGTGGGTCTCGCGACCTGGCCCGCGGTGCTCGCGGTGCTGCCGTTCGCCGTAGTCGGGCTGATCCTCGCGCCGCGTCTGGCCCGCTCCCTCGACCTGCTCGCACTCGGCGACCGTCCGGCCGCCCACCTCGGCCTCGACGTGGAGCAGGTGCGCCGACGCTCCATCGTCCTGGTCGCGCTGCTCACCGCCGCCGCCGTCGCGGCCGCGGGCATCGTCGGCTTCGTCGGCCTCGTCGTGCCGCACCTCGTGCGACTCGTCGCCGGGCCGCTGCACGGCACCCTGCTCGTGGCGAGCGCCCTGGGCGGGGCGCTGCTGGTGCTGCTCGCCGACCTCGTCGGCCGCACGGCGGCGGCCCCGGCCGAGATCCCGCTCGGTGTGGTCACGGCGCTCGTCGGTGCACCGGTGTTCCTGTGGCTGGTACGGCGCGCGCGCCAGGAGTCGGGCGGATGGGGATGAGCCTGGTGCGGGCGTGCGGGCTGCGCGTGGTGCGCGGCGGACGGACGGTGCTCGATGACGTCGACGTCGAGGTGGAGCCGGGCGAGGTCGTGGTCGTGCTCGGTCCCAACGGTGCGGGCAAGTCCACGCTCGTGTCGGCACTCGCCGGCGACCTCGAGCCGGACTCGGGGCAGGTGCTGGTGCACGGTCGAGAGGTCGCGGCGTACCGGCCGCGCGAGCTGGCCCGGCTGCGCTCGGTGCTGCTGCAGCACCCGGTGCTCGGCACCGGCCTGCGGGTGCGTGATGTCGTGGCGATGGGCCGCGCTCCGTGGGACCCGGACGACGACGCCGCGGTGCTCGCGCGCGCCGTCGCGAACGCGGACGTCGGGCATCTGCTCGACCGGCCGGTGGGGGCGCTGTCTGGTGGCGAGGCGGCGCGCGTGGCCCTGGCGCGGGTGCTGGCGCAGGACGCTCCGCTCATGCTGTGGGACGAGCCGACCGCCGCGCTCGACCTCACCCATCAGGTGTCGGTGCTCGAGACCGCCCGCGCCGCGGCCGCGACCGGCGTCGGGCTGCTCGTGGTGCTGCACGACCTGGCGCTCGCCGCGGCGTATGGCGACCGCGTTCTGCTCCTCGTCGAAGGCCGCGTCGTCGCGAGCGGCCATCCGCAGGACGTGCTGACCACTGAGGTGGTGCAGGCGGCGTACCGGATGCCCGTGCTGGTGCTCACGCACCCGCGCACCGGGCGACCGGTCGTGGTGCCTGCGTGACCGGGACGCGGCCGCGCAGGCGGTCGGTCAGGCGGTCGGTCAGGCGGGGCCGGCGGCGGCGTCGGTCTGCTGGGCGAGGTACGCCGAGGCGCCGATGATCTCGATCGCGGCGAGCTGCGCCTCGAACCAGTCGGCGTGGCCCTCCTCGTCGACGACCATCTCGTCGAACTTCGACGCGGTGCCGTGGTCGCCGAGCTCGCGGCACTCGTGCGCGGCCGCGTTGAACTGGGCGACGGCCTTGTTCTCGCCGTCGAGGCCGAGCCGCAGCATCTCCTCGGCGGTCTCGCCGATCGGCACCGGGCCGAGGCGCTGCAGGTTGGGGTGGCCGTCGAAGAACAGGATCCGCTGGATGATCGCGTCGGCGTCGCGCATCTCGCCGATCGACAGGTCGTAGAAGACCTTGCCGAGGCGGGGGAGGCCCTGCGCGTCGAGCATGCGGGCGTGCAGGAAGTAGGCGTTGGTGACCGTGAGCTCGAGCGTGAGCGCCTCGTTGAGCAGCTCCACGATCCGCGGGCTAACCGGCTGCATGCAGGACCTCCAGGTCGTCGACGTCCTCGTCAGCCTGGCAGAGCGCCGCCTTCGCGCACGCTCGAACGGCCAGGGTGCAGCCGCCGCAGTGGCTGCCGGCGCCGGTCCGGCGAAGCACCTCGCCGACGGAGCCGGCACCGTCCGCGACGCAGGCGTGGACGTCCCGGTCGCTCACGACCGAGCAGTGGCAGAGGATCACAAGGTAAGGCTAACCTAACTCGCATGGACGACGCAGCCCGGCACCCTGAGGTGCTCGTGACGACGGGGGACGTGCCGGTCTCGTGGCTGGTGCGGCAGCGGCGTACGGCGGCGCTGCAGCTTCGAGGCGCTCGCCCCGCGCGGCGCCCGGCACCGCACCCGACGGGCCGTCGCCCTCAGGCGCCGGGTGCTGCGGCTCGACGCCGCGATCGCGCGGCGCGCGGGGGCCGGAGCGACCTGACCCGCGGGCGCCACGTCTGGAGGGGTGCGCGGCCGAGAGGCTACGGTGGCGTAACCACAGGTAAGGCCAACCTTGCTTCGGGAGACCCGATGACCGCACTCGACGACCGCCGCGTCAACGACGACCTCGTGCTCGCCCTCGAGCCGGTCGCCGCACGCGAGCTCGAGCGCCACCTGGGCATGGCCCGGGAGTGGTTCCCGCACGAGTACGTGCCGTGGAGCGAGGGCACCAACTTCGACGGCATCTACGAGGGCCGGGCGTGGGACGCCGAGCAGTCGCCGGTCGACGGCGTCGCGCGTACGGCGCTCGTGGTGAACCTGCTGACCGAGGACAACCTGCCGTCGTACCACCGGGTGCTCACCGACACCGTCGGCCGCGACAGCGCCTGGGGCGAGTGGGTGCATCCGCTGGACCGCCGAGGAGGGCCGGCACGCGATCGCCATGCGCGACTACCTGCTGGTGACGCGGTCGGTCGACCCGGTGCAGCTCGAGCGCGAGCGCATGGACCACATGAGCCGCGGCTTCGCCGGCACCGCCGAGGGCAGCGTCCTCACGACGATGGCGTACGTCTCCTTCCAGGAGCTCGCCACCCGCATCTCGCACCGCAACACCGGCAAGCACACCGACGACGAGGGCTGCGACCGGCTCCTCGCGCGCATCGCGGCCGACGAGAACCTGCACATGCTCTTCTACCGCAACGTGTTCGCCTCGGCCTTCGAGCTCGCGCCGGACGCCGCGATGCAGGCGGTCGTCGAGGTGGTGGAGAACTTCCAGATGCCGGGCAACGAGGTCGAGGGCTTCACCCGCCGCTCGGTCGCGATCGCGATGGCCGGCATCTACGACCTGCGCATCCATCACGACGAGGTGCTCGCCCCCGTGCTGCGCGCCTGGGACGTGTGGGACCGCACCGACCTCGGGCCGGACGGCGAGGCCGCGCGCGAGCGCCTCGCGGCGTACCTCGCCGGCGTCGACGCCGCCGCCACGCGCTTCGAGCAGAAGCGCGCCGAGAAGGCCGCCCGCCTCCTCGCCCGCGCCTCCGACTGATTACGACGCGGACTCCTATCGCACGGAACGGGCCCCTCGCGCAAACTCGGGAACCCGCTCCGAGCACGGATCACGCGGGGGTCCAGGGCCGTGATGAGGGTCACGTCCGGGGTTGTCCGGATAGTGGAACGCTGACCGGTCGCGACTTTGTGCGTTCGTGCCCTCCTACCTACCCTGACGGAGCCAGGCCCGCTCTCCAGCAGGCGCCAGGCTCCTCACGAACCGGGGTGAACGACCGTGCCGCTCACACGCGCGACCGACGCGTCGCGCCGCGGCATCCCCGAGGCCACCGTCGCCCGGCTCCCCATCTACCACCGCGTGCTCACGCACCTCTCCGAGCGCGGCGTCGCGACCGTCTCGAGCGAGGAGCTCGCGGTCGACCAGCGGCGTCACCAGCGCCAAGCTGCGCAAGGACCTGCGCCACCTCGGGTCCTACGGCACGCGCGGCGTCGGCTACGACACCGACTACCTCGTCTACCAGATCGCCCGCGAGCTGGGCCTGACGCAGGACTGGCCCGTCGTCATCGTCGGCGTCGGCAACCTCGGGCACGCCCTGGCCAACTACGGCGGCTTCGCCTCGCGCGGCTTCCGCGTGGTCGGCCTGCTCGACGCCGACCCCGAGCGCGTCGGCGAGAAGATCCCCGCGGACGGCGCCACGCTCGAGGTGCGCTCGATCGACGACCTCGAGGACGTCGTCGCCGACGGCGAGGCCAGCATCGGCGTCATCGCGACCCCCGCGCCCGCCGCGCAGGCCGTCTGCGACCGCCTCGTCGCGGCCGGCGTCGCGAGCATCCTCAACTTCGCGCCGGTCGTGCTCTCGACCCCGCTGGGCGTCGACGTCCGCAAGGTCGACCTCGCGACCGAGCTGCAGATCCTCGCCTTCCACGAGCAGCGCCGCGACGTGGCGGCCGGCGGGTCGCCGGTAGCGCCGCGCGGGCACTGGTCGGACAGGGGGGCTGGCATGACCCTCCTCGTGGTCGGGCGTGAGCCACCGCTCCGCCGCCGCCGCTGGCTCGACCGTCTCGAAGTCGCTCGAGCCGCCGTCGACCGGCAGGCCTCCGGCTGTTGATGCTCAGCGCCAGCGGCGCCGCACGTGGCCGAGGCGATGGTCGTGTCCACCTGCAACCGCGTGGAGATGTACGCCGAGGTCGACCGAGAGTTCCACGGCGCCGTCGAGCGACCGCGCCGAGACCCTCGCCGAGGCCGACCGGCGCCGGCCGCGATGAGCTCGACCCCGTGTCGCCGTGCTACGTCGCACTACGACGAAGCGTGCGGCCCAGCACCTGTTCGAGGTGGCCGCCGGGATCGACTCGATGGTCGTGGGCGAGCAGCAGATCATGGGCCAGGTCCGCGCGAGCCTGCGCAGCGCGCAG
>CAWGZO010000004.1:0-31005 GCA_963827145.1 uncultured Actinomycetota bacterium | reverse complement strand
CGAAGAGGTGGTCGACGGGGCCGTCGAAGAAGCCCTGGATCTGCGCGGTGTGCAGGTCGACCGCCATGAGGCGGTCGGCGCCTGCGGTGCGGAACAGGTCGGCGATGAGGCGGGCCGAGATCGGCTCGCGGCCGCGGTGCTTCTTGTCCTGGCGCGCGTAGCCGTAGAACGGCATGACCACGGTGATGCGCTTGGCCGAGGCGCGCTTGAGCGCGTCGACCATGAGCAGCTGCTCCATGATCCACTTGTTGATCGGCTCGGTGTGGCTCTGCAGCACGAACGCGTCGCAGCCGCGCACCGACTCCTCGAACCGCACGAAGATCTCGCCGTTGGCGAAGTCGTACGCCTGCGTGTCGACGAGCTCGACCCCGAGCTCCTTCGCCACGTGCTCGGAGAGCTCGGGGTGCGAACGACCCCCGATGAGGACGAGCCGCTTCTGGCTGGTCTGGACGATGCCGGTCACTGGGCCTGCTCCTCGTGCGTGCTGTCACCGGAGCCGGCGGTCGCCGTCCCGGAAGCCTGGTGGGCCGTGGCCGCAGCGGCCGCCTCGGCCGCGGGGCTGCCCGGGCGTCGCCGCTCGACCCAGCCCTCGATGTTGCGCTGGCGGGCGCGGGCCACGGCCATCGCGCCGGGCGGCACGGCGTCGGTGACGACCGAGCCGGCGGCGGTGTAGGCGCCGTCGCCGACCGTCACGGGCGCGATCGAGCATGGAGTCGCTGCCCACGCGCACGTGGTCGCCGATCGACGGTGCGGTGCTTGTCGACGCCGTCGTAGTTCACCGTGATCGTGCCCGCGCCGAGGTTGGAGCCCGACGCCGATCTCGGCGTCGCCGACGTACGACAGGTGCGGCACCTTCGAGCCCTCGCCGATCGACGGCGTTCTTGGCCTCGACGTAGGCGCCGAGCTTGCCCCTCGGGCCGAGCACGGTGCCGGGCCGCACGAACGTGAACGGGCCGACCGTGGCGCCCGCGCCGATGTCGGCCGACGTGACCTGGCTGCGCACCACGCTCGCGCCCTCGCCGACGACGACGTCGGTGAGCGTGGTGTCGGGGCCGACGACGGCGCCGCGCGCGATCGTCGTACGTGCCGTGCAGGCCGGTGTTGCGCTCGACCACGGAGTCGGGCTCGAGGACGACGTCGGCGTCGATCCACGTGGTGGCGGGGTCGACGATCGTGACGCCGGCGCGCATCCAGCGCGCGTTGGTGCGGTCGCGCAGCAGCGCGCGGGCCTCGGCGAGCTGGACGCGGTCGTTGACGCCGAGCGTCTCGTGCGCGTCGTCGGCCGTGACCGCGGCGACGACGAGCCCGGCCGCGACGTGCAGCCCGAGCGACGTCGGTGAGGTACTCCTCGCCCTGCACGTTGTCGGTCGTGAGCCGGCCGAGGGCGTCGCGGAGGGCGGCGGCGTCGAACGCGTACACGCCGCTGTTGACCTCGCGCACCGCGCGCTGGGACGTCGTCGGCGTCCTTGTGCTCGACGATCGCGGTCACGGCGTCGCCGTCGCGCAGCACGCGGCCGTAGCCGGTCGGGGTCGTCGAGCACCGCGGTGAGCACCGTGGACGCCGCACCCGCCGCGGCGTGGGCGTCGACGAGCGCCTGCAGGGTGGCCGTGGTGAGCAGCGGGGTGTCGCCGGCGACCACCAGCACCGGGCCGGTGCCGTCGAGCGCGACGCCCGTGGCCGCGAGGCCCTCGAGCGCGACGCGCACGGCGTGGCCGGTGCCGTTCTGCTGCTCCTGCACGACGGCGACGCGCCGTCGGCGCGATCGCGGCGAGGTGCTCGGTGACCCGGTCGCGACCGTGGCCCGACGACGACGACCAGGTGCTCGGGATCGAGACCGGCGACGGCGGCGAGGACGTGCCCGAGGAGGCTGCGCCCGGCGATCTCGTGCAGGACCTTCGGCGTCGTCGACACCATGCGCGTTCCCTCACCAGCGGCGAGGACGACCACGGCGGACGGTCGTGGGCTGCTCACGAGGGCGTCACTGCTCTCCAGGTGGGCGGGCGAGGCGGGATCACCCTACCCCGCGCCCGCACCCGGTCGGAGCCCGACCGGCCAGCTCGCGGAACCCCCGCGCCGGAGGCCGTCCACCCGCCGTTCCGGCGGCGTTCGCAGGGCTCCCGGGGCAGGAATCGAACCTGCGTCGTACCCGCATTCAAAGTGCGGTCGCCCCTGCCAGCAGAGCAACCCGGGAAGGTCTCGCACGCCCAGGGTAGAGCGCCGCCCAGGGTGCCCTGCGAGGGCGACGCGGCGTCCGGTCCCCGGGCGAGGCCCTCGGAGCGGCAAGATGAGGCCGTGACCGAGGACCCGAACGTGCCGGACGCCGCCGACGCCGCCCCCGCCCCCGTACGCCGGGAGCGCACCGAGCGCGTGCGCATGAGCGGCCGCGAGCGCCGCGAGCAGCTCATCGACGTGGGTCGCAAGCTGTTCGCGGCGAAGGGCTTCGAGGTCGTCACGATCGAGGAGATCGCGGCCAAGGCCGGCGTGTCCAAGCCGGTCGTCTACGAGCACTTCGGCAGCAAGGACGGGCTGTACGCCGTCATCGTCGACCGCGAGATGAACGCGCTCATGGGCATGGTGAGCGACTCGCTCACCGGGTCGAGCGGCGGCGCGCGCGACCTGCTCGAGAAGGCCGGCCGGGCCCTCTTCGACTACATCGAGACGCACAACGAGGGCTTCCGCATCCTCGTCCGCGACTCGCCCGTCTCGCAGACGCACCGGCAACTTCGCCTCGCTGCTGCGCGACGTCGCCAGCCAGGTCGAGGCGCGGCTCGCCCGCGAGTTCGAGCGCCAGGGCTTCCCGCCCAAGCTCGCGCCGATGTACGCCAACATGCTCGTCGGCATGGTCGCGCTCACCGGCCAGTGGTGGCTCGACGTCCGCAAGCCCAAGAAGGAGGAGGTCGTCGCCCACGTGGTGAACCTCGCCTGGAACGGCCTCGCGGGCCTGGAGAAGAAGCCCACGCTCAAGGCCACGAAGAAGGCCTGACCTGAGCACCCCGGCGCTCGCGACCGAGCGGCTCGACCTCGAGCCGCTGCGGGTCGAGCACGCCGGCCGAGATGGTCGGCGTCCTGGCCGATCCCTCCCTGTACGTCGTCACCGGCGGCGAGCCGCCGACGCTGGGCCAGCTCGAGGCCCGCTACGCGCGCCAGGTGCTCGGCCGGTCGGACGACGGCCTCGAGACCTGGCACAACTGGATCGTGCGCGAGCGTGCCACCGGGCGAGGCGGTCGGCTTCGTGCAGGCGACCGTGACCTCGACCGGCTCGGACGGTGCGCCGAGCTCGCCTGGGTGATCGGCACGCCGCTGGCAGGGCCAGGGCTATCGCGAGCGAGGCCGCCGCGGCGCTGCGTGCGCGGCGATGACCGACGGCCGGCGCCGCCGAGGTGGTCGCGCACATCGCGCCCGGGCACACGGCGTCCGAGCGGGTCGCCGCGCGGATCGGGCTGCGTCGCACGGACGTGGTGGTCGACGGCGAGACCCGCTGGTCCTCGCGCCGACTGAGACCGCCCAGGTATCTCGACGTCGAGAGACCGGGCGTAGAGTCCGACCGTGAGCACCGATCCCCGCGACGAGGTGGACGCGCTCGTCGAGGCCTGGCGCCGCGAGCGCCCCGACCTCGACGTCGCGCCGCTCGAGGTGCTGTCGCGCGTCTCGCGCCTCGCCCGCCACCTCGACCTCGCCCGCCGTCAGGCGTTCGAGACCCACGACCTCGAGCCGTGGGAGTTCGACGTGCTCGCCGCGCTCCGGCGCGAGGGGCCGCCGTACGCCCTCTCCCCCGGGCGGCTGCTGCAGGTCACGCTCGTCACGAGCGGCACGATGACCAACCGCATCGACCGGCTCGAGGCCAAGGGCCTCGTCGAGCGCGTGCCCGACCCGAACGACGGCCGCAGCGTGCAGGTGGTGCTCTCGACGACCGGCCGTGGGCGCGTCGACGACGCGCTCACCGACCTCCTGGCGCACGAGCGCGCGATCCTCGCCGCGCTGTCGGCCGTCCGACCAGGACCAGCTCGCCGACCTCCTGCGCAGCCTGACGCTGCCCTTCGACACCGCCGCCGACTGAGCCCTCGCGCACCGACGTGCCCGAAGACCCCTGTGGCCGACGGCACTCCGGGGCGTCAGCCGCGGTGACGGCGGCGGCGATGCGCTTGGCCTCGAGGCCCATCTCGCGGAGCATGCCGGCGGGCGAGACGAACTGGCCGCAGAACCACAGGCCGGGCAGCGCGGTGGGGCCGCCGCTCACCAGCGGGCCGGCCGTCGTCGCCGCACACCGCGCGCCACTCGGGCAGCAGGTCCTCGAGGCCCGGTCGGTAGCCGGTCGCGAGCACGACGGCGTCGACGTCGAGCGACGAGCCGTCGTCGAAGACGACGCCGGACGCCGTGAAGCGCTCGATGTCGCCGTGCACGGCGATCCGCCCGGCCTTGATGTGGTCCATCGTGCCGATGTCGAGCAGCGGGATGTGCTTGTCGTTCTTGATCTGCGTGTTCGGGCCGTAGGGCAGCTTCCTCAGGCCGACCTTCGTGATGTCGCCGACCGTGAGCCGCACGAGCGGCGCCGCGAGGGCATCGGCGACGCCGGTCGGCAGCACGCGCATCGCGATGCCCATCTGCAGGACCGGGATGCCGAGGAGGTCGCGCGGCAGCACGTTGACCTCCGACCGCACCGACAGGTGGGCGGCCGACGCCGTGCTCGACGAGGTCGATGGCCTGCTCGCACGCGGAGTTGCCGAACCCGACGACGAGCACCGAGCCACCGCGCCACGGCTCGCCATTGCGGTACTCGCTCGAGTGCAGCACGTCGCCGCCGTACGACTCGAGCCCGGGCCACGACGGCCGCACGGGCACGCGTGTGGCACCGGTGGCGACGACGACGTTGCTCGGCGTGCCAGTGGCGATCCTGGCGTCGTCACGGCCCAGCCGCCGTCGCGCGCGCTCGATGCGCGACACCGTCTGCCCGAAGTGCGGCTCGATGCCCGTGCTCCGCGGCGTACCGCTCGAGGTACTCCACCACCTGCTCGCGCGCCGGGTAGCGCGGCCAGTCGCGCGGCATCGGCAGTGCCCGGCAGGGTGGACGCCGACTTCGGCGTGTGCAGGTGCAGCCGGTCGTAGTGGTGGCGCCAGGCCGTGCCGACGACGTCGGTCGCCTCGAGCACCTCGAACGGCACGCCGGCGTCGCGCAGGCAGGCGGCTGTGGCGAGGCCGGCTGCCGAGGCGCCGACGACGAGGACCTTCGTGGAGTTCTGCACCGCGACAGGCTAGGGCTGCTGCTCGATCTGGATGCGTGAGAGGCACGTATACAGGCCGTTCAGGCATCCAGAGCGGGCTATTCGAGGTCGGCGGCGATCTCGAGCCACTGCTCCTCGAGCGTCTCGCGCTCGGCGACGACGGCGCGCAGCTCGGCGTCGAGCGCCAGGACCTTCTCGTGGTCGGTGGCGGTCGCGGCGTCGGCGAGGAGCGCGTGCAGCCGCTCCTCCTCCTTGCCGAGCTTCTCCGTACGTCGCTCGATGCGCGTGAGCTCCTTGCGCAGCTCGCGCGCCTCGCCCGCCGAGCGCTTCGGCGCCGCTGCTCGACCGCCGACCGCGACGGGGCTGGCGGCCACGACGCCGCCGGACGACGTGATCCGCGGCGCGGCGCTCGAGGTACTCGTCGACGCCGCCGGGCAGCATGCGGATCGCGCCGTCGCCGAGCAGCGCGTACACGACGTCGGTGGTCGCGCTCGAGGAAGTAGCGGTCGTGGCTGACGACGACGCAGCGTGCCGGGCCAGGTGTCGAGCAGGTCCTCGAGCACGGTGAGCATCTCGACGTCGAGGTCGTTGGTCGGCTCGTCGAGCAGCAGCACGTTCGGGCCGCCGACGAGCAGGCGCAGCAGCTGCAGACGCCGCAGCTCGCCGCCGGAGAGGTCGCCGAGGCGGCGTGAAGAGCTTGTCGCCGCTGAAGCCGAAGCCCTCGAGCATGCTGCGGGCGGTCACCGCAGCGGCGCACCGCCGGCCGCCATGCGCGACTGCCAGGCGGCGCTCGACGCGTCGCGCCCGCCGACCTCGACGTACTGCGCCTGGCGCTCGACCGACTCGAGCACACGGTCGGCCGGGTCGATCTCGGCGAGCGCCTGCGTGAGCGTGGCGACCTGCACGGTGAGGCCCACGCGCACCGCCGGCGCGGACGTCGGGCGCGTGCTCGGTGTCGAGCACGCCGTCGTGCGCCGCGGCGAGCAGCCGCAGCAGCGTGGTCTTGCCGACGCCGTTGGGCCCGAGCAGGCCGATGCGGTCGCCGGGGCCGAGCCGCCAGGTCTGCCCGGTCACGACCGGCGGCGCGCCCGACGGCGGGCGCGACCGTGACGTCCTCGAGGTCGTACACCTGCTTGCCGAGCCGCGCGGTCGCGAACTTCTCCAGCGCCAGGCGTGTCGCGCGGCGGCGGCTCGTCGGCGATGAGCGCGTTGGCGGCGTCGATGCGGAACTTCGGCTTGCTCGTGCGCGCCGGCGGACCGCGGCGCAGCCAGGCGAGCTCCTTGCGCAGCAGGTTCTGCCGGCGCTCCTCGGTCGACGCCGCCTGCCTGCGCACCGCTCGGCCCGCGCGAGGACGAACGCCGCGTAGCCGCCGTCGTACCGGTGCACCGCGCCGTCGACGACCTCCCACGTCTCGGTGGCACACCTCGTCGAGGAACCAGCGGTCGTGCGTGACGACGACGAGCGCGCCGCGGCGCGGCGCCAGGTGGTGCGGCGAGCCACGACGACGGCCTCGACGTCGAGGTGGTTGGTCGGCTCGTCGAGCACCAGCAGGTCGGGGTCGTCGATGAGCAGCCGCGGCGAGGGCGGCGCGGCGACGCTCGCCGCCGGACATCGTGCCGACGACGGCGTCGAGCCCGTCCGCGTACGCGTCGGCGTCCACGCCGCCGAGCAGGCCGCCGATGACGTCGCGGACGCGCGGCGTCGCCGGCCCACTCGTGCTCGGCGCGGTCGCCGACGACGACGTCGCGCAGGGTGGCCGGCGGGTCGAGGTCGTCGCTCTGCGCGAGCAGGCCGATCGTGAGCGCCGCCGACGGCGGATGACGCGGCCGGAGTCGGCGTCCTCGAGGCCGGTCGAGCACGCGAGACGAGCGTGGTCTTGCCGCCGCCGTTGCGGCCGACGACGCCGATCCGGTCGCCCTCGGTGACGCCGAGCGGTGACGCCGTCGAGCAGCGTGCGGGTGCCGAGGGACTTGCCGACGTCCTCGAGCGCCACGAGGTGGGCGGCGGCATCAGCCCGCGACCCGCTGGTCGACGACCCGCGCGCCCGGCACCGGGCCGACGCGCGCGCCGCACCGTGCGGCAGACGCCGGACGCCGTGAACGCGACGGCGAGGTCGAGCGCGTGCTCGTCGTCGCGCGCGAGGAACGCGCAGGTCGGGCCCGCTGCCGGAGACGACGCCGCCGAGCGCGCCGTACTCCTCGCCGATCTCGAGCACCTGGGCGAGCAGCGGGCGCAGCGAGAGCGCGGCGGTCTGCAGGTCGTTGCGGAGCGCCGGCCGAGGGCGACGGGGTCGCCCGCGCGCAGCGCCGACATGAGCGCCGGCCGGCACCTCGGGGTCGGGCACCGCGGCCGGCCCGTCGCGCAGACGGTCGGCTCGCGGTAGACCGCCGGCGTCGACAGGCCGCCTCGGCGAGCGCGAACACCCAGTGGAACGTGCCGCGCACCATCGCGGTCGTGAGCTCGGTGCCGCGGTCGCGGCCGACCGCGGTACCGCCGTGGAGCGAGAACGGGACGTCGCTGCCGAGCTCGGCGCCGACGTCCATGAGCGTCTCGCGCGCCGAGGCCGAGGCCGAACAGCGCGTCGACGGCGACGAGCGCGGCCGCGGCGTCGGCGCTGCCGCCGGCCATGCCGCCGGCGACCGGGATCCCCTTGCGGATGGCGAGCGAGACGTCGTGCGAGCCGCGCCGTACGGCACCAGCGCCTCGACCGCGCGCCACGGCGAGGTTGGTGGCGTCGAGCGGGCACCTCGGCCGCGCCCTCGCCCTCGACGTGCAGCTGGATGCCCGAGCCCGTCGGGCGAGCGGCGTCGGCGACGAGGTCGTCGTACAGGCCGACGGCGTGGAACACCGTGGCGAGCCCGTGGAAGCCGTCCGTCGCGCAGCGGCCCGACGCCGAGGGCGAGGTTGACCTTCGCCGGGGCGCGGACGGTCACGGAAGCGAGCACCCTCCGACCTATGTGCCGGCGCGCGGCTCGACGCGACCAGTCGCGAGTAGGGTCACCGAGGCAGTCGACTGCCGAGTCGACCCTAGGGGCGCGGTGGTCAGGGCTTGGCGGCGGCGATGCGGGCGAAGGCGGCGACGTCGAGGCTGCTCGCCGCGCTCGGACGGGTCGATCGCCGGCGGCGCGCAGGATCGTCCTCGGCCGCGGCGGGCGAGCCCGGCCCAGCCGGCGAGCGCCGCGCGCAGGGTCTTGCGGCGCTGGGCGAAGGCGGCGTCGACGACGGCGAACACCTCGGCCCGCGTGGCGGTCGTCTCCGGCGGCGCGTGCGCGGTGATGCGCGACGAGGCCGCTGTCGACGTTGGGCGCCGGCCAGAACACCGTGCGGCCCGACCTTGCCCACGAGCGCGACGTCGCCGTACCAGCGCGCCTTCACGCTGGGCACGCCGTACACCTTGGAGCCCGGGCCGGCGGCGAGCCGGTCGGCCACCTCGAGCTGCACCATCACGAGCACGCGACGGATGCGTCGGGAAGTGCTCGAGCAGGTGCAGCATCACCGGCACCGAGACGTTGTACGGGCAGGTTCGCGACGAGCGCGGTCGGCGGCCGGGCCGTCGAGCGAGCGCACCTGCAGCGCGTCGGCGTGCACGACCTCGAGCCGGTCGAGCAGGTCCGGGCGCCGCGCCTCGCACGGTGGTCGCGAGGGCGGGCGCGAGCACGTCGTCGATCTCGACCGCGACCACGCGCGCCACCTCGGGCAGCAGCGCGAGGGTGAGCGAGCCGAGCCCCGGGCCCACCTCGATCACGACGTCGTCGGGGCCGACCTCCGCGGTGCGCACGATGCGCCGCACGGTGTTGCCGTCGATGACGAAGTTCTGGCCCTTCTGCTTCGTCGGCCGCACGCCGAGCCGGTCGGCGAGCAGCCGGATGTCGGCCGCGCCGAGCAGCCCGTCGTCCGCTCGGGCGTGCCCGGTCACCACGGGCCGAACACCCGCTGCGCGTTGTCCCAGAGCGCCTGCGGCCAGCACGTCCTCGTCGTGACCCGCCGGCCTCGGCCATCGCGCGCACCGTGTGCGGCACGAGGTAGGACGCGTTCGGCCGGCCGCGGTACGGCGTCGGCGTGAGGTACGGCGCGTCGGTCTCGACCAGCACCGGTCGCGAGCGGCGCCACGGCGACGGCCTCGCGCAGCGCCTTCGCGTTCTTGAACGTCACGGTGCCGGCGAACGACAGGAACCAGCCCGCGCTCGGCGCAGTAGCGCGCCATCGCGGCGTCGCCCGAGAAGCAGTGGAAGACGACGCGCTCCGGCGCGCCCTCGGTCGCGAGCACGCGCGAGCACGTCGTCGTGCGCGTCGCGGTCGTGGATCACCACGCGGCTTGCCGAGCCGCTTGGCGAGGTCGATGTGCCGGCGGAACGACTCCTCCTGGACGTCGCACGGCCCTCGCTCGCCGGTGCGGAAGAAGTCGAGGCCGGTCTCGCCGACGGCGCGCACGCGCGGGTCGCGCGGCGAGCGACGCGATCTCGGCCGCAGCGCCGTCCTCGAGCGCCGTCGCGGCCCGACGCGCGCCTCGAGATCCGCGGCGCCTCGTTCGGGTGCAGCGCGACCGTGGCCACGACGGTGCTGCGTGCTCGTTCGCCGCGCAGCGACCGACCAGCGCGCGCTCGGCAGGTCGCAGCCGACCTGCACGATGCGCGTGACGCCGACCGACGCCGCGCGCGCCGAGCGCCTCGCTCGACGCCGAGCCACTCGGCCCCGGCGTCGCCGTCGTGGATGTCGAGGTGGCAGTGGGTGTCGATCACCGGGCGTGCGCAGCGGCTCGGGCAGCGGCGGCCGCTCGAGGTCGCGCGAGTGCCCGGTCTCCTGCTGCGCCGCGCGCGGCGCGGACGCGGCTCGTCGGTGGCAGCCATGGCGAGGAGCGCCGACCGTCAGTCGGCGGCTCCTCGAGGCGCGGGAACAGCGATCGCGCCCTTGGTGATCGTGGTGCCGGCGGGCAGCTGGCCCCAGCGCGCCGGCGTCGCGCACGACCTGCTCGCCGAGCGGGCCGAGCGCTGCCTCGGCACCGAGCTGCTCCCACAGCGACGCCGTCGGCCTTGCGGCATCACCGGGTGGAGCAGCACCGCGATCGCGCGCAGCGACTCGGCAGACGTGTAGAGCACGGTCGAGAGCGCGCCTCGTCGTTGCGCCGGGTCCTTCGCCACCGCCCACGGCTCCTGCTCGGTGAGGTAGCCGGTTCACGGCGTCGACGAACGTCCTCATCGCGTCGATGCCCGCCGGCGAAGTCCAGGCGCAGCATCGCACTCGTCGGCCGTCGCCACGGTCGACGCGAGCAGCGCCTGCGAGCGCCTCCTCGGCCTCGCCGTACGCCGTCGGCTCGGGCAGCGAGCCCGTCGAAGTACTTCGCCGACCATCGCCGGCGACGCGCGAGGCGAGGTTGCCGAGGCCGTTCGCGAGCTCGGCGGTGTAGCGGGCGCTCATGTCCTCCCACGAGAACGAGCCGTCCTGCGCCGAACGGGATCGCGCGCAGGAAGTAGTAGCGGAACGCGTCCGAGCCGAAGTGGTCGATGATCTGGCTCGGGCGCGATGCCGGTGAGCTTGCTCTTGCTCATCTTCTCGCCGCCGACGAGCAGCCAGCCGTGCGCGAAGACCTGGTCCGGCAGCGGCAGGCCCGCGGCCATGAGCATCGCCGGCCAGATGACGGCGTGGAACCGCAGGATGTCCTTGCCGACGAGGTGGACGTCGGCGGGCCAGGTGCGCGGCGAACTGCTCCGCCCCCGGCGTGCCCGGTCGTCGCCGAGGCCGACGGCGGTCGCGTAGTTGAGCAGCGCGTCGAACCACACGTAGACGACCTGGCTCGGTGTCCCACGGGACCGGGATGCCCCAGTCGAACGTCGAGCGCGAGATCGAGAGGTCCTGCAGGCCGCTGCGCACGAACGAGAGGACCTCGTTGCGCGCGACTCGCGGCTGCACGCAGTCGGGTTGGCCTCGTAGTGCGCGAGCAGCGCGCTCGCGCGTACGCGATCAGCCGGAAGAAGTAGTTGGTCTCGCTGAGCATCTCGACCGGCTTGCCGTGGATCGGGCAGACCTTCTGGCCGGCGTACTCGCCCGTCGCCGTCGACAGGTCGCCCGGCAGCTTGAACTCCTCGCAGCCGACGCAGTACGGGCCCTCGTACGAGCCCTCGTAGATCTCGCCCTTGTCGTACAGGCCCTGCAGGAACGCCTGGACGCGCTCGGTGTGGCGCGGCTCGGGTGGTGCGGATGAAGTCGTCGTTGGCGGCGTCGATCGTCTCGAGCACCGGGCTTCCACGCGCTCTCGACGAGGCGGTCGGCCCACTCCTGCGGGCGTGACGCCGTTGGCCTCGGCGGTGCGCATGACCTTCTGGCCGTGCTCGTCGGTCGCCGGTGAGGAACCAGACCTGCTCGCCGCGCTGGCGGTGCCAGCGGGTGAGCACGTCGCCCGCCGACCGTCGTGTACGCGTGCCCGATGTGGGGGGCGTCGTTGACGTAGTAGATCGGCGTCGTGAGGTAGAACGCCTTCTCGGTGTCCGGGCACCCGCCGATCCTAGTTGCGCGGCGGCAGCGCCTTCTCGGCGGTTCCGGCCGCCGAGGCCTTCTTGGCGGCGACGACGGCGTCGTAGACGGCGCCCGCGGTCGAGGCCGTACGCCGCTGCCACGGCCGCGAGCGCCGCCTTGCGGGGGTCGCGTCGCCGTCCGCCCCGCGGCGCCGCGGGCCGAGCGCCGGGCTTCGGCGCCCTGGACCACGATCGTGATCTCGCCGCGCAGCCCGTCGGCGGCCCAGGCGGCGAGCTCGCCGAGCGTGCCGCGGCGGACCTCCTCGTAGGTCTTGGTCAGCTCGCGGCAGACGGCCGCGGGGCGGTCGGCGCCGAACACCTCGGCCATGGCCGCCAGCGCCTCGCCCACGCGGTGCGGCGCCTCGAAGAAGACCATCGTGCGGGGGTCGGCGGCCACGCGCCGCGAGCGGCCCGCCGGCGCTCGCCCGCCTTGCGCGGCAGGAAGCCCTCGAAGCGAACCGGTCGACGGGCAGGCCGGACAGCGCCAGCGCCGTCAGGACCGCGCTGGGGCCGGGGGCCGCGGTCACGCGGATCCCGGCCTCGACCGCCGCGGCCACGAGCCGGTAGCCGGGGTCGCTCACGCTGGGCATGCCGGCGTCGGTCACGAGCAGCACGGTGCGGCCGCCCTCGAGCGCGGCCACGAGCTCGGGCAGCCGCTGGCGCTCGACGGCGTCGTAGTAGGACACGACCCGGCCGCCGACCGTCACGCCGAGGTCGTCGGCGAGGCGGCGCAGGCGGCGGGTGTCCTCGGCCGCGACCACGTCGGCGGTTGCGATCAGGTCACGGAGGCGACCGGAGGCGTCGTCCGCGCGTCCGATCGGCGTGGCAGCCAGCACCAGGAGACCGGAGGACGCCGTGCCGTCGCCGGAGGATCCGGTGTCGTTCGGGGCAGCGTCCACGAGCATCAGCCTGCCACCTCCTTATGCTGTCGGGGTGACGGCGACCATCGAGGCGGAGCGCGCCCCGGCACCGGGCCCCCAGCCCTCGGGCGAGCGCCGCCTGTCGCCGCTCGCCGACCGCCTCTCCCCGGCGATGCCGGCCGACCGCGCCACCTCCTGGTGGGTCACGCTCGCCATCACGGCGCTGGCGGGAGTCCTGCGCTTCTGGGACCTCGGCCGTCCGCACGCCGTGGTGTTCGACGAGACGTACTACATGAAGGACGCGCTCGCCGCTCCTGCGCTACGGCAACGAGCGGCAGTTCGTCGACGACGCGAACGACCTGATCCTCGCCGGCGACGGCAACTGGCGCACGATCGACGTCTTCAAGGACGGCGCGGCGTACGTCGTCCACCCGCCGGTCGGCAAGTGGACGATCGCGATCGGCGAGTACGCCTTCGGGCTCACGCCGTTCGGCTGGCGCTTCATGATGGCGCTGCTCGGCACCCTGCGTCGTGCTGCTCGTCGTCCGCATCACGCGGCGGCTCACGCGCTCCACCCTGATCGGCGCCGCCGCCGGCCTCTTCGTGGCGATCGACGGGATGTCGATCGCGCTCTCGCGTACGGCGCTGCTCGACAACACCCTCGCGTTCTGGGTCGTCGTCGCGTTCGGCTGCATCCTCATGGACCGCGAACGAACGCGCCGACGCCTCGCGGACCGCGTCCGCGCCTTCGCCGACGACCACGACGCGATCATGTCGCTGCGCCAGGGCTTCGGGCCCGAGCAGCGGCTGGCGCCCGTGGCGCTGGGCCGCGGGCTTCGCGCTCGGCATGGCGTGCGCCACCAAGTGGTCGGGCCTCTGGTTCGTCGTCGCGTTCGGGCTCTGCACGGTCGCGTGGGAGTACGGCACCCGTCGGCTCGTCGGCACGAGCGCGGGTGACGCCGTCGCCGGCGCGTTCCTCGACGGGCTGCGCGCCTTCGTCGCCATCGTGGGCACCGTCGTCGTCGTGTACGTCGTGTCGTGGACGGGCTGGATCCTCAGCGACGACGGGTTCTACCGCGACTGGGCGTCGAAGAACCCTGCGTCCGGCGTCTGGGCCCTCATGCCCGACTGGGCCCGGTCGCTCTGGTACTACCACGGTCAGGCGCTGAGCTTCCATCAAGGACTGTCGTCGCCGCACTCGTACCAGAGCAACGCCTGGAGCTGGTTGCTGCAGACCCGGCCGACGAGCTTCTTCTACGAGGGCACGCCCGACATCCCGGCCGGCACGTGCGGGGCCGACAAGTGCGCCGCCGAGGTGCTCGCCCTCGGCAACCCGATCATCTGGTGGGCGGGCGCCGCCGCCCTCGTGCACCAGGCCTGGCGCTGGGCCGCCCGTCGCGACTGGCGCTCGGGCTACGTCGTGCTTGCGCTCCTCGCCGCCTGGGCGCCGTGGCTGGGCTTCCAGGGCCGCACGATCTTCACGTTCTACAGCGTCGTGATGGCGCCGTTCGTCTGCATCGCCCTCGCGATGACCCTGGGCACGATCCTCGGGCCGACCGACGCCGACCCGCGTCGTCGCACCATCGGCGCGAGCGTGGTCGGATCGGTCGTGCTGCTGGCCGTGGCCGCCGCGTGGTTCTTCTACCCCATCTGGTCCGGCGAGATCATGCCGTACGACGCCTGGCACCTGCGGATGTGGTTCGACACCTGGGTCTCCAGCCGCGGCATCAGATGCCGAGCAGGCTGCGCAGGTGGCGCGGCGGCGGCGACCCGTGCGCGAGCACGGCGTCGTGCACCTGCCGGTCCGTCCAGCCCGGGTTGGCCGCACTGCAGGTCGGCCACGAGGTCGCGCCACCGCGGTCCAGCCCACGTAGTACGTCGACAGCTGGGTCGAGGTGAGCAGCGCGCGGCGCCACTTGCCGGCGGCCTCGCCCTCCTCCTGGTGGCCGCGCACCTGCATCAGCCGCATCGCCTCGTCCTCGGTCATGCCGCGGGTGTGCACGCGGACGTCGAGGATCGCGTTGATCGTCGTGCGCAGCTGCATCTTCAGCTGCTGCAGCCGGATCGCGAGCGCGCCCCGCTCGCCGCGGCCGGCGTCGTAGCCCGCGCTCGGCCATCAGCTCCTCGGCGTACACCGCCCAGCCCTCGACGAACGTGCCGCTGCATGAACGCGGTGCGCACCCGGCTCGGGGTGCTGCAGCCGGCGCGAGTGCGCGAGCTGCAGCACGTGGCCCGGCATCGCCTCGTGCACGGTGAGGTTGTGCAGCATGCTCGCGTTGTACTCGCGGTAGAACGACGCGACCCGCGCGTCGTCCCAGCCGGTGGGAGTCGGGGCGACCGCGAAGAACGTGGGCAGCGCGCGCGGTCTCGAGCGGGCCGGGCGCGTCGCAGTAGGCGACCGCCACGCCCCGGTGGATCTCGGGCATCTCGACGATCTCGACCGCGTCGTCGGGGATCGGTCACGAGGTCGTGCTGGCGGACGAACGCGGTCGTCACGGCGAGGGCCTCGCTCGCAGAGCGGCAGGACGGTCGTGTCGTCGACCGGGCCCTCGGCCGCGACCGCGTCGAGCGCACGGCGCACGAGCGCACCCGCGTCGTCCGGCGGCGGCGCGGGCTCGCCGAGGTACTCGGCCGCGGCCCGTGCGATCTCGCCCTCGATCCGCACGAGGTCGCGCTCCGCCCGGTGCAGGACGTCGTCGGGCGTGAGGTCGGCGTCGAGCGTGGCCCAGAGCTTGGCGGCGTACTTCTCCGGCCCGAGGCGCGGGTCGCGCTCGGTGACTCCGGACTCGAGCCGGTCGCGCAGCCAGCCCAGGTGGGCCTCGAGCGCGCCGGACGCGGCGGCGCGCGCGGGCTCGACCTGGGCCCTCAGACCGGGGGCCGAGGCGAGCGCCTCATCGAGGGGGCCGCGCAGCAGCCCGAGCGTGCCCTCGAACTGGCCGATCGCCGTCTCGACGTGCACCTGCGGCATGTCGCCGAGCACGTCGCGCGCCACGGCGAGGTGCTCCGGAACGGCGGCGAGCCGGCCTGCGAGCGACTCCAGCCGCTCCTCGACCGGCGCGAAGTCGCGCGAGAGCAGCAGGTGCAGCGCCGACCCGGGGTTGGAGACGAGGGGGTTCCACGTGCTCTCGCGGATGGTCTCGAGGCTCAGCTTCTCGCGCGGCGAGGCGGGCGCGCAGGATCTCGAGATCGACGGCGGCAGCCTGGCCGAGCGCGAGGTCGTCGATCTGGTCGACGCCGGAGAGGTCCTCGTCGATGCGGGCGAGCGTCTCGCCGACACCGTCGTCGCTGAGATCGGCCAGCCGGTCGTCGAAGCGGTGGTCGCCGAGGGACGTCGCGGTCTCGGGGCTGCGGGCGAGCAGCCCGTCGATCACGTGGTCGGCCAGCGCGGCGAACGTCTGCTCGACGTCACCGGATCGGTCCCCGAGCTCCCAGTCGGTCATGCCCCGACCGTAGCCGCGATCGCGCAGCGGCGGAGCCCCGGCGTCAGGCGTTCAGGCCCTCGGCTGCCCGGACGCGGGCCCGGTAGCCGCGCGTCGCCTCGCGCAGGGCCTGCTCGGCGTCGACGCCGTCGGCCCGGGCCTGCGGCCACGAGCGCGAGCAGCAGGTCGCCGTACGCCGCCTCCGCGGTCGGCCGCGCGGCGGACAGCGCCGCCACGGCCGAGGCAGCAGCGTCGGCGGCGTCCGGCTCGGCGGGCGACGCCGGCACCGTCTTCGCGCGCGACATGCAGCTTGGCCGCGAGCACGAGCGCGGGCAGCGCCTGCGGCACGCCGTCGGTGACCGACTCGCGGCCCTTCTCGGCGGCCTTGAGCGCCGCCCAGTTGGCCTCGACCTCGGCCGCGGTCGACGGCGTCGACGTCGGCGAACACGTGCGGATGGCGCGACACGAGCTTGTCGACGATGCCGGCGGCGACGTCGTCGATCGACCACGGGCTCGGCGTGCTCCTCGGCGATGCGCGCGTGGAACACCACCTGCAGCAGCAGGTCGCCGAGCTCCTCGCGCAGCGCGGAGTCGTCCGAGGTCTCGATCGCCTCGACCGTCTCGTACGCCTCCTCGACGAGGTACTCGACGAGCGAGTGGTGGGTCTGCTCGGCGTCCCACGGGCAGCCGCCCGGGGAGCGCAGCCGGTCCATGACCGCGACGAGGTCGAGCAGCCGCTCGCCCGGCGCGGGCGTCCGGTCACGACCGCGCGCCGGTCACTCGGTCGGCGCGAGGCTCGGCAGCACCGAGAGGTCGTCGGGCACCGGCGTCGAGCGAGATGCTCGCGGCGTCCCACGTGCCGAAGCGCGGCGACACCTCGGCGCCGAGCTCCGTCGCACAGCGTGCTGAGGTACTCCACGAGGCGGCCGAGACCTGCTCCGCCGAGCCTCCGGGTGCGAGCTTCTCGCCGAGCTCCTGCTGGAGCAGGAAGTCGCGGGCGAACGCCGGCACCTGCGACGCCGGCGACGTTCTGCTCCTGGGCGAGCTGCAGCGTCGAGCGCCGCCATGTCGCCGCCGAACTTGTTGGTCGGCGGTCGTGCGGATGACCGTGTCGACGTCGCCCTGGGTGACGACGATGCCCTCGCGAGCTGCGGACTGCTCGAGCAGCGCGCTGCGCACGAGGCGGTCGACGTTCGACGCGGTCGCCGCACCCTCGTCGAAGGGCTCCTGCTGGTTGGTGAGCGCGAGCTGGCTCCTTCAGCTCGGTGACCATGGCGTCGAGCTGGGCGTCGAGACCGTGGTGCGCGCCGACCGACAGCGCGTTGCCGGCCAGGCTGTTGCCGCACGCCGCCAGGAGGACGACGAGGACGGCGGCACCGGCCGCTCGGGTCAGGGTGCGGCGTCGGGTGGCGGTGCTCACGGTGTTCCTCTCGTCTGGCTCGGCTGGGGCAGGACGGCGTCCAGGAGCTCGCCGAGCCACTGCAGCAGTGCGGTGTCGCGGACCGGCTGGCCGCCCACGCGGGCGGTCATCGGGCGCGGCACCAGGATCGTACGTGTCGCGGGCTTCACCAGGCTTCCCGGGTAGAGCCGCGGCAGGCGCAGCGCGCCCGACTCCGGCAGTTCGACGGGGGTCGAGCCGCAGGAAGTTCCCCTGCGCCACGACCTCGGCGACGCCGGCCGCGCGGGCGCGGATCCGGAACCGCGCCACGGCGAGCAGGTTGGCGACCGGCTCCGGGAGCTCGCCGTAGCGGTCGGTGAGCTCCTCGGCGACCGCGTCGACGTCGTCCTCGGTCGGTCGCCGCCGCGAGCCGCGGTACGCCTCGAGCCGCAGCCGCTCCTCGCGCACGTAGTCGTGCGGCACGTGCGCGTCGACCGGCAGTCTCGACCTTGACGTCGAGCACGCTCCTCGGCCGCGCCGTCCGGCCCTGGCGGTACTCGGCGACCGCCTCGCCGACCAGCCGGACGTAGAGGTCGAAGCCGACGTCGGCGATGTGCCCGCTCTGCTCGCCGCCGAGCAGGTTGCCCGCGCCGCGGATCTCGAGGTCCTTCATCGCGACGGCCATGCCGGAGCCGAGGTCGGTGTTGCTGCGGCGATGGTCGCGAGCCGGTCGTGCGCGGTCTCGGTGAGCGGCTTCTCGGGCGGGTAGAGGAAGTAGGCGTAGCCGCGCTCGCGGCCACGCCCGACGCGGCCGCGGAGCTGGTGCAGCTGCGACAGGCCGAGCAGGTCGGCGCGGTCGACGATCAGCGTGTTGGCGTTGGAGATGTCGAGGCCGTTCTCGACGATCGTGGTGCAGACCAGGACGTCGAACTCGCTTCTCCCAGAAGTCGACGATCACCTGCTCGAGCGCGTGCTCGTTCATCTGGCCGTGCGCGATGCGCGACCCGGGCCTCGGGCACGAGCTCGCGCGATCTTGCTTCGCCGCGCGCTCGATCGACTCGACCCGGTTGTGCACGTAGAAGACCTGCCCGTCGCGCAGCAGCTCGCGGCGGATCGCGGCGGCGACCTGCTTGTCGTCGTACGCGCCCGACGTAGGTCAGCACCGGGTGGCGCTCCTCGGGCGGCGTCTGGATCGTCGACATCTCGCGGATGCCGGTGAGGCCATCTCGAGCGTGCGCGGGATCGGCGTCGCCGACATCGTGAGCACGTCGACGTTGGTGCGCAGCGCCTTGAGGTGCTCCTTGTGCTCGACGCCGAAGCGCTGCTCCTCGTCGACGATCACGAGGCCGAGGTCCTTGAACCGCGCCTCGGCGCTGAAGAGCCGGTGCGTGCCGATGACGACGTCGACCGTGCCGTCGGCCAGCCCCTCGAGGACGTCCTTGGCCTCCTTGTCGGTCTGGAAGCGCGACAGCGCCGCGACCTTCACCGGGAACGCGCGCGTACCGCTCGGAGAACGTCGACATGTGCTGCTGCACGAGCAGCGTGGTCGGGCACGAGCACCGCCACCTGCTTGCCGTCCTGCACCGCCTTGAACGCCGCGCGCACGGCGATCTCGGTCTTGCCGTAGCCGACGTCGCCGCAGATGAGGCGGTCCATCGGGACGGGGTTCTCCATGTCGGCCTTGACCTCGTCGATGGCCGAGAGCTGGTCGGGCGTCTCGTTGTACGGGAACGCGTCCTCGAGCTCGCGCTGCCACAGGGTGTCGGGCGAGAACGCGTAGCCCGTGCTCGCCATGCGGGCGGCGTAGAGCCGGATGAGCTCGCCGGCGATCTGGCGGACCGCCTTGCGCGCCTGGCCTTGCGTCTTGGTCCAGTCGGCGCCGCCGAGCCGGTGCAGGCTGGGCGCCTCGCCGCCGACGTACCGGCGTGACCTGGTCGAGCTGGTCGGTCGGCACGAAGAGCCGGTCGCCCGGCTGGCCGCGCTTGGCCGGGCGCGTACTCGACGACGAGGTACTCGCGCGTCGGCGCCCGCGACCGTGCGCTGCACCATCTCGACGTACCGGCCGACGCCGTGCTGCTCGTGCACGACGTAGTCGCCCGCCTTGAGCTGCAGCGGGTCGATCGTCGTTGCGCCGGCGCGTGGGCAGGCGGCGCACGTCGCGCGTGGTCGAGCGCTGCCCGATCGAGGTCGGTCTCGGTGACGCACCGCGAGCTTCAGAGCCGCGCGAGGCGAAGCCGTGCTCGAGGCCGCCGCGTGGTGACGTGAGCACCGACGGCTCGGGGGCGCCGCCGAGCTCGCTCGACGAGGCGGGCGGCGATGCCCTCGGCGCCGCGCAGACTCCGCGATGCGCTCGGCCGTGCCGTGGCCCGGCGGTGACCACCACGACCGCCCAGCCGTCGGCGAGCTGCTCGCGCGGCGTCCTGCAGCGCGCGCTCGGTCTCGCCGCGGTAGGCCTCGGCCGGCTTCACCTCGACCGTGACGCGGTCGACGTCGTCCGGGTCGAGCCCGTCGTCGACGCCGCCGCCGAACGGCGACACCGACCACCACGGCACGTCGCGGCCGACCGCGGCGTGCGGCACGTCGGCGACCGTGCGGTACGCCGCGGCCTGCAGGTCGATCGGCGTCACGTTGCCGGCCGCCGGCGTTGTGCCACGACGCCTCGAGGAACTCCTGGCTCGTGGCGCACGAGGTCGTGCGCGCGGGTGCGCACCCGCTCGGGGTCGCACACCACGACGAGCGTGCCCTCGGGCAGCAGGTCGACGAGCAGCTCCATGCCGTCGGCGAGCACCGGGGCGAGCGACTCCATGCCCTCGACGCCGGTGCCGTCGGCGAGCTTGTCGAGCATCTCGACGAGCTCGGGGTGCGTGCTCGCGAGCGCCCGCGGCCCGGGCGCGCACGTCGTCGGTGAGCAGCAGCTCGCGGCAGGGCGGCGCCCAGAGCCCGTGGGCGGCGACCTCGAGCGAGCGCTGGTCGGCGACCTTGAACCAGCGGATCTCCTCGACCGTGTCGCCCCAGAACTCGACGCGCACGGGGTGCTCCTCGGTCGGCGGGAAGACGTCGACGATGCCGCCGCGCACGGCGAACTCGCCGCGCTTCTCGACCAGGTCGGTCCGCGTGTACGCCGCTCCCGCGAGCCGGCGCACGAGCTCGTCCATCGGCAGCTCGTCGCCCGGCCTGCACCGCGACCGGCTCGAGGTCGCCGAGCCCGCGCACCACCGGCTGCAGCACCGCGCGGATCGGCGCGACGAGCACCTGCACCGGGCCGGCCGCGGGGTCGTCGGCGCTCGGGTGCGCGAGGCGGCGCAGCACCGCGAGCCGGCGCCCGACCGTGTCGGACGACGGCGAGAGCCGCTCGTGCGGCAGCGTCTCCCAGGCCGGGAACTCCGCCACCGCGTGCTCGGGCAGCAGGCTGTCGAGCGCGGTGACGAGGTCCTCGGCCTCGCGGGCGGTGGCCGTGACGGCGAGCACCGGCCGACCGGCGCCGGCGGCGGAGCCGACGCGCGGCGACCAGCAGCGGGTAGAGCGGCGCCGGGCGCGGTGACCTCGAGGTGCTCGGTGGCCTGCGCGCGTGCCGGTGAGGCGGGCGCGGCGGGCGACCTCGGCGACGGCGGGGTCGGCGAGCACGACGCCGAGCAGCCCGCCGAGCGGGGCGGTGGAGTCGGACATGGTTCCTTCCCTGCGCACGCCCGTAAGCCCCGCTCCTCGGCGAGGGCGGGGGTGGTCGCGTGCGCGACTCCTCGACCCTACGTCCCCGCGGGGACACCGGCGACCCTCCCCGTCGGTCGGTGCGCCGGGGCAGGATGCGGGTGTGACCGAGACGACGCCGCCCCAGCGCACCCGAGTGCTCGTTCAAGGACCTCTGCCTCGACGCCGTCGACCCCGAGGTGCTCGCCTCGTTCTGGGGCCGGCTGCTCGGGCGCACGGTGCGGACACGAACGACGGCGGGTACGCCGTCCTGCCGGCGCGGTCCGCACGGCGAGCACATGTGGGTCGACCCCGTGCCCGAGCCGCGCTCGGTCAAGACCCGCGTGCACCTCGACGTCCGCCTCGCCGCCGACGACGTCGCACCCGGCCTCGGCCGCCGGCGCCGCAGCTCGTGAGCGAGCCGCTCGGCGACCGGCGGTGGTGGGTGCTCGCCGACCCGGACGGCAACCTCTTCTGCGCCATGCCCCCGGCGCCGCCCGGAGTGGGGCGAGCCGGCGATCGACGTGCCGACGCCGTTCGAGCTCGTGGTCGACTCCGCCGACCCGGAGGCACAGGCCACGTGGTGGGCCGCCGCACCGACGGCACTGCCCAGTCGCGCCCGGGGGCTCCGTACTGGTGGGTCGAGGGGGCCGCCGGCTTCCCGTTCGGCTCCTGGGTGTTCCACCACGTGCCCGAGGCGAAGACGGTCAAGAACCGCCTGCACTGGGACGTCGAGCTGCCCGACGGCGTCGCCTCGCCGCAGGCCCTGGTCGACGCCGGCGCCTCGCTGCTGCGGTCGCCCGACGACGAGATCCACTGGTGGGTGCTCGCAGATCCCGAGGGCAACGAGTTCTGCGCCTTCGTCCGCGAGGGCGAGCCCGAGCGGCCCTAGCCCCCGTCGTCGGCGTCGCCCGGTCGTGGGGCGGGGACGACCACGAGCTCGACGACCTCGGCGGGCAGCTGCGCCCACGCGTCGGCGTACATCCGGGTCAGCGCGTCCATCAGCCACCCGCCGGGGCCAGCACGCGCGACGGGTCCGGTTCGTCCGCGCCGCGCACGGCACGGGCGCCGTAGGTCGACGCGTCGAACCGGAAGTCGAGGCTCGACGTCAGCACGACGAGGAGGCACGGGGAGGCCGTGAGGCCCCAGAGGATGCGGCGTCCGATCATGACGCCGACGCTAGGGAGCGGGGGTCGACGCGGTCCTCAGGGAACGACCCGCCCCGGACCCTGGGGCGACCCCCAGGGACGGGTCAGCCGACGACGACGAGGCGCTGCGCGCGCAGCGACATCACGAGCGCGACGATCCAGCCGACGACGGTCCAGCCGAGCAGCAGGTTGACCCAGAAGACGCCCCAGTGCTTCACGTCGCGGACGGCCGCGACCGCCCACGGCGCCATGTAGCCCGCGGTCAGGATCGCGACGACGACCGCCACCACCTTGGTCACGGTCCAGGACTTGTCGCGGGGCTCGACGCGGACGGTGCTCATGGCGCCGAGGCTAACGACGGACGCCGGACCCGCCTCCTGGCGGGCCCGGCGTCACGTCCGGTGGTACGCGGCTCAGGCGCTCGCGGCCACCACACCCTGGTGCTGCGAGGCGGCGGGCCGCCTCCTCGTCGCCGAAACGGGCCGCGCGACGCAGCCACTCGGCCGCGCGCTCGCTGCTGGCCGCGACTCTCGAGCAGCAGCGCGATGCGGGTCATCGACGTCGTGTCGTTGAGCATCGCCGCCCGGCCGTACCACTCCTCGGCCGTCTTGTGGTCGTCACGGTCGCTCGACAGGTCGCCGAGAGCCCGCATCGACAGCGCGTGGTTGTGGTCCTCCGCGGCCTCGGTCCAGACCTGGGCCGCTCCGCGCAGGTCGCCCGCCGAGGCCAGCGCCGTGCCCGCGCGAGAACAGCGACTCCCCGCTCGCGTTCGACGCTGCGACCGCGGGCGACGCATCGCGCGTCGCCGGCGAACGGGCTGATCGGCGCTGCCGCCACCTGCTGCTGGAAGTAGATCTCGTCGGGGTACGCGACCGCGCGGCCGTCGGCCACGATGAGCTCGTGCGTGGCGCGCCCGTGCTCGGCGACGGCCGGCGACGTCCCAGTCGGGGTTCGTCACCGACGATCGACCAGAGCAGGATCGCGCCGCGCAGGTCGTCGGGCAGCGACTTCAGCATCTCGTCGAGCCGGTCGAGGGCCACGAGCGGCACGCGCCACCGGGTGCTCGTGCGTCGCGCGCGGCGTCGGCGAACAGGTCCGCGCCCTGACGGGCGAGGTCGACCGAGTCGCCGTCGCGCCAGGTCGTCCAGGCGCCGGCCGGTGGACCGCGCCCGACCTCGGCGCCGGGGTAGCCGGCCATCGCGCTCGGCCAGTGCCAGGCGCAGGCCCAGGCGGCGCCGGCGGGCGTCTGCCACACGACGTCGGACGGCGCGGAGCACGGGCCGTCGCGGTCGACGGCGGCGCACGGTCGGGCGACCGACCTCGAGCACGGCGGCGACGGCCGCGAAGCGCGAGGTCGCGCGGGTCGGGCTCGGCTCGGGCTCGGGGACGACCTCGGCCACGGGCTCCTGCACCGGGACCTCCGGCTCGGGCTCGTCCTCGACGACGTCCTCGACGGGGACCTCGACCGGGGCCTCGACGGGGGCCTCGGGGGCGAGGTCCTCGACGACCTCGGCCACGACCGACTCCTCGACCGCCTCGGCTGCGGGCTCGTCGACGACGACAGGCGGCTCGTGCGCCTCGACCTCGTCGCGCCTCGACGGGGAAGACCGTCTCGGCGGGCATCGCGAACGGGTCCTCGACCTCGGGGGCGGCCACGACCGCTGCCGCGGCGGCCAGCAGGCCGGCCTCGGCGAGGGGTGCCACCTCGGGCTCGGTCCCCTCGTCGACGGGCTCCGCCGGCTCGGGCGCCCCGACGGTCGGAGCGTCCTGAGCGGACGGCTCCAGGGACGGCACCTCGAGCGCGAGGACCTCGGCCGGAGCCTCGGCGAACGGCTCCTCGGGCATCACGAGGCCCTCGGGATAGACGAAGGGGGTCTCGGCGTGCGGCTCGGGCGCCGCCTCCAGCACGGGGGCGTCCTCCAGCACGGGGGCGTCCTCGAGCACGGGTACGTCGTCCAGCGCCACCGGCTCGAGCGCCGGGACCGCGGGTGCGGGCACCTCGAGCGCCGGCACCTGGATCGCCGGCACCTCGAGCGCCTCGGGCTCGACCTCGGATGCAACCTCGGCCTCGGGCGCGACGGGCACGGCGCCGGCGAGCCGGCTGATCATGCCCGGCAGCGGGTCGTGGGCCGCGTCGTCCGACAGCGGCAGCGTGAACCGCCACTCGGGCAGGCCCTCGACGACGTCGCCTCCGCCCTCGACGAGCCGGAACACGCGGACGTCGCGCACCGCCTCGCCGTACACCTCGCGCAGCGCGGCGGACGACGTCCTCGCCCTCGGCGAGCACGAGGCGCACCCGCGCCGAGTCGATGCAGACGCGCTCGTGCACGGCGTACGCGTCGCCGCCCGCCGCGATCGTGGGGAGCTCGCGCTCGGGTGTGTCGGTCCAGTGCTCTGCACCGACCATGCGGACTCGCCGCTTCCCGCTCTCGAGTGCCATCAAGGCCTCCGGCCCAGTCGACCCGTGCCGTCCACGAGTGTCATGAGGGAGGGTCGACCCTGCCGGGAGCGGTCTTGATGGGCGGACCGGGGGACGCGGGACGGCGCGCGTCGTACGGGGACGAGCGTGGCGTTCACCCGTACGGCCCAGCGAGCCGGCGGCGGGCGGTCGTCGCGGCGCCGGAGCGGTGACGCAGCGTCAGCGCACCTGGTCCGTCCATCACCCACCTGCGCGACCTGACCGCGGCGGCCCCCGGCACCGGGATCGCGGTGAGCCGACGCGGCCGGCGTCAGCGGGCGAGGTATCCGAGCAGGTCCTGGCGGGTGACGACACCGGCCGGGCTGGCCGTCGTCGACCACGATCGCGGCGTCGGCCGACTCCAGCGCGGCCACGGCGGCGGCGACGGGCTCGCCGGCGCCGATCATCGGCAGCGAGCGCGCTCATGTGCTTCTCGACCGGGTCGGCCAGCTCGGCCCGGCCGGCGAAGAGCGCGTCGAGCAGGTCGCGCTCGACGACCGACCCGACGACCTCGGCGGCCATGACCGGCGGCTCGGCCCGGACGACCGGCATCTGCGACACGCCGTACTCGCCGCAGGATGT
This sequence comes from uncultured Actinomycetota bacterium, assembly GCA_963827145.1. Taxonomy (GTDB): domain Bacteria; phylum Actinomycetota; class Actinomycetes; order S36-B12; family CAIYMF01; genus Longivirga. Next base: position 5,746 of record CAWGZO010000004.1, on the reverse strand, counting down.
CGATGGCCTCGCGCGACCGTCTCCTGCGGGTGCGTGTGCACGAGCTGCGGGCAGCTCGCCGCCCTTGGAGTGCAGCACGTCGCCGACGCTGCGGTCGGTCGACGGTCGACGAGGAAGCCGTAGTCGGCCATCCACTCGTCGTTGAACACCTTGGACAGGTAGCCGCGACCGCCGTCGGGCAGCAGCACCACGACCACGTCGTCCGTGTCCGCGCGCGCGGCGACCTCGAGCGCGCGCCTGCACCGCCATGCCGCACGAGCCGCCGACGAGCAGGCCCTCCTCGCGGGCCAGCCGCCGGGTCATGAGGAAGGAGTCGCGGTCGCGAGACCGCGACGATCTCGTCGCAGATCTCCGCGGTCGTACGTCGTCGGGCCAGAAGTCCTCGCCGACGCCCTCGACGAGGTAGGGCCGGCCGGTGCCGCCGGAGTAGACCGAGCCGACGGGGTCGGCGCCGATCACCTGCACCGCGTCCGCCGCTGACCTCCTTGAGGTAGCGGCCGGTGCCGCTGATCGTGCCGCCGGTGCCGACGCCCGCCACGAAGTGCGTGATGCGCCCGTCGGTCTGCTCCCAGAGCTCGGGCCCGGTCGTCTCGTAGTGCGACCGCGGGTTGTTCGGGTTCGAGTACTGGTCGGGCTTCCAGGCGCCGGGGATCTCGCGCACCAGCCGGTCCGACACCGAGTAGTACGAGCGCGGGTCCTCCGGGTCGACCGCGGTCGGGCACACCACGACCTCGGCGCCGTAGGCCCGCAGCACGTTGATGCTTGTCCTGGCTCACCTTGTCGGGGCAGACGAAGACGCAGCGGTAGCCGCGCTGGCTGCGCGACGAGGGCGAGACCCGACGCCGGTGTTGCCGCTCGTCGGCTCGACGATCGTGCCGCCCGGGCGCGAGCGCGCCGCTCGCCTCGGCCGCCTCGATCATGCGCGCGGCGATGCGGTCCTTCACCGAGCCGCCCGGGTTGAGGTACTCGACCTTGGCCAGCACGGTGGGCGCGTCGGGCCCGAGGTGGGCGGTCAGCGAGCGGAGCCGCACGAGGGGCGTGTTGCCGATGAGGTCGACCACGCTGTCGAAGTACTGCATGGCCCGACCCTAACCGTGACCCGATACCCGGTCCCACCTGTCACATGGGTGGGTGATCATGGGGGCATGGTCCGTGGCGTCCCCTCCCTGCCGATCCGCGACGAGCGGGTGCGGCAGATCGCGGTCGTCGCCGCGAAGGGCGGCGGCGGCCTCCTCGGCGTGGGCACGGCGCTCGCCGGGGCGGGCATCGGCGTGCTGATCCTGCAGGCCCGGCAGGCGCGCCGGGAGATCGGCCCGCGCACCACGGTGCCGCCGTACGCCGACGGCCGCTACCTCCCTCCGGGCGCCGACATAGCGCGCGGCACCTCCCTGCGCTTCGCGGTCCTCGGCGACTCGGGCGCCGCCGGGCTCGGCGCCGACGACGCGTCGACCACTCCGGGCGGGGCGCTGGCCAGCGACCTCGCCGCCGCGTCCGGCCGACCCGTGCTGCTCACCAACGTCGCGGTCGTGGGGGCGCGCAGCGCCGACCTCGCCGCACAGGTCGATCGCGTCCTCGCCGTACGCCCGCACGTCGCCGTCATCATGATCGGCGCGAACGACGTCACGCACTCGGTGCGGCCGCAGCGCTCGGCGCGGCTGCTCGCCGACGCCGTCCGACGCCTGCGCGAGGCCGGCACCGAGGTCGTCGTCGGCACCTGCCCCGACCTCGGCACGGTCGCAGCCCATCGGCGCGCTGCTGCGCAGGTACGCGCGGCGCACGAGCCGCGAGCTCGCGGCCGCGCAGACGATCGTGGTGAGCGCAGGAGGGCGGCCGTCCGGTGCCGCTCGGCGAGCTGCTCGGGCGAGCTCTTCGACCACGCGCCCGAGGTGTACTTCTCCGCCGACCGGTTCCACCCCTCGGCCACTCGGCTACCAGGCGTGCGCCGAGGCGATGCTGCCCGAGGTCCTGCGCGCGGTCGGACTGCTCAGCGAGGACGGCGGCGACCGTCCGGCGCTGCCGGCGTCCCCCTCGGGCTGAGGCCCGGTCAGAGCCGGCGGCGCAGGTCGAGGAGATCGTCGGCGAACGCCGACAGCACGTCGTCCCCGGGATCCGGAGCGGCCGATGCCGCGACCAGCAGGTCACGACCGCACACCGCCAGCTGGTCGCCGACGGCCGGGTCCGCGAGCCGCGGCAGGGCCCGCACCGTCGACCCCTCGAGGCCGGCGCACGCATCCGCCAGGCGCTGGGCGAGGTCGCGGCCGGCGTCCGCGCGGGTCGGCTCGGGCCCGAACGGTGCGGCGAGGCGGGCCAGCGCGAGCGACCGGAACCGGTCGACCGTGCGCCCGAGCTGGTCGGAGAACCGCTCGGCAGCGGAGTCCGCACGGGGGTCTGACGGTCCCGGACCGGGGTGAACCACGCGTCGAGCCTAGGCCCGGGCCGCGCGTGGCCCGGGCCACTCCACCAATCGCGCGGAAGTCTTGCGTCGGAGGTGGTGAGCGGGTCTACGGTGAAGCCCAGACGAAGCCCTGAGGCGAAGGAGACGCGCCATGATCCGCCACTCCGAGGAGACCCACCAGCAGCTCGTCGAGCGCCTCCCCTCCGCAACCGGCCGTGACGTCAAGGACTGGATGCGCGCGCTCGAGGACGGGCCGGCGTTCTCCCGCTTCGAGGAGAAGGTCAACTGGCTGCGCGACGAGCACGGGCTCTCCCACGGCTTCGCGACCGCCGTGGTCCACGAGGCCGACATGGTCCGGGCGCACCGCAAGCTCGGCTGAGGACGGGCCCCGGCACGACGAGAGCCCCGCACCGGCGGTGCGGGGCTCTCGTGCAGCGAGGGCGCGGCCTCAGCCGGCGGTCGCATCGTGCACGGCGCGCCCGCCCAGCAGGGTCAGCAGCACGGGCACCGCCGGGATGTCGTGCGGGTCCATCGTGAGCAGGTCGCCGTCGACGACGCAGATGTCGGCGACCTTGCCCACCTCGAGCGACCCCTTCCATCCCTCGGCGAAGTCCTGCCAGGCCGGTGCCGAGGTGTAGGTGCGTAGAGCCTCGAGCACGTCGATGCGCTCCTCCGGCCCGCTCACCCGGCCGCTTGCCTTGGACTCCCGCAGCACCATCGTCGAGACGCCCTGCCGCCAGTCGGGGAACGTCACCGGGGCGTCGGATCCGCTCGTGACCGTGACGCCGGCATCGAGCGCGGTCCGGTAGGGGAACTCGTACGCCGCGCGCTCGGGCCCGACAAACTCCTCCTCCAGGTCGGCGATCGTCCACTTGATGGTGGGGTTCATGTTGACGCCGAACCCGTGCTCACGACTCACCCGCAGGCTGTGCGGCGTCATGAAGTCGCCGTGGATCACGTAGTGGCGAGGGTCCCGCCGCGGGTGGAGACGGACCGCCTCGGCGAACGCATCCACCACGGCGTCGATCCCGCGGTCGCCGGTGATATGCACACCCAACTGGTAGCCGAGCGAGTGCGCGTGCACGATCATCGCGCGCAGCGTCTCCTCGCGCTCCTCGTCCGACTCACCGCCGACGGTGAGACCGCCGCATCCGCCGCCCACGAAGGGCTCGTGCATCCACGACGTCCTGTTGGGCGGGATCCCGTCGGCCATCACCTTCACGCCGACGACGTTCACCATCCGCGGATCGCGATACGCCGGGAAGCTCAGAGCTCCCAGGTTCTCGGTGAACTCCTCGACCGAGCGCGACATCTTCACCGCGAGGATCAGCACCGTGATGCGCGCGTCGAGCTGGCCGTCCGCCTCGAGGTCGCGATACACCTCCAGCCCGCCCTCGGCCATGCCGCCACCGGCGTCGCCGGGCCCCATGCCCGGCTCGGTCAGGCTCGTGATCCCCAGCGCGTTCATGGTGGCGACCGCCGAGCGCACCGCATCGCGTCTCATCTGGTGGGTCGGCGTCGGCAGCAGGTCGCGGATGGCGTAGCGGGCGCCCTCGGTGACGTAGCCGCTCGGCCATCCGTCGGGGTCCCGCGCGATCGTGGCGCCCGTGGGCGCGACGGTCGAGGGGCCGTAGCCGGCCAGCTCGAGCGCGCGACTGTTGACCCACGCCGTGTGGTACGAGAAGTCCTGCAGGTACACGGGGTTGTGCGGGCTGACCGCATCGAGGTCGTGCCGGCTCGGCAACCGTCCGGGCTCGGCCACGCACTCGGCGAGGAAGCCCGGGTCCCAGCCGCTGCCCACGATCCACTCGCCGGGCAGACGCGACCGAGTCGCCTCGCGGACGCTCTCGGCGACGTCGGCGATCGACCGAACCGTGGGGTACGACAGGTCGAGGTTGAACGGCGGCCGGTCGAGCCCGAACGCAAGGGCATGGCAGTGCGCGTCGTTGATGCCGGGGAGGACCGTCGCACCAGGGAGGTCGAGGACGCGGGTCGAGGGCCCGATCAGCGGCGCCACATCGGCGTCACCGCCGACCGCGGAGATCACGCCGTCCGTCACCGCCACGGCGGTGCCCAGGGTGTTGCGCTCGTCCATGGTCAGCACGCGTGCAGCGCGCAGGACGAGGTCTGCGTGGTGGGTCACGGCGCGTCCTCACGGTCGGGCTGGTGGCTCCCCCGACCGTATGACCCTCCGAACGCAGCAGCGGCTCCCGGGCGCGAAGACGCGCCGGGAGCCGCTGCGGTGGTCAGTAGCGGAACGCGCCGACGAGGCCCTCGAGGTCCGACGGCCATGACCGCGAGCTCGCGGGCCGGCTGGCCGCGTCTGCTCCGCGCCGGACGACGCCGACTGCGCCGCGTCGGTGACGCTGTCGACCGGTGCTCTGGATCTCGCCGAGCCCGACTCGACGTCTGCGACATCGACCGGGCGATCTCGTTGGTCGTCGCCGTCTGCTCCTCGACGGCGGAGGCGATCGTGGTCTGGATGTCGTCGATCTCGGCGATCATCGCGACGATCTGGCCGATCGCCGTCGACGGCCTCCGCGGTGTCGCCTGGATGGCCTCGATCCGCGCGCTGATGTCGCTCGGTCGCCCGGGCCGTCTGCCTGGGCGAGGTCCTTGACCTCGCTCGCGACGACGGCGAAGCCCTTGCCCGCCTCGCCGGCGCGGGCCGCCTCGATCGTGGCGTTGAGCGCGAGCAGGTTGGTCTGCTCGGCGATCGCCTTGATCACCTTGATGACCTTGTCGATCTCGGCGTTGGAGCGGCCGAGCTTGTCCATGATCGTCGAGGTGGACGACGCGGCCTCGACCGCTGCGGAGGCGACGCGGGCGGCGTCCCAGGCGGAGGACGAGATCAGCGCGATCGACGCGGTGAGCTCGTCGGTGGCGCTGGCAGCGCTCTGCACCGACTCGTTGACCCGCTCGGAGCGGTCGGCGCACCACGTGCGCCTGCTGCGAGGTGGACTCGCGCCGACGACGACATGATGTTCGAGGTCGCGGTGAGCTCCTCCGCGGCGGCAGCGACGGTCTGCGCCGACTGCGCGACCTGGCTGATGACGCCCGCGATCTGGGCGACGAAGCGGTTGAACAGCGACGACACCTCGGTGATCTCGTCGCGGCCGTCCTCCTCGCACGCGGGCGGTGAGGTCGCCCTCGCCGTCGGCGATGTCCTTCAGGCGGTCGCGCAGAGCCACGAGCGGCGGTTGATCGAGCGGATCACCGCGAGCACGACCGGCCGACGACGAGGATGCCGAAGAGGACGAGCACGATCATGACGAGCTTGCTGCGCTCGGCGGCGTCGCCGCAGCGGCGGACGTCCGCAAACAAGACGACGAGTCCAGCAGCAGGACATAA
>CAWGZO010000003.1:0-13083 GCA_963827145.1 uncultured Actinomycetota bacterium | reverse complement strand
CCGCGAACCGGATCCGGGTGCCTTCGGAGGGCCCCCGCCCGGGGCGACGCGCGCAGCAACGAGGCCGTGGTGCTTGCGTGCGCGGCTCGCGGTCCGGTGGACTAGCCCCACCCGGTGGCGCAGTGCCGCCGGAGCGTGAGGAAGCGAAAGAGGACGTCGTGACCGCGACGGCGGACGGCGCGGAGGCCCAGAAGAGCCTGGCGGCTCGGTTCGGGATCGTCTCCGGGCAGGTCGTGCAGGAGATCGGCTACGACGACGACGTCGACGCAGAGCTCCGCTCCCGCGATCGCTGCCGGCCGCGGCCCCGAGCATCGTGGACGAGGACTACGACGACGTCGTGGACGCCGTGCTGCTGTGGTGGCGCGAGGACGACGGCGACCTCGTCGACGCCCTCATGGACGCCATCGCGATCCTCGCCGACCAGGGCGTCGTCTGGCTGCTCACGCCGAAGCCCGGCCGGGACGGCCACGTCGAGGCCAGCGACATCGCCGACGCCGCCCCCACCGCCGGCCTGCAGGCCACGAGCACCCTCTCGGCCTCGCGCGAGTGGCAGGGCACCCGCCTCGTCGCGCCCAAGGCCTCCCGCCGCTAGCCCTCGCTCAGCCCCGCGCGAACGGCAGGCGGCGCAGCAGCGACCCGACCGCCGAGACCGCGCGCATGCTGGCCGACAGCGCCGCGCCGCCGGGGATCCCCGGCACCTGCTCGACGAGGGGCGCCAGCGCCAGCAGCCCCGGGACGTCGTGCAGCGCCAAGGTCTTCGCGGCCATCGCCCTCGGCACGTCGGCCCGGCTCGCCGTCACGTCGAGCAGCATCCGCACCGTGCCCTCCACCCGCGGCCCGAGGTGGGCGGCGTCGAGCCCGTCGAGGTCCGCCGTGCGCAGGCCCCGGGCACCGAGGCCACCCCGGCGCACATCGTCGGCGTGACGGCCACGAGCGACGCCGTGAGCCCCTGCCGGGCGGCGAGCGCGCCGATGGTGTCGAGCACCCCCACGAGCCCCAGCTCGAGCAGCTCGTCCGGCACGACGGCCCCGGCCTGCTCGAGGTCCAGCGCCGAGGTCGCCAACGGGTACGTCGAAGCGTGCAGGAACGTGAGCAGCGGGATCGTGCCGAGCATCGACGCCACGGGCAGCAGACCGTCGGCGTCGGACTCGGGAGAGGCGAGCCACGCCGCCATCTGGCCGCCCTGCTCGCGCACCGCGGCCAGCACGGCGTCGCGCGTCTCGTCGGCGTGCGCCGCGCGGACGGCGTCCACCAGCGCGGCCTGGTCGTGGTCACCGACCACTCCGCGCCGCGCCTCGTCGAGCAGTTCGGACAGCGGGCGGTTGTCGGGCCACGCCCCGAGCGGCGTGATCACCTCGCGGACGGTCAGCCCCTTGGCGCGGGTGACGGCGGAGAGATCGAGCGGCTCGACCATCTCGGCGAACAGCGCCCAGGCCCGGTCGACCGACGCCGCCAGCCGGACGCGGTCGGTCGTCGCGAGCCCGTGGTCGCCGGGGCTCGGGAGGAGGGCGGAGGGAAGCTGTGCCACGATCGAATCCTGCCGTGGTGGGGACGCTTCCGCGGCCCAGGACCAGGAAGGGCGCGCGCATGTCGGTCGAGGTCGGCCAGGAGGCCCCGACTTCGAGCTCAAGAACCAGTTCGGCACCCCGGTGCGTCTGTCGTCGTTCCGCGGCGAGAAGACGGTCGTGGTCGTCTTCTACCCCACGGCGTTCACGGCCACCTGCACCGGCGAGCTCTGCGAGATCCGCGACGAGCAGCTCGGTGTTCGAGAACGACGACACCGTCGTCCTCGGCATCTCCTGCGACACCACGGCCACGCTCAAGGTGTTCGCCGAGCAGGAGGGCTACGAGTTCCAGCTGCTCAGCGACTTCTGGCCGCATGGCGCGGTGACCGAGGAGTACGGCGTCTTCTTCGAGCCCGGCGGCTTCCCGCTGCGGGCGACGTTCATCATCGACAAGGCCGGCGTCGTCCGCTGGTCGGTCGTCAACGGTCCGGGCGACGCCCGCCGAACGCCCGGACTACCGCGACGCCCTCGCCGCGCTCGCTGCCTGATCCCGCATCCCGGCGTCCTGCTGGCACCATCGGTGCCGTGGGGTGCCTCTACTGCGGACGACGCCAGGTCGATCCGGACTCCGGTCCGTCGACCTGGCGTCGTGCCGTCGTGGCGGGGGAGCAGGTGCTCGTCTGCCCCGACTGCCAGGCCGACGGCTGGACCGATCGCCTCGACCGCTGCGCCGCGTGCGGGTCGACCGTGCTGGTGAAGCGGCTCGGCGAGGTGGTGTGCCGCGGGTGCGGTCACACGGGGCCGTCGGTCGCTGCGCCCGGCGCGCCCGTGGAACGCAGCGGGTCCGCACGCGAGGCGCTCGCGGATGACGTCGCGGCGGCGCTCGACCGTGTGCTGGGCGCCGAACCCACGGGCTGACTCTCGAGATGCGGGGCGGCCGGATCGGTCGCAGGATCGTCTCGGCAGCCGCGTCGGAGGTGGCCCGAGAACCCCCCGACGCGGTTGTCCTACGTCCGGATCAGGTGCGCAGGTTTCGTGGCCGACCGCGCGTTTCGGTACTCTCGCCCGTCGGATCGGCGCACGTCGTCGGCATCCGGGCGCATAGCTCAGCTGGTTAGAGCACCTCCCTTACAAGGAGGGGGTCAGGGGTTCGAGTCCCTTTGCGCCCACCCCGCAGGAATTGCCGGTACACCGAGCCCGGGAAAAGGTTGACCTCCCCGCATCAGGGACGAAACGGACCGTTCACATCGCCGGGAGATGGTTCTCCTGCCCGGCCGAACGAAGGCCGGGTCAAGGCTCGGGTGACCTGCGAGCCGGACTGCTCCTCGGAGCGGTGCTCGTCACCCGCTCGAGGGCCCGTCACCTACTGGGGGGTGGCGGGCCCTCGCCCTGCCTGGACCCGTTCCTCCTCGTCGATCAGTGCGAGGAAGGCGTCGACGACGGCCGGGTCGAAGTGGCTCCCGGAGCCTGCCTCGATGGTGGCCCGCGCCTCCTGCACCGGCATCGGCTGGCGGTACGGCCGCACCGACGTGATCGCGTCGTAGACGTCGACGACGGCGAACAGGCGCGCCTCGAGCGGGATCTGCTCGCGGACCAGTCCGGCCGGATAGCCGCTGCCGTCCCACTTCTCGTGGTGGCAGCGCGGGATCGCAAGGGCGGCGCGGAGGTACTCGATGCCCTGCAGCATCTGCACGGCGAGCTCGGGATGCCGACGCATCTGCACCCACTCGTCGTCGGTGAGCGGGCCCTGCTTGCCGAGGATCTCGTCGGGAACGCCCATCTTCCCGATGTCGTGCAGTGTGGCGCCCCGGCGCACGTCGTCGAGCGCGCGCCCCTCGAAGCCGAACCGCCGCGCGAGCTCGACCGTGCGCGTCGTCACGCGCTCGGTGTGCTGCGCGGTGGACCGGTCGCGGATGTCGAGCGCGGACGCCCAGCCGGCGAGGGTCTCGTCGTACGCCGACCTGCAGGCGCGCGGTCGAGTCCTCGACGCGGCGCAGGTAGCGGAGCGACACGACGAAGAGGCCCACGGCCGTGAGGGTGACGAAGCCGAGCCCCTTGACCGACTGCAGGTACCGCTCGGCGTCGTCGCTGCCGAACGAGAGGCTGGCGCGCGAGCGCGTCCGGAGGTCAGGATCCAGCGCGACCGACACCGCGCCGTAGCCCACGGCGAGACGCAGCGCGGCGCGCGCCGGTCTGTTGCTCCTCATGACTTCATCCGTCTCCGTCCCCCGCGGACATCATGGCCCTGGTCGGCCAGGCCCGGTGTGCGATCGCGGGCGACGTCACACCTCCGCCCGCGTGGCGCCGGTGGTCGGAGACGGCATCGGATTCCGGTACCCTGGGACACATCTCGCCGAGCTCCGGGTGGCACTGACCCCGCGGCGAATCCCTTCTCACGACGGGGACGCGCTCCAACAGCGCAGCGCCCCGAGCCTCCGGCCCAGTGACCGGTTGCGGTGCACCCGCACGGGAACGCACCACGGTCACCGACGACGCATCCCTTGCGCCCTCGCTCCTCTCGAGCGTGCTGCGCGCTGTCTTGCGGGTGACCACCACGACCCGGAAGGTCCCATGACCATCACCACGAACACCCGTGACGACGCGCGCCGTGACCGGCCGCGCCGCCGCACCAACGGCGTCGAAGGGCACCAACCCGAGCACCGGGCTGCCCAACAAGGCAGCGCCCGTCGTCGAGCCGACCGCCGCGCACGCGGCTGCCAGCACCGACTTCGCCGTGCTCGGCGTGCCGCAGAACCTCGTCGACGTCCTCGCGACGCAGGGCATCGACGTCGGCGTTCCCGATCCAGTCCGCGACGCTGCCCGACTCGCTGTCGGGCCGCGACGTGCTCGGCCGCGGCCGCACCGGCAGCGGCAAGACCATCGCCTTCGCGCTGCCGCTCGTCGCGCGCCTCGCCGCCGAGCGTCGGCGCGCCACCCGCGGCCGCCCGCGCGCGCTCGTCCTGCTGCCCGACCCGTGAGCTCGCCACCCAGGTGCACGACACGCTCGTGCCGCTGGCCGAGGCCGCCGGGCCTGCGACCATCGACCAGTCTTCGGCGGCGTCGGCCAGGGCGGCCAGGTGAAGGCGCTGCAGCGCGGCGTCGACATCCTCGTCGCCTGCCCCGGCCGGCTCGAGGACCTCATGCGCCAGGGCCACGTCACGCTCGACGACGTCGTCGGTCACCGTCCTCGACGAGGCCGACCACATGGCCGACCTCGGCTTCCTGCCCGGCGTCACGCCGGATCATGGACACCACGCCGTCCGACGGCCAGCGGCTGCTGTTCTCGGCCACGCTCGACAACGGTGTCGACGTGCTCGTGCGCCGCTACCTGTCGAACCCGGTGACGCACTCGGTCGACGACGACGCCACGCACCGAGCCGGACATGGAGCACCACGTGCTCACCGTGACCGCCGGCGACAAGCCCGCGGTCGTGCACGAGCTCGCCTCCGGCGAGAGCCGCTCGGTGCTGTTCATGCGCACCAAGCACGGCGCCAAGCAAGCTCGCCCGCGACCTCACCGCTCGCCGGCGTCCCCGCGGTCGACCTGCACGGCAACCTCGCGCAGAACGCGCGCGACCGGAACCTCGCGGCCTTCCGCAGCGGCGAGGTCAAGGTGCTCGTCGCCACCGACATCGCCGCGCGCGGCATCCACGTCGACGACATCGCGCTCGTCGTGCACGTCGACCCGCCGACCGAGCACAAGGCCTACCTGCACCGCTCGGGCCGCACCGCCCGCGCCGGCGCCTCCGGCGTCGTCGTCACCCTGCAGACCTCGTCGCAGCGCGGCGACGTCACGCAGATGACGCGCAAGGCGGGCATCCGCCCGAACCTGTCGTCGGTCCAGCCGGGCTCGCCCGAGCTGCTCGAGCTGACCGGCCCGCGCGCCGCGTTCGTCGAGCCCGTCGCCCGTCGTGAGGAGCCGTCGTCCGGCGGCCGCTCGCGACGGCGGCGGCAACGGCGGCGGCGGCGGTCGCTCGCGCAGCGGCGGCAGCGGCAACGGCGGCAGCGCAGCGCAGCCAGCGATCGTCGTCGGCGCCGAAGCCGTCGTCGGGTCAGGGCGGCCAGCGCAGCCCGCGCGGCGGCTCCTCCGCCGGTGCCGCACCCGCGCCGCTCGGTGTCGGAGTTCTCGGCCGGCGCCGGTCGCCGCAGCCGCTGACCTGATCAGCACGAAGGCCCCGGACGTCCGCGAGGACGTCCGGGGCCTTCGTCGTACGGGTCAGGCCTCGGGGGTGCCGGCCTTCTGCGCGGCGATCTGCGCGTGCACCTCGGTCATGTCGACGTTCTTGACCGCGCTGATCAGCTGCTCGAGCTGCTGGTCGCGCAGGGCGCCGGGCTGCGAGTAGAGCAGGACGCCCTCGCGGAACGCCATGAGCGTGGGGATCGACGAGATGCCCGCGGCACCGGCGAGCGCCTGCTCGGCCTCGGTGTCGACCTTGCCGAACACGATGTCGGGGTGGGTCTCGGAAGCCTTCTCGAAGACGGGGGCGAAGTTGCGGCACGGGCCGCACCACTCGGCCCAGAAGTCGACGAACACGATGTCGTTGCTCGTGACGGTGTCGTCGAAGACCTCACCCGTCAGCTCGATCGATGCCACTGCACTGCTCCTCGGTCCGTGTCGGCGGTGGTGCCGCACCTGGCAGAACGCGAGCACCCGGCATCCACATTCCCACGCCTCATCCCGCGAGGCACGTGGGTCGCGTCACGTGGCGCCGCAGCCTCGTAGGCTCCGGGGATGGACCACGCCACTGTCGCCGACGTCGTCGCAGCCGTGCACCGGAGGTACGACCCTGCTGGCGCCGAGTCGTGGGACGCAGTCGGGCTCGTCTGCGGCGACCCGGCCGCGCCCGTCCGCCGTGTTCACCTCGCGGTGGACCCCACCGAGGCGGTCGTGCACGAGGCGCTGGCGGCGGGCGCCGACCTCCTGCTCACCCACCACCCCCTCCTCCTGCGCCCGGTGTCGTCCGTGGCCGCCACCGACCCCGCCGGCCGCGTCGTGCATCGCCTCATCAGCGGGGGCTGCGCATTGCTGGCGGCGCACACCAACGCCGACGTCGCGCTCGACGGCGTCTCCGACGCGCTGGCCGAGACGGTCGGGCTGGTCGACCTCGTTCCGCTGGTGCCCGCGGCCGGCGGCCGCACGGGGCTCGGTCGGATCGGCGTCGTGCCGGGCGGCACCACCCTCGGCGGCTTCGCCTCCACCGTGCTCGGCGCGCTTCCCCCCACCGCGCACGGCGTCCGGGTCGCCGGGGACCCTGCGCAGCCGGTCCACCGTGTCGCCGTGTGCGGCGGCTCCGGCTCGGACGCCCTGGCCGCGGCCTCCGCAGCCGGTGTCGACGTCTACCTGACCGCCGACCTCAAGCACCACGTCGCGCTCGACCACCTCGCAGCAGGTGGCCCCGCGCTGCTCGACGTCGCCCACTGGGCCTCGGAGTGGCCCTGGCTGGCACGCGCGGCTGCCCTGCTCGTGTCGGACCTGGCCGCCGTCGGCGTTACGGTGGACACCCACGTGTCGGGGATCGTCACCGACCCGTGGACCGCACGGCTCTAGCTCGACCGCACCACTGACACCAGAACATCGAGGAGACCGGTGAACGCCGAGCCCGCTGTCCAGCTCCGCCTGCTCGACCTGCAGGCGCTCGACGCCCGTCTGGACCAGATCGAGCACCGTCGCCGTACGCTCCCGCAGCTCGCCCAGATCGCCGAGCTCGAGGCGCGGTACGCCGGAGTCCGCGACCGCGTCGTCGCGGGCGAGACCGAGGTCAGCGACCTCGAGCGCATGATGGCCAAGGCCGAGACCGACGTCGAGCAGGTGCGCCAGCGGGCCGCCAAGGACCAGGAGCTGCTGCTCTCGGGCCGGGTCGGGTCGGCGAAGGAGCTCGAGAACCTCCAGCGCGAGGTCGAGTCGCTCGCGCGCCGGCAGTCCGACCTCGAGGACGTCCGAGCTCGAGGTGATGGAGAAGCTCGAGGACGCCCGCTCCGCGCTCGCCACGGTCACCGCCGAGCGCGACGGCATCACCGCCGAGATCGACCGGCTGAAGGCCGAGCGCGACACCGCGTGGGCCGAGGGCGACCGCGACAAGGAGTGGGTGGGCTCCGAGCGCGCGAAGGTGCTGCCGGACATCCCTGCCGACCTGCTCGGCCTCTACGACAAGCTGCGCGCCGACCACAACGGCGTCGGTGCCGCCGCGCTCCACCAGCGCCGGTGCGAGGGCTGCCGGATGGAGCTCACGCCCACCGACATCGGCCGCATCCGCGATGCGGCTCCCGACGAGGTGCTGCGCTGCGAGGAGTGCCGCCGGATCCTCGTGCGCACGCCGGAGTCCGGTCTGTGAACCGCCGTCTCGTCGTCGAGGCCGACGGCGGGTCCCGCGGCAACCCCGGCCCCGCGGCGTACGGCGCCGTGGTGCGTGAGGCGGCCACCGGAGAGGTGCTCGTCGAGCTCGCCGACCACCTCGGGCACACCACCAACAACGTCGCGGAGTACACCGGCCTCCTCGAGGGCCTGCGTGCGGCGATGGAGATCGACCCGGACGCGCACGTCGAGGCGCGCCTCGACTCCAAGCTCGTCGTCGAGCAGATGAGCGGCCGCTGGGCGATCAAGAACGACACGTTGCGTCGCATCGCGCTCGAGGCGCGCGACGTCATGCCGCGCGAGCGGATCACCTTCACCTGGGTGCCGCGCGAGAAGAACAAGGCCGCCGACGCCCTCGCGAACGAGTCGATGGACGCCGTCGAGCGCGGGCGCAGCGGCACGATCCGCCGTACCGTCGTAGACGCCTACGAGACCGAGGTCGAGGCCGATCCGGTGCCGCCGGGGCCGCGTCCCGCGATCGTCGGCTGGGGCCCGGACATCGGCGCGCCCACCGTCACGGTCATCGTGCGGCACGGCGTCACCCAGCACTCGCTCGAGCGTCGGTTCTCGGGCTCGGGCGGGCCGTTCGACCCGCCGCTGGTGGAGCAGGGCGTCGCGCAGGCCGAGGCGGCGGCTGCGGAGGTCGAGCGCCGCGGCGGCGCCGATGTGCTGCTGTGCTCGCCGATGCAGCGCACCCGGCAGACCGCGGCCGTGATCGGTCGGCGCATCGGCGCCGAGGCCGTCGCCGTACCCGGCCTCGAAGAGGCGCGGTTCGGGGAGTGGGACGGCCTGACCTTCGCCGAGGTCATGGCGCGGTGGCCGGCGGAGATGTCGGCGTGGCTCGAGTCGCCGCAGGTCGCGCCGCCTGGAGGCGAGTCGCTGCAGCAGGTGTACGACCGTGTGGGTGCTGCGCTCGCGGCCGTGCTCGAGGATTACCGGGGTGCCCGCATCGTGGCCGCGGCGCACGTCGGCTCGATCCGCGCGCTCACCGCGCGGGCGCTGGGCTCGCCGCTGCTGTCGATGAACCGCATGGAGCTCGCACCCGCGTCGATCACCACGCTCACGTGGTACGCCGACGGCAACGCCTCGATGCGGTCGTTCGCGGAGTCGAGCCATCTCGAGGGCCTCGTCTCCGGCTGGACGCCGTAGGGCGTCGGCAGATGCGATCCCGCCTGGTCGGTCTCGCGGCGGCGCTCGCGCTTCTGGTCGGCGCGACGCCGGCGTACGCAGCCACCGTGGTGCCGCCGCCGGTGGACGCGGCGGTCGACTACCAGCTCGGCGGTGCGTACACGCCGCCGTCCGGCGTCACGGTCGTGACGCGCGACATGACGTCGCGCCCGGCCGCCGGAACGTACGGCATCTGCTACGTCAACGCGTTCCAGACCCAGCCGGGCACCCGGTCGTGGTGGCTGGCGAACCACCCGTCGCTGCTGCTCCGGGACTCGGCCGGCCGGCTCGTGGCCGACGCCGACTGGCCGGGCGAGACGCTGCTCGACACCTCGACGTCGGCCAAGCGCCGCGAGCTGCTCACCGTCGCCGACATCTGGCTCGCGCGCTGCGCCGCCAAGGGCTTCCGTGCCGTGGAGCCCGACAACCTCGACTCATGGACGCGCTCGCGTGGCCGGCTCACGATGCGGCACAACGCCGGCTTCGCGTCCGCGCTCGTGGCGCACGCGCATGCTCGCGGTCTCGCCGTCGCGCAGAAGAACGACGTCGTCATGCTCGCGCTCCGGAGCGTGACGCGGTTCGACTTCGCCGTGGTGGAGGAGTGCCAGGTCTACGCCGAGTGCGGCAGGTTCACGTCGGTGTACGGGCGCCGCGTGATCGAGATCGAGTACTCCGACGCCGGAGGTCGGGCGAACTTCGGATCCGCCTGTGCCGCAAGGGGTTCGCGGATCAGCGTCGTGTACCGCGATCGCGACCTCGTGCCGCGCGGCACGCCGGGCTACGTGTTCGCCACCTGCTGACGGCGTACGACGGCTAGAGCAGGATGCGGGGGAGCGCGTCCTCGGCGGGCAGCTGCACGTGGACGTCGAAGATCTCCGGAACGGTCGCAGTGGGGTCGACCGTGACGAGCAGCGCACCGACGTCGGAGGCGTAGCGGATCAGGTTGGCCGCGGTGCTCACCTCGCCGGAGGTGCCGACCGCGATCAGCAGGTCGCACTCGCGCACCGCGTGACGTGCGGCCATCTGGGCGTCGACGTCGAGCTGCTCGCCGAACAGCACCACGGACGGCCGGAGCCAGCTGCCGCACCGCGGGCACACGGGTGTGGCGTCGTACGGCGTGACGTCGTGCGCCACGGCGTACCCGCACCCCGCGTAGCAGTGGGTGGCGAACAGCGTGCCGTGCAGGTGGGCGACCTGCGGGCTGCCGCCGCGCTCGTGCAGGTCGTCGATGTTCTGCGTCGCGAGGGTGACCGAGCGCGTGCCGGTGCGCGCGTCCCACTGGTACTCCGCGATCGCGCGGTGCGCGGCGTTGGGCTCGGCGGCCAGGATCGACTGACGCTTCGGGCCCCAGAACGACCACAGGTCGGGCAGCGACCCCGGAAGCCCGTCGGCATGGTGCAGGGCCTCGATCTCGGAGTCCTCGTAGATCCCGCCCTGCCCGCGGTAGGTCGGCAGCCCGGACGCGCGGCTCACGCCGGCCCCGGTGAGGATCAGGACGCGCTGCGCGCTGCGCAGGTGGTCGCGCAGCCACGTGATGTCGGCGTCGTCGCGATAGAGCCGGGTCCCGCTCATGCCGTCCCTTCGTCCGCTGGCTCCCGAGAGTAGGCCGGGCGCACCCGTCGTCGCCTCCCGTGCGACGACGTGCCCCACCGCGCTACGTCGCCGTGCGCCAGACGGAGACGTGGGTCTCGCTCTCGGACGTGAACGGTGTGCCCGCCCAGTCCTCGGTACGGCGTTCGAGCTCCATGCCCGGCCGAGCTGAGCCATGAGGTCGAGCTCTGCCGGCCACACGTAGCGGAAGCTGCCGACGTCGTAGCGCGTCGTGCCGTCGGCCAGCCTCGTGTAGTGGTGCGACTGGCTCTGCTGCGTCACGAGGTCGAACGTGTCGAAGCCGGTGTGCGCCTCGGACACGTCGAACGGGACTGCCACCTGGCCGGGGGCAGCCGTCGTAGCGGCGGCACGTACACCTCGACGACGAATCGGCCGCCCGGCACCAGTGCGCTGCGGCGTTGCGGAAGCACGCGACCTGCTCGGCCTGCGTCCGCAGGTTCGTGATCGTGTTGAACACCAGGTAGACGACGGTGAACTCACCGGGCACGCGCGTCGAGGCCATGTCGCCGACGACCACGGGCAGCTCGTCGGCCCCGACCTTCGCGCGCAGGCGCTCGACCATCGCCACCGACAGCTCGATCCCAGTCACCCGCACTCCGCGCCGCAGGAGGGGGATGCCGATCCGCCCGGTGCCGATCGCGAGCTCGAGCGCGCGCCCGTCGCCCGCCAGCGTGGCGAGCAGGTCCACGGCAGGGTCCACGACGTCGCGGGCGAACATGTCGGCCGCGTCGGCGTCGTAGACCGATGCCGTCGCCTCGTCCCACACGTCGCTGCTGACCATGCGCCCACCCTGCCGCGCGCGGGGCCGTGCGGCGAGGGGATTGGGGTCGCCGCTACAGGTCCGAGACCACGACGTCGAGCGTCATGGGCCGACCGGGCTTGGGCCGCGGCCCCGGCTCGGCCACGACGCCCGCCTTCTCGCACGCGTCGGCCAGCTCGTCGAGGCTGCGCGGGTCGGCGCCGTCGACGAGCCACTGCCGCAGCAACCGTCCCTTGGTCGCCTTGTTGAAGTGGCTCACCACCTTGCGGCTGCCGTCCGGCAACTCCTGCAGCACCCGCACCGCCACCGTCCGGTCGGCGACCGCGCCGGTCGGCTTCCAGAGGTTGGCGTACACGCCGGAGCGCAGGTCGATCACGAGGCCGCGACCGGCGGCGTCGGTCATGGCCGCCGCCAACGGGTCGCGCCACACCGCGGCGAGCGACCCGAGCGACGGGAGCACCGAGTCGCCCGACAGCCGGTACGCCGGGATCCGGTCGGTCAGCCGCACGGCGCCGAACAGGGCGCTCTGCACCACGACGCTGCGCGTCGCGCGGCGCTTGGCCGCGGCGTCGAGCGAGGCGAGGTCGAGCGACTCGTAGACCACACCGGTGTAGACGCGACCGGCGGGCGCGGTCGGCTCGGTGAGGAGGCCGGCGTCGCGCACGACCTCGTCCATCTGCCGCTCCGAGAGCCCGAGCACCATGCGGGCGGTGTCCGGCCGGGTGCGGGCGAGGTCGACGAGCGCGTCGAGGACGCGCTCGCGCGTCGCCGTCAGCCCGGGAACGACAGACCGTCGAGGTCGAGCGCGGCGCCGCGTCGCGCCGGGGTCTTGCCCTCGGAGGGCGGCAGCAGCACGAGCACCCGCCGATCCTTCCACCCCACCCGCGAGACTGTCACCCGTCGCTTCCAAGGCGGGCAGCAATGGATCGATCAGTCCGACGGAGCGGCCAACCCGGGTGCCGGGCGGGCGAGCGGCACGTACGGTGCTCGGTGACCCGACGCTGGCTGCGCGCGCAGACCCGGCAGGGCGACGTGCTCCGAGCCGGCTTCGCGGCCGTGCGCGAGGAGCAGGGCGTGCCTGCGTCCTTCCCGGACGACGTGCTCGCCGAGGCCGAGGCGGTGGCCGCCGCGCCCCAGCCGCCGCCGCGCCCGACGGCGAGCAGCGCCGTGACGCCACGGGGATCCCGTTCGTCACCATCGACCCTGCCGGATCGACCGACCTCGACCAGGCAGTGTGGATCGAGCGTCGGGGGAGCGGCTACCGCGTGCACTACGCGATCGCCGACGTCGCGTCCTTCGTGCGGCCGGGCAGCGCGATCGACCGCGAGGCGCACGCCCGCGGCGTCACGTTCTACAGCCCTGACCTGCGCACCTCGCTGCACCCGCCGGTGCTGTCCGAGGGTGCGGCGAGCCTGCTGCCCGGCGTCGACCGCGCGGCGGTGCTGTGGCGCATCGACCTCGACTCGGCCGGTCTGCCGGTCGAGGTCGACGTCGAGCGGGCGCTGGTCCGCAGCCGCGCGAAGCTCGCCTACGCCGAGGTGCAGAAGGGCCTCGACGCCAGGCACTGCCGACGAGTCGCTCGCGCTCCTGCGCGAGGTCGGGCGGCTGCGGCAGGAGCTCGAGGTCGAGCGCGGCGGCATCGACGTGCGCGTGCCCGACCAGGAGATCGAGGCGCAACAGCCAGGAGC
>CAWGZO010000002.1:1147500-2146989 GCA_963827145.1 uncultured Actinomycetota bacterium | reverse complement strand
GGCCGTTAGGGCCGTTGTCGCCGGTCGTGCCGTTGCGGACCGTGGAATCGCCGATGAGCCAGAGCGTAGGGAGCTTGGGATCCGCAGGCAGCGGTGGAGTGTAGCGGCCATTGCCCGGTGCTCCGGTGGGGGCTGGGCCTTCGCCGGTTTGCGTGGCGCGGGGAACGTCGCTGATCTGGATGGGACGCGGACGGCGCACCGTTGAGGCGGGTGGAAAGAAGCGGCAGTGCGGCAAATGCGACAAGCAAAGTTGACGCGACAAAGGATCTCATAGGATGGTGAGCATCTCAGTCCGGAGGGCCCGAGTCTTTAACGCAATGGGGGTATGATCCGCGAGCGTTGCACGGTCAGCCCCGTCATTTCCTCCCTGGCACACACCACAGATGCCATGAATGGCCCTTTTCTAGTCAGCCGTGTCATGCGCCCCTCAACCTACTTCCGGCACACGAAAATCATCGCCACGCTGGGTCCTGCGACCGAGTCGCAAGGAAATGCTCGCCAGACTCATCCCCTCGGGCGTGGACATGATGCGCCTGAACATGGCGCATGCCTCCCATCAGTGGGTGGCCGACGCGATGTGGTTCATCCGCGAGGCCTCGGCGGATGTTGGCAGGCAGGTATCGGTGATGATGGATGTGAAGGGGCCGGAAATCCGCACGGGCAGGGTCGAGGCGCCGATCGAACTGAGGGCCGGGGACCGCTTTGAGTTCCACATCGAAAGCGCCACCCCGACAGGCGGCGTTCCGGCGGTGTCGGTGAACTACCCGGGGCTGCCGGGCGATATCGAGGTCGGAGCCATCGTGCTCGTGGACAGCGGTCTGATCCGCATGCGGGTCTTGAGTAAGGACGAGGCGCACGTGCTTTGCGAGGTGCTCACGCCCGGCACCATCGGCTCCAAACGGCACATCAACCTCCCCGGGGTGTTCGTGAACCTGCCCTGCCTCACGGCGAAGGACGAGGAGGACCTGAAAGCCGGCGTCCGCGCCGGGATCGACTTCGTCGCGCTGTCGTTCGTGCGGCAGGCGGAGGACATCCGCACGCTGCGCCGCTTTTTGGATGGCCTCGGCTCGTCGGCGAAGATCATCGCCAAAATCGAGGATCAGGCGGGGGTGCGGAACATGCGGGAAATCATTCGCGAGGCCGATGCCGTCATGGTCGCGCGCGGCGACCTCGGCATCGAAATCGACTATCACCGTCTGCCGCTGGTGCAAACGGAGCTCGTCGCAGCCTGCCAGGCGGAGGGGAAACCCGTGATCATCGCCACGCACCTGCTGGAAACGATGATTTCCTCTCCCATGCCCACCCGGGCGGAGATATCCGACGTTTCCAATGCCGTCCGCGAACAGGCGGATGCGGTGATGCTTTCCGGCGAAACGACCGTCGGCGCCTACCCGCTCGAATCCGTGCAAGTGATGAAAAACATCATCGAAAGCATCGAGCCCTCCGTGAACGGCGCCTTGAACCGGACCATCGAGCTCAAGGACCCCAAATCGAAGATGCTCCGCTCCGCCGCCGTGCTCGCGCAGGAACTTGGCGACTCGTCCATCGTGGTCTTCACCCGCAGCGGCTTCCTCGCCTACGTGCTCGGTGCCCTGCGCGCCCGCGGGGTGCCGATCTATGCCTTCACCGACATCGAGTCCGTATTCCGCCAGCTTCTGCTGCCCTGGGGCGTCGAGCCTTTCCTGATGGAATTTTCCGACGACCCCGAGCACACGATCAAAAACGCCCTCAACACCCTGAAGGCCAGGCAATGGTGTCAGCCCGGAAGCTGGCAGGTCGTCATCACCAACGCCCTCGCCCATGGCAAGGTCATTGATACCGTGCAGCTTCGACAGGTGGAATGATGGGCGTAGTGGCTGGACTCCATGGAGGAACCGGCCGCGGGCGGAGGTCATGGCAGATCGAAAAACTCTTTGAGTTTAAGTGCCGGATTGCTCCATGCGGAAGTGGATCGACTCTGCCGGTGTGGCTGCGGGAATTTTCACAGTGCGGCTTTCATAGTCCGCGATCAAGAAAACGAGGAGTTCCAGCTCCTCATGCTCTTTCGAGCCGGGTTTGGGATCGGCAATCATGAAATCCTCGAGGCGCTTCAGCATCGCGGCATGGCCATTGGAGTTCTTAATCAGTTTCATGGTGGGGATTGAGCTCAGGGATTAGGAAAGTTTCCATTCCGAATATTCGGCAGGCGTGCCACCGGTCTCGGGAATCCGCTCGTCAAAACAGTCTCGTCCCGCCATCTTGCCCCGGAACCAATTGAAATCGTTAGCTCAAAGAAATGGAACCTCTAGGATATCCCCAGCGTACCGACTCACAGCGAACTGGCAGAACTGGTGAAACCTTCATTCAGCATTTTGTCACTATGGAGTTAGGCTGGATCTTTCGCCCAGTCCATCGCGAGGACGATTATGGAATCGACGGGTACGCCGACATCGTTCGAGACCACAGCGTATCAGGTAGGGGCGTCGCTGTGCAGATCAAATGCGGTGATTCATACTTGAAACAAACCGCGGGTGGATTTCGCTATGAAGGTTCCAATAAACACCTGAATTTCTATCTCAATCTTGGAGTTCCTGTAATACTTTTGATAGTAAATGGGGATTGCACTGAAGGATACTGGTGTGAATTTGAAATTGCTCGAACAGAGCAAACCGACAGCGGTTGGTGGATTGAGGTCCCTCGAGAGAACCTAATCACTCCTCACGTTGAGGTGGCGTGGGCTTCAATCGCTGGTCCAATCCAAGACTATTCGGAAGAAATCCAGAGCTTTTGGGCCTTTTCTAAGGCTGTTCAGGGTGCTGAAGCTCTACTAATTGCAATTCCTGAGGCAGACATTAAGGCCAAGTCTATGCATACGATCAGCACGGTTCTTGAGCGGCTTAGCAGCAACAAAGATTTGCTGCTAAGGAAACGCAATACCGTTGAAGTTTTTTTCCCTGATTGGGATGACGACTCACGTGAGATCTATGAAATACCCGAGATACGAAGCTGGGTATCAGCTTCATTTGAAGCTGGGGTTCCTTGGTTCTACTTCGTGAATTTCCGATTCCCTTTTAACACCGTGAGGATTCTACTTGCCTGCGGCTGCCCCATTTCGGAGCAGAAGGGAGGCTGATGGTGGATACTTGCTTTCCTCGGAGTCTAAGGATCGGGATAAATGGCTTAAGGCTAATTTTAGTAGTTTGAATCATTTTACAGACTTCTACTCTATCGATGTCTCGATTAATAAGGAGGTCTGCGAAGGCGTAATGGGAGCGCTTTTTGGCTACCCCTCGGGCAAAGAATGCGAACAGGGCTAATTAACTCCCATGCGCACCGTAATCTGCATCAACGTTCGACGGGCGCACGAGGCGGCACGCTCAGGCTTCGGTGACCGCCTTTTATCAACGTGTGGTCGATCACAATTTGGATAGATCTCCATCCGCCTCTTGCTGCGGCAGCCTTCGGGGTTGTCTCGCTGGTTTCGGTGACGTTTCGGGCGAAGATGTAAGGAGGAAATTCTGTGGGGGGAAATGTGAAGGATCGAAAATTCGGGCGAAATAAATTTCGCGGTCCGTGAAACGAAAAACCCGCCGGCCCTTGCGGGACGGCGGGTTGGGAAGAGGCGCAATGAAGTTCCGCACTCCATTACTTGGCAGCGCGGAGCGCTTCGTTCTTGGCCTTGGCGATGACGTCGTCGGAGACGTTTTCGGGCAAGGGGCGTAGTGGCTGAACTCCATGGAGAACTGGCCACGGCCGGAGTTTCCCAAAATCATCGGGAAATTCGCTTTTTGATCCAACGGCTCACTTCGTCAGTGACGATTTCAGCAATGGCGTCGAAAGGGATCACGCTGTTCCCTGAAATCCGGACATTTCGTGGTGCGGTATCCGTGAGAAGTATCCCGAAATCCGGCAAATAGAACGCATCCCGACTTACTTCGAGAAAACCTGCGTTTCCCATCAAACGGGAGATCGTGCCCGAGTCCGGATTGCTACCGTCCAGCCAGGGTTGGCTCATACAGATTCGCGGTAACCAGTGGGGTTTCTCGGTGGAAGGATTCCTTCGAAACGGGTTTTGTAACCGCCCAACGAATTCAGGAGGATCCACCGTTTCAAATAGAAGCGCACATCGGGATTTCCGGTTGCATTGAAGTTCTTGCCGGTGAGTTCCGGGTCGATGGGATCAAAGACACAACAGCAACCGAAGTTATCGCCATAGGTGGATTTGAAAATCCTGTCTGGTTGATCTTCCCGTCGGAATAGCAGGTGTTCGTCGCCACCTATTTGGAATTCAATGCCGTCGAGTAGATTGATCAAATACCCGGTTTTGTCGTCCGCTTGGGATAGTTCTTCGAGAGCTTCAATATGCCGCCGCCGCGATTCCTCCCAATCGATAGATGAATCGCTTTGCAGAGTCCGTTCCAGTCTCCGTAGGACTTCTGCCAGTTCCCTGGTTTCGGGGTCGGAAAAAGATTCGGGATCTGAATAGAAGGTGTCGTTTTCGCTGACATTTGAAGCCACTCGGTGTGGAGAAACCAAACTACAATCGCGAGATCCTGTCAATCCGGCTTCCGGACACAAAAAACCCGCCGACCCTTGCGGGACGGCGGGTGGGAAGAGGCGGGCTGAAGATCCGCGTTCCAGTTATTTGGCGGCGCGGAGCGCTTCGTCCTTGGCCTTGGCCTTGGCGATGACATCGTCGGAGACGTTTTTCGGGCACGGGGCGTCTGGCTGAACTCCATGGAGAACTGGCCACGGCCGGAGAGTCATGGTACGGAGGTCGCCGATGTAGCCGAACATGGCGGACAGCGGAGCCTCGGCCTTGACGCGGACACCGCCGGGTGTCGGCTCCTGGCCTTGGATCATGCCCCGTCGGCGGTTGAGGTCGCCGATGACGTCACCGACTTTTTCGTCGGGAGTGAAGACGTCGAGCTTCATCATCGGTTCGAGGATCTGCGGGCGCGCTTGACCATGGTCTGGCGATAGGCGGCTTTCGCGGCGATTTCGAAGGCGATGTTGCTGGAGTCCACGGCGTGGAAACCACCCTCGTTGAGCGTGACCTTGAAGTCCAAGCAGGGGTAACCGGCGAGGGGTCCTTTATCGACCGAGGTTTTGAAGCCTTTTTCGACGGCGGGAATGAACTCTTTCGGGATGCTGCCGCCGACGACTTTGGATTCGAAGATGAAGCCGGTGCCTGGCTCGCCGGGCTCGATGGTGTAGTCGATCTTCGCGAACTGACCGGAACCACCGGACTGCTTCTTGTGGGTGTAGCTGTCGTTGACCGTCTTGGTGATGGTTTCGCGATAGGCGACCTGTGGGGCACCGACGGAGACCTCGACCTTGTGGGTGCGCTTGAGGATGTCGATCTTGATGTCGAGGTGGAGCTCACCCATGCCCTTGAGGATCATTTCGTTGGTTTCATCGTCGGTTTCGACGCGGAACGAAGGATCTTCCTGGATCATCTTGCCAATCGCGTTGGCGAGCTTTTCAGCGTTGGCCTTGTCCTTCGGTGCGACGGCGATGGAAATGACGGGATCCGGGAAAACCATCGGCTCGAGCGTGGCCGGGTTTTTCTCGTCACAAAGCGTGTGACCGGTCTGGACATTCTTGAGTCCGACGATGGCGACGATGTCACCGGCTTGCGCGGAGTCGATTTCCTTGCGGTCGTCGGCGTGCATCTCGACCATGCGGCTTGAGGAATGCGCTCGGTCTTGCCGGTGAAGGAGTTGAGGACGGTGTCGCCTTTTTGATCGTGCCCGAATAGATGCGGGTGAAGGTGAGCGCGCCGAACTTGTCGTCCATGATCTTGAAAGCGAGGCCGCGGAACGGGGCTTTCGGGTCGATGATGGCGAAGTTGCCGGTTTCATTGCCCTCGGCGTCCGCTTCGGGGAGTGGTTTGACGTCGGTAGGGGAAGGAAGGTAATCAACGACGGCGTCGAGCACGAGCTGGAGGCCCTTGTTTTTGAAGGAGGAGCCGCAGTAGGTCGGGAAGAACACGAGGTCGATCGTGCCCTTGCGGATGCACTTCTTGACTTGATCGTCGGCTCGGTGCCTTCGAGGTAAGCTTCCATGATGGCGTCGTCCTGTTCGACGGCGGTTTCGATGAGCTGGGCGCGGTATTCCTTCGCCTTGTCCACCATGTCGGCGGGAATTTCCTCGATCTTGAAATTTTCCGGCTGGCCGGATTCGTCCCAGATGTGGGCCTTCATCGTGAGCAGGTCAACGACGCCGACGAAGTCGGACTCGGTGCCGATCGGCAGGACCATGACGAGCGGGTGCGCTCCGAGGATCTTCTTCACCTGGGCGACGACGCGATAGAAATCCGCACCAATCCGGTCCAGCTTGTTGACGTAAATAACGCGGGCAACTTCCGAGTCGTTGGCGTAGCGCCAGTTGGTTTCCGACTGAGGCTCAACGCCGCCGGAACCGCAGAACACGCCGACGCCGCCGTCGAGTACCTTGAGCGAACGATAAACTTCGATGGTGAAGTCCACGTGGCCCGGGGTGTCGATGACATTGAACTGGTGATCTTTCCAGAAGCAGGTGGTTGCGGCGGATTGGATGGTGATGCCGCGCTCGGCTTCCTGCTCCATGAAGTCCATCGTCGATGCACCGTCGTCGAACTTCTCCAATTTTGTGGATCTTGCCGGTGAGCTTGAGAATACGTTCGGTGGTGGTCGTTTTGCCCGCATCAACGTGGGCGAAAATGCCGATGTTGCGGTATTTGCTGAGGTCCTTCATAATCGGATGGTGGCTTCTGGTTGGCGGCCGAGGGTTTCGCGCCGGGGGCGCATTCCTAGTCGAGGATCAAACTTTGGCAATCCTAGAGTCGGTCGAGTGGGATTTTTCGTCCGGACCGGAAATCCACCTCATCGCGTGATGTCGATTCGGCCGGAAATGGGATATTTGTTTTCCTGTCGCCGCGAGCACCCCTTCCCCCTAGGAGCGGACAGCGACAAAAACCACTCCCCCCCGAGTAGAACCACGACACGGTTCGGAAAGGCCGACGAAAATCGAGTTCCCCCACTTCGATTTCCGGCTTCTTTTTTGTCTGCGTGGAGGAGGTGATCCGATGTGACACAGACATTCCTGCCTGTTCCTGGAGATGCTGGGGCTGGTGAAAGAACAGGCTGAAGTGCCTGTGTCACGTCACTTGATCCCGTGCTCCTGCTTGAACGCTTCCTTGGCGGTGGTGTCGTCCTTGGACCAGCCATCGAGGATGACCTTGACCGCGCCGAACGAGCGCGCCGCGGCGGCGAGCGCCTGCGTCACGCCGCCCATGCCGCCGCGCGGGAAGCCCCACGCGCCGATGCGGCCGTCGCCGAGGTCGCCGATGTGGTGGTGCGCGATGACGTACGCCGTGCCCGGCGTGCGCGGCCCGGCCCACGACCCGATCACCGCGGACACGCTGAGCACGCCGCGCATCGCGTCGGACTCGAAGGTGTCCTCGATGAGGTCGGCGGCGCTGCTCGTGAGCAGCCGGGTGAGGTCGACGGCCTTGCGCTGGTCGACGTCGGTGAGCTTGCGCAGGAGCAGCGCCTGGCGCGCCGAGGTCGGCGGGCTTGCGCGAGCCGACCTTCGGCGGGATCTCGTTGATGAGCGGGCCGAGGATCTTGCCGAGGCCGTCCATCCACTCGTCCCAGCGCTCGGCGGCGTCGGCGTCCTTCGTCGGAGAACTTCGAGATCTGCTCGTGCCGTGCGCCGCTTGTCGTCGGGCAGCTGCAGGTAGCGGCCGTCGGTGCGCGGCGCGAAGTACGGGCCCTGCGGGTAGACGTGGTAGCCGTGCCTCACCAGGTCGAGGTCGCGCACCAGCGTCGGCGGCAGCCACGAGACGACGTAGCTCAGGCTGGTGAGGGTGAAGTCCGGGCCGAACGGCTGCTCGCTGACGGCCGCGCCGCCCACGATGTGCCGGCGCTCGAGCACGAGCGTGCGCAGCCCCTCGCGCGCGAGGTAGGCCGCGGCGACCAGGCCGTTGTGCCCGCCACCCACGATGACGACGTCGTACTGCTGAGCCACCGGGTTGCCTCCACGCTTATTGACTCACGAGTCAGTAAGTATGCGGCCTGCGAGCGGCACTCGAGGGAAGCACCGGAGGGTCACCATCGCGGCACGGACGAGGGACTGTCAGACGGCCCAGCAGGCCGTCGTGTGCTCGGTGCTCACGGTGAGCACCGGCAGCGCCTGGGCTGCGGCACTTGTCCTCGATGCCGAGGCGGGCGGCCTCGCCGGAGGCCACCACCGGGCAGCGCGGGTGGAAGCGGCAGCCGGTCGGGCACCGGTGGGGTCCGGGGGCTCGCCGGTGAGCACGACCTGCTCGAGGCGCTCCATCTCCGGCACGACCGAGAGCAGCGCCTTCGTGTACGGGTGCTTCGGGTCGCGACAGCACCGCCTCGGTCGGGCCCTCCTCGACGATGCGGCCGAGGTACATCACCGCGACGCGGTCGGCGATGTTCCACGCGAGGCCGAGGTCGTGGGTGACGACGAGCAGCGAGAGCCCGAGCTCGTCGCGCAGCCGCAGCAGCAGGGCGAGGATCTCGCCGCGCACCGAGGCGTCGAGGCTGGAGACCGGCTCGTCGGCCACGATGATGTCGGGCTCGAGCACGAGCGCGCCGGCGATGACCACGCGCTGGCGCTGGCCGCCGGAGAGCTCGTGCGGGTAGCGCAGGAAGAACCGCTCCGGTGGACGCAGCCCCGCGAGCGAGAGCGCCTGCGCGACCGCGCTCTCCTCGGCCTCGACCAGCCCGTGCACGCGCAGGCCCTCGGCGACCGCCTCGTACACCGTGTGCCGCGGGTTGAGCGCGCCGGTCGGGTCCTGCAGCACGAGCTGGACGCGACGGCGGTAGGCCTTGATCGCCTTGGCGTCGTACGACGAGCTGCGTCGCCGTCGACGAGCACCTCGCCCGTGCGTCGGCTTCTCCAGGCCGAGCAGGGTGCGCGCGAGCGTCGTCTTGCCGCAGCCGGACTCGCCGACGAGCGCGACGATCTCGCCGCGGCCCAGCGCGAGGTCGACGCCGTCGACCGCCCGCGCCGTGCCGCCGCCGCCGCGGCCGCGGAAGCGCGACCTCGACGTCGCGCGCCTCGAGGGCCGGGCGCGACGGCGTCGGGCTGCGTCGGTGCACGAGACGCCTCCGGGCACGAGCAGGCAGGCCGTGCGGCTCTGCGCCGAGCTGCGGTGAGCACGCGGCTCGGTGGTCGTGCACCGGTCGACGGCGCAGCGGGCAGCGCGGGTGGAACGTGCAGCCGGTCGGGCAGGTCGCCGGGGAACGGCGGGTCGCCCGGCAGTCCGGCGGGCGCGTAGCGGAAGCGCGTGTCGCCGATGCGCGGGAACGCGCCCGGCGAGCGCCTCGGCGTACGGGTGCTTGGGGTGGTCGAACACCTCGTGCGGCCGGGCCCTCCTCGACGATCTGGCCGGCGTACATCACCGCGATCCGGTCGCAGGTGCTCGAGAGCACCGACAGGTCGTGGCTGATGAAGCACCATGCCGACGCCGAGGTCCGTGACGAGGCTCGACAGCACGGTCGAGCACCTGCGCCTGCACCATGACGTCGAGCGCGGTGGTCGGCTCGTCGGCGACGATGAGCTGCGGGTCGCAGGCGAGGGCCATCGCGATCATGACGCGCTGCTTCTGCCCGCCGGAGAGCTGGTGCGGGTAGGCGTTCGCACGGCGGGCGGGAAGACCGACCATCTCGAGCAGCTCGCCGACACGGGTGGCCGCCTTGGCCGCCGACGTGCCCTTGCTGTGCAGGCAGGATCGGCTCGGCGATCTGGTCGCCGATGCGCTGCACCGGGTTGAGCGCGTGCATCGCGCCCTGGAACACCACCGAGGCCTGCGCCCAGCGCAGCGCCCGGACCTTGCCCCACGACATGTCGAGCACGTCCTCGCCGTCGAGCAGCACCTCGCCGGTGACCTTCGCGCGCTTGGGCTGCATGCGCAGCACGGTGCTGGTGCAGCGTGGTCTTGCCGCAGCCGGACTCGCCCGCGATGCCGAGGGTCTGGCCGGCGTCGACCGAGAGCGTCACGCCGCGGACCGCGGGCACGTCGGCGCCGCGCGAGCGGTAGGTGACCGCGACGTCGTCGAACTCGAGCAGCGCCATCAGCCGCCTCCTCGCGCGGGTCGAGGATGTCCTCGACGGCCCGGCCGATGAGGTTGAACGCGAGCACGACGAGCACGACGCAGACACCGGGCGGAGCCGAGGTACCACCACGCGCCCTGCGAGATGGCGCCGGAGGAGAAGCGCCTGCTCGAGGATCGAGCCCCACGACACCGCGGTGGGGTCGCCGAGGCCGAGGAAGCGACAGCGTGGTCTCGGACAGGATCGAGATCGACACCGCGAGCGTGGTGTTGGCCAGCACGAGCGGCATGACGTTGGGCAGCACGTGCTGGGTCATCTGGTGCACGTTGCCGGCGCCGAGCGCCTTGGACCGCTCGAGGTAGGGCCGGCCCTCGACCGACAGCGTCTGCGCGCGGATGAGGCGCGCGGTGCCGGGCCACGACGTCACGCCGATGACGATGATGATGACGAACAGCGACCGGCCGAGGACCGTCGCGAGCACGATCGCGAGCGGCAGGTAGGGGATCACCAGGAACCAGTCGGTGACGCCGGTCGAGGGTGCTGCCGAACCAGCCGCGGAAGTGGCCGGCGCGATGCCGACGGTCGTGCCGATGACCATCGAGAGCACCGTGGCGCGCGAGCCCGACGAGCAGCGAGATGCGCGCGCCCCAGACGACGAGCGCGAGCACGCTGCGGCCGGAGTCGTCGGTGCCGAGCGGGTAGTCCCACGACGGCGGCTCGAACGGCTGGCCGGTGGCCTGGGTGACCTCGATGGTGCTGCGGGGAAGCAGATCGGTGCGGTGATGGCGAGCACCGCGAAGATCACGAGGACCGCGAGACCGAGCATCCCGGTCCGGTTGCGGGCGAACGCGGACGTGAACCGCTTGAGGGCGGCGCTACGGCGCGCGCGCACGATCGCGCGCGCCGAGAGCTCGGCGGCGGCGGGATCTCGGGCGACGGCGTCGGCGCTCATGTGCGCACCCGCGGGTCGAAGTAGCCGTAGAGCAGGTCGGCGACGAGGTTGGCGAAGATGACGGCGGCGGAGAACAGCAGGAACAGCGCCTGCAGCAGCGGGATGTCCGGGCCGCGCAGGGCGTCGACGGTGAGCGACCCGAGCCCGTCGATGGAGTAGACGTACTCGATGGTGATCGCGCCGCCGACGACGAAGCCGAGGTTGAGGAACGACCAGCGTCATCGTGGGGAGCAGCGCGTTGGGCACCGCGTGGCGGCGGCGCACCATCGAGTCCATGAGGCCCTTGGCGCGCGCGGTCTGCAGGTAGTCCTGGCTGCGCTCCTCGATGATCGAGGCGCGCATGATCAGCGAGTACTCGGCGAAGTAGATGACCGCCAGCGTCGTGACCGGCAGCACCAGGTGCCACGCGACGTCCAGGAGCGCCGGCAGGTGTCGCGAGATCGACCCCGGGGGTCGGTAGACCGCCGACCGGGAAGACCAGCCCAGCCAGACCGAGAAGACGATGAGCATGATCATGCCGAACCAGAACTCCGGCATGGAGTAGAGGACGAGCGTCGTGGTGGTCGAGGTCTTGTCGAAGCGACCGCCGCGGTTCCAGCCGCTGCGGATGCCGAGCCAGACGCCGATCACGGTGGCGATGAGCGTCGCGGTCCCGACGAGCAGCAGCGTCGGCTAGACGCGGGGGACCGATCACCTCCCACACCGGGGCGTTGAACCGGATCGAGTCGACCCCGGACGAGAGCGGGTTCTTGAGGTACTCGAGGAACTGCTCGAAGAGCGGCTTGTTGAGGTTCGCGCGCAGCGCCTGGAGCTGCGACTGGTCGACGTTGCGGCCGCGGGTG
Source organism: uncultured Actinomycetota bacterium (assembly GCA_963827145.1). GTDB lineage: Bacteria > Actinomycetota > Actinomycetes > S36-B12 > CAIYMF01 > Longivirga. The sequence goes on along the minus strand of CAWGZO010000002.1, from coordinate 2,135,145 downwards.
TAGAGCGAGATCGGGTCGCCGGGCATCACGCGGAACAGGAAGAAGTTGAACAGCACGACGAACACGAGCGTGCTCAGCGCCGCCAGGGTGCGGTTGACCGCGTACCGCAACGTCGGGTTGGACGACCGCCCCGACCGCGCCGGGGCGCGGTCGGGGACGGTGCCCACGTCGGGCAGGAGCGCCACGAGCGCCTGGACCTACTCCCGGTCGTCGGTGTCGATGTCGCTGTTGCGGCCACGCCGCAGCGCGATGCCGACTCCCGCAGCGATCGCGATCAGGGCCGCGATCCCGATGATGACCGGCCAGTTGGGCCCGCTCGAGGTGCTGCCGCCGCTCGTCGATCGGACCCTGCTCGACCGTGGTGACCGGCTTGATGTTCTCGTACGACCACGTGCCGTACTGGAACAGCAGCGAGCCGTTCGGGGCCGGCTGCGGCACGAAGCCGGTGAAGCGGTCGGACCGGTAGGCCTCGTAGTTGTTGTAGTAGTAGGTCACCAGGTACGGCGAGTCGTCGTAGAGCTGCTGCTGCATCTGCTTGACGATCTCGGTGCGCTTGGTCGGCGTCGGTCTCGACCGCCTGCTGGGCGTAGAGCGTTGTCGTACTCCTCGTCGCAGTAGAACGAGTCGGACAGGTTGGCGTAGATCGCGTCGCCGTCCTTGTACGACCGGTTCGCGCAGGTGAAGGTCGAGAGCTGGTAGTTCGGGTCGGGCTCGACGACCCAGCCCCACTCGAACATGTCGAAGTTGCCCTGGCCGATGATCTCGGTGAGGGCGTCCTCGGACGACGACCTTGACCTCGGTCTCGACGCCGACGGCGGCGAGGTAGCCCTTGACGAACTCGACCGACTTCTGGGAGGTCGGCGACTCGCTGCGGGCGAGCAGGCGGAACGAGAGCTTGTTGCCCTGGGCGTCAGCGCGCACGCCGTCCGAGCCCGACGGTGTAGCCGGCCGCGTCGAGCAGCTGCTTGGCCTTCTCCGGGTCGTAGGTGACCGGGTTGGCCGGGTCGAGGTGCAGGGTCGTGTACATCGGCGGGATGATCGTCGAGCCGGGGCTGCCGCCGCCGCCGAGGACCTTGTCGACCAGCGCCTGGCGGTCGATCGCCCAGCCGCAGCGCCTGACGCAGCTTCACGTCCTTGAGCAGCGGGTTGCCGTCGCCGATCGGGGTGCCGTCGTCGAGCGCCGCGCCGGTGTTGAAGGCGATCTCGTCGAAGCCGGAGTAGATGCGCGGAGACGGTCGTGATGCCGGGGGCGTTCTCCAGCGACTTGAAGACGTTGGCCTCGAGCCCGTCGGCGAAGTCGATCTCGCCCTTCTTGAGGGCCTGGCCGAGCGCGTCGCCGTTCTTGTAGATCTTGAACACGACCTCGTCGACCGCCGGGCTTGCCGCCGTAGAAGTTGGGGTTGGCCTGCATCCGGATGAACTGCCCGATCTTGCGCTCGATCATCACGAAGGGGCCGCCGCCGACGGTCGGCGAGGCCTCGGTGCCCTCGTTCTTGTAGCTCTTGACCGCCTTCTCGTCGATGTTCTTCCAGATGTGCTCGCGGGAGGATGTAGACGTAGAGGCTTCTCCATGATCGGCGACGGCTTGGAGACGGTCAGGACGAGCGTGGTGTCGTCGGGCGCCTCGGCCTTGGTGATGTTCTCGACGTACGAGCCGAAGTTGGTGCTGCTCGTACTCGCCGTTGATGATCCGGTTGAAGGTGTACGCCGCGTCCTTGGCGGTGAGCGGCTTGCCGTCGCTCCACGTCAGCGCCGGAGCGGATCTTGTAGGTCCAGGTCTTCTTGTCGGCCGACTCCTGCCACGACTCGGCGAGGCCGGGCGCCGGCGAGAAGTCGGTCGCCGAGTACTCCGTGAGCGTGGGGTACTCCATCTGGAAGATCTCGTACGCCTCGGCGACGATGCCCGTGAACGGGTTGGCCGAGTCGATGTCGCCCAGGATGCCGACCGTGAAGGTGACCTTCGACGGTGCCGGGGTCGGGCTGCTGCTCGAGGCGCCGGCCGGGCCGGCCAGGCCGACCCCCAGCGCGAGCGCCGCCGCGGCCGCGAGGGCCAGCGGTCGGGACGAGTCGGGGGTGCGTCGCGCGAACATGGGTCCTCCGTCGACGCCGGCCGGGCCCTCCACCCGGCTTGCTGACCCTCGGGTCAGTTCGGCGTGCCGCATTCCTACCCCATGCCCTGACCGATGAGTAGGCCTGTGACCGATTTGTTCCCTGTGTCTTCGGTGTTCCGCCTGCGATCGCCGGATGAATTACGGTCCAGGCATGCCTACGCCGCCGATTGCGTCGACGCGCCCCGTCACCACCACCCTGCACGGCGTCGAGCGGACCGACCCGTACGCCTGGATCGCCGACCCCGACGAGCCCGAGGTGGCGGCGTACCTCGACGTCGAGCGCGCCTACTACGACGCCCGGGTGGCCCCGCTGGCCGGGCTGCGGGCCGAGCTGCGTCGGCCGAGATGGTCGCCCGCGTGCCCGACGTCGAGCCCTCGGCGCCCTGGGAGAGCGGCGGCTGGCGCTACCGCCGGGTGACGCCGATGCCGGCCAGGAGTACGAGCGCCTCGTGCGCCGTCCCGTCGACGAGCCCGAGGTCGCCGGAGGCCGTGCTGCTCGACCTGCAGGCGGTGCACGACGACGGCGGCACGGGCTACGCGCGCGACGGCGTGCGTCGAGGTCAGCCCGGACGGTCGCTGGCTCGCCTGGTCGGTCGACCTCGACGGGCGACGAGGTCTACGCGCTGCGCTTCCGCGACCTCCTGACCGGGGTCGACCTCGACGAGGTCGTGCCGCGCACCTACTACACCGGCGCCTGGTCGGCCGACTCCTCGCTCGTTCCTCTACACCGTGCACGACGACGCCTACCGGCCCTACCAGGTGCGCGGCCACGTGCTCGGCACGTCGGTCGACGACGACGTGCTGGTGCTCGAGGACCTCGACGAGCGGCTCGAGCTCGAGCTGCGCGCCGTCGCGCTCCGGGCGAGTGGGTCGAGATCGCGCTGCTGGGCCGCGGCTTCCGCGAGTGCCCTGCTGCTGCCGACCTCGGACGTCACGGCGACGCCGCGGCTGGTGCGCGCCCGCGAGCTCGGCGTCGAGTACGAGCTCGAGCACGCCCCTGGCCTCGGCCCGGACGGCGCCGACGGCTTCCTCGTCGTGACCAACCTCGACGCGCCGGAGTTCCGTGTCGACGTGGGCGCCGGTCGACGACCCGTCCGCGTGGACGCCGTTCCTCGACGAGGACCCGGCGCAGCGCGTCTGGGGCGTCGACGCGTTCGCGCAGGGGTACGCGCTGTCGCTGCGTCGCGACGGCGTCGCGATGGTGCGTCTCGTCGACCGCGCGGGCTCGGCGTACGACGTGGTGCCCGAGCACGCCGGCGGCATGGTGCGGCTCGGCCGCAACGACGACTGGGACGCCGCAGCGCGTGACGGTGGCGACCGACTCGTTCGTGCATCCGACCGTGTGGTGGGACCGTCGCGTGGGACGGCGCGCGCATCGAGCGGCACCGCAACCAGGCGCTCGGCGTCGACCACGAGTCGTACGTGTGCGAGCGCTTCCTCGCGCCGGCCGCCGACGGCGTCGGTGTGCCCGTCATCGTGATGCGTCACCGCGACACGCCGCTCGACGGCACGGCGCCGTGCCTGCTCTACGGCTACGGCTCGTACGAGGCGCCGTGCGACCCGGACTGGGGCATCGACTGGTGGCGCTCGGTGCCGTCGCTGCTCGACCGTGGCGTGGTCTTCGCGGTCGGCCACCCGCGCGGCGGCGGCGAGATGGGCCGCCGCTGGTGGGAGGACGGGCATCTCGCGGCGAAGCACCACACGTTCGACGACCAGGCCGCGGTGGGCGAGTGGCTGCTCGACGGGCGGGTGTCGGGCATCGTCACGCGCGGCCTGTCGGCCGGCGGCCTGCTGCAGGGCGGGCTCTACTCGCGGCGGCCCGACCTGTGGCGCGGCGTCGTCGCCGAGGTGCCGTTCGTCGACGTCGTCACCTCGATGCTCGACTCGTCGATCCCGCTGACCGTGCAGGAGTGGCTCGAGTGGGGCGACCCGCGCGACCCCGAGCAGGCCGCGTTCTGGCGGCGTACAGCCCGATGTGGAACCTGCCCGACGTGGCGCAGCGGCCGCCGCTGCTCGTGACCGGCGCGGTGCACGACCCGCGCGTGCTCGTGCGCGAGCCGGCGCGCTGGGTGGCGCGGCTGCGTGCCGGCGACCCGGCGCAGGGCGCCGGCGACGACCCGGCCTCGCCGGTCTCGCCGCGCACCGTGCTCTTCCGCTGCGAGACGGGGGCGGGCGCGCACGGCGGCCCGTCCGGCCGCTTCGCCGAGCTCGAGTACGAGGCCGAGATCTACGCCTGGGCGCTCGCGGCCCTCGCGAGCCCGTGACGCGGCACTCGCGGTCAGCGGTCCCGGGTTCGGTAGACGAGCTTGAGGCCGCTCCACGTCGCGTCGATGGCGCAGACCTTGACGTCGACGACGCCGATCTCGAGCGCCTCGCGGCGTACGACGTCCTCGGTGATGTCGGTGACGATCCCGCTGGACTTCTTGGGCCACGCGATCCACAGCGCGCCGTCCTTCGGGATCCGCGTCGATGTCGCGCGCGAGGTTCCTGGTGAGCGCGGCGGTGTCGGGCCGGAAGGCCACGACCACGTCGTACGGCGCCTTCCCGGCGCGACGCGAGACGGCCACGCCCTCCGGCAGCGGCACGAGCAGCGTCGTCCTCGAAGCCGGCCGGTGCCGAGTCGAGCAGCACCCGATGGCCGGGCTTGATGCCCAGCTTCGTCGGCAGCGGGGTGCCGGAGTACCCGGCGGGGGAGGCCACGGGGCGACGCTAGCGGCGAGCGGGCCGGTGCTGCCCCGGAGACGGTCGTGTCCCAGCAGGACGAGGACGGGGAAACCGCCATCTGCTGGGCACGAGGTCGGCCGGGCGGGCACACTCGGCGCCGTGGATCCGCAGGAGGCCGTCGCCGCGCCGCTCGCCGACCTGTGCGACGCGCGACCCGCTCGACCTCGACGGCGACCCCCGCACCTGCGCGGGTCCGCGCCCGCGACGCCGGAGCCCTGCGGCCCCCTCTGCACGCCGTGGTGCCTGGCCTCGCACGCCTGACCGATCGTCGCACCTGCGCGAGCCTGGGCAGATCGCCCATCACAAGCGCCTCAGGCTGAGCACGATGCCCACTGTGTCGGCGATGTCTTGAGCATCCGGGCCTCCCGTGGTGCCCTGGGCTGCATGTTCACCGAGGGACAGCTCTACGCGCCCGTGGTCACCCGCTCCGACGGCGAGGTCGTCGTCGAGCTCGGCGCACGACCACCCCGGTGTCGGCGACCCCGACTACCGCGCGCGGCGCAACACCATCGCGTCGCTGGCGATGGGCTGGAGCCCGGGGCAGCCGGTGCCGGTCGCGGCGTACACCGACGAGGAGCACGAGGTCTGGCGCGTGGTCTCGCGCGAGCTCGAGCGCAAGCACGAGCGGCTCGCCTGCCGCGCCGCGCGCGACGGCGCCGCGCGCGCTGCACCTGCCGGCCGACCACATCCCGCAGCTCACCGACGTCACCGCCGCGCTCGCGCCGCTGACCGGCTTCACCTACTACCCGGCGGCCGGCCTCGTCGGCGCTGCTCGACTTCTACGGCTCGCTGGCCGACCGCAGCTTCTGGTCGACGCAGTACATCCGCCACCACTCGGTGCCGCTCTACACGCCCGAGCCCGACGTCGTGCACGAGGTCATCGGGCACGCCATCACGCTCGCGGAGCCGTCGTACGCCGAGCTCTACGTCGCGGCCGGCGAGGCGGCGCGACGCGTCGAGCACCCCCGAGGCGCTCGAGTTCGTGTCGAAGGTGTTCTGGTTCTCGCTCGAGTTCGGCGTGGTGCGCGAGGCCGACGGCCCGAAGGCGTACGGCGCGGGGATCCTGTCGTCGTACGGCGAGATCGAGGAGTTCGTCGCGCGCCGACCTGCGACCGCTCGACATCGCGCGCATGGGCGTGCAGACCTACGACATCACGCACTACCAGCCGATCCTGTTCGCGGCCGACTCGTGGCAGCAGGTGCACGACGTCGTGGGCGGCTTCTTCGCCGACGCGACCGACGAGCGGATCGAGATGCTGCTGCACGAGAGCGCCGCAGCCGTCTGAGCCGGGTCAGACCTCGGGGGTCGACGGCGGCTCGGCAGGCCGGTGAGGCAGCCCGCGGTTGTGCCACCAGCGCCCGACCTCGGACGCGAGCATCGCGACGACGACGGAGCCCACCAGCGTGACGCCGTTCGGTGACACACCGAGCCCGACGAGCAGCACGGACATCGAGAGCATCACGACGAGGAGCCAGAGCAGGATCGGCTCGCGCGCGAGACCTCCCGCGCTGAGGCGCTCGACCCGCTCGCCGGGGGCGGCGCCTGCGAGGAGCCGCGCGTAGCCGACCACCGCCGCGACGAGGCCGAGCAGCCCGAGGGCGATCAGCGCGGTGGACATCGGGCTCCCGTCGGTCGAGGGCGCCGGCCCGGCACCACGCGCGGAGCCTAGTCGCGGGCCGAGGTGAGCACTCGCAGCGTGCGCGCTGCAGCAGCCCGCACCCGCGCGACGTCGTCGTGCTCGAGGGGGACGACGTCGTCGAGCAGGTCGCCCCAGTGGTGGCGCGCGATCACCTTGAGCGCCATCTCGCGCACCCTCCAGTGGTCGTCATGCAGGGCCTCCGCGACGGCGTCCTGAGCAGACTCGTCGCCGGCCCAGAGCAGTCCTCGCGCGGCCCACACCCGCAGCCAGTACTCGTCCTGCGGCCGGCCCGTGCCCTGGAAGCCCGGGCCGCCCGGTCCGCCGAGCGCGCGCAGGAGGTCGTCGTCGGCCGTGCCGCCCCGCAGCAGCGTCGTGCATCCGGCGACGAGCTCGGCGTGCCCTCGCCGGCCCTCCTCGGCCGCGATGCGCTCGCGTGGTGAGTCCCGGACGGTCATCCGTCGAGTCTGCCTCGCGGGAGCGCGCGTCGTCTCGCGACGACCGGTGGTCAGCCGGCCAGGGCCACGGCACCGACGCGCTCGGCGATCGCGTCGAGGAGGTCGGCGCGCTCGAGCAGGCCGCCGCCCACGACGTCGTGACCCCAGGCCTCGGCGCGGACGGCGTCGAGGAGCCGGCCCGGCGCGAGCAGCCACGGCACGACCGTCGCGCCGGGCACGAGCGCGTCGGCGACCGACGGGCCGGGTCCGGTGGCGAAGGCGGCGTACGCCGTCGTGCCGGTGCGGCTCGCGGCCGCCGCCACCGCGTCGGCGAAGGCGTGCGCGCTCGGCGTCGACCCGGGTGCCGGCCGCGACCACGACGACGGCGCCCGTGCCCTGCGCCTGGCGGAGGACGGCGTCGAGCACGGGGGCCGGGTGCCCGAGCGGGGCGAGGAGCGTGACCGGCGCGGTCGAGCGCCGCGACGGCCGCCGGCACGTCGACGCGCGCGTGGAACGCCGCGGAGAGCAGCAGCGGCAGCACGACCACGTCGTCGCGTGCGCAGCCGTGCGACCGCCGTCGGCGAGGCCGGGGTCGTCGTGGTCGAGGAACGCCGCGACCACGTCGGTGCCGTCCAGCCGGGCAGCGACCTCGTCGGCCGCGCGCGCGCACGGCAGCGCCGGACCGCGGGTCGGGCGAGCCGTGCGCGAGCAGGACGACGCGGGTCACGGCAGCTCGGGGAGAACGCGCCCAGCTGCGTCGCGCAGCGCGACGACGTCGCCGACCACGACGACCGCCGGCGACTCGACGGCGCGCGCCTCCGCGAGGTCGGCGATGTCGGCCAGCGTGCCGACCGTCGTGCGCTGGCGCGGCGTCCACCCGCGCTCGACGATCGCGACCGGCGTCGTCGGCGGGCCGGCCCGACGCGACGAGCGCGGCTGCCGAGTCGCGCAGCAGGCGCACGCCCATGAGCAGCACCAGGGTCGTGGTCGGCGCGTGCTCGCGCGCCGCGGCCTCGATCGGCTCGATGCCGTCGTGCGCCGACACCAGCGCGAACGACGACGTGACGCCGCGGTGCGTCACCGGGATGCCGGCCGCCGCCGGCACCGACACCGCCGAGGTCACCCCGGGCACGACCTCGACGGGCACGCCGGCGGCGTGGCAGGCGAGCGCCTCCTCGCCGCCGCGGCCGAGCACGAACGGGTCGCCGCCCTTGAGCCGCACGACGTCGAGGCCGCGCAGGGCGCGCTCGACGATGCACCTCGTTGATCTGGTCCTGCGTGAGCGACGTGGTGGCCGGGCGTCTTGCCGCAGTCGATCACCTCGACGTCGGCGGACAGGTGCTCGAGCACGCCGCGCGGCGCGAGCCGGTCGACGACCACGACGTCGGCGTGGGCGAGCAGCGTGCGCCCGCGCACGGTGAGCAGCCCCTCGTCGCCGGGACCGCCGCCGACGAGGTGCACGGTGCCGACGGCGGGCCGCTGCCGGCGACGCGTCGCGCGCACCGGGAGCTCGCCGGTGTCGAGCGCCGCAGCCACGGCGTCGCGGATCGCGCGCGACCGGCGCGGGGTCGCCGCCGCCGGAGACCGCGACGAGCACGCCGTCGGCGCCGCGCGCGACCGCCGGGGTCCACGCGGCCGACGCCGAGGCGTCGTCGGCGCGCACGCACCAGATGCGCGCGGCCTCGCACGTCGCGGCGACGGCGTCGTCGGTGAGCCGGTCGCCGGTCGCCGTGTGCACGAGCCAGGCGCCGTCGGTGTCGCCGTCGGCGTACTCGCGCGCGAGCCACGTCGACGGCACGGTCGGCCACGAGCGACCCGAGCTCCTCGCACAGCCACGGCGCGACGACGTCGACCACGCGCACCGGCCTCGACGAGCGACGCGCGCACGCCGCGCCGCGACGGGGCCGCCGCCCACGACGAGCGTCCGGCGACCCGCGAGGTCGAGGACGAGCGGGTAGGACGGGGCGCTCATGCGTGCAGCCCGCACTCGGTCTTGGTGCTGCCGGCCCAGCGGCCCGCGCGCGGGTCCTCGCCCGGGGCGACGGCGCGCGTGCACGGCTCGCACCCGATCGAGGCGTAGCCGAGCTGGCGCAGCGGGTTCATGAGCACCTCGTGCTCGACGGCGTAGCGCTCGACGTCGTCGAAGGTCCACGCGGCGAGCGGGTTGAGCTTCACCTTGGCGCGCTTGGCGTCCCAGCCGACCACGTCGATGTCGGCGCGCGTCGGCGCGTCCTCGCGGCGCATGCCCGTCACCCAGGCGTCGTACGGCGCGAGCCCGCGCTCGAGCGGCTCGACCTTGCGGATCGCGCAGCACAGGTCGGGGTCGCGGGCGAACAGGTCCGGGCCGTGCTCGGCGGCCTGCTGCTCGACCGTGAGCAGCGGCAGCAGCGTGCGCACGCTCGACGTCGTACGTCGCGCGCCACGGCGTCGCGCGTGCCGATGGTCTCGGCGAAGTGGTAGCCGGTGTCGAGGAACAGCACGTCGACGCCGGACGCGGACTGGCGCGCCAGGTGCACCAGCACCTCGTCGCCCATCGAGCTCGCCACGACGAGCCGGTCGCGGAAGGTGTCGCGCGCCCAGCGCAACGACACGCGCGCCTGCTCGACGACGTCGTCGCCGACGGCGGCGACGAGCGCGGCGCCGTCGGCCGACGGCCTCGCGCAGCGTGTCCGCGGTGAGCGGGGTCATGCCAGCGCCTCCTCGTCGGCGCGGCGCGCCCACGACGAGAAGCTCTCGTCGCCGTCGCGCTGCTCGGCGTAGCGGCCCAGCACACGCTCGACGTAGTCGGGCAGCTCTGCGCTCGAGACCTTGAGGCCGCGGGGCTTGCGCCCGAGCGCCGGCGTCGGGGCCGAGCTCGCCGCCGAGGTGCACCTGGAAGCCCTCGGCCTGGTTGCCGTCGGCGTCGGTGACGAGCATCCCCTTGAGGCCGATGTCGGCCACCTGGATGCGCGCGCACGAGTTCGGGCAGCCGTTGACGTGGATCGACAGCGGTCGGTCGAAGGTGGGCAGGCGGTCCTCGAGCTCGGCGACCAGCGTCGCGGCGTTGCCCTTGGTCTCGACGATGGCGAGCTTGCAGAACTCGATGCCCGTGCACGCCATGGTTCCGCGGCGGAACTCGCTGGGGCGCACCTCGAGGCCGAGCCCGTGCAGCGCCGTCGACGAGCGGCTCGACGTCGGCGTCCGGCGACGTCGAGGATCACGAGCTTCTGCTGCGCGGTGAGCCGCACGCGGCCCGAGCCGTGGCGCTCGGCGAGGTCGCCGATCGCGTGCAGGATCGTGCCGCTCACCCGGCCGACGGTCGGAGCGGCGCCGACGTAGCTGCAGCCCGTCGGCCTGCGGGTAGACGCCGACGTGGTCGCGGCGACCGGCGTACGGCGTCGCCGCGGGCCCGTCGAGCATCGGGCGCTTCAGGTACTGCGTCTCCATGACCTCGCGCACCTTCTCCGCGCCCCAGTCGCTGACGAGGAACTTCAGGCGGGCCCGCGTGCGCAGGCGGCGGTAGCCGTAGTCGCGGAAGACCGACAGGACCGCCTCGTAGACGTCGGGCACGTCCTCGAGCGGCACCCAGACGCCGAGGCGCTGGGCGAGCATCGGGTTGGTCGAGAGCCCGCCGCCGACGTAGACGTCGAAGCCCGGACCGTGCTCGGGGTGCACGACGCCGATGAACGACACGTCGTTGATCTCGTGCGCGACGTCCTGCCGCGGCGAGCCGGACACGGCCGACTTGAACTTGCGCGGCAGGTTGGAGAACCGCGGGTCGCCGACGTACCGGCGCACGATCTCCTCGATGGCGGGCGTGGCGTCGATGATCTCGTCGGCCGCGACGCCGGCCACGGGGGAGCCGAGCACGACGCGAGGGGTGTCGCCGCACGCCTCGTTGGTCGTGAGCCCGACGCCCTCGAGCCGCTGCCAGATCGCGGGCACGTCCTCGACGCGGATCCAGTGCAGCTGGACGTTCTGCCGGTCGGTGATGTCGGCGGTGTCGCGGCCGTAGGTCTGCGAGACGTCGGCGATCGCGCGGAGCTGCTCGGGCGACAGGATGCCGCCGTCGCTGCGGACGCGGAGCATGAAGTACTCGTCGTCGAGCTCGTGCGGCTCGAGCGAGCCGGTCTTGCCGCCGTCGATGCCGGGCTTGCGCTGGGTGTAGAGCCCCCACCAGCGCATGCGGCCGCGCAGGTCGCTCGGGGTCGATCGAGGCGAAGCCCTGCTGGGCGTACACGGTCTCGATGCGGTGCGCGGACGTTGAGCCCGTCGTCGTCGCGCTTGAACGCCTCGTTGGCGTTGAGCGGCTCGGTGTGGCCGAGCGCCCACTGGCCCTCGACCCGCGGGGCGGCGGCGCGGGCGGGACGGTCGGTGGTGCTGGCGGGCTCGGTGGCCACGGTGGGGCTCCTCGGACGAGGACGAGCGATCACCGAGCGCTGCTCAGGCACCCCTGCGCAGAGGTGCACGTCCAGCCCGCCGACGACCACGCGTCCGGCTGCTGGTGCAGAGGGACGGCGTCAGCCGCAGGGGCGACACATCGCGCTGGCCACGCGCATGTGGTCGACGTGACGTCGGACCACGAGGCGGGTGTGCGCGGACATGGGACGAGAGTGAGGGTCACCTCACCTGCTGATCAACCCATGGACGCATTCGTCTCGCCATCCGGACTGCTCGTGACCGTCCCGGCAGGTGCGAAGGGTTCGCAGCAGCGCGGGCCGGGTCGTGCGGCGGCCACGGGGCCGGACGTTGTCCGGACGGGTGACCCGCGAGCGGCCGCATCGTCCGGTGCGACCGGTCCCGCACCGACGATCCGGGCGCTAGGTTCCGTGCCATGACGAGCACACCCGGACGATTCGTCCCCGGCATCGATCCCGCCTCCGTCACCGCTGTGCCCCTCGACGGCGAGCGCGTCACCGGCACCGCCTCCAGCGAGGTGCACGCGCCGTACGACGGCGCTCTCCTCGGCTCGGTGCCCTCGCTCACCGCGGACGACGTCGACCGCGCCGTCGCCGCGGCGAAGCGCGCCCTGCACGAGGACCCGCTGCCGCAGTGGCGTCGCGCCGAGATCCTCGACAAGGCCGCGCTGCTCCTCGCCGAGCGCCAGGAGGACTTCGCCCGGTGCATCGCGCTCGAGGCGGCCAAGCCGATCCGCACGGCACGCGCCGAGGCGCAGCGCGCGGTGAGCACCCTGCAGTTCAGCGCCGCCGTCGCGCGCTCGCTCGCGGGCGAGGTCGTGCCGCTCGAGGCGTCGGCCGCCGGCGAGGGCAAGCTCGGGTTCATCCTGCGCGTGCCCATCGGCGTGGTCGGCGCGATCGCGCCGTTCAACTTCCCGCTCAACCTGGTGGCCCACAAGCTCGGCCCGGCCATCGCGGCGGGCTGCCCGGTGGTGCTCAAGCCCGCCAGCCAGACGCCGTTCTCCTCGATCCTGCTCGCGCGGCTGCTGCTCGAGGAGTGCGGACTCCCGGCCGGCTACCTGCACGTCGTGACCGGGTCGGCGGCTCGGTCGTGGGCAACGCGCTCGTCGACCACGACGACGTCTCGCTCATCACCTTCACCGGATCGCCGGAGGTCGGCTGGAGCATCCGGGCGCGCGCACCGCGCAAGCGGGTCGGGCTCGAGCTCGGCAACAACGCGCCGCTCATCCTCGAGGCCGACGGCGACTGGCGCTCGGCCGTGGCGAAGGTGAAGGTCGCCGGCTTCAGCCACGCCGGCCAGTCCTGCATCTCGACCCAGCGGCTGCTCGTGCACCGCTCCATCAAGGACGACGTGGTCGCCGAGCTGACCGCAGCCGTCAACACTCTCGTGGTCGGCGACCCGCTCGACGAGGCCACCGACGTCTCCGCGCTGATCTCGACCTCCGAGCGCGACCGGGTCGCGGGCTGGGTGGTCGAGGCGCGCGAGGCCGGCGCCACCGTCACCACCGGCGGCGAGATCGGCGCCGACGGCGTGCTCGCGCCCACGCTCGTCGTCGATGCCACGCCGGACATGAAGGTGTGCTCGCAGGAGGTGTTCGGCCCCGTCGTCGCGGTGACGGCGTACGACGACTTCGACGAGGCGCTCGCGCTCGCCAACGACACGCGCTACGGCCTGCAGGCCGGGGTCTTCACCGCGGACGTCACCAAGGCGCTCAAGGCGGCGCGCACGCTCGACTTCGGCGGCGTGCTCATCAACGAGGTGCCGACCTGGCGCGCCGACCAGCAGCCCTACGGCGGCCTGCGCGACTCCGGCAACACCCGCGAGGGGCCGGCGTGGTCGGTGCGCGAGATGACCGAGGAGCGCCTCATCATCCTCACCGGCTGACCGGCCACGGCCCGACGACTAGGGTTGCGGGAGGCGAACCCGGCGCCGCGCACACTCGCGACGTTGTGGAGGTTCAGCCATGGGCACGCTCGACGGTCAGGTCGTCGTCATCACCGGTGCGGGCAAGGGGATCGGGCGCTCGCTCGCCCTGCGCCTCGCGGCCGAGGGCGCGTCCCTCGGGCTCATGGCGCGCACCGCCGCCGACATCGACGCGGTGACCGCGGAGGTGGTCGGTGCCGGCGCGCCGGCGATCGGCGAGGCGTTCGACGTCGCCGACCTCGCGGCCGTGACGCGGTTCGTGCAGCGCGTGGAGTCCGAGCTCGGCCCGGTCACGCTGCTGGTCAACAACGCCGGCCGCACGGGCGAGTGGGACGGCACCCCGATGTGGAACGCCGACCTCGACGACTGGTGGGGCCGGGTCGAGACCAACCTGCGCGGCCCGGTGAACTTCGCGCGAGCGGTGATCCCCGGCATGGTCGAGCGGCACGCCGGTCGTGTCATCAACGTGAACTCCGGCGCCGGTGCCGCGGGCGCGCCGTGGACCGACGGCGCCTACCCGGTGTCGAAGGCCGGTCTGTTCCGGCTCACCGACCACCTCGCGACCACCCTCGCGCAGGCCGACGCCGGCGTCGTGGTGCTCGACGTCTCGCCGGGCCTCGTGCGCACCCGCGAGGGGAACACCGGGATCCCGGACTCGGCGTACACGCCGGTCGAGCGCGTGTGCGACCTCGTGGTCGCCGTGGCGCAGGGCCGCCTCGACGGGTGGAACGGCCGCTACGTGCACGCCACCGACGACATCGACCACCTGGTGGCCAGCACCGGGTCGGTCGCCGAGGCCGGCGGCCGCGTGCTGCGCATGCGCGCCGGCTGGGACGGCGACCCGCAGGCCTGACCCGCGAGTCGCCCCGCCGCGGTCAGATCGCGAGCGGCGTTCCGAAGGAGTCGGCGTACGCGATGTCGCCGAGGGGCAGCCGCTCGCGCGGTGCCGTCTCGCGCTCGCGCGCCCAGTCCGGCAGCGCGTCGGCGTCGCCCTGGCGACCCACGGCGAGCACGACCACCGGTCGGTACGCCGCCGGCACGTCGAACTCCGCGCTCACGGCCGCGGCGTCGAAGCCGCCCATCTGGTGCACGTGCAGGCCGAGGGCGTGCGCCTGGACGGTCAGCTGGCTCACCGCGAGCCCGAGCTCGAACGGCCCGACCGCGCGGGGGCTGCCGTCAGCTTCCTCCACGCGTGCGAGCGCGGCGACGAGCAGCGGAGCCCGGCCGGCCCACAGCTGGTTGGGTCCGCCCAGCGCGTCGTAGATCCCCTTGTAGGTCGCGTCGGCGCCGTCCGCCCCGCTGCGGCCGACGAGGAAGCGCCACGGCTGGTGGTTCATGGCGCTCGGGGCCCAGCGCGCGGCCTCGAGCAGCGCGGCGACCTCGGCGTCGTCGAGGGTGGTCGCGTCGAAGGCGCGAGGGCTCCAGCGCTCGGCGAGCAGGGGGTGGATCGCGACGCTGGTGGTGGCGGTGCGGCTCATGGTGTCCTCCGGAACAGGTAGTTGACGGTTCAACAAGATTGCGGCTCCGGTATTCCTGCACGGGGCCGGTGAGGAGGTGAGTCCGCGCACACGCCGGCTCCGGCGCTCGACGGGAGGGTCTTGCGTGGCGCATGGTGAGGGGGTGACCCGCTCTCCCCGCCGTGCTCGCCGCCACCGTCGTCGCGCTGACGGTGGGCGTGGTCGCCCCGTCGTCGGCCGCGGCCGCCGCACCGGCAGCGCCCACGGGCGTCACGGTCGCCTGGGAGGACGTCACGCCGTCGCCGTACGACGAGATGTCCCCGCCGCGCCGCGCCATCCGGGTCACCTGGACCGAGGCGACGCCGGTCGCCAACCGGATCTGCCAGGACGGCTACGCCTTCCCCTGCGTCACCACGACCGTCGACGACCCGGACTCCGTGCTGGTCAGCGTCGACTCGATCCTCGAGGCGCCCGTCACCCGGATCGCGGTCGTGGCCCTCGGGACGCCGGACTCCGAGCCGGGGCTCTCGCCCGTGTTCGACTCGCTGCGCGCGCGTGACCCGGTCGTCACCGAGGTGCGGCCGACCTCCGACGGCCACCTGGTCCTGTCGTGGGAGCCCGGCGTCGAGGTCTACGACGTGACGCCCGGAGACCCGCTCGACGTCGTCCCCCCGGAGGGTCACGTCTATCGCGTCGGCGCCGTCGATGCCGAGTGGACCCTCTGGGGCCCGGAGCAGACGGCCACCACGGCCACCCGCGTGGCACCCCGCGGCGGTCTCTGGGCCGTCACCGAGGTCACCGAGTGGAACGTCCGCCGGCGCATCAGCATCGACCCGCCGATCATCAACGTCTGGATGACCGACACCGTCGTCGGCCAGGTCGCGCGGGCGCCGTACCGCAGCACGTTCGTCCTGCGCGGCCACGTCTTCTCCAACGCCTGGTGGTGCTACGGCAGCCCGCCGCAGTGCCTGTCGGACGACGGCCCCGGGTCCGGCACGGCCACCCGGCCCTCCGCGTCGCGCACGGTGCAGCTGCAGGTCCGCCGCACCTCGTCGTCGACCTGGCGCACCCTGGCGACCACCACGACCGCCGCCGACGGCTCCTACCGGTTCGCGACGCGCTCGGTCGGCACCCGACAGCACCGCGTGCTCGCCCTGGCCCGCGCGCTGCCGCAGACCCCGAAGGCCGCCGACCCGACGACCGCCTGGTCGGTCGTGTCGTTCCAGCGCCTGTCCGGTGCCGCTCTGTCGCGCACCACGGCGAGCACCGGGTCACGGGTCACCGCGCGCGTCACGGCAGCGGAGGCCTGCGTCAGCCGCGCGCTGCTGCAGCGGCGTACGGCGTCCGGCTCGTGGACCACGGTGCGCAAGGTCCGGCTCGAGGCCGGACGCGCGTCGACCACGGTCACGGTGCGTCCGGGCACCACGCGCTACCGCTGGCTCGTGCGCGGGTGCACGTCGCCGGGCGGTCTGCCCGTGGCCGGCGACACGAGCCGCACCCTGGTGCTGCGCGGCCGCTGATCGCCGCGCGCGAGCTGCTAGGTGCTCGCCGTCGCGTAGGACTCGTCCATCGACTCGAGGGTGCGCCCCTTGGTCTCGTGCACGATCTTGAGCACGAAGAAGAACGAGATGATCGCGAAGAAGGCGTACAGGCCGTAGGCGAGGCCGAGCCCCTTGGCGGCCAGCGGCGGGAAGCTGGTGGACACCACGAAGTTGGCGATCCACTGCGCGGACGCGGCGACCGAGAGCGCGATCGCGCGGATGCGGTTGGGGAACATCTCGCCGAGCAGCACCCACACGACCGGGCCCCACGAGAAGCCGAAGAAGATGACGAAGCCGTTGGCGGCGATGAGTGCCAGAGTCGCCGAGGCACCGGCGAGCGTCGGCTGCATGCACGGCGCCTCGCACGTCGAGGTCGCAGCCACCTCGACCAGCGGCGCGGTGCCGAACAGGTAGGCCATCACGACGAGGCAGACCGACATGCCCGCCGAGCCGACGAGCAGCAGCGGTCGGCGGCCGACCCGGTCGATGCAGCGAGATCGCGACGAGCGTCGCGACGATGTTGATGACGCCCGAGATGACCGAGATCTTGAGCGAGTCGTCCTCGCTGAAGCCCACGGCCTGCCACAGGATCGACGAGTAGTAGAAGATCACGTTGATGCCGACGAACTGCTGCAGCACCGACAGGATGATGCCGACCCACACCACCGGCAGCAGGCCGAACTTCGGGCCCTTCAGGTCCGAGACCTTCTGGGCGCGCTCGCCCGCGAGCGAGGCGCGCACCTCCTCGATGCGCGCGTCGTCGGTCTCCTGGCCGACCGAGGCCATCACCTCGCGCGCCTCGTCGACGCGGCCCTTGCCGATCAGGTAGCGCGGCGACTCCGGGATGGTGCCGGCGGCCAGGCCGTAGACGATCGCCGGGATCAGCTCGACGAGGAACATCCAGCGCCAGGCCTCGATGCCGAGCAGCCAGTCGCTGCTCGCGCTGCCGGCCGCGGTCGCGATCAGGTAGCCCGAGAGCAGCGCCAGGAAGATGCCGGTCACGATCGCGAGCTGCTGCAGCGAGCCGAGCCGGCCGCGCAGGTGCGCCGGCGCGATCTCCGCGATGTACGTCGGTGCGATCACCGACGCCGACCCGATCGCCAGGCCGCCGACGAAGCGCCAGAGCATGAGCCCGCCGACGCTGCCCGGGAACGCCGAGCCGATCGCGGAGATCATGAAGAGCACGGCGGCGACGCGCATGGCCTGGATGCGACCGAGGCGGTCGGCGATGCGGCCGGCGTACCAGGCGCCGACGGCGCAGCCGAGCAGCGCGATGCTCACGATGAAGCCGGTCTGCGCGGGGCTGGTGCCGTACTGCGCCGCGATGCCCGGCACGGCGGCGTTGATGACCGAGGAGTCGAAGCCGAAGAGGAAGCCGCCGAGAGCGGCCACCACCGAGACCCCGATCACGCGTCCGTTGGAGTGCGCCGGTGCCGCTGCCACGCCCGAGGTGTCGGTCATGGCGCCGATCATGGACCCGCGCAGGTGACCCTCACCACCGTTTCCGCCGGGCGAGTCCCGGGGATGGTTCAGGTGCGGTGACGATGTGCGCCGCGCCTGCGACCGCCCCCGCGGTCGCCGTCCCATCCGCCCCGGCCGGTCACGGCCAGCACCCGACGAGGTCCGCCCGCATGTCCGCCAGCACCGTCAGCGTCCCCTCCACCGTCGAGCGCTCCGCCGCCACCTGCACCTGCGGAGCCTCGACCCCGATCCCGTCCGCGGACCGCGGTCGGCGTCTCGTGAGCCTCGACCGCGCCGTCGACGCCGGCCAGGTGACCACGGCGGAGGCGGCCGAGCGCCGCGTGCAGCTGCTCGCGCGCTGACCGGCGTGTCGCGGCGGCGCTGAGCCGCCGGGCCCGGCACCCTGGGGGAGTCGAGCGGCAGCGCAGCTGCGGGGAAGCGTTCGGCGTACGGCGTCCAGCTCCATCGGGCGCCTGCCGCCGCATGCCGACCCCTGGAGAGCCTCGTGCCCGCCGATGCCGACAGCCTCGCCGCCCTCGGCGAGCTCGCGTCCACCCCCGGCCGTCCCGACCCCGGCTCCGTCGACGACCAGGTGACCGTCGCCGTGCCCGTCGACCGTCCGCGGCGCTCGCGCCCCTCGATGCCCTCGGTGCTCGCCTCGATGCCCGTGCTGCGGTCGCCGTCCAGCGTCCCGGCCCTCGCCGCGGTGCGGTCGTTGCCGAGGCGCACCCAGCTCGGCGCGCTGGCCGTCTGCTCGGTCGCCGCCGGGCTGCTCGCCGGTCTCGTCGTCCCCGTCGCGTCCGCGGCGCCCGCACCCTCCGCCGCTGCGGCGTCGCAGCCGCAGGCGCAGACCCGCACCGCCGCGCGCGCGAAGCCCGTCGCCGCCAAGCCCGCCAAGGCCCGGCCCGCGGCGGCCAAGCCCGCCAAGGCCACGACCACCACCGCCGTCGCGACCTCGGCGCGCACCACCGCGTCGACCGCGCGCATCTCCTCGACCGCGGCGGCCTCGATCGCCGCGGCGCTGCCCGCGCTCGGCGCCGTGCCGTCGGTCGACTGGTCGGTCGCGTCCGGCTCCACCACGACCTCACGACCCTCGCGGGCGACGGCCGCGACCGTGGCCGTGGTCCGCGAGGCGGCGCCCACCCGGCCCTCGGCCGCCACGATCGCGGCGGCGCGCGCCTACAAGCCGACGCGCAAGCTCCCGGCCGACAGCGGCGTGGGTCGGCGCATCGTGTACTCGCAGCACCGCGGCCACGTGTGGGTCGTGGGCGCCGACGGCCGCGTCGTACGCGACTACCCGGTCACGGGCCGCATCGGCCGCCCCTCGCCGGGCAGCTACCGGGTCTTCTCCAAGTCGCCGACGGCGGTCAACCCGACGGCCAAGGTGCGCTTCGACCTCATGGTGCGCTTCGCCCACGGCATCACCGGGGCAGCCATCGGGTTCCACACGATCCCGCGCTGGTACGACGGTCGTCCCATCCAGCGGGTCGACCAGCTCGGCCAGATGATCGGCGCCGGCGGCTGCGTGCGGCAGTCGAAGGCAGACGCGCGCTGGTTGTACCGCTGGGCATCGGTCGGCGACCGGGTCGTCGTCCTCGGCTAGACCTCCGGATCGGCTCTCGTCCGGCGCAACTGCCGTCGTCGCACGTCGTCCCGGGGTGCCCGCCCGCGTTACAGTGACCGGGCGCCGTGATCCCCGACGGCGCTCGTCGCGCTGAGAGAGGCCCCGTCGGCATGGGTGCTCGTCGTACGTCCACGTCCGTCCTCGCCGCGGTCGCAGTCGCCGCCGCGCTGACCTCGACCCTGCTCGTCGCGCCCTCGGTGGGTGCCGTGGTCCGCTCGGACGTCACCCCGACGCCGAGCCCCACCACGCCGACCCCCACGCCGACCCCGACCCCGACCGTCCCCCCGAAGCCCAAGCCGCTGCCCGTCGTCGGCATCTCGGTCAAGGTCACGCCCGCCAAGGGCGCGCGGATCGGCGTGGCCTACCCCATCACCGCCACCTTCAGCCGTCCCGTGCAGAAGCGCGCCGTCGCCGAGCGCAACATGAAGGTCCTCGTCAACAACGTGAAGGCGGCCGGTGCCTGGTACTGGCGGTCGCGGACCGTCGCGCTCTACCGGCTCCAGGGCTTCTGGCCCGCGCACTCGCGCATCACGGTGAAGCTGAGCCTGGCCCGCCAGCAGCTCGCCACGAGCAAGACCCACCGGTTCCTCGGGCGATCGACCACGACGCGCACCCAGTCGTTCACCACCGGCCGCAAGCTGGTGGCGTTCGTCAACGGGAAGACGCACCGCATGGTCGTGCGCATCGACGGCCGCAAGGTCAAGTCGTTCGCGACCTCCCTGGGCAAGCCGGGCTACGAGACGCGCTCGGGCATCAAGTCCGTCATGGGCGACAAGTACGCCGAGCGGCGCATGACCAGCCAGGGCGCGGGGATCACCGACCCCAACGACCAGTACGACGTCGTCGCCACGTGGGCCGTGCGCATCACCCCGACGGGCGAGTTCGTCCACGGCGCCCCGTGGGCGACCTCGCGGCTCGGCGTCCGCAACGGCTCCCACGGCTGCACGAACCTCAGCTCGAGCAGCGCGAAGTGGTTCTACAACAAGTCCATCGTGGGCGACCCGGTGATCACCAAGGGCACCCCTCGCGACATGGAGCCCTTCAACGGTCTCGGCGCGCCCTACAACCTGACGTGGAAGGCCTGGCTGGCCAAGTCCGTGCTCAAGGGCGCCTGGTAGGACCCTCGCCGCCCCGTCCGCGGGGCGTGCTCCGGTGCGTCGCGCCGGTCGTGTCGGAGGTCCGGCATACGGTCGTCCTATGCGGTTGCTCCACACCTCCGACTGGCACCTGGGCCGGTCGTTCCACCGGGTGGACCTGACCCCGCACCAAGAGGCGTTCCTCGACTGGCTCGTCCTCGAGGCGCAGAGCCGCGAGGTCGATGCCGTGCTCGTCGCGGGCGACATCTTCGACCGCGCCGTGCCGCCGGTCGACGCCGTGCGCCTGGCCTCGCGCGCGCTGGCCCGGTTCGCCGCCGTGGGCATCCCTGTCATCGCCCTCGCCGGCAACCACGACTCGGCGACCCGCCTCGGGTTCGGCGCCGAGCTGGCCGAGGCCGCCGGGGTGCACGTGCGCACCCGGGTCGAGGACGTCGACCGCCCTGTGACGCTGGTCGACGACCACGGGCCCGTCCACGTCTACGCCGTGCCCTACCTCGACCCGGACGTCGTCCACACCGGGCTCGGCGTCGAGCGCAGCCACACCGCCGTGCTCGGCGCAGCACTCGAGCGGATCCGGGCCCACCGGGCCGAGCACCCCGGCCGGGCCGTGGTGGTGGCCCACGCGTTCGTCAGCGGCGGCGCTCCCAGCGACAGCGAGCGCGACATCCGCGTCGGCGGCGTGCACGACGTGCCGCCGTCGGTCTTCGACGGCGTCGACTACGTCGCGCTCGGCCACCTGCACCGGGCCCAGGTCGTCACCGGCTCGACGTCCACGATCCGGTACTCGGGCTCGCCGCTGGCCTACTCCTTCAGCGAGGCCGGGCACCGCACGTCGGTCACGGTCGTCGACCTCGCGGCCGACGGCTCCGTCACGCACGAGCTGGTGCCCACTCCGGTGCCGCGGCCGGTCGGGAGCGTCAGCGGCCGCCTCGACGACCTGCTGGTCGACCCGGCGCTCGACGCGCTCGAGGAGAACTGGCTGCACGTCACGCTCACCGACCCGCGCCGTCCGGACGCCCCGCTCGAGCAGCTGCGCGGGCGGTTCCCGCACGTGCTGGTCGTCGAGTTCCGGCCCGACGGCGGCGAGCTGAGCGTCGACGCCGACCTGGCGCGGCTGCGCGCGGCAGCCTCCGACCCGGTCGAGGTCGGGCGCGCCTTCCTCGCCTACGTCGCCGGAGGCGAGCCCACCGACGACGAGATGACGGTGCTCGCGACCGCCGACGAGCTGGCGCGTCGTCGTGGCGAGCCCTTGCACGCGCTGCCCGCCGCCGCGTCCGTGGCGGCCGAGCGGGCCGGCCCCCAGACGGCGGCGGGCGTGGCATGAGGCTGCACCGCCTGCAGCTGGGGGCGCTCGGACCGTTCGCCTCGGCGTACGACCTCGACCTCGACGCCGTCGCGGCGGGCGGGCTGTTCCTGCTCGAGGGCCCCACCGGCGCCGGCAAGTCGACGGTGCTCGACGCGATCACCTTCGCGCTGTACGGCGCGGTCACCGGCAGGTCGGCGAGCAAGGAGCGGCTGCACACGGACTTCGCGAGCGCGCACGAGCCGTTCGTCGAGCTGGAGTTCAGCGTCGGCGGCGTGCGGCACCGCATCCGGCGCACCCCCACCTTCGCCCGCGCCAAGCGCAACGGGTCCGGCACCACCACCGTGCAGTCGACGGTGCGGCTGTGGCGGCTCGAGCCGGGTGAGGACGTGCTGCTCTCCTCCCGCGTGCGCGAGGCCGACGACGAGGTGCGCCGCCTGCTCGGCAACCTGTCGGCCGAGCAGTTCCGGCAGGTGGTGGTGCTGCCGCAGGGGGAGTTCGCGACGTTCCTGCGCGCCGACCCCGACGACCGTCGCGAGGTGCTCGCGCGCCTGTTCGCCACCGACCACTACCAGGCCGTCGAGCAGGTGCTCGCCGAGCTGCGTCGCGAGGCGCACCAGCAGGTCGGCAGCGCCGACGCCCGGGTGCGCGACGCCCTGGCTGCGCTGCGTCAGGCGAGCGGCGACGACGCCTTCGACGTCGAGGAGCTCGCCGACGCGGCCGACGACGTGCGGCGCACGCGGCTCGACCTGCTCGAGGACGTCCTGCGCGAGGAGGCCGGGCTCGCCCTCGAGACCGAGCGCGCGGCCCAGGTTGCACGCGAGGTCGCGGCGGCGGCGCACGAGTCGGTGCTGGCGCGGGTGCGTGCGAGCGAGGCCCGGCGTGCCGCGGAGGTGGTGCGAGCGCGCCTCCTGGGCGAGGCCCCAGCGGTCGCGGAGCTCGACGCGACCTGCCTCGCCGCCGAGCGGGCGCAGGCTCTCACTCCGGTGCTCACCGAGGTGGCTTCGGCCGCGGCCGAGGTCGCGTCGGTGGAGACGCGGCTCGCACGTGCCGGAACGGTCGAGCTCGACGACGCGACCGGGGCGCTGCTTGCCGAGGCAGCTCTGACCGGCGACGCCCGACCGCTGCGGCAGGCGTCGGCCGTGCTGCGGGGCACCGCGTCCGGGCTCGAGCACGCCGAGACCGTCGAGGCCGAGCTCTCCGAGCAGCTGGTGGCGATCACCGATCTCGACCAGCAGCTCACCACGCTGGTCGGCGAGCGCATCGTGCTCGTCTCGCGCGGCGAGGAGCAGCCGCGCCGGCTCGCGGTCCTGCGCGCCGAGCTCGACCGGGCGCGGGTGGCCGCGGTCGAGCGCGACTCGGTCGCCGACCGGCTCGCGTCGGCGCAGACGCGGCTTCGCGCCTGGCTGGCACGGCCTGCGGCGCAGCAGGGCCTGCTCGCCGCGCAGGACGACCTGCGCCGCGCCATCGACCGGGCGCAGGACGCCCGCGAGGCCTACCAGCGCGCCGTGCACGCGCGACTCGCCGGCATGGCCGCCGAGCTCGCGCAGGGACTCGTCGACGGCGAGCCGTGCGCGGTGTGCGGGTCCAGCGAGCACCCCGTCCCGGCGACAGCGCAGGGCGAGACCGTCGACGCGCGCCGAGCTGGCGCGTCTCGAGGGCGCCGCCGAGAAGGCGGGGCAGGGCCGTACGACGGCTGCGGAGGCCGTCGTGGCCGCCCAGGCCGAGGTCGAACGACTCGACGCGGCCGCAGGCGCTGCCGACCCGACCGACGAGATCGGGACGCTCGAGACCGAGCTCGTCGCTCTCGACGCTCTCGTCGGCCGCCTCCCGGAGCTCACCGGCACGGTGTCCGACCTCGAGCGGCAGACCGAGGCCGACACCGCGCGCATGCTGGCCCTCGGTGCCGAGATCTCCACCGTCGAGGCGCGAGCAGCTGCGCTCGCTGCGGCTCGCGAGGAGGGTGCACGGCTCGTCGAACGGGCTCGCGACGGCCACGTCGGCGTCGCGGAGCGCCGCGCCGGCCTGCTCACGGCTGCGGAGGTGCTCGACCGCGCCGCCGACGTCGTCGGCGAGCTGCACACGGCGCGATCCCGCCACGAGCGCGCCCTCCAGGTCGCGGCCGACGCGGTCCGCGACGCGGGGTTCACCGACCCCGCGACCGCCGTGGCGGCTCTGGCCACCGATGTCGCAGCTCTGCGGTCGCGTGTCGACGAGCACCGCACGGCCTGGGCGCTCAACGCCGCCGAGCTGGCCGACCCCGTCGTGGCGAATGCCGAGCTCGAGGCGCCGGACCCGGCGCCGACCCACGCCGCGCTCCTCGAGGCGGAGGCACGCCACGACGAGGCCCGGGCGGCCGCCGAGGGCCTGCGCATCCGCGTGCGCGACGTGCACGCCTGCCGCAGCCTGCTCGTGCAGGCCGAGCAGGAGACCGCCGAGGTGCGGGCCCAGACCCGGCCGGTGATCCGCGTGGCCGACGCCGCCGCCGGCGTCGGCAGCGTCAACCCGAGACGGATCACGCTGTCGACCTACGTGCTGCGCGAACGGTTCGAGTCGGTCGTGGTCGCCGCCAGCCGCCGCCTCGAGCGGATGAGCAGCGGGCGCTTCTCGCTCGAGCGCGACGAGTCGACCTCCGGCGCGAAGAAGGCCGGCCTCGGACTCGCGGTGCTCGACCAGTGGACCGGCACGCGCCGCGACACGCGCACGCTGTCCGGCGGCGAGTCGTTCTACGCGTCCCTGGCGCTCGCACTGGGTCTCGCCGACACCGTGCGCGACGAGGCCGGCGGTGTGGAGCTCGAGACGCTGTTCATCGACGAGGGCTTCGGGTCGCTCGACGCCGACGCGCTCGAGTCGGTGCTCGACGTCATCGACGCGCTGCGGGACGGCGGCCGGGTCGTCGGCATCGTCAGCCACGTGCACGAGCTCAAGGAGCGGATCCCGGACCGCATCGAGGTGCGACGCCTGGGCGACGGCACGAGCACGGTGGCCGTGCGCGCCTAGTCCGCGGTCAGGCGTCGGGCGTGCTGCCGACGCGCGCCCGCTCCTGGACGCCGTAGGTCTTGATGATCGCCGGCAGCTCGTGGGCGGGCACCGGGCGCGCGTAGAGGAAGCCCTGCGCGACGTCGCACCCCATGGCGCGCAGCCGCTCGGCGATGTCGGCCTCCTCGACGCCCTCGGCGACCGCCACCATCTCGAACTCGTGGGCGAGGTCGGTGACGACCTTGACGAGCACCTCGCCGCCGGCGGTGGCCATGTCGACGATGAACGAGCGGTCGATCTTGAGCGTGTCGATCGGCAGGTCGCGCAGCTGGCTGATCGAGGTGTTGCCGATGCCGAAGTCGTCGAGGGCGATCGTCGAGCCCATCGCCGCGATCCGCGACAGCGTGGCGGACGCCCGCTCCGGGTCCTGCACGATCGCCGACTCGGTGATCTCGAACTCGAGCAGTCGTGCGGGTACGCCGTACTCCTCGAGCAGGTCGGCGATCTTGCGGTCGAGGTCGGGCTCGGCGAGGTTGAGCGCCGAGAGGTTGACCGCGACCTGGATCTCCTGACCCTCGGCCAGCCACGTGCGCATCTGGTCGAGCACGAGCTCGAGCACGCGGCGCGTCAGCAGGTGCACGAGGCCGGTCTGCTCGGCCAGCGGGATGAAGTCGCCGGGCGGGATATTGCCGCGGACCGGGTGGTGCCACCGCAGCAGGGCCTCGAGGCCCACGATCGTGCGGGTGTTGAGGTCGAGCTTGGGCTGGTAGTGCACGCTGAGCTGGTCGCCGGTGTCGAGCGCGCGGCGCAGGTCGCCGAGCAGGATCAGCTTCGCCGGCGAGTTCGAGTCGCCGTCGGCCTCGTAGACGCTCATGCCGCGGCGACCGGCCTTCGCGACGTACATCGCGACGTCGGCGCGCTTGAGCAGCGACTGGACGTCGTCGGCGTGGTCGGGCAGGAGCGCGAGGCCGATCGAGGTCTCGACGTGCAGCACGAGGCCGTCGATGACGTAGGGCTCGGCGAACGCACCGAGCACGCGCTCGGCGAACATCGAGCCGTCGTCGACGCTGCGCACCGTCTTGAGCAGGATCGCGAACTCGTCACCGCCGAGGCGCGCCACGGTGTCGGTCTCGCGCACGATCTCGCGCAGCCGGTCGGCGACCTCGACCAGCAGGGTGTCGCCGCGGTCGTGGCCGAGCGAGTCGTTGATCTCCTTGAACCGGTCGATGTCGAGCAGCAGCAGTCCGACGTGGTGCCCGTCGGCCTTGGCGTCGGTGCACCGCGCGCTCGAGGCGCTCGGCGAGCAGGCGACGGTTGGGCAGGCCGGTGAGCGGGTCGAGCAGCGCCAGGCGAGCGTTCTCCGCCGCCGACGCGCGCAGCCGGTGGCTGGCGTTGCGGACCGTGCGGAAGAGCAGCAGCCACAGCACGAGCAGGCCGACACCCACCATGATCCCCACGTTGCGGACGGCGTCGGCGGTGGCCGCCTGCGTGGGCGCGTAGTCGAGGACGATCTCCGCGGCGCCGTACGGCAGGTCGCTGTCGGGGTCGGCGAAGACGGGGACGTAGACGTTGAGCACCGTCTGCGCCGTGTCGGCGAGCTGCGCGTCGTCGGCGCCCGGAAGGTCCTCGCCGGCCGTCACCTCGGTCACCAGCGCGGCCGAGGGCCGCCCCTCGGAGATCGCCTTGTACAGGCGCTCGGTGTCCGGGAACGCGTTCTTCGGAGCGATGGGGGACGCGGCGTCGGTGTCGAACAGCACGCGGCCGCTCTTGCCCCACAGCCGGATGGCCAGCAGGGTCTGGTCGGGCTTGAGGTTGACGTCGAGGAGCTTCTCGGAGACCGGCTTGAAGTCCTCCTTGCGCCACTCAGCCGCGGTGACGCGGTTGCGCAGGCCGCTGTCGGCGTACGCCGTGGCGGTGCGGACCGCCTCGTCGAGCGCCTGCTGGCGCATCAGCTGGCCCACCGTGGTCACCAGCGCGATCCCGAGGGCCGCCATCGCGATGAGGCTGACCACGGCGAAGGTCGTCGTGAGCGACGTGCGTCGACGCACCGTGACCTCCCCGTGGTGGACGCGCGGGTGCGCGCCGCCTCCTGTCCGTCATCGGCACCGCGAGCGGTGCCTTGAGCGCGATCACCAGTGGTTGGAGCGCCACAGGGTCGCGATCTCGGAGCCGCTGAGCACGCGGCCGTCCCAGATGGCGACCTCGTCCTGCACCGCGTCGGCCTGGTTGCGCGCCGTGGGGATGAGTGCGGCGATGTTCTGGTCCCAGCCGGCCCGCCAGTACCCGCTGTAGGCGGCTCGCGGGACGATCGGGAGCGACGTGGCGACCAGCGCGCCGTCGACGTAGAGCTTGGCGACCGACCCGTCGAACGTCGCGGTCAGCCAGTGCAGCGCGCCGTCTGCCACGACGGTCGGAGCCGTCAGCAGCAGGTTGCCGGTGCTCGTCCGCACGTGCAGCACCGGGCGGCCGGAGCGGTCCATCAGCAGCGCCCGGTCGTGGATGCTCGATCCGCCGGTCGGCGAGTTCCCGAAGCCCAGCACCCGCCCGCCGGTCAGCGCCGTGGTCCGGATCCACGTGGAGATGGTGTAGCTGGTCGGCGAGAGTCGCGCGACAGTGGTGGCGACGAAGCCTTGCGAGGTCGCGCGTCCCGGGCTGCCGCATGGCGTACGTGGCGTCGCACGGGATGAGGCCGGCGTTGGCCGTGCCGAACGTCAGGCCCGTGCGCCGGACCCGGCCGGTGGCGCCGTGGCCCGACTGGTCGGTGACGGTCGTGGCTCCCGTCGTGATGCCGAACCGCCACCACAGCGACGGCATGGTCGCGGGGGCGGACAGCGTCGCCGGGAAGGGGTTCGTCGGCGAGCAGGCGGCGCGGGTGGTGCCCGTCCAGTCCGCCTCCGCCGACGACTTCATCCGCGCGGTGCTCGACCCGACGAGGGCGCCGGCGCCGAGCAGCCCCACGAGGCCGGCGACGAGCGCCGTGCGCACGGCCCGGGCCAGATCAGGTTGCCGGCGCATCGTCGCGGCCCCCGTCGACCAGGTCGTCCCGGCGGCGCCCCCAGAGAGCGCCGCGGTTGCGGACGTGGGCGGGGAGGCGCGAGAGCACCTCCGCCGCGACGAGCATGACCAGCGGCGGCCCGAAGAGCAGGAGCCGGCCCAGGGGGGAGTGCGCCCAGCCCAGCGGGTAGCCCCAGCCGGAGTGCACCTGGGCGACGATCCCGCGCACCTGCGAGGCGGGCGTGAGGTCGGCGTCGCTGACGTCGTTGGCGTCGCCGCGCGTGCGGATGTACGGGTCCAGCCACGGGTTGCCGAGGGGGTCGCGCACGACCTCGTCGGTGACCGGGTCGCGACGCACGACGGGCACCAGCGCCGCGATCCGGTGCGTCACGAGCTGCGTCGACATCCGGGGCAGGAAGGTGACCACCTGGCCGACCCGCAGCTCGGAGGCGCTCGCGATCTGGCGCACGACCACCGCGTCGCCGGCCGACATCGCCGGCTCCATCGAGCCGCTGGTCACGACGAGCAGGCGCTCGCCGCGCAGCTGGTAGGCGAGCGGGACCGCGTACGACGCCAGGATGAGCGCGACGAAGAAGGCGAGCACGCCGCGGAACACCCACCGGCCCAGGCCCGCGCCCGACGGGCGCGCGACGAGACCGGTGATGGTGCGGCGTGCGCCGGCACCGACATCGGTCGTCGGGACACCGGCCAGCGTGGTCATGGCAAAGGCTCCTCTGAGGCGGCATTCGGGGGCGGAACGGCCGTGAGGGAGGGCGAGCCGGCCCGTCCGTCGCCCGCGCGGGGTGCGCGCGGGCGACGGACGTGGTCGTGATCGGTCAGGCGTTGTTGCGGGTCTGCTCGGCGTCGAACGTGAGCGTCACCGTGGCGTTGGCCCCGGCGAACGCCGACGTCGTGGCCAGCGGGAGGTCCATCGCGACGCAGAGCACGTCGGCGGGGTCGCCGGCGTTGATCGCTGCGCTCGCCGCCCTGCGGTCCCGATGGCCGGGTCGCCGATGAGGGCGGACGCCGTCGTGCCGATGGTCGCGTTGCTCACGAGCGCGGTGCCGCGAGGCGGTGTTGCCCGCGTTGCACTCGGCCACGGTCATGCCGCGGTAGATCGTGTAGCGCAGCGCGTCGGACGAGGTTCTTGGTCTCCGAGGTCGTGACGCCGCTGACGGCGTACCGCAGGTCGAGCGAACCCACGTTCGTGACCGACACCGGTCGGAAGGTGGTGTCTCCGGGGGCGAGGTTCGAGGCGGCGGTCAGCGTGGCGCTGGCCGAGCCGTTCGCCTCGATCTCCACGTCACCCGTGGTGTAGGTCACCGACGCGTTGGCGCTGTCGTCGAAGAGGCGCCGGTCGCGAGCTGACCGATGCCGACGAACGCCAGACCGCAGATGGCTGCGGTCGCGATGAAGCGGCGTCGGCGGTCACGATCGGCCGGTGTGGCGCGGTCGAAGGAGTCGAGCTCCTCGAGCAGGTCGTCCATGGGGAACCCCCGGAATGAAGTGCGATCACGACGGCGGGTACATCCCGC
Organism: uncultured Actinomycetota bacterium; assembly: GCA_963827145.1. Classification (GTDB taxonomy): domain Bacteria; phylum Actinomycetota; class Actinomycetes; order S36-B12; family CAIYMF01; genus Longivirga. The sequence continues at coordinate 2,105,924 of CAWGZO010000002.1, read as the reverse complement.
CTCTCGTGACTTTCGGCACCCGAGGGGCGACCTTGAGGATCAATCCGCGCGTGGAACCCGAACGATGAGGGAGCCGGGACGCACGCGGGCCTGGATCACGCGGCCGTCGTCGACGACGTCGCCGTCGATCTGCCGCCGCTGCTCCGTCCGGGCGACGATCCAGGCCGAGGTGCCCTCCAGGTGCGTGCGAGAGTCGTCCTGGAACTGCCGACGACGCACCAGGTTCACCCCGGTGCGCGCCCAGTCGACCGGCGTCGCCAGCGGCAGCACGACCACGTGCAGGCGCCCGTCGGAGGCGTCGGCCTCGGGTGCTACGTCGAGGCCGGCGATGAGACCGCCGACGTTGGCGACGAGCACGCTGCGCGCGTGGAACCACCGCGGCCGACCGCCGTCGACCGCGACGCCCACCCGCATCGTCCTGTGCCGGAGGGCTTTCCCGGCGTTGAGGACGTAGGCGCCGGGTCCGATCGCGTCCTTGAGCTGCTCGGGGGCGTCGATGAGCGCGGCATCGAGGCCGATCCCGGCGATGACCGTGCTCGTCTGCGTCCGACCGCCGAGCCCGACGTCGATGGTGTCGATGGCACGGTCGCGCCCCTCGAACGCGATCCGCGCTGCGTCGTCGGCGTCGAGGGGGAGATCGAGGTTGCGGGCCAGCAGGTTGCCGGTGCCGCCGGGAAGCAGGCCGAGGGGTACGCCGCTGTCGAGCAGCCCGGTCGCCACCGCGGTCACGGTGCCGTCGCCGCCCCACGCGAGGACGAGATCGGCACCGGCCGCCACCGCGGTGCGGGCCTGCTCGGTTCCGGGGGACTCGGCCGTGGTGGTCACCACGTGCGGCGCCGGCACCCCGGCACGGTGCGCCCAGCCGGCCAGCCGCTCGCGCGCCTCCGCGAGGTCGCCGACCTTGCCCGGGTGCACGACCGCGACGATCTCGGAGCTGGACATCCTCCGACGCTACCTGCGCCGGTGCCCGGCCCGTCAGCATCGCGGCGCCCGCGTCGTACGACGGGATGCAGCGATTCCGGGGCGCCGGGTCTACCCTCGGGCCAGGGTTCCGACACACTGTCGGAAACCTGCTCGTCCGCGAAGGGTCCTCCGATGTCGTCGTACTCCAGCAACCCCGGGCTGTCCGCCGCCGCGGTGGGCACGTATCCGACCCGCTGGAAGGCACTCGTCGTCCTGGCCCTCGCCCAGGTCGTCCTCACGCTCGACAACACCGTCGTCAACGTCGCGCTGCCGCAGATCGGCGAGGACCTCGGATTCACGCAGGCTGGTCTCGCGTGGGTCGTGAACGCCTACGCGCTCGCCTTCGGCGGCCTGCTGCTCCTCGGCGGCCGCCTCGCCGACATCGTGGGCCGCCGCCGCCTGTTCATCATCGGCATGAGCGTGTTCGCCCTCGCCAGCCTGCTCGCGGGTCTGGCGTGGACGCCCGGCCTGCTCGTCGCGATGCGCTTCCTCCAGGGAGCTGCGGCCGCCACCGTGGCGCCGTCCGCGCTGTCGCTGATCTCGCTGATGTTCACCGACAAGCGCGAGCGGTCGAAGGCGCTCGGCGTGTGGGGCGGCCTCGGCGGCATCGGCGGCGTGGCCGGCGTCATCATCGGCGGCGTCCTCACCGAGTACGCCGGCTGGCGCTGGGTCTTCCTCATCAACGTCCCGGTCGCCATCGTCGCCGTGCTCCTCGCGCCGCGCTACGTGCCGGAGAGCAAGCGACCCAAGGAGGGCGGCCTCGACTACATCGGTGCCGCGCTCATCACCGGCGGTGTCGGTCTCGCCGTGTACGCCCTGCTGGCCAAGGGCACCGCGTCGTGGACCAGCTCGCCGTTCGTCCTGGAGATGGCCGGGGCGGCGCTGCTCATCCTCGCCTTCGTCCTGCGTCAGCGCGTCGCCGCCGACCCGCTCATCCCCAAGGTCGTCTTCCAGAGCCGCAACCGCGTCACGGCAGCCGTCGTGAGCATCCTGGTGGCGGCCGCGCTCGGCACGTTCTTCTTCAGCCTCACGCTCTACATGCAGCAGGTGCTGGGCTGGTCGCCGCTGCAGGCAGGGCTGGCCTACGTGCCGTTCGCGCTCGGCGTGATGGTCGGCATCGGCGCGCTGACCTCGCTCGTGCCGCGGCTCGGCGTACGCCGGATCCTGCCGTTCGGCCTGGTCATGGCCGGCTTCGGCGTGTGGTTGCTCTCGCACATCCCGGTGGAGGGCGGCTACACCACCCACATCCTCCCCGGCATGGTGATCCTCGCGCTCGGCGTCTCGACCGGCTTCATCGGCTCGACGATCGCGGGCGTCGACGGGGTCACGGACGACTACGCCGGCGTCGCGTCGGCGGTCGTGAACGCGTCGAGCCAGATCGGCTCGGCGCTCGGGCTCGCGACGATCGTCGCGTTCGCCGTCGACGTCACCTACTCCCGCCTGGCCGAGGGGGTCGCCCCGCCCGAGGCTGCGGTCGAGGGGTTCCAGGCCGCGTTCGTGGCCGCGTCCGTCGTGCTCGTGATCGCGGGCATCGTCGGCGGTCTCTTCCTCACCAACGACGTGGGCCGGCACAACACCAAGGCCTCCGAGCTGCTCGAGCCCGAGACGGTCGAGGCGCTCGAGCCGGGCGAGCAGCCCGGGGCCTGAACCGCGGGGGGCCGCTCGCGTGTCGAGCCTCAGCCGGCGTGCAGGACTGCCAACGGGTCTGGGCCCGCGAGGCGCTCGCGGGCGGCGTCGATGGTGAGGTGCGTCATGCCGCCTGCCACCACCTCGTCCCAGGTGCGCGGCACCGCGACGAACGCGTGCTCGCGACCGCGCAGCGACCAGGGCGCGATGGTCGTCTTGCGCCCGTTGTTCTGGCTCCAGTCGACGAAGACCTTGCCGGGCCGCAGGTCCTTCGTCATGCGCCACACGACCAGGTCGGGCAGGTCGCGCGTGAGCCCCTGGCGCGAGCTGCTTGACGTACTCCGAGGTGATCTCGGTCGAGGCCCCCTCGATGCGGCTCCCGCGCAGGGCGGCGTAGAGCTGCATCCCCTTCGACCCGCTCGTGACGGGGACGGCGACCAGGTCGGCGTCCTGCATGCGGTCGCGGATCTCCCGCGCCACGGTGCTGCACTCGTCGAGCCCGGCACCAGGCCCGGGGTCGAGGTCGATCACGACCCGGTCGGGCGGCTGCGGCACGCCGTCGACCACCCGCCACTGCGGCACGTGCAGCTCGAGCGCGCCGCACTGGGCGAACCACACGAGGGTCGCGAGCGCATCCGTCGGTTCGTCGGGGATCAGCGGGTAGGTGATGTCGCGGTCGGTGTGGGGGAGCGTGACCCGCTGCGATCCACTCGGGCGTGCCGGCCGGGCAGGTTCTTCTCGAAGAACGACGCCGCGGCGACCCCGTCGGGCCACCGTTTGCGGGTCACCGGGCGGTCGCAGGCGTACGGCGCGAGCGCGGGTGCGGCGTCGGCGTACCACCGCACGACCTCGGCCTTCGTGGTGCCGTCGGCCGGGTAGAGCACCTTGTCGAGATTGGTGAGGCGCACGCGGCGCGTACCGATCTCGACGTGCTGGGGACTGGACCCTGCGCCCGACATGGCGTCATCCTGCCTGTATGCAGGCGATCTGGAAGGGCTCCGTCGCGTTCGGGCTCGTCAACATCCCGGTGAAGGCGTTCGTGGCGACCGAGAGCCACGACGTGAGCTTCCGGCAGGTGCACGTGGCCGACGGCGGGCGGATCCAGTACCGCAAGGTGTGCTCGGTGTGCGGCGAGACGGTGCAGCAGGCGCAGATCGCCAAGGGGTACGAGGCCGAGACGGGCGAGATGCTCGTGCTCGACGACTCCGACTTCGCCGGGCTGCCGGTGCGCACCACCAAGGAGATCGAGGTCCTGGAGTTCGTGCCGGCCGAGCAGGTCGACCCGATCCTGTTCGAGAAGGTCTACTACCTCGAGCCGGAGGAGAAGGCCGCGAAGGCGTACTCGCTGCTCCGTGAGGCGCTGCGGCAGACCGATCGGACCGCGATCGTCCTCGTGACGATGCGCCAGAAGACCCACCTCGCCGCGCTCCGCGTGCACGACGGCGTGCTCGCGCTGCAGACCCTGATGTGGCCCGACGAGGTGCGCGACGCGACCTTCCCGGCGCTCAGCGACGACATCGAGCTCAAGCCGGCGGAGCTCGCGATGGCGGCGAGCCTCGTGGAGAGCATGGCCGCCGACTTCGACCCGACCCAGTTCACCGACGAGTACCGCGACGCGATGCGCGCGATGATCGACGACAAGCTCGCCGGCGGCGACGGCGTCGTCGCCGCGCCGGAGGAGGAGGACTCCTCGGGCGAGGTGCTCGACCTCATGGCGGCCCTCGAGGCGTCGGTCGCGCGGGCGCGCGCCGGCACCGAGGTCAAGGCCACGACCGACAAGGCGGCGAAGGCCGAGCCGAAGCCGGCGCGCGTGAAGAAGGCCGTGAAGAGCACGAGCACCGCGGCCGCCAAGACCGCCGAGAAGGCGCCGGCCAAGAAGCCGCGCGCGAAGACCGGCTGAGCGACGCCGCCGCCGAGCCTCACTCCAGCGAGTCCCAGGAGACGTTCCCCTGGTCGTCCTTCTGCGTGACCTCGATCCGCGCCGTCCGGCCGTCCTCGGTGCTCGCCGTGCAGAGGAACGTGCTGCCCGCCGCGATGGTGACCTCGTCGGGGCAGATGACCGTGGTCGTGAGGCCGGACGCCGCGCTGAGCTGCTCGGCGATCTGCTGCTCCACGACCGCTGTGTCGAGCCGGGACTGGCTGGAGACGGCCGAGAACAGGAACGCCACGGCCACGCCGGCGATCCCGAGCAGCACCACGACCATCGCGATCGCCACCCCCGCGCCGCGACCTCGACGGCCGGTCGTGGGGCCGGGGTCGTCGCCGAAGATCGTGGGGTACGCCGGTGCCGGAGCCGACTGCGGCGAGGCGCCCGGGAGCGGGTGGGTGGAGTCGGACCAGGACACGCCGTTCCACCAGCGCAGGTTGGGCGACCCCGACGGGTCGGGGTACCAGCCCGGCTCGGGGGAGCGCTGCTCGGTCACGAGGACGACGCTAGCGCCCGCGCTCGACGAGGAGCGCGGGCAGGGGCGACCTCGTCACCCGGTCGCGAGGCGGTGCGACGACGCGGCGTGCTCGCAGTCGCGCAGGCTGTGGAAGCCCGACTCGTACCGGCAGTCGTGGCACACCGCGATGGAGGCGCTGCCCAGGTGCACGACCTCGACGCTGTGCGGCTGGCAGCAGGCGTCCCCGTGCTCGTGGTCGCGCCGGTGCACCGCGGCGAGCATCGCTCGCACGATGGGTTCCGGGCTGTTCGGCGTCATGCACGGCGTATCGGATCCGACGACGTCGGACTCAAGCGGATCGGCGTGACGAGATCGTCGCGGGTCGCCCGGTAGCGTCGCGGTCATGAGCCCGGTGTCGAAGCGGCGCAAGCCCGCGTCCGCGTCCCGTTCGCGCCGCGGACCGGCCGGGCGACGGTCCTCGCGACGCGCCCCCGCGCTCGACGTGCTGACCCGCGAGCTGGCGAAGCTCGGGGGCGTCACCGACGCGTTCACCGTCGAGGGCGTGGGCACGTTCCTGTTCGACGTGCTCGACCGGCGGGGGCCCGAGCCCGACGACGCCTTCGCCGCGTTCTGCCGCGACACCGTGGAGGATCCACGCGCGGCGACCTCGCCGCTCGGACTCCAGGCCCTGCACCTCGTCGCCGCGCTCGGGCCCGCCGGCGTGCGCGACGAGGCCCGCATCGCCGCCGAGGCGGCCGACGACGTGCCCGGCGGCCTGCCCCCGTGGTGCGGCCGGCTCGGGGCCGTCCACCTGGTCGAGGGTGCCGCGCTGCGCACCGCCGACGGCAGCGAGTCGGTGCTGCACCTGCTCCTCGACTACGACGAGGACGGCGCCGGCTCTCGCCACCTGCTCACGATCGCGATCGAGCACCGCGCCGACCGCGTGCACCTGCTCGACGTGCGGGGCCGCGCCGCGACCGACACGCTGGCCCCCATGGCCGAGCAGTACGCCGGCTCCGTGGAGCCGGTCTGGTCGTGGCTGCAGGTGGCCGACCTCGCCGACCTCGTCGCAGACGCCGTCCGCGAGACCGCGCGGCACACCGAGCAGGAGTGGCCGGTGCTCGACGTCGACAACGGCCGCAGCGTCGCGTGGACCCTCGGCGTACGCCGGCTCGAGCAGCTGACCGGCCTCGACCTCTCGACGCGCGAGGACGTCGCATGACCGCCGAGCTCCCGCTGCCACCCCCGCTCGCCGACGTGCTCGCAGCCGCCACCGAGGAGGCGGTGCGCTCCGGGCACGGGCGGGTCACCGCGTGGCACCTCGTGCGCGTGCTCGAGCGCGACCAGCCGGCCATCGCCCGCCCGGTGCTCGGACCTCAGCTGGTCACCGAGGCGGCGATGCGGCTCTCGCACGAGACCCGCAGCTACACCGTGCCGGTCCTGACCGAGGGCGCGCGCGAGGCCCTCGAGGCCGCCGCCGGATCGAGCGACCCTGTCGGCTCGCTGGCCGCGGTCCTGCGCTCGGTCGCGGTCGTCACCTCGGCCCCCGCTCCGTCGCCCGCTCCTCGCTCCGCTCCGCAGCCGTCCGCCTGGCCCCCGCCCCCCGCGTCACCGTCGCGGCTGCCCGGACCGGGAGGTCCCCTCATGCTGTCGGCCATCCGTGAGCAGTACGCCGAGGTCGTGCGTCCCGGGACCGACCTGGTGGCCCGGCCGGACGTCGTCGATCCCGTCGTCGCCGCGCTCGGTGCCGGACGCATCGCGCTCGTCGTCGGGCCCGAGGGCTCCGGCCGAACCACGCTCGCCTCGCTCGTCGCGGCGCGGCTCGAGGATCCGGCGTACGCCGGAGCACTGCGCGGGCGGCCGGTCGTGCTGGTGCGGGCGGGCGACGCGGTCGTCACCGACACCGGCGAGCGCGTGCACGGGCTGCTGCAGGACGTGGGCGACCGCAGCGTGGTGGTGCTCGACGACCTCGAGGTGCTCACGGGTCTCGGCGGAGGAAGCCGGATCGACGGCGCTCTGCTCGCGGTGATCCGTGGCTGCGTCGACCACCCGACGAGGCGCGTGGTGCTCGTGCTCTCGCAGCAGTACGCCTCCCCGCTGCGCGGCGCGGAGCCGGAGCTCGTCGACGAGTGCGTGCGCGTCGACATCCCGGCGATGTCGACCGAGGACGTGCGGCTGGTCGCGTCGAGGCGCGTGCGTGCGCTCGAGGCGACCGGTGCCCGGTTCGAGCCCGGGGGCCTCGAGGCGGCGGTGTCGGCGCCGCGGGCGACCGACGTCGACGTGCATCCCGCGCTCGCCGTGCGCCGTCTCGACCACGGCCTCGCGGTGGCCGCGGTGCGCGGCGACCACACCGTGCGGGTCTCCGACGTGCTCACCCCCGAGGTGCGCCCGGAGTTCGTCCCGGCGGCCGTGCGCGAGGGGCTCGGGACGCGGATCGTCGGGCAGGACGTCGTCCTCGACCGGGTCGTGTCGCGCCTGGCCGTCACGCGCGGCGAGCTCGACGTGCGGCCCACCCGGCCCGACGGCGTGTTCCTGTTCGCCGGCCCGACGGGCACCGGCAAGACGGCGCTCGCGCAGGCGCTCGCGGTCGAGGTGTTCGGCTCCGAGGACGCGCTCGTGCGCCTCGACATGAGCGAGTACTCCGAGGCGCACACGGTCGCGAAGCTCGTCGGCTCGCCGCCCGGCTACGTCGGCTCCACCGAGCCGTCGTCGTGGCTCACGACGAAGATCCTGGCCCGGCCGGACTGCGTGCTGCTGCTCGACGAGATCGAGAAGGCAGACCCCGTCGTGTGGAACACCTTCCTGCAGGTCTTCGACGCCGGACGGCTCTCCGACGGGCTCGGCCGCACCGCCGACTTCCGTCGCGTCGTCGTCGCGATGACCACCAACATCGGCGCGCGGGTGTTCGAAGGGCGCACCGCGGCGACTCCGGTCGACCCCGCGCACGACGAGGCTGCGGTGCTCACCGCGGTCAAGGAGCGCATGGCGCCCGAGCTGGTGAACCGGCTCGACGACGTCCTGGTCTTCCGGCCGCTCACGCCCGCTGCGGTGCACGAGATCGCGAAGCGCATGCTCGACGACGTCGTGGTCGCGCGCATGTCTGCACGCGGCTACACGCTCACCTACGACCCCGCTGTCGTCGACCTCGTCGCGTCGTCCGGCTACGACCCGGCGTACGGCGCCCGACCGGTGCAGCGCGCGCTGGAGTCGCTCGTCGTGCTGCCGCTCGCGGGGTGCGCGCCGGGCGCGTGGAACGCCGTCGTCGACGGGTCGCAGGTCCGCTGGGTGGCGAGCGGGTCGGCGGGCTGAGCGGTCCCGGCCGTCAGGCCGTGGCGCGCAAGGCCTTGTCGAAAGCCGCCTGGATGCGGTCCCACGCGTCGTCGGCCGCGGTGTCGACGTAGCCGGAGTGCAGCGAGCCGACCATCGGCTTCATCCAGCCGGGCACGGTCGAGCGGTTCATGAACGAGTGCCCGGCGTCGGGATACTCCTTGACGTCGTGCTCCACGCCGGCCGCCTCGAAGGCGGTGGTGAGCTTCGCCGCTGCGCCCTTGAGCGAACCGTCGAGAGCGCCGTACGACGCGACCACCGGGCACGCGCCCTGCACGGCGGCGTCGAGGCGCTTGGGCAGGCGGCCGTAGCTGACCGAGCTGACGTCGAAGCCGCGGTTGGCCATGAGCAGGGCGAACGCGCCGCCCATGCAGAAGCCGGCGATGCCGATCTGGCCGGTGCAGTCCTCGCGCTCGGCCAGCCACGTGCGTGCCGCGTCGATCTCCGCGAACGGCCGGCCCTCGCCGGCACCCATCGCACGGGTGACCGACACCAGGCAGCGCACGAGCCCGCCGTAGGACAGCAGGTCGGGGGCGATCGCGTGGAAGCCGCGGGAGGCGAACTCGTCGGCGATGCGGCGGATGTCGTCGGTGAGCCCGAACGCCTCGTGCACCACCACCACGCCGGGAGCCGGTCCGTCGGCCGTCGACGCCGTGGCGAGGTACGCCGGCAGCGTGCCCACCCCGGGCACCTCGATCCTGACCTCGCTCATGGTGGCCTCCCTCGCCGGAGCCGAGGCTAGGGCCGCCTGCGTCGGGCCGCCCGCGGTGAGACGTAGGCCACATGACGGGAGCGCTCCCGCACGCGTCGGCACGCAGCGCGACCGTGCCCGGACGCTCCGTGGTCGTGCGCGGCGCAAGCCTGCCGGATCCGTCGACAACGTCGCCGGCCGGCGGCTAGTTTCGAGCCGCCCCGCACCCGAGCGGGGCACCACGGTCGTACCGCCGAGTCCCGTCCACGACCGTGGACCACACCACGGACGGGAGTGGGGGAACCACACTCGGCCGAGCCGCAGGGCTCGGCCTCGGGGTGAAGTCGCAGACGCGGCAGGCCTTCCTCGGGCCCAACCCGACAGCTCACCTCGCAGGCGGCCGGAGGATCCACGCATGAGCGCACGCGTGCCGTTGGTGCGTTCGTTGGTCGCTGCCGCCGCGGTCTCCGCGGCGCTGCTGCTCGGCTCCACGCCGGCGGTCGCGCAGGCAGCCGTGCCCACGAGCGTCGCCACCGTGATCGGCCCCAGCACGACGCTGCCCACCGTCCTCAAGCGCGGCTCGACGGGCAAGTACGTGAAGTACGTCCAGCGCGTCCTCGGCGTGAAGCGCACCGGCTACTACGGGCTGCGCACCAAGGCGGCGGTGAAGAAGTTCCAGGCCGCGAGCGGCCTGAAGGCGACCGGCCGCGTGAACGCCAGGACGTGGGAGGCGCTCAAGCGCAAGGCTGCGGCCGACGGTGCCTCGCGCGATGCCACTCCGGCTCCGCCGAGCTCCGACCCCACGATGACCGCCACCATGCGCAAGTCGCAGGCGGCCCGCTCCGACCTCGCCTTCGAGATCTGGATCACCTCCGCGCACGGCAAGGCCATCACCCGCCGCGAGTCCGGCGGCCGCTGCACCGCGGTCAGCGCGAGCGGCGCCTACCGCGGCAAGTGGCAGATGGGCTCGTGGTTCTGGAACAACTACGGCGGCACGAAGTACGCCGCGACCCCCGACAAGGCGACCTGCCTCGAGCAGGACCGCATCGCCTACAAGGGCTGGGTCGACTCGTGGTGGAACCCCTGGGGCGGATGAGCCGGCTCTAGCGGCGGACGAACACGAGGTCGGTGACCTCGTGCCCCGCCTCGAGGCCCTGCCGCTCGAACTTCGTCATCGGCCGCTCGAGCCGGGGCGCGGTGCCGTCGTACGCGTTGCGCAGCGCCGGCTCGGCGGTGAGCACCTCGAGCATGCTCTCGGCGTACGGCACCCAGTCGGTGGCGGTGTGCAGCACGCCGCCGTGACGCAGCCGCGACGCCATGAGCGCGACGAGGTCGGGGCGCACGATGCGCCGCTTGTGGTGGCGCGCCTTGGGCCACGGGTCCGGGAAGAAGATGCGGATCGCGTCGAGCGACCCCTCGGGCACGCGCGTGCGCATGCAGGTCGACCGCGTCGTCGTGCACCACGCGGACGTTGTCGAGGCCGAGCTCGTCGACGGCGGAGAGCAGCCGCGACACCCCGGGGGTGTGCACGTCGACGGCGACGATCCCCGTGCCGGGGTCGTCCTGCGCCATCTCGATCGTGGCGTGCCCCAGGCCGAAGCCGATCTCCATCGCCACCGGTCGCCCGCCGAACAGGGATCCGTGGTCGAGCGGCCCGTCGGGGAGCCCGTAGCGCGGCAGCAGCCGGGCCACCGCATCGACCTGCGCCGCGCTCATCCGCCCGCGTCGCGGGTGGAAGGTCCTGATGTCCGGCACGAGGCACGAGCCTAGGCGAGCGTCGTACGCCGGCCGGCCGCGGGGAAGGGCGGCTCAGGGGCTCAAGTCGTCACCCGTTCGGTCGATCCCACCAGGGAGAGCATCCGTCATGCGGACGGGTGCGCGCTGCACCACGACGGAGTGGACGTGTCCTTCGACCACCGGATCCTGCGGATCACCACCGTGCTCTCGGTGGCGCTCGCGATCGTGGCGCCGACGCTGCTCGTGCTCGCCGTCCTCGTCGACTCCACCGTCGTGAGCCCCATCGTGTTCGCGGTGATGGCGCTCATCATCGTCGTCCTCCCGGCCGGGCTCGTGTGGAGGCTGCGGCGCTACGGCCGCGACGGGTGGGAGTACCGCCACCGGCTCGTCGTCGATCTCAGCGTGCTTCTCGTCTTCTGGGTCGCCACCACCCTGTGCTGCCAGGTGCTCGGCGGTTTCCCCGCCGCGGTGTGGTCGTTCTTCTTCCTGCTCGTCATGCTCGCCGCCGTCCAGCTGCCCTCGACGCTGACCTACGCCTACGGCCTGCTGTGCGCGGTCTCGCTCGTGGTCACCACCATCACCTCGGGCACGCTGCCCGACGACGCGGTGGCAGCGGTCGCGGTCGCCGTCGTCGCGCTGCTCGTCACCACCGCGCTCTCGGTCGCGCTGACCCGGGCGCTCTGGGACCTGCGCGACGACGCCGAGCGCTCGCGCACCGAGCTCGCGTCGGAGGTGGAGCGGCTGTCGAGCACGCTGGCCCAGATCGCCGCCGGCGACCTGTCGGTGCAGACGTCCCCCGCAGAGGCGGACGGCGCCGTGGCCCCGGTCTGGTCGTCGCTCGACGTGACTCTCTCGTCGGTGCGCTCGGTCGTGTCCGCGATGCAGGTCGCCAGCGACCATCTCGCGATGAGCGCCGCCGAGCTGACCGCGACCGCCAACCAGGCAGCGGCCGGGTCGAGCCAGCAGACCGCGGCGCTGACCGAGACCTCGTCGTCGATGCAGGAGCTGGCCGCGACGGCCGCCCAGATCGCGGAGATGGCCGAGGTCGTCACCCGGTCCGCCGCGGAGGTGAGCCGGACCGGCGACCAGGCGCGCGACGTCGTGCGGGCGACGGTCGACCAGCTCGACCAGATCGTCGGCCGCGTCGAGCACATCTCGACCGAGGCCGAGGCGCTCGACGAGAGCAGCGAGCGCATCGACGCGATCCTCTCCGTCATCGACGACCTCGCGGACCAGACGAACCTGCTGGCGCTCAACGCCGCCATCGAGGCCGCGCGTGCCGGGGAGCACGGGCGCGGCTTCGCCGTCGTCGCGGCCGAGGTGCGGTCGCTCGCCGAGCGCGCGATCGAGTCCACCGGCCAGATCCAGGGGATCGTGACGCGCATCCGCGCCGGCGTGAACTCCACCGTCACGGCCACCCAGGACGGCGCCCGCGCTGCGCGCGAGGGCGCCCAGCTCGTCGTCGAGGTGGAGCGGGCGCTGCAGACGATGTCGGGCACCGCGACGGATGCGTCCAACGCCGCCGAGCAGATCCGCATCGCCACGCGTCAGCAGACCTCGGCGTCCGAGCAGATCGTCGCCGCCATCAGCGGTGTGGCCGCGGTGTCCGCGCAGCAGGCGCACGGCACGGCCGAGGCGGCGAGAGCGGTGGCCGAGCTCGACCGGCTCGCCGGCGACCTCAAGCGCACCGCCGGCGTCTTCACGACCGCCTGACCGTCCGGCGCCGCCCCCGACGGTTCGGATGAGCCCATCCGGGTGAGCGGCCGAGCGCCGGGCACGACTCCGGGGCGGCCCGGTGCCGACGATCAACGAGGTGAAGGCCACGCGCACGACCCTCGATCCCGCCTGGGCCCAGGAGTGCCTCGAGGACGGCGCCCGACGCCCTCATCGCCGTCGCCGCCGACTTCTCCCTGGCCTGGGCCAACCGCGCCGCCGAGCGGCTCTTCGGCGCGACCCGCGACGAGTGGAGCGCGCGGTCGATCGTCGAGCTGATCCACCCCGAGGACATCACCTTCGTCGGGCTGGCGCTCTCGACCGTGCAGGACAAGGAGGTCGGCACGCCGATCGAGCTGCGCGTCGCCGCCGCCGACGGCTGGCGCCTCGTCGAGCTCGTCGGCCGCTGGCTGCCGGATCTCGGCGAGGGCGGGATGGTGCTCGCCAGTCTGCGCGACCTCACCCAGCGTCGTCGGTGGGATCTCGCGTCCCGTCATGACGAGCAGCTGCGCCGCCTCGTCGACCACTCCGACCAGCTGACGATCCTCGTGGGCACGGACGGGCGGGTCGTGTCGCACTCGCCGGCGGTCACGCGCCGGCTCGGTCTCGACCCGGAGCTGGTGCAGGGGGAGCCGTTCGTCGCCCTGCTCGCCGCCGACGACCGGAAGCCGTTCGCGCGGATGCTCGAGCGGCTCGTGGCCGAGGAGAGCGCCACGCCCGGGGTCGCACGCGCCGCGCTCGAGGTCGCGATGCTGCCCTCGACCGGCGCGCCGGTGCCCTACGAGCTCTCGGTCGTCGACCTGCACACCGATCCCGGTCGTGGCCGGCTTCGTCATCACGGCGCACGACCTCACGCGGCTGCGCGAGGCCCAGCGCGCGCTCGAGCACCAGGCCCTCCATGACGAGCTGACCGACCTGCCCAACCGGCGCCTGGCCGTGCGCCATCTCGCCCGTCTGCTGGCCGCGGGCGAGACGGTCGCGCTCGCCTTCCTCGACCTCGACCGGTTCAAGCCGGTCAACGACCTGTTCGGCCACGACGCCGGCGACACGGTGCTGCGCGCCGTGGGCGCCCGGCTGCGCGAGGTCGCCTCGTCGCACCCGCGCACCTTCGTCGCCCGCCACGGAGGCGACGAGTTCCTCGTGATCTCCGCGGTCGACGACACCGATCCCGCGGTCGCCTCGGCGGTCGTCGCCGGGTTGTGCCGGGAGGTGGAGAACGCGGTCGCGGAGCCCATCGCCATCGAGGTCGGCCCGATCCAGGTGTTCGCGAGCGTGGGCGGCTCCTGGGCTCACGGGCCGTCGGACGCGGAGGCGCTCATCGCCGCCGCCGACAGCCAGATGTACGTCAACAAGCGGGCCGGGCGCGGGACGCCGATCAGCGTGAGCAGCGTCGACCACCGTCGCGAGCTGGCCGAGGAGCTCGTCGGCGCGGTCGGCCGCGGCGAGATCGTCGTGCGCTACCAGCCGATCGTCGACGTGACCACCCAGCAGGCCACGGGCGTCGAGGCGCTCGTGCGCTGGGAGCACCCCGACCGGGGCATGCTCTCGCCCGCCGAGTTCCTCTCCATCGCGGAGGACCTCGGGCTCGACCGCGAGATCGACCGGCACGTGCTCGAGACGGCGTGCGCGACGGTCGCGCGACGCGTGCGCGAGACCGGTCAGGACCTCCAGCTCACCGTGAACATCTCGCCCGACCACCTCGTCGACGTCGACGTGCCCGACATGGTGCGCGACGTGCTCGAGCGCACGGGCCTGCGGCCGGACCTGCTGTGGCTCGAGATCACCGAGCACGCCGTCCTCCAGCGCTCGGCGAGCGGCCCGGCGACGACCGTGCTCCATGCGTTCGCGCGGCTCTCGGACCTCGGCGTACGGCTGGCCATCGACGACTTCGGCACCGGGTTCTCCTCGCTCGCGTCGCTGGTGAACTACCCGATCCACATGCTCAAGATCGACCAGTCGTTCGTGGCCGGGCTCACCGAGGACCCGCGCAGCGCCGCCATGGTCGAGGCGCTCGTCGCGCTGACGCGCCGGCTCGGGATCGTCGCCGTCGCCGAGGGCGTGGAGCGTCCCGACCAGTACGCCGCTCTCGTGGAGCTCGGCTGCCCCAAGGCGCAGGGCTACCTGTGGGGTCGGCCGGCCGTGGAGCTTCCGCCGGCGCACCTCGCCTCGCTGCACGTCGTCCGAGGTGCCGCCACCGACTGAGCACCGCGGTCTGGGATGCTCGGCCCCATGCGCATCACGAAGCACTCGCACGCGTGCGTGCGGCTCGACGACGGCGACCGTTCGCTGCTGCTCGACCCCGGCATCTGGGCCGCGCCGGAGGTGTACGACGGCGTCGACGAGGTGCTGCTCACGCACGAGCACATGGACCACGTCGACGTGGAGGCGCTCACCGCACTGGCTGCGCGCCGCTCGTCGCTGCGGGTGCACGCGCCGGCCCCGGTCGCCGAGATGCTTGCTGCCCTCGGTGACGCGGTGGTGACCGTGGCGCCCGGCGACGCGCTCGTGGTCGGCGGGTTCGACGTGCAGGTCGTGGGTGGGCGCCACGCGGACATCTACGACTCGCTGCCCGGGTGCGCCAACGTCGGCTACGTCGTCGACGGGTCGGTCTACCACCCCGGCGACGCGCTGTTCGTGCCCGAGCAGCAGATCGCGACGCTGCTGCTGCCCGTGTCCGGTCCGTGGCTGAAGCTCGCCGAGGCGATCGACTTCGCGCGGGCCGTCGCGCCGCAGCGCGCGCTGCCGATCCACGACGCGCTGCTCAGCCCCGAGGGTGCGGGCATCGTCGACAGGTGGCTCGGGATGAAGGCCGAGACCGACTACTCCCGCGTGCCCGACGGCGAGTCGCTCGACGTCTGAGGCGGGTTGCCGCGCGGGCGGATGCGCACGTGCGGCATCGGCGGCGCCTCGAGCCGCTCGACGGGTCCGTCGTACCCCTCGACCGCGCCGAAGCGGTCGGAGCGCGTCGCCCACTGCTCGCGCATCGCGGTGATGTCGTCGTGGTCGCGGCCCACGAAGTTCCACCACATCGCGATCTCCTCGGTGAACGGCGTGCCGCCGAGGAGGACGAGGCGTGCGGGGCCGTCGTCGAGGTTCGCCAGCGAGAGGCGCGACGGGCCGGCGGCGACGTAGCCGAGCTCGTGGGCGGCCAGCGGGATGCCGTCGACCGAGACGATCCCGGAGTCGACGAGCACGCCGTGCTCGAACGACTCGTCGATGCCGAGGTCGAGCGTGACGCCCTCGTCGAGAAGGATCTCGGCGCCGAGCAGGGGCGAGAAGGCCGGCGCGTCGGCGCTCTCGCCGGCCAGGTCGCCCATGAACACCGTCACGCGCGCGCCGCCGAGCTCGACCGTGCGGGCGGCGCCGTGGTGGAAGCCGCGGGCGGTCTCGCGGTCGGCGTCGGGCAGCGCGATCCAGAGCTGGACGCCGTGCAGCGTCGTGGTCGCGGGTGTGGAGTGCTCCGAGTGGCAGATGCCGTGCCCGGCCGTCATGAGGCTGACCTCGCCCGGACCGACGACGGCGTGCCCGCCGCCGCTGTCGCGGTGCTCGACCTCGCCGGCGAACAGCCAGCGTGAGGGTCTGCAGCCCGCTGTGCGGGTGCGGCGGCACGACCATGCCGCCGCTGACCTCGACGAGGTCCGGGCCGTAGTGGTCGAGGAAGCACCACGCGCCGATGAGCGAGCGGTGGCGCTGGGGGAGCGTGCGGCGCACCGTCATCGCCCTCGGCCCGCCGAGCGGTACGTCGCGCGGCGTGAGGATCTCGACGCGCGGCGCCCGGGTGTCGTCGACGTCCACACCGCCACTCTGCCAGGCGACGGTCTGGCGGGCGCGAGATCGATGCCGGTCGGGGAGTGCCCCGGCCGCGGTGCGGCGCTAGCGTCGAGCCCGTGCTGGCGGACGACGACGAGCGGGTGGTGGCGCTGGTCGACGCCGTCCATGCCGGCGACCTGGACCGGCTGCGTGCGCTGCTGGCCGAGCACCCGTCGCTGGCCACCGAGCGCCTCGGCGACGACGCGATGTCGCGCACCGCGCTGCACCTGGTCGCCGACTGGCCCGGTCACTGGCCGAACGGCGCCGAGGTCGTGAGGGTGCTCGTCGACGCCGGGGCGCCGGTCGACGGACGGTTCGCCGGGCCGCACGGTGAGACGCCGCTGCACTGGGCCGCGAGCAGCGACGACGTCGAGGTGCTCGATGCGCTGCTGGACGCCGGGGCCGACATCGAGGCGGACGGCGCGGTCCTCACCGGGGGTACGCCGCTGTCGGACGCCGTGGTGTTCGCGCAGTGGGCCGCTGCGCGGCGGCTGGTGGAGCGCGGTGCCGTGATGACGCTGTGGCAGGCCGCGGCGCTGGGGGAGACTCGGCGCTCGAGGCGCTGCTCGCGGGGCTCGGCGTACGGGCAGAGCGGACCTCGACAACGCGTGCTGGCACGCGTGCCGCGCGGGGCGGCTGGCGATGCGCCGGGTGCTGGTGCATCGCGGGGCGGACCTGGAGTGGATGGGGTACGAGGGGCTGACGACTCGGGGCGCCGGTCTCGCGTCGGGCGACTCGGCCCTCGTGGCGTGGTTCGTGGCCCGCTGAGCCCGCCACTACCACTGACGGATGGGCAGTGAGCGGCGCACCGTCGGCTGCGCCTGCTGTCCCCATCCGCGGCGTCCGCGCTCCTCGTTGCGGGTTCGAGCTGCGACGACGTCGCGACAGGTCCGTGGGTCAGAAGTCGTCGACGTAGTGCTCGGCTGCGTGCAGCTCCTCGGGGGTGAGGTACTGGCGCTGCAGGGCCTTGCGCAGCGGCGAGTCATGGCAGATCTCCAGGACGCGCGCGCACCACGCGGCGAGCTCGGGCCGCGAGCTCGGGTCCTCCACGGTGTCGGAGAAGACACCCCCGAGCATGAGGGTGTGGCCTTCGCGGCCCATGAACTCCTCCGGCGTCCAGGCCATGTCGCGAGACATGGCACGGATGTGGCCCTCGCGGCGGGCCCTCGCGCCGGATCGCCGTGTGAGTCCGGCAGTAGTAGGTCGTGATCCAGTCGGTTCCCTGCCGGTGCAGCCTCGGATCCCGTGGCGGGCTGACCGCAGTCGGCGCAGGGAGGAACGTCGCCGTCGCCGTCGCCGTCGCCGTTGGGGTGGCTGGTCACGCTGAGAACGGTACGTACGCGGTGTGCAGGTGTCCCTGCGGGTGACGGGGTGCCGGCCCAGCCGGTCGGCGGCTGCGCGGGTCGTGCCGGTGGCGCTCGCGGTCGCGGTCGCGGCAGGGATCCGTCTCGTGGGCGCGGCTGTCGGCGTGGCTGGCTGTGGGTTCTTCGTGCGGCCCCCGGCAGGATCCGTCTCGTCGGCGCCGCGGGCGGAGCGCGGGCATGTGGGGCGGCCTTCGGCCGCGTGGGATGCGGGGGCTCCGCGTGGGGGCGGCGGGGTTCCTCCCGAATCGCGGCGGGGGCACCCAGAGGGGGGCCCTTCGGGCCCGGTGATGTGTGCCCCCGGCAGGATTCGAACCTGCGCGCATGCCTCCGGAGGGCACCGCTCTATCCCCTGAGCTACGGGGGCCAGGAGTGCTCGGACCCTACCAGCGGGCGCGGTCGGCGCCGAAATCGCGGGCCGTCGACGAGGCCGTCGATACGGCGGTGAAGGCCGCGCGACCTGCGCCGATAGGCTCGCGCGCCATGACGCCCGACCAGCTGGCCGCCGCGATCCGTCACGCCGTCGTGACCGCGATCGCCGACGGCGCCGTGTCCCTCGAGCCCGCGCAGGTCCCGGACGAGGTCACCGTCGAGCGTCCCCGCAACCCCGAGCACGGCGACTACGCCACCAACGTCGCGCTGCAGCTGGCCAAGGCCGCGGGCATGCAACCCGCGGGCCGTCGCCGAGGCTGGTCGCCGAGCGGCTGCGCGCCGCCGAGGGCGTCGCCACGGTCGACATCGCCGGTCCCGGCTTCCTCAACATCACGCTCGACGCCGCGTCGCTTCGGCGAGCTCGCGCGCTCCGTCGTGGTCGCGGGGGAGGCGTACGGCCGGGTCGACCGGCACGCCGGCGAGCACGTCAACGTCGAGTTCATCTCGGCCAACCCGACCGGTCCGCTGCACCTCGGCCACACCCGGTGGGCGGCGGTCGGCGACGCGATCGCACGCGTGCTCGAGGCGGCGGGCGCCGAGGTGACCCGCGAGTTCTACGTCAACGACCGCGGCGTGCAGATGGACCAGTTCGGCCAGTCCCTCGAGGCGCGCGGCCCTCGGCACCGAGGTGCCGGAGGGCGGCTACCAGGGCGCGTACATCGACGAGCTCGCGCAGCAGATCGTCGCGGCCGACCCGGGCATCGTCGACCTCGCCGGCGACGAGCGGCTGGGTCGCGTTCCGCGAGGCGGGCTACGCCCTGCAGCTGCAGCAGCAGAAGGACATGCTCGACGGCGTTCAACACGCACTTCGACGTCTGGTACTCCGAGCGCACGCTGCACTCGAGCGGCGCGGTCGAGCGCGGCCTCGACAAGCTGCGCGAGCAGGGCCACATGTTCGAGGCCGACGGCGCGGTGTGGCTGCGCACCACCGACTTCGACGACGACAAGGACCGCGTGCTGGTCAAGGCCGACGGCGAGCTCACCTACTTCGCCAGCGACACGGCGTACTACGTCGACAAGCGCGGCGCGCGGCTTCGACGTCTGCATCTACCTGCTCGGCGCCGACCACCACGGCTACGTCAACCGGCTGCGGGCGGTCGCGGCCTGCGCGGGCGACGACCCCGACCGCAACATCGAGGTCCTCATCGGCCAGCTCGTCAAGATGTACAAGGGCGGCGAGGAGGTCCGGCTCTCCAAGCGGGCCGGCAACATCATCACGCTCGAGGACCTCGTCGACGAGGTCGGCGTCGACGCGGCGCGCTACTCGCTGATCCGCTACCCGGTCGACAGCCCGCTGACCCTCGACCTCGACCTGCTCGTGTCAGCGGAGCAACGACAACCCGGTCTTCTACGTGCAGTACGCGCACGCCCGGATCTCCTCGGTGCTGCGCAACGCCGCCGACCTCGGCATCGACTGGCGCGCCGCCGACTTCGACCCGTCGCTGCTCGACCACGAGCGCGAGTCCGCGCTGCTCGGCGCTCTCGGCGAGTTCCCGCGGGTGGTCGGCCACCGCCGCCGAGCTGCGCGAGCCGCACCGCGTCGCGCGCTACCTCGAGGAGCTGGCGACGGCTACCACAAGTTCTACGACGTCGTGCCGGGTGCTGCCGCTGCGCCGACGGCGAGGTCGAGCCGATCAACATCGCCCGGCTCTGGCTGTGCGGCGCCGCCCGGCAGACCCTCGCCAACGGCCTCGCGATGCTCGGTGTCAGCGCGCCCGACCGCATGTGAGCCGTCCGCCCCTCGGAACGTCGTACGGCCGCGGCGCCCGGATCCGTCGCGTAGCCTTCCCGCATGCGCGCACACCCCGCCGGGCCGCGGCACGGCGAGATCCTGGCGCCCGCGGGCGCCCCGCCGCCTGCCGGCCGACGCCGAGGCGCTGCACGCGCTCGACCCGCAGCGTCTGGCCGCGCAACGCCGCGCGCGCCGACGGCGACGGTCTCCAGCAGCGCGCCATCGCGATCGCCGGGCTCGACGTCCGCGACCTCGCCGCCGAGTTCGGCACGCCGCTGTTCGTCCTCGACGAGGCCGACTTCCGCGCGCGGGCCGCGGCGTTCCGCGAGGCGTACGCCGACGCCGACGTGCCCGCCGACGTCTTCTACGCCGGCAAGGCGTTCCTCTCCGCCGCGCGTCGCGCGCTGGGTCGCCGAGGAGGGGCTCGGCCTCGACGTCTGCACCGGCGGCGAGCTCGCTGACCGCGCGTGCGCGCCGGCTTCCCGGCCGAGCGCATCGCCTTCCACGGCAACAACAAGAGCGTCGCCGAGCTCGAGCTGCGCCCTCGAGCACGGCGTCGGGCGGTTCGTCGTCGACTCGTTCGAGGAGATCGCGCGGCTCGCCGACGCTGGCCGACGCGCCGCGGCGTCGTCGCCGGACGTCCTCGTCCGCGTCACCGTCGGCGTCGAGGCGCACACCCACGAGTTCATCGCCACCGCGCACGAGGACCAGAAGTTCGGCCTCTCGCTCGCCGGCGGCGCAGGCCGAGGAGGCCGTACGCCGGGTCCTCAAGCTGCCGTCGCTGCGCCTGCGTCGGCCTGCACTCCCACATCGGCTCGCAGATCTTCGACACCGCCGGCTTCGAGGTGGCCGCCCACCGGCTCGTCGGGCTCGCCGCCAAGGTCCGCGACGAGCACGGCGCTCGAGGTGGCCGAGCTCGACCTCGGCGGCGGCATGGGCATCGCCTACACCGCGCGACGACGACCCGATGACGCCGACGGCGATGGCCGACGCTGCTGCGCGGGATCGTCGGCCGCGGAGTGCGCGAGCGCACGGGCCTCGCCGTGCCGCGGCTCGCGGTCGAGCCGGGCCGCGCGATCGTCGGCCCGTCGATGGTGACGCTCTACGAGGTCGGCACGGTCAAGCAGCGTCGACCTCGGCGCGGGCCACGTCGCGCGCCTACGTCAGCGTCGACGGCGGCATGAGCGACAACATCCGCACCGCGCTCTACGACGCGGAGTACACCGTGCGGCTCGCGTCGCGCGTGTCCGACGCGGCGCCCGTGCTCGCGCCGCGTGGTCGGCAAGCACTGCGAGAGCGGCGACATCGTCGTGCGCGACTGCTGGCTGCCCGGCGACCTCGCGCCCGGGCGACCTGCTCGCCGTCGCCGCGACCGGCGCCTACTGCCGGGCGATGGCCTCCAACTACAACCACGTGCCGCGCCCGCCGGTGGTCGTCGGTCCGCGACGGCGCGAGCCGCGCTGGTCGCTGCGCCGCGAGACGGCCGACGACCTGCTCGCGCCTCGACGCCGGCCTCGACGCCGACTGGCCACGCCGGAGCCGCGCCCGGCACGGCTGACGCGTGCGTCCGGTGCCCGGACGGCGGGTGGAACGATAGGCCGGACATCCCTGGGAGGGATCTCGATGACTACGCCCGACGCGGCGCCCGCGCGAGCTCACCGTCGCCCTGCTCGGCGGCGGCACGGTCGGCAGCCAGGTGGCCCGCCTGCTGCGCGAGTCGCGCCGACGACCTCGCCGCCCGCGTCGGGCGCCCGCTGCGAGCTGGTCGGCGTCGGCGTGCGCGACGCCGCGCAGGCCCCGCGACGGCATCGACCCCGGCGCTGCTCACCGACGACCTCGCGGCGCTCGCCGCGTCCGGGCGCCGACGTCGTCGTCGAGGTCATCGGCGGCATCGAGCCGGCCCGCTCGCTGATCCTCGCCGCGATGGAGGCCGGCGTCGTCGGTCGTCACCGCCAACAAGGCGCTGCTCGCCGAGGACGGCGCGCACGCTGCACGCCGCGGCCGAGAAGCACGGCGTCGACCTCTACTACGAGGCCGTCGGTCGCCGGTGCGATCCCGCTGCTGCGCCCGCTGCGCGAGAGTCGCTCGCCGGCGACAAGGTGCGCCGCGTGCTCGGCATCGTCAACGGCACCACCAACTTCATCCTCACCAAGATGGACGAGGACGGCGCCGACTACGACGACGTGCTCGCCGAGGCGCAGGCGCTCGGGTACGCCGAGGCCGACCCGACCGCCGACGTCGAGGGCTACGACGCCGCCGCCAAGGCCGCGATCCTCGCCGGCCTCGCCTTCCACACGCGCGTGACCGTCGACGACGTGCACCGCGAGGGCATCACCGCGGTCGTCGGCGCACGACGTCGCCGCCGCGCGCGACATGGGCTTCGTCATCAAGCTGCTCGCCGTCGC
Source organism: uncultured Actinomycetota bacterium (assembly GCA_963827145.1). Lineage (GTDB taxonomy): Bacteria > Actinomycetota > Actinomycetes > S36-B12 > CAIYMF01 > Longivirga. The sequence goes on along the minus strand of CAWGZO010000002.1, from coordinate 2,083,743 downwards.
CGAGCTCGCCGACGACGAGCGCGGCGTCGGTCGTCCGCGTGCACCCGGCGATGGTCCCGCGCACCCACCCGCTCGCCGGCGTGCGCGGCGCCTTCAACGCCGTGTTCGTCGAGGCCGAGTCGGCCGGCGAGCTCATGTTCTACGGCCGCGGCGCCGGCGGTGCGCCGACGGCGTCCGCCGTGCTCGGCGACATCGTGGCCGTCGCGCGGCACCGGGTCGCCGGCACGCGCGGGCCGGGGGAGTCGACGTACGCCGACCTCGAGGTGCTGCCGCATCGGCGACGCCGTCACGCGCTACTACGTCAACCTCGACGTCGCCGACCGCCCGGGCGTGCTCGCCGCGGTGGCGCCAGGCGTTCGCCGACAACGGCGTCAGCATCCAGAACGTGCGCCAGGACGGCCACGGCGACGAGGCCGGCCTGGTCGTGCGCACCCACGCCGCCACCGACGCCGCGCTCGCCGGCGACCATCGAGCGGCTGCGGTCGACCGACGCCGTGCGCAACGTCGTCGGCGTCATGCGGGTCGAGGGGGAGGACGGTCGATGAGCGGCAGCCGGGCAGCGCCACCAGTGGCGCGGGGTCATCGAGGAGTACCGCGACCGGCTGCCCGTCGACCGACGCGACCCCGGTCGTGACGCCTGCGCGAGGGCGGCACGCCGCTCGTCGCGCGCGAGCGTGCTGTCGCGAGCGCACCGGCTGCGAGGTCTGGCTCAAGGTCGAGGGCGCCAACCCCACCGGCTCGTTCAAGGACCGCGGCATGACGATGGCGATCTCCAAGGCCGCCGAGGAGGGCGCCAAGGCGGTCATCTGCGCCTCGACCGGCAACACCTCGCGCCTCGGCCGCGGCGTACGCCGTGCAAGGCCGGGCATGGTCTGCGCGGTGCTCGTGCCGCAGGGCAAGATCGCGCTCGGCAAGATGGCGCAGGCGCTCGTGCACGGCGCGCAGCTGCTGCAGGTCGACGGCAACTTCGACGACTGCCTCACCCTGGCGCGCAAGCTCTCCGAGCACTACCCGGTCTCGCTGGTCAACTCGGTCAACCCGTTCCGCATCGAGGGGCAGAAGACCGGCGGCGTTCGAGATCGTCGACTTCCTCGGCGACGCCCCCGACATCCACTGCCTGCCCGTCGGCAACGCGGGCAACATCACCGCGTACTGGAAGGGCTTCGCCGAGTACGCCGCCGACGGCATCGCGACGCAGCGCCCGCGCGATGTGGGGCTTCCAGGCCGCCGGCGCCGCGCCGATCGTCAACGGCGCGCCGGTCACGCACCCGTCGACGATCGCGACCGCGATCCGCATCGGCAACCCCGCGTCGTGGGACCAGGCGCGTCGCCGCGCGCGACGAGTCCGGCGGCCTCATCGACGCCGTGACCGACCGCGAGATCCTCGTCGGCGTACCGGCTGCTCGCCGCGCAAGGAGGGCGTGTTCGTCGAGCCGGCCTCGGCGGCGTCGGTCGCCGGCCTGCTGCAGAAGCACGCCGAGGGCGAGCTCGACCCGGGCCAGACGCGTGGTCTGCACCGTCACCGGCAACGGCCTCAAGGACCCCGAGTGGGCCATCGCCGGTGCGCCGAAGCCGACGCAGCGTGCACCGTCGACGCCCACGCGGCAGCCGTCTGCAGCTGGGTCTCGCGTGACCCCGCCGCCCAGCGGTCGGCCGATGTTCCGGGCGGCCGCCGACGCGCGTGCGCGTGCCCGCGACCTCGGCCAACCTCGGCCCCGGCTTCGACGCGTTCGGCGCTGGCGCTCGCGCTGCTACGACGACGTCGTCGCGCAGGTCTCGGACGACGCCGGCGTGCGCGTCGACGTGCACGGCGAGGGCGCCGACACCGTGCCGCGCGACCACCGCCACCTCGTGGCCAAGGCGATGCTGCGCGGCGTTCGACGCCCTCGGCGGACGCCCGCGCGGCCTCGATCTGGTGTGCGCCAACCGCATCCCGCACGGTCGCGGCCTCGGCTCGTCGGCGGCGGCGATCGTCTCCGGCCTCCTGCTGGCCCGTGCACTGGTCGTCGGCGGCGACGAGCGCCTGCCCGACGCGGCGCTGCTCGAGCTGGCGAGCGACGATCGAGGGGCACCCCGACAACGTCGCCGCGTGCCTGTACGGCGGCGTCACGGTCGCCTGGACCGACGCACGGCGAGCCGCACGCCGGCGTGCTGCGCGCTCGAGCGCCGACCCGCGCGATCGTGCCCGTCGTCTGCGTGCCCTCGACCGCGGTGGCGACGAAGAAGGCCCGCGGGCTGCTGCCCGAGACCGTGCCGCACGGCGACGCCGCCTGCAACGCCGCGCGCGCGGCGCTGCTGGTCCCGGCGCTCACCGGCCGTCTCGACCTGCTGCTCGAGGCGACCGACGACCGCATCCACCAGTCCTACCGCCGAGCCGGCGTGCCCGCGCACGGCCGACCTCGTCGCCAAGCTGCGCGCGGCGGGCATCGCCGCCGCGGTCAGCGGCGCCGGCCCCACCGTGCTGGCGCTCGCCGACGCCGCGACCGCGCCGACGCGTCGAGGGGCTGGCGGGCGCGCGGTTCGCGACCACGGTGCTCGAGGTCGACACGCGCGGGCGCGCGCGTCGTGCCGCTCGAGGGCTGATCACGATCCGGTCACCGGTACGCCGGATTCCGGGTCGGCGCAGGCGAGGTGTTACGCTGCTCATGCACCTGGGCCCGCACCCCGGTCGGGGATCCGTTCGGCGGGCAGGGAATCTCTCCTCCTCGGAAGAACCCCTCACGCCGCCCCAGAGCACCTGAAGCCCCCTCGTCGAGACCGTCCCGGTCCTCCGGCGCGCTGGGCTGCCAGCCGCGCACTCCTCGTCCCGAAGAGCGCGCGAGGATTCCTCCGTCTCGGAAAGGTTTCTCTCGGTGACCGAGACCACCCAGAACGACACCAGCTCGACCGCGCGCCGCTCCGGCGGCCTGTCGGGGATGCTGCTGCCCGAGCTCAAGTCGCTCGCCGGTCAGCTCGGCATCTCCGGTGCGTCGGGCATGCGCAAGGCCGACCTCATCGCCGCGATCAGCGAGCGCCAGGTGCCCTCGGGCACGCGCTCCGGCGGCGGGCAGTCCCGGGGCGACAAGCCCCGCGAGGACAAGCCCCGCGAGGACAAGCCCCGCGAGGACAGCCCCGCGACGACAGCCCCCGCGACGACGCCGCGAGCGCCCGACCAGCCGCGCGAGCGCGCCGATCGCGGCGAGGCCGCCGACGGCGGCGAGCGACCCCCGCGCCGCGAGCGCGGCGACCGCCAGCGCAACGGCGAGCGCCAGCAGGGCGACCGCCAGCAGGGCGACCGTGCAGCAGAACGACCGCCAGGGCAACGACCGCCAGCAGCAGGGCGGCCAGGGCAACGACCGCCAGCAGAACGACCGCCAGCAGCAGGGCGGCCAGGGCAACGACCGCCAGCAGGGCGGCCAGGGCAACGACCGCGACTTCGACGACGACCGTCCGCGGTCGCAGCCGCCGGCGCCGTCGTGGTCGTGACCGCGACCGCGCCGGGTTCGACGGACCCCGCGAGGGCAACCGCCAGAGCCGCAACGAGCGCCGTCCGCGCGGGCTTCGAGGGCGAGGTCGAGGTCGGCCGAGACGACGTCCTGCTCCCGGTCGCGGGCATCCTCGACATCCTCGACAGCTACGCGTTCGTGCGCACCAGCGGCTACCTGCCCGGCCACAACGACGTCTACGTCTCGCTGGCCGATGGTCAAGCGGTTCGGCCTGCGCAAGGGCGACGCCGTCACCGGCGCCGTGCGCCAGCCGCGCGAGGGCGAGAAGGCGCAGAAGTTCAACCCGCTCGTCAGCGTCGAGACGCATCAACGGTGCCGACCCCGAGGAGTCGCGCAACCGCATCGAGTTCAGCAAGCTGACGCCGCTCTACCCGCAGGAGCGTCTGCGCCTCGAGACCGACGCCCGGCAACCTCGTCACGCGCGTCATCGACCTCGTCGCCCCGATCGGCAAGGGCCAGCGCGGCCTCATCGTCTCGCCGCCCAAGGCGGGCAAGACGATGGTGCTGCAGGCGATCGCCAACGCGATCACCGTGAACAACCCCGAGGTCCACCTCATGGTCGTGCTCGTCGACGAGCGGCCCGAGGAGGTCACCGACATGCAGCGCTCGGTGAAGGGCGAGGTCATCGCCTCGACCTTCGACCGGCCGGCCGACGACCACACCACGGTCGCCGAGCTGGCGATCGAGCGCGCGAAGCGCCTCGTCGAGCTCGGGCACGACGTCGTCGTCCTGCTCGACTCGATGACGCGCCTGGGCCGTGCCTACAACCTCGCGGCGCCGGCGAGCGGCCGCATCCTCTCCGGTGGTGTCGACTCCGCGGCGCTCTACCCGCCGAAGCGCTTCTTCGGCGCCGCGCGCAACATCGAGAACGGCGGCTCGCTCACGATCCTCGCCACGGCCCTCGTCGAGACCGGGTCCCGCATGGACGAGGTCATCTTCGAGGAGTTCAAGGGCACCGGAAACATGGAGCTCAAGCTCGACCGCAAGCTCGCGGACAAGCGCATCTTCCCCGCGGTCGACGTCGACGCCTCCGGCACGCGCAAGGAGGAGATCCTCATGGCGCCCGACGAGCTCAAGACCGTCTGGAAGCTGCGTCGCGTGCTCCACGCGCTCGACCAGCAGCAGGCCATCGAGCTCCTGCTCGGCAAGCTGCGCGAGACCAAGAGCAACATCGAGTTCCTGCTGCAGGTCCAGAAGACGACCCCGATGGTCGGCGCCTCCTCCGACGACGACTGAGCGGTCGCTCGCCCGTTCGGCCGCACCACCCGATCGACGACCACGGCCCGTCCCCGCGCACGCGGGGGCGGGCCGTGCCGCATCACGCGATCGGCGTATCAACCGTGCTCGTGGGAGCGCGATCCCGTCACCCACCGTTGCTCAAGGACTCCTCACGGGTGCCGATGACTGTCTCTGAACGGGGAACGTCATCGCCTTCCTGGAGGAACCACCATGTCCCGACCGAACCGACGCCGGGCTGTCCGCGCTGTCGCACCGGTGGCCGGTCTGCTCGCGGCCGGTCTCCTCGTGTGGCAGGGCAGCTACGCCGCCTTCAGCGCCTCGACCGAGAACACCGGCGACGCCTGGACCACCGGCACCCTGGCCCTCACGAACAACGGCGGTGGCGCCGCCTACTCCGGCTCCACCACCGGCATCTTCGGCACCGGCGCCAGTCAGCCCGAGACCAACATGAAGCCCGGCGCCACCGGCTTCAAGTGCATCACCGTGCAGAGCACCGGCAACCTGGCCGGCAACCTCAAGCTCTTCCGCGGCGGCATCAGCGGCACCAACGGCGCCGCGCTGGCTCCGCAGCTGGCTCTCACGGTCACGGCCGCGTCGGTCACCGCCGCCACGAACGTGCCGTCGGACTGCACGGGCTTCCCCGGCGGCGCGACGTCGATCTACACAGGCACGCTCACGGGCATGCCGACCGCCTACGGCGTCCAGACCGGCATGAACGTGGCGGCCGGCACGCAGCGCGTGGCGTACCGGATCGCATGGACGTTCAACTCCACCGGCACGAACCCGGGCGACAACGCCCTGCAGGGTTCGAGCGCGATCACCGACCTCACCTGGGAGATCCAGTAGTCGTCGGCCTCCGGGCCTGACCCGGGTCGTGGCGCCCCTCGCTGGGGGCGAGGGGCGCCACGACCGTCACGACGCACGACGTACGAGGGGGCGAGAGGAGGCAGGACGATGAGCGCGGACGCGGCGACCGCGGCGCAGCAGCCCGGAACCCCGACCGGCCCGCAGCCGGAGCCCTACAGCCGGCTCACCCTCGCCCTCGGCATCGTCGGCCGCGCCTGGCTGTGGTTCGTCGGCGGCTGCATCGCCGTCACCCTGCTGCCGATCCTGCTCGGCTGGCGCCCGTACGTGGTGCAGAGCGGCTCGATGGAGCCCCGCATCAACGTCGGCGACGTCATCCTCGCCGCCCCCGAGACCGACCCGCAGGCGCTGCTCGGCCGCGTCGCGGTGTTCACCGACCCGATCTTCCGCGACCACCCCAAGGCGCACCGCGTCATCGGCGTCAACAACGACGGCACCCTGGCGACGAAGGGCGACGCGAACGTCACCGCCGACACCTCTCCGGTGCCGATCTCCGACGTCCGCGGCCTGGCCCGACTGCTCGTCGAGTTCGTCGGCCTGCCGCTGATCTGGATGTGGTCGGGGCAGTGGTACTTCGTCCTGCTCTTCCTCGCCACGCTGATGCTGGCCGCACGCTTCGTCTCCCGCGACCACGAGGACGACCTCGACCTCGACGACGACGAGGCCGGCGACGACGGCCCCTCCGCCGGCGACGTCGTCCCCTTCCCGAGCTCGCCGTCGGGCACGCCCAGCACGCAGATCGCGGCGTCGCGCCCCCTCGGCGACACCCTGCGCCGGATCGGCGGTGCCACCGGGCAGCGTCTGGTCTCCTCGCCGCGCTGGGTGACGCGCACGGCGTACGTCGCGGTCCTCGCCAGCGCGGTGCTGCTGCCCACCGCCGGCGCCGCGTTCGCCGCGAGCACGAGGAACACCGACGAGACCTGGTCCGTGGCGAACTGGAACTACACCAGCGACGTGCTGGCGCTCAACCCGTGGCTGTACTGGAAGCTCGACGACTCGACCGGGACGACCGCGGCGGACACCTCCGGCAACGGGCGCACCGGCACCTACTCGCCCAACGCCTCGTTCACCAAGGGCGTCGTCGGAGCGCTCACCACCGACACCCCGAACCGTGCCGTGACCAAGACCGGCGTCGTCGTGCGTGTACACCACGAGCACGACGACGATGAACGCCCCGACCCAGATCACCGAGATCGTCTGGTTCCGCTCCACCAGCACCCAGGGCGGCAAGCTGCTCGGGTTCGAGATGCCCCGCACCGGGGTCGGGATCCCTGGCGCGGGCGGCACCTACGACCGTCACCTGTACCTCGACGGCGCAGGCAAGGTGTGGTTCGGCGTCTACAACGGCGGCTACTTCACCATCGGCAGCCCCGGCACCTACACCGACGGGCAGTGGCACATGGCCGCCGCCACCATGGGCACGGGCGGCATGCGGCTCTACGTCGACGGCGACCTCGTCGGCACCAACGCCAACACGGCGGGGGAGACCACGACCGGCTGGTTCCGGGCCGGCTGCGGCAACCTCGGCGGCTGGGGCGGCAGCTGGACGGGCGCCAACAACCCCACCACGAACACGAGCCCGGCCCAGGACCGTCCGTTCACCGGGTCGCTCGACGAGATCTCGATCTGGCAGTCGGTCCTCACCCCCGCCCAGATCCGAAGCCTCTACATCGCCAAGTAGCCCCCAGCGAGCCGGTGCGCCGGGCAGCAAGCACCGCCGAGACGAGAGCAACGAGACGCCTCCGCAGGGCAGTACGCCGAAGCGGAGCGGCCCCGAGGGCGGAGCGTGGCCCCGGCGACGAAGGAGCCGGGGTCACCGGAGCCCGAGTGCGGCGCCACCCAGCGGCCGGGCCATACGACGCTGGGACTGCGCCGCCAGGGCCGCGCAGCGGAGGCGGCCGCGACGCGACGAGCGCCAGCGAGGAGCCTGGAGCGGAATATCGGGAGGCTGAGCACGGTTTGGAGCGTCTGCCAGTCGGATGGCACACTGGGGCGTTGCCCCGGCCCTCCGGCTGGAGCCCTCGGTCCGGTTCACGTGCGCGTTCCCGCCGCACGACCCGGCCACGACGAAGGAGCACCGTTGAAGGCCGACATCCACCCGAACTACGTCGAGACGCAGGTCAACTGCGCCTGCGGCAGCACGTTCACCACGCGCAGCACCGCCAAGAACGGCGTCATCCACGCCGAGGTCTGCAGCGCCTGCCACCCGTTCTACACGGGCAAGCAGAAGATCCTCGACACCGGCGGCCGCGTCGCCAAGTGGGAGAAGCGCTTCGGCACCAAGAAGGCCGACGCCTAGCACCCGTCCCGAGGGCGCCCTCCTGACCCGGCTCCAGCCGGCGGTCCGGAGCGGCGCCCTCGCCGTTCTTCGTGCCGCTGCGCGGCGGCATCGGCAGGCTCGCTCGCTCGCGGGCCGTTCTTCGTGCCGCTGCGCGGCGGCATCGGCAGGCTCGCTTCGCTCGCGGGCGGCCCTCGGCGGGCCTCCTGCGTCGGCCCACCTCGTGCCGCCGCCGATGCGGCCGGGGTCGGCTAGGTTCGAGTGCGAGCGGCGGCACACCATGCACCGGTGCAGCAGCTCCTAGGAGAACCCCTTGTTTGAGTCCGTCGCGGTCCTCGTCGACGAGTACGCCGAGCTCGAGCGGCGGCTCGCCGACCCGGACATCCACGGCGACCAGGCCGCTGCCCGCAAGGTCGGCCGCCGGTACGCCGAGCTGCGGCCGGTGGTGTCGACGTACCGCGCCTGGGTGCAGACCGGCGACGACCTCGAGGCCGCGCGCGAGCTCGCCGGCGACGACGCCGCGTTCGCCGCGGAGGCCGAGACGTTGGCCGTCCAGCACGCGGAGCTCGCCGAGAAGCTGCGCGTCCTGCTCATCCCGCGCGACCCGCTGGACGACTCCGACGTGATCCTCGAGATCAAGGCGGGGGAGGGCGGCGAGGAGTCGGCGCTGTTCGCCGGCGACCTGCTGCGGATGTACCTGCGCTACGCCGAGCGCCGCGGCTGGAAGGCCGAGGTCCTCGAGTCGCGAGCAGTCCGACCTCGGCGGCTACAAGGACGTCACGGTCGCGGTGAAGGCGCGCGGCTCGATGGAGCCCGGCGAGGCGCCGTACGCGCGGCTCAAGTACGAGGGCGGCGTGCACCGCGTGCAGCGGGTGCCCGCGACCGAGTCGCAGGGCCGCATCCACACGAGCGCCGCCGGCGTGCTCGTGCTGCCGGAGACCGAGGACGTCGAGGTCGAGATCGACCCGAACGACCTGCGCATCGACGTCTTCCGCTCGAGCGGGCCTGGCGGCCAGAGCGTCAACACCACCGACTCCGCGGTGCGCATCACGCACCTGCCCACCGGGATCGTGGTGAGCTGCCAGAACGAGAAGAGCCAGCTGCAGAACAAGGAGTCGGCGATGCGCATCCTGCGCGCCCGGCTCGTGGCGGCGGCCGAGGAGGCCGCGGCCAAGGAGGCCTCCGACGCGCGCCGCTCGCAGGTGCGCACCGTCGACCGCAGCGAGCGCATCCGCACCTACAACTTCCCGGAGAACCGCATCAGCGACCACCGCGTGGGCTTCAAGGCGTACAACCTCGACGCGGTGCTCGACGGCGAGATCGAGGCGCTCGTCCAGGCCTGCGTCGACGCCGACAACGCCGCGCGCCTCTCCGCGCTCGGCACGGAGGCCTGACGTGGCCGGCTGGACGCCGCCGCAGCGCACGCTGCGCGACGTGCTCATCGACGCCGAGCGCCGGCTCGACCGCGCCGGGGTGCCGACCCCGCGCGTCGACGCCGAGCTGCTGCTCGCGCACGTGCTGGGCGTGCCGCGCGGCCGGATCTTCCTGTCCGACCCGGTCGACCCCGCCGACGGCGTGCGCTTCGAGTCGCTGCTCGTACGCCGTGCCGCGCGCGTGCCGCTGCAGCACCTCGCTCGGCGAGGCGCCGTTCCGGCACCTCGTGCTCGAGGTCGGCCGCGGCGTGTTCGTCCCGCGCCCGGAGACCGAGGGCGTCGCCGAGCTCGCCATCCGTGCGCTGACCGAGCACCACGAGGAGCGCGCTCGCGGTCGACCTGTGCACCGGCACCGGCGCGCTCGCGCTCGCGCTGGCCACCGAGGTGCCGCACTCGGTCGTGCACGCGGTCGAGCTCGAGGGCCCGGCGTTCGGCTGGGCGCAGCGCAACGTCGCGAAGTACGCCGACGCCGTGGCCGCGGCCGGCTCGCAGGTCGTCCTGCACCACGGCGACGCCACGACCGCGCACCTCGGCCCGCTGACCGCGCTGGTCGGCCGCGTCGACGTCGTGGTGAGCAACCCGCCGTACATCCCGGACGACGCCGTGCCGCGCGACCCCGAGGTGCGCGAGTACGACCCGCCGCGCGCGCTCTACGGCGGGCACGACGGGCTCGAGGTGGTGCGCGGGCTCGCCGAGGCGGCTGCCGCGCTGCTGCGTCCCGGCGGCGTGCTCGTGATCGAGCACGGCGACGAGCAGGGCGAGGGCGCGGGGGAGGCCGGCGTGCCGCACGTCGTCCGCGAGCACGGCGCGTTCGCCGACGTCGTCGACCTGCCCGACCTCGGCGGCCGCGACCGCACCACCACCGCCCGTCGCCTCTGAGGTCCGGCGTGCGGCAGGATCGGCGCTCGTGAGCCTCCGTTTCGACACCAGCGACCCCGACGAGCGCAGCCGCGGGCTCGAGGCCGCCACCAGCGCCGTGCGCCGCGGCGACCTCGTCGTGCTGCCGACCGACACGGTGTACGGCGTCGGCTGCGACGCCTTCAGCGCCGCCGGGGTCACCCGGCTGCTCGAGGCGAAGCGCCGCGGGCGCGACCTGCCGCTGCCGGTGCTCGTCGGCAGCCCGCAGACCCTCGAGGGCCTGGCGTACGGCCTGTCGAAGGCGGCCCGCGACCTCGTCGAGGCGTTCTGGCCCGGCCCGCTCACCGTGGTGGTGCGCGCCCAGCCGAGCCTGGCCTGGGACCTCGGCGACGCCAACGGCACGGTCGCGCTGCGGATGCCCCTGCACCCGGTGGCCATCGAGCTGCTCACGCGCGACCGGCCCGCATGGCCGTGACCAGCGCCAACGTCGCCGGCGCCGCCCCGCCCACCGACTTCCTGGGCGCCGAGGAGCAGCTCGGCGACTCCGTGGCGATCTACCTCGACGCCGGGCCCTGCCCGACTCGGCGCCCAGCACGATCCTCGACCTCACCGGCCCGGTGCCCCGGCTGCTGCGTGCGGGGCGCCTTCGACCTCGACACGCTGCGCACGGTCTGCCCCGAGATCGTTCCCGGCTGACAGGACACCGCGCGCCGGATCCGGCCCGCGGACGCCCTAGGCTGGCCGCCATGACCTCCGCCACGCCTTCCTGGGGACCCGACTTCGCCGCGCTCGAGGCCGTCGACCCCGACATCGCCCGCATCCTGCTCGCCGAGCGCGACCGCCTCAACGACGGTCTGCAGCTGATCGCGAGCGAGAACTTCACCTCGCCCGCCGTGCTGGCGGCGCTGGGGTCGACGCTGTCGAACAAGTACGCCGAGGGCTACCCCGGCAAGCGCTACTACGGCGGCTGCGAGGTCGTCGACGAGGCGGAGACCCTCGGCATCGAGCGCGCCAAGGAGCTGTTCGGCGCCGAGCACGCCAACCTGCAGCCGCACAGCGGCGCGAGCGCCAACATCGCGGCGTACGGCGCGTTCATGAAGCCCGGCGACACGGTGCTGGCGATGAGCCTGCCGCACGGCGGCCACCTCACCCACGGCACCAAGGTCAGCTTCTCCGGCAAGTGGTTCAACGCCGTGCACTACGGCGTCAACGCGGACACCGAGGACATCGACTACGACCAGATGCGCGACCTCGCCCTCGAGCACCGCCCGAAGATGATCATCTGCGGCGGCTCGGCGATCCCGCGCCTCATCGACTTCGCGGCGTTCCGCGAGGTCGCCGACGAGGTCGGCGCGATCCTCATGGTCGACGCCGCGCACTTCATCGGCCTGGTCGCCGGCAAGGCGATCCCGAGCCCGGTGCCGTACGCCGACGTCGTCACCTTCACCACGCACAAGGTCCTGCGCGGCCCGCGCGGCGGCATGCTCGTCTGCAAGGCCGAGCACGCGGCGGCGCTCGACAAGGCCGTCTTCCCGATGATGCAGGGCGGCCCGCTGATGCACGCGGTCGCGGCCAAGGCGGTGGCGCTCAAGGAGTGCGCGACGCCGGAGTACCAGACCTACGCCCGCCAGGTGATCGCCAACTCGCAGACCCTCACCGCCGCGCTCGAGGCCGAGGGCATGCGCGCCGTCTCCGGCGGCACCGACACCCACCTGTCGCTGCTCGACCTGCAGGGCATCGGCGTCACGGGCGCCGAGGCCGAGGCCCGCACCGGCGCGGCGCGGATCGTGCTCAACAAGAACGCGATCCCCTACGACCCGCAGCCGCCGAGCATCGCCTCGGGCATCCGGGTCGGCACCCCGGCCACGACGACCCAGGGGATGGACGAGGGCGACATGAAGGTCATCGCCTCGCTCATCGGCCGGGCCGTCCGCGACGCCGACGGCTCGCAGGCCGCCGCGATCGCGGCCGACGTCCACGAGCTGGTCAAGGCCAAGCCGGCGTACGCCTCCTGAGGACGCCCGCGTGCGCGAGTACCTCCTCTGCCTGTTCGTCGCCGCCTCGGTGACCTACCTGGCGACCCCGCTCGCCCGGCGCTTCGCCGTGCGGTGGGGCGCGACGGCGGAGGTCCGCGACCGCGACGTGCACGACACCCCGACCCCCCGCCTCGGCGGGCTGGCCATGTTCGCCGGCCTGCTCGCGGCGCTGCTGGTCGGCCGCGAGCTGCCGATCCTGCAGCTCGGTGTTCGAGGACTCCTCCGAGCCGATGGCGCTGGTCACGGGCGCGCTCGTGCTGGTGCTGCTCGGGATGGCCGACGACAAGTGGGGCCTGGACGCGCCCACGAAGTTCGCCGGCCAGGCCTTCGCCGGCGCGATCATGGCCCTGCAGGGTCTCGCCATCGTGTGGCTGCCCATCGGCGGCACGCTCGTGCTCGACCCGCTGACCTCCGTGCTGCTCACCGTGTTCGTGGTGGTCGTGGCGGTCAACGCGATCAACTTCGTCGACGGGCTCGACGGCCTGGCCGCCGGGATCGTCGGCATCGGCGCGCTGGCGTTCTTCTCGTACTCCTACCTGCTCTCCTTCGAGTACGGCTTCACCCGGGCCACGCTCGCGGCGCTGGTCTCGGCCGTGCTGGCCGGCATGTGCGCGGGGTTCCTGCCGCACAACCTCAACCCGGCGCGCATCTTCATGGGCGACACCGGCTCGATGCTGATCGGCCTGCTGCTGGCCAGCTCGGTGATCACGCTGGTCGGCCAGCTCGACCCCAACGTGGTGCCCGGCCCCACCTTCGTCCCGGCGCTGCTCCCGATCGTGCTGCCGGCGGCGGTCATGGCCGTGCCGCTGCTCGACATGCTGCTGGCCGTCGTACGCCGCACCCGCGCCGGCCGCAGCCCGTTCTCGCCGGACAAGCAGCACCTGCACCACCGCCTGCTCGAGCTCGGCCACAGCCAGCGCCGCGCTGTGCTGCTCATGTACGGCTGGACCGGGCTGCTCGCCTTCACGGCCGTGGGGCTGGCCTTCGTCCCCATCGGGATCGCGGCGGTCTGGTTCGTCTGCGGCATCGCGGTGCTGGCCGTCGCGGTGCGCTGGCCGACCTTGCGGGGCGCACGCACCTCGGTCTGAGACCGATCTCTCGCCCGCTCCGTTTGGGGCTGGAACCGCTGGCCCCCTAGGCTGATGCTGTGCCCGCCGCCCTCGACGGACCGACCTCCTCCGGCCCGATGACCGCCGATCAGGCGACCCGTGCCGTTCTGCGGGCGTCGGTGGGCGCCACGGCCGTCGTCGGGGTCCTCGCCGTCGTCATCGCCTACCTGGCCCGAGGCAGCAACGGGGCGCTGGCGGCAGTGCTGGGTGCATCGATCGTGGTGCTGTTCTTCGCCAGCGGTCAGTACGTCCTCGGCCGGATCCTGTCCAGCAACCCTGAGCTCGTGCTTTCGGCCGGGCTGCTGCTCTACCTGACCCAGATCGCGCGTCCTCTTCGTGCTCATCGCGCTCCTCAAGGACGCCACCTGGCTCGACCCCAAGGTCTTCGCGATCACCGTGGTCATGTGCACCCTGGCCTTCACCGGCGTCGCCGTGCTGACCACCCAGCGCGCCAAGGTCCTCTACGTCGAGCCCGTCTCCGACGAGCCTGCGCTGACGACGGAGGCCGACCAGTGAGCAGCCTCCTCAACCCCTTCGGCGGCGGCTCCACGAAGCCCCTGCCGGTGTCGACCCCCGCGTCCGGCCATCACGACGCCCAGTGGTACCGTCGCGTCGCGACGAAGGCGTCCGCGGCTCCGCCGGACACGCTGCCCGAGGGCCGCGTGGACGACGAAGCGGCCTGGGCCGCCGTCAGTCATCTCGCCGCGGGGATCCTGCTCTACGGCGGCATCGGCTGGCTGCTCAGCCTGTGGTTCGGCCACCGGGCTCTCTTCGTCGCCGCAGGCGCCATCTTCGGAGTAGTGCTCGCGATGTTCATGCTGTTCCGCCGACTCGGGCGTATGTCGTCCGAGCCCGAGACGCTGCGGCAGGACCGGTCATGACCGGCCTTCGCACGGAGGTCGTCGCACCGATGCCCGTCCAGACCGGCACCGTCCGCCCGAGGGAGTCCCACCGTGTCCGGTGACCAGCTGCTCGCGAGCTCGTGGGGCTGCAACATCACGAACTGCGACTTCCCCGCGCCCGACGCCACGATCTTCACCTTCGACCCGCTGTTCGTCATCGAGATCGGCAGCCTGTCGTTCGCGCTGACCAAGCCGCTGCTGGTCATGTTCGGCTGCGTCGTCCTGGTGATCGCGTTCTTCACCTTCGCGTTCCGCAACGCCAAGATCGTGCCGCGCGGCGTGCAGAACGTCGCGGAGTACGGCTACCTGTTCGTCCGCGACGGCATCGCCCGCGACACGATCGGCAAGCAGGGCGACAAGTTCGTGCCGCTGCTGTTCTCGTTCTTCTTCTTCGTGTGGGTGCTCAACTTCATGAGCATCGTCCCGGGCATCCAGTTCCCGGTGACCTCGCGCTTCGCGATCCCGCTGTCGTTCGCGATCCTCGTCTACCTGCTCTGGGTGCCGCTGGGCGTCAAGCGTCAGGGCGCGGGAGCGTTCTTCAAGGGCATGACGATGCCCAAGGACGTCCCCAAGGCGATGTACGTCCTGCTGATCCCGATCGAGATCCTGTCGAACTTCATCGTGCGGCCGTTCACGCACTCGGTGCGTCTGTTCGCGAACATGTTCGCCGGCCACATGCTGATCGTGACCTTCTCGGTCGCGGCCTGGTACCTGTTCTCGCCGAGCCTCATCGGCATCATCGGCTCGGCGGCGTCGTTCACCGTGCTGGTGGGCCTCACCGGCTTCGAGATGCTGATCCAGGCGCTGCAGGCCTACGTCTTCACCCTCCTCGCGGCGGTCTACATCAACGACGCCGTGAACGCGCACTGACCGACCGCTCGACCGCTCCACCCACGAACTCGCTCCACCCATGACCGGCGGAACCGCCGCCGGCCGACACAAAGGAACACGACATGTCGCTCCTCGCTGAGGTCACCGGCTCGCTCGGCTCGATCGGTTACGGCCTCGCGGCCATCGGCCCTGGTATCGGCGTCGGCATCATCTTCGGTCAGGGTGTGCAGGCCATCGCCCGCCAGCCCGAGGCCTACGGCGTCATCCGCCAGAACATGATCCTGGGCTTCGCGCTCACCGAGGCGCTGGCCCTCATCGGCTTCGTGGCCCCGTTCGTCTTCGGCGTCTGATCCTCCCCGTCTCCGACGACCTGACGACCTGACGAAGGAAGTACGCCATGAACGCACTGCTGGCATCGGAAGAGGGCCCGCAACGTTCTCGCTGTGCCGCTCGACGAGCTGATCCTGGGCATCGTCGCGTTCCTCATCGTGTTCGTCGCGCTGGCCAAGCTGGCGCTGCCGGGCATCCGCAAGGCGCTCGAGGAGCGCACCGCGGCGATCGAGGGCGGGATCGCGCGCGCCGAGGCCCGTGAGGCCGAGGCGCACCGCGATGTACGAGCAGTACCAGGCGCAGCTGGCCGAGGCCCGCACCGAGGCGGCGCAGATCCGTGCGCAGGCGCAGGCCGACAAGGCGGCGATCATCGAGGAGGCCCGCACCGAGGCCGCCGAGGCCGCCGCCGCGGTCACCGCGCGCGCCGAGGCGTCCATCGCCGCGGAGCGCGCCTCGACCGTCGCGTCGCTGCGGCGCGAGGTCGGCACCCTGGCCGTGTCGCTGGCCGGCAAGGTCGTCGGCGAGTCCCTCGAGGACGACGCCCGCGCCCGCGCGACCGTCGACCGGTTCATCGCCGACCTCGAGGCCCAGGCCGCGGGGGCGGGCCACTGATGTTCGGCTCCTCCCGCGAGTCCCTCGCCACGCTGCGGACGTCTCTCGACGCCCGTCGCGGCGAGCCGGGCTTCGACGCGATCTCGGCCGACCTGCTCGCCGTCGCCGGCCTGCTCGGCCGGGAGAAGTCGCTGCGCCTCGCGCTCGCCGACGCCGGTCAGCCGGCCGAGGCCCGGGCGGGCATCGTGACCTCGCTGTTCGGCACGCAGATCTCGGCGCCCGCGCTCGCGGTGCTCACCGAGGCCGTGTCGCGCCGCTGGTCGAGCGACGCCGACCTCGTCGACGCGATCGAGCGCCTCGGCGCCCAGGCCGCCTTCGCGGTGGCCGAGGACGACGGCACGCTCGACCGGGTCGAGAACGAGCTGTTCCCCTTCAGCCGGGCGGTCGACGACTCCTCCGAGCTGCAGATGGCGCTCACCAACCCGGCGCTCACGCCCGAGAACAAGGCCGCCGTCGTGCGCGACCTGACCTCGGGCACGGCCGCTCCGGCGACGGTCGCTGTGCTCACGCACGCGGCCGCCAACCTGCGCGGCCGCCGCCCGGCCGCCGCGATCGAGGAGCTGGCCCGGCTGGCCAGCGAGCAGCGCCAGCAGGTGCTCGCCGAGGTCCGCAGCGCCATCGAGCTCTCGCCCGAGCAGAGCACCCGGCTCGCCTCGGCGCTCAGCGCGCTGCAGGGCCGCCAGGTCCGGCTCAACGTGCTGGTCGACCCCGAGGTCGTCGGAGGCATCGTCGTCCGCGTGGGCGACGACGTCATCGACGGCAGCGTGTCCAGCCGACTGGAGCAGGCGCGCCGCGCCGTCTCCGCCTGATCGACCAGCACGACCCGCACGACCACCTAGAGACCGACGGCGCCGAGCACGGCGCGTGAACGAGAGAGAGCAGACACCATGACGGAGCTGACGATCCGGCCGGAGGACATCCGCGACGCGATCGCGCGGAACGTCGAGTCGTACGCGCCCGGCACCACCCGCGAAGAGGTCGGCCGCGTCACCGAGACCGGCGACGGCATCGCGCGTGTCGAGGGTCTGCACTCGGCGATGACCAACGAGCTGCTCGAGTTCGAGGGCGGCCTCCTGGGCCTCGCGCTCAACCTCGACGTCCGCGAGATCGGCACCGTGCTCCTCGGCGACGGCTCGCGCATCGAGGAGGGCCAGTCGGTCAAGCGCACCGGCGAGATCCTCTCGGTGCCGGTCGGCGACGGGTTCCTCGGTCGCGTGGTCGACCCGCTGGGCAACCCGATCGACGGCAAGGGCCCGATCGAGGCCGAGGCGCGCCGCGCCCTCGAGCTGCAGGCGCCCACGGTCGTGCAGCGCCAGCCGGTGAAGGAGCCCATGCTCACGGGCATCAAGGCCATCGACGCCATGACCGCCATCGGCCGCGGCCAGCGTCAGCTGATCATCGGTGACCGCCAGACCGGCAAGACCGCGGTGGCGATCGACACGATCATCAACCAGAAGCAGAACTGGGAGTCCGGCGACCCCAAGAAGCAGGTCAAGTGCATCTACGTCGCGATCGGCCAGAAGGGCTCGACCATCGCGGCGGTCAAGGGTGCGCTCGAGGACAGCGGCGCGATGGAGTACACCACCATCGTCGCGGCTCCCGCCTCCGACCCGGCCGGCTTCAAGTACCTCGCGCCGTACACCGGCTCGGCCATCGGCCAGCACTGGATGTACCAGGGCCAGCACGTCCTGATCATCTTCGACGACCTGTCCAAGCAGGCCGAGGCCTACCGCGCCGTGTCGCTGCTGCTGCGTCGCCCGCCGGGCCGCGAGGCCTACCCCGGTGACGTCTTCTACCTGCACTCGCGCCTGCTCGAGCGCTGCGCGAAGCTCTCCGACGAGCTCGGCGCCGGCTCGATGACCGGTCTGCCGATCATCGAGACCAAGGCCAACGACGTCTCGGCGTACATCCCGACCAACGTCATCTCGATCACCGACGGCCAGTGCTTCCTCGAGTCCGACCTGTTCAACTCGGGCGTCCGCCCGGCGATCAACGTCGGCATCTCGGTCTCCCGCGTCGGCGGCTCGGCCCAGCCCAAGGCGATGAAGAAGGTCGCCGGCCGTCTGCGCCTCGACCTGGCGCAGTTCCGCGAGCTCGAGGCGTTCTCCGCCTTCGGCTCCGACCTCGACGCGGCGTCGAAGGCCCAGCTCGCCCGCGGCGCCCGCCTGGTCGAGCTGCTCAAGCAGCCGCAGTACCAGCCCTTCCCCATGGAGGAGGAGGTCGTCTCGGTGTGGGCCGGCACCACCGGTCAGCTCGACGACGTCCCGCTCGAGGACATCCGTCGCTTCGAGCGCGAGTTCCTCGACTACCTCAAGCGCGACCAGAAGGGTCTGCTGGAGAGCATCCGCGCGACCAACGACCTCTCGGACGACTCGGTCCGGCTCCTCGAGAGCTCGATCGCCGCCTTCAAGCAGCAGTTCACGACCTCGGCCGGTACGCCGCTCGTCGTGAACGAGGCTCCCGTCGAGGCTCTCGACGCGGCCGAGGTCGAGCAGGCGACGATCACCCGGGTCAAGGGCTGAGGTCAGGCCCCCATGGGTGCACAGCAGAGGATCTACCGGCGACGGATCAAGACCGTCCAGTCGACCAAGAAGATCACCAAGGCGATGGAGCTCATCGCGTCCTCACGCATCGTGAAGGCGCAGCAGCGGGTCGAGGCGGCGACGCCGTACACCCGTGAGCTCTACCGCGCGATCTCCGCGGCGGCGTCGCACACCGGCGGCGGTCACCCGCTGACCGAGACCGAGCAGCGGCTCACGCGAGCGCGCGGCGATGCTGATCATCTCCGCCGACCGCGGGCTGGCCGGTGCCTACTCGTCGGCCGTGATCAAGGAGGGCGAGCAGCTCACCGCGCTGCTCAACGAGCGCGGGCATGACCGTGCTTCCGTTCCTCGTCGGCCGCAAGGCGGTCGGCTACTACCGCTTCCGTCAGCGCGAGGTGGCGGCGTCCTGGACCGGGTTCTCCGACCAGCCGTCGTACGCCAACGCCAAGGAGATCGCCGCGGCGCTGCTCGAGTCGTTCCTCACCCGGACCGAGGACGGCGGCACCGACGAGATCCACATCGTCTACACGCACTTCGAGAGCATGGTCACCCAGCGCACCACGCGTGCGCCGGATCCTGCCCCTCGAGGTCGTCGAGCAGACGGCGGCCGAGGCGCGGCGTCGGGCCAGGGCCCGTTCCCGCTCTACGACTTCGAGCCGAGCGGCGCTGCCGTCCTCGACTCGCTGCTGCCGAAGTACGTCGAGAACCTCGTGTTCGCTGCGCTGCTCATGGCAGCGGCGTCCGAGCACGCCGCCCGTCGCCGGGCCATGAAGTCGGCGACGGACAACGCAGAAGAGCTCATCAAGACCCTCAGCCGCCAGGCCAACCAGGCCCGTCAGGCCGAGATCACCCAAGAGATCAGCGAGATCGTCGGCGGCGCCGACGCGCTCTCCGCATCCGCATAGGAGTCGAGGAAGACCATGACTGCAACGACTGAGACCACGCACCGGCGTCGGCCGGGTCGCGCGGGTCACCGGACCGGTCGTCGACGTGGAGTTCCCCGTCGAGGCGATGCCGGAGCTCTACAACGCGCTCCACGTCGACGTGAACTTCGGCGACGACATCGAGGGCGAGGACGGCACCCGCACCCTCACCCTCGAGGTGGCGCAGCACATCGGCGACAACGTCGTGCGCGCGATCTCCATGCAGCCCACCGACGGCCTGGTCCGCGGCGCTGAGGTGACCGACACCGGCGACGCCATCACGGTGCCCGTCGGCGACGTGACCCTCGGCCACGTGTGGAACACCCTCGGCAAGCCGCTCGACGTGGACGAGTCCACGCTGACGATCACCGAGCGCCGCGGCATCCACGCGCAGGCCCCGAGCTTCGACCAGCTCGAGAGCAAGACCGAGGTCTTCTGGACCGGCATCAAGGTCATCGACCTGCTCACCCCGTACGTCAAGGGCGGCAAGATCGGCCTGTTCGGCGGTGCGGGCGTCGGCAAGACCGTCCTCATCCAGGAGATGATCTACCGCGTCGCGGAGAACTTCTGCGGTGTGTCGGTGTTCGCCGGCGTCGGCGAGCGCACCCGCGAGGGCAACGACCTCTTCGGTGAGATGACCGAGTCGGGCGTCATCAACAAGACCGCGCTGGTCTTCGGCCAGATGGACGAGCCGCCGGGCACGCGTCTGCGCGTGGCCCTGTCCGCCCTGACGATGGCGGAGTACTTCCGCGACGTGCAGAAGCAGGACGTGCTGCTGTTCATCGACAACATCTTCCGCTTCACCCAGGCCGGTTCCGAGGTCTCGACGCTGCTCGGCCGCATGCCGTCCGCGGTGGGCTACCAGCCGACCCTGGCCGACGAGATGGGCCAGCTGCAGGAGCGCATCACCTCGACGCGCGGTCACTCGATCACCTCGCTGCAGGCGATCTACGTCCCCGCGGACGACCTGACCGACCCGGCGCCGGCGACGACGTTCGCGCACCTCGACGCCACCACCACGCTGAGCCGTCCGATCTCCGAGCTGGGCATCTACCCGGCCGTGGACCCGCTCGACTCGACCTCGCGCATCCTCGACCCGCGCTACATCGGCGACGAGCACTACGCCGTGGCCGCGCGCGTCAAGGAGATCCTGCAGCGCTACAAGGACCTGCAGGACATCATCGCGATCCTCGGCATCGACGAGCTCTCCGAGGAGGACAAGATCCTCGTCGGCCGCGCCCGTCGCATCCAGCGCTTCCTGTCGCAGAACCTGTTCGTCGCCGAGCAGTTCACCGGCCAGCCGGGCTCGTTCGTCCCGGTCGAGGAGACCATCGCCTCGTTCAAGGCGCTGTGCGAGGGCGAGTACGACCACCTGCCCGAGCAGGCGTTCTTCCTCTGCGGCGGTGTCGAGGACGTCGAGAAGAACGCCGCGAAGCTGGCCGGCTGACATGGGCGAGCTCAACGTCAGCCTCGTGGCGGTCGACCGCAAGATCTGGTCGGGCACCGCGACGATGGTGGTCGCCAAGACCCTCGAGGGCGAGATCGGCATCCTGCCCCAGCACGAGCCCGTGCTCGCGCTGCTGGCCGACAGCCCCGTGCGGATCACGACCACGGACGGCCGCGTGATCAGCGCGGCCGTGCACGGCGGGTTCTTCTCGGTCGACTCCGACAACGTCGCGATCCTGGCCGAGAGCGCCGAGCTCGGCGGCGAGATCGACGTCGACCGCGCCCGCGAGGCGCTCGACCGCGCCAAGGCGGCCGGCGCCGACACCCCGGACGAGCTGGCCGCGATCCAGCGCGCCGAGACCCGTCTCAAGGTCGCGCTCTCCGACCAGCACAAGGCCGGGGCGTCCGACACCGGCGGCGGCCACCGCGTCGGCGGCTGACCGCACCCGCACCAGCCCAGCACGAACGTCACGAGGCCGGAGCCCCGCAGGGGGCTCCGGCCTCGTCGTGTGCCGAGGTCGCGACCGGGCTTGGCGGAAGCCTGGCAGCGCGTGGATGAGCCGCTCGTCGGCCTAGGGTCGGGGCATGACCGACCTGCACCCGCGCACCGCGCGGCTGATGGAGCGCATCCGGGCCGTCGAGGCCGAGCACGGCAGGCTGCCGATGCCGGACATGGCGGGCTGGGACATCTTCCCGTTCGAGGGCGACATCCGCGTGCGCCTCGTCGACGACCCGGTCGTGCCCGAGCCCCCGCGCAGCGGCGAGGGCGGCGGCCCGTGCTTCGCCTGCGACGACGGCGCCTCCCGGGCGATCTGGGCCGACGAGCGCTGGATGCTCCTGCCGCAGAAGCAGACGCCGTTCCCGATCGTGCTGCTCGAGCCGCGCGAGCATCTGGACTCCACCGACC
Organism: uncultured Actinomycetota bacterium; assembly: GCA_963827145.1. GTDB lineage: Bacteria > Actinomycetota > Actinomycetes > S36-B12 > CAIYMF01 > Longivirga. Next base: position 2,061,947 of record CAWGZO010000002.1, on the reverse strand, counting down.
TCGACGAGGCCATGGCGGCGGAGATGGGGCTGCTCACCGTGCGTCTCGAGCGTGCGCTGATGGGGCTCGGCGGGGTCGGACGCGTGCACGTGATGAAGATCGGCGACGGCAGCGCGCACCTGCACCTGTGGTTCTTCGCCCGACCCGAGGGGCTGCTGCAGGTGCGCGGCTCGTCGCTGTCGGACTGGAGCGACGCGCTCCCGGTCATGCCGGACGACGAATGGCTCGACCTCCAGCGGGAGATCGCGGCCGCGCTGGCCGCGACCGGCGGCGAGGCGCTGGTCTAGCCGGCGTCCCTCAGACCGGCGTGCTGGCCTCGCGACGCGCAGGCTTCCACTGGAGCAGCAGGATGGTGGCGTCGTCCTGCAGCCGGTCCTCCTGGTGCTCGAGCAGGGACTGGACCACGCTGCGCACGACCTCGGCCGCCGACAGTCCCGAGGCAGCCTGACCGCGCACCAGGTCGACGACGCGGCGGAGCCCGAAGAAGGCGCCGTCGGGCGATCGCGCGTCCAGGACGCCGTCGGTGCACAGCAGCAGCTGATCTCCTGGCTCGAGGTGCACCTCCTGCACCGCCCACTGCTGGCCTCCGAGACCCAGGCCCAGGGGATGGTGCGGGGGAGCGAGGAGCACCGCCGAGGTGCCGCCGCGGATGAGCACCGGCTCGATGTGACCGGCGTTCAGCCAGCGCAGCACCCCGGTGCCGACGTCGAGCTCGCCGAGCACGCCGGTGACGAACCGATGCTCTCGGTCGACGCGCTCGAGGTCCGCCTCGACGTCCTGCGCGGTCTGCGTCAGCGACCGACCGCGCCGTCGCGCGTTCCGGTACGCCGAGACCGCCAAGGTGGCCAGCAGGGCCGAGTCGAGGCCGTGCCCGACCGCGTCGAGGATGGCGAAGCGGGTCGACCCCTCCTCGACCGAGAAGTCGAACGTGTCGCCGGCGACCGCGTACGCCGGCTCGAGCGCGCCGCTGATGCTCTGATGCGCGTCCTCGAAGGTGAGCGGCGGGAGCAGCGCCCACTGGATCTCCGCCGCGATGTCCATGTCGCGGGTGCGCCGCAGCCGGGTGACCGTGTCGCTGACGCGCTGCCCTGCCATGACCATCCCGGCGGTCGCGTCGGCCAGCTCGGCCAGCCACCCCACGACGTCCGGATGATCGGCGTCGTCGGACCGAAGCGCGACCCCGAGCACGCCGATCCGCTCGCTGCCGTCGAGCAGAGGCCACCAGGTCACGATGCTCGGTGACTCGCCGGTGAGGTCGACGTCCGCGGCGCCGGTCAGGCTCCCGCCGCGCTGGGGCGCGGAGAGCCGGAAGCAGCGGCCCGCCACCGTGCCGTCGATGTCGAGATCGGGGGGCGTCGACCGCCCCTGCCGCGGATAGGCGACCAGCCGCGACTGCTGGAGGTCGGACAGGTAGACGACCGCGTCGTGCCCGAAAGGCGGGCGGAGGTGGCGCAGCACCAGCGTGCCCAACCGGTGGGGCGACTCCCGGACGTCGGAGGCGAGGCGGGCGAGCATCTGGCGGCCGGCAGCGTCGATGGCGCCGCCGGTGGTGGGCGCAACGTCGCGCTGGGCGTCGGACGGCATGGTGCCTCCCGGTCGGACGGGTCGCCCACCGGGCCGGGGCGCTCGCGGAGCGCCGCACTACCCCGAGGCCGAGCAGCCAAACGGAGCGGCTAGCGCTCGCCGCCCGGCTTCCAGAGCACGTCGCCGCCGGCCGCCAGGTTGGCGTGGCGCGACAGGATGAACAGCAGGTCCGAGAGCCGGTTGAGGTAGGTCGCCGTCAGCGGGTTCATCGTGTCGCCGTGCGCCTCGAGCGCCGCCCAGGTGGAGCGCTCGGCCCGGCGTACGACGGTGCGCGAGACGTGCAGCAGCGCCGACCCCGGCGTGCCGCCGGGCAGCACGAACGAGCGCAGCGGCGCGAGCTCGGCGTTGTACTGGTCGCAGGCGGCCTCGAGCCGGTCGACGTAGTCGCTGCTCGACCCGCAGCGGCGGGAACTCGGGGTCCTCGACCACGGGGGTGCACAGGTCGGCGCCGACGTCGAAGAGGTCGTTCTGGATCCGGGTCAGCAGCGTGCACGACGCCGGCATCGCAGCCCGCCGAGGGCGATCGCCACGCCGATCGAGGAGTTGGCCTCGTCGATGTCGGCGTACGCCTGCAGCCGCAGGTCGTTCTTGGTCACCCGCGACATGTCGCCCAGGGCCGTGGTGCCGTCGTCGCCGGTCCGGGTGTAGATGCGCGTGAGATTGACCATGCTGCGAGCGTAACGGTGCACGGGAGTGCTCGCCGCGTCGGAACCGGGCCGTCCGGGTCGCCTATCCTCGGGCCCGTGGAGGCGTTCCGGATCGTGGGCGGCGCCCGGCTGGCCGGCGAGGTGCGGGTCACCGGCGCCAAGAACAGCGTGCTCAAGCTCATGGCCGCCGTCCCTGCTCGCCGAGGGCACCACCACGCTGCACGAGGTGCCCGACATCCTCGACGTCGAGTACATGGCCGAGCTGCTGCGCCGGCTCGGCTGCGACGTGGTGCGCGACACCGCGACCGCGGTCGGTGAGCATCACGGTGCCCGAGGTGCCCGCGCACAAGGCCGACTACGACCTCGTCCGCAAGCTGCGCGCCTCGATCAACGTGCTCGGCCCGCTGCTCGCCCGCTGCGGCGAGGCCGACGTCGCGCTGCCCGGCGGCGACAACATCGGCACGCCGCGGCCTCGACATGCACGTCGCCGGGCTCGAGCGCCTCGGCGCCACCGTGCGCAGCGAGCACGGCTTCCTCATCGCGACGCGCGACGAGCGCCTGCACGGCGCCAACGTCTGGCTCGACTTCCCGAGCGTCGGCGCGACCGAGAACCTGCTCATGGCCGCCGTGCTCGCCAAGGGCACCACGGTCATCGACAACGCCGCCCGCGAGCCGGAGATCGTCGACATCTGCACGATGCTCGTCGCGATGGGTGCGCAGATCGACGGCGATCGGTACGTCGACCCTCGAGATCGAGGGCGTCGACGACGCTGTCGCCCGACCGAGCACACCACCGTGCCCGACCGCCTCGTCGTCGGGCACCTGGGCCGTCGGCGCCGCGATGACCGCGCGGCGACGTCACGATCCGCAACGCCCATCGCGGGCACCTCGAGATCGCGCTCGACAAGCTGTGCCGCGCGGGTGCGCAGCGTCGACGTGCTCGACGACGGGTTCCGCGTGCAGTGCTTCGACCGGCCCACGGCCGTCGACGTCGTGACGCTGCCCTACCCGGGGTTCCCCACCGACCTGCAGCCGCAGTTCATCGCGCTGAACTCGATCGCGCGACGGCGCCGCGATGGTCACCGAGAACCTGTTCGAGGCGCGGTTCCGGTTCGTCAACGAGATGGTGCGCCTCGGCGCCGACGTCCGCACCGACGGGCACCACGCCATGGTGCGCGGCCGCGAGAGCGCTGTCGGGCGCGCCGGTCGAGGCCGCCGACATCCGTGCCGGCGCCGGCCTCGTGCTCGCCGGTCTCGTCGCCGAGGGCGTGACCACGGTGTACGAGCCCCACCACGTCGACCGCGGCTACGAGGGCTTCATCGACGACCTGGTGCGGCTCGGCGCCGACGTCGCCCGCGTGCAGGTCAACGACCTGGCCTAGAGCTCATCGGCCCCGGGCGACGAGCTCGCGGGCCCGGTCGGCGTCCTCCGGCCACACCATGAGCCGCGGCCCGTCCAGGGTCTGGGCCAGCTGGGCGCGGATGCGGGCGTCCTCGAGCGTGCGGCGCATGATCTCGCCCTCGACGTACGTCGGCGGACTGGCCACCGCCACCATGAGCCCGTAGTCGTCCTCGGTGCCCGGCCGTGCCTGGCGCGCGACGACGGAGGAGCCGCGGCGGAACGTCCAGCGCAGCAGCAGCACGAGGATGCCGACCACGCCGAAGGCCATGAGGGGCCCGACGAGGAACGACGCGCTGGTGCCGGTCACCGGCCCATCGTCGGCCCGGGCGGCGCCCGGCGCCAGCCGCAGCCGGCGCCGGGACCGCCGGTCAGGTGGTGGCCGGCTCCGGCTCCGGGTCCGGCGCCGAGCCCGACAGGTCGCGCGAACGCTCGGCAGCACCGGTCGTGCCCAGGAACGCCTCGATCACGCGGGGGTGGGCCTGCACCTCGTCGGCCGTGCCGGTCGCGATGACCTCGCCGAGGTCGAGCGCGACGAAGCGCGAGCAGACCGAGCGCAGCAGCGTCATGTCGTGGTCGATGACCACGAGCGTGACGCCGAGCTCGGTGTTGACCTGGCGCAGCAGCGCGCCCAGCGCGTGGATCTCCTGGTGCGCCACGCCCGCGGACGGCTCGTCGAGCAGCAGCAGGCGGGGCGAGAGCACGAGGTCGCTGGCCAGCTCGACGACGCGTCGGACACCGGTGGGCAGCGTGCCCAGGGTGCTGTCGGCGTACTCGTGCAGACCGAAGCGCTCGAGCACCTCCGCGGGGTCGAGCCCGCCGCCGCCGCGGTGGTGCGCCACCTTGAGCGTCTCGGCGACCGTCATGGTCGGGAACAGCAGCGCGTTCTGGAAGCTGCGCACCAGGCCGAGGCGCGCGCGGGCCTCGGGGCTGCGCCGGGTGACGTCGCGGCCGTCGAGGAGGACCTCGCCCGAGTCCGGCCGCACGAAGCCGGCCGCCATCTCGAACAGCGTCGTCTTGCCGGCGCCGTTGGGCCCGATGAGTGCGACCGCCTCGCCGGGGGCCACGTCGAGGCTCACGCCGCGGACGGCGCGGATCCCGCCGTACGACCGCGTCAGGCCGCGCAGCTCGAGCGCAGCGGGGGAGATGGCGGTGCCGGTGCCGGCGAGCTGCATGCCCGCGGCGAACGGCGCCTTCTGCGGGAGCGCGTGCGCCTCCTGCTCGACGGCGCGCGGGTCGATGCCGCGCAGCCGCACGTACTCCTCCACCCACCAGTCGCGGATCGGGACCAGGATCGACATCACGCCGCCGGAGCGGGCGATCACGAGGATCAGGAACACGAACTGCAGCACCGCGGCGGCCGTGGCGTCGAGTCCCAGCAGCAGCGGGAGCCCGATCACGAGCACGGCGCCGACGAGCGGCCCGGAGATCAGCGCGAGGCTGCCGACGACCGCCGCGACGACGACGTCGATGGATGCCGTGGCCGGGAACGTCTCGGGCGTCAGCAGCTGCTGCGAGTGAGCGAGCAGAGAGCCGCCGAGGCCCGCGAGCGCTCCGGACACCGCGAACGCCTGCAGCTTGCGGCGTCGCACCGGTACGCCGAGAGCGCGCGCCGCGTTCTCGTTGTCGCGCATCGCGACGAGGTCGCGCCCGAGACGTCCGCGCAGCGCGAGCCAGGTGAGCAGGATCGCGACCAGGGTGAACGCGAGCGCCAGGTAGTAGTAGAGCTTCGCGTCGTCGAAGCGCAGCGTGCCGATGACCGGCTGCAGGGCCGGCTCGCCGGCGCCGAGCGCCCAGTCCTGGGGGAGCAGCCACGACCGGGTGGCCAGCGCGAACGCCAGCGTGGTGATCGCGACGACGAGGCCGCGCGAGCGCAGGCTGGGCAGCCCGAGGATCACCGAGACGAGCATGGCCGCGACCATCGCGGCCACCGGGCCGATGAAGAAGACGCCGGTGGCGTTGACCGCCTTGACCGACGCGAGCGCGCCGACGCCCGCGAGCGCGAACTGCCCGAGCGAGAGCTGGCCGGCGCGTCCGGTCAGGATCAGCACGGACAGACCGACGATGCCGAAGGCGAGCGTGGTGGTCATGCTGAACGACGAGGCGCTGTCGAGGTAGCGCGGCAGCCACAGCGCCGCGCCGAGCAGCGTGATGCCGCCCATGACGTAGCCGAAGTTCCGCGTGAACCAGAACTGGCGGAACGCGGCGGGCACCGGCGGGATCGAGAGCGCGGTCCAGTTGCCGTCGTCGGTCGACTCGCGGCCGGTGCGCGGCGGCCACAGCAGCAGCACCGCGAGCGCGACGATCGTGAGGATGACGTCGACCGCGCCGCTCGTCGCGTCGGCCGTGCGCACCACGGTGTCGAGCACGCCGATGAGGACTCCCACGACGAACGCGAAGCCGATGTTCTCGAAGCGCGCGATCGCGGCGGCGACGAGTCCGCGCAGCATCAGCGACGGCCCCAGGATCACCAGTGCGCCGAAGCCCTGGGTGGGCCACAGCAGGATCGCGGCGAACGCGGCGATGCCGCCGGCGAGCGCCCACGTGCGGCCGGCGATCTTCGTCGGCGAGATGCCGAGCGCGTACGCCGTGTCCGGGTTGCTCGAGGTGGCGCGGATGGCGAGACCGAACGAGGTGCGGCGCAGCAGCACGAGCAGGCCGATGACCACGATGGGGCTGAGGATCAGCAGCGCGGCGTACGGCGGCGAGATGACCAGGCCGGCGAGGGTGAAGGAGGGGAACCCGATCGGCTGCGGGTAGAGCGAGCCGAGCTGCGCGTCGGTGTTGACCGCGAACGAGGCGCCGAGCAGGAACTGGCCGAGCAGCAGCGTCACGACGACGCCGAGCAGGCGCGGCTGCCCGTCGAGCCGGCGCACGATCGTGGCCTCGACGGCGGCGGCGATGCCCGCGGCCACCGCGATGCCGGCGACGAAGGCGATCCAGTAGGGGACGCCGTACGACACCACGAGCGTGCCGACGAGTGCGCCGCCGAACGCGCCGATGGCGCCCTGGGCGAAGTTGATGAAGCGGCTCACCTTGTAGATGAGGACGAGGCCGACGGCGAGCAGGCCGTACGGGATGCCGACGATGACGCCCTGGAGCAGGGTGCCCGCGGTGATGTCGAAGCCGCTCATGCGGTCACCGCCGAGGTGGCACCGGTCGATGCGGCGTCGGCGCTGCCCTCGAGGTAGGCCCGGGTCAGCAGCGACGGGTCGGCGGCGAGGGTGCCGGTGGGCTCGGAGAGCGTGATGCGACCTCGTTCCATGACCAGCACGTGGTCGGCGAGCCCGAGCGCGATCGGAGCCGACTGCTCGACGACCAGCACGGCCGAGCCGGCGTCGGCGATGCGGCGCACGGCGTCGGCGAGCTGCTCGACGATCTTCGGCGCGAGGCCGAGGGAGAACTCGTCGATCATGAGGATCCGGGGCCGGGTCACGAAGGCCTGCGCGACCGCGAGCATCTGCTGCTCGCCCCCGCTGAGCGTGCCTGCGCGCTGCGCCGACCGTTCGGCGAGCCAGGGGAACGCCTCGAGGGCCGCGCCCACCGCCGCCTTCTGCTGGTCGGCCGGCAGCCGCATGCTGAAGACCTCGAGGTTCTCCTGCACGGACAGGGGCGAGAACACCGCACGGCCGCCGATCACGAGACCGAGGCCGAGCTCCGACCGGCCGGCGGGCGTCAGCGGGGTGACGTCGTCGCCGTCGAGCAGGATCGAGCCGTTGGTCGCCCGCTCCAGGCCCGCGAGCGTCCGCAGCGTCGTGGTCTTGCCCGCTCCGTTGTTGCCGAGCAGAGCGACCACCTGCCCGGGCTGCACCGTCAGGTCGACGTCGAAGAGCACCTGCACGCTGCCCAGCGAGGTCGACATGCGGCGCGCCTCGAGGGCCGGCGTCCCCGCGCTCAGCGCGACCTCGGCGCGGCGCTCGGCGATCTCGTGCAGCACCTCGGCGTCGGGGGAGAGCAGCGCCTTGACGTCCTTGCGCAGGTTGTCGTCGGGATCGCTGCCGCGCTGGCGGCGCAGGATCCAGGCGACCACGACGTGGATCGCGATGAGCACGTACGAGGCCCACGCCAGCCGCGTGGCGATCGGCTCCGTGCCGACCGCGGTCTGCGACAGCATGAACACGAGCAGCACGAAGTAGGCGACGTACCCGTTGAGCGTGCGCAGGTTTCCGCGCGGCGACGGGAAGCCGAAGACGTAGAACGAGTACGCCGCGTGCGTGAAGAGGATGACGGTCGAGAGCACCTGGATGAGCACGTTGAGCGCGGAGAGCCAGGAGCCGAGCGTGCCGTCGGTGTACTGGTCGTGCAGCCAGCTGGTGAGATAGCTGAGCGGGAAGACGATGACGAGCGCCACCCCGAGCCGACGGTTCCACCGGGTGATGCTGCGCTTGCGCTCGGTCCGGGCCACGGCAGCCCCCCGGACCGGCGCCCGGCGGGGCGCGGCGGTGGGGGCGGGTGCGTCGTGCTGGCTCATGGGGCTCCCGGTGTGCGACACGAGGGTGTTCCGCTGGGCGGACCCCCTTCTCATTTCGCACAATGTATGCCAGAGTCCTGCCGTCCGGGAAGACCTGACGCGACACGAGCTGGAGACAGAAGAGCGATGACCGCGTTCCGCAGGACCACTCGCACCGCGGCGGCCGCCGTCGCCCTCCTCGCCCTCGCCGGCTGCGCCACCACTGCGGCCGACCCCGGCGCGACCAGCGGCGCCCCGAGCGCCAGCGGCGTCCCCGGCCCGGGCGTCACCGCCGACACCATCAAGGTGGGCGCCGTGGTCCTCGCCGGCGCGAACAGCGCGGGCTCGGGCGGGTTCAACGTGGCGCCGCAGGGCGACGTCAAGAAGCAGGCGCAGATCATCGTCGACTCGATCAACGCCAGCGGCGGCATCGGCGGCCGCAAGGTCGAGCTCATCATCCGCGAGTTCGACAGCTCCACGGACTCGCCCACGACCGAGACGGCGTTGTGCACCTCGTTCACGCAGGACGACGAGGTGTTCGCCGTGCTCCTCCTCGGCCAGCGCACCACGGCGGCGCGGTCCTGCTACAAGAAGGCCACGACCGTGATGATCGACATCTCGCAGGCCGCGCAGCCGGTGTCGACGTACTCCACGCTCGCGCCGTACTACTGGACGCCGAACTCGCGCGACCTCGACTCGGCCACCGCCGCGATGATCGACGAGCTCGGCGGCAACGGCTTCCTGGCCAAGGGCGCCAAGGTCGGCGTGCTGGTGGAGAAGGAGGCCGCGTTCGAGGGCGTCTACACCTCCGTGGTCACGCCGGCGCTCCAGGAGCTCGGCATCACGCCCGTCGAGCAGAGCATCGACCAGAGCACGTCGGAGAACGCGTTCGCGACCGCGGGCTCGGCAGCAGCCGGGTTCCAGGGTGCAGGCGTCGACCGCATCCTGTTCCTGGGCCGCCCCGACAACGTCGGCTACTTCACCAGCTTCACCACGCAGCAGAACTACTACCCCAAGCTCGCGATCGGGTCGTTCGAGACGCCCACCTTCATCGCGCAGAACCCGTCGGTCTACGCGCCGAAGTCGCTGGCCGGGGCCCAGGGCATCGGGTTCCTCCCCGACGTCGACGGCGTGAAGTCGCTGGCGTACCCCCAGCCCGGCGCCGAGCAGGCCTGCGTCGACACGCTCGCCAAGGGCGGCATCACCTTCCCGGACCGGTTCCAGGCCAAGACCGCGCTGCGCTTCTGCGACGGCTTCGGGTTCCTCAAGGCCGCAGGCGACAAGGTCGGATCGGCGGCGCTCAACGCCGAGTCGCTGTCCGCGGCGGCGGCCACGCTCGGCGAGACGTGGCAGGCGGCCACGACGCTCAAGACGAGCATCGCCGCGAGCGGCACGCAGCTCTACGCGCCCGCTGCCGAGTACAAGGGCCTGTCGTACGACGGCGCCTGGTTCGAGTACGGCCCCACCGCGACCCCGTTCTCCTGATCGAGACACCCGACCCGGAGGTCTGACCATGGCTCTGTCCCCGCGCGCGATCGGCTTCCTCGTCCTCGCGGCCGGCTCCATCGCGCTCTTCGTGCTCGTCCTGCGGATCCTGCGGCAGGGCCGCGCGGTCAAGGTGGGCGACGTCGGACTGCTCATCCCCGTGCTGCTCGGGCTGGTGTACGACAACCTCATGCTCGGGCTCGGCAGCCTGGCGGGGGAGTCGGTGGTCATGGAGGTGCTCTCCGTGCCGCGCTACCTCATGCACGCGCTGTTCACGCCGCTGCTGGTCGTGTTCGCGGCGCTCTCGGCCGACCGGCTGAACGTTCCGGGCTACCGCTCGCGCGAGCGGCTCACGCTCTGGGGCGCGGTCGCATTCGTCGCGATCTGGGTCGGGCTCATCGGCGACCTGATCAACCTGCACCTCGAGCCGCGCGACGCGGACGGGATCTTCAGCTACGCGCACACCTCGTCGGGACCCCCGATCGCCGAGATCATCACCGTCGTCGGGCTGCTCATCATCGGCGGCACGATGACGCGGTACGCACGCTGGCCGTGGATCTTCATCGGCGCCGCGCAGATGTTCGTCATCGCCGCCTTCTTCGTCTCCAACGGCCTGCTGGCCAACATCGGCGAGCTCATCCTGCTCTCGTCGATGGTGGTCACCGGCGCCGAGGCCGTCCGCCGGGTCGGGATCGAGCGCGACGAGCGCAAGCAGGCGGCGCTGGACCGACACGCCAGGTCGCGGAGCACGGCGGACGCCGAGGCGGCGATCACCGGATGACCTCGGAGCCCGCGCTCGACCGCCCGGTGGGGCGCCGCGGGGTCCGGATCGGTCATGATGGTGTCGTGAGCATCCCCGACGTCGGCCTCGACCGCGGCAGCCTGCGCGAGCGGCTGGCCGACGTCATCCGTCGCGACATCGTCAACGGGGTCTTCGGCCCCGGCGAGCAGCTGCGCACCGAGACCCTCGTGGCGCGCTACCAGGTGTCCAACACGCCCGTCCGCGAGGCTCTGAGCCTGCTGGCGAGCGAAGGGCTCGTCGAGCTGCGGACCAACCGCGGTGCACGCGTCGCGCTGGTCACGAAGGCCGACGCCGTCTCCCTGCTCGAGGTGGCGGGCATGCTCAACGTGGCCGCCTACGAGGCCGGCGTACCCCGCCTGACCGACGAGCAGATCTCGTCGCTGAGCGGCCTGGCCGACCAGGTGGTGGCCGCCGAGGCCGTGGGCGACGTCGCCTTCTCGATGGCGACCGCCCACGCGATCCACCACCTCGTCCTGGACGCCGGCGGCAACCAGGAGCTCACCCGGATCCTCGACCAGCTCCAGCCGCGGGTCGACCGGCTCGTGCGCCGGCTCTACGTGACCGACGGCTCGGCGGCCCGTGCGGGCGTCGACCTCACCGATGCCGACATCGACCACCTGGCCATCGTCCGTGCCCTCGAGGCCGGGCGCCGTGACGAGGCCGTCGACCTGGTGCGGCGCGCGTGGGCGGCCTTCGTGGCTGCCGTGGCGGCCGCGCCCGAGAGCGCGTTCGACCTCGTCTGAGGCGTTCGCCCTCCTGTCCGACATCGCGCCGCGCGCAGTCGCGCGCCGACCGCTGCTGCGCGCCCCGTCGACCGCCTGCCTGCGCCGACTCTGCGCCGTCCGCCCGTTCGGGGGAACACGCCGGAACGAGGGCGAGACAAAGTGTGCACAATGCGCTAGCGTCCGGACCGGCGCCCGCCTCCACCCCGAGGCACCCCCTCGGCGCCACCTGGTGACGGTCGTTGGCGCCCCCCTTCCGGCGTCGGCCGACGCCGTGCCCCCGGCTCCGGACCCCCCGTCGGAGCCGGGGGCTCTCGGTTCCATACGCATTCTGCGAAATGCTTGATTTCCTCCTCGTCGCGTGCCAGGGTTCCCGGCAAGCGGAACAGCGTTCCGCGTGGTAAACGGTCCAACTCAGGAGTCACGCACATGCGCAGGACGTCGATCATCCCCGTCTTCACCGCGGCCCTCGCCGTCACCGTCGGCCTCCTGCTGCCGACCGGAGCCGCCTCGGCGGCCCCCGCTCCCAGCGCCTCGGTCGCCTCGGGCACCGTCGCCGCGGCGAGCGTCGCCCCGACCGTGCACGGCGCGCTCACCATCCGCCCGCGCTTCACCACCACGCCCTCGAAGCCGTGGCGCAAGGGCAAGCGGGTCAAGGTCACGTTCGCCGGCTTCCCGGCCAACCTGACCATGCTTCTCACCGTCTGCCGCGCCGGCACCAACCTCGCGCGCGGCGGCGAGGCCATCGGCGACTGCGCCCCGTTCGCCGGCCCGAGCTCGGAGTTCTCGCGCACGGACGCCGCGGGCAAGGGCACCGGCAAGGTGACCATCCTCAAGGGCAAGCTCAACGCCACCAACTGGCCCGGCTACCGCTGCGGCAACACCAAGAAGACCAAGTGCGTGCTGGTCGTGTCCGACCTGTCGGCCAAGTACGTCGCCAAGAAGACCATCAAGTACAAGTCCTGACGCCTCAGCCGCCCGGCCCCTCCCCGGGCGGCTGTCGCATCCGCACGACCCACCCCGCACCACCGACATCCAGGAGCTGCACGTGTCCCGATTCCTCACCCGTGCCGCGGTCATCGCCGCGACCACGGCCCTGGCGGCAGGCACCATCGTCGCCGCCACCACGAGCGCGGCGGTCGCCGCACCTGCGGTCACGATCACGACTGCGGCGCCGTACGTCGACGGACAGTCCGTGACCGTGTCGGTGACCGGCTTCCCGGCCGGTGACACCGTCTTCGTCGGCCCCTGCATCAAGGGCGCCATGACGCAGGCGGAGTGCAGCCGGCGACATCACCGACTACGCCGTGATCACGACCGACGCCTGCGGCGCAGGCACGGGCACTGCGAAGGTCGTCCAGGGCGCGCTCGGCTCCACGCCTGCCTACAACTGCGGTCCCGGTGCCGGTCACGAGTGCGACTTCATCGCGTCGTCGGCATGTCGGACCCGACAGCCGCGGCCTCGACTCGCGATCATCTACAAGGCGACCATCACCTCGCTGGCTCCCTCCGGCCGCTACGCCGGCGGCGAGTCGGTCAAGGTGTCGCTTCTCGGGCGCCGCTCCGAGCCAGAGCAACCCGGCCGTGGCCGCGCTCATCTGCGACCTGGACGTCCCGCTCGGTGACGGCTCCACCGCGTGCAACTTCGGCGGCGCGGCCATGGCCACCGTCAACGCGTCCGGCAACGGCACCGCGACGATCAAGGTCGTCAAGGGCAAGCTGGGCAACCCGCTCAACTCCACCTGCGGCAACGGCGCCGGTCAGAAGTGCGGCATCGTCATCACCGACTTCGCGGGTCGCCTCCTCGGCATCGCGCCGCTGTCCTACAAGGCGTCGCAGACCCTGCCCGCCTTCCCGAAGATGGTGAAGGACGGCAAGAAGAAGGTCCTCCCGCGCGTCTCGAAGCAGGGCTTCAAGCTCGCCTACGCCTCCTCCACGCCCAGCATCTGCAAGGTCGTGAAGGTCAAGGTCGACGGCAAGTCGCGCAAGGCCGTCAAGGGTGTCAACGCCGGCACCTGCAAGGTCGCCGTCACCAGCAAGGGCAACGCGGTCTACGCCCCGGTGAAGACCGTCAAGAAGATCAAGGTCAAGCGCTAGTCAGCACCGCTCGACCCTGCTCGTCCACGGAGCCCGCGCCTCTCGGCGCGGGCTCCGTGCTGTGCGGGGTGCTGACGACGGCCCTGCCAGCGCCTCCCGGAGATCCCCGGAATAGGCTCGGCGGTGGACGACGCGCCGACCCTGCGGCGACGTCGCGACGACCCGGGGAGACGTTCGTGGCACAGCAGATCGCCGTCATCGGAGCGGGGCTCATGGGATCGGGCATCGCCCAGGTGGCGGCCGCGGCCGGCCACGACGTGATCCTGCGCGACATCACCGACGAGGCCGTCGAGCGCGGTCGCGGGGCGATCGAGGCGTCGTTCGCCAAGTTCGCCGAGAAGGGCGCGATCACCGAGGGCGACGCCGAGGCCGCGCTGGCCCGCATCACCGGCACCACCGACCTCGAGGCGGCGGCCTCCGCCGACATCGTCGTCGAGGCGATCATCGAGGAGGTCGACCTCAAGGCCGCGCTGTTCGCCGACCTCGACCGCATCTGCCCGGACGGCGCGGTCCTGGCCACCAACACCTCGGCCATCCCGATCACCCGGATCGCCGCGGCGACCGCGCGCCCCGAGGCGGTCGTGGGCACGCACTTCTTCTCGCCCGTGCCGATGATGAAGCTGTGCGAGCTGGTCCGCGGCTACAAGACCTCCGACGAGACCCTGGCCGCGGCGCGCACCTGGGCCGAGGGGATCGGCAAGACCTGCATCGTGGTCAACCGCGACGTCGCCGGCTTCGTCACCACCCGGATCATCACCGCGCTGGTCAACGAGGCGATCCGCCTGGTCGAGACCGGCGTCGCGATCGCCGGAGGACGTCGACATCGCCTGCAGGCTCGGCTTCGGCCACGCGATGGGCCCGCTGGCGACCGCCGACCTCACCGGCATCGACGTCATGCGCCGGCGCCTCGATGTCGATCTACAACGAGACCGCGGACGAGACGTTCTACCCGCCGGAGCTGATCACCCGGATGGCGATCGCCGGCGACCTCGGCCGCAAGTCCGGCCGCGGCTTCTACACCTACGGGAGGCTGACATGGCCAAGGACAAGCCCTGGATGATGCGCACGTACGCCGGGCACTCCTCGGCGACGGCGTCCAACGAGCTGTTCCGGCGCAACCTCGAGAAGGGCCAGACCGGCCTGTCGGTCGCCTTCGACCTGCCGACGCAGACCGGCTACGACCCCGACGCCGAGCTGGCGCGCGGCGAGGTCGGCAAGGTCGGCGTGCCCGATCAGCCACATCGGCGACATGCACACGCTGCTTCGACGGCATCCCGCTGGACCGGATGAACACGTCGATGACCATCAACGCCACCGCGATGTGGCTGCTGGCGCTCTACGTCGCGGTCGCCGAGGAGCAGGGCGTCGACGCCGGCGGCGCTGTCGGGCACGACGCAGAACGACATCATCAAGGAGTACCTGTCGCGCGGGACCTACGTGTTCCCGCCCGCGCCGTCGCCTGCGGCTGATCACCGACATGATCGCCTACACGGTCAACGACGTCCCGAAGTGGAACCCGATCAACATCTGCAGCTACCACCTGCAGGAGGCCGGGCGCGACGCCCGGTGCAGGAGATCGCCTACGCGATGGCCACCGCGATCGCCGTGCTCGACGCGGTGCGCGACTCCGGCCAGGTGCCGGCCGAGCGCTTCGGCGAGGTCGTCGCGCGCATCTCCTTCTTCGTCAACGCCGGCGTGCGCTTCGTCGAGGAGATGTGCAAGATGCGCGCCTTCGTCCAGCTCTGGGACGAGCTCACGCGCGAGCGCTACGGCGTCACCGACGCCAAGCAGCGCCGGTTCCGCTACGGCGTGCAGGTCAACTCCCTGGGCCTGACCGAGGCGCAGCCGGAGAACAACGTCCAGCGCATCGTGCTGGAGATGCTCGGCGTGACGCTGTCGAAGGACGCCCGCGCCCGCGCCGTCCAGCTGCCGGCGTGGAACGAGGCCCTCGGCCTGCCGCGGCCGTGGGACCAGCAGTGGTCGCTGCGCATGCAGCAGGTGCTGGCCTACGAGTCCGACCTGCTGGAGTACGACGACCTGTTCGACGGGCTCCGTCGTCGTGGCGGAGAAGACCGCCGACGCTGGTCGCCGGCGCCCGCGAGGAGCTCGACCGGGTGCAGGCGATGGGCGGCGCGGTCGCCGCCGTCGAGAGCGGCTACATGAAGTCCGCGCTCGTCGGGTCGCACGCCGCGCGGCGCGCGCCGGGTCGAGTCCGGCGAGGACGTCGTCGTCGGCGTCAACATGTTCACCTCCACCGAGCCCAACCCGCTGCTGGCCGACCTCGACACCGCGATCCAGGTCGTCGACCCGCGCGGTCGAGGCAGGCGGCCGTCGGACGCCGTGCGCGCCTGGCGGGCCGGCGCGCGACGAGGCACGCGGTCGACGGCGGCGCTGCGCCGCGCTGCGCCGAGGCCGCGGCGGGCACCGGACAACCTCATGCCCGCCATCCCTGGAGTGCGCCCGCGCGGGCGTGACCGACGGGGGAGTGGAGCCAGGCGCCTGCGCGAGGTGTTCGGCGAGTACCGGGCGCCCACGGGCGTGTCCGGGCGTCGTCGGCGTCGCGGCCGGCAACGAGGCCGCTGGCGGCCGTGCGCGAGGCGGTCGCGGCGCACCGGCGAGCGAGCTCGGCGGCGGCACCTGCGCTTCCTGGTCGGCAAGCCCGGCCTCGACGGGCACTCCAACGGCGCCGAGCAGATCGCCGTGCGTGCCCGCGACGCCGGCTTCGAGGTCGTCTACCAGGGCATCCGGCTGACGCCGGCGCAGATCGTGGCGGCGGCCGTCGCGGAGGACGTCGCACGTCGTCGGGCTGTCGATCCTGTCCGGCTCGCACATGGTAGCTCGTGCCCGAGGTGCTGGCCGGGCTGCGCGCGGCCGGGCATGACCGACGTGCCGGTCGTGGTCGGCGGGATCATCCCGGACGCCGACGCCGCGGCGCTGCTCGACGCAGGGCGTGGCCGCGGTCTTCACGCCCAAGGACTACGACGCCACCGCGATCATGGGCCGCGTCCTCGACGAGATCCGTGCCGCGCACGGCCTGCCGCCGGCTGCACCGGCGTCGACGCGTGACCCGCTCGCACGTGCTGGTGGTGCGCCACGGCCAGAGCGAGGGCAACGTGGCGCGCGTCTGGACCAGCGCGCGCGAGGGCTATCCCGCTGACCGCGCTCGGGCCGCGAGCAGGCTCGAGCGGTCGGGGAGTCCCTGGTCGGCGCCGGTGTGGCGCGGTCTACGGCTCGCCGCTGCCGCGGGCGCGCGAGACGGCCGAGGAGATCGGCGCCGTGGTCGGTGCCCCCGTCGTCGGTCCTCGAGGGCGTCGAGGAGCTGCACGTCGGGCCACCACGAGGGCCGCGCACGACGACGAGGTCGGCCCGATCGCCGCCGAGGTGTTCGGCGCGCTGGTGGCGCGACGGCGACCTCTCCGACGGCTTCCCGGGCGGCGAGACCGGGCGACCAGATCGCCGCGCGCATGCGCGCCGCCCTGGACGTCGTCGCCGACCGGCACGCGGGTGAGACGGCCGTCGTCGTGTCGCACGGCGGTGCGATGGCCGTCGGCATCACGGCGCTGGCCGACAACCTCGACCCGTCGTTCGTCTCGCAGCACATCCTGGCCAACACCGAGGTCGTCGAGCTCGAGCGCACGGCGGCCGGCTGGCGCTGCGTGTCCTGGGCCGGGATCTCGCTCGGCTGACGAGCACGGCCGACCCTCGGCCCGGCAGACTGGCGTCCTCGCCCGTCCCTGAGCGGAGGACCGATCGGTGCTGCGTCGTGTCGTGCTCGCGGTCCTCGCCGCTGCGGTGCTCGGTGCCCTGCCCGGGCCGTCGGCGTACGCCGCGACCGACCCCACGGACGAGCTGGCCGCCCGCTACGCGCCCGTCGTCGTCGTGCGCGAGCAGCCAGGAGCCTGCGGACCAGGTGAGCCCTATCTGCCCACGCCGGTCGACGACCGTCCTGGGGCAGACCGACGTCGTGCTGCGCGGGCCGGAGGGCGCAGTCGATCAGCGCGCCCACGGCCGAGGACCTCGCCGGCAAGGGCGAGGGGTGGTACCTCGACCTGCCCGGCAACCCGCTCGACCCGGGCTGCGACTACGAGCGCTGGTTCGACCAGGCCTCGCAGGGCACCGCACCGACGCTGTACGCGCGGGTGGCCACCGACCCCGACCACCCGGGCGTCCTGGTGCTGCAGTACTGGTTCTTCTGGATCTACAACGACTGGAACGACAAGCACGAGGGCGACTGGGAGATGGTGCAGCTCGTCGTTCGACGCCGAGAGCGTCGACGAGGCGCTGGACGTCGGGCCCGACCAGCGTCGCGTTCGCGCAGCACGAGGGCTCCGAGACGTCGCCCTGGACCGACCCCAAGCTGCACAAGGACGGCGACCACATCGCGGTCTACCCGGGCCAGGGCTCGCACGCGGCGTACTACACGCAGGCGCAGTGGTTCGGGAAGAGCGCGGCGGCCGGCTTCGGCTGCGACAACACCCTCGCGCAGGGCACGCGTCGTGCGCCCCGAGGTGGTGGTGCTCCCGCGCGACGCCGGCACGGCGGGCTACGAGTGGCTCGACTTCACCGGGCGCTGGGGGCAGAAGGCGCCGTCGTTCAACAACGGCCCGACCGGCCCGAACACCAAGACCCAGTGGGAGCACCCGGTCTCGTGGCAGCTCGAGCAGGGCCGCCCGGACGCCGTGGCGCTGCCGACCGTCGGCGGGCCCGCGGTGACGGGGTTCTGCGAGCTCACCGAGGCCGGGTCGCTGCTGTTCATCCAGGTGCTCGACCGGCCCGGGGTCGTCCTCGGGGTGCTGGCGGTGCTGCTGGTCCTCCTCGTGATCGGCATCGCCCGCACCGACTGGTTCAACGACGACGACCCCGAGCTCGACCGCGAGCGCAAGGCCGGGCAGATGGCGGTGGCCGCCGTCGACCTGATGCGCAAGCGCCCCACGGTGCTGTGGCTTCCCTCGGTGCTCGTGGCGGGTGCCTCCGTCCTCAACCTCGCCGTCGCGCAGTTCCTGCTGCGCTCGCGGCCCGGGGAGGATCTCGCCGACATCAACGGCTTCGGATCGAACCTGTTCGGCATCGGGCTCGCCCTGGTGGTGTCGTTCCTGCTGCTGCCGGTCGTGGCCTTCGGGATGGCCGTCGCCGTGGAGATCGTCGACTCGCTGGCCCGCCACGAGGAGATCGATGCCGTGACCGCGTTCCGCCGCGTGCTCGTGCACCCGGGCGGCTGGGTGGTCGCGATCTCGGTCTACATCGTGGTGACGCTGTTCGCCGCCACCTGGTGGCTGCTGCCCGTGGCGCTCTACCTGATGGCCCGTTGGGCGGTCGGGCTGCCGGCCACCGAGCTCGAGGACCAGGGCGTGCGCGCCGGCCTTCGTCGCAGCTCCGAGCTCACGAAGGGCCAGCGGATCCGGTCGGCGCTCATCGGCGGGTTCCTCGTGTGGATGGCGTTCTCGCTGCCGTCCGGCATCGGGGCCGTGGTGCTGCTGGCCACCGGCTGGCCGTTCTGGGTGACCAACCTGCTCTCGATCCTCGCCGCCGCCGTGCTCGTGCCCGCCGCGTCGATCGGGCTCACGCTGCTCTACTACGACCTGCGCCGCAGGGCCGAGGCAGCGCGGTCCGTCCCCGCCGAGGTCTGAGGCCGCTCAGGATCCGGGTGCCCGGAGCACGCCGCGCTGCATCGCGACCGTCACCGCGGCGGTGCGGTCGGAGACGCCGAGCTTGTCGAAGACGTGCAGGAGGTGGCTCTTCACCGTCGCCTCGCCGATGAACAGCTCGCGGCCGATCTCGCCGTTGCGTCAGGCCGCGGGCCACGAGCTCGAGCACCTCGAGTCTCGCGCGGAGTCAGCTGGTCGCCGCCGCGCACGCTGGCGCATGAGCTTGGCCGCCAGCGGCGGCGCGAGCACGGTCTCGCCGCGCGCCGCGGCGCGCACGGCCTCGACGAGCTGCTCGCGCGGCGCGTCCTTGAGCAGGTAGCCCGTGGCGCCGGCCTCGACGGCGCGCAGGATGTCGCCGTCGGTGTCGTACGTCGTGAGCACCAGCACCCGCGGCCGCTCCGGCGGCGATGATCCGCGCCGTGGCGTCGCGCCGTCGAGCCGGGCATGCGCAGGTCCATGAGCACCACGTCCGGGCGGGTCGCCAGGGCGAGCGCGACGCCGGCCTCGCCGCCGTCCCGGCCTCGCCGACGACCTCGATGTCCGGCTCGCGGCGAGCAGCCCGGCGAGGCCCGAGCGCACGACCGGGTGGTCGTCGACGACGCAGCACGCGGATCACGGCACACGCACCCGCGCGCTCGTGCCGCCGCCGGGGGACGAGGTCGACGTCGACGAGGCCGCCGACCTGCTCGAGCCGGCGCGCGAGCCCGTCGAGCCCGTAGCCCGTCCGCGGGGCGTCGGGGTCGAAGCCCACGCCGTCGTCGTCGACGGTCACGGTCGCGCCGTCCTCGTCGTAGCGCAGCACCACGCGACGATGCGACTGGCCCCGGCGTGGCGGGCGCGCGTTGGCCAGCGCCTCCTGGGTCGCTCGCAGAGCGGCGACCTCGCTCGCTGGAGGGCAGCGCGCGCGCCGGGCCCTCGACGGCGACGTCCACGACCACGCCCGTCTGCTCGGTGTGCCGCCGGGCCACGAGCCGGGCGAGCGCGTCGGCCAGGCTGGCGCTCTGCAGCGCGGGCGGCGTCATGGACGAGCACGAGCGCACGCGCCTCGGCGAGGTTCTCGCGCGCCGTCGTCTGGATCTCGGCGAGCCGGCGCGCCGCCTCGTCGCGGTCGCCGGCGCCGAGCGGCCGCCTCGCCGGTCTGCGCCAGCACCACGATGCTGGTGAAGCCCTGGGCGAGCGTGTCGTGGATCTCGCGCGCGAGCCGCTCGCGCTCGGCGCTCGCGCCGGCGGCCGCGCTCGACGGCGGCGAGCTCGTCGCGGGTGGCGTGCGAGCTCCTCGACGCAGCGCCTTGCGCTGGGCGCTCTCGCGCACGATGCCGTCGATGAACAGGCCGATGACGAGGGCGACGGCGAGATTGCCCACGGCCATGAGCCCGCGCCAGGCGATGGCCTCCCCGGTCCAGCCGTCCTTGGCGATGAGCACCAGCGTGAACACCGCGGTGAGCACGACCGTCGCGACGATCGACTCGCGCCGCGGCAGGAGCAGGAACGCCTGCGGGTAGAGCGCGAAGAGCAGCACGAGGGCCGACGCATCGCGTCCACGCGAGGACCCCGAGGACGGTGTAGGCCAGCGCGAGGTACGTCGCCGCGGCGCGGATGCTGTCGCGACGCGCCCCGGGGATCGCGATGAACACGTACGCCAGGACCAGCAGCGTGAGCAGCGGCAACGTCAGCGCGGCGTATCCCTCGGACGCCATGATGATCGCGGTGAACGAGCACCATGACGCCGAACAGCACGTGCCAGCCGATGATGGTGCGCTCGGCGAAGTCGCGGTCGTCGACGGTGCCGGCTGCTCGGGCGTGGCGGTCACGGTTCAGCCCTGACCGCGCTTGTTCCAGCGGAAGAACAGCAGGCTCAGCACCAGTCCGCCGACGCACCAGGCGGCCAGCACCGCCGCGCAGCGGGCGAGCTCCCACGAGCCGGCGACCTCGAGCGCCTGCGGCGGCGTCGGGCAGGAACACGCTGCGCATGGCCTGCGTGAGCCACTTGAGCGGGAAGAGCGACGCGAACGTCTGCATCCACTCGGGCAGCTGCGCGAAGACGAAGAAGACGCCCGGAGGTGAACTGCAGCACCAGCACGATCGGGGAGACGACCGCCGAGGCGCCCTTGCCGTTCTTGGGCACGACGCGAGAACGCGATGCCGAGCAGCGTGCACGACGACGAGGCCGAGCACGCGAGCCCAGGCGAAGGTGAACCACTGGGTCGCGGTCGATGGGCAGCTCGATGTCGTAGAACAGCACGCCGACGACGATGAGCAGCGTCACCTGTGCGACGTAGGCGACGAAGACCAGGCCGATCTTGCCGAGGAAGTAGGACACCTTCGGCATCGGCGTGCCCTGGATGCCGCTTGAGCGTGCCGTCGTCGCGCTCCATGGGGATGGCGATCGCCAGGTTCTGGAAGCTCGGTGTAGAGCACGCCCGAGGCGATCATGCCGGCGACGAAGTACTGCGCGAACGTGATGTCGGCCGTCGCCCAGGTTCTGGTTGCCGAAGACCGAGCCGAAGATGATCAGCAGCATCATCGGGCAGCGCGAAGTTCCAGACCGCGGAGTTGCGGTCGCGGAAGAACGTCTTGAGCTCGATGCCGACCCGGCGCAGGCCGAGCGCCGAGCGCGCCGGGCGGTGCGGCGGGCGCGGCCGGGGTCGTGGTCGTCGGCGGTGCTCATGACGCGTCCTCGCGTGTCGTGCCCGACGAGGGAGAGGTAGACGTCCTCGAGGCTCGGCCGGTGCACGGCGAGCGCCGGGCACCTCGCCGCCGAAGCGGGCGGCGAGCTCGGCCGACGAGCGCGGGTCGGGCTCGGTCGGTCTGCTCGGGCGCGGTCCTCGTCGCCCTCGCGCCAGCTGACCGTCGCCGTGCGGCTCGTCGCGACCGCCCAGGCGTCGACGGGCACGTCGCAGGCGATGACGCGTCCGCGGGCGATCACCGCGACGCGGTCGGCGAGCACCTCGGCCTCCTCGAGGTAGTGCGTGGTGAGCAGGATCGTCGTGCCCTCGTCCTTGAGCGTTCGCGATGAGGTCCCAGAACTCGCGGCGCGCCTCGGGGTCGAAGCCGGTCGTCGGCTCGTCCAGGAAGAGCAGCTCGGGGCGGCCGATGATGCCGAGCGCGACGTCGAGGCGACGGCGCTGCCCGCCGGAGAGGTTGCAGCCGCGGGTGCGGCGCTTCTCGGTGAGCCCGACCGCCTCGATGACCTCGTCGACGTCGCGCGGGTCCGGGTAGTAGCCGGCGAAGTGCGCGCACCGACTCCTCGACGCGTGAGGTCGCCGAGGTCGGCGGCGGTCTGCAGCACGATGCCGAGCCGGCTGCGCCAGGTCGGCGTCGGCGTGCGCGGGGTCGATGCCGAGCACGTCGACGTCGCCGGCGTCGCGGTTGCGGTAGCCCTCGAGGATCTCGGTGGTCGTGGTCTTGCCGGCGCCGTTGGGGCCGAGCAGGGCGAGCACCTCGCCGCGCACGACGTCGAGGTCGACGCCGTCGGCGGCCTGCGTCTCGCCGTACGCCCGGCGCAGGCCCCGGGCGCGGACCGCCAGGTCGGCGCCGTCGGGCACCGGGACGACGAGTGTGCTCGGATCCGTGGTCGTGGTCATGGCCCTCAGCCTGCCGCACCGGCAGGCGCAGGCGGCAGCGAACGGGCGACGGCTCCTGCCCTCCACCGGTCGGTGGAGGCGGCAGTCCTCCCGCGCGCCGCTCAGAACAGGCGGGAGTCGACGTCGTCGAGGCCGCGCAGGGCGTCGTAGTCGACGCACGACGCACCGGATGCCGCGGTCGCTCGGCGAGCACCCGGGCCTGCGGCTTGATCTCCTGGGCCGCGAAGACGCCCGCGCACCGGGGCCAGCAGCGGGTCGCGGTTGAGCAGCTCGAGGTAGCGGGTCAGCTGCTCGACGCCGTCGATCTCGCCGCGGCGCTTGATCTCGACCGCGACCGCCGCGCCGTCGGCGTCGCGGCACAGGAGGTCGACCGGGCCGATCGCCGTCGGGTACTCGCGGCGGACCAGCGCGCCAGCCCGGCGCCGAAGACGCTCGACCTGGTCGGCGAGCAGGGCCTGCAGGTGCGCCTCGACGCCGTCCTTGACCAGCCCGGGGTCGACGCCCGAGCTCGTGCGCGGCGTCGTGGTGCACCTCGCTCGACCGTGATGACCAGCCGCTCGCCGGCCTTGTTGGTGACCGTCCAGGTGCCGGCGCCGTCGTCGTCGACCTCGGTCGACGCAGCGTGCAGGGCGGGCTCATCCAGTTCAGCGGCTTGTAGGAGCCGCCGTCGGAGTGCACGAGCACGGAGCCGTCGGCCTTGACCAGCAGCAGCCGGGTGGCGCTGGGCAGGTGGGCGGTGAGCCGGCCGGCGTAGTCGACCGAGCAGTCGGCGATCACGAGGCGCACCGCACAGGGTACGCTGGTACGCCGGACCCCGGGGGGCGCTCGGCCGTGCGAGCCGCCTGGTGCAAGACTCGGGCGGAGGTCGTCAGGATCCGTCCGCGCACCTGGGCGGTCGCGAGCGTGTCGTCACGAGGAGCGATCCATGGCGCGCGAGATCAGCCGGTCGGCGTCGTCGGGCTGGGCACCATGGGTGCCGGCATCGCGGAGGTGTTCGCCCGCAGCGGGCTACGACGTCATCGGCGTCGAGGCCGACGAGGCCGCGTCGACCGCGGTCGCGGCCACGTCGAGAAGTCGACCGCGCGCGCGCGTCGAGCGCGGCAAGCTGACCGAGGAGGAGCGCGGCGCGATCCTCGGCCGCATCCGCTTCACCACCGACCTCGCCGACCTCGCCGACCGCGACCTGGTGATCGAGGCCGTCCCCGAGCAGCTCGAGCTCAAGCGCGCGATCTTCGGCAGCTCGACAAGGTCGTCGCCGCCGGACGCGATCCTCGCCACCAACACCTCCTGCCTGTCGGTCACCGACATCGCCGTCGCCACCGGCGCGCCCCGCGCGGGTCGTCGGCATGCACTTCTTCAACCCGGCGCCGGTGCTGCAAGTTCGTCGAGGTCGTGCGCACGGTCGTCTCCGACGCCGGACGTCGTCGACGACGTCGTGGCCCTCGCCGAGTCGCTCGACAAGCAGCCCGTCGTCGTCGGCGACAAGGCCGGCTTCATCGCCAACGCGCTGCTGTTCGGCTACCTCAACCACGCGGCCTCGATGTACGAGACGACGCTACGCCACGCGCGAGGACATCGACGCGGCGATGAAGCTCGGCTGCGGCCTGCCCGATGGGCCCGCTCGCGCTGCTCGACCTCATCGGCCTCGACACCGCGTACGAGATCCTCGACACGATGTACAAGCAGGGCCGCGACCGGCTGCACGCGCCGTCGCCCGATGCTCAAGCAGATGGTCACCGCGGGCCTGCAGGGCCGCAAGACCGGCCGCGGCTTCTACACCTACGAGGCGCCCGAACTCGCCCGTGGTCGTCGCCGACGCGCTCACCCCGGCCGCCGGCGGCGCCGCCGGGCGCCGGCCGCGCCGGTCGAGAAGGTCGGGCGTCGTCGGCTCGGGCACGATGGCCACCGGGCATCATCGAGGTCTTCGCCAAGGCCGGCTACGACGTGCTGTTCGTGGCCCGCGGCGAGGACAAGGTCGCCGCGGTGCGCGGCGCGCATCGAGCGCTCGCTCGACAAGGGCGTGCAGCGCGGCAAGCTCACCGAGGAGGCGCGCGACGCGGCGCTGGCGCGGGTCACCGGCACGACGCACGCTGGACGACCTCGCCGACGTCGACCTCGTCGTCGAGGCCGTCGTCGAGGAGCTCGCGGTCAAGACGGCGCTGTTCGAGACCTCGACGAGATCTGCAAGCCGGGCGCGTCCTGGCGACCACCACCTCGAGCCTGCCGGTGGTCGAGCTGCGCGGCGGTCACGAAGCGCCCGCACGACGTCGTCGGTCTGCACTTCTTCAACCCGGCGCCGATCATGAAGCTGGTCGAGGTCGTGCACACGGTCGCCACCGCCGCCGACGTCGTCGCCACCGCCGTCGAGGTCTGCCGGCGGACTCGGCAAGCACCCGGTGCACTGCGGCGACCGCGCCGGGCTTCATCGTCAACGCGCTGCTGTTCCCGTACCTCAACGACGCCGTGCGGATGCTCGAGGCCCACTACGCCACGCGCCGACGACATCGACATCGCGATGAAGACCGGCTGCGGCTACCCGATGGGCCCGTTCGAGCTGCTCGACGTCGTCGGCCTCGACGTCTCGCTGGCGATCCAGCGCACGCTCTACCTGCGAGTTCCGCGAGCCGGGCTTCGCGCCGGCGCCGCTGCTCGAGCACCTGGTCACGGCCGGGCTACCTCGGCCGCAAGACCGGCCGCGGCTTCCGCACCTACGACTGACGCGCGATGGCCCGTCGCAACCGGCGTGCAGCGGACGCCGAGCCGCGCCCGCTCGGCGGCGCGCACCAGGAGGTCGAGGAGCACCCCGACGGCGACTGGGTCGTGCGCCGGATCACCGGGTCGAGCTCGACGAAGACCTACCGCTGCCCGGGCTGCGACCAGGAGATCCGACCCGCGACGCCGCACGTCGTGGCCTGGCCGGCCGACCGGTCGGCCGGCGAGGACGACCGCCGGCACTGGCACACGGCCTGCTGGAACGCGCGGGGCCGTCGTACGCCGAACACCGCGCGCGGCCGCGGCCCGCGCCACTGAGCAGCCCAGGAGACCCGGTGCCCGAGATCGTCGCGAACAGCGTGCTGCCCGCGCGGCGCGAGCCGTTGACGCTGACGACGGCGGACGGCCTGCGGCTCGTCGGCGAGCTCGCGCGCCGCTCGACCGTGCGCCGGTCGCGACGCTGGTGTGCCTGCACCCGCTGCCCACGCACGGCGGGATGATGGACAGCCACCTCTACCGCAAGGCGGCGTGGCGGCTCCCCGCGCTCGCCGGCGTCGCCGTGCTGCGCTTCAACACCCGCGGCACGACGAGCGCGGCGCGGCACGAGCGAGGGCGAGTTCGACCACGCGGTGGGCGAGGGCCTCGACCTGCGCGCCGCCGTCGACGAGGTCGTGCGCCGTGGCCTGCCCGACCCGTGGCTCGTCGGCTGGTCGTTCGGCACCGACGTGGTGCTGCGCCACGGCGACGTCGACCCGGTGCGCGGCGCGGTCCTGCTCTCGCCGCCGCTGCGGTTCAGCACGCGACGCCGACCTCGACCACTGGGCGGCGTCCGGCACGCCCGCTGACCGCGCTGGTCCCCGAGCTCGACGACTACCTGCGGCCGGACGAGGCGCGCGAGCGGTTCGCCCGGGTGCCGCAGGCGGAGGTCGTCGGCGTCGAGGGCGCGAAGCACCTGTGGGTGGGGGAGAAGTACGTCAGGATCGTGCTCGACGCCCTGGTCGCCCACCTCGTGCCGGGCTCGGCGCCGCTGCCCGACGACTACGACGGACCGATGGAGAGATGGAGCGACCTGTGAGCACCTTCCGGCTCGACGGCAGGACCGCGCTGGTCACCGGCGCCTCGCGCGGCATCGGGCGGGCGATCGCGACGGCGTACGCCGAGGCCGGCGCCGACGTGGCGCTCGTCGCCCGCGACGCGGAGAAGCTGGCCGAGACCGCGGCGCTCGTCGAGGCCGCCGGACGCCGAGCCGTCGTGCTGCCCTGCGACGTCACCGACATCGAGGCCGTGCAGGCCGCGGTCGCGCGCGCCGTCGCCGAGCTCGGGCACGTCGACATCCTGGTGAACAACGCCGGCGGCAACTCGTTCTCGATGCCGCTGGCCGGCATGCGCTTCTCCGGCTGGGAGAAGACGATGCGGCTCAACCTCGACTCGGTCGTGCACGTCACGCAGGCGCTGCTGCCGCACCTGCTCGAGCGCAAGAGCGGCGTCATCGTCAACGTCTCGTCGGTCGCGGGCCTGCGCGGGGCACCGATGATGAGCCACTACGGCGCGGCCAAGGCGGCGCTGCTCTCGCTCACGCAGTCGCTCGCGCTGGAGACCGCGTGGGCGGGCATCCGCGTCAACGCCCTCGTGCCGGGCTGGATCGAGACCGAGCTCACCGACTTCCTGCGGGCGTCCGAGGACGCCGAGAAGGGCACGCTGTCGCGCGTGCCGATGGCCCGGTGGGGGACCGCCGACGAGATCTCCGGCACCGGCGGTGTTCCTCGCCAGCGACGCGTCGGCGTTCATGACCGGGCAGGCGCTCGTCGTCGACGGCGGCCTGTCGGCGATGCCCTGAGCCGGATGTCGTAGGTTCACCGCATGGCACCGACCGTCGTACTGCTGCACGCGTTCCCGCTCGACAAGCGGATGTGGGACGACGTCGTCGGCCCCATCGCGGACTCCGGCTGGGACGTCGTGGTGCCCGACCTGCTGGGCTTCGGCGAGTCGCTGCTCGACGCGGACGACCTCGACGACGCCCCCACGCTGGCCGCGCAGGCTCGCGGAGTGCTGAGCATCCTCGACCAGATCGGCCTGTCGAACGTCGTCGTCTGCGGGCTCTCGCTCGGCGGCTACGTCGCGATGGAGCTGGTGCGCCAGGATCCCGTCGCGCATCGCCGGCATCGCGCTCGTCGACACCAAGGCGACCGCCGACACCGACGAGGCGCGCGCCAACCGGCTGCGCGTCGCCGAGCAGGTGCTCGAGTCCGGCTCGACCGACGCCCTGGCGCGGGCGATGCTGCCGTCGCTGCTCGGCGAGACCACCCGCGCCTCGCGGCCCGAGGTCGTCGAGCGCGTGACCGGCTGGATCCGCGAGGCCGACCCGGTGGGCGTGGCGACCGCGCAGCGCGCGATGGCGGCCCGCCCCGACTCGCTGGCCGACCTCGCCTCGCTCGTGGTGCCCGGCCTCGTCCTGTGGGGCTCGGAGGACACCCTCGCGCCGCGGGCCGAGCAGGACCTCATGGTCGAGGCGATGCGCGACGCCCGCTTCGTCGAGATCCCCGGGTGCGGCCACCTCGCCGCCGTCGAGGCGCCGGAGGCCACCGCGGCGGCACTGCTCGCCTTCCTCCGCGACGTCGAGAACCTCCCGCGCCACACGTGACGGCGAGGGTCGCGTCGCGGCCTACTCCCCGGTGAGGCCGTCGATCGACTCGCGGATGAGGTCGGCGTGGCCGTTGTGTCGCGCGTACTCCTCGATCAGGTGGCACAGGATCCAGCGCAGCGAGATGCGCTGCCCGTCCTCGTCGCCCTGCGACAGCGTCGCCAGACCGTCCGGCCCGGCGAGAGCCTCGGCGATCACCCGGTTCGAGACCTCGATCGACTCGTCGAGCCAGGCGACCAGCTGCTCGGGCTCGGCGCCGATCGCGGTGGTCAACGACCAGTCGTCGTCCTCGGGGTCCATCTCCTCGATCCAGGACGGACGCGCGACGCCGCCGGCGAACGTCAGGTTGAGCCAGCCCGCCTCGACGACCGCGAGGTGCTTCATGAGCCCGGCGAGGGTGAGCGTCGACGGCGGGAGGGACACGGAGAGCTGCGCGGCGTCGAGCCCCGAGCACTTCCAGCGGAGCGTGTCGCGCTGGTAGTCGAGGAAGGCCACCAGCGTGGTCGCCTCGTCCTGGGCGAACGGCGGGCCACACCCGGTCCTCGGCACGGAACGTCATCGCCGGAGACTAGGGCGCGCTGGGCCTCGGCACCACCTCGCCGTACGCCGCCTGCGGTCAAGGTCACCGCTGGTCGGGACCTGACGCCGTTCGGCATCATGGGCGGATGGTGTCCTGGCGTGAGGTCGTCGAGGCCGAGCCGGCGTTCGCAGCGCGGGTGCAGGCGCTCTTCGACGCGTACAAGCACAAGACGATCGCGACGCTGCGGGCCGACGGCTCGCCGCGGATCTCCGGCATCGAGGCGCAGTTCGTGGACGGCGAGCTCACCTTCGGCTCGATGCCGCAGGCCCGCAAGGGCGCCGACCTTCGGCGCGACGGGCGCTTCGCCCTGCACAGCGCCACGGTCGACCCCGTGACGGGGGAGGAGGCCGCCTGGCCCGGCGAGGCGAAGATCTCCGGGGTCGCGATCCTCGACGCGTCGTCGACGGACGCGGACAGCTTCCGGGCCGACGTCGTCGAGGTCGTGCACACCCACCTCGACGAGGCGGCCACGCTGCTCGTCGTCGAGTGGTGGACGCCGACGGGTGGCCTGCGCCGGGTCGAGCGCGAGTAGCCGGCAGCGGCCGCAACCGCGTCGCTCGCGACATCTCCCGAGACCTACGGTGAGCGCATGTACCTGGAGAACATCGTCGTCGACGCCGTCGACCCGGGGCGGGTCGGGCGCTTCTGGGAGGCCGCGCTCGGCACCGAGCGTCTCACCGACGAACCCGCGGGGTTCGAGACCAGCCTCGTGGTCGAGGGCGGCCCGACGATCGACCTCTGCTTCCAGGTGGTCCCCGCGTCGGCGACTGCGACGCCACCACCGAGGCTCCACCTCGACCTGCTGGGCGGGCCGCAGCAGGCCGAGGTCGTCGAGCGCCTCCTCGGTCTGGGCGCACGCCGTCTCGACATCGGTCAGGGCGACGTCCCGTGGGTCGTGCTCGCCGACCCCGAGGGCAACCCCTTCTGCGTCATGGAGGAGCGGGCGGCGTACGCCGGCACCGGACCGATCGCCGCTCTGCCGCTCGAGAGCGCCGACCCGGACCGCGACGCGGAGTTCTGGTCGTGGCTGACCGGCTGGACCGAGGTGGCGGGTGTCGCACCGCGCTCGCTGCGGCACCCGTCGCTGCGCGGGCCGCTGCTCGAGCTGACCCCCGAGTCGTCGGCCAAGGGTCCGACCAAGAACCGCTGGCACCTCGACGTGCGGCTCGAGGCGGGCGACGACGCCGAGGCGCTCATCGCCGGGATCCTCGCGCGCGGCGGGCGCGAGATCGACCTCGGGCAGGGCGATCTGCCGTGGACGGTGCACGCGGATCCGTCCGGCAACGAGTTCTGCCTGCTGCCCGCGCGGTCGTGAGGGTGCGCGTCGGTCAGAGCGACGGCCAGGGCGCCGCGGCCTCGAGCTCGTAGGCGAGCTCGAGCAGCCGGCGCTCGTGGCCGAACGGCGCGGCGAGCTGCATGCCCATCGGGACGCCGTTCGCCGAGGTGCCCAGCGGCAGCGAGATGGCCGGCGAGCCCGACACGTTCTGCAACGGGGTGAAGGACACGTACCGCAGCACGCGCAGCAGGTGGGTGCGCGGCGGGATGTCGGCGCCGAGGTAGCCGAGCGGCGGCGGCTCGTGCGCGAGCACCGGCGAGAGCACGACGTCGCACGAGTCGTAGACGCGCTCGTGGTCGCGCGCCAGACGACGCAGGCGGCGCAGCGTCGCGGGCAGCAGGGGCGCCTGCTCGCGCGCGATGTCGCCCAGCTCGCGGGTGAACGGCTCGACGCGCGCGGCGTCGAAGCCTCGGTCGCGCTCGAGCACCCGACCCGCCACACGCACCAGCCCGGCCAGCAGACCCCAGTAGCGCAAGAAGTCGGGGCCGAACGAGTCGTCGACCGGCGGCGGGATCTCCACCACCTCGTGGCCGAGCCCGGCCATGAGCTCCGCGGTCGACCGCACGAGCGCCACGACCTCGTCGGAGACCGGCAGCCCCATCGGCGGCACCGTGACGACACCGACCCGCAGCCTCGTCGGCGACGGTCCCTGCGACATGACCGATCTCGGGCAGCCCGGCTGCGTGGTGGGTGCGCTCGGCCTCGGCGTAGTAGCGCGCCGTGTCGCGGACCGTGCGGGTCAGCACGCCCTGCACCGTGATGTCGACGGGGAGCTTGAGGTCGAGGTCGGGCATCCGGCCCCGGGTCGGCTTGAGGCCGACGAGGCCGCAGCACGCGGCGGGGATGCGGATGGAGCCGCCGCCGTCGTTGCCGTGCGCCAGCGGTACGACGCCGGCGGCGACCAGCGCCGCGGAGCCGCCGCTCGAACCGCCGCTCGAACGGCTGGTGTCCCACGGGTTGTGCGTGGCGCCGTACCGCCGCGTCTCGGTCGTGGCGGTGAGGCCGAACTCCGACATCGCCGTCTTCGCGATCGGCGAGAGGCCGAGGGCGAGCGCGTGCGCCACCCACGGCGAGCTCGCGGGTTCGGGCCTGTCGGCCATGCACGCCGACCCGTTCGTCGTCGGGTAGCCGACCAGGGCCTCGTTGTCCTTGACGAGCGTGGGGATCCCGGAGAGCGGACCGTCGGACGCGACGCCGTCGGGAACCTCGTCGACCCAGAAGACGACCGCGTTCAGCTCGGGCTGCACCGCCCGGGCCCGAGCGAGCGCCGCCGATCGGAGCTCGTCGGCGGAGACCTCGCGCCGCGCGAGCCGGTCGAGCAGCGCGACCATGTCGTCGCGCCCGAGGGCGTCGTCGGCGTACGCGCTGACGCGATTGCCAGGGGTCGGCACGGTCACAGGTCCCGGAACCGGTTGATCTCCTTCTCGTGCTTCGCGCGCAGCTCCGGGTCGCGGACGCCGAGGCCCTCCTCCGGCGCGAGGCAGAGCACGCCGACCTTGCCCTGGTGCAGGTTGCGGTGGACGTCGTACGCCGCCTGCGGCGGTGTCCTCGAGCGCGTAGGCCTTGGACAGCGTCGGGTGGATCATGCCCGCGCTGGATGAGGCGGTTGGCCTCCCACGCCTCGCGGTAGTTGGCGAAGTGCGAGCCGACGATCCGCTTGAGGTTCATCCAGAGGTAGCGGTTGTCGTACTCGTGCATGTAGCCCGAGGTCGACGCGCAGGTGACGATCGTGCCGCCCTTGCGCGCGACGTAGACGCGGGCGCCGAAGGTCTCGCGGCCCGGGTGCTCGAAGACGATGTCGACGTCCTCGCCGCCGGTGAGCTCGCGGATGCGCTTGCCGAGCCGGCGCCACTCCTTCGGGTCCTGCGTCTGCTCGTCCTTCCAGAACCGGTAGCCCTCGGCCTTGCGGTCGATGATCAGCTCGGCGCCCATCGAGCGGCAGATGTCGGCCTTGTCCGTCGCTGGAGACGACGCAGACCGGCGTCGCGCCGCCGTTGAGCGCCATCTGCGTGGCGTACGAGCCGAGGCCGCCGGAGGCGCCCCAGATCAGCACGGTGTCGCCCTGCTTCATCCCGGCGCCGTTGCGGCGACACGAGCTGGCGGTAGGCCGTGGAGTTGACCAGCCCGGGCGCCGCGGCCTCCTCCCACGTGAGGTGCGCGGGCTTGGGCAGCAGCTGGTTGGCCTTGACCAGCGCGATCTCGGCGAGGCCGCCGAAGTTGGTCTCGAAGCCCCAGATGCGCTGCTCGGGGTCGAGCATCGTGTCGTTGTGGCCCTGCGGGCTCTCGAGCTCGACCGACAGGCAGTGCGCGACGACCTCGTCGCCGGGCTTCCACGTGTGCACGCCCGGGCCGGTGCGCAGCACGACGCCGGACAGGTCGGAGCCGACGACGTGGTAGGGCAGGTCGTGCCGCTTGGCCAGCGGGTTGGTGCGGCCGTAGCGCTCGAGGAAGCCGAAGGTCGAGACCGGCTCGAAGATCGACGACCAGACGGTGTTGTAGTTGATCCGAGCTGGCCATCACGGCGACGAGCGCCTCGCCCGGGCCGAGCTCCGGGAGCGGTACGTCGTCGAGGTGCAGCGACTTGCGGGGGTCCTTCTCCCGCGTCGTCTGCCCGTCGAACATCTCGCTCCTCGTCCTTGTGCACGCGTGATGCCGCGGTAGGACTCGGGGATCGCGAGCGCCGCGAAGTCGGCGGTCGTGGCGGTGCCGGACAGGATCGCGTCGAGGATCTGCTGCACGTCGGCCTCCGGGGGTCGGCGACTGGGGGTCGGTGCGGTACGCGGCGGTCGCGTCCGTCTCCGACGCTACCCACGGCGGTACGTCGGATCCGACCCAGGGTCCCCTCTCCGGGGACGAAACCGGTTACATCCCGAAGGCCGTCGGGATCAGTGCTCGGCGGCGGGCTCGACCAGCTCGACGAGCACGCCGCCGGCGTCCTTCGGGTGCACGAAGTTGACCCGCGAGCCGGCCGTGCCGCGGCGCGGGCGCGTCGTACAGCAGGCGCACGCCCGGCGGCGCGCAGGCGCTGCGCCGGCGACCTCGACGTCGGTCACCCGGAAGGCCATCTGCTGGATGCCCTCGCCGTTGCGCTCGAGGAACTTCCCGATCGCGGAGTCCGGGCGCAGCGGCGGCAGAGCAGCTGGATGCACGAGTCGCCGATGCCGACCATCGCCTCGCGCGACGCCCTGCTCCTCGTTGATCTCCTGGTGCACGAGCGGGAGGCCGAAGGCGCGGCCGTAGAACGCGATGGCGGCGTCGAGGTCGCGCACGGCGAAGCCGACGTGGTCGATGGCGGTGACGACGGGTCCGAGGACCTCGGCGGGGGACTGGGTGCTCACAGCAGTATCGTGACGCGTACACAACGTCCGGTGTCTGCAGGAGGGTCCGTCATGAGCTCCGGAACGACCGTCATCGTCGCGGGTGCCCGCACCCCCATGGGCCGGCTGCTCGGCTCCCTCAAGGACTTCTCCGCCGCCGACCTCGGCGGCGTCGCGATCAAGGCCGCGCTCGAGCGCTCCGGCGTCTCGCCCGACCAGGTCGACTACGTGATCATGGGCCAGGTCATCCAGGCCGGCGCCGGCCAGATCACCGCCCGCCAGGCCGCGGTCAAGGGCGGCATCCCGATGGACGTCCCGGCGCTGACCATCAACAAGGTCTGCCTGTCCGGCCTCGACGCGATCGCGCTGGCCGACCAGCTGATCCGCGCCGGCGAGTTCGAGATCGTCGTGGCCGGCGGCATGGAGTCGATGACCAACGCGCCGCACCTGCTGCCGAAGTCGCGCGAGGGCTTCAAGTACGGCGACGTCGACGCTGCGTCGACTCGATGGCCTTCGACGCGCTCACCTGCGCGTTCGACCAGGTCGCGATGGGCGTCTCGACCGAGAACCACAACGCGCGCTACCCGGTCTCACCCGCGAGGAGCAGGACGCGTTCTCCGCGCGCTCGCACCAGCTCGCCGCCGTCGCGCAGAAGAACGGCGTCTTCGACGAGGAGATCGTGCCCGTCGAGATCCCGCAGCGCAAGGGCGACCCGATCGTGTTCGCCGAGGACGAGGGCATCCGCGCCGACACCACCGCCGACTCGCTGGCGCAAGCTGCGCCCGGCGTTCGCCAAGGACGGCACCATCACCGCCGGCTCGTCGTCGCAGATCTCCGACGGTGCCGCCGCGGTGGTCGTCATGAGCAAGGCGAAGGCCGAGGAGCTCGGGCTGACCTGGCTGGCCGAGATCGGCGCGCACGGCGTCGTCGCCGGCCCGGACGCGTCGCTGCAGGAGCAGCCGGCCAACGCGATCCTCAAGGCGCTGCGGCCGCGAGGGCCTCACGCCGGCCGACCTCGACCTGCTCGAGATCAACGAGGCGTTCGCTGCCGTCGGGCATCGTCTCGACCGACGAAGCTCGGCGTCGACCCGGAGAAGGTCAACGTCAACGGCGGCGCCATCGCGCTCGGCCACCCGGTCGGCATGTCCGGCGCGCGCGTCGTGCTGCACCTGGCGCTCGAGCTCAAGCGTCGTGGTGGCGGCGTCGGCGCCGCCGCGCTGTGCGGCGGCGGCGGTCAGGGCGACGCCCTGATCGTCCGCGTGCCGTCGGCGTAGGGCACCGACCACCGTCGTGGCCGACCCGGTCGAGATCGACTCCCTCGTCGGGCGTGCCCGCGAGGGTCAGGCGCGCGCCGTCGCACGCCTGATCTCCTACGTCGAGGACGCCGCGCCGCAGCTGCGCGAGGTCACCGCTGCGCTGGCGCCGTACGCCGGCCGCGCCGCGGTCATCGGCCTCACCGGGTCGCCGGGCGTGGGCAAGTCGACGACGACCTCGGCGCTGGTGCGCGAGCTACCGCGCGCGAGGACTGCGCGTCGGCGTGCTCGCCGTCGACCCGTCGTCGCCGTTCTCCGGCGGCGCGCTGCTCGGCGACCGCGTCCGCATGCAGGACCACGCCACCGACCCCGGCGTCTTCATCCGGTCGATGGCCTCGCGCGGTCACCTCGGCGGCCTGTCGTGGGCCACGCCGCAGGCGATCCGCGTGCTCGACGCCGCAGGCTTCGACGTCGTGCTCGTCGAGACGGTCGGGCGTGGGGCAGAGCGAGGTCGAGGTCGCCGGGCGCGGCCGACACCACGATCGTGCTGCTCGCCCCGGGCATGGGCGACGGCGTCCAGGCCGCGAAGGCGGGCATCCTCGAGATCGGCGACGTCTTCGTGGTCAACAAGGCCGACCGCGACGGCGCCGACGCGACGCTGCGCGAGCTGCGGCACATGATCACCCTGGGCTCGGGTCCGCGCTCCGGCGGCTCCGACGACCCGTGGACCCCGCCGGTGCTCAAGACCGTCGCGGCACGCGGCGAGGGCATCACGGAGGTCGTCGACGCCGTCTCCTCGCACCAGGAGTGGCTCGCCCGGACCGGCCAGCTCGACGCCCGTCGTCGGGCGCGCGCCGCCTCCGAGGTCGAGGCGATCGCGTTCGGCATCCTGCGCGCGCGCATCGGCGACCTGCGCGGCGACGCGCGCCTCGACGCGCTCGCGGCGCGGGTGGTCGGCGGAGAGCTCGACCCGTACGCCGCCGCCGACACCCTCGTCGCCGGCCTCGCCCTCTGACGCCGCTCCGGTCGGCACGCCGGTCAGCTCTTCGACCCGCTCCACCGCCTGAACCCCCGGAAACGCGCCTGGTTTCCGCGGGTTCGGGCAGTGGAGCGCCGGACGCGCGCTCGACGCCCCGACCGAACGGCGCTCAGAGCTCGCGGACGAGCTCCTCGAGGCGGGCGTGGATGGCGGCGACGTAGGTCTCCGACTCCGGCTTCATCACCGTGCTGCGCAGGATGCGCGCGGCGGGTGCGTCGGCGATGCACGTCGTGCCCGCGGGCCGCGAGCGCCTCGCCGGTGACGGTGTAGGTCGCGAGGTGGATCTGCTCGGTGGGGTCGCCTGCCGCCGCGGCGTGGAAGAGCGCCGTTCGAGGTCGCGTCGACCGCCGACATCGTCGTACGCCGGGGCAGGTAGGTGACGATGTCGAGCTCGGGCTCCTGGTACGCCGCGAGCGCGTCCGACGCATCGAGCAGCGCGGCCCACTCGAGCGCGCCGCGGCGACCGGCGCGCAGCACCTGGCCGAGCCCGGCGTCGGTGAGCGGCAGCACCTCGAGCGTGAGCCACAGCGCCGCCGCCGCAGCCCCCGCGCGGCTGCACTCGAGCGAGATCTCACCCAGGTGCAGCTCGTCGGAGCTGAAGTAGGTGTACGGCGAGTCGTGGACGTAGAAGCGGCCCACCGACGGGTCGGCGAACAGCACGGCCCCGCACCCGTAGGGCTGCAGCCCGTGCTTGTGCGGGTCGACCACGACGCTGTCGACCTCCGCGATCGCGCGGTAGGGCGCAGCGGCGACGCCGTCGGCGCTGTCGTCGGCGACCAGGGCGAAGAAGCCGCCGTACGCCGTGTCGACGTGCACCCGCACCCCGGCCGCGCGGGCGCGCTCGACGATGCCCGGCACGGGGTCGAGCGCGCCGAGGCCCGTGGTGCCGACGGTGGCCACGACCGTGCCGATGCGACCGGTGGCGAGCAGCTCGTCGAGGTGGTCGAGGTCCATGCGCCCGGCGGCGTCGCTGCGCACGACACGCCCTCCACCCCGAGCACCTGGCACATGCGGCTGTGCGTGTAGTGGGCGTCGGCGCTGAAGGCGATCGCCTTGCCGGGGTGCGACTCGCGGGCGACCCACAGGGCCTCGAGGTTGGCGATGGTGCCGCTGGAGGTGAGGTGGCCCAGGTGCTGCGGCAGGCCGAACATCGTGGCGAGCCGCGCGACCACCTCCTTCTCCATCGCCGCGGTC
The DNA here is from genome assembly GCA_963827145.1 of uncultured Actinomycetota bacterium. GTDB lineage: Bacteria > Actinomycetota > Actinomycetes > S36-B12 > CAIYMF01 > Longivirga. The sequence continues at coordinate 2,025,460 of CAWGZO010000002.1, read as the reverse complement.
GCCGGGCCGCCGTCGAGCGCGTGGTTGTTGGGGTTGACGAGCATCGCGGTGGTGTAGCCCAGCACGGCCGCGGGGTGCGGGGGCTTGAGCATCTGGCCGACGTAGCGCGGGTGCCCGAAGGGGTAGTTGTCGTGCAGCCGCTCGACGAGCCGCTCGAACGCCGCGCCGAGCACGGCGTCGTCGACGACGAGGCTCGGGTGCGTCTCGAACGCGCCGTACTGGTCCTGCCAGGCGGTCATCGCCGCGACGCCGCGGGGGAGCCAGGCGCTCAGGTCGGTCATCGGTCGGCTCCGATCCGCCCGCGGCGTGCCCCGGGGGCGCCGTGCTCCACGTTCTGGTCCACGGCGCGACCCTACGGGCAGGGTGCCGCAGGAGGTGCCGGCGTCGTACGGTGTCGAGGTGCGGCGACCCCGCGCGACCACCGCCCACGACCTCCGCCCACCCCGCGGAACGGGCCGTACGAGAGATGGTGCTCATGAGCGACAGCACTGCGAGCAACGACGCGGTCGACGCCGGCCGGGCCCGCTGGCAGCGGCGCTACGACGCCGCCCTGGCCGCCGGCCGCGTGCGCGACGCCGACTTCACCACGCTCTCGGGCGTCGAGGTCGATCCCGTCTACGGCCCGCCGCCGGGCACGTCGTACCCCGGCTTCGAGCGCATCGGCTGGCCGGGCGAGTTCCCCTTCACCCGCGGGCTGCACAGCACGGGCTACCGCGGCCGCCCCTGGACCATCCGGCAGTTCGCCGGCTTCGGCAACGCCGAGCAGACCAACGAGCGGTTCCGCGCCATCCTCGGCGCCGGCGGCGGCGGGCTGTCGGTCGCCTTCGACATGCCGACGCTGATGGGCCGCGACTCCGACGACGCGCGGGCGCTCGGCGAGGTCGGGCACTGCGGCGTGGCGATCGACTCGGCCACCGACATGGACGTGCTCTTCGACGGCATCCCGCTCGGCGAGGTCACCACGTCGATGACGATCAGCGGCCCGGCGGTGCCGGTGTTCTGCATGTACCTCGTCGCCGCCGAGCGGCAGGGCGCCGACCTCGGCGCGCTCGACGGCACGCTGCAGACCGACATCTTCAAGGAGTACATCGCGCAGAAGGAGTGGCTCTTCCCGCCCGAGCCGCACCTGCGCCTCATCGGCGACCTGATGGAGTTCTGCGCGGAGTCGATGCCGAGGTACAAGCCGATCAGCGTGTCCGGCTACCACATCCGCGAGGCCGGGTCGACGGCCGCGCAGGAGCTCGCCTACACGCTCGCCGACGGGTTCGCCTACGTCGAGCTCGGCATCTCGCGCGGCCTCGACGTCGACGTGTTCGCGCCCGGCCTGTCGTTCTTCTTCGACTCGCACCTGGACTTCTTCGAGGAGATCGCGAAGTTCCGTGCGGCGCGCCGCATCTGGGCCCGGTGGCTGCGCGACGTGTACGGCGCGACCTCGGAGAAGGCGCAGTGGCTGCGGTTCCACACGCAGACCGCGGGCGTCTCGCTGACCGCGCAGCAGCCGGACAACAACGTCGTGCGCACCGCGCTCGAGGCGCTCGCCGCGGTGCTGGGCGGCACGAACTCGCTGCACACCAACGCCCTCGACGAGGTGCTCGCGCTGCCGTCGGCGAAGGCGGCCGAGATCGCGCTGCGGACCCAGCAGGTGATCCTCGAGGAGACCGGTGTCGCCAACGTGGCCGACCCGCTCGGCGGCAGCTGGTACGTCGAGGCGCTCACCGACGCGCTCGAGACCGAGGCCGAGGCGATCTTCGCGCGCATCCGGGCGATGGGGGAGAGCACCGACCCGTCGGCGCAGCCGCACCCGGTCGGGCCGATGACGGCGGGCATCCTGCGCGGCATCGAGACCGGCTGGTTCAACGCCGAGATCGCCGAGTCGGCGTTCGTCTACCAGCGTGCGGTCGAGAAGGGCGAGAAGAAGCAGGTCGGGGTCAACGTCCACCTCGAGAGCATCGAGACGCCGCTGGAGATCCTGCGGGTGTCGCACGAGGTCGAGCGCGACCAGGTGGCCCTGCTGCAGCAGCGCAGGTCGGGTCGCGACGAGGCGCTCGTGGCGGCGCGGCTCGCCGCCCTCGGCCATGCCGCGGCGATGGAGTCCGGGGCGCCCAACCTCGTGCCGCTGATGCTCGACGCCGCCCGCGCCGAGGCGACGCTCGGCGAGATCTGCGACGAGCTGCGCAGCATCTGGGGCGACTACCGCGAGGCCGCGTTCGTCTGACCCTGTGCGACGGGCCGCCGCGGTCCGGGAGACTGGGCGCATGACTCTGCTGCGCGGTCCGCTGGCGACCCCGCCGCGGACCCTCGTCGACGTGCTGCGGCGTACCGCAGCGGACCACGCGGACGAGCCCGCGATCGACAACGGCGCGCAGGTGCTGACCTACGAGGAGTTCCTCGACGCCGCCGAGGAGGTCGCCGACGAGCTGCGCGACGCCGGCGTCGGGCCCGGCGACAAGGTCGGGATCCGCATCCGCTCCGGCACGACCGACCTGTACGTCGCCATCGCCGGCACCCTGCTGGCCGGCGCGGCGTACGTGCCGGTCGACGCCGACGACCCGGACGAGCGCGCGCGCACCGTGTTCGGGGAGGCGGCCGTCGCGGCCGTGCTCACCGACGACCTCGAGCTGACCGTGCGCCGCACGAGACCCGCCGTCGCCGACGGACACCGGCCCGACCGTCACGGACGACGCCTGGGTGATCTTCACCTCCGGCTCGACGGGGGCGCCCAAGGGTGTGGCGGTGTCGCACCGCAGCGCCGCCGCGTTCGTCGACGCCGAGGCGCGCCTGTTCCTGCAGGACGAGCCGCTCGGGCCCGGTGACCGGGTGATGGCCGGGCTGTCGGTGGCGTTCGACGCCTCGTGCGAGGAGATGTGGCTGGCCTGGCGGTACGGCGCGTGCCTGGTGCCGGCGCCGCGCTCGCTCGTGCGCAGCGGCATGGAGCTCGGGCCGTGGCTGGTCGCCAACGACGTCACCGTCGTCTCGACCGTGCCGACGCTCGTGGCGCTGTGGCCGGCCGACGCGCTCGCCGCCGTCCGCCTGCTCATCCTCGGCGGCGAGGCGTGCCCGCCCGAGCTGGCGGCGCGACTCGTCGACGACGGACGCGAGGTGTGGAACACCTACGGACCCACCGAGGCCACGGTCGTCGCGTGCGGCGCGCGGCTGACCGGCGAGCCGCCGGTGCGCATCGGGCTCCCGCTCGACGGCTGGGACCTCGCCGTGGTCGACGAGACCGGGGTGCAGGTCCCGCCGGGCGGCACCGGCGAGCTGATCATCGGCGGCGTCGGTCTCGCCCGCTACCTCGACCCGGCGAAGGACGCGGAGAAGTACGCGCCGATGCCGACGCTCGGCTGGGAGCGGGCCTACCGCAGCGGCGACCTCGTCCGCTACGAGGAGGAGGGCCTGCTCTTCCTGGGTCGCGCCGACGACCAGGTGAAGGTCGGCGGGCGACGCATCGAGCTCGGCGAGATCGACAGCGCCCTGCTCGCGCTGCCGGGCGTCACCGGCGCCGCGGCTGCCGTGCGGCGCACCAGCTCGGGCAACGCGCTGCTCGTCGGGTACGTCGCGACCGACGACGAGTTCGACGCCGACGGCCGCGCTCGCGACCCTGCGGGCCGCGATGCCGGCCGCCCTGGTCCCGCGGCTCGCGCAGGTCGACACGCTCCCGACCCGCACCTCGGGCAAGATCGACCGCGACGCGCTGCCGTGGCCGCTCGCCACCGTCGAGACCGGCGAGCCGGCGCGCCTCGAGGGCACGGCCGCGGTGCTGCAGGACCTCTGGGCCGACATCCTCGGCGCCACCGTCACCGGTGCCGACGACGACTTCTTCGACCTCGGCGGCGGCAGCCTCGCGGCCGCGCAGCTGGTCTCGCGGCTGCGCGCGACGTACCCGGAGGTCACGGTCGCCGACGTCTACGACCATCCGCGCATCGGCGACCTCGCCGTGGCGCTCGACGAGCTCGCGACGCCGGCGGCGTACATCGACCGCACGGTGCACCCGGTGCTCCCGCGTCTCGCAGGTCGGCCCAGGTGCTGCTCAGCGTGCCCCTGCGCACGATCACCGGGCTGCGGTGGCTGACCTGGGTCGCGCTCGGCAGCACCGTGGCCGCCCAGTGGTTCGGGGTCGGCTGGCTGCCGACGGCGCCGTGGCCGGCCGTGGTGGCGGCGTGGCTGCTGCTGGTGTCCGCCCCGGGGCGGATGCTGCTCACCGCGGCCGCGGCCCGGGCGATCCTCGCCGGTGTCGGCCCGGGCACCTACCCGCGCGGCGGTGCGGTCCACCTGCGCGTGTGGCTCGCCGAGCGGCTCGCCGACGAGTTCGGCGCCGCCAACCTCGCCGGCGCCCCGCTGATGCGGGTCTACGCCCGGCTGCTCGGCGCGCAGGTCGGCCGCCACGTCGACCTGCACTCGGTGCCGCCGGTCACCGGGCACCTCGTCCTGGGCGACGGCTGCTCGGTCGAGCCCGAGGTCGACCTGTCGGGGCACTGGCTCGACGGCGACCTGCTGCGCGTCGGCTCCGTCGAGATCGGTGCCGACGCACGCATCGGCGCTCGCAGCACGCTGTCGCCCGGTGCCGTCCGTCGGCGCCGGGGCGGAGATCGCCCCGGGCTCCGCGGTCTTCGGCGCGGTGCCCGAGGGTCAGCTCTGGGCCGGGGCGCCGGCCCGGCCGCGCAAGGCCGCGCGCGGACCGTGGGCCGAGCGACCCCGCAACCGGCCCGTCTGGGTGCTGGGGTACGCCGCGATCGCCGTGCTGATCGCCGCGCTGCCCGGGATCGCGATGCTCGCCGCCCTCGCCGTCGTGGCACCGGCGCTCGAGCGACGCCGGCTCGGTGTCGGCCGCCGCCGTGCGCAGCCTGGTGTGGCTGCCGGTCGCCACCGTCGTCGGCCTCGCTGGTGCTCGCCCTGCTGATCTGGCTCGTGGTGCGCCTGCTCGGGCTCGGCCTGGTGCCGGGCGCGCACCCCGTGCACGGGCTGCGCGCGTGGCAGGCGTGGGCGACGCTGCGCGTCCTCGACGAGGCGCGCACGTGGCTGTTCCCGCTCTACTCGAGCTCGCTGACGCCGGCCTGGCTGCGCGCGCTCGGTGCCGACGTCGGGCCGCAGGTCGAGGCCTCGACCGTGCTGCTGATCCCCAAGCTGACCGCGCGTCCGCGACGGCGCCTTCCTCGCCGACGACACCCTGCTCGGCGGCTACGAGCTCGGCGGCGGCTGGCTGCGCGTCGAGCACGTGGAGATCGGCAAGCACGCGTTCGTCGGCAACTCCGGGATGGCCGCGCCCGGGCGCAAGGTGCCCAAGCGGGGCCTGGTCGCCGTGCTGTCCGCCGCGCCGCGTCGTACCAAGGCGAAGGCGGGCACGTCCTGGCTGGGCAGCCCGCCGACCAAGCTGCGCCGGGTCGAGCAGAAGGTCGACCGCAGCCGCACGTACGACCCGCCCACCCGGCTGGTGGTCGCCCGGGCCCTGGTCGAGCTGTGCCGGCTCGTCCCGGTGATGGTCGGGGTCGCGCATCGGGCTCGGCGTCGTGGTCGCGCTGGCCGGTCTCGCCGACGGCACTGCGGCTGGTGGGCGGCGGCGCCTGCTGAGCGGGCTGGTCGTGATCGCGGCCGCGACGGTGGCGGCGGTCGTGACGACGCTGGCCAAGTGGGTCCTCGTCGGGCGGCTCCGGGTCGGCGACCACCCGCTGTGGAGCTCGTTCGTGTGGCGCAACGAGCTGGCCGACACCTTCGTCGAGGTCGTGGCCGCACCGTGGTTCGCCCGACCCGCGACCGGCACGCCGGTGCTCAACCTCTGGCTGCGGTCGTTGGGTGCGAGGATCGGGCGCGGGGTCTGGTGCGAGACCTACTGGCTGCCCGAGGCCGACCTCATCCACCTGCAGGCAGGTGCCACCGTCAACCAGGGCTGCGTGGTCCAGACCCACCTGTTCCACGACCGCGTGCTGAGCATGGACACCGTCACGCTGCGCACCGGCTCGACGCTCGGCCCCAACAGCGTGATCCTCCCCGCGGCGACGCTCGGGCGGCACGCGACGGTCGGCCCGGTGTCGCTGGTGATGCGCGGCGAGTTCGTGCCGGACAAGACCCGGTGGATCGGCAACCCGATCGGCCCGTGGCAGCCGATGGACACCGAGGGCGACGCGTGAAGGCGCAGGAGTACTTCCCGCACCGGGCGACCGCACCGTACGCCGTGGCGCACTACGACCTGACGCTGTCCTACGACGTCGACGCCAACCAGCTGCGCGGCAAGGCGGTGCTCACCGCCGAGGCGGTCGTCGAGCTGCGCGAGCTGCGGCTCGACCTCGCCGGGCTGCGGGTCGCGAAGGTCACCGTCGACGGCGCGGCGCGCCCGGTTCGTCGTCAAGTCCGCAGCACCTCGTCGTGCGTCCGCGGCGACCGATCGCGGCCGGCGCGAGCGTTCCGGGTCGTGGTCACCTACCAGCGGGCGGCCGCGGCCCGTGCCCGACGGCGACGACGAGTGCGGCTGGGAGGAGCTCGACGACGGCGTGCTCGTCGCCGGGCAGACCAACGGGGCGCCGTCGTGGTTCCCGTGCAACGACCGTCCGGACGACAAGGCGACGTACCGGATCGAGCTGACGGCGCCGAACGCGCTACCACGTCGTCGCGAACGGCGTGCTGCACGAGCCAGTGGCGCTCGGCGAGCACGCACCACCTGGGTCTACGAGCAGCGCGAGCCGATGGCGACCTACCTCGCCACCGTGCAGATCGGCCGCTACGTCGTGCACCCGGTCGCCGGGTCGTCGGTCCCGATGACCGCGGTGCTCCCGCAGCGGCTGCTGCCGCAGCTACGACGCCGCGTTCGGTCGCCAGCCCGAGATGCTCGACTTCTTCGCGCGGCTGTTCGGGCCGTACCCGTTCGCCGCCTACACCGTGGTGATCACCGACGACCGGCTCGACATCCCGCTCGAGGCCCAGGGCATGTCGACCTTCGGCTCCAACTTCCTCACCTCCGACTGGGACGACGTGCGTCTCGTCGCGCACGAGCTGTCGCACCAGTGGTTCGGCAACGCCGTCACGCTCGTCGTCGTGGCGCGACATCTGGCTGCACGAGGGCTTCGCCTGCTACTGCGAGTGGCTGTGGTCCGAGGAGTCGGGGGGCCGCTCCGCGGACGTGCGCGCGCTCGACCACTGGCGCAAGCTCTCCGCCGCGCCGCAGGACCTGCTGCTCGGCCGACCCGGGGCCGGACCTCATGTTCGACGACCGGGTCTACAAGCGCGGCGCCCTGCTGCTGCACGCGCTGCGGCTCACGATCGGCGACGACGCTCTTCTTCGAGCTGCTGCGCACCTGGGTCGACCGCAACCGCTACGGGTCGGTCACCACCGCGATGTTCGAGGCGCTCGCCGTCGAGATCTCCGGGGCGCCGCTCGGCGACCTCTTCGACGCGTGGCTGCGCCGGCGTCCGCTGCCCGAGCTGCCGCCGGTCGGCGGCCCGGGCACCGCGCCTCGCCGGTGATCACGACCCGCCCGTCCTCATCGTGACCGACAGCTCGTCCGTCTCCTGACCGGCGTCGGGAACGACCACGACCGTCGCGACATGACCGGCGACGGCGAGATCGCGGAACCACACCGCGCCCGGTGACGGGTGGTCGCTGTCCCACGCCACGGTTCCGTCGTCGTCGAGCCGGACATCGGCAGGGTCGACGGCGAGCCCCAGGCCGTACGCCTTCAGCAGCGCCTCCTTGCGCACCCAGATGCGTGTCAGGTCCGCCCGGGGCTCGCTGCGTTCGTCGGGGTGCAGGGCGACCTCGCGGACACCGGCGGCCTCGGCCGCGCCCTCGGCCTCGACGTCGACCCCGACCTGGCCCGCGTCGGTGATCGCGACCACGGACAGGCCGCCGGCCCGTGCCAGGCTGACGTACGCCGGACTCCGGAGTCTCGCGGTGGGCAGCAGTCGCGGGCGGCCGTGCTCGCCGCTGCCGCACCGCGGGCACTCGTGCACCACGACGATCTGCCGCGGCTCCACGTCGTGGAACCGCGCAGCCTCGGCCCGCAGCAGCGCGTGCGCCGGCTCGTCGCCGTACGACACCACGAGCCGGGGCCCGGGCTTCACGACCACGAGGACTCCTGACGACGCGAGGGCGGTCGGGAGAAGCATGGCGCAGCCGGGCGCGCCTGCCAGGATGGGCGGCGTGCAGCTGACCCCCGCGGAGCAGGACCGGCTCCTGCTGTTCACCGTGGCCGAGCTGGCGCGCGCCCGACGAGCACGCGGGCTGCGGCTCAACGTCCCGGAGGCGACGGCGCTCATCGCGGACGCCGTGGCCGAGGCTGCTCGCGACGGCAGGCGGCACGACGAGGCGCTCGAGATCGGCCGCTCGCTGCTCGGGCCCGACGACGTCCTGCCCGGGGTCGCCGACCTGCTGGCCGACGTGAAGGTCGAGGCCGTCTTCGACGACGGGACGCGCCTCGTGGTGGTGCCGGACCCGATCGGCGGCGGCCACCTCGGTGCGCAGGCGCCGGGCGCGGTCGAGGTGGCGGCCGACGCCGACGCTGCGACCCCGCTCGCGAGGCCGAGCGCAGCCGTCGACTCGACGTGGTCGAGCTCGACGTCGACGAACACCGCGACCGTGCCCATCACCGTGACGAGCCACTTCCACTTCCTCGAGGTCAACCCGCGCCTGTCGTTCGACCGCGCTGCGGCGTACGGCCGCCACCTCGACATCCCGGCGGGGTCGACGCTCACCTTCGCGCCGGGCGAGACGGTGCGCGGTGCGCGCTCGTGCCGATCCGTGGGGAGCGCGTCGTCATCGGGTTCGCGGGCCTCGTCGACGGCGCGCTCGACGCCCCGGGCGCGCGCGAGCGCGCGCTGGAGCTGCTGCGCGCCACCGGGTTCCTCGACACGGGGGCGCCGCAGATCGCACGACGCCGAGGGGGCCGTCGCGCGCGTGCGCGCGCACCTCGCGGAGCATCCCGAGGTGCAGTCGTGACGCTGCAACCCGAACGCGCACGCCGACGTCTACGGCCCGCGCACCGGTGACCGGGTCCGTCTCGGCGACACCGGTCTCGTCGTGCAGGTCGAGGCGCATGCCCAGCCCGACGACGACGAGTTCCTGCTCGGGCTTCGGCAAGACCGGTCGTGACGGCATCGGCCTGCGCGCGGTGCCGACGAGCGAGTCCTGCGACGTCGTCGATCACCAACGTGCTGGTGCTCGACGCCGTCCTCGGCATCCGCACCGCGAGCATCGGCATCGCGAGCGGCCGCATCGTCGGCGTCGGGCGCGCCGGGCAACCCGGACACCACCGACGGCGTCGAGATCGTCGTCGGCACGCGGCACCGTCGTCATCAACGGCGAGGGCCTCATCGCCACGGCCGGTGCCGTCGACACCCACGTGCACCTGCTCTCGCCGCGCGTCATGGAGGCGGCGCTCGCCTCCGGCGTGACGACCGTGATCGGCCAGGAGTTCGGGCCGTTCTGGGGCGTCGGCGTCAACGCCGCCGGGCCGCTGCGCACGGCGTACGCCGCCTTCGACGCCTACCCGATCAACGTCGGCCTCCTCGGGCGCGGATCGGCGTCGCGCCGCGGCACGATGCTCGAGGGCATCGAGGCCGGGCGTGTGCGGGTTCAAGGTGCACGAGGACACCGGTGCGCACCTGCGCTCGCTCGACACGTGCCTGACCGTCGCCGAGGAGCACGACGTCCAGGTGGCCGTGCACACCGACGGGCTCAACGAGGGGCTCTCGGTCGACGACACGCTCGCCGTCTCCGACGGGCGGGTGTTCCACGCGTACCACGTCGAGGGCTGCGGCGGCGGGCACACGCCCGACGTGCTGCGCCTCGCCGGCGTGCCGCACGTGCTCGCCTCCTCGACCAACCCGACCCTGCCGTTCGGTCGCGACGCGGTGGCCGAGCACTTCGCCGATGATCATGAGCGTCCACGCGCTCAAGCCCGGACCTGCCGGGCGACGCCGAGATCGTCCGAGCCCGCGTGCGCGCCACCACGATGGCGGCCGAGAACGTGCTGCACGACCGCGGCGTCATCCCGATCACGAGCAGCGACGCGCAGGGCATGGGCCGCGCCGGCGAGACCGTGCGCCGCACGTTCCAGCTCGCCTCGGTGCTCAAGCCGCTCGACGACGACAGCCCGCACGACAACGACGCGCGTGCTGCGCTACCTCGCGAAGCTCACCATCAACCCGGCGCTCGCGCACGGGCTCGCGCACGAGGTGGGCTCGCTGCAGCCGGGCCGCATGGCCGACATCGTGCTGTGGTCGCCGGCGTCCTTCGGTGCCAAGCCCTACCTCGTCCTCAAGTCCGGGCTGCCGGCGTGGGGGACCGTCGGGCGACCCCAACTCGGTCGTCGACGTCGCCGAGCCGCGGCGGATCGCGCGCGCAGTTCGGCGGCATCGGAGGAGCGGCGGTCGACCTCGCGGTGCTGTTCACCAACGGCGCCGCCGTCGACGCGGGCGCCGACGTCTTCCCGACGCGGCGACGTCGCGTCGCGGTGCGCGGCTGCCGCGACGTCGGGCTCGCGCAGATGGTGCACCACCGCGCGAGCGCCGACGTGGTCGTGGATCCGCGCGGTGACGGCGTACGCCTCGACGGCGAGACGCTGGCGATGGAGCCGGTCGAGAGCGTGCCGCTCTCGCGGCTCTACTTCCTCTAGGTCGGCTGCCTCAGCCGGCTGTCGGGCCCGCGCCGAGGGAGACGAGGATCGCGCAGACGAGCGACTCGACGAACTGCGTCGTCGATGTCCTGGCCGCGCACCAGCATGCGGTGGAGCAACGTGCCGGCGAGCACGTCGAAGAGCAGGTCGGCCTGGGTCTCGGCCATCGCCGGGTCGATCTCGCCGCGCTCGACGCCCATCGCGAGGCGCTCGACGACCATCGCCCGCGCGGGTCCGAGCACCTGGGTGTCGACGGCCGCGCGCAGCTCGGGGTCGCGTCCTGCCTCGGCCAGCACGGCGAGGTACGCCGCCCGCGCGGCGGGGATCCGGTAGACGTCGGCCGTCGCGTGGATGGAGCGGCGGATCTGCTCCTCGGGGGTGCAGTCGGGGTCGATGGGGACCATCGCGGCCTCGACGAGCTGCGCCACCGCGGCGACCGCGAGGTCGGTGCGCGAGGAGAAGCGGCGGTAGACGGTCGTCTTCGCGACGCCGGCCCGGGCGGCCACGCCCTCGATGGTGAGCGCCGCCCAGCCGTCCTCGGCGAGCATCGCGCGCGTCGCGTCGAGGATCGCGGCGTCGGCCGCGGACGAGCGGGGTCGCCCGCGGTTGGGCGCGGGGGTGCGGTCGGAGACGGAGGTCATCGACAGCGACTCTGCCATGGGCGCGGCGCGCGGGTGGGGGATCGACACCCGGCCATCACTACGATACGATACGAAGCGTAGTGCAAAGCCCCACGAGCACGAGGAGGCCGTCATGGCCAGCACCACCGGGTACGGCACCGGGCTCCACAGCGTCCCCAGCACCTCGTCCGCGGCCGAGGCGACCGCCGCCGAGGGCACCCCGCGGCCGGCGTACGTGGCCCCCGTGGTCGCGAGCGCGATCGGCGCACTGTCGGCCGTCGTGGCGACGTGGGCGATCGTCGCCACGCAGACGCTGCACATGAGCCTCTAGGCGCGCACCGCGCCACCACGGCGCACGGGCCAGCGGCACCGCACCGGCGTGCGGGCCGCCCGTGCGCCGATGGAAGGATGGGCCCGTGAGCATCCCTACGCCGCCCCCCGGCATGCCCCTGCGCGGCGCTGTCGACCTCGCCGCCGTCGCCGCCGCCCGTGAGGCGCAGGCCGCCGCCGAGCAGCGCCTCGCCTCCGGCGCCGTGCCGCCGCCGTCCGGCGTCGTCGTCGACGTCACCGAGGCCGCCTTCCAGACCGAGGTCCTCGACCGGTCCTTCCAGGTGCCGGTCGTGGTCGACCTCGGCTCCCCGCGCGCCCAGCCGTCCGCGGTCCTGACCCCCCTGCTGGAGAAGCTCGCGCTCGAGCACGCCGGCACGCTGGGTGCTCGCCACCGTCGACGTCGACGTCAGCCCGCGCATCGCGCAGGCCTTCGGCGTGCAGGCGATCCCCAGCGTGTTCGCGGTCATCAAGGGCCAGCCCATGGAGCTCTTCCAGGGTGCGCTGCCCGAGCCCCAGCTGCGCGAGCTGCTCGTCGAGCTGCTGCGCGTCGCCGAGGCCAACGGCGTCACGGGACGGGTCGACGGCGTCGTCGCCGCCGACGAGGAAGCGGAGCCGGAGCCGGTCGGCGACCCCCGCTTCGACGCGGCGTACGACGCGATCGAGGCCGGCGACTGGGACGCGGCCGAGGCCGCCTACCAGTCGGTGCTCAACCAGACCCCTGCCGACCCGGACGCCAAGGCGGGCCTCGCGCAGGTCGCCCTGCTGCGGCGTACCGAGGGCGCCGACGTCGAGTCCGCTCTCGCCGTCGCGGCGGCCGAGCCGGACTCGCTCGAGGCGCAGGCGCTCGCTGCCGACATCGAGCTGCTCACCGGGCGGGTCGACGAGGCGTTCTCGCGGCTCGTCGCCCTCGTCGCCCGCACCAGCGGCGACGAGCGGATCGCGGCGCGCGACCACCTGCTCGGGCTGTTCACCCTCGTCGGCGACGTCGACCCGCGGGTGGGCAAGGCGCGCACGGCGCTGGCCAACGCCCTGTTCTAGTCCCCGACCGACCGCGCCCGCTCAGTCGTCGCGGTGCGTCGCGTCGTAGCGGTGGTCGGCGTACGACCGGTCGTCCTCGCTCGGCTCGACGTGCGTCGTCACCTCGAGGTGCTCCAGCTCGGCGCACAGGTCGGCCTCGACGACCTCGACCAGGTCGTGGGCCTGCTGCACCGACCAGGCCCCGGGCACCAGCACGTGCACCGTGACGAACCGGGTGCGTCCGCTCTCCCGGGTCTGGAGCCCGTGGAAGTCGACGGTGTCGCTGCGATGGCGGTCGAGCACCGCGGTCACCACCGCGACGTCCTCGGGCGTCATCGCGGCATCGAGCAGCGCCGAGCTCGACGACCACACCAGGCGGGCCCCGGTCACCAGGATGTTGATCGCGACGGCGATCGCGACCAGGGCGTCCAGCGGGATCCAGCCCGTGATCGCCACGAGCCCGACCCCGACGATGACGCCGGCCGAGGTCCAGACGTCGGTCATGAGGTGCTTGCCGTCGGCGACGAGGGTCGCCGACCGGTGCTGGCGACCGACCCGGATGAGCAGCAGGCCGACGGCGCCGTTCACCGCGGTGGCGAGCACGGTGATGAGCAGGCCGATCCCCAGCGACTCCAGCGGTTGCGGGTCGATCAGCCGCTGGATCGCGGAGACGATGATGAACGCCGCCGCGACGAAGATCATGAGGCCCTCGATGGCGGCCGAGAAGTACTCCGCCTTGCCGTGGCCGTAGTGGTGGTTGGCGTCGGCGGGCTTGGCGGCCACGGTGAGCGCGATGAGCGCGATGATCGCGGCCACGAGGTTGACGACCGACTCCGCGGCGTCGGAGAGCAGGCCGACGGAGCCGGTGAGCAGGTAGGCGCCGGTCTTCAGCGCGATGGTCACGACGGCGGCTGCGATCGAGAGCCAGGCGTACTTGGTGAGGCCGGGCAGCTCTGCCGCCGGTGCCGTCTGCGTGCTCACGCGTCCACCTCCCGCGGCCCGCGCCGCGCGGCCCCCAGTCTGTCAGGCCGTCAGGCCCGGCGTCCGCTCGGCAGCTGCTGGGTGATGCAGTGGACATTGCCGCCGCCGAGGAGGATCTCGCGGCCGGGCACCGTGGAGATCCGGCGGTCCGGGGAAGAGCTGCTCGTACGTCGCGACCGCGGCGGCGTCGTGCGGGTCGTCGAACATGGGCAGCACGACGATGCCGTTGCCGATGTAGGAGTTCACGTACGAGCCGGCCAGCCGTTCGCCGGCGAGCCGCGGCTGCGTGCCGGGCACGACGTCGACTCCGGCGGCCTCCTCCTCGGTGATGGTGAGCGGGCCGGGCTGGTGGATCCGCACCACACGCAGCGGGCGGCCCGCGGCGTCGGTCGTGCGCTCGAGGATCTCGAGCGCCTCGGCGGAGCTCGCTACTGCGGGTCCGACTCGTCGTCGGTCCAGGTGAGCATCACGACTCCGGGTGCGGCGAAGCGCGCGAAGTTGTCGATGTGCCCGTCGGTCTCGTCGAGGTGCACGCCGCGCGGGAGCCAGACGACCTTCGTCGTCCCGAGGTGGTCGTGCAGCTGCTGCTCGATCTGCTCGCGGCTCAGGTGCGGGTTGCGGTTGGGGTTGAGCAGGCACTCCTCGGTGGTGAGCACCGTGCCCTCGCCGTCGACGTCGATCGACCCGCCCTCGAGCACGAGGTCGGGATGGTGGACGGGCACCCGCTCCAGGTCGCAGATCTTCGGCCCCACGAGGTCGTCGGCGTCCCACGGGAAGTACAGGCCGCCGCGCAGGCCGCCCCACGCGTTGAACCGCCACGACACGCCGCGCACGTCGCCCGCGTCGTCCACGACGAACGTCGGTCCGGTGTCGCGCACCCACGCGTCGTTCGTGCGTCGTCTCGACCAGGCGCACGTGCGAGGAGAGCAGGCCGCGCGCCGCCTCGTACTGGCGTGCCGAGACCAGCACCGTCACCGGCTCGGCGTCGGCGATGGTCTCGATCAGCGTGCGCCATGCTGCCTGCGCCGGCTTCGCGCCCAGGCGCCAGTTGTCGGTGCGCTCGGGCCACACGAGGTAGCAGCCCGCGTGGTCTCCCACTCGGCGGGCATGCGGAAGCCGTCGGCGGCGGGCGTGCTGGTGAGCGTGGCTGACATGGGGAGAGCGTGCCACGGCGCCGACCGCGCGCCCGCCCCCGGGTCAGTGGGCGAACGCCGTCGACTCGCTCGGCTCGGCCGGCCCCCGGTTGCCCGCCTCGAGCCGCGGCAGGATGCGACGGATGTCGGCGAGCAGCAGGTCGGCGAGGTCGTGGCTGAACCCGCGACGGACCACGACACGCAGCGCCGCGAGGTCGGTCCGCTTCTCCGGGAAGGTGTACGCCGGCACCTGCCAGCCGCGCTCGCGCAGCGCGTTGGACACGTCGAAGACGGTGTACGCCTTGACGTCGTCGTTGAGCGTGAACGCGAACACCGGCAGCTCGTCGCCGCGGGTGAGCAGACGGAACGGCCCGATCGCCTCGATCTCCTCGGCGAGGCGCATCGCGACCTCGCGCGAGTAGCCCTGCACCTTGGCGTAGCCGTCGAACCCGAGCCGCAGGAAGTTGTAGTACTGCGCGACCACCTGGGCGCCCGGGCGCGAGAAGTTGAGCGCGAAGGTCGGCATGTTGTCGCCGAGGTAGTTGACCCAGAAGATCAGGTCGGCGGGCAGCGCGTCGGCGTCGCGCCACACGACCCAGCCGACGCCGGGGTAGACCAGGCCGTACTTGTGGCCCGAGGCGTTGATCGAGCAGACCCGAGGGAGCCGGAAGTCCCACTCGAGGTCGCGGTCGAGGAACGGCGCGACGAACGCGCCCGACGCCCCGTCGACGTGCACCGGGATGTCGAGGCCGGTGCGCTCCTGCAGGTCGTCGAGCAGGGCGCAGACCTCGGCCACCGGCTCGTAGGAGCCGTCGAAGGTCGAGCCGAGGATCGCGATCACGCCGATCGTGTTCTCGTCGCAGAGCGCGACGGCCTCCGGGGCGGAGAGGTTGAAGCGGTCGCCCTCCATGGGCACCAGCCGCATCTCGACGTCCCAGTAGTTGGCGAACTTCTCCCAGCAGACCTGGACGTTGATGCCCATGACGATGTTGGGCTTGTCGGCGGGCTTGCCCTCGGCGGCACGGCGCTGCTGCCAGCGGCGCTTCATCGCCAGCCCGCCGAGCATGGCGGCCTCGCTCGACCCGGTCGTGGAGCACCCGGTCGCCTGGGCGGCGTCGGGCGCGTTCCACAGCCGGCTGAGGATCTCGACGCATCGCGCCTCGAGCTCGGCGGTCTGCGGATACTCGTCCTTGTCGATCATGTTCTTGTCGAGGCACTCGGCCATGAGCTTCTCGGCCTGCGGGTCCATCCAGGTGGTGACGAACGTCGCGAGGTTCATGCGCGCGTTGCCGTCGAGCATCAGCTCGTCGTGGATGATCTGGTAGGCCACGTCCGGCGGCGTCTCCACGGCGGGGATGTGGTGGCGCGGGATGCTCGACCCGCTCATGACGAGCAGCGGGTCGACCGCCAGGTCGCTCTGGCTGCGTGCCGGTCCCTGAGGATGCTTCAGGCTCATGGTGGTGCTCCTGTCGTCGGCGTGCCCGGCCTCGATCCTGTCGCGTCGCGGCTCCGCGCACGTGGCCTTCGGGTTAACGTCCGGTGTGAGCACCGCACCGTCAGCCGGCCCCGCGCCGCCCTCGCGGCTGCTCGTGCCGACCGCGCTGGGGTTCGCGCTCGGGTCGATCGCCTTCGCGGTCGGCGTACCCCTGAGCCTCGACACGGCTCTGAGCCCCGCGGTCGCCGGATGGACGTTCTTCGTCGGGTCCGTGCTGTTCACCTCGGCCGCCACGATGCAGTTCCTCATGTCGCGGGCCGAGCTCCCCGAGCGGGAGATCGAGCCCCAGCACCGCTGGTCGCGGCGTTCGCAGCCCCGCACCACCGACTGGACGGCCTCGGCGGTCCAGCTCGTCGGCACGCTGGAGTTCAACGTCACCACGCTGCGTGCCGCGCTGCTCGCCGCAGGTGCGGGCGCGGCCACCGGGCAGCAGGTCTGGCGGCCCGACGCGATCGGCTCGGTGCTGTTCCTCGTGTCGAGCGCCATCGCGCTGGCACCGGAGGTGCGTCGCCGGCGCCATGACCACGTCCGCACCCGGTCGTGGGCGATCGCGGCGCTCAATATGCTCGGCTCGGTGTTCTTCGGGCTCTCGGCCATCGGTGCCTGGACCGTCCCGAGCACGGGTGCCCTGGTCTCGGTGCCGCTGGCCAACGCCGGCACCGTGCTCGGAGCCGTGTGCTTCCTGGCCGGCGCCCTGCTGCTGATCCCTCGACGCATGACGACCTGACCCCGGACAGGAGGAGGACCGATGGACTGGACCCTGGAGGTCGTGGTGATCCCGGTGAGCGACGTCGACCGGGCCAAGGAGTTCTACGTCGACCGGCTGGGGTTCGCCCTCGACCTGGACGACACCCGGGCCGACCTGCGCGTGGTGCAGACCACCCCGCCCGGGTCGTCGTGCTCGGTGACCTTCGGGCGGGGGCTGCACCCGGGCGAGCCCGGGTCGGCCAAGGGCATGCAGCTGTGCGTCAGCGACATCCAGGCGGCCCGCGACCACCTCGTGTCGCACGGCGTGGAGTGCTCGCCGGTGCGGCACATGGGCGACGCGGGCTGGGAGGACGGCCCGGGCGGCCGCTGGAACTCCTTCGTCTTCTTCGACGACCCGGACGGCAACTCGTGGGCCGTCCAGGAGAAGCCGACCGACTGACGCCCGGCGATGCGGCTCGCGGGCCGCCGATGAGGGAGACTGGTTCGCCCGCCGTCACCTGACGCGGGCGGACGAGACAGGACGCATGCAGCCCCACCCCGATCTCGAGACCGAGCAGGCGCACCTCGACCTGGCGTACACCCGCCTCGACGCCCTGCGGGCCCTCGCACGCACGCGGCTCGAGACCGCCATGCGCCAGGGCAACGAGGGCACCCACCAGAACCGGTCCGAGCGCGACTCGTTCACCAGCCTCTACACCGACCGGCTGGCCGCGCTCGACGCGGTGGAGTCGCGCCTGCTGTTCGGTCGCACCGACACCGACGACGGCTCCACCTGGATCGGCCGCATCGGCCTCACCACCGAGGCGCAGCAGGTCCTGCAGATCGACTGGCGTGCGCCTGCGGCCGCGCCGTTCTACCAGGCGACCGCCGCGCGCCCCCTCGGCGTACGCCGCCGGCGCCACATCACCACCGAGGGGCGCGCGGTCACCGCCCTGAGCGACGAGGTGCTCGACCCGGACCTGGCCGCCACCGACGGCTCGGACTCGAGCGACTCGGCGCTGCTGGCCGCGCTCGGCGCGGCTCGCACCGGCCGCATGGGCGACATCGTCGCCACCATCCAGTCCGAGCAGGACCGCATCATCCGCTCGAGCTCGAAGGGCGCGCTGGTGGTGCAGGGCGGCCCGGGCACCGGCAAGACGGCCGTGGCCCTGCACCGGGCGGCGTACCTGCTCTACACGCATCGCGACCGGCTCGAGCGCTCCGGCGTGCTCGTGCTCGGGCCGACGTCGGTGTTCCTGCGCTACGTCGAGGCCGTGCTGCCGTCGCTGGGTGAGACCGGCGTGGTGCTGAGCTCCATCGCCGAGCTCGTCCCGGGTGTCGTGGCGACCCACCGCGACACCGACGAGGTCGCGGCGCTCAAGGGCGACGCCGTGATGGCGCGGGTGCTCGACGGCGCGGTCCGGGCGCGGCAGCGCGTCCCTGCGCGCGGGGTCACGATGCGGGTCACGGACGTCGACGTTCGGCTCTCGGCGCAGGTCGATCGCGCGGGCCGGGCGCGACGCGCGCCGCGACCACGAGGGCCACAACGCCGCCCGCGTGCCGTTCCTCAACCACGTGCTCAACCAGGCGGCCACGCGGCTCGCCCGCGTCCGCTCGCTCGACCCCGGCGACGCGTACGTCCGCGAGGAGCTCCTCGACGAGCTGCGCACCACCCGTGAGGTACGCCGCGAGCTCAACCTGCTCTGGATGCCGCTCACGGCCACCCGGGTGCTGCAGGAGCTGCTCTCCCGCCCGGACGAGCTCGCGGCTGCCGCCGACGGCGTGCTCACGCCGCGAGCAGCAGGCGCTGCTGATCCGGCCCGCCGACGCCCCCTTCACGGTGGAGGACGTGCCTCTCCTGGACGAGCTCGCGGAGCTCATCGGCGACAGCTCGGTGGCCTCCGACGTCGACAACGCCCGACGCGCCGCGGAGGAGCGACGTGCCGAGGCCTTCGCCGCCCGCGTCCTCGAGTCGTCGCAGTCCTACGACAGCGAGGGGCTCGAGGCGTACTCCGCCATGGTCTCCGGCGAGGAGCTGGCGTCGCGGTTCGTCGAGAGCGGTCCGGTGCTCACGCTCGCCGAGCGCGCCGCGGGCGACCGCGACTGGGCGTACGGCCACGTGGTGGTCGACGAGGCGCAGGAGCTCTCGCCGATGGCGTGGCGCGCGGTGGCACGCCGGTGCCCGTCGCGGTCGATGACGGTCGTGGGCGACCTGGCGCAGACCTCCAACGGCGCCGGTGCGCGGTCGTGGGCCCAGGCGCTCGACGAGGTGACCCGCGGCGTGTGGCGCGTCGAGGAGCTCACCATCAACTACCGCACGCCGGCCCGCATCGCCCGCCTCGCCGACCGGGTGCTCGCGGCCATGGACCGCGACGTCAGCGCGCCCCGCGCCGTCCGCGAGGGCGACCACGATCCCGTCGACCATCGCGTGGACGACCTCGAGGTCGGGGTGGTGGACGTGGTGCGCGGCCTCGTCGACCTCCCGGGCCGCTCGGTCGTCGTCGCCCCCGTGGCGCTCGTCGAGCCGCTCCGCGCGGCCCTCGCCGGCGCCGGGGTCGACGTCGCCGCCGGGGTGGGCGGGCTCGACGCCGCGGTGGCGGTGATGACCGCCGACGCAGGTCAAGGGCCTCGAGTTCGACCACGTCGTCGTGGCCGAGCCCGCCGTGGTCGGCTCAGGTCCGAGCGGGCTCGCCGACCTGTACGTCGCCCTCACCCGCGCCACGTCGCGACTCGACCTCGTGCGCACCGGCCCCCTGCCCCCGTCGCTGGCCGACGCCTTCGCCTGATCCGCGGCGATGCTGCCCGAACCGGCGTGGAAGCCAGGCCTCGGCGTCAGTCCGGGCAGCAGCGCGCGCCCCGCCCGTCACTCGACGATCGCTCCGGCGAGCAGGCCTCTCGCGTAGTAGCGCTGCAGCGCGAAGAACACGACCAGCGGCAGCGCGACAGCCACGACCGTGCCCGCGCTGAGCAGGTCGGGACGGCTGGGCAGGGACCCGTTGAGGTAGCTGAGGTAGAGCGTGACCGGCGCGTGGTCGGCGTCTCCGCTCACGAAGGTGCTCGCCAGCAGCAGGTCGTTCCACACCCACAGGAACTCGAAGATGCCCAACGACGCCAGAGCGGGCACCGACAGCGGCAGCGCGAGGCGCCGGAAGATCTGCGGATGGGTCGCGCCGTCCACCCGCGCGGCGTCGACGAGCGGACGCGGCAGCTGCGAGATCGACCGGTGCATGAGGAACACCCCGAACGGCAGCAGGAACATCGTGTGCGCCAGCCACAGCGAGGCGACGGTGCCGGCGATCAGCGGTTTGCCGGTCGCGTCGGCGACCTTCGGGATGATGGTGACGGGCCCGAGGCTCCACCCCAGGTAGAACAGCTGCTGCAGCGGGAGCAACGCCATCTGCACGGGGACGATCTGCAGGGCGACGATCAGCCCGAGCAGGGCACGGGCGCCGCGGAACGGGATCCAGACCAGCGCGTACGCCGTCATCGCGGCGAGCACGATGCCCACGACGGTCACCGGCACGGCGACGACGATCGAGTTCACGAAGAAGGGCCAGACCCCGTCGACGAGCGTGCTCCCGCCGCTCAGCACCTCGCGGTAGCCGTCCGCCGAGACCTGGCGATCGACGAGCAGCATCCACCATCCGCTGTAGGCGGAGTTCTCGCTCGGACGCACCGAGGTGACGAACAGGCCCAGCATCGGAAGCATCCACAGCAGCGCGACCGTCGCGACGACGACGGTCGTCAGACGGGTGGACGACCCGCCACCTGCCCGGATGCGTGACGCGCGTGGGCGCATCTGCCGATGGTAGGTGCCGGCCCGCACTGCATCGGGAGAACGAGCCACCCCCTGCGTGAGGCACGGTCGTAGGCAGTTCCTGGGAGGTACGGGCGCCGTCACGATCCGGACTCGGATCGGGCGTCGGCGTCGGCGTCCTGCTGCACTGGACGCGTGGCGACGGTCGTACTCGCCGGGGGAGCGCGCTGTTGCCTGAATCCACATTGCTCAATGGGGACACGACTTCTCACCGATGCTCGAGGAGGCGGGAAGCCCGCGTGCCCGGTCAGTCCAGGAGGGTCAGCTGCTGCGCGGTGTGCTGCGCGACAGGGGTCAGTGGAGTGCCGGGCAGGATCGCCGAGGCGAACGCGGCGGCCCAGCCGGCGGCGCGGGTCCAGACGTGCTCGTCGTACCGACCGGCGGCGTCGACACGGGCGACGAAGCGGGCCCGGTCGCCGGGGCCGAAGGTCCACCACGCGGTCGCGAGGTCGTTGGCCGGGTCGCCCGAGGTCAGGTCGCCGAAGTCGATGAGGCCGGCGAGCCCGTGCTCGCCCGACACCATGTTCCGGGCGTGCGGGTCGCCGTGCAGCCACCACGGCGGGCCGGGCCACGGCGGAGCCGCGAGCGCCGCCTCCCAGGTGCGGAGCAGCGCGTCCGTCGGCCCGTCATGGACGAGCATGCGTGCGCGCACCATCTCGTCCCGGTCCGCGAGCGGCACGCCGCGGAACGTGTTGGGCGGCGCGTCGCGGGGCGCCGGTCGGTGCAGCGCGAGAAGCGCGTCGGCAAGGTCGTCGACGAGGTGCGAGCGCCCGTCGATCGGCAGGTCGGCCACGACGACGCCGTCGATCCACTCGGTGACGATCCACGGCCAGGGGTAGTAGTCGGTCGGTACGCCGACGAGCAGCGGCACCGGGGCGCGCACCGCCAGGGGAGCGGCGACCTCGGCGAGCCAGCGCGCCTCGTTCTCGATGAGCGGGGCGCCCTGCTCGCGCAGCGGCAGGCGCAGCACGAGCCGCTCGCCGAGCCGGACGATGACGTTGTCCCAGCCGCGGTCGACCTCGCGCAGCTCGGCGGAGGCGCACGACGGGTCCCACGCCACGACCTGGTCGTCGACCAGGCGTCGCGCGAGCGCCAGGTCGACGATCATCCCGCGGGCGTTCAGGCCGGACGGAGCCAGAGGGCGCCGAGCGGGGGCACGCGCACGATGGCCGAGAACGGCCGGCCGTGCCACGGCACCTCCTCGGCCTGCACGGCGCCGAGGTTGCCGACGCCGGAGCCGCCGTAGGCCTCGGCGTCGGTGTTGAGCACCTCGTGCCAGTGCCGCCGTGCGGGCAGGCCGACGCGGTAGTCTCGTGCGGACCGCCGGGAGAAGTTCGTGATCGCAGGCGAGCGCCGAGCCGTCGGTGCCCCAGCGCAGCCACGAGAACATGTTGCCCGCGGCGTCGTTGGCGTCGATCCACTCGAAGCCGCCCGGGGTCGTTGTCCTGCGTCCCACAGGGCCGGGGTCTCCTTGTAGACGCGGTTCAGGTCGCGCAGGCACTGCTGCACGCCGTGGTGGTCGGCGTTCTCGAGCAGCCACCAGTCGAGGCCGCGCGCCTCGCTCCACTCGGCGTACTGGGCGAACTCCGAGCCCATGAACAGCAGCTGCTTGCCGGGGTGGGCCCACATGTAGCGCCAGGTAGGCGCGCAGGTTCGGCGAGCTTCTGCCAGCGGTCGCCGGGCATCTTGCTGACCAGCGAGCCCTTGCCGTGCACGACCTCGTCGTGGGTGATCGGCAGGCAGAAGTGCTCGCTCCACGCGTAGACCATCGCGAACGTCATCTCGTTGTGGTGCCACTGCCGGTGGACCGGCTCGCGGCGAGATGTAGCTGCAGCGTGTCGTTCATCCAGCCCATGTTCCACTTCAGGCCGAACCCGAGGCCGCCGAGGTGCGTGGGTCGGGTGACGCCCGGCCAGGAGGTCGACTCCTCGGCGATGGTGACCACGCCGGGCGACGCGCTTGTACGACCGTGGCGTTCATCTCCTGCAGGAACGACACCGCCTCGAGGTTCTCGCGGCCGCCGTACTGGTTGGGCAGCCACTCGCCCTCCTTGCGCGAGTAGTCCAGGTAGAGCATCGAGGCGACGGCGTCCACGCGCAGGCCGTCGATGTGGAACTCCTCGAGCCAGTAGATCGCGTTGGCGACCAGGAAGTTGCGCACCTCGCGTGCGGCCGAAGTCGAACACGTAGGTGCCCCAGTCGGGCTGCTCGCCGCGGCGCGGGTCGGCGTGCTCGTAGAGCGGCGTGCCGTCGAAGCGGGCCAGCGCCCACTCGTCCTTCGGGAAGTGCGCGGGCACCCAGTCGAGGATGACGCCGATGCCGGCCTGGTGCAGGCGGTCGACGAGGTAGCGGAAGTCGTCGGGCGTGCCGAACCGCGAGGTCGGCGCGAAGTACGACGTGACCTGGTAGCCCCAGCTCGGCGCGTACGGGTGCTCGGTGACCGGCATCAGCTCGACGTGGGTGAAGCCCATCTCGGTGACGTAGGCCGACGAGCTCGTCGGCGAGCTCGGCGGTAGTCCAGGCCCGGGCGCCACGAGCCCGAGGTGCACCTCGTAGATCGACATCGGGGAGTTGTGCGGGTCGCGCTCGGCGCCGCGCGGCGAGCCACGTCGTCGTCGCCCCACTCGTACGCCGAGGTGAACACGACCGACGCGGTCGCCGGCGGGATGCTCGGTGTGCGAAGGCCAGCGGGTCGGCCTTCGTCGCGCCAGACCCCGTCCGGCCGAGGATCGCGAACTTGTAGCGTGGTGCCGGCGCCGATGCCCGGGACGAACAGCTCCCAGACCCCGGTGCGAGCCGAGCGAGCGCATCGGGGTGCCGGTGCCGTCCCAGTCGTTGAAGTCGCCGACGACGCGCACGCCCTGGGCGCTGGGCGCCCACACCGCGAACGACGTGCCGTGCACGTCGCCGAGCGGGCGAGGGGTAGACGTGCTCGTGCGCGCCGAGGGCCGTCCACAGCGTCTCGTGGCGGCCCTCGCCGATCAGGTGCAGGTCCAGCTCGCCGAGGGTCGGCAGGAAGCGGTAGGGGTCGTCGACGGATCGCCGGCTCGCCGCCGTACGTCGACCTCGAGGCGGTAGTCGGGCACGCTCGGCGAGGTCGAGCACGCCGACGAAGATGCCGCCGTGCTCGTGCGTGAGCTCGGTGCGCGACTCGCCGCCGCGGTCGTCGACGACGACGACGTCCGTGGTCGCCCACGGGCGCAGGGTGCGGATGGTGACGCCGCCCGTCGTGCGGGTGCGGCCCGAGGATCGAGTGCGGGTCGTGGTGGCGACCCTCGACAGCGCGCTGCAGGTCGTCGACGTCGACCGGCGCCGGCCGACGGTGCCGTGGGCGTCGTGGCCTTCACCGGCTTGGCGGCCTTGCGCGGCCTTGCGCCTGCTTGACGGCCTTGGCGCGCCGGGCTTGTCGGTCTTGGGCATGTCACACCGCTCCCGGCTCGGACGTGCACGACGTGGGCCACGTGGATGTGCGGGTCGAGCCGGACGTAGGGGTGCTGGCCCCACGCCCACGTCTGCCCGGTGATGAGGTCGCGGGCCGCGAACGTGGTCGCCCCACGCCGAGCCCGAGGGCGGGCAGGTCGAGGTGCGAGCACGCCCTCGCGGACGCCGTTCGGGTCGAGCATGCACACGACGAGCACGACGTCGTCGCCGTCGCGCTTGCGAGCACACGATCATCTTGGCGTTGTCGATGCCGTCGAAGTGCAGGTTGCGCAGCCGTGCGCAGCGCCGGGTGCGCGCGGCGGATCCGTTGAGCAGCGTGAGGTACGGCACGAGCGTGTGCCCGGACTCTCGGCCGCGGCCCAGTCGCGCGGGCGGTACTCGAACTTCTCGGAGTCGAGGTACTCCTCCCTGCCCGGCGCGCACGGCGACGTGCTCGTAGAGCTCGAAGCCGGCGTAGACGCCCCAGGTGGGCGAGCAGCGTCGCGGCCAGGGTCGCGCGGATCGCGAAGGCGGCCGGGCCGCCGTACTGCAGGAAGATCGGGAGGATGTCCGGGGTGTTCACGAAGCAGTTGGGCCGCATGGAGGCGGCGAGCGGCCCGGACAGCTCGCGGAAGTACTCCTCGAGCTCCCACTTCGTCGTTGCGCCACGTGAAGTAGGTGTAGCGCTGCTGGAAGCCGACCTCGCCGAGCATCCGCATCATCGCCGGCCTGGTGAACGCCTCGGCCAGGAACAGGACGTCGGGGTCGGTGGCGTGGATCCGGGCGAACAGCCGCTCCCAGAACGTGCACCGGCTTGGTGTGCGGGTTGTCGACGCGGAAGATCCGCACGCCCTTGGCCATCCAGTGCCGCAGGATGCGCTCGCACTCGGCGACGAGGCCGTCGAAGTCGTCGTCGAAGTACGATCGGGTAGATGTCCTGGTACTTCTTCGGCGGGTTCTCGGCGTAGGCGATGCGTGCCGTCGGCGCGGTGCGTGAACCACTCGGGGTGCTCGGTGACCCACGGGTGGTCGGGGGAGCACTGCAGCGCGAAGTCGAGCGCGACCTCGAGGCCGAGCTCGGCGGCCGCGGGCACGAAGTGCGCGAAGTCCTCGATCGTGCCGAGGTCGGGGTGGACGGCGTCGTGGCCGCCGCTCGGCCGAGCCGATCGCCCACGGCGACGCCGGGGTCGTCCGGGCCCGGGCGTCGAGCGTGTTGTTGCGGCCCTTGCGGTGCGTGCGGCCGATCGGGTGGATCGGCGGCAGGTAGACCACGTCGAAGCCCATCGCCGCGACGGCGGGCAGCCGCTCGGCGGCGGTCGCGGAACGTGCCCGAGCGCGGCGGGTCGAGCGTGGCGCCCTCCGAGCGCGGGAAGAACTCGTACCAGGCGCCGAACAGCGCGCGCTCGCGCTCGACGCGCACGGGCACCGCGACCGACTCGGTGACGTGCTCGCGCAGCGGGTGCTCGCTCGAGCAGCGCGGTGACCGCGGGGTCGAGCGCGACGGCGAGGCGCGCCTGCGCCGGGCGCGTGCGGTGTCGCGCAGGGCGGCGAGCGCGGCCTTCAGCGGCTCGCGCACCTTGCCGCGCGGCATGGCCTTGAGCGGCGCGGTCGAGGACGCAGGCGCCCTCCTCGAGCTCGAGCTCGACGTCGATGCCCGGCGGGCAGCTTGATCTCGGCCCGGTGCCGCCAGGTCTCGATCGGGTCGCCCCAGGCCTCGACGGTGTACGACGCCTCGCCGAGCACGGTCGACGGTGACCGGCGCCTCCCAGCGGTCCTGGCGCCGACGACGCGACATCGGGGTCGAGACGACGGAGCCGTCGGCCTGGCGCAGCACGACCGTGGCGGCGACGGCGTCGTGGCCCTCGCGGAACACGGTCGCGCCGAACGACGAAGCGTCTCGCCGACCACCGCCTTGACCGGGCGGCGTGCCTGACGCGACGACCGGGGAGAGGTCCTCGATCGGGTAGCGGCCCACGCTCGGCAACGGCGGCTGCGGCCGGGAGCTGCGGGGGCGGCGGCCGACGGCGGCGGTCGGGTGCGTCCGCGGACGCCGCGCCCACGGGCTCGTCGCCCGAAGGGATCGCGGGGGTCGGCGGAGTGCGTCGGCGAGGCGGCATCGTCGTTCAGCCTATCGACGTAACAGCATGACGCGAGGGATGAAAACCGATGAACCTGCCATGTAACCGGCAGGGTGGGTGCAGACCCGGCACCGACGTCGGCCTAGGGTGGCGCGAGTGAGAGCAATCCGACGATTCACCGTCCGCACCGTCCTGCCCGAGCCCGCTGGCCCCGCTGGCCGACCTCGCGACCAACCTGCGCTGGTCGTGGCACCCGGAGACCCAGGACCTCTTCGCCCGCATCGACCCCGCGCTCTGGGACGAGGTCGGCCAGGACCCGGTCCGCCTGCTCGGCGAGGTGCCGCGCGCACGCGCTGGGCCGAGCTCGCCGCCGACGACGACTTCGTCGGGCACGTGCAGTGGATCGCCGACGGTCTGCAGGAGCTACCTCACCGGCGACCGCTGGTACCAGAGCGCTCGGCGCGGACGCGCCGCCGCGCCATCGCCTACTTCTCGCCGGAGTTCGGCATCACCGAGGTGCTGCCGCAGTACTCCGGCGGTCTCGGCATCCTCGCCGGCGACCACCTCAAGTCGGCCTCGCGACCTCGGCGTGCCGATCATCGGCGTCGGCCTGTTCTACCGCGCCGGCTACTTCCGCCAGTCGCTGTCGCGCGACGGCTGGCAGCAGGAGACCTACCCGCTGCTCGACCCCGACGGCCTGCCGCTGTCGCTGCTGCGCGAGCCCGACGGCTCGCCCGTCGTCATCGAGGTCGGCCTGCCCGGCGGCCGCCCGCTGCGCGCGCACGTGTGGCGCGCCGACGTCGGCCGCGTCCCGCTGCTGATGCTCGACTCCGACGTCGAGGAGCAACGACGCGCGCCGAGCGCGACGTCACCGACCGCCTGTACGGCGGCGGCGGCGAGCACCGGCTGCAGCAGGAGCTGCTGCTCGGCGTCGGCGGCGTGCGCGCGCTGCGCGCGTTCAGCCGCATCACCGGCGCCCCCGAGCCCGAGGTGTTCCACACCAACGAGGGCCACGCCGGCTTCCTCGGCCTCGAGCGCATCCGCGAGCTCGTCCAGGCGCAGGGCCTCACGTTCGACGAGGCGCTGCAGGCCGTCCGCGCCGGCACGGTCTTCACCACGCACACCCCGGTGCCCGCCGGCATCGACCGCTTCCCGCGCGACGCTGATCGCGCAGTACTTCGGCGGCGACAACGCGGTCACCGGCGTGCCCGTCGAGCGCATCCTCGCGCTCGGTGCCGAGGACTACGAGGGCGGCGACCTCGACCGTGTTCAACATGGCCGTCATGGGCCTGCGCCTCGGCCAGCGCGCCAACGGCGTCTCGCGTGCTGCACGGCGAGGTGAGCCGTGGGCATGTTCGCCGGCCTGTGGCCGGGCTTCGACGCACGACGAGGTGCCGATCGGCTCGATCACCAACGGCGTCCACGCCCCGACGTGGGTGGCGCGCGAGATCCGCGACCTGCTCGCCGCGCAGCGTCGGGCCCGAGGACGCCGAGGAGACGCCGCGGCTGGGAGGCCGCCGGGCCGATCCCGCGCCGCCGACCTCTGGGCGCACCAAGCGCGTGCTGCGCGAGCGGCTCGTCGCCGACGTCCGTGCGCGTCTGCGCGCGTCGTGGGTGCAGCGCGGCGCGTCCGACGCCGAGCTCGGCTGGATCGACGACGTGCTCGACCCCGACGTGCTCACCATCGGCTTCGCCCGCCGCGTGCCGTCGTACAAGCGGCTCACGCTCATGCTGCGCGACCCCGAGCGCCTGCAGCGCGCTGCTGCTGCACCCCGAGCGTCCCGTGCAGCTGATCATCGCCGGCAAGTCGCACCCGGCCGACGACGGCGGCAAGAAGCTGATCCAGCAGCTCGTGCAGTTCGCCGACGACCCGGAGGTGCGCCACCGGATCGTGTTCCTGCCGGACTACGACATCGGCATGGCGCGGCTGCTCTACCCGGGCTGCGACGTGTGGCTCAACAACCCGCTGCGCCCGCTCGAGGCGTGCGGCACGTCCGGCATGAAGGCCGCGCTCAACGGCGGCCTCAACCTGTCGATCCTCGACGGCTGGTGGGACGAGTGGTACGACGGCGAGAACGGCTGGGCGATCCCCACCGCCGACGGCGTCGCACGACCCCGACCGCCGTGACGACCTCGAGGCCGCCGCGCTCTACGACCTCATCGAGAAGTCGCGTCGCGACGCGCTTCTACGAGCGTCGACGCCGCGGGCCTGCCGATGCGCTGGATCACGATGCTGCGGCACACGCTCGCGACCCTCGGGCCCGAAGGTGCTGGCCTCGCGGATGGTGCGCGACTACGTGCAGAAGCTCTACGCGCCGGCCGCCGATCTCGTCGCGCGCGGTCCTCGCCGACGACGCGACGCTGGCCAAGGAGCTCGCGGCGTACGCGACCAAGGTGCGCAGGCTCGTGGTCGCGGCGTCCGGGTCGAGCACGTCGAGGCCTCCGGCGTCGGCGACTCGCCCGAGCGCGGCACCGCAGCTCTCCGTGCGCGCCTACGTCGCGCTCGGCGAGCTCACCGCCGCCGACGTGCTCGGTGCGAGCTCGTGAGCGGTCGGGTCGACCACAACGACCGCATCGTGCACCCGCACGTTCACCGCGCTCGTCGCCCGCCGAGGGCTACGACGGCAACCGCTGGCGCTACGAGGCCACGCGTCGGCCTCGACGACACCGGCCCGTTCGGCTACACGGTGCGCGTGCTGCCCGAGCCACGAGGGTCTGCACGACCCGGCCGAGCTCGGTCTGCAGGCGCTGCCGGTGCAGTCGCGGGTCCGCGACCGACTGACCCGCCCACCTCGCGCGACGGCGCCGATCCCCGCAGGGGTCGGCGCCGTCGTCGTAGCGTGGGGTCAGGCCGTGCGCTCGACGCGGAACAGCGCGACCGAGCGCGCTGCCACCGGCGTCGTCGACCCGACCACGTGGGTCACCGACTCGTGGTCCGGCCGCGGGTGCGACGGTGTCGAGCAGCCGGTGGTAGACCTCGCCGTACGGCGTCTCCGGCAGCGTGACGTCGACGTCGGAGTCGGCCCGGTTGAGGACCACGAGGAACGCGGAGTCGCGCAGCGGGTGGCCGAACTCGTCGCGGGTGAACAGCTCGCCGGACAGCGCCATCACCAGCGTGCCGGTGGCGGGGTCGTGCCACTGCGCGTCGGTCATCGGCGTGCCGTCCGGCTGGAGCCACGCGAGGTCGGCGGGGCGGCCCTCGGCGACCGGGCGCCCGTCGAAGAACTCCGTCTGGCGCAGCGCCGGGTGCGTGCGGCGCACCTCGACGAGCGCCGAGGTCCAGTCGAACAGGTCGCGCTGCCACTCCTCGAGGTCCCAGTGCATCCAGGAGAGCTCGTTGTCCTGGTTGTAGGCGTTGTTGTTGCCCTGCTGCGTGCGCCCAGACTCGTCGCCCATGAGCAGCATCGGCGTGCCGGACGAGAGCAGCAGCGTGGCCAGCATGGCCCGCATCGTGCGCAGCCGCGCCGGCCTCGATCGCCGGGTCGTCGGTCGGGCCCTCGACGCCGTGGTTCCACGACCGGTTGTTGTCGGATGCCGTCGCGGTTGTCCTCGCCGTTGGCCTCGTTGTGCTTGCGGTCGTAGGAGACCAGGTCGCGCAGCGTGAAGCCGTCGTGCGCGGTGACGAAGTTGAGCGACGCCGCCGGCGAGCGGCCGTTGAAGACGTCCTGCGAGCCGGTGAGCCGCCAGCCCATGTCGGCGGGCGCCTCGCGGCCGTCCGGGGCGCCGCGCCAGAACGAGCGCACGTCGTCGCGGTAGGCGTCGTTCCACTCGGCCCACGGCGACCCGAAGGCGCCGAGCCGGTAGCCGCCGGGGCCGACGTCCCACGGCTCGGCGATGAGCTTCACCTGGCGCAGCAGCGGGTCCTGGTGCACCGCGGCGAGGAACGGCGACCGCTCGTCGAAGTCCATGCGCTCGCGCGTGAGCGCCGTCGCGAGGTCGAAGCGGAAGCCGTCGACGCGCATCTCGCTCACCCAGTAGCGCAGCGAGTCGAGCACCAGCCGCAGGACGTCGAGGTCGCCGACGTCGAGGGTGTTGCCGCAGCCCGTGGTGTCGACGTACGCCCCGCTGTGCGGTGCGAGCTTGTAGTGGTCGCGCTCGCCGAGGCCGCGGAACATCAGCGACGGCCCGTCGACCCCGCCCTCGCAGGTGTGGTTGTAGACGACGTCGAGCAGCACCTCGATGCCGGCGGCGTGCAGCGCCTTGACCATCGCCTTGAACTCGTCGACCTGGGCCCCGGGGCTGCGGTCGGCGGCGTAGCCGGCGTGCGGGCGCGAAGAACCCGAGCGTGCTGTAGCCCCAGTAGTTGCGCGTGCCGCGCGCGGCGAGCGGCGGCTCGGCGACCGAGTGGTGCACGGGCTGCAGCTCGACGGCGGAGACGCCGAGCCGCACCAGGTGCTCGATGGCCGCCGGGTGGGCGAGGCCGGCGTACGTCCCGCGCAGGTGCTCGGGGATCCCGGGGTGCGTCGCGGTGAAGCCCTTGACGTGCATCTCGTAGACGACCGTCTCGGCCCACGACGTGGCGGGGGCGTCGTCGTCGCCCCAGTCGAACCCGTCGCCGACGACGACGCCGCGCGGCACGAACGGCGCCGAGTCGCGCGGGTCGGGCACGCCGGGGTCGCCGGCGGTGGCGGGACGCGGGACCTCGGGCGAGGTGACGTCGCCGACGATCGCGCGGGCGTAGGGGTCGACGAGCAGCTTGGCGGGGTTGAACCGCAGCCCGCGCTGAGGCTCCCAGGGTCCGTGCGCGCGCAGGCCGTACTGGGTGCCGATCTCGACGCCGGGCAGGAAGCCGTGGTGCACGCCGTGGCTGCGGGCCTCGAGCGGGACGCGGATCTCCTCGTCCGCCGAGGAACAGGCAGGCCTCGACGAGCTCGGCCGAGGGTGCGCGCACGGCGAGGTTGAGCCCCTCCGGGGTCCACGTGGCACCGAGCGGCGAGGGGGCTCCCGGGGGGCGCACGACCGACGCGAACTGCTGCGTCTCGGGCGTCACAGGTCTCCTCGGGGTGGGGGCCGCCGAGCGTGCGGGGCGGAGGGGCGGTCGCCCCGGGGACAGTCTGCCGTGGCAGGCGGGTGAGCGCGCTCAAGACGCGCATCCGGCGTCGCCGACATGGTCGTCGTGCGCATCCGTGCAGGACGTCTGCTCGGGGTGATCGCCGGCCTCGTGCTCGCAGCCACCCCGTGGACCGGCGCACCCGTGGCCGCCACGACCCCCTACTCGCTGGCCACGCGCGTGGTCGACGGCAAGGCGCTCACCCTGCGATGGGACCCCTGCCAGGCGGCCATCACCTACCGGGTCAACCCGCGCTCCGCGGCCACCACGACCGCCGGTCGCAACGCTGCCGTCGCCGACGTGCGCGCTGCCTTCACGCGCCTGGGCCAGGCCACGGGCATGACCTTCCGCTACCTCGGCACCACGACCAGGGTGCCTACCGGCACCGCCTGGGGCGACGGGCTCGGCGACGCGGAGATCATCGTGGCGTGGGTCGACCAGCGGACCACGCGCACCACGCTGCTCGGCCGCAGCGGGACGGCGTACGCCGCAGGCACGGGCGGCTACTCCTACAAGACCTGGACCTGGCCGCTCGACGCTCCGCCGAAGGCGGCCATCGGACGTGGCTTCGTGGTGCTGAACGCCGCGGACAACCGCGCGTTCGCGCCGGGGTTCGGCGCGGGCACGACGCGGGGCCAGCTGCTGCTGCACGAGCTCGGGCACGTGGTCGGCCTGCGGCACGTCACCCTCTCGTCGCAGCTGATGTACCCGATCCTCGTGCCGCGCTCGAGCTCGGCCTACCGCAGCGGCGACCTCTCCGGTCTGCGGCGGCTCGGCCTGCCGGCCGGCTGCATCGTGGTGCCGGACTGGGTCTGGCCCGAGCGCTGACCCCCGGCGACGGCTCGCGCGCCGGCCTCGGTGGCTAGGCTCGCGGCGCGGCACCGCAGGGGCGGTGCCGGACGGTCGAGGAGGCAGCGGTGGGCGAGTTCGTGCGGCTCGAGGTCGAGGACGGCGTCGGCACCATCCGGCTGGAGCGCCCGCCGATGAACGCGCTCTCCGCGCAGGTGCAGGAGGAGATCCGCGCCGCCGCGCAGGAGGCCGGCGCCCGTGCCGACGTGAAGGTGGTCGTCGTCTACGGCGGCCCCAAGGTCTTCGCGGCGGGTGCCGACGTCAAGGAGATGGCCGGCTGGACCTACCAGCAGATGGTCGACCGCTCGGTGGCGCTGCAGTCGTCGTTCACCGCCGTGGCGCGGATCCACAAGCCGACCATCGCCGCGATCACCGGCTACGCGCTCGGCGGCGGCTGCGAGCTCGCGCTGTGCTGCGACCTGCGCATCGCGGGCGACAACGCCAAGCTGGGCCAGCCCGAGATCCTGCTCGGCATCATCCCGGGCGCCGGCGGCACGCAGCGGCTCACGCGCCTCGTCGGACCGTCCCGGGCCAAGGAGCTCATCTTCACGGGCCGCTTCGTCGACGCGGAGGAGGCGCTGCGGATCGGTCTCGTCGACCGCGTCGTCGCGCCGGACGACGTCTACGCCGAGTCGCTCGCGCTCGCCAAGCGGCTGGCGGCAGGCCCGGCGTACGCGCTGCGCGCCGCCAAGGAGGCCATCGACCGCGGTCTCGAGGTCGACCTCGAGACCGGGCTGGAGATCGAGCGGGTGCAGTTCGCCGCGCTGTTCGCCACCGAGGACCGCGCCATCGGCATGGCGTCGTTCATCGAGCACGGGCCGGGCAAGGCCGAGTTCCAGGGCCGCTGATCTGCGGCGCGGTGCCCGCGCTCAGTAGATGGGCGCGGCCTTCTTCTGCAGCGCCTTGAGCACCTTCGGGTCCTGCGCGTCGAGCCAGCGCACGAGGTACTCGTTGGTGACGAAGCGGACGTCGGGGAAGTCGACGTGCGCGTCGACGACGAACCGGGTCAGCGCGTTCTTGTAGGCGCCGCACGCCCACGTGTTGAAGTGGTTGCCGACGAAGAACGGGGCGCGGTTGCCGCTCTCGACCGCAGCCAGCGCCTGCATCAGCGACTGGTAGGTCGAGGTCTCGATCTTCGCGCACTTCGCCGGCGGTGCCGTGATCTTGGCGTCGTTCTGCACGAAGAGCAGGTTGTAGTCCATCGACAGGTTGGTCTTGCCGTAGCCGACGACGTTGATGCGCTGGAGCGGGAAGGCCCACATGTCGTAGTTGGGGAGCTTGCGCGGCCACACCAGCGTGCCCGGGTTCGACGCGTCGTAGGTGAACCCGTTCTTCTCGAACACGGGGTACATCTGGTCGCGCTTGCCGGCCAGGCACGGGGTGCGCGAGCCCTTCCAGACGCTGGCGTCGAAGGGCAGCTTCAGGCTCGGGTCGGTGCTCTTGTTGATCTCGGCCCACTGGTCGAGGAACGTCTGCGCCTGGGAGAGCTCGGAGGCCCAGTCGGCCTTGTTCCAGCTGCCGACGCCCTTCGCGTCGCAGAAGTGGCCGAGGAAGTGCGTGCCGATCTCGTGGCCGCTCTCGTACGCCGTCGTCAGGTTCTCGATGCGACCAGGGATGAGCGTCGCGTCGCCGAACCCGATCGCCGAGGTGCCGGCCGGCTTGCGCGGCGGCTTGTAGAGGAACCGCTTGCGGTCCGGGACGAGGCAGAGCCCCGAGAGGAAGAACGTGAACCGCGAGTCGGTGTCCTGACCCAGCTGCAGGTAGTGCTTCCACAGCGCGTCGAGGCAGGCGCCGTCGAAGGAGACGACGACGAACTGGGGCGGCGTCTCGCCCGCCTTGAGCTTGGTGATCGGGTAGATGTCCGGCACGGCGGCGCCGGGCGGTGTGACGCCCGTGCCGTCGGTCGAGCCGGGCGACGGGGTGCCGGCGGGCGAGCCCGAGGTCGCGGGCGAGGCCGACCCTGCCGGCGTCGCGGACGCGCTCGGCGATCCCGTCGGGACGACCGATGCCGCGGTGTCGGAGGCCGGCAGCTTCACCCCGAGCACCAGGCCGAGGGCCACGGACAGGGCGAGCGCGATGGGGACGAGCACGCGGGCGCGCACGGGCAGGCTCCTCGTCGGGGGAAGAACCCCAGGGTAACTGGCGTCAGGGGGGAAACGCCTGGCGTGACACACTCGTTCCCATGTCGAGCAGTCTGGAGAACGAGGCGCCCTCGGCGTCCTCCGAGGTCACGGTCGAGCAGGTCGAGGCCGCGTGGAACGACCCGAAGCTGGCCAACGTGCTCTACCACGACTGGGAGGCCGCGACGTACGACGAGAAGTGGTCGATCTCCTACGACGAGCGCTGCATCGACTACGCGCGCGGCCGCTTCGAGCACGTCGCCGGCCGCGAGGGCTGGCCTTACGCGACGGCCCTCGAGCTCGGCTGCGGCACCGGCTTCTTCCTGCTCAACCTCAAGCAGGCCGGGGTGCTCGACCAGGGTTTCGTCACCGACCTGTCGCCCGGCATGGTCGAGGTTGCGCGGCGCAACGCCGAGAACCTCGGGTTCACCGTGGAGGGCCGCGTCGCCGACGCCGAGTCGATCCCGTACCCCGACGACACCTTCGATCTCGTGGTCGGCCACGCGGTGCTGCACCACATCCCTGATCTCGACCTCGCGATGCGCGAGGTGCTGCGGGTGCTCAAGCCCGGGGGCCGCTTCGTGTTCGCCGGCGAGCCCACGCAGAAGGGCGACTGGGTCGCGCGTCGCCTCTCGCGGCTGACCTGGTGGGCAGCCACGCGGGTGACGCACCTCGGGCCGCTGCGCGAGGGCTGGGCACGGCCCAAGGCCGAGCTGGCGGAGTCGTCGCGCGCGGCGGCGCTCGAGTCGGTCGTCGACGTCCACACCTTCGACCCCGACCGCCTCGCCGCCCTGTGCCTGCGCGCCGGAGCGGCCGACGTGCGCACGGTGACCGAGGAGCTCACCGCGTCGTGGTTCGGCTGGCCGGTGCGCACCTTCGAGGCGGCAGTCCGACCCGGACGCCTCGGGTGGGGCTGGGCGCGGTTCGCCTACGGCGGCTGGACGCGCCTGTCGTGGCTCGACGAGAACGTGCTCTCCTCGGTGGTGCCGGACGAGCTGTTCTACAACGTCTGCGTGACCGGCACGAAGCCGGCGGCGGCCGTCACGCGCTGAGCGCGCGCGGCAGCTCGGCAGGCCGTACGCCGTCGCGGGGGAGAGCCGTCCGGCGCGGCGCGAGACGCAGCGTCACCCGCACGAGCCCGTCGTCCGAGCGCGTGAACACCGGGGCGAGCCGGCCGCCGCGCAGGCGGCGCAGCAGCGAGTGGACCGCGGTCGAGCTCGGCAGCGTGCACGCCACCATCGAGGAGTGCCCGTCGTCCTCGGCGCTGCGGAGCACGGCCTCGGCCAGCGCCCGCCCGACGCCGCGGCGCTGCCAGGCGTCCTCCACCAGCAGGGCGAGCTCGGGCGCCTCTCCGGCGACCTCGGCCAGGTGCGCGAGCCCGACCACCTCGGTGCGGTGCTCGGCCACCACGGTGAGGTGCAGCTCGAGCAGCCGTTGCTGCAGCGCCGGCGAGAGCTGCGGCATCGCGGTGAGGTAGCGGCGGAAGACCGTGTCGAGCGAGCAGCGGCGGTGCATGCGTGCCACGGCAGGGCCGTCGGCGGGCGTGCCGCGCCGCAGCGTGAGGGTGGTGCCGTCCCGCAGGGTGATCTCGATGGGCTCCATGGCCACGACGCTGCCAGGCCCGCGTTACGCGGCCGTGTCGTGCGGGCGTCGCGGCGATTGCATGCCGGGTGCGGCTGCGGTGCGTGCCGGCCGGTGCCGGCGTCGTACCCTCGTCGCGTGCTGCTGGAGGCGATCGGGTCGGGTGCGCGCCGCGTGCGCGGCCTGCCGCCGCGCGACCCGCGCCAGGCGAAGTACGTGACGGGCGCGTCGCTGCGCTGGATGTGGCGCAACCGCGCGTTCCGCCCGTGGTACCTGCTGCGCTTCTGGCGGCTGTTCTGGCTGCGCGTGCTGCACCCGGACGTCGTCACCGAGGGCATGGTCTTCATCGGCCGCCGTGTCGAGCTCTACGCGCGCACCGGGTACGCGCGGCTGATCCTCGGCCGGTGGGTGCACATCGGCGCGGAGAACCGGCTGCGCGCGCACGAGGGCACGCTGCGGGTGGGCGACAAGGCCGTCTTCGGTCGCGACAACACCATCAACTGCTATCTCG
The DNA here is from genome assembly GCA_963827145.1 of uncultured Actinomycetota bacterium. Classification (GTDB taxonomy): domain Bacteria; phylum Actinomycetota; class Actinomycetes; order S36-B12; family CAIYMF01; genus Longivirga. The sequence goes on along the minus strand of CAWGZO010000002.1, from coordinate 1,989,171 downwards.
ACGTCGAGATCGGCGCGGCCACGATCATGGCCGACTGGGTCTACGTCTGCGACTTCGACCACGTCTACGACGACATCCACCTGCCCATCAAGGACCAGGGCATCGTGAAGTCGCCGGTGCGCATCGGCCCGGACTGCTGGGTCGGCACCAAGGTCACCGTGCTGCGCGGCACGACGATCGGGCACGGGTGCGTCCTGGCCGCCCACGCCGTGGTGCGCGGCGACGTGCCGCCGATGTCCGTCGTCGGCGGGGTTCCCGGCCGGGTGCTCAAGGACCGCGTCGAGGTCTACGAGGCCAAGGCCGCCACGCGTGCGGCGCTGGAGGACATCGCGCGCAAGACGGCGCGCGCCGCCGCGTCGACGCGGCCGTAGCCGCTCTGCACGAGCTTCGTTAGCGTCGGGCCATGCGCACCATCGGGCTCCTCGGGGGCACCTCCTGGGAGTCGACCGCCGTCTACTACGCCGAGCTGAACCGCGGCACCGCAGCGCGGCTCGGCCCTCGACGTCAGCCGCCGCTCCTGCTGCACTCCGTCGACTTCGCCGAGCTCGCGGACCGGCAGGCGCGGGGCGAGTGGGACGTCCTCGGGCAGCAGTACGCCGAGGCGACGCGGGCGCTCGTCGCGAGCGGTGCCGAGGTCCTCGGCATCTGCGCGAACACGATGCACCTCGTGGCTGAGGCGGTGCGCGCGGCCGCGGGCGACGCGCAGCTGGTGCACGTGGTCGACGCGACCGCGGCCGCAGCACGGCGCGTGGGCGCGAGCTCGGTCGCCCTGCTGGGCACGGCGTACACGATGGAGCACCCGTTCTACGCCGACGGCCTGCGCGCGCACGGGCTCGAGGTCGTGGTGCCCGAGGCGGACGAGCGAGCCGAGCTGCAGCGCATCGTCTACGACGAGCTCACGCAGGGCGTGGTCCACGAGGAGTCGCGCCGGTTCATGCTCGGGGTCGTGGCCTCGTGCGCGGCGCGTGGTGCGCAGGCCGCGCTGCTGGCCTGCACCGAGTTCCAGATGCTCGCCCAGCCGGGGGATCCCGAGGCGGCCGTGCCGCTGGTCGACACGACCCGCGAGCACGTCGACGCGCTGCTGGTCGCCGCCCTGGCCTGAGGTCAGCCGACGAAGAACGGCACCGGGATGGCGAGGGCGTAGGTGAGCAGGATCAGCCCGGTCTCGACCGTGCCCTGCCGCTCGTCGGTCTTGTTCATCTGGCCCTGCACCACCAGGGAGAAGTCGAACAGGAAGTGCAGCACGATCGGGAGCCAGAGGGTCCCGGACACCGCCAGTGCCGCGAACAGGGCAAGGCCCATGAGGACCGTGCTCGCCACCTGGAGCGCGGTGGTCGGCGCATCCTGCCCGTTGACGATGTTGGCCCCGTGCAGCACGCCGAAGACCACGGAGGTCACGAGCGCGACCATCCACGGCGCACGACCGTCGGCCTGCACGACGTCGACGAGGTAGCCGCGCACCAGCAGCTCCTCGGAGAGGCCGACCAGCGCGGTGCCGACGAACGCCCACAGGACGTAGCGGGCGCCGACCTGCCGCCAGGGCGCGCGCAGCAGACGCAGGACGATCCCGAGCGCGAGCAGGCCCGGGAGCACCCACAGCCACGCGGCGGTGGCGCGCGGCTCGTAGCTGAGCGCGGCGGAGAGCCGGCCGGTCAGCGCCAGGAACGCGACGAGAAGCGTGGTGCACACCGCGACCGGGATCGCGACGCCCTTGCGCATCGTGTCGGCGCTGTCGGTGATCTGGTCGTAGCGGACGCCGGAGGCCTTCTGCAGGCCGATGAGCAGGGCGACGTACGCCACGCACACGAGGATCCCGACGAGCACGCTGCTGCCTCCGATCACGGCCCCCGGACGCGCCGACCCTAGCGGCGCTCGGGCGTCAGGTGGCGTCGCGCAGCAGGTTGCTGCCGCGCGGCACGACCCGCAGCGCGGGCGGCCCGACCGGGCGCGAGGCCAGCTCGGCCATCAGCGCCCGCTCCTCACGGATCGCTCGTTCGTACACCGCGACCGTGCTCGTCGCGATCGTCGGCCAGGAGTAGTCGCGCTCGACGACCTCGCGCGAGGTGCGTACGACGCGGCGCGCGAGCACCTCGTCGCGCAGAACCTCGGTGACGGCGTCGGCCAGAGCCGCGGCGTCGAGCGCGGGGAACACGAGCCCGGTCTCGCCGTGCTCGACGATCTCGGCGAGCCCGCCCGTGTCGGCGACGACGAGCGGCGTGCCGAGCGCGGCGGCCTCCAGCGCCACCAGCCCGAACGGCTCGTAGACACTGGGCACCACGGCGACGTCCGCGGCCGCCGACACGGAGCGCAGGCCGCCCTCGGTGAGCCAGCCCGCGAAGCGCACCGACCGCGAGACGCGCAGGCGCCGCGCCAGCTCCTCGAGCGACTCCTGCTGCGAGCCCTTGCCCACGATGACGAGGCGCAGGCCAGGGAACCGGCGGCGCAGGCGCGGCATCGCCTCGACGAGCGTGTGCACGCCCTTCTCCCACTCGAGCCGGCCCGCGAACAGGACGAGCGGGCCGTCGTCGCCATGGAGCCTGCGGGCCGCGGCGACCTCATCGGGGTCGGTGGTCCACTCGGCGAGGTCGATTCCGTTGGGCAGCACGTCGACCTTGTCGACCGGCAGCTCGAACAGCCGGGTGACCTCCCACCGCATGTGCTGCGAGCAGGCGATCACGCGGCGGGACTCGTAGGTCAGCCACCACTCGATCGCGTGGATCGACGCGCTGAAGTCGTCGGGCAGCCAGCCCTGGTGCCGGCCGGCCTCGGTGGCGTGCATGGTGGCGACGATCGGCACCTCGAACGCCGCGCGCAGGTTGGCCGCGGCGTGCGCCACCAGCCAGTCGTGGGCGTGGATCACCTCGGGGCGCCAGGTGCGGCCGAGGCCGAGCGCGGTGCGGGTGATCGCGTGGTTGAGCGCCATCGTCCAGGCCAGGAAGCGCTCGTGCGGCGGCACCTCGGGGTCGTCGTGCGGCACACGCACCACGCGCACGCCGTTCACGACCTCGTCGTACGCCAGGCCCTCGGTGCCCGGGTGCGGCGTGACCACCACGACGTCGTGGCCGGCCGCGGCCTGCGCCTCGGCCAGGGCGTGCACGTGCCGACCCAGGCCGCCGTAGACCAGCGGCGGGTACTCCCACGACAGATGCAGCACGCGCACGGTCGTCAGGGTACGTCGCGGCCGAGGCGGCTACGGGACCCGGTCGCGGCGCAGGAGGCCGTAGACCCAGGTGTCGGAGACGACGCCGTCGACGATGCAGTCCTCGCGCTGCGTGCCCTCGAGGACGAAGCCGAGCTTCTCCAGCACCCGCGCCGACGCAGGGTTGCGCGTGTCGACCTCGGCGTGCACGCGGTTGAGGTCGAGCGAGCCGTACGCCCACTCCAGCAGGGCATTCGCTGCCTCGGTCGCGTACCCGTGCCCCCACGACGACTCGGTGAAGCAGTAGCCCATCGACGCGCTGCGGAAGGTCGGGTTCCAGTCGTGCAGCGTGCACCAGCCGAGGAAGACGTCGTCAGCGGCGCGATCGACGGCGAGGCGTACGCCGGTGCCCTCCTCGGCCATCGTGCGGCAGGTGGCGAGGAAGCGGTCGGCCCGCGCCGGGTCGGTCCAGGGTGGGGAGTCCCAGTAGCGCAGGACCCGCGCGTCGCTCTGCAGCGCGTAGATCGCCTCGCGGTCGGCGTCGGCGAACGGGCGCAGGCGCAGGCGGTCCGTGCTCAGCGTCGGAGGCGTCAGCGGCATGCGAGCCATCGTGCCGTTCACGCGCGGAGCACGGGTAGCGGGAATCGACGTCAGAGGCCGGGGGAGAGCAGGCGCGCGTCGAGGTTGCCGAACGGGCCGTCGACCTCGTGCAACGTCGCGGCGTACTCCTGCGGCTGCGCGCAGGTCGCCGCGCTCGACGAGGTCGGCCAGGCGACGCGCCTCGGCGTGGTGGCGCGCGTGCCGGTCGCGCGCGTAGCCCGCGGCGGAGTCCTTGGTCACCATGAAGGCCCAGTCGCTCGCCAGCGCCAGCAGCGCGGTGCGCGCGAGCTGGTCGCGCACGGCGTCGCGCGCCCCGATCGACCCGCCGTGCTCGAGCACCTTGCCGACGCGCAGGCGCAGCGCGGCGTTGTCGTCGACGAGGTCGGCCACCGCCTCGCCGTCCCACACCCGCCAGTCCTTGCCCGAGCCCCACGACCCGGCGTCGAGCTCCAGCGCGCCGCCGACGTGGCCCGGCCTCGACCGCCCCGGCGAGCGTCGTGACGCGCACCCCGGCCTCGGGCAGCAGCCGCAGCACGGCCTCGAGCCACTGCGGCCCCTCGTGCCACCAGTGGCCGAACAGCTCGGTGTCGTACGCCGCCACCACGAGTCCGGGCCGACCGTCGCGCGGCAGCTGCGTGGTCGAGCAGGCGTCGGCGTACGACCTCGACGAAGTCGGCCGCGTCGGCCTGCACGGCCAGCGCCGCGCGCTCCGGGTCGTACGGCGCCTTCTCGTGCGAGGGCGTCGTGGTGCTGGTGACGCGCACCGGACGGAAGCCGGAGCCGTGGTCGAAGGTGTGGAAGTCGCGGTACCAGCGTCCGCCGGGGTAGCCCTTGCGCGGCGACCAGACGCGGTAGGTGACCTCGAGGTCGCGCGCGAAGGCGACCACGTCGCTGTGCCCGACCGTCACGGCCTCCGCCGTGCTGCCGCCCGCGCCCTGCAGCGTCGGGCCGTCGACGAGGAATCGGCTGACGCCGAGGGCGGCGTACTCCTCCTCGAGCCCGGGGCGGTAGCCGCACTCCGGTGCCCAGATGCCCTCGGGTCGCAGGCCGAGCCGCACGGTCGTGTCGTCGAGGCCGGTCTGCAGCGCGAACCGCACCCAGGCGTCGTCCATCAGCGGCTGGAACGGGTGCGTGGCCGGGCCGCCGAGCACCTCGAGCGCCCCGGCGTCGAGAAGCGGGCGCAGCACGGGCGACAGCCCGCCGGACCACGTGCCCTCGACCGCGGCGAGCGCGCGCTGCGAGGCGACGAACTCGCGCGAGCCGAGGTCGCGCAGGTGCTGCTCGCGGTGGGAGGCGAGGCCCTCGGCCCGCGCCTGCCAGAACCCGAGCCAGGTGTGGAACTCGCGACGGCAGTAGGCGTCGTCGAGCTGCGCGTGCACGACCGGCGTCATGCCGAGGGTGAGCAGGTCGCGACGCCCCTCGGCTGCGAGGCGCTCGAGGACGTCGAGCACCGGCAGGTAGCTCGTGGCCCACGCCTGGTGGAGCCACTCCTCGCCGACGGGCCAGGCGCCGTGGTGCGCGACCCACGGCAGGTGCGTGTGCAGCACGAGGCAGAACGTGCCGACCGGCTGCTCGGTCACGGGCGCACCGCCACTGCGACGAGGTCCTGCGCGCCGTCGGCCGTCCCGATCACGAAGTCGTCCGTCGTCACGGTGCGCACGAAGCCGTCGATCGCGTCGACGTCGGTGCTGCCCGGGTCGAGCACCGCGGCCACCTGCGCCGCGACGACTCCGGTGCCCGACGCAGCGCTCCCACTGCTCGATCCGGTCGCCGTGGTGCAGCCCGTGCACCGCGATGTCCGTGAAGCCCGCCGCGGCGAGCAGGTCGTGCAGCTGCTCCGCGTCGAGCTCCTCGACGTGGAAGGGGTTGGTGGGCTTCTCACCGCGGGCGAGCCCGGGGGAGAACACCGGGCGGTTCGGCGTGGTCACCACGAGCAGCCCGCCGGGTCGCAGGAGCCGCGCGCAGTCGCGCAGGAAGCCGCGCAGGTCCCACAGGTGCTCGACGACCTGCAGCGTCACGGCGACGTCGGCCGCCGCCGTCGACGACCGGCATCGACGCGAGGTTGGCGCGCGTGGTCGCGCACGTGCGGGTACGCCGACCGCGCGTGCGCCACCGCGGCCTCGTCGTACTCCAGCGCGATCACGACGCGAGCGCCCGCATCGCGCAGCAGCGCGGCGCCGTAGCCCTCGCCGCTGCCGGCCTCGACCACGACCGCGTCGCGCAGCGCATCGGCGTACGTCGTGGCGATCCAGGCGTACGCCGCCTCGTGCCGCGCGAACCAGTACTCCTCGCCGCGCACGCCCGGGAGCGTGCGCTCGCCGGTCAGGGGCAGCGGATGGCTCACGCGAACCACCCTAGGTGTCACTAGGGTCGAGAGCGGGTCGAGGGCAGCCGCCCCCGGCACCGCCGTCCGTCAGGAGTGACCGTGAGCGACCAGCCGCCGCTGCCCGACTGGACCTCGGCCGGGCCGCAGCAGCCCGTTCCGGCAGCACCCGCGACGCCCGCCGGCTGGTACGCCGACCCCGTCACCCCGGGGTCGCTGCGCTACTGGGACGGCGCCGCGTGGACCGAGCACCAGAGCGCGGTGGCGACCACGGCCTGGGCGCCGACAGCGCCGGCCGGGGCCTCGTTCGGCTTCGGCGAGTCGGTGAAGCGCGCCTTCCGGAAGTGGTCGGACTTCGAGGGCCGCGCGACGCAGGCCGAGTTCTGGTGGTTCTACCTGTTCACCACCCTCGTCTCGTTCGTGCTCTACATCCCGCTCGTGGATCGCTCTCGTCGCGCTGCTCTCCGGCACGGCCGAGACCGACTCGCGCGGCCGGGTCACGTTCACCGGCACGCCGAGCGGTGCGCGCGATCGCGGTCGCCGTGGTCGTCGGGGTGGTCTTCCTCGTCGCATCCGTCGTGCTGTTCGTGGTGACCCTGTCGCTGTCCGTTCGCCGACTGCACGACACCGACCGCAGCGGCTGGTGGTACCTGCTCTCGCTCGTGCCGTTCGCCAGCCTCGTGCTGCTCTACTTCTTCGTCCTGCCGCCGACGCCGGGGCCGAACCAGTACGGCCCGCCGAGCACCTGAGCCCGGCGCCGGCGTCGTCCCGACCCCGATTCGACCGGATCGGTTACCCACGGGTAACATCGACTGCGTCACCGCCCAGGGGACCCCCTGGGGTGCGCGCGCGGCGCGTCCGGCATCCTGTCGGCGAGCCGACGAGGTCGAGCAGAGGGCGAGTAGCAATGAAGATCGTCGTACTGGTCAAGCACGTGCCGGACGCTGCGAGCGACCGGTCGTTCGCGGATGACCGCACCACCGACCGCGCCGCCGTCGACGGCCGCCTGAGCGAGCTCGACGAGTACGCCGTCGAGCAGGCGCTGCAGGTCGTCGAGAAGGCCGGCGAGGGCGAGATCACGTTCCTCACCATGGGTCCGGAGGCTGCCGGCGAGGCGCTGCGCAAGGCGCTGAGCATGGGCGGCGACGCCGGTGTGCACGTCGTCGACGACGCGCTGCACGGCTCCGACGCCCTCGCGACCAGCCTCGTGCTGGCCAAGGCCATCGAGCGACTGTCGCCCGACCTGGTCGTGTGCGGCATGGCCTCGACCGACGGCACGATGAGCGTCGTCCCGGCGATGCTCTCCGAGCGCCTCGGCCTTCCGGGCCTGACGCTGGCGTCGTCGCTGAGCGTCGAGGGCGGTGCTGTCACGATCCGTCGTGACGGCGACGACGCCTCCACCACGATCACCGCGCCGCTGCCGGCGCTGGTCGTCGGTCACCGACCAGACCGGCGAGGCCCGCTACCCGTCGTTCAAGGGGATCATGGCGGCGAAGAAGAAGCCGGTGGAGACGCTCTCGCTCGCCGACCTCGGCATCGAGCCGGCGCAGGTGGGTCTCGGCGCGGCGTGGACCGCCGTCGAGTCCGTCACCAAGCGCCCGGCGCGCCAGGCGGGAACCATCGTCACCGACGAGGGCGACGGCGGCGTGAAGCTCGCCGAGTTCCTCGCGACCAACAAGTTCATCTGAGAGGCGTGACAGACATGGGAGAGGTCCTCGTCCTCGTCGACCACGTCGACGGCGCGGTCCGCAAGACCACCACCGAGCTGCTCACGATCGCTCGCCGCCTCGGCGAGCCCGCGGCCGTCTTCTTCGGTGCCGGTGTCGAGAACGCCACCGAGACGCTCGCGAAGTTCGGTGCCGCGAAGGTCTACGTCGTCGACGCCCCCGAGCTCGACGACTACCTGGTCGCGCCCAAGGCCGAGGCGCTCGTCGCCGTCGGCGCAGCAGGCCTCGCCGTCGGCGATCCTCGTGACGAGCTCGGCGGAGGGCAAGGAGATCGCGGCGCGCGCCGCGGTCCGCCTCGAGTCCGGCCTGGTCACCGACGCGGTCGACGTCGACGCCTCCGGTGTCGCGACGCAGTCGGCGTTCGCGGCGTCGTACGTCGTCACCTCGAAGGTCACCAGCGGCACGCCGATCATCACGGTGAAGCCCAACTCGGCCGCGCCCGAGGAGGCCCCGGCCGCCGCTGCGGTCGAGAACGTCGCCGTGACGTTCAGCCCCGCCGCCACCACCGCGAAGATCACCGGCGTCGAGCCGCGTGCGAAGAGCGGACGCCCCGAGCTGACCGAGGCCGCGATCGTCGTCTCCGGCGGCCGCGGCGTGGGCGGCCCGGAGGGCTTCGGCGTCGTCGAGGCGCTCGCCGACGCGCTCGGTGCGGCGGTCGGCGCGTGCCGCGCCGCCACCGACGCCGGCTGGTACCCGCACGCCTTCCAGGTCGGCCAGACCGGCAAGACGGTCAGCCCGCAGCTCTACGTCGCCAACGGCATCTCCGGCGCCATCCAGCACCGCGCCGGCATGCAGACGAGCAAGACGATCGTGGCGGTCAACAAGGACGCCGAGGCGCCGATCTTCGAGCTCGCCGACTTCGGCGTCGTCGGCGACCTGTTCGCCGTCGTGCCCCAGCTGACCGACGAGGTCGGCAAGCGCAAGGGCTGAGCCCAGCACGTTCGACCGCGGCCGCGACGCTCCGTCGCGGCCGCGTCGTCGTCCCTGACCTAGAATCCGGGACGTGACCGAGCCCGTGTACCTCGACCACGCGGCGACCACCCCGCTGCGGCACGAGGCGTACGCCGCCGTCACCTCCGAGCTCACGCGTCGTGGGCAACCCCTCCTCGCTGCACGCCGCGGGCCGTCGGGCCCGGCGCGTGGTGGAGGAGTCGCGCGAGCAGATCGCGGCCGCGCTCGGCGTACGCGCGGGCGACGTGGTCTTCACCTCCGGCGGCACCGAGGCCGACAACCTCGCGGTCAAGGGCATCTTCCGCGCCCGCCGCGACGAGGACCCGCGCCGCACGCGCGTGCTCGCCACGGCGGTCGAGCACCACGCCGTGCTCGACCCCGTCGAGTGGCTGGGCGAGGCCGAGGGCGCCGACGTCCGCTGGCTGCCCGTCGACGCGTACGGCCGCCTCGAGCTCGCGGCCCTCAAGGCCGAGCTCGACGACGCGCCCGAGCAGATCGCGCTCGTCGACGGTCATGTGGGCCAACAACGAGGTCGGCACCGTGCAGCCGGTCGCCGAGGTGGCGGCGCTGTGCGCGCGAGTACGACGTGCCGCTGCACACCGACGCCGTCCAGGCCGTGGCGCACCTCGAGGTCGACGCCTCGGCGGTCGACTCGCTCGCGCTGTCCGGCCACAAGGTCGGCGGGCCGCACGGTGTCGGCGCGCTCGTCCTGCGTCGCGGGCTCACCCCGGTGCCGCTCATGCACGGCGGCGGGCAGGAGCGCGGTGCGGTCCGGCACCCTCGACACCCCGGCGATCGCCGGCGCTCGCCGCGGCGCTCACGGCGTCGATGGCCGACCTCGACGTGCGGGTGCCGCGCGTGCGCGAGCTGCGCGACGACCTCGTGCGCCGCGTGCTCGACACGGTCGACGGCGTCAGCCGCAACGGCGACCCGGTCGGCTCGCTGCCCGGCATCGCGCACCTGTCGTTCGAGGGCTGCGAGGGCGACGCGCTGCTGCTGCTGCTCGACGCCGCCGGGGTCGAGTGCTCGCGCGGCTCGGCCTGCTCGGCCGGCGTACCGCAGCCGAGCCACGTGCTGCTCGCGATGGGGATCGAGCCGGTCGCCGCCCGCGGCTCGCTGCGGGTCTCGCTCGGTCACACCTCGACGGCCGAGGACGTCGACCGCTTCGTCGACGCGCTGCCGGCCGTGGTCGCCCGCGCCCGGCGTGCCGGCGTGGGTCGATGAGGTCCGCGACGATGAAGGTCGTCGCCGCGCTCTCCGGCGGCGTCGACTCCGCGGTCGCGGCAGCGCGGGCCGTCGACGCCGGTCACGACGTCGTCGGCATCCACCTCGCGCTCGCGCGCGACCCGCGCAGCCACCGCACGGGCGCGCGCGGCTGCTGCACGCTCGAGGACGCGCGCGACGCTCGGCGCGTCGCCGACGTGCTCGGGATCCCGTTCTACGTGTGGGACCTCTCCGAGCGAGTTCGCCGAGGACGTCATCGACGACTTCGTCGCCGAGTACGCCGCGGGCCGCACCCCCAACCCGTGCCTGCGCTGCAACGAGCGGATCAAGTTCTCCGCCGTCCTCGACAAGGCGCTCGCGCTCGGCTTCGACGCGGTCGCGACGGGCCACTACGCGCAGCTCGTCGACGGCCCCGGCGGCCGCGAGCTGCACCGGGCGGTCGACCCCGCGAAGGACCAGTCCTACGTGCTCGCGGTGCTCGACGAGCAGCAGCTCGCGGGCGCGCTGTTCCCGCTCGGCGACTCGCTCAAGAGCGAGGTGCGCGACGAGGCCGCCCGGCGGGGTCTGCTGGTCGCCGACAAGCCCGACAGCCACGACATCTGCTTCGTGCCGGACGGCGACACCGCTGCGTGGCTGCGCGACCGGCTCGGCGAGGCGCCCGGCGACGTCGTCGACGCCGAGACGGGGGAGACCGTCGGTCACCACGACGGCGCCTACGCCTTCACCGTGGGCCAGCGCCGCGGCCTCGCGCTCGGCCGCCCCGCCGTCGACGGCGGCCGCCGCTACGTGGTGGGCGTCGACCTGCCGACCTCGACCGTGATGGTCGGCCCGCCCGTGCTGCTCGAGGTCGACCGCGTCGAAGGTGAGCGCACGCGCTGGTGCGGGCCGGCGCCCGTCGGCCCGGTGGAGGGTCAGGTGCAGCTGCGCGCCCACGGCGAACCGGTCGACGCCGTCGTCGAGGCCGTCGGCGACGGTGATGACCAGCAGGTCGTCGCGACGCTGCGCTCGCGCGTCCGCGGCGTCGCGCCCGGCCAGGCGCTGGTGCTCTACGACGGCACCCGCGTCGTCGGCAGCGCCACCATCACCCGCGCCACCCGCGCCTGATCCTCCGACCTCGCGTCAGTCCGACGTCAGCCGCTGCGCGAGCATCACGATGATGCCGCTCGGCCCGCGGACGTAGGTGAGCCTGTAGACGTCCTGGTAGTTCGCCACGCCGCGCAGCGGATGGCACCCGTGGCGCGCTGCGATCTCCAGGGCTGCGTCGATGTCGTCGACGGAGAACGCGACGCGGTGCATGCCGATGTCGTTCGGACGGGTGGGTTCGGACTCGATCGCCTCGGGGTGGATGTACTCGAACAGCTCGAGGGTGCCGTGCCCGTCCGGCGTCTGGAGCATCGCGATCCTCGCGTGGTTGCCGTCGAGCCCGACCGCGGTGTCGGTCCACTCGCCGCTGACCTCGTCGCGTCCGACGAGCGCCAGACCGAGATCGGTGAAGAAGGCGACCGCGGAGTCGAGGTCGCGGACGGCGATGCCGACGTTCTCCAGGGTGATGGGCATGAGGGCAGGCTACGCAAGGCCGGCGACGGTCAGGGGGTACGGCGGCGCAGGCGTTCGTCGCCGAGGCGGCGCACCGAGTCGAGGCCGGCGGACACCCGCGCCTCGAGGTCGCCCCAGAGGTCGTACGCCGTCGGCGTCCGCCAGCCGAAGCGCAGCGAGCCGGAGCGCGCGAGCGTGGCGACCGCCACGGTGACGACCTCCGCGGCGAGCAGGTTCACCCCGAGGGCGATCATCGCCACGAACGCCAGCGAGGCGAGGATCGCGGCCGCGGCGTACCACTCGCCGGGCTGCACGACGGACGGGACCTCGCGGCAGAGCAGGTCGCGCACCAGGCCGCCGCCGGTCGCGGTGAGGACGCCCAGCAGGACCGCGGCCGAGAACGTGAGGTCGATCAGCAGGGCTCGCTCGGCGCCGAGCAGCACCCACACCCCGATCAGCAGCGTGTCGACCACGCCGATCACCGGCAGAGCCGCGCGAACCCCGCGCGCGAAGACGATGCCGACCACGGAGGCGAGCGCCGCGATGGAGAGGTACTCCGGGCTGCGCAGCGCGAGCGGAACGCCGCTCTGCAGCAGCACGTCGCGGATGAGGCCGCCGCCGACCGCGCAGCACAGCGCGATGACGAACACGCCGACCGGGTCGAGCCCGCGCCGGGTCGCGTGCAACGAGCCCGACAGGGCGCCGAAGGTCACGGCCGTCATCTCGACGGCGTACGGCAGTGCGATGACGTCGTAGACCGGCGTGCTCATGCGTCACCGTCGCCGGACTTGGCGGCCCAGAAGTCCCACAGCCGCGTGGTCAGGTCGCGCGCGGGCCGGGTGCGCCACGCCAGGCGGATCGCGAGCAGGCGTACGACGAACACCACGAGCATCGCGATGATCTGCGCCTGGCCGTTGGCGATGCCGGTGAACTCCACGAGGAGGACGAAGGCCAGCGCTCCGAAGAACGCGGCGGCCGCGGTGAACACGCCGGGTCGCAGCACCGTCGGCGCGTCGCCGGCCAGCAGGTCGCGCAGCACCAGGCCGCCTGCGGCGGTCACCGAGCCGATGAACACCGCGGCGATGGGGCTGAGCCGGATGCTCAGCGCAGCCGAGGCGCCCACGGTGCACAGGAAGCCGAGGGCGAGCGCGTCGAGCACGACGATGACCGGTTCGAGGCGGTCGATGAGGCCGGCGAAGAAGAAGCCGAGGACCGCGGCGCCGACGGCGATGAGCAGGTAGCGCCCGTCGGTGAGCACGATCGACGTGCCGTTCTGCAGCAGCGTGTCGCGCAGCAGGAGGCCGCCCAGACCCGCAGCCACCGCGAGCAGCAGGACGCCGACGACGTCGAAGCCCCGTCGCGCCGCGTACGCCGCGCCGCCGACCGCGCCGACGGCCACGGCGGCGAGCTGGGTCCACGACGGCAGCGAGGCCGGCAGATCGAGGGTGACCTCGATGTCGGCGAGCAGCATGACGGCGTCCGGACCCACGTCGGCGAGGGTAGTCCGCGGGGCTAGCCTGCCGGGGTGCCCCACGACGCGACCCCCGGACCGCTCGACGGCCTGCTCCCCGCCGCCGCGACGGTGGTCGGCTCGATGCCGGGCACGTCGGCTCGCGACGCCGTGGCCCTCGTGGTCGGCCAGCTCGGCGAGGGCGACGGGCTCCCGCACCTGCCCGAGCTTCCGGGTCGCGGCCCTGGTGGCGACCTCGTCGGGCGCACGCTGGGGCTGCTCGCCTCGGTCGCTCCCGACCTCGCGGCCGAGACCACCCCGGGCGGCTGGCGGTTCGTCGATGCGCCCGGCCGCGAGATGCGGCGAGCGGCGTCGTGGCTCGGCGAGGACCTCGACGCCTGGGAGGAGGCGCTCCAGGGGTACGACGGGCCCGTCGCCGCGTCGCTGTGCGGGCCGTGGACCCTGGCCGCCGCCGTCGAGCTGCAGCGCGGCGAGCGTGCCGTGCGCGACGCGGGCGCCTGCCGCGACCTCGCGGCGGCCCTGGCGCACGCCGCCGCCGACCACGTCGCCGAGCTGCGCCGACGCGTGCCCGAGCGCTCCGGTCGTCCTGTGGCTCGACGAGCCGGCCCTGCCCTCGGTGCTGCTCGGCAGCATCCCGACGCAGAGCGGTCGCGGGCGGTACGCCGCGATCGAGGAGCAGGCCGCCGAGGCCGCGCTGCGCGAGGTCGTCGACGCCGTCCACGAGGCCGGGGCCGCCGCGGTCGTGCACTGCTGCGGGGCGCGGCCGGCGTACGCGCTGCTGGCGCGCGCGGGCTTCGACGCGGTCTCCGCCGACCTGCTGCTGCACGACCGGCGCGACGACGACGCGGTGGGCGAGCTGCTCGAGTCGGGGCGCCGGCTCGTGGCCGGCGCCGTGACCACGGGCGACGAGCCGTTGTCGGACGTGCGCGCTACCGTCGCGCTCGTGCGCGATCTCGGACACCGCCTCGGCCACGGCCCGGAGGCGCTCGCGGCGCAGGTGCTCGTCTCGCCGACGTGCGGCCTGGCCGGCGTCGGTCCGGAGCGCGCGGCCGCCGTCCTGGCCCACGTCCGCGCCACGGGCCGCGGCCTGCGCGAGGAGGAGGGCACCCGTGGCCGCGACTGATCCCGGTGGCGCGCTGGCGCGAGCTCGTCGAGCTCGTCGAGGACGCTCGGCGGCGCTACTACGTCGACGACGCCGCCACGCTGTCCGACGCCGAGTACGACGCGCTCTACCGCGAGCTGGTCGACCTCGAGGCCGCGCACCCCGAGCTGGTGACGCGCCGACTCGCCGACGCAGTCGGTCGGCGGCGAGGCGTCGGCGATGTTCGCGCCGGTCGAGCACCTGCAGCGGCTGCTCAGCCTCGACAACGCCTTCAGCACCGACGAGCTCGGCGCCTGGGCGGCGCGCATCGAGCGCGACCTCGGCGAGCTGCCGGCGCTGCTGTGCGAGCTGAAGGTCGACGGGCTGGCCGTCGACATCGTCTACGAGCGCGGGCGGATGCGCAGTCGCTCGCCACCCGCGGCGACGGCCGGGTCGGCGAGGACGTCACCTACAACGCGCGCTTCATCCCCGCGATCCCGCAAGACCGCTCGACGGCTCCGCAGGGCATCCGGTGCCCGAGCTGGTCGAGGTGCGCGGCGAGGTCTTCTTCCCGACCGCGGCCTTCGACGAGCTCAACGCCGAGGTCACCGCGCAGGGGCTCTCGCCGTTCGCCAACGCGCGCAACGCGGGGGCCGGCACGCTGCGCCAGCGCATCGACAGCCGCGAGGCCGAGCTCGCCGCGATGCGCGCCAAGGGCTCCACCACCGTCGCCCGGCTGCAGGGCGAGCTCGACGCTCGCGCTGCAGCGCGCTCGTCCGACCTGCGCCTGGTCGTGCACGGCATCGGCGTCTGGCAGGGGCACGAGCCGTCGCGCCAGTCCGAGGCCTACGACGCCCTGCGCGGCTGGGGCCTGCCCACGTCAGCGACCGCGCGACGGTCGTCGCGCGGGCTCGCCGCGGTGCAGGAGTTCATCGACTACTACGGCGAGCACCGCCACGACGTCGAGCACGAGATCGACGGCGTCGTGGTCAAGGTCGACGACCTCGCCACGCAGGGCCGGCTCGGCTCGACCTCGCGCGCGCCGCGCTGGGCGATCGCCTACAAGTACCCGCCCGAGGTCGTGCGCACCCGGCTGCTCGACATCGAGGTCAACGTCGGGCCGCACCGGCCGGGTCACGCCGTTCGCGGTGATGCAGCCGGTCAAGGTCGCCGGCTCCACCGTGTCGATGGCCACGCTGCACAACCAGGAGGAGGTCGTCCGCAAGGGCGTGCTCATCGGCGACATCGTCTTCCTGCGCAAGGCCGGCGACGTCATCCCCGAGGTGCTCGGGCCGGTGGTCGAGGAGCGCACGGGCAGCGAGCGGGCGTTCGTCATGCCCACGCACTGCCCCGTCGTGCGGCACGCCGCTGGCGCCGGCCAAGGAGGGCGACGTCGACATCCGCTGCCCCAACCAGCGCTCGTGCCCGTCGCAGCTGCGCGAGCGCGTCTTCCACGTCGCCTCCCGCGGCGCGCTCGACATCGAGGGCCTGGGGTTCAAGGCGGCGATCGCGCTGCTCGACGAGGGCGTCGTGGCACGACGAGGGCGACGTCCTCGGCGCTCACCGCCGACCGACCTGCGCCGCTGCGACGTTCTTCACCCGCGACGGCGGTGCCGACGGCCGGGTGCTCACGGCCAACGCCGAGAAGCTGCTCGGCGAGCTCGAGACCGCGAAGTCCCGGCCGCTGTGGCGCGTCATCGTGGCGCTGTCGATCCGCCACGTCGGCCCCACCGCCGCCCAGGCGCTCGCCCGCGAGCTCGGCGACCTCGACCGCATCGCCGCCGCGACGCGTCGAGGAGCTCGCCGCGGTCGAGGGCGTCGGCCCGATCATCGCCGACGGCCGTCGTCGAGTGGTTCGCCGTCGACTGGCACCGCGAGGTCGTCGAGCAAGTGGCGCGCGGCCGGCGTACGCATGGCCGAGGAGCGGCTCGACACCGGTCCCCGCCCGCTCGACGGGGTCACCGTGGTGATCACCGGCACGGTCGAGGGCTGGTCGCGCGACGGCGCCACGCTCGCCGTGCAGGAGGCCGGGCGGCAAGGTCAGCGGGTCGGTGTCGAAGAAGACCGACTTCGTCGTGGTGGGCGAGAACCCCGGGCTCGAAGGCCGACAAGGCCGCTGGCCCTCGGTCGCCCGATCCTCGACGCCGCCGGCTTCGCCGTCCTGCTCGAGCAGGGCCCGGACGCCGCGCTCGCGGCCGTCGTACCCCCGCCTGCCTGAGGCGCTCCGACCGCGCTGCCTGCGCCGACGCCGCCCCGAGCGCGGGATCGATGGCCCGGAACGGGTCAAGGAGCGCGGGGAACCGGTCGAGAGGCATGAGAACGGGATCTCCCCGGCCGCGGTCGCGCGGGGAGGGGGTCCCCTGTGCGGGATGGAGAGGTCATGGGAGCGCGCGAGCGTCCGTCGCTGCGGCGATGGTCGATGTTCGCCGTTCACCTGGCACTTCGCGGTCTGGGTCGGCTGGGGCCTGGTGCTCCTGGCGCTGCTCAGCCTCACGCCGCTCGAGGTCGCCGACATGGGCTGGCCGCTGGTCATGCTCACGGTGCTCGTCTTCATCGGCGAGCTGCGCCCGGTGATCGCCTCCGACTCCTACGTCACCGACGGCGTCCCCATCTCGACCGCCTTCGTCTTCGCCACGCTCTACCTGTGGGGCTTCGCCCCGGCCGTGCTCCTGCAGGCCGCGGCGATGCTGCACGAGCGAGATCCTCCAGCGCAAGGAGATCTGGAAGGTCCTGTTCAACGTCGGCCAGTACGTCATCAGCGTGGCCGCCGCCTGGCTCGTGCTCTCCTGTCCGGCGTCGCGACGAGCCCGGGCGACGATGCGCGAGAGCTTCCTGCCCTCGCGACGTCGCGTGGGTCGTGCTGTCGTGGGTCGTCTACCACCTCGTGAACCTCACGCTCGTGGCCGGCACGCTACGAGACCGACAGCGTCTCGTTCTGGGCCTCGTTCACCGAGGACTTCTGGTACTTCACCTTCTCGACGCATGGCCGTGCTCGCCGTCTCGCCCTTCATCGCCGCGATGACCTCGTCGGCCTGGCCGCTCATGCCCGCTCCTGCTGCTGCCGCTGTTCGCCGTCTACAAGACCGCGTCCATCTCGCGCGACAAGGAGCAGCAGTCGCTGCACGACGCGCTCACCGACCTGCCCAACCGCGATCCTGCTGCAGACGCGCGTCGAGGAGTCGCTGGCCGACGCGCACCGCGACGGCACAGGGATCGGCGCTGTTCCTGCTCGACCTCGACCGGTTCAAGGAGGTCAACGACACCCTCGGCCACCCCGCCGGCGACCAGCTGCTGGAGATCGTGGCCCGCCGGCTGCTGCGTGCGGTGCGCCCGGGCGACACCGTCGCACGGCTCGGCGGCGACGAGTTCGCCGTCCTGCTGCCCGACGTCGTGCATCCCGCCGACGCCGATCGACGTCGCCGGCCGCATCCGTACGGCGCTCGCCGAGCCGTTCCGCCTCGAGGGCGTGCTCATGGACGTCGAGGTCAGCATCGGCATCGCGCTCTCGCCCGCAGCACGGCGACGACGTCGAGGTGCTCATGCGGCGCGCCGACGTCGCGATGTACGTCGCCAAGGGCGAGCGCACCGGCATCGAGGTGTACGACGCGGCACGCGACCCGAACTCGCCCACGCGGCTCGGCACCGTCGCCGCGCTGCGCGACGCGCTCGACAACGCCGAGCTCGAGCTGCACTACCAGCCGAAGGTCTCGCTCGCCGACGGCACGGTCGTGGGCGTCGAGGCGCTGGTGCGCTGGCGCCACCCCGAGCGCGGCCTGCTGCAGCCCGACGAGTTCATCCCGCTCGCCGAGCGCACCGGACTCATCCACCGGCTCACCGAGTACGTGCTCGACCGCGGCGCTCGACCAGGTGCGGCGTGTGGTGGCGCCTCGGGCTGCACGTGCCGGTGGCCGTCAACGTCACGATGCGCGACCTGCAGGAGTCCGACCTCGCCGGCGGTCGTCGTCGCCGAGCTCGACGCCCAGGGGCTGCCCGCGGCGGCGATCATGCTCGAGGTCACCGAGAGCGTGCTCGTGCCAGGACCCGGGCCGGGCCGTCGCCACGCTGCGCGAGCTCGCGCGACATCGGCGTCGCGCAGCTCGCTCGACGACTTCGGCACCGGCTACTCCTCGCTGCTCCTGCTCGAGCAGCTGCCGGTCGCCGAGATCAAGATCGACCGGTCGTTCGTCCGGCGCCTCGACGAGAGCGGGGGCGACCCCGCGATGGTCCGCTCGATCGTCGCCTTCGCCCACGGGCTCGGCCTGTCGGTGGTCGCCGAGGGCGTCGAGTCGTCGCTGGCCTGGAAGGTGCTGCGCGACATGGAGCTGCGACGTCGCCCAGGGCTACCGCGTCGCGCGGCCCATGCCGGCGACGCAGGCCACCCAGTGGCTCGTCGAGCGCGTCGTCCGCGGCCCGTCCGAGCGCACCGGCCTGCGCGATCGTCGGCCGCGGCCAGAGCATCGCCGACGGACTGACCGGCGCGACGGGGCCTCGCCCGCGGTCCGTAGGATGAGCGCGCATGGCCGACACCCCCTGCGATCACCCGGGACGACGTCGCGCACCTCGCGCGGCTGGCCCGGCATCGACCTGCCGCCCGACGTCGCTCGACCACTACGCCGAGCAGCTCGACGTCATCCTCGGCGCCGTCGCGCAGGTGGCGGAGGTCGCCGCCGACGACGTCCCGGCCACCAGCCACCCGATGCCGCTGGTCAACGTGTTCCGCGAGGACGTCGTACGCCCCTCGCTCGACCAACGACGAGGCGCTCTCCGGCGCGCCGTCGGTCGAGTCGGAGCGCTTCCGCGTGCCGCGCATCCTGGACGAGGAGTGAGCGCCGACGTGTCGACGCCGACCGACCTGACCCGGCTCACCGCCGCCGAGACCGCTGCCGCCGTCGCCGGGCGGCGAGGTGTCGGCGGTCGAGGTGGCGCAGGCGCACCTCGACCGGATCGCCGCGGTCGACGAGCGCGTGCACGCCTTCCTGCACGTCGACACCGAGGGCGCGCTCGCCGCAGCTGCGGCCGTCGACGCCGCTCGCGCCGCCGGCGAGCGCGCTCTCGCCGCTGGCCGGCGTGCCGCTGGCGCTCAAGGACGTGCATGACGCAGCGCGGCATCCCGACCACCTGCGGGTCGCGGATCCTCGAGGGCTGGCGCCCGCCGTACGACGCGACGGTCGACCGCGCGGCTCAAGGCCGCCGGCGTCGTGATCCTCGGCAAGACCAACATGGACGAGTTCGCGATGGGCTCCTCGACCGAGCACTCGGCCTACGGCCCCACGCACAACCCGTGGGACCTCGAGCGCATCCCCGGCGGCTCGGGCGGCGGCTCGGCCGCGGCCGTCGCCGCCTTCGAGGCGCCGCTGGCGATCGGCACCGACACCGGCGGCTCGATCCGCCAGCCCGCGGCCGTCACCGGCACCGTCGGCGTGAAGCCGACGTACGGCGCGGTCTCGCGCTACGGGCTCGTCGCGCTCGCCTCCTCGCTCGACCAGGCCGGCCCGTGCGCGCGCACGGTGCTCGACGCCGCGCTGCTGCACGCGGTGATCGCCGGGCACGACCCGATGGACTCCACCTCGCTCGACGTGCCGGTGCCCGACGTCGTCGGCGCGGCGCAGCGCGCCGACGTGCGCGGCCTGCGGATCGGCGTGGTGCGCGAGCTCGGCGGCGAGGGCTACCAGGCCGGCGTCCGCCAGCGCTTCGACGAGGCGGTCGAGCTGCTCACCGAGCTCGGTGCCGAGGTCGTCGAGGTCTCGGCGCCGCACTTCCCGTACGCGCTCGCGGCGTACTACCTGATCCTGCCGAGCGAGTGCTCGAGCAACCTCGCCAAGTTCGACGGCGTGCGCTTCGGCCTGCGCGTCGGCGAGGACGACGGCGACCCGTCGATCGAGCAGGTCATGGGCCGCACCCGCGCGGCCGGGCTTCGGCGACGAGGTCAAGCGCCGCATCATGCTCGGCACCTACGCGCTCTCGGCCGGCTACTACGACGCCTACTACGGCCAGGCGCAGAAGGTGCGCACGCTGATCCAGCGCGACTTCGCCGCCGCGTTCGAGCAGGCCGACGTGCTCATCTCGCCGACGGCGCCCACGACGGCGTTCCCGCTCGGCGAGAAGCTCGACGACCCGCTGGCGATGTACCTCAACGACGTCGCCACCATCCCGGCCAACCTCGCCGGCACGCCGGGCATGTCGCTCCCGATCGGGCTCGCGCCGGAGGACGGCCTGCCGGTCGGCCTGCAGATCATGGCCCCGGCCATGGCCGACGACCGGCTCTACAACGTCGGCGCCGCGCTCGAGGCGGCGCTGCTCGACCGATGGGGTCGCCCGATCCTCGAGGAGGCTCCGGCGCTGTGAGCACCCAGACGACCGAGAAGGTCCTGCCCTACGACGAGGTCGTGGCGCGCTTCGACCCGGTGCTCGGGCTCGAGGTGCACGTCGAGCTCGGCACCGTGACGAAGATGTTCTGCGGCTGCCCCACCGAGTTCGGCGCGGCGCCCAACACCCAGGTGTGCCCGGTGTGCCTCGGGCTGCCCGGCGCGCTGCCGGCGGTGAACGCGGTCGCCGTCGAGTCGGCGATCCGCATCGGGCTCGCGCTCAACTGCTCGATCGCCGAGTGGTGCCGGTTCGCGCGGAAGAACTACTTCTACCCGGACATGCCGAAGAACTTCCAGACCTCGCAGTACGACGAGCCGATCGCCTTCGACGGCTACCTCGACGTCGACGTCGAGACCGACGAGGGCATGCGCACGTTCCGCGTCGAGATCGAGCGCGCGCACATGGAGGAGGACACCGGCAAGTCCCTCCACGAGGGCGGCGCGACCGGTCGCATCCACGGCGCCGACTACTCGCTCGTCGACTACAACCGCGCCGGCATCCCGCTGATCGAGATCGTCACCAAGCCGGTCGCCGGCACCGGGCAAGTACGCGCCCGAGGTGGCGCGCGCCTACGTCACCGCGCTGCGCGAGCTGCTGCGCGGGCTCGGCGTCTCCGACGTGAAGATGGAGCAGGGCTCGCTGCGCTGCGACGCGAACGTGTCGCTGCGCCCGTCGCCCGACGCACCGCTCGGCACCCGCACCGAGACGAAGAACGTCAACTCGCTGCGCTCGGTCGAGCGCGCGGTGCGCTACGAGATGACGCGGCAGGCCGCGATCCTGCGCCGACGGCGGGCGCGTCGTGCAGGAGACCCGGCACTGGCACGAGGACACCGGCATCACGACCTCGGGCCGCGAGAAGTCCGACGCCGAGGACTACCGCTACTTCCCCGAGCCCGACCTCGTGCCGATCGCGCCGTCGCGCGAGTGGGTCGAGGAGCTGCGCGCCACGCTGCCGGAGAACCCCGCAGTGCGCCAGACGCGCCTCAAGGCCGAGTGGGGGATCAGCGACTTCGAGATGGCCTCGGTGGTCAACGCCGGTGCGCTCGACCTCGTCGAGGCCACCGTCGCGCCGGCGCCGACCAGGCCGCCGCGCGCAAGTGGTGGACCGGCGAGCTCGCCCGCATCGCCAACGAGCGCGGCGTCGAGCTCGTCGACCTGCCGATCACGCCGGCCGACGTCGCCCGCGTCGAGGCGCTCGTCGGCGAGGGCGCGCTCAACGACAAGCTCGCCCGCCAGGTCATCGAGGGCGTGCTCGCGGGCGAGGGCACGCCGGACGAGGTCGTCGCCGCCCGCGGGCTCGCCGTCGTCAGCGACGACGGCCCGCTGCTCGCGGCGATCGACGAGGCGCTCGCCGCGCAGCCCGACGTCGCCGAGAAGATCCGCGGCGGCAAGGTCGCGGCGGCCGGCGCGATCGTCGGCGCGGTCATGAAGGCGACGCGCGGCCAGGCCGACGCCGGCCGCGTGCGCGAGCTGCTGCTCGAGCGCCTCGGCGTCAGCGAGTAGGTCCTTCTCGCACCTGCGTCCGTCGCTTCCCTGCCCGTTCCGACCGCGGTAGCGACGATCGGGGGTGCGGTGCTGCGCGTGGCGTTCCGTAGGGTCGGCGCGTGAGCGAGCTTCCGGCCCCCGACCCGCGTGCGCGTGCTCGCCGCGTTCGGCGCTGCCGGGCGAGGTGACGGCGTACGCCGAGGTCTCGGGCGGGTGGTCGAACCGCGTGCTGCGGCTCTCGACGACGCACGGCGACCTCGCGGTCAAGGAGCTGCGCAACGCCTGGGGCGAGCCGCGCTGGCTCGACTGGCTCGCCGAGGGCTGGCGGCTCGAGCAGGCGGCGATCGCAGCTGGGGTCGCGGCGCCGGCGCCCGTGCCCGCGCCCGACGGCGGGTGCGTCGCTCGACGTGCCGCGTCGACGGACGGCTCCGGGACGGCGCCGGTGCGCGTGCACCGCTGGGTCGAGGCGCGCGACCGTGCCGCGCGAGCCCGTCGACGTCCCGCTCGCCGCTGGGTCGGGCGCACGCTGGCCGCCCTGCACGGGCTCGCGCTGCGCAGCCGACCGACCCGACCTGTACGCCGGGCGCACCGGGCTCACGACCGCGGACGTCTGGCCCGACCTCGTGGCCCGGTCGCGCGCGGCCGGCGCGCCGTGGGCGCGCGAGCTCGAGGACGGCCGAGACCGCTGGCGCGCCGGGCCTCGGCGCTGCTCGTGCGACGACGCGTGCCGGCGACGGTGCTCGCCACGGCGACGTCGACCAGAAGAACCTGCTGCGTCGGTGCCCACGGGCCGCTGCTCATCGACTGGGACGTCGTGCTGCCCGCCGTACCCGCGCACGACCTCGCGCACGCCGCGGTGACGATGGCGCGCATGGCGCGACGCCGGACGCCGCCGCCGAGGTGGTCAGGGGCTACGCGAGGCCTCAGGAGCCACCGTCGACGCAGCGCCGAGCGACCTCGGTCCGGCGCTCGCGTCGCGCCTGGGCTGGATCCGCTTCACCGTCGACCGCGCCCTCGATGCGCACGCCGAGGACGGGTCGTGGTCGGCCACCGCCGACGGCATCGCCGACCTGCTCGCCGACCTGCGAGCGCCGGGTCGTGCTCGCCGAGTCCTGGCCCGACTGGCTGGAACCGAGAGGTCAGTAGCGGGAGCCGGAGGGTGCCGGAAGCGCGTCGAGCAGCGCGAGGTCGTCGGCGCTGAGCACCAGGTCGGCGGCCGCCGCGTTCTCCTCGAGCCGGCTCACCCGCTTGGTGCCGGGGATCGGGATCACCTGGTCGCCCTGCGCCAGCACCCAGGCGAGAGCCACCTGCGCGGGCGTCGCGCCGCGGCGCCTCGGCGAGCGCGACCACCTGGTCGACGAGCGCCTGGTTCGCCGCCATGTTCTCCGCGGAGAAGCGCGGCAGGGTCGAGCGGAAGTCGTCCTGCGCGAACTCGCGGGCGGCGAGCGCGCCGGTGAGGAAGCCGCGGCCGAGCGGCGAGAACGGCAGGAACGCGATGCCGTTCTCGCGGCAGAAGGGCAGCACGTCGTCGGCCCAGTCGCGCGTCCACAGCGACAGCTCGCTCTGCACGCTGGCGACGGGGTGGATGGCGTGGCAGCGCGCCAGCTCGTCGAGCGTCACCTCGGAGAGCCCGATCGCGCGCACCTTGCCCGCCTCGACGAGGCCGGCGAACGCTCCCCAGGTGTCCTCGATCGGGGTCGCGGGGTCGACCCGGTGCAGCTGGTAGAGGTCGATCGTCTCGATGCCCAGGCGGCCCAGCGACGCGTCGCACGCCGACCGTACGTAGTCCGGGGACGCCGATCGCCCGTGCTTGAAGTCGGGGGAGTGCACGATGCCGCACTTGGTGGCGACGACCGCCGAGTCGCGATGGCCGCGCAGCGCGCGACCGACGAGCTCCTCGTTGGTGAACGGCCCGTAGACGTCGGCCGTGTCGAGCAGCGTCATGCCCAGCTCGAGGGCCCGGTGGATCACCGCGATCGACTCGGTCTCGTCGCGCAGGTCGCTGTCGTACGCGAACGTCATGCCCATGCAGCCCAGGCCCAGGGCCCCGACCTCGATGCCGCTGCTGCCCAGGGTGCGCGTGTCCATGGGGGGAGGCTAGCGACGCCCGGCGTACGCCGACCGCTAGCGTCCGCGATGTGAGCGATCGCGTGCTGCTGCCCTGGCCCGACCACGCCGACGTGCTCGGCGGGGCGACCGACGGCCTCGAGGTGGCCCGTCTGGACCGACGACGGCCCGGCGCCCTCCGACGACGTCCTGGCCGATGTCGTCTTCTACGTCCCGCCGTACCTCGGCGGGCGCGGAGCCGCTCGCCGCGATGTCGCGGATGCCGCGGCTGCAGGTGGTCCAGAGCCTCTGGGCCGGCGTCGACGCCGTGTGGCCGCACCTGCCCGACGGCGTGGCGCTGCACAACGCCGCCGGGGTGCACGACGCGAGCACCGCCGAGCTGGCGGTCGGGCTCACGCTCGCGCGGCTGCGCGGGCTCGACGACTTCGCGCGCAACCAGGCCACCGGCACCTGGGCGCCGAGCCGCAACGGAGCCATCGCCGACCGGCGCGTGCTCATCGTCGGCTACGGCCGCATCGGCCAGGCGATCGAGCGCCGGCTCGACGGCTTCGAGGCCGAGATCGTCCGGGTCGCGCGTACGCCGCGCACGCTCGACGACGGTCGCGAGGTGCAGTCGCTCGACGGCGCTGCCCGACCTGCTGCCGACCGTGGACGTCGTCGTCCTGATCGTGCCGCTCACCGACGAGACACGCGGCCTCGTCGACGCCGCCTTCCTCGCGCGCATGAAGCGCGGTGCGCTGCTGGTCAACGTCGCGCGCGGCCCGGTCGTGGTGACCGACGACCTCGTCGCGGCGCTGCACGACGGCCAGGTCACCGCGGCCCTCGACGTCACCGACCCCGAGCCGCTGCCCGACGACCACCCGCTCTGGCGCGCGCCCGGCGTGCTGATCAGCCCGCACGTCGGCGGCAACTCGTCCGCCTTCGAGCCGCGCGCGCAGCGGCTCGTGGCCGCGCAGCTGCGCCGCTGGCGCTCCGGCGAGCCGCTCGACAACCTCGCGCAGCGGCCCTAGCGTCGCTCGCTCCAGCACCGGACCAGGGGGAGTGCCGTGCTCGACGACCAGTTCGATCAGACCGTGACGGATTCCGGGTTCCCGGCGGCCATCGGCATCGCCTTCGCCTTCTTCGTGGTGTTCTTCCTCGTGGTGCTGACGCTGATCGTCGTCAGCGCCGTGAAGCGCTACCGGGCGGCCAAGGCGGCCGGTCTCGACCCGTTCGCCGCCGACGTCCAGGTGATGGGCCGGGTGCACGACTCGGCCCTGCTGGCCCCCGAGCGCAGCGTCCAGGAGCGGCTCGCGGAGGTCGACGAGCTCGCCCGCAGCGGCGCCATCTCGGCGGCCGAGCGTGACGCCGCTCGGGCACGCATCCTCGGTAACCTCTGAGCCGACGGGTCAGGCGACCGCGAGGAGGCTCGGTGTCCGACATCGGGGTGGGCGAGGTGCTGTTCGCCGTCGTCATGGTGGTGGTCCTCGTGGCGCTCGTGCTGGTCGTGGCGCCGCTGGTCCGGCGTACGCCGCCTGCGGAGCCCGAGCCGATCGCGATCGTCGAGCCCACGCTGACCGAGGTGCTGCCGCCGGCGGAGGGCCGCTCGGTCGAGGAGCGGCTCGCCGAGGTCGACGCCCTGCATGCGAGCGGCGCCATCACCGACGAGGAGCGTGACGAGGCGCGGGTCCGGATCATCACCTCGCCGTAGCCGGTCCCTGCAGCCCGTCTCGCACTGCGACACCGCGACGACGCGTCGCACCCCCACCTCGTAGGCTCGGACCGTGACCAGCCAGCAGCCCGACATCAAGCCCCGTTCCCGCACCGTCACCGACGGGCTCGAGCGCGCCGCCGCCCGCGGCATGCTCCGCGCCGTCGGCATGGGCGACGACGACTGGGTCAAGCCGCAGATCGGCGTCGCCTCGTCCTGGAACGAGATCACCCCGTGCAACCTCTCGCTCGACCGCCTCGCGGACGCGGCGAAGAACGGCGTGCACGCCGCGGGCGGCTACCCGCTGGAGTTCGGCACGATCTCGGTCTCGGACGGCATCTCGATGGGTCACGTCGGGATGCACTTCTCGCTGGTGAGCCGCGAGGTCATCGCCGACTCGGTCGAGACGCGTGTTCGAGGCCGAGCGCCTCGACGGCGGCGTGCTGCTCGCCGGCTGCGACAAGTCCGATGCCCGCGATGCTCATGGCCGCGGCGCGGCTCGACGTGGCCGCGGTCTTCCTCTACGCCGGGTCGATCCTGCCGGGCCGCGTCGGCGACAAGGACGTCACGATCATCGACGCGTTCGAGGCGGTCGGCGCCTGCGCCCGCGGGCTCATCACCCGCGAGCAGGTCGACGAGATCGAGCGCGCGATCTGCCCGGGCGAGGGCGCCTGCGGCGGCATGTACACCGCGAACACGATGGCGGCCGCCGCCGAGGCGATGGGCATGAGCCTGCCGGGCTCCGCCGCGCCGCCCGGCCGTCGACCGTCGGCGCGACGGCTACGCGCAGCGCTCCGGCCAGGCGGTCGTCGACCTGCTCCGCGCCGGCATCACCACCCGCGACATCATCACGCGCGCAGTCGCTGCTCAACGCGATCGCCGTGGTCGTGGCGCTCGGCGGCTCCACGAACGCCGTGCTGCACCTGCTGGCCCTCGCGCACGAGGCGCAGGTCGAGCTCGACATCGAGGACTTCAACACCGTCGCCGACAAGGTGCCGCACCTGGCCAACGTGAAGCCCTTCGGCCAGTACGTGATGAGCGACGTCGACCGCATCGGCGGCGTCCCGGTCGTCATGAAGGCGCTGCTCGACGCCGGTCTCATCGACGGCGAGCTGCCTCACCGTCACGGGTCGCACCATGGCCGAGAACCTCGCCGAGATCGCGCCGCCGGACCCGGACGGCAAGATCCTGCGCGCGCTCGCCGACCCGATCCACAAGACCGGCGGCCTCGCCATCCTCAGCGGCTCGCTCGCCCCGGAGGGCGCGGTCGTGAAGACGGCGGGCTTCGACACCGACGTGTTCGAGGGCAACGCCCGCGTGTTCGACGGCGAGGCCGGGGCGATGCAGGCCGTCGAGGACGGCACGCTGCAGCCCGACGACGTCGTCGTGATCCGCTACGAGGGCCCGAAGGGCGGCCCCGGCATGCGCGAGATGCTCGCCGTCACCGGTGCGATCAAGGGCGCCGGCCTCGGCAAGCAGGTGCTGCTCATCACCGACGGCCGCTTCTCCGGCGGCACGACCGGCCTGTGCGTCGGTCACGTGGCGCCCGAGGCGGTCGACGGCGGCCCGATCGCGTTCGTCCAGGACGGCGACCGCATCCGGCTCGACGCCGCCGCGCGCACGCTCGACCTGCTCGTGCCCGAGGATGTCCTTGCGGCGCGCAAGGCGGGGTGGACCCCGCCGGCGCCCAAGCACTCCCGTGGCGTGCTCGCGAAGTACGCGCGAGCTCGTCGGCTCGGCACGGTACGGCGCCGTCTGCGACTGAAGCCGGCGTCCCACCTGGCGGGACGCCGCGAGCGGTGCGTGCCTCCGTCCGGGTGATGCGCGCGATCGTGAGCAGGGCGTGAGTCGACCCCGGCTCAAGATCACTTCGGGTGCGTCGATGGCCAGGGAGTGAACGCCAGCACGGACCTCGCCGACGCGTCGGAGTCCCGGCGCTCGACGCGGCGCCTGCTGGTGGTCGTCGCCGTCGCGCTCGGGATCGCCGCCGTGCCCGCGTTCGCGGAGCGCCGCCTCGACGCCACGGCCTGGCCGTTCCTGGTCCTCGGCCTCGTCACGCTGTGCGCCGCCGTCTCGTTGGCGGTGGCCGCGGTCCGCTGCACGGGACGTCTGCGCTGGGCGTGGGGTCTGCTGGCGGGCGCGACCGCCATCACGGCGTACCTGCATGCCGCGCTGGCCTGGAGCGCGGAGCCGCCCGGCAGCGTGCTGCTCCGCCTCGTGGCCACGGTGGTCGCCGGGCTCGGCGATCGTCGCGTTCCCGGGCACGGTCCGCAGTCCGAGCCGCTGGCTGTTCCTCGGCCTCGACGGCTGGCTCCTCGGCGGCTCGCTGTTCATCGGCCTGTGGCTGTTCAGCGTGACGCCGGCCCGCCTCGAGGCGGCGCCCGCCGGGCTGCTGCTCGGCTCCGGCTGGGTGCTCACCGATCTCGCCCTCGCGAGCGTCGTCTTCGGCCTGACGCGGAGGCTGCCGGCGCACGCGCGTGCCGGCGGCATCGCCCTGTCGATCAGCGCCGCGCTCATGAGCAACGGCGACCTCTACCGCGCCTTCTTCTCGTCGACCGGATGGGGTGCCAACGGTCGCGCCGCCTACCTCGGGTCGTGGACCGCCGCGGTCGTGATCGCCGGCGCGACGCCGTGGATCGCCCGCAGCCCCTTCGCGGCGGTCGTCGACGACGACTCGCAGCGCCGCGCGATCCGGATCCCGTACGCCGCGGCGTGCGTGGCCATCGCCGCGGCGATGGTGGCCTGGACGCTTCGGGCGGCCGTCGGACCCGATGCTGGCGTTCGTGGTGGTGACGCTGCTGGCCTCGATCCTGAGCAGCCAGACGCTGCTCGGCATCGAGAACGCCCGACTCGTCGCTCAGGTCTCCGAGCAGGCCGAGACGTTCCGGGAACGGGCGACGCGCGACCAGCTCACGGGTCTGCCCAACCGCGGCGAGTTCACCGGGCGGGTCGAGGCCGCGCTTGCGCACCCAGGCGTTGGGTCGCGTGGCGGTGCTGTTCGTCGACCTCGACGGGTTCAAGGACGTCAACGACTCGTTCGGGCACGCGGTCGGCGACGACCTCCTGGTGGAGGCCGCGGCGCGGCTCTCGACGGACGTGCGCGAGCGCGACGTCGTGGCCCGCTTCGGCGGCGACGAGTTCGTCGCGCTGCTCACCGACTGCAGCGACGAGGTCGCCGCCGACGTCGCGGAGCGGCTGCGCGCCTCGCTGTCGCGGCCGTACCTCGTGGCCGGCCGCGAGGTCGTCGTGTCGGCGAGCATCGGCCTGGCGCGCCCGTCGGTGGGCGACGACGCCGAGAGCGCGCTGCGCAACGCCGATCTCGCCCTCTACCGCGCGAAGTCCGGTGGCCGCGACCGCGTGGCGGTCTACGAGCCGGAGATGCACGCCAGCGTCCTGCGCCGCCTCGACGGCGCGGCGCGGCTGCGCAAGGCGCTCGCCGACGACCGGCTGCTCGTGGCGTACCAGCCGATCGTCGACCTGCGCACGGGCGCGGTCTACGGCATGGAGACGCTGCTGCGCTTCGACGGCGCGGACCTGCCGGGGTGGTCCGTGGCCGAGGCGGTGACGGCGGCCGAGGAGAGCGGCCTCATCGTCCCCATCGGTCGGTGGGTGCTCGACGCCGCGCTCGCACAGCTCGGGCAGTGGACCCGCGCCGGGCACACCATGCGCGTGGCGGTGAACGTGTCGGCGCGCCAGCTCGAGACGGGGACGCTGGCTGCCGAGGTGCAGGCGTCGCTCGAGCACTACGCCGTACCGCCCGAGCTGCTGTGCCTGGAGATCACCGAGCACCAGCTGGTCCGCGAGCCTCGAGGACTCCACGCGCGAGCTCGGCCGGCTGCGCCAGCTCGGCGTGCGGATCTCGCTCGACGACTTCGGCACCGGCTACTCGTCGCTGTCGTACCTGCCCCGGCTGCCGCTGGACGGCCTCAAGGTCGACCGCGAGCTCGTCATGCGGGTCGGGGGAGCGCGCGACACGGTGCCGGCCGTGCTGCGGCTGGGCCGCGACCTCGGCCTCACCGTGGTCGCCGAGGGCATCGAGACGGTCGACCAGCTGGTGCTGCTGCGCGCCGCCGGCTGCACCCTGGGCCAGGGCTACCTGCTCTCGCGGCCGCTCGACGCGGGCAGCGCCACGGCGCTGCTCTCGCTCGGCACGGGTCGCGCTGCCGGCCGAGGCGATCCCGGGCGGTCGCGTCTTCGTCTCGGATGATGAGACCGGTCGTGTCACTGCTTGACACTCCGTGCGGCGCGGGCGACGGTAGTCACGTGTTCCACACCGCCATTCTCGTAGTTCGCAGGCGCACAGCCTGACGGTCCGACGTCGACTGTGCGCACCCCTCGCCGCCCGTCCGGGCCGGGGGGTTTTTCGTTGCCCGACTCCCTGACCCACGACCCGCGACGAGGACCGACATGACCGACCAGATCACCGGAGCCCAGAGCCTCGTCCGCTCGCTGGAGCACGCCGGAGTCGACGTCGTCTTCGGCATCCCCGGCGGCGCGATCCTGCCGGCGTACGACCCGCTCATGGACTCGCACGCAGGTGCGCCACATCCTCGTGCGCCACGAGCAGGGCGCCGGCCACGCCGCCGAGGGCTACGCCCAGGCCACCGGCCGCGTCGGCGTCTGCATGGCGACCTCCGGCCCGGGTGCCACCAACCTCGTGACGCCGATCGCCGACGCCTACATGGACTCCGTGCCGATCGTCGCGATCACCGGCCAGGTGCCGAGCGCCGTCGATCGGCACCGACGCCTTCCAGGAGGCCGACATCCGCGGCATCACGATGCCGATCACCAAGCACAACTTCCTCGTCACCGACCCGGCGAGATCCCGGCGGCGATCGCCGAGGCGTTCCACATCGCCGGCACCGGCCGTCCCGGGCCCGGTGCTCGTCGACATCTCCAAGGACGCGCTGCAGGCGCCAGACCGCGTTCGCCTGGCCGGAGACCATCGACCTGCCCGGCTACCGCCCCGTGACCCGCCCGCACGCCAAGCAGGTGCGCGAGGCCGCGCGGATGATCGTCGAGGCGCAAGCGCCCGGTGCTCTACGTCGGCGGCGGCGTCATCAAGTCGCGCGCGCACGCCGAGCTGCTGCGCCTGGCCGAGCTCACCGGCATCCCGGTGATCACCACGCTGATGGCGCGCGGCGCGTTCCCGGACAGCCACCCGCTGCACCTGGGCATGCCCGGCATGCACGGCACGGTGGCCGCGGTCGGCGCGCTGCAGAAGAGCGACCTGCTCATCGCGCTCGGCGCCCGGTTCGACGACCGCGTCACCGGCAAGCTCGACTCGTTCGCGCCGGACGCGCTGGTGATCCACGCCGACATCGACCCGGCCGAGATCTGCAAGAACCGCACGGCCGACGTGCCGATCGTCGGCGACGCCAGCGAGGTCATCAGCGACCTGATCCTGGCGGTCACCGCCGAGCACGACGCCGGCCGCGCGGGCGACTACGCCGAGTGGGTCGCGCTGCTCGACCACTGAAGGCGACGTACCCGCTGGGCTACGACCTGCCCACCGACGGCTCGCTCTCGCCGCAGTACGTCATCGAGCGGCTCGGCCAGATCGCCGGGCCCGAGGCGATCTACGCCGCGGGCGTCGGCCAGCACCAGATGTGGGCCGCGCAGTTCATCAAGTACGAGAACCCGCGGCACGTGGCTCAACTCCGGCGGCGCCGGGACGATGGGCTACGCCGTGCCCGCCGCGATGGGCGCCAAGGTCGGCCGCCCCGACGCCACGGTGTGGGCGATCGACGGCGACGGCTGCTTCCAGATGACCAACCAGGAGCTCGCCACCTGCGCGATCAACGACATCCCGATCAAGGTCGCGCTGATCAACAACTCCTCGCTGGGCATGGTGCGCCAGTGGCAGACCCTGTTCTACGAGTCGCGCTACTCCAACACCGACCTGCACAGCCACCGCATCCCCGACTTCGTGAAGCTCGCCGACGCCTACGGCTGCGTCGGCCTGCGCTGCGAGAGCCCCGAGCGACGTCGACGCCACGATCGAGAAGGCGATGGCGATCAACGACGCGCCGGTCGTCGTCGACTTCGTGGTCCACCGGACGCGATGGTGTGGCCGATGGTCGCCGCCGGCACGAGCAACGACGACATCAAGGTCGCGCGCGACCTTGGCCCCGCGCTGGGACCGCGAGGACTGAGGAGCCCTGTCATGAGCCGCCACACGCTGTCCGTGCTGGTCGAGGACCAGCCCGGTGTGCTCGCCCGGATCTCCGCGCTGTTCTCCCGGCGCGGCTTCAACATCGACTCGCCTCGCCGTCGGCCCGACCGAGCTGTCCGGCGATCTCGCGCATGACGATCGTCGTCAACGTCGAGGAGCTGCCCGCTCGAGCAGGTGACCAAGCAGCTCAACAAGCTGGTCAACGTGCTCAAGATCGTCGAGCTCGACCAGGACTCGGCGGTCGCAGCGCGAGCTGCTGCTGGTCAAGGTCAAGGCCGACCACGACAACCGCAGCGCAGGTGCTCGAGATCGTCGAGCTGTTCCGCGCCAAGGTCGTCGACGTCGCGCCGACGCCGTGACCATCGAGGCCACCGGCAGCCGCGACAAGCTCGAGGCGCTGCTGCGCGTGCTCGAGCCGTTCGGCATCAAGGAGCTCGTGCAGTCCGGCATGGTCGCGGTCGGTCGCGGCTCGCGGTCGATCTCCGACCGCACGCCTGCGTCCCGCCGACCGTTCGGCCTGATCCCGCCGCCCCGCCCGACGGCCGCCCTGGTGCGGCCTGCCAGACTTCCGCTGCGACAACCTCGATATCCAAGGAGATGCCCACCGTGGCCGAGCTCTTCTACGACGACGACGCCGATCTCTCGATCATCCCCGGCCGCAAGGTCGCCGTGCTCGGCTACGGCAGCCAGGGCCACGCCCACGCCTCAACCTGCGCGACTCGGGCGTCGACGTCCGCGTCGGCCTGCCGGAGGGCTCGAAGTCGCGCGCCAAGGCCGAGGCCGAGGGCCTGCGCGTCGTGACGCCCGCCGAGGCCGCCGCCGAGGCCGACGTGATCATGATCCTGGCGCCCGACCACGTGCAGCGGCACCTCTACACCGAGTCGATCGAGCCGCACCTCACCGCCGGCAAGGCGCTGTTCTTCGGCCACGGCTTCAACATCCGCTTCGGCTACATCACCCCGCCGGCCGACGTCGACGTGATCATGGTCGCGCCCAAGGGCCCCGGCCACCTCGTGCGCCGCGAGTACGCCGCCGGCCGCGGCGTGCCGGTCATCGTCGCGGTCGAGCAGGACGCCACCGGCAACGCGTGGGCGCTCGCGCTCTCGTACGCCAAGGCCATCGGCGGCCTGCGCGCCGGCGGCATCAAGACCACGTTCACCGAGGAGACCGAGACCGACCTGTTCGGCGAGCAGGCCGTGCTCTGCGGCGGCGCCTCGCAGCTGGTCATGTACGGCTTCGAGACCCTCATCGAGGCCGGCTACCAGCCCGAGGTCGCGTACTTCGAGTGCCTGCACGAGCTCAAGCTCATCGTCGACCTCATGTACGAGGGCGGCATCGCCAAGCAGCGCTGGTCGGTCTCCGACACCGCGGAGTACGGCGACTACGTCTCCGGCCCGCGCGTCATCGACCCGAGCGTCAAGGAGAACATGAAGGCGGTCCTCGCCGACATCCAGAACGGCGTCGTTCGCGCAGCGCTTCATCGACGACCAGGACGCCGGCGCGCCCGGAGTTCAAGGCGCTGCG
This sequence comes from uncultured Actinomycetota bacterium, assembly GCA_963827145.1. Lineage (GTDB taxonomy): Bacteria > Actinomycetota > Actinomycetes > S36-B12 > CAIYMF01 > Longivirga. The sequence goes on along the minus strand of CAWGZO010000002.1, from coordinate 1,955,812 downwards.
CGCCAAGGGCGAGCAGCACCCGATCGAGGGCGTCGGCCGCGAGCTGCGCTCGATGATGAGCTGGGTCGAGAAGACCGACAGCGACTACGTCGAGGGCACGTCCGCCCGCTAGTCCGCACCACGTCCGTCCCGAAGGCCGCTTCAGTACCTGAAGCGGCCTTCGGCGTCGAAGGAGGCGGGGCGCACCTCGACGACGAGCTCGACCGGCAGGGCGGCGTACAGGTGCGGGAAGAGCTCTCCGGCGCCGCCGTCCTCGCGCACCACAGGCACGCCCGCGTCCAGCAGCACGTCCTCGTCGAGCACCAGCACCACGAGCGGTTCGTCGACGTCGGCGTAGAAGCGCTCCGCGGTGGCGTGCACCTGCTCGGGGGTCGAGGCGTGGATGAACCCGACCTCGTCGATCGTGGCGCCCAGCGTCGAGACGCGGTACTCGCCGGCGGCCTGGGCCGCCTCCCAGTCGGGGACGGTCGCGAGGTGCAGGATCCGCGGCATCCCGGGAGCGTGCCACATCGGCGCACGGGCGTGCTGGCAGCGGTGATCGCGCCGGCGCAGCGCATCTGTGGCGTGACGTGCGACCAGGGGTGTCCATCGCGTAACCCGTTGTGATTGTTGAGGAATCTCGATTCGGCGCTTGTCTCTGTCGGACGTATGTTCTATTATCTGTCCATGTCCTCGACCTCTCCCTCCCGCTCGTGGGACGACGCCGAGCCGGCGCCGTTCCCCTCGGCGGAGGAGGTCGCCTTCGGCGCTGGCGATGGCGCGGTGCGACTCGGCGCTGCTGGAGCGGTGGGAGTCCGATGCTCCGGTCGATGAGGTCGAGCCGATGACCGACGAGGACCTGCTCGAGCACCTGTCGCTCAGTGCCGTCGGCGGCGGATCTGCTGCTGCTCGAGTCGATCGACCCGATGGGTCTGTCGTCGAAGGCGGCGGTGCTCGACTACCTCAAGGCCGCCGAGCGGGTCGATGCGTACGCCGCGTCGCTGAAGGCTCGGGCGCGGGTGGCGCTGGCGGGGGTGGAGTCCTCGGTCGAGGTGGCCGCGGAGATCCGGGTGGAGAAGGAGCTCGCGTTCGCGACGCGCTCCTCGCAGTACTCCGCGGGCATGGCGATCGAACGCGCGCGAGTGCTCACCGCGACGTTCCCGTCCTTCCTCACCGCGCTGGCAGCGGGTCGAGATCAGCGAAGGCGCACTGCCGGGAGATCGTCGAGCGCACCCGTACCTGCACCGACCGCGATGCGCTCGCCGCGGTGGAGCGGGTGACGCTGCCCAAGGCGAAGCGGATGACCCCGAAGCAGTTCGGCAACCAGGTCGCCAAGGCCATCGCCGACTACGACCCGGACGCGGCGTCCCGCTACCGGCGAGCGCGCGAGCAGCGCTCGGTGTGGACCCGCGAGCTCGAGGACGGCATGTCCTACCTCGGCATGGTCCACGACACCTCCGACCATCACCGCGATCAAGGCCACGCTCGACACCGACGCCTACGCCCTACGGGCGCAGCGGCGCACGGCAGCGGACGAGGTGCGCGAGACGGCGGTCGCCGCCGGTGAGGACGGCGAGCGGCGGTGTGGGCGTCCGCGACCGCGACGTCGTCCTGTCCGCCATCGACGACGCCGACGGCGTCCTCATCGGGGCGTGCCGCGCCGACGCGCTCGCCGCCCGGATCCTGGGCACCACGGCCGAGACCGGTGACATCGACTGGCAGCCCACGCCGCGACCACGCAGGTGCAGCTCGTCATCGACCTGCAGACCCTGCGGGGCGAGGCCGACCGGCACTGCCTGCTCGACGGACAACCCGTCCCCGCCCAGATCGGACGCGAGCTCGCCGGCTACGCGAACGCGTTCCGCCGCATGGTGACCGACCCCGTCGACGGCCACCTGCTCGACTACGGCACCCTCACCTACCTGCCCGCACCGCTGCGGACCTACGTCCTCGCCCGCGACGGCGGCTGCCGCGCACCCGGCTGCACCAGCCGCGACCCGCGCCGGATGCAGATGGACCACGCCACCCCTTCCCCGACGGACCCTCCGACCCCGCGCAACACCGGCGGGATCTGCATCTCCGACCACCAGAACAAGACCGCCGGCCACGCCCGCATCGAGAACAGCAAGCCGCGACGGATCCTGCGACTGGATCACCGCCTGGGGCCAACGCATCCACATCCCCGCGCGACCGTTCCTCCACGACCCCGCCGACCACCCCGACCCCGACCCGCCACCACCCCTCGACGAACCACCCTTCTGACCTCGTGCGGCGCGTGTTCTCGCGGCGGGCCTGCGGGAGCCGACGTCATGCCGCGACACCGCGACTCCTCGACACCGCGACTCTGCGGGCTCGAGGGGCCTACCGTTCGGCTGTGCCGACGTCGCAGGGCTCGACCCGCCGGGTGGAGGCATTCCTGCTGCCCGACGGCACCGAGATCTGGCTGCTCGGGCGCCGCCTGTTCCATCGGCACGACGGCCCCGCGGTGATCCACCCCGACGGCCGCGTCGAGTGGTGGTTCCTCGGCGAGTGGCAGGACGACGGGGAGCCCGGGCGGCTGGCGGGCGACGAGTACGTCCCCGTCAGCCCCGTGGCCATCCCTCCGGCGACCCTCGACTCCTGGATGGCTGCGCCCGCCCGTCCGGGCGGCTGAGGCTGTGCCCCGCTCGTGACCCGCTGCGGTCAAGTCCCCGGGGTCGCGCGGTCGACAGGAAGGGGGTCGGCGTCCGCGCTGCGGACCTCGCCGGGACCGCATCGGAGGTGGCCGCCCGTGCACCGGGACACCGCCCACTACGTCGTGGAGCTGCTGCTCCCGGTGCTCGACGACGTCGGTGTGGAGGGCTGGTTGCGCCGCCCCCGGCCTCAGCTCGGCTACCGCACCCCGCAGCAGCTGCTGGCCGCAGGCGACGACGACGCCGTGATCGCCCTGGCGCTGGATCTCCTGCGCACCGCGTGACTGGCCGACGGCCCTGCCGGCGCCGAGAGGTGAGACGTGCGTCTCGCGATCCGGACCTCGTGAAGGCGTTCACAAGGGCTCTCGTAGACTTCGAGGCCTGACACCCGACGTCGATCCTCGAAGGTGCCCCTCGTGACCAAGCCGGTCGTGCTCATCGCCGAAGAACTGTCCCCGGCCACCGTCGAGGCCCTCGGGCCCGACTTCGAGATCCGGCACTGCGACGGCGCCGACCGCGCCGCGCTGCTGCCTGCCATCGTCGACGTCGACGCGATCCTGGTCCGCTCGGCCACCAAGGTGGACGCCGAGGCGATCGCCGCGGCGAAGAACCTCAAGGTCATCGCGCGCGCCGGTGTCGGCCTCGACAACGTCGACGTGAAGGCTGCCACGCAGGCCGGCGTCATGGTCGTGAACGCACCCACCTCCAACATCGTGAGCGCCGCGGAGCTCGCGGTCGCCCTCCTGCTGGCCAGCGCGCGCAACATCGCCCCCGCGAGCCAGGCGCTCAAGGACGGCCAGTGGAAGCGCTCGAAGTACACCGGCGTCGAGCTCACCGACAAGACCGTCGGCGTCGTGGGCCTCGGCCGCATCGGCCTGCTCGTCGCCCAGCGCCTCTCCGCCTTCGGCGTGAAGCTCGTGGCGTACGACCCCTACGTGCAGCCGGCGCGCGCCGCGCAGCTCGGGATCCGGATGCTCCCGCTCGACGAGCTGCTCGCCGAGTCCGACTTCATCACCGTGCACCTGCCCAAGACGCCCGAGACCGTCGGGCTCATCGGCGAGGAGGCGCTGCGCAAGGTCAAGCCGACCGTGCGCATCATCAACGCCGCCCGCGGCGGCATCGTCGACGAGCACGCGCTCTACGTCGCGATCAAGGAGGGCCGCGTCGCCGGCGCCGGCCTCGACGTGTTCGCCACGCGAGCCGTGCACCGACTCGCCGCTGTTCGAGTTCGAGCAGGTCGTCGCCACTCCGCACCTCGGTGCCAGCACCGACGAGGCGCAGGAGAAGGCCGGCATCGCGGTCGCCCGCTCCGTGCGCCTCGCGCTCGCCGGCGAGCTCGTGCCCGACGCCGTGAACGTCAAGGGCGGCGTCCATCGCCGAGGCCGTGCGCCCCGGGATCGCCCTTGCGGAGAACCTCGGCCGCGTCGCCGGCTCGCTGGCCTCCGCACCGCTGCAGGCCATCGAGGTCGAGGTGCTCGGCGAGGTCGCCGACCACGATGTGAAGATCCTCGAGCTCTCCGCGCTCAAGGGCGTCTTCTCGGTGCTCGTCACCGACCCGGTCTCCTACGTCAACGCGCCGGTGCTCGCCGGCGAGCGCGGCGTCGAGGTGTCGCTCACCACGTCCACCGAGTCGGCCAACTGGCGGAACCTCGTCCGCGTCAACCTGACCCTCACCGACGGCCAGACCGTCGCCGTGGCCGGCACCGTCACCGGCCCGCGCAGCCTGCAGAAGATCGTCGAGGTCGACGGGTTCGACGTCGACGTGCCGGTCAGCGAGCACCTCGCGTTCCTCCGCTACGCCGACCGTCCCGGTGTCGTCGGCGTCGCCGGCCGCATCCTCGGCGACGCCGGGGTGAACATCGGCGGCATGCAGGTCAGCCGCGACGAGGCCGGCGGCCACGCGCTCATCGCGCTCACCGTCGACTCGGCGATCCCGCAGGACGTCCTCGCCCAGATCGGCGAGGAGGTCGGCGCCACTTCGGTGCGCGCCGTCGACATCGAGCTCTGAGCCCGGCGTCTCGGCCCGACGGCATCAGCCGGCGTGCCAGAAGCCGTCGTGCACAGCGGCGGCGGCGTCCTCGTGGAACGGCCCCTCGACCAGCATCGGTGACGTCGTCGCCGCTGCGAGCTCGGCCGCGGTGATCGTGAAGCCGTACGCCGAACCTCCGGGCTCGGTCGAGAGCGCGTTGAGCCGCGCGGCGCTCAGGCCGAACACGATGTGCCGGGCTCCGGCCCAGAACATCGCGCCGACGCACAGCGGGCACGGCTCGCACGACGCGTAGACCACGCCGAGCGCGAGCTGGTCGAGCCGTCCCTCGCGCTCGAGCAGCCGCACCAGCTCGGTCTCGGCGTGCGCGGTCAGGTCGCCGGCGGTGGTCACGCGGTTGACCGCCTCCGCGACCACCACGCCGTCGAGCGCGAGCAGCGCGCCGAACGGGTGATCGCCGTTCGCCCGCGCCTCGCGCGCGAGCTCGAGTGCGCGGTCGAGCAGGGCGTCGTCCATGCGCCGAGCGTAGGCGCCGTCGTCCGCTGTCTGCGAACGCGCCTAGGCACCGCGTCTGCGGCGTACCAGGGTGCAGCCATGAGGATCCTGGTGCTCGGTGGCACGCAGTTCGTCGGTCACGCGCTGGTGCAGGACGCGCTGGCGCGCGGGTGGGACGTGACGGTCGCCAACCGCGGACGCAGCGACGCCCCGATCGAAGGCACCCGTGCCGTGGTGCTCGACCGCACCGAGCCGGGCGCCTTCGACGTGCTGGCCGACGAGTCGTTCGACCTCGTCGCCGACACGTGGTCGGGGGCGCCGTACGTCGTGCGCGACGCGGCGCGTGCGCTGGGCGACAGCGTGGGTCGCTGGGTCTACGTGTCGAGCCGGTCGGTCTACGCCTGGCCCATCCCGATCGGGCGGCGACGAGTCGGCCGCGGTCGTCGAGGCCGACCCCGACGCGGACGCCACGGACTACGCCGCCGACAAGCGCGGCAGCGAGCTGGCGCTCGAGCGCGAGCTCGGCGCCGACCGCGTGACGCACCTGCGCGCCGGGCTGATCCTGGGACCGCGCGAGAACGTCGGTCGGCTTCCGTGGTGGCTGCGCCGCATCGCCCGCGGGGGAGACGTGCTCGCGCCCGGCCCCCACGACCTGGGCATCCAGTACGTCGACGCCCGCGACCTCGCGCACCTCGGGCTCGACGCCGGAGCCGCCGGGCGCAGCGGCCCCGTCGACGTCGTCTCGCCCGCGGGTGGCGCGACCATGGGCGGGCTGCTCGACGCGTGCGTCGAGGTGACCGGGTCCGGCGCGTCCCTGGTGTGGCTCGACGAGGAGTTCGTGCTCGGCCAGGGGCTGGAGCCCGTGGACGGAGCTGCCGGTGTGGATGCCGCAGCACGACGTCGAGATGTACGCCCTGCACAGCAGCGACGTCGCCCGGGCGCTCGAGTGGGGTCTGCGCATCCGTCCGCTGCGCGAGACGGTCGCCGACGCGTGGGCGTGGGTGCAGGACGTCGACACCACCGGCACCGCTCCGCACCCGCGAGCGGCCATGGGGCTCGACCCCGACAAGGAGGCAGCGCGCGCTCGCGGCCTGGGCCGCCCGCTAGGTCGGCCTACGCGCGGCAGCGTCGTAGTCGAGCTGTCGCGCTCCGGGCGTGGCACGCACGCGGTGACGCGGCGCCCTCAGAACCGTCCGGCCCCGGGTACGGTCGATGACCGACGGCGGCGCCGGATCGCGGTCCGAGGTCTGGGCTCTCGTCCACGAGGAACGACGAGCACTGGCCGCCGACCTGGACCACCTCGAGGAGCAGGCGTGGCGGACCGCGTCGTTGTGCCCCGAGTGGGACGTGCACGACGTGCTGGCGCACCTGGTGGACAGCGCGAGGACGACGCGCCTCGGCTTCGCCCGTCGCATGCTCGTGGCGCGCATGGACTTCGATCGCGACAACGCCGATGGTGTGCGCCGCGAGAGACGACCGGATCCGCGCGCCACCCTCGATGCATTCCGAGCCGTGGAGCAGCTGACCTGCACGCCGCCGGCTCCGCTGGCCACGCGACTGGTCGAGGCGGTTGTCCACGGCGAGGACATCCGCCGACCGCTCGGGGTGGGACGCGGCTACCCGCAGGCGGCCGTACTCTCCGCCTTGGCGCACCAACTCAGGACGGGTGCCGCCATGGGCGGGGGTCGGGAGCGCGTCGCCGGCTGGGAGCTCGTCGCCACCGACGCCAGTCTGGTCCACGGCACGGGCCCGCGGGTCGAAGGACCCGCTCTCGAGCTGCTGCTCGCCGCGTCCGGTCGGCCCGCCCGCCGCCATGAGCTGAGCGGTGCGGGGGCCGACGGGTTCGTCGCAGCCAGGGGCTGAGCCGGTCGCGTCGCACCTCGGCGGTCGGCAGGGCCGTCAGACTGGCAGCGAGTAGTCGAGCTCGAGGTGGGCGCCCGCCTCGGTGTGCTCGATCGTGCCGGTGCCGGTGATGCCGGCGAGCCCGTCGGTGCCAGTCCCCGCGACGACCTCGAGTCGCAGCGACGGGCCGTCGCGGGTGATCGTGCCCGACGTGCTGGAGGACGAACGCGCCGGTGCGGCCCTCGAGCTCGCCCTCGACCCGCTCGAGGGCGACGTAGGCCAGCGGAGCGCCACCGACGCCGGTGGAGACCATGCGCACGACGCTCGTGCCCGTCGAGCGGCCGCCGGAGAAGACCTTGTCGAAGATCGTCAGCCCGAGCACGGGATCGGCCCCGAGATCCGGATCCTCGGCGGCAGGACGGGCAGCGACGGTGAACGGCGCGACGATGTGCGGCATGCCGCGACGCTAGCGCTCGCCTCCGACGCGGCGCTGGCGGACATGCGACGGCGCCCGGTCCATATCGCGTTCCGGGCGCCGTCGGCGGGCAGGTGGAGTGTCAGTCGGTCTCGATGCCGTCGCGCTCGGCGCGGTTGACGGCGCTCACGACCGCCTTGAGCGACGAGGTGACGATCGACGGGTCGATGCCGACGCCCCACAGCACGCGGCCGCCGACCGCGCACTCGAGGTAGGACGCAGCCGCGGCGTCGCCGCCGGAGCTCATCGCGTGCTCGTGGTAGTCGAGCACGCGCACGTCGACGCCGTACGACGCCAGCGCGTCGCAGAACGCCGCGATCGGGCCGTTGCCGACGCCGGCGATCTCGACCTCGGCGCCGCGGTCGGCGATCACGACGCGGACGTTGGTCTCGCCGTCGACGGTCGACTCCTGCGCGATCGTGCGCAGCGCGAACCGGCCCCACGGCGCGGCGGGGTTGGGCAGGTACTCGTCCTGGAAGTAGTCCCACATCGCGGCCGGCGAGACCTCGCCGCCCTCGGAGTCGGTGACCCGCTGCACGACCGCGCTGAACTCGATCTGCAGACGGCGCGGCAGCTCGAGCTTGTGCTCGGTCTTCATGATGTAGGCGACGCCGCCCTTGCCGGACTGCGAGTTCACGCGGATGACGGCCTCGTAGCTGCGGCCGACGTCCTTGGGGTCGATCGGCAGGTAGGGGACCTCCCAGCGGAAGTCGTCGACCGGCACGCCGGCCGCGGCCGACTCGCGGTCCATCTCGGCGAAGCCCTTGTTGATCGCGTCCTGGTGCGAGCCGGAGAACGCGGTGAAGACCAGGTCGCCGCCGTACGGGTGGCGCTCGGGCACCGGCAGCTGGTTGCAGTACTCGACCGTGCGACGGATCTCGTCGATGTCGCGGAAGTCGATCTGCGGGTCGATGCCCTGGCTGAACAGGTTCATGCCCAGCGTCACCAGGCAGACGTTGCCGGTGCGCTCGCCGTTGCCGAACAGGCAGCCCTCGATGCGGTCGGCGCCGGCCATGAAGCCCAGCTCGGCGGCGGCCACGGCGGTGCCGCGGTCGTTGTGCGGGTGCAGCGAGAGCACCAGCGAGTCGCGGCGGCCCAGGTTGCGGTGCATCCACTCGATCGAGTCGGCGTAGACGTTGGGCGTGGCCATCTCGACGGTCGCCGGCAGGTTGACGATCGCCTTGCGGTCGGGCGACGGCTCCCACACGTCGAACACGGCGTCGCAGACCTCGACGGCGAACTCGAGCTCGGTGCCGGTGTAGGACTCCGGCGAGTACTCGAAGTAGACCTCGGTGCCCTGCAGGTTCTCGGCGTACTTCAGGCACAGCTGGGCGCCGTGGGTCGCGATGTCCTTGATGCCGTCGCGGTCGAGGCCGAACACGACCCGGCGCTGCAGCGTCGAGGTGGAGTTGTAGAGGTGCACGATCGCCTGCGGCGCGCCGGCGATGGCCTCGTACGTGCGCTCGATCAGGTGCTCGCGCGCCTGGGTCAGCACCTGGATGACGACGTCGTCGGGGATCAGGTCGCTCTCGATGAGCTGGCGCACGAAGTCGAAGTCGGTCTGGCTCGCCGACGGGAAGCCGACCTCGATCTCCTTGTAGCCCATGTCGACGAGCAGCTGGAACATGCGCAGCTTGCGCGCCGGGGTCATCGGGTCGATGAGCGCCTGGTTGCCGTCGCGCAGGTCGACCGCGCACCAGCGCGGCGCCTCGGTGATCACCTTCGACGGCCAGGTGCGGTCGGCCAGGTCGACGGGCGTGAAGGGGGAGTAGCGGCGCCAGGCCATCGGCGAGGGCTGCTGGGCGTTGCGGACGTCGTACGACGTCGCGTAGTCGTTGCTGGTCACGGGGAGTCCTCGCTCGGTGCGGTCGGGGCGGAAGGGCCGGGATCGTGGGATCGATCGACCGGCACGCCAGCACCCCGCAGCGAGGAAGCCGGTCGTCAGGCCTCGCTGCGGCCGCTAAGGAGCAGGCTCGCGTGAGTCATCGCGACCACGGTAGCAGCGGCCCTGGCGCGGAGGCCCGTCCGGGCGCGCCGTCGTCTCACTATGTGAGAAGTCGAGTGTCGGATGCTGGGACGCGGCGTACGCTCGCGGGCATGTCGACGCAACTACCGCCTGGCCGTCGTCCCCGGTGACGGGATCGGTACCGAGGTCGTGGCCGAGGGCCTCAAGGTCCTCGACGTCGTCGCCGCGCGCCACGGGATCTCCGTCGACCGCGCCGAGTACGACCTCGGCGCGCGGCGCTACAACGCCACCGGCGAGGTGCTTCCCGACTCGGTGCTCGCCGAGCTGCGCGGCAGCGACGCGATCCTGCTCGGCGCCGTCGGCGACCCGAGCGTGCCGCCGGGCGTGCTCGAGCGCGGGCTGCTGCTCAAGCTGCGCTTCGAGCTCGACCACCACGTCAACCTGCGCCCGGTGAAGCTCTACCCCGGCGTGAGCACCCCGCTGGCGGGCAAGGGCCCGGAGCACATCGACATGGTCGTGTGCCGCGAGGGCACCGAGGGCCCGTACGCCGGTGCCGGCGGCTTCCTGCGCCAGGGCACGCCGCACGAGATCGCCACCGAGGAGAGCGTCAACACGCGCTTCGGCGTCGAGCGCATCGTGCGCGACGCGTTCGCGCGCGCCGGTCGCCGCCGCAAGAAGGTGACGCTCGTGCACAAGACCAACGTGCTCGTGCACGCCGGCGGCCTCTGGAAGCGCACCTTCGACGACGTCGCGGCCGAGTTCCCCGACATCGAGACCGACTACTGCCACGTCGACGCGGCCAGCATGTTCTTCCTGACCTCGCCCGAGCGCTTCGACGTCGTCGTCACCGACAACCTGTTCGGCGACATCATCACCGACATCGGCGCCGCGATCGCGGGCGGCATCGGCCTCGCGGCCAGCGGCAACGTCGAACCCGGCCCGCACCACTCCGAGCATGTTCGAGCCGGTGCACGGCTCCGCCCCGGACATCGCCGGCCAGGGCAAGGCCGACCCGACCGCGACCGTGCTCTCGGTCGCGATGCTGCTCGACCACCTCGGGCGACGACAAGGCGGCCGCCGAGGTCGAGGCCGCCGTGGCCGCCGACCTCGCCGAGCGCGGCTCGGCCGTGCGCTCGCACCTCGCAGGTCGGCGACGCGCTCGCGGAGCGAGTAGCCGGCTGACCCGTCGGGCTCCCGACGGGTCAGGCCTCCGCCGCCCGCATCCCCGGACCCCGAACGAGGTAGTTTTCCGCCATGTCGACGACGACGATCGCCCGTACCCCCAGCACCGCGCCGCGCTCCGCCGACGAGATCGCCGCCATGCTCGAGAACCCCGGCTTCGGCCGGGTGTTCACCGACCACATGGTCACGATCCGCTGGACCGAGGACGCCGGCTGGCACGACGCCCAGCTCGTCGCCGTACGGCTCCGATCCCGTTCGACCCGGCCACCAACGTCCTGCACTACGGCCAGGCGATCTTCGAGGGGCTCAAGGCCTACCGCCAGGCCGACGGCTCGATCGCGACCTTCCGGCCCGAGGCCAACGCGCGCCGCTTCCAGCGCTCGCGCCGTCCGCATGGCGATGCCCGAGCTGCCCGAGGACCTGTTCCTCGCCTCGCATCGAGGCGCTCGTCGAGCAGGACCAGGCGTACGTGCCCGCGGGAGCCGAGGCGTCGCTCTACCTGCGTCCGTTCATGTTCTCGACCGAGATCGGCCTCGGCGTGCGTCCGGCGAACGAGTACCTCTACGTGCTCATCGCCTCGCCCGTCGGCGCCTACTTCCCGCGCGGCGTGAAGCCGGTGTCGGTGTGGCTCTCGACCGAGTACGTGCGCGCGGCCCCGGGCGGCACGGGCGAGGCCAAGTTCGCCGGCAACTACGCCGCCTCGCTGATCGCGCAGGCGCAGGCCGCCGAGAAGGGCTGCGACCAGGTCGTGTGGCTCGACGCCGCCGAGCACCGCTGGGTCGAGGAGATGGGCGGGATGAACCTGTTCTTCGTCCACGGCTCCGGCGACCACGCGCGCATCGTCACCCCGGAGCTCACCGGCAGCCTGCTCGCCGGCGTCACCCGCGACTCGCTGCTCACGCTGGCCAAGGACCTCGGCCTCGGCGCGGACGAGGGCTCGCATCAGCACCGACGACTGGCGCGACGGGCAACGCCTCGGGCGAGATCAGCGAGGTCTTCGCCTGCGGCACCGCAGCGGTCATCACCCCGGTCGGCTCGGTCAAGAGCGCCGCGGCCGACTGGACCGTCGGCGACGGCGAGCCGGGCCCGGTGACCATGCGGCTGCGCCAGGCGCTGCTCGACATCCAGACCGGGCGCGCGGAGGACGCGCACGGCTGGATGCGCACCCTCGTCGCCGGGCCCTGACCCGGACTGTTCATTCCCGACGGCGGGCGGGCCAGGCCTGCAGCCGTTAATGTCGCGACACGAAACCGTCTCGACGAGGGAGTCCCATGCCCGACGGCAAGCCCAACATCCTGGTCATCTGGGGCGACGACATCGGCATCTCGAACCTGAGCTGCTACAGCGACGGCCTCATGGGCTACCGCACCCCGAACATCGACCGGATCGCCGACGAGGGCGTGCGCTTCACCGACTACTACGGCGAGCAGAGCTGCACGGCCGGCCGCGCGGCGTTCATCACCGGCCAGAACCCGATCCGCTCCGGACTCACCAAGGTGGGGCTGCCCGGGCGCCGAGATCGGCATGCAGGCCGGTGACACCCACCATCGCGACGGCGCTCAAGGCGCAGGGCTACGCGACCGGGCAGTTCGGCAAGAACCACCTCGGCGACCGCGACGAGCACCTGCCGACGATGCACGGGTTCGACGAGTTCTTCGGCAACCTCTACCACCTCAACGCCGAGGAGGAGCCCGAGCTCGACGACTACCCGAGCCCGGAGGACTTCCCGAACTTCCGCAAGAACTTCGGCCCCCGCGGCGTCCTGCACACCTGGGCGAACGGTGACGGCACCCAGCGCATCGAGGACACCGGCCCGCTCACGAAGGAGCGGATGCAGACCGTCGACGACGAGTTCATCGCGGCCGCCTCGGGCTTCATCCGCGACAAGGCTGCGGCGCAGGAGCCCTTCTTCCTGTGGTTCAACTCCACGCACATGCACTTCCGCACCCACACCAAGCCGGAGAGCCGCGGCCAGGCGGGGCGGTGGCAGTCGGGCTACCACGACACGATGATCGACCACGACAAGCAGGTCGGCGAGCTGCTCGACCTGCTCGACGAGCTCGGGCTCGCCGAGGACACGATCGTCGTCTACTCGACCGACAACGGGCCGCACATGAACTCCTGGCCCGACGCCGGCACGACGCCGTTCCGCGGCGAGAAGAACACCAACTGGGAGGGCGGCTACCGCGTCCCGGCGGTGGTGCGCTGGCCCGGCCACATCCCGGAGCGCACCGTCCTGAACGGGATCATGAGCCACAACGACTGGTTCACCACGTTCCTCGCCGCGGCCGGGGTGCCGGACATCGCCGACCAGCTCAAGGCCGGCGCCGACCTCAACGGCACGACGTACCGCTGCCACCTCGACGGCCACAACCAGCTGCCCTACCTGACCGGCGAGACCGACCAGAGCCCGCGCTACTTCTTCTTCTACGTCAGCGACGACGGCGACCTGCTCGCCTTCCGGTACGACAACTGGAAGATGGTCTTCCTCGAGCAGCGTGCCGTCGGCACGCTGCAGGTCTGGGCCGAGCCGTTCGTCGAGCTGCGCGTGCCGAAGATCTTCAACCTGCGCACCGACCCCTTCGAGCGCGCCGACACGACGTCGAACACCTACTACGACTGGCTGCTCGACCACGCGTTCCTGATGGTCCCGGCGCAGGCGTTCGTGGCCCAGATGGCCGCGTCGTTCATGGAGTTCCCGCCGACGCCAGGAGCCCGCGACCTTCGGCATCACGCAGGCGCTGGCCAAGATGCAGGCGGGTCTCCCGAGCGCATGACCGGTCTCGACCTGGTCGAGATCCCGGGCGGGACGTTCCGGATGGGCTCGGACGCGCACTACCCCGAGGAGGGGCCGGTGCGCGAGGTCGAGGTCGGGGCGTTCGCGATCGGGCGCACGGCCGTCACCAACGCGCAGTACGCCGAGTTCGTCGAGGCGACGGCGTACCTCACCGTCGCCGAGCGTCCGCTCGACCCTGCCGACTTCCCGGGCGCCCCGCCCGAGAACCTCGTGCCGGGGTCGATGGTCTTCACCGGCACGCCCGGGCCCGGTCGACCTGCGGCACCTGAGCCAGTGGTGGGCCTGGACGCCGGGCGCCAGCTGGCGGCGGCCGTGGGGCCCGGGCAGCGGGATCGACGACGTCGGCGACCACCCGGTCGTGCACGTCGCCCACGAGGACGCGGCTGCGTACGCCGACTGGGCGGGGCTGGTGCTGCCCACCGAGGCCGAGTGGGAGCGGGCCGCCCGCGGCGGACTCGAGGGTGCGGTCTACACGTGGGGCGACAGCCCCGAGCGCGACGGCGAGCACCTCGCCAACCACTGGCAGGGCGACTTCCCGTGGCGGGCGGCGCCCGGGTTCGGGCGCACCGCGCCCGTCGGGTCGTTCCCGGCCAACGGCTACGGGCTCGCCGACATGGCGGGCAACGTCTGGGAGTGGACCGACGACTGGTACCAGGAGAACCGCTGGGCCGACATCGCGCCGTGCTGCGCGCCGCGCGACCCCCGTGGAGGCACCGAGGAGGAGAGCCTCGACCCTCGGCAGCCGCAGTTCCGCGTGCCTCGCAAGGTGGTCAAGGGCGGGTCGTTCCTGTGCGCCGACAGCTACTGCCTGCGCTACCGGCCGGCTGCGCGTCGCCCGCAGATGATCGACACCGGGATGAGCCACATCGGCTTCCGCGTCGCGCGCCGCTGACCGTCCCTACCCGGCGGGCGGCGGGTCGGCCGGCGGCGGGTCCGCGGGCGGCGGGTCCGGCGGCGGGTCCTGGGTCTTCGTCGGCGACGGGGACGGCTCGGGGGTCTTCGTCGGAGCGGGCGAGGACGTCGTCGGCTGGGGGGTGGCCGACTTGCTGGGCTTGGGCTTCTTCGTGGGCGAGCTCGACGGCGACGACCCCGACGAGCCGGACGATCCGGAGGAGCCCGACGAGCTGCCCCCTCCCGAGATCGGCCCGAAGAACACGCTCGAGGGCAGCACCTGCTGGTCGGCCTCCGGCGCGGTCGGATCCAGCGCCGAGCACGCGAGCGACGCCTCGGCGAAGGCCGCGGCACGCGCCTGCGCCCCCTCCTGCCCGGGGTGGATCCCGTCGCTGCTGAGCCACTCGGGGTGCTCGGCGATCATCTCGCTCCACCGCAGCACGCGGACGTTGCTGCGTCCGGCCACGGCCCGGTCGATGGCGGCGTTGATCTCGTCCTGCGGGTCGCCGACCCGGTCGGGGCGTACGACGTCGACCCACACGACGCACCGCTTGGGCCCGAGCCGATCGAGGATCCGGGTGGCCTGGGCGCGCACGTCGGAGGCGTTCTGGTCGTTGGTGCCGGAGCTGATCAGCACGACGCGGGGGATCTTCGTCATCGCCTCGAGCGCGTCGGCGGCGCTCTCGGTGCTGCGCCCGACCTCGGCCTCGTAGGACACGTAGCGGTCCGGGAGCAGGTCGGCGAGCCACGGGTAGACGGTGAGACCCAGGGAGTCGCCGAGCACCAGGGTCGGCGCCGACGCCGCGAGCGGGGGAGCGCTGCTCGCGGGGCTGATCCCCGACACCGAGGGCGTGCTGCCGTCCGCGCCCGGCCCGATGCCCTGGCCGCCACCGGTGGCCCCGGCCAGCGGGGTGGCCGGGTCGTCGCCGCGGGTCAGGGCGTACGCCGAGACGCCGCCGACCGCGAGCAGCACGGCCGCCACGCCACCCGCCACCAGCGCCGTGCGCCGGCGGTGCGAGACGGCGTGCCGAGGCGGCTCGTGGTGGACGGGCGGGGCGACGTGCGGGTGCCCGTGGAGCTGGTGGGCGTGGTGGTCGCGCACGTGCGCGTGGTGGGCGGCCAGCGCGGCCGCGGCCTCCTCGGCCGTGACGACCGGCAGCGGGCCGGTGTCGGCGTGGGGGTCGGCGGGGTCGGGCCGCACAGGGGCCGGCTCGGTCCCCTCGCGCGTCGGCGCACCCGCGCCGTCGACCTGCTCGTCCACTCCACGAGGGTACGCGCCGGGCGTCCCGACCGGTGAGACGAGGGTGTCCGGTCGGCGGACGGTGTGGCACCCTGGGGTGTGACCTGCCTGGCGATCATTACGTAGCGCGTCCGCGACACCCGTCGCCGACGCGCAGCCTCTCGCACCCGTGCGGGGGGCTTTTTCGTTGCCCGGCACCGTTCCGACCCGCACGCCCGACACCCGAGGACCCGAGATGACCAGCACTCCCGACCGTGACGCCTTCCACGTCTACGACACCACGCTGCGCGACGGCGCCCAGCGCGAGGGCATCTCCTACTCGGTCGCGGACAAGCTCGCGGTCGCGCGGCTGCTCGACGAGCTCGGCGTCGGCTTCATCGAGGGCGGCTGGCCGGGCGCGATGCCCAAGGACACCGAGTTCTTCGCCCGGGCCCGCGGCGAGCTCGCACCTCGAGCACGCGCAGCTCGTCGCCTTCGGCGTCGACCCGCAAGGCCGGCGTCCGCGTCGAGGACGACCCGCAGGTGCAGGCGCTGCTCGACTCCGGCGCGCCGGTCGATCACGCTCGTGGCGAAGTCCGACGTCCGGCACGTCGCCGAGGCGCTGCGCACCACGCCCGAGGAGAACCTCGCGATGGTGCGCGACACCGTCGCGCACCTCGTCGCGGCGGGGCGGCGGGTGTTCGTCGACTGCGAGCACTTCTTCGACGGCTACCGCCACGACCCCGACTACGGCGTCGAGCTGCTGCAGGTGGCCGCCGAGGCCGGCATGTCGGTCGGCGTGCTCTGCGACACCAACGGCGGCATGCTCCCGAGCCGCATCGGCGCCGTCGTCGCCGACGTGCGCGAGCGCAGCGGCGTGCGCCT
This sequence comes from uncultured Actinomycetota bacterium, assembly GCA_963827145.1. Classification (GTDB taxonomy): domain Bacteria; phylum Actinomycetota; class Actinomycetes; order S36-B12; family CAIYMF01; genus Longivirga. The sequence continues at coordinate 1,939,422 of CAWGZO010000002.1, read as the reverse complement.
CGGCATCCACTGCCAGGACGACACCGGCTGCGCGGTCGCCAACACCATCGCCGCGGTCGAGGCGGGCGCGACGCACGTGCAGTGCACGGCCAACGGGTACGGCGAGCGCACCGGCAACGCCGACCTGTTCGCGGTGGTCGGCAACCTCGAGCTGAAGCTCGACATGCGCGTGCTGCCCGAGGGCAAGCTCGCCGAGATGGTGCGGGTCTCGCACGCGCTGGCCGAGATCGCCAACCTGCCGCCGGACACCCACCAGGCCTACGTCGGCGTCTCGGCGTTCGCGCACAAGGCGGGGCTGCACGCCAGCGCGCTCAAGGTGAACTCCGACGCTCTACAACCACATGGACCCCGAGCTCGTCGGCAACGACATGCGCGATCCTGGTCACCGAGATGGCCGGCCGCGCGTCGGTCGAGCTCAAGGGCCGCGAGCTCGGCATCGACCTGTCGGGCGACCACGCGGTGCTCGGCCGGGTCGTCGACCGGGTCAAGGACCTCGAGAGCCAGGGGCTGGACGTTCGAGGCGGCCGACGCGTCGTTCGAGCTGCTGCTGCGCGACGAGCTGGCCGGCGAGCGCCGCCGGCACTTCACCGTGGAGTCGTGGCGGACGATCGTCGAGCAGGGCGCGGACGGTCGCGTGGTGAGCGAGGCGACCGTGAAGGTGCACGCGGGCGGCGAGCGGATCATCGCCACCGGCGAGGGCAACGGCCCGGTCAACGCCCTCGACAACGCGCTGCGCGCCGGCGCTCACCGCCGCGTTCCCGGAGCTCGCCCGGCTCGAGCTCGTCGACTACAAGGTGCGCATCCTCGACGGCGTCACCGGCACCGACGCGGTCACCCGGGTGCTGGTGGGCACCACCGACGGCGCGGACGAGTGGACGACGGTCGGGCGTGCACGAGAACGTCATCGAGGCGTCCTGGCTGGCGCTCGAGGACGCGGTCGCCTACGGCCTGCTCAAGGCCGGGCGCGTGGCGGAGGCCTCGCCCGCGACGGACTAGGCTCGGCGGGTGCGCATCGCGAGGTTTGCCGGTCCCGACGGCGTGGTCGGGTTCGGGGTGGTCGACGGGGTCTCGCCCGACGGCGCCCCCGGCCCGGACACGACCGTGACGCCCATCTCGGGGCACCCGTTCGGCGCGCTGGAGGCCGCCGGCCCGCCGGTCGCGTTCGCCGACGTACGCCTGCTGGCGCCGGTGCTGCCCGAGCAAGATCATCGCGGTCGGGCAAGAACTACGCCGAGCACGCCGCGGAGATGGGCGGCGAGGTCCCGGCCGAGCCGATGATCTTCCTCAAGCCGTCGACCTCGGTGATCGGGCCCGGGCGACCGCATCGACCTGCCGCGCGCAGTCGGCGCAGGTCGAGCACGAGGCCGAGCTCGCCGATCGTGATCGGCCGGCTCTGCCGCGACGTCCCGGTCGAGCCGGGTGCCCGAGGTCGTCCTCGGCTACACCGTGCGCCAACGACGTCACCGCGCGCGACCTGCAGCGCAGCCGACGGCCAGTGGGGCCGCGCCAAGGGCTTCGACACCTTCTGCCCGCTCGGCCCGTGGATCGAGACCGAGCTCGACCCCGCCGACCTCGCCATCTCGTGCCGCGTCAACGGCGAGCTGCGGCAGGACGGCCGCACGTCGCTGCTGGTCCGCGGCGTCGCCGAGCTCGTCGCGTGGATCAGCAACGTCATGACGCTGCTGCCCGGCGACGTCATCCTCACCGGCACCCCGGCCGGCGTCGGCCCGCTGGTCGACGGGCGACGCCGTCTCGGTCACCATCGACGGCATCGGCACCCTCACGAACCGGGTGGTCACGCGTGACTAGCACTCCCACCGGCGCCGGCGCACCCGCCGACCGGCTCCTCGCCCGTGCGCGTGCGCTTCTGCCCGTCGCCGACCGGCAACCCGCACGTCGGGCATGGTGCGCACCGCGCTGTTCAACTGGGCGTACGCCCGGCACACCGGCGGCACCTTCGTCTTCCGCATCGAGGACACCGACTCGGCGCGCGACTCCGAGCAGTCCTACGACGACCTGCTCGACGCGCTGCGCTGGCTCGGCCTCGACTGGGACGAGGGCCCCGAGGTCGGCGGCCCGCACGAGCCGTACCGGCAGAGCCAGCGGCTCGACCTCTACGCCGACGTCGCCCGGCGGCTGCTCGAGGCGGGCAGGCCTACGAGTCGTTCTCGACGCCGGACGAGGTCGAGGAGCGGCGCCGTGCCGCGGGGCAGGACCCCAAGCTCGGCTACGACAACGACGACCGCGACCTCACCGACGAGCAGAAGGCCGCGCTGCGCGCCGAGGGCCGCCAGCCCGTGCTGCGGCTGCGGATGCCGGACCGCGGACTGGCGTGGGACGACCTGGTGCGCGGCGAGGTCACGTTCGCCGCCGAGCACGTGCCCGACTTCGTGATCGTGCGCGGCAACGGCGAGCCGCTCTACACGCTGGTCAACCCGGTCGACGACGCGCTCATGGGGATCACCCACGTGCTGCGCGGCGAGGACCTGCTCTCCTCGACGCCGCGCCAGCTCGCGATGTACGAGGCGCTCGCCGCCATCGGCGTCGGCGACGGGTCGACGCCGCGGTTCGGGCACCTGCCGTACGTGATGGGGGAGGGCAACAAGAAGCTCTCCAAGCGCGACCCGCAGCAGCTCGCTCAACCTCTACCGCGAGGAGGGCTACCTCCCCGAGGGGCTGCTCAACTACCTCGCGCTGCTGGGCTGGTCGATCGGCGACGACCGCGAGTTCTTCTCGCCGCACGAGATGGCCGACGCTGTTCGACATCACCCGCGTGCAACGCCGAACCCGGCGCGGTTCGACTCGAAGAAGTGCCGAGGCGATCAACGGCGACTGGATCCGGCACGTCGAGCGCCGACGACCTCGCCGAGCGGCTCGTGCCCTACCTCGACGCGGTCGGTGCTGTCGACGGCGCGCCGACCGACGAGCAGCGCGCGGTCATCGACGCGGCCGTGCCGCTGGTGCAGGAGCGCATGGCGACCCTGCGCGAGGGCGCCGAGTCGCTGCGGCTTCCTGCTCGTCGACGAGGCCGCCTTCGCCGTCGACGCCGAGGACCGCGAGCGGGTGCTCACCGACGATGCGCGGCCGCGCGCTCCAGGCGGCGCACGACGCGCTCGCCGGCCTGGACGCCTTCGACCACGCCTCGATCGAGGCGGCGCTGCGCGCGGCGCTGGTCGAGGGGCTCGGGCTCAAGCCCAAGCTCGCCTTCGGCCCGGTGCGGGTGGCCGTCACCGGCCGACGCATCTCGCCGCCGCTGTTCGAGTCGATGGAGCTGCTCGGTCGCGAGCGCACGCTGGCGCGGCTGCAGGCCGCGCGACGCTGAGCCGACGCCGGCCGCGCGGTCGGCGCGACGTCCGGCGGCTCGCGACGCGCGCCGGTTTGGGACCGGCGCGGCGTCGGCTATGATGTCGCGAGTCGACGGCCCGAGCGGGTCGACGGCCTTGGGGTATGGGGTAATTGGCAGCCCAACTGATTCTGGTTCAGTTAGTCTAGGTTCGAGTCCTGGTACCCCAGCGGATCGTGTCGCCGCCCGCGCAGCGTGGTGCATCACCGGAGGATTTGGCGGTCGCCGAGCGCCTCGGGTACCGTCTCGATCTCGCTGGTCCGGCGCTCCTCTCGCCAGGAGTTCGCCGGATCGGCAGCACCACGGCCCCGTTGTGTAGCGGCCTAGCACGCCGCCCTCTCAAGGCGGTAGCGCGGGTTCGAATCCCGTCGGGGCTACGTGGACCGAAGGCCCGTCACCGCAGGTGACGGGCCTTCGTCATGTCGGCGGGGCCGCAGCGGGTGCAGCTGCCGCGCGTTCGCGGCGCAGCGGCCTCGGTGAGCCGGTTCGCGGCGGTCGACGACGGCCTGCGCGTGCAGTCGGCCGGGTGGCGCGGCCGAGCCGCTCCATCGGGCCGCGATCACCGACACCGCGGCGACGACGCGGCCGCGGGCCGCGCACCGGCGCGGAGACCGAGGCGACGCCGACCTCGCGCTCGCCGACGCTCTGGGCCCAGCCGCGTCGGCGTACGCCGGCGAGCGCGGTGGCGGTGAACTTCGCGCCCATGAGGCCGCGGTGCATGCGCTCGGGCTCCTCCCAGGCGAGCAGCACCTGCGCGGCGGAGCCGGCGTGCATCGTGAGCGACGGCGCCGACCGGCACGGTGTCGCGCAGGCCGGTGAGCCGCTCGGCCGCGGCGACGCAGATGCGCTGGTCGCCCTGGCGGCGGTAGAGCTGGCAGCGACTCGCCGGTGGCGTCGCGCAGCGCGGTGAGCACCGGGCCGGCGGCGGCGAGCAGCCGGTCCTCGCCGGCGGCGGTCGCGAGCTCGGCGAGGCGCGGTCCGAGGACGAACCGGCCCTGCAGGTCGCGCGCCACGAGACGGTGGTGCTCGAGCGCCGTCGCGAGGCGGTGCGCGGTCGGCCGGGCGAGCCCCGTGGCCTGCACCAGACCGGCCAGGGTGAGCGGCCCGGCCTCGAGCGCGCCGAGCACGGTCGCGGCTTTGTCGAGGACGCCGACTCCGCTAGTGTTGTCCATGTCTTGATACTGCCGTCTCACCATCCGAGATGGCAAGTCGGACGACGGACGAACCGAGGAGACGACGACATGGGCACGCACGCTGGCGGAGAAGGTCTGGGACGCGCACGTCGTGCGCCGAGCCGAGGGCGAGCCCGACCTGCTCTACATCGACCTGCACCTCGTCCACGAGGTGACCAGCCCGCAGGCCTTCGACGGCCTGCGCGCGGCCGGTCGCCCGGTGCGTCGTCCCGACCTCACGCTCGCGACCGAGGACCACAACGTCCCGACGCTCGACATCGACAAGCCGATCGCCGACCCGTGTCGCGCGACGCAGGTCGACGCGCTGCGCAGCAACGCCGCCGAGTTCGGCGTCCCGATCTACTCGCTCGGCGACGTCGACCAGGGCATCGTCCACGTCGTCGGCCCGCAGCTCGGCCTGACCCAGCCCGGCATGACCGTCGTGTGCGGCGACTCGCACACCGCCACGCACGGCGCGTTCGGCGCGCTCGCGTTCGGCATCGGCACCAGCGAGGTCGAGCACGTCCTCGCCACGCAGACCCTGCCGCTCAAGCCGTTCAAGACGATGGCGATCACGGTCGACGGCGCGCTGCCCGACGGGCGTGACCGCCAAGGACCTGATCCTCGCGCGTCATCGCCAAGATCGGCACCGGCGGCGGCCAGGGCTACGTCATCGAGTACCGCGGCGAGGCGATCCGCGCGCTGTCGATGGAAGCCCGCATGACCGTCTGCAACATGTCGATCGAGGCCGGCGCCCGCGCCGGCATGATCGCGCCCGACGAGACGACGTTCGACTACCTCGAGGGTCGCCCGCACGCGCCCAAGGGCGCCGACTGGGACGCCGCGCGTCGCCGTACTGGCGCACGCTGCGCACCGACGACGACGCGGTCTTCGACCACGAGGTCGTGCATCGACGCGACGCACCCTCGCGCCGTTCGTCACGTGGGGCACCAACCCCGGCCAGGGCGTGCCGCTGTCCGCGACCGTGCCCTCGCCCGACGACTTCGCCGACCCGGTCGACACGCGCCGCCGCCGAGCGCGCGCTGGAGTACATGGACCTGCGCGCCGGGCACGCCGATGCGCGACATCGCCGTCGACACCGTCTTCATCGGGTCGTGCACCAACGGCCGCATCGAGGACCTGCGCGCCGCCGCCGCGGTGCTCGAGGGCCGCCAGGTCGCCGACGGCGTCACGATGCTCGTCGTGCCCGGCTCGGCGCGCGTCCGCCTCGCCGCCGAGGCCGAGGGCCTCGACAAGGTCTTCGCCGCGGCCGGCGCGCAGTGGCGCAACGCGGGCTGCTCGATGTGCATGGGCATGAACCCGGACAAGCTCGCCGCCGGGCAGCGCAGCGCGTCGACCTCGCAACCGCAACTTCGAGGGCCGGCAGGGCCCGGGCGCGCGCACGCACCTCGTGTCGCCGCAGGTCGCCGCCGCCACCGCCGTCGCTCGGCCACCTCGCCTCGCCCGCCGACCTGCGGCCTGACCCGCACCGTCGTAGGAGACACCGCCATGGAGAAGTTCACCGTGCACACCGGTCGGGCCCTGCCGCTGCGCCGCAGCAACGTCGACACCGACCAGATCATCCCGGGCGAGTACCTCAAGCGGATCACGCGCCACGGGTACGAGGACGCGCTGTTCGCCGACTGGCGCAGGAGCCCGACTTCGTCCTCAACGACCCGACGTACGCCGGCGTCTCGGTGCTGGTGGCCGGGCCCGAGTTCGGCACCGGCTCGTCGCGCGAGCACGCGGTGTGGGCGCTGCAGGACTACGGCTTCAAGGTCGTGCTGTCCTCGCGCTTCGCCGACATCTTCCGCGGCAACTCCGGCAAGATCGGCCTGCTCACCGCAGTCGTCGACCAGGACGTCATCGAGGCGCTGTGGGCGCTCGTCGAGGCCGACCCGGCCACCGAGGTGACCGTCGACCTCGGGCGAGCGCGAGGTGCGCGCGGGCGACCTCGTGGCCCCGTTCGAGGTCGACGACTACGTCCGCTGGCGCCTGCTCGAGGGCCTCGACGACATCGGCATCACCCTCGCACACGCCGACGAGATCGCGGCGTTCGAGGCCGCCCGGCCGTCGTTCAAGCCGACCACGATCTGACCTCCGCGGCTCGCCCAGAGGCGTCCGCGGGCCGGACGTGACGCAGGGCACGCCGAATTCGTTGCGACACACCGGTTTCCACCGGCGTGCCGTCGTTGTGTCGGACCCCTCCGGGGGTTAGGTTCGCTGAGAAGCCGGACGGTGGGTCCGGTGCATCATCCGGAGGAATTCATCGTGGCTGACAGCGTCAACAAGGCTGAGCTCGTCGACCGTCTCGCGGCTCGCCTCGACGTCACCAAGAAGCTCGCGGGCGAGGCCCTCGAGGCCATCGTCGACGAGATCACCAAGTCCGTCGCCAAGGGCGACAAGGTCGCGATCAGCGGCTTCGGCGTCTTCGAGAAGGCCGACCGTGCCGCTCGCGTGGGCCGCAACCCGCAGACCGGCGCGACCGTGAAGATCAAGGCCACCTCGGTGCCGAAGTTCCGCGCCGGCGCGGAGTTCAAGAACACCGTCGCCGGCCGCAAGAAGGTCGCCGGCCAAGAAGGCCGCGCCGCGCCAAGAAGGCCGCCCCGGCCAAGAAGGCTGCGCCGGCCAAGAAGGCCGCCCCGGCCAAGACCGCCGCGAAGAAGGCTGCCGGCCAAGAAGCGCTGACCTCGCGTCGATCCTGCGTCCGGCAGCTCCGGACGCGCACGACCCTCGACGGGTCGGGCCCTCGTGGCCCGGCCCGTCGTCGTGCGTCCGGGCAGTCCTCAGGCGTCGAACGTGGCCAGGGTGACGAGCACGACGCGCGACCCGGCCTCGTCCAGCGGGCCGTCCAGGCGCACCCGGACGCGCTGTCCGGCGCGCAGCAGCCGCAGGCCGCCGGCGTCGAACGCGTCGGTGGCGTAGCGCAGCACCCGGCCGTCGTCGAGCAGCACCGACCCGGCACGCGTGGCGAGGTCGTGCTCGTGCGCCGTGGCTGCGAGGTCGTCGGCGCCGCTCACGCGCAGCACGCTAGCCGTGCGCGAGCGCGTCGGTGGTGGCCGGGCCGACCCCGAGGCGTACGGCGTCCCAGAGGTCGACCTCGGTGTCGACGTCGCGGCGCAGCCCGGGCAGGGCGCCGGCGTCGAGCGCCAGCTCGACGCCCGGACGCGAGCGGTGCGCGGCGCGCGAGCGCGCGCCGAAGCGCGGGCCGAGCTCCGCTGCCCGGGCGCGCGGTGAGCAGCGTCGTCCCGATGCCGGCGGCGTCGGCCACGAGACCCGCGGTCGACCGTCGCGGCGAGCCCGAGGGCGACGTCGAGCTCGTCCGGGCGCAGGGCCGGCAGGTCGCCCACCAGCGCGGCCACGCGGCGAGCCGGCGCCGACCGCGGCCGCCGCCGCCGCGGCGATCGCCGCGTTCAGCCCGGCGTCCGGGGTCGGCGCACCCATCGTGCGCCCAGGCGCGGCGACGGCGTCGCGCACGTCGTCGTCGCCGACGACGAGCGACCTCGCGCCACCGCCGGGCAGGCCAGCGGCGGCGCGGACGGTGTCGAGCGCGAAGGCGAGCGCCAGCTCGCGGCGTCGCGCTGCGGTGCGCGTCGAGAGGCGCGTCTTGGCCGCGGTCGAGCGCCTTGACCGGCACGACGACCGACCAGCCGCGGGCGGGGTGCGTCGGTCATGTACGACATCCTGGCCCATCCGGCGGTGTCGCGCTGGACCCGCACCGTCGTCGCGGCAAGGATCGGGACACGACCGCGAGCAGCGACGGAGGTGCGGCACGTGCGCAAGGTGCGCAGCGGCAAGAAGCTCGGCTTCTGGTACCTGCTTCGCCGTCGTGCCTGCTGCGCCCCGTGCATGCTGCTGCTCACCCGGCGCGACTGGCAGCGGACGCGAGCACCTGCGGCCGCAGATCCGTCCGGACGGCACCCAGGAGGGCATCGTCGTCTGCCCCAACCACATCTCGTGGTTCGACCCGCTCGCAGTGCGCGCACTTCCTCTACGACAACGGCCGCCCGCCGCGCTTCCTCGGCAAGGAGTCGCGTGTTCCGGATCCCCGTGGTCGGCCGGCATCATCCGCGGGGCGGGCCAGATCCCGGTCTACCGCGAGACGGCCAACGCGGCCGAGTCCGTGCGCGACGCGATCGCCGCGGTGCGCAGCGGGCGAGTGCGTCGTGGTCTACCCGGAGGGCACCATCACCCGCGACCCGCGAGCTGTGGCCGATGACGGGTCGCACGGGCGCGGCGCGCATCGCCCTGCGAGACGGGCGCCCCGGTGATCCCGATGGCGCAGTGGGGGGCGCAGGAGGTCATCCGGCCCTACACCAACGAGTTCCGGATCCTGCCGCGCAAGACGATGCGCGTGCGGATCGGGCCGCCGGTCGACCTCGACGACCTGCGCGGACGGCCGATCGACGCGGTGGTGCTGCACGCGGCGACCGAGCGCATCGTCGCGGCGATCACCACCCTGCTCGAGGTGCTGCGGGGGGAGACTGCCCCTGAGGAGCGGTTCGACCTCAAGACCCACCAGGCGGCGCAGGCGGCACTCGCCGCCGAGGCGGCCGAGGCGGAGCGTCGTACGGCGCCCAGCCCGCAGGACGACGGAAGGGATCTCGGATGACGCGCATCGCGGTCATGGGCAGCGGATCGTGGGGCACCGCGTTCGCCCTCGTGCTCGCCGACGCCGGCAACGACGTGGTGATGTGGGGCCGCGACGCCGGGCTCGCCGAGTCGATCTCGACGGCGCACGAGAACCCGCGCTACCACCCCGGCATCGTGCTGCCCGACTCGATGCGCGGCACCACCGACCCGGCCGACGCGCTCGACGGCGCGGAGATCGTGGTGCTGGCCGTCCCGGCGCAGTCGCTGCGCGACAACCTCGGCTCGTGGCGCGACCTGCTGGCCGACGGCTCGTTGCTCGTCTCGCTCATGAAGGGCATCGAGCAGGGCACCACCCGCCGGATGAGCGAGGTGGCCGCCGAGGTCGCCGGCGTCGACCCGGCCCGCGTCGCGGTCGTCGTCCGGCCCCAACCTCGCGCGCGAGATCGCCGAGCGCCAGCCGGCGGCCACCACGGTCGCGTGCACCGACGCCGACGCGGCGCAGCGCATCGCCGACGCGTGCACGACGGCGTACTTCCGGCCCTACTGGAGCATCGACGTCGTCGGCACCGAGATCGGCGGCTCGGTCAAGAACGTGATCGCCCTCGCCAACGGCATGGCGGTCGGCATGGGGTACGGCGAGAACGCGCAGTCGGCGCTCATCACGCGCGGCCTCGCGGAGATGACGCGGCTGGGCATCGCCCTCGGGGCCTCGCCGCTGACGTTCCTCGGCCTGGCCGGCATCGGCGACCTCGTCGCCACCTGCCAGTCGCCGCTGTCGCGCAACCGCTCGTTCGGCGAGCACCTCGGTCGTGGTCTGACGCTCGACGAGGCCACCGAGGTCACCACGCAGACCTGCGAGGGCGTGAAGAGCTGCCGCTCGATCCTCGAGCTGGCGCAGCGCCAACGGCGTCGACATGCCCATCACCGAGCAGGTGGTGGGGGTCGTGCACGCCGGGCTCGACCCGCGCACGATGCTCAGCGCGTTCATGAACCGCAGCGATCAAGGCCGAGTCCGAGGACGTCGCCGGCGGAGCGTGAGCGCCGAGGTCGCGCCCGGAGTCAGGGCGCGATCGTGTCGAGCGCCTGCGCGAGGTCGTTCCAGAGGTCGTCGACGTCCTCGATGCCGACCGAGAGCCGGATGAGGGTGTCGGGGATGTCCGGGCGCTCCTCGGGCCAGCGGCGCCGGCGCTCCACCATCGTCTCCACGCCGCCCAGGCTGGTGGCGTGGATGACGAGGCGCGACGGCGTCGCAGAACGCCTCGGCGTCGTCGACGCCGCCGACCGTCTCGAACGCGACGATCGCGCCGAAACCGTCCATCTGCTTGGACGCGACGAGGTGGCCCGGGGTCGTCGGGCAGCCCCGGGTAGCGCACGGTCGTGACGGCCGGGTGCGTCTGCAGCCGCCGGGCCAGCTCGAGCGCCGTGGTCTGCGCCTGCCGCATCCGCAGTGCGAGCGTGCGCAGCCCGCGCAGGGCCAGCCAGGCCTCGAACGGCCCGGGGATCGACCCGATGAGCGTGCGGGCTCGCAGCAGCCGCGCGTGGTAGTCGTCGTCGGTGGTGACGACGATGCCGAGCAGCACGTCGGAGTGGCCGGCGAGCGACTTGGTGGCCGAGTGCAGGACGACGTCGACGCCGTGCTCGATCGGGCGCTGCAGGATCGGCCCGGCGAAGGTGTTGTCGCACACGGTCAGCACGCCGAGCTCGCGCGCCGCGGCGGCCACGGCCGACAGGTCGCACACCTCCATGGCGGGGTTGGTCGGGGTCTCGATCCACAGCAGCGAGGCGCCGGCGCAGGAGGCGGCGACGCTCTCGGCGTCCTGCACGTCGACCAGCCGCACGCGGACGCGGCCGGCGGCCTCGAGGTCGCGCAGCCGCGCCGCGACGCCCGAGTACGAGTGCGTCGGGACGACGACGAGCCCGTCGAGCGGCACGAGGTCGAGCACGGCGGAGACCGCGGCCATCCCGCTGGAGAACGACAGCGCACGGCCGCCCTCGAGGGTGCCGACGACGTCCTCGAGCGCCTCCCACATCGGGTTCGACGAGCGGCCGTAGGCCACCGGTCCGCCGGCGTGGAAGGTCGAGCTCAGCACCACCGGCACGTTCACGGGGGCGTCGGGCGCCTTGTCGGGTCGGCCGACGGAGACGACGAGGGTGTCGGGGGAGAGGTGCTCGCGGGCTTCGGTCACGCGCTGACGCTACCGCCCTGCGGCGGGCGTCGGCGGCGAGGATCCGCGCCCGCATAGGGTGGCGCCGTGGCGATGCGCATCCGGGTGGCTGTCGTGTTCGGCGGTCGGTCCAGCGAGCACGCGATCTCGTGCGTCTCGGCGGGATCGGTGCTGCGGGCGCTCGACCGCGACCGCTACGACGTCGTGCCGATCGGCCTCACGCCCGACGGGCGCTGGGTGCTCGAGCGCGACGAGCCCGACCGCCTGCGCATCGTCGAGGGCGTGCTGCCGCAGGTCGACGGCACCGCCGACGGCCTCGTGCTCGCCGCCGACCCGACCCGCCGCGACCTCGACGTGCACGCGCCCGGCGACGTGCCCGGCACGCTCGCCGGCGTCGACGTGGTCTTCCCGGTGCTGCACGGCCCCTTCGGCGAGGACGGCACGATCCAGGGTCTGTTCGAGATGGCCGGGCTGCCCTACGTCGGCTCCGGCGTGCTCGCGTCGGCCGCGGCCATGGACAAGGGCACGATGAAGGCGCTGTTCGCGCACGCCGGGCTCGAGCAGGCGCCGTACGCCGTCATCACGGACCGGCGACTGGCGCACCGACCGCGCGGCGGTGCTGGCCGAGGTCGGGGCCCTCGGGCTCCCGGTGTTCGTGAAGCCGGCGCGAGCCGGGTCGAGCCAGGGGATCACCAAGGTCTCGGACGCCGCGCACCTCGTCGCGGCCGTCGAGGCCGCTCGCGCGCACGACCCCCGGGTCGTCGTCGAGGCCTCGGTGGAGGCGGCGCGCGAGATCGAGTGCGGCGTGCTCGTCGACGAGGACGGCGACCCGCAGGCGAGCGTGTGCGCCGAGATCGTGGTGCACGGCGACCACGAGTTCTACGACTTCGAGGCCAAGTACCTCGACGACGCCGCCGAGCTGATCGTGCCCGCCGACCTGCCTGTCGAGGTGTCCGAGCGGGTGCGGGCGCTCGCGGTGCGCGCCTTCGACGCGCTGGGCTGCGAGGGGCTCGCGCGGTGCGACTTCTTCGTCACCGCCGACGGGCGCGTCCTGGTCAACGAGGTCAACACGATGCCGGGGTTCACCTCGATCTCGATGTTCCCGCGGGTGTGGGCCGAGAGCGGCGTCGACTACCCGACGCTGGTCGACCGGCTCGTGCGCGACGCGCTGCGCCGCGGCACCGGGCTGCGCTGAGCGTCAGGACTCGAGGCCGGCGAGCGCGAACCGTTCCGCCGCGCGCGTCTCCGTCGACGCCGACGCGCCCCGCTCGATCCGCCGGGCTGCGGCGAGCACCACGCCGTGCACGAGGTCGGCCGTACGGCCCGGGTCGCGGACGCCGCGCTCGCGCAGCGCGACCTCGAGCGGGGCCGCCAGGGTCGACCCGAGCCGGTCGAGCTCGTCGCGGCACGCGGACGGCAGCGTGCGTCCCTCGAGCGCGGAGGCGACCGAGCCGTGGCCGTCGGCGACGTAGGCGAGCGACCGGCGCACGTAGACGCGCACGCACGACACGACGTCAGCGGCGCTCGCGAGGTCGCGGTCGATCTGCTCGTGCCAGGTGCGCATCTCCTCGACGACCAGGTGCGCGATCACCGCGTCGGTGGAGGGGAAGTACTCGTACACCGTCGGCCGGGACAGGCCGGTCGCCGAGGCGAGCGCGCCCATCGTGAGCGCCGACGAGCCGCCCTCGCGCAGCAGGTCGCGCGCCGCGGCCAGCAGCGACGCGCGACGCATGTCGCGGTGCTCGGCGACGGTCGGCGCGGCGATGCGGGGCATGTGCTGATCGTCTCACGGCACCCCGGGTGACGGAATACCGACACTCTGTCGGTAAGATGCCGACAGAACGTCGGGAAGATCCCGGCGCAACCGGAGGCAGACATGTGGTTCTCCCTGCGCGACGTGCGACGGCACCGTGCGCGCTTCGCCCTCTTCGGGCTCCTCGTCGCCCTCGTCGGCGGGCTCGTCATGGTGCTCACCGGTCTCGGGCGCGGGCTCGCCGACGCCAGCGTCTCGGCGATGCTGCGCCTTCCCGGCGACGGCGTCGTCATGCAGTCCGACGTGCGCTCGTTCCTGGCCCGCTCGACCGTGACCACCGACCAGCTGGCGAAGGCCGCCGCCGTCGACGGCGTCGAGCGGATCGACGCGCTCGGCACGTTCACCGTCTCCGCGCGCACGTCCGACTCGAGCCCGGCCAACGACCTCACGCTGTTCGGCGTCGACCCGTCCGGCGGGCTCGTGCCCGCGGGTGCCGACCTCTCGGCACCCGGCGCCGCGTGGGCCGACCAGTCGCTCGCCGACAAGGGCGTGGCCGTCGGCGACACGCTGACCCTCGAGCCGAGCAAGCGCCAGGTGCGGGTCGCCGGCTTCCTCGACCTCGGCACCTACTCGCACCTGCCGGCGGTCTACGTCTCGCTCGCCGAGTGGCAGTCGGTGAAGTACGGCCCGGTCGACGGTGTCGGCGAGGTGCCGGCGTCCGCGTCGTCGCTCGCCTCCGCCGGTGTGATCACGTACGCCGACGGCGCCGACCCCGTGGCGGTCGGCGCCGCCATCGCCGCGGCGGTGCCGAAGACCGAGGTGCTCGCGCGCGACGCCGCGGTCGCCGCGACGCCGGGCTTCAAGGAGGAGACGGGCACCGTCGACCTCATGATCGGGTTCCTCTACGTCGTGGCCGCGCTCGTGATCGGGGTGTTCTTCTGGAACGCCGCGGTCGCCCGCACCGGCGAGATCGCGCTGCTGCGCGCGATCGGCGCCTCGCGGGGGCGCACGGTGCGCGAGCACGTGGCGCAGGTGCTGCTCGTCGCGGTCGCCGGGACGCTGCTCGCCGCTGTGGGCTCGCTGGGCCTCGCCGCGCTGCTCCCGTCCGGCGTGCCGTTCCTGCTGCCCGTCTCCGCCGTGGTGTCCACGGCCGTCCTGTTCGTCGTGATCGCCCTCCTCGCCGGGCTCGCTCCGGTGCGTCGGATCACGTCCGTCGATCCCCTGATCACGCTCGGGAGGCACTCATGAGCACCGACCTCGACACTCGCGCCCTGGACCTGCGCGGCATCAGCCACGCCTACGACGGCGAGGTCGCGCTCGACGGCGTCGACCTGCACGTCGAGCGTGGCGAGCTCGTGGCGGTCGTCGGCCCGTCCGGGTCGGGCAAGTCGACCCTGCTCGCCATCGCGGGCGGGCTGCTGACCCCGGACGGCGGCACCCGCGAGCTCGGCGGCGTCGACCTGGACTCGCTGCCGCGCAAGGAGCGCGAGCGGCACCGTCGCGAGCAGGTGGGCTTCATCTTCCAGTCCGCCAACCTCGTGCCCTACCTGACGGCGTACGAGAACCTCGTCTCGGCCGAGGTGGTGCGGGGCCGCTCGCACCAGCACGCGGCCGAGGAGGCGCACGGCCTGCTCGCCGAGCTCGACCTCACCGACAAGGCCGGCAAGCTGCCCGGTCAGCTGTCCGGGGGAGAGCGCCAGCGGGTCGGGATCGGGCGCGCCCTCATGGGTCGCCCCGCCGTGATCCTGGCCGACGAGCCGACCGCGAGCCTGGACGGCCACCGCGGCCGCGCCGTCGTGGCGCTGCTGCGGCAGGAGGCCGTCGACCGGGGGGTGGGCGCCGTGCTGGTGACGCACGACGAGCGGGTGCTCGACCTCGTCGACCGCATCGTGCGGCTCGAGGACGGCCGCGTCGTGTCGGCGGACCCCTCTGCCGTCGACCACGTCGGCTGACGAGCCACCAGGTCAGCACCCGGGGTCGGCCGTCCGCCTGCCGGACGGTCGACCCCCTCGGCGTACGCCGCTCGCGCACGAGGCGCAGGCGTCCGCGACCAGTTCGGCCGTCGGGTGGCCACGACGGCCTCGGAGGGTCCAGGGTGGGCCCAGCCGATCACCTGGGGGCAGCCGTGATCCCGTTCGACCGGGTCCCGACGGACCAGAGCACCACCGACCTGCGCGACCCGGCGGTCGATCAGGAGGTCGTGGGGCTCGGCGAGGCCGTGCTCACCGGGATGCCGCCCACCGCCGGCGCGAGGTCGACGAGCACGTCCGACTCGGGCCGGTAGGCGTCCGGCACCGAGACCTCGACGGACGGGCTCGCGCCCGATCGTGGTGAACAGGTAGCCGCGCTCGAGCTGCTCGGGCAGCCAGTCGATGCCGTTGACCGTGATCAGCTGCGAGGTGGGCGTCAGCGCGGCCGGCACGGGCACCCCGCAGCGCACCACGATCGCCGGGTCGCCCCAGGCGGAGGTGTAGCTGCTCGTCGGTGTCGTGGCGGTCGTGGGACGGCCCAGCACGAGGGCCGGCAGCCGGCTCTTGAAGTCCGCGCAGGCGTAGGCGGCCGCGCCCTCCGGCGTCGGGGGAGTCACGGCGACGCCTCGGGAGCAGGCGGAGACGCAGGGCGGGAACAGCGAGCAGGAGCACCGCAGCGGCGCCCCGTCGACGGACGGACCGTCGTGGTCCGGTCACCGTCAGAGGTGCACGACGGGGCAGGTCAGCGTGCGCGTGATGCCCTCGACGGACTGGATCTTGGCCACGACGAGCTTGCCGAGCTCGTCGACGGTGCGCGCCTCGGCGCGCACGATCACGTCGTAGGGGCCGGTGACGTCCTCGGCCAGCGTGACGCCCTTGATCTGCGCGATCTCGGTCGCGACGTTCGCCGCCTTGCCGACCTCGGTCTGGATGAGGATGTAGGCCTGGACCACCATGGGTCGTCCCCCTCGTGAGTCGCGGATCGCGGGATCGTCTCGCTCGTACGGGTCGACCCTACTGCCCGCCCCGCGGACGCCGTACGCCGGTTCCGCCAGGCGGCGCAGCACGGCGCGCGGGACGCCCTGGCAGCATGGGCACCCGTCCGGGCCACCGCCCGCCGAGACGACGAGCCACGACCAGCAGGGGAGCGAGCCAGGTGCCCAGCGGCAGCACGGACGGGCCGACCGTCTCCGATCTCGGCGAGTTCGGGCTCGTCGCCTCCGTCGTGGGGCGGTTCCCCGCCACGCCGGACGTGCTGCTCGGTCCCG
This sequence comes from uncultured Actinomycetota bacterium, assembly GCA_963827145.1. Lineage (GTDB taxonomy): Bacteria > Actinomycetota > Actinomycetes > S36-B12 > CAIYMF01 > Longivirga. The sequence continues at coordinate 1,923,158 of CAWGZO010000002.1, read as the reverse complement.
GCGACGACGCGGCCGTCGTCGCGGCGCCGGACGGTCGCGTGGTGGCGAGCACCGACCTGCTGGTGGAGGGACGCCACTTCCGTCGCGACTGGTCGACCGCGCACGACGTGGGACGCAAGGCGGCCGCGCAGAACCTGGCCGACATCGTGGCGATGGGCGCGCGTCCCACCGCCCTGCTGGTCGGCCTGGGCGTGCCCGGCGACCTGCCCGCCGACTGGGCCTCGGGGCTGGCCGACGGCCTCGCCGAGGAGACGGCCCTCGTGGGCGCGACGGTGGTCGGGGGCGACGTGGTGCGCTCGGAGCACGTGGTGGTCGCGGTGACCGCGCTCGGCGACCTCGAGGGTCGGGCCCCGGTCACGCGCGGCGGGTGCGCGGCCGGGCGACGTCGTGGCCCTCGTCGGTCGCCTGGGCTGGGCGGCGGCCGGTCTGGCCGTGCTGGGCCGCGGGTTCCGCTCGCCGCGGGTGCTCGCGGACGCGCACCGGGTGCCGGCGCCGCCGTACGCCTCGGGTCCGGCGGCCGCGGTGGCGGGCGCCACGGCGATGATCGACGTCTCCGACGGCCTCGTGCAGGACGCGGGTCACGTGGCGGAGGCGTCCGGGGTCGTGCTGACGCTGCGCACGGACCTGCTCGTGGTCGACGCGCCGCTGGCCGAGGCCGCGGCGGCGTTCAACGCCGACCCGCTCGTCTGGGTGCTGACCGGCGGCGACGACCACGCGCTGCTCGCCACGTTCCCGGCCTCGGCGGTGCTGCCGCCGGGCTTCCACGTGGTCGGGACGGTCCGGGCGAGGGAGCAGGACGAGGCCGCGGGCGTGCTCGTCGACGGTGCGGCGTACGCCGGTCCCGGAGGGCACGACCACTTCGCGCGCTGATCGCGCCCGGCCGTCGGCGTCAGGCGGGTCAGCGCTCAGGTCAGGTCAGGCGCCAGGACTTGCCGTGGGCGGCGACGACGTCGCCGCGCTGGAGCTGGGCGCCGCGGTGGATCGACACCTTGCCGTTGACCGTGACCTCGCCGGACTCCAGCAGCCACTTCACCTCGCCGCCGGTCTCCACGGCGTTCACGAACTTGAGCAGCTGCCCCAGACGGATGCCGTCGGGGCTGATCGTGACGTCCTGCGGTGCGGTCATGTGCCCAGTGTGCCCCCTCGGCGGGCCTGCGACCGACCACGGACGTGCGCGAGGCCCGCACCCCGAGGGGATGCGGGCCTCGCGAGAGGTCGTGGGTGCGGCGTCAGACGCGCGCGACCTTGCCGGCCTTGATGCACGAGGTGCACACGTTGAGCTTCTTGGGGGTCTTGCCCACCATCGCGCGCACGGTCTGGATGTTCGGGTTCCAGCGACGCTTGGTGCGGCGGTGCGAGTGCGAGATGGAGTGGCCGAAACCGGGGCCCTTGCCGCAGACGTCGCAGTTGGCAGCCACAGTCGTAGTCCTCACGGTCGAGATCGGGTGTCGTCGCCCTGGCGGGTCGATGATCGGCGTTCGCCGGGCGCGCCCGGACGGCCGGGCAACCAGCACAGGGTACAGGGGTGGGGCCGCTGCGCCCAAACCGGCGGTCCGCACCCCCGCTGCACCGGGACACTACGCTCGTCGTGATCCCGCTCACCCCCTGCCGCGAGGAGTCCGTGACCGTGCTCGAGCGCCTCGACGCCACCGGCATCCGCCGCTGGGCCGACCTCGGGCTGGCCGCGCTGGGCCGGCACCGCGAGGAGATCGACGCGCTCAACGTGTTCCCGGTGCCCGACGGCGACACCGGCACCAACATGTACCTCACCTTCGAGGCGGCCTCCAGCGCGCTCGACGACGCCGACCAGGCGGAGGCCAACGACCCGGCCGAGAGCCTGAGCGCGCTCGCGCGCGGCGCGCTGCTCGGGGCCCGCGGCAACTCCGGCATCATCCTGAGCCAGATCGTCCGCGGGTTCTCCGAGGCCTTCGTCGGCGTCGAGCAGGTCGCGACCGGCACGGCCGCCGCCGGGGTGGCGCACGTGACCGACCTCGCCACCGCGTTCCGCCGCGCCGCCGACTCGGCGTACGCCGCCGTCGCCGAGCCGCGCGAGGGCACGGTGCTCTCGGTCGCGCGGGCGGCCGCCGACGCGGTCGCGGGTCTCGGGCCGGGCACCAGCCTCGAGTCGCAGGTGACCGCCGCGGCCGACGCCGCGGCCGAGGCGCTGGCCCGCACGCCCGACCAGCTCGAGATCCTGCGTCGCGCCGGTGTGGTCGACGCCGGCGGTCGCGGGCTCGTGGTGATCCTCGACGCGCTCGTGGAGGCCGTCACCGGCGTACGCCGCGACCCGGGGCCGAGCGCGCTGCCGATCCCGCTCGACGTGCACGACCTCGATGCCGGCGGCGGCGCCTACGAGGTGATGTTCCTGCTCGACGCCGACGAGGCCGCCGGTGCGGCGCTGCGCACCAGGCTGGCCGAGCTCGGCGACTCCGTCGTCGTCGTGGGCGGCGCCGGGCTGTGGAACGTGCACGTGCACTGCGACGACGTCGGCGCCGCCGTCGAGGCCGGCGTCGAGGCCGGCCGCCCGCACCGCATCCGCGTCACGCACCTGCGCGAGGAGGCGGCCGAGCGCCGTGGCGCCGCGCGCACCCGCACCCGCGGCGTCGTGGCCGTGGCGCACGGGCCCGGCACCGCAGGGCTGCTCGACGCCTCCGGTGCCACGGTCGTGCGCGCCCTGCCGAACGTCGCCCCGTCCACCGCGGAGATGCTCGAGGGCATCGAGCGCGTCGGGCGCCGACGAGGTGGTCGTGCTGCCGAGCGAGTCCGACATCCGCCCGGTGGCCGAGGCCGCGGCCGAGCAGGCACGCGGGCTGGGCCTTCGCGTGGCCGTGCTGCCCACCCGGTCGATCGTGCAGACGCTCGCGGCCGTGGCCGTGCACGACGCGGGCTCGTCGTACGACGACGACGTCGTGGCCATGACGCAGGCCGCCGGGGCGACGCGCTACGGCGGCGTCTCGGTCGCCTCCCGCGAGGCCGTGACCAGCGCCGGCCGCTGCCAGGTCGGTGACGTGCTCGGCATCGTCGGCGGCGACGTGGTGGAGATCGGCGGTTCCGTCGAGGACGTCGCCGTCGCCGTGCTCGACCGGCTGCTCTCGACCGGCGGCGAGCTCATCACGCTGGTGCGCGGCGACGAGGCCGACGAGGACGTCGCCGCCACGGTCTCGCAGGCGCGTGCGCCGCCGCGCACCACGGCGTCGAGGTCGTGGTCTACGACGGCGGGCAGCCGTTCTGGCCGCTGATCCTCGGGGTGGAGTGACGCGGTGGCCGAGCTGCGACTCACCGACCGGCTCACCGGGGTGCTGGGCGCGCGCACGGCCAAGGCTCTCGAGACGGGCCTCGGGCTGCGCACGCGTCGAGGACCTGCTGCGCCACTACCCGCGCCGCTACGCCGAGCGCGGCCAGCTCACCGACCTCGCGCAGCTCGAGATCGACGAGCACGTCACCGTCATGGCGCGGGTCGCGCACGTGCGAGCAAGAAGTCCTACGTCGACCGGCGTTCCGGCCGTCGCGCCGACCGGCTCGAGGTCGTGGTCACCGACGGCACGGGCGACGCTGCACGCTCACGTTCTTCAAGCAGGGCTGGCGCGAGCGCGAGCTGACCGTCGGCCGCGTCGGGATGTTCTCGGGCAAGGTCGGCGTGTTCAACGGCCGTCGTCAGCTCGCCCACCCCGACTACGTGCTGCTGGCCGACGACGCGCTCGACGCCGCTGCCCAGGCGCTGGCGCCGGCGGCCTCGGCGCGGGTGCTCGACGATGTCGACGAGGACGCCCCCGACGACGGCACCGACTCGGTGCTGCGCTGGGCCGGCGCGCTCATCCCCGTCTACCCGGCGACGGCCACGATGCCGTCGTGGAAGATCGCCAGCGCCGTCGGGATCGTGCTCGACCAGATGCCCGTCGACCTCGACGACCCGATCCCGGCGGAGACGCGCGTGCGCTTCGCGCTGCCCGACCTGCGCGGCGCGCTGCTCGGCGTCCATCGACCGACCACCAAGGACGACGTGCGCGCGGCACGCGAACGGCTGCGCTGGGACGAGGCGTTCGTGCTGCAGACGGTGCTCGCGCAGCGCCGCCTCGCCGCCGCCGCGCTGCCCGCCGTGCCGCGCGAGGAGCGCCCAGGCGGGCTGCTCGAGGCGTTCGAGGCACGGCTGCCGTTCACGCTGACCGACGGCCAGGTGCACGTCGGTCGCACCATCGCCGCCGACCTCGCGCGCACCCACCCGATGCACCGGCTGCTGCAGGGCGAGGTCGGGTTCCGGCAAGACCCTGGTGGCGCTGCGGGCGATGCTCACGGTCGTCGACTCCGGCGGCCAGGCCGTGCTGCTCGCCCCGACCGAGGTGCTCGCCCAGCAGCACCACCGCTCCATCACCGCGATGCTCGGTCCGCTCGCCGAGCGCGGGCTGCTCGGCGGCAGCGACCTCGGCACCCGGGTCGCGCTGCTGACCGGATCCGCGTCGACGGCGCGGCGCCGCGAGGCGATGCTCGACATCGCCTCCGGCGAGGCGGGCATCGTGATCGGGACCCACGCGCTGCTCGAGGACAAGGTCGAGTTCTTCGACCTCGGGCTCGTCGTCGTCGACGAGCAGCACCGCTTCGGCGTCGAGCAGCGCGCGGCGCTGGCCGCGAAGTCGCGCGACGACAACCGCCCGCACGTGCTCGTCATGACCGCGACCCCGATCCCGCGCACCGTGGCGATGACCGTCTTCGGCGACCTCGAGGTCTCCACGCTCACCGAGCTGCCGAAGGGACGGTCGCCGATCACCACGCACGTCGTGCCGTCGCTGGAGAAGCCGAACTACCTCGAGCGGGCCTGGACGCGCATCGTCGACGAGGTCGCCCAGGGCCGGCAGGCGTACGTCGTCTGCCCGCGCATCGGCGGCGACGAGAAGGCGTCGAGCGACGACGTCGGCACCGGCGAGGACGCCGAGCGCCGGCCACCGATCGCGGTGCTCGAGCTCGGCCCGGAGCTGGCCGGCGGACCAGCTGCCGCTCCGTCCGCGTCGGCATCCTGCACGGGCGGATGAGCCCGGACGAGAAGGACGACGTCATGCGGCGCTTCGCGCTCGGCCCGGCGGCCACCGACGGGATCGACGTCCTCGTCGCCACCACGGTGATCGAGGTCGGGCGTCGACGTCCCGAACGCGACCGTCATGGTGGTCATGGACGCCGACCGCTTCGGCGTCTCGCAGCTGCACCAGCTGCGCGGCCGCGTCGGCCGAGGCGCGCACGCCGGCCTCTGCCTGCTCGTCAGCGAGATGCCGCCCGGCACCCCCGCCCGCGAGCGGCTCGACGCCGTGGCCGCGACCCAGGACGGCTTCGAGCTCTCCCGGCTCGACCTCGAGCAGCGTCGCGAGGGCGACGTGCTCGGCGCCTCGCAGTCCGGGCGGCGCTCGTCGCTGCGGATGCTCGCGGTGCTGCGCGACGAGGACGTCATCGAGAACGCGCGCACGGAGGCCAGCGCCCTCGTCGAGCGCGACCCCGAGCTGTCCACCGTGCCGGCGCTCGCCCGTGCGGTGGAGTCCCTGCTCGACGAGGAACGCGCCGACTACCTGGAGAAGTCATGACCCAGCTCGTCCTGCCCGACGGCCGCTCGCTCGACCTGCTCCTCACCGGCCCCGACGACGGCGACCTGCTCGTCTTCGTGCACGGCACGCCGGGCTGCGCCGAGGTCCCGTCGGGCATCGCCGCCGCAGCGGCCGCGCGCGGCCTGCGCTGCGTCGCCTGGTCGAGGCCCGGGTACGGCGGCAGCACGCGTCTGCCCGGTCGCGTCGTCGCCGACATCGCCGCCGACGCAGCGGCGGTGCTCGACCACCTCGGCGTGACGACGGCGTACGCGGCCGGCTGGTCCGGCGGCGGACCGCACGTGCTCTCGCTGGGCGCCCTGATCCCCGAGCGCATCCGGTCGATCGCCTGCATCGCGGGCGTGGCGCCGTACGCCGAGTCGCAGGGCTCGCTGGACTTCCTCGCCGGCATGGGCGAGGACAACATCACGGAGTTCGGCGCAGCGCTCGAGGGGGAGGGGCCGCTGCGCGGGTTCCTGGAGCCGCATGCTGCCGATGTTCCAGACGATCCAGGCCGACCAGATCGTCGACGGCATGTCCTCGCTGCTTCCCGAGGTCGACCGCGCCTACTGCACCGGCGAGCTCGGCGAGGAGATGGCCGCGTCCTTCCGCGAGGCGGTCCGGATCGGCGTCGACGGCTGGGTCGACGACGACCTCGCCTTCGTCTCGCCGTGGGGCTACGACCTCGACGCGATCGCCGTGCCGGTGTCGGTGTGGCAGGGGTCGGCCGACCTCATGGTGCCGTTCGCGCACGGCCAGTGGCTGGCCGGTGCCCTGCCGCAGGCCCGGGTGCACCTCGTCGACGGAGAGGGCCACCTGTCCATCGGCGTCGGCCTGGCGCAGCAGATCGTCGACGAGCTGGTCGAGGTCGGCTGATTCAGGCGCCGCCCAGCACGTCGGCGGGGACGGGCACCTCGAGCGCGGGACCGAGACCGCGGGGGTCGTCGGGCGGGGGCACCGGGTCGACGAGGCGCAGGGTGGCTGCCGTGCACGGGCGGGCCCCCAGCGAGGCCGGCATGCCCAGCACCACCGAGCCGGAGACCGACTCGCCCTCGCGCAGCTCACGAGCGCCGGCCAGCGTTCCGTCCGCGTAGTAGTTGCCGGTGTCGCGCGTGTTCGCGCAGACGAGCTCCACGCTGGGGGTCATCGCGGGCGCGCTGCCCGTCGACCTGACCGTCAGCTCGACGATGATCCGGGTGCCGTCGCCGGTGGCACCCAGCGTGTCGAGCACCCCGACGGAGACGACGCTCACGGCGAGCCTGCCGAGCGACCGCTCAGCCCCGATGCCGGCGACCGCGCCGACCGGGGTTGCCGCGGGAGCGGCGGTGCCGAGATCCGCGCCCCGTGGTGCGGACACGGGGCCGCGTCGTCAGTGCCACCACGTGCGACGGGCAGCGCCACGGAGCCCGAGCCGACCACGGCCCACGCCGACACGGTCCGCGACAGGTCGTCCCGGGGACCGGCGGCCGACGCAGCCACCGCCCCCACGGTGGCGAGGGCGGCGATCCCGCAGACCGCGACCGCGGCGGACGGCAGACGCAGGCTGCGCGCAGCACGCCCGGGAGGCGCGGAGTGCCGTCCCTGCAGGGCCGCGTCCGCGCTGTGCCGTCCCGCGACGCGGCGCGCTGTGGCGCCCGCGCGCGGAGCCCTCGCGACGCGTCGGCACGACGTCGTACGACGCCGTCACCGCCATGCTCCGTCGCCCCTTCACCCGGATGGTCCAGCCGAGTGTCGGGGGCGCAGTCGAGCCGCGGGTGAACGCCGGGCGTCCGTCGCACCAACACACGCGGTCGTCGTGCGGCGGTGGGGCAGGTCCGTCGCACGCCGCCGCTCGCGGTGGGCGGCGCTAGCATCCCGTCATGGCCATGATCCGCGTGGCGTCGACGTGACGCGGGTGATCGCGGGGTCGGCGCGCGGGCGCCGGCTCGCCGTGCCGGGGGCGGGCACGCGACCGACCGCGGACCGGGTGCGCGAGGCGGTGTTCAGCGCCGTGACCTCGGCGCTGGGCAGCCTCGGGGGAGCCCACGTCCTCGACCTGTACGCCGGGTCCGGTGCCGTCGGCATCGAGGCGCTCTCGCGAGGCGCCGCGCACGCGCTGCTCGTCGAGAGCGACCGCAAGGCCCTCGACGTCGTCCGGGCCAACGTGGCCACGGTCGGGCTCCCGGGCGCCGTCGTCCTCGGTGGCGACGTGAGCCGTGTCACGTCGTCGGCGCCACCGCCGGGTGCGCAGCCGCCGTACGACCTGGTCTTCGCCGACCCGCCCTACGACCTCGACGACGCGACCGTCGACGCAGGTGCATCGCCGGTCTGGCGCAGCACGGATGGCTCGGCGAGGGATCCCTCGTGCTCGTGGAGCGGCCGCGCCGCCGCAGCGCCACCACGTGGCCGGACGGGTTCGAGCCCGGCAAGGAGCGGACCTACGGCGAGACCGTGGTGCGTTCTGCACTTTGGTACGGTCGCGACGCCTGACAGACCACCGCATCCCTGGGGGTTCCCTCGTGCGCAAGGCCGTGTGCCCCGGGTCCTTCGACCCGGTGACCAACGGGCACCTCGACGTCTTCGTGCGCGCTGCCGCGGTCTTCGACGAGGTGACGGTCGCGGTGCTCATCAACAAGACGAAGAGCAGCCTGTTCACCGTCGAGGAGCGCATCGACATGCTCCGCGAGGTGGTCGCGCCCCATCCCAACATCATCGTGGACTCGTTCCACGGGCTGCTCGTCGACTACTGCCGCGACAACGGGATCCCGGCGATCGTCAAGGGGCTGCGCGGGTTCGGCGACGTCGACTACGAGCTGCAGATGTCGCAGATGAACCACCGGCTCAGCGGCGTCGAGACGATGTTCGTGAGCACCAACCCGCTCTACGGCTACCTGTCCTCGAGCCTGGTCAAGGAGGTGGCGACGTACGGTGGTGACGTGTCCGGGCTCGTCCCCGACCCGGTCATCGAACGGCTCCACGAACGGCTCGGCACGCGGCCGGCCTGACGCACGCACGGGACACCCGGTCCCAGCTCCGAAGAACTAGCGAAGGATCGACGTGGACGTCCACGACAAGCTCGACGAGCTCTCCGCCCTCGTGGAGAGCGCCCGCGCGATGCCGATGTCGGCCTCGTGCGTGGTCAACCGGGCGCAGGTGCTCGACCTCCTGGACGAGGCGCGCGGCCTGCTGCCGACCTCGCTCGCCCAGGCCGACGACGTGCTGGCCGACCGCGAGGACATCGTCGCGGCCGCCAAGGTGTCCGCCGCCGAGATCATCGCGCGCGCCGACGAGGAGGCGCGCCTGCTCGTGAGCGAGCACGAGGTCTACCGCGTCGCCGTGGCCGAGGCCGACGCCGTGCGCGCCGACGCCGACGCCGAGGCCCGCCGCATGCGCCGCGAGACCGACGACTACGTCGACGCCAAGCTCGCCAACTTCGAGGTCGCGCTGCACAAGACCATCGCCGCCGTGCAGAAGGGCCGCGACAAGATCCGCGGCCGGCACGACTTCGAGGAGCTCGGCGGCCCGGTGGACGACACCCCGCTGCCGGGTCTGAGGCTGCCTTGCTTCGGGTCGCCTCCAAGCTCCTCGCTGCGCTCGTCGCGTCGCGGCCGCCTCCGCTGCGCGGCCCTGGCGGCGCCGTCCCAGCGGCGGATGGCCCGTGCGCTGGGTGGCGCCGCGCTCGGGCGCCGGTGACCCCGGCTCCTTCGTCGCCGGGGCCACGCTCCGCCCTCGGGGCCGCTCCGCTTCGGCGTACTGCCCAGCGCAGGCGGCTCGATGCTCGGAGCGGCTCGCGGGCACGGTTTGGGGAGGCGGGGTCGCTCGGGTACCCTGGCTCGTCGGCCTGACATGGGGCCGTGATCCATCGTGCCCGGCCCCGGAAGGCAGTACCCCCTGACCACGCTCGACCCCCGATCGCCCCTCGTGCTCGACACCCGGGAGCTGGGACGTCGTGCGGGGTCGATGCAGGAGGTGTCGCTCTCGGTGCCGGCCCCGGCGGGGATCGGGATCATGTCGGTCGGTGTCCCCGAGGGATCCGAGATCGAGCTGGACGTGCGGCTCGAGTCGGTGATCGAGGGAGTGCTGGTGTCGGGAACGGCGCTGGTGCAGCTCACGGGTGAGTGCAGCCGCTGCCTGGATCCGATCTCCGACGAGCTGGAGGTCGACCTGCAGGAGCTGTACGCGTACGAGGAGACCGACGAGCGCGGTCGCGTCGTACGCAAGAAGCCCTCCGAGCAGGACGCCGACGAGGACGACGAGCAGCGCCACCTGGTCGGGGACCACCTCGACCTCGAGCCGGTGCTGCGCGACGCGGTGGTGCTCGACCTGCCGCTCGCACCGGTGTGCCGGGACGACTGCCCGGGACTGTGCCCGCAGTGCGGGTTCCGTCTCGAGGACGACCCGGAGCACCACCACGACGTGATCGATCCCCGGTGGGCCGCACTCGGCGCGCTGGAGACGATCGGAACGACCGACAACGACCTCGTGATCGACATCGAGAAGGAAGAGGGCTGAGCCATGGCCGTCCCGAAGCGGAAGACCTCGCGCAGCAACACCCGCCACCGCCGTTCGCAGTGGAAGGCCAAGCTGCCGCAGATCAACAAGGTCGTGCGCAACGGCCGCGTCGAGTTCGTGGTGCCCCACCGCGTCGACGCCGACGGCGAGTACAACGGCCGCCAGGTCCTCGACGTCTGATCCGGTGGTGCCGCGACCCGCGGCACGACCCGCCCGCACCACGGCGGGCGCCACGCAGCATCCCCACGAGACCCGATCCGCCCCGGCGGGGTCGGGTCTCGTGGTGTGTCCGGGGCCCGGGGTGGGCCGGTACGCCGGCCCCGGTCCGGCTAGCGTGGCCCGCATGAACCGACGCGACCCCGACCCCGAGCTGGCCCTGGCCGCCCGGGCGCTGGCCCGCGTGCTCGACCTCGAGGCCGCCGACCTGCGGGCTGACAGCCCGCTCGGCGACCTGGGGGCCGACACCGTGGCCCGAGTGCTCTGGGCCGACGTCGTCGAGGAGCTCAGCGGCGCCGAGGGCGCCGTCGTGATCGTCGACGACGCCGTCCTGCGCGACGCCACCACCCTCGGCGAGCTGGCCGAGCACCTGCGTGCGCTGCGAGGTGCGGCATGAGCCGCAAGTCGCCGCCGCGCCCGCCGCTCAGCGACCTCACCGACCGGCTCGGCGTCGAGGTCGAGCACGAGCTGCTGGTGCGCTCGCTCACCCACCGGTCGTACGCCTACGAGAACGGCGGCCTGCCCACCAACGAGCGGCTCGAGTTCCTCGGCGACTCGGTGCTCGGGCTCGTCGTCACCGACACGCTCTACCGCACCCACCCCGACCTGCCCGAGGGCCAGCTGGCCAAGCTGCGCGCGGCCGTGGTGAACGCCCGGGCGCTGGCCGGCATCGGTCGCGAGCTGCGGCTGGGCGAGCACCTGCTCCTCGGCCGCGGCGAGGAGACCACCGGCGGCCGCGACAAGGCCTCGATCGTGGCCGACACCGTCGAGGCGGTGATCGGCGCGGTCTACCTCGACCGCGGGCTCGACGAGGCCACCGCGCTCGTCCACCGGCTCTTCGACCCGCTCATCGACGAGGCGGCGGCGCTCGGCGCCGGGCTCGACTGGAAGACCAGCCTGCAGGAGCTCTGCGCGGCCGAGGGCGTGGGCGTGCCCGAGTACGTCGTCGAGGAGAGCGGCCCGGACCACGAGAAGTCGTTCACGGCGCGGGTCCGCGTCGGCGGAGACCTGTTCGGCGACGGGCACGGCCGCAGCAAGAAGGAGGCCGAGCAGGAGGCCGCCGCCACGGCGTACGCCGAGCTGCTCGAGCAGAGCCGCGCCCGCGCGGCGCTCGCGGCCGGCGACCGACGGCGCGGAGCCTGCGGACGCCTGATGCCGGAGCTGCCCGAGGTCGAGGTGGTGCGGCGCGGGCTCGACCGGTGGGTCACCGGGCGGACCGTGCGCGACGCCGAGGTGCTGCACCCGCGCGCCGCGCGTCGGCACGCGCGCGGGTGCGGCCGACCTCGAGAGCCGCGCTCGCCGGGCGCGACGATCGCGGCGGCGAGCCGGCGCGGCAAGTACCTCTGGCTCGCCGCTCGACGGACGCGACCTCGCGCTCGTCGGGCACCTGGGCATGAGCGGGCAGCTGCTCGTCCAGCCCGGCGACGCGCCGGACGAGACGCACCTGCGGGCGCGGCTGCGCTTCACCGACGGCGGTCGCGAGCTGCGCTTCGTCGACCAGCGCACGTTCGGCGGGCTGGCCCTCGAGCCGCTCGTGCCCGACGACGCCGACGGCCACGTGCCGGCGTCGCGTCGCGCACATCGCCCGCGACCCGCTCGACCCGCTCTTCGACGAGCGCGCGTGGGTGCGGCGGCTGCGGCGCCGGCGCACCGGGCTCAAGCGCGCGCTGCTCGACCAGACGCTCGCCTCGCGGCATCGGCAACATCTACGCCGACGAGGCGCTGTGGCGCGCGCGGCTGCACTGGGCGATGCCCGACCGACGAGCTGGCGCCGGCGCGCGCCCGCGAGGCTGCTCGGCCACGCCCGCGACGTGATGGCCGAGGCGCTGGCCCAGGGCGGCACGTCCTTCGACGACCTCTACGTCAACGTCAACGGCGAGTCCGGCTACTTCGACCGGTCGCTGGCGGCGTACGGGCAGGCCGACCGGCCGTGCCCGCGGTGCGGCCGGCCGATCGTGCGCGAGGCGTTCATGAACCGGTCGTCGCTACCGCTGCCCGCGCTGCCAGCGGACGCCGAGGCGGCCGCACCCGTGAGCGGCCCGGGGCAGCCGGACGACGCCGCGGTCCGGGTGACGGCCTGGGTCACCGGGCGGGTCCAGGGCGTCGGCTTCCGCTGGTGGACGCGGGCGCGGGCGCTCGAGCTCGGCCTTGCCGGGTGGGCGCGCAACCTCGACGACGGGCGGGTCGAGGTCGTGGCGGAGGGCACCCGGCGAGCGGCGCGCGAGGCGCTGCTGGCCCTGCTCCAGGGTGCCCGGGCACGTCCGCGGGTCACGTGCGCGCTGCGTGGTCGAGCGCTGGTCGCTGGCGGCGACCGGGCTGCGAGGGCTTCCGGCGAGCGCTGACGCCCGGGTTGACGCTCGCCGTGGGCCGCTGTCACCCTGAGTGAGCAGGCCGCGTCGCTCGCGGCCCCCCGACCAGCACCGCCGGCGCCCCGCGCCGAGCACCTCCGGGCGCCGCGTGCGCGCCTCGCGTCAAGGGAGACGACGGATGTCGAAGGCGATCTACGGCCACCTGGGCGGTTCCGACGCCCTCCTCCTCGCCGAGGTCACCCGCCTGCGCCGGCGGGTGCGCGAGCTCGAGGAGCAGGTCGCGGCGTACGAGGCCGAGATCGTCGCCTCGCCGGTGCGGATCGTGTCGCTGCACGAGGCCGAGCTCGACGCCGCGCTCCGCGAGCTGGGCACCAACGAGCCCGCGCTGACCTGAGTCCGCGACGGCCCGATCGACTGCGCCCGCGCCGTGGTGGCGTCGCTCGGGTGAGGCGTGCGCCGGGGTAGGCTGCGGTTCTTCCCCGCACCCTGTCGTCTCCGACGCGCCTGGAGCCTCACGCAGTGCACCTCAAGAGCCTCACCCTGCGGGGCTTCAAGTCGTTCGCGTCGTCGACGACGCTGCACTTCGAGCCGGGCATCACCTGCGTCGTCGGCCCCAACGGCTCGGGCAAGTCCAACGTCGTCGACGCCATCGCCTGGGTCATGGGCGAGCAGGGCGCGAAGAGCCTGCGCGGCGGCAAGATGGAGGACGTCATCTTCGCCGGCACCGCCGGCCGGCCGCCGCTCGGGCCGCGCCGAGGTGCTCCTCACGATCGACAACCACGACGGCGTGCTGCCGATCGAGTACACCGAGGTCACGATCTCCCGGACCATGTTCCGCAACGGCGGGTCCGAGTACGCCATCAACGGCAACCCCGTGCCGCCTGCTCGACGTCCAGGAGCTGCTCTCGGACTCCGGCATCGGCCGCGAGATGCACGTCATCGTCGGCCAGGGGCAGCTCGACGAGATCCTCTCGGCGTCGCCCGAGGACCGCCGCGGCTTCATCGAGGAGGCGGCCGGCGTCCTCAAGCACCGCAAGCGCAAGGAGAAGGCGCTCCGCAAGCTCGACGCGATGCAGGCCAACCTCACGCGCCTGCAGGACCTCACCGACCGAGCTGCGCCGCCAGCTCAAGCCGCTGGGCAAGCAGGCCGAGGTCGCCCGTCGCGCCGCGGTCATCCAGGCCGACCTGCGCGACTCGCGGCTGCGCCTCCTGGCCGACGACCTCGCCACCCTGCGCGACGCGCTCCAGCAGGAGGTCGCCGACGAGACCGCGCTGCGCGAGCGCCGCAGCGAGGTCGAGTCCGAGCTCGCCGGCGCCCAGGCGCGCGAGGCCGTGCTCGAGGCGGAGATCGCCGGCGAGGCGCCGACCCTGGCCCGCGCCCAGGAGACCTGGTACCGCCTGTCGCAGCCTGCGCGAGCGGGTCCGCAGCACCGCGGCGCTCGCGGCCGAGCGGGTGCGCCACCTCGCAGCCCGAGCCGGAGGACGAGCGCCGCGGCCGCGAGCCCGACGAGCTCGACGCCGAGGCGCGCGAGGCCCGCGAGGCGGAGGCCGAGCTCGGCCGCCAGGTCGCCGACCGACCGCGACGTGCTCGCCGCCGCCGTCGACGGCCCGCGCCGACCGCCGAGGCCGCGCACGCCGCGGAGGAGCAGCGCCTCGCCGCGCTCGTGCGCGCTGCCGCCGACCGTCGCGAGGGCCTGGTCCGGCTCGGCGGTCAGGTCGCACGCCGCGACGCTCGCGGCTCGAGGCCCGCGCGGCCGAGATCGAGCGGCTGCAGGGCCAGATCGCCGAGGCGCGCGCCCGCGCCGAGAAGGCCACGCAGGACTTCCACGCGCTCGAGTCGCAGGTCGCCGGGCTCGACGAGGGCGAGGTCGGCCTCGACGAGGAGCACGAGACCGCCGCCGCGACGCCTGGCCGACGTCGGAGAGCCGGCTGCACGCCCTGCGGCTCGAGGAGCAGGAGGCCGAGCGCGAGCGGCACGCCCTCGTCGCCCGCGTCGAGGCGCTCGAGCTCGGCCTGGCGCGCAAGGACGGCGGCGCGGCGGTCCTCGCGGCCGGCGACCGGCTCTCCGGGCGTGCTCGGCACGGTCGCCGCGCTCGTGCACGTCGAGCCCGGCTACGAGGCCGCGGTCTCGGCCGCGCTCGGCCCGCTGGCCGACGCCGTCGCGGTCGGGTCGGTGGCGCGCGCCGTCGACGCCGTCGACCCTGCTCAAGTCCGACGACGCCGGGCGCGCGTCGCTGCTCGTCGGCGGCGCCCCGGTGCCCGACCGGGCGTCCTGGCCGGCGCTGCCCGCCGGTGCCCGGTGGGCCGTCGACCTCGTGCGCGCCCCCGACGAGCTGCGCCGGCTCGGTCCAGGTCGCGCTCGCGCGCGTCGCGGTCGTCGACGACCTCGACGCGGCCGCGCGACCTGGCCTCGGCGTACGCCGACGTCGTCGCGGTCACGCGCGAGGGCGACGTGCTCGCGGCCGGGCGTCGCGCACGGCGGCTCGGCCAAGGCGCCCTCGCTGCTCGAGGTGCAGGCCGCCGTCGACGAGGCGCGCGAGCCGGCTCGACCGAGGCCACGCACCGCTGCGAGCGGGTGCGCTTCGAGCTCGCCGGGGCCGCCGAGGCCGCCGCGGCCGCCCAGTCGCGGGTCGAGTCCGCGCTCTCGCGGCTGCACGAGTCCGACGCCCGGATGGCCGCCGTCGCCGAGCAGCTCGGCCAGCTCGGCTCGGCGGCGCGCGCCGCCTCCGGCGAGGCCGAGCGGCTCGCCGCCGTCGATCGCGTCGGCCACCGCGGCGCGCGACGCCGACCAGGTCACGCTCGACGAGCTCACCGCGCGGCTCGCCGCCGCCCAGGACGCTGCCCGACGAGGGCGAGCCGTCGCACCGAGGAGCGCGACCGGCTCGCCGAGGCCGCCGTGCTGGCGCGTCAGGCCGAGATCGAGGCCCGGCTCGCCGTGCGCACCGGCGAGGAGCGCGGCCGCGCCCTGGCCGGTCGGGCCGAGCAGCTCGAGCGCGCCGCCGCCGCCGAGCGCGCGGCCCGCGTGCGCGACGCCGAGCGCCGCGAGGCGCGGGCCCGGGCGTCGGCCGTCGCCGCGGCGGTCCGCGCCGGTGCCGTCGCCACCCTGGCCCGGCTCGAGGTCTCGCTGGCCGTCGCCTCGGCCGAGCGCGACGCCGCCGAGCAGGCCCGCACCGTGCGCGAGGGCGAGCTGCTCGCCCTGCGCGCGCCGCACGCGCGAGCTGCAGTCCGAGCTCGAGGCGCTCGTGTCGTCGGTGCACCGCGACGAGATGGCGCGCGCCGAGCAGCGGCTGCGCATCGAGCAGCTCGAGGCGCAAGGCGATGGAGGAGTTCGGCATCGACGCCGAGACCCTCGTCGCCGAGTACGGCCCGGACGTCGCTGGTGCCGCCCTCGCCGTACGCGCCCGGCGACGAGATCGACCCGGAGGCGCCCGAGCCGCGAGCCCTACCCCTACGTGCGCGCCGAGCAGGAGAAGCGGCATGCGCGCCGCCGAGCGCTCGCTCGCGCTGCTCGGCAAGGTCAACCCGCTGGCGCTGGAGGAGTTCTCCGCGCTCGAGGAGCGGCACCAGTTCCTCAACGAGCAGCTCGACGACCTCAAGCGCTCGCGAGCCGAGCTGCTCTCGATCGTCACCGAGGTCGACGAGCGCGTGGAGCAGGTCTTCGCCGAGGCGTACGCCGACGTCGAGCGCGAGTTCGAGCGGATCTTCGCCCGGCTCTTCCCGGGCGGCGAGGGCCGGCTGCTGCTCACCGACCCCGACGACCTGCTCACCACCGGCATCGAGGTCGAGGCGCGACCGCCGGGCAAGAAGGTCAAGCGGCTCTCGCTGCTCTCCGGCGGCGAGCGGTCGCTGACCGCGGTGGCGTTCCTGGTGGCGCTGTTCAAGGCGCGGCCCAGCCCGTTCTACATCATGGACGAGGTCGAGGCCGCCCTCGACGACGTCAACCTCCAGCGCCTGCTCACGGTGATGGAGGAGCTGCGCGAGAACTCCCAGCTGATCGTCATCACCCACCAGAAGCGGACGATGGAGATCGCCGACGCGCTCTACGGCGTCTCGATGCGCGGCGACGGCGTCACGACGGTGATCGGCCAGCGCCTGCGCGACTCGCACGAGCCGGGCGACCTCGACGCCGGGCACGGCCAGGAGACCGTCTCGCTCTCCGACGCGCCCGTGCCCGCCTGATCCCTGCCGCTCGCGAGCGCCACGGCGTCGGAGCCGGTGTCCCGGCACTAGTCCGTTCGGGGGTCGGGATCGTCCGTTCGGGGGAGCCCGACGGTGTCGATCGGCGACGCATCATCAACTGTCAGTGACGACGGTCGGCTGATGGGACGGAATATCGGCGATCGGGCGCTCCGTGGTGGTGTCGCAGAGTGAGCGCCGGATAGCCTTGACCCGTCTCGCAGTTCGGGCTTCCTCGGCGTCGCCGGTGGTCTCGCTCGGGACGACCTCGAGGACGTTGCGCCTTCGGCGCGTGGAAGGAACCACGATGAGTTCAGCTCGACGACTGGGTCGGACGACCGCCCTGGCAGTGGCAGCCGCCACGGTCATGGCGACGCTCCTCGCACCCTCGTCGCCCGCGTCGGCGGCCTACACCCCGCCGCTGCGCGACGGATCGAGCTCGCTGCTCGCGGCCGCGTCCTGCTGGGGCATCAAGCAGAGCGTGCCTGCCGCGGTCGACGGCATCTACTGGCTCCAGACCTCGAAGCTCGTGGCTCCCGAGCAGTTCTACTGCGACATGACCACCGACGGCGGTGGCTGGGTCCTCGTGGGCCGCGGCCGCGACAACTGGACCTGGTCGCAGAACGGCCAGGGCACCCCCGGCCAGATCCGCACGACCCCCAGCGGCACCGGCGCGTTCGCTCCGGCGGCCCTCCCGTCCGCCACCATCGACGGGCTCCTCGACGGTGCACGGGTCGACTCGCTGTCCGACGGGATCCGCGTGCGTCGTACGACGAACGCCACGGGCACCACCGCGCAGGAGATGCGGCTCAAGACCTCGATCACCGGTCCCTGGAACTGGACCATCGGCGGCGGCATCCTGCTGTCGTCGGTGACCATCGACGGCGTGAGCTACGCCGGCGGCAACACCCAGTCGTGGACGTCGGACAACAACTTCCGACGCCTCGCCTCGGGCAAGCAGGCCAACCACAACTACCGCATGGGCTGGGGCTTCGGCTCGAACATCGTCGGTGCGAACAACACCACCAGCTACCTCTGGTCGTACACGACGGAGGGCACGGCGCTGCCCTTCACCCAGGTGTTCATCCGGCCCCAGCTGGCCACGAGCACGTTCTCGGCGATCCCTGACGGCGGGCTCCCCGCCTCGACCGTGCGCCCCCTGGTGAAGAACGAGACCGTGAACACGACGCCCTGGGGCGTCACGGGGATCGTCGGCGGCTACAAGAACGAGCTGACCCTCGAGGTCGAGGACTTCGCCTTCATCGGTCGCACGGCGTACGTCGGCGGCTGGTTCGAGTTCGTGCAGAAGGGACCCAACCCGGCTCCCGCAGACAAGATCGCGCAGCCCTACCTCGCGGCGTTCAACATCGACACGGGCGTGTGGATCCCGAGCTTCCGCCCGGTGCTCAACGGGCCCGTGTGGGACCTGCTCGCCACCCCTGACGGCAAGCTCATCGTCGGCGGCGAGTTCACCACCGTCAACGGAGCCGCCAACACGTCCGGGATGGCGGCGCTCGACGCGAGCGGCAACCTCGTCGCCGGCTGGCGCGCCTCGGTGACCAACCCGAACGCGACCACCACGCTCGGCCCGCAGGTCAAGGCCCTGGACTTCCAGGACGGCTTCATCTACCTCGGCGGTCGCTTCACGCGCGTCGACGGCGGCAGCACCCTGGGCACTCCCGTCACTGTGGGCCGCGCTGCGCGCGTGCGCCTCAGCGACGGCCGCCCGGACGGCACCTGGAAGCCCAACTTCGACGGCACGATCGTCGAGCTCGACGCCAGCAGCGCGGGCGACCGCGTCAACGCGGTCGGCTACTTCAACTCGGTCAACGGCACGGCGTCGGCGCGGTTCGGCGCCGTGACGACGGCCGCGGGAGCGGCGCTCGTCCCCGGTCTCGCCCCGTTCGTGTCCTCGATCGGCTCCGGCACCAAGAACTACCAGCAGGTGGTCAAGGAGTACGACAACGCAGTGTGGGTCGGCGGCTCGCAGCACATCCTGAGCAAGTACAACAAGGCCGACAACGCCCGCATCACCAGCAGCATCACCCGGCAGGGCGGTGACTTCCAGGCGATGGAGGTCATCGACGGCGTCATGTACGTCGCCTGCCACTGCGGCGACTGGGAGTACACCGGCACGTACAACTACTCCAGCCCGGTCACGACCGCGTCGCGCCCGAGCAGCATCAAGTACATCGGTGCCTGGGACGCCGCCACCGGCGAGTTCATCGAGGCCTTCAACCCCAGCGCCCTCGACGCGCGCGCCGGCATCGGGCCGTTCGCGCTCGCGGTCGACCCGGACAAGTGCCTGTGGTTCGGCGGCGACATGAAGCAGGGATCGTGGACCGGTACGGCGTACCAGTGGCTCGGCGGCTTCGGGAAGTTCTGCCAGCGTGACACCGCGGCACCCACGACCCCGACGAACCTCACGGCCACCCGCACCGCGGGCGACGTGCGGCTCGCGTGGGGTGCGTCGACCGATGCCAGCACCTTCAGCTACCAGATCCTGCGCGACGACCGCGTCATCGCGACGGTGCCGTCGAACACGCGCACGTTCACCACGCCGGAGCTTCCGGCCAACGTGAAGTACTTCGTGCGCGCCGTCGACTCGGTGGGCAACTACTCCGCCACCACCACGGCGCTCTCGGTCGCCCTGCCGGACGGCGTCGCGCCGACGGCCCCGACCTCGCTCGTCGTGTCGGGCACCACGGTGTCGTCCGTGACGCTGTCGTGGTCGGCAGCGACCGACAACATCGGCGTCACGGGGTACCGGGTCTACCGCAACGGCACCGACGTGTCGGGGTCGATCGCCGGTCTGACCTTCACCGACTCCGGGCTCGCCCCGTCGACCAGCAGCACGTACGAGGTCAAGGCGTTCGACGCCGCGGGCAACGCCAGCCCCGCGGCCTCGGTCACCGGCTCGTCGCTGGCCGACACTGCGGCCCCCTCGGTGCCGGGCGCGCCCTCGATCTCGGGCGAGACGCAGACCAGGCTCACGGTCAGCTGGCCGGCGAGCACGGACAACGTCGCCGTCACCGGCTACCGGGTCTACCGCAACGGCACGGACGTGTCTGGTCTCGTCACCGGGCTGTCCTTCACCGACACCGGCCTGACCGCGAGCACCACGTACGCCTACCGGGTCAGCGCCAGCGACGCGGCCGGCAACGAGAGCGGTCTGAGCAGCCCGGTCAACGGCACGACGCAGTCCACCGTGACCGAGCCGACCCCGCTGTACACCGACACGTTCACCCAGGCCGACGGCTCGGCCTGGGGCGGCGCCTGGGCGACCAGCAACCTCAACGGTTCCGCCACGGTGGCGGCCGGTGCGGGTCGGCTGGCGTACACCGACGTGGCCGGCGCCTACAGTCGCGCCCAGCTCACCGGGGCGGCCCCGGTCGCCGACGCCGGCGTCGAAGTTCTCCTTCCGGTGGGACTCCACCGCCGCGCGGTCGTTCACCGACATCGGGCTCCGCGGCAGCGGCACCTGGCAGAACGGCTACCGCCTGCGCAACGGGTACTACCTCGAGCTGACGTCCAACTCCTCGACGGTGACGGTCGGCCGCAACGTCAACGGCGTGACCGCGACGCTCGCGACCGTGGCCAACGGCCAGACGGTCGGCACCGGCAAGCAGTGGGTGCGCTACCAGGTCGTCGGGTCCACGATCCGGTTCCGCACCTGGGCCGACGGCGCGGAGGAGCCGACCACCTGGAAGTGGTCGGGCACCGACACCTCGGTGACCGCTCCGGGCCAGCTGTTCATCTCGATGGTCCGGTCCGGCACGAACGTCGGCGCCAAGGCGCTCACGATCGACGACCTGACCCTGGCCCCGGTCACCCCCTGATCGATGCCCGGCCGCGAGGCCCGTCCCCGTCCGGGGGCGGGCCTCGCGCGCGTCAGGGCCAGGACCGGGCCGACCGTTCGGTAGTGGGAGGATCGTGGGCGTGGACTCCCTGCTGACCTATGTGCTCCTCGCGCTCGCCGTGCTCGTCATCGGCGTCGGCGCCGTCGTCGCCCTCGTGCGCGGTCGCGGTCGCGGCGCGGTCGAGGCGCCGCCGCGGACGCCGACCCTCGAGGCTCCGCCGAGCGCGCCGGGCGCGGGGGCTCCCGACGAGGAAGCGGTGGAGCCGACGGAGGGCGCGCCCGTCGCGACGCTCGAGGCTCCCGCGCCGACCGCCGGCCGCCTCGCGCGCCTGCGCTCGCGCCTGGCTCGGTCCAACACCGCCGTCGGCAAGGGCCTGCTCGCCCTGCTGACCCGCGACAAGCTCGACGCCGCCACCTGGGACGAGGTGGAGGAGACCCTGCTGGCCGTCCGACCTCGGCGTGGGGCCGACCCAGGAGCTGCTCGCGGCGTTGCAGGCGCGCACCCGGGCGGACGGCATCACGGACGCGGCCTCGGCGCACGCCCTCCTGCGCGAGGAGCTGCTCGCGCCTGGTCGACCCGTCGATGGACCGCTCGCTGGCCACCCACACCGACGCCGACCACCCGGCGGTCGTCCTCGTGGTCGGGGTCAACGGCACGGGCAAGACCACCACCACCGGCAAGCTGGCCCGGGTGCTCGTCGCCGACGGCCGCACCGTGGTGCTGGGCGCCGCCGACACGTTCCGCGCCGCCGCGAGCCAGCAGCTGCAGACCTGGGGCGACCGGGTCGGCGCCCAGGTCGTCACCGGCCCCGAGGGGGCCGATCCGGCCGCCGTCGCGTTCGACGCGGTCAAGCAGGCGGTGCGAGGCCGAGGCCGACGTCGTGCGTCATCGACACCGCCGGTCGCCTGCACACGAAGTCCGGGCTCATGGACGAGCTCGGCAAGGTCAAGCGGGTGGTGGAGAAGCAGGCGCCGGTCGACGAGGTGCTGCTCGTGCTCGACGCCACGACCGGTCAGAACGGTCTGCGCCAGGCGCAGGTGTTCGCCGAGGTCGTCGACGTCACGGGCATCGTGCTCACCAAGCTCGACGGCACGGCGAAGGGCGGCATCGTCGTCGCCGTGCAGCGCGAGCTCGGCGTCCCGGTCAAGCTGGTCGGCCTGGGCGAGGGGCCGGACGACCTGGCGCCCTTCGACGCCGAGGCGTTCGTCGACGCGCTGCTCGACTGACCGGCGATCGCCTGGCCGAGCGGCGCTGCGCCTGCGAGGGTGGGAGGACATCGTCGTACGCCGGGAGGACCCGCCATGGACATCGCCACGATCCGCGACTCGCAGCGCGTCAGCCGTGAGGAGGCCGCACGCCGGCTGCACGCCATCGCCGACGAGCTGGCCTCGGGCAACGGGTTCCGCGTCGAGCGCGAGGGCCTCACGGTCGACGTCGCCGTGCCCGACGAGGTCACGATGAAGGTCGAGGTCGAGATCGAGTCCGACGAGCGCGAGATCGAGATCGAGCTCACCTGGTAGCGCCCGCCCCGGCCCGCCGGTGCGCCGTCGGCACCGCGCGGGAAACACGGGCGTAACACGGTCGCTCCAAACGTCACCCCGCCGAAACGCGGGGCGCAGCGCGCGGCAACACGCGCTCGATGAGATCTCCCCAGTTCGACGCAGCGGCGCGTCGGGTGCAGACAGACGCGCCCGTCGCGTCGTCCTTCGTTTCGCAAGGGAGATACTCCATGGAGCTGAACTCAGGTGACACCGCCTGGGTGCTGGCCAGCACAGCGCTCGTACTGCTGATGACGCCGGGGCTGGCGTTCTTCTACGGCGGCATGACCCGCGCCAAGAGCACGCTCAACATGATGATGATGTCGTTCGCGTCCATCGGCATCGTGAGCATCATCTGGGTGATCTACGGCTACTCGCTCGCCTTCGGCGACTCGGGCAACGCCTTCTACGGCGCGTTCGAGCCCGTCGGCCTCGGACAGGCCGTCGGACAGCTCACCAACAACGGCGGCGTCTACGGCATCCCGCTGCTGGCCTTCGCCAGCTTCCAGCTGATGTTCGCGATCATCACGGTCGCCCTCATCAGCGGCGCGATCGCCGACCGCGCGAAGTTCCTCACCTGGTCGATCTTCGCGGTCCTCTGGGTGACCATCGTCTACTTCCCGGTCGCGCACTGGGTCTTCGACTTCGGCACGGTCGCCGAGGACGGCACGGTCACCGGCGGGCTGGCTGGCCGAGCTCGGCGTCCTCGACTTCGCCGGTGGCACCGCGGTCCACATCAACGCCGGTGCTGCCGGTCTGGCGCTCGCGATCGTGCTCGGTCGACGGATCGGCTTCAAGAAGCACCCGACGCGCCCGCACAACCTGCCGCTTCGTCCTGCTCGGCGCCGGTCTGCTGTGGTTCGGCTGGTTCGGCTTCAACGCCGGCTCGGCGCTCGGCGCCACCGACACCGCGGCCCTCGCGCTGCTCAACACGCAGGTCGCCACCGCGGCCGGCCTCGGCGGCTGGCTCGCTCGTGGAGCGCATCCGCGACGGCCACGCCACCAGCCTGGGTGCCGCGTCCGGCGCCGTCGCCGGCCTGGTCGCCATCACCCCGGCGTGCGCGTTCGTCGAGCCGTGGGCCGCGGTCGTGATCGGCCTCATCGCCGGCATCGTCTGCGCGCTGGCCGTCGGCCTGAAGTACAAGCTCAACTACGACGACTCGCTCGACGTCGTGGGCGTGCACCTGGTCGGCGGCCTCATCGGCTGCCTGCTCATCGGCTTCTTCGCCACCACGCTGGTCAACGAGTTCGGCGCGGACGGCGCTCTTCTACGGCGGCGGCTTCGACCCTCCTCGGCAAGCAGGCGATCGGTGCGTTCTCCGTGCTCGCCTACTCGTTCATCGTCACCCTGATCCTCGGCTTCCTGCTGGAGAAGACGATCGGGTTCCGGGTCAGCCGCGATGCCGAGCTCGAGGGCATCGACCTACGTCGAGCACGCGGAGTCGGCGTACGAGTTCGAAGGTCTCACCACCGGCGGCTTCGGCGCCGGACCCGGGCCGGCCGGTGCGAAGCCGTCGGTGAAGAAGGACGAGGAGGTCTCGGCATGAAGCTCGTCACCGCGATCATCAAGCCGTTCAAGCTCGACGACGTGAAGGCGGCGCTCGAGGCGTTCGGCGTCCAGGGCCTGACGGTGTCGGAGGCCAGCGGCTACGGCCGTCAGCGCGGTCACACCGAGGTCTACCGTGGCGCCGAGTACACCGTCGACCTGGTGCCGAAGGTGCGGCTCGAGGTCCTGGTCGAGGACGACGACGCCGACTCGCGTGATCGACGTCGTCGTCAAGGCCGCGCAGACCGGGCGCATCGGCGACGGCAAGGTCTGGTCGGTCCCCGTCGACGTCGTGGTGCGCGTGCGCACCGGCGAGCGCGGCCCGGACGCCCTGTAGGAACGCGACGGCACGACGAACGACCAGGGGAGGAGCCACCGGTGCGGGTCACGGCAGACGAGGCGACGAGCACGTACGCCGAGGCCCGCACCGAGCTCCTCTCCGACCCCGGTCCGATCGGCGCGCCGCGGCGCAAGGCGCTCGCGGCGCTGACCGACGACTGGCTGCACGCGCTCTACGTCGCCTCGGGCGCCGGCGAGGTCGGGCGCCGCGCTGGTGGCGATCGGCGGCTACGGCCGCAACGAGCTCGCGCCCGGCAGCGACCTCGACCTGCTCCTGCTGCACCCGGTCAACGCGCACCCCGGCGAGATGGCGGCCGTCGCCGACCGGCTCTGGTACCCCGTGTGGGACGCCGGGCTGCGGCTCGACCACTCGGTGCGCGCCCCGGCCGAGGCGCGCCGGCTCGCCGCCCAGGACCTCAAGGTCGTGCTCGGCCTGCTCGACGCGCGCACCGTGGTCGGCGACGACGCGCTCACCAAGCAGATGCGCGACTCCGTGCTCGGCGACTGGCGGGCGTTGGCGGCCGCGCCGGCTCGACGAGCTGCGCTACATCGTCGAGGAGCGCACCGAGCGCTCCGGCGAGCTCGCCCACCTGCTCGAGGGCGACCTCAAGGAGCAGCTACGGCGGCCTGCGCGACATCGTGAACCTGCGCGCGATCGCGGCGTCGTGGGTCACCGACGCTCCTGTGTCGGCGCTCGCCCCCGAGCGCGACCTGCTCCTCGACGTGCGCGACGCCCTGCACCTGGTCACCGGCCGGGCCACGGACCGCCTGCTCCAGCAGGAGCAGGCCGCGGTGGCCGCACGCCTCGGCATGGAGGGCGACGGCGCCGCCGACGACCTGCTGCGCTCGGTCTCGTCCGCGGCCCGCGCGGTCGCGTACGCCTCGGACACCACCTGGCACCGGGTCGACCGGCTGACCCGGCGTACCGGCGTCCGCGGCGGGCTGGTCGCCACGGCGCGCAAGCTGCGCGGCGGCTCCTCGCGAGCCGACCGCACGCCGCTGGCCGACGGTGTCGTCGTGCAGGACGGCGAGGTCGTGCTGGCCGCCGACGCGCGGCCGGAGAAGGACCCCGTGCTGGTGCTGCGCGCGGCAGCCGCCGCCGCGCAGGCGGGCCTGCGCCTCGCCCCGCACGCCGTCGAGCGCCTGGCTCGCGACTCGCGCGCCGATGCCGGTGCCGTGGCCGCGCGCCGGCGCGCGACGCGCTCGTCTCGCTGCTCGGCGCCGGCCGTCCCGCGATCCCGGTCTGGGAGGCGCTCGACCAGGCCGACCTGTGGAGCCGGCTCATCCCCGAGTGGTCCGCGGTCCGCAGCGCCCCGCAGCGCAACCCGGTGCACCGGTTCACCGTCGACCGCCACCTGGTCGAGACCGCCGTGCAGTCGGCGGCCCACGCCCGCGAGGTCAGCCGCCCCGACCTGCTGCTCGTCGGCGCGCTGCTGCACGACATCGGCAAGGGCCGCCCCGGCGACCACACCGAGGTCGGGGTCGGGCTCGTCGCGTCGATCGCGCCCCGGCTCGGCTTCGACCCGGACGACGTCGACGTCCTCGTCGCGCTCGTCCAGCACCACCTGCTCCTGCCGGAGACCGCGACCCGTCGCGACCTCGACGACCCGGCCACGGTCGCCGCCGTCGCCGCGGCCGTCGGCACCCAGGACGTGCTCGACCTGCTGCACGCGCTCACCGTGGCGGACGCCGCGGCCACCGGGCCGGCGGCCTGGAGCGACTGGAAGAAGTCGCTCATCGACGAGCTCGTGGCGCGCACGCGCGAGGTGCTGGCCGGACGCCCGCGTCCCGCCGACCCGCGCACCACGTCGGCGCAGCGCATGCTCGCCGCCGCCGTCCGGGCGACCTCGGCCGAGGGCGTGGCCGTGCTGCTCGACGACGACCCGACCAGCGCGACCACGACAGTCACGGTGGCCGCCCCCGACCGCACAGGCCTGCTCTCGACCGTCGCCGGGGTGCTCGCCCTGCACCGGCTGCAGGTCCGCGGCGCGCAGATCGACACCGTGACCGGAGCCGACGGCGCCCGCCGAGCGGTGCAGGTGTGGTCCGTGTCCCCGGCGTACGGCGACCCGCCGCCGGTCGAGCGGCTCCGCGAGGACATCGCCCGCGCCGTCTCCGGCAGCCTGGACGTCACCGCACGGCTCGCGGCCCGGGCTCAGGCCTACCAGGCGCCGCCGGGCACGGCGGCGCCGCGGGTGGACGTGGTCCCGGACGCCAGCGAGCGGGCGACCGTGGTCGAGGTGCGCGCCCACGACGCCCCCGGCCTGCTGCACCGCATCACCCGGGCCATCGCCGCCGCCGACGTGGCGATCATCGCGGCGCGCGCGGCGACGCTGGGCTCGGAGGTCGTGGACGTCTTCTACCTCGTCGACCGGGACGGTGCGCCGCTCTCGCGGGGCCGGACCGCCACGGTCGCGCGTCACGGTGCTGGCCGCGCTCGAGTCCGACTGACGCGGCCCGGGCGCCGCCCACCGGGCGGAGCGGGAGCCCGGCCCGTCGCCCGGTTACCCTGGGACCTGCCCGGCGCCTCCGCGCCGTCGACCGCCCCCTGACGATGAGGACGTCCGTTGTTCACCTCGCTGTCCGACCGGCTCGCCGCCACGTTCAAGAACCTGCGCGGCAAGGGTCGGCTGTCCGAGGCCGACGTCGACGCGACCGTCCGCGAGATCCGCACCGCGCTGCTCGAGGCCGACGTCGCGCTGCCCGTCGTCCGCGAGTTCACCGGCCGGGTGCGCGAGCGCGCGCTCGGCGCCGAGGTCAGCAAGGCGCTCAACCCCGCCCAGCAGATCGTCAAGATCGTCCACGAGGAGCTCGTCGGCATCCTCGGCGGCGAGACGCGCCGGCTGCGCCTGGCCAAGACGCCGCCCACGGTGATCCTGCTCGCCGGTCTGCAGGGTGCGGGCAAGACCACGCTCGCGGGCAAGCTGGCCCTGCACCTGCGCGAGTCCGGGCCACACGCCGCTGCTCGTGGCCGCCGACCTGCAGCGCCCCAACGCCGTCGACCAGCTCTCCGTGGTCGCCGAGCGCGCGGGTGTCGCGGTGCTACGCGCCCGAGCCCGGCAACGGCGTGGGCGACCCCGTCGCGGTGGCGACGCTCCGGTGTCGAGCTGGCCCGCACGAAGCTCTACGACGTCGTCATCGTCGACACCGCCGGCCGCCTCGCCATCGACGCCGAGCTCATGGACCAGCTGCGCCGCGTCCGCGACGCCGTGCAGCCCGACGAGACGCTGCTCGTCGTCGACGCGATGATCGGCCAGGACGCCGTGCAGACCGCGGTCGCCTTCGACGAGGCCGTCGGCATCGACGGCGTCGTGCTCTCCAAGCTCGACGGCGACGCCCGCGGTGGTGCGGCGCTCTCGGTCGTCACCGTGACCGGCAAGCCGATCCTGTTCGCGAGCGTCGGCGAGAAGCTCACCGAGCTCGAGACCTTCCACCCCGACCGCATGGCCTCGCGCATCCTCGACATGGGCGACGTCATGACGCTCATCGAGCAGGCCGAGAAGGCGTTCGACGCCGAGCAGGCCGCGCGCATGGCCGGCAAGGTGGCCAAGGGCGACGACTTCACCCTCGAGGACTTCCTCGAGCAGATGATGAGCATCAAGAAGATGGGCTCGCTCACCAAGATCCTGGGCATGCTCCCCGGCATGGGCGAGATGAAGGCCCAGCTCGACCAGTTCGACGACCGCGAGCTCGACAAGGTCGCGGCGATCATCCGCTCGATGACGCCCGCCGAGCGCAACGACCACTCGATCCTCAACGGCTCGCGCCGGGCGCGCATCGCCCGCGGTGCGGGCGTCGAGGTCTCGGCGGTCAACCAGCTCGTGGAGCGCTTCGTCGACGCGCAGAAGATGATGCGCCAGATGCGCAACGGCGGCGGCATGCCCGGGATGCCGGGCATGCCCGGGATGCCCGGCGGTGGCGGCAAGCGCGCCAAGGCCAAGCAGAAGCCGCAGGCCAAGGCAGGCAAGGGCGCCAAGAAGTCCGGCAACCCGGCCAAGCGAGCCCAGCAGGAGACCGCCGCCCCGGCCGCCGCCGACGCCCTGCCCGGCGCCCTCGGCGGCTTCGACCCCGCCGACCTCGAGGCCCAGCTCGGCGACCTCCCCCCAGAGTTCCGGAACCTGTTGGGGAAGTAGGGGCGCGAGCATCGAGCCGCCCGAGCGGCCGAGCGAAGCGACGGCCGGGGTCGAGAGCATCGCGATCGGCGCGCGGGGCAGTACGCCGAAGCGGAGGGCGCGGAGGGCGGGGACGGGCCCCGCGACGAACGAGCCGGGTCCTCACCGCCCGACAGGGAGGCGCCACCGAACGCGAGGGCCATCACGCCGCTGGGACGGCGCCGACCCAGCGCCTGAAGCGGAGGCGGCCGCGACGCGACCGAGCGCCAGCGAGGGAGCTTGGAGCGGCAGAAGAACGCGCGATTTCGGGCTCAGCCTGGTGTCTGGCACCATAGGGGGGTTGATCCCGACGCCTTGGCGGCGCTCCTGCCGACCAGCGCGATCGGAAATCCAGGGATCCGCACGTCGACGGCCTCCGTCGCTCGGGCGATCCCATCACTCATGTCAGGAGACAACGGCCCCGTGGCTGTCAAGATCAAGCTCAAGCGCGTCGGCAAGATGCGCAACGCCCAGTACCGCATCGTCATCGCCGACGCCCGCACCAAGCGTGACGGCCGTGCGATCGAGGAGATCGGCATCTACCAGCCGAAGGAGGAGCCGAGCCTCATCCGCGTCGACTCCGACCGCGCGCAGTACTGGCTCGGTGTCGGCGCCCAGCCGACCGACGCCGTGACCGCGATCCTCAAGGTGACCGGCGACTGGCAGAAGTTCAAGGGCCTCCCGGGCGCCGAGGGCACCCTGCGCGTCGCCGAGCCCAAGGTCGACAAGAAGACCGTGTTCGAGGCTGCGGCGCTCGAGGCCGCCAACGAGCCGGTCAAGGACGCGACCACCCCGAAGAAGAAGGCCGCCAAGGCTGAGGAGCCCGTGGCCGAGGTCGTCGAGGTCGTCGAGGTCACGGAGGCCGTCGAGGCCGACGGCACCGCCGAGGTCGTCGAGGTCGTCGCCGAGGAGGCGCCCGCCGCCGAGGCCGCCGAGACCACCGAGACCACCGAGGCCTGACGTGCTCGAGGACGCTCTCGAGCACCTGGTCAAGGGCATCGTCGACAACCCCGACGAGGTCGACGTCCGGCTCCGCGACAACCGTCGCGGTCCCGGTCGCACCCTCGAGGTCCGGGTGCACCCCGACGACATGGGTCGCGTGATCGGCAAGTCCGGTCGCACGGCCACCGCGCTGCGCACCGTGCTCCAGGCGATCGCCCCGGGCAAGCCCGTCCGCGTCGACTTCCTCGACGTGGGCGAGCGCTGACGCGCTTGCTCGTCGTCGTCGGCCGCATCGGTCGCCCCCACGGGATCCGTGGCGAGGTGACCGTCGAGGTGCGCACCGACACCCCCGAGCTCCGGTTCGCGCCGGGGTCGGTCCTCGCGACCGACCCGGCGCGGCTCGGACCCCTCACCGTCGCAGCCGCCCGCTGGCACAGCGGGCGGCTGCTGCTGTCCGTGGACGGCGTGCACGACCGCACCGGCGCGGAGGCGCTGCGCGGCATCGTGCTCTCGGCCGAGGTGCCCGACGACGAGGTGCCGGAGGATCCCGAGGAGTTCTTCGACCACCAGCTGCGCGGGCTCGCGGTGGTCGACACCGCCGGCACCCGGATCGGCGTGGTCGACGACGTCGTGCACCTGCCCGGCCAGGACCTGCTCTCGGTCCGCGCGAGGGCGGCCGCGAGGTCCTGGTGCCCGTTCGTGGCCGAGATCGTCCCCGAGATCGACGTCGACGCCGGTCGGGTCGTGATCGACCCGCCTCCGGGGCTGCTCAACCTCGACGAGCTCGACCCGGCCGAGGCGCCCGACGGCGAGCCCACGGGGGAGTGAGCATGCGCATCGACGTCGTCTCGATCTTCCCGGACTACCTCGCGCCGCTGCGCCTGTCGCTGGTCGGCAAGGCCGTCGAGTCGGGGACGCTCGACCTGCGCGTGCACGACCTGCGCGCGCACACCCACGACCGGCACCGCACCGTCGACGACACGCCGTACGGCGGCGGCCCGGGCATGGTCATGAAGCCGGAGCCCTGGGGCGAGGCGCTCGACGAGCTGCTCGGCTCGGACCCTGCCGGCACCCCGCGCCTGGTGATCCCGTCGCCGAGCGGCCGGCCCTTCACCCAGGCGGTCGCCGCCGAGTACGCCGCCGACGACTGGCTCGTCATGGCCTGCGGCCGCTACGAGGGCATCGACTCGCGCGTCGCGGAGCACTACGCCGACCGCATGCGGGTCGACGAGGTGAGCGTCGGCGACTACGTGCTGGCCGGCGGCGAGGCGGCGGTGCTGGTGATGGTCGAGGCCACCGCGCGGCTGCTGCCCGGTGTGCTGGGCAACCCCGACAGCGTCGTCGACGACTCGTTCGCCCCGGGAGCCATGGAGTCGCTGCTCGAGGGGCCGATCTACACCAAGCCGCCGACCTGGCGCGGGCACGCCGTGCCCGACGTGCTGCTGTCCGGCGACCACGGCCGGATCGCTGCCTGGCGCCGGGAGCAGGCCGAGCAGCGCACCCGCGAGCGCCGGCCCGACCTGCTCTAGGCAGCCCGCCGGCGCGCGTCGGGGCAGGTCGCGGCCCGTGGCGGGGCTCCGCTCGGATTTCGGGCGCGCCGGGGTGCTGTGGCAGACTGATCCGGTTCGCGCCGCGCGCCCTGCCACAGGGGGGACACGGCAGACCCGCCTCCGGGCGACGAACACCCGACCGCACCTGATCCGCGGGTGACCTGTGGCGTCCCGCGAGGAGTACCGATGAACACGCTCGACTTCGTCGACGCAGCCTCGCTGCGCACCGACCATCCCCGACTTCCGCCCCGGCGACACCGTCAAGGTGCACGTGAAGGTCGTCGAGGGCAACCGCTCCCGCATCCAGGTCTTCCAGGGCGTCGTCATCCGTCGCCACGGCGGCGGCGTGCGCGAGACCTTCACCGTCCGCAAGGTCAGCTTCGGCGTCGGCGTGGAGCGCACCTTCCCGGTGCACACCCCGATCGTCGACCAGATCGAGCTGGTCACCCGCGGCGACGTCCGCCGCGCGAAGCTGTACTACCTCCGCGAGCTGCGCGGCAAGAAGGCGAAGATCAAGGAGAAGCGCGACAACGCGCCGAAGGCCTGATCGCCTCCTGCACCAACCACGTCGGACGCCCGGCCTCCCCTGAGGGGAGCGCCGGGCGTCCGCGTGTCCGGCGCCGTGTCGGGATCCCGGCCGCGCGGCGGTTAGGCTCGTCCCACCATGGCTGAGCAGACGGACACCGGTCCGGCGCGCGAGTCGCAGGACCGGCGCCCGTCCGGCGGCGGCTCTCACGCGCGACCCCCGGAGCCGGTGCAGCACACGTCGTTCTGGCGAGAGCTCCCGCTGCTGCTCGTCGTGGCGCTCGGCCTGGCCTTCCTCGTCAAGACCTTCGTCGTCCAGGCCTTCTACATCCCCAGCGGCTCGATGCAGCAGACGCTCGAGATCGGCGACCGGGTGCTGGTGAACAAGCTGGTGTTCAAGACCCGCGACATCCAGCGCGGCGACGTCGTGGTCTTCAACGGCGTCGACTCGTTCACCCCCGAGGTGCAGATCGCTCCGCCGAGCGGCCCGGTCGCCAGCACCGTCGACTGGCTGGGCCGCACCTTCGGGTTCGCGCCGCCGGACGAGCGCGACTTCGTCAAGCGCGTCATCGGGGTCGGCGGCGACCGGGTGACGTGCTGCGACGTGCAGGGCCGGGTGACCGTCAACGGCGTACCGCTCGACGAGTCGTCCTACCTCTACCCCGGCAACGCTCCCAGCGACGTCCCCTTCGACGTCGTGGTGCCCCCGGGCAAGCTGTGGGTGATGGGCGACCATCGCGCGGCGAGCAGCGACTCGCGCGCGCACCTCGGCGATCCCGGCGGCGGGTTCGTCCCGGTCGACCGCGTGATCGGACGGGCCTTCGTCGTGGTCTGGCCGTACGCCGACGCCCAGGTGCTGGAGATCCCCGACACCTTCGCGAACGTCCCGGCACCGAGCGCGGGCTGATCGTGACCACCTCGAATCCGCAGTCGCGGGCTGCGGAGACACGTCGCGGCGAGTCCAAGGGCGGCGTGCTGCGCGAGCTGGTGCTCATCGTCGGGGTCGCGCTCGTGCTCTCGGTCCTCGTGCGGACCTTCATCGCGCAGGCCTTCTTCGTCCCCAGCTCGTCGATGGAGGACACCCTCCTCATCCAGGACCGCATCCTGGTCTCGAAGCTGAGCACCGAGTTCGGCGGCGTCCAGCGCGGCGAGATCGTCGTGTTCACCGACCCGTCCGACTGGCTCCCCGAGCCGGCCGAGGTGGGCGGGGCCAAGGGCGTGCTCCGCTCCGCGCTCACCTGGGTCGGCCTGCTGCCGTCGGACACGGGCGAGGACCTGGTCAAGCGCGTCATCGGCATCGGTGGCGACCACGTCGTGTGCTGCGACGCCCAGGAGCGGATCGTCCTCAACGGCGTCTCGCTCGACGAGACCTATCTCAAGCCGGGCGGCGGCACGGCCCAGGTGCGCTTCGACGTCGTGGTGCCCCCGGGTCGGTTCTTCGTCATGGGCGACAACCGCGCCGACTCGGCCGACTCCCGCTACCACCTCGAGGAGCAGCAGGGCACGGTGCCGGACGGCAACGTCGTCGGCCGGGTCGTGGCGGTGATCTGGCCGGTGTCGCGATGGAGCGGCGAGCCGGTGCCGTCGATCTTCGAGAACCCGGCCGTCTCGCAGCAGAAGCCGGTGAAGTCCGGAGCCACCTCGGGGACCGCCCCCTCCGAGGAGGCCCAGCCCGAACCCGGGTCGAGCTGAGCATGGTCACCGAGTGGCCGGCGTACGACGTCGAGCGCACCAGCGTCCGCGTGGTGCTGCGCGACGCCGACGAACGAGTCCTGCTCTTCCACACCGTCGACCCGACCATGCCGGAGATCGGCGAGTGGTGGGAGCTCCCCGGCGGCGGCGTCGAGGCCGGCGAGTCGTACGCCGAGACCGCGTCCCGCGAGATCGCGGAGGAGACCGGCTTCGTCCTCGCCCCGGAGGACTTCGGCCCGCCCACGTGGCGGCGCGACTCGACCTACGTGCGCCGGCACATCCGGTTCTGGCAGCACGAGGTCGTCGTCGCGGCGCGCGTGCAGGGTTCCGCACCGGTCCCCGGTGCCGAAGGCCGCACGCCCGAGGAGCTCGAGGAGTACGACACCCACCGCTGGTGGAGCCTCGAGGAGATCGAGGCGTCGGCGCTCGCGGTTCTTCCCGACGCCGCTGGGGTCGCTGCTGCGCGAGTTCCTGGCGGGCGCCGAGATCGACGAGCCGTTCGACCTGTGGAACTGAGCGCCGCCTAGGCTGCGACCGTGCAGACCGACCGGCCCGTGACACGCCGACGTTCGGCACGTGTCCTCGCGCTGGCTCCCTCGGGGCGCGTGCTGCTGCTCGAGGGCGGCGACCCCGACCGGCCGCACGTGCGCATCTGGCACGCGCCCGGTGGCGGGGTCGAGCCCGGTGAGGACGACCGCGCGGCCGCTGCCCGCGAGTACGCCGAGGAGACCGGGCACCTGGTCGAGCTCGGGCCGCACGTGTGGGACCGCCGGCTCACCTTCGGCTTCAACGGCGCCCTCTACGACCAGACCGAGGTCTACTTCCTCGCGCTCGTCGACGCCGAGCACCCGGTGAGCACGGCCGGCCACAACGAGATCGAGCAGCAGTACCTCACCGGCGACCGCTGGTTCTCCGTCGACGACCTGCGAGCGCTGCCCGCCGCCGACGGCTCGGTGCTCGTGGCGCCTCCCGACATCGCCGACCGGGTCGAGGAGATCCTCCGCGACGGCCCGCCGACCTCACCGGTCACGGTCGCCGGGGTGGTGCTGCCGTGAGCCGGGCGCCGTCGCTGCGGTTCGAGCGCGAGCTGCTGCGCACGCACGGTGCGCGGTGGCTGGCCTCGATCGACGAGGTCGGTCGCGGGGCGTTGGGCGGGCCGGTCACGGTCGGCGTGGTGCTCGTCGACCTCGAGACCAAGGCCGCGCCCACCGGTGTGCGCGACTCCAAGCTGCTCTCGCCGGCTGCGCGCGAGCGCATCGTGCCGCGCATCCGTCGCTGGGCGCCGGCGTGGGCGGTCGCGCACGCGAGCGCCGAGGAGATCGACGCCGTCGGGATCCTGCGCGCGCTGCGGCTCGCGGGGGAGCGCGCCTTCGCGCAGCTGCCCGTGCGCCCCGACCACGTGCTGCTCGACGGCTCGTACGACTGGGTGTCGCGCCCGGCGCCGGCGCTGTTCGACGAGGACGGCTCGGTGAGCGACCTCGACGCCTGGGAGGAGCCGCCGCCCGTCACGGTGCGGATCAAGGCCGACATGACGTGCTCCTCGGTCGCGGCAGCGAGCGTCCTGGCGAAGACCACGCGCGACGCGATCATGGTCGAGCTCGCGCGAGATCACCCGGCGTACGGCTTCGAGATCCACAAGGGCTACGCGAGCCCGGAGCACCGCGAGGCGTTGGAGAGCCACGGCCCGTGCGTCCAGCACCGCCGTTCGTGGTCGATCCCCGGCGGGTACGCCGACCTCGCCCGCGGCGGCACGGAGGCGGAGATCGTCGACCTCGACGACTCGTACCTCGTTGAATCCTGAACTACTCTCGATCCATGCCTCAGCGCACCCTCGACCGCGTGGAGACCAAGCGCCGCCTCGGCCCGGACTCCCAGGTCGACGACAAGGCGATCGTGATCATGCCGAGCGACCCGCGCGCGACCGACCCGTTCCTGGCGCTCGCCGAGGACTGGTTCTCCGAGCCCGGGTTCGAGTGGCACCCGCACCGCGGGATCGAGACGGTCACGCTCGTGCTCGACGGCGTGCTCGAGCACGGCGACAACCTCGGCCACGCCGGCGCGCTCGAGCCCGGCGACGTCCAGTGGATGACGGCCGGCCGCGGGATCATCCACCGCGAGCTCGCCTACCGGAACGAGCACGCGCACACCCTGCAGCTGTGGCTGAACCTGCCCGGGCGCTCGCGGCTCGTGGAGTCGCGCTACCAGGACCTGCGCGCGGCCGACCGCCCGCGCGTCGAGCTGCCGGGCGCCGTCGTCGAGGTCGTGTCGGGCGAGGTCTCCGGCGTACGCGGACAGGCCGAGAACCACTGGCCGATCCACGGATCGGTCGTCACGCTCGAGCCGAGGGCGAGCGTGCGCCACGAGCTGCCCGGCGACCACCGGGCCTTCTTCTTCGTGCTCGCGGGCGAGGCGAGCGTCGGTGGCCGCCGCATGCGCGAGGGCGAGATCGGGTGGAGCGACCCGGTCGCGGGGAGCCCCGCCACCAGCCACCTCGACGTCGCGACCGGCGACGCCGACGGCCTGGCGCAGGTCATGGTCTACAGCGGTCGCCCCGTGGGCGAGCCGATCACCTTCGGCGGGCCGTTCGTCATGAACACGCGCGCGGAGGTCGAGCAGGCGTACGCCGACTTCCGGTCCGGGCGCTTCGGACCCGTGCCCCGCCAGGCCCGCCTCCAGCAGCGCTGACGCGGATCCGCGCCCGACGGTCCGCGCGTCGCGCGCCTGGTCCAGGATGGGGGTCGGGCGTCCGGACGGGCGCGGTCGAGGTGAGGAGCGGGTGGTGTCGGCCGAGGACCTCGAGCGCTACGAGACAGAGATCGAGCTCGGGCTCTACCGCGAGTACCGCGACGTGGTGGGTCTGTTCTCCCACGTCGTGGAGACCGAGCGGCGCTTCTACCTGACCAACCACGTCGACGTGCAGGTGCGCTCCACCGACGGCGGCGAGGTCTACTTCGAGGTGCGCATGACCGACGCCTGGGTCTGGGACATGTACCGCCAGGCCCGCTTCGTGAAGAACGTGCGCGTGCTGACGTTCAAGGACGTCAACGTCGAGGAGCTCGCCAAGCCCGACCTGCAGGTGCCCGACTCCACCTCCTGAGCCCGTCCACCGCAGGCCGCTGCTGCGTGTCGTCCCCAGCTCGACGGCGTACGACGGGACCTGCGTCGTGACATCCGGCGACGGTCGCCCCTGACGGGTGCACCGGTGCCCGGGTCGGGAGCACGCAGTGGGCAGGGGAACGGGTCTCGTCCGGGCGAAGGACGCCCTCGGCCGGTACGGCGAGGAGCTCGCCGCCCGCCATCTCGTCGACGACGGCTTCGTCGTCCTCGAGCGCAACTGGCGCTGCGAGGACGGAGAGATCGACATCGTCGCGCGCGACGGCGACGTGCTCGTGGTGTGCGAGGTGAAGACGCGCAGCAGCCTGCGCCACGGGTCGCCGTTCGAGGCGGTGACCGAGCGCAAGCTGCACCGGCTCGAGCGGCTGGGCATGCGGTGGATGCGCGAGCGGGGCGTTCGTCCGCGGTCGATGCGCGTCGACGTCGTCTCGGTGCTGCGGCCGTCCAGCGGTCGTTCGGTGATCGAGCACGTCCGGGGGCTGTCGTGAGCGGCGTGGCGCGCACCCGCGGGGTGGTGCTCCTCGGCGTCGACGGTCACGTGATCGGGGTCGAGGCGCACGTGTCCGTGGGCGTCTCGGGCTTCTCCGTCGTCGGGCTGGCCGACAAGCTCGTGGGCGAGGCCCGCGACCGCTGCCGGTCGGCCGTCCTCAACACCGGCCTGGAGTGGCCCGGGCCCAAGAACACCGTCGGGCTCTCGCCGGCCGAGCTGCCCAAGCGCGGCCCGACGCTCGACCTGGCCATCGCGCTCGCGCTGCTCGCCGCGAGCGGCCAGGTGCCCGCCGAGGTCGTCGGCCGAGCTCGTCGTGGTCGGCGAGCTCGGCCTCGACGGTCGGGTGCGGCCGGTGCGCGGTGCACTGGTCGCGGCTCTCGCGGCCCGCCGTGCGGGCGCCACGAGCATCGTCGTGCCGAGCGCCAACGTCGACGAGGCAGCGCTCGTGCCCGACATCGCGGTGCACGGGGTTCGCACCCTGGCCGGGCTGGTCGCGCTCGTGCGTGGCGACGACGTCCCGGAGGTCGAGCTGCTCGTCGAGGACGACGACCTGGCTCCCGCACCGACCGAGCCCGACATCCCCGACCTCGCCGACGTCCGCGGCCAGCACGACGCGCGCAGCGCCCTCGAGCTCGCGGCCGCGGGCGGCCACCACCTCGCCATGTCGGGCCTGCCCGGCGTCGGCAAGACGATGCTCGCCGAGCGGCTCCCCGGGCTGCTGCCCCCGCTCGACGAGCAGGCCGCCCTCGAGGTGACGGCCATCCACTCGGTCGCCGGTCGGCTGGGGTCGGGCGGCCGGCTCATCACCGTGCCGCCGTTCGAGGCGCCGCACCACACCGCCAGCCACGCGGCGATGGTCGGGGGAGGCTCGGGGGTGCCCCGGATCGGGCTGGTCTCGCTCGCGCACCGCGGCGTGCTCTTCCTCGACGAGGCGCCGGAGTTCGACGCCGGTGCGCTCGACTCGCTGCGCCAGCCGCTCGAGTCCGGCGAGATGGTGGTCGCCCGCTCGGGCGTTCTCGGTGCGCTTCCCCGCGCGGTTCCACCTCGTCCTGGCGATGAACCCGTGCCCGTGCGGCCGCGCCGGCGCGGCCGCCGGGCGCCCCGAGCTGCGTCTGCACACCGCAGCAGCGCCGCCGCTATCTCTCGCGCATCAGCGGCCCGCTGCTCGACCGCGTCGACCTCCGCGTCGCGCTGGTGCGCCCGACGCTGGCCGACCTCGAGTTCGGCGACTCCGACGCCGAGCCCACCGCGGTCGTGGCGGCGCGCGTGCTCGAGGCGCGCGAACGGGCCGCGCGACGGTTCGCGGGCACCCCCTGGCGCGTCAACGCCGACGTGCCCGGCCCCGTCGTACGCCGGCTGTACGGTCTGCCGCCCGACGCGGCTGCGCCGCTCGATGCGGCGCATCTCGCGCGGCCAGGTCTCCGCGCGCGGCGCCGACCGGATCGTGCGGGTCGCGTGGACCGTCGCCGACCTGGCCGGCCGCGACCGGCCGATCCTGGCCGACGTCGGGCCGGGCGCTGCTGCACCGCGAGGGAGGTGGGCAGTGGGCGGCCTGAGCGACCGCGCCGCGCGTGCCCTGCTCTCGCGCGTCGCCGAGCCCGGCGACCGGCAGCTGGCCGCGCTGCTCGCGCACCAGTCGGCCGCCGAGGTCGTCGAGCGGCTGCGAGCCGACGCCGATCCCGCCCTCGACCGGTTCCGGTCGCGGCTCCCCACCGCCGACCCCGAG
This sequence comes from uncultured Actinomycetota bacterium, assembly GCA_963827145.1. Lineage (GTDB taxonomy): Bacteria > Actinomycetota > Actinomycetes > S36-B12 > CAIYMF01 > Longivirga. Next base: position 1,884,932 of record CAWGZO010000002.1, on the reverse strand, counting down.
GCCGACCTCGCCCGGGCGGCCGACGTGGGGGGTCGACTGCTGGTGCCGGGCGATCTCGAGTGGCCGACCCAGCTCGCCGACCTCGGCGACGCCGAACCCTGGGCGCTGTGGGTCCGCGGGTCCGCCGACCTGCGGATGTCGGCCCTGCGGTCCGTGGCGGTCGTGGGGGCGCGGGCCGCGACCTCGTACGGCACGCACGTCGCCTCGGGGCTCGGCGCCGACCTCGCGGCCGCGGGGTGGACGGTGGTGTCGGGCGGCGCCTTCGGGATCGACGCAGCCGCGCACGCCGGTGCGCTGGCCGCCCACGGCGCGACGGTCGCGGTCCTGGCCTGCGGCGTCGACGTCGCCTACCCGCCGCGCCACGACGCGCTCTTCGCCCGCATCGCCGGCGACGGGCTGCTCGTCTCCGAGGTGCCGCCGGGGGCGGCGCCGCACCGCGGCCGCTTCCTGGTGCGCAACCGTCTGATCGCCGCGCTCACCCGAGGGCACGGTCGTGGTGGAGGCGGCCCTGCGCTCGGGCGCGCTGTCCACCGCACGCGACGCCGAGCGCCTCGGTCGACCGGTCCTCGCCGTGCCCGGTCCGGTGACCTCCGAGATGTCGCGCGGGGTCCACCGCGAGCTGCGTCGCGGCGCGACCCTGGTCACCAGCGCCGACGAGGTGATCGAGGCGGTCGGCGAGCTGGGCGTCGACCTCGCCGACCGAGCCCTCCGGCCCGGTCGACCGTCCGCGACGCGCTCGACCCGTTGAGCGCCCGCGTCCTCGACGGCGTGCCCGCCCGGCGACCGGCCACCGTCGAGTCGGTCGCGCGCACCGCCGGCGTGACCGCGTCCGAGGCGCCGGCGGCGCTCGGTCTGCTCGAGCTTGCCGGGATCGTCCGTTTGGTCCGAGATGGGTGGGTCCTGACGCGGTGACGGCGCGCCGGGTTGACTCCCGTGCCGCGGACGCCGACGGTGGGCGGGTGCCGACTCGGACCGACGAGACCGGCGTGGGGGATCTCCGCGTGAGCCCCGACGCCGGCTCCGACGTGCCCGACGCACCGCCGCCGCTGCCCGCGGAGATGCGCGACGCCCTCGAGGCGTTCGCGACGCACCTCGCCGTCGAGCTCGGACGCAGCCCGCACACCGTCCGGGCCTACACCTCCGACGTGGCGCGCCTGCTCGTCCACGCCCGGCAGCAGGGCGCGTCCTCGCTCGGCGACCTCGACCTCACCGACCTGCGCGGCTGGCTCGCTCGGCGAGGGACGCGAGGGGCACGCACGGTCGACGGTCGCGCGCCGAGCCGCGTCGGCCCGCGTGTTCACGGCCTGGGCGGCGAAGCGCGGGCTCATCGCCGCCGACCCCGGCGACCGGCTGGCGACCCCCAGCGCGCCGCGCGCGCTGCCCGGAGTCCTCAAGCAGTCCGAGGCCGCGGCCCTCCTCGACGTCGCCGAGCTGGCGGCCGACGACGGCGACCCTGTGCACCTGCGCGACCGCCTCGCGCTCGAGCTGCTCTACGCCACCGGCATGCGGGTGGGCGAGCTCGTCGGACTCGACCTCGACGACGTCGACGCGGGACGCCGCACGCGTGCGTGTGCTCGGCAAGGGGGCCAAGGAGCGCGTCGTCCCCTACGGCGTACCCACGCAGCGGGCGCTCGACGACTGGCTCGACCGCGGGCGCCCCGCTGCTGGTCACCTCCGCCTCCGGGCCCGCCCTGCTGCTCGGCGCGCGCGGCGGTCGCCTCGACCCGCGCACCGCCCGCGAGGTGGTGCACCGGATGCTGCGCCACGTCGAGGGCGCGCCGGACCTCGGGCCGCACGGCCTGCGGCACTCCGCCGCGACACACCTGCTCGAGGGTGGCGCCGACCTCCGGTCGGTCCAAGAGATACTCGGGCACGCTACGCTCGCGACAACACAGATCTACACCCACGTCAGCGTCGAACGGTTGAGGGCAACGTATGAGCAGGCGCACCCGCGAGCCTGAGGGCGCGGTCGACGACGCCCTCGACCCGCAGGACGAGCTCGACGTCGACGACGAGCTCGCGACGGACACCGAGGACGACGTCGTCGACGACCTCGACGCCGAGCTGGAGGTCGACCCGGCGGCGGCGCTCGTCGAGCACCTCGACTCCCTCGACCTCACGCCCACCGAGGACGAGAAGGCGGCGGCGAAGGCCGACAGCGACGCGCGGCTGCGCGAGCTGTGGGAGGACTTCAAGGCCACGGGCGACCAGAGCCTGCGCGAGAAGCTGATCCTGCACTACTCGCCGCTGGTGAAGTACGTCGCCGGCCGCGTCGGCGTCGGGCTCCCGCCCAACATCGAGCAGGCCGACCTCGTCTCGTACGGCATCTTCGGTCTCATCGACGCCATCGAGAAGTTCGACCTCGAGCGCGCCATCAAGTTCGAGACCTACGCGATCAACCGCATCCGCGGCGCGATCATCGACGAGCTGCGCTCGATCGACTGGATCCCGCGCTCGGTGCGCTACAAGGCGCGCGAGGTCGAGAAGGCCTACCAGGCGCTCGAGGCCAAGCTCCAGCGCACGCCCACCGAGGCCGAGGTCGCGGCGCAGATGGGGGTGCGGCTCGAGGAGCTGCACACGATCTTCAGCCAGGTCTCGTTCGTCAACGTGGTCGCGCTCGACGAGCTGCTGCACGCCGGCGGCGACCGCGGCGACAAGATGACGCTGGGCGACACCCTCGAGGATCCCAAGGCGCCCGACCCGATCAACCTGTTCGAGGGCGAGGAGACCAAGTTCATCCTCGCCAAGGCGATCAACACGCTGCCCGAGCGCGAGAAGATCGTGGTCACGCTCTACTACTACGAGGGGCTCACGCTCGCCGAGATCGGTCAGGTGCTCGGCGTCACCGAGTCGCGCATCTGCCAGATGCACACCAAGGCCGTGCTGCAGCTGCGCTCGAAGATCTCCGAGTCGCACGAGGACGACCTCGAGTAGGTCGACCCCCACGGCCGACTGTCGGCACGCGGGCGTCGCCCGGTGCTCACCTCAGCCGCACCCGCAGGACTCGGTCGTCCGAGCCGCGCGGTGAGCCGCGACCGTCGCGGTTCGACGTCGTGACCCACAGCGAGCCGTCGGCCGCCGCGGCCACGGTGCGCAGCCGGCCGTAGTCGCCGGTGAGCGCAGCGACCGGCTCGCCCGCACGACCGCCGTCGAGCGGCACGAGCCAGAGCCGTTCTCCGCGGAGTCCGGCCAGCACGGCGACGTCGTCGACGATCGCGAGCCCGCTCGGCGACGCCTGGTCCGTGGGCCACTGGACCTGCGGATCGATGAAGCGGTCGCCGCCGCCCCGGCCCTCCACGAGCGGCCAGCCGTAGTTGCCCCCGCGCGTGATGAGGTTGAGCTCGTCGAGGCGGTTCTGGCCGAACTCCGTCGCCCACAGGCGTCCGGCCGAGTCGAACGCCAGACCCTGCACGTTGCGGTGCCCGCGCGACCAGACCGGCGAGCCGGGCTCGGGGTTGTCCGCGGGGATCGACCCGTCGGTGGCGATGCGCAGGATCTTCCCCCCGAGGTCCGCCGACGACTGGGAGCGGCTGCGCTCGCCGGCGTCGCCGGTGCCGATGTAGAGGTGCCCGTCGGGCCCGATCGCGAGCCGCCCGCCGTTGTGGATCGAGCCGGCCGGGATGCCGTCGAGCAGGACACGCGGCTCGCCGAGTCGACCGCCGTCGACGGGGAGGGCGACCACACGGTTGTCGTCGTCGGTGGTCAGGTAGGCGAGCAGAGTGCCGGGGGCGTCCGGTGCGACGGCGAGACCGAGCAGGCCGCCCTCGCCCCGATCCGCCACCCCGGGCACCCGTCCGACGGACCGGCTCGTGCCGTCCGGCGCGACGAGCACCACCTCGCCGGTGCGCCGCTGACCGACGAGCGCGGAGCCGTCGGGCAGCAACGCCACGCCCCAGGGCACCTCGAGGTCGCCGACCAGCACCCGCACGCCGGCCACCGCCGGCGGACGAGCGACCTCGACCGGGCGCGACGACGACGGGCTCGGCGCGACCGGCGTCGCGGAGGAGGCCGTGGTCGGCGGGGACGGCGTCGTGGTGGCTGGGGCCGAGGCGGTCGGTGCGGAGGTGGAGGCGCACCCGGCCAGCAGGGCGGCGCACGTGAGCGCCGCCGCGCCCCACGGCGCGCGGCCCGGCATCGGAGCAGCTGTGCTGGTCATCGTTCGACGGTACGTCGCCCGCAGCCGCAGGGCACCTCCGGCGCGCTCCCGGTCACGGGACGGCGCCGGCGCCCAGGGGCAGGAGCCGGGGTCGACCCGCGCGTCCGAGGAGCGCGAGCGGATCGGCGTACTCGTCCCCCGCGGTGATCAGCCCCCAGTGCAGGCAGGAGGGCACGCCCCCGCAGTGCGACGCCCCCGTGGACACGGCACCGAGCGCGCCGCCGGCCGCCACCTCGTCGCCGATGGCGACCTGCGGCGCGACCGGCTCGTAGGTCGTGCGGCTGCCGTCACCGTGCAGCACGGACACCACCCCGCGCCCCGCCAGGTCGCCCGCCCAGAGCACGAGTCCTGCGCGTGCTGCCAGCACGGGGTCGCCGGGCACCGCGGCGAGGTCGACCCCGCGGTGACCCGGCAGCCAGGGGCGGTCAGGGGGTCGGAACCGGTCGAGGACGACGAGGTCTCCGCGCAGGGGTGCAACGACCGCCGCGCGGTCGCCGTCCGGCGCCGTGGCCCGCGGCCCGGTCGGCGACCCGGCAGGCGCGACGTCCGGCGCCGACGTGGCCGGAAGGAGGGGGAGCAGGCCGAGCACGGTCTGGACCAGGGCCGCGAGCGTCATGGTGGGTCCGAGGGGGAGCAGCATGGGGCGACCGTGACGATCCAGCGGGTCCCGCTGCCCGGACGGCCGCTCCGGATCGTGGACGACACGCCGAGCGGGGCTGCTGGGGACGGTGCCAGGGCCGCGATCCCGCACGATTTCGGCCTGCGGGCCCCGCCCCGTACACTTCACCTGCGGTCCGCCCTCGGGCGAGCCGACATCGCACGCCCGCATCCCGACCCGGTCCTCACGGTCCCGGTCGGCGGCGCACCCTCGGTCCGGCTCCGTCCGGAAAGGCGCGTCCGGCGGGAGTCAGGCGCCCGGTCGACCGACCGGGCGGACGAACCGAGTGGCGCTGCCGCGTCGCGGGCTGGTCCCGCACGCCTCGGCGCCGGATCAAGGAGCGACCGGCCATGGCCGTCGTCACGATGAAGCAGCTGCTCGAGAGCGGCGTGCACTTCGGGCACCAGACCCGCCGTTGGAACCCGAAGATGAAGCGATTCATCTTCAACGAGCGCAACGGCATCTACATCATCGACCTGCAGCAGTCGCTGACCTACATCGACCGCGCGTACGAGTTCGTGCGCGAGACCGTCGCCCACGGCGGCTCGGTCATGTTCATCGGCACCAAGCGCCAGGCGCAGGAGCCGGTCGCCCAGCAGGCGACCCGCGTGGGCATGCCCTACGTCAACCAGCGCTGGCTCGGCGGCATGCTGACCAACTTCCAGACGGTCCACAAGCGGATCCAGCGCCTCAAGGAGCTCGAGCTCATCGACTACGACGACGTCGCGGGCTCCGGTCTCACCAAGAAGGAGCTGCTCGTCCTGCGTCGCGAGAAGGACAAGCTCCTCAAGACCCTCGGCGGCATCCGCGACATGTCGAAGGTCCCCTCCGCGGTGTGGATCGTCGACACCAACAAGGAGCACATCGCCGTCGCCGAGGCGAAGAAGCTCAACATCCCGGTCGTCGCGATCCTCGACACCAACTGCGACCCCGACGTCGTCGACTTCCCGATCCCGGGCAACGACGACGCCATCCGCGCCGTCGTCGCTGCTCACCCGCGTGATCGCCGACGCCGTGGCCGAGGGCCTGATGATCCGCGCCGGCCGCGGTCGCGCCGACGAGACCGCCGAGGGCGAGCTCGCCGTCGACGAGCCGCTGGCCGCCTGGGAGGCCGAGCTGCTCGCCGGCACCGACGCCCCGGTCGAGGTGCCCGCCAGCGCCGCCGAGGAGGTGGCCATCGAGGTCGCCGCCGAGGCTCCCGCTGAGGCGCCCGCCGAGGCTCCTGCCGAGGCTCCTGCCGAGGCCGTTGCCGCCGAGGCGACGACCGAGGCTCCGGCCGAGCAGGCCTGACCCACGCTCGCACCGGCCGCGGCCTGGTCGGACCCCACGGGTCCGGCCGGGCCGCAGCCGTGAGCACCGCGGCGCACCGGCGTCGCCCGCGCACGCACGTGCGCCCCCCAGCATGAGCACGTCAGACACGAGAGAGAGCGACACAGCCATGGCCGAGATCACCGCTGCGGACGTCAAGAAGCTCCGCGACCTCACCGGCGCCGGGATGATGGACTGCAAGAAGGCGCTCGTCGAGAGCGACGGCGACTTCGAGAAGGCCGCCGAGGCGCTGCGCGTGAAGGGCGCCGCCAAGATGGCCGCCCGCGGCGCCGAGCGCGACGCCAGCAACGGCCTGGTCGCCGCCGACGGCGGTGCCATCATCGAGCTGCGCGCCGAGACCGACTTCGTGGCCAAGAACGCCGACTTCCAGGCGCTCGCGGCCAAGGTCGTCGCCAAGGCCGCCGAGACCCGTCCGGCGGACGCCGAGGCGCTGGCCGCCACCGAGCTCGAGAACGGCGAGACCGTCGCGCAGGCCATCGCCGGCCTGTCCGCCGTCATCGGCGAGAAGCTCGAGCTCGGCCGCGTGGCCGTCCTCGACGGCCCGGTCGCCGTCTACCTGCACAAGCGTGCCGCCGACCTGCCCGCGCAGGTGGGCGTGCTCGTCGCGTACGAGGGTTCCGAGGAGGCCGCCCGCGGCGCCGCGATGCAGGTCGCGGCGATGAAGGCGTCGTACCTCACCCGTGACGAGGTGCCGGCCGACGTCGTCGAGACCGAGCGCCGTGTCGCCGAGGCCAAGGCCGTCGAGGAGGGCAAGCCCGAGGCGGCGCTGCCCCGCATCGTCGAGGGTCGCGTCAACGGCTTCTACAAGGACAACGTCCTGCTCGAGCAGGAGTCGGTCACCGAGGCGAAGAAGACCGTCAAGGCCGTGCTCGACGAGGCCGGCACGACCGTGTCGCGCTTCGTGCGCTTCGAGATCGGCGCCTGACCCCACCTGCGGAGTCTGTCGCCTGACAGACTTGGCGCCCGGAGACCCGAAGCCAAGGAGGCCGCCGTCGTGGATGACCATGCTGCTCGTGCAGGATCCGCGTCGGCGGCCTCCGGCCTGTCCGTGGTGCAGCCCTCGCTCGAGGGCACCTTGGAGACCTGGCCCGGCGTGCCCGAGGGCGGCTACAACCGCGTGCTGCTCAAGCTGTCCGGCGAAGCCTTCGCCGGGGGCGGCTCGCTCGGCGTCGACCCCGACGTGGTGCAGGCCATCGCCCGCCAGATCGCCGGCGTGGTGCGCATCGGGCACCGAGGTCGCCGTCGTCATCGGCGGCGGCAACTTCTTCCGCGGCGCCGAGCTCAACGAGCGCGGCATGGACCGCTCGCGGGCCGACTACATGGGCATGCTCGGCACGGTCATGAACTGCCTCGCGCTCCAGGACTTCTGCGACCGGCAGGGCATCGAGACGCGGGTGCAGACCGCGATCCAGATGGGCCAGGTCGCCGAGCCCTACGTGCCGCGCCGTGCCATCCGGCACCTCGAGAAGGGCCGCGTCGTCATCTTCGGCGCCGGTCTCGGTGCGCCGTACTTCTCCACCGACACCACCGCCGCGCAGCGCGCCCTCGAGATCGGCTGCGAGGTCGTGCTCATGGCCAAGGGCGTCGACGGCGTCTACGACAGCGACCCCCGCACCAACCCGGCCGCGGAGCGCTTCGAGACGCTGACGCACTCCGAGGTGCTCGCCCGCGGCCTCAAGGTCGCCGACGCCACGGCGATCAGCCTCTGCCGCGACAACGACCTGCCGATCATCGTGTTCAACCTGCTCGTCGAGGGCAACATCGCCCGCGCCGTGCGGGGTGAGAGGATCGGCACGCTGGTCGTGTCCTGACTGACCACCGCCTGTTCGACCGCACGCACGCCCACGGACGCAAGGAGTACGACGGTGATCGACGAGACCCTGCTCGAGGCCGAGGAGAAGCTGGAGAAGGCCGTCTCCGTCGCCAAGGAGGACTTCGCCGGCATCCGCACCGGACGTGCCACCGCGAAGATGTTCGACAAGATCGTCGCCGACTACTACGGCGTGCCCACGCCGGTGACGCAGATGGCCGGCTTCGCCGTGCCGGAGGCCCGGCTCGTGGTCATCACGCCGTACGACAAGGGCTCGATGACCGCCATCGAGAAGGCGATCCGCGACTCCGACCTCGGCGTCAACCCCACCAACGACGGCGTCGTCATCCGCGTGGCGTTCCCGCAGCTGACCGAGGACCGGCGCAAGGAGTACATCAAGGTCGCGCGGCACAAGGCCGAGGACGCCCGCATCTCGATGCGCAACATCCGTCGGCACGCGAAGGACACGCTCGACAAGCTGGTCAAGGACGGCGAGTCCGGCGAGGACGAGGTGCGACGCGCGGAGAAGAGCCTCGACGACACCACGCACAAGTACGTCGCGCAGATCGACGAGCTGCTCAAGCACAAGGAGGCCGAGCTGCTCGAGGTCTGACCGACCTCGACGCTCGCCCGTCCCATGACCGACGCCGCCGCACCGACACCGGGCACCGATCCGGCACCCGCCCAGCACGGGCGGGCCGGTCGCAACCTCGCGTCGGCGTTCGTGATCGGCGCCTCGCTCGGCATCTTCCTCGTCCTGCTGCCGGTGCTCTACCTGCCGTGGCTGTTCAGCATCATCGTGTCCGTCGCGATGGTCGTCTCCGCGCAGGAGCTGCGCGGAGCCCTGGCCAACCGCGACATCCACATCGTCACCGCTGCCGGTGTACGTCGGGGTGGCCGCGATGCCGCAGGCGGCGTACTGGTGGGGGCCGCTGCCCTTCATCGCCGTCTTCGGCGCCACGGTGCTGGTGGTCCTGGGGTGGCGACTCGTCGGCGGCCCCGACCGCTACGTCGCCGACACCGCCGCGTCGCTCATGGTCGTGTCCTACCTGGGCCTCATGGCGGGCTTCGTGGGGCTCATGCTCGCGTCGTCCGAGGGCGGGGCGCGCATCGCGGCATTCGTCATCCTCACGATCTGCAGCGACATCGGCGGGTACGTCGCCGGAGTGCTGTTCGGCAAGCACCCCATCGCCCCGAAGCTGTCGCCCAAGAAGTCCTGGGAGGGCTTCGCCGGGTCGCTGCTCCTCCAGGCGATCGCCGGCGTCCTGCTGTTCGTGTTCCTCTTCGACGCGCCGTGGTGGCAGGGCCTGGTCACGGGTCTCGTGCTCACGGTCACGGCCACGGCCGGCGACTTCGTCGAGTCGGCCATCAAGCGCGACCTCGGCGTCAAGGACATGAGCTCGCTGCTCCCCGGTCACGGCGGGCTGATGGACCGTCTCGACTCCCTGCTGCCCAACGCGTTCACCTCCTGGCTCCTGCTGCTGGTGTTCCTCGGCCCATGACCGCGCGTGGGAGACTGACGTCCTCATGACCCAGGACCTCGACCCGCCCCGCCGCCCCGAGCCCGGTGAGCTCACGTTCACCGCGCCGCGCCGCGGCAAGCCTCCGCGCCACCTCGCCGACCTCACCTCGGCCGAGCGTCGTGAGGCCGTCACCGGGCTCGGTCTTCCGGCGTTCCGCGCCGACCAGGTGTCGCGCCACTACTTCTCGCGGCTGTCGGCCGACCCCGAGGCCTGGACCGACATCCCCGCCGCGCAGCGCGCCGATCTCGCGCGCGCCCTCACCCCGACCCTGATGACGCCCGTGCGCGAGCTCACCGCCGACAAGGGGACGACGCGCAAGACCCTGTGGCGCCTCGGCGACGGCGCCCTGGTCGAGAGCGTGCTCATGCGCTACCCGAACCGCGTGACGATGTGCGTCTCGAGCCAGGCCGGGTGCGGCATGAACTGCCCGTTCTGCGCCACCGGCCAGGCAGGGCTCACGCGCAACATGAGCACCGGCGAGATCGTCGAGCAGGTCATGGCCGGAGCGCGCCAGCTCGCCGCGGGCGAGGTCCCCGGCGGGCCGGGCCGCGTGTCCAACGTGGTGTTCATGGGCATGGGCGAGCCCATGGCCAACTACAAGGCCGTCATCGGCGCCGTCCGCCGGCTCACCGACACCAGCCCCGGCGGCCTCGGCATGTCGGCGCGCGGCATCACGGTGTCGACCGTCGGTCTCGTGCCGCGCATCCGCGAGCTCGCGGCCGAGGGCATCCCGGTCACGCTCGCGGTGTCGCTGCACGCCCCCGACGACGAGCTGCGCGACACCCTCGTACCCGTCAACACCCGGTGGAAGATCTCCGAGGTGCTGGCTGCCTCGTGGGCGTACGCCGAGGCCACCAAGCGGCGCGTCTCGATCGAGTACGCCCTCATCAAGGACATCAACGACCAGCCCTGGCGCGCCGACCTGCTGGCCAAGCGCCTGCGCGGCAAGCTCGTGCACGTCAACCTCATCCCGCTCAACCCCACGCCCGGCTCGAAGTGGACCGCGTCGCGGCCCGAGGACGAGCGCGAGTTCGTCCGCCGCCTCGAGCTCGGCGGCATCCAGGTCACCGTGCGCGACACCCGCGGCCGCGAGATCGACGGGGCCTGCGGGCAGCTGGCGGCGCTGTAGTTCTGCCGCTCCAAGCTCGTCGCTCGTTCCTCGCTCCTCGCGTCGCGGCCGCCTCCGCTTCGGGCGCTGGGTCGGCGCCGTTCCAGCGGCGTATGACCCTTGCGTCGGGTGGCGCCTCCCTGTCGGGCGGGGAGGACCCGGCTCGTTCCTCGCCGGGCCCGTCCCCGCCCTCCGCGCCCTCCGCTTCGGCGTACTGCCCTGCGCTCCGTCTCGATGCTCGGGGGGCGGCCTTCGCTTCGCTCGGCCTTCGCTTGGTGTCGTGGGCGCGCTTGGTGGGCTTGCGTCGCTTTGGCGCTCCATTCGGCGCTCTGGGGACGCTGCTCGGCGCAACGTGCCCGTCATGCGCTGACACGGGGCAGACTCGTGGTGATGCTGGAGACCCAGTCCATGAGGAGGGCACATGTCGTCAGGGGCGTACGCCGAGAGCTACCGGCGCAGTCTCGAGGATCCTGCCGGGTTCTGGGGCGAGCAGGCTTCGGCGATCGACTGGGACGTGCCGCCCGCGACGGTGCTCGACGCCTCGGACGCGCCGTACTACCGCTGGTTCTCCGGCGGCCGGCTCAACACCTGCTGGAACGCGCTCGACCGGCACGTGGAGGCGGGGCACGGCGAGCGGACCGCGCTGGTCTACGACAGCCCGGTCACCGGCACGTCCGACTCGTTCTCCTACGCGCGGCTGCGCGACGAGGTGGCGCGGTTCGCGGGTGCGCTGGCGGGCCTCGGCGTCGCGGCGGGCGACCGCGTCGTCGTCTACATGCCGATGGTGCCCGAGGCCGTCGTGGCGATGCTCGCCTGCGCACGGCTCGGAGCCGTGCACTCGGTGGTGTTCGGCGGGTTCGCGCCGCACGAGCTCGCGATCCGCATCGACGACGCCGAGCCGAAGGTCGTGGTGTCGGCATCGTGCGGGATCGAGCCGGGCCGCATCGTGGAGTACAAGCCCATGCTCGACCGGGCGCTCGAGCAGGCGAACCACACGCCGGACGCGTGCGTGATCCTCCAGCGGCCCCAGGCCGTCGCCGCCATGGGACCCCTCGACCACGACTGGCGCGACCTCGCCGCAGCGGCCGAGCCCGCCGCGTGCGTCGCGGTCGCAGCCACCGACCCGCTCTACGTGCTCTACACCTCCGGCACCACCGGCAAGCCCAAGGGCATCGTGCGCGACAACGGCGGTCACGCGGTGGCGCTGGCCTGGAGCATGCGCAACGTCTACGACATCGGCCCGGGCGACGTGTTCTGGGCCGCCAGCGACGTCGGCTGGGTGGTGGGCCACTCCTACATCGTCTACGCGCCCCTGCTCGTCGGGGCGACCACGGTGCTCTACGAGGGCAAGCCGGTCGGTACGCCGGACGCGAGCGCCTTCTGGCGGGTGATCGCGGAGAACCGCGTCAAGGCGCTGTTCACCGCGCCCACTGCGATGCGTGCCATCAAGAAGGAGGACCCCACCGCCGCGCTGCGCGTCGGTCACGACCTGAGCAGCCTCGAGACCCTCTTCCTCGCCGGCGAGCGCCTCGACCCGGACACCTACCACTGGGCCGTCGACATCCTGGGCATCCCGGTCGTCGACAACTGGTGGCAGACCGAGACCGGCTGGCCCATCGCGGCCAACCCCCGCGGCCTCGAGCCACTGCCGATCAAGGCCGGGTCGCCGAGCGTGGTCATGCCGGGGTACGACGTCCAGGTGCTCGACGAGCGGGGCGCACCGGTCGAGCCCGGGCACGAGGGCAACATCTCCATCCGCCTGCCCCTGCCGCCCGGCACGCTGCCCACCCTGTGGAACGACGACAAGCGGTACGTCGAGTCCTACCTCGGGGTGTTCCCCGGCTTCTACTCCACCGGCGACGGCGGCTTCATCGACGCCGACGGCTACGTGCTACGTCATGGGCCGCACCGACGACGTCATCAACGTCGCCGGACACCGGCTCTCGACCGGATCGATGGAGGCCGTCGTCGCGACCCACCCGGCCGTCGCCGAGTGCGCGGTGATCGGCGTCGCCGACCCGCTCAAGGGCCAGGTGCCGCGCGCCTTCGTCGTCCTCAAGTCCGGCGCCGACATCGACCCCGGGCAGCTCGAGAAGGAGGTCGTGGCCGCGATCCGGGACGAGATCGGGCCGGTCGCGGCGCTGCGCTCGGTGGTCGTCGTCCCGGCCCTGCCGAAGACCCGCTCGGGCAAGATCCTGCGCCGGACGATGCGCGGCATCGCCGACGGCCGGCCCGAGGCGCCGCCGAGCACCATCGAGGACATCTCCGTCCTCGACGTCCTGCGTCCGCTGCTCGAGGCGCGGCCTGAGTCCTGACCGGCCCTCCGGACGGCGACGGCGGCTCAGATCGCTTGTCCCCGTTGGGCCGATCGGGGGACAGCATCGTCACGCCGCGTGGTCGCACCAGCGCTGCGTGACACAGGACTGTCCCACCGGCCTGACAGGATCATCCGGTCGGCTGATGCGAACGGACGATGAACACGGAACGCTGATCATCGACAGGATCGCCACCCTCGTTCCGGTGACGCTCCGCAGTCGCTCCGGTGGGGGGTCCCGGGGTTCGCACAGCACCACCCGCGACCGCGCGGGCGACAGACCGGAGGTCGGGTTCACGTGAAGCTGGATGGGTTCCGCCTCGCCTCCTCGGGCGTGTCCAGGAGCACCAGCGAGCCGCTGAAGGCCGACCGCACCGCGACGTCCTCCACCGAGGCCCCGTCGATCCCCGGGTTCGCGCGGGCCCGCCGCTCTCCCGAGTCCGACCCCGCCGTCGACCTGCACGTCGACCTCGTCCCGCCGCAGGCGCGGCCGGCCGGCGCCCCCACGACCCAGCGCTCGACGCCGGTCGGCACCTCGTTCTCGGCGTGGGTCCGCGGCTACGTCCGCTGGTTGCCGGTCGTCGACGTCCTCGTCTCGCTGCTCGCCGCGGTGCTCGCCCTGGCCGTGGTGCGCGACGTCCCCCTGGCCAGCCCCGCCGGCGCGTTCGCCGCGGTCGCCTTCCCGATCGGCATGCTGGCGGCCCTGTGGCTGGCCCGCTGCTACGAGGTGCGGGTGGCCTCCGTCGGCACCGAGGAGGTGCGCCGCAGCCTCATCGGCTCCGCCCGCCTGGCCGGCGTCCTCGGCATCGTCGCCTACCTCACGTCGTGGGCCGCGGCCCGGTCGCTGCTCCTCGTCGCCCTGCCGGTGACGGTGCTCGTGCTCGTGCTGGTCCGCGTGGCCGCGCGCCTCGAGCTGGGGCGCATGCGGGCCCGCGGCGAGGGTCGCCGTCGGGTCCTGGTCCTGGGCACCGAGCGGTCCGCGGCCGAGATGATCCGGACGCTGTCGCTGTCCAAGATCGACGTGTTCGACGTGGTCGGCGTGCTCACCGACGCGTCGCTCGGCAACGAGGTCGAGGGTGTGCCGGTCCTGGGACGCACCGACGACGTCCGTCGTGCGGTCATCACCAGTGCGGCGTCGGCGATCATCGTCGCGCCGTGGTCGCCCATCTCGCAGGACGGCGTACGCCGCCTGTCGTGGGACACCGCCGACCTCGGGGTGGAGCTGTACCTGAGCCCCAACGTCATGGACGTCGCCGGCTCGCGCATCAACGTGCAGATCACCGCGGGCGTCCCGATGCTCCACATCGACGCGCCGGAGTTCGGCGGCGTCGCGCGCGTCGTCAAGACGGTGTTCGACCGCTCGGCCGCGATGATCGGGCTCATGCTGATCTCCCCGGTGCTGCTCGCCATCGCGGTCGCGGTGCGCGTCACGTCGCCCGGACCGGCGATCTTCCGCCAGGAGCGGGTCGGCAAGGGCGGCTCCACGTTCACGATGTACAAGTTCCGCTCCATGCGCGAGGACGCCGAGCAGGTGCTCGAGGACGTCGCGGAGGCGAACAAGCACGACGGCGGGCCGATGTTCAAGGCCACCGAGGACCCGCGCGTGACCAAGGTCGGCTCGTTCATCCGACGCTTCTCGCTCGACGAGCTGCCGCAGCTGTGGAACGTGGTCAAGGGCGACATGGCGCTCGTGGGTCCGCGTCCTCCGCTGCCGCGCGAGGTCAGCCAGTACGACGACACCGCCCACCGGCGCCTGCTCGTGCGTCCGGGTCTGACCGGGCTGTGGCAGGTGAGCGGGCGCTCCGACCTCACGTGGGAGGAGTCGGTGCGCCTCGACCTCTACTACATCGACAACTGGTCCGTCGTGTCCGACATCGCGATCCTGGGCCGCACCGGCTCCGCCGTCATCAACGGCAAGGGCGCCTACTGATCGACGCTCGGCCGCCGGTCAGCCGCCGGTGATCGCCGCGCGCACCGCCGCGACCGAGTGGTCGCGATGCGCCGCCTGCACCGCGACCGCACGCTCCGCGTCGCCGTCGCGCGCCGCAGCGAGCAGGTCCGCGTGCTCGTGCGACACCCGCGACCGGTTGGCCGGGGCGCCGAAGTAGACCGCGCGGTAGACGTCGGTGGCATCCCACAGCTGGCGCAGGGTGCGCGAGAGCCGCGGCATCGCGGCGGCGTCGAAGAGCAGGAAGTGGAAGCGGCGGTTGCTCGCCGTCATCTCCACCAGGTCGCCGCTGCGACCGGCCCGGTCGACCTCGCCGGCGGCCTCGGCGATCGCCGCGAGCAGCTCGTGGTCGAGCCTCGGGACGGCGGCGCGGATGGCCTCGGCCTCGAGCAGCTCGCGCAGCCGGTAGACCTCGAGGAGGTCGTCGACGGACAGCTCGGCCACGACGTAGCCGCGGCGGGGCAGGTAGACGACCTGCCCCTCGCCCTCGAGCACCTTGAGAGCCTCGCGCAGCGGCACGCGCGAGACCCCGAGCCGCTCGGCGAGCGCCTCCTGGCGCACCGGGGCGCCGGGCGCGAGCTCGCCGGTGACGAGCAGCCGGCGCAGCTCGGTGAGCACCGCCTCCTGCGCCGTCGGCGGCCGCACGAACGCGTCGGTGCTCACGGCAGCAGCCCGGCCAGGTCGTCCGGGCTCGTCGACCCGAGCGCCGGGGGAGCGGTGCGGTAGCGGGGCGGGGTCGCCGACATCCGCACCGGGTTCGCGACCTGCGGGACCGTCGATCCCGGCACGGCCACGACCGGGTCGAGGCCGAGCCGCGACGCGAGGCCGACGGCGGCCTCGAGGTCGTTGATGGGTCCGCACGGCACGCCGGCCGCGGTGAGCGCGGCGTACCAGTCGTCGGCGCCGCGGGTGCGTCAGCGCACGCTCGAGGAGGTCGCGCAGCGCGTCGCGGTTCGCCACCCGCTCCGGGTTGGTCGCGAAGCGCGCGTCGTCGGCGAGCGAGGGCGTCCCGAGGACGCCGACCAGCGCGCGGAACTGGCGGTCGTTGCCCACCGCGAGCACCAGCGGCCGGTCGCCGGTCGCGTAGACGCCGTACGGCGTGATCGAGGGGTGGTCGTTGCCGAGGATGCCCGGGCACCACGCCGGCGGCGACGTGCGCCGCGCTCTGGTTGACCATCGCGGAGAGCAGCGAGGACAGCAGGTTGACCTCGACGTGCTGGCCCTCGCCCGGTGAGGTCGCGGTGGCGCAGCGCGGCGAGGATCCCGTAGACCGCGTGCAGCCCCGTGACCACGTCGACGAGCGCGACGCCGACCTTCGTGGGGTGCCCCGGCTCCGGCCCGGTCACCGACATGAGCCCGCCCATGGCCTGCACGAGCAGGTCGTAGCCGGGCAGCTCCGCGCCGGCACCGGAGCCGAACCCGCTGATCGAGCACATCACCAGCCGCGGGTGCACCGCCGACAGCTCGGCGTACCCGAGCCCGAGGCGGTCGAGCCCGCCCGGCTTGAAGTTCTCGACCAGCACGTCGGCGCGCAGTGCGAGGTCGCGGGCCTGCGCCAGCCCGTCGGCCGTGCCCAGGTCGAGGGCCACCGAGCGCTTGTTGCGGTTCACCGACCCGAAGTAGGTCGCGCCGCCCTCGGCGTCGTACGGCGGACCCCAGTGCCCGGGTGTCGTCGCCGGCTCCCGGCCGCTCCACCTTGACCACCTCGGCGCCGAGGTCGGCGAGCAGCATCGTCGCGTAGGGACCGGCGAGCACCCGGGAGAAGTCGGCGACCACGACGCCGTCGAGCGCGCCGGGCGGCGCTCATGCCGCTCACCCGCGGTAGGCGGCGAGGCCGGTGAGCGCCTCGCCGACGACGAGGGTGTGCATCTCGTTGGTGCCCTCGTAGGTGAAGCACCGACTCGAGGTTGTTCATGTGCCGGATCACGGGGTACTCGAGCGTGATGCCGTTGCCGCCCGAGGATCGACGCGGCACTCGCGGGCGATGGCCAGCGCCTCGCGCGCGTTGTTGAGCTTGCCGACGCTGATCTGCTCCGGGCGGATCGTGTGCGCGTCCTTGAGCCGGCCGAGGTGCAGCGCGAGCAGGAAGCCCTTGTCGAGCTCGAGGGCCATGTCGGCGAACTTCTTCTGGGTGAGCTGGAAGCCGGCGATCGGCCGGTCGAACTGCTCGCGGTCGATGGCGTAGGCGATCGCGGTCTCGAGGCAGTCGCGGGCGGCGCCCGAGCGTGCCGAACACGATCCCGAAGCGGGCCTCGTTCAGGCAGGAGAGCGGGCCGCGCAGGCCGGTGACCCCGGGCAGGACGGCGTCGGCCGGGAGCCGCACGCCCTCGAGGATGAGCTCGGCGGTGACCGAGGCGCGCAGCGACAGCTTCTTGTGGATCTCGCGGGCGGTGAAGCCGGGGGTGTCGGTGGGGACGACGAAGCCGCGGATGCCCTCGTCGGTGCGCGCCCAGACCACCGCGACGTCGGCGACGGTGCCGTTCGTGATCCACATCTTGGTGCCGTCGAGGATCCAGTCGTCGCCGTCGCGCTTGGCCGCCGTGCGCATGCCGCTCGGGTTGGAGCCGAAGTCCGGCTCGGTGAGGCCGAAGCAGCCGATCGCCTCGCCGGCCGCCATGCGGGGGAGCCACTCCTGCTTCTGCTCCTCGGAGCCGAACGCGTGGATGGCGTACATCGCGAGCGACCCCTGCACGCTCACCAGCGAGCGGATGCCCGGAGTCGCCGGCCTCGAGCTCGAGGCAGGCCAGGCCGTACGCCGTGGCGCTCGTGCCGGCGCAGCCGTAGCCCTCGAGGTGCATGCCGAGCAGGCCGAGCGAGCCCATCTCGCGGGCCAGCTCGCGCGCGGGGATGGTGCCCGTCTCGAACCAGTCGGCGACCTCGGGCTTGATCCGGTCGTCGACGTACTGGCGCACGACGTCGCGGATGGCGCGCTCCTCCTCGGACAGCAGCGCGTCGAGGTCGAGCAGGGCGAACGGGGACTGCGGGGTACGGCTCATCGGATCTCCCTGGAGGCGGTTCCCCAGATTGTATCCAATATCCAAGTCATGTCCAGCGCCGGGGTCAGGGGCGGCGGAAGACCCCGAACACCGACGTGCCGAAGCCGAGGTGGCGACCCACGCGCCGCTCGGCCCACGTGGCCGCGTCGCCGAGCGGGCCTGCGGTGCGACTGACCTCGCGACCGGTGCGCGCGAGATCGGGGCGACGGCCGAGCCGGTGGGGCAGCGCCCGCAGCACGGCGATGGGTGCCACGAGCGAGGCGAAGCGGTAGCCGACCTTCTGCGGGCGGAACCCGGCGGCGACCAGCTCGTCGAGGAGCCGGGCGCGGGTGTAGCGCGTGGTGTGCCCGGCCACGACGTCGGCGTCGCTCCACAGCCAGCGGTAGGCGGGGACGGTCAGGACGACCATGCCGCCCGGTTCGACGATGCGGTGGAGCTCGGCGAGCAGCGCCGGGCGGTCGTCGACGTGCTCGAGGACGTCGAACAGGCCGGCCGCCGGGATCGAGGCGTCGGGCAGCGCCAGCGACTCGAGGGAGGCGCACAGCACGGGCAGTCCGGAGGCGGCCGCCGCCGTGGCGCCGCCGAGCCCGGGCTCGACCGCGACGACCGGGATGCCCCGGGCCGAGAGCTCGCGCGCGACGGTGCCGGACCCCGCGCCGATGTCCCACAGCGCTCGCGGGCGCCCGCACTCGTCGAGCAGGTCCTCGATCATGTCGGCGCGCGTCGAGTACCACCACGACGAGTCGGTCGCCTCGTCGATGACGCCGTGCTGGTCCTCGGAGTACGCCGTCCGCGACGACCGGCCCACCCACAGGTCGCCGCGTCGCTCGCACACCGAGTCGGGCGACCACCCGCTGCGCTGCGCGATGTCGTCGAGCGCGGCGGACGCAGCCGACGACGGGGACGCGGAACCGGACGTCATGACCGCGAGTCTAGGCGGGCCGGACGGCGACCAGATGAGCCGTCTCCAGCGTCCGGTACGGCCGCCACCCGAGGCGCGACCACACCGACTGCACGCGCACGTTGCTGGTCTGCGTGGAGATCACGACACGTGCGGCTCCCGAGCCGGCGGCGATCGCGCGGATCCGGTCGAGCAGGAGGGGGTAGAGGCCGCCGCCCTGGTACGCGCTCGCGATCCCTGCCAGAAGGATGTCGACGTCGTCGCCGACCCGCCGGGCGGTCGCCATCCCCGCCGGTGCGCCGTCGACCTCGAGCAGCAGCGCGATCCCCGCGGGATCGACGGCGGTGCTCACCGCCCACTCCTGGTAGCCGGCCAGCACGTCGGCGGCCGGGAAGAGCGGGTTGTAGGAGTAGTGCGTGAGGTAGCCGGAGAACGCGTCGGCCACGACCGCCCGCCAGAGCGGCCGCGACGTCCGTGCTCACCTCCCGCACCGCTGACCTCGCGCAGGGTCGCGCCGGGCTGCGGAGCGGCGCGTCGTGCGCGGTGGCGGCGTCGAGCTCCCAGTAGACGAGTCCGCTGGCGGGCAGCACCTGACGGTCGGAGCGCGACAGCAGCGGCGGCACCCACGTGCTCTGCGAGCACCACCGGGCCACGATGACGTCCGCGGCGGAGCCGTCGATGCCGGCCGGCAGCGCGTCGTCGGGCGTGGCGTCGTCGTCGACCGTGAGGCGCTCGACCGCGATCCCGAAGCGAGCGCTCTCGGCCGCCGAGGGCTCCAGCCTCCAGCCGCGTCCGCGGACCTCGGTCACGTCTCAGCCCGGGAACGAGGTGACGGCGTCGACGACGCGATCGATGCCGGCGTCGTCGAGCTCGGGGAACAGCGGCAGCCGGACGAGCCTCGCGGACACGTCGTCGGTCACCGCGCAGCTCGTGCCCGTGCGGCCGAGCCGACGGCCCGCGTCGGAGCTGTGCAGGGGCACGTAGTGGAAGGTCGCATGGACACCGGCCGCGGCCAGGTGCCGGATCAGCGCTCCCTGCTGCTCCGGCTGCGGCATGAGCAGGTAGTACAGGTGCGCGGGGTGGGCGCATCCCTCCGGGACGGTGGGCTGCTGCGCACCGACCGTGCCCGCCCAGGTCCGGAGCGCGTCGTCGTACGACGACCACACGTGGTGGCGGCGTCGCTGGATGTCGGCGAACTCGTCGAGCCCGGCGAGCAGGACCCCGGCGAGCAGGTCGGACGGCAGGTAGCTCGAGCCGATGTCGACCCACGAGTACTTGTCGATGGCGCCCCGGTGGAACTGCCGAGCGGTTGGTGCCCTTCTCGCGCATGATCTCCGCGCGCTCCACGTGCTCCGGGTCGCGCATGACCAGCGCGCCGCCCTCGCCGCACTGGAGGTTCTTGGTCTCGTGGAAGCTCTGCGCGGCGAGCACGCCCAGCGACCCGAGGGGGCGTCCGTGGTAGCTGCCGCCGAGGCCGTGCGCGTTGTCCTCCACGACCGCGATCCCGTGGGCGTCGGCGATCTGCACGATGGCGTCCATCTCGCAGGCGACGCCGGCGTAGTGCACGACGCAGATCGCGCGGGTGCGGCTCGTGATGGCCTGCTCGAGGAGCGTCTCGTCCAGGTTGAGCGTGTCGGGTCTCACGTCCACGAAGACCGGGATCGCGCCCCGCAGGGCGACGGCGTTGGCCGTCGAGACGAACGTGAACGAGGGCATGATCACCTCGTCGCCCTCACGCAGGTCGAGGAGCAGCCAGAACAGCTCGAGCGCGTGGGTGCACGACGTCGTGAGCAAGGTGGGGCGATCACCGACGAGCGCGGACAGCGATGCGGTGGCACGGGCGGTGAAGGGGCCGTCGCCGCACATCGCGCGGCTGGAGAGGGACTGCGCCACGTTCGAGGCTGCGCCGCTGCCGACGTACGGGACGTTGAACCTGATCGGCTCGGCGACGGCGTTGTGCTCGTGCGTTCGGGTCACATCGGTTCTCTCGTGCGGTCAGGCGGACGGGCCTTCGTGCCACCTTAGCCAACGTCGCGCGCTGATAGAATTCGGTGTGTCCTCCGGCCAGACCTCCATGGTGAACCTCGTCGACGATCAGCGGGTCCGCTATCTGATGGCCGGATCGTTCGTCGCCGGGCTGTACGTGCTGATCTTCGCCGCGCTGACCCGCACCTTCGTCTCGACCCACTACCTCCTGCTGCTGCTTGTCGCGCAGGCGATCATCATGAGCGTCGCGTTCCCCCTCTACCGCAGGTTCGTCTTCCGCTCCGGCGGCGAGCTCGCCGCAGACCTCTCGCGCTTCTCCGGGGTGTGGGGCTTCAACATCCTGCTCGGCACGGCGCTGATCGCGCTGATGGTGAGCGTGCTGCACCTGCAGCCCAACCTCGCCCAGGTCGTGACGATCGTCCTGGTCACCGTCAGCAGCTTCCTCGGTCACCGGTTCTTCTCGTTCCGGCACGGCACGGACGCTGGATCCGGTGCTGGTCCCGGATGCGACGGCGGCCGACGCGTGAACATCTCCGTCGTGGTGCCGTGCTACCGCTCGGCGGAGACGCTCCGTCCGCTGGTCGAGGGGCTGGCCGAGTCGCTGCCCGCGGTCGCCGACCGCTTCGAGGTCGTGCTGGTGGTCGACGGCAGCCCGGACGACACGGCCGCGGTGGCGGAGGGGCTCGTCGCCGAGTTCGACTTCCTGCGCGTCCTGGTGCTGCGTCGCAACTACGGGCAGCACAACGCGTTGCTGGCCGGGCTCCAGGTGGCGGCGTACGACGTCACGGTGACGATGGACGACGACCTGCAGCACCTGCCCTCGCAGATCGCCGCGCTGGTCGCGCCGCTCGCCGAGCCCGGCACCGATCTCGTCTACGGCGTCCCCGAGACCGAGGAGCACGGCGCGCTCCGGTCGCTCAGCTCGCGGTCGGTGAAGGCCGCGCTCGCGGCCAGCGGCGTCCCCAACGCGCGCTACGTCAGCGCCTTCCGCGCGTTCCGCACGGTGCTGCGCGAGTCGTTCGTCGCGGTGCGCGACCCCAACGTGAACCTCGACGTGCTGCTGTCGTGGGCCACCGACGACGTCGCGGTCGTCCGCGTGGCCATGGCCCGGCGTCAGGAAGGTCGCTCCAACTACTCGTTCCGCCGCCTGGTGCGCCACTCGTTCAACATGATCACCGGGTACAGCGAGGGCCCGCTGCGGCTGGTGACCTATCTCGGGTTCGCCTGCGCGCTGCTCGGCCTCGCACTGCTCGTGCTCGTCATCGTGGGATGGGTCACCGGCCGCACGACCGTCGCAGGGTTCACCACGGTGGCGTCCATGGTCGCGCTGTTCTCCGGTGCCCAGATGCTCGCGATCGGCGTGCTCGGCGAGTACCTCGGACGGCTGCACTTCCGCTCGATGGGTCGCCCGACGTACGTCGTGGGCAAGGACCTGCGCGGCGGGTCCGCCGACCAGCAGTCCGACTAGCCGTCCCGCAGCGTCCGGGTCGACGGGCGCGGCGCGGTCACCGTGCCGGGTCGAGGAGCCGGTAGACGGTCGCCTCCTCGTTGGCGAAGACCTGGACGGCGTACGGCGAGAGGTCGCCCGTACGGCCGGCCACGCGATCGACGTACGCCCACCGCACCCCCTCGTCCCAGAGCGCCTGGCGTCGGCCGCTGTGGGGGTGGTGAGGAACCGGTCGTTGAGGTCCAGTCGAGCGGGGTCCCAGAACGGCCCGGCGAACGGCGACGTCGGCGGTGTCGCGGCCGCGGCGGCGACGATCGCCTCCGGGCGTGTAGGCCCAGCCCTCGACCAGCACCCGTCGCTCGCTGTACGCGGAGATCACGAACGCCCGCCGGTCGCAGTCCGGCAGGGGAAGGCTGTTGCAGTGGCGGTTCGTCATGACGACGTCCGACGGCTGCGACACACCCTGCAGATAGGTCGCCGCCGCCACGTTCGCTCGCGACCATGCGGACAAGGAGCCCGGGGCCGCCGGGTTGACCACGAGCCGGTCCGGCGCGACCACACGGGGCACGACGGACGCCACGGCGGCGACCGTCACGGCGATGGCGAGGCCGCGGGCGAGGTCGCCCGCCCAGGGGCGGCCCGGGCGGACGAGCGCGACCGCGAGCACGAGGCAGGCCACCAGCAGGACGAGGCCCATGAACATGGCCCATCGCTGGGCGTGCAGGTCGAAGCCGGGCTGGTGCGCCGTGCGCCGTGCGACGCCGTACTGGACCGCCCAGGCGAGCACGCCTGCCAGGGCTCCGATCGCCACGAGCCGCGGACCACCGGACCGGTCCCACGTCTGCGCGATGCCCCACGCTGCGCCGAGCGAGCCGACGACGGCACCGGCGACGAGGAAGTACTGCTGGCTCATCCCGGACTGGAAGAGCAGCAGCGCAGCACCGATCCCGGCCACGGGGCCCGCGAGCACCACCCAGCGCACGAGGTCGGTACGCCGGTCGCCCTCGAGCAGGAGCAGGCCCGCGGTCGTGCCGGCGAGGCGCGAGAACGCGAACGCGACGGTCGCGGCGGCGAGCGTGGACCCCGCGACGACCGTCGCCCGGTCGCCGGTGAGGATCCGGACCATGCCGGCCAGCGGATCGAGGGTCAGGTCGCTGGCCGAGCCCCCCAGCAGCACGACGAACCCGAAGGCGAGCACGAGCAGGGCCAGGGCCAGGTCGAGCAGGACGACACGCTGGGCTCGCGCCCGCGACAGCACGACCCACACGGCCGCCGCGAGGCCCATGCCGGCGACCAGGACGGGGAACGGCCCGCCCTTGGCGAGGAACAGCCCGACGAGCAGGATCACGAGCGCGACCCACGACCACGCACGTGACGACCCCCGCCACCGCAGGGCGAGCAGGGCGACGGCGCAGGCCAGGACGACGAGCCCCAGCTGCTGCGGCGGGGAGTTGAGCACGACCGGGCTCGTCGCCGGCTCCGTGCCGAGCGCCAGCGAGCCGGCGGCCAGGGCCAGCAGCGCGCCCACCGGACCCGCCCAGGCGCGGCCCGCCAGGCGCCAGGTCGCGGCCGCCATGGCGAACGGGAGCAGCGTCAGGAGGATGACCGGCGTCGCGCGGAACAGCGCGACGTCGAGAGGGAGACCGGGCAGGTGGGCGAAGGACGCGTCCCAGCCGTAGAGCAGCCATGGGTAGCGCATCGGCGTCCCCGCGACCCAGGCGAACTGCTCGGGCCCGTGGTGGAGCACCTCGCCGGCGAGTGCGAGGTGGTAGGGGCCGTCGATGAAGTGCCGCATCCAGCCGCTCCACACGACAGGGTTCGCCAGGGCGTAGTCGGCGTAGACGGTCAGGAACGCGGCGCCGGTCGCCGCGACGGACGCGATCCATCCCGGCGGTGGCAGCGCGGCCGTGGGCGTCGCGCGCCAGGCCCGCCGAACCGGCGGAACGAGCAGCAGCAGCAGGACGGTCGCGGCGAGCAGCAGGGGCAGCCAGGGCGCGCCCAGGTAGCCGCCGAGCGCGCCGAGCAGCCCCGAGACGACCAGCGCGAGCCCGCCCCCGAGCGCCAGGTCCTCCACCCAGGTGCCCTGGTCGCGGCGCAGGAGCCGCCACAGCACCGCGCCGGGGACGATCTGCGTGGCTGCCACGAACGCCAGCGCGCCCGCGACGTCGCCGGCATACCCGCCGCTGTCGTGGGTGATCCGCAGCAGGGCTGCCGAGCACGGCGACCGGGACGACGAGGTCGACCGCGCGCAGAACTACGCGTCCCCCGCGTCGAGTCGTCACCCGCCGAGCCTAGGCCGTGCTGTCCCGGCCCTCCCCACCGCTCGCACCCCTGCGGCCGGCAGGTGATCATGGGGCCGTGCCCTCACCGCTGTACGAGCCGCTGACGCTGCGCGGCCTGACCCTCGACAACCGCGTGTGGGTCAGTCCCATGTGCCAGTACTCCTCGGTCGACGGGTTCGCCGACGACGTGGCACCTGGTGCACCTCGGCGCCTTCGCCACCGGGGGAGTCGGCCTCATCCTCACCGAGGCGACCGCGGTGGTGCCCGAGGGTCGCATCAGCCCCGACGACCTCGGGCTCTGGTCCGACGCGCACGCCGAGGCGCTCGCCCCCGCGGTCGAGTTCGCCCACCGTCAGGGAGTGCCGATCGGCGTCCAGCTGGCGCACGCCGGACGCAAGGCCTCGACGTACGCGCCGTGGCGCGGGCACGGATCCGTCCCGGCCGAGGACGGGCGGCTGGCAGACCGTCGGGCCGTCGGCGCAGGCGTTCGGACGGTACGCCGAGCCGCGCGAGATGACGCACGACGACATCGCCGCACGTCGTCGAGGGCTTCGCCGCGGCGGCGCGCACGGGCCGATGCCCTCGGCGTCGACACGGTCGAGATCCACGGCGCGCACGGCTATCTGCTGCACCAGTTCCTCTCGCCGTTGTCGAACGTGCGCGACGACGAGTACGGCGGCGACCTCGTCGGCCGCATGCGGCTGACGCTCGAGGTGGTCGACGCCGTGCGCGCCGTGTGGCCCGACGACAAGCCGGTGATCCTGCGCGTGTCGGCCACGGACTGGGTGCCCGGCGGGTGGGACGTGGAGTCGACGATCGTGCTCGCGCGTGAGGCGGCGTCGCGCGGCGTCGACCTCGTCGACGTGTCGTCCGGCGGTCTCGACCACCGGCAGGAGATCGCGGTCGGTCCCGGCTACCAGGTGCCGTTCGCGGCGGCGGTGCGCGCCGAGGCGGGCGTGCCCACCGGCGCCGTCGGGCTCATCACGGACGCCGCGCAGGCGGAGAGCATCGTCGCGGACGGGTCGGCCGACGTGGTCCTGCTCGCCCGGGCGCTGCTGCGCAACCCGCGCTGGGCCCTCGACGCCGCGCACCAGCTCGGTGCCCAGGGCCGGTGGCCCGACCAGTACCTCCGCGCCCAGCTCTGACCCGCGCCACTTCCCGAGGGCGCCGGTCGTCGGCATCATGACGCGATGGCCGCCGAACCGGAGACGTACACGACCCGGCCGCTTGACGCCGGACACCTGGGACGACTTCGCGCGCCTCGTCGAGGCCAACAACGGCGTCTGGGGCGGCTGCTGGTGCATGGGGTTCCATGCCGACGGCCTGACCCGCGACCCCGCGACGAACCGCGCCGCGAAGCAGGCGCACGTGCGCGCCGGCTCGGTCCACCAGATCCTCGTGTACGCCGGCGACGAGTGCGTCGGGTGGTGCCAGTACGGCTCCCCGGCCGAGGTCGCGTCGATCAAGAACCCGGCAGCGTACGAGCGCGAGCTCGTGTCGCTGCCGGACTGGCGTATCGGCTGCATCTTCACCGGGTCTCGCCACCGCGGACGCGGAGTCGCTCGTGCCGCGGTGGCCGGGGCGCTCGAGGCCATCCGCGCGGCCGGGGGCGGCGTCGTCGAGGCGTACCCCGAGCAGGTCGAGGAGCGTCCGCCGCAGCGCGGTGCCTACTTCCACACCGGGCCCGAGACGCTCTATGCCGAGTTCGGCTTCACCCGCGACCGCCGCATCGCCAAGTGGCGGTGGGTGATGCGCGCGACCGTCGACGGCTAGGAGGGCCGCGTCGCGTCGTCGGTGACGCGGGTGGCGACCACGACGACGGCGTCGAGATCGTCGTCGGCGACGGTGCGCGTGCGCAGTCCCGCGGCCGAGACCGCGGTCGAGCGTGCGGTCGAGCGAGGCCGGGCTGGTCTCGAGGACGAGCACGCCTGCCGGGCTCAGCCACTGCGCCGCCACCCGGGCGATCCGTCGGTGCAGCTCGACGCCGTCGACCCCGCCGTCGACCGTGATCGTCGGCTCGTGCTCCCGGGACTCGCGGGGGAGGTGCTCGAGCTCGCCGGTCGGCACGTAGGGCGCGTTGGCGGTGATCAGGTCGACGATGCCCGCGCAGGCGTGCCGGGAGCGCCGCCTCCAGATCGCCCTCGTGCACCTCGGCGGGCGGTGCGAGGTTGCGCCGCGCGCAGGCCACGGCGTGCGGCTCGACGTCGACCGCGTGCAGCTCGAGGTCGTCGTACGCCGACGCGAGCACGGCGGCCACCGCGCCCGTGCCGCAGCACAGGTCGACCACGATGCGCCGCGTGCCTCGCCCGGGGCCGAGCAGCTCGACCGCGGTGCGCGCGACGAGCTCGGTGCGCCGTCGCGGCACGAACACGAGGGGGTCGACGCGGATCCGCAGGCCGCAGAACTCCGCCCAGCCGACGACGACCTCGAGCGGTTCTCCGGCCTCGCGGCGCCGCACGAGCCGCTCGAGCGCCGCATCGTCGTCGGCGGCCTCGCGCAGGAGCGCCGCCTCGTCCTCGGCGTACACGCAGCCCGCGCGTCGCAGCCGCTCGACGACCGCGTCAGGCATCGTGCTCCGCGAGCACGTCGGCAGGGGCCCGCATGCGCCAGGCGTCCGTCACGAGCTCGTCGAGGCGCGCGGCGCCGACCTCGTCGAGCCGGAGCATGACCAGCGGCCAGCCGTCGTATCCGGACGTGGTGAAGAACGTGCCGGGCTCGCCGAGCAGGAGGGCCTGCTTCTCGGCCTCGTCGCCCACGTAGAGCACGGCGATGTCGGTGCGGATCGTGCGGGGCTCGCCCGGACGGCGCTCGGGGTAGGACCAGACGAAGCCCTTGCCTCCGACGCGGAAGTCGAAGCCCTCGCTCTCGATCTCGACGACGCCGGGCAGGGCCAGGGCGATGCGTCGTACGTCGTGCTCGTCGGCCACGCCCGCCTCCTGTCCTCGTCGGATCGGCGCCCAGGCTACGACCACCTTCCGACGGCAGGAGCCGGCCCGGCCGGCGTGAGCCGACTCCTTACCGTCCGATGACGTACGGCCGCGCCGGGTGTCGTGGAGCGGCCCTGTGCGTTGTGCTGGTGACACTGCCGCACCCGAGGAGCCGAACCATGACCGAACCGACGACCCAGCCGACCGTGGGGCCGAGCGCCGAGCCGACGGCTCCCGGCCCGTCCGGCCGCCGACCGCGCGGACGCCGGCTGGCCGTGCTGGCGGTCCTCGGCGCCGTCCTCGTCGCCGTGGGGCTCGTGGTGTTCCAACCCTGGAAGCTCGTCGTCGACAACGTGGTCGACGAGGCGCTCCCCGAGGCCGCCCCGGCCACCGCCCCCGCGGCGCCGGGCAGCGAGCCCACCCCGAGCGGCAGCGCCGGCGGGGCGTCCGCGCAGCCCACGACCGCACCGAGCGCGAACCCGGCCCCGGCCACCCGCACGCTGGCGACGGGCACCTTCATCAGCCACGAGCACGAGACGTCCGGCACGGTGCGGCTGCTCGAGCTTCCCGACGGCCGGCAGGTGCTGCGGCTCGAGGGGCTCGACACCTCCAACGGCCCCGACCTCAAGGTCTGGATCACCGACCAGAAGGTGGTCGACGGCCCGTCGGGGTGGCCGGTCTTCGACGACGGGCGCTACGTCGACCTCGGCAGCCTCAAGGGGAACAAGGGCAACCAGAACTACGTGCTGCCGGCCGGCACGCGCCTGGACGGCCTGCGCAGCGTGAGCATCTGGTGCGACCGGTTCAACGTCTCGTTCGGCGCTGCGGAGCTCTCCGGCGACCTGTAGCCCGTGACGCACGCCACGGCAGGGACACCGGCGGGATCGGGAACTTTCACAGGCTCAGGGTGCTGTCGCGGCTTTCTCACGATCTCCTCAGGTTCGCCACGTCCCCTAGTGCGTGGGGGCGATCCCGCCCCAGGTGCGCAGAAGGGCATCGGGCATGACGCAGACGACGTACGACCGGGGGACCAGCGCCGACGACGGCTGGACCTCCGACCGCTGGGCCGACCCGAGCACGGTCGCGGCGCCCTGGGGGCCGAGCCTGGCCGAGCTGCCGCCGCCGGTGGTGGCGGCTCCGGCTCCGGCGACCACGTCGCGCTGGCCGAAGCCGTGGGTGGCCGTGGCCATCGTGGTCCTCGCCATGCTGGTGGGGATCTTCGCCACGAGGCTGCTCGCCGGCACCGAGCCGACGTCCGCCGCTACGCCGCCCCGGGCCTCTGCTCCGGCCGTCCCTGCGCCGTCGGCCCCCGCCCCCGCACCGAGCACCGCGCCGCTCGACCCGAACGCGGCCGCACCCGGCACCGAGCCCGAGCAGGGCAGCGGCAGCACCGCCGAGCTCTCCGAGGCGGCCGCGAAGGTCGCGCCCTCGATCGTCAACATCGAGACCACCGTCGGGTACGACGGCGGCCAGGCCGCCGGCACCGGCGAGATCCTCACCGAGGACGGCTTCGTCCTGACCAACCACCACGTCATCGCTGGATCCACGGCCATCGAGGTCACGGTCACCGCGACGGGGCGGACCTACGCCGCGGACGTCGTGGGCTACGACTCGAGCCACGACATCGCCGTGATCAAGATGCGCGACGCGTCCGGGCTCACACCCGCACCGATCGGCGACTCGTCGACGGTGCGCGTGGGCGACCCCGTCGTCGGCCTCGGCAACGCCGGCGGGCTCGGCGGGCAGCCGATCGAGGCTGCCGGCAAGGTCACCGGCCTGGACAGGTCCATCACCGCCACCAACTCGTCCAACGGCACCTCCGAGCGGCTCAACGGCCTCATCGAGACCGACGCCGACATCCAGCCGGGTGACTCCGGCGGCTCGCTCATCGACGCCGACGGCACGGTCATCGGCATCATCACCGCCGGGTCGGTCGCCCCGAGCCGCAACGGCGAGACCGACACCGACGGGTACGCCGTACCCATCAACCAGGCGATGCAGATCGCCCAGGACATCCGCGACGGCAAGGCCTCGGACACCATCCACATCGGGGCCACCGCGTTCCTCGGCGTGCAGGTGTCCGGCCGCGGCTCCGCCGGCGTCGTCCTGTCCGGCGTCGTCGACGGGATCGGCCGCCGAGAAGGCCGGCCTCGGTGCGGGCGACACGATCACCCGCGTGGACGGGCAGCGCGTCAGCTCGCCGACCGACCTCAAGGCCGCCCTGGCCCCGAAGCGCCCCGGCGACACCGTCTCGGTCACCTGGACGGACGCGAACGGCGCGTCGCAGACCTCCGACATCACTCTCGGCGAGGGGCCGGTCGGATGACCGCGCCGTACGACGCCGCACCCGACCCCCTGAGCACCCCCGACCCCGTGGAGACACCCATGACCTCGCAGCCCGACCCCACGCCCGCCGACGCCGCGCACCTGGACCTCGGCGCGACGGTCCCCGCCGCCGCGCTGCTCGAGGACGCGCTCTTCCAGGTCAAGCGCGTCGTCGTCGGCCAGGACCGTCTCGTCGAGCGCGTGATGCTGTGCCTGCTCGCCGACGGGCACTGCCTCATCGAGGGCTTCCCCGGCCTCGCGAAGACCCTCACCGTCTCGACGACCGCGACCGTCGTCGGCGGGTCGTTCACCCGCCTGCAGTTCACGCCCGGACCTCGTGCCCGCCGACCTCGTCGGCACGCGCATCTGGCGCCCGTCCACCGAGGACTTCGACATCGAGTGGGGCCCGGTGTTCTCCAACATCGTCCTCGCCGACGAGATCAACCGCGCACCCGCCAAGGTGCAGTCGGCGCTGCTCGAGGCGATGGCCGAGCGCCAGGTCAGCATCGGCGGCCACACCCGCAAGCTGCCCGACCCGTTCCTCGTGCTCGCCACGCAGAACCCGCTCGAGTCCGAGGGCGTCTACGCGCTGCCCGAGGCGCAGCGCGACCGCTTCCTCATGCACGTGGTCGTGCCGCACCCGTCGTACGAGGAGGAGACCACCATCGCCTCGCGCATGTCGGGCTCGGCCCCGACCGCGCAGCAGGTGCTCACGCTCGACCAGCTGCGTGCCCTGCAGGCGCTCGTCGAGGACGTGTTCGTCCACCACGCCGTCCAGGACTACGCCGTACGCCTGGTCATGACCACGCGCGACCCCGCGCGGCTGGGGCATGCCGGACCTCGCCGGGCAGATCGCGCTGGGCGCCAGCCCGCGCGGCACCCTCGGCCTGATCGCGGCTGCCCGTGCGCTCGCCGTGCTGCGCGGCCGGCGCTACGTCGTGCCGCAGGACGTCTTCGACGTCGCGCCCGAGGTCCTGCGCCACCGCATCACGCTGACCTACGACGCGCTCGCCGACGGCGTGCGCACCGACGACGTCCTGCGCGAGATGCTCAGCCGCGTCAACGCCCCGCGCGTCTCCTCGCAGATCCCGCAGGGCAACCAGGCCGACACGCTCGTGGTGAGGGCCGCCGGATGACGAGCCATCCCGTGCGTCCCGGTTTCGCGGCGCCCGAGGTGGCGTCGCGGGCGGACGTGCTGCGCCGTCTCGACCTGGCGGTGACGCGCCGGCTCGACGGGCGCATGAGCGGCGACCACGCGACCACCCACCTCGGGCCGGGCAGCGAGCGCGCCGGAGCCAGGGCCTACGAGCCCGGCGACGACGCGCGCCTCATCGACTGGAACCTCACGGCGCGCGCGGGGGAGACCTTCGTGCGCCGCACCGAGGACGAGCGCTCGGTCGACACCTGGATCGTCGTCGACCGCTCGGCCAGCCTCGACTTCGGCACCATCGGGTCGGAGAAGCGCGACGTCGTGCTCGCCGCGGCCGCGGCGTTCGGCCTCGTGCACCTCGGCGGCGGCAACCGGGTCGGCGTGGTGGTGTGCGGCGGGCAGAAGCTCGCGCACCGACCGGCGCGTCAGGGCAAGCCGTCGTTCATGGCCGCGCTCGCCATGCTGCACGACACCGAGCGGCAGTCCGGGCCGCCCGCCGCGTCCGCCACGCTGGCCGCCGGCTTGCGCTGGGTCAGCGGTGCCGTGCGGATGCGCTCGCGCGTCGTCGTCGTGTCGGACTTCCTCGAGGACGACGACTGGGCGCTGCACCTGCGCCGCCTCGGCCTGCACCACGACGTCGTCGCGGTGCAGGTGAGCGACCCGCGCGAGCTGGAGATGCCCGACGTCGGGATCGTCGGCGTCATCGATGCCGAGACCGGACGCCAGCGCTACGTGCACACGGGCTCCGCGGCGCTGCGCGCGCGGTACGCCGAGGCCGCCGCCGAGCGCCAGGCGCAGGTCGTCGCACGCATCCACGGGTCCGGCGCAGAGATCCTGCGCCTGTCGACCGGTCGTGACTGGCTGACCGACACCGTCCGTTTCGCCACGAGCCGACGCGGCATTCGCGCCGTGTCCGGCGCCAACCGGCGCGCGGCGACCGCGCGCCCCTTCGCCCCGACCGCGCCCACGGGCGCGCCGACCACGACCGCACGGAGCTGACCGAGATGACCTTCCTGTCCGGATGGCGGCTGATCCTGCTGCTCGCCCCGATCGCGCTCCTGGTCGCGTACCTGCTCGTGCAGCGACGTCGGCACACGCAGGTGCTGCGGTTCACCAGCGTCGACCTCCTGGACTCCGTGGCGCCCAAGCGCTCCGGCTGGCAGCGGCACGTGCCGGCTGTCGGCGTCCTCGCCTCGCTCGTCGTCATGACGATCGCGTTCGCGCAGCCGGCGATGGCGCTGCGCACGCCCGTGGACCGCGCCACGTTGCTGCTCACCCTCGACACGTCGGGGTCGATGACGGCTGACGACGTCGACCCGACACGGCTCGACGCCGCCAAGGACCGGGCGCGTGCGTTCGTCGACTCGCTGCCGGACGGCGTGCAGGTCGGGATCGTGACGTTCAACAGCAACGCGCGGCTCGTGGTCGCACCGACGCAGGACCGTGCTGCGCTGCTGAACGGCATCGACAGCCTCGAGGCGGGGGAGCAACCGCGACCTCCGAGGGCATCCGCACGGCGCTCGCCGCGATCGAGGGAGTGCCCGCGGGCGAGGACGGGTCGCCGACACCGGCCGCGATCATCCTCATGAGCGACGGCACCCCCACGGTCGGCTCGGGCGACGGCGACCCGGTCGCCGAGTCGCAGGCCGCCGCTGCCGAGGCCAAGGCCGCCGGCGTCCCCATCGAGACGATCGCGTTCGGCACGCCGGACGGCGTCGCCGTGGTGCAGGGGCGCTCGGTCGCGGTGCCGATCGACACCGCCGCCATGGAGGCCATCGCGCAGGCCAGCGGCGGGCGGTCCTTCACGGCCGAGACGTCCGGCGAGCTCGGCTCGATCTACGACGAGATCGGGCGCGACCTGGCCTACACCGAGACGACGCAGGACATCTCGGCGATCGTCGCCGGCATCGGGCTCGCGCTGCTCATCGCCGCAGCCGCCGCAGCGCTCTTCTGGACGCAGCGCCTGATCTAGCCGTCGACGCGTGATGACGACGACCTAGAAGCCGTCGTCATCACGCATCGACCGGGCGGGTCAGCCGGCGAGCTCGGCGACGATCTTCTCGATGCGTCGCGCGCGGGTGTCGGCGGCCTTGGCGCCCTCGACCGCGAGCACGTGCCGGCGCTGGTTCGAGTACGACAGCGCCTCGAACGCGGCCTTCGCGGTCTTGTCTGCGCTTGAGCGCGGCGGCGAGGTCGTCCGGCACGACGACCGACGCGCACGGAGGTGTCGAGCTCGACGTCGACGTCGACGATGTCGCCGGCCGCGACGCCCGCGCCCGTGCGCACCTCGGCGCTGACCGGCAGCAGGAACCGCCCGCCCATGGAGGCGATGCTCGAGGGATAGCTGTAGCCGTTGATCGTGACGGTGACCTTGGGCTTCTTCGAGCCGCCGAGGCCCTCGACCACCTCGGGAGGCACGACGATGCCGGTGGCGGACTTGCCGTGCAGATCGACGCTGGCCCGGAACCTCATGCACGCAGCATGCCAGCCGGCCCGCGAGCGGGACGGACAGTCGTCAGGACGCGGTGACGTAGAACTTGCGGACGGTCTCGGTGATGTCCCAGCGACCGGACCAGCCCTTCGGCAGGACGAAGACGTCGCCCTCGACGAGGTCGACCGGGTCGCCGTCGGCGGGGGTGATGCGTGACGGCGCCCGCGAGCAGCATCATCGTCTCGGTGTCCGGGCGGTCGGTGATCGCCCAGCCGCCGGGCGTGCACTCCCAGACGCCGACGCTGACGCCGTGGCCCTCGAAGAACGCGACGCCGCTGGTCTGCGGGTCGCCGGAGTCGGCCCCGACGCGCGGCCCCGACGGCTCGAGCGCGCCGTCGAGCACGTCGCCGTACGCCACGACCATCGTGCGGAGCTCGTCCTGCGTCGTCATGGTGCTCTCCTCGTGAGGGGTGTCGCGAACGGGGTCAGTGGCCGCCGATGAGCGGGGCGAGGATCTCGGCACGCTTCGCCGACCGGCCGGTGCGCTCCTCGACGCCGTCGGCCGAGCCCATCACGCGCAGGCCGAGGTTCACGCCGAGCCAGCGCAGCGGCTCGGGCTCCCAGCGCTTGCGAGCGGCGGTTGACCCACGGCAGGCGCGGTGCGCGCGTTCTCCTCGCCGCGCACCAGGTCGGCGAGCGTGCGGCCGGCGAGGTTGCTCGAGGCGACGCCGTCGCCGACGTAGCCGCCGCCCCAGCCGATCCCGGTCGTCGGGGTCGAGGCCGACCGACGGGTACCAGTCGCGCGGGATGCCGAGCGGGCCGCCCCACGTGTGGGTGACGGCGTACCGGCCGACGGCGGGGAACAGGTCGCGCAGCACGCGCCACAGCTCGTCGTAGACGCCCGGGTCGCGGTCGTACTCGGGCTTGATCCGCGAGCCGAAGTGGTACGGCGCACCGCGCCCGCCGAAGGCGAAGCGGTCGTCGGCGGTGCGCTGCCCGTAGATGATGAGGTGGCGCTGGTCGCTGAAGGTCTCGCCGCGGCGCAGCCCGATCTCGTCCCAGACCTCGGCCGGCAGCGGCTCGGTGGCGAGCACGAGGGAGTAGACCGGCGCGATGTCGCGCTCGTACCCGGGCAGCTGCGAGGTCCATGCCTCGGTGGCGCGCACGATGCGGCGGCGCGCGGACGTCGCCGCGCTCGGTGCGCACGACGCCGGGCTCGATGGCGGTGACCGTGCGTGCCCTCGTGGATCGTGACGCCGCGGCGCTCGACCGCCTGCGCCAGGCCGCGCACCAGCCGCGCCGGGTGGATCGCCGCGCAGTGCGGCGTGTACGTCGCGCCGAGCACGTCGGTGGCGCCCAGCACCTCGCGCGCCTCGTCGGCCTCGAGGAAGCGGAAGTCGCTCCGCGCCGAAGCCCCACGTGCCGCTCGGCCGCGATGGCCGCCTTCGCGCGCTCGAGCTGCACGGTGGTGCGGGCCAGGGAGATCGTGCCGCCCTTGCGGAAGTGGCAGTCGATGCCCTCCGGCCGCCGCGATGCGGCCGACCTCGTCGACGGTGTCGAACATCGCGCGCTGCAGGTCGATCGCGGCCTGCCGCGAGGACGAGGCCGCCACGGCGTCGAGCGAGGTCGGGAACAGCGCCGACGCCCAGCCGCCGTTGCGGCCGCTCGCGCCGAAGCCCGCGGTCTGCGACTCGAGCACGACGATGCGCAGGCCGGGGTCGGCCGACGCTGAGGTAGTACGCCGTCCAGAGCCCGGTGTAGCCCGCGCCGACGATGGCGACGTCCGCGTCGATCGATCCCGGCCAGCGGCGGGCGCGGCTCGCCGACCAGGTCGTCGGGCAGCGTGTCCCACCACAGCGAGAGGTCGGCGGTAGCTGGTCCTGCGTGCTCATCGGGTCCAGGTCTCCAGGTAGTCGGGCACGGGGTACGCCGCGCCGAGCTCGTCGGGCACCGGCGTCGCCGAACACCTCGCGGATCGGCACGACGCCGCCCCACACCGGACGGTCGAGGTCCTGCGGGTCGTCCTCGGGCTGCTTGTCGCTGACCTTCACGCTGGCCTCGTCGAGCGGGAGGGCGAGCACGAGGGTGGCCGCGAGCTCCTTGCGCGACGGCGGACGGATGTCGTCCCAGCGCCCGGGCAGCAGGTGGTCGGAGATGAGGCGCAGCGCGCGGTCGCGCTCGTCGTCCTCGAGCACCGTGCACGTGCCGAGCACCATCGCGCCGCGGTAGTTCATCGAGCTCTCGAACGCCGACCGTGCGAGCACCAGGCCGTCGAGCAGCGTGACGGTGACGCAGGCCGGGCGCCCGTCGGCGAGCAGCGCGGAAGAGCCGCGACCCGGTGGAGCCGTGGATCAGCAGCCGGTCGCCGTCGCGGGCGTACGCCACCGGCACGACGAACGGCTGGCCGGTCTCGTCGACGACGGCCACGTGGGCGACGAGCCCGGCGTCGAGGACGGCGTGCAGGACGCCGCGGTCGGCGACCGCCTTCTCCGGGATGCGCCGCACCCGGGTCCTCTCCGAGGACCCGGGTGCGGGGAGGTGCTGGTCGGTCATCTCGACCTCTCGTCGCGCTGGGGGAGGCGGCGAGCGCCGGCTCCTTAGAGGACCTTCATGCCCTCGGTGAGGACCGAGCGCAGGATCTGCTCGATCTCGTCGAACTCGGCCTGGCCCGACGGTCAGCGGCGGCGCGAGCTGGATGACCGGGTCGCCGCGGTCGTCGGCGCGGCAGTACAGGCCCGCGTCGAAGAGCGCCTTGGACAGGAACCCGCGCAGCAGGCGCTCGGACTCGTCGTCGTCGAACGTCTCCTTGGTGTCCTTGTCCTTCACCAGCTCGATGCCGTAGAAGTACCCGGCGCCGCGCACGTCGCCGACGATCGGCAGGTCGCGCAGCTTCTCGAGCGTGGCCGCGGAAGGCGGCCTCGTTGTCGCGCACGTGCTGGTTGAGGCCCTCGCGCTCGAAGAGGTCGAGGTTGGCCAGCGCGACCGCGGCCGACACCGGGTGCCCGCCGAAGGTGTAGCCGTGGGCGAAGTAGTTGTGCCCGTGCTTGAACGGCTCGAAGAGGCGGTCGCTCACGATCATCGCGCCGATGGGCGCGTAGCCGGAGGTCATGCCCTTCGCGCAGGTGATGATGTCCGGCGTGACGCCGAAGCGCGACATCGCGAACATCTCGCCGATGCGGCCGAACGCGCAGATCGTCTCGTCGGCGACCATGAGCACGTCGTACTCGTCGCAGATCTCGCGCACGCGCTCGAGGTAGCCGGGCGGCGGCGGGAAGCAGCCGCCGGAGTTCTGCACCGGCTCGAGGAAGACGGCCGCGACGGTGTCGGGGCCCTCGAACTCGATGGCCTCGGCGATGCGGTCGGCGGCCCAGCGGCCGAAGGCCTCGATGTCGTCGCCGTGCTGCGGCGCGCGGTAGAAGTTCGTGTTCGGCACGCGGAACGTGCCGGGCACCAGCGGCTCGAAGAACTTCTTCGCGTCCGGGATGCCGGTGATCGACAGCGCGCCCTGCGGGGTGCCGTGGTAGGCCACCGCGCGGCTGATCACCTTGTGCTTCATGGGCTTGCCGGTGAGCTTGAAGTACTGCTTGGCCAGCTTCCAGGCCGACTCGACGGCCTCGCCGCCACCGGTGGTGAAGAAGACGCGGTTGAGGTCGCCGGGCGCGTAGTGCGACGAGGCGCTCGGCCAGCTCGATGGCCTTGGGGTGGGCGTACGACCACAGCGGGAAGAAGGCGAGCTCCTGCATCTGCTTGGCGGCCGCCTCGGCCAGCTCGGTGCGGCCGTGCCCGGCCTGCACCGTGAACAGACCCGCGAGACCGTCGAGGTAGCGCTTGCCCGCGTCGTCCCAGATGTAGTTGCCCTCGCCGCGCACGATGATCGGGACGTGCCCGCCCTCCTCGTAGGTGGAGTGGCGGGTGAAGTGCATCCAGAGGTGGTCGCGCGCCTTCTCGGCGGCCAGGTCGGCGCCCGGCTCGGAGACGTACTGCGGTGATGTGGTCATCGGGTACCCCAGGTGTAGATCTGCTTGCGGAGCTTCAGGTAGACGAAGGTCTCCGTGTGGCGCACTCCCGGGATGGCCCGGATGCGGCGGTTGATCACCTCGAGGAGGTGGTCGTCGTCCTCGCACACGACTTCGGCGAGGATGTCGTAGCCCCCGGCGGTGATCACCAGGTAGTCGACCTCGGTCATCTCGGCCATGGCCTCGGCGACGACCTCGACGTCGCCGTCGACCCGGACGCCGAGCATCGCTGCGCGCGGGAAGCCCACCTGCAACGGGTCGGTGACGGCGACGATCTGCATGACGCCCGACTCGATGAGCCGCTGCACGCGCTGGCGCACCGCCGCCTCGGAGAGTCCGACCGCCTTGCCGATGGTCGCGTAGGCGCGTCGACCGTCCTCCTGGAGCTGGTCGATGATCGCCTTGCTCACGTCGTCGAGGACGACGTGCGTCGCTCGCTCTCGGGTCACCACAGAATGCATCGTGCTGTCTCGCACGGGGGCTTGGCAAGCGAATCCGTGGCGGAATTGGCCGGAAGTTGCGGATTCGGTCGTTCAGGGGCCATGGATCTATCGGGAAGCGAAGCCGCTCGCTAGGGTGGTCCGAGCCGGGACGGCCCGCCGACGCGGGCCCGGTCGACCCGGTCCGCCCTACGCCGCGTGTCCGGCAGGCACGACCCAGCCGGCGCCGCACCCGAACCTGAGAGGAACCCCCATGGCCGACTACGCCGTCGTGGACCCCGCAAGCGGCTCCGTCATCAAGGAGTACCCGACGATCGGCGATGCCGATCTCGACGCCGCCGTCGCGCGCGCCCATGCCGCCCGCGGACCGTGGGGCCGCGACACCACCGTGGCCGAGCGCGCCGCGATCATCCGCCGCGTCGGTCAGCTGCACGAGGAGCGCAAGCTCGAGCTCGGCGAGATCATCGCGCGCGAGATGGGCAAGCCCGTGGCCCAGGGCGTGGGCGAGGTCGAGTTCAGCGCGGCCATCTACGAGTACTACGCCGACAACGCCGAGAAGTTCCTCGCCGACGAGCCGATCGAGCTCCTCGCGGGCGAGGGCACGGCCGTGATCCGCCGCACGCCCGTGGGCGTGCTGCTCGGGATCATGCCGTGGAACTTCCCCTACTACCAGGTCGCGCGCTTCGCCGGCCCGAACCTCATCATCGGCAACACGGTGCTGCTCAAGCACGCCCCGCAGTGCCCGGAGTCGGCTGCCGCGATGGAGCAGATCTTCCGCGACGCCGGTGTTCCGGCCGACGCCTACATCAACATCTACGCCACCAACGACCAGGTCTCGACGCTCATCGCCGACCCGCGCGTGCAGGGCATCTCGCTCACCGGTTCCGGCCGCGCGGGTGCCGCCGTCGCCGAGCAGGCGGGGCGCCACCTCAAGAAGGTCGTCCTCGAGCTCGGCGGCAGCGACCCGTTCCTCGTGCTGGGCACCGACGACATGGACGCCACCGTCGAGGCCGCCGTCATGGCGCGCATGGACAACGCCGGCCAGGCCTGCAACGCGGCCAAGCGCTTCATCGTCGTCGACGGTCTCTACGACGAGTTCGTCGAGAAGTTCACCGCGGGCGTCGCGGCGATGGCGTACGGCGACCCGTCCGCCGACGACACCGCGTACGGACCGCTGTCCTCCGCGCTCGCGGCGGACCGGCTCGAGCAGCAGGTGAAGCAGGCCGTGGCCGACGGCGCGACCCTCGTCGGCGGCGAGCGCGAGGGCAACTTCGTCAAGGGCGGTGTGCTCACCGACGTGCGTCCGGGCAACTCGGCGTACGGCCAGGAGCTCTTCGGCCCCATCGCGCAGGTGTACAAGGCGGCCGACGAGGCCGAGGCCGTCCGCCTCGCCAACGACACCGAGTACGGCCTGGGCAGCTACGTGTTCACCAACGACCCCGAGCAGGCGACCCGGGTGGCCGACCAGATCGAGGCCGGCATGGTGTTCGTGAACTGCGTCGGCGCCGACGGCGTCGAGCTGCCCTTCGGCGGCATCAAGGCCTCGGGCTTCGGCCGCGAGCTCGGCCGCTTCGGCATGGAGGAGTTCGTCAACAAGAAGCTCATCCGCGTCAACGCGTGATCCCGGCGACGGCCCGCACCCAGCCCGGGTGCGGGCCGTCGGCGTACTTGACGTGAGGCGCGTGGTTCGTCAAGAACGTGCGCGTCCCGCGGGTGCGACCTAGCCTCCGCGCATGGGGACCAGTCGCACCGTGCACCGCTCGTGCAACCTGTGCGAGGCCAGCTGCGGGCTGACCATCGAGGTCGAGGGACCGCGGGTCCTGTCGATCCGTGGCGACGAGCTCGACCCGTTCTCGCGCGGCTACGTCTGCCCCAAGGGGATCGCGCTGCAGGACCTGCAGACCGACCCCGACCGGCTCCGCAGCCCGGTACGCCGTGCCGCGGACGGCACGTGGCAGGAGATCGGCTGGGACGAGGCGCTCGACCTCGTCGCCGACCGGCTCACCGCGATCCGCGACCGCGACGGCGGCGACGCGATCGCGCTCTACCTCGGCAACCCGATCACCCACGGCTGGGCACCGGTGACGTTCATCCCGATGCTCATCGACGCGCTCGGCACGCGAGGGCGCTACAGCGCGGCGAGCGTCGACCAGCAGCCGCAGCACCTGCTCGCCTACCTGCTGTTCGGGTCGCCGCTGATGTTCCCGGTGCCCGACCTCGACCGCACCGACCATCTGCTCGTGGTCGGCGGCAACCCCGTGGTGAGCAACGGCTCGATCATGACCGCGCCGGACATGAAGGGCCGGCTCGCGGCGCTGCGCGCCCGCGGCGGGCGCGTGGTGGTGATCGACCCGCGCCGCACCGAGACGGCCGACGTCGCCGACGAGCACGTGCCCGTGGTCCCGGGCACCGACGTGTGGCTGCTCGCCGCGATGCTGCAGGTGATCACCTCCGAGGGGCTCGCCCGTCCGGGACGCGCGACCGACTTCGTCGACGGGATCGAGGCGGTGACGGCGGCGGTCGCGGAGGTGACGCCCGAGCGCGTCGCCCCGGTCACCGGCGTGCCGGCCGAGACGATCCGCCGCCTCGCGCGCGACCTCGCGGCTGCCCGCCGCGGTGCGGTCTACGGCCGGCTCGGCGTCACGCAGTCCGTCTACGGCACGCCGGCGTACTGGCTCGTGCACTGCCTCAACGTGCTCACCGGCCGGCTCGACGAGATCGGCGGCGTCATGTTCTCGACGCCCGCGTTCGACCTGCCGACGCATCGGCGCGAGGACGACGGACCTCATCGGCTACGACCGGTGGCGCTCACGGGTGCGCGGGATCCCCGAGTTCGCGGCGGAGTTCCCCGTGGCCACGCTCGCCGACGAGATCCTCACGCCCGGCGAGGGCCAGGTGCGGGCGATGGTGCTCTACGCCGGGAACCCGGTGCTGAGCGCACCCGACGGCGCGCGCCTCGAGCAGGCGCTGGAGAGCCTCGAGTTCGTCGTCGCTGTCGACTACTACGTCACCGAGTCGACGCGGCACGCCGACGTGATCCTGCCGCCGACCTCGCCGCTCGAGCGCGACGAGTTCGACGTCGTGTTCCCGGCGGTGAGCGTGCGCAACTGGGTGCGCTGGAACCCGGCCGCGGTGCCCGCGCCGGAGGGGTCGCGCTCCGACGCCGACATCCTCGTGGCGCTGCTCGGCCGCGTGTGGCGG
This sequence comes from uncultured Actinomycetota bacterium, assembly GCA_963827145.1. Classification (GTDB taxonomy): domain Bacteria; phylum Actinomycetota; class Actinomycetes; order S36-B12; family CAIYMF01; genus Longivirga. Next base: position 1,843,984 of record CAWGZO010000002.1, on the reverse strand, counting down.
CGTACGCCGAGGACTCGTCGTACGGCGGCCGCCCGCGAGGCAGCGCTGCGCCGGTTCTTCCCGCGCGGCTTCGTCGACGCCGCGCTGCGCGCCGGCCCGCACGGCCTGCTGAAGAAGGGGCGCTCGGGGCTGACCCTGCGCAAGGTCGAGCGGGCCGTGCACGGTCTCGACCTCGGGCCGCTCGTCCGTCAGCTGCCCGGGCGGCTCATGACGCCGGACTCGCGCGTGAACCTCGCGCACCCTGTCGTGCTGGCCGACTGGCCGCGCGTGCTCGCCGGCCTGCGCGAGGCGGAGGCTGCGGTCGCGGACCCCGACTTCGACCTGCTCATGGTCGGGCGCCGCCACCTGCGCAGCAACAACTCGTGGATGCACAACAGCGAGCGCCTCACCAAGGGGCGCAACCGGTTCACGGTGCAGGTGCACCCCGACGACGCGGCGGCGCGCGGGCTCGCGGACGGCGATCTCGCGCGCGTCGTGTCCGTCATCGGCGGCATCGAGGTGCCGGTGGAGGTCACCGACCGGCTGATGCCGGGGGTGGTCAGCGTGCCGCACGGCTTCGGCCACGACCGCGGGGGAGCGGCCGGCCCGACGGGGTGGCGGCACGCGGCCGGCCTCGGCGGCGCCAGCGTCAACGACATCACCGACTCCACGCGGATCGACCCGCTGTCGGGCAACGCTGCGGTCCAGGCCGTGCCGGTGCGGCTCGAGCGCGCATGACCTCGCGGCGCGGCCGGGTGTTCCTTCCAGCGTGACGGCGTTCCGGATAGGGTCTCGCGCATGACGCTGCCCCCGCTGTCCACGCAGATCGTCGGCTCCTGGTCCAAGCCGCAGTGGCTCGCCGACCACGAGCTCGTCTACGGCGAGGAGGGCACCTGGTGGCGCGTCGCGCCCGAGCACCTCGCCGAGGCGCAGGACGACGCCGTACGCCTCGCGGTGTCCGACCAGCAGCGCGCCGGGCTCACCATCGTGGGGGACGGCGAGCAGCGCCGGCAGACCTTCAGCGGCCACTTCTACGCGCTCGGCGGCATCGACTCGGGCGAGCGAGCGGCCGCGACGTTCACCTCCAGCGACGTCACGGACTTCCTCACGATGAAGAAGCGTCCGACGCCGCCCCCGCCGCCGGACGGCGAGGCGCCGAAGCCGCCGGCGTTCCTGCAGCCGCGCGTGGTCGGCCCGATCACGTGGGAGCGCCCGATCGTCGCGGACGACGTGCGATTCCTGCGCACGCTGACCGACGGCCCGACGAAGGTCACGATCATCGGCCCGTCGACCCTGGCGCTGCGGCTCGTCGACGAGCACTACGGCTCGCTGCAGGAGCTCTCGTTCGCGATCGCCGACGCGCTCAACGCCGAGGTGCACGCCGCGGTCGCGGCCGGGGCGACGCTGGTCCAGCTCGACGAGCCCGAGGTGCACTTCCGCTACAGCTACCTCAAGGACTTCGCCGCCGAGGCGATCGACCGCGCGCTGCGCGGCGTGCCCGAGCACGTGAGCACCGCGGTGCACGTCTGCTACGGCTACAGCAAGAACATCGCCGAGAAGCGTGCGACGCCGGTCTACCCGGACGCGCTCGAGGTGCTCGCGGCGTCCGCGGCCCAGTGGGTGAGCCTGGAGTACGAGCAGCCGCAGCAGCAGCCCGACCTGCTCGAGCACCTGCACGGCACGGGCGCGATCCTCGGCCTGCTCAACCTCGACACCGAGGCGCCGGTCGAGACCGTCGACCACGTGCTCGAGCGCGCTCGAGCCGCGATCGAGGTCGTCGGGCCCGCAGCGGCTCTCGCTCGCCCCCGACTGCGGCATGTGGTTCCTGCCCCGCGAGAAGGCGACCGCCAAGGCCGCCGCGCTCGAGGGTGCCGCGCGCATCCTGCGCGCCGAGCACGCCTGATCCCGCCACCCGCGCGTGGATGCGCCCCGGTCAGACGGTGACGGCCAGCACCGGCGTCGTGGTCGGCTGCGGGGAGCCCCCGTTGGGTTCGAGCGTGACTCCCACCCCGCTGGCGCTGCGTGGGTCGCCCGTGAGCAGCACCGCGCCGGTGGCGGTGCTCGGCACGAAGCCGGCCGAGGCGGCCGAGCCGTCGGCGCCGAGGTACCAGATCTGGTAGGTGCGCCCGTCCGGCGCCGGCGGCAGCCCGTCGGTGACGAGCACCGCCTGGCCGAGCGAGTCCGACGTCACCACGGCGGCGCGCCCTCCGGTCGACACCGGGGCGGTGACGGTCGTCGCGTCCGGCGCGGTGAGCACGGTGCTCACCTGTGCGGCCACCGCGGTGGCCGAGCTCGAGCTCGCGGTCGAGGCTCACCGCGCGGTAGGTCGCGCCCCCGGCCACCAGCACCAGGGCCGCAGCCGCTCCCGCCAGCCACGGCGAGGTACGCCGGCCGCGCCGAGAACGCGCCGCTGCGAGCTCGTCCGGCACGTCGGGTGTCGGCCCGGTCACGGGTTCCGTCGTACTGGCGGCTGGGGCGGCGGTGGCCGTCGCGTCGTCGGTGCGCCCGAGCGGGAGGCAGCGGGCGGACAGCGGTGATCGCCGACAGGACGTCGGCGCGGAGCCGCTCGGGCGCGGGCTCGGCGGAGTCCTCGGCGAGCGCGGGCAGCGTCTCGCGCAGCGAGCGCACCTCGTCGCGGCAGGACGCGCACGACTCGAGGTGCCGCTCGAACGCGAGCGCCTCGTCGCCGCTCGAGCGCGTCGAGCGCGTAGGCGCCCGACAGCGTGTGGATGTCCGGGGCGTCGTCGGTCATGCCTCCACCCCCAGGGTGTCGCGCAGGCGGATGAGTCCGTCCCGCATCCTCGTCTTCACGGTGCCGAGCGGTACGCCGAGCAGGTCCGAGACCTCCCGGTGGGTGTAGCCGCCGTAGTACGCGAGCGTGACCGCCTCGCGCTGCACGTCGGTGAGCGACCCGAGCGCGCGACGTACCCGCGCGCCCTCGAGCCGCGCGGTGACGGCCTCGTCGACCACGTCGTACGCCGGGCCGTCACCGATCGCTGCGTAGCGGGTGTCGCGCTCGGTCGAGCTCTGCGCGGAGCGGACCCGGTCGACCGCGCGGCGGTGCACGATCGTGAGCATCCAGGCCAGCGCCGACCCGAGACGGGGGTCGAACCGGGCCGACTGCCGCCAGATCTCGAGGTAGGCCTCCTGGGCGACCTCCTCGGCCTGCGCGGGATCACGCACGACACGACGGGCGAGCCCGAAGACGCGCGCCGAGGTCAGGTCGTAGAGCTCGGCGAACGCCTGCTCGTCGCCCCGGCTCGACCGGGCGAGGAGCACCGAGAGGTCGGGCGCGCCCCCGCCCGGCGCCGGAGCACCGGACGGGGACGACGGGGTCGCGGACATCTCCATGAGGGTGGCAGATCCGACCGCTCAGGAGGGGAGCAGGACGTTGTCGACGAGGTAGACCGTGGCGTTGCCCGTCGGCACGTTGCCGCAGACGACCTTCGCGTTTCCGTTGACGGTGAAGTCCTCGCCGGACCCGCCGACGGTGATGGTGCCGCCCTGCAGGGTCGTGTGCGATCCGGCGAGCTGCTCGGGCGAGAGCTTGCCGGCGACCACGTGGTAGGTCAGCACGGTCGTGAGCAGGCCCTTCGGGTCGCCGAGCGCCTTGTCGAGCGTCGCCTTGGGCAGCGCGGCGAAGGCGTCGTTCGTGGGTGCGAACACGGTGATGCCGTCGGCCGAGTTGAGCGTGTCGACCAGGCCCGCCTTGGTGACGGCGGTGACGAGCGTGCTCAGGGCGGGGTTGTGCGACGCCGCGGTCGCGACCGGGTCGATGGCCATGCCGTCGAAGCTGCCCGGGCCGTCCTTCGGCACGGCAGCGCAGCCGGCACCGAAGACCTGGTCGGCAGCGGTCATCGCCTCGGCGGTGGGCGACGCGGGCATCGACGACGCCCCAGCTGCCGGAGCCGAGGACGTCGAGGACGAGCCGCAGGCCGCGAGCGCGAACGGAGCCGTGACGAGCAGCGCCGCAGCGGCGACGCGACGGGAGGGGGTGCGCATGGGGAGCTCCAGAGTGTGTGAGGGAGAGGAGTGCGTTGCTTCCACCCCTCATTCGGAGCCCCACGACGACCGGATTGGTCACCACCCGACAGATCCCGATGGGTAGCGACCCACCCAGGCCCGCCACCCGCAGCCCGCGGAGGCCGAGCGAAGCGAAGGCCGCCACCGCGAGCATCGAGATCGAGGAGCTGGGCACGTACGCCGAAGCGGAGCGGCGCGCGAGGGCGGAGCGTGGCCCCGGCGAGGAACGAGCCGGGGTCACCGAGCCCGTCGCTGCGGCGCCACCCAACGCAGGGCCATACGAGGCTGGGACTGCGCCGACCAGGCCGCGAAGCGGAGGCGGCGCCGACGCGACCGAGCGCCAGCGAGCGAGCTTGGAGGCGCAGCAAACACAGCCGAAGCGGAGACGCGTTCGACCCGTGCTCGCACGCTCCCGCGCGATGCCACAGGACCTGCCTGCGACCCGCTAGGCGACCCAGAGCACTACGACACCACCACGACCGTGTCGTGCCAGCCGGTCGCGCCCGACGGGAACGGCGTACGACGCTCCTCGGGCTGGGTCGTGCCGGTCGAGTCGGTGGCGCGCGCCCGGATCGTGTGCCGACCCGGCTCCGCGTCGGCCCACACGAAGCGACCACTGCCGCCACGTGTCGTCGCTCGGGACGCCGGCGAGCTTCGCCGGTCGCCACGGCCCGTCGTCGATCTGCACCTCGACGCCGTCGATGCCCCGGTGCTGCGCCCAGCAGACACCGCCGACCGCGACCCGGCCCGCGGGCACGGTGGCCAGCGGGCGCGGCACCTCGATGCGCGCCATCGTGCGCACCGGCGCGTCGGTGGCCCAGCCGCGCCGCGTCCAGTAGGCCTGCTCGGCTGCGTACGTCGTCGCCTCGATCGAGACCAACCACTTGGTCGCCGACACGAAGCCGAACAGCCCGGGCACGACCATGCGTGCAGGGAAGCCGTGCTCGGCGGGCAGGGGCTCGCCGTTCATCGCCACGGCGACGATCGCGTCGCGCCCGTCCGTCACCGCGGCGATGGGAGTGCTCGCCGACCAGCCGTCCGCCGATCGCGACAGCAGCTGCTCGGCGGCGGGGTCGACGCCGGCGCGCGCGAGGAGGTCGCGCAACGGGACGCCGAGCCACACGGCGTTGCCGGCGTACGGCCCTCCGACCTCGTTCGACACGCAGGTGAGGGTGAGGTCGCGCTCGATCATGGGCATCGCGAGGAGCTCGGCGTACGACAGGGTGAAGGGCGCGCGCGCCATGCCGCCGACAGAGAGCTGCCAGCCCGCGGGGTCGATGGCCGGGACCGTGAGTGCGGTGTCGACGCGGTAGAAGTCGGCGTTGCTGACGCGGAACGGCGTGATGCCGGGGATGCCGGCCTCGACGTCGGCCGGGAGGGCGGGCGCGGGGTCGACCGGCCGGGGGAGGCGGACCGCGGCGCGCAGCCCCTCGACGTCCGAGCGGAGTCGCCCGACCACCTCTCCGATGCCGCCCATCAGGGCGGCCCCGCCGAGGACGCCGAGGCCGGCGGCGAGGACGGTGCGCCGACGCGGACCGGACGTCGCGGCGGTCGTGGTCCCCGTGCCGGACGCCCCCTCGGCGTGAACGGTGTCCGGCACGGGAGTCTCGGCGATCGGGTCTGACGCCGTCGGCGTACGCCGGAGCCGCCGCGACACGAGCCCTAGCGTCGTCCCGGCCACGACGGCACCCACGACGCCGGGGAGGGCCTCACCGGCCCCTGCGTCGGGCCGGGTCAGGGCGGCTGCGGCGGCGACCAGCCCGAGGCCTGCGGCGAGCGTCGCGCCGAGGAGCGGGCGCCGACGCGCGAGCAGCCCGCAGCCGGCGGCAACCAGCACGATGACGAGGGCGAGCCCCCCGAGCAGGAGCGGCTTGTCGGCGGTGCCGAACCACGCCACCGCCGCTTCCTTGACCGGGGTAGGTGCGAGGTCGATGACCAGGCTGCCGACCGCGACCAGCGGCGAGCGGCTCGGCACCGTGACGGCGGCGAGCAGGTGCGCGGTCGCAACGCCGAGGCCGACGCTCGCGACGCCGACGCAGCGCCCATGCGGCACGCCCCGGCCGAGCGACGACAGGGCTGGCGACGGCAGCCGGCAGAGTGTCCATGCAGGCCATTCGGAGCCGACCCCGCCCCGGATTGCAGCCCCTGCGCGACGGGGCGGTCGCGTCAGCGGCGGATGGCGTCGAGGCCGAGCAGGGCCACGTGCAGCGACAGGCACGACTCGACGGAGTCGAGGTCGACGGCGAGGACCCGCTCGATGCGGTGCAGCCGCTCGTAGAACGACGGTCTCGACATGTGCGCCGCGTCGGCCGCGGCCGACTTGTTGCGTCCGGCGGCGAGGTAGATGCGCAGGACGCCGACGAGGTCCGAGGACTGCTGCGCGTCGTGGGCCAGCAGCGGCCCGAGCTCGCGCTCGACGAAGGTCTGCAGGCGGTCGTCGTCGCGCAGCAGGTGCAGCAGCCCGCGCAGCCGCACGTCGGGGAGCCGGTAGTAGGGCCGGGCTGCGCCGTCCTCGGCGGAGGGAGCGGCGTCGGCGACCTGCGCGGCCTCGAGGAAGGCCCGGCGTACGTCGCGCACCGCCGCGACCACCGAGCCCACGGCCATCACCCACTCGCCGGCGGCGACGGGCGCGCGCCCGGTCGTCGCACGCTTGCCGAGCGCCGTCGACAGCCGTTCGAGCGCGCGGTCGACGTCCTCGCGCGGCGGCAGCGAGAGCAGCACGCCCACGGTCGCGTCGTCGACGCCGCCGACGAGGCGCGGCCGCTCGGGTGTCGCGCACGCGCGGCGGACACCGTCTCGGCGAAGTCGCGCAGCCGCTCCTGCGCCTCGAGCGCCGGGCCGGTCGGGCCGCCCTCGAGCCGCACGAGCACGGCCACGAGCGCGCGCCCGTCGAGCGGTACGCCGAGCGCCTGCGACCGGGCGCTCGTCTCGGCCAGCGGCACCGACCCGGAGATCAGCCCGGTGAGCAGGGTGCGGTGGCTCTGGCGCTCGAGCGACTCGCGGTCGCGCTCGACGAGGCGCGAGAGCGCGACCGTCGCGGCGCCGCGCTCGAGCAGCATCGAGTCGCGCGGCGCTGGGGGAGTCGTCGGTGAGCAGCACCAGACGGCCCCAGTCCTGGCCGCGCGCGCCGACGGTGGTGAGCAGCCAGCCGCTCGCGGCGTCGAAGCCCGTGCGCTCGGGCACCCGCACCGCGCGGCTGCGGTCCTCCCACCCGTCGAGCACCGACGGCGAGGTCGCGCCCGGCGGCGTCGACGGCGAGCACCTGGTGCGCCAGGTTCTCGAGCACGACCGGGCGCCCGGCCATCCGGGCCACCTGCCGCACGATCTCGGTGGGCGGTGCCCCCTCGACCGTGAGCTCGGTGAACGCGGCGTGCACCTCGTCGGAGAGCCGCAGCTCGGCCAGCTGCGCGTCGACGATGCGCGCATGCACCTGCTCGGTGATGGCCGCGAAGCGGACCTCGCGGGCCAGCTCGACCAGGACGAGCCCGCGCCGCTCGGCGACCTCCACCATCGCCGTCGGGCAGCCGGTCGAAGCGGCGGCCCGACCTCGACCATGAGGCCGGTGACGCCGGCGTCGGCCAGGTCCTCGACGTACGCCGCGAGCCCGGCGGGCTCCTGGGGCAGCAGCACGCCGGTGGTCAGGAGCAGCTCGCCGCCGCGCAGCAGCCGGGCGACGTCGGCGACCTCGGCGACGTGGGTCCAGCGCACCGGCCGGTCGAGGCGCGCTCGCGCCGGCCCGCACGACGGGCTCGCCGTCGACCACGGCGGGCAGCGCCAGCACCTCGGTCACGGTCGGGTAGAAGCCCGAGAACGGGTCCGAGGCCGGCCCGACCAGCGGGTCGGCGGCGGTGCCGCCGGCGCGGTCGCGGGTGCTCACGGGCGCCGAGGCTAGCCCAGGCCGAGACACCTCGTCAGGCCCCCGGTCGGATGCTTGGCAGGGTGTCGGTTGCCGCTGCCGCCGCGCACGGCGCACAGTGACGCGCACCGTGCCGCCGTGTGACGGCGCGTCACCTGCGGGAAACATGGGTGACAGGTCACGATCACGATGCAATTCGTCGCGGGCATCTGCCCTGACCACGGAATCCCTTGTCTCTCGCGGGGTGCCGTGCGAGGATCCCGGGACGGGGAGCCCGACGCCTGGGGAGGGGTCGGTCGCACGTGTGCGCTGGAGGAGGAGATCGGTGGCTGGCCGCGGGCATCAGTACGTCGACGGGTCGTTCCGCACCGGCACCTCCGGATCCACGCACGACGTGGTCAACCCCGCCACGGGAGCCGTCCTCGCCACGACCGACCTCGCCGGCCCGCAGGACGTCGACGCGGCTGTCGCGGCTGCGGGTCGCGCCCAGGCGGAGTGGGGCCGGGCCACGCCGGGCGAGCGCGCCGCAGCCCTGAACGCCCTCGCCGCCGCCATGGGCGAGCGCGCCGAGGAGTACGCGCAGGTCGAGACCGCCCAGGCCGGCAAGCCCATCAAGCTCACCCGCGAGTTCGACGTCCCGGGCTCGATCGACAACGTCTCCTTCTACGCCGGCGCAGCCCGCAACCTCGAGGGCCGCGCGTCGGCCGAGTACGACGGCGCCCACACCTCGGTCGTGCGCCGTGAGCCCGTCGGCGTCGTCGGCTCGATCGCGCCCGTGGAACTACCCGCTGCAGATGGCGGTGTGGAAGGTGCTCCCCGCGATCGCCGCGGGCAACACGATCGTCCTCAAGCCGGCCGAGCTCACGCCGCTGACCTCCCTCATGCTCGCCGAGGACTGCACGCGCGCCGGCCTGCCCGACGGCGTCGTCAACGTCCTCACCGGCGCCGGGCCGCGTCGCCGGCGAGGCGCTGCTCGCCCACCCCGGCGTGCGCATGGTGTCGTTCACCGGGTCGACGCCTGTCGGCAAGCGGGTCATGGAGGTCGCGTCCGCACACGGTGAAGCGCGTGCACCTCGAGCTCGGCGGCAAGGCGCCGTTCGTCGTGTTCGACGACGCCGACCTCGACGCCGCGATCCAGGGCGCTGTCGCCGGCTCGCTGATCAACACCGGCCAGGACTGCACCGCCGCCACCCGCGCCTACGTGCAGCGCCCGCTCTACGACGCGTTCGTCCAGGGCGTCGCCGACGTCATGCGCACGGTGCGCCTGGGCGACCCGACCGACCCCTCGACCGACCAGGGTCCGCTGGTCTCGTTCGCGCAGCGCGACCGCGTCGCCGGCTTCGTCGACCGCGCCCGCGTCGTACGGCGCCAAGGTCGTCACCGGCGGCGCGATCCCCGGCGGCGCCCTCGCCGTCGGGCGCCTACTACGAGCCCACGCTCGTGGTCGACGCCGCGCAGGACTCCGAGATCGTGCAGGACGAGATCTTCGGCCCGGTGCTCGTGGTGCTGCCGTTCGACACCGACGACGAGGGCATCGCGCTCGCCAACGACACCCCGTTCGGACTGGCCGCCTCCGCGTGGACGCGCGACGTCGTGCGGTCGATGCGGGCGAGCCGCGAGATCCAGGCCGGGCTGCGTCTGGATCAACGACCACATCCCGATCGTATCGCGAGATGCCGCACGGCGGGTACAAGTCCTCCGGCTTCGGCAAGGACATGAGCCAGTACTCGTTCGACGAGTACACGCAGGTCAAGCACGTCTCGTTCGACATCACCGGAGAGGTGCGCAAGGACTGGCACCGCACGATCTTCGGAGACCGCTAGCCCCCAGCACCGACCGCACGACCCGGACACCCACACGCACCACGACACCGGAGGACACCGCACCGATGGCCGACCAGCCGCTCGACCCCATCACCCAGGCGACCGTGTCGTCGGTGTCACGTCGCCGCGTCCTGCGCGCTGCCGGCATCGGCGGTGCGGCCATGGTCGCCGCCGCCTGCGGCGCGAAGGGCACCACCGGTGGCTCCTCGGCGAGCGCCAGCGGCGCCCCGTCGCCGAGCTCGCAGCCCGACAAGTCCGACACCGAGAAGATCGCGAACTGGTCGAACTGGGTGGCCTACCTCGACGTCGACGAGGACTCGGGCAAGCGCCCCTCGCTCGACCGCTTCGAGAAGGAGACCGGCATCAAGGTCACCTACACCGAGGACGTCAACGGCAACCAGGACTTCTACGCGAAGGTGCGCGCGCAGCTCGAGCAGGGCCGCGACATCGGCCGCGACATCGTCGTGCTCACCGACTGGATGGCCGGCACTCTGGGTGAGCAAGGGCTTCGCCCTGCCGCTTCACCGACGTCGAGGCCACGATGCCGAACAAGAAGAACGTGCTCGACGCGCTCGCCGACCCGGCGTTCGACCCCGGTCGCGCGCACACGCTGCCCTGGCAGTCGGGCTTCTCCGGCCTCGGCTGGAACAAGGAGCTGCTCAAGGCGGCCACGGGCAAGACCGAGATGAAGACGCTCGACGACCTGTGGAACCCCGCGCTCAAGGGCAAGATCACCGTGCTCGACGAGATGCGCGACACCATCGGCGTGATCATGCTGGCGCAGGGCAAGGACCCGTCGAACTTCACCGAGGACGACTTCAACGCCGCAGCCGACGAGCTGCAGAAGCAGCTCGACTCCGGTCAGATCCGCCAGGTCACCGGCAACGACTACCTGACCGCGCTCGAGAACAAGGACGTCGTGGCGGTCATCGGCTGGTCCGGCGACGTCGCGGCGCTCGGCGACGAGTACGCCTGGGCGCTGCCCGAGTCCGGCGGCACGCTGTGGACCGACAACATGCTCATCCCCGCGATGGCGGCCCACCAGAAGAACGCCGAGAAGATCATGAACTACTACTACGACCCGGTGAACGCTGCCGAGGTCGCGGCGTACGTCCAGTACATCACCCCGGTGAAGGGCGCCAAGGAGGCGATCGCGAAGATCGACCCCGAGCTCGTCGAGAACCAGCTGATCTTCCCGACGCGAGCAGACGCTGTCCCAGACCAAGATCTTCATGCCGCTCGAGCCTGCGCAGCAGACGCAAGTACGAGCAGACCTTCCAGCAGCTCATCGGCAACTGACACCATCGGCTGCGGGGCGGTGCGCCGCCCCGCAGCCGGCACGACTCCCAGCTCAGCTCCCACGAACGAAAGGGCGGACCCGGTGGCCCGTACTCCGGTGGTGACCGGTCAGGTCGAGGACCTGCACCTGGTCGGCCTGACCAAGCGCTTCGCCTCGATGACCGCGGTCGACGACCTCAACCTCACGATCCCGGCGGGTTCGTTCTTCGCGCTGCTCGGCCCGTCGGGCTGCGGCAAGACGACGACCCTGCGCATGGTCGCGGGCCTCGAGGACCCGACCGGCGGGCTCGATCCTCGTCGGCGACCGGGACGATCACCCAGCTGCGGCCCTACCAGCGCCCGGTCAACACCGTGTTCCAGAGCTACGCGCTGTTCCCGCACCTCGACATCTTCGAGAACGTCGCGTTCGGCCTGCGCCGTCGCGGCGTCAAGGACGTCAAGAAGCAGGTCGAGGACATGCTCGAGCTCGTCGAGCTCACCTCGATGGCGCGCCGCAAGCCCGGCCAGCTCTCCGGCGGCCAGCAGCAGCGCGTGGCCGTGGCCCGAGCGCTCATCAACCAGCCCGACGTGCTGCTCCTCGACGAGCCGCTCGGCGCGCTCGACCTCAAGCTGCGCCGTCAGATGCAGATCGAGCTCAAGCGCATCCAGACCGAGGTCGGGATCACCTTCGTCCACGTGACGCACGACCAGGAGGAGGCCATGACCATGGCCGACACCGTCGCCGTCATGAACCAGGGCCGCATCGAGCAGATGGGCTCGCCCGTCGACATCTACGAGAGCCCGCGCACGGCGTTCGTCGCGAACTTCCTCGGGCAGTCGCAACCTGTTCCCGGGCGCGGTCGTCGTCTCGCGAGGGCGACGTCGTCGTGGTCAAGGCCCACGACCAGCACTTCAGCATCCCGTCGGCGCGCGTCGGCGACGAGCGGCTCGTCCGTCGTCGTCGGCGTCCGTCCGGAGAAGGTCACGATCCGCCGCGCGAACGGTGCGAGCGCCGAAGGGCATGAACAGCTCGCCGGGCATCGTCACCGACGCGTCGTTCACCGGCATGTCGACCCAGTACCTCGTGCGCACCGCCTGGGGCCAGGAGCTGCAGGTCTTCGCGCAGAACCTCTCGGCCGAGGAGCCGATCCGCCTCGGCGACGACGTCCTCCTCGCCTGGGAGACCGCGCACTCGTTCGGCCTCGACGGCGCCGAGGACCTCACCGCCGGTGTCGACAAGGAGCTGCTCGACCTCGGCGTGCACACCGTCGACGAGTCCGCGTCGGTCGGGGGCTGAGCGTGCCCGCCGTCGTCCCCTCCGCCGACGTCACCCACACCGGGAGCACCGAGGCGACCGTCCGGCGCAGCAAGAAGTCGACGCCGTACCTGCTGCTGATCCCCGGCCTGGCCTGGCTCGCGGTGTTCTTCATCGTGCCGCTGTTCTCGCTGTTCCTGACCTCGCTGCAGGTGCCGGTGGAGGAGGGCAACCCGGACGCCGGCTTCGCGCAGGCGTTCGAGGTGTCGAACTACACCAACGCGCTCAGCGAGTACATGCCGCAGTTCATCCGGTCGTTCGTCTTCGCCGGTGCCGCCACGCTGCTGGCGCTGGCGATCGCCTACCCGCTGGCGTACTTCATCGCGTTCAAGGCCGGCAAGTGGCGCAACCTCATGCTCATCCTCGTGGTGGCGCCGTTCTTCTGCAGCTTCCTGATCCGCACCTACGCCTGGAAGACGATCCTCGCCGACCAGAGCCCGGTCACCCAGTTCCTCAACGCGCTCAACCTGCTGCCCGACGACCGCATCCTCAACACCCCCATCGCGGTCATCACCGGCATCGCCTACAACTTCCTGCCGTTCATGACGCTCCCGCTCTACGCGGCGCTCGAGAAGATCGACCCGCGCCTCATCGAGGCGGCCGGCGACCTCTACTCCTCGCCGTTCACCGGGTTCCGCAAGGTCACCTTCCCGCTCTCGCTGCCCGGCGTCGTGGCAGGCACGCTGCTGACGTTCATCCCCGCGGTCGGCGACTACATCAACGCGCAGCTGCTGGGCTCGATCAAGGACAAGATGATCGGCAACGTCATCAACAGCCAGTTCCTCATCGTGCGCGACTATCCGACCGCGTCCGCGCTGTCGTTCCTGCTCATGTCCTCGGTGCTGATACTCGTGTTCCTCTACGTGCGTCGAGCCGGAACGGATGACCTGGTCTGATGTCGACTCCCACTCTCGACCGCCACGCTCTCGGCCTCGGTGCCGGAGGGCTTCACGCCGATCAAGCCCAACGCCGATCACGCGGCTGTTCCGCTGGATCCGCAACCACGTCGTCGCCATCTGCGCGCGTGCTGGCGCTGATCTACCTGTTCCTGCCGATCGCCATCGTGGTGATCTTCTCGTTCAACAAGCCCGAGGGCCGGCAGAACACCACCTGGAACGAGTTCTCGCTCGACGCGTGGACCAACATCTGCCGCGATCCGTCGATCTGCGGCAGCGTCGGCGTCAGCCTCCAGATCGCGTTCGTCTCGACCCTGTTCGCGACGCTGCTCGGCACGCTGATCTCGTTCGCGCTGGTGCGCCACCGCTTCCACGGCCGCACCGCCACGAACCTGCTCATCTTCCTGCCGATGGCCACGCCCGAGGTCGTCCTCGGCGCCTCGCTCCTGGCGCTGTTCCTCAACCTCGGCGCCTCGCTCGGCTTCGTGACGATCCTGATCGCGCACATCATGTTCTGCATCAGCTTCGTCGTCGTCACCGTCAAGGCGCGCCTGGCCGGCCTCGACCCGCGGCTCGAGCAGGCCTCGATGGACCTCTACGCCGACGAGCGCGCGACCTTCCGCTACGTCACCCTGCCGCTGGTGATGCCGGGCATCGCCTCGGCTGCGCTGCTCGCGTTCTCGCTGTCGTTCGACGACTTCATCATCACGAACTTCAACAACGGCACCACGGTGACCTTCCCGCTGTACGTGTGGGGCGCCGCCCAGCGCGGCATCCCGCCGCAGGTCAACGTGATCGGCTCGATCATGTTCTTCGGCGCTCTCGCCATCGTGCTCGTCGCACAGGCCGTGGGCGCAGCGCGCGCGAAGAAGTAGTCGCGTGGCGGTCAGCCCCACGGTCGTCGCCATCCCGCTCTACCTGGGGCTGATGGCGCTCGAAGCCGTCGAGATCCGTCGCGAACGGCGCGATGCCGCCCGTCAGGGCACGACGCCGGAGATGCTCGGCTACGAGCGCAAGGACACCGCGACCAGCCTCACCATGGGTATCGGCTCGCTCGTGGTGGGGGCGATCTTCGCCGGCGTCGCCCTCGCCTTCGACCTGTGGTTCTACGACCGCCGGTTCCTCGACCTGGGCTCGTACGCCGAGGGCGCCGGGGGAGTCGGGCTCGCGATCGCGGCGTGGGCGCTGCTCGTCGTGCTCGACGACGTCTGCTACTACTGGTTCCACCGCGTGCACCACGAGTCGCGGTTCTTCTGGGCGGCGCACGTCACCCACCACTCGTCGCAGCACTACAACCTCTCGACCGCGCTGCGCCAGTCGTGGACGCCGCTGACCAGCCTGCCGTTCTACATCCCGGTCTTCCTGCTCGGCTTCACGCCGGTGCAGTGGGCGCTCGTGCACGGCTTCAACCTGATCTACCAGTTCTGGATCCACACCGAGGCGATCGACCGCATGTGGCGGCCCATCGAGGCGGTCATGAACACCCCGAGCCACCACCGCGTCCACCACGGCTCGAACAAGCAGTACCTCGACACCAACTACGCCGGCATCTTCATCGTGTGGGACCGGCATGTTCGGCACCTTCGAGCCGGAGGTCGAGCGGGTCACCTACGGGCTCACCACCAACATCACCTCGCACAACCCGTTCTACGTGGCCTACCACGAGTTCGTGGCCATCGGCCGGGACGTCGCCCGGGCCTCGGGCTGGCGCGAGCGCTGGCAGGTCAGCTTCGGCAAGCCGGGCTGGGCGCCGCGCTGACCGGAGCGCGGGAGGTCGCGCGCGGCGCGGCTCCGTGCTGCACAAGTGTTCAGGACCGGGTTATCCTGCACAGGTCGCGGGAGGACGTGGCAGCACCGCTGCCCGCTCGTGACGGCCGTATCGTCCGGAGGACCCGGGGCGGCCACACCGGTTGAGGCCGTGAGAGTCGTGCCGTTCGCACGCCACCCCCGCCCGTCGTCGTACGCCGCTGTCTCGGACGCGTCACCGCTCTCGTTCTGGCTCGACGACCCACGCCGCCCCGACCCGCTGCCGGCGCACACCGGCTACACCGACGCCGACCTCCTCGTGGTCGGCGGCGGCTTCTCCGGCCTCTGGACCGCGCTGCTGGCCAAGGAGGCCGATCCCTCGCGCGACGTCCTGCTCGTCGAGGGCGGCCGCATCGGCTGGGCGGCCTCGGGCCGCAACGGCGGCTTCTGCGCCGCGTCGATCACGCACGGGTTCTCGAACGGACTCTCGCGCTGGCCCGGAGAGCTCGAGCTCCTCACGCGGCTCGGCCACGAGAACCTCGAGGGCATCGCGGCCACGCTCGACCGCTACGGCATCGACTGCTCCTTCGAGCGCACGGGCGAGCTCGACGTCGCCACCGAGGCCTACCAGCTCGAGGGTCTCGACACGCTGCCCGCCGAGGCGGCGGCGTACGGCGAGAAGGTCGAGGTGCTCGACCGCGAGCAGCTGCGCGAGCTCGTCGACTCGCCGCTCTACCTCGGCGGCGTCCACGACCGCGACAGCGTCGCGCTCGTGAACCCCGCGCGCCTCGCCTGGGGCCTGCGCGACGCGTGCCTCTCGCTCGGCGTCCGCATCCACGAGGGCACGCGCGCCACCGACTTCGGCGCCTCGTCGGCCGCGGCCGTCGAGATCGTCACCGAGTCGGACGCCGGGCCCGGGGATCGTCCGCGCCGACCGCGTGGCCCTGGCCACCAACGCGTTCCCGCCGCTGCTGCGCCGCCTGTCGCACTACGTCGTGCCCGTGTACGACTACGTGATCGTCACCGAGCCGCTGTCGACCGAGCAGTGGGACGCGATCGGCTGGGCGGGCCGCCAGGGCATCGGCGACATGGGCAACCAGTTCCACTACTACCGTCCCACCGACGACGGCCGGATCCTGTTCGGCGGCTACGACGCGATCCACCAGAGCCGCATGTCGCACAAGCACGACTCGCGGCCCGAGTCGTTCGCGCTGCTCGCCGAGCACCTCACCGAGGTCTTCCCGGTGCTCGACGGCATCCGCGCGACGCACGCGTGGGGCGGCGCGATCGACACGTGCTCGCGCTTCTCGGCGTTCTTCGGCACGGCCAAGGACGACCGGGTGGCGTACGCCGCCGGCTACACCGGCCTCGGGGTCGGAGCGACCCGCTTCGGTGCCGCCGTGATGCTCGACCTGCTCGACGGCAAGGAGACCGAGCGCACCCGCACCGAG
Source organism: uncultured Actinomycetota bacterium (assembly GCA_963827145.1). Classification (GTDB taxonomy): domain Bacteria; phylum Actinomycetota; class Actinomycetes; order S36-B12; family CAIYMF01; genus Longivirga. Next base: position 1,827,617 of record CAWGZO010000002.1, on the reverse strand, counting down.
ATGGTGCGCACGCTGCCGGTGCCGTTCCCGCCGGAGCCGGTGCGCTCCGCGGCGATCGGGCTCACGACCTGGTCGCTCGACCGCGCGGACCGCTCGCACGGTCGGCGCAACCTCTGGCTGCGCACGCTCGACCGCCTCGGCCTCGGCTTCGACAGCTGACCCTCCCTGGCGCGCCAGAACGATCGATATCGGCACCTGGGCGCAGCGGTTCACCGCAGGAAGGTGAGCAGTTTCAGGCCAGGCATGGCGCGGCTGGGCTGGTCGAGAAGGCGGTTCATCCCGACTGAGAAGGAGTTCTCACCGGGAGACTCGAAGGCGAGTTCCTCGAATCCTGCCTCGCGGTACCAGTCGCGAATCCGTGGCGTGAGATCCGGGGCGTGACGATGCCGCGTCCAGATGACGAAAGCCCCAGGGGAACAGAGCTGGGAGGCGTGGGCGATCGTGTTCTGGACGTCCGCGTCGGACACGTTGCCGTAGATCCCGCACAGGAGCAGGAGATCCGCTCTCGGCATGTCGAGATAGGTGTCCAACTCCGACGCATCGGCACGGATCGCCTCGATGCCGTCCAGTCCGGCGGAGCGCAGAGCGGCGGCCGCTTGATCGACGTTGTGCTCGTCCCACTCGACGAGGGAACCGGTCACCTCCGCCGCGCGGGGGTGGCCCTGCAGGGCGAGGACTACGTCGTGGCCCTGTCCGGCACACGCACTGATGACGCTGATCGGCCCGGGCGGAAGCAGGCCGACTGCCCGCTGGACCAGGCTGACGACGACTCTCAGACGCTGGGACAGCGGTGAGGTGGGGTCGGCGTAGTCGTGGTGCCAGCTCGCCCAGTTCGTCTCGTCGCTGGCCACGGCCATCGCACCAGCATGGCATCCGACCCCATGCCCGGTGCCGGATATCGCGCGGCGTGCGTGTAACCCGCGTGGTGGGTGGGGGCGTTCGGGTGAGGGGTGGTGCGCCCTGGTCGCGGCTGCCGCGGCTCAGGGCCGTCGTCGTGGTGGGGGTGTGAAGTCCCAGCCGTCGGGTTGTCCGTCCCGTCACGCCTGGCTTGCGGGTGATGGTCCAGCGCTGCTTGTGCACGAGGGTGTGGTGGGCCTGTGCAGATCAGCAGCATGTTCGACGGGTCGGTCAGTCCGTCGTCGCACCATTCGGTGACGTGGTGGGCGTCGCAGCGGGTCGGGTCGACGCGGCAGCCGGGGAAGACGCAGTGGCCGGTCGCGGATGGCGAGGGCCTTGCGGAGTCGGGGTGGTGCGGTGCGGCGGGTGCGGCCGACGTAGAGGACCTCGCGGGCTGCGTCGTGCAGCCAGTGCGTACGCCGTCGTCGCCGCGTCGTAGCGTCGAGCCGGCAGTCGCCTCGGCGGGGCGGGTGAGGATCGTGGTGATGTCGGCGTCGCACAGGTACTGGTCGACGGTGGCCGCGGTGATGGGCTCGGCGTCGGTGCCGGGGAGGTGGAGCAGCCCGCCGAGGCCGGCGCGGTACTCCGCGGCGTCGACGGTGACCAGGACGTGGGGGCGCTGCTGGTGCTTGGAGCCCAGCGACCCGGAGTCGAGGAGGTCCTGGCAGGCCTCGATCAGCGCGTCGGCGTTGAGCCGCGGGCGGCGCATCTTCCGGCGCCCGGTCGACATCACGTCCTCCCCGCAGACCACCTGCTGTTCCGGGGTGAGGGAGCCGTCGTGGAACCAGCCGTCGATCTTCTGCTCGAGCACCGTGAGCAGGACCGCGGCGGACTCCTTGGTGAGGTAGCCGCGGACCTCGTAGCCGTCGCCGACCGGGACGAGGTGAGCTGCTGCGTCGTCGTAGGCGGCGAGGCGGCGCTCGTCGATGCCGTCGGGGTCGACGTGAGATGCGCAGCTGCTTGAGCTTCTTCTGCACCTGCGCGATGGACTGCTCCATCGCATACGGGACGATCTGCGCCTCGATCTGCTCGATCACCGCGGGCTGCTCGGCCACGTTGAGCCGCTGCAGCGCGAGCGGGATGCCCGATGGTGATGACGCGGACCATGTCGTCGGAGATCTGCCCCGACAGCCACGCCATCCGCGTGCGGGCGAAGCCCTCGCGCAGCGACATCGACCGCGCCACCTTCGCCCCGGCCGACCGCGACGACATGCCCGGTCGCGACCTCGAGCCAGCGCCGCGTCGAGACGTGACCGGCGGGCAGCGCGCCGGAGGTGTGCACCACGCCGACCCCGTCGACCGCCACGGCATTGAGCGCGTCACCGGCCCGCAGCAGCGCCACCGACAGATCCGCCGCCGAGGCCAGCGACACCCGCGACCACACCCCGTCCGCGGCCATCCGGGTCAAGCACTCGGCGTCCGCGACCACGCGCGCGACCGTTGCCGCGAAGTCCGCGGGCAACGAGGTCGGAGTGGTGGTCATGGCAGCAACTCTAGAGACCACCTCTGACAGTGCCGCGATCTCGAAAGCCCAGTATCCACAGGCACTTTCGGAGTTGCATGATCACTCTCCGGGGTCACTCGCGAGCCCGGTCCCTGGCGCCTCCCTTCTCCGGCAAGGAGGGTCGACGGGAGCCAAGGTGCGCTAGCGTCTGGCGCACGGCCAGGATCCCGAGGAGACGACATGCAGGTCCACGAGCTCGGCCATCTCGTCCTCTACGTGCGCGACCTCGCGACGTCCGTGCACTTCTACCGCGACGTCCTCGGGTGGCGGATGCTCGGCGACGATCTGCCGGTGGGCTTCCAGGCCGCGGCGTTCTCCGCGCCCAACCTGCGCACGCACCACGAGCTGCTGCTCATCGAGGTCGGGCCCGACGCGGCCTCGCTCCCGGCCGGCCGTCGGGTGGGGCTCTACCACTTCGGGCTCAAGGTGGGCGACAGCGACGACGAGCTGCGTGCGGCCCTGGCGGCGCTGGAGGAGAACGGGGTCGCGGTGCTCGGCGCCAGCGACCACACGGTGACGCACAGCCTCTACATCGCCGACCCCGACGGCAACGAGATCGAGCTCTACATCGACGTGCCCGGGGTCGACTGGCGCACGGACCCGACGCTGGTGATGAGCCCGATCAAGCCGCTCGTGCTCTGACCGCCGGGCGTCGAGCCGGTGCCTTGACACCTCGTCAGGCGGATCGGTCTCCAGCCGTCACCCTGAGGGTGGCGCGTGCGGGCCCCCAGCCAGCACACTGCCTCCATGAGCGACGTCACCCGCATCTCCCACTGGATCGACGGCAAGCCCTACGGCGCCGTCGCCGAGCGCACCGGCGAGGTCTTCGACCCCGCGACGGGTGCCCTGACCGGCCGCGTCGACTTCGCGACGCCGGAGGTCATGGACGAGGCGGTCGCCGCCGCCAAGGCCGCGTTCGCGGAGTGGGGGAAGACCTCCCTCACCAAGCGCGCCACGATCCTGTTCGCCTTCCGCGAGCTGCTCAACGAGCGCAAGGGCGACCTCGCCGCGATCATCACCGCCGAGCACGGCAAGGTGCTCTCCGACGCGCTCGGCGAGGTGCAGCGCGGCCTCGAGGTCGTCGAGTTCGCGTGCGGCATCCCGCACCTGCTCAAGGGCGGCTTCTCCGAGGGCGTCTCGACCGGTGTCGACGTCTACTCGATCCGCCAGCCGCTCGGCGTCGTCGGCGTCATCTCGCCGTTCAACTTCCCGGCGATGGTCCCGATGTGGTTCTTCCCCATCGCGATCGCCGCGGGCAACACCGTCATCGTGAAGCCGAGCGAGAAGGACCCGTCGGCGCAGAACTTCATCGCGCAGCTGTGGGCCGAGGCCGGCCTGCCCGCGGGCGTCTTCAACGTCGTGCACGGCGACAAGGTCGCCGTCGACGCGCTGCTCGACCACAAGGACGTCAAGAGCGTCTCGTTCGTCGGCTCCACCGCGATCGCGAAGTACGTCTACGAGCGCGGCACCGCGAACGGCAAGCGCATCCAGGCGCTCGGCGGCGCCAAGAACCACATGGTCGTCCTGCCCGACGCCGACCTCGACCTCGCGGCCGACGCCGCCGTCAACGCCGGCTTCGGCTCCGCCGGCGAGCGCTGCATGGCGATCTCGGCGCTGGTGGCCGTCGGCGACGTCGCCGACCCGCTGGTCGCGAAGATCTCCGAGCGCATGGCCACGCTGCGCACCGGCGACGGTCGCCGCGGCTGCGACATGGGCCCGCTCATCACCGCCGTGCACCGCGACAAGGTGGCGTCGTACGTCGACGCCGGCGAGGCGGCGGGCGCCACGATCGTGGTCGACGGCCGCAACCCCGAGGTCGACGGCGAGCCCGGCGGCTACTGGCTCGGGCCCACGCTCATCGACGACGTCACCACCGACATGAGCGTCTACACCGACGAGATCTTCGGCCCCGTGCTGTCCGTGGTCCGCGTCGACTCGTACGACGAGGCCCTGCGGATGGTCAACGAGCACCCGTACGGCAACGGCACGGCCATCTTCACCAACGACGGCGGCGCCGCGCGTCGCTACCAGAACGAGGTCGAGGTCGGCATGGTCGGCATCAACGTGCCGATCCCCGTGCCGATGGCCTACTACTCGTTCGGCGGCTGGAAGGCCTCGCTGTTCGGCGACACCCACGCGCACGGCCTCGAGGGCGTGCACTTCTTCACCCGCGGCAAGGTCGTCACGAGCCGCTGGCTCGACCCGAGCCACGGCGGCATCAACCTGGGCTTCCCGACGCACGGCTGACCGCACGCTCACCGCAGGGTCCCTGCGCCCGACCGAGGTCGGGTGCGGGGACCTTCGCGTTCTGCCTCAACGGCTCCCGGAGGCGTGGTCGCTCGTCGCGGCGCTGTCGTCGGCCGCGGAGTCCTCCGGGGACGGCGTACGCCGGGCCAGGGCGGCGGCGTCGTCGGTGGGCTGGGCCATCAGGGTCAGCACCACGACGAAGCCGAACGGTGCGAGCGCGAACAGCTGCCACCAGCCGCTGCGGCCGGTGTCGTGCAGCCGACGGGCGCCGACCGCCGCGAGGGGGAGCGAGAGCACCACGGAGACGGCCGCGCCCAGGGCCTCGCTCAGCGCGGTCGCGGCGCCGGTGACCACCAGCACCGCGAGCAGGAACCACCAGTAGTCCGGGCGCCCGGCGCGACCCTCGAAGTCGGAGAAGCCGAGCGCACCGTCGCGCACCGCGTCGACGATCGGCGCCGGCGGCCGCGGGGGTCCGCCGTCACCCGCGGAGGGGGTCGTCCCGGGGGCGAGCACGTCGGCCACCTCGACCTCGAAGGCAGCGGCGAGCAGCCGTGCGGTCGCCGCGCTCGGTCGTGCGCCGTTCTCGATCCGCTGGATCGTGCGCGCGCTCAGGCCGGTGCGCTCGGCGAGCTCCTCCTGCGACCACCCGCGCGCCTGGCGCGCCGCTCTGATGTCCATGCGGCCCATCCTGCCGCGCCGCCCGCCCGCGGCCCACGACACCGACCCGCCACCGCCCCGACATCCCCGTCGGCGCCGGGCGCCGTCGTACGCCGACTCACCCGAACGGCGCACGCCGGGCGTCCGATTCCGGACGAATGCGCACGCAACGGTCCGCTCACGCGGGCCGTTCGGTCGTTCGCTGGACACCACCGCACGGCACCGGCGTACCGTCCGGCCATGAGAGTCACCGTCGTGCTGGACTGCCACGACCCGGACTCGCTCGTCGAGTTCTGGTCGGTCGCCCTCGGGTACACGCTCGCCGACAAGCTGGACGAGTACCGCGTGCTCGTCCCCGCGCCCGCGCACGGTCCGACCCTCGCCGAGACGCATGGGCCCGTGCTCGTGCTGGCCAAGGTCGACGACGCCAAGGCGGGCAAGAACCGCATGCACCTCGACACCCACCCCGAGGATGCCGAGGCGCACATCAGCCGGCTCCAGCGGCTCGGCGCCACGCTCGTCGGCGAGCGGATCGAGCGCTGGGGCATCTGGTGGCAGGTCATGGCCGACCCCGAGGGCAACGAGCTGTGCGTCGTCTCCGGTGCCCAAGGACCTGAGCACGGGGACGCCAGCAGCGGCTGACCGTCACCAGCCCGCCGCTGCTGCGCGGCTCAGCGTTCCGTGTCGCCGTCCTCGTCGTGCCGGCGCTCGCGCTCGTGCTCCTGCTCGAGCTCCTCCTCGAGCACGTCGAGCATGTTCTCGACCTCGTCGACGTCGACGTCGGCACCGGCCGGGACCTCGTGCGACACCATGACCGCGTGCTCGCCCTCGGGCACCATCACCGGGGTGTCGACCACGAGGGTCTCGCCGCGGAAGAACGGGCGCTGCTGCTTGCGTGCGGACAGCAGCACCATGATGACGGCGCCCGCCACCAGGCCGCCGATGCCCAGCACGAACGCGCCGCCGACGCCGAGCAGCGTCGTCTCGTTGTTCGCCGGGTCGTACATGTCCATGGCGCTGCGGACGAAGACGAACCCGAGCCCGAGGGCGCCGAACAGCGGGAAGAGACCCTTGAAGAACAGGTCGCGTCCCGAGTTCGTGAGGTCGTGCCGGAAGTACCACACGCTCGAGAAGCCGGTCAGCGCGTAGTAGAAGGTGATGGCGAGCCCGATCGAGTAGATCGAGTCGTAGAGGATGTTCTGGCTGATCACCGACATGCCGACGTAGTAGACGATCGCCGCGATGCCCATGACAGCCGTGGAGAATCCGGGGCTGCGGTAGTAGGGGTGCACGCTCGCGAACGACTCGGGCAGGGCGCGGTAGGCACCCATCGAGAGCATGCCGCGGGTGGTCGGCATGATCGTGGTCTGGCTCGACGACAGCGCCGACACGACGATGGCGAGCTGGATGAGGATGACCATCCAGAGCCCGATGCTCTCGGCCAGCGGGGTGAACACGTCGTCGGCGCTGCCGGCCTCGAGCCCCTCCTCGCTGAAGTCGAGGAGCCCGTCACCGGTGCCGCCGACCGACACGACGCCCATGCTCACCGACAGGTAGGTGATGAGCAGCAGGACGGTCGAGATGACCGCCGCGCGACCCGGTGTCTTGTCCGGGTTCTCGGTCTCCTCGTTGACCGCGAGCGTGCTCTCCCAGCCCCAGAACAGGAACACGCCGAGCACGACAGCGGCGACGAGAGCGGCGCCGCTGGTGATGTTGAGCGGGTTGAGCATCGACAGCGACGGCTCGACGCCGCCCTCCGGCACGCCCTCGGTCACGACCTTGCCGAGCAGCATCACGGACAGCAGCACGAGGACGCCGTACTGGAAGTAGACGAGCAGGTTCTGGATCCGCGCGCTGATCTCGATGCCGCGGTAGCTGATGTAGGTCATGAGCGCGATCGACAGGGCCCCGAGGCTCGTGACGGCGGCGGTGTTGTCCGCGAGGCCCTCGGCCTGGTCGACGCCGATCGAGTAGAGCGCGCTGTAGAAGTAGTACGCCGCCACCTCGGCGGCGTTCGCCAGGAAGATGGTGCCCGCGAGCGCGACCGCCCAGCCGCCCATCCAGCCGACCCACGGGCCGAACGCCTTGGTGCCCCACGTGAACGTCGTGCCGCAGTCGGGCACCGCGCGGTTGAGCTCGCGGTAGGCGAACGCGGTGAACAGCATCGGGATGAAGGCCACGAGGATCGCGGCAGGCGCGTACTCGCCGACCTCGAGGACGATGTAGCCGATGGTCGCGGCCAGCGAGTACGCCGGCGCGGTGGACGCGAGGCCGATGATGACGCTGCCCTTGAGGGTCAGGGCGTTGCCCGCCAGGCCCTTCTCGCGCAGGTCTCCTGACCTGTCGACGGCGACCAGCGTGCCGTGCGGTTCTGCCTCGGACATGGCATCTCCTCGCGTACGTGCCCCGTACCCACGACCGCGCCGGTGGCGCACGGTCCGGGGGGAGCCTAGGACTCCGCCCCGGTCGAGGACCCCGAATCAGGAGGATTCCGCGGCTCCGGCGGCGCCCACGCCGTACCCCGTTCCGCGGCGGTGCGCCGGTGCCGGCTCGGCGCGCTCGACGGGGCAGCGCGCGTCGGGACACGCGAGCTCGTCGCAGATCCGGCACATGTACTCGCTGGTCAGGAGGCTGTCCGCGAGCGCCTCGAGCATGGCGCCGAGCGCGTCGGTCACGGCGACGGCCTGCTCGTCGTCGAGCGCGGAGACCGCCCGGTCGAGCACCTGACGACGCTCGTCGAGCACCAGGTGGGCGACGCGCTCGCCCCGGTCGCTGAGGGCCAGGAGCTTGGTGCGCCCGTCCTCCCCGGGGATCCGGTCGACGAGCCCGTCGCGCGCCAGCCGGTCGACGAGCTGCACGGCCCCCGGGTGCGTGATGCGCAGCCGGTCGGCCAGGAAGGCGATCGGGCGGTCGGGGTACCAGAGCAGCGTCACCAGCGCGGCCGGCGCGTTGGCCCCGTGCCGCGCCACGCGCGCCGATCCGATCCCCACGCGATCGACGATGGTGAGCGCGAGCGTTCCGAGCAGGTTGGCGGTGAACGCGCGGTCCACCGGGTCCCTCGGGGGCGATGCAGTCGTCATATAAGCAACTTATGGCTTACCGTGCCCGAAGACCAGGTGCGGACGCGAGGTCCGCCCGAGAACCTCAGGACACACCCCATGCGGATCCTCATCGTCGGCGCCGGCGGCGTCGGATCGTCGGCGGCGCTCATCGCAGCCCGGCGCGACTTCTTCGAGCACATCGTCGTCGCCGACTACGACCTCGCCCGCGCCTCCGCGCTGGTCGAGCGGCTGGCCGACCCGCGCTTCACCGCGGCGCAGGTCGACGCCTCCGACGCCCACGCGGTCGCCAACCTCGCCCGCGAGCACGCGATCACGCACGTCCTCAACGTCGTCGACCCGCGCTTCGTGCTCTCGATCTTCGAGGGCGCGTTCCTCGCCGGCGCGCACTACCTCGACACGGCGATGAGCCTGTCGAGCAAGCACCCCGAGCGTCCGTACGAGCTGCCCGGCGTGAAGCTCGGCGACGACCAGTTCGCCCACGACGACTCGTGGAAGGCCGCGGGCCGCCTCGCGCTGTGCGGCATCGGCGTCGAGCCGGGTCTGGCCGACGTGTTCGCGCGGTACGCCGCCGACCACCTGTTCAGCGAGATCGACGAGCTCGGGGTGCGCGACGCCTCGAACCTCGTGGTGCACGGCTACGACTTCGCGCCGTCGTTCTCCATCTGGACCACGATCGAGGAGTGCCTCAACCCGCCGGTCATCTGGGAGAAGGACAAGGGCTGGTTCACCACCGAGCCGTTCTCCGAGCCGGAGGTCTTCGACTTCCCGGACGGCATCGGTCCGGTCGAGTGCGTCAACGTGGAGCACGAGGAGGTGCTCCTCATGCCGCGCTGGGTCGAGGCCCGTCGCGTCACGTTCAAGTTCGGCCTCGGCGACGAGTTCATCGACGTCCTCAAGACGCTGAACAAGCTCGGCCTCGACCGCACCGAGAAGGTGCGGCGTCGGGCACCACGAGGTCAGCCCGCGCGACGTCGTCGCCGCGTGCCTGCCCGACCCGCTCACCCTCGGCGACAAGATGACCGGCAAGACCTGCGCCGGCCTGCTCGTCACGGGCAAGGGCACCGACGGCGCCGACCGCGCCGTGTACCTCTACCACGTGGCCGACAACGAGTGGACGATGCAGGAGTACGGCGCCCAGGCGGTCGTCTGGCAGACCGCGATGAACCCGGTCGTCGCGCTCGAGCTCCTCGCCACCGGTGCGTGGAGCGGTGCCGGCGTCCTCGGCCCGGAGGCGTTCGCCAGCGAGCCGTTCCTCGACCTGCTCAAGGACGGCTACGGCCAGGAGTGGAAGCTCGAGGAGCGCGACCCGGTCACGCACGCCCCGATCGGTCGCTGACCCCGGCGTACGCCGCTGCAGCACGACGCGCGAGGCCCGCTCCCGTGCGGGGAGCGGGCCTCGGTCGTGCGGGGACGGTAGCTCAGAGCTTGCTGACGTCCACGTCGGCCGGGCACGAGCACCGCGTCGATCACGTGGATGACGCCGTTGGACGCCTCGACGTCGGTCGCGGTGACGTTGGCGTCGTTGACCTTGACGCCGCCGTCGGTGGTGATGGTGATGTCGCTGCCCTCGACGGTGGCGACCTTGCCCGGCGTCACGTCGGCGGCCATGACCTTCGAGGCGACGACGTGGTAGGTCAGGATCTTGGTCAGCGTCTCCTTGTTGGCGGGCAGGAGCAGCTTGTCGAGCAGGCCGGCGGGCAGCGCGGCGAACGCCTCGTTGGTGGGCGCGAAGACGGTGAACGGGCCGGGGCCGTTCAGGGTGTCGACGAGACCGGCGGCCTCGACGGCGGCGACCAGCGTCGAGAAGTCGGGGTTGGAGGCGGCGACGTCGACGATCGTGCCGGCGGCGGCCGGGCTCGACGCGGCAGGCGTCGAGGGCGCCGGTGAGCTCGAGGTGGCGGTCGTCGACGACGACGAGCCGCAGGCGGCAAGGGTGAGAGCGGCGGCCGCGGCGACGGCAGCGGCGGCGAGGCGGTGGTGGCGCATGTGGGATCTCCTGGGGTCAGCGTCGCCCCCGTCGGGCGCGTCATGAGGTCTTCTCGACCCGCACCGCGACCGGATGCGGCCGTGACCTGTTGGAGACCTTCGACGGGCATGACCCATCGCACAGGCCGCGCTGCATCCAACCGGCGGTGCGCGACCGAACGCGCGCATGACGCACGACGGGCGCCGCCCACCCGGAGGTGGGGGCGCCCGTCGGTGACCCGCGCGGCGAGCCGGGTGGCTCAGGAGCCCGTCAGCGCGAGGAACTGGTCCTCGAGGACGGTGAGCGCCTCGTCGAGCAGGTGGTCGGGGATGGTGAGCGGCGGCAGGAACCGCAGCACGTTGCCGTAGGTGCCGGCCGTGAGCACCACGACGCCCTGCGCGTGGCAGGCCTTGGCGACCTTGCCGGTGAGCTCGGGGTCCGGCTCGTCGGTGCCCGGCTTGACGATCTCGACCGCGATCATCGCTCCGCGTCCGCGCACCTCGCCGATGACGCCGGTCTTCTCGGCGATCGCCTGCAGGCGGGGCACCATGATCGACTCGATCGCGGCGCGCGACGGCGTTGAGGTCGAGCTCCTCCATCGTCGCGATCGAGCCGAGCGCCGCCGCGCACGCGACCGGGTTGCCGCCGTAGGTGCCGCCGAGGCCGCCCGCGTGGACGGCGTCCATGATCTCCGCGCGACCGGTGACACCGGCCAGCGGCAGGCCGCCCGCGATGCCCTTCGCCGTGGTGATCATGTCGGGGACGATGCCCTCGTGGTCGCACGCGAACCACTCGCCGGTGCGGCAGAACCCGGTCTGGATCTCGTCGGCGACGAACACGATGCCGTTGGCGTTGGCGAACTCGACCAGCGCCGGCAGGAAGCCGGCGGACGGGACGATGAAGCCGCCCTCGCCCGCGATCGGCTCGATGACGATCGCGGCGACGTTGCCGGCGCCGATCTCCTTGTCGATGCGGCTGATCGCGTCGGCCGCGGCCTTCGCGCCGTCGCGGCCGTCGTGGTACGGGTACGACAGCGGGACGCGGTAGACCTCCGAGGCGAACGGTCCGAACGACTGCTTGTACGGCATGTTCTTCGCCGTCATCGCCATCGTGAGGTTGGTGCGGCCGTGGTAGCCGTGCTCGAAGACGACGACGGCGTCGCGCTTGGTGTAGGCGCGGGCGATCTTCACCGCGTTCTCCACGGCCTCGGCGCCGGAGTTGAACAGCGCCGAGCGCTTCTCGTGGTCGCCGGGGGTGAGGCGGTTGAGCGCCTCGCACACCTCGACGTAGCCGGCGTAGCTCGTGACCATGAAGCAGGTGTGGGTGAACTGCTCGACCTGGCGCTGCACGGCCTCGACGACCTTCGGCGCCGAGTTGCCGACCGTGGTCACGGCGATGCCCGACCCGAGGTCGATGAGCGAGTTGCCGTCGACGTCGAGCAGCACGCCGCCGCCGGCGGCCGTGATGTAGATGGGGAGGGTCGCGCCGACGCCGGCGCTGACCGCGGCCGTACGGCGCGCCTGCAGGGCCTGCGACTGCGGACCGGGGATGGCGGTGACCAGGCGACGCTCCTGCGGGAGGTCGGCGGCGAGCGGGGCGGGGGAGGTCGTCATGTGCCGAGAGTAGGGCTCGGCCGTGTCATCGCCACCTGGACTTGTCGTCCAACCGTGCTTGTACGCTTGTCCGGTCCGGACAACACCTCCGTCCCGCCAGGGAGCAGCCGTGCCGCCTCGCCTGCGCGACGTCGTCGCGCTGCCCGACCTCGGGCTCGCGGTCCACGCGGCCGCGGGCGGCGCTCGACCGACCGGTGCGCTGGGTCGCCGTCAGCGAGCTGGAGGACCCGGCGCCGTACCTCGAGGGCGGCGAGCTCCTGCTCACCACCGGGATGCGGCTGCCGCAGAAGGCTGCGGCATGCACGGCGTACGTCGCGCGCCTCGTCGCCGCCGACGTCGCCGGCCTCGGGCTCGGCCTGGGCGCCGGCCTGTCGCACTCGAGCCTGCCGGCCCCGCTCGTGGCGGCCGCCGAGAAGGCCGGCCTGCCCCTGCTCGAGGTGCCCGAGCGCACGCCGTTCATCGCGGTGTCCAAGGCCGTGTCGCGCCTGCTCGCGGCCGAGGAGTACGACGAGGCCGCCCGCGGCTTCGCCGCGCAGCGCGAGCTCATCCGCGCAGCGCTCACCTCGGACGACGGCGGTGCGGCCGCCGTCGTGGCGCGGCTCGCGAAGCACGTCGGCGGCTTCGCGCTCGTCCTCGACCCGGCGGGCGGCGTGGTGCACGCGTCGCCGGCCTCGTCGACGCGGCGTGCCGCCGACCTCGACCCGGAGATCGCGCGGCTGCGCCCCCAGGGACTGCTCGCCTCCGCAGTGGTGTCCGGCGCTGACGAGTACGTCGTGATCCAGCCCCTGGGAGTGCGCGGCCGAGCCCGCGGGTTCCTCGCGGTCGGCGCGCGGGAGCCGTTGCGCGCGAACGACCAGGCGGTCGTCAACCTGGCGGTGTCGCTGCTGTCGCTGGCGCTCGCGCGCTCCGAGGGACGCAGCGCGGCCGAGCGCGGGGTGCGGGCGGCTGCACTGCGGCTCCTGCTCGACGGCACGGGCGTCGGCCTCCCGCTCGACCAGCTCGGCTGGAGCTCCCTGCGCAGCGCGCCGGTGCGCGCGGTCGTGGTGCGGCCGGCGGCGTCCGACCCGGCAGGTGTGGCCGCGGCCGAGGACCGCGCGGCCGAGGCGCTGCCGGGCGCGGCTGTCGCGGCCGGAGTGCTGGCCGAGGACCCGTCGCTGGTCGTGGGCATCGTCGCGGCCGGCGACGACCTCGACGCGCTGCGCGGCGCGGTGACCGAGTCCGGACCGCTCGGTGCAGCCGGCGCCGGCGACGGCGCGGAGCTCGACGATGCGGCGAGCCTGCAGCGGTCTCTCACCCGCGCTCGGCGGGCCCTGTCGGCCGCGGGCAGCGGGGTGCGCAGGTACGCCGATCTCGGCAGCGGCCTCGAGGCCCTGCTCGACCCCGCGGCCGCCGACGCGTGGGCCGCGGCTCTGGTGGCGCCGCTCGACGAGCCGGGGGAGCGGGCCGATCTCGCGGCCACCGTGCTGGCGTGGCTGCGCCGCCACGGCCAGGTCGACGCGGCGGCCGCCGACCTCGGCGTGCACCGGCACACCGTGCGGCACCGGCTGCGCCGAGCGGAGACCCTGCTCGGTCGCTCGCTCGACGACGCCGGCGTCCGCGCCGAGCTCTACCTCGCGCTGACCCGCCTGCCCGACTGACGCGCCGGAGCCCCCGCCGCAGTGCGGCGAGGGCTCCGGTCGATCGGCGTACGCGTGCGTCGGTCAGAACTTCGGCACGACGATCTTGGTGCGGTGCGGCCAGTGGCCGGTCGCCTTGTGGAACGCGATGCGCGCAGCCTTGCGGCTCGCGCGGTAGTCGCCCCACGCGTCCGTGATGGCGGCACGGCGGGCGGTACGAGCTGCGAGCACGGCCGGGTCGGCGCCGAACGCGGCACGCGCGACGGCCAGCGAGGCCGAGAACGCGGCGACGTCCTCCGGGGTGCGTCCGCTCGCCTCGAACGTGGCGATCGCGGCGTTGATCGAGGCCCGCAGGGTGGCGTGCGCCGGGGCCACGGCAAGGCGGAAGGCCTTGTGCGCCGCGGCGATGTCGGTGCGCAGCTCGTAGTTGGCGCTGCGCATGGAGGCGCGGAACGCGTTGCGCGCGATGGCGTTGGCCGGGTTGACGACGAGGTCGAACGCCGCCCACGCGGCGTCGATCGCGGCGAAGCGGGTGGTGCGCGCCGCGTCGATGGCAGCCTTGCGGGTCTCCGCAGCGCCCGTGACCGACGCCTTGTACGCGGCGTTGGCGGCCAGGATCAGCGCGGGGTCGGTGCTGCTGCCCACGACGTCGCGGCGCTGCTTCTTCGCGAGGATGACGTTGGGGTCGCGGTCGAACGCGCGCCGGGCCTGGGCCACGGCGCGCTTGTGCGCGCGGTGCGCGGCGGCGACGGCGCGGCGCAGGTCGGCGCGGGCCTCCTGCTTGGTGGACGCCGAGATCGACGCGGCGACGGCGCCGGACACGGACGTCGAGTGCGACACCGGGGCCGCGCTCGCGACTCCGGCCGCCGGCACCATCAGCGCGAGCGCGACGCCGGCGGTGACGCCGGTGCGCAGGAGCGAGTGGGTCGTGCGAGACATGGTCGAGTCCTCTCCAGGGAGTGCCGGGCGGATCTCCCGACCGGTCGCCCCAGCATCGGCGCCCGCGCCTAAGCCCTGCTTCGAGCCCGCTTAAGCGGTGCCGACGTGTTCGGCCGTCCGGGTGACGGTCGTGGTAACAGTCCAGACAGGCGCAGGTGGGCGGCGCCGATGGCCGGATCGGCGCCCCGTGGCCGCGGGCGACGCCGTACCGTCCTCTCCATGACTGACGTGCGCCCCGCCTGGATCGCCGGCCGCCCCGCGACCTCCGAGGTCACCGTCGAGGTGACCAACCCCTTCGACGGCTCCGTCGTGGGCGCGCACGCCGTGCCCACCGCCGAGCAGGTCGAGGAGGCGGTGGCCGCCGCCTGGGCGGTCCGCCACCAGTTCGCCGCCACGCCGGTGTCGGTGCGCGCCGAGGCCCTCATGCACGTCTCGCGGCGCATCACCGAGCGGCTCGACGAGATCACCGAGCTGATCACCGCGGAGAACGGCAAGCCGTTGCTGTGGGCGCGCGCGGAGGCGAGCCGCGCGGCGAGCGTGTTCCGTTTCGCCGCCGAGGAGGTGCGCCGGTCGGGCGGCGACATGCAGCGCCTCGACACCGAGGGCACCAGCGCCGGGCGCGCCGCGATCGTGCGCCGCTTCCCCTACGGGCCGGTCCTGGGCATCGCGCCGTTCAACTTCCCGCTCAACCTCGTGGCGCACAAGGTCGCGCCGGCGATCGCCGTCGGTGCCCCCATCGTCGTGAAGCCGGCACCGGCCACGCCGCTGTCGGCGCTGCTGCTCGGCGAGCTGCTCGCCGAGACCGACCTGCCCTGCCGGCTCGTGGTCGGTCCTGCCCGTCGGCAACGACGTGGCGCCCGCGCTGGTCGCCGACGACCGCATGCCGATCGTGTCCTTCACCGGTTCGGAGGCGGTCGGCTTCGCGATCCAGAAGGCGGTGCCGCACAAGCACGTCACGCTCGAGCTCGGCGGCAACGCCGCCGCGGTCGTCTGCCCCGACTGGTCGTCCGACGCCGACCTCGACTGGGCCGCGACGCGCATCGCGACCTTCGCCAACTACCAGGCCGGCCAGTCCTGCGTCTCGGTGCAGCGCGTCCTGGTCGCCGACGTCGCTGTGGGACAGCCTCGTCCCGCAGATCGTGGCCAAGGTCGAGGCCCTCCCGACCGGCTCGCCCTGGGACGAGGCCACCGTGGTCGGCCCCCTCGTCGACGAGAAGGCCGCGATCCGCGTCGCGACCTGGGTCGACGAGGCCGTCGCCGCAGGCGCCACGCTGCTCACCGGCGGGGTCCGCGACGGGGCGTCGTACTCGCCGACCGTGCTGACCGACGTGCCCGCCGACGCCAAGGTGTCGTGCGAGGAGGTCTTCGGCCCGGTGCTCGTGCTGCAGCGCGTGGCCGGGGTCGACGAGGCGTTCGCGATCGTCAACGACAGCCGCTTCGGGCTGCAGACCGGCGTGTTCACCCACGACCTGCAGGTGGCGTTCCGTGCGCACGCCGAGCTCGAGGTGGGCGGCGTCGTCGTCGGCGACGTGCCGTCCTACCGCGCCGACCAGATGCCCTACGGCGGGGTCAAGGCGTCCGGGGTCGGCCGCGAGGGGCTGCGCTACGCCATGGAGGACTTCACCTACGAGCGCGTCCTCGTGCTCACCGGGCTGACCCTCTAGGACCTCGGCGTACTACGGCTCGACGATCCGCAGGCCGAAGCAGATCGAGCGCGGGTCGTCCTCGTACTGCCCGTAGTTGGGCACCCGGATCCAGCCGCTGCTCTGGTAGAGCCCGATCGCCTCGGGCTGCACGTCGCCGGTCTCGAGCTGCAGCCAGGTGTAGCCGTCCTCGACGGCGAGCGCGACGAGTCCGGTCATGAGCACCCTCGACAGCCCCCGGCCGCGCGCCTCGGGCTCGACGTACACGCGCTTGATCTCGCCGTGGTCGTCCGGCGCGCCCGGGAGGGACTTGGCGAGGCGCTGCACCGCGCCGCTGCCCAGCGCCGTCCCGTCGTCGTCGACCAGCAGCGCCCAGGAGGCCGCGGGATCCGTGGGCGCGATGGTGTCGCTGTCGTCGTCGTAGCGCACGGCCAGCTCGCGCAGCAGAGCCTGGACGAATCGGGTCGCGTCGGGGTGGTCGGCCTCGACTCGGATCACGGACGGCACGCCCGACATCCTGGCGCACGGCTCCTGACCGCCGGGGTTGGGCCGCCCGGGTGCGTCCCACCGGGCGGCGAGAGGCACGAACCGCCCGACGTCGGTCACACTGCTCCCATGCGCGACGTCGTCATCCTCGGGAGCACCGGGTCCATCGGGACCCAGGCGCTCGACGTCGTACGCCGCAACCCGGAGCGGTTCCGGGTCGTCGCGCACTCGCCGCCGGCGGCGCCGACGTCGAGCTGCTCGCGAGCCAGGCGGCGGAGCACGGCGTGGGCACGGTGGCGGATCGCCGACGCGTCGCGCGAGGCCGACCTGCGCGCGGCGCTCGACCGCGCACGGGATCAGCCCCAAGGTGCTCGTCGGGCCCGACGCCGCCACCGAGGCCGCCGGGCTGCCCACGCGACGTCGTGCTCAACGGGATGACCGGGTCGATCGGCCTCGCGGCCGACGCTGGCCGCGCTCGGCCGCCGGCAGCACGCTCGCGCTGGCCAACAAGGAGTCGCTCATCGCCGGCGGCCCGCTGGTCAAGGCCGCCGCCGCGCCCGGGCAGATCGTGCCGGTCGACTCCGAGCACTCCGCGCTCGCGCAGTGCCTGCGCGGCGGCACGCGCCGCCGAGGTGCGGCGCCTCGTGCTCACCGCCAGCGGCGGGCCGTTCCGCGGCCGCACGCGCGACGAGCTCGCCGACGTCACGCCGGAGCAGGCGCTCGCGCACCCCACCTGGGACATGGGGCCGATGGTCACCACCAACTCCGCGACGCTGGTCAACAAGGGCCTCGAGGTCATCGAGGCGCACCTGCTCTTCGACATCCCGTTCGACCGGCATCGACGTCGTGGTGCACCCGCAGTCGGTGATCCACTCGATGGTCGAGTTCACCGACGGCTCGACGCTCGCCCAGGCGAGCCCGCCCGACATGCGCCTGCCGATCGCGCTCGGTCTCGGCTGGCCCGACCGGGTGCCGGACGCCGCGCTCCGCGCTGCGACTGGACCCAGGCGGCGACCTGGACCTTCGTCCCGCTCGACGACGAGGCGTTCCCCGCCGTCGGCCTGGCCCGCCGGGCAGGGGAGGCGGGCGGCACGGCGCCCGGCGGTCTACAACGCCGCCAACGAGGAGTGCGTCACCGCCTTCCTCGCGGGGCGTCGTGCCGTTCCTGGCCATCGTCGACACGGTCGCCGCGGTGCTCGCCGAGCACCTCGCGACGCGAGCAGGGGAACCCTCGCAGCGTGGAGGACGTCCTAGCCGCCGAGGACTGGGCCCGAGCGCGTGCCCGCGAGCTGACGAGGGGCACACCGTGACCGTGGCGCTGTACGTGCTGGGGCTGCTGATCTTCCTGGTCGGGATCGGCGTGTCGATCGGCCTGCACGAGATCGGCCACCTGCTGCCCGCGAAGCGGTTCGGCGTGAAGGTCACCCAGTACATGGTCGGCTTCGGCCCGACCGCTGTGGTCGCAGCGCACGCGGCGAGACCGAGTACGGCATCAAGGCGATCCCGCTCGGCGGCTACATCCGGATGATCGGCATGTACCCGCCCGGCCAAGGACGCCGACCCGATGATGCTGCGCGCCTCGACGACCGGCCGCTTCAAGACGCTCGTCGACGACGCGCGCCAGCAGTCGCTCGAGGAGATCAGCCCCGAGGACGCCGACCGCGTCTTCTACAAGCTCCCCGTCCGCCAGCGCATCGTCGTCATGCTCGGCGGCCCGATGATGAACCTGGTGCTCGCGTTCGTCCTGTTCACCCTCGTGCTGTCGGTCCTCGGCACCCCGGGGCTCACCACCACGGTCGGTCGCGTCGTCGAGTGCGTCCCCACCACGGCCAACGTCAAGGGCGCCACCAACAGCGACGGCACCTGCACGCCCTCGACCAAGACACCCGCCGCCGCTCGGCGGGCTGCGCCCTGGCGACGTGATCGTCAGCTTCGCCGGCACCCCCATCACCACGTGGGACGAGCAGCAGGCCGCGATCAAGGCCGCGGAGCCCGGCGAGACCGAGGTCGTCGTGCAGCGCGGCGGCGAGCAGATCACCCTCAGCGTGCCGCTCGAGACCGTCGACCTACCCGGTGCTCGACCCGAAGACCGGCGACCCCACGGGCCAGACCGAGCAGCGCAACTTCGTCGGCATCGCGCCGACGGTCGAGATGATCACCCAGCCCGTCACCGCCGTGCCCGGGATCATGTGGAGCACGTCGGTCAAGGCGGCGCGAGGCGATCATCACCCTGCCGGTCCGCATGGTCGACCTCGATGCGCCAGACGTTCACCGCCGAGGAGCGCGACCGCGAGGGCATCGTCGGCCCCGTCGGCATCGGTCGGCTCTCCGGCGAGGTCGTCGCCGAGGACAGCCTGCCGATGAAGGAGAAGGCGACGCTGCTCCTCGAGCCTCCTCGCCGGGCTGAACCTGTTCCTCTTCCTGTTCAACCTCATCCCGCTGCTCCCGCTCGACGGCGGCCACGTCGCCGGCGCGGTGTGGGAGGCGATCAAGCGCGCGCTGGGCGCAGTTCCGCCACCAGCCCGACCCCGGCCCGGTCGACATCGCCAAGGCGCTGCCCGGTGACCTACGTGGTCTCGATCGCGCTGGTGCTCATGGGCGGTCTCGATCCTCGTCGCCGACCTCGTGAAGCCGATCACCCTGTTCGGCTAGTCGCTGCTGCGTGCGCTGCGCCGGGCGCCGGTTGGGCTGGGAGCGAGGTCACGGGGCTCCCAGAGGCGCCGGTACGCCGGTTCGGGGATGATGGGTGCATGAACGTCGCCCTGGGCATGCCTGCGCTCCCTGCACCCGTCCTCGCCGAGCGTCGCAAGAGCCGCAAGCTCCGCTCAACCACCCCACCCACCCGGTGGAGGTCGGCGGCGACGCCCCCATCTCGGTGCAGTCGATGACGACCACGCTGACCAGCGACGTCAACGCGACGCTGCAGCAGATCGCCGAGCTCACCGCGGCCGGGCTGCCAGATCGTCCGGGTGGCGGTGCCGAGCCAGGACGACGCCGACGCGCTCTCGCAGATCGCGCGCAAGTCCGGCATCCCCGTCATCGCCGACATCCACTTCCAGCCCAAGTACGTCTTCGCCGCGATCGACGCCGGCTGCGCCGCCGTCCGCGTGAACCCCGGCAACATCAAGCAGTTCGACGACAAGGTCGGCGAGATCGCGCGCGCGGCCAAGGACGCCGGCGTCCCGATCCGCATCGGCGTCAACGCCGGCTCGCTCGACAAGCGGCTGCTCGAGAAGTACGGCAAGGCCACGCCCGAGGCGCTCGTCGAGTCGGCGCTGTGGGAGTGCTCGCTGTTCGAGGAGCACGACTTCCGCGACATCAAGATCTCGGTGAAGCACAACGACCCGGTCGTCATGGTGTCGGCGTACCGGCTGCTCGCCGCGCGGTGCGACTACCCGCTGCACCTCGGCGTCACCGAGGCGGGCCCGGCCTTCCAGGGCACGATCAAGTCCGCCGTCGCGTTCGGCGCGCTGCTGTCGCAGGGCATCGGCGACACGATCCGGGTCTCGCTCTCGGCCCCGCCGGTCGAGGAGGTCAAGGTCGGCAACCAGATCCTCGAGTCGCTCAACCTCCGCAAGCGCGGCCTCGAGATCGTGTCGTGCCCGTCGTGCGGTCGCGCCCAGGTCGACGTCTACACCCTCGCCGAGCAGGTCACCGCCGGGCTCGAGGGCCTCGCGGTGCCGCTGCGCGTCGCGGTCATGGGCTGCGTCGTCAACGGCCCGGGCGAGGCGCGCGAGGCCGACCTCGGCGTGGCCTCCGGCAACGGCAAGGGCCAGATCTTCAAGCGCGGCGAGGTCATCACGACCGTGCCCGAGTCGAAGATCGTCGAGACGCTCGTCGAGATGGCGCTCGAGATGGCCGAGGAGATGGGCGTCGACCCGGAGTCCGGCGAGGCCGCCGGCCGGCGCCGTCGTCACGGTCAGCTGAGTTGGTCCGAGCTCGGGCACAAGGACCCGCGAGGCCCGAGGCGTCGAGCGGGCCCGCAGGGTCCGCGCTGACGCCGAGCGCGAGGCGCAGCCGAGCCCGGCTCGAGCCCGCGCGCAGCGCGCAGAAGACAGAGCCACCCGGACGGGCTACTCCTGACGGGACCCGAACATGCGGCGTGGTGGGCGTACGCCCGGGCCGTGGCACCCTTAAGCCGGGTCCAAGCGGACCTTGGGCGTCCGGGGATGGGCTGGCCCGGCCAGGTGTGCGACCGCAGCGCGGTCGGGCACGACGACGAGGCGAGGGGAGCCGACCACCGTGCCACCGGTCATCGACGGCTTCACCGACCTCGTCGAGGTCGGGCGCGGCGGCTTCGGCACGGTCTTCCGCGCCCGCCAGCTCGACCCCGCCCGTGACGTCGCGATCAAGGTGCTGCCCGACGTCCGCGCCGACAGCGACGCCTACGGCCGGTTCACCCGCGAGTTCCAGGCCCTCGCCGCGGTCGGCGGCCACCCCAACATCGCGACCGTGCACGCCTGCGGTGTCACCGCCGACGGCTCGGGCTACCTCGCGCTCGAGCTGCTCGACGGCGGGTCGCTCGGCGAGCGGCTGCGCGCGGGCACCGCGCCCTGGGCGGACGCCGCGGCCTGGGGCGTGCAGCTCGCGGGCGCGCTCGAGACCGCGCACCGCGCCGGCATCACGCACCGCGACATCAAGCCCGAGAACGTCCTGTTCGACGCTGCCGGCACGCCCAAGCTCGTCGACTTCGGCATCGCCGGCGTTCCCGGCGCCTACCGCACGGCCACGGGGTCGGTGACGCTGACGCTCGCGCACGCGGCGCCCGAGGTCGTCGCCGGGGGTCGCGGGGGAGTGCCCGGCGACGTCTACTCCCTGGCCTCCACGCTGTACGCCGCCATCGCCGGAGGCGCCGCGTTCGCAGCCGACACGGACGAGACGCTGGTGCCGATGCTCGCGCGCATCGCGACGGCGCCGGTGCCCGACCTGCGGCCGCAGGGCGTACCGGATGCGGTGTGCAGCGCGCTCGAGCGCGCGATGGCGAAGGACCCCGTCGACCGGCCGGCCTCGGCCGAGGCGTTCGGCATGTCGCTGCAGGCGGCGCTGGCCCGCGAGGGCGTGGCTGCCGCTGCTCCGCTGCTGCTGCTCTCCCCGGGCGTCGCCGCCCCGTTCGTGGTCAGCGCCGCGGCGCCGGCGCTCGGCACGGTCGGTACGGCCGCCGCGGCCGCGGCCGTGGAGGGCGACCAGACGCTCACGGGCTGGGTCGCCCCTGCCGCGGTCGCGGCGGCACCGCCGGTGCGCGACCGGCGCCGGTCCGGGCTGTTCGCCGCTGCCGCGAGCCTCGCCGCGGTCCTCGCGCTGCTCATGGTGTGGCGCGGGTTCGACGCACCCGCCCCGGCCGCCGCCGGGTCGGTCCCGAGCGTCGGCCCGAGCGCCTCGCCGACCCCGACGCCGACGTCGGCGTCCCCCTCCCCGACGCGCACGGCCACGAGCTCCACGCCGAAGCCTGCGAAGGCCACGACTCCGTCCGCGGGCGCGAGCTTCGTCCTGGCCGTGCCGCGCACCAGCACCTCGTCCTCCAAGCCCGACGCGAAGCCCACGCCCAAGCCGGCCGGCACGCCGACCCCGAAGCCGACGACGAAGCCCACGCCCACGCCGACCCCGACGACGACGCCGCCGGTCACCTCGCTACGACCGCTCGCGCCGCGGCAGGTGCGCGCCGGTGGGGCTTTCGTCGCGCGCGGCGGGCCGGGCACGCCTGCGCAGGTCACCGTCCGGCTGTCGTGGGCGGCAGCGCGGCAGGGGCCCGCGCCCTCGGCGTACGAGGTGCGCTACACGCCGATCGGCGGTCCGGCGGCGGGCACGCCGACGCTGGTCGCCACGGTCGCCACCACGACGGCCGTCGCGGTCGTCCCCGCGCCGACGAACGGCATCCGCTACCGGTGGCAGGTGCGCGCGGTGCTCGCCACCGAGACCTCCGGCTGGGCTGCGGCGCGCGCCGCGATCCCGCAGCTCGTGGGCCGCAAGGCTGCCCAGGCGCGCACGGCCCTGCGGGCGCTGGGCATCGGCTCCTCGACCTACCGGCTGCCGGTCGACGTCGCCACCTCGGTGGGCCGGGTCGTCGCGCAGTCGCTGCCGCGCGGGCGCCTCGTGCCTGTCGGCAGCTCGATCGCACTGGGGATCGGCAAGGCGCCGTGACGGCGTGGCGCTTCCTGGTGCTGGGCCCGCTCGAGGTACGGCGCGACACCGAGGTGCTCGCGCTCGGCGGTCCCAAGCAGCGCACGGTGCTGGGTCTGCTCCTGCTCGAGGCCGGGCACCTGGTGCCGGCCCGCCGCATCATCGAGCACGTCTGGGGCGTCGACGGCGCTGAAGGCGCTCAGGCGTCGTTGCAGGTCTACGTGTCGAACCTGCGCAAGCTCCTGCGCGACCCGGGGTCGACGGGCGACGCCGACGACCGGCTCGCGTTCGTGCGCCCCGGCTACCGGCTCCGCGTCGAACCGGGCGAGCTCGACCTCGAGCAGGTCGACGACGTGCGCGCCCAGGCGCGCGACCACCGGGCTGCCGGCGACCTGGCCGCGGCCTCGGTGCTGCTCCGGCTCGGGCTGTCGATGTGGCGCGGACCCGCGCTCGCCGACCTGGCCGAGATCCCGTCGCTGGCACCGTTGCTCGTCGCGGTCGACTCGCGTCGCGACGTGCTGCGCCACGAGTGCTACGACGTCGAGCTCGAGCTCGGGCGTCACCTCGCGCTCGTGCCCGAGCTCGAGGCCGCGGTCGCCGAGGCGCCGCTGGACGAGCGTCTCGCCGGGCAGCACATGCTCGCGCTCTACCGTTCCGGACGGCAGGCCGATGCGCTGGCGGCGTACCGGCGCACCGACGACCTGCTGCGCGACCAGCTCGGCATCGAGCCCGGGCAGGCGCTGCGCGCGCTCCACGACTCGATCCTGCGGCAGGATCTCGCGCTCGACTGGATGTCGGCCCCGCCGACCGATCTGGCGGCCACGATGACGCGCGACGACCGCGGCGTGCGCGGCGCGACGCTGGCCCTGCCCAACGGGGTGCGCCTCGAGCTCGGCTCGCGCACCTGGACCGTGGGCCGCCACCCCGACTGCGACGTGGTGCTCTCGGACCCGAAGGTGTCGCGGCGTCATGCCGAGGTGCGCCCGGTGCAGGGCGGCTACGACCTCGTCGACCTCGGATCGAGCAACGGCACCCGCGTGGGCGACCAGGAGGTCGACCGCCACCGTCTCGCCGACGGCGACGTGGTGCAGGTCGGCTCGAGCGAGCTCCGCCTCCACATCCCCGTGTGATCGCGGGTCGCCGAGCGCGTCAGAACCGGGGAGCAGCTCGTCGGCCAGGGCTCGCAGACCGGTGCCGTCGCCGCGCTTCCAGGTGCCGAGCAGCTCGGGCATCGGCGCCGGCAGACGGCAGTCCACCTGCACCGTGACGGGGTGGATCGTGCGCAGCCACTCGACCACGCGGGCGACGTTGGTACGCCGTTCGATGTCGATCACGATGCGCAGCCCGAACCGGCCGGAGCTCTCGTCGCGGACGTCGTGGACCGACGAGCCGATCTCGTTCCGTCGAATCCTGCGGGGCACGCCGCCCTCCCACCGCTGGTAGCCGCGGAGCCGTTCGTCGACCGCATCCACGACCGCGGTCGTCGTCACGCCGAGCGGCACCTCGGTGATCACCACCCGGTCGATCTCGTCGATGATCGTGCAGCCCAGCGTGAGCCGCGCCGGTTCGCCGCGCAGCAGCGCGTCGAGCTCGCCGTCGACCGTGCCGCCCGTCGGGAGCACCGGGATCCCGGCATCCGCGCGCCCGGCGAGCAGCGCGCCCACCACGGCCGCCGGGTCGAACGGCGGGATCTCGCCGCCGCGATGCAGCGTCCCGTCGACCAGTCCGAAGGGCACCGGGCCGATCTCGTCCCGTTCCGCCGCGAGCGCCACGGCCCCGAGGGTCGAGAGCCGGGCTGCCACGTGCTCCGGGTCCGCGGGCGGATGGCCGGCCCGCGAACCGGCGTTGCCGACGAGCTCGACGAGCGGCAGGTGCACGAGCCACGGCACGCCTCGCGCCACGAGCAACGGCCACGAGTCCGACGTCGGGATGCCATGGACCCGCTCGACGGCGAGCAGGACGTCCGAGCAGCGGGCCGGTTCCGCCTCGACACCGCCGCCGACGAGGTCGAGGGCGTCGAGCAGCGCGACCTCCGCGGCATCGAGCCCGGTGCGGTCGCTCATGGCCGCGCGCCGCCGCGCGCCGGAGCCGTCACGCGCCGACCGTAGCGGGACGCGCCGTCGCCGGCCGGGCGGTCGCAGCAGGTGCCCGAGGCGCGGCGTACGGCAGGATGTACGCCGTGACCACGGCGACCACGGGAGTGCTGCGCGTGCTGGCGCCGCGCGACCTCCCGCAGGTGCAGGCGCTGCTCGCCCGCGACCCCGTCGCGCACTGCTTCGTCGCCTCGCGCGTGCGGTCCAGCGGCCTCGACGGCTGGCGGCTCGGCGGCGAGCTCTGGGGCTGGTCGGAGGACGGCGAGCTGGGCTCGCTGCTCTACCTCGGCGCCAACCTCGTGCCCGTGGAGACCACGCCCGAGGCGCGGCGCGCGTTCGCCGACCGCTGCCGCCGGATCGGCCGCCGCTGCTCGTCGATCGTCGGGCCCGGTGGCCGAGGTCGAGTCGATGTGGGCGCTGCTGCGCGACTCGTGGGGCCCGGCACGCGAGATCCGCGGGCACCAGCCGCTCATGGTCATCGAGGGTCCCAGCCCCGTGCGCCGCGGACCCCGGCGTGCGGCTCGTGCGCGAGGACGAGGTCGACCTGCTGCTGCCCGCGTGCGTCGCGATGTTCACCGAGGAGGTCGGCGTCTCGCCGCTCATCGGGGGAGCGGCCGAGGCCTACCGCGCCCGGGTCGCCGAGCTGGTGCGCCACGGCAAGGCCTACGCGCGCATCGACGAGGGCCGCATCGTGTTCAAGGCCGAGATCGGCGCCGTCGGCGACGGCGTGTGCCAGGTGCAGGGCGTGTGGGTGGCGCCCGAGTTCCGCGGGCTGGGGCTCGCCGCCCCGGGCATGGCGGCGGTCGTCGAGCACGCGCGTCGCGACCACGCGCCCGTCGTGAGCCTCTACGTCAACGACTTCAACGCCGTCGCCCGCCGCGCCTACGTCACCGCCGGCTTCCACGAAGCCGGCGAGTTCGCCACGGTTCTTAGCCGCTGCGCGGCAGCCTGCTTCTGGCCGCTACGCGGCGGCATCGGCGGCGCTTCGCGCTGTCGTGTCCGGGCCGGCCCTCCTCCGTCGGGCGCGTCCCGGCCCCGACGCCGATGCGGCTCATGGCCGGGTGGCTCGCGAGGGTCCTGGCTGATTACCTGGTCGTCGCGACCCTCGGTGTCGGGGAGAATGGGCGGCATGCTGCGTCGTGCCGATCCCTCGAGCCTGTGGGCCGACGGGGACTGGCGGCGGTACTGGACGAGCCGGGTCGTCTCCTACGCCGGCGGCACGATCATCTTCGTCGCGGCGCCGATCCTGGTGTACTCCCTGACCGGCAGCGCGCTGCTCACCGGCGTCACCACCGCGACCGAGGGGCTGCCCTACCTGCTCTTCGGCCTGGTCGCCGGCGCGCTCTCCGACCGAGTCGACCGCCAGAAGCTCATGGTGCGCTGCGACCTGGTCAACGCCGCCGATCCTCGCGACCGTGCCCGTGGCGGCTGCGCTCGGTCATCTGACCGCGGCGCACGTGATCGTGGTCGGGTTCGTGTCGATGTCGGTGTTCGTCTTCTTCGACTCGGCCAACTTCGGCGCCCTGCCGACGCTGGTCGGCAAGGACCGCATCGGCGAGGCCAACTCCGCCGTCTGGGGCACCACCCAGGTGCTCGACGTCGTGCATCCCGGGGCTCGTCGGTGCCGCTCGTGGCCTTCGTCGCGGCGTCGTCGCTCTACTGGGTCGAGGCCTTCACGTTCCTCGCCTCCGCGATGCTGCTGCGCGGGATCAGTCGCTCGCTCACGGGCGAGCGCAGCGAGGTGACCCACCGGCTGCGCGACGACGTCCTCACGGGCGTGCGCTGGCTCTGGGCCCACCCGACGCTGCGCGCCATGACCTTCGTCGGCACCTCGACCGGCGTTCGCGATGGGTGCGCTGCTCGGCCAGCTGGTGCCCTTCGCCGACACCGTCCTCGACATCCGTCAGGGCGACCTGCGCCTCGGCCTGGTGTTCGCGGCGTTCAGCCTCGGCGGTCTCGTGGGGGCGATCGCCGCACCGCTGGACCAAGCCCTTCAGCCCCGCGCGCATCACCCTCGTCGCGGTCAGCGCGATGTCGGTGCTGCTCTTCCTCATCCCCGCCGGCCACGACTGGCGGGTCACGCTGGGGCTGGTGTTCCTCTTCGGCGTCGTCGACCTCGTGGCGGTCATCAACGTCATCAACTTCCGCCAGGAGGAGACGCCCGAGGACATGCAGGGCCGCGTCAACACCACCGGGCCGGATGCTCGTCCTGGGGGCTCGGCAGCCCCGTGGGCGCGCTGCTCGGCGGCGTGGTCGCGGTCCGGTACGGCCCGACGGCCGGGCATGTACGTCGGCGCGGTCGTGCTCGGGCTGGGCATCACGGCGGCGTGGTTCTCCAGCCTGCGCCGTGTCCCGGCGAGGCGGCCGGCCGCCGCTGTCGCGCTCTGACCCACGCGCCCCGACCGCTCCTGCGGGCTCGGCGTACCCCTGCCGATATCCTGCGACCCCGCACCAACCCGAGGAGATCCCCGTGCTGCTCCGCATGTCGTCGCTGTTCCTGCGCACCCTGCGTGAGGACCCGGCGGACGCCGAGGTGCCGAGCCACCGGCTGCTCGTCCGCGCCGGCTACGTCCGCCGCGTCGCGCCCGGCATCTTCACCTGGCTGCCGCTGGGCTACCACGTCTACCGCAACGTCGAGCGGATCGTGCGCGAGGAGATGGACGCCGCGGGCTTCCAGGAGGTGCACTTCCCGGCGCTGCTGCCCCGCGAGCCCTACGAGGCCACGCGGCCGCTGGACCGAGTACGGCGACAACATCTTCCGGCTCAAGGACCGCAGCGGCAACGACTACCTGCTCGGGCCCACGCACGAGGAGATGTTCACCCTCGCTGGTGAAGGGCGAGTACTCGTCGTACAAGGACCTGCCGCTCGTCGCTCTACCAGATCCAGACCAAGTACCGCGACGAGGCGCGTCCCCGCGCGGGCATCCTGCGCGGCCGCGAGTTCGTGATGAAGGACACGCTACTCCTTCGACGTCGACGACGCCGGCCTGCAGCGTGTCCTACGACAAGCACCGCGACGCCTACATCAGGACCTTCGACCGGCTCGGGCTGCGACTACGTCATCGTCTCGGCGATGTCCGGCGCGATGGGCGGCTCGGCGTCGCGAGGAGTTCCTCGCGCCCGACGCGAGACCGGCGAGGACACCTACGTGCGCTGCACCACGGGCGACTACGCCGCCAACGTCGAGGCGGTCGTCACGCCCGTGCCCGCCGCGCTGCCCGTACGACGACGCGCCCGCCGCGCACGTCGAGGACACCCCCGACACCCCGACGATCGACACGCTGGTCGCGCACGCCAACGCGCACCAGCCGCGCGCCGACCGCGCCTGGACCGCGGCCGACACGCTGAAGAACGTCGTGCTCACCGTCACGCTGCCCCGACGGCACGTCGTACCCGCTCGTCGTCGGCCTGCCCGGCGACCGCGAGGTCGACATGAAGCGCCTCGAGGCCGTGCTGCGCGCCCGGCGAGCCCGAGCCCATGGACGGAGGCCGACTTCGCGGCGCACCCCGCGCTGGTCAAGGGCTACATCGGGCCGCAGGTGCTCGGCGAGGAGTCGGCCTCGGGCATCCGCTACCTCGTCGACCCCCGCGTCGTCGACGGGCACCGCGCTGGATCACCGGCGCCAACGAGCCGGGCCGGCACGTCTTCGACCTCGTCGTCGGCCGCGACTTCACCGCCGACGGCACGATCGAGGCCGCCGAGGTGCGCGAGGGCGACGTCTGCCCCGTCGTGCGGCGTCGGCGCTGGAGATGGCGCGCGGCATCGAGATCGGCCACATCTTCCAGCTCGGCCGCAAGTACGCCGACGCGCTCGACCTCAAGGTGCTCGACGAGAACGGCAAGCAGCGGTCGTCACGATGGGCTCCTACGGCATCGGCGTCTCGCGCGCCGTCGCCGCGATCGCCGAGCAGAGCTACGACGAGCATCGGCCTGTGCTGGCCGCGCGAGGTCGCGCCGGCCGACGTGCACCTCGTCGCCACCGGCAAGGACGACGCCGTCTACGAGCACGCCGAGCGGCTCGCCGGCGAGCTCGAGGCCGCCGGGCTGCGCGTGATCTACGACGACCGCACGCAGGCCTCGCCCGGCGTGAAGTTCAAGGACTCCGAGCTGCTCGGCGTCCCGACGATCGTCGTCGTCGGCAAGGGCCTCGCCGACGGCGTCATCGAGATCAAGGACCGCGCCACCGGCGAGCGCACCGAGGTGGCGGTCGGCGAGGCGCTCGACCGCGTCGTCTCGGTCTGCCGCGCATGAGTCGCCCGCACGGGCCGGTCGAGGCCGTCGTCTTCGACTGGGGCGGCACGCTGACGCCCTGGCACAACATCGACCTCGTCGCGCAGTGGTACCCGTACGCGCAGGTCTACGACCCGGTGAACGCCGCCGAGCTCGCGCAGCGCCTCTTCGACGCCGAGGAGTCGCTGTGGAAGCGCCAGCGCGAGAGCGCGGGCGCGGCGGGCACCGGGCACCTCGACCACGTCTTCGAGCAGGCCGGCGTCGACCTCGCGTCGTGGCAGCACGCCGAGGCGATGGAGGCCTACCTCGAGGCGTGGGACCCGCACACCCACACCGACCCGGACGCGGTGCCGCTGCTCGAGGGCCTGCGCGCCGACGGCATCAAGGTCGGCGTGCTCTCCAACACCATGTGGCCGCGCAGCCAGCACGAGGCGGTCTTCGAGCGCGACGGCGTGCTGCACCTCATCGACGGCGCCGTCTACACCTCCGAGACCCCGGTCGGGAAGCCGCACGTCGACGCGTTCCACGCCGCGATGCAGGCGGTCGGCGTCACCGACCCGGCGCGCGTCGTGTTCGTCGGCGACCGCCCCTGGGACGACGTGCACGGCGCGCAGAGGGCAGGCATGCGCGCGATCCTCGTGCCGCACTCGGACATCCCGATGCACCAGCAGGTCATCGTCGACGTCGCCCCGGACGCCACCGTCGAGCGGCTCGGCGACGTGCTCGACGTCGTACGCCGGTGGAACTCCGCCTGACCCCGTGGAGCAGCTCTACGGCGTCGCGCCGGGCGTGCTCGCGCTGCTCGTGCTCGCCGCCGCGCTGGCCGGGTGGGTCGACGCGGTCAGCGGCGGCGGCGGGCTGATCCAGCTCCCGGCCCTGCTCGTGGGCGCTGCCGGACGCGGAGCCGGCGACGGTGCTGGGCACCAACAAGCTCTCGTCGATCATCGGCACGTCGGCGGCGGCGCTCACCTATCGCGCGGCGGCGGTCACCGACGTCGCGACCGCGGTCCCCATGGCGCTGGCGGCGTTCGTCGGGCTCGGCGCTCGGCGCGGTGGTCGCGACGCACCTGCCCGGGCACGTTCTTCCGGCCGCTCGCGCTCGTGCTGCTCGTGGTCGTCGGGCTCTGGACCCTGCTGCGGCCCGCGCTCGGCGAGCAGCAGGACCTGCGCTGGCACGGCGGCGAGTCGCACGCGCGCCACGGCGTCGCGGCGGTGGCGATGGGCGCCGGCATCGGCCTCTACGACGGCGTCTTCGGCCCCGGCACCGGCACGTTCCTCGTGTTCGGCCTCGTCGCCCTGCTCGGCTACTCGTTCCTCAACGCCTCGGCCATCGCGAAGATCGTCAACGTCGCGACCAACCTCGCCGCGCTCATCGTCTTCAGCCTCGGCGGCCACGTCCTCTGGGCCCTCGGCCTCACCATGGGCGTCGCCAACCTGGTCGGAGCCGTCATCGGTGCGCGCACGGCGGTGCGCCGCGGGTCGGGCTTCGTCCGCGTCGTGTTCCTCGTCGTGGTGGGCGTGCTGCTGGTGAAGCTGGGCTACGACGTCCTGACGGGGTAGGTGCCGAGCGGGCTTGCGTCGGGCGTGTTGGAGCCACGTGCCTCGAGATCGGTCGCTCGCGGCCCGAGCTGTCGTTCGCTGCGCCTCCAAGCTCCCTCGCTGGCGCTCGGAGCGCGTCGGCGCCGCCTCCGCTTCGCGGCCCTGCGCCGAAGCGGAGGGCGCGGAGCGGCGGGTGACGGGCCCTGACGAAGGAGTGGCGTCCTCACCGCCGGGCAGGTGACCCCGGCGCCGTTCCATCGCCGGCGCCACACGACGCTGGAACGCGGCCGACCCGCGCCCGAAGCGGAGGCGGCCGCGACGCGACGAGCGCCAGCGATGCTCTCGACCCTGGGCGCAGGAGCTACACGAGCTCCGGACCAGATCGGCGCTACTCCGGACCACGTGACGCTGCGGACGGCGCACTCCTGGGCCTGCTGGGCGGCGCTGCTGCGGGCGGCCGAGGTGGTCGTGGCGGCGAGGCCGGCCCACTGGCCGGCGAGGCGGTCCTCGACGAGGGCGGCGAGGCGGCGGGCCGATCGTGCGTCGTCGACCGGGAAGGGCGGCACGTACGCCGGCGCGGCGGCGCCGGGCTCGCCGCCGAGCGCGATGATGCGGGCGCGCAGCCGGTCGCGCTGCGCCCGGTGCACGGCCATCGCGCGCAGGGCTGCGGTCTCCTGCGTGCCGGTGACGCGCCCGGCCACGACGCCGTAGGCGTACACCGCGGCCTCGGTGCCGTCGAGCACGAGGGCGAGGCTGTCGAGCTCGCTCATGACACGCCTCCCACCAGCACCTCGGCGGCGCCCGCGGCGCCCGGTGCCGGCGAGCACGATGAGGCGCGCGAGCTCGGCGTCGACGGCCCGCACCGACTGGGCCACCCGCGAGGTCGCGGCCGCACGCTCGGCCTTGCGCAGCGCCGCCACGATGTCCGCCGCACCCGAGGGCAGCGAGACGGCGGGCGTGGGGGAGGCCGAGAGGCTCGGGCTCGGCGAGGCGCCGTCCGTCGGGTCGGCGCTCGGCGGCTGCGTCGCGAGGCCGTCCGGGTCGATGGCCTGGCGGTACGCCGCATGCCGTGCGCCGAGTGCCGTGACGGACGCTGCCTGCGCGGCGGGCAGCTTCGCGGCCGCGGCGGCGTACAGCGCCGACAGTGCGGTCTCCTGCCGGCCGACCTCGGCGCGCAGCGCCCGGTCGGGGTCCTTCGGGCCGCCGGGAGCGGTGGGTGCGGGGCTGCCGTCCGAGCCTCGGGTGCACGCCGCGAGCGACGCGCCCGCCGCGGCGACGAGGCCGAGGCGCACGACGTCGCGGCGCGTCGGGCGGGGCGTTCCAGGCACGGCGGCAGCCTCTCACGCACGGCCGCCGCTCCTGTGCGCCGACCCCGGGTGCGCGGTACGACCCCGGTCGCGACCGGCAGGAACGCCGCCGGAGCGCGGGTAGGCTGTGCGGGCACCACAACCGCTCGACCCAACAGAACCGCCACAACAGGACCCCCACAACAGCACAGCACCGCAGGGCCCGGCTCGACCGGAGGCTCCCTCGGTGCCAGGAGGCGCCCATGTCCGCCCGTCCGCCCGCGCGTCGCGCGCCCGCGCAGTCCTCCGGCTCGCGCGGCAAGGGTCCCGGCCGCCCCGACCCCGCCCGCCGCGACGCCGTCGTCGCCCTGCTCGGCCCCGTCGTCGCCGCGACCGGTCTCGACCTCGAGGACGTCGAGCTGCGCTCCGTCGGTCGCCGCCTCGTCCTGCGCGTGCTCGTCGACAGCGAGACCGGCGTCAGCCTCGACCAGGTGGCCACCGCCAGCCACGCCGTGTCCGAGGCGCTCGACGACGCCGAGCCGCTCGGCGACGAGCCGTACACCCTCGAGGTCTCCTCGCCCGGCGTCGACCGCCCCCTCACCCTGCCCCGGCACTGGCGGCGCAACGTCGGCCGCCTCGTCGCGATCACGCTCGTCGACGGGCGCGAGGTCACCGGCCGCGTCGCTGTCGGTCGACGACGAGCAGGTCGAGCTCGAGATCGACACCAAGGGCCGCAAGTCCCGGCGCACGCGTCGCGCTGTCCGACGTACGCCGTGCCCTCGTGCAGGTGGAGTTCTCCCGCGTCGCGGACGCCGAGCTCGACGACGGCCGACGACGACAGCACGGACGACGACGCCGAGGCCGACGACGCAGCACCCGACGACGCGACCGGCGACGACGCCGACGAGACGGAGATCTGAGATGGACATCGACGTCAGCGCGCTCAAGGCGCTCGTGCGCGAGAAGGACCTGTCCTACGACCTCGTCGTCGACACGCTCGAGCAGGCGCTCCTGCTCGCCTACCACCGCACCGAGGGCGCCGCCGACTCCGCGCGCGTGCAGCTCGACCGCAAGACCGGTCACGTGACGGTCTGGGCGCGCGAGCCCTCCGTCGACGGCGTCCCCGGCCGCGAGTACGACGACACGCCGGACGGCTTCGGCCGCGTCGCCGCCACCACGGCCCGCCAGGTCATCCTCCAGCGCCTGCGCGAGGCCGAGGACGACGTGACCTTCGGCGAGTTCGTCGGCACCGAGGGCGACCTCGTGTCCGGCATCGTCCAGCAGGGCAACGACCGCCGGATGGTCTTCGTCGACCTCGGCCGCATCGAGGCCGTGCTGCCGCCGCAGGAGCAGGTGCCGGGGGAGAAGTACACCCACGGCACGCGGCTCAAGTGCCACGTCGTCCAGGTGTCGAAGACGCCGAAGGGCCCGCGCGTCACCGTCTCGCGCACCCACCCGGGCCTGGTGAAGTCGCTGTTCGCCCTCGAGGTGCCCGGAGATCGCCGACGGCTCGGTGGAGATCGCCGCGATCGCCCGCGAGGCGGGGCACCGCACGAAGATCGCGGTCTACTCCACCGTCCCGGGGCTCAACGCCAAGGGCGCCTGCATCGGCCCGATGGGCTCGCGCGTGCGCGCCGTCATGGCCGAGCTGCACGGCGAGAAGATCGACATCGTCGACTGGTCGGACGACCCGGCCGAGATGGTCGCCCACGCGCTCTCGCCGGCGCGCGTGTCGTCGGTCACGATCGTCGACGAGGTCGCCCGTGCGGCGCGCGTCGTCGTGCCCGACTACCAGCTCTCGCTCGCCATCGGCCGCGAGGGCCAGAACGCCCGCCTGGCGGCGCGGCTGACCGGCTGGCGCATCGACATCCGCTCCGACACCGCCTCGGTCGGCGAGGGCGACGCCGACGGCGCGGGCGGCCCCGCGCCCGACGCGGGTCGCGGGCGTGAATGAGCGCCCGCCCGGCGCGGTAGACTCGTCCGCGGTCGGTCGTCCGCCCGTGCCCGATGCTGTGCGCGCCCCGGTGCGCACGTGCGTGGGGTGCCGGGTCCGCGGCGCCCGCACCGAGCTGCTGCGCGTGGTCGCGGTCGGAGGCGTCCTCGTCCCCGACCCCCGGGCTCGCCTGGCAGGTCGGGGTGCCTGGCTGCACCCCGTCGCCGACTGTCTCGACCTCGCCGTACGCCGTCGAGCGCTGCCGCGGGCCCTCCGGGTCCCGGGACCGCTCGACGACAGCGCGGTGCGGGACGAGATCGACCGCCGTACGGCGGCTGCACCACCGCACCAGAGCACCACCAGCACCACCGCACCGAACTGACCATCCACCGCCCACTGAATCGGGAGAACTCAGGACATGAGCCTCCGATGAACGCCCAGCGATGAGCGTGTCCGTGCACGTCTGAGCGGTCCGGGTCACACCGACTCCGGACCGAAGAGCAGGAGAACTGTGTCGAAGGTCCGGGTCTACGAGCTTGCCAAGGAGCTCGGAGTCGAGAGCAAGGTCGTCGTGGCCAAGCTCCAGGAGATGGGTGAGTTCGTCCGTTCGGCGAGCTCCACCATCGAGGCGCCCGTCGTGCGCCGTCTCAGGGAAGCGTTCCCCGCCGCGTCGGATGCTCCGGCGCCGGCGAAGAAGGCCGCCCCGAAGCCCAAGCCCGCCGCGCCCGCGCCGGCTGCCGAGGTCGCCGCGGCGCCGGTCGAGGTCGTCGCGGCCCCCGCTGCCCGAGGCGCCGGCGCCCGCAGCGCCGGCCGCCCCCGAGGCGCCCGCCGTCCCCGCGGCTCCGGCCGCGGCCGACGCGACGCCCGAGGCGCCTGCCGCGCCGAAGGGTCCGCGTCCGGGCAACAACCCGTTCACCGACAAGAGCGGTGACGCTCCCCCCGCGTCCGGCCGTGCCGGGCGCCGTGCCCGGTGCGCCGCGTCCCGCGCGCCCCGGCAACAACCCCTTCACCGACCGCAGCGCCGAGCGCCCGGCCGGCGGCGTGCCCGGGGCCCCGCGTCCCGCGGCCCGTCCCGGCGGCGTGCCCGGTGCGCCGCGCCCCAACCCGGGGATGATGCCCGGGCAGCGCCCCGGTCGTCCCGCGGGTCCCGGTGGTCCCGGCGGTCCCGGTCGTCCGGCCGGCCCCGGTGGTCCCGGTCGTCCTTCCGGCCCCGGCGGTCCGGGTGCGGGTCGTCCCGGCGGTGCCGGTGCCGGTCGTCCCGGCGGCGGTGGCGGCTACGGCGCGCCGCGTCCCCGGTGGTGGCGGCGGCGGTCGGCGGCTTCGGCGCCGCCGCGTCCCGGCGGCTTCGGCGGTCGTCCCGGTGCCGGCGGTCGTGGCACCACGGCCGGTGCGTTCGGTCGTCCCGGCGGCAAGCCGGCGCGCGGCCGCAAGTCCAAGCGTGCGAAGCGCCAGGAGTTCGACAACATGTCGGCTCCGTCCATGGGCGGCGAGATCCGTCCCATGGGCCAGGGCCAGGTCGTGCGCCTGGCGCGCGGCTCGTCCCTCACCGACTTCGCCGACAAGGTGGGCATCAACCCCGGCATCCTCGTCACGGTGCTGTTCAAGCTCGGGCGAGATGGTCACCGCCACGCAGTCGGTCAGCGACGAGACGCTGATCCTGCTCGGCACCGAGCTCAACTTCGACGTCCAGGTGATCAGCCCGGAGGACGAGGACCGCGAGCTGCTCGAGAGCTACGACCTCGAGTTCGGCGACGAGGGCGACGAGTCCGAGTGGGTCGCACGGCCGCCGGTCGTCACGGTCATGGGTCACGTCGACCACGGAAAGACCAAGCTGCTCGACGCGATCCGCAACACCAACGTGGTGGCGAAGGAGGCCGGTGGCATCACCCAGCACATCGGCGCCTACCAGATCGTGGCGCGTCCGGACACGGACGAGCCTCGTGCCATCACCTTCATCGACACCCCGGGTCACGAGGCGTTCACCGCCATGCGTGCTCGTGGTGCGCAGGTCACCGACATCGCGATCCTCGTGGTGGCGGCCGACGACGGCGTGAAGCCGCAGACCATCGAGGCGCTCAACCACGCCAAGGCGGCCGACGTCCCGATCGTCGTCGCGGTCAACAAGGTCGACAAGGAGGGCGCCGACCCGGTCAAGGTGCGCGGTCAGCTCACCGAGTACGGCCTGGTGCCCGAGGAGTACGGCGGCGACACGATGTTCGTCGACGTCTCGGCCAAGGCCGGCCAGGGCATCGACGACCTGCTCGACGCGCTCCTGCTCACGGCCGACGCCGCGCTCGACCTGCGGGCCAACCCGTACCAGGACGCCCAGGGCGTCTCCATCGAGGCGCACCTCGACCGCGGTCGCGGTCCGGTCGCCACGGTGCTGGTCCAGCGCGGCACGCTGCGTCCGGGCGACTCGATCGTCGTCGGCGACGCCTACGGCCGCGTGCGCGCCATGCTCGACGAGCACGGCAACACGCTCGACCGAGGCGGGTCCGGCGCGTCCGGTGCAGGTGCTCGGCCTCACCGCGGTGCCGGGTGCGGGCGACAACTTCCTCGTCGTCGAGGACGACCGCACCGCTCGTCAGATCGCGCAGACGCGCGAGGCTCGCGAGCGCAACGCGGCGCTGGCCCAGGCCCGCGGTCGCCGTACGCTCGAGGACTTCCTCAAGGCGCTCGAGAAGGGCGAGGTCCAGGAGCTCAAGCTCATCCTCAAGGGCGACGTCTCCGGTTCGGTCGAGGCCCTCGAGGACGCGCTGCTCAAGATCGACCTCAGCGACGAGGTCACGCTGCGCATCATCGACCGCGGTGTCGGTGCGATCACCCAGAACGACGTCAACCTGGCGACCGTCGACGAGGCCATCATCATCGGCTTCAACGTGCGCTTCGCCGAGCGGGTGGCCGAGCTGGCCGACCGCGAGGGTGTCGACGTCCGCTTCTACTCGGTGATCTACCAGGCCATCGACGACATCGAGGCCGCGCTCAAGGGCCTGCTACAAGCCGGTCTACGAGGAGGTGGCCCTCGGCACCGCCGAGGTCCGCGAGGTCTTCCGCTCGAGCAAGTTCGGCAACATCGCCGGCTGCCTCGTCCGGACGGGCCTCATCCGCCGCAACGCCAAGGCGCGCCTCGTGCGCGACGGTGCGGTCGTGGCGGACAACCTCTCGATCGACTCGCTGCGGCGGTTCAAGGACGACGCCACCGAGGTCCGCGAGGGCTTCGAGTGCGGTATCGGCCTCGGGTCGTTCAACGACATCAAGGTCGACGACGTCATCGAGACGTTCGAGATGCGCGAGAAGCCGCGCGCCTGACCCGATCGACCCAGGAGGACGTCGTGTTCGTGGGAACCCTCGAGCTCGACGTCCTCCTGGGCGAGGTCCACTCGCTCAAGCACAAGCGCGGCCTGGTCCGCCCCGTGGTCGCCGAGCTCCGGCGTACCTTCGAGGTCTCGGTCGCCGAGGTCGGCCACCAGGACCTGCACCGTCGGGCGCTCATCGGCGTCGCGGTGGTGTCGGGGGATCCTGGTCGCTGCACCGAGGTCCTGGACGCCTGCGAGCGGATGGTGGCCGCACGACCCGAGCTCGACCTGCTCAGCGCCCGCCAGGTGCTGCGCAGCAGCTCCGACGACTGACCCGGTCGCCGACGGCACGGTTGCCGTCGGCGCAGCACCAGACGGAAGGACGCCGCCATGGCCGACCCGGCCCGCGCCCGCAAGCTCGCCGACCGCATCCGCGTGATCGTCGCCGAGACGCTCGAGATGCGGATCAAGGACCCGCGCCTCGGCTTCATCACGATCACCGACTCGCGCGTCACCGGCGACCTGCACGAGGCGACCGTCTACTACACGGTCTACGGCAGCGACGAGGAGAAGGCCGACACGGCCGCGGCGCTCGAGAGCGCCAAGGGCGTGCTGCGCAGCGAGATCGGCAAGCAGACCGGCGTGCGCTTCACCCCGACGCTCACCTTCGTCGCCGACGCCGTGCCCGAGAACGCGCTGCTCATCGAGGACCTGCTGCACCGGGCCGCCGCTGCCGACGCCGACGTGCACCAGCAGGCCGTCGCCGCCACGTACGCCGGCGAGGCCGACCCGTACAAGAAGCCCCGCGCCGACGACGACGAGGACGACCTCGACGCCGACCTGGACGACGAGGACGAGGTCGACGAGGACACCGCGTGACCTGGACCGCACCGCCGCAGGAGGCCGACTGGAGCACCACCACGGCCGCGCTCACCAGCGGCGCGCCCGTGCTGCTGCTGGCGCACGTCTCGCCGGACGCCGACGCCCTGGGCTCGGCGCTGGCGGTGGGCATCGCGCTCGAGCGGCTCGGCGTCGACGTTGCCGTCTCGTTCGGCGACGAGCCGTTCGCCGTGCCGCGCGTGCTGCGCTCCCTGCCGGGCCAGCACCTGCTCGTGGCCCCCGACGCGGTCGGCGAGCGTCCCGTCGTGGTGTCGTTCGACGTCAGCTCGATCAACCGGCTCGGCGTGCTGCAGCGCAGCGGCGCTGGCCGCGGAGACCTTCGTGGCCGTCGACCACCACACGTCGTACACCGCCTTCGCCCGCACCCACCTCGTCGACGTCACCGCCCCGGCCACCGCGGTGCTCGCGCTCGAGCTCGTCGACCGGCTCGGCGTGGAGCTCGACGCCGAGATCGCCACCCCGATCTACGCCGGCCTGGTCACCGACACCGGGTCGTTCAAGTACGCCGCCACCACGGCGCACACGCACGAGGTGGCCGCGCGGCTGCTGGCCACCGGTCTGCGCCACGACCTGGTGTCCCGGCGCATCTACGACGACGAGCCGTTCGGCGCCGTCCGACTGCTCGGTGCGTCGCTCGACCGCGCCGTGCTCGAGCAGTCGCGCCGTCGGCGGGCTCGGGCTGGTGTGGACCCTCGTCACCGACGCCGACCGCGCGGCGTACGACCTCCCGATGGACGCCGCCGAGCGCGTCATCGACACGCTGCGCATCGCCACCGAGGCCGAGGTCGCCTGCGTGCTCAAGGAGGACGACGCCGGCGACTGGCGGGTCTCGATGCGCAGCAAGGGCCGCGTCGACGTCTCCACCGTCGCGCTCGCGCTCGGTGGCGGTGGCCACCGGTTCGCCGCCGGGTTCACCGGCCGGGGGTCCTCCGACGAGGTGCTGAGCTCGGTGCGCGACGCCCTCGCCGCCGTCCCGCACCTGCCGGAGTAGGGATGGCCCGCGGCCCCCGCGAGCGCACCGCGCCGGACGGGCTCGTCGTCGTCGACAAGCCCGCCGGGCTCACCAGCCACGACGTCGTCTCGCGCATGCGCCGCATCGCGGGCACGCGCAAGGTCGGCCACGCCGGCACCCTCGACCCGATGGCCACCGGCGTGCTCCTCGTCGGCGTCGAGCGGGCCACGCGCCTGCTCGGTCGCCTCGCGCTCACCGACAAGGCCTACGACGCCACCATCCGCCTCGGTGTCAGCACGGTCACCGACGACGCCGAGGGCGACCCCGTCGCCGTCGTCGACGCCTCGCACGTGACCGACGAGGCGATCGCCGCCGGGGTGCGCGCTCTCACCGGGGCCATCGAGCAGCGGCCGTCCGCGGTCAGCGCGATCAAGGTCGACGGCGTGCGGTCCTACGCCCGCGTGCGGTCGGGCGAGGAGGTCGAGCTCCCCGCGCGGCCCGTGACCGTGTCGGCCTTCGACGTGCTCGCGGTGCGCCGCGACGCCGAGGGCGGTGCGTCGTCGACCTCGACGTCTCGGTGGTCTGCAGCTCGGGCACCTACGTGCGGGCCCTGGCGCGCGACCTCGGCTCCGGTCTCGGGGTCGGCGGTCACCTGACCGCGCTGCGCCGCACGCGCGTGGGTCCGTTCGGCCTCGACGTCGCCCGCACGCTCGACGAGCTCGCGGAGTCCTTCTCGCTGCTGCCGCTCGCGGACGTCGTCGCCTCGTCGTACGGCCGGCTGGTCGTCGACGAGCCCACGACGGTGGCGGTGCTGCACGGCGGACGCATCCCGGCGCCCGAGGGCCTCGGCGGACCCGTCGGAGTCTTCGCGGAGGACGGCCGCGTGCTGTCGGTGGCCGAGCCGGTCGACGGACTCCTGGCACCGTTCGTCGTCTTCAGCTGAACTGCTGGCAAGGTAGTGCCGTGATGATCTGGCGCGCGCTCGACGAGGTGCCGGACGACCAGCCGGCGTCCGTGGTCGCGATCGGCGTCTTCGACGGCGTCCACTTCGGCCACCGCGTCGTCGTCGGGCGGGCCGTCGAGCACGGCCGCGCGATGGGGCTGCCTGTCGTGGTCATCACCTTCGACCCCCACCCCGACGAGGTCGTGCGGCCCGGCACGCACCCGGGTCTGCTCTCGACCCTCGAGCACCGGTGCGCGCTGCTGGCCGGCCTCGGTGTCGACGCGGTCTGCATCGTGCCGTTCACGCGCGACCTCGCGGGCATGACGCCGCAGGACTTCGTCGACCACGTGCTGGTCGACCGGTTCCACGCGCGCGCGGTCACCGTGGGCGAGAACTTCCGCTTCGGGCACCGCGCCTCCGGCGACACCGAGACCCTCGCCGAGCTCGGGCAGGAGCGCGGGTTCGTCGTGGACGCGGTGCTCGCTGCTCGCGGGGGAGGGCGGCGTGTGGTCGTCGACCTACATCCGCGGCCTGATCCGCGCGGGCGACGTGGCGTCGGCGTCGTACTCGCTCGGTCGTCCGCACCGCGTCGAGGGCACCGTGGTGCACGGCGACCACCGCGGCCGCGAGCTGGGCTACCCCACGGCCAA
This sequence comes from uncultured Actinomycetota bacterium, assembly GCA_963827145.1. GTDB lineage: Bacteria > Actinomycetota > Actinomycetes > S36-B12 > CAIYMF01 > Longivirga. The sequence goes on along the minus strand of CAWGZO010000002.1, from coordinate 1,787,048 downwards.
CCTCGCGACCACGCCGCACGCCGCGATCCCCGCCGACGGCGTCTACGCCGCACGGCTGGTGCTCGACCCGTACGCCGACGCCGAGGTGTCGCTGCCGGCCGCGGTGTCCGTCGGCACCAACCCGACCTTCGACGGCGCCGAGCGCCGCGTCGAGGCCTACGTGCTCGACCGCGACGACCTCGACCTCTACGGGCGCCACGTCGCCCTCGACTTCGTCGCCCGCATCCGCGGGCAGGAGAAGTTCGACGACGTCGACGCGCTCGTGGCGCGGATGGCGGTCGACGTCGACGAGGCGCGGCGCCTTGCCGGCTGACGCCCCCGAGCTGCGGGCCACCGAGCGCTGGTTCATCCGGCGCGGACTGCCGATGTTCGTCGAGGACTACTCGGCGGGCCGCGACGTGTGGACCCGCGCCGTGCCCGCGCTGCTCGTCCTGTTCGTGCTGATCCTCGGCGGCGTCGGCGACGTCGTCGACGGCGTGCTGGGCTGGGTGCTGTTCTCCGCCGTGGTCGCCGCGACGCTGGCGGCGTACGTGATCCAGAACCGGCGGCGCGGGCGCCCGCCGCTTGCCGCTCCCGCGAAGGTCACGCTGCCGTGGCTCGTCGCGTTCGTCGTGGTCCCGCCGCTGGCCCAGGTGGTGGCCACCCGCCAGCTCGACCCGGTCGAGCTCGTCGGCGGCATGGCGATCGCGCTCGTGCTGCTGGCGATCGTCTACGGCGTGACGCGGTACGCGCTGGTGGCGCTCGCGGTCTGGGTGGTCCGCTGGACCTTCCGCCAGCTCAGCGACGTCACCCGCCTCATCACCCGCGTGCTGCCGCTCATGCTGCTCTTCATCACGTTCCTGTTCATCAACACCGAGGTCTGGCAGGTCGCCGGAACGATGACCGCCGGGGTGCTGTGGGGGAGCCTCGCCGTGTTCGGCGTGCTGGGCACGCTGTTCATCGTGGGCCGCAGCCGCGAGGAGTTCGCGCGGATCGAGGCGAGCACCGACCGCGACGTGATCGCCGCAGCCGTCGTCGGCACCCCGCTCGAGGGCCACGCCGACGCGCTCGAGGGGCTCGAGGTGCCGGTGCCGCTGCGCGGCCGTCAGCGCGCCAACCTGCTGCTCGTCATGGTCACCGCGCAGGCCGTGCAGGTCGCGCTGGTGGGCGTCGTGGTCTGGTCGTTCTTCATGATCTTCGGCGCCGTGGCCATCAGCATCCCCGTGCAGGAGGCCTGGCTCGGCGACCTGGCCGTCATCGACCCGCTGATCTCGTTGAGCCCCGACCACGCCGTCACCCGTCAGCTCACGCGGGTGGCGACCTTCCTCGGGGGCTTCGCCGGCTTCTACGCGACGGTGTACGCCGCCAGCGACAACGTCTACCGCGCCCACTTCTCGGAGCGGATCACCACCGACCTCGAGCGGGCGCTGGCCGTGCGCCGCGCCTACCTGGCCGACCGGCGCCGCCACCAGGTCGGCGACGACGTGGCCCCGGCGCCGTCGTCAGGCCCCTGACCTGCGGCGATCGTCGTACGGCGGGACCGGGAGGCCACCGGCGCCGGTTTGGGCGCCACGGGGCCCCGCTGGTAGCCTGACCCCTGACGGCCGCGGGGTGGGCGCCCTGCGGTCCGCGACTTTCCAGAGCGTCTGCGCGCCCGCGCGGACCCGTGACGCGCCCGCGAAGGAACAACACGCATGTCGCTCGACACCGCGACCAAGAACGCGATCATCGCCGAGTACGCCACCTCCGAGGGCGACACCGGCTCCGCCGAGGTCCAGATCGCGCTGCTCACCCGCCGCATCAACGACCTCACCGAGCACCTCAAGACGCACAAGCACGACCACCACAGCCGCCGTGGGCTGCTGCTGCTGGTCGGCCAGCGCCGTCGGCTGCTCAAGTACCTGACCAAGACCGACATCAACCGCTACCGCGCGATCATCGAGCGGCTCGGTATCCGTCGCTAGTGGCATCACAGAGGGGAACGACCCGGCGGGTCGTTCCCCTCTGGGCCACTCCGGCTCCGACTAGATTCGACCCGGAGCCACTGCACAACTGAACACCAGCTCCACCGCACCGCAGCACGACGCAGCCGCTGACAACCAGCGACGCACCACAGGGACGACCGAGGGCGCATGCCCGAGGAGATCACCTCCGTCGTCGGTCCTCGGTAGTGGCACCCGGGCACGTCGCCCCCCGCGCAGGAGCGTGGCTGGGCGAGACATCCCGCCCGAGTGCTTCGATCGAAGACCGGCCTCCTGCCGACCGGTAGGTACTCCCGAGCTCGCTCCTCGGCGTCCCCTCACGACAGAGGAGGGCACCCGTGGAGGGTCCCGAGATCCACACGTCCGAAGCCGTCATCGACAACGGCGCCTTCGGCACCCGCACCATCCGCTTCGAGATGGGCCGCCTGGCCCAGCAGGCCGCCGGCTCCGCCGTCGCCTACCTCGACGACGACACGATGCTCCTGTCGGCCACGACCGCCGGCAAGCACCCCAAGGAGCAGTTCGACTTCTTCCCGCTCACGATCGACGTCGAGGAGCGGATGTACGCCGCAGGGCGCATCCCCGGCTCGTTCTTCCGCCGCGAGGGCCGCCCGAGCGAGGACGCGATCCTCACCTGCCGCCTGATCGACCGCCCGCTGCGCCCCTCGTTCGTCAAGGGCCTGCGCAACGAGATCCAGGTCGTCATCACGGTGATGTCGCTCAACCCCGACCACCTCTACGACGTCGTCGCGATCAACGCGGCCTCGATGTCGACGCAGATCGCGGGCCTGCCGTTCAGCGGCCCGATCGGCGCCACCCGCGTCGCCCTCATCCAGGGCCAGTGGGTCGCGTTCCCGTCGCACAGCCAGCTCGAGGAGGCCGTGTTCGACATGGTCGTCGCGGGCCGGATCGTCGGCGACGACGTCGCGATCATGATGGTCGAGGCCGAGGCCACGTCCAACACGATCGAGCTCATCAAGGGCGGCGCCACGGCGCCGACCGAGGAGGTCGTGGCCCAGGGCCTCGAGGCCGCCAAGAAGTTCATCAGGATCCTGTGCGACGCGCAGAGCGGAGCTCGCGGCGAAGTCCACCAAGGAGACCCGCGAGTTCAACCTCTACCCCGAGTACCAGGCCGACGCCTTCGAGGCCGTCGAGGGTGCGGTGTCCGGCGAGCTCGCCGCGGCGCTCACCATCGCCGGCAAGCAGGAGCGCGAGGACGCAGCTCGACGCGCGTCAAGGGCCTCGTGTCCGAGCGTCTCGCCGGCCAGTTCGAGGGCCGCGAGAAGGAGCTCGGCGCCGCGCTGCGCTCGCTGACCAAGAAGCTGGTGCGCCAGCGCGTGCTGCGCGACAAGGTGCGCATCGACGGTCGCGGCCTCACCGACATCCGCACGCTCTCGGCCGAGGTCGACATCGTGCCCCGCGCCCACGGCTCGGCGCTGTTCGAGCGCGGCGAGACCCAGATCCTGGGTGTCTCCACGCTGAACATGCTCCGCATGGAGCAGCAGCTCGACACGCTCGAGCCCCGAGACGCGCAAGCGCTACATGCACAACTACAACTTCCCGCCGTACTCGACCGGTGAGACCGGCCGCGTGGGCTCGCCCAAGCGCCGCGAGATCGGCCACGGCGCGCTCGCCGAGCGTGCCCTCGTGCCGGTGCTGCCGACCAAGGACGAGTTCCCCTACGCGATCCGTCAGGTGTCCGAGGCCCTCGGCTCCAACGGCTCGACGTCGATGGGCTCGGTCTGCGCCTCGACCATGTCGCTGCTGAACGCCGGTGTGCCGCTCAAGGCGCCCGTCGCCGGCATCGCCATGGGCCTCATCTCCGACGAGGTCGACGGCAGCACGGAGTACGTCACCCTCACCGACATCCTCGGTGCGGAGGACGCCTTCGGCGACATGGACTTCAAGGTCGCCGGCACCAAGGAGTTCGTGACCGCGCTGCAGCTCGACACCAAGCTCGACGGCATCCCCGCCTCGGTGCTCGGCGGCGCGCTCACCCAGGCCCGCGACGCGCGCCTGGCGATCCTCGACGTCATGCTCGAGGCGATCGACGTGCCGGACGAGATGTCGCCGTTCGCGCCGCGCATCATCTCGATCCAGATCCCGGTCGACAAGATCGGCGAGGTCATCGGGCCGAAGGGCAAGATGATCAACCAGATCCAGGACGAGACCGGTGCCGAGATCACCATCCAGGACGACGGCACGATCTACATCGGTGCGACCGACGGCCCCAAGGCCGAGGCCGCGCGGGCGCAGATCAACGCCATCGCCAACCCGCACATGCCGGAGATCGGCGAGCGCTACCTGGGCACCGTCGTCAAGACGACGACCTTCGGCGCGTTCGTCTCGCTCATGCCGGGCAAGGACGGCCTGCTGCACATCTCGAAGCTGCGCACGCTCGCGGGCGGCAAGCGCGTGGAGAACGTCGACGACGTCGTGTCCATCGGCCAGAAGGTCCTGGTCGAGATCTCCGAGATCGACGAGCGCGGCAAGCTGTCGCTCTCGCCGGTCGAGGAGGACGCCGACGCGCCCGCCGAGGCCGCCGCGGACGCCGAGGCCTGATCGCCTCGATGACCGCACCACGCACCACCGCTCCGGGCACACGGCGCAGCCGTGTGCCCGGAGCGCGTGAGCAGGCCCCCGGCTCCACCCGCACCGCTGCTGCACGAGGACGGCGCCCGCGTGCGCCGCACCGTGCTGCCCGGCGGCCTGCGGGTCGTGACCGAGAACGTCCCGGGCGTGCGCTCGGCCGCGTTCGGGATCTGGGTCGGCGTCGGCTCGCGCGACGAGACCCCGGCCAGGCCGGGGCCGCGCACTACCTCGAGCACCTGCTGTTCAAGGGCACCCCGCGCCGCTCGGCGCTGGACATCTCCGCCGCGATCGACGCGGTCGGCGGCGAGATGAACGCCTTCACCAGCAAGGAGTACACCTGCTTCTACGCGCGGGTGCTCGACGTCGACCTGCCGCTCGCGGTCGACGTCATCAGCGACATCGTCACCTCGGCGCTGCTGCGCTCGCACGACGTCGACGCCGAGCGCGACGTGATCCTCGAAGAGATCGCGATGCGCGACGACGACCCCGGCGACCTCGTGCACGAGGAGTTCGCCGACGCGATGTACGGGCCACACGCCGCTCGGTCGCCCGATCCTCGGCACGGTCGAGACCATCGAGGCGCATCACCCCGCGGGCGATCCGCGCCTTCTACCGGCAAGCGCTACCAGCCGCGAGAACATGGTCGTCGCGGCCGCGGGCAACGTCGACCACGCCACCGTCGTCCGCCTGGTGCGCCGGGCGTTCGGCGCGGCCGGGATGCGTCGGCGGCGACGCGCTGCCCGCGCTGCACCGCACCGGGCGCGTTCCGCACGCGCGGCGCCGGCGACGTCCGCGTGCTCACCAAGACCACCGAGCAGGCCAACGTCGTGCTCGGCGTGCCGGGCCTCGCCCGCGACGACGACCGCCGCTTCGCCCTCGGCGTGCTCAACTCCGCGCTCGGCGGCGGCATGAGCAGCCGGCTGTTCCAGGAGATCCGCGAGAAGCGCGGCCTGGCCTACTCCGTCTTCTCGTTCGCCTCGCACTACGCCGACACCGGCATGTTCGGCGTCTACGCCGGCTGCATGCCGAAGAAGGTCGACGAGGTGCTCGAGATCTCGCCGCGACGAGCTGGTCGAAGGTCGCGCAGCCACGGCCTCACCGTCGAGGAGCTCGACCGCGGCAAGGGCCAGGTGCGCGGCGGCCTCGTGCTCGGCCTCGAGGACACCGGGTCGCGCATGTCGCGCATCGGCAAGGCCGAGCTGCTCGCCGGCGACCTCTGGTCGACCGCCGAGGTCCTCGCCGCGATCGACGCCGTCACCGTCGACGACGTCCGCGAGGTCGCCGCCGGGCTGCTCGAGGTGACGCCGCACGCTGGCGGTCATCGGGCCGTTCGACGCCGATCGCGACTTCTCGTCCGCTGTCGCCTCCTGAGTGGAAGGGTCGGTCCATGGCCACACGCGTCGGTGTCATCGGTGCTCTGGGTCGGGTGGGCTCGGCGATCTGCGCGGCCGTCGACGCCGCTGACGACCTCGAGCTGGTCGCGACCGTCGACAAGGACGACAGCCTCGAGGCGCTCGTCGACGCGGGCTGCGAGGTCGTCGTCGACTTCACCCACCCGGACGTCGTGCTGCGCGACGTCGAGTTCCTGCGTGCGGCACGGGATCCACGCCGTGGTCGGCACCACCGGCTGGGACGACGAGCGCTACGCCCGGGTGCGCACGTGGCTCGAGCAGTCGCCGGGCACCGGCGTGCTCGTCGCCCCGAACTTCGCCATCGGCGCGGTGCTCATGATGCGGTTCGCCGCTCAGGCGGCGCGGTTCTTCGAGTCGGTCGAGATCGTCGAGCTGCACCACCCGCGCAAGGTCGACGCGCCGTCCGGCACTGCGGCCGCGACGGCACGCGCCGTCGCGTCGGCTCGCCACGAGGCCGGCCTGGGCCCGATGCCGGACGCCACCACGCGGCGCTCGACGGCGCGCGTGGCAGCACCGTCGACGGCATCCCCGTGCACTCGGTGCGCCTGCGCGGTCTGGTCTCGAGCCAGGAGGTCCTCTTCGGCGAGGTCGGCGAGACCTTCACCCTGCGCCACGACAGCACCGACGTCGCGTCGTTCGCGCCGGGGGTGCTGCTCGGCGTCCGTCAGGTCGCCGCGCACCCCGGCCTGACCGTCGGTCTGGACGCGTATCTCGGGCTGGACTGACGCGCCGCGCATGAGCGACACAGACGACGACAACGTGCCTCCTTCGGGCACCGCCGCACCGCCTTCGATGCCCGGCGTCGCGCGCGGCGGGGTGCTCGCCCTGGTCGGCACCGCCACCGCGGCCGTGCTGGGGTTCGTGCTCACGGTCGTGGTCACGCGCGGGCTCAGCGCCACCATGGCGGGGGAGTTCTTCACCGTCACCGCGCTGTTCCTCATCGTCCAGACCGTCGTCGCCTTCGGTGTCGCGGCCGGCGTGGTGCGGTTCGTGCCTCGATTCCTGGTGCTCGGCCGCGCCTCCGACATCCCGGCCCTGCTCGGCGTCGCGGGCGTGCCGGTGGCCATCGCCGGCGCGCTCGCCTCGGTCGCGCTCTGGTTCGCCGCGCCGGCGCTCGACGGGCTGTTCTCCGACGGCACCGGAGCCACTCTCGACAGCTTCCGGCTGCTCGCCCTGTTCGTCCTGCCCGGTGTGCTCGAGATCGTCGCGGTCGAGAGCACTCGGGCCTTCCGCAGCATCAGCTCCTACGTGCTGCTGCAGCAGATCCTGCTCCCGCTCTCCCGGCCGGTCCTGGTCTACGCCGCCATCGCTGCCGGTGCACCGCTGGCCGTGGTCGTGGCGGCCTGGGCGCTCCCGCTGGTGGTCGCGCTCGCGATCGCGGCGGTCGTCGTGCTGCGCTCGCTGCGGCGCCTCGACCGCAGCGGCCCCGCGACCCCGTGGCGCGCGGTGTCGCGCGAGTACTGGTCGTTCACCGCGCTGCGGGGGATCTCGAGCGTCATCGACGTCGCCCTGACCTGGCTCGACGTCCTCATGGTGGCCGCGCTGCTCTCGGCGGCCGAGGCCGCGGTGTACGCCGCCGCCAGCAGGTTCATCACCGCAGGCACGCTCGCGCTCTCCGCGATGCGGCTGGCGGCAGCGCCGGAGATCAGCGCGGCCCTGGCGCGCGACGACCGCGCGCGCGCCAGCGAGCTCTACCGGGTCACGACCCAGTGGGTCGTGCTGAGCTCCTGGCCCCTCTACCTGGTGCTGGGGCTCTTCGGCCCGGTCGTGCTCGGGCTCTTCGGACCCGGCTACGAGTCCGGCGCGACGCCGCTGGCCATCCTGTGCGCGGCGATGCTGGTCGCGCTCGCCGCCGGCAACGTGGGCTCGGTCCTGCTCATGGGCGGGCGCAGCTCGTGGGTGCTCGCCGTCAAGGTCGTCGTGCTCACCGTCAACGTCGTCGCCAACCTCGTGCTCATCCCGCGCCTCGGGATCGTGGGCGCCGCGATCGCCTGGGCGCTCGCGATCGTCGTCGACAACGCCGTCTCCGTGCTCCTCGTGCACCGCGGCATGCTCGTCTCCAGCCGAGGCCCCGGGCTGCGCCTCGCGATGCTGCTCTCGGCGGCCTGCTTCGGTCTCCTCGGAGTCCTGGCCCGGCTCACGCTGGGCGCCACGCTCGCCGGGCTCGTCGCGACCCTGGTCGTGGCCGGGAGCATCTACGCCGTCCTGGTGTGGCGCTCCCGCGACACGCTCGACCTGGGGGTCCTGCGCGGCGCCGTGCGTCGCGGTGCGTCGTGACGCTCGGTCGTCGGGACCACCGCCGGTCATCCGAACGGCGGGTGCGTCGGGTCGCCCAGCACCGGCAGAATGGTCACTCAACGTAGTGGGATCGTCGAGGGGTCGGGCAGCATGGACAGCGCACGGCGCCAGCCCGGACCGGCGCGACCCACGCTCACCGGCCCCGCCCCGCTCGGGTCGCGACGCTCGGTGGGACCGTGACGATGAGTGACCACAGGCACGCCGACCCGGGCGTGCTGGCCACGGCCCCCAGCAACTCGCTCGCCGTCGCCCAGGCGGTGCTGCGTGCCGGTGACGGCTCGCTGCCGGACCTCGTCGGCGTCGGGCGCTCGAGCCCCGCGTTCCTGCTGCCCACCTCGCGGCACGTGGCCGCGTCCCTGTGCCGGTCGTACAACGGCCTGCGCCCCGTCCGTCGCCGCTGGCAGCGCACGGGCGTGGCCGTCGCGATGCGTGCCGGCGCCGGCTCCGTGGTCTCCTCCCGACCGGCCGACCAGGGCTTCGCCCTGGAGGGCATGCCGACCGACGGGAGCCTGCTCGACGAGCTGAGCCGGCTGATCGGCACGCGGGTGCACGCCGGCGTCGGTCTCGGCGTCCTCGACGCCTACTGGAAGCCGGTGCTGCAGCTGTTCGACGGGTCGGGGGAGCCGGTCGGCTTCGCCAAGGTCGGGTGGACCCCGATGACCCGTCGTCTGGTCGACACCGAGTGGCGGGTGCTCGAGCACCTCTCCGGCCGTCTCCGCGCACCGCTGGTGCCGGCACCGCTCGTGCGCACCGGCTGGGGTCCGCTCGACGTCGTCGTCACCGCGCCGCTGCCTCTCGACACCGTGCGCCTCGACGACGACCGCACCGCCGACCTGCCCGAGGGCATGACGGGACTGGACGGCCGGAGCTCCGCGGACCTGGGTGAGCTCGCCTGGTGGCACGAGGTTCGTTCCGCCGTGGCCGAGGCGGTCGCGGCAGGCCTCCGAGCCGTGCGCACCGACGCCGATGCGACCGACCTCGTCGCCGCGCTCGAGCAGCGGCTGGAGGGGGCCGCGCTCCCGGTCGGCCTCGTCCACGGCGACTGGGTGCCCTGGAACCAGGGGCGGCGTCGCGCCACCGGAGAGCTGGTGGTCTGGGACTGGGAGTACGCCGATCCGCAGGCACCGCTGGGCCTCGACGAGGTGCACGGCCGCTACCAGTCCGAGCGACTGCTCCACGGCCGCACCGATGCCGAGGCGTTCTCCGCGGTCCACCAGGACGTCGACGCGCACCGCGCGGCGCTGCACGCCGCGATGGTGCTCAGCCGCAGGTGCCGGGCGGCTCTGCTGGGCGCCGACGACGAGGCGACGGTGCGCGAGCTGTCAGCGGCGGCCGCTGCGCTGCGGGCCGCGCTGGCCCGGGACGTGGGAGAGAGCGCATGACGACGACGCAGACCAGGACGTCCACGGGGATCGAGACGAAGGAGAGCGCGCGCATGGCGCCGACGCAGGGCCTCGTGCAGACGGTGCGCCGATCGGCGCCCGGCCGTGCGGTCACGGAGGCCGGCAAGCGCACCCTGCGCCGCGGCGCGATCCTCGACCCGCGCGAGCGTCCCGCCCCGGACTTCATCATCATCGGCTCCAAGCGCGGCGGCACCACGTCGTTGTGGGCCTACCTCAGCGAGCACCCCGGGGTCCTCCCGCTCTTCCCGCGTGCCGAGAAGATCAAGGGCACCTACTTCTTCGACGAGCAGTGGGACCGCGGCACCGACTGGTACCTGTCCCACTTCCCGACCCGCTCGCATCGCGAGCGCGTCGCCCGACGTCTCGGCTACGACCCCGTGGCCGGCGAGGCCTCGCCGTACTACCTGTTCCACCCGCTGGCTCCGCAGCGCGCGCACCAGGTCGCGCCGGACGCGCTCGTCATCGCCGTGCTGCGCAACCCGATCGAGCGCTCGTTCTCGCACTGGAAGGAGCGGCGCAACCACACCGAGGGCCTGCCGTTCGAGGAGGCGCTGCGCGCCGAGGCCGAGCGGACCGCCGGCGAGGAGCAGCGGATCCTCGACGACCCGTCCTACGTGTCCTTCCCGCACCGGCACCAGACCTACGTGGCGCAGAGCCGGTACTCGCCGATGCTGCAGCGCTGGTTCGACGCCTACGGCCGCGACGCGGTGTTCGTCGAGGCCGCCGAGACCTTCTACGCCGACCCCGGTGCCTTCCTCGGCCGCATCACCGACCGACTCGGGCTGCCCACGGTGAGCGGTATCGACCTGTCGCCGCGCAACGCCGAGCCGTCCGCGGACATGACGCGCCGAGGCGCGCGCCTTCCTCGAGGCCGAGCTGCGCCCGGACATCGAGGAGACCCAGCGCCTGCTCGGGCGGGAGCTGCCCTGGTGAGCCGGGCCGAGTCCCGATCCCGTCACGGCCGACCGGTCCTGCCGTGCTCGGCCCCGGGATCCGGGCGCGCCCGGGCTAGCATGGGCGGAACCTCGACGTGAACGGACAGCGACCTTGAGCAGCAGCTCAGAACGACGCCTACGCGTCCGACAGCGTCGTGTCCCTCTCGCAGACGGTCTCCGTGCTGCGCCGCCAGTGGGTCGCGATCCTCGTGGGCGTGGTGCTCGGGATCGTCGCCGGCGCTGGCGATGTACGCCGTCACCCCCGCGTCCTACCAGGCCACCGCGACGGTCCGCGTGTTCCCGCTGCCGGCCGACCTGCGCTCGCCGACGGTGAACCAGAAGGACATCAGCATGGCCACCGAGGTCGGCGTCGCGACCTCGGCCACGGTCGCCGACGCGGCCGCCAAGGCCCTCGCCTGGACGCAGGGCACCGACGCGCTCGTCAAGAACGTCTCGGTCACGAACCCGACCGACTCGTTCCTCCTCGAGATCACCTACACCTCGGAAACGGCCAAGGGTGCGGCCGCCGGCGCGAACGCCTTCGCGGCCGCCTATCTCCAGCAGCGCCAGAAGCTGGCCCAGGACGCGGCGAGCTCGGTCACCAAGACGATCACCGCGCAGATCGCGGACCTCGCGACCAAGGTCGAGGCCACCAACAAGCTGATCGACGGTGCATCGGGCGACGAGGCGCGACAGCCTCGTCGACCAGCGCAACTCCTACCTCACGCAGGCGCAGACGCTGCAGGGCGTGCTCAGCGAGGTCGGGCTCGTCAGTCTCACGCCGGGCGCCCTCGTGGGCCAGGCGACCCCGCCGACCTCGAAGTCGGCGCCCAAGCTGCTCGTGTACGCCGCCGGCGGCGCGCTCGTCGGCCTGCTGCTGGGTCTCGTCCTCGCCTGGTGGCGTGACCGGCGCGACGGTCGGCTGCACGCCGGCGACGACCTCGAGGAGCTCACCGGGCTGCCGGTGCTCGGCCGCGTCCCGGAGATCCCGGCCCTGGCCTCGCCCACGGGTCAGCGCCTCGCCGGCGTCGTGCCGGACGCCTACCGCCAGCTCGCCATCCGCATGGTGACGCGTGCGCCCAAGGGCCGTCCCGTGGTCTGCCTGGTGGCCGGCACCGGTGCTCCCGGCGCCGGCACCGTGCCGGGCATGATCGCCCAGGCGTTCGCGGCCGAGGGCTCGAAGGTCGCGCTCGCCTCGGTCGACGGCGCCGTCGTGCAGAGCCACGCCACGCTGCCCTTCGACAACGTGCGCCTCGGCCCGGAGGACCAGGTGCTGCGTCGCCTGCACGCCGCCGAGCCGCTCCCGGAGATCAGCCGCGGCGAGTTCGAGGTCGTGGTCATCGACGCGGTCAACCTCCAGATGGAGAGCAGCACGCTCGCGCTGGCGCACGCCGCGCGTGGCGTCGTGCTCTCGGTCGTCGAGGGACGCACCCTCGAGGCCGACCTCGTCGCGGCTCAGCGCGAGATGTCGCGGTCGTCGACGCCGGTGCTCGGCATCGTCGTCGTGACGCCGGAGGCGGGTCGCCGTACGCCGAGCGAGCCGGAGCCCACCGCCGCCAGCGGAGCCCGACGCCGTCGAGCCCGACGCCGTCGAGCCGCCGAAGGCGCCGGCGCCTGCGGCCAAGCCCGCGCGTCCGGCCGCCGCGGCCAAGCGGCCCACCGCACCGGTCAACCGGTAGCGGCGTGCGAATCCTGTTCGCCTGCTCCAGCGGTGGGCACCTCGCCCAGCTGACCGCGCTCGACTCCTGGTGGCGCGAGCACGACCGGCACTGGGTCACCTTCGAGACGGCCGACGCGCGCGCCGCGCTGGAGGGCGAGTCGATCACCTGGGGGTTCCACCCCACCACCCGCAACATCCCGAACCTGCTGCGCAACACGCGCCTCGCCTGGCGGGTGCTGCGGCGCGAGCGCCCGGACGTGGTCATGAGCACGGGTGCCGCCATCGCGGTGCCCTACTTCCTGCTGGCCCGCACGGTGGGCGCCCGGACGGTCTACCTCGAGGTCTACGACCGCATCGACAGCGCGACGCTCACGGGTCGGATCTGCACGCGCCTGGCCGACCTGTTCCTCGTCCAGTGGGACGAGCAGACCGAGCTCTACCCGGACGCCGTCGTCGTCGGGCCGGTGTGGTGAGCGCAGGGCTGAAGGTGCTGGTCTCCGTCGGCACCGACCATCACCTCTTCGACCGGCTCATCGGCTGGGTCGAGGAGTGGGTCGCGCGCGCCCCCGAGGGCACGAGCGTCGTCGTGCAGCACGGCAGCTCGCGTGCGCCTGCCGGTGTCGACGCGCGCGTGCTCGTCTCGCAGGCCGAGCTGCGCGCGCTGATGCTCGACGCCGACGTCGTCGTGCTGCAGGGCGGGCCCGGCGGCATCATCGACAGCCTCGTGAGCGGCCGCCGCCCGATCGTCGTGCCGAGACTCGCCTCGCTCGACGAGGTCGTCGACGACCACCAGGTGGCGTTCTGCCGCCACCTCGCCAGGCTGGGCCAGATCGAGATCGCCGAGGACGCCGCGTCGCTGCACGCCGCGCTCGACCGCTGCCTCGAGGACCCGACCCGGCTCGTCATCGAGCCCTACGTGCCGCGCAGCGCGGAGACCGCCGCGCGGGTGGGCTCGCTGGTGGACGGCCTGCTCAGCCGGCGCTGACCTCGTCCGGCCGTGCCACCGGATCGATCGCGCGTCGCGACCGTCGGGCCGGTCGGGTCGGCGGCGTGTCGGGCGCAGGCGCTCGCAGCGCCGCCGCGCACGCGACCATCGCGACCGCGAGCTGCGGGCCGTCGAAGCCGTAGTAGAAGGCCGTCACCAGCGGCACGCACGCGGCCACGTGCAGCCACAGGCGTGCCGACCCCATCGCGTTGCGGGATCCCCACGCCGCCAGGAGGAACCAGCCGAGGAACATCGCCAGCGCGATGAACCCGTAGGAGAACATCACGTTCCAGACGTGGCCCTGCGTGCCCACGGCGACCTGCAGCGTCGCCGATGCCTTCGGGGTCCCCTGCCCGAGCAGCGGCGAGTCGAGCGCCCCCTGGAACGCCTCGGCGTAGACGCTCGAGCGCGTCTCGTTGCTGGTGCTGAACGCCTGTCTGGCCGCGATCGTGTCGGCGACGAAGCCGGGTAGCCCGACAGCGGTGGCGATCAGCAACGCCCCCAGCAGTGTGAGCAGCGGGCCGGTGACTCCCCGCAGCGCCAGCCGCACGATGCCGTACAGCAGGAAGACCGCGATGCCGAGGAGCATGCCGCGGTTGCCGGTCTGCAGCGCCGGGTAGGCGGCAGCGACGAGCAGTCCCGCGACGAGGACCTTGGCTCCCAGGGTCCGGAACGCGACGATCATGGCGAACGCGAAGAACACCAGCAGGGTGAAGTTCGTGCCCCAGGCGTTGGTGTACGGGAACGGCGCGCTGGGCCGGTTGAACACGATGGGACTGCCGTACGGCTGCTGGACCTCGGCGAACCGCGGGACGACCAGCGCCTGGACGAACTCGTTCTCGACGATGCTCGCGGGCAGGACGCGCGCGGCGAGCGTCGTGAGCTGGCCCTGCGGGCAGCAGGACGCCGAGCCACCCGCCCGCGACGACGGAACCGAGGAAACCGCCCATGCCCAGCAGCAGTCGCCGGTCGGTCAGCCGGTCGTGCGGGCGAGTTGTAGACGTAGAGGAACAGCGACCGTGACGCCGACGTAGTTGGCCATCCGCACGCCGTAGCCCACGGTGCGGCCGAAGCCGTCGACCATGACGGCGGACGCGAACGCGCACACGAGGAACGCGAACCACAGCACGAAGGAGCGCGGCATCCGGATGCCGCCGCGCAGCACCATGAGGACCGCCATCGGCACGGCGGCGAGGAACACCGCGAACGCGGCGAGCCCCAGGAACCAGAAGACGATGAAGCCCGGGAACAGCAGCGCGAACGGCCATGCGGGCAGGACGCGTCGGGCGCGCGGCGGCGCCGGCGCGCTCGGCCGCACGTCCGTCGCCGGGGTCGTCATGTCAGATCCCGCGACCGCGCTGACGGGCCATCGCGACCACGCGGTCGGCACTCACCAGGCCGCTGGCCACCAGCAGGGCGGCGTAGCTGTGCCGGGCGAGCGGGTTCTTGCGCAGAGAGGACCCGGCGTAGCGCACGGCCTGCTTGCGCTCACCCATGGCGGCGTTGGCGAACGCGAGCTGGCCCTCGATGCGCGAGAGGCCCTTCGGCGCGTCCTGGAACTCGGGGACCTGCTCGAGGAGGTAGGTCAGCGCGTCGTCGATGGTGCGCCACCGGCTCACGAAGAACGACTGGTCGTGGAAGTAGACCTTCGTCAGGGCGTCGGGCACGCAGACGACCGGCCCGCAGCGTGCGCCGCGGATGAGCATCTCGTAGTCCTCGCCGTAGCTGCCGGGCAGCTGCTCGTCGAACAGGCCGATCTCGTCGAGCAACCGGCGACGGTTCATCAGCAGGGCCGAGGAGTGCACCTCGGCGTACCTGCTGTCGAGGAAGTCGTGCGAGGTCAGGTCCTGAGCAGGCGCGAGGCGCGCGATGTCGTCGCCGTTGTAGCTCACGAGCATGCCCGTCGCGCAGATGCTGGCGTCGGGCCGCGACTCGAGCAGCGCGATCTGGCGCGACAGCTTGTCGGGCAGCCACTCGTCGTCGTCGTCGCAGCTGCCGACGTAGTCGCCGGTCGCGGCGAGGTAGCCCGTGTTCCGGTTGCCGGCGAGGCCCGGGGTGCGGATGTTGGTGCAGCACGACCAGCGACCGGTTCGGCGGGAGGTCGAGGTCGATCTCGGTCGGCTCGCAGCCGTCGAAGACGACGATCAGCTCGACGGTGGCCGGGGTAGTCCTGCGCGACGATCGAGCGCAGGGCCCGGAGCAGCAGCTCGGGGCGGTCGCGAGTGGGGACGATCGGCGGTAGCGCTGGGCCACGATCCGTCGGCTTGCGCCCCCTGGGGAGACTCGGGCTGCACAGGTACCTCGTGGGTCGACGGATCGGTCGGGCGGCGAACCGCCGGGCCAGTCTAGCGGGGCGGGGGTCGCGCACCGATCACCCGAGCGGTGGACCGGTGCCGGTCTGCGCTCCGGCGCCTAGCGGCTGGTAGACGCGGACCCAGTCGACCCGCATCGCGGCGGGCAGATCGGTGGCCGGGGTGGGGGAGCCCGGCCAGCGCCCGCCGACCGCGACGTTCATCCGCAGGAAGTACGGCGAGGTCAGCACCTCGGACACCCACGGGGCCTTCTCGGGGTCCACCGTCATCGTGACCTCGCCGTCGACCAGCCACTCGATGAGCTCGGGTCGCATCTGCACCGCGTACACGTGGAAGGCGGTCGGGTCGAAGCCGGGCGGCAGGACGGGGGTGGTGCTGATCTTGGGGTGCGTGCCGGAGTAGTCGAAGTGCAGGGTCTGGTGGATCTTCCCCGCCTCGGTCTGCACGGTGCCCGTGCCCAGCGCTTCCATGATGTCGATCTCGCCCGGGCCGAGGTCGTCGGGTCGCAGCCACAGCGCGGGCCACAGCCCTTCGGACCGACCCGGGACGGTCGGCAGGGCGGCCCGGATCTCGATCCGCGCGTAGCGCCAGGAGGCGAGCCCCTGGGTGGAGACCATCGCGGAGGAGTACTCGCGGCCGTCGGGGAACCGGCGGTCGTTGCGACCGCAGGGCAGGGGTGGCGCCTCGCGGCGGGCGGTGAGGGCCAGCTCGCCGCCCGCGAGCTGGAGGTTCTCGGGACGGGCCATGAGGCAGGCGAGCTCGAGGTTGCCGTCGCCGAACGGCGAGAGGTCCTCCGCCTCCCAGCGGGCCGGGTCGAGGCTCGGACCGTCGAACTCGTCCGACCACGTCATGCGCCACGAGCCGGGATCGTCGTAGGTGCGATCCCGGGCCCAGGGACGGGTGAGCAGCAGAGCGACGCTCGCGAGCACCAGCAGCACGGCCACGAGCACCACGACGATGCGGCGTGCTCGTGAGCCGCGGCGCGTGGTGTCGTCGTCGTCCGTCACGGACGGGTCGCCGACGGGGGACCCGCCGGCGACCTCAGCCCTGCTCATGTCCTAGACGATAGGTCAGCGGCGGCGCAGCGGCGATCGGCCGGGTGGCCGAGTGGGCCGGGTGGCCGAGTGACCGGGCGATCAGCGCTGGTAGACCCGGACGTAGTCGACCGAGTAGGTCTGCGGCCACACCGTCGAGGAGTCCGGGCTGCCCGGCCACGAACCGCCGACCTGGAGGTTCAGGCGGATGTTGTACGGCTTGGCGAACTGCTTGGCGGTGACCCACGGCGTGTTCTGCGAGTTGCGTGTGTAGGTGAGCCGGCCGTCGACGTACCAACGGATCGCGGTCTTCTCCCACTCGACGGCGTACACGTGGTAGCTGCCGGAGCTCGTGCCCGACGGGAGCCGGTCCTCGTGCGCCTGCCTCGGCTTGGTGCCGCGGTAGTCGTACCAGAGGGTCTGGCTCACCCGGTTGTCGGACCCGGCCTGGCCGATGGCCTCCATGATGTCGATCTCGCCGTCGCCGCCGTCCTTGGGGCGCAGCCAGAACGCGGGCCACATGCCCTTGGACTGACCCTGGGCGGTGGGGAGCTTGGCGCGCATCTCGAAGCGGCCGTAGGTCCAGTTGGCCGTGCGCATCGTGTCGAGATAGCCGGCCGTGTAGTCGCGCGTGGTGCCGCCGGCGCTGTAGCGCTCCTTCTGAGCCTTGATGCGCAGCACGCCGTTGCTCACCGAGACGTTGCTCGCGCGGTGGATCGACAGCTCGTTCGTGCCCACGGTGTTGTTGCGCACGTTCCACTTGGAGGTGTTCACGGTCGAGCCGGTGAACTCGTCCGCCCAGACCAGGCGCCAGCCGGTCGGCGGGGTGGTGGGGCCGGGCGGCGGCGGGTCGTCGGGAGTGCTCGTGACGACCTTCGTGACCGACACGAGGGAGATCTGGTCGGCGTAGAACACGTGACCCTTGGGCAGGTTCCAGCCGACGACGTTGACGTCGATCGCCGCACCGGTCGTGCGCGCCGACGTACTGGACGTTGAGCTGGTGCCACCCGGTGTCGCGCAGCACGAGCGTGGCGCGGTCCTCACCCTTGAAGGATCGGCCCTGGCGCTCGACGACGCGCAGCGACACCGTGGTGTTGGGCTGCGCTGCTCGCACATACGCGTGCGCCACGTACTTGACGCCGCGCTTCGAGGTGCCGACGGTGTTGCCGCGGTCCTTGAGCGCCACGTCGCGCCCCGACTTGCGGGCGGTCAGCTTGGCGCGGTTGAGGTCGACGTGGTTCTCGAAGACCACGAACTTGGCGTGGGACGGGGCCTTCCAGCCGGCGCGGCCCTTGCCGAAGCTCCAGTTGTCGACGAAGTTGCGCGAGGTCCGGAACTTCACGACGGTGCCCGACGACACGGCGCCGACAGCCTTCGCGGCAGCCTGGGCCTGGTCGGGCTCTGGCGCGGACAGGCCGTTCGCGGTCAGCAGCGAGACGGCCAGCGCTCCGCTGACGATGCCCGCGATAGCGATGCGCCCCCGGGTCAGGCGCACGAGGGGGCGGGTATGGGGGGTCGGTCCGACCGTATGGCGGGTCATCGGCTCTCCCTGTCGGTTCCGGTGCGACAGCGACATCACCGGGTCCTGATGGTCATCGGACGGTGCGCGCGCGGCCTTGAACTCGACAGAACCTAGTTGCTGGCAGGGGACCGCGCGAAGACGGTGTTCAGTAGACGGACACCCGTTCGGGGGAGCGAATTCACGCTGCGTCAGGGGCTCGTGACCCGGTGTGCGGAGGCGTGGCAGCCGGTCGGTGACGACCTGGTGACCGAACGCATCGGACCCCTCAGCCGTTCGGCTGAATTGGCGCGGCCGCGCTATGACGCTGAGTGATCAGGTGACAGGCTGCAGGTGCAGGTCAGGCGCGGTGTGGTCACTGAGAGCCGACGTCGCACCACGGGCCCGAGGGCGTGCCCCTGGCTCCGTACGAGGCGGCGTGACGACCGGCGATCGCGGCTTATGGCGAAGGGGGGACCGGACCGGATGGCTCCTCACGATTCGCTCTTCTCCCTCAGATCGACGCACGGGCGTGTCGTACATCACGCCGTCGTCCCGCGTGCCTGGCAGTCCTGGTACGTGCCCGCGGCGCTCGCGCTCGACGCGGTCGCGGCCGCAGCCGGGTTCGCCGTCGCGCTCGCCGTGCTGCCGCCGGCGGCCCCCGGGCTCCTGCACGTCGCCGAGATCGTCGTCTTCGCGGTGCTCTGGACCGCGCTGGTCGCGCTCAACCACGGGTACGACGCGCGCCTGCTCGGTGCCGGTCCCGACGAGTTCCGGATCATCATGCGCACGGCCATCGCGGCGTTCGCGCTCGCCGGGGTCGTCGTCCTCATGCTCGGCTACGTCGACGGCGGCCGCCGCGTCGTCATCGCGATCGGTCTCACGGCGCTCCTCGACGCCGGCGTCCGCTACGTCCTGCGCCAGCAGCTGCACCGGCGGCGCGCGTCGGGGCGCTCGGTCCAGCGCGTCCTCGCCGTCGGCCGCGCCGACGGGGTGTCGCTGCTGGTCGACCAGCTCAGCCGGGACACCTCGCACGGGCTCGACGTGGTCGGCGTGTGCCTGTCGTCCAACCGCGACGGCCGCATCGCGAAGGTGGACGGCGTTCCCGTCGAGGGCGGGGTGGACGACGTCATGGACGTCGTCCGTCGTCTGCGTCCCGACGTCGTCGCGATCGCCAGCCACCCCGACTTCTCGGGCATGCGGCTGCGTCGGCTCGGCTGGGAGCTCGACGACCTGGGCGTCGAGCTGGTCCTCGTCCCCGGGGTGATCGAGGTCGCCGGTCCGCGCATCTCCGTGCGTCCCGCTGCGGGCCTCTCGCTGCTCCAGGTCGAGCGGCCTGCGGGCTCGCGCAGCAGCCTCGTGGGCAAGCGCATCTTCGACCTGGTGCTCGGTGGGTTCGCGCTGCTGATCGCGGCCATCCCGATGCTGATCATCGCGGTGCTCGTCCGCACGACCTCCCGCGGTCCGGCGCTGTTCCGCCAGGAGCGCGTCGGCGAGGGCGGCCGCCACTTCCGCATGCTGAAGTTCCGCACGATGGTCGACGGCGCGGAGGCGCTCGTCGACGACCTCGCCGACCGCAACGAGTCCGACGGCCCGTTGTTCAAGATCAAGGACGACCCGCGGATCACCCCGCTCGGTCGGTGGCTGCGCCGCCTCTCGCTCGACGAGCTGCCCCAGCTCGTCAACGTGCTGAGCGGCGAGATGTCGCTGGTCGGCCCCCGCCCGCCGCTGGCCGGCGAGGTCGCGCAGTACGACGACGACGTCGTGCGCCGCCTGCGCGTGAAGCCCGGCATCACGGGTCTGTGGCAGGTCAGCGGCCGCTCCGACCTGTCGTGGGAGGACTCCGTCCTGCTCGACCTGCGCTACGTCGACAACTGGTCGCCCGCGATGGACCTGATGATCCTCTGGAAGACCTTCCGAGCCGTCACCGCAGTGCGCGGGGCCTACTGATGACTCACCACGAGGCCACCGCCGGCCGCCGAACGTCCGCACGACCGTCCGCACGTCCGTCCGCACCCGGCGCCGCGACGTCGACCTCGTACAGGAGCACCCACATGAAGATCCGTCGTATCGGGGCTGCAGTCGCCGCCACCGCGCTGGCCGTCACCGGCCTCACGGTCGTCGTCGCACCGCCGGCGCAGGCACTGCAGGGAACCGTCCCTGCCGTCACCTCGCCGACCTGGCAGACCAACGGCACGGTGCGCGCGCTCGCCGCCGCCAACGGCATGCTCTACGTCGGCGGCGAGTTCACCTCGGTGCGTCCGCCGGGCGCAGCGGCCGGCACCGGTGAGGTCACGCGGACCCGCATCGCCCGCTTCAGCACCAGCAACGGCGCGCTCGACACCACGTGGGTGCACACGGCCAACGGCACGGTGCGCGACCTCGTGGCCAGCCCGGACGGCTCGATCATGTACATGAGCGGCGACTTCACGACCGTCGACGGCGTCGCGCGCAACCGGGTCGCTGCGTTCAGCACCGCCACCGGCGCCCTCACGAGCTTCGCGCCGACGGTCAACGCGTCGATCTACGGCATCGCGGTGTCGTCCACGCGCGTCTACCTGGGCGGCAACTTCACCCGTCTCGCCGGCGTGGACACCGCGCGCGTGGGTGCCGTGACCCTGACCGGTGCCGGCGTGCCCGGCTTCGTGGCCAACGCCGACCGGATCGTGTACGACCTGGCGCTCTCGCCGCGCCCAGGACAA
The DNA here is from genome assembly GCA_963827145.1 of uncultured Actinomycetota bacterium. GTDB lineage: Bacteria > Actinomycetota > Actinomycetes > S36-B12 > CAIYMF01 > Longivirga. The sequence continues at coordinate 1,766,256 of CAWGZO010000002.1, read as the reverse complement.
GCTCTACATCGCCGGCGGGTTCGTGACCTTCAACGGCGACGCGGCGGTGCACGGCGCCGCAGCGGCGTCCGCCGAGACCGGCGCGACCCTGCCCTTCCCGGCGGCGCAGCAGGCCATCCCGGAGTACACGCCGAGCTGCATCACCGAGCTCAAGGCCATCACCACCGACGCGGACACGGTGTACTTCAGCTCTGAGGGCACCGGTGGCGGCTGCTTCGACGGCACCTTCGCGGCGCGGCACAGCGACGGGTCGTTCGTGTGGAAGAACAACTGCCTCGGTGCGACCCAGGGCATCGCGGTGCTCGGCGGGTACCTCTACACCGGCTCCCACGCGCACGACTGCTCGAGCAACACCTTCGACCCCGACGCCTTCCCGGAGGTCGGCTGGGCCCGTGGCATCTCGCGCCACCTGCTGGCCCTCGACAAGACCAACGGCTCGACCGGTCCGTGGTACCCCAACACCAACGGTGGCCCGAACAGCTCCGGGCTCGGGCCGCGCGTGCTCGCGACCGACGGCACGCAGCTGTTCGTCGGCGGTGAGTTCACCACGGTGAACGGCGCCGCTCAGCAGGGCTTCACCCGGTTCACCCCGCTCGCGAACGGCGCGTCGGCGGTCCCCGCCCGCCCGGTGACTCCGCGGGTCGTGGCGCTGCCCGGTGGCGGGATCTCCGTCACCGCGCAGGCCTCGCTCGACAACGACGACACCGACCTCACCGTGCGGCTCTACCGCGACGGCGGGGCCAGCCCCGTCGCCACCCAGGACGTCCACGCCCTGTTCTGGCGCAACCCGGTCGTCACGTTCGTCGACACCGGACTGGCCCCGAACAGCCTGCACACCTACACGGTCGACGTCATCGAGAAGAACGGCTCGCAGGCCTCGCAGAAGTCGCCGACCTCCGCGCAGGTCCGCTCGGTGGCCACGGTGGGCAACTACCAGACCGCCGTGAACGCCGACAACCCGACCTTCTTCTGGCGGCTCGGCGAGCCGGCCGGTCCTGTCGCAGCGGACGCATCCGCCGGCGCCCAGGGCGGCCTGTACTGGCGTCCCTTCACCTTCGGCGCGGCCGGCCCCATCGCCGGTGAGACGACGGCGGTGACCACGAACGGCATCGACGGCGTGATCTCGTCGAACAAGTTCTCCTCGCCGGGCACGTTCACGGCCGAGGCGTGGTTCAAGACCACGACCACGACCGGCGGCAAGATCATCGGCTTCGGCAACCGGCAGAACGGCTACGACTTCAGCGGCAACCCCGGTGTGAGCGGCAGCTACGACAAGCACGTGTACATGACCAACGACGGACGCCTCGTGTTCGGCGTCTACAACGGCCGCACCGACACGGTGACCTCGCCGACCCCGCTCAACGACGACCAGTGGCACCACGTCGTCGCGACGCAGGGCCCCAAGGGCATGGCGCTCTACGTCGACGGTGCTGCCGTCGGCAAGAACGGCATCACCACCAACCAGGCCTACGACGGCTACTGGCGCGTCGGCGGCGACAACATCAACGGGTGGCCGAGCCAGCCGAGCAGCAGCTTCTTCGCCGGCACCATCGCGAACGTCGCCGTCTACCCGACCGCGCTGTCGCTCACGTCGGTCCGGTCGCACTACTCGGCCGCGGGCTACACCCCGCCGGTCATCCCGCTGCCGACGGACGCCTACGGCCAGGCCGTGTACGCCGACGAGCCCGTGCAGTACCTCCGCCTCGACGAGGCGAGCGGCACCGCGGTCGCCGACGCGTCGAACAACGGCGCGACCGCGCAGGCGGTCGGCGACGTCGTCCGCGGCACGGTGGGCGCGCTGCCCGTCGGCACCGCGAGCAGCTTCGCGAACGGCGGGTACGTCACGTCCGACGTCGCGACGCCGTCGCCGAGCACCTACTCCGTGGAGGCGTGGTTCAACACCACGTCGTCGACGGGCGGCAAGATCATCGGCTTCGGGAACAACCGGACCGGCAACAGCGGCTCCTACGACAAGCACATCTACCTGACCAACGACGGTCGGCTCGTGTTCGGTGTCTACACCGGCGGCTTCCAGACGGTCGTCTCCGGCGCCGGCCTCAACAACGGTGTCTGGCACCACGTCGTCGGCACGCAGGGTCCCGACGGCATGAAGCTCTACGTCGACGACAACCTCGTCGGCAGCAACCCCACCACGACGAACCAGAGCTACAGCGGCTACTGGCGTCTCGGTGGCGACAACCTCGGCGCCTGGCCGAACCGACCGGGCACCGACTACCTGACCGGGTCGATCGACGACGCGGCCGTCTACAGCACGGTGCTCTCGCCGGCCCAGGTCGAGACGCACTACCTGGCGAGCGGTCGGGTGCCCAACGACACCACGAACCCCACCGCGCAGATCACCTCGCCCGTCGAGGGTGCCACGGTCAACGTCGGGGCCGTCACCATCACGGCGTCCGCCGCCGACAACGCCGCGGTCGCGTCGGTGGAGTTCGTCGTCGACGGAACCCCGATCGGCTCCGACAGCTCGGCGCCGTACGAGGCCACCTGGACCGCTACGGCCGGACCCCACACCCTCAGTGCCGTGGCGACCGACTCCTCGGGCAACATCGGGAGCTCGCCGGTGATCAACGTGACCGGCGTCGTGCCGGACACGACCTTCCCGACCGTGTCGATCGACAGCCCCGCTGACGGCGCCACCATCGCGTCCGGCACGGTGCCCGTCGAGGCCACGGCCGGCGACAACGTGGGCGTCACCTCGGTGGAGTTCTTCGTCGACGGTGTCTCGATCGGCAGCGACGCGACCGCGCCGTACGCCGTGGACTGGAACGCGTCCACGGGTGGATCGCGCGTGCTGACGGCGAAGGCCTCGGACGCAGCCGGCAACGTCTCCACCTCGGCCACGGTCACCGTGACCATCGAGGTGCCCGACACGGAGGACCCGACGGTGTCGGTCACCAGCCCGGCGAACAACGCCTCGCTGCAGTCCGGCGTCTCGGTCTCGCTCGCTGCGACGGCGAACGACAACGTCGGGGTGACCCAGGTGGAGTTCTTCGTCGACGGCACCTCCGTCGGCGTCGACGGCACCGCGCCGTACACCGCCAGCTGGACGGCCACGGACGGCCCCCACGTGATCACGGCGACGGCCACCGACGCGGCGACGAACGTCGGCACCTCGACGGCCGTCAACGTGACCGGGGTCGCCCCCGACACCGAGGACCCGACGGTGAGCATCACGAGCCCGCTCGAGGGGGCGACGCCGTACGGCCCGACGACGATCAGCGCCACGGCGAACGACAACGTCGGGGTCGACTCGGTGGAGTTCTTCGTCGACGGTGTCTCGCTCGGTGGTCGACTCCACGTCGCCGTTCTCGGCGTCGTGGAGCGCGACGGCCCTGGGGTCGCACGTGCTGACCGCCGTCGCGAAGGACGCCGTGGGCAACACGGGCAGCGCCACACCGGTGAACGTCGTCGTTCCGGTCGACTCGACGAACCCGTCGACGCCGACGGCGCTCGCCGCGTCGAACGTGACGCAGACGTCGCTGACGCTGTCGTGGAACGCCGCGACGGACGACCGTGGTGTGACGGGCTACGAGGTCACGCGCAACGGCGGCGCTCCCGCGCCGGTCGCGGGCACGTCGCTCAACGTCACCGGGCTCTCGGCGGCGACGTCGTACACCTTCGTCGTGCGGGCGCGTGACGCCGCCGGGAACCTCAGCACGCCGGGCGCCACGCTCAACGTGACGCACGGCCTCGTCGAGCCTCTACTCCGACAGCTGGGCCGTTCCCGAACAACTCTCCGTGGGCCGGCGCTGGACGGTCGACCAACGCCAACGGCACCGTCGACACGCAGGGTCGAGCAGGTCGGCTGGCGTTCGCCGACGTGCCGGCGCCTACGCCCGGGCGCAGCTCACCGGGCTCGCGGCACGCACCGACATCGGACGTGACGCTGTCCTACCAGTGGTCGTCGAGGCCGCGGTCGCGTACGCTAGACGTGTTCGTGCGGGGCAGCGGCGGGTGGCAGAACGGCTACCGTCCGCGCACCGGCTACGGCGTCGCAGTTCACGTCGAACAGCCGCAGCGTGGTCCTGCAGCGCAACGTCAACGGGGTGGTCACGACCCTCGCGACGCTGGGCACCGGGCAGACCGTGGGCACCGGCCAGCAGTAGGTCCGCATCTCCGGGTGGGCACGACGGTCCAGGTGAAGACCTGGCTCGACGAGCGCTGCTGAGCCGGCGCTGTGGTCCGCTCGACGGTCACCGACTCGTCGGTGACGGCTGACGGCCAGCTGTTCGTCTCGCTCAACCGGGGCGGCGCCAACGTCGGGGCGAAGAGCGTCACGATCGACGACCTCACGGTCACGCGGCGACTGACCGCACGACCCGGTCGGGCCCGGCCACGCGTGGCCGGGCCCGCTCGTGCGTCCGGCGGCGTCAGTCCTCGACCGCTCGGTGCGCGGTCGGCGGCGCGGAGGTCGAGCACGACGGCGGCGGCGACGAGCGCGGCCGCGACGAGACCGGCGACCAGCACCGGCTGCGGCGCGAACGTGGCGAGCAGCAGGGCCGGTACGCCGACCGCGACGAGGACGCCATGCGATGCCGCGTCCTCGTGCGGCCGCAGGTGCAGCCACCAGACCGTGGCGATGTAGAGGGCGGCCGGCACAGTGACCGTGGCCGCCGCTGCGCGGAGGTCGAGCAGGCCCACGCCGGTGGCGGCGTCGACGTTGACCGCGATGCCCGCACCCACCGCTGCCGCCGACGCGAAGACGACGAAGTGCCCGTAGCCCCACCGGAACGCGGTCGCGCTGTCGGTGAGCAGGTCGTCGGCCGGCCGTGCGAAGTACTTCCACCACATGGCGAACACGAGGAGCAGGCTGCCCACGGCGACGCCCCACACCTCGCCGAGCTGGTCGAGGTCGAGCGCCGCGCCGATGGCGATCGACCCGGCCAGCACGGACTCGCCGAGCACGATGATGGTGAACAGCCCGTACCGCTCGGCGATGTGCGCCGGGTGCCACGGCGTCGGCGTCCCGCGCTCGGCGACGTACGGCACGGCGAGCTCGGCGACCACCAGCAGCGCGAACCCGATCCCCTTGAGGCCGGCGGGCGCGAGCAGCAGGCGCGATCCAGCCGAGCTGGCACACGGTGACGCCGAGCCGCCATGCGCAGGTCGGTCTGCCTCCGTGCCTCGTCGTGGCGGGCGGCGCGCAGCCACAGCAGCACCAGCGGGATGCGCATGACGACGTACCCGAGCGTCACGACGCCGAAGTCGGTGTCGAGGAAGGCCCGAGGGACGCCGGCGGCGAGCACGAGGGCGCCGGCGATCATCGCCGAGCACGGCGACCCGGTAGCCGACGTCGTCGGTGTCGTACGCCGACGCGAACCACGTGACGTTCATCCACGCCCACCAGATGGCGAAGAACACCATGAGGTAGCTCGGCAGGCCCGAGGTCAGGTGCGCCTCGCCCTCCGCGTGGTGCAGCTGGTTGGCGGCCGCGGCGACGGCGACGACGAAGCAGAGGTCGAAGAACAGCTCGAGCGGGGTGGAGGCGCGGTGCGGCTCGGTGGAGTCGCGCGCCACCATGGGCCGGCGCCAGACCAGGGGCGCGCTCACGCGGCGGCGCCGCGGCTCTCGTGCCACCACCGTTCGACGGCCAGGGCGGCGACGTCGTAGGCCTCGGCCCGCCCGAGGAAGTCGGGCGAGCGCGGTCGTGATCGTCGTGGCCAGCTCGCTGCCGTCGCGCAGCACGACCACCACGCGCTCGCCGTCGATCGCCGGGCCGATCCCGAGCAGCGGCACGCGCCTGGGCACCCGGCGTACGTCGGCGATGTCGCCCCAGCGACCTCCGACACCGACAGCACACGGGTCTGGCGCAGCGCCCGGTCGGTGACGTAGGGCCCGACGGCGAGGACGCGTGCGGTGATCCAGATCAGCACGCCGACCGGGATCATCACGACGACGAGGACGACCGCCTTCACCAGGAGGCCTCGCGCACCGGCCACGGCCACGGCCGCGGCGAGCGCCGACCAGGTGGTCAGCACCGCCAGCGCGACGACCAGCGCCGTGCGCCACGGCCCGGGGCGGTGCAGCCGGACCGGACGCTCCTGCACGAAGTCGCCGTCGACCGGCCGATGACGGTCGGGGTCGCGGTCGAACACCCGGAAGAGCGGGCGTTGCTGCCGGGGCGGGCTCATGGGGTGATCATGCCTCGCCTACACGGCCCAGCCCAGCGCACGCATCGCGGCAGCCACCCCGGCAGCGACGAGCACGACGACGAGGAACGGCGCGCGCAGCAGCAGCGCCACCACGGCTGCGGCGAGCCCCGCGGCGCGCGCGTCGAGCACCAGCGTCTGGCCGACGGCGAAGGTCTGCACCGCCACGAGCGCCATCAGCAGCGCGATCGGCAGCGCGTCGGAGATCGCGAGCACGAGCGGACGCTCGAGGAACCGCTCGGGCACCGACTGCCCGGCGAGCTTGGCGGCGTAGCAGCCCAGGGTCGCGGCGAACAGCGCCCACCACAGCTCGGTCATGCCGGCTCCTGCCCGTCCGGCAGCCGTCGGCGTACGGCGAGCACGCCGGCGACGACCGCGACGACGGAGGTCAGCAGGACGGGGACGCCCGGGCGCAGGAACGGCGTGAGGATCAGCGCGACGGCGGCGGCGCTCAGGCCGATCGCCCACGCACGCCGGTCGTTGAGCCGCGGCCAGACCAGCGCGATGAAGCCCGCCGGGATCGCGGCGTCGAGGCCCCAGATCTTGCGGGTCGCCGAGCGCGCTCGCGCCCAGCGACCCGGCCAGGGTCGCGAGGTTCCAGAACACGAACACCGAGAGCCCGGTGGCCCAGAACGCGAGCCGCGCCGCGCGTCCGCCGTCGTGCTCGACCGAGCGGCCGACGGCCATCGCGGTCGACTCGTCGATGGTCAGCTGCGCCGCGACGAGGCGGCGTACGCCGGTCACCTTGAGGATCGGCGCCATCGACAGGCCGTAGAACGCGTTGCGCAGCCCGAGCAGGACGCTGGTCGCGACCGCCGATGCGGCGCCGCCGCCGGCGATCAGCACGCCGATGAACGCGAACTGCGAGCCGCCCGTGAACATGAGCAGCGACAGCACCATGGCCTGCTGCACCGTGAGGCCGCCGGTCACCGCGATGGCGCCGAAGGAGACGCCGTACGCCGCGACCGCGAGCCCGACGCCGAGCGCGTTGACGACGATGCTGCGCCGTTCGACCGTCCAGTCGACGACGTGGGTCACCGCGGCTCCGCCGGGATCCCGTCGTCCTCGGGACCCGACGTGGTCGGCCAGCCACTCGACCAGCGGCGTGATCGCCCGCCAGAGCCCGCGGACCTTCGTGAACGCCGTGCGGGTCGAGGCCCACGCCGGCGTGCCGAGCTGGGTGTCGACGGTGACGCTGCGGTGGCGCAGCAGGTCGAGGTGCGGGTGGTCGGGGTCGATCCCGCGCGGACGCGTCTTCATGACGTCGCCGCCGAGCGCGAAGCCGGCCTTGGTCGCGGCGGCGATGCCCTGCTCGAGCGCCGACGACCACGGGGGAGTCGACCGCGTCGCGGTAGCGCTGCACCTGCGGGCTGCTCGACGACCACCAGCCGCCGGCGACCATGAGCCCGGTGCGCGACACCTGCACGTACCAGCCGACGCCGTCCTCGGCGCCGCAGAACGCGCCCTGGTGGTCCTTGTACGGCACCTTGTCCTTGCTGAAGCGCACGTCGCGGTAGGGCCGGAACAGGTGCGCTGCGCCGAACTCGGGCTCGAGCTCGGCCATGAGCAGCTCGAGCGGCTCGCGCACGTGACGCTGGTACTCGTCCTTGTGCGCGGCCCAGAACGCCTTGGTGTTCTCCGCGGAGAGGGCGTCGTAGAACTCGAAGGCCTCGGCGGGGAAGCCGGAGAATCGCGCGGTCACGCCGTGAGCCTAGGGCGCGGCCACGTCGTCCGGCCCGCGGTCAGTCCAGCCGGGCACCGAGCCGCACCTCGTCGACGCCGTCGGTGCCCGCGCCCATGTCGAGGCGTCGGCGTACGCCGTCCGTCGGCGAGGCCGGCCGACTCGAGGAACGTCCGCCGCGCGGTGTCGGCGGCACCGGTCCAGGTGACCACCGACGTGCAGCCGCGCTCGCGCAGGTGCTCCACGGCGGCGGCGAGCAGCCGCGAGCCGTGGCCCAGGCGGGTGGCGTCCGGATGCACCTGCAGGTCGCTGACCTCGCCGGTGCCGGGCTCGTCCTCGACCGGGCGCGGTGACGGCGTACCCGACGAGCAGGCGGCCGGCGGTGGCCACGAGCACCGCGTGGGTCGACGTCGGCGGCGCGGCGATCGACTCGGCCCAGTGCTGCGCCATCTGCGTCTGCGTCGCGGTGTCGAAGGACGAGGCCGGGAGGAGGTCGGCGTACTGCCGCTGCCAGACCGCCATCTGGACGGCGGCCACGTCGGACGCGTCCCGAGGGTGCGCCGGGCGCACGCCGGCGTCGGGCGCGGACGGCGCGCTGGGCTGGGGGAACGGCAGATCGACCATGGGGCCATCCTCGCGGGTAACGTGCCCGACGTGCGATGCGTCGTGGTCGGAGCCGGTGCGTGGGGTCTGCCTGCGGCTGCGGAGCTCGCGCGACGCGGGCACGACGTCGTGCTCCTCGACCGGCACGGTCCGGCGCACCAGCTGGGGTCGTCGTCGGGGCCGACCCGGTTGTGGCGCCTCACCCACCCCGACGTCGTGCGCACCCGGCTCGCGCTGCGCAGCGTCGAGGCCTGGGAGCGCCTCGAGCGCGCCAGCGGCATCACCGCGATCCTGCGCCGCGGCCTCATGTGGCGCGACGAGGTCACCACCCCGCGGGTGATCGAGGCGCTCGACGCCGTCGGCGTCCCGTACACCGTCGTCGACGCGCGCGACGTCGCGATGTTCTTCCCCGGGCTGCGGCCGGACGGCCGGGTCGGCGTGTGGCAGGAGACCGCCGGACCGGTGCTGGCGCGTGCGGCGCTCGACGCCCAGGCCGCGCTGTTCGCCATGGCGCGCGGACGGCTGGTGATCGGCCCGGTGGTGCGCGAGATCGACCTCACCGGCGACGGCGTGGCGCTGCGCGCGGAGGACGGCCGCACGTTCGAGGCGGACGTCGTGGTGCTGGCGGCCGGGCCCGGCATGGGCGCGCTGCTGCCGCAGCTCGGCATCACGGTCGCGCTGCGCCCCGTGCTCGAGCAGGTGTGCCACGTCGGTCGCGGGAGCGCCACCGACGACCTGCCCGCGCTCTACGACGGCCCGCTCGGTGCCGAGCCGGGCATGTACGGCATGCCGACCCCCGGCCGCGGCTACAAGCTCGGCATCGACCAGCCGCTGCGCGAGTGGACCGAGGACGACCTCGACCGAGTGCCCGACGCGAGCGTGTCGGCGCGCGATCTCCGCGCGGGTCGCGCGCAACTTCACCGACCTCGACCCCGACGTGCTCGACGCCCAGGTCTGCTCGTGGACCGACTCGCCCGACGGCCGCTTCGTGATCGACACGGTCGCCGACGGTCGGGTCGTGGTGGCGTTCGGCGACTCGGGCGAGGGCTTCAAGTTCTCGGCCCTCATGGGCACCGTGCTCGCCGACCTCGCCGAGGGCCGACCCGCCGACGACGACGTCGCGACGCTGGGGCTGGCGCGCTTCGCGGACGGCTCGGGAGCCGTCGCGGCACCGCGCGTCCTCGGCCGCTGACCTCGACCATCCTGCGACCGGTCACTCGAGCCGCGCCGCCACGATGTCCTCGGCCTCGGCGAGCCTGCGGTCCGGGTTGAGCGGTGCGCGGATCCGGGCGCGGGTCGGCGGCGGAGCCGGGGAGCGGCGGGTCGTCGAGCCCGCGCAGCGACGGGAAGAACGCCGCCAGCACCGTGACGCGCGAGCAGCAGCACCGCCAGCGCCATGAACGTGCGCTGCACACCCAGCCACTCGATGAGCGGGCCGGCGACGAGATAGCCGATCGGCCCGGCGGCGTACGCCGCGGAGCCCATGACGCCGATGACGCGGCCGCGCAGCGCCTCGGGCGTGCGGTTCTGCATGGCGAGGTTGGTGATGGGGTTCACCGCGCCGAAGAACACACCGGTGAGGAACCCGAGCACGAGCATCACCGGGTAGGACGGCAGGAAGGAGAGCCCCACCACGGGCACTGCGCAGAGGATCAGCGAGCCGACGAAGGCCTTGTGCCGGCTGAACCGTGCACCGACCGCGGCGTACGCGAGCGCTCCGACGACGCCGCCGCCGCTCATCGTCGTGATGAGCAGCCCGAGCTGGGCCGGCTGGTCGATCTCGGTGAAGTGCACGGGGAGGACGACGCCCTCGAGCGGCAGCCAGACCGCCACCAGCAGCGCGGTGAGGAACGCGACGCTGCGCAGCACCCTGTCGCGCCAGAGGAACTGCAGGCCCTCGCGGGTGCTGCGCCACAGGCCGCGCGGTCGCTCGTGCGCCGGCGGGCGTCCGCCGCCCGGCATCCGCGTGGTGGCCATGAGCAGCGCGGAGAGCGCGAACGCCGCCGCGGTGGCCCAGAAGGTCGGGATCGCGCCGATCGTGCCGATGAGCACGCCGCCGATGCCCGGCCCGAGCAGGAAGGCGAATCCGTACGCGCTCTCGTGGATGCCGTTGGCGCGCTCGAGCGGCAGTCCCGCGGTGCGCGCGGCCTCGGGCAGCATCGTCTCGCGCGCGGTGATGCCCGCCGGGTCGAACACGGCGCCGAGCACCGCGACGAGGAGCAGCAGCCCGAGGTCGAGACCGACGCGCGCGGCCAGCACCGGGACGAGCACGACGCTGAGCATCGACAGCACGTCGCTGACGATCGAGACGCGGCGCCGGCCGACCATGTCGACGATCGACCCGGTGACCAGCATCGACAGCAGCAGGGGGAGCGCGGAGACGGCGGCGATGACCGCGGCCGCCGTCGCGTCGCCCGTCGTCTCCAGGACGAGCCAGGGGAACGCGACCATCGTGATGCCGTTCGCGGTGCCCGAGAGCACCGCGGAGGTCTCGAGGACGACGAACGGGCGCCAGCGGTTCACCGGGACGCCCCGCGCTGCACCGCAGCTCCGCCGAGCGCGAGGCTGACGACGTGGCGGGCCGCGGTGGCACGGGCCACGCGTCCGTCGCGGATGCCCTGCCACGTGCCCCACAGCATGCCGGTGAAGGCCTCGACGACCACCTCGGCCGGGATGTCGGCGCGCAGGTCGCCCTCGCGCTGGCCGCGCTCGACGAGCGCGTCGAGCGCGGACGCCACCGACCACCACGCGTCGCGCAGCTCGGGGAGGTCCCAGACCTCCGGGCCCGCGTCGAGGAACCGCAGCTGGTCGGCGAGGGGGAGCACCACCTCCGCGACCCGGGCGAGCACCTCGGTGGCCGGGCCGTCGTCGAGCCGCGCCGCCTCGATCGCCCCGCGCAGGTGCCCCACCGCGTCGAGGGCCAGCGCCGTGAGCAGGTCGGCGCGCGTGGGGAAGGCGCGGTGCACGGTGGTGCGGCCGACCCCGGCCGCCGCCGCGATCTCGGCGAGGGAGGCGCCCGAGTCGACCGCCAGCACGGCGGCTGCGGCGCTCAGGACGGCGGCGCGGGTCGACTCCGGGGCAGGCGAGGGCACCGAGGCCAGTGGACGGGACATGTGCCAAGTGGAACACAGATGTTCCAACCGGTCCATCCGGATCGCGCCCCGCGGGTCGGCCGCGAGTCGCGCCGGGGTCGTGGCATAGGTTCCTGCCGTGACCGAGACTCCCGCCCCCGAGATCACCTTCCGCAGCGACGTCAGCGTCGAGCTGGTCAAGGCCTCGGCGTCCGACGCCGACGTCGTGTTCGCCGCCCGGGTCTCCACCAAGGGCGAGCAGTCGCTCGAGGACGTCGACGGCGACACCAGCCGCTCGTCGGGGCTCATCAACTACCTGATGCGCGACCGGCACGGCAGCCCGTTCGAGCACAACTCGTTCACCTTCTTCGTCCGCGCCCCGATCTTCGTGTGGCGCGAGCACATGCGGCACCGCATCACCTCCTACAACGAGGAGTCCGGTCGCTACCGCGAGCTCGAGCCGGTGTTCTACGTGCCCGGGCCCGAGCGCAACCTCGTGCAGCAGGGCAAGCCCGGCGCCTACGAGTTCGTGCCCGGCTCGCCCGAGCAGCACGCGCTCGTCGACGCCGAGGTGCGCGCCTCCTGCGCCCAGTCGTACGCCGCCTACCAGGCGATGCTCGCCGCAGGGGTCGCGCGCGAGGTGGCGCGCATCGTGCTGCCGGTGACCATCTACTCCTCGGCGTACGTGACGATGAACGCCCGCGCGATGATGAACTTCCTCTCCCTGCGCACCAAGCGCGAGGGCTCGCACTTCCCCTCGTTCCCGCAGCGCGAGATCGAGATGGTCGCCGAGAAGTACGAGGCCGAGTTCGAGCGCCTCATGCCGCTGACGTACGCCGCCTTCCAGGCGAACGGCCGCGTCGCGCCGTAGCTTCGCCCGACCGGCGAGACGGCCGGCGCTGCGAGCCGGCCGAGAGCCTGTTCCGCCGTCGGGCGTGGTGCCTGAGGACTAGAATCGGGGGGTCGATCCGGCTCCGTCGGACGGGGTCGCCGTCCCTGCCGGGTCGGTGCCGAGGGTTCGCCGATGCAGCTGTCCATGACGAGCGTCGACCGTCGTTCCCCGTGGGTCCGTGGGGCTCTCACCGTCTCGCTGTGCGTGTCGCTCGCCGTCGTGCTCGGCGTGGTGATGCCTCGGGGACCGATGTCGACACCGGACTCCGTCGGAGCGCTGGCCCTGTGCGCCGGGCTGGGGGTCCTCGCGGGTCGGCTGGTCGGCCGGTGGGCGGTGCTGCTCGCCCCCGCGTCCTTCGCGATGGCCTTCGAGCTCGTGCGCCTCGGCGCCGACGGACCTACGGTCGACCGGCCTGTGCTCGGAACCATCTACGCCGCCCTGGCACTGCTCGTCGGGCGCGGGTTCGACGGGCTGGTCCTGCTCGCGCCGATGGTCGTCGGTGCGCTGTGGGGAGCGGCGCTGCGCCGTCGTGCCGGCCGGCCGTCGGCCGCAGCGCACGCCACCGGGGTCGGGGTCGGCGTACGCCGCGTCCTGCTCGGCCTCGCCACCGCCGCCGTGCTGCTCCTGGTCGTCGCCCTGGTTCGCCCGTCGTCGACGCTCGCCGGTCGTCGGTCGCCGACGGAGCCCCGCTGGCCGGGAGCATCGCGGAGCTCGTCACCGTTCCGATCGGCGGGCGTCGAGCAGTCGATCATGCTGCGCGGAGCGCGCGCAGACGCGCCGGTGCTGCTGTTCCTCGAGGGCGGCCCCGGTGGCACCGCGGTCGGGTCGATGCGCGCGTCGGGCGAGCCGCTCGAACGGTCGTTCGTCGTGGCCACGTGGGACCAGCGCGGCACCGGACGTTCCGCCGGCGCCCTCGAGGACGCCGACTCCATCACCGCTCGCGCAGTCGGTCGACGACACGATCGAGGTCACGGAGTACCTGCGCCGGCGCTTCGACCAGAAGCGCATCTACCTCGTCGGCAGCTCGTGGGGCACGCACGCTGGGCGTGCTCGCGGCACAGCGCCGACCGGATCTGTTCGCCGCCTACGTGGGCTGCGGTCAGATGGTCGACCAGGCCGAGACCGACCGACGGATGTACGCCGAGAGCGTGGCGTACGCGCAGCGCGTCGGTGACGCCGGCTTCGCCGCGCAGCTCGCCGCGATCGGACCTCCGCCGTACTCGAACCTGCTCGACTATCCGGTCGCGCTGTCCACCAACCCCGAGTGGCACGAGTTCGACCATGGTGACGACTGGACGCCGAGGTCCAGCTACCCGATGAACCTGCTCGTGCCCGAGTTCTCGCTCACGGAGCAGGTCCGGGCTGCTGCCGGGCTCGTCGACACGTTCGCCACGCTCTACCCCCAGCTGCAGTCCGTGGACTTCCGCACCGACGTGCCGGCGCTCGACGTGCCGGTCTACGTGGTCCTGGGGGCGCACGAGGCGGACGGGCGGTCCTCGCTCGTGCGGGAGTGGCTTCCGACGTCTGCAGGCGCCCAGCGTCACGCTCGTGGAGTTCGACCGTTCCGGGCACGTGCCGCACCTCGACGAACCGGGTCGCTTCGCCGACCTCATGACCCGCGTGCTGCACGAGACCGGATCCCGGCTCGGGTGATCCCGCGGGCCTGCGCCCAGGACTCCCGGACGTCCGGGCGGTTCGACCCGCGGCGCCCGCGTGCGCCCGCTCCATCGGTCGCCCGCTGGCCTACCCGGTACCCTGAAGGCCATGGCTGCGACCTCGACGCCCCAACGCCCGTTCGGGCGGATGCTGACCGCGATGGTCACGCCGTTCCGTGCGGACGGCTCGCTCGACACCCGTGCGGCGGCTGCGCTGGCGGAGGAGCTCGTCGACCTCGGCAACGACGGCCTGGTGCTCAACGGCACCACCGGCGAGTCGCCGACCACCACCGACGAGGAGAAGGACCGTCTCGTCCGCGCCGTGCTCGAGGCCGTGGGCGACCGCGCGCACGTCGTCGCCGGCGTCGGCACCAACGACACCGCGCACACGATCGAGCTCGCGCGCGCTGCGGAGAAGGCCGGCGCGCACGGTCTGCTCGTGGTGACGCCGTACTACAACAAGCCCCCGCAGGACGGCCTGCGCGCGCACTTCACCGCCGTCGCGGACGCGACCGGCCTGCCGGTCATGCTCTACGACATCCCCGGCCGCTCGGGTGTCGCGATCTCCACCGAGTCGCTGCTGCGCCTCGCGGAGCACCCGCAGATCGTGGCCAACAAGGACGCCAAGGGCGACCTGTTCGGCGCGCAGCAGGTGATGTCGCGCTGCGAGCTCGTCTACTACTCGGGCGACGACGCGATGAACCTGCCGCTCGTCGCCGTCGGTGCCGTCGGCGCCGTCAGCGTGACCGGCCACCTGGTGGCCGACCGGATCGCCGCGATGGTGATGGCCCACGAGGCCGGCGACGTCGAGCTCGCCCGCGAGCTCAACGACGAGCTCGTGCCCGTCACCGAGGCGATCATGACCAGGACCCAAGGAGTGATCGCCGTGAAGGCTGCCCTCGAGCACCAGGGCCGACCCGGCGGAGGCGCGCTGCGCCTGCCGCTGCTGCCGATGCCGGCGGCCGACCGCCGCGACCTGGTGGAGGGTCTCGCCGACGGCGGCGTCCCCGGGTTCGAGTCCGTCGCATGAGCCACGCGCACCCCGAGCTCGGCCCGCCGCCCGCGCTGGCGAAGAACGCGCTGCGCATCGTCCCGCTCGGCGGCCTCGGCGACATCGGCCGCAACATGACCGTGTTCGAGCACGACGGCCGGCTGCTCATCGTCGACTGCGGCGTGCTGTTCCCCGAGGACTCGCAGCCCGGCGTCGACCTGATCCTCCCGGACTTCGACTTCATCCGTGACCGCCTCGACGCCGTCGAGGCGATCGTGCTGACGCACGCGCACGAGGACCACATCGGCGCCGTGCCGTACCTGCTGCGCGAGCGCCAGGACATCCCGGTCTACGGCTCGCGGCTCACGCTCGCGCTGCTCGAGGCGAAGCTCAAGGAGCACCGCATCAAGGCGACCACGATCGAGGTCGCCGAGGGCGACGTCGAGCGCCGCGGCCCGTTCACGCTCGAGTTCGTCGCGGTCAACCACTCCATCCCCGACGCGCTCGCCGTCTTCATCGACACCCCCGCCGGCTCGGTGCTGCACACCGGCGACTTCAAGATGGACCAGCTGCCGCTCGACGGTCGCATCACCGACCTGCGCGCGTTCGCGCGTCTCGGCGAGCGCGGCGTCGACATCTTCCTCGTCGACTCCACCAACGCCGAGGTCGCCGGGTTCGTCCGCAGCGAGCGCGACATCGAGCCCGCGCTCGAGCGCACGTTCAACGCTGCCGGCGGCCGCATCGTGGTGGCGTCGTTCGCCTCCCACATCCACCGCATCCAGCAGATCATCGACATCGCGCACCGCCACCACCGCAAGGTCGCGTTCTTCGGGCGCTCGATGGTGCGCAACATGGGCGTCGCGCGCGACCTCGGCTACCTCACGATCCCCGGCGACATCCTCGTCGCCTCCGACCAGCTCAACGACCTGCCCGACGACCAGGTCGTGCTGGTCTGCACCGGGTCGCAGGGCGAGCCGATGGCGGCGCTCTCGCGCATCGCCAACAACGACCACCAGATCAAGATCGGCCCCGGCGACACCGTCGTGCTCGCCTCGTCGCTGATCCCCGGCAACGAGAACGCGGTCAGCCGTGTCATCAACGGCCTCACGCGCCTCGGCGCCAAGGTCGTGCACAAGGGCAACGCGATGGTGCACGTCAGCGGGCACGCAGCCGCCGGCGAGCTCCTCTACTGCTACAACATCGTCAAGCCGCGCAACGTGATGCCGGTGCACGGCGAGCCCCGCCACCTCAAGGCCAACGCCGAGCTGGCGCTCTCGACCGGCGTGCCCGCCGAGCGCATCATGCTCACGCTCGACGGCGGCGTGATCGACCTCGTCGACGGCCGCGCCACCGTCGTCGGCGCGGTGCCGTGCGGCTACGTGTACGTCGACGGCGCCAGCGTCGGCGACCTCACCGAGTCGTCGCTCAAGGACCGTCGCGTGCTCGGCGCCGAGGGCTTCATCACCTGCTTCATGGTCGTCGACTCCGTCGACGGCAAGGTGACCGCCGGCCCGGAGATCCAGGCGCGCGGCTTCGTCGAGGACGACTCCGCGTTCGACGCCGTCATCCCGAAGCTCAAGTCGGCCGTCGAGGACGCGATGCGCGACGGCAACACCGACCAGTACGCCCTGCAGCAGATCGTGCGCCGGGTGCTCGGCCGCTGGGTCAACGACCAGCACCGCCGCCGCCCGATGATCGTGCCCGTGGTGGTCGAGGCGTAGTTTCTGCGCCTCCAAGCTCGTCGCTGCGCTCCTCGCGTCGGCGCCGCCTCCGCTTCGCGGCGCTGGGTCGGCGCCGTTCCAGCGTCGTGTGACCCGCTGCGTTGGGTGGCGCCTCCCAGTCGGGCGGTGAGGCCCCGGCTCCTTCGTCGCCGGGGCCCGTCCTCGCCCTCCGCGCCGCTCCGCTTCGGCGTACTGCCCAGCTCGGCGGTCTCGATGCTCGCGTGGCGGCCTTCGCTTCGCTCGGCCTCCGCGGTTCTGTGGCTGGCTTCGTTGGGGCGTCGGGGAGAACTTCGTTGCTCTCGGTCGGTGGGCGTGAGGATGCTTCGCTGTGTGGTCCTGTCGTCGACGGGACGTGGGAGACCGTCCTCCTGGCGGGGTCATCGGCGCTGCGGCGCCAGGAGAACGTGCGAGGCGGATCACGACACGAGCGGAGGCCAGCCATGGCCAGCTTGCGGTGCCTGTTCGGACTGCACGACAACACGGTGCACGCCAACGACGAGGGCGGGAAGTACCTCGTCTGTTCCCGGTGCGGCAAGGAGACCTTCCCTGAGCCCGCTGCCGGCGGACGGGTCGTCCCCTACTGAGCCCGACGGCGGAGGCAGACATGGAGTGGCTGTTCGTCCCGCTCGTCCTCGTCGGCGCGATCGTGTGGCTGATCGTCAGTGGACGCCGTCGCGCCCGACCGGACGCGTCGAGCGACGCCGCCCGCGCCCACACCGAGGCGGAGCGGCAGAAGTTCAACTGGTACGGCGGCGGCAAGCCCTGACACCGGCGCTGCGGCTCAGAAGCGCGTGAGGCGGTGGTGCGCCCGCAGCGCGATGACGATGGCCACGATCCCGGTGACGGCGAGGGCGGGGCTCCACAGCGGGAGCGCGTCGTTGGGGGTGCTGCGCGCGCCGACGAGGTAGGAGAGCAGCGCGGCGAGCACGAGGAACGAGCCCCACGACAGGCCCCACGTGCGGGCGCGGCGGTCGGCCGCGCGCGGGTCGACCCGCCACTCGGGCTCGACGGGCGTGGTGGTCTCGGCCCAGCGCCAGCGCGTGCCGTCGGCGTCCACCTCGGTCACCACCGGGGGAGCCGGCACGGCCGAGCACCGCCCGCGCCGCATTCAGCTCCGCCATCGCGTACGACGCGTCCTCCCACGCCTCCGACCCGGGCGGGAACCGATCCGGATGCGTCGCACGAACCCGCCCCCGAAAAGCCCGCTCAGCCTGAGCAGGCGAGCAGCCGGGCCGCACCCCGAGCACCCGAGCCGCCGCCGCCCGTCCACCCCCCCAGTATCCGCACGCGCCCCACGCCGCCAGACCGACGCCGACCAGCCACAAAGCCCGCCGCCCACAGCCCGCGAAGGCCGAGCGAAGCGAAGGCCGCCACCCGAGCATCGAGACCGAGAGCTGGGCAGTACGCCGAAGCGGAGCGGCGCCGAGGGCGGAGACGGGCCCCCGACGAAGGAGGGGGTCCTCGCCGCCCGACAGGGAGGCGCCACCCAACGCGAGGGTCATACGCCGCTGGAACGGCGCCGACCCAGCGCCGCGAAGCGGAGGCGGCCGCGACGCGACGAGCGCAGCGAGGAGCTTGGAGCGGAAGAAACCCGTGTGGCGTGCGGGGCTGGTGGGGGAGGAGTGGGTAGCCTGCGAGCATGGCGACCCGTTCGCCCGCACCGCCGCGCCCTCGGGCGAGCCGGTCCGGGACTTCCCCCACGAGCCGCTCGAGCAAGTCCGCGCCTGCCAAGCCGCGGTCGGCCTCGACGCGACCTGCCCCTGCTGCTGCCCGTCGGCGTCCCGCGCCGGCCGGCCCGTCCCCGCTGAGCCGGCTGTTCTCCGGTCTCGCGGCGGCGCTGGCCGCGGTCTGGGTCGGCATCGGCCACGTCGTCGGCGGCACGGTCCGCAAGCTCGGCAACGGGGCGCGCGACCTCGACCCCGCGCACCGGCGCGACGGCCTCGGCCTGGTCATCATCGGCGGCGCGATCCTCGTCGCGTTCGCGGTCTGGTGGGACGTCACCTCCGGCCTCGGCAGCCTGGTGGGCTCGCTGGTCACCGGCGCCCTGGGCTCCCTCGACTGGGTGCTGCCCCTCCTGCTGCTCGGCCTGGCCTGGCGCGTGCTGCGCCACCCCGACCAGAGCGCGGCCACCGGCCGCGTCACGATCGGCTGGGGCGCGATCGTCCTCGTCGGCCTGCGGGCTCGTGCACGTCGTCGCACGGCACGCCGGTGCCGGCGGACGGCGTCGGCGGCCATGTCCTCCGGCGGCGGCTGGGTCGGCTGGATCGCCTCCGCCCCCGTCGTGGCAGCCACGCACCCGGTCGTGGCCGGCCTGCTCCTCGTGCTGCTGTTCGTCTTCGGCGTGCTGGTCGTGACGGCGACGCCGGTCGCGGCCGTGCCCGAGCGGCTGCGCTACGTGCGCGACCGCGTCCTCGGTCGCGTGCCGGTCGAGACGCCGGAGGGCGTCGCGACCGGCGAGACCACGACTCGTCGCGGTCGCCGCAAGGCCGCGGCCGACGCCGCGCGCGCAGACCGGTCTCGGCGAGCTCGCGGGCGACGTCGCCTTCGAGACGCCGCTGGTCGCCGACGCCCCGCGCAAGCGCGGCCGTCGTCGCGCCGCGGAGAGCGCCGACGACCGACTCCGCCGAGGCGATGACCGACGTCATCGCGCTCCCGGTCGACCCCGACGACCAGTCGACCGTCGTCGTCGACCTCACCTCGGGCGCGATCGTCACCGCGCCGTCGAACCGCGGTCGCCGACCCGCTGCCGGCGATGCCCAAGACCGTCGAGCAGCTGCCGCTCTCCGGCGAGGTCACCTACCACCTGCCGCCGCGCCGAGGCGCTCAAGCCGGGTGCGGTGCACAAGGCCACGAGCAAGGCCTCCGACGCCGTCGTCGGCTCGCTCACCGCGGTGCTCGAGCAGTTCGACATCGACGCCCAGGTCACCGGCTACTCGCGCGGCCCGACGGTCACGCGCTACGAGGTCGAGCTCGGGCCCGGCGGTCAAGGTCGAGAAGGTCACCGCGCTGAGCAAGAACATCGCGTACGCCGTGGCCAGCGCCGACGTCCGCATCCTGAGCCCGATCCCCGGCAAGTCGGCGATCGGCATCGAGATCCCCAACACCGACCGCGAGCTCGTGAGCCTCGGCGACGTGCTGCGCAGCAAGGTCGCCACCAGCGACCACCACCCGATGCTGGTCGGCCTGGGCAAGGACGTCGAGGGCGGCTTCGTCTGCGGCAACCTCGCGAAGATGCCGCACATCCTCGTCGCGGGCGCCACGGGCGCCGGCAAGTCCGGCTGCATGAACACGCTGATCACCAGCGTGCTCATGCGCTCCACGCCGGACGAGGTCCGCATGGTGCTCATCGACCCCAAGCGCGTCGAGCTGACGGCGTACGAGGGCGTGCCGCACCTGATCACGCCGATCATCACCAGCCCGAAGAAGGCCGCCGAGGCGCTGCAGTGGGTCGTGCGCGAGATGGACATGCGCTACGACGACCTCGCGCACTTCGGCTTCCGCCACATCGACGACTTCAACAAGGCGGTGCGCGCCGGCCAGGTGCAGCCGCTGCCCGGCAGCGAGCGGGTCATCACGCCCTACCCGTACCTGCTCGTCATCGTCGACGAGCTCGCCGACCTCATGATGGTCGCCCCGCGCGACGTCGAGGACTCCATCGTGCGCATCACGCAGCTCGCGCGCGCGGCCGGCATCCACCTCGTGCTCGCCACGCAGCGGCCCGAGCGTCGACGTCGTCACCGGTCTCATCAAGGCCAACGTGCCGAGCCGGCTCGCGTTCGCGACCTCGAGCGTCACCGACAGCCGCGTCATCCTCGACCAGCCCGGCGCGGAGAAGCTCGTCGGCCAGGGCGACGCGCTGTTCCTCCCGATGGGTGCCGGCAAGCCGGTGCGCATCCAGGGCAGCTGGGTCACCGAGAACGAGATCCGCGCGGTCGTCGCGCACTGCAAGACGCAGATGGCGCCGGCCTACCGCGAGGACGTCGCGGCCGCGGTGTCGAGCAAGAAGGAGGTCGACGAGGAGATCGGCGACGACCTCGACCTGCTGCGCGCCGCGATCGAGCTCGTCGTCACGACCCAGTTCGGGTCGACCTCGATGCTGCAGCGCAAGCTGCGCGTCGGCTTCGCGAAGGCCGGCCGGCTCATGGACCTCATGGAGTCGCGCGGCATCGTGGGGCCGAGCGAGGGCAGCAAGGCCCGCGACGTGCTCATCACCCCGGACGACCTCGAGGGCACGCTGGCGCTGCTCGGCGGCGAGTGAGCCGGTACGCCGGAGCCCGGCGTACGGCATGCTCCCGGCCCACCCGAACGGGCGAGCCGGCACGCGGGAACGCGTGCAGATGATCTTGACGGGTTGGCTTCGGTGTGCCCGAACGGCCTAGCATGGGGAGTTCCACGGCTGTTCCCGTGACGGGCTTGTCACGCTCCGTGGATGTACGGAGGTCAGTTCGTGAGCGAGGCGGCGATGACGGTCGGTCAGACCGTCGCACGCGCGCGCGCCGACGCGGGCATGACCGTCGCGCAGGTGGCCGACAGCACGCGCATCCGCGCGACGCTGGTCAAGGCCATCGAGAACGACGACTTCCGGCTCTGCGGCGGCGACGTCTACGCCCGCGGCCACCTCAAGAGCATCGCGACCTCGATCGGCCTCGAGCCCGCCGAGCTGCTCGCCCTCTTCGACGCCCAGGAGGGCGCCTCGCGCGCCGCGGCCCAGGTCGTGGCGCCGATCGACCAGCCCACCCACGTCATGGAGGCCGGCGGCAGCCGCGGCCTCGGGGCGCTGGCCGGCACGCTGGGCGCGTCGGTCTCCCGCGGCCGCGGCACCAACTGGTCGGCCGTCATGGCGCTCGCCCTCGTCGTGATCGTCGGCGTCGGCGCGGTGTCGTTCCTCACCAACCGCCCCTCGGCGGCAGCCCCGTCGCGGGCTCACCCGCCGCCGAGCGGCTCCGGCAGCCCCACCGCCAGCCCGACCCCGCGAGCCCACGACCACCGACCAGGCCACCCCCGACACCACGCCCACCGACGACGTCGTGGCGCAGGCCGACGGCGTCCGCGTGCGCCTCACCGTCACCGGGCGCGCCTCGTGGATGCGGGTCACCGGCGGCGCCAACGGCAAGAAGACGCTCTACGAGGGCACGCTCACCGCGCGGCGAGACCAAGACCTTCTCCGACAAGGTGAAGGTGTCGCTGCTCATCGGCAACGCCGGCGCGGTCGAGCTCAAGGTCAACGGCCGCGACCTCGGCGCCCCTGGTGGCTCCGGCCAGGTCGTCAAGACCAGCTTCGGTCCGGGCGACCCCACGGCCGAGACCGGCTGACCCGCGCCGTCGTCGTACGCCGCCCCACCTGCGGCGCGGTCCGTCCAGCGCGGTCGCGGGCCGTAGGCTCTGCCACCGTGACCGCCCCCGCCACCCCCGCCCCGGCCTCGCCGCGCACCGTCGCGCTCGTCACCCTCGGCTGCGCCCGCAACGAGGTCGACTCCGAGGAGCTCGCCGGACGGCTCGAGGCCGACGGCTGGACGCTCGTCGACGACGCCGCCGACGCCGACGCCGTGGTCGTCAACACCTGCGGGTTCGTCGAGGCGGCGAAGAAGGACTCGGTCGACACGCTGCTCGCGGCCGCCGACCTCAAGGAGGCCGGCCGCCCGCAGGCGGTCGTGGCCGTCGGCTGCCTCGCCGAGCGCTACGGCGACCAGCTCGCCGAGTCGCTGCCCGAGGCCGACGCCGTGCTCGGGTTCGACGACTACGCCGACATCGGCGCGCGGCTGCGCCGCATCGTCGCCGGCGAGCCGCACGTGCCGCACGCCCCGCGCGACCGCCGTCTGCTGCTGCCGGTGACGCCGGTCGAGCGCGGCGCGTCCGGCGTGGCCCTGCCCGGCCACGGCCAGCACGACGAGCCCGACCTGCCCGAGGGCGTCGCCCCGGCGAGCGGTCCCCGCGTCGTACGCCGACGCCTCGGCGGCGGACCGAGCGCGCCGCTCAAGCTGGCCTCGGGCTGCGACCGGCGCTGCGCGTTCTGCGCGATCCCGGCCTTCCGCGGCTCGTTCGTCTCGCGGCGCCCGACCGACGTGCTCGACGAGGCGCGCTGGCTCGCGACGCAGGGCGTGCGCGAGCTCGTGCTGGTGAGCGAGAACTCCACGTCGTACGGCAAGGACCTCGGCGACCTGCGCCTGCTCGAGACCCTGCTGCCCGAGCTCGCCGCGGTCGAGGGCATCGACTGGGTGCGCGTGTCCTACCTGCAGCCGGCCGAGACGCGGCCCACGCTGCTCGAGACGATCGCGCGCACGCCCGGCGTCGTGCCCTACTTCGACCTGTCGTTCCAGCACGCCTCGCCCGCCGTGCTGCGCCGGATGCGGCGCTTCGGCGGCACCGAGTCGTTCCTCGAGCTGCTCGCGAACGCCCGCGCCCTCGTGCCCGCGGCCGGCGCGCGCAGCAACGTCATCGTCGGCTTCCCGGGCGAGACCGAGGACGACGTCGACGAGCTCGAGGCGTTCCTCGTCGCGGCGCGCCTCGACGCCGTCGGCGTGTTCGGCTACTCCGACGAGGACGGCACCGAGGCGGCGACGTACGACGGCAAGCTGCCCGACGACGTCGTGCGCGAGCGCGTCGAGCGCATCACCGCGCTGGTCGAGGAGCTCACCGTCGCAGCGCGCCGAGGACCGCCATCGGCGAGACCGTCGAGGTGCTCGTCGAGGCCGTGCTCGAGACCGACGAGGGTCTCGTCGTCGAGGGCCGCAGCGCGCACCAGGCGCCCGAGGTCGACGGCGCGACCGCGCTGGTCGACGGCGAGGTCGACGGCCGCGAGCCTGCGGGTGGGCGACCTGGTGACCGCCACGGTCGTCGGCTCGGACGGCGTCGACCTCGTCGCCGCGGTCTCGGGGTCCGTGCGGTGATCAAGCCGGCACCTCCGGACCACGTGGGCGACCCGGTCCAGTCGCCGTCGGCGCTGAACCTGCCGAACGCGCTCACGGTGCTGCGCCTGCTGCTCGTGCCGGTGTTCGCGTGGCTGCTGCTGCGCGAGGGCGGCGACGACCCGACCTCGCGGGTGTGGGCCGCGATCGTCTTCGTGCTCGCCTCGGCCACCGACTTCGTCGACGGCGAGCTCGCCCGTCGCCAGGGCCTGGTCACCACCTTCGGCAAGGTCGTCGACCCGATCGCCGACAAGGCGCTCACCGGCACGGCGCTCGTCGGGCTGTCCTACCTCGGCGACCTGCCGTGGTGGGTCACGATCGTGATCCTCGTCCGCGAGATCGGCGTGACGCTGCTGCGCTTCTGGGTGATCCGCCACGGCGTCATCCCGGCCGTCGCGCGGCGGCAAGGCCAAGACGGTCGCGCAGATGGTCGCGATCTTCATGTACCTGCTGCCGCTGACCGGCTGGCTGGTGACCGCGCGCGAGATCGTCATGGGCGTCGCGGTGCTGCTCACCCTGGCCACCGGCGTCGACTACGTCGCGCGGGCGATGCGGCTGCGTGCGGCGGCCAAGGCCTCGGCGTGACCGGCGTACCCGCGTCGGCCGAGCAGGTCGTGCGCCTGCTGACCGAGCGCGGCGAGACCGTGGCGGTCGCCGAGTCGCTCACCGGCGGCCTGGTCGTCGCCGCGCTCGTCTCGGTGCCCGGCGCCTCGGCCGTGGTGCGCGGGGGAGTCGTGGCCTACATGACCGACCTCAAGGCCTCCCTGCTCGACGTCGACCCCGAGCTGCTCGCCCGTGAGGGCGCCGTGCACCCCGACGTCGCGGCCGCCATGGCGCGCGGCGTCGCCGACCGCCTCGGGGCGACGTACGGCGTGGCCACCACCGGCGTCGCCGGCCCCGACCCGCAGGACGGCCACCCCGTGGGCGAGGTGTGGGTCGCGGTCGACGCGCCGGGCCTGGTGTGGGAGCGCAGCGAGACCGTGGTGGGCGAGAACCTCGACCCGGCGCTCGGCCGCGAGGGGATCCGGGCCGCGAGCGTCGAGGCGGCCCTCGACCTGCTGCTCGACGTCATCAGCAGCGGCTGAGCCGACCCGTGGGCCGAACGGGTGAGCGCTCCCGTGGCCCGGGTGGTCGGATATCGGGTGGCGGCCCCGGGAACACGGGCGCAGGATCGAGACGTTGCACCCGGTACACCCGCATCGGGCACCGACTCGAGGAGCCACGTGATCACTCCCGGCACCACCGTCCCGCGACGCGCCGATGTACGCCGTCCGGGTGCTGTCCCTGCGTCAGCGGGTGACGCCAGGTACGGTAGTGGCACCAGCGCGACCGGTGACGGTCGCGCTCGACCCGCCGGAGGAGGTGCACCCATGATCGTTCTGCGTCGCGTGATCGGCGACGAGCTGCGTCGTCGACGTCAGGACCAGGGTCGCACCCTGCGCGAGGTGTCGAGCGCCGCCCGCGTCTCCCTGGGCTACCTCTCCGAGGTCGAGCGGGGCCAGAAGGAGGCCAGCAGCGAGCTGCTCGCCTCGATCTGCACCGCGCTCGACGTGCCGCTGGCCATCGTGCTGCGCTCGGTGAGCGACGAGGTGGCGGTGCTCGAGGGCGTCGCCCCCGTCACCGATCTGCCGATCGCCTCGGCCGACGTCGTCGCCGCGGCCTGACCCACCTGCCTGTGCCCGAACGCTCCCCGCGGTCCCGCGCGGGCAACGCGATGGGCCGCACCCGTGCCGCTGCCCTCGACGGCGCTCGCCGCGTGCTCGCCGAGCACGGTCTGCGCAAGGCCACGATGGGCGACGTCGCCGTACGCGGCGGCCTGGCCAAGGCCACGCTCTACAACCACTTCCGCACCAAGGACGAGCTCGTCTCGGCGCTCATCTCGGACGAGGTCACCGAGCTCGCCGCCGACTGCCGCGACCTCGCCGACGACGACCTCGCGCGTCGCGCTGACCCGTGCCGCCGACGCCGTGGCCACCCACGCCGTGCTCGTCGGCATGCGCAGCGCCGAGCCGGGCGCGCTGCTCGGCGCCGTCGTCCCCGGCGACGGCGCACGCTGGGACCTCGTGCGCGCCCAGGTGGCCGCTGGTGCTCGACGCCGGCGACCGGTCGCAGGCCCCCGAGCACGTCGACCTCGTCTGCCGCTGGCTCGCCGGGTTCGTGGTGGAGCCGGGCTCGCAGGACGCCCGCGCCGCCCAGGCCCGCGCCCTCGCCCACGGCATCCCGGTCGCCGTGCGCACCACCACCTTCGCCGCCCCCTCGCTCCTAGCTCCCGCCGGCGCTCGGCGCTGCGGGGGACCGGCAGCAGGGTCGTCGGGTGCGGGCCGGGCTGGCAGGCCGGGCAGAACGCCGTGATCCGGTCGTACGGCGCCGCACCCTGCATCGCGCTCACGATCGTCGTGCCGCAGCGCCGGCACGGTCGCCCCGCGCGGCCGTAGACCCAGTGCTCGTGGCCTCGGCGCGGGTCGCCGGTGGTCGCCTGCGACGCGTGCGCCTTGTTGGCGCTCGAGCAGCCGGCGCGCGGTGTCGACCAGCGCGCCCGGGTCGTCGACCTCGCCCACCGGCGTCCACGGCGAGGTACGCCGGACGAACAGCGTCTCGGTCTTGTAGATGTTGCCGATCCCGGCGAGCAGCCGCTGGTCGAGCAACGCCTGCCCGACCTCGCGCGTCGGGTCGGCGAGCAGTCGGCGCAGCGCCTCGTCGCGGTCGAAGGCGGGGTCGAGCAGGTCCGGGCCGAGGTGCCCGACGGCGTCGTCCTCGTGCGCGGTCTCGACGAGCTCGACCACCGGCAGCCGGTAGCCGATCGCCGACCAGTCGTCGGTCTCGAGCACCACGCGCACCTGGTGGTCGGGGCCGCCCGCCCAGCGCAGCGCCCTGGCGGTAGAGGTGCCACATGCCGTCCATGCGCAGGTGCGTGTGCAGCGTGAGTCCGCCCTCGACCCGGGTGAGCAGGTGCTTGCCGCGCGGCCGCACCTCGAGCACCCGTCGTCCGGACAGGTCGACGGTGGCGAGCGCCGGCACGCGCAGGTCGCTGCGCCGCAGCACGTCGCCGGCGAGCGCGTCGTCGAGGCGGCGCGCGACCAGCCACACGGTGTCGCCCTCGGGCACGCGATCCTCCTCGGCTGCTCGGTCGACGCGCTCCATGCTGCGGGGGAACAATCGCAGGTGCGAGCCGGTTCGGGCCTCGTAGCGACGGCGTCGGCCTCGCAGGAGCCGGGAGGACACCACATGCGCATCGCGGTGCTGGGCACGGGAGCGGTCGGCAGGGCTCTGGGCACGCGCCTGGTCGAGACCGGGCACGAGGTGCGCATGGGGTCGCGCACGGCCGGCAACGACACGGCCGTGGCGTGGGCCGCCGAGCTCGGAGAGCCTGCCGGCGAAGGCACCTTCGCGGACGCCGCTGCCTGGGGCGAGGTGGTCGTCAACGCCACCGGCGGGCTCGTCTCGATCGACGCGCTCACCTCGGCCGGCGCCGAGAACCTCGCCGGCAAGGTGCTGCTCGACGTCTCCAACCCGCTCGACTTCTCCGGCGGCTTCCCGCCCACCGTCGTGCAGACCGACGGGCGCAGCCTCGGCGAGCACATCCAGGACGGCGTTCCCCGACGCGCGCGTGGTGAAGACGCTCAACACGATGAACGCCGACGTGATGGTGCACCCGCGCGCCCTGCCCGGCTCGCACTCGGTCTTCGTCGCCGGCAACGACGGCGACGCGAAGGCGCTGGCCCGCGACCTGCTGCGTCGGCTTCGGCTGGACGCCGGACGAGGTCGTCGACGCCGGCGACATCACCGCCGCGCGCGGCCTCGAGCTCTACCTGCCGCTGTGGCTCTCGCTCATGGGCAGCTTCGGCACGCCGTCGTTCAACGTCAGCGTCGTCCGCACCTGAGTCGGCTGGTCACGGCCAGCGCTCGGCGCGCAGCGAGCTGACCGTGGCGAGAGCGTCGAAGTCGCGGTCGCGATGAACCAGCACGGCGTCGTGCCGGATGGCTACAGCGGCGATGAGGCAGTCGAGCAGGGACCGCACGGTGCGTCCGTCGGCCCGGCAGGCGCGCGCGAGCGCTGCGGCCGCACGGAAGTCGACCAGCGGATCGACCTCCAGCATGTGCAGCCCGCCCACGAGCCGCTCGATCTGCGGCAGCGAGGTGTGGGCACCGCCGGCCAGCAGCTCCATCGCGATGGGCTCGGTCATCGCCAGCCCAGCCTCCGCATCGGCGGCTCGGGCCAGGCGCTCGCGCAGTTCGGGCACGCCGCCGCGCAGCACCGAGATCCACACGGACGAGTCGACCAGGACGCTCGAGGTCACCACGGCTCGGGCGCGTCCGCGGCGCGCATGGCGTCCAGGTCGCCGTCCCATCCGATCCCCTCGAGCGATCGGATGAAGTCGCCATCGACGGGGGACGGCCAGCAGGCGACGCAGCGCGAGCTCGACCGCGGACTTCTTGGTCGGCAGACCGAAGCGGGCCATCGCCTCGGCGACCAGCTCGTCGTCGATGTCGATGTTGGTCCGTGCTCATGCGCGAACGGTACACCAGCCGTACACCTGCGAGGTGTATGGCTCACGGGCGCAGGCGCAGGCCCTGCGGGGTGGCGGTGAAGCCGCCGGCCTCCAGGGCCGCGCCGAGCGCGGAGCCGGAGGCGAGCACGGAGCGTGCCGTCGGCCTTCTGCACCGTGAGGCGTCCGAGCACGCCGCGGCGTACGGCGGAGGCGAGCGCCGCGGTCGCGGCAGCCAGCACGTCGGGCTCGTCGGACCAGGTGAGCAGCGTGCGGCCGCCGCGCTCGACGTAGAGCACGAGCGAGCCGTCGACGAGCACCACCAGCGCGCCCGCCTTGCGGCCGGGCCGGTGCCCGCTCGCGACCTCGCCGGCCTGCGCGGGCCAGCGGCAGCGCCGCGCCGTACGGGTTGGCCGGGTCGGTCGCGGCGAGCACGAGCGCCACCGGCGGCAGCGCGGGGTCGCGGCGGTCAGGCGCCGCGGCGCGCACGCGGTCGATCGCGCCGGGCAGCGCGAACTGCGCGGCGCCGAGCCCCTCGACGACGTAGCCGCGGCGGCAGCGCCCGGCGTCCTCGAACGCCGAGAGCACGCGGTAGACGCCGGCGAAGCCGCCCGGGCATGCGCTCGGCCGCGACCGCGCCGCGGGTGACGACGCCGTGCCGGTCGAGCAGGCTCTCGGCGACGGCCGCGGCGCGCAGCGTGGGGTCGCTCGCGCGCGCCGGCAGCAGCGACCAGCGGCCGGCGACGGTCGGCGGCCCGGAGCGGCTCGGCAGCCCGAGCCGCGGCCGGGCGTAGCGCCCGCGCGCCGACGCGCGCGCCGGGGCGGCAGCGGCGCGCGCCCGCGGACCCGACGAGCTCAGCAGCGAGCGCAGCGGCGCCACGTGTCGCCGGTGACCCGGCCGGCCCACACGAGGTCCCAGAGCGCGGCGACCAGCCGCGCGTCGTCGACCCCGCCGTCGCCGGGCGCGACGATCGGCCCGACCCGGTCGGAGAGGTCGCGGAAGAACCAGCCGCCGCCGCGCGCGAGCACGTCGAGCACCGCGCGGTGCAGCGCGTCGAGCTCGAGCTCGACGGGCTCGGGGAGCAGCAGGTCGGCCGAGCCCGCGGGCGCGAGCGCCACCCAGCCGTCGCCGCCGGGCAGCGGGCCGGCGCCGGCCCACACCACCTCGCCGGCGGAGGTCAGCTCGTCGAGCATCGCGGGCTGGTAGCCCGCGACGCGCGCGGGCAGCACGAGCGATCTCCCAGCGCCGACGCCGGCACCACGACCCCGGCGAGCTGCTCGACCACCCGCAGCACGCCGTCGACGCCGCGCAGCCGCGCCGCCGACCCCGACGTGCTGCCACGCCGGGCAGGAACACGCCCAGCGTCTCCGGCCGGCACCGGCTCGACCTCGCGGCGCAGCGCGGCGAGCGAGCGGCGGCGGACGAGGCGCAGCACCTCGGCGTCGCACCACTCGGTGCCGCTGCCGCCGGGCCGGAACTCGCCGCTCACCACGCGCCCGGCGGCGGCGAGCCGCGCGAGCGCGCCGCTCGACGACGGCGGCGCCGAGCCCGAACGCGGCCGCGACGTCGGCGACGTGGAACGGCCCGTGCGTGCGCGCGTAGCGCGAGACGAGGTCGCCGAGCGGGTCGGCGACGGGCTCGAGGAACGCGTCGGGCAGCCCGACCGGCAGCGCGGTGCCCAGCGCGTCGCGCAGCCGCGCGGCGTCCTCGACGGCGGCGTCACGCGCTCGCCGCCGGCCATGCGCACGACGATGACGCGGCGCGCGGCGACGAGCTCGGTCGAGCCAGGCGCCGGCTCCACGCCTCGCGCGACGGCCGCGTCGAGGGTGAGCGGCCCGAGCATGCGCAGCAGGTCGGCGACGCCCTCGACGTCGCGCGCGCGGCGCTCGGGCGTGAGCCGCTGCAGCTCGCCTCGACCTGCGCGAGCGCCTCGGCGTCGAGCAGGTCGCGCAGCTCGGCCTGGCCGAGCAGCTCGGCGAGCAGCGTGGAGTCGAGGCGTGAGCGCGGCCGCGCGGCGCTCGGCCAGCGGCGAGTCGCCCTCGTAGAGGAACTGCGCGACGTAGCCGAACAGCAGCGAGCGCGCGAACGGCGACGGCGTCGGGGTCTCGACCTCGACGACGCGGACCTCGCGCGCGGCCACCGAGCGCATCAGCGCGACGAGGCCGGGCACGTCGTAGACGTCCTGCAGCACCTCGCGCATCGTCTCGAGCACGATCGGGAACGAGCCGTACTGCGACGCGACCTGCAGCAGCTGCGCCGAGCGCTGCCGCTGCTGCCACAGCGGCGAGCGCTTGCCGGGGTTGCGCCGGGGCAGCAGCAGCGCGCGGGCCGCGCACTCGCGGAACCGCGCGGCGAACAGCGCCGAGCCGCCGACCTCGGCGGTGACGAGCTGCCTCGACCTCGTCGGGGTCGAGCAGCGCCGACTCGAGCACGCCGCGCAGGATCGTCGTCGTCCTCGACGTCGGGCAGCCGCAGCACGATGCCGTCGTCGGCGTGCATCACCTGCGCGTCGACGCCGTACCGCTCGCGCAGCCGCGCGGCGATCGCGAGCGCCCACGGCGCGTGCACCTGCGCGCCGAACGGCGAGTGCACCACGATCCGCCAGTCGCCGAGCTCGTCGCGGAACCGCTCGACCACGATCGTGCGGTCGTCGGGCACGTGGCCGGTGGCCTCGCGCTGCTCGGCGAGGTAGGCGAGCAGGTTGGTGCGCGGCGCAGCTCGTCGAGGCCGGCCGCGGCGAGCCGCTCCTGCGCGGCCGGCGCGCGTCAGCGCCGACGACCTCGCGGACGAAGCGCGCCGATCGCGCGGCCGAGCTCGTACGGGCGGCCGAGGGAGTCGCCGTGCCAGAACGGCAGCCGGCCGGGCTCGCCCGGGCGCGGGCGAGACGAGCACGCGGTCGTGGGTGATGTCCTCGATCCGCCAGCTCGAGGAGCCGAGCGCGAACACGTCGCCGACGCGCGACTCGTAGACCATCTCCTCGTCGAGCTCGCCGACGCGGGACGCCTTCTCGCCGACGAGGAAGACGCCGAACAGCCCGCGGTCGGGGATGGTGCCGCCGCTGGTGACCGCGAGCCGCTGCGCGCCGGGGCGGCCGGTGAGCATGCCGGTCGCGCGGTCCCACACCAGGCGCGGCCGCAGCTCGGCGAACTCGTCGCTGGGGTAGCGGCCGGCGAGCATGTCGAGCACCGCGTCGTACGCCGACTGCGGCAGCGTGGCGAACGGCGCGGCGCGGCGGACGAGCGCGAGCAGGTCGTCGACGTGCCACTCGTCGCATCGCGCACATCGCGACGATCTGCTGGGCGAGGACGTCGAGCGGGTTGCGCGGCATGCGCATCGACTCGATGAGCCCGTCGCGCATGCGCTCGGCGACGACGGCGGTCTGCACGAGGTCGCCGCGGTACTTCGGGAAGCACGACGCCCGTGCGACACCGCGCCGACCTGGTGACCGGCGCGGCCGACCCGCTGCAGCCCGCTCGCGACCGACGGCGGCGACTCGACCTGGACACGAGGTCGACCGCGCCCATGTCGATGCCGAGCTCGAGGCTGCTGGTGGCGACCACGGCGGGCAGCCGGCCGGACTTGAGGTCGTCCTCGATGAGCGCGCGCTGCTCCTTGCTCACCGAGCCGTGGTGCGCGCGGCGCGAGCACCGGCGGGCGCGCCGCCGGTGGCGCCGGCCTGGCGCCATCGCCTGCGCGGCGGGCGCGCGCCGGTCGTCGAGCGCGCTCGCCGGTGGTGCGCTCGACCCAGATCTCGTTGAGCCGCGCGGTGAGCCGCTCGGCGAGCCGGCGCGAGTTGGCGAACACGATCGTGGAGCGGTGCGCGGCGACGAGGTCGACCACGCGCTCCTCGACGTGCGGCCAGATCGACGTGCGCCGGTCGTCGCCGGCGGCCGAGCCGCTCGACCTCGCCGGTCGGAGGCGCCGAGCGCGGCCATGTCGTCGACCGGGCACGACGACCTCGAGGTCGACGGTCTTGGTGCGCGGCGGCTGCACGACGGTGACCGGGCCGCGAGCCGCCGAGGAACGCCGCGACCTCGTCGACCGGGCGCACGGTGGCCGACAGGCCGATCCGCTGCGCGGGCTGCTCGAGCAGCGCGTCGAGCCGCTCGAGCGAGATCGCGAGGTGCGCGCCGCGCTTGGTGCCGGCGACGCGCGTGCACCTCGTCGACGATCACCGTGCTCGACGCCGCGCAGCGACTCGCGCGCCTGCGAGGTGAGCAGCAGGAACAGCGACTCGGGCGTGGTGATGAGGATGTCCGGCGGGCGCGTGCGGAAGCGGCGCCGCTCGTCGGCCGGGGTGTCGCCGGAGCGCACGCCGACCGTGACGTCGGGCTCGGGCAGGCCGAGGCGGCCGGCACTCGCGGCGGATGCCGGTGAGCGGGCTGCGCAGGTTGCGCTCGACGTCGACGGCGAGCGCCTTGAGCGGCGAGACGTAGAGCACGCGGCAGCGGCGCTTCGGGTCCTCCGGGCGGCGGCGCGGCGGCCAGCCGGTCGAGCGCCCAGAGGAACGCGGCGAGCGTCTTGCCCGAGCCGGTGGGCGCGACGACGAGCGCGTGCTGCCCGGAGGAGATCGCGTCCCACGCGCCGACCTGCGCGGGGGTGGCGGCGAGGAAGGCCTGGTCGAACCAGGCGCGCGTGGCGGGGGAGAAGCGCCCGAGCACCGTCTCCGCGTCCGGCGTCGCGGGCGCGGCTGCTGCCGTCGTACGACGACGACCGGCTCCCGCTCACCGCCCCATCCTGCCGCCCGCCACCCACACCCGCCGACCCTGCAGCTGGCTCGCCCGGGTCCGGCCCACGGCGACACACCCGAGGGTTCACCGCCCGGGTCCTTCAGGAGTCGGCGTACCGGGTCGATCCTGGCTGCATGGAGACGACCTCGCCCCGTGCTGCCCGCCCGTCCCGGCTGCGCCGCGCCCTGACCCTCGCCGCGGGTGCGGTGGCGGTGGCGTTCGTGCTCAGCGGCTGCATCAAGCTCGACATGGCGCTGACGCTGACGCCGCAGAACACCGTCGACGGCACGATCGTGTTCGCCGTCGACAAGCAGCTGCTCACCCTCGGCGGCGGCAACCCGGAGGACGCGTTCAAGGACGCCGCCGGCGACGCGCCGTTCCCGACCTCGCCCTCCGGCGGCTCGGTGACCACCGAGGTCTACGACCAGGACGGCAAGTACGGCCAGAAGTTCATCTTCACCGGCGTGCCGCTCACCGAGTTCGACGACGAGGACCTGAAGATCACGCGCGAGGGCGACTTCTTCGTCGTCAACGGCACCCTCGACCTGTCCGACTCCACGGGGGCCGACCCGTCGGCCTCGTCGCTGCCGCTGCCCAGCTCGCTCACCGCCGGCTTCGAGGTCGCGGTCTCGATGACGTTCCCCGGCGAGGTCGTCGAGCACAACGGCACCCTCGAGGGCACCACCGTCACGTGGAAGCCGAAGGCCGGCGAGAACCTGGTGATGAAGGCCAAGGCGAAGGCGACCGGCGGCGAGGCGGGCGTGCTCGGCCTCAGCTCGTCGTCGTCCTCGACCCCGCTGCTCATCGGTCTGGTCATCGCCGCGCTGCTGCTCGTCGGCGGGCTCGTGGCGCTGCTGCTGCGCCGTGGGCGTACGCCGGCCGCCGCAGGCGCCGCGGGTGCCGCGATGACCGCCGCCACCACCGACGCCGGCGCCGTGCCCGGCTTCGCGCCCGGCCCGCCGCGACCCCCGCGGACCCCACGTGGGCGCCGCCCCCGATGCCGGTCGCACCCGAGGCCCCGGCGGCACCCGCCGTCGACTCCGCCTGGGCGCCGCCGCCCGTGCTCGCGCCCGAGGCGCCCGCCGCGCCGCCGGTGCACGACACCCTCGTCGTGCCGGAGGAGGCCCCGACCCAGGTCGTGCCGCAGGACGTCGCACCCGCACCGGAGCCGACCCCGCCGGCCCCCGGGGACGGCACCACCGACGGTCAGACCCCGCCGGATCAGTCGACGCCTGCGTGAGCGCAGCGCCTCCCGGGTCGAGGGCGGAGACGGCTCAGGGCTCGAGGGGCCGTGTCAGCTCGGCGTCGATGAGCTCGATCGAGCTCAGCACCCGGTCGTCGTAGGGCATCGGCGACGCGAGCAGGTGGGTCCGCACCTCGTCGAGGGCCGCGCGCGCACGGCTGAGGTCGGCCAGGTGCGCGCGCTCACGGCGGCGCGTGGTGCGCACGAACGCCTGGATCCCGAGCACCGCGACGAGCACGACCGCGGCCGTGACGAGGAACGGCAGCAGCACTCTGACCACGACGACCTCCCCTGTCCGCTACGCCGAGGCTACGGGGCGCATCGGCCGGCCGCAGTGCCTGGTCGTCGGCGCCGGTGCCCCCGCTCGGGTCGCGGCCGGCTCGTCTAGCCTCCCGGTATGCGGCTCACGGAGTTCTGGTCGCGGCTCGAGCACCACCTCGGGCCCACCTATGCCCGCTCCTGGGCCCACGACCACGTGATCACCGCGTTGGGCGGCCTCACCGTCGACGAGGCCATCGCCCACGGCATCGACACCGTCGACATCTGGCGAGCAGTCCACGCCGACCTCCAGCTCCCGGCCTCCGACCGCTGAAAGCCCGCCCACCACGCTGCGAAGGCCGAGCGAAGCGACGGCCGTCGTCCGAGCATCGAGACGATGCGCTGGGCAGTACGCCGAAGCGGAGCGGCCGCGAGGGCGAAGCGTGGCCCGGCGAGGAACGAGCCGGGGTCACCGAGCCCTCGCTGCGGCGCCACCCAACGCACGGGCCACGCGACGCTGGAACTGCGCCGCCTGGGCCGCGAAGCGGAGGCGGCGCCGACGCGACCGAGCGCAGCGAGCGAGCTTGGAGGCGCAGCAAACACAGCCGAAGCCCAGCGCAACGAGTCACCTGGCCAGGTGCTCGAGGACTGCAGCCGATTCGTTGCTCTCATCTCGCTGTGTTTTCTGCCGCTCCAAGCTCGTCGCTCGTTCCTCGCTCCTCGCGTCGCGGCCGCCTCCGCTTCGCGGCCCTGGCGGCGCTGTCCCAGCGTCGTATGACGCGTGATCTGTCGGCGCCGCACTCGGGCTTCGGTGACCCCGGCTCCTTCGTCGCCGGGGCCACGCTCGCCCTCGGGGCCGCTCCGCTTCGGCGTACTTCCCACTCGGCACGACGTTGCTCGCGGTCCGTGGCAGGCAGGCTGAGTTCACCCTTCGTTTCGCGAACACCCCTGATTGCGCGAGATCCGATCCGGTTCCGGGCCGAATCTCGAGCAATCAGGGGTGCTCAGAATTCGGGGGTGAACGTGACCACGCGTACTCCCGCTCAGTGGCGCGATGCTCGGAAATAGGCACACCTGTTCGACAGTCGTCGGCGTGTCGTGTCATCATCGAACACCCGTTCGACCTACTCTCGGGTCTCGTACGGCACCTGCACCACCGGATCGACCCTCGGCCTCCGGGCCGCGCGCGTCCCCAGCTCGACCCGCCCGGCGGGTCGTCCCCAGGGCCCGCGGAGCACGACGAGGACGCTGTCGGACCCCGTCCGTAACGTCCCCGCCATCGACATCCGCATCACACGAAGGCAGGTCCTCATGGCCCCCTCCGACCGCAAGACGCCCGGCGGCTCCGGCGGCTCCGACCGCGAGAAGGCGCTCGACACCGCGCTCGCGCAGATCGAGCGCCAGTTCGGCAAGGGCTCGGTCATGCGCCTGGGCCAGGAGGGCCGGGCTCCCGTCGAGGTGATCCCCACCGGCTCGGTCGCCCTCGACATCGCCCTGGGCATCGGCGGTCTCCCGCGCGGTCGCGTGGTCGAGATCTACGGCCCGGAGTCCTCCGGCAAGACCACGCTCGCGCTGCACGCGATCGCCAACGCGCAGAAGGCCGGCGGCATCGCGGCGATCATCGACGCCGAGCACGCGCTCGACCCCGAGTACGCCAAGGCCCTCGGCGTCGACATCGACGCGCTGCTGGTCAGCCAGCCCGACAACGGCGAGCAGGCGCTCGAGATCACCGACATGCTCATCCGCTCCGGCGCGATCGACCTCATCGTCATCGACTCGGTCGCGGCCCTCGTGCCGCGCGCGGAGATCGAGGGCGAGATGGGCGACAGCCACGTGGGTCTGCAGGCGCGGCTCATGAGCCAGGCGCTGCGCAAGATCGCCGGTGCGCTCAACAACTCCAACACCACCGCGATCTTCATCAACCAGCTGCGCGAGAAGATCGGCGTGATGTTCGGCAGCCCGGAGACCACCACGGGTGGCAAGGCGCTGAAGTTCTACGCCTCGATCCGCCTCGACGTGCGTCGCATCGAGACGCTCAAGGACGGCACCGAGGCGGTCGGCAACCGCACCCGCGTCAAGGTCGTGAAGAACAAGATGGCCCCGCCGTTCAAGCAGGCCGAGTTCGACATGATCTACGGCGAGGGCATCTCGCGCGAGGGCGGCCTCATCGACATGGGTGTCGAGCAGGGCTTCGTCCGCAAGTCCGGCGCCTGGTACACCTACGAGGGCGACCAGCTCGGCCAGGGCAAGGAGAACGCCCGCCAGTTCCTCAAGGACAACCCGCGACCTCGCGGACGAGATCGAGAAGAAGATCAAGGAGAAGCTGGGCATCGGTGCCCGGCTCGACGCCCCGGCCGAGGCCGTGGTCGACATCTCCGAGCCCGCGCCGATCGACGTCTGATCCGACCTCGCATGGCGCGATCCCGTCGCAGCTCGGCCGACGGCCCCACCCCGGGGTCGTCGGCCGACGCCGTTCCCGACGCCGACCCCCACGAGGTGGCGCGCGGCATCTGCCTGCGTCAGCTCGACCCTCGCCCCGCGCACCCGCGCGCAGCTGGCCGCGGTGCTGGCGCGCAAGGGGGTCGAGGAGCACGTGGCGCTCGACGGTGCTCGACCGGCTCGAGGACGTCGCGCCTCATCGACGACGCGGCGTACGCCGAGGCCTGGGTCGCGCTCCCGGCACGCCGGTCGCGGGCTGGCCCGTCGCGCGCTCGGCCACGAGCTGCGCCAGCGCGGCGTGGCGGAGCCGCTGGTCGCCGAGGCGCTCGAGGGCGTCTCGGTCGAGGACGAGCACGAGGCGGCTCGCACGCTGGTCGACCGCAAGCTCGCGGGCACGCGCCACCTCGGCGTCGAGACCCGCATCCGCCGGCTGGTGGGGATGCTGGCGCGCAAGGGCTACTCCGGCGGCGTGGCGATGCGCGTGGTGCGCGAGGCGCTGGCCGAGGAGCGCGAGCTGAGCCTGCACGAGTCGCAGGTGCTCGTCCGGCCTCGACGTCGACCTCAGCGACGCCGCGCGCGTGGGGGAGTAGTCGGCGCGTCCACCGCGGGCACGGTTGCCTCCGGGTGCGCTCGGCAGAACTCCGCGATCGCGAGCTCGGGCAGGGCCTCGAGCCGCGCGTGCACGGTCTCGGCGAGCCGGGTCATGAGGCGGGTGAGGTCCTCGACGTCCTGGCGCGGCCACTCGGCGAGCAGGATGCGGGTGAAGAACCGCGACATCGCGGTGGCGTCGGCCACCACGGCGCGACCCAGCGGGGTGAGCGCCACCGTCGTACGCCGACGGTCGGCGGCGTCGACCCCGCGGGTGACCAGGCCGTCGTCCTCGACCTCGCCGAGCAGACGGCTCACGGTGGAGTGCTCGAGGTCGAGCTCGGCGGCGACGTCCTTGACCGCGACCGTGGCCGAGCGCTCGGAGAGCTCCGCGACCGCGTCGCAGGCGAAGATCTTGGCCATGTCGAGCTGGCGTCCGAGCGCAGGCACCGGCACCGAGCCGGCCGGCGGGCGCACCATCGACTTGCGCAGGCGGCGGAACGCCTTGTCGAGGGTGTCGACGAGCTGGTCCGGCAGGTGGCTGCCCGGCAGGGGAGCGCCAGGGTCGGCGGCGGTGTGCGCCGGGACGTCGTGCGGCGTAATCCGTTCTGCGACCACGGCTCTCACCTCCTAAGGTTCATCGTGGCGACACGCCGTCGAATTGCGTGTGTCGCACACATACTTTACGCTACCTGCCAGATGCGTGTGTAGCACATGTATCGCGCCGAGTCGCTTCGACGGCTCGGCAGCGGCGCCCGAGGCGGGCCCGCACCGACGAGATCGAGGGACGAGCACGTCATGGGTGGACTGTCACGCTGGGCCGTACGCAAGCCGTGGTACGCACTGGGGGCCTGGGTCCTCCTCATGATCGCCGTGTTCACCCTCGGGGGAGCCTTCGGCGGCAAGCTCAACGACTCGTTCTCGCTGCCCGAGACCGACTCGCTGCGCGCGCAGGAGCTGCTCGAGAAGCTGCCGGACGGCCAGGCCTCCGGCGCCACGTCGGCGACCGCCAACATCGTCTGGTCGCCGGGCGCCGAGGGTGCCAGCGCGGTCGACCCCAAGGTCGCGGCCACGATGGTTCCGCTGCTGACCGAGATCTCGAAGCTCCCGGGCGTCGCGTGCGTGACGAACCCCTTCAGCCCCACCGGCGCCTCGCTCGGCGTCGACTGCCCGACCCCTCAGGGCGGCCCTGACCTGAGCACCGTCCCGCCGGAGCAGCAGGAGGCCGTGAAGGCGGCCCTGCTCGCGACGCAGAAGGCGCTCTCGCCGATCAGCCCCGACGGCCACGTGGCCAAGTCGGTCGTGACCTTCGTCGGCAGCGGCGACGGCGCCGACGTGCCGACCGAGACGGCCACCGCGATCATCACCGCGGTGAAGGCCGCCAACGGCACCGACGGCCTGCAGGTCGGCGCCAACGGCCAGGTGCTCTCGTTCGCCGGCCAGGAGCCGCCGAGCAGCGAGGCGATCGGCGTGCTGGTCGCGCTCGTCATCCTGCTCATCGCGTTCGGCTCGGTCCTCGCCGCCGGACTCCCGCTGCTCACCGCGATCATCGGTGTCGGCCTCGGCGGCACGTTCCTGCTCTTCGTCGCCCGGTTCGTCGACGTCGCCACCTTCGCGCCCACGCTGGCCGCGATGATCGGTCTCGGCGTCGGCATCGACTACTCGTTGTTCGTCATCAACCGGTTCCGCCAGGCGATCCACGCGGGCCACGACGCCAAGCAGGCTGCGCTCGAGGCGGTCAACACCTCCGGTCGCGCGGTCGTCTTCGCCGCGTCGACGGTCGTCATCGCGCTGCTCGGCCTGTTCGTGATGCGCATCAACTTCTTCAACGGTCTCGCGCTGGCGGCGTCGGGCACGGTGCTGCTCGTCATGCTCGCGGCGGTCTGGCTGCTGCCGGCGCTGCTCTCGCTGCTCGGCGACCGCGCCGTCTCGCCGGTCTCGCGGTTCGCGGCCAACGCGGTGTCCAACGGCCGCTACGGCACGGGCGCCCAGATCGGCATGATCGTGGTCGGCCTCGCCGCCTTCGGTGCTGTCGGCGTGCTCCCGGGTGCCACCAAGGCGCTCGGCGTGCTCGTCGGCATCGTGCTGCTGGTGGCCGGCATCGGCCCGTGGTTCTACAAGATCACCCGCGACTCGCGGCACGAGCGCGAGTACCACCCCGAGGGTGGTCGGTGGGCGCACTACGGGCGCCTGCTCCAGAAGCGTCCGGTCGTCCCTGCCGTGCTCTCGCTCGGGCTGGTGCTCATCCTCGCCATCCCGGCGCTGTCGCTGCGTCTCGGCTTCCCCGACGACTCGGGCACCCCCGAGGGCAGCATCAGCCGCATCGCCTACGACCTCACCTCCGAGGGCTTCGGTCCCGGCGCCAACGGGCCGCTGTTCGTCGCGGTCGAGCTGCCGAAGACCGGCGACGTCGAGGGCCTCGCTGCGGTGATCACCGCTCTGCAGGGCACCGAGGGCGTCGAGAGCACCGTCCCCAACGCGGCGATGCTCCCGCTGCTGGCTGCTCAGCTGCAGGACGCCACCGTCACGGCGATCCAGGTGCAGCCCAAGACCGGGCCGCAGGACCTCGCCACCAGCGAGCTGCTCGAGCGCCTGCGCACCGAGACCATCCCGGCGGTCAACGCGAGCACCGGTGCGATCGCCTTCGTGGGCGGCAGCACGGCGATCGTCGAGGACTTCAGCGGCGTCATGCGCGACGCGATGCCGATCTTCCTCAGCGTGGTCGTCGGTCTCGGCTTCCTCATGCTCCTCGTGCTGTTCCGCTCGGCCGTCGTCTCGCTGACCGCCGTCGTCACGAGCCTGCTGTCGTTCGCGGCGTCGACCGGCATCACCGTCGCGGTCTTCCAGTGGGGCTGGCTCAACGGCCTGCTCGGCGTCACGGGGACGGGGCCGATCTTCCCGTTCCTCCCGGTCATGGTGTTCGCGATCCTGTTCGGCCTCTCGATGGACTACCACGTCTTCCTCGTGAGCCGGATGCAGGAGGAGTGGAGCCGCACGCACGACAACGCGGTCGCGGTACGCCGCGGCCTCGCCGGCTCCGGTCGCGTGGTGCTCATGGCGGCGCTGATCATGTTCAGCGTGTTCGCCGCGTTCATCCCGACGCCGAACAACACGATCAAGCTGTTCGGCATCGCGCTCTCCTCGGCGGTGCTGGTGGATGCGTTCCTCATCCGCCTGGTGTTCGTGCCCGCGTTCATGTCGATCCTCGGCAAGGCCAACTGGTGGCTGCCGGCGTGGCTGGCCGACCGCCTGCCGCACTTCGAGGTCGAGGGCGGCGCCGACGAGATCGTCGACGACCCGGAGCCTCGAGGGCGGCAGCGACGCCGACACGGTCGGGGAGCCCGAGCCCGCCGGCTCTCGCTGACCCACGACGACCGAGCGGCCCGGACGCAGCAGGAATGCTGCGGCCCGGGCCGCTCGTCGTTAACCTGACGTTCGTCGGGCCGCCAGCCCGACCCCGACGAACGAC
The DNA here is from genome assembly GCA_963827145.1 of uncultured Actinomycetota bacterium. Lineage (GTDB taxonomy): Bacteria > Actinomycetota > Actinomycetes > S36-B12 > CAIYMF01 > Longivirga. The sequence goes on along the minus strand of CAWGZO010000002.1, from coordinate 1,725,352 downwards.
TGCGCACCTGATCCGGCCCCTGATGGCCGCTTGACGCTCACCGGGCCGTGCTCGCACGGCCCGGCCACCGGTGCACGGGCGTCGCGGGCGATGCGCGGAGGTGCCGGGAGTGCGACTCGACCCGGATCTGCTCGTCGTCCTCGTCCTCGTGCTCGCGGCCGGCGTCGTGGGGCTGGCCGTGCTGGCCACGCGCAGCCGGTCGCGGGTGGAGGAGCTCGAGCGCACCCGAGGCACGGAGGTCGCGGCCGCGGTCGACTCCGAGCTGACTCGTCGGTCCCGCGAGACCGACGAGCGGGCCGAGGCGGTACGCCGCGACGCGCAGGCCGAGGCCGAGCGCACCCGCGCCCTCGCCGAGCAGGCCCTGGTGGCCGCCGAGGTGGCGCGCAGCGAGGCCGCCGAGGACGTGCGCCGCGCCGAGGAACGGCGTACGCAGGTCGAGGCCGACGTCGCCGCGGCGCGCACCGAGCTGGCGCGGCTGCGCGAGGAGGTCGAACGCCGCGAGGAGCGCCTCGCCGAGCGGGAGGCGCGGCTCGACGCCGAGCTCGCGGGACTCGACGGCGCGGCGCGACGGAGGCGCGAGCGGCTGGCGGCCGAGGTCGAGGCGCGCGCCGGCGAGCGTCGACGCCCGCGCGGCCGGGCTCGACGCCGAGCGTGCCGCGGCGCTCGAGCGCGTCGCCGGGCTCACGGCTGCCGACGCCAAGGCCGAGCTGGTCGTCCGGCATCGAGCACCAGGCCAAGCGCGAGGCGGCGCTGACCGTCCGCGACATCGAGCGCGCGGCGAAGGACGAGGGCGAGGACCGCGCCCGGCGCATCGTCACGCTCGCCGCGCAGCGCATCGCCTCGGCGCAGACCTCGGAGTCGTCGGTGTCGGTGCTGCACCTGCCCGACGACTCGATGAAGGGCCGCATCATCGGCCGCGAGGGCCGCAACATCCGCACCTTCGAGGCCGTCACCGGCGTCAACCTGCTCATCGACGACACCCCCGAGGCGGTGCTGCTCTCCAGCTTCGACCCGGTGCGCCGTGAGATCGCGCGCATCACGCTCGAGGCGCTGGTGGCCGACGGCCGCATCCAGCCGAGCCGCATCGAGGAGGAGTACGAGCGCAGCCGGCTCGAGGTCGACGCGCGCTGCCTGCGCGCCGCCGAGGACGCCCTCGTCGACGTCGGCATCGGCGACATGCACCCCGATCTCATCGCGCTGCTCGGGCGCCTGCGCTACCGCACCTCCTACGGGCAGAACGTGCTCGGCCACCTGGTCGAGTGCGCGCACCTCGCCGGGATCATGGCTGCCGAGCTGCGGCTGCCGGTCGAGCACGCGAAACGCTGCGCGCTCCTGCACGACATCGGCAAGGCGCTCACCCACGAGGTCGAGGGGTCGCACGCGCTCATCGGCGCCGAGGTCGCGCGCCGGTACGGCGAGCACGAGGACGTCGTGCACGCGATCGAGGCGCACCACAACGAGGTCGAGGTGCGCACCCTCGAGGCCGTGCTCACCCAGACCGCCGACGTCGATGAGCGGCGGCCGCCCCGGCGCCCGCCGCGAGTCGCTCGAGCACTACGTCGAGCGGCTCGAGCGGCTCGAGCAGATCGCCTCGTCGTACGCCGGCGTCGAGAAGGTCTTCGCGATGCAGGCCGGCCGCGAGGTGCGGGTCGTGGTGCTGCCGGACGCGGTCGACGACATCGGCATGCAGGTGCTGGCGCGCGACATCGCCGCCGAGATCGAGCACGAGCTCACCTACCCGGGCCAGATCCGCGTCACCGTCGTGCGCGAGTCGCGTGCCACCGGGCTGGCCCGATGAGCGTGCTCGCGCCGCCGGTGCAGGACGTCACGAACCCGCGCTCGACGGTGACGGCGGTCGGGGCGTTGAGTGCTGGGGTGCTCGCGCTGCTGTGGATGCTGGTCGTGGTCGAGTGGGGGCCGCTCCTGTCCTCCGACGAGCGCATCGACTCCGCGATCCACCAGTGGGCCCTGCGTACGCCGGTGGCGGTCGACCTCTCCCGATGGCTGTCGACGATCGGCGACACGGGCAACAGCACGATCGCGGTGGTCGTCACCGTGATCGTGCTGCTCGTGGCGCGGCGCCGGTGGCTCGCCCTCATGGTCGCGGTCGTCGGCGCGCTCGCCCCGTTGATCGCCAACCTCATCAAGCCGATCGTCGACCGGCCCCGACCTGTGTGGGCGGTGCCGATCGAGACCATCGACCAGCCGTCGTTCCCGTCCGGGCACGCCACGGGTGGCATCGCGGTGTGGATGCTGTGCGGCATCGCCATCGGCAGCCTGCTCAGCGACTCCGCCCTCGGCGCGGTCGTGGCGCTGCCGTTCATCCTGCTGGGGTTCGCGATCGGGTTCTCGCGCCTCGTGCTCGGCGTGCACTGGCCCAGCGACATGGTCGCCGGCTGGGCGGTGGCGGTCTGCGTCACGTGCATCGCCGGCGCGCTGTTCATCGCGCGGTCCGAACGCACCGTGCTGCGCTGAGCCTCGGCGCGCGGCGTACGCCGGAGCGTCCTACGGTCGGACCACGCAGCTGCAGGAGGAACTCGTGGACGTCTTCACCCAGGCCGAGCTCGACTACCTCGCCGGTCAGCGGCTCGCCCGCATCGCCACCGCGTCGGCCGCCGGCGAGCCGGACGTGGCCGCGGTCGGCTTCTCGGTCGACGGCGGCACGGTCGTGACCGGCGGCTTCGACATCACCAAGACCGTGCGCTACCGCAACCTGCTCGCCAACCCGCGGGCCACGATCGTGATCGACGACCTCGCCAGCGTCGACCCGTGGCGCCCGCGCGGGGTCAAGGTGCGGGGCGCTGCGGCGATCGAGGAAGGCGCCGGCGGGCTGCGCATCCGCATCACGCCCGAGACGGTGTGGAGCTGGAGCCTCAACACCGGCGCCGACACGGTCTTCCGCGGCATCGAGCGCCGCGAGATCCCGCGCGGCTGACGCTCGCCCGGCGCCGCGCAACACCACCTAGGTGCGTCACGGGCAGCCGGTGGCGGCGGCCAGCGCCACCTCCTCGTCGATCGACCTGACGTAGCGGCCTGACCGGTCGGCGTCGAAGTACTGGTGCGCCTCGTAGGCCACCGCCGATTCGTCCACCCACGGCGCCGGGTGCAGCTGCCGCCAGGTGGCGGCGGCCGACCAGCCGTAGCCCGGCACGAGCACGAGGGTCGAGGTGTCGACCTCGCGCAGCGCGGTCACCACCTCCCGCGTCGTCCGCTCCCAGCGGGCGGCGCCGCCGGGCAGCGCGTGCGGCTCGTTCATCAGTCCGTACGCCGCGAGCGCTCGGGAGCCGCGGAGTTCGAGCGCGAGCCGGCGCCACACGTCGGCGAGCGCGGAGGCCGGCAGCTGGGGGCTGCCGACGAGCAGCACCGTGCGTGTCCCGGCCGGTGATGCGGCGGCGTACCGGCCGTAGTTGTGCAGGTCGACGACCACGGTCATGCCGAGGCGCTCGGCGGAGTCGAGCACACGGCGGAGCTCGGCGAGCTCGCCCGGGTCGAGGCCGGCGTACGGCGAGGGCTGAAGCCGTTCCCACATCACGGCCAGCCGCACGCTGCCGATGCCGCGATCGGCGAGCTGCACGAGGAATCGCCACGACGGGTACGCGTAGTGCGTGCCACGGATTCCCGGGTTGCCCGCGGAGTAGCCGGACCCGCTCTCGTCCGACGTGCCGAACGACGGCCCCGCGAGTGCGACGCCGCGCAACGAGTCGGTGCCGTCCGGGGTGGGTCGCGTCATCGTCGCCTCGACCAACGGTGCCTGCGGTCCGGGGACGAACGCACCGTCGCCCGAAACGCGGTACACGGCGAGCGGGTAGTCGGGATCCCACTGCTCCGCTGCGCCCCACACGTAGACGCCCAGGTCGTTGCTCACCGCGTCCGCCAGCCACCGGGAGGCCACCGTCCCCCACGGCCGTTCCGCAGTCTCGGGCCAGCCGACCTCGCCGATCACCCCGCGGACGTCGTGCTGCCGCGTCCACGAGGTGAACTCCGTGAGCTGGGCGACGGCGCGGCCGGCGAGGCTGCTGCAGGACTGTGCAGCCGGGGGCTGGTCCGCGGCGACGAGCGCCAGCACCGCGAGGGCTGCCAACGTCACGGCCGCGTGCCGCAGTCCGTCACGTGCGCGCGTAGTCATCCGCCAGGCGCTCGATGTCGCCCTCGTCGAAGTCGCCGAAGGCGATCTCGAGGAAGCGCACCGGCGTGGGCCCCGGGTTGGACGCGCGGTGGATCGAGCCCCGCGGCACCCAGACCGTCTCGCCCGTCTGGGCGAACTGCGCCTCGTCGTCCACCTCGACGTGCAGAGGCCCGTCGAGCACGAACCACAGCTCGCCGCGCGACTCGTGCCGCTGCAGGCTCAGGCGGCAGCCCGCCGACACCTCGATCACCTTGACCGTCGAGGGGGCGTTGTGGGTGAGCCGCTGGAAGCCGCCCCAGGGGCGCGTGTCCACCTCGATGGCGCCCCGGGGGTCGATGTCAGGACCGGGTGCGGACGTCGCGACGACGCGCCCACCACGCGCCGGACGCGTGAGACGGAGCAGGTGGCGGGCGAACTGCACCCCCTGCGACAGGTCGGCCTTGGAGGTGCCGGCCTCGCGCTCGGCGAAGCGGTAGGGCACCTCGGCGAGGCGGCTCCAGCGTCCGCGGGCCAGGATCTCCAGCAGGATCTTGAAGCCGGTCGGCGCCAGCTCGACGTCCGTCACGACCTCACGGCGCAGAGCGAAGAAGCCGCCGAGCGGGTCGGTGACGCGCGCCAACCTGGGCCGCACCACGAAGACCGGCCACCGCGCGGCCCGCGAGACGGCGCGCCGCCAGGGGCCGTCGAGCCCCGCTCCGGCATCAGGTGCCGCACCCTCGCAGTAGCGGCTCCCGACCACGACGTCGGCCCGCCCGGCGAGCACGGGTGCGACGAGGTCGGGGAACAGCTCGGGCGGGTGCTGGAGATCGGCGTCCATGACCACGATCACGTCCCCGCGAGCCGTCGCGACACCGTCGAGCACGGCGCCTGACAGCCCGTCGGTGCGCTGCCCGGCAGGCCGGTGGTGCAGGCGCACGCGCCCCGTCTCCTTGCCGAGCGCACGAGCGACCTCAGGGGTGTCGTCGTCGCTGTCGTCGACGACGAGCAGCTCCCAGTCGGTGGTCCCCTCCATGGCGCGCGAGGCACGGTCGAGAAGCGGACGCAGATTGGGCGCCTCGTTGCGGGTCGGCACCACCACGGTCACGAACTCGGGGGTGGTGTCCCCTGAACCCATGGCGCGGGCGGTGGACGGGCGGGTGGTCGTTGCTGCGGTCGTGCTGCTCATCGCTGAACCTTCCTCAGGTCGACGCGCTGCTCGCCGGCACCCCACGACTCGACGACCGTGGAGTTGTCGAGGAGTGCGCGCAGGGTGGGGCCGGACTCGCGCGAGGTGTACATGATCTGCGTGGCGACGACGTAGTCGACGTCGCGCCAGTCGGTGATGATGCGGGCCACGTCGGGATCCGCGTCGAGCTTGGTGAACCAGACGAGGCCGTCGTACCCGTCGCCCTCGAGGTCGGTCCACACGACGTTGTCGACGACCAGCGTCGAGGCTCGTGGGATGTCTGCGCGGACCGCCTCGACGGCCTGGCGGTAGGGCAGGTCGAAGTCGACCTGCGCAGCGGCCTGTGCTCGGTAGAACCAGTGGGGGGCGACCCACGCCGCTGTGCCGCCGGCGATCATGCACACCCCGGCGAGCATGACCGCCACAGGGGTGATGCGCACGCGGCCGGTGCGCCGGACCGAGCGCTCGATGTCGCCGAAGGTACGACGTCCCAGCCCCTGGATCAGCGCGTCGACAGCGAGCGGGAGCACGACCGCGGCGAGGGCGAGCAGCACCACGACGTACGGGACCGGGAGGTACCCCGTGCGCAGGAGCATCACCAGGGAGAACACGAGCGCCGCAGCGATCGGGCGCACCCGACGCGTCCGGTCGCCGCCGGCTGCGATCACCGCGACGGCCGCGAGCCCGCCGAGCGGGACGAGGTAGGGATCGCTCGACAGCCAGCCGGTCACGACCGAGTGAGCGTCGCTGGTGCTGTCGAACACGCTCCCGGATCCGACGCGACCTCCGAGCTGGTAGCGCATGGCGTCCATCAGGCTGACGTGCCCCTCGCCGGACAGCAGCTCGCCCTTCGTGATCGCCAGGAGGGGGTAGAGGCTGACGAGCAGCATCGACGCGACGGTGAAGATGGCCAGGCACATCCGTCGGGTCTCTGCCGCGGCGTGCTGCCACAGGCTCCACAGCACGAACGGCAGAAGCAGGACAGTCGTCTCCTTGATCAGGACGGCGCACCCGGCGCAGATTCCGGCAACCAGCACTGCCGAGAGACGTCTGCGCGGTGAGAGCACCAGCGCGAACGACGCCAGCAGCAGCGGGACGGCGAGGTTGTCGAGCAGCACCATGCGGTGGAACTGAAGCGCCAGCGGGCTCAGGCCGCCGAGCAGCATGGCGGCCGATGCCGCCACGCGGCTTCCGCCCAGCCGGCGTACCAGCACGAACGACACGAGCGCCGTGGCCACGGCTGCGACGAGCATGAGGGAGCGACCCGCGCCGATGAGGTTGGGCGCGGAGTCGAGCACACCGGGCACACCGAACCAGCCCGCGATGATCACCCAGCCGAGAGGCGGGTGGTCGTACCAGTAGGTGTACGGCGCGAGGTCGCCGTCGCGCAGCACCGCGAGGGCCTGCGAGACGTAGGTGCCCTCGTCGTCGAACCTGATGGGTGCGGTGTACATGCCGCGGGCGTGGACGAGCGCGACGACGAGGGCCGAGGCGGCCGCGACGAGCAGCGTGAACGCCGGCCCGACCGCCCGCATCCGCAGCGGCGGACCGTCCGGCGTGCCGGCCACGCCCGGGGTCACGGGCGAGTAGCCCGGTGCCGAGGTACCGCGACGTCGACGGGTGTCGTCGTCGGTGGCCGGCGCCAGCGCGTGCCTGCCCAGCGTCGCCTGGTGCACGGCCTCGCTCTCGTGCAGGGGAAGGGTTCTGGTCGGGTCGGTCATAGGGCGGCTCCAGGAGCGGGATACGAGGGGAGGGCGGAGGTGCGCGGGCCGCGGCTAGCGCACGCGCGCGCCGGAGGTGTGGTGGCTCGGCTCGATGGCCGTGACGGGCTGCGCGGGGCGATGGGCGCCGACGTGCGCGGTCTTCTCCCAGCCGGTCTCGCCGCGGCGTTCGCGCACGACCGCCCGGACGGCCGCGAAGGCGAGCAGCCACTGGTAGGGCATGGTGCCGAGCACGAGACCGGCGTACTGCCGTGGGCCCACGCGTACGTCGAACTCGCGCCCGAACTCGTGCAGCGCCACGAGCTCGACGCACACCGAGGCGACGACGAGCAGCAACGGCAGGAAGCCGATCAGCGTGATCACGGTGGGTGTCTCGGCGAACAGGATGAAGGCGAGCGACAGGGGCACGAGCAGGCCCGTGACCGCCTGGATGACCGGGGTCAGGAGCGTGTAGCGGGCGAGAGCGCGCTGGCGTGCGGTCGGAAGGCCGCGCCACTCTCCCTTGCGCAGGACCTGGAGGAACCCCTGGTCCCAGCGCGTCCGCTGCTTGACCAGCGAGGTGATGCTGCCCGGTGTCTCCTCCCGGGTGGCCAGCGCCGGCTCGTACGCGACGCTCACCCACGCCCCGAGCGAGCTCAGCCGTACGCCGAGCTCGCAGTCCTCGGCCAGGCACTCGGGGTCCCAGCCGCCGACGGCGCGCAGCAGCTCGGTCCGGACGAAGACCGTGTTGCCGCCGAGCGGGATGAAGTCGCGGTCGGCGTGGAAGTGCAGCCGGCTGCGGAACCAGAAGAAGTACTCCAGGCAGTTGCGCAGCGCCCACCAGGACGAGCGCACGTTCATCAGCTGCACGCCGCCCTGCACCACGTCGGCGCCGGTCCGCGTGGAACGTGGTCTCGATGGCGCGCAGCAGTCCGGGTGCACCTCGTCCTCGGCGTCGAAGACGCCCGACCACGTCGCCCGTGCAGTGCGGCAGCGCCGTGTTGAGCGCCTTGGGCTTGTTCTTGGGCCACGAGTGGTCGACGACCACGCGCACGCGCCCGGGGTGGCGCTCGGCGGCCGAGCGCGGCCACTGCGGCCGTGGCGTCGTCGTCGTGGCCGACGATGCAGAGGATCTCCACGTCGGGGTGGTCGAGGGCTGCAAGGCCGTCGAGCGTGTGGCCCAGAACCTGGTCCTCGTGCCTCGCCGGTACGAGCAGGCTGAACCGCAGCGTTCGAGTCGTGGTCGGCTCGCCCCGGGAGAAGCGGGTGGCGGCCAGCCCGTCGGGGCTGCGCCAGGCGTAGAGCATCCAGCTCAGGGTCAACGCGGCCACGCCCCCGAGGACCAGCGAGGTCACGACGACGATCACGTTCATGGCTGCCTGCACGGCGATGCTCCTGGAGGTCTGCGGGCGGGCACGGCGGCGACCTGTCTCGGCGGTGCGCCCAGGGCCGTGCGGTGGCGGGTCGGGGTCGTGCTGCGCGTCGGCCGGCTCCGCCGAGGACGGACGCCCCGACCCCTTCTCCTGCACGGGACGGTCGAAACGCGACGGCCGCCCCGGCACCTGTGGCACATGCCACGCCGATCCGGGTGTAACGGAGGGATCGCTGCGGGGACGGCACGTGGCCGTCCGGTCACCGGGGCCGTCGTACCCTGGTCGCATCATGCGCACGTACGAGGTCCGCACCTACGGGTGCCAGATGAACGTCCACGACTCCGAGCGGCTCTCCGGGCTGCTCGAGAGCGCCGGCTACGCGCGCGTGCCCGAGGGCGAGCAGGCCGACGTCGTCGTGTTCAACACCTGCGCGGTGCGCGAGAACGCCGACAACCGGCTCTACGGCAACCTCGGCCACCTCAAGCCGGTGAAGGACGCGCACCCCGGCATGCAGATCGCCGTCGGCGGCTGCATGGCGCAGAAGGACCGCGGCGAGGTCGTCCGCCGTGCCCCGTGGGTCGACGTCGTCTTCGGCACCCACAACATCGGGTCGCTGCCGGTGCTGCTCGAGCGGGCGCGCGTCAACGCCGAGGCGCAGGTCGAGATCGTCGAGTCGCTCGAGGTGTTCCCGTCCACGCTGCCGACGCGTCGCGAGTCGGCGTACGCCGCGTGGGTGTCGATCAGCGTCGGCTGCAACAACACGTGCACGTTCTGCATCGTGCCGAGCCTGCGCGGCAAGGAGAAGGACCGTCGTCCCGGCGACGTGCTCGCCGAGATCGAGGCGCTCGTCGGCCGAGGGCGTGCTCGAGGTGACGCTGCTCGGGCAGAACGTGAACGCGTACGGCGTCGAGTTCGGCGACCGCGCGGCGTTCGCCAAGCTGCTGCGCGCGTGCGGCGAGATCGACGGTCTCGAGCGCGTGCGCTTCACCAGCCCGCACCCGGCCGACTTCACCGACGACGTCATCGCCGCGATGGCCGAGACGCCGAACGTCATGCCGCAGCTGCACATGCCGCTGCAGAGCGGCTCGGACCGGCTGCTCAAGGCGATGCGCCGCTCCTACCGCAGCGAGCGCTACCTCGGCATCATCGACCGCGTCCGCGCCGCGATGCCCGACGCCGCGATCACCACCGACATCATCGTCGGCTTCCCCGGCGAGACCGACGACGACCACCGCGCCACCCTCGACGTCGTGCGGCAGGCGCGGTTCGCGTCCGCGTTCACGTTCCAGTACTCGCCGCGGCCCGGCACTCCGGCCGCGTCGTACGCCGACCAGGTGCCGCCCGAGGTCGTGAAGGAGCGCTACACCGAGCTCGCCGCGCTCGTCGACGAGATCGCCTGGGACGAGAGCAAGAAGCAGGTCGGGCGTTCGCTCGAGCTGCTCGTCGCCGAGGGCGAGGGGCGCAAGGACGGCGCCACGCTGCGCCTGTCCGGCCGCGCGCCCGACAACCGCCTCGTGCACTTCACGCCGGGTGCCGAGCTGCCGCGCCCGGGCGACGTCGTGGTCGCCGAGGTCACCTACGCCGCGCCGCACCACCTCGTGAGCGACCTGCCGGCCACCGGGCTGCGCCGCACCCGTGCGGGCGACGCCTGGGAGGCGCGCCAGGCCGACGAGTCCGGCGGCGTGCCCGCCGCCGCTCCTCCGCCGCGGCTCCCGTGCTGCTCGGCCTGCCCACCCTGCGCGCCTGACCGCCGCCTGAGCGCGTCGTCGGGAGGTGCGCGGTGCGTCGGGCCGACCGTAGGGTCGGCGGCGTGATCACCGCGCTCGCGTTCGTGCCGAGCACGCCGCTGCTCGTGCCTGCCGTCGCGTCGGGAGCCGCGGCCGAGCTCGACGGGCTGCGCGCTGCCTGCGACGTCGCCGTACGCCGTGCTCTCGGTGATGCCCCTCAGCGCGTGGTCGTCCTCGGCGCAGGTGCGCAGACGCGCGAGCTCGGCTCCGGCACAGGATCGCTGCGTGGATTCGGCATCGAGCTCGACGTGCCGCTCGACCCGGCGCTGCACGGCGTCGCCTCGCTGCCGCTCTCGCTCACGATCGGCGCGTGGCTGCTCGGTCGTGCCGGCTGGCCCGGCGACCGCGCCGCGATCGAGCTCGACGCCGCAGCCGATCTCGACGAGCTCGACGAGGTGGCCGCCCCGTTGGCCGCCGACTCCACGCGGACAGCGCTGCTCGTCGTCGCCGACGGATCGGCGTCGCGCACCGAGAAGGCACCGGCGTCGCTGCACCCCGACGCCGAGGCCTTCGACCGCGAGGTCGCGGACGCGCTCGGCTCCGGCGATCCCGCGCTGCTCGCCGCGGTCGACCGTGAACGAGCGGCAGTCGTGTCGAGCGCCGGCTGGCCCGCGTGGCACGTCGCCGCCCGAGCGGCTGAAGGAACGGCGTACGCCGCGGAGCTGCACGCCGACGAGGCGCCCTACGGCGTGGGCTACCTCGCCGCCAGCTGGATCCGCTGACCCGAGGTCGTCACCGCAGCGGGGTCAGCGCCCACGCCTCGCAGTCGATGTCCGACGGCTGGACGTCGCTGGTGCTGCACGTGTCGGTCGATCCCTGCAGCCGCTTCTCCCACAGCACCGACCGATGTCCGTCGGACACGGTGATGAGACGGAGCACCACGTCGGGCGAGGTGCGCAGCACCTCGGTACGGACCACTGTGCTCGACGGATCGCCACCGTCATCCGTGCCGAGGTTCGCGCCACCGGTGAGCAGGGCGTCGGTGCGCTGATCGGCAGGAAGCTCCCACCATGCGTTGACCGCGTCCTGCATGCCGGCGTACGCCGAGAGCACGAGTGCCTGGTGCCGTGCCACGGCGGCCGCCTGGTCGTCGGCGGCGGCGCGTGATCGCTGCACCGCGACGGCCGCGACGACGAGCACCGCCACGGCGAGAACGACGAGCAGCGATCCGAAGCGGGGTCGCCCGGCGCCGCTGCGACGGCGTTGCCGAGGTCGGGCGGTCTGCTCCCAGCACCGGTGTCGTCATGCGGCGAGTGTGGCACCGCGCGTGGCCGGAGGCGGGCTGTTCGGCGTGCGCGTCGACGCGGCCCTGGACGCGCCGACGCCGCAGCCCCAGGAGGGTGGCTGCGGCGTCGTGCCGTGCCGACGGTGGTGCGTCGGCCGGGTCAGGAGGTCACTCGGCGGGCGGCGGCGTGCTCTTGAGCGCGTCGACGGCCTTGACGGTGACCTCCTCGACCTTGCTCGTGACCGGCTCGGCCTTGCCGCCGGTCTTGTCGTTGACGAAGCCGCTCGCCGCGGACACCGCGCCGGTGACCTTGTCGCCGTGCTGGTCCGCGACGCCGCTCACGGCACCCTTGGCCTGCGACGCGACGCCGCTCGCGGTGTCGGCCGCCTTCGAGGCGGCGTCCTTCGCGGTGCCGGCCGCGCCGGCTGTGGCTCCGGCCGCCGCGCCCGCGACGCCGCTGACGGCGTCCTTGGCCTGCGTCGTGGCGCCGGCTGCGGCCGCAGCGGCCTTGCCGGCGGCGTCGCCCGCCTTGTCGCTCGCGCCGCCGAAGAGTCCCTTGATGCTGTCGAGCAGTCCCATGGCCCTGCCTCTCGCCGTGTCGTCTGCTGGGAACGCACCCCCGACTGTGCCGGGCCCGGGCCCGGTGCGCCAGCGGTTCGCCGGGTCCGGCGTACGCCGGTATCGCTCAGCCGCCGATGCCCTCGACGAGGCCGTCGGCGCTGCCGCTGAGGGCCTCGGAGGCGCCGCCCGCGAGGTCGGCGAGCGGTGCGCCCGCCTCGCCCAGACCGCCGGCGAGGTCGCCGAGCGAGCCGCTGACGGTCTCGCCGAGGCCGGAGAGCCCCTCGGTCGCGCCGCCGACCGCGTCGCCGAGGCCGGTGACGGCCTCACCGGCGCCGCCGACCAGGTCGCCCGCGGCGCCGCTGAGGTCGCCGAGGGCCGAGGTGGCCGAGTCGATGAAGTCCGTGCCTCCGCCGAGCAGGTCCTTGATGCTGTCGAAGAGTCCCATCGCGCACTCCCGGGTGTCGTGGTGGTGGTTCTTCCACCGTGCCCGACGTACGCCGGTCGCACCACTCGGCGTCCGCGCAGCGTGGCGAGCCGCACCCGACGCCGACGTCGCGGTCACGTGGGGGAGGATCGGCGCGTGACCTCGCCCGCCCCGTCCGCCGCAGCACCCGTCGTGGCCGTCGTGGGGCCGACGGCGTCGGGCAAGTCCGACCTCGGCGTGGCGCTCGCGCGCGAGCTCGGCGGCGAGGTCGTCAACGCCGACTCGATGCAGCTCTACCGCGGCATGGACGTCGGCACCGCGAAGCTCGGCCCCGAGCGAGCGCGGCGGGGTCGTGCACCACCTGCTCGACGTCTGGGACGTGCGCGAGGCCGCGAGCGTCGCGGAGTACCAGCGGCTCGCGCGGGCCGCGGTCGACGACGTTCGCGGGCGGGGGAGCGTGGCGCTGCTCGTCGGCGGGTCGGGCCTCTACGTGCGCGCGGTGCTCGACGAGATGGACTTCCCCGGCACCGATCCCGAGGTGCGGGCGCGCCTCGAGGCCGAGCTCGAGGAGGTCGGCGCGGGAGCGATGCACGTGCGGCTCGCCGCGGTGGATCCCGTTGCGGCGCAGGCGATCCTGCCGAGCAACGGCCGTCGCATCGTCCGCGCGCTCGAGGTCGTCGAGATCACCGGGCGAGCCGTTCGTCGCGTCGCTGCCGCGAGGCGCGGCCGGCGTACCCCTCGGTGCAGATCGGGCTCGACGTGCCGCGCCCGGAGCTCGACGCGCGCATCGACCTGCGGGTCGAGCGGATGTGGGCGGCGGGCCTGGTCGACGAGGTACGCCGGCTTGAGCGAGGACGGGCTGCGCGAGGGGCTCACCGCGTCGCGCGCGCTCGGCTACGCGCAGGTGCTGCGGTTCCTCGACGGCGGGTGCACGGAGGAGGAGGCGCTGGTGGAGACGCAGCGTGCGACCCGGCGCTTCGCGCGCCGGCAGGACACCTGGTTCCGCCGCGACGAGCGCATCGTGTGGATCCCGTACGACGCCGACGACCTGCTCGAGCAGGCCCTGCGGCTCGTGCGCTGACCCGGCCGTCGGCCGGGAGAGGCGGCCTCAGCCGACGGGACGGCCCGCGAAGCTGAAGTGCGAGCGGTTCCAGCTGTTCCACACGTCGCTGACGATGACGCCCTTGCTCGGGTTGGCCGCCTCGACGATGCGACCGCCGCCGATGTACATCGACACGTGGTGCGCGCCGCGGAAGTAGAACAGCAGGTCGCCGGGGCGCAGGTCGCTGGTGGAGATGCGGCGTACCTGGTTGGCCTGCGCGTAGGACAGCGCCGTCAGGGAGACGCCGGCGGCGCCCCACGCGGCGGCGGTGAGCTTCGAGCAGTCCCACGAGCTGGGCGGGTTGGCGCTGTAGCTGTAGGGCTCGCCGACCTGGGCCAGCGCGTAGCGGACGGCGACCGCGGCGCGGCCGCTGGGCGGGCCGTCGTAGCTGCCGACGCTGGTCGTCGAGGCGCGTCGGACGGCCGCGCGGGCCGCGGCCTGCGAGGCGGCGCGCTCGGATGCGGCCTTGGCGGCCAGGCGCGCGCGCTCCTCGGCCTTGAGCGAGCTGAGCACCTTCTGGGTGTCGGCGACGGCCGCGTTGATCTCGGCGCGGTGGGCCTTGACCTTCTCGGTGGCCTTGGCCGCGGCGGCCTTCTGCTGGGCGAGGCGGGCCTCGGCCTGGGCGAGGCGCAGCTGGGCGACCTGCGCGTTGCGCAGCGTGGCGTTCTGGCGGCGCGCGGCCTGCTGCACCGCGGTCGCCTGCTCGAGGAAGTTGGACGGGTCGTCGGCGAGCAGGAGCCCGAACGACGACTCCATGCCGCTGCTGCCCGACATGTACGCCTCGGCGGCCATCGCGCCGGCGGCCGCGGACTGCGCGGCGACGTCGGCCTTGGCGCGGGCGACCTGCGCCTGGGCGACCTTCATCTTCGCGGAGATCTCGCGCAGCTCGACCTGGGCGGCGTTGACGGCCTCGGAGGCGGCCTCGGCCCGGTTGTTGAGCGCCTCGAGCTGGGCCTCGACCTGCTCGATGGTGCGACGGGGCTCTGCGGAGGTGGTCGGTGCGGCCACGACGAGCGCAGCCACGGCAGCCACCGAGGTGAGCACGGCGATCGCCGCGCGGGATCGAACGAGCACGCGCATCCTTCCCTCTGCCGCCTACCGGGTTAGCTGACGGGCTCGGGCTCAGGAATGCCCTACGGCGCCGCACGGGTGCGGCACCGATTCGCCCCAGTTACCTGGGTCCCCGGCTCCGACCAGAGGTCGGACTCGGCGGTGCCCCGTCTGCGAGGACGGGGCTGTGTCGGTCGTTCCGGCCACGCTACACAACGCGGGTCGGTGCTCCTGCATCCCGGGCACAGTGCCTGAGTGCTTTCGGCCGTGAGGAGCATCACGCGGGCCGTCGTACGCCGTGTCCGGCCGCACCGTGAGCCCCGCCAGTCACACCCGTCACACGCGCCTCACACGCCACAACGCGGGTGTTGGTGGATCGGGATTTCCTGCCGTCGCTCGGAGAGGCGGAGGTCAGGGGCGCAGGCGGTACCACTCGGTGCCGAAGACCTTGCGGTAGAGCGGCCGGGGCATGCGCAGGAACGCGGCGAGGGTGCGGTCGCCGTCGTCGGCGGTGGCCTGGGAGGCGTGCGCGGCCATCGAGGCGCGCTTCTGGTCGAGGTGGCCGCGCACGTCGACCCGGTGGGTGATGTCGGCGCTCGCGGTGAACGCGCGCTCGAACGAGGTCGGGTCGAACTCCGGCGGGAAGCGGTAGACCTTCGCCGCCAGCCGGATGCCGCGCAGGAGCAGGTCGCGCGGCACGGTCGCCTCGAACACCTGCGGCGTGCCGGCGATCTCCGCGGCGCGCACCGACAGCTCGTGGCAGCGCACGTGGTCGGGGTGGCCGTAGCCGCCGTTGGGGTCGTAGGTCACGAGGACGTCGGCGTCCTCCTCGCGCAGGATCTCGGCGAGCTTCTGCGCGGCCTCCTCGAGCGGTGCGGCGCAGAGCGGGACCTTGCCGCCGGGCACGGCCTGCTCGTCGCCGTGCAGGCCGGAGTCGGCGTACCCGAGGCGCACGAGCCGGTCGGTGCGCAGCACGCGCGCGGACTGCTCGAGCTCGGCGTCGCGCCGCGCGGCCAGGGTGCCGGCGTACGCGCTCGACGCGAGCCCGGCGGCGCCGTCGGTGGCCACGACCAGCACGACGCGCTGCCCCTCGTCGGCGGCGCGCGCCATGGTGCCGGCGGTCAGCAGCGCCTCGTCGTCCGGGTGCGCGTGCACGAACACCGAGAGTCTTGCGCCCGGCGCTGCGCCCGCCAGCCTGCCAGACCCGCCAGTCGCGGGCCGCCCAGCCGCGCGCCAGGCTGCGTCACCCCCGATCGCGAACGCCGCGGATCGCGATCCGTGGCCGCGACACGCCGTGCGCGGATCCGAGGCCGCATCGCGGGTGCCGCCGCGCGGACCGCCGGCGCCGGTGCGGCGGCGCGCGCGGTAGGGTCGTGGTGTGCGCATCGTCCACATCAGCGACTGCTACCCGCCGCGCCTCGGCGGGATCGAGACGCAGGTCCGCGCGCTCGCCGTGCGCCAGGCCGCCGCGGGCCACGACGTGCACGTCATCACCGCGACCCCGGGCGACGTCGTACGCCGTGGCACCGAGCAGCTCGACGGCGTCACCGTGCACCGCGAGACCGCGCGCATGCCGGCCGACCTGCCCGTGCACCCGCGCGTGAACTCGGTGATCCGCACGCTGCTCGCGCCCGGCGGCGCCGCGGCCGGTGCCGACGCGGTGCACGTGCACGGGGGAGTGGTCTCGCCGTTCGCCTACCCGGGCGCGCGCGTCGCGCGCCAGCTCGACCTGCCGACCGTCGCGACCATCCACGGCGTGTGGGGCGGGGTCTTCCAGCCCGCCGCGCGCCTCGCCGACCTGCTCGCGCACTGGACCCGCTGGGGCGTCGTGCTCACCGCGGTGAGCGACGCGGCCGCCGACCCGATCCGCGCGATCGTCGGACCCGACGTGCCGGTCGGCCTCGTGCCCAACGGGATCGACGTCGACGCGCTGGCGCCTGCCGCACGTCGCCGGCGACCCCGACGAGGTGCGGCTCGTCGCGGTGATGCGCCTCGCCCCGCGCAAGCGCGCGATGTCGCTCGTGCAGATGGCGCACGAGGCCTCGCGCTTCCTGCCGGCCGGACGCCGCCTGCGCCTCACGATCGTCGGCGACGGCCCGGTGACCGCGCAGGTGCGCCGCTACGTCGACCGCAACGGCCTGGCGTACGGCCGCTTCGTCGTCGACCTCGCGGGCCGCCTGCGCCCCGACCACGTCAAGGCCACGCTCGCCGCCTCCGACGCGTTCATCGCGCCGGCGAAGCTCGAGTCGTTCGGGATCGCCGCGCTCGAGGCGCGCACGATGGGCCTGCCGGTGCTGGCGTACGCCGCCACCGGGATCTCCTCGTTCGTGCACCACGAGGTCGAGGGCCTGCTCGCCGCCGACGACCGCGCGATGACCGACGCGATCGCGCGCATCGCCACCGACGACGCCCTGCGCGAGCGCATCGCCGAGCACAACCGCACGCACCGAGCCCGAGCAGTCGTGGCCGCACGTCCTCGCCACCGTCGAGGCCGCGTACGCCGAGGCCCGCGCAGACGCAGCGCCGCGCCTGCCTGCCGGATGATCTCTACACGAGATCGTCCAGCAGGAGCGACCGGACATATCGCCTCAGGTTGCTGTCGGATGATCTCTAGTCGAGATCATCCGGCGCCGCGCGTGCGGGGACGGGCGGGCGACGCGACGCCGTAGGGTTGGCGGCGTGATCGAGACGTCCGCCCCGGCTGCCGCGTCGGCCGACGCCGTGCTGGCCGGGCTGCGCGGGCTCGAGGTGCTCAAGGGTCACGGCACCGGCAACGACTTCGTGCTGCTGCCCGACCCCGACGCCGCGCACGACCTCACGCCCGAGCAGGTGCGCGCGCTGACCGACCGCCGCTTCGGCATCGGCGGCGACGGCGTGCTGCGCGTCGTGCCCACGGCCGCCAGCGCCGAGGTCGCCGACCAGGCGGACGACGCGCGCTGGTTCATGGACTACCGCAACCACGACGGCAGCATCGCCGAGATGTGCGGCAACGGCGCGCGCGTCTTCGCCCGCTACCTCGTCGACGCCGGCCTCGAGACCGGCACCGACGTTCGCCATCGCCACCCGCGGCGGCACCCGCGCCGTGCGCATCGAGGACGACGGCGAGCGTCAGCGTCGACATGGGCGCGCGCCACCACCTCGCGCCTGCGCGCGATGCCGGTCGTCGCCACGGAGCACGGCTCCTGGAACGGCATCGCGGTCTTCGTGCCCAACCCGCACTGCGTCGTGCTCCTCGACGACGCCGAGCAGCTCACCGCCCTCGACCTCTCCACGGCACCCGACGTCGGGCCGCCCGCGATCTTCCCCGACGGCGTCAACGTCGAGTTCGTCGTCCGCGTCGGCGACGCCGACGCGCGGCACGTGCGCATGCGCGTGCACGAGCGCGGCAGCGGCGAGACCCTCTCCTGCGGCACCGGTGCCGCGGCGGTCATGTGGGCGGTCGCCACGCGCGACGCAGCGCCCGACCGAGACGGCGTACACCGTCGACGTGCCCGGCGGTCGGGTCGTGGTCACCCGCGACGCCGACGAGCACCTCTGGCTCCGCGGCCCGGCGGTCGTCGTCGGCCGCATCACCCTGGGCGGAGCAGCATGAGCGACGAGCGCGACCTCGAGACCGACGTCGACGACGGCCTCGCCTTCACGGCCGCGGCCGGCACGCTCGTCGTCGAGCCTCGGCGGCGGCTTCATGATCTCCTCGCAGGCCAAGGCCTTCGCGAAGGAGCCACGGGCTGCGCGGCTGGGCGGCGTACGTCGTCGGCCGCGGCAGCGTGCTCGGCGACGTCGACGCCGACGTCGTCACCGCCGCGTTCGGCTTCTGGCCCAGCGACGTCGTGCGCGAGAGCTGGGACGCCGGCCGCGCCGCGATCCCGCTCGACCAGGCGCCTCACCGGGCTACGCCGCCGCCTGCCACGACTGGGGCCGTCAGCGCTACGCCGACCTCGCCGACGCCGGCCGTCTCGCCGAGCTGCTCTCGTGGGTGGTCGACGGCTGCGACGTCGCCGGGCTGCCGCTGTTCGCCGGCTGGCGCGCCGTCGACCTCCCGGCCGACGACCCCGCGCGGCTCAACCAGCTGCTGCACGTGGCGCGCGAGCACCGCGGCGGCACGCACCTGCTCGCGGTCGTCGCGTCCGGCCTCTCGCCGCTGCAGGCGGTGCTCACCGGCCCGGGCGGCACCACGCAACGCGTCGTTCTTCGGCTGGGAGGAGCCCTTCGAGGACGTCTCCGGCCACGTGCTCGCGCGCTCGCAGGCCGAGGTGCTCACCAACCGCCTCATCTCGCCGGCGTACGACGTCCTCGGCCACGACGAGCGCGTCGAGCTCCTCGAGCTGCTCGAGCTCGCGTCGCAGGCCGCGTTCCGGCCGACCGCCGCCTGAGCGCTCGCGCCCATGTCGACGCCCGCGCCGTACGCCGCCACCGCGGCACCGCCGGCGCCGACGTCGTCGCGCATCGTCGGCATCGACCTCGCGCGCGGCATCGCGCTGCTGGGCATGGCCGCCACGCACGTCCTGACCGTCACCACCGACGACGGCTTCCTCACGCCGGTCGGCCTCGTCTTCGCCGGCCGCTCCTCGGCGCTGTTCGCGCTGCTCGCCGGGCGTGAGCCTCGCGATCGTCACCGGCGGCACGCGCGCCGGTCGTCGGTCGCGACCGCGCGCGGGCCAGCGTCGCCATCGTCATCCGCGCGGGCCTCATCGGACTGCATCGGCCTGATGCTCGTCGAGGCGGGCGCACCGGTCGCGGTGATCCTCACCTACTACGCCGTGCTCTTCGTCCTCGCGCTGCCGTTCCTCGGCCTGCGCCCCGGCACGCTCGCGCTGCTCGCGGTCGCCTGGGCCGTGATCGCACCCGTCGTCAGCCACCTGCTCCGCGCGCACGTCGCTCCCGGGCCTGGTGTGCAGGTCGGTCTCGAGGAGCTCGTGACGCACCCCGGCAGCTCGCTGGTCCGCCTGCTGCTCACCGGCTACTACCCGGCGTTCGTCTGGATGGCGTACGTCCTCGCCGGCCTCGCGGTCGGCCGCAGCGACCTGCGCGACCGCGCCGCCGGCGTACGCCTCCTGCTCGGCGGCCTCGCCCTCGCCGTCACCGCGTGGCTCGTCTCCACCGTCCTGCTCGCCACGGGGGTCGCGAGCTCGCTCGACCCCGAGCAGACCGCGCGGCGGCGGGCCTTGGGCAGCGGCGTGGTGGCTGCAGAACGCCGAGGCCTACGGCACCACGCCCACCGACGACTGGCGCTGGCTGCTCGTGGCCGCGCCGCACACCGGCACGCCGTTCGACCTGCTCCACACCATCGGCACGTCCCTCGCCGTCCTCGGCGTCTGCATCCTGCGTCACCCGCTCGGACGTCGTACGCCGCCTCACGCGCCCGCTCTCCGCGGTCGGCTCCATGACGCTGACCCTCTACACCGCGCACGTCGTCGTGCTCGTGCTCGAGCTCGGCGACATGGGGCGACCCGGTGTACTACTGGGCGCAGGTGGTCGCCGCCCTCGTGATCGCACCGCTGTGGCTGAGCCGCTTCCGACGCGGTCCCCTGGAACAGGTGGTGCACGCCGCCTCCCACGACATCGCCGCCGGCGCGGTGCCGCGACGCCCCGAGCCCCCAGCGGTGCAGGGCACGGCGGGGCGCCGTCCCGACCGGAGGGATCACGCCTGACCGCCCGGAGGGCGGGACGGCGCCCCGACGGGCCCGCCACCGAGCAGGCGGGCCGCGAGAGCGTGACCGGATTCGGGTTCGCGGGGGTGGCGTGATGCCGTGCGACCCTGGAGGCACGATGACTGACGCTGCACCCCGCACCCTCGACGAGCCGATCGACGCCGACGACACCAGCCTCGAGGCCGCCGATCTGGCGGCGTACGACGAGGGCTGGACCGAGCTCGAGGACGACGAGAACTCCACCGGCGCGCGCGACCTGCAGGACCGCGCGGCGCTGCGTCGCGTCCAGGGGCTCTCGACCGAGCTCACCGACGTCACCGAGGTCGAGTACCGGCAGATCCGGCTCGAGACCGTGGTGCTCGTGGGGGTCTGGACCGAGGGCACGCTGCGCGACGCCGAGCGCAGCCTCGCCGAGCTCGCGCGACTGGCCGAGACCGCCGGCTCCGTCGTCGTCGACGGGCTCGTGCAGCGCCGCGACCGGCCGGACCCCGCGACCTACATCGGCTCGGGCAAGGCCAAGGAGCTGCGCGACGTCGTGGTCGCCACCGGCGCCGACACCGTGATCGCCGACGGCGAGCTCACGCCCGGCCAGCTGCGCCAGCTCGAGGAGGTCGTGAAGGTCAAGGTCGTCGACCGCACCTGGCTGATCCTCGACATCTTCGCCCAGCACGCGCGCAGCCGTGAGGGCAAGGCGCAGGTCTCGCTCGCGCAGATGCAGTACCTGCTCCCGCGACTGCGCGGCTGGGGCGAGTCGCTCTCCCGCCAGGGCGGTGGCGCCGGCGGCTCGAGCGGCGGCGTCGGCACGCGCGGCCCTGGTGAGACGAAGATCGAGACCGACCGCCGGCGCATCAACACCTCGATGGCCAAGCTGCGCCGCGAGATCAAGGAGATGAAGACCGCGCGCGACACCCAGCGCGCCGACCGTCGTCGCCACGGCGTGCCGAGCGTCGTCATCGCCGGCTACACCAACGCCGGGAAGTCCACGCTGCTCAACCGGATCACGGGCGCGGGCGTCCTCGTCGACAACGCGCTCTTCGCCACCCTCGACCCCACGGTGCGCAAGGCGCAGACTCCGAACGGCCGCGACTTCACCATCGCCGACACCGTCGGCTTCGTCCGCCACCTGCCCCACCAGCTCGTCGAGGCGTTCCGCTCGACGCTCGAGGAGGTCGCCGAGGCCGACCTGCTGCTGCACGTCGTCGACGGCAGCGACGACGAGCCCGAGGAGCAGCTCACCGCGGTGCGCGCGGTGCTCGCCGACATCGGCGCGCAGCACGTGCCCGAGATCGTCGTGGTCAACAAGGCCGACGCCGCCGACCCGGTGGTGCTCGGCCGGCTGCTGCGCCGCGAGCCGCACGCCATCGTCGTCAGCGCCCGCAGCGGCCAGGGGATCGACGAGCTGCTCGCGCTCGTCGAGTCCGACCTGCCGCACGCCGCGGTCGCGATCGACCTCGTCGTGCCCTACGACCGCGGCGACCTCGTCGCACGCGCCCACCGCGAGGGCGAGCTCGACGTCGTCGAGCACGGCGAGACGGGCACGCGCCTCGTCGGTCGGGTGAACGAGCAGCTCGCCTCCGAGCTGCGCCGCTACTCGGAGTGACGCGTCACGCTCGGTGACCGCTGTCGTCGTACGCCGACGGCGCCGGAGGATCTGCGGCGCGACCACCCGTTCGCCACGTGATGGCCCCCGATGCAGGCCCTGATCCCGGCGTATCGTCATGGCTCGGATCCCTAGACCCGACAGGGGATCTCGCCGTCCGTGATGCACGAGACACCCCCTGCGCAGATTCCTCCGCGTCGTCGTGCGCGTCAGCGCGCAACGCACCCCGTGGAGGAGCAGACTCGTCGTTGTTCGACACATCCCGCTCCCGTCTCGGGGGGAGCGGGCAGGCGACGGGGGAGGTGTGGTGGCTGCTGCCGTGCGCTCCGACGTGCAAGTGCGACGCGTGACGCTGACGCTGCTGCCGTCCCTCGGTTTCGTCTCGGTCCTGGGCCTCGTCGTGGTGTTCTCCGACGTGGTCCGGTCGGTCACCTCGCTGCGCACCCAGGCCGTCACCGGTGTCGTGCTCGTCGCGAGCGGAGTCGCGCTGCTGATCGCGCTGCTCGACCGCGCGCGTCGCGAGACCGATCCGCGCCATGTGTCGGCGTACCGCTGGCTGGCTGCGGGCGCCACGGTGCTGGTGACGGCGCAGGGCGTGGCGTACGTCGCGATGGCGGTCGCCGGGCTGAGCGCCACGATCGTGGTGCTGCAGGTGAGCCTGCTGCTGGGATTCCCGTTGCACGGCATGGGGTTCACGCGGATGCCGGCGCCGCTGGCCGGCTCGCGCCACGAGCATCGCCTCATCGCGGCCGACGGCGTGGTGGCGTGGCTGTGCTTCACCGCGATCTTCGTGCAGGTCTCGGCCGACCAGTGGGGCGTGCTGAGCACCGACCCGCTGGGCATGGTGACGCTGTTCGTCGAGGCGGTCTCGCTGGCCGGCATCGTCTGGGGCGTGGCGCGCAGCCGGCACCAGGGGCTGCTGCCGGCGCGTCAGCTGCTGCTGTGGGTCGCCGGGTCCGTGCTCTACCTCGCAGTCGTGATCGCGCTCAACGCTCTCGGCACGATCGTGCACGCTCCCGCGGAGACGCTGCTGCTGGCCTGCGTCGCGGTCTCGGCCTGGCTCGCCGTCGCTGCGGTCACGCGGCCCGCGGACGAGGTGGAGACCGACCGCGACGCCGCGCAGCGCGAGCTGGTGGCCCGGCTGGCGCCGCTGCTCCCGCCGCTGCTCGTGCTGGCGATGCTCGCCTACGACCTGATCACCGGCACCGACCTCGAGGGTTCCGCCGCGGCGCTCGCGCTCGTCGCGCTGGCGGGGATCGTCGGCACCACGGTGCTGCTGCGGTTCCTCAGCGAGCGCGAGCTCGAGCGCACGATGGCCTCCGGCGCGGCGCAGGACCTCCACGTCGGCACGGGGCAGCCGTGGTTCCAGGCGCTCGTCGGCGAGAGCAGCGACGTGGTGACCGTGGTCGACCTCGGCGGGATGATCGTCTACCAGACGCCGTCGGTCTCGCGCGTGCTCGGCTTCCCGCCCGGCGCGTGGCTCGGCCACCAGGTGCGCGAGCTCGTCGACCCCGCGGATCACGACGAGCTGGCCAAGGTGCTGGCGAGCGCGGCGAAGGCACCGGACTCGAGCCGCACGGTGGAGCTGCAGCTGCTCTCGCGCCAGCGCGGCCCGCGCCACACCGAGACCACCGTCACCGCCATCAGCGGCGACCGCGGCCCGCTCTCCGGCTTCGTGCTCACCACCCGCGACGTCACCGACCGGCGCAGCCTGCGCGAGCAGCTCGAGGCGCAGGCCGAGACCGACGCGCTCACCGGGCGCGCCAACCTCACCGCGATGCGGCGCCAGACCAGCGAGTCGCTGCGCGTCTCGGAGTCGGGCAAGGTCGCCGTGATGGCGCTCGACATCGACCGCTTCTCCCGCTTCAACGACTCCCTGGGCCACGAGGCCGGCGACGAGCTGCTCGCCCTGGCCAGCGATGCGCTCGTGCGCTGCGTGCGGCCGTGGGACCTCGTGGCGCGCATCAGCGGCGACGGCTTCGCGATCCTCGTGATGGGTGCGAACGTCGAGCGCTCGGTGTCGCGCATCCAGGAGCGCGTGCGCCGCACGCTGGCCGGGCTCGTGCTCGCCGACGGCCGCGAGATCACGCTGTCCGCCAGCGTCGGGTACGCCGTCAACGACTCGGGCACCGAGTCGGCGGAGGAGCTGCTGCGCAACGCCGACCTCGCGATGTCGCGCGCGCGGTCGTCGCAGGGCGTCGACTGCCTGCGCTTCCAGAACCACATGCACGAGGCGCTGCTCGCCCGCGTCCAGTCCGAGCAGGAGATCCGCGCGGCGTTCGCGCGCGGCGAGCTCGAGCTGCACCACCAGCCGGTCCACGACCTCGTCAACGGGAGCATCGTCGGCGTCGAGGCGCTCGCCCGCTGGCGGCACCCCTACCGCGGTCTCGTCGCGGCCGGCGACTTCGTGCCGCTGATCGAGGAGCTGGGCCTCGGCACGCAGCTCGGCGAGTGGGTCGTCGGGCAGGCCGTCGCGGCGCTCGCCGTCGTGCGGGCGGCGTACCCGGACGACCCGCGCTTCCGCATCGGGATCAACCTCTCGGCGCAGGACCTCACGCCGCACATGATCGGCGTGATCGACCGGGCCCTTGCGGCGCAGGGGATGTCGGCCGACGGTCTGCTGGTCGAGGTCACCGAGTCGTCGGTGGCTCAGGACGAGCGCGAGGCGCGCTCGGTGCTGCAGGAGCTGCGCGGCCGCGGGGTCGAGGTGGCCATCGACGACTTCGGCACCGGCTACGCCTCGCTGTCGATCCTCGCCTCGTTCCCCGTCGACTACCTCAAGATCGACCGCAGCTTCGTCACCGGCATGGGCGACTCCCGCGAGGGCGCGGCGCTCATCGCCGGTGTGATCGGGCTGTCGGCATCGCTCGGGCTGCGCGTGGTGGCCGAGGGCATCGAGACCGAGGACCAGCGCGCCGCGCTCGTGGCACTGGGCTGCCCCACCGGCCAGGGCTGGTTGTTCGACGCGGCGCTGCCCCTCGAGCAGCTCATGGACCGCCTCCACGCGCAGGAGCGCAGCGCCAGCACCGACTGACGAGCCTCACCGCGCTGCGGCGTACGCCGACGCTGCTCGGAGCCTCAGCCGCGCTTGGGCTTGCGCTCGAACATCAGGGTGTCGGCGCGGCCGAGCGCGGCGTAGAGATCCTCCTGCGGCGTCCACTCGACGAAGCCGACGGTCCAGCGGCAGCTCGCTGGCGGCGGCGAGGCGCACCGCGAGCTCGTCGGCGTCCTCGCGTCGCGTGCCGGGGAGCACGAGCGCGAACTCGTCGCCGCCGTAGCGCGCGAGGATGTCGGAGGCGCGCAGCTCCCCGCGCCACGCGTCGACGAGCGCCACGAGAGCGGCGTCGCCGGCGATGTGGCCGTGCTCGTCGTTGTAGGCCTTGAACGAGTCGATGTCGATGAGCCCGACGGTGATCGCCTGCCCGCTGCGGGCCGCCGCAGCAGCCAACGGTTCGGCCACCAGGTCGAGGCCGCGCCGGTTGAGGGCGCCCGGTGAGGCTGTCGCGCAGCGCGAGCGCGCGCAGCGCGTTGCCAACCGATCCACCATGATCGTCACGCTGACCACCACGAGGCAGACGATGCAGCGGCGTCGACCGATGGTGTGTCAGCTGCCGGTTGACGAGTACGTGCCGTGAGGTAGCCGACGAGCATGACGACGAGGAAGCCGATGCCACGCGCTGCGGTCGGAAGTAGGCGATGTACACGCCGAACAGCACGAATCCCGTCCCGATCAGCACCTGCCCCGACGCCGTCGGCACCGTCGCGGCGCCGATGCAGGCGATGACGATCCCGAGCAGCCACGACGCGAGGTCGAGCGTCAGCCCGTGGCGGCAGCCGTCGCCCGACGAACCACACGAGCGCGGCGGCTCCGCGAGCAGGATCGCAGGCCGACGAGGTCGAGGCCGCGGATGCGGTCGTCGGTGCCGGGGACGACCGCGAACAGGAAGCGAGAGCATCGCGGCCACGGCGAAGATCGCGGTCAGCACCCGGTAGGGCATGCGCGGGTCCTCGACCGAGCGCACCGGGCTCATGCCGACAGCCCGGGGAGGAACCCCTGGCAGACCCCCGTCGGCCCGCGCGTGCACGAGTGCGAATCTAGGCGCGCCCCGACCCCGGAGTCTCGGCGTACGCCGGGCCTGACGGACCTCTCAGCGCTGCGCGCGTCCAGGCCGCGCCGTGGAAGCGCGACCACCGGCTGGGGGCGCGCTCGGCGGCCTCGCGCGCGGTGCTGGTTGGATCGGGCCATGAGCACCCCGAGCGTGACCGAGGCCCTGGCAGCAGCCGTGGCCGCGCTCGGCGACGGCGAGGAGCGGCCGGGCCAGGTGGCGATGGCCGAGGCGGTCGCCGCGACCCTCGGCGGCGCGGGGCACCTGCTCGTGCAGGCCGGCACCGGCACCGGCAAGTCGCTGGCCTACCTCGTGCCCTCGGTGCTGCACGCGACCTCGCCGGAGAAGCGCGTGGTCGTCGCGACCGCCACGCTCGCCCTGCAGCACCAGCTGATCTCGCGCGACCTGCCGCGCCTGGCCGACGCGCTCGAGCCGGTGCTCGGGCGGCGTCCGACGTACGCCGTGCTCAAGGGCCGGCACAACTACGTCTGCCTCGACCGGCTGCACCGCGGCACGCCGGAGGACACCGACGACCAGGCGCTGTTCTCGGCACCCACCACCGCGCTGGGCAAGCAGGCGACGCAGCTGCGCGAGTGGGCCGAGGAGTCCGAGACCGGCGACCGCGACGACCTGCCGTTCACCGTCGACGGGCGCGTGTGGCGCGGGGTGTCGGTGTCCGGGCGCGAGTGCGTGGGTGCGGCCAAGTGCGCCTACGGCGCGGAGTGCTTCGCCGAGGCCGCGCGCGACAAGGCCGGCGGCCTCGCAGGTGGTCATCACCAACCACGCGATGCTCGCGATCCACACGCTCGACAACGTGCCGGTGCTGCCCGAGCACGACGCGGTGGTGATCGACGAGGGTCACGAGCTGGTCGACCGCGCGACCGCGGCGGTGAGCTCGGAGCTCTCGGGCACGTTGATGGAGCGCGCGGTGTCGCGCGCCCGGCGGCTCGTCGAGGCCGACCTCGCCGAGCGGCTCGACTCCGCGGCCGAGGCGCTCGGCATCGAGCTCGCCGTGCGCGCCGAGGGGCTGCGCGGGCCGGAGCGCGTGGAGAAGGTCGAGGGCGGGCTGCTGCTGGCGCTCGCGGCGGTGCGCGACACCACGCACGCCGCGATCACCGCGATCAACGCCGAGTCGAAGTCGGCCGACGACCCCGAGGCGCTCGCGTCCCGGGTGCGGGCGCGCGGGCTGCTCTCCGAGATCCACGACGTCGCCGGCGCGATGATCGCCGTCGACGAGGACGACGTCGCGTGGCTCGACCCGGGAGACCGGCGTACGCCGACGCTGCGGATCGCGCCGCTGTCGGTGGCGGGGCTGCTGCGCACCGAGCTGTTCGACCAGGCGCGCGTGGTGGTGACCTCCGCGACCCTGCAGCTCGGCGGGTCGTTCGAGCCGCTCGCGCGCTCGTTCGGGCTGCCCGTCGACGGTGCGTCGTCCGCCGAGGGCGCGTGGACCGGGCTCGACGTCGGATCGCCGTTCGACCATGGGCGCCAAGGGATCCTGTACGTCGCCTCCTCGGTGCCGCCGCCGGGGCGCGAGGGCACCGACGAGAAGGCGATGACCGAGCTCGCCGACCTCATCGCGGCGGCGGGCGGGCGCACGCTGGCGCTGTTCTCGTCGTGGCGCGGGGTCGAGCGCGCGGCGGAGTCGCTCGCCGAGCTGCTGCCCGACCGGCTGCTCGATCGCGGCATCGTGCCGCCGGACGTCGAGGTGCTCGTGCAGAAGCGCGGCGACTCGGTGGCGGATCTCGTCTCGCGCTTCGCTGCCGTCCGACCGTTCGGTGCTGCTCGGCACGCTCTCGCTCTGGCAGGGCGTCGACGTGCCCGGCGCGGCGTGCCACCTCGTGGTGATCGACCGCATCCCGTTCCCGCGGCCCGACGACCCGCTCGTGGCGGCGCGCTCGAAGTTCGCCGAGGACCACGGCGGCAACGGCTTCACGGCGGTGTCGGTGCCGCGCGCGGCGCTGCTGCTGGCGCAGGGCGTGGGGCGCCTGATCCGCTCGTCGAGCGACCGCGGCGTGGTCGCGGTGCTCGACCCGCGGCTCGCGACCGCGCGCTACGGCGACTACCTGCGCCGCTCGCTGCCGCCCTTCTGGTTCACCACCGACGGCGCGCTCGTGCGCGCCTCGCTCACCCGCCTCGACGAGCTCGCCGAACCGCCCAAGCCGGCGAAGAAGAAGCGAGCCAAGACCACCCTCCCCAAGCCCGCCACGCAGCCGACAGACCCCGCCCCCGAGTGACCGTGGTGCACGATCTCAACATGAGATCGTGCACCACGACACGCCGTGCCACGCGGGCCGAATCGTGGTGCAGAGGCTCAACGCTTCGGCGTACGACGCTCCGCGGTGGGCTGGGGAGGTCGCGTCGGGGCTGTCGAGCCGGCCGCGTGCACGTCGTAGCCTGAGATGGCCAGCAAGCCCCGGGCAGTTGTGGCGAGGAGGCGGCCATGTCGTACGAGAGCGCGATCGACCGCGCCATCCGCGAGGCCACCGAGCGCGGGGAGTTCGACAACCTGCCCGGCGCCGGCAAGCCGCTGCACCTGCGCAACACCGGCGACCCGAACTGGTGGCTCAAGGACCTCATGGAGCGCGAGTCGATCTCCGCCGGTCGAGCTGCTCTCGCCGGCGGTGGCGCTGCGGCGCGAGGCCGACGGCTTCCCGGAGTCGTTGCGCGACCTGCCGCACGAGCAGGCGGTGCGCGAGGTGCTCGCCGACTTCAACCGCCGTGTCGAGGCCGACTGGCGGCGTCCTGGCATCGGCCGCGGCGAGGTCGTGGTGGCGAAGCGGGTCGACATCGACGCCGTCGTCGCCGCCTGGCACGAGCTGCGCCGCGCCGACCCTGCCTGAGCGGCGTACGCGGGAAGCAGCCGCGCTCGCGCGCTGCTGGCCGGAACGTCGCTGAGCACGCTGGTCAACGACAGATCGGCCAGCAACGTGGATCGACCACCGCGGGTGGCGGGATCGCGCCACGGCCGGCGTCGGCGGGTTCCCGCGATGGCGTCGGTGCCGCGCGGGGGCCAGGATGCGGCCCGCGGGGGAGTTCTTGACCAGATCTGGGACGGCGCGCCGTGTCCTGGCGCGCCTGGAGGGCGCGGCACGGCCTAGGGTCACGCCCAACCAGGACGAAAGGGACGAACCGGTGGGGTCTGAGATCTCGCGCGAGGAGATCGCCGAGGCGCTGATGCAGCGCCCGGAGCCGTGCGCGTGCGGCCGGCGCGACGCGTCGATGCTCATGGCCTGCGGCAGCGGCTGGGGCGAGCAGATCTCGGGCTTCTGCACCTGGTGCGTCCTCATGGAGCGCGCGCCGGTCGGGGCGATCGCCGCCTGGGACGGCCGGCGCTGGGAGCAGCGCGAGGTCGGCGACGGGTTCGTCGCGCGGTTCCTCGACGAGCTGCCCGGCCAGCGCCCGGACGTGCCGGTGCCCTCGCTCGAGACCGCCCGCGCGCAGTTCCACCGCGTCACGCGGATGTTCCGCCACCGCCTCGACCTCAACGGCTGGGCGGCGTGGGTGGCGTGCGTGCTCAACCCGTCGGTGCCCGAGGGCGAGGTGGTGGCCGCGCTCGAGGTGATCGCGGCGACCGACCCGAGCAAGGTGCACTGGGCCAACGCCGCGCTGCTCGACTGGACGCGCTTGTCGTCGTACGCCGCCGCCGACCGCGCCCGGGTGGTGGCCCACCACCACGGCCAGCTCACCGGCGAGCACGCCGACATCTACGGCCGCAACGCCGCCAGCGCCCTGCGCCGCCTCGGCGAGGACGTCACCTGGCCCCCCACCCCCGTCGACGCGTGATCACGACGACCTAGAAGTCGCCGTCATCACGCATCGACGGAACCCGGTCAGCTGACCAGAGTGTCGATCGCGACCTGGATGAGGGGTACGCCGTCCAGGTCGTAGATCCCGATCCGGGCCGGCGGCACCGTCACGCGGCTCACCGTCACGCGCTGACCGGACGCGAATGCGGTCGTCGGTGTGAAGGTCGCTGTCACGACCGCGGCATCGTCGGCGTCGCACACCACCACGTCGTCCGTGCCGTCGCGGCAGACCCAGGTGCCCGTGACGGTCGAGCCGTTCACGGCGACCCGGAGCAGCGACGACGGCGGCGCCGCCATGAGCACCGGCTCGCTGAAGCGCAGGGGCATCGACCCGCCAGCGCTCACGACCGGGTCGTTGACGATCACGGGCGCCCACGAGTCGCGCTGCTGCACCGCCAGCTCGTGGGGGAACCCGAGGTTCGTGATCCCGGTCGGCCCGATCCACGACTCGTTGCCGGCGTTGTCGAAGAGGTCTGCCTGCGTGAACCATGTGCTCTGCGTCCACAGGCCGCACTGCGGCACGGTCAGGGTGCCGTGGAAGGTGCGGTCGTTGGCCGTGCCGGTCGTCGAGGTCACGACCACGCCGACCCCGGAGAAGCCGAGCCCGGTACGAGGGGCGACGCCGCTGAGCTCGTCGACGACGCGCCACGTCACGTCGACCTGGGCGGCGCCGGTGCGCGCGTCGACCGAGGCCGGAGTGAACGACAGGTCGGCCAGCCGCGGCTTCACGCCGTCGCGGCCGCTGGTGACGCGCAGCGTCGACTGCCAGCCGAGGGCGTGCAGCTTCTCGGTCGGGTAGATACGCACGTGCCGCCGGTTGTCCTTGACGCGCAACGTCATCCGCCAGGTGCTGATGCCCACCCACGTGGGGATGACCACGCGGCCGACCCACCGGGTCTTGTGCGTCTTCGAACGGGTGAGGGTGACGTCGAAGCCGTGGTAGGCACCCTGCGCCGGCTCGAGGGCCGCGTCGATCCCGTGCGCCTGCACACGGACCTTGGCCACGCCGGAGATGTTGTCGCGCACGTCGGCGCGCAACGTGATGGTCTTCGCCGAGCTGCGCGTGTCGACGGCGCGGGTCGAGACGCGGAAGTCGCGGACGACGGGGGCGATCTTGTCGGTGTAGGACCGGATCTCGAACGGCTTCGGCCAGTCGACCTTCGGCCGCTTGCCGGGCTCGTAGAGGACGACGGCGCCGCCGGCGTCCCAGAGCCAGACCGACAGGATCTGGTAGCGGCCGTCGGGCACGCCGCGCGGCACCCGCAGCACCGCCTTCCAGGTGCCTGCGGTGGCGGTGCCGGCGACCCGGCGCGCCTCGGCGCCGAGCGAGTAGGTCTTCGGCGGATAGCGGCCGATGGTGACCACCGCGCGGGTGATCGCGACCGTGTCGTGCGCCTTCAGCGTGACGACCAGGTTCTTGGCGCGACGGCGTACGTCGAGGACCTTCGGTGCCACGGTCGCCTTGGTCAGCACCGGCCGCGTGGTGACCGGCACCCGCTCGGGTGCGATGCAGGGATTGGTGGGGATGGTGGCCGCGTGGGCCGAGGGCGCAGCGACCAGACCTCCGACCAGGCCGCCGGCCAGCAGCGCCATGCTCGTGAGACCCACGGCTGCGACCGAGCGCAGCCTCTGATGACGGATCGCCGGACCGGTACCGCCCACGGCGATCACCCCCTTGCTCGTCCGTTCTGCACCCCATTGTCCCACTTGCCGCGGGCGGAAGCCGACCGATGCAGACACCCGATCGTGTGCCGACGAGCGTCGGCAGCTGCGTCGGCGATGACGCCCAGGCCGATGCAGGCTGGCCTCGCACTGCCCGTCACGTACTCGACGGCGGTCGTTGCAGGCCGACGTCCGGAGTCGGCAGCTCAGAGGTGGACGGGGTCCACGTCGATCAGCGACCGGGGCACGCCGTCGAGGTCGTAGATGCCGATCCATGCCGGGGGACTCGACACCCGCAGCAGCCGGATCACGTCGCCGCTCTCGAACGCCGCGGTCGGAGCGAACGTCGCCGTGATCACCCCGGCGCCGTCGGCATCGCACACCACCACGCTGCCCGAGCCGTTGCGGCACTCCCACGCACCCGATGCGGCTGCACCGTTCACCGTGACGCGGAGCGTCTCACCGAGAGGGTCGGCCATGATCACGGGATCGCTGAAGCGCAGCGCGAGCGGTGCGTCGACGTCCACGCCGGCCAAGGCCACCGTGGGCGCCCACGAGTCGCGCTGCCGAACCTGGAGCTCGCTGGGGAACCCCAACGCATCGAGCTCGTCGATGCTCATCGTGCGCACATTGCCGGCCCAGTCGCTGAGCGAGACCATCGCGGGCAGGGTGCTCTGCTGGCGGTAGCCGCACTGACCCACCAGCACATAGCCGTGGTAGGTCCGGTCGTTCGCCGTCCCGCTGATCGATGTGAGCACCGTGCCCGCCCAGTCGAAGTCGACCGGCAGCCCGTACCCGGTCGGTCCGCTGAGCGCGTCCGTCACGCGGGCGGTCACCGCGACCCGCACGGAGCCATCGCGGGCATCCACGGACGTGGGCGTGATTGTCAGTGCGACCAGCGACGGCGGCACCGTGTCCCTGCCGCTGATGACTCGCAGGGTCGACTGCCAGCCGCGGCGGGCCAGATCCCCGCTGCGCAGGTCGCGCCAGTGGCGCCGCTTGTCCTTGACGTGCACCCGGAACGTCCAGTCCGAGCGCCCGACCCACATCGGCATGACGGCGGTGCCGATCCACCTGTGCGGGTGCGCGGTCGACCGGACGAGGTCGACGTTGATGCCGTACCGGCCCTCGCTCGAGGGGCCGTGGTCGCGGTCGAAGCCATGCATCTCGACGAACGCGCTCTCCACCCCGGCGATGTCATCGCGGGCGTCGACCCGCAGGCGGATCGTCTGCGTCGAGGTGCGGGTGTCGACGGTGCGGGCCGACACCCGGAACGCCGTCACGGTCGGGGGCGTGTGGTCGGGGCGGGAACGCACCCGGAACGATGCCGGCCAGTGGCCGGCCCCGAGCGAGCCCGGCACGTAGGTCGCATAGCCGTTGCCGACGTCGGCCAGCGTCACGCTCCTGAGGCGATACCAGCCGTCGGGTACGCCTTTCGGAACTGTCAGCACGGCCCGCCAGGTGCCGGCGGTCGTGGTGCCCGCCACCAGCTGCGCCTTCTTCGCGAGGGCGAACCGCGTCGCCCGGGGCCGGGTGAACCGCACGTGGACGTAGTTGATCGCGATGGTGTCCCGCACCTTCAGGGTCACCACGATGTGCTTCGCGCGACGGCGTACGTCGAGGTCAGACGTCGACTGGCTCACCGACGTGAGCACCGGATGGGTCGGCACCGGGGGCGCTACTGACGCGACGCAGGGGTTGGTCGGGATGGTGGCCGCCTCAGCGGCCTGGATCCCGCCGACGAGCGTCGCCCGCCAGCAGCGCCAGGCACGTGATGCCGACAGCCGCTCCGGAGCGCAGAAGCTGATGACGTCCCGCCGGACGCGCGGTGCGCACGGCGACCACCTCCCCGCTGGTCTCGCACCTCCAGCCAAGCACTCCGCGACGCGTCGTGCAGGCCGACGGCATAAACCACGTCGGTGGGTCCCAGCGCGCCCTGCCCCTGAAGCGGCGCTCGTGACCCACCGACGGGGGAGACGAAGTGGAACTGCGCGTGTGCGGGCGTCCGCCGTACCCGGACAGCAGTCGACGCGTGATCAGGACGGCCGAGAAGCCGTCCCCATCACGCGTCGACGGGGTGGTGCGAGTTCAGAGGCGGCGGAGGACCGCGACGACCTTGCCGACGATGCGGGCGTGGTCGCCGTCGATGGGGGAGAAGTCCTTGTTGGCCGGCAGCAGCTTCACGTGGCCGTTCTTGCGCTGGAAGGTCTTCACGGTGGCCTCGTCGTCGAGCATCGCGGCCACGATGTCGCCGTTGTCGGCGTCCTGCTGCGAGCGCACGACCACCCAGTCGCCGTCGCAGATCGCGGCCTCGATCATCGACTCGCCGACGACCTTGAGCAGGAACAGCGGCCCCTCGCCCACGAGCGACTTCGGCAGCGGGAAGACCTCCTCCACGGCCTGCTCGGCCAGGATCGGGCCACCGGCGGCGATGCGGCCGATGACCGGCACGTACGACGCCTCCGGCATCGCGTCGCCGATCCCGGTGATGTCGTCGACGGCGTCCTCGCCGGGCATGACGACCTCCATCGCACGCGGCAGGCGCGGGTCGCGACGGATGTAGCCCTTCTTCTCCAGCGCGGCGAGCTGGTGCGCGACCGAGGAGGGGGAGGTGAGCCCCACGGCCTCGCCGATCTCGCGCATCGACGGCGGGTAGCCGCGCTGCTCGATGGCGGTGCGGATCATGTCGAGCACGATCCGCTGGCGCACGCTCAGCCCGTCGGCGTCCGGCAGGCCCTCGGGCACGGGGATCTCGACCACCTTGGGGCGCCCGGCCTTGCGGCGCGGCGGTGTGGTGGGGGTGTCCTTGCTGGCCATCGGGGCTCCCGGGGGACGAGGTACGGCGTGCGCTGCGGCTGCTCTGGACCCCGCCTGCCGGGGCTCGAGACCCCGGACTGTCGGACCCCCTGACCAGACTCGGACACGTGGTCGAGAGCGATCGGGCAACCGTCGGTCACGCTAGCCGAGTCGCACAGGTGTTTCAAACATCTGTACGGAAATACGTGACATCGCGTGTCGCGGGGTGCTAGAAATCGCATAGGCGTTCGATCGAACACCCGTTCGGATGAGCTTCCCTTCATCCGGCCGAGCAGCAGGAGGTTCCCCATGGCAGCGATCACGATCTCAGCCCCGGCCAGCCGCGGCCCGATCTCGCGTCGTCCCGTGGGATCGCCTGCGCCGCACGGCGTTCCGGCTGCGGTGCCTCCCACGCAGGTACGCCGTACGAGCTCGACGAGCGGCCCGCTGCGCTTGACTCGCCGCGGTCGCCGCCTGGTCCGCACGGCCGTCGTCACCCTGGCTCTCCTGGTGGCCCTGGTGGCGGCGGTCGTCGCCGGCGTCCCCGCGGTGCTCCGCCGGCGACACGCCGGCCGTGCCCGCCACGGCCTCGGTCGTGGTGCAGCCGGGGCAGACGCTCTGGAGCGTCGCCCGCCAGGTCGCCCCGGGCGCCGACGTCCGCGAGACCGTGGCCCGGATCAAGGACCTCAACGGCCTGTCCGGCCCGTCGAGCGACGTCGTCGTCCCCGGCCAGCAGCTCGTCGTCCCCGCCGCCGGCTGAGCCCGCGATGCGGTGCCGGACTAGCGACATGCGCGTGATCACCGACGAGCTGGGCGTCGTGGCGTTCGTGCTGCCCGGAGCGCCCAACCGCACGTTCGAGCTCTCCGAGTGGCCCGACGGCTCCTTCAGCCTCGAGCTGCGTCGACAGCGACGCCGACGTGGCCGCCGAGGCGGCGTACGACCTCCGCTCCGCCGAGACCCCGTCGATGCGTGATGAGCGGGTGACGCTACGACTGGCGCGTGGCGTTCGCGCCCGGTGCGCCCAACCGCACGCAGCTCTCCGAGTGGCGCCGACGGCTCCTTCAGCCTCGCGTCGACGCGACGCCGACCTGGCCGCCGAGCGGCGTACGACCTCCGCTCCGCCGACGTCCTGTCAGATGCGTGATGAGCGGAGCAGGGCTTCCGCTGATCACGCATCGAGGCGGCGGCGCCGCGTTCGAGCGGGTGCAGTGGACTTGCAGTGGCTCGGGTCTGGCACCCAGCGTGACACTGGAGTGCGTGCCCGGCGTCCGCGGAGCGAGCGCTGGTGACCCGTCGAGTGGAGCGGGAGGGGTGCGACACGCCGGATCTGGCTCGGAGTCGTGGTGATTGTTGGGGGCTTGCGTGGCGGGTCAGAGGGCTTCTACCTGCGGCTTTGCCGGCGGCGTACGACGTCACCGGATGCGACACGCCGAACACGCACCGAGACCCTTGCGCCTGTCGGAGGTGGGGTCTACGGTTCCACCACATCTAGTAGTTACATCGCTGTAAGTCGTCCACAGGTAGTGGTCCAACGGTCAACAGGTTCTCCCGGGGTTACCCCCAGGTGATCCCCAGATCCGTCCACAGGCACCCGGGCGAACTACCGCAAATCGGGACAAGAGCCCGCCACCCAGCACCGCGAAGGGAGGTCGACCACGATGCACTGCCCGTTCTGCCGGCACAGCGACTCGCGCGTGGTCGACTCGCGCAGCACCGAGGACGGCACCACGATCCGTCGCCGGCGCCAGTGCCCCGAGTGCGGCAAGCGCTTCACGACCGCCGAGACCGTCACCCTCACGGTGACCAAGCGCAACGGCGTCACCGAGTCGTTCAGCCGCGCCAAGGTCGCCTCGGGCGTGCGCAAGGCGTGCCAGGGCCGCCCGGTGAGCGAGGACGACCTCGCGCTGCTCGCGCAGACCGTCGAGGAGTCGGTGCGCGCCAGCGGGTGCGCGGAGATCGCGAGCCACGACGTCGGCCTGGCGATCCTCGGGCCGCTGCGCGACCTCGACGAGATCGCCTACCTGCGCTTCGCGAGCGTCTACCGGGCGTACGAGGGCCTCGAGGACTTCGAG
Organism: uncultured Actinomycetota bacterium; assembly: GCA_963827145.1. Lineage (GTDB taxonomy): Bacteria > Actinomycetota > Actinomycetes > S36-B12 > CAIYMF01 > Longivirga. Next base: position 1,689,142 of record CAWGZO010000002.1, on the reverse strand, counting down.
GCCGAGATCGCCCTGCTGCGCGCCGAGCGCGACCTCAGCACCACCAGCGAGCAGCCGCACGGCTCGCCGCCCACGAACTCCGACGTCCAGCAGCAGCTGGCGTCGAGCACCGCGCCGTAACCAACCGAGCGCAACCCCCGCGAAACTCCGGCTCCTTCCCCCGGCCGACGCACGACCGCACCACCGGCACCACCGCACGACACGCCCCACCCGCACCACCGCGAGCTCGCCGCAACCGGACTCCGGACGGCACCAAGAAACACCGCGAACCCGGAAGCCCGGGGGAGCACCAGACGTTGGAACAGAAGGACTTTGCGCCCCTGGCAGGGCACGCAAGCCGGTCGATGGAGGAGAAGGCATGACGGAGACGACGAGCGGCGCGAAGAGCACCGCGGCGAAGAAGGGGCGGCCCGAGGTGGCCGGTCTCTCGATCGAGCGCATCTACACGACCCCGGGCGTCCACCCGTACGACGAGATCACGTGGGAGCACCGCGACGTCGTGCAGACGAACTGGAAGACGGGCGAGACCGTCTTCGAGCAGCGCGGGGTCGAGTTCCCCGACTTCTGGAGCGTCAACGCCTCCACGATCGTCACCACGAAGTACTTCCGCGGCGCGGTGGGCACCGAGGTGCGCGAGCGCAGCCTCAAGCAGCTCATCGACCGCGTCGTGCTCACCTACACCAAGGCGGGCAAGGACTTCGGCTACTTCCTCACCGAGGCCGACGCCGAGACCTTCGAGCACGAGCTCACCTGGATGCTGCTGCACCAGGTCTTCAGCTTCAACAGCCCCGTGTGGTTCAACGTCGGCACGTCGAGCCCGCAGCAGGTCAGCGCCTGCTTCATCCTGTCGCGTCGACGACACGATGGACTCGATCCTGAACTGGTACCGCGAGGAGGGCCTGATCTTCAAGGGCGGCTCCGGCGCCGGCCTCAACCTCTCCCGCATCCGCTCGAGCAAGGAGCTGCTCTCCTCCGGCGGCACCGCCAGCGGCCCGGTCTCCTTCATGCGCGGCGCCGACGCGAGCGCCGGCACCATCAAGTCCGGTGGCGCCACGCGCCGCGCGGCGAAGATGGTCGTGCTCGACATCGACCACCCGGACATCGAGGAGTTCGTCGAGACCAAGGCCGCGCGAGGAGCGCAAGATCCGCGTGCTGCGCGACGCCGGCTTCGACATGGACCTCGGCGGCAAGGACATCACCTCCGTCCAGTACCAGAACGCCAACAACTCGGTCCGCGTGACCGACGAGTTCATGCGCGCGGTCGAGGACGACACCGACTTCGGCCTGCGTGCCCGCGACGACCGGCGAGGTCATCGAGACGGTCGACGCCAAGGCGCTCTTCGAGAAGATCGTGCAAGGCCGCGTGGGAGTGCGCCGACCCGGGCATCCAGTACGACGACACCATCAACGACTGGCACACCAACCCCGAGACGGGCCGCATCACCGCGAGCAACCCGTGCTCGGAGTACATGAGCCTCGACAACTCCTCGTGCAACCTGGCGAGCCTGAACCTGCTGAAGTTCCTCAAGGACGACGACACCTTCGACGCCGTCACCTTCGGCAAGGCCGTCGAGCTCATCATCACCGCGATGGACATCTCGATCTGCTTCGCCGACTTCCCGACCGAGCCGATCGGCGACACCACCCGCAAGTACCGCCAGCTCGGCATCGGCTACGCCAACCTCGGCGCGCTGCTCATGGCGACCGGCCTGCCCTACGACAGCGACGGCGGCCGCGCGCTGGCCGCGGCGATCACGAGCCTCATGACGGGCACGGCGTACAAGCGCTCGGCCGAGCTCGCCGGCGTCGTCGGCGCCTACGAGGGCTACGCCCGCAACGCCGAGGCCCACAAGCGCGTCATGCGCAAGCACGCCGCGGCCACCGACACGGTGCGCTCGGTGACCACGCTCGACGCCGACGTGCTCAAGCTCGCGCACAAGGCGTGGGCCGAGGGCAACAAGATCGGTGCGAAGAACGGCTGGCGCAACGCGCAGGCCTCGGTGCTCGCGCCCACCGGCACCATCGGCTTCATGATGGACTGCGACACCACCGGCATCGAGCCCGACTTCTCGCTGGTGAAGTTCAAGAAGCTCGTCGGCGGCGGCTCGATGCAGATCGTCAACCAGACGATCCCGCGGGCGCTGCGCAAGCTCGGCTACACCGAGGAGACGGTCGAGGCGATCGTCGAGTACATCGCCGAGCAAGGGCCACGTCGTCGACGCGCCCGGCCTCAAGACCGAGCACTACCCGGTCTTCGACTGCGCGATGGGCGAGCGCTCGATCACGCCCATGGGCCACGTGCGCATGATGGCCGCGGTGCAGCCGTTCCTCTCCGGGCGCGATCTCCAAGACGGTGAACATGCCGGAGGAGGCCACGGTCGAGGAGATCGAGGAGATCTACTTCGAGAGCTGGAAGATGGGCATCAAGGCCCTGGCGATCTACCGCGACAACTGCAAGGTCGGCCAGCCGCTCTCGGACGGCAAGTCGACCAAGGCCGACAACGGCGTGGCCGCCGCGGCCGCGCGCGCCGACGGTCGTCGAGTACCGCCCGGTGCGCAAGCGGCTGCCGAAGAAGCGCCCGTCGCTCGACGATGTCGTTCACGCGTCGGTGGCGCCGAGGGCTACATGACCGCCGGCTCCTACCCCGACGACGGCCTCGGCGAGGTCTTCCTCAAGCTCGGCAAGCAGGGCTCGACGCTCGCCGGCGTGATGGACGCCTTCTCCATCGCGATCTCGATCGCGCTGCAGTACGGCGTGCCGCTCGAGGCCTACGTCTCGAAGTTCGTCAACATGCGCTTCGAGCCGGCCGGTCTGACCGACGACCCGGACATCCGCATGGCGCAGTCGATGATGGACTACATCTTCCGTCGCCTCGCGCTGGACTACCTGCCCTACGAGAAGCGCGCCGGCGCTCGGCATCTTCACCGCCGACGAGCGTGCCGAGCAGGTCTCGGCGGCTCGGCTACGACACCGCCGGCCCCGGCCGCGGAGATCGTCGCCGCGGTGGACGGAGGAGCTCGAGACCCTCGCGCAGTCGGCCCCGGTCGAGAGCCCGGTCACCCCGGCCGAGGTCGCCGTCGCCGGCGAGGCGCCCGCCCCCAAGGCGGCGCACTCCTCGGCGGAGCTGCTCGAGATCATCACCGGCAAGTCGTCGGACGCGCCGCTGTGCATGACCTGCGGCATCAAGATGCGTCCCGCCGGCAGCTGCTACGTCTGCGAGGGCTGCGGCTCCACCAGCGGCTGCAGCTGATCGAAGCTCCCGGCGCTCACAGTGTGAACGCACGGGCCAGACTCGGGGTGGGTTGTCGTGGGGAAGCGACAACCCACCCCGACTCTGTTTCGGGGCTTCCTCGCGGTGACCCGTACGAGTCCGTGCCCCTGCTCGGGTCGTATGGCTAAGGTCGAGGGACCGGGACGCAAGCCGATCGACGCGCTTGCCTATGCGTACGACGGTCCCACGACGATCGAGTTCGGCCGCGAGGAGTCGATCTACATGTCCGCCGCTCGATGCCTTGCTGCAGATCGCCGGAACTGTGATGGGCTTCAAGGGATTGGAGCGACCGGTCATCGTGCTCGCCGTCGACGGGTTCCATGAGGGAGTGGCTCGCGAAGTCATGTACACAGGGCTGTCACGCGCCCGCGACGAACTCATCGTCTGCGGTGACCGCGCGCAGATCCGCGATGCCGTAGGCAAGGAAGTCGCGAGGCGGCTCACGGGCACCTCCCGCGCCTAGAGTGAGGATCGAATCGTTTCTGCGACAGCGCCGAGGGGCGCGACTGCACCTGACAGGGGACCAATGGCTGGCGAGTTGACGTGCCGCGAGTGTCCGTCACACGAGAAGTACACGCACAGTCTTCGCGAGCACGCCGTGGCCGAGGCGTGGATCCCGGCGTTCCTCGACTACATCAAGGTGGATGCCTTCGCCTCACTGGATCGGCCGCTGAGCTACAAGGACGCCGTCGCGAAGTTCTCGCTGGACACCACCGTTCGCCGCGCAGGGCGGGGTGCTCGATGCTGTCGAGTGGATCCTGAAGTCCCGTGGCTGGCCGATCGATGCGTGCGCCGGCGTCGCGGCGTACGTGGTGAACGCCTCCACGGGCGAGCCTGGGGATGGGTGGAAGGAACTCTGGAAGATCCGTCCGCGAGATGCAAGAGAGGCCGCGAGGAGTCACGTCCGCGAGCTGGCACTCGCCGACTAAGCCGGGCGCGTGCGTTGTGGGCGCACTAGCTTCTGCCGAGCGCAGCTGCGAAGCTGCGGCTCGTGGCGGGGGTGGAGTACGAGCGTTTCGCGCGCTCTGAGCTCACGCCTGACGAATTGGCCGAGCTCGAGCAGGTCGATAGCCTCGCCGCACAGCTGGTCGCCCATCTGGGAGCGACGAGCGGCGACATCGACGCCGTGCACATCCACGGCGCCGGCAGTGGCAAGATCCAAGAGCATCGTGTCGATGCTGCTCACTGAGCGGCTGGGGTTCCGCGAGGAGGTCGTCCTGACCCCGCAGGACGGGTTGATCACCCACGCGCGACCGGACTTCTTCTACCCCCTCGACGCCGGCCGCGGGATCCTCGCCGAGGTCGAGCGCGGTGGCACGACTACCAACAACCACGACCTCAAGGACCTCTGGAAGGCGCACATCGCGCCGGACGCCAGCACCTGTTCCTCGTCGTCCCCAACGCGAACTGGAACGAGGCCGGTATGGCCCGCGAGCGCCCGTTCAACGAGTCCTGACCCGGCTAGGCGCGTTCTTCGGCGACCCGCGGCGCGAGATCGACGTCGTGAGCCTGCACGTCTTCGGCTACGGCCGCGCTGAGCCGATTCCACCCGTGGCGTGACCCCCGATCCGGGAGGCCCGCGCGGGTCTCGAGCATGCACGTCAGGCAGTCGTCCACGTCGTTGACCGCCGGGCCAGGGAGAAGACCTTGGCCACCTGCTCGGTCGAGAGCGACGGAGTAGCGCGCTTGAATGCGCGTGGAACGTCCATGCGGTCGAGGATTCCGATCCCGTCCGGCTTGCTCTTGATCGTCACGTCTGGCACCAGCGTTCCCGTCGTGAAGATCAGCACGGGCTTGACGAACACGGGGAAGCCACAGGCGGCCGTCAGCAAACGGGTCGCCCGCTCTCCTTCGAAGCGGGAGTTGCGAAGGTAGTCCGTTCGGTGGCCATCCACGAGGATCGACTTCTCGCTTACCCACACCTCCATACCCGGATGCTTCTTGGTGTTCACCGTGAAGACCCCACCAGGACCGATGACCACGTGATCGATGTCGCTGCCCCGCGTGCCCACCGGCACCGAGTGAAGGACGTACCAGCCGTCGCGAGTGAGCTTCTCGAGCTTCGCGCCGATGGTTTCCTCGCCGTCGGCACCCACGCGCCAGGCGCGCTCTTCTGTCTTGACGTCTAGGGTGCGGGCGATCCAGGTCCCTACTCGAGACCGCTCGCGCATCGCGGCGAGTTCCTCATCCGCTCTGGCACGTGCGGCCTGACCGGGTCGATTGAGTGCGAGGTCGTACCACTCTGGTTCTGCCTCGATCGTGGTAGCAATTGGGGTGCGTTCAGACGTCGCGATGGGCGACGGCTCGAGCTCATGCTGCGGCGTGGACGCCGCGGGTTCGGGAGGGACCGGGGCGGTGGCGCCGTACCGTAGTGCGATGGCCCGAACGTCAGCCTCGAACTGTGGTTGCGAGAGGACGACGGTGCCGGAAGTGAGATCGATCCAAGCGACATCGGCACCCGCCGGATCCTTCAGGTACAAGCGGTCCTTGCCATAACGGGTCCAGCGGACCTCGATCAGTTCCCCCATGGACGTCGAATCGTCCCGGAGTGGTCACACCTTGAGCGACGCAACTCGAAGGTGTCGGGAGTCAAACGTCGCCTAGGGACTCGTGGCAGCCAACCTACGGTCACCAGGTTTCTGGAAGGGCAGGCACTGGACGCCGCCCGATGGATGTCCGACCCCGCCGGCAGTAGCGTTCGAGCATGGCGACCCTGGTTCTCACAGTCATCGGCGACGACCGCTCGGGCCTCGTGTCGGCCCTGTCCGGCGTCGTGACTGATCACGGCGGCAGCTGGGAGCGCAGTCACATGGCCCGGCTGGCGGGCAAGTTCGCCGGCATCGTGGTCGTCGCCGTACCGGACGATCGCGTGCAGGGGTTCCTGGACGACCTGGCACCGCTGCAGTCGCAGGGCCTGCTCGAGATCCGAGCGGAACGCGGCGACGACGCGGCACCCGGCCGCGACGCCGTTCGGCTGAGCCTCGCGGTGGTCGGGGCCGACCGGCCCGGCATCGTGCATGCGATCTCGCGCGCGCTGGCCGCGGGCGATGTCGGCATCGAGGAGCTGCAGACCGCCACGCGGGAGGCTCCGATGGCCGGCGGGATGCTCTTCGAGGCGACGGCGACCCTGCTCGCCCCTCCGGGCACGTCGGCCGACGAGCTGCGACCGCTGCTGGAGGAGATCGCCGACGAGCTCATGGTCGACCTGGCGCTGTCCGCCGACTGACTGCTCGGGCAAGAACGAGCGCCGCTAAGAGCCAGGGGCTGAGTCGCCTGGTTGCCACGAAGCAGCTCGGTGAAGGAAGTCCACCGCGAGTCCCATGTATCCCTCCTGTGCAGGGAGGAGCTCCCGATCGTGCCGCGCGGGCCGACAGTGCCAGCCTCGGATTCTGACGATCGTCGAGTTGAGGTCGCTGTCCTGCAGGCTGAGAGTCTCGATGTGCTCCCACAGGCCGGCATGCAGATGAGACGTGATGCTGTACCCCGGATTCACGTCAGTGATCTCGCTGAGCCACACGGTGCGCAGGCCATAAGGGGGAAACGGCCCGGTCAGGACCACGGAAGCCGCGCCCAGCCCGAGCTTGGGGGTCCCCTCGACATGCCGTGCCGGGCTGTCGGGGTGGTTCCACGCCGGATGATCCGGTGTCATCAGCTCGTCCCAGATGCAGGCTCGGGAACGCGGAACCGTCGTGGCCGCGTGGATCTCGACGCGCCGCAGGGACATGGGTTCATGGTCAGGTGTGACCGTCTGTTCAACTCTGGTGCGTCGCATACGTCCCCCTCGCTCGTGAGACGTGCGAATCGGCACCATCGCGCTGGGCCTTGAGTGCGATCGCGACCACCGGCACGGGGTAGAACCTGGCTGACGGTCTGCGCCCGCTCCCGGCGACGCCTTCGGCTTGTGGCCCACCATCGTCGGACCCGGGCTCTAGCGTGGGATGTGCAGATCGATACCGGGGGAGTGAGAGGGATGGACGCAGTACGAGACCGCGCGGCCGGGGCGCTGCTGGGGATGGCGGCGGGCGACGCGCTGGGCGCGGGCTACGAGTTCGGATCGGCCTTCGGCGCCGAGATCCCGGTGCTCATGAAGGGCGGCGGCCCGTTCCACTGGGCGCCGGGGGAGTGGACCGACGACACGTCGATGGCGATCCCGATCCTCGACGCGGCGGAGACGGCTGCTCGCGAGGGCGGCACGCTGCTCGAGCACCTCGACGTGGTCGGGCAGGCCTGGTTCGACTGGTCGCGCAGCTCGCCCGACGTCGGGGCGCAGACCGCGTCGGTGCTGGGGTGGGCCGCCCGCGATCGCGTCGTCACCGCGCAGCGGCTGCGCGACGCCGCAGCAGAGCACCTGCGGCGTACCGGACGCGCGGCCGGCAACGGGTCGCTGATGCGGACGGCTCCTGTGGCTCTGGCGTACCTCGGTGACGCATCCGCGATCTCGGACGCCGCTCGCGAGGTCAGCGCCCTCACCCACGCCGAGGACGATGCCGGCGACGCGTGCGTGCTGTGGTGCCTGGCGATCGACCACGCGGTGCGCACCGGCGACCTCGATCTGGCTGCCGGCCTCGAACGGCTGCCGATCTATCGGGTCGATGTGTGGGCGCAGCGCTTCGAGGATGCGATGGACCTGCCGGCGACGGCGTTCGCCAACAACGGGTGGGTCGTGCACGCCTTCCAGGCAGCCGTCGCCTCGATCACCGCGGCGCAGCGCAGCGACGACCCCGTGCGCGCGGGTCTCGAGACCGCCGTGCGCGCGGGCGGCGACACCGACACGGTCGCCTGCATCGCCGGGCAGCTGCTCGGGGCGGCGTACGGCGCCTCCGCGGTGCCGCTCGAGTGGGTCGAGCCGCTGCACGGCTGGCCCGGCATCACCGGCGAGCAGCTCGCGTCGCGAGGGGCGGCGCTGGTTGCTAGGGCGCGAGCGTGACCGTGCAGTGGTGGTCACGTCGTCTCTGATCCGACAGGTCGTAGTCCTCGATCGGCCGCGGGCCCAAGCGGTCAGGTGGACGGCAGCGCTGGGCGGTGCATGACAGCCCAGGTGGGGGTGACCTCGATGCGGTCGCCGTCCACTAGCGCGTCGCCGTCGACGATGAGGCTGAACTCGTGGCCGGTCGGGCCGGGGAAGAGCATCGTGACGTCAGGTCGCGCGGTGGCGTTGAGGGCGGCGCGCTGCCCGACCGTCGCGACGAGCACGCCGTCCACCATCTGGGTCGGCACGGCGAGGCTCTGCGGGCGGCCGTCGTCCCGCACGGTGACGAGGTAGCCCCAGGGGTAGTCGGCCAACTTCGACTCGAGCTCGTCGAGCGGCACCGCGATGCTCATGCTCGGGAGCCTACTGACGCTCGGTCGCAGGGGAAGGCATGACGCGGTGCCGCGACTCGAAGTGGCAACTGGGCAAGCACGTGTGCGCTAGCCTCCCCATCGCTGATGGGTGCAAGCGACGGGATCGCTGCAAAGGCCCGTCCAGTTGCGAACGAGGGGGACGGCACTATGCGGGGGAGTCTGGGTCGAGTCGCAGCTGCGGTCGTGACCGCGGCGTTCGTGTGGACCGCGCAGCCGGCCACGGCGCCGGCGGCGTACGAGGGCCCGCCTTGCAGCCCGGATATCCCAAGGCTGAGCAGGTGTCAGGGCTTTCCGGCATCACGAAGCTGGCGCCGAACGGCGAGGAGTACGCGCTCACCGCGGACGGGCGGGTCCTGTCGTGGGGGTCAGGCGCGTCAGGGCGACTGGGCACCGGCAGCTCGACCACGACCGGAACCCCGGCCTACGTGCGGAACCTCTCGCGCGTGAAGAAGCTGGTGAGCAACAACGGCACGCACTTTGCGCTCGACCAGCTCGGGCGCTTGTGGTCCTGGGGCGCTCCCCGGTACGGCCTGCTCGGCACCGGTTCGCGCACCGTGGCGTCGGTGCCGCAGCGGGTCCGGGGACTACCAGAGATCGTCAACTTCGTGGCGGATGAATACGCCGGCACGGTGTACGCGTTGGGCAGCAACGGCCGCGTGTACGCCTGGGGGCGACCGCAGGCCTGCTACTGGCTGGGGACCCCGCAGCGGACCACGGCGTGGACTCCGGTCAGGGTCCGGATCAAGCCGAAGGTGCGCAGCATCTGGACGACCTCGGAGACCAGCTCGCCGTCACGCGCAAGGGACGAGCTTCAGCTGGGGGCTGCCGAGCGGTCGGGCCTGGGTTCCGACAAGTGCCCTCGCCTGCCCACCCGCGTGCGGGAGCTGTCGAAGTGGTCGCGATCCATGAGACCGACACCGGTGCGGTGCTCGCGCGGAGCAGCAGCGGGTCGGCTGGTCCTGGGGACACGCGACCTACGGCCCCGGCAACGTCTACGGCTACGCCACGTCGAGCAGGTGGGTGAAGCGGCCTCGCAAGGTCGCCATCACCGGTGTCACGGCGCTGTATCCGATCGGGGGCGTCGGGATTTTCGCGCGCTTGCGCAGCGGGCAGTTCCGGGCGTGGGGTTCGGGCATGGGCCAGGACGCGTTCGACGGGAGCCCTGCTTGGCAACGCAAGCGCGGCGGCAGCGCCACGCCCGTAGCGATCCCGGAGCTCTCCGGCGCCTCTCGTGTCATCAACTGGCCGTACATGGGTGCCGCCGGCGTCTTCCCCAGCGGTGCCATCAAGGCGTGGGGGTACGGGCGCAACGACGGCTTCGGCACTGGCTCGAACGCCGACATCCTGCGGCCGACCGCTCTGGCGTGGGCCACGGGCCTTCGGGCCTGGGGGAGCGACCCCACCCTGATCGCCGCGACCCCGGCAGGTCTCATCGCGTGGGGGAGTCTCGGGGCGGACCCTGCCCGCCACCCGGCTGACGATCCCCGGGTTCGCCGACGTACGCGAGATCGTCTCCGGCGCAGGCTGCTACACCTCATGGTCCGCCGCGGCCAACGGCACCGTCTGGCGGGTGTGGTTCGAGCCGCTGGGCGGCATCCCGGCGTACTGCCCGAACCGCGCGGTCTAACGTCTCCGCTGCACCAGCGTGTAGATCAGGCCGGGCAGGCGGGGTTGGGGGTTGCGCGGCGTCGGCGGCGACGTAGGCGTCCTCGTGCGGGTGGGGGCCGTAGCCGTCGCGCGAGTCGTAGCGGGCGATGGCGTAGCCGGCGAGGATCTGCGCATAGCCCACGTCGTCGGCGCCGACGTACACGTAGCGCAGCAGCCGGCCGTAGCGGTCGCGGTCGTCGTCGCCGGGCACCGAGACCAGCTCGACCGTCGACCCGGGCGGCGCGAGCCGGCCGGCGTACGACGAGGCCGGGCCGAAGCCGCACTGCCCGCGCTCGGGGGTGTCCATCCCGAGCAGCCGCACGCGGCCCTCGGACGTGACCACGGTGTCGCCGTCGACCCAGCGCTCGATCGTCGCTTCGGTGGACGGGAGGTCGGTGCGGGGGAGCGCGGCGTCGGTGCCCGTCGGGTCTGGCGTCGTGGCGTCGTCGCCGGGGACCTCGATGGCGCTGGCGGGGTCGGAGGCGACGGAGGTTCCGGTCGGCGTCCGGGACGCGGTGCACCCGGTGACGACCACGGCGAGCGCCGCGACCACCATCACCCGCCTCAGCGTCCCCCGCATGCCGCGACTCTACGAGAGCCCACCGACGTCGCGTCCCGGTCGGCTCGGGCCACGGCACCGGAGCTGGAGCCTGGGTGACGCAGCAGGGTGCGAGATCTGCCGGCGGTCTCGAGGCGCGAGCACGCGACAGGTCGAGGCGGTGACTACGGTTGAGCGTATGCGGGCCGTGACGTATCGCGAGTACGGCCCGCCCTCGGTCCTGTCGCTGCGAGAGATCGCACCGCCGTCGCTCGGTGAGACCGACGTGCTCGTCCGGGTCCACGCCGCGTCCGTGAACTCCTGGGATCGCGACAACCTCACGGGATCGTTCGCCAACCGCGGCCAGCTGGGCTGGCGGCGGCCGCGCGTGCACGTGCTCGGCGGCGACATCGCCGGCGAGGTCGAGGCGGTCGGGCGCGCCGTCACGCGCTGGGCGCCCGGCGACCACGTGCTCGCCGACCTGTCGGCCTCCGGCTGGGGCGCGTTCGCGGAGCTGGCGCGAGCACCGGAGCAGGTGCTCACCCGTAAGCCCGCGAGGCTCAGCTTCCCCGACGCCGCCGCCTTGCCGCAGGCCGCGGTGATCGCCCTGCAGGGCATCCGCGACCACGGCGACGTCCGAGCCGGGCAGCACGTCCTCATCAACGGAGCCGGCGGCGGCGTCGGGAGCTTCGCCATCCAGCTCGCGAAGCTCCGGGGCGCACAGGTCACGGCCGTCGACAGCGAGGCCAAGCTCGACCTCATGCGAGAGCTCGGTGCCGACCACGTCCTCGACTACCGCTCCACCGACTACACGCGAGGTGCCGACCGCTACGACGTCATCCTGGATCTCGAGCTGCATCGCTCGCCGCGGGACTACCGGCGGGTGCTCGCCCCGACCGGCCGGGCCGTCGTGGTCGGCGGCGGCCTCGCCCGCATCGGGTACGCCGTGGTGCTCGGGCGCACGTCCGCACGTCTTCGCGGCCAGCGGATCGATCTCCTCCTGCACAAGCCGAACTGGCACCTCGACGAGCTCGCCGAGCTCGCTGCCGAGGGGCAGCTGCGCAGCGCCATCGAGCGCGTGTATCCGCTGGCCGACGTACCCCTGGCGATGCAGCGCATCTGCGACGGCGAGGTGATCGGCAAAGCCGTCATCGAGCCGCTGAGCCAGTAGGCGGCCGCGACCAGTCGTCGCGGTCCCACGGACCACCAGTCGAGCTGGATGGTGGATGTCGCGACCTGGTGCGAGATGCGCCATCCAGCTCGCATCGAGTGCGATGCACCGTGGTGCCTCTGAGCCTCAGCGGGTCGCCTTGGCGAAGCGCTTCGACCAGGTCTTCACGTGGTCGGCGAACTCGGGCGGGCCGAGCACGCGGAAGTCCGCGCCCACCACGCCCATCGCGAACGCCGGCCAGTCGAGCATGTCGGCCATCAGCCGTGCGTGGCAGCGCGTGTCGTCGATCGGGGTGACGGTCGCCCAGCGTCCGATGCGCTGCTCGACGAGAGACGCGGGCGCGTCGATCTCCACCTCGATCACGTACGTCGGCGTGCTCCCGCCCAGCTGCTGGTGGAGGAACGACGGCACGTCCACCGCCGGCAGCTCGCGGGGGAGGAACGGCGCGCCCGTGCCGACCGGGTCGGAGAGGCGGTCGAGGCGGAACGAGCGCCACGCGTGCCGGCCGAGGTCGTAGGCCACGAGGTACCAGCGCTGGCCGTGCCGCGCGAGGTGCATCGGCTCGACCTCGCGGTGCGACGGCGTGCCGTCGCGGGCGACGTACTCGAACTCGGCGCGCTCGTGGTCGCGGCAGAGCTGCGCGAGGCGCACGAGCACGTCGGTCTCGATCGGGCCGGACAGCGACGGCATCGCCATCGACACCGTCGCCGAGCGCAGCGCCTGCACCTGGGCGGCGAGGCGCGTCGGCATCACCTGCGCGAGCTTGCCGAGCGCGCGCACCGACGAGTCGGCGATGCCCGCCACCGACGCCTGCGACGCGAGCTCGAGCCCGACGGCGAGGGCGATCGCCTCCTCGTCGTCGAGGATCAGCGGCGGCAGCACCGCACCGGGCGCGAGCTGGTAGCCGCCGTCGACGCCGGGTGTCGCGGTCACGGGGTAGCCGAGGTCGCGCAGCCGGTCGACGTCGCGGCGCACCGTGCGCACCGACACCTCGAGGCGCTCGGCCAGCTCGTCGCCCGACCAGTGCCGGTGGGTCTGCAGCAGGCTCAGCAGCCGCAGGGTTCGCTCGCTCGTGGCCATGCCTGAATGATCCCACCATTGCGGACAGGAACTGACCGCAATGCCTCCTAGCGTCGGACTCACGTCGATCGTCCGTCCGAAGGAGAACGCCATGAGCACCCAGACCGCCGCCACCGCCGTCGAGCTCGACCGCGAGCGCACCGACCTGCTCGAGACCCTGCGCCAGCACCGCTGGTTCTTCACCTACACCGTGCAGGGGCTCACCGACGCCCAGGCCGCCGAGCGCACCACCGTGAGCGAGCTGACGCTGGCCGGCCTCGTCCACCACGTCGCCGAGACCGAGCAGCAGTGGGCGACGTTCATCGTCGAGGGCCCGCAGCAGATGACCGACGAGGCGGCGACCTAGACCGACCCCGACGCCGACCACAGCAGTCCGCTGGCGCCTGCGCGACGGCCAGACCCTCGCCGAGGCGCTGCGAGGAGTACGCCGACATCGCCGCGCGCACCGACGCGCTCGTCGCCTCGCTGCCCAGCCTCGACGCCGACCACGAGCTGCCGGCCGCGCCGTGGTTCGAGCCCGGCAAGCGCTGGAGCGCGCGGCGCGTGCTGCTGCACCTCATCGCCGAGACCGCGCAGCACGCCGGCCACGCCGACATCCTGCGCGAGTCCCTCGACGGCCAGAAGACCATGGGCTGACGTCGGCCACGCACCGGTGCTGGATGCCGGATCGAGGTGCAGAGCCTCGAGATCCGGCATCCAGTTCGCGGCGTACGCCCGGACGCGCCCCTGCGTGCGAGCTGGGTGGTGGATTCTCGGGCAGAGCGGGCGAATCCGGCATGCAGCTCGCGGCGTACGCCGGGACGCTCGGGCTGCTCGACGCGGAGAGCCCGGGGCCGGCGGCGATCGCCGGCACGCGCACACTCTGCGTCGCGCCGCGGGCGCAGAAAGGTATGGGGCGCAGGGGGTTCCCAGGGTCGGGGCGACGGGTCTACCGTCCGAATCGCTGGGCAGCCGATCCGGCTGCCGTCCTGCCCCCATGGGAGCAACCATCCGCGCGTGGCGCCGCGCGTGTCACGCGTGAACCGTTCGAGGTCTCGGGAGGTTCCATGCGTTCTCGTCTGCTGCTCGCGGTCGTCTCGTCCGCGAGCCTCGCCGCCGCCGCACTGGTCGCAGTGCCTACGGCCACCGCCGCGCCGCCGCCGCCGTTCGTGCCGATCGCGTCGGGCTTCGACGGCCCGCTGCACATCGCCTTCGGCCCCGGGAAGTCGCTGTACGTCGCGTCCGCGGGCCTGGAGGGCAAGCCCTCCATCGACAAGGTCAACCTCGCCACCGGCGCGGTGCGCAACGTGACCACGCCGCCGGGCTTCGCCCCTGGCATCGACGTACGCGGCAACGGTCGCGTGCTCTTCACGGTCAGCGAGGGCGCCGGCCCTGAGGAGCAGGGCCCCACGTATCTCAAGCGGGTCAACGCCTCCGGCCGGGTGAGCACGGTCGCCGACATGCTCGCCATCGAGCGCAGGCTCAACCCCGACGGGCAGGACCCCAACGCGCCCGACGCGGAGTCGAACCCCTACTCCGTGCTCGCGCTGCCGGGTCGCACGATCGTCGCCGACGCGGCGGGCAACTCGCTGATCGAGCTCCGCCCGCACAAGCGCGCCCGCGTCCTCACCGCGTTCCCGACCTTCGCCGCGCCCGGCTGCCAGCAGGCCAACCCCGGCATCGGCGACAACTGCGACCCGGTGCCCACCGACGTGGAGATCGGGCCGAACGGCTACCTCTACGTCTCCGGGCTCGGCGCCGAGGTCATGGGCCACATCTACAAGGTGAACGCCCGCACCGGCGCGATCGTCCGCACGTGGGGCGACCTGCCGCCGCTCACCGGCATCGACGTCGCCGCACGACGGCACCATCTACGCCGCGTCGCTGTTCACCAACCAGGTGTTCCGCATCGCCCGCAACGGCGTCACGATCGCCGACATCCCGGCGCCCGCCGACGTCGAGCTCGGCCACGGCATGATCCTCGTGTCCTCGCTCACCGGTTCCGTCTTCTCCGTGAACCGCAACGCCTTCGGCTGAGCCAGGCGCCGGTGTCGGATGCCGGATGTCGCAGCAGACTGCGGCATCCGGCATCCGGCGTCCGGCGTCCAGATCCGGGCTCGCGTGGACGCCGCGCATGGCGGTGCGGGTCGGCGTAGCGTCGAGGCGGGAGCGGTCGACGTCGCTGCGCGCCCGCCGTGGCGCGACGGCTCCGCAGTTCGCAGGGGGCGGACCATGACCAGGCAGCGCACATCACATCGCTTTCATCCGTGCGTGGGCGGCGAGCTCGTCGGCGGCGCTGGCGTGCGGCGTCCTCGTCGCTCTCGCCCCTGCTGACGCCTCGACTGCCCGCACGGCGTCCGCAGACGCGGCGCCGGGACTGGTGGCGGCTGCCGGCTCGTGGGGTCCGGCGTACCCGGCCGGGCTGCGATCGCGGGGCGGCGTGGTCGCCGCCGACTCCCTCGCCCGCTCGACCCGCGCGAGCACGACCTACCTGCACCTCGTCACCGTCCCCGGAGAGGGCGTGGGGTCCGACGACGCGGTGATCTATGCCCGGTCGTCGTCGCTCGGCGCTCGATGGACGCAGCGCACGAGGGTGAGCCCAGCCGCGCAGAGCTCTCCCACCGCGACAGCGGTGGTCGCGTCGGCGGGCAGGCACGTCTACGTCGCCTGGACGCCGTTTGCCCGCACGGGCCTGAGTGTCTACGTGAGGGCCAACCACCAGTTCGGGCGAGCGGGGGCCTGGAAGCCGTTGCGTCGCGTAGGTGGCGCCTCACTGCATTGCTGCGGCGCCACGCTGTCGATCGCCGCCGCCGGCAAGTCGGTCTACGTGACGGCCGTGCGCACCGGGCGGGTGATCCTGTGGAGCAGCCACGACGCCGGCCGGACGTGGGACCACGAGCGCCTCGGCGTCACCGATCCGGACGTCTGGACCGGCCGAGCACCCGTTGCCGCCAACGGGCGTGACGTCATCGTCGCGTGGACCCACGGGCAGTCAGGGAGCCGGGTGCGGATCTCGCGCGACCGCGGCGCGCACTGGTCGACCACCCGGTCGGTCGGCGTCGCCCACGGGCAAGCCTCCTCCGTGGACGTGCTCGACGGCAGGTTCGCCATCGCCGGCGACATGGACTCCGACTTCGGTGGCACGATGTGGGTCGCGATCCGCACCGCACGGTGGGGGCTGGCGCACGCCGTCCCTGGCGGAGGGCTCCGCCCGGACGTCGCGCTGCGCGGCGCGGCGAAGGTCGGTCTGGCCTACATCGATTCTCAGCCTCCCGAGATCGGCGGCTACCGCAACGCGGTCATGTGGCGGACGAGCTACACGGGCGACGACTGGGGCACGCCTACCGAGGTTCGCAGCACGTCCTCGCTCGACGCACCGTGGTTGACCTTCTCGGTGGTGTGGCGCTCCACCGGCGCCGTACACATCGCCTCCACCCTGGCGCCACCGCCCGACTACGTCGGCAGCACCGTGCTCCGTTCGCAGGTCTGATCCCGTCAGCTCCCACGGCGTACGCCGGAAGCCTCGCGCTACGCCACGCGGAACGGCGTGGGGCAGGCGGCGATCGCCGGCACGCGGACCCGGGCGATGACGCTGCCGGGCAGGGGTGGCACGACTGCGCGATGCCGACGTCGCAGGCGACCGAGAGGAACAGGAACGCGTCCTCCATCGTGAAGCCCCACTGGTCGACGAGCAGGCGCGCGGCCTCCTCGCACGCGAGGCGGATCGCCTCGTCGAGGTCGTCGTCGGTGACGCCGTGGGTCACCCACGAGTCGGCCAGCTGCGTCACCGGCCAGCGCGACTGGCGACCCTTCACCAGCCCGACCCGCACGAGCACCTCGCCGTCGATCTCCACGCCGGTGCCCGAGACCTCGCCGTCGCCCATCGAGGCGTGCATGTCGCCGATCGCGAGCATCGCGCCGCTCTGCCGCACCGGCAGCATCACCGTGGCGCCCGGCCCGTGCAGCGCGTTGTCGAGGTTGCCGCCGTGCATGCCGGCGAGGAAGTTGATCGCCTCGTCGTGCTCGGTCGCCACCCCGATCACCCCGACCATCGGCCGCGCCGGGAACGACACGCGCTCGTTCATCCGCACCACGCCGTCGGCCACGTCGAACATCCGCGTGACCGGCGCCTTCACCTGGTCGATGAGCTGCCCCCACCCGGGGATGATCATCGCCGCGCCGCGCGGGCCCGGGTTGACCTCGAGCAGCTCGACGAGCAGCGAGTCGCCCGGCTCCGCGCCCTGCACCGCGATCGGCCCGGTCGCGGCGTTGACCCGCATCATGTCGAGCTTGTCGGCCGTGACGTCCTCGCCGGTCACCTGCCCGTGGAAGCAGTCGTTGGTCTCCAGGCGTACGACGGCCCCCGGCGCCACGGTGAGCACCGGCGTCATCGACGGCCCGAACGACCACACGACGTCCTCGCGGCTCACGACATGGTCGGGCGTGATCGGTGCTCATGCGGGTGCTCCTCCGGGGTGCGGGCAGGACGCGCTCAGCGTGCCCGATCTCGGGTGCCGCCGCACCCGGCCGGGGTCGAGCTGGATGGCGGATCGGGATGCAGAGGCTCCGTTCCGGCATCCAGCTCGCGGCGTCGACGGCGTACGCCGGTGCGCCCCGAGCGACACGGGTCGGATTTGTCCGATCCGGTCACGCATCCGGCACGGGCGAGGAGGACGCTTGAGGCATGACCAGGTCGCCCTTTTGACCGTGATCCCGCCGGTTGGTACCTCGACCCCACGGGACGAGAACGGCTGCGCTACTGGGACGGTCAGCGCCTGACCCACTGGGTCTCCTCGGGCGCCGACACCGTCGAAGATCCTCGACCGCTCGCTCCTCGCGCCATCGGGCCGCAGGACGCCGAGCACCTCGCCTTCGTCCGCGAGGTCTTCCTCCCGCTCGCCAGGCACGGCACCACCGTGCCGCGCGTCGTCATCGACGAGCTCGAGGAGTACGCCTGGCGCTTCGAGCCCGCCCCCGCCGTCGCTCGCTCCGCCGACACCCTCGCCGCACCCGCCGCCGCGCGCGCCTCCGCGGGCGGCACGACCACTCTGCCCAAGCCCGCGCCCACGTCGTACGCCGCCACCGCGCGGCCCGCGACGCGCACAGCCGGCTCCACCGGCACCGCTGCGCCCGCTGCCCGGTCCGGATCCGTCGGCGGCCCGCCTGCCTCGAAGCCCGCGACCGCCGCACCGCCGCCCGAGCCGAGCCCGGCCGCCCGCTGGTGGGCGCGCACGAAGGGCGAGATCGGCTCCGACCTCACCACGCACGGGCTCGCCTACCTCGGCGTGCTGCTGCTCTTCGTCGGCGTCTTCGGCCTGGTCGCGTTCTCCTTCGGCGACGTCGCCGAGGGCCTGCGCCCGGTCACCGAGGTCGTCATCGCGGTCGCACCGTTCCTCGCCGCGTGGATGCTGCTGCGCCGCGGCGCCGAGATCGCCGGACGCGCGCTCGAGCTCGCCGGCGGCCTGCTGCTGCCGGTCATGGGCATCACCACGATGCTCGACGGCTTCCCGGTGCCGCCCGACCTGACCGGCGTGCCGCTCGTCGTCGCTGCGACCACCGTCGCCGTGGTGGCGTCGCTCGGCTATGCGCTCTGGTCGCGCCGGCACGCGTCGTCGGCCCTGCGGTTCCTCGTCGCGCCGATGGCGTGGCTCGCCGTCGGGCTCGCCGGCATGGGAGTGGGTCGTGAGATCCCCACCGGTGGTGGGGTCGCCTCGGTCACCGCCGTCCAGGCCGCCCTGCTCGCCGTCGCGATGGCCGCGACGCTCGCGCTCGCGCGCTGGCGTCCTGCGGCGCCGCTGTCGGCAGCGACGCTCACCTCCACGCGCATCGGCGCGCCGATCGTCGGCGTGCTGGTCGTGCTGTCGTGGATCTCGTGGCGCTTCCCGTTCGTCCCCGTGCTGGTCGCCGGTGTGGCGGGCGTGGTCGTGATCGCGCTGCTGCGCTTCGCCAGCTCCGCTGTCGTCGAGGTGCTCTGGTGGGGGACCACCGTGCTCGCCCTCGCGCTCGGCACCGACGGCAGCACGCAGTCCCGCGAGATCGTGGCCGTCATCGCCCTCGCGGGCTTCGTCGCGCTCCTCGAGCTCTCCGGTCGCGCCGTGCAGGCGACCGCCGCGTGGCTCGCCGCCGCCGGCGTCGTCCTGGCCGCGCTGGCCACGTGCCTCGACCCGTGGTGGGCCTTCGGCACGATGGTGGCGCTCGCCCTGTGGTCCGGCGTACGCCGGCTGCACCCGTGGGCCCTGCCCGGCAGCACCGCCGCGCTCGACCTCGCGGCCGGCATCACGCCGATCGCGGCCGTCGTCGCGCTCGGCTTCGCCACCTCGCACGCTCCGCTCGCGGTTCTCGTCGCGTCGCTGCTCGTCCTGGCCTCGCTCGCCGCGCTCGACGATCCCCGTCGTCCGCAACCTCGTGCGTCGCGACAAGGCCGACCACTTCTGGATGCTGTGGTGGGACGCCGGGATGATCGCGACCACGATCGCCGCGGTGCTCATGGTCGCGTCGTACTGGCCGGATGTCGTTGCGGCGCAATGGATGCTGGTCGCGTCGTTCGCCGTGCTGGCGCTCTCCGCGAGCGCCGGGCCGCTGCCGGCGTCGTGGCGCGCCTGGCCGGCGCTCGGTCTGCTCACCGGCGCGTGGCTCACCGCCGCCACCGTCGTGGCATGGCCGGCCGCGGTGACGGTCGGCGTGCTCGCCGGCGTCGCCCTCGCACTCGTGGTGGTCGCGTCGCTCGCACCCGCCCAGGTGCGGCGCTGGTCGTCGCCGGGCTCGCTGGGGCTCGCCGGCCACGTGCTGGCGCTCGTCGCCCTCGGGCTCGCGGTCGATGCGACCGACGCTGCGCTCACCAGCTGGCTCCTCACCGGCGTCGCGCTCGCGTTCGCCGCCGGGCTGGTCGTCACCGTCGCACCGACGAGGTCGGCCGCTCTCCGGTCATCAGCCTCGCCGGGCCCGCCGAGCGCGGCTTCGTGGCCGCCTCGCTGCAGGCGCTCACGACGCTGACCCTCGCCGCCTGCACGCTGCTGGTGGTCATCACCTCCGGGCTCGCCGCCGTCGGTTCGACGTGGCTCGGCGTGACGGTCTCCGCCGTGGCGATGGTCTACGCCGCAGCCACCTGGCTGCGCGCCTCGACCTCGCTGCGCACCGTGCTCGCCTGGTCGGCCGTCGCCGCGTCGCTCGTCGCGCTGCCGATGTCCGACGTCGGCGCGACCGAGCTCGCTGTCGCTCGTCGTCGTCGCGGGCCTGCCGGTCGTCATGGCGTCCGCGGCGCGTCCGCGCGCGGCCGTGTGGCTGGGCTGGTTCGCGCTCGCACCGGCTGCCGCGATCGCGCTGCAGCTCGTGCTGCCGGCGTACGACGCGCTCCGCGTGCCGGCTGCGCTCGGTGTCGTGCTGCTCGGTGTCGGTGGCGTCCTCGCGATCGGCGCGATGGCGCTCGACCTGCGCGGCCGCGGCTGGGTGACGACGTGGATGCCGGCAACGCCGGCGCTGCGTCCGCCGGCGGCTGTCGGCGCGGCCGAGGTCGTGCTCGGCACGATCCTCGCCGCCTCGCCGATGGTGGCCGTCTCGTCGGTCGGCGGCTGGCTGACGCTCGCCGCGGCCGGTGTCGTGCTCGCCCTCGCGCTGCTCACGCGCGTGTGGTCGGGCATCGCTGCTGCTGCGCTGCTGGTCTGGCTGGCAGCGTGGCAGCTGGCGTCCGACTCGCTCGGCACCATGCCGTGGGTCGGCCTCGTGGCCACCGTGCTGCTCCTGGCCGGTGCCGAGATCGCCACGCGGTACGCCGTCGACCGTCGTCCGTGGGTGCGCGCCGACATCCCGCTGCTCGTCGTCGCCAACGTCACCGCTCTCACGTCGTTGGCCACGGCGATGTCCGGCCGCTGGCCGGGGATGGTGCTGCTGGTGCTCGGCCTGCTCGCGGCCGTGATCGCGTGGCGGCTGCGTCGTGCGGTCGTCGTGGCGACGGCGTACGGCCTCGCGTCGGCAGCGCTCGTCGTGGCTGCCGGCTCCGTGGCCGGCGGTGGCTGGCTCGCGCTGGCTCTCGCCGCCGTGTCGGTGGCGTGCAGCGTCATCGCGATGCGCGTGCCCGATGGTCGCGCGGATGCTGCTCGTGGTGGCCGGGATGCTGACCGCGTTCGCGGCGTGGCTGGCCTTCGCGGCCTGGCTCGACCTCAGCCTGCAGGCGACGGTCGACTGGACCGTCATGATCGCCGCCGGCGTCACGCTGGTGGGCGCGGCGCTGCTGCGGTGGACGGCTCTCGACCGGCTCGTGCTGCTCGCGCGTGCGGGCATCGCGCTCGCCGCACTCGTGCTCGCGCCGCTCGCAGCGGGCCTCGACGCAGCCGGTGTCGTCGGCGTGCTCTCGTGGTGGACCGTCGCGTCGCTCGTGATCGCGGCCGTCTCCCTCGGGTCTCGCTGCGACAGTCACGCGCCCGGTGCTGCGCTTCGGCGCCGTCGCGCTGCTGATGCTCGCGCTGGTCGAGGGGCTCGTCGTCGCTGCGCTCACCTCCGGCTGGCAGCTCGTCGTGCTCGCGGTGCCGTCGCTCGTGGTGGCCGTGGCTCTCGTGCTTCCCTGGCGCGAGAAGTGGAGCGCGTGGGTGCAGCCGGTGGCCGTGCTCGGCGGCTCGACGGTGCTGCTCGGTCTGGGCGTCGCCATGCTCGACCTGCCTGATGCGTGGCTGTTCCCGGCCGCGCTGCTGGTGGCCTCGGCGTACTCCGTCGCCCTGGGCGTCGCCTTCCGGTCGGTGGCGATGCAGGTCGTCGCGGTGGTGCTGGCCTGTGCGGCGTGGGTCGTGTGGGCCTGGCTCGCGCTCGACGGCAACGCGCAGTGGTACACCGTGCCGATCGGGTTCACGCTGCTCGTGATCGTGAGCCTGCTGCGGCGCGCGGCGCGCCACAACGAGGCACCGGTCGACGGCGCCGAGATCGTGGTGCTCGAGGTGATCGGCGTGCTCGTGCTCGTCGGTGCGTCGTTCGTGCAGGCGTTCACCGAGTCGCTGGCGTACGCCGGTCTCGCGGCAGTGCTCGGTGGCGCTGTCGCCGGCTGGGGCGTGCTGACGCACGTGCGTCGTCGCCTGCAGCTCGGCGCGGGCATCGTGATCGCCGCTGCGGCGGTGCTGGTGCTCGTACCGCTCGCGCACCTGCTGCCGGCCTGGAGCAGCGCGATGCTGTGGATCGTCATCGCCTGCCTGGGGCTCGCGGCGCTGCTGTTCGCCACGCTGCTCGAGCAGGGCAAGGCCGTCGTACGCCGCGGCCTCGACGACCTGCACCGTCTCACCGAGGGCTGGGAGTAGCCGACCGCAGTCGGGGGGTGGATCCGGGGGCAGAGCCCCGGATCCACCCCCCGACTCGTCGTGCGCGGGCCGTTCCCGAGCGGCTTGCGCTGTGCAACCCTTGGCCACGAGCGCGCGGCGTGGGGGCCGCGGGGGTCGACGGAGGGGTGCCGTGGCCGAGTCGACAGCGGGGCGCCGTGTGCGCGTCCATCTGTCGATCGACGACGCCGAGCTGCCGGCCGAGGCGGCCGCGGTGCGCGCCGCGCTCGGCGTCCTGCGGGTCGACGCCGACGCCGCCGACGTGCAGAGCGCCGACATCTTCGTCGGCGTCTACGGCGACCGCTACGGCGAGATCGACGTCGACGCGCGGCGTCTCGCGGCTCGAGGCCGACTACCTCGCCGCCGGCCTGCGCCCGCGCCTGGTCTACGTCATGCCCGGCTCCGGCGAGCGCGACGACCACCTCGCCCTGCTGCTGCGCCGCATCCAGGCCGACGACCTCACCTCCTACCGTCGCGTCTCCGGCCCCGACGAGCTCGCGCAGCTCGTCACCGACGACGTCTCGATGGTGCTCATGGAGGCCTTCACCGGCGCCGCCCCCTCCGGTACGCCGACCGCCGCAGCCACCGCGCACCGCGCCCCGGCCCGCGCTCGCGCATCCCGGCGCCGTGGCACCGGCTCGTCGGCCGCGAGCTCGAGGCGGACGAGGTGTGCGGCCTCGTCTCCGGACCCGCGCGCCTGCTCACGCTGACCGGTCCCGGCGGCATCGGCAAGAGCCGGCTCGCGATCGAGGTCGCGGCCCGGTGCGAGACGGCCTTCCGCGACGGCGCGTGGTTCGTCGACCTCTCCGGCGTACGCGACCCGGCGCTGGTCGCGCCGACCGTCGCGCACGCGCTCGGCATCCGCGAGGCGGCCGGCGCGCTGCCGGTCGCGAGCCTGAAGTCGTACCTCGCGAGCATGCAGGCGCTGATCCTGCTCGACAGCTTCGAGAACGTCACCGCCGCGGCGCCGCTCGTGCTCGACCTGCTCGCCAGCGCGCCCGGCGTGCACGTTCTTCGTCACGAGCCGCAGCGTGCTGCGGGTGCGCGGCGAGCAGGAGTACCCGCTGCCGCCGCTGCCGCACCCCCGAGCCCGGCTCCACCGACCCGGCGGCCAGCGCGGCGCTCGAGCTCTTCCTCGAGCGCGCCGCCGCGGCCAACCCGCACCGCACGCTGAGCGACGACGACCGCGAGGCAGCCGCGGAGATCTGCCGCCGGCTCGACGGCGTGCCGCTCAGCCTCGAGCTCGCCGCCGCGCGCACCCGGCTGCTGCCGCCGACCGCGCTGCTCGGCACGCCTCGCGCACGCGCTCGACGTGCTCGGCGACGGCCCGCTCGACCTGCCCGAGCGCCAGCGCGCGCTGCGCACCACCCTCGACTGGGACCACGACCTGCTCAGCGCCGAGGAGCAGGTGCGTGTTCCGCCGGCTCTCGGTGTTCCCGCGCTCGTTCACGCTCTCGGCCGCGGAGGCGGTGGTCGGCGAGCCGGGCCTCGACGTGCTCGACCTGCTCGACAGCCTCGTGGGCAAGAGCCTCGTGCGCGCCACCGAGCCCGAGCCGGTCACCGGCGACCCGACGCTTCGTCATGCTCGCGACCGTGCGCGAGTACGCCCACGAGCACCTCGAGGCGGCGGACGAGGCCGACGACGATCCACGCGCGGCACGCGCGCGACGTGCTGCGACCTGGTCGAGCTGGCCGTCCGAGCACGGGCCGGCGGAGATGGAGGGCTGGCTCGGCGTGCTCGAGCACCACCACGACGACATCCGCGTCGCGCTCGACTGGGCCGACCGCGCCCGCGAGGTCGACACGCTCCTGCACCTCACCGCGGCGCTCGGCCCGTTCTGGCGCTCGCACTGCCACTTCAGCGAGGGACGCCGCTGGCTCGACCGCGCGCTCACCCTCTCCGCCGGCCAGCGCACCGACCTGCGCAGCGACCTGCTCAACGGCGCCGGCTACCTCTCCCGCGCCCGCGGCGACTACGACGTCGCCGAGGCGCAGTACCGCGAGTCGCTGGGCATCCGCGAGGAGCTCGGCGATCCGGCCGCGGTGTCGGCGTCCCTGCGCTTCCTCGGCAACGTCGCCTTCGACCGCGGCGACGTCGCCGGCGCGGAGGACTGGTGGCGTCGCAGCCTCGCGGCGCTCGACGGCACCGACGACATCGTGCGCCGCGCCTCGGTGCTCAACAACATCGGCGTCGCCGCGCACCACCGCGGCGCCGACGACGAGGCCATCGAGCTCTACGACGCAGATGCAGGAGCTCGCGCTCGAGCTGGGCTCGACCGAGCTGCTCGCCCGCGCACTGATGAACAAGGCCACCGCGCTCGTCGGCCTCGGCGACCTCGCGCAGGCCGCGTCGGTCGCGCGCATCGCGGTCGGTCTCTACGCCGACCTCGACGACACCTGGGACCTCGTCGACGCGCTCGACGTCCTCGCCGGCGCCCTGGGTCGCGCCGGCGCGACCGGCCGACGGCCGGCTGGCTGTTCGGCGGTGCGGCGAGCCTGCGCAGCGCCCTCGACGTACGCCGTCCCGTCTCCGAGCAGCGCGACTACGACGCCGCCCTCGCCGCGGTCGCGCGAGCCCGACCCCGGCGTGTTCGACGCGGCGTACGCCGACGGCACGTCGCGCCTCGATCCGCCAGATCGTCGACCGGGCCCGGGCCGAGGAGGTGACGGCATGATCCTCACGCCGGACCAGCGGCTGCGCGTGTTCGTCAGCTCGACGCTCGGCGAGCTCGCCGAGGAGCGCGTCGCGGTGCGCGAGGCGATCGAGTCGCTGCGCCTCGCGCCGGTGATGTTCGAGATGGGCGCGCGCCCGCACCCGCCGCGCGCGCTCTACCGCGCGTATCTCGAGCAGTCGCACGTGTTCCTCGGCGATCTACGCGCAGCGCTACGGCTGGGTCGCGCCGACGATGGACATCTCCGGGCTCGAGGACGAGTACCGGCTCAGCGGCGACCGGCCCAAGCTGGTCTACGTCCTCGATCCCGCGCCCGAGCGCGACGAGCAGCTCACGCGCATGCTCGACGACGTCGCCGAGGATCCGCGCGTGCGGCTGCGGCTCTGGTCGACCACCGAGGAGCTCGCCGCGCTCGTGTCGCAGGACCTCGCCGAGCTGCTCGCCGAGCCGTTCGTCCGGCTGCCGACGCAGCGGGTGCCGGAGTCGGCGCCCTCGCGCGCCACGCCAGACGCCCGGCGACACCGGCGGAGCGCTGCCGCTCCCCGTGCCCGCCACCTCGATCGTCGGGAGGGACGCCGACATCGAGGCGACCGCGGCGCTGCTGCGGCGCCGCGACGTGCGCCTCGTGACGGTCACCGGCATGGGCGGGATCGGCAAGTCGCGGCTCGCGCTCGAGGTCGCGCACCGCGTGCAGGACGACTTCCCCGGCGGCGTGGTGCTCGTGCCGCTCGTCGAGGTGCCCGAGCCGGGGCTCGTGATCACCTCGATCGCGAGCCGGCTGGGGATCCGGCTCGACACCACCGCGCCCTCGATCGACGTCGTCGCCGACGCGCTCGCCGAGCGCGGCGAGGTGCTGCTGCTGCTCGACAACGCCGAGCACGTGCGCGACGCCGCCGACGACCTCGCGGCGCTCATCGGCACGTGCCCCGGGCTCACGCTGCTCGTCACCAGCCGCAGCCGGTTGCGCCTGGTGGCCGAGCACGACTACCCGCTCGCGCCGCTCGACGTCGGCCCGACGGCGGTCGGCGAGGGGTTCCTCATGCCGGAGTCCGTCGCGGCGATGCGGGGGTGTCGACCCGAGGCCGCCGGTTCGGCCGCCGTACGCCTGTTCCTCGACCGCGCACGCGCGGCGCGGCCCGGGCTCGACCTCGCCGCCGACCCGGCGCAGCTCGCCGCCGTGGTCGAGCTGTGCCGGCGGCTCGACGGGCTGCCGCTCGCGATCGAGCTCGCGGCCGCGCGCGTGCGGCTCATGCAGCCGATGCAGCTGCTCGAACGGCTCGACGGCAGCCTCGACCTGCCGGCCTCGCGCCTCGACCGACCTGCCCGACCGTCAGCGCACGCTGCGCTCGACGCTCGACTGGAGCCACGAGCTGCTCACGCCCGCCGAGCGCGACCTGCTCGCGCAGCTGTCGACCTTCGTCAGCGGCATGTCGCTCAGCGCGGTCGAGCAGGTGGCGCGCATCGACGGCGACCTGCTCGAGGCGCTCGCCGCCCTCGCCGACCACAGCCTGCTCGACGTCGACGTCTCGGTGGTCGACGCGCCGCGCTTCACGATGCTCGAGGTGGTGCGCGAGTACGCGCGCGAGAAGCTCGACGAGTCGGGCCGCACGGCCGAGGTCGACCGCGCGCACGCCGAGTGGGCGATGGAGCTCGCGCGCCGCGCGCACGACGCGCTGCCCGGCCCCGAGCACCTCGGCTGGCTCGAACGCCTCGAGCTCGAGGCGGGCAACATCCGCGCCGCCGGGTCGAGGGCGTACGCCGTCGGCGACCCGGTGCCGCTCGCCGACGATCGGCTTCAACGTGTGGCTGTGGCTGTGGGCGCGCCACCACACGGGCGAGGCGCGGCTGTGGCTCTCGCGCGCGCTCGACTACGCCGAGAAGCTCGACACCCTCACGCACGCGCGTGTGGTGTGGGCGATCGCGGGCGCGGCGGTCGAGCAGGGCGACAACGCGGAAGCGCGTGGCGCGCGTGGCCGAGGCGCGCGCGCTGTTCACCGAGGCGGATGACGCCGAGGGCCTGGCGCTGTGCGGGTTCCTCGAGGCGTCGCTCGCGCCGCTCGACGGCGACCTCGACCGCGCGGTGACGACGTTCACCACCGTCGAGGCCGAGCTGCGGGCGCTCGGCGACGTCTTCCTCGCCACGGTGTGCGCGTCGACGGCGGGGATGATCCTGGCGCAGCAGGGCAGGTTCGAGGAGGCCGAGGTCTACCTCGACCGCGGGCTCGCCGGGGCCGACTCGATCGAGAGCGCGATGCTGCGCGGCGCCGTCGCACGTGGCCCGCGGCTTCGCCCGTCTCGGTCGCGGCCTTCTCGACGGCAGCGCGCAGGACTTCACCGAGGCCGCGCGCTTCGCGCACGAGTGCCGCAACCCCGAGTCGCTGTCGTTCGCCTGCGACGGGCTCGCCGCCGTGCTGCTCGCCCGCGGCGCGGCCGCCGACGACGACACCGCCTCGACCCTCGTCGGCGCGGCCCAGGGGCTGCGCGAGCGCGTCGGCATCGTGCCGTGGCCGGGTCTGCGTCCGGTGATGACCGCCATCGCCGACGGCGTACGCGCTGCTGCCGGCGACGAGCTCTTCGAGTCCGGCCGTCGCCGCGGCCGCCACCTCGACATCGACGCGATCCTCGCCCTCACCGCCACCCTCGCCCCGGCGTCGGCGTCCGCCTAGGGTCTGCCGTAGTACTTGCCGCTGCGCTTGGTGTAGCGGTACATGGTCACGCCGAGCTTGCTCCTCACGTTCGGCGAGACCGTCCGGGTCACCGGTGCATAGCGGTAATCACCCGCGAAGACCGCGGTGTAGGTCGTACGCCGCGTGAGCGTGCGCTTCACGACGAGGTCCCCCGTGGAACCGAGGGTGGCGCGCGCGATGAGGTTGCCGGGCTTCCCGACGATGGTCGCGAGCGGGCGCTCGTAGAGCAGCACCACGCGGCTGTTGTACGTCGTGCCCAGATGCAGCCTGATCGTGGCGACCGCGCCGTAGGGGTAGACCTTCTTGCCTGCCGCGAGTGTCATCGCCGTGGCCTTGCGCGGAACCGTGACGTGCACCGTCGTCGATGTGGCGGCCTGGCCCGGAGCGCCTGCCCAGGCAGCGATGAGGGTCACGTCACCGCCGACCACCAGCGTGCGATCGAACGAGAACGTGCCCGACGCGGACGTCGTGACCGTCGCCGTCGACGTGCCCTGGAGCGTCTTGGTCGTCACGGTGACGGCCTGCGACGGACGCGGTTGACCGCCGCTGGTGAGCAGGCCCGTCACGTGGATCGTCGAGCCGCGCGCCGCCGTGGTCGGTGCCGTCAACCTGATCGTCGACGACGCGGCCGGCACGGTGACGACGCACCAGATGGTGCCGGGTCGGAAGTCGGCGGCCTCGACGTAGGCAGCGAACGTGGAGTCGGTCAGCCCCACGGTTGCGTGCACCACGAATGCCCCCGTCACGTCTGTGGTCACCGGCGGGTAGGCAACCTCCCCGGCGGTCGACGACCGGGTCACCGTCACCGTCGCCCCGGCCAGCGGTGCGAACGTCCCGTCCGAGCTCCGGGCGGTGCCCGTCAGAGTCACGGCCGAGCCGGGAGCTGCGACAGGTGGGCCGGAGAACGTGAGCTCCGGCGGTCCATAGGGTTCCGCCGTCACGTGCACCGCAGAGATCGTGCAGTGCGAGGCGCCGTCGGGCTCGGACACGAGCCGGTCGCAGATCGTGAGAGTCCCGCTGTGCTCACCTGCGTGGCGTGCGTACACCTCGACGCGCGCGAGGAACGAGCCTTGCGGGTCGACGTCGAAGTCGGCGTCGATGGCGACGATGCCGGTCACCTCGAAGGTCTCGAGATCCGGATCGGTCGTCTGTGCGGTGACCTCGACGACGTGAACCGCCTGGGCCGCGTTGTTGACGATGTCGACGGTCGACGCATCCGACCGCAGAGCCGTCCGGACGATCTCGACCGGAACGCCCGCCGAGGGAGCGAGCCCCACCGTCGCCGCGGAGGCCGGTGGGGCGGCGACCAAGACCCCGGCGGCGATCACGGCCAGACTGGTGAGGAGGACAGGAGCTCGACGACGCGCGATGCGCTTCATGGCACACCTCCCGGTGCCGCAGGACGACGATCCGTCCCACACCTCCGAGTGTCCTCGCGTGCAGGAATCGCTCGCCGAACAACGGGGCGGTTCGTCCGACTATCGGCGTTTGTCAGCCCTTGACGGGTAGCCCGGATCCTCCCTCTCCGCCGCCCCGGCGGGACGGCGTACGCCGGGGATAGCCTGCGCCGCATGGACGTCACCGCATGGTTGCTCGAGGGAGACCCGGCCATCCGCTGGCAGGTGCTGCGCGACCTGGTGGCCGCGTCGCCGGACGAGGTCGAGGCCGAGCGCGCGCGGGTCGAGCACGAGGGCTGGGGCGCGGCGCTGCTCGCCCTCGAGGATCCTGACGGGCTGTGGGCCGGGGGTGCGTGCTTCCCGGGCGACTACGACTGGAACAACCGCCCGCCGGGCCAGCCGTGGACCGCCACGATGCACACGCTGCAGACCCTGCAGCTGCTCGGGCTCGATCCGCAGTCGGAGTCGGCGAGGCGCGCGATCGCGCTCATCACCGAGAACGGACGCTGGGAGCACGAGGGTCAGCGCTACTTCGACGGCGAGGTCGAGCCGTGCATCAACGGCCGCACCGTGGAGACCGGCGCCTACTTCGGGGTCGACGTCGCACCGCTGGTCGAGCGGCTGCTCGGCGAGCGGATGGCCGACGGCGGGTGGAACTGCGAGCAGGAGAACGGCTCGGTGCGTTCGTCCTTCGACACCACGATCAACGTCCTCGACGGCCTGCTGATGTTCGAGCTCGTCACCGGCGGTACGCCGGCCGTGCGCGAGGCACGGCTCGGCGGCGAGGAGTACCTGCTCTCGCGCGCGCTGCTCCGCCGCGCGAGCACCGGCGACATCGTGGATCCGGCGTACCTCGACGCGGCCTTCCCCTACTACTGGCACTACGACGTGCTGCGCGCGCTCGACTACTTCCGCGGCGCCGGCGAGCGGCCCGACCCGCGCATGGCCGAGGCCGTGGAGCACGTGCGCTCGCGCCAGCAGCCCGACGGCCGCTGGCTGCTCGACCGCACCCACGAGGGCACGGTCTTCTTCGACCTCGAGCACGTCGGCGAGCCCAGCCGCTGGAACACCCTCCGAGCGCTTCGCGTGCTCCGCTGGTGGGACACCGCCGCCTGACCCGACGAGCTGGATGCCGAAACGGAGGGTATGGCCTCCGATCCACCATCCAGCTCGCGCGCGTGTCGTCCCCAGTGCGACGCACGTCGACGCTGTCGCGGCCTGAGACGTCCGCAGCCTCAGGCGCATGACTGGTCGCACCCACCCGCTCGACACCGTCCCCGGGCTGCGCGAGCTGGCGCGCGCCCAACGAGCCGTCGTACGCCGCGACCAATTGCGCGAGCTGGGCGTGCTGCGTCATCACGTGCGCAACCAGGTCGTGGCGCAGCGCTGGACGGCGATCGGCACACGGGTGGTCGTCCTGACGACCGGCGTGCTCACGCGCGCGCAACGCCGCGCGGTCGGAGTAGCGCATGCAGGACCGGCATCGGCCTTGGACGGGTTGACCGCTCTGGAGGAGCTCGGGATGCGTGGGTGGGAGCGTGAGCAGCTGAGGGTCGTGGTGCCGCACGGCCTGTTGCCGCCACGACTGGCCGGGCTGACGGTCCACCAGACGCGGCACCTCGACGGGTGCGACCTCGTGCCGGGCAGGTGGCCGACCTGCACAACCGCCGCGCGTGCCGCGGTGGACGCCGCCTCGAGCACGCGCCACGTGGCCACGGCGAGCGGGCTCGTTCTCGCGGTGGTCCAGCAGAGGATGGCCACCGCGGACGAGATTCTCGCGGTGCTCGAGCGCTCCGGCCCCGTGCGTCACCGGGCGCTGCTGCGCTCGGTGCTCGCCGATGCTGCCGACGGAGCGGACTCGAACGCCGAGGTCGACGTCGCGCGGCTCGTGCGCAGCGTCGGGCTCGGGGAGCTCCAGCGCCAGATGGTGGTCGAGACTCCGGACGGTCCCCGCCCTGTGGACCTTGCCGTACGCCTGCCCGACGGTCGCCTCCTCGTCCTCGAGATCGACGGACCTCACCACGACGACCCTCGCGTGCGCGAGCGGGACGCGGTCAAGGACGCTGCCCTCATCGCAGCGGGTCACGTCGTGCTGCACATCCCGGTGTCGCTGCTGCGTCGTAGCCCCGCGACGGTGCGAGCCCAGCTGCAGGCGATCGCCGACTCCGCCCGCGCTCGGGCCTGAGCCGGACTGGATGGTGAATCGGAGGCTCTGCACTCCGTTCTGGCATCCGGCTCGGTCAGTCGAGGAGTTCTTTGGTCTCGACCGGTGCTTCGCCGGTGGCTCGGAGGGCGGAGCGGAGGAAGAAGGGGCCGCTGGCCTCGTTGAGCACGACCACGGCGATGATGATCGTCGAGAGCTGCTCGCCACCCTCGGGGAAGTCCGAGGCGATGGTCGCGGCGAGCGCGAGCGCGATGCCGGCCTGCGGCATGTAGGCGCGCCAGGCGACGCGGCGTACGACGGCCGGCTCCTTCACGATCGTCATCGCGGCGGTCGAGCCCACGAACAGGCCGCTCAGGCGCAGCACCCACAGCAGGGCGGCGGCGCCCGCGGCGGCGACGATCGCGTCGAGGTGCAGGCCGAGGCCGGTGAGGGTGAAGAAG
Source organism: uncultured Actinomycetota bacterium (assembly GCA_963827145.1). GTDB lineage: Bacteria > Actinomycetota > Actinomycetes > S36-B12 > CAIYMF01 > Longivirga. Next base: position 1,657,456 of record CAWGZO010000002.1, on the reverse strand, counting down.
ATGACGTAGACGTACGGCACCATGCGCTCGAGGATCCGCTCGAAGCGCTCCGGCACCGACGTCCAGTTGACGACGATGACACCCGCGACCATCGCGATGAGCAGCGAGTCGATCTCGATGTTGATGCCGAGCGCCTCGTCGGCCCACTCGGTGAACCGCGGTGCGAGCGCGGCGTCGAGGCCCGCGACCGCCACGATGAGCACGCCGATCCAGAAGTCGTTCAGGCCGCGCTCGATGACCGTGCGCAGCAGCACGCCGATGATGACGCCGCCGAGCAGCGCGAGGCTCAGCACCGCGGTCACGCTGATCGCGAGCTCGCTCGCCGACGTGCCTTCGCCCACGAGGCCCTCGGCGATGAGCAGCGTCACCGAGAACGCCGACACGACGACCACGTCCATGACCACGGTCGACCCGAGCACGAGTCGCGTGAACGGTCCCTGCGACCTGCTCTCGCCGATCACCGCGATCGCCTCGGGCGGCGAGAGCGCCAGCATCACGGTGCCCGCGAGGATCGCGCCGGCCATGCGAGCCGCGTCGTCGTCGACCGGCGCCAGGAAGTACACCGCGACACCGACGACGATCGGCACGACGAGCGACATGCCGAGCACCTGCGCCACGATCGGCCGCAGCCGCGGCTTCACGACCTTCCAGACCAGGTGGCTTCCGGCGACGAACCCGATGAACGCCAGCGACACGGTCGAGATCGTCGGGAACGCGAGCTTCGCGCCCTCCTCGGCCTTGTCCACGACGACGCTCGCGATCGCGCCCACCGCGAGGTAGACCGGCAGCCGCGGGATGTGCGCCCGGGCCCCGAGCTCGCCCACGACGTACGACACCACGCAGATGACAGCCAGCACCACGTACTGACCCAGCGTCATCGCACGCCCACCTCACTCACGCCCGTCCACCCGCGGGGGAGCCTAGTGACGACGAGGGCGCCGCGGGTGCGCTCCGACACGTTCCTCGGGGGTGGCGGCGCGCGGCACGGGCGGGGGAGCAAGATGGGGCCATGAGCTCTCGCATCATGGGCTGGCTGCCCCTGTTCGTGTTCCTCGTCCTCGCGGCCGCCGGGTCGGCCTTCGGCTACCTGCAGTCGCTCGACTGACGGCGTACGCCGACCCCGCTCAGCGCGACAGCGAGCGGGCGAAGGCGACGATCGGTGCCGCGGCGACCTCGGGCGTGAAGAGCTCGAGGTGGTCGGCACCCGGCACCTCGAGCAGCTTCACGCTGATCGACTTCTTCTTCAGGACCGCGGCGTACGTCGTGGCCTGGTTCATCGGCACGACAGTGTCGTCCTGGCCCGCGACGAGCAGCACGCGCAGCGAGAGCGGCACGTCGCCCTTCTCGGCGTACGCGATCGGGTCGCCGGACTCCCAGAGCCCCGGGTCGGACGACTGAGGCGTGCCGAAGAAGTCGACCATGTAGGGCTCGAAGTCGAGCGTGTCGTAGACGCCGCCGAGCCCGACCAGGCCCGCGATCTTCGGCAGCGGGTCGGCGCACTTCGCGTCGAGCGCGTTGTTCGACGTCGCGGCGAGCGCGGCGAGGTGGCCGCCGGCCGAGTGCCCGACCACGATCACCGGGCCGCCGCCCACGCCTGCGTCCTTCGCCAGGCGGGCGGCGTACGCCGTGGCGCACGTGACGTCCTGCACCGGCACGGGGAAGCGCTTGCCCTCCTGGCCGGCGCGGTAGGACGTGGTGACCACGACGAGGCCGGCGTCGGTGAGCTTCTGCGCGAGCGGGGCGAAGCCCGAGCTGTCGTGGGTGTCCCAGCCGCCGCCGGGCACGAGCACCACGATCGGCGCCGTGGCCTTGCCGGACGGCTTCGCGGTCGGGGTGGCCAGCGTCGAGACCGCGGCGGGGTCGAACGCGTCGCCCGCGCCCGCCGAGGGCGACCCCGCGGACGGCGAGGCGCCGGGATCGGTCGTGGCGCCCGAGGAGGGCGTGACGGTGCCCGCGGGGCTGCTCGAGTCGACACCAGGCGTGCTGCTCGACCCGCTGCACGCCGCGAGCGACACCACGAGCACGCCGCCCACGGCCCAGCGCAGCCCCCGACCCATCCGCATGCCTCCATGGTGCCCTGCGGCGTACGCCGACCCCAGCACGACCCGGTCTCGATCACCCCGCCCGTCCGCGAGTTGCACCTCGAACCGACCGGTTCGAGGTCGGAACCGGTCGGTTCGAGGTGTAACTCGGAGACGTGACGAGGTGCTGAACGGCCGCCGAACAGGGATGCGGGTGTCGGAGGCGGGGTGCACAGTGGTCGCAGCCCGCCCCGGCGGCGGGAGCCCGCCCGGTGAGGAGGTCGCGCCCGTGGACCTGTTCTTCGTGCGCGAGCTCACCGCCGACGGCGATCTCGTCCTCGCCTTCGCCACCGACGGCAGCCCGGTGTGGGCGCTCGACCGCGACAGCGGTCTGCAGTGGTGGTTCGCCGACACCGACCGCGCCGAGGCCCGCCGCGTCATCGACGAGGCGTGGCCGGGCTTCGCGACGATGCCGATCACGGCCGCGTCGTACGCCGGCCCGCACCCCGCCCGCGAGCTGCACCGGCGCAGCGCGCAACGCCCCGCGCCGCCCGAGGAGCCTCGCGACGAGCACCCGGTGGTGCCGTGGCTGCGCGGGCTGCGCGACCGGTTCCTGCGGCTCTCGAGCGCAGGGCGGCTGCTCGTCGCCTCGGGCGCGATCATCGCGGTGTTCGCGCTGATGTCGTGGCTGCTGAGCCCGTTCGCGGTCGGGCCGCGGCCGGTCGACACCATCGGGCGCTCGAGCGGGCCGCCGGCGGCGGGGGAGCCCTGCGCGGTGCGGGGCGACACGGTCGACGACGCCGACGGCGCGCTGCTGGTCTGCACGACCTCCTCGCGAGCCCTGTCCTCCGAGCTCATCTGGCGATCGACGGGCTGATCCAGGTCACGACCGCGGAGCCGGCACCACGATCACCGGGGTCGCTGCGCCGTGCAGCACGCCGGAGGTGACGCCTCCCTGGTGCATGCCCGGGAACATGCCGCGCCCGTGCGCGCCGACGACGACGAGCTGCGTCTCGTGCGACGCCTGCACCAGCGCGGCCACCGGGTGCGACTGCACGACGCGCATGAGCACCTCGAGCTCGGGGAACTCCTCGGCGATCGTCGCGACCTCGGCGGCGGTGAGGTCCTTCGCCTCCTGCTCGAGCTCGCGGGTGATGTCGACCGGCGTCGTGTAGACGCCGTACCCGGTGTAGAGCTCGTCGCGCCACGCGTGCACGACGAGCAGCGTCACGCCGCGCAGCTGCGCCTCGGTGGCTGCCAGGCGCAGGGCGTGCTGCGAGGCGGTCGAGCCGTCGATGCCGACGGCGACCGGCCAGCTCTGACGGTCGAGGACCTCGTGCACCACGACCACCGGGCAGTGCGCGTGCGCCGAGACGTGCCGGCTCACCGAGCCGAGCAGCACCTCGGCCACCAGCGAACGCCCGCGCGCCCCGACCACCACCATCGTGGCGTCGGTGCTCGCGGCGATCAGGCCGCTCGACGCGCCGCCCGCGAGGTCGAGCGCGGTGACCTCGAGCCCCGGCCACTCGGCCTGGACGCGATCGGCCGCGTCGTCGACGTACGCCGGCCGCGCCGACGCCGGCGGCGGGGGGACCGCCGCGACGTCGGAGCGCAGCGCGACCCAGTCGGGGGCGGAGGCGTGCACGATCACGAGGGGACGGTGGCGGCGGTGCGCCTCGGCCGCGGCCCAGTCGATCGCGGTCGCAGCACCGGTCGACCCGTCGGTGCCGACGAGGATGGGCAGGTTCTTGCCGCTCATGACGCACCTCCCGCGAGGGCAGGTGTCACGTCGCGCTCGGAGCCGACGTCGACGCGCTGCTCCTCGTCTCGATTCTCCTCCTGCCGCGGCCTGATGGCGCGGCGTACGACGCGGTCAGTGCCGCGAGGTGGGCACCACGAGCACCGGGCAGCGGCTGTCGTGGATGGCCGCGCTCGTCACCGAGCCGAGCAGCATGCCGGGGAAGACGCCGCTGCCGTGCGCGCCGACCACGAGCAGCTGCGCCTCGTCGCTGAGGCCCAGCACCGCCGGCACCGGGTGCGAGTTGGGCACGCGCACGTGGATCTCGACGTCCGGGAAGGCGGCGGCGACCTCCTCGACCGCGTCGTCGGCGGTCGCCATCGCGGCGTCGGCGAGCTCGTCCGGCGTGCCGATGGGCGGCACCCAGGCGCCGTACGCCGCGTAGCCGAGGTCCTCCCACGCGTGCATCACGATCAACGGCACGCCGAGCAGCGCGGCCTCGGTGCACGCGGCGCGCAGGGCGGTGCGCGACGGCGTGGAGTCGTCGATGCCGACCGCGACGGGTGCGCCGACGCGTCCGGTGTCGCCGCGGACGACGACCGCCGGGCAGCGCGCGTGCGCGGCCACGTGCCGGCTCACCGAGCCGAGCACCAGCTCGACCACGCGCGCACGTCCGCGCGCGCCCACCACCACGAGTGCGGCGTCGGCGCTCTCCTCGATCAGCGACGGTGCGGCCGAGCCGACGAGGTCGACGCAGCCCACCTCGAGCCCCGGATGCGCGCGGCGCAGGCGGGCGGCCTCGTCGTCGAGGTACGCCGGCCGGGCCGGCGGCTCCTGCGGCGCGACGATCGGCAGCTCGCTGCCCAGCGCCATCCACGACGGGTGCGCGACGTGCACCAGGCTGAGGGACGTGCCCCGGCGTACCGCCTCCGCGGCGGCCCAGTCGGCGGCCAGCGACGAGCACGGCGACCCGTCGACTCCGACCACGATCCGCATCGACGCGACCATGACGCACCTCCCACGAGGGGTGGCCGAGCGTGCGTCGAACCGGGCGCCGACGTCAGCCGGGTCGCCTCTCGCTCCCAGTGTCCTCCGTCAGCCCGCGAGATGTGTGCTGTGCGCCGGGTCTGGTCGGCGCCGAGCACACATCTCGGGTCAGAAGTCGAACGGAGAGGGCTCGGCGGCGGCGCGCGCCGCCTGCTCGGCGGCGTCGCGACGGCGGATCTCGACGAGGCGGGCCTCGTAGTCGCGGCGACGGCGCTCGGCGTCGTAGGTCGTGGCGAACTGGGCCGCGAGCTCGTCGCAGATCGGCGCGAGGTCGTCCTCGAGCGAGCGCCAGTCGGGGTCGCGCAGGCCGGTGACGGTCTCGTCGGGCGCGGTGATGCTCATCGAGGGATCCTCACGTCGGGCGGTGCTGACCCGTGATCCATCGACGCGAAGCATCCGCCGGAGTCTGCTCCGCGCGGGTGATCCCGCGTACGCCGTCCATGCGTGATCAGCGGAGTCTCTTAGCTGCGCTGATCACGCATCGACGGTCAAGGAGGGGGGCTTGCGCGCCGACTGACTGCGCATGACGTATCAGACGGGGGTTCCGGCCGGGTGGTACCCGGATCCGGCGGCAGCAGGATCCACACGCTGGTGGGACGGGCAGGCCTGGACGCACCACACCGCGCCCGCCCCGCCCGCCACCGTGCACGCGCAACCGGCGTACGGCGTCGGCACGGCGTACGCCAACGGGTACGTCGACCCGGCCGGCTACGGCTCGACCGTCGCGCAGCCGGCGTACGCCGCGCAGCCGGGCTACGGCTCGCCGACGGGGTACGCCGGGTACCCCGCGTACGGCGGCCACGCGGCCCCGCAGACCGCGGGCGTCGGTGCGCACCCCACCGACGCGGTGCACTGGCTCGTCCCGACGGGTCGCAGCGGTCTGGCGATCGCCGCCGGCTACCTCGGCATCGCGGCGCTGTTCTGCTTCTACGTGGCGCCGATCTCGCTGGTCGTGGGCATCCTCGCGCTGCGCCAGCTCAACGGGCAGAACGAGAAGCACGGCAAGGGCCGCGCCATCTTCGGCATCGTCGCCGGGGTGCTCGGCATGTGCGTCGGGGCTGCTCGTCCTGCTCAGCGGTTGATCCTGAGCACCGCGACGGCGGCACAGCCCGTCGTCGTTACGGCGTACGGGTGACGTTGCGCCGACACCGCGCAGCAGCGCCTTACCACCGCGCCGACCGGGTCCTACCGTGAGCCTGCGGGCGCACCGACGGGGGAGCGGTCGTCGCACGAACACTCGGGGGAGCATCGTGAGTCGTCCGCGCCGCCTGCCGGCTGTCATCACCGCGCTGGCGATCGCCGCCACGGCGCTCGTCGCGGGCAGCGCCTCGCCGGCGGCGGCTGCGGTGCCCATCTACGACTCGGCGATCTCGCCGATCCCGTCGGTCACGGGGCCGACCTCGTTCGCGCTGGCCGCGGGCAAGCTGTTCATCACCGACGGCGACGCCGTGCGCGTGGTGACGACCAGCGGCAGCCTCGTCGCCACGCTGAGCGGCATCACCGGCGCGGAGGACGCCGTCACCTCGCCCGACCGCAGCACCGTCTACGTCGTCGCGACCGGGTCCGACCAGGTCGTCGAGATCGACCCGTCGGTGCCGAGCATCACCGCGCGGTACGACGTAGGCCCGTGCCCGCACGAGCTCGCGGTCAGCAGCACGGACGTCTGGTACACGTTCGGCTGCCGCTACGGCGAGGGCGGCATCAACCACATCACGCGTGCCACCGGCGCCGTGCACGCGATCGGCTCGCCCGACGCCGGCTTCCGCTACGCCATGGCGCGCCTCGGATACGGCGGCGGCCGCCTGTTCGCCTACGACACCGACGTGACCGGGTGGCCGGCGGTCGGAGGGTCGCTCGGCACCCCGGTCGTCAACACGACGGACGGCATCTCCGACTACGACCTGGTCGTGAGCGACTCGCGCGTGGTGCTGCTCAACGGCGCCGCCGGAGTCTCGGGCTTCGTCCTGCTCGATCACGACCTCGTGCGCCAGACCGTCGTCCCGACCTCCGCAGGTGCGCTGGCGGCCGCGTTCTCGCCGGCGGGGGACAAGCTGGTGGCCGGCGGCTACAGCGAGATCCCGTTCACCGCGGTCGACCCGGCGACGGGCGAGGTGCGCCACTACGCGCGGATCCCGTTCGGCTCGGGGGGCTACCCGTGGGTCATGGCGGCCGGGATGGCGATCTCCTCCGACGGCACGCGCGCCTTCGCCCTCGCGAGGGAGTTCACCGACCCGACGACCTTCTACGTCGTGACCACGTCCGTCGACGCACCGCCCCCGGCGCCGCTCACGGTGTCGGTCACCGGGCTCACCTACGTGGGTGCCACCGGCACCATCACCGTGAAGACCCTGCCCAGCACCAAGGTCGTGGTGAAGCTCGCCACGAGCAACGGCATCGACGAGGCGAAGTTCGCCACCAACGCCTCCGGCGTGCTGCAGGTGCGCGTGAGGTCGTCGTACTCCGGCACCGTCACGGCGACCAGCGCCGGCGACCCGACGCACGCAGCCAGCACGCGCACCGTCACCTTCCACGTGCAGGCGGACATGAAGACCGCGATGTCGAAGGGGTACAAGAGGAAAGGCGGCGTGACCTACTTCCGGAAGTACTCCCAGGTGAAGCTGTACGCCGCCGTCGGGCCCACGGTCGGAGGGCGGGTGGTCTACGCGACGCTCTTCATCAAGAAGCGCACGTACTGGAAGCGCGTCAACACGTGGATGCTGCGCGCCAACGAGGTGGGAGTGGTCGGTGCCCGGGTCGTCAGCAACCGCAAGGGCGTCGTGATGCGCGTGATGTTCAACTTCCGCGGCGACCGCTTCAACGCCGGTGCCACGGAGTACACACGCGCGTTCGTCGTCCGGTAGCAGTCGGTCAGGGGGCGGGCGAGGCGTCGATGACGTCGTCGTGCAGCACGAGCTTCGCCCGACCGGCGGCCTTGCCGCGGTACATCGCCCGGTCGGCGCGGGGGAGCGCGTCGTCGAGGGTCTCACCGGGAGACAGCTCGCCGACGCCGATGGTGACGGTGGCGCAGTGCGCGCCCGACGAGGTGACCACCGGGTCGGCAGACACCCGCTCGAGGATGCGCCGGAGCACTGGGAGCGACGCTGACGGCGTCAGGCGCAGTGCGACGAGGAACTCGTCGCCGCCCCAGCGGGCCACCAGATCGCCGGTCGAGACGCTGGCGGCGATGCGCTGCGCGAGTGCGGTCAGAAACTCGTCGCCGACGACATGACCGAACCGGTCGTTGATGTCCTTGAAGCCGTCGACGTCCACCAGCGCGACGGTCCACGTGCGGTCCTGCAGCCCACCCAGCTCGGCGAGCAGGCCGCGCCGGTTGAGCACCCCGGTGAGCTGGTCGTGCTCTGCCGCATCGCCGACGACCACCACCTCCCGCTGCGCCTCGGCGAGGGCGCGGTCGCGGCGCTGACGGGCAGCGGACGCCACCACGGCGCCGACTGCGGCGATCGCGATGAGCCCCAGACGCACCTGCTGGGCCGCAGCGTTCCCGTCGGACGCGACCGTGCCGAACCACAGGGCCGACACCCAAGTCACCCCTCCGACGATCGCCGTCTGGCGCGGCGTTCCGAAGACCGCCGCCAGCATCGGCACGGCCGTGAGCACCCCGACGAACGCCGTCTTCGGGCCCTCGATCACGTCCGCGACCAGGATGACGGCGACCACCGCCAGCGGCAGTCCCACGGCGAGGAGCGTGCCGGTGACCTCGTGCTTCCCCTCCCGATTCCCCACGGGTCCGGATTACCAAGCCGTCGCCCCGGGATGCAACCCGAATGACGAAGTCCCTGCGAGACACCCGCCCGACTCGCGGCCAGCGGCCCCGCTGCTCAGCCGAGAAGGGTGTGGCGCATGGCGTCGGCGACCCAGCGCTCGCAGGCCTTCTCGCTCCACCCGAGGTCGACGACGAGGGCGAGGTAGTGCGAGCTGTCGTTGAGCAGGAACAGCTCGTCTCCGGCCCGGCGAGCGGTCAGGCCCGGGCGCAGCGGGCCGAGCTCGCGCGCACGGGCCGCGATGGTGCCGGCGCCGTGACGACGGTTGCGCTGCAGCTGGTCCCACAGTGCCGCGAGGTCGTCGCCCTCGTCGGAGGCGCGGCGTACGAGCTCGATGACGCCGGCAGAACGGCGCCAGATCAGCAGGCAGACGTGCGCGTAGGCATCGGCCAGGGTCGGTACGTCGCGGGCCGCCCACACCGGCTGGAACCACGGCTGCTCGGGAACGGGCACGGGTGCGTCGGTGCCGGCCATGGCGACGTCGACCACGGCATGCAGGAGCCCGGCCTTGCTGCCGAACACGCTGAGCACCGTCGGGCGTGCGACGCCCGCTGCTGAGGCGATGTCGGTGATCGAGCAACGGGCGTAACCGAGGTCGAGGAACAGCGGGTGCGCGGCCTCCAGGATCCGTCGCCGGGTCTCCCGAGCCGACTCGTCGCGCACCGCCGACCGGTAGGTCCGTGTGGGCCTGTCGGCCGACTCATTGACATCCATCACAGGCGGAGCATACTGACGCCTATTCAATGAACGTCGTACAACGAATAGGGGGACGCCGTGAGCGTGGAACCGACGACAGGGCCACTGCTCGTCCGTGACGGCGACGGAGAGGCCCTGTGGTTCCTCGGGAACCTCGTCACGCTCAAGGTGACCGCCGATCGCACCACCGACCGGATCAGCCTCATGGAGTTCCTCAACCCCGCCGGCTTCGCGCCGCCGCTGCACCGGCACCGGACCGAGGACGAGGTGTTCTACCTGCTCGACGGCGAGGCGCGGTTCTTCTGCGGCGACGAGGTGCTCGACGCGGGGCCGGGCGACACGGTCCTGCTGCCGCGGGGGATCCCGCACACCTTCCTCGTCGGCCCTGACGCCCCGATGCGCACGCTCCAGATCACCGCCCCCGGAGGCTTCGAGGGCTTCGCCCGCGAGGCGGGGGAGCCTGCGGCGGCCCGGGAGCTGCCGGCGCCCGGCCCCCTCGATCCGGCGGAGCTCGCCCGCATCGCCGACACCTACGGGCACGACATCCTCGGCCCGCCGCCCGGCCACTGACCCTCACCACGGCCCCGCTCGCCCGCGGCCGGCGCACGTCCCGGAAGTCACCGCACCCCAAGGAGAAGCGAATGCGCCGTACGACGATCTGGGGGAGCGCCGCCGCGGCGGCCGCCCTCGCCACCACCGCTCTGGTCGCGGCTCCGGCCGCCTCGGCCGACGCCCCGACGCTGCGCGTCCTCGCCAGCGGCTTCGCGCTGCCCACGCACCTCGCCTTCGGCCCGCACGGCGGGCTCTTCGTCGCCGACGCGGCCGCCGGCACCATCAGCAAGGTCGGGCACGGCAGCTCGCGCGTGGTCGCCTCGCTCGGCGAGTTCACCCCGGGCCTCGACGTACGCCGCGACGGCAGCCTGCTCGTCGCCGCGAGCGTCTCCGGCGGCCCTGGACCGCAGTCGCCGACCCACCTCTACCGGGTCAGCAAGCACGGCGGGCGTGACGACCAAGGCCGACCTCCTCGCCTGGGAGCTCGCGAACAACCCCGACGGGCAGAGCCTCGAGGCGCCCGACGCGCAGTCGAACCCGTACTCCGTGCTCGCGCTGCCCGGGCGCACGCTGGTCGCCGACGCGGGCGCCAACGACATCGTCGAGGTGCGCGCCGACGGACGGATCCGCACCCTCGTCGCGCTGCCGCTCATCACCGACGGCGCCTGCGAGGGACGGCAGAACAACGACCCCGAGCACGCCGGGTGCGACCCCGTGCCCACCGACCTCGAGCTCGGCCCCGACGGCTACCTCTACGTCTCCGGGCTCGGCGCCGAGGTCGAGGGCCACATCTACAAGATCAACGCGCGCACCGGGAAGATCGTGCGCACCTGGGGCGCAGCTGCCGCCGCTCACCGGCATCGCGGTCGGCCACGACGGCACGATCTACGCCGCCTCGCTGTTCACCGACACGGTCTTCCGGATCCACGGGTCGTCGGTGACGACCGCGGTCGTGCCGGCCCCGACCGACGTGGAGTGGGGCCGCTGCGGCCTCGTCGCCGCGTCGGCGACCGGCAACGTCTACGCCGTGCCGCGCGGACTGTTCGGCAGCCCGCTGTAGTCGCGCGCCGCGTCGTCGAGCCCCCGTCGGGCCCGACGGCGCGGCGTACGACCGATCAGACCAGGCAGGCGGGGCCGCCGCCGGTGGCGACGAACTCGCCGCCGGCCGCCTGCCAGGCGAGCAGCCCGCCCTCGAGCACCACGGCGTCGACGCCGCCGGTGCGCAGGTGGCGGACGGCCTCCTCGGCGCGCACCCCGCAGCGGCTCACGACGATCACGCGCCGCTGACGGCTGGCGTGGCGCCACGTGGTCGGTGATGTCGTCGAGGGCGACGTGCACCGAGTGCATGACGTGGCCGGCATCCCAGTCGGCCTCGTCGCGGACATCGAGGAAGACGGCGTCCTCGGCGACGAGCGCCTGGGCCTCCTCGACGGTCACGGTGGCGATGTGCGGGTCGCGGTCCATCGGTGCCTCCTGGTCGAGCGCAGGCTGTGCCTCCACCTTGGCACTGTCCGGCGCGGGATTCGCCCCGGACGGCGCGCGGTGTGACCAGGACGACCGCGCGGTCCACAGACGCCCCGGTCGGCGTCCGGCCCGGCGGGTACAGTCGCCGGGTCATGGAGCAGCAGCAGGTCGAGCCCGGTCCCGCCGTCGAGAACGGGTCGCAGGCGGCCGCGCGCGTGCTGCGCGAGGTCTTCGGCTTCACCTCGTTCCGCGGGTCGCAGGAGGCGATCGTCGACCGGGTCGTGGCCGGGCACGACACCGTCGTGCTCATGCCCACCGGCGGCGGCAAGTCGCTGTGCTACCAGCTGCCGGCGCTCGTGCGGCCCGGTGTCGGCATCGTCGTCTCGCCGCTGATCGCCCTCATGCACGACCAGGTCGAGGCGCTGCGGCTGCTCGGCGTGCGTGCCGCGTTCTGGAACTCCACGTCGTCGTTCGAGGAGTCGCAGCGCCGTACGCCGCGACCTGCTCGCCGGCGAGCTCGACCTGCTCTACGTCGCGCCCGAGCGGCTGCTCATGCCGTCGTTCCTCGCGTTCCTCAACGACGCGGCCTCGGGCCCGGGCATCGCGCTGTTCGCGATCGACGAGGCGCACTGCGTGTCGCAGTGGGGCCACGACTTCCGCCCGGAGTACCTCCGGATCGCCGACGTCACCTCGCACTTCCCGCGCGTGCCGCGCATCGCGCTCACCGCCACCGCCGACGCGCTCACCCGTCGCGAGATCCACCAGCGGCTGCGGCTCGACGACGCGACCGAGTTCGTCTCGAGCTTCGACCGGCCCAACATCCGCTACGTCGTCGAGGAGAAGAGCGACGCGCGGGCGCAGCTGCTGCGCTTCCTCGAGACCGGCAACGACGGCGCGGGCTTCCGCGGCTCGGCCGGCATCGTCTACTGCCAGTCGCGCAAGCGCACCGACGAGATCGCCGAGCTGCTGCGCAGCAAGGGCTACGACGCCATCGCCGTACCACGCCGGGCTGCTCCAACGACGTGCGCGCGGCGGCGCAGCAGCGGTTCCGCCGCGACGACGGCGTGATCGTGGTGGCGACCATCGCGTTCGGCATGGGCATCGACAAGCCCGACGTCCGCTTCGTCGCGCACGTCGACCTGCCCAAGAGCCTCGAGGGCTACTACCAGGAGACCGGCCGCGCGGGCCGCGACGGCGAGCCGGCCGTGGCGTGGATGGCCTACGGCCTCGCCGACGTCGTGCAGCAGCGCTCGTTCATCATGGGCTCCGACGGCTCGCCCGAGCACCAGCGGGTCGACTCGATGAAGCTCGACGCGATGCTCGGGCTACGCCGAGGCCGCCACGTGCCGACGTCGCCTGCTGCTGGCGTACTTCGACGAGGAGTCCGGCGACTGCGGCAACTGCGACACCTGCCTGAACCCGCCGGAGATGTGGGACGCGACCGTGCCCGCGCAGAAGGTGCTCTCCGCGGTGATCCGCACCGGCCAGCGCTTCGGCGCCGGCCACGTGATCGACGTGCTGCTCGGCAAGCGCACCGACAAGGTCGCGAGCTGGGACCACGACCAGCTGCCGACCTTCGGCGTCGGCGCCGACCTCGCCGAGCGCGAGTGGCGCTCGATCATCCGCCAGCTCGTCGCGCGCTCGGTGCTCTCGCCCGACCCGTCGCGCATGGGGGCGCTCACCATCACCGAGGCCGCGAAGCCGATCCTCGACGGCACCGAGCGCGTCGAGCTGCGCCGGCTCTCGGCGGCACCCGCCAAGGTGCGGAAGTCGCTCGGCATCGCGCTCGGCTGCCGGCGCCGGCGCCTCCGAGGCCGACCAGGCGCTGTTCGAGCTGCTGCGCACCGAGCGGCGCACGATCGCCGACGCCGAGGGGGTTCCGGCGTACGTCGTGCTGCCCGACCGCACGCTGTGGGAGCTGGTCGCGAGCAGGCCGCGCACCACCGACGAGCTGCTCGCGGTGAACGGCATCGGCCCGGTCAAGGTCGAGAAGTACGGCGCCGCGTTCCTCGCGCTCCTCGCCGAGCACGCCACCGCCTGACCTGCACCGCAGTGGGGTGCACGATCTCAACATGAGATCGTGCACCACGATTCGGGCCGCGACACGCCGCAGAACCGGGTGCCCGGGCTCATGACCCCGGAAGATCGGAGCATGAGCACTGCTGCCGCGACTCCCGAGCCCGTCGTACGCCGCCTCGCCGTGATCGGGCTCGGCAACGTCGGGCGGGGGCTGGTCGGCCTCCTGCGCGAGCGCGGCGAGCAGGTGCGCGACGAGTACGGATTCGACCTGCGGATCACCGGGGTGTGCTCGCGCAGCCTCGGCCTCGTGTCCGACCCCGACGGCCTCGACCTCGACGCGCTCGCCGCCGGCGAGGTGCCCGAGGGGTCGGCGTACGACGTCGACGGCATCGGCGCGTGGCTCGAGCGGTGCCAGGCCGACGTGCTGGTGGAGCTGAGCGCGGTCGACCTGCAGACCGGCGAGCCGGCCAGCGGCTTCCTGCGCGAGGCGCTCCAGCGCGGGATCCACGGCGTCACCGCCAACAAGGGCCCGGTCGTCCACGCCTACCGCGAGCTGACCTCGCTCGCCGACGCGAACGGCGTGCGGTTCCGGTTCGAGTCGGCGACGGCCGACTGCCTGCCGATCTACTCGCTCTACCGCGAGTCGCTGCCGCTCGAGCGCCCCACCCGCATGCGCGGCCGGCTGAACGGCACGACCAGCGTCGTGCTCGAGGCGGTCGAGGCCGGGAGCACCGTGGCGGAGGGCATCGCCGACGCGCAGCGCCGTGGCGTGGCCGAGGCCGACCCGAGCCTCGACATCGACGGCTTCGACGCCGCCGTGAAGGTGATCGCGATCGCGAACGTGCTCATGGACGCCGACCTGCGCCTCGCCGACGTCGACGTCACCGGCATCCGCGACCTCGACCCCGACGAGGTGCGTGCGGCCGCCGCCGCCGGCACCCCGATCCGCCTGGTGGCCGAGGCCGAGTCGCGCGGGGGAGTCGTCACCGGCCGCGTGGCGCCCCAGCGGCTGCAGCCGCGGCGACCCGTTCCACGCGCTCGACTCGATGGCGCTCGCCATCCACCTCGAGGGCGATCTCATGCCGGGCCTCACCGTCATCGGCCACGACCTGACCCCGCGTCAGACGGCGTACGGCGTCCTCGCGGACGTCATCTCCGCCCTGCGCGGCCGCTGACCGGATCCGCCGCTCAACCGGCGTCCGAGCGCTCCGCCGGCGTGCCGGGCTCAGCGGTGGTGGCGAGCAGGTCGGTCAGCGCGTCGACGCCGCCGTGGCGGTAGGCGAGCCAGTCGGCTCCGCCTCCGGAGCTCTCGAGCCGGTCCAGCGCCGCCTGCCAGGTGGTGAGCGCGCCAGCCGCCAGGTCTGTCGACGTCGTCCCCGCAGGTGCTCTGCGGTGCGCGCGCTGCACCTCGCGCAGCGCCGCCCAGCGGCCCTCGGCGTACTTGATGCCCGGCACGGGCACGCCGGCCTTGGTGAACGTGCAGACCGCGGCTCCGCCGGCGGCCTCGTGCAGGCTGCGCGCCGCGTCGTCGACCAGGGCGTCGAGCGAGTCCGTGGGCACGGCCGCCTCCTCAGGCGTCGGCGTGGGCGCGCGCCGAGGGCACCGCGCAGGCGATCTCGCCGGCGAGGCGGCGGCGCAAGGCGTACGCCAGCAGCGCGATGCCGCCGACCGCGAGCACCGGCTGCACCGGCGCGAACCACTGCAGCGCGCCGGTGTAGCCCAGCGCGACGAGCGCGAGCTTGTTGCAGACCGGGCAGCCCACGGCCAGGTAGGCGAGGAACGCCCCGGCCGCGCCGGCGCGGGACGTGCGCTCGGCCGCCGGCTCCGGTGCGGGTCCGGTGCGGACGTACGTCGCCAGCAGCAGCCCCGAGAGCACGGCCGTCACGAGCAGCGCGGGCCAGGCCCACCAGGTCGGGGGGACCTCGCGGCCGAAGACCGGGTTGGGGATCAGCACCGTCGGCACGCCGACGACGAGGACGGTGACGATCGCACCGACGAGCGCGGTCGCCCAGCGACGCGGGGGCCAGGTGCGCACCGGAGCTCCTTCGGGGGACGACGAGACCCGGCCACGATACCCCATGGGGTATCGCGGCCGGGTCTGTCGGAGGGGGTCAGCGGCTGAACGCGGCGAGGTGGTTCTGCGACGCGGCGCGCAGGTTGCCGTAGACGGTGAGGACGTCCTGGGCGGTGATCCCGACCATCGCGGTCGTGATGTCGGCGATGTCGGTCTTCTCGATGGTGACGCCGGCGGCCAGCGCGGCCTGCGGCGTGGTCGCCCCGGCGACGAGCGTGTCGTACAGGTTCTGCATCCGGTCGGACTCGAACTCGCCGACCGCCTCACCGAGCGTCGGGTCGGCGATGCCGTAGCGCGTCATCAGCGTGCGCAGCGCAGTGAGGTGCTGGCTCTCGGACGACGAGATCCGGGTGAACTGCGTCGAGCTCGGGGTAGCGCGCGGCCAGCGTCACGTAGACGTCGTGCGCCATCTTCTCCTCCTCGGCCATCGCCGCGAGCGCGGTGCGCTGCGCGGTGGTGAGGGTGCCGGACGGCGCCTGCTGCGTGGTGCCGTTGCGTCCCTGCCCGGTGCCGCGCGCCTGCGTGCCCGCCCTGGCCTGCCCGGTGCCGCGCGCCTTCTCGGTGCCGCGGTCGCGGCGGGTCGTGGCGGTGGCGTGCTGCTGGCCGGCGCCGCCGGACCCGTCGCGGTACTGCATCCCGGTGCCGTTGCCGGCGCCGCGGGCCATGGTGCTGCTCGCGACCGGGCCGTCACCGGTGCAGGTGCCGGCGGCCGGGCCGGTGGTCGGAGCGGCGACGACGGGGACGGCGAGCGCGAAGGCGAGCGCTCCGGCGCTCAGCGAGCCGGCGATGACAAGCGACGTGCGCATGGTGGTCTCCTCGGTGAGGCCCGTGGTGTCCACGGGCGGTTCTGCGTCGAACACCCTCACCATCGGTGGCGCGCGCGGAGGACCGGTGGACTCGATGTGGAGATGGTGTGGAGATGCGCATCGGCAGCGCGACAGGGACGCATCGCGGGCGCTGGAGCGGCAAGGATGCAGGCGTGGCGACGATCCTGGTGGTGGAGGACGAGCGCGACATCCGCGACCTCCTGCGCCGCTATCTCGAGCGGGCCGACCACGCGGTGCTCACCGCCGGCACGGGCGCCGATGCCCTGCGGCTGCTGGGGGAGTCGGCGCCGGACCTGGTGCTGCTCGACCTCGGGCTCCCGGACATCGACGGGTTCGAGGTGCTGCGCGCCGCGACAGTGCGTGCACGTGCCGGTCATCGCGCTCACCGCGCGCAGCAGCGTCGAGGACCGCATCACCGGGCTCGAGCGCGGCGCCGACGACTACGTCACCAAGCCGTTCTCGCCGCGCGAGGTCGTGCTGCGCGTCGACGCGGTGCTGGGCCGTCGCGACGACACCGGCGAGCGGTCCACGGCGGTCAGCTTCGGCGGTGGCCGGCTCGTGCTCGACGACGCCCGCCACACCGCACGGCTCGACGAGACCGACCTCGACCTCACCCCGACCGAGTGGGGCATCCTCTCGGCGCTCGCCGCCCACCCGGGCCGGGTGCAGCTCGCGCGGCGAGCTGGTCAACCGGGTGCGCGGCTACGAGTTCGCCGGCTACGAGCGCACCATCGACTCGCACGTGAAGAACCTGCGCCACAAGCTCGGGCCCGACGGCGCCGACGTGGTCGTCACCGTGCTGGGTGTCGGCTACCGCCTGGGGCTCGACCGTGACCGCTGACCCGACCGGGCACGCACCCGTCCTCGGCCGCCTCGGCACGCCGCCTGCTCGTCGCGTTCGTCGTGGTGGCGCTGTCGTCGGTCGTGGTGCTCGTCGGTGCGGCGCTCGTCGGCACCGCCCGAGGCCTCGCCGCCAGCGAGACCGAGCAGCGCGCGCAGGCCGCGCAGGTGGTCGCCGAGCAGGCGGCCACGGCGTACGACGTCGCCGGCGGCTGGGACGGCGCCGACCTCGCCGCGGCCGACGCTGCGGCGGCGCAGGCGGGCGCACGGCTGATCGTGCGCGACAGCTCGGGAGCGGCCGTGTCGGGCGGACGCGGGTCGGGCGCCGGGCTCGGGCAACGGCGCCCGGAAGCGGCGCCGGCAACGGCGACGCGGTCACCGCACCGGTCGAGGTCGACGGGGTCGTGGTGGGCACCGTGCGGCTCGGCTTCGGCGGCAGCACCGCCGCGGCCTCGCAGCAGGTGGCCTGGACGCAGATCCTCGTGGCCGCGCTCGCGGCGCTGGCGATCGCGTTCGTCGTCGCGTGGTTCGTCGCACGTCGGCTGACCCGGCCGCTGGTGAGCCTCGCCGGCGGTCGCGCGCGCCTTCGCGGCCGGCGACCGCAGCGCTCGGGCCACGGCCGACGACCTCGCGGCACCGGGGGAGATCGGCGACCTCGCACGCGCCTTCGATGCGGCCGCCGACGACGTCGCGCGCGCCGAGTCGTCGCGTCGCGAGATGGCCGCCGACCTCGCCCACGAGCTGCGCACGCCGCTCGCGGCGCTGCAGGCGGGGCTCGAGGAGCTGCGCGACGGGCTCGTCGAGCCCGACACCGCAGCGGCTCGCCGCGCTGCACGAGCAGTCGCGGCGGCTGGGGCGCGTGGTCGACGACCTCGCCGCGCTCTCGGCGGCCGAGAACGCCGCGCTGTCGCTGCGCCGGCGCGTGCTCGACCTCGGGGAGCTGACGGTGGAGGCCGTGGGCGTCGCTGCGACCCGCGGCAGACGCGGCGGAGGTCCGGCTGCACGCGGACGTCTCGACGGTGCTGGTGCTCGCCGACCCGGACCGGCTGCACCAGGTGGTCGGGAACCTGCTGGGCAACGCGGTGCGCTACTGCCGGCCGGGCGACGACGTGACCGCGACCGTGCGCAGGGACGGCTCGGACGCGGTGCTCGAGGTGCGCGACACCGGCCCCGGCATCCCGCCGGAGGACCTCCCGCACGTGTTCGAGCGGCTGTGGCGGGGCCGGGCGGACACCGAGGGCTCGGGCATCGGCCTGGCCGTGGTGCGCGAGCTGGTGACCGCGCACGGCGGCACGGTCACCGCCGCCTCGGACGGGGTCCGGGGGACGACGGTGACCGTGCGCCTGCCTGCTGCTGAGGGAGCCGACGCTCAGTCGGCGTAGGCCTCGCCGAGCGTCTCGTGCGCCACCGGGACGGTGACCGGGAGGCCCGCCTTCGCGGCGTTGGGGAAGTCGTCGTCGACGTGGACGACGGGCACGCCGGCGGCCTCGAGGATCGAGCAGCCGATCGAGGCGCGGAACCCGCTGCCGCAGTAGACCCAGACGTCCTGGGACTGCTCGCCGGCCCAGGCGACGACCTCGTCCATGCGCTCGCGCAGCTCGTGCAGCGGCACGTGCTTCGCGCCCTCGACGTGGCCGTCGGCCCACTCGCTCGCGCGTCGCAGGTCGAGCATCGGGAGCGCGGCGTCGGCGGCCAGCGCCGTCGCCATCTCGGGGTGAGCCACCCGCGGGTAGCTCGACACCGGCATCTCCGGCGACGACCACTCGACCGGGGAGCCGACGGCGTACGCCGCCGGGCGGTCGATGCCGATGCGCACGAGCTCGCGCTGCATGAGCGCGACCTCCTCCATCGTCTCGCCGACCAGGGTCAGAGGGGTGCCCCAGTCGACGAGCCAGCCGAGGTAGGTGACCGCGTTGCCGTGCACGTCGAAGGAGAACGAGCCGCGCACGTGCTCGGCCGCGAACACGCGCCGGTGACGCAGGTCGACGACCCACTCGCCGCGCGCGACGGCAGCAGCGATGTCGGCGGCGGTCGCGACCTTCGGCAGCGACAGGTCGATCGCGCCGGCGCCGGCCTGGTTGGCCGGGCCCATGTGCGCGTAGTAGCGCGGGAAGGCGTCGAGGCCGGCGATGAGCTCGGTGACGAACGTGTCCTCGTCGACCGCGAACGCCGGGTTGCTGGCGATCTGCTGCGCGAGCGTCGACGCCGTGCCGACCGTCGCGGTCGCCGAGCAGAACGACCCGAAGCCGTGCGTCGGGTAGAGGTCGGCGGTGTGCGAGACCTCGTCGCGCAGGCGGCGCATCGAGTTCCACTGCGCGTGCGCCAGCGGCTCGGTCATCGCCGGGCCGAGCAGGTCGGGGCGACCGACGCTGCCGTAGAGCATCGAGCCGCCGGTGAACAGGGCGAGGTCGGTGCCGCCGACGTTCACGGCGTACGAGAGGTGGTTGGGCGTGTGGCCGGGGGTGAGCAGCACGCGCAGGAGCCCGACGTCGGTCGAGAGCTCGGCCTTGTCCGATACCTGGTTGGCGCGGAAGGCGATGTCCATGCCGCTCGGCACGACGTACTCGGCACCCGTGCGGCGGGCCAGCTCGAGACCGCCGGAGACGTAGTCGTTGTGGAAGTGGGTCTCGATGACGTGCGAGGCCGACCAGCCGCGGTCGGCGAGGATCTCCTCGACGCGGTCGATGTCGCGCTGCGGGTCGACCACGAGAGCGGAGCCGCCGCTGCCGATCACATAGCTGCGGTCGCCGAGGTTGACCGTGTCGATGGCCACGACCTCGAGGGATGCGTTGTCCTGCGTGCTCATGACGCGACCACCTGTCCGCCGGCGGAGGCGAGATCGGAGATCCCGCCCTTGAGGTTGTAGACCTTCGTGAACCCGGCCTCACCCATCTTGCCCGTGGCGATGCCGGAGCGTCGACCGCTGTGGCAGTAGACGGTGTACGTCGTGGCCTTGTCGAGCTTGGCCATCTCGGCGTCGAACGAGGGCGACTCGACGTCGAGGTTGACCGCGCCGTCGATGTGGCCGGCGGCGAACTCGGCGGGCGTGCGCACGTCGACGACGACGACGCCGGGCTGTGCCGCGGTGGTGAGGAACGTCGGAGCGTCCACGTCGGTCACGCTGCCGCCGCTCGACGAGCAGCCGGTCAGCAGCACGCTGCCGAGCACGGCGGCCACGAGGGCGGCCAGCAGGGCGGGGATCTTCTTCACGGTTCTCCTTGGTTCTCAGATGATCGCGGGTGTGCCCGCGTCGCTGACGAGGTCGCCGCCGGCATCGCGCCAGGCCTGCATGCCGCCGTCGAGGTTCACGGCGTCGACGCCGAGCGCCACGAGCTGCGCGACGAGGCCGGCGGACCGGCGCCCCGATCGGCAGACCACGACGACGCGTCCGGTGCGGGGGAGCTCGCCGGCACGGTGGCCGAGCTCGGTGAGGGGGAGCGGGAGCGCCTGCGGTGCATGGCCGGCGTCCCACTCGGTGCGCTCGCGCACGTCGACGAGCGCGGCGCCCTGCTGGATCTCGGCCATCGCCTCGGTGGCGCTGACCGAGGGCACGGTGTCGGGGGCGCCCATGTCAGGCGTGCACGCTCTGCGCGGCGCCGGTCTCCACAGCACGGGCGCTCGCGCGCCACGCGGCCATGCCACCGGTCATCGACCGCGCGTCGTAGCCCTGCTGGAGCAGGTACGCCGTCGCCTGCGCCGAGCGCGCGCCGGACTCGCACACGACCACGTACGACGCGGACCGGTCGAGCTCGGCGACGCGCAGCGGCACGACGTGCAGCGGCATGAAGGTGGCGTCGGGGATGTGCCCCGACGCGAACTCGTCGTAGGTGCGGACGTCGAGGACGACCGCGCGCCGCAGCGGGCGCGCGGACGCGGCCTCGTCGAGGGTGGCCTGGGGGATCACGAGGCGGAGACCTCGGCCTCGGCGGCGCGGGCGGCGACCTGCGCCTTGACCATGTCCATGTCGAGCGCGCGCACCGACTCGATCAGCTGCTCGAGCGCGGCGGCCGGAAGGGCGCCTGCCTCGCGGTAGACGAGGATGCCGTCGCGGAACGCCATGAGCGTCGGGATCGCGGTGATCTGCGCCGACGCGGCGAGCGCCTGCTCGGCCTCGGTGTCGACCTTGCCGAACACGATGTCGGGGTGGGCCTCGGAGGCCTTCTCGAACACGGGGGCGAAGGCGCGGCAGGGGCCGCACCACGAGGCCCAGAAGTCCACGAGCGTGATGCCGTCGTGGATGGCCTTGTCCTCGAAGGTGGTGGCGGTCAGTGCCACGGTGGTCATGTCGGAGTCCTTCCGGTCGGGGCTGTCGACAGGTCCAACCATATACCCCCCGGGGTATATTCCGCGAGGGGGGTCAGCCTCCGACGACGGCCTTGACGAGCGTGTAGACGGCGACGAGAGCGAGCAGCGCGCCGAAGGTCGTCGAGAGGATCCAGCCGGGGATCCGCCGGGACACCAGCGCCCCGACGACCGCGAAGAACGCGGTGACGAGCGCGAGCTCGACCGTGGCGCGCAGGTCGGTGAGCGACCCGTGCCGCACGGCGAGGGCCACCGCGCTGTTCATGACGATGACGACGAGAGCCGTGGCGGTGGCGCGCTTCACCGGCAGCCGCATCGCGGCGACCAGTGCGGGGACGACGACGAACCCGGCGCCGACGCCGAACAGGCCGGTCACCACGCCGACCGCGCTGGCCAGGCCGACGACGCGCGGCGTGATGCGGGTGGTGGACGCCGTCGGCCTCGTCGCGGGTCGCGAGGGCGATCGACCGCTCGGTCAGCTCGGGGCTGTCGAGGAGCAGGTGCTCGGGGTCCTCCGCCGGCGCCGAGTGCTGCGGTGCAGCGGCGGGTGCGGGGTCGGCATCGGTGCCGGCCGGTGCCTCTGCGGCCTCGGCGTACTCCGTCCGCGCCGCGGCCCGGGCGCGCAGGCCCGAGCTGAGCATCGCGCTGGAGCCGGCGACGAGCAGTGCCGCGAGCCCGCCGAGCAGCACGGCGGTGGGGAGGAGGCCGGCCATCCACGCGCCGACGACGGACCCGACCGAGCCGAGCGCGCCGAAGGTGAGGCCGACCGGCCAGTCGACGCGACGCGCGCGGTGGTGCGGCACGAGCGCTGCAGCAGCGCCCGTGCCGACCACCACGAGCGACATCGTCGAGGCCTGGAGGAACGGGAGACCGATCGCCACCAGGAGCGGGACGGCGAGCACGCCGCCTCCGCCGCCGAGCAGCCCGAGGACGAGGCCGAGGACGGCCCCGACGAGCGGCAGCAGCAGATCGGTCACGAGGTCAGCGGCAGGTGCAGCGGCGCTCGACGGTCACGTTGGCCATGACCGAGTCGACGTGCATGCCGCATCCGGACCAGGTGATCTTGCCGCAGGACTGGCAGAGGGCGGGGCTGCACATCAGGAGACTCCTCGGGTTCGGGGGGTTGGTGCAACCACTATACCCCGGGGGGTATAGTGGTTGCTACCGGATCGGACCCCGAACGAGAGCGAGACACCTCCATGTGCCGTCAGGTCTCCTGCCGCCAGTGCGGAAAGCCCACCTGGGCCGGCTGCGGCCAGCACGTCGACCAGGTCATGAAGGGCGTGCCGAAGTCGAAGCGCTGCGTGTGCCCGCCGAAGCAGTCGTTCGTCGAGCGCCTGTTCGGAGGCAAGAAGACCTCGGTCTGAGCCGTCACGGCAGGTGGGCGACGGCGAAGCAGAACCAGTACCCGTCCTGGTCCTCGACGACGACCTCGGTCGTCGCCAGCGGAGTGCTGTCGTAGCGCTCGGGCCCCCGGGTGATCGCCAAGCCGGCAGCGTTGGCTGCTGACACGACCTCCTCCAGATCGGTCACCCACAGGAACACGTCGGCCACGTGGGCGACGTGCCGGTGGTTGGGGTTCGCGCTCTCGCCCGCCATGACGTGCAGCTGCGACCCGTCACGGCCCAGCGGGACGTAGTCGTCGTTGCCGTCGAAGTAGTTGAGCCGGCCGAAGCCGAACACCTGCACGTAGGTCTCGACGGCCCTCGCGACGTCGGTGACGACGAGGATGGGCGCGAGGGTCCCGGTCGGATCCTTCATCGGACCTCCTGGTGGTCGGTGGCGGTCGGTCGCCCAGTACCCGCGCACGAGCGTCTCAACCGCAGCCTGCCGAACCTGTCGTCCGGTCGACGCAGACTGCCTGATCTACTGGGCCGCATGCCGAGCGAGCCGCCGTCCGACGTCCCGGCGCTCGAGGGCGACCTGCTCACGGCGTACGTCGAGACCGTGGTGACCGGCACCGCCGGGCTGGTGTGGTCCGGTGCGGGCGCCGCTCCCGAGCTGCCGCTGGGCGACTGCTGGGTGATCACCGGGCACAACCCGTTCAGCGCGCGCATGACCGACGCGGAGAACCACGCCGCCAACGTGCGGCTCGCCGCGGCCATCGCGGGAGTCGGGCGTCGAGGCCGTGCCCGTCGACGGCTGCGCGGTCGACCACTCGTGGTGCGAGCCGGGCTTCGCCGTGCCCGCCGAGGTGCCGGTCGAGATCGTCTGCGGCTGGGCGAGAGCGTTCGACCAGCACGCGGTCTTCCTGCTCACCGACGCCGAGCACCACGTGGTGCGCGCGATCGACGCGGTCACCGTCGGCACCCGACCCCGCCGCCTCCCCGTCGATGCGTGATCACGACGACCTCGAGGCCGTCGACGTCACGCATCGACTGGATAGGGTCGCGGGCATGGCGTCGACGTCGCGCAGCCTCGACCGGCTGGTCACCTTCGTCGACGCGATCGTCGCGATCGCGATCACGCTGCTCGTCGTGCCGCTGGTCGAACCGGTGGCCGAGGCGGCGCGCACCGGGATCCCCCCTGCGGAGTTCCTGAGCGACAACGCCTACGGACTTCTCGCCGCCGCCATCTCGTTCGCCGTCATCGCGCGCCTCTGGCTGGCGCACCACGCGCTGTTCGAGCACGTGATCGGCTACACCCGGCAGCTCGCGGCCCTCACGATCCTGTGGGCCGGCACCATCGCGTTCCTGCCGCTGCCGACGGTGATCGCCGCCGAGTTCGACCCCGATCGCGTGTCGGTGGCGCTCTACATCGGGACGATGGCGCTGAGCAGCCTGCTCCTCACGCTCACCGCGCTCTACGTCCGCGGTCGTCCCGACCTCCAGGACCCGGCCTCGCCGATGACCGCCGAGTCGGTGCGGGCCTCGACGACGATCACCGTCGGCTTCACCGTCGCCCTCGTCGGCGGCCTGCTCGTGCCCGCCTGGTCGTACTGGTGGTTGTTCGCGCTGTTCGTGGTCGGCCAGGTCGACCGCGTGCTCGCGGCACGACGCGCCCGCTGACCGTCGATGCGTGATCACGACGACGTCTAGGTCGTCGACGTCACGCGTCGACGGGCTGGGTCAGCCGGCGGCGTGGGCTGCGCCGGCCGGTCGGTCCTCGATCGCGGCGATGAGCGCCTCGCGGCGGCGTACGACCTGCTGCATCGACTCGTCGAGCTGGCGCGCACCCTCGAGATCGTCGGGCGACGCCGTCGAGCGCAGAGCGACGTCGGCCTGCAGCGACTCCTGCACCGCGGCCAGCGCGCCGGACACCGCGCCGAGCCGGGTGGCCCGCTCGGTGTTCGGGATCGACGTGCCGAGCTGGTAGAGGTCGGTCTGCAGGTCGTCGATACGGCGCTTGCCGTCGAGCCACTGCTGCGTCACCTGCTCGGCCGGCAGCGTGCGGTCGGTGGCCTGCGGCACGAGGTGGTCGACGACCCAGCGCGACTCGGCGAGATCGCGCTCGAAGGCGGTGTCCCAGCGGCGGCGCTTGCCGAGCACGATCGCGAGCCACGCGCCGAGGCCGACCACGACCGCGGCGAGCAGCGCCCAGGGCCACCACGTGGTGCTCGAGGCCGGCTCGGGCGTCGGCGACGTGGTGACGCTCGGAGATGCGCTCGTCGGAGTGGGTGTCGGAGTGGGTGTGGGCGTGGGTGTCGGTGTCGGGGTGGGCGTCTCGGTCGTGGTCGGCGTGGGGGTCGGGGTCGGCGTCTCGGTCTTGGTCGGGGTGGGGGTCGGCGTGGGTGTCGGTGGTCGGGGTCGGGGTGGGGGTCGGAGTCGGCGTGGGGGTGTCGGTCCTGGTCGGCGCCGGGGTCGACGTGGCCGGCTCGGCGCTGCTCGGGGTGCGGCTCGGCGCCTCGCTGGTGGGCGTGGTCGACGGCGTACGGCTCGGCAGCGACACCGACGGCGTCGGCAGCGACACCGACGGCGTCGGCAGCGTGATCGACCCGGAGCGGCTCGGCAGGGCCGGTCCGCTGCCGCTGCCGCACGCGGTGAGCAGCGCGGGGGCCGCGACGAGCGCGGCCACGAGCATGGCGGCGCGACGAGCGCGGGTGGTGACCTGAGTCTCGGACACGGCGGCGACCCCCTGGTGCGACGATGTGCCTCCACCGTAGTGACGCAGGCGCTCGCACCGGGTCATCCGATCAGGGCGATGCCGGGTCGTGTCGTCCGCGCGGGAGCAGCGGCGCAGGGGGAGGGTCCGGCATGAGCGGTCGGGCGATGGTGCTCGAGGGCGCCGGCGACTCGCTGCTGGTCTTCCTCCCCGGCTTCCTCAACTCGCCGTCGGCGTACGCCGACCTGCTCGCCCCGCTGTCCGCATGCGGGACCACCGTGGTGGTCGAGCAGCTCTACGCGCGCGGCCCGGCCGTGCTCACCGGGCGCTTCACGGTGCGCGACGAGGCCGCCGCGGCCGTCGCCGTCGTACGCCGCGAGACCGCAGCGCGGCGCCCGCGCACCGTGGTGCTGGCCGGGCACTCGCGCGGCGGCCAGGCGGCGTTCCTCGCCGCCGGAGAGCTGGCCATGGCCGGTGACCTGCTGACCGCCGTCGCGCTCGTCGACCCGGTCGACGGCGAGGGCCGCGCCCCTACTGCGCCCGTGTCGACCGTGGGCGGCGCCCGGTTCGGGTGCCGCAGCCTCGTCGTCGGTGCGGCGCTCGGCGGCCGGTGCGCGCCCGTGCCGGTCAACCACGCCGTGTTCGCGGCGGCGATCCCGCAGGCGCGCCACGCCGTCGTGCGCGAGCTCGGTCACGCCGACATGCTCGGCGGCCGGTCGCGCACCTTCGGCCGGCGGCTGTGCGGAGGCGCCGACGACCCCGACCCGGGACGCGCGCTCTGCACGCAGCTGCTCGCGGCGCTGGTCGACGGCGACCTCGGGCGCGTCGCGAGCCCGCTGCTCGACTGGCAGCGCTGAGTCGCGCACCATGGGCGGATGTCCCGCCGCCCCGCCCGCTCCACGTCCGCGCGTCGCCATCTCCCCGTCGTGGCCCTCACGGTGCTCGCGCTCGCCGTGACCACCCCCGAGGCGATGGCGTCGCAAGGGGCGTCGGCCGGAGGCAGCTCCGCCGCCGGCGCGGTCGCCGCCCCGGTCGGCAGCGTGCGAGCCGCGCTGGAGCCGCCGTACGCCGCGACGCCGCCGGCGGGGATCAGCTGCCGGACCCAGGTCGTGCGCTCGACGACCTACGCCTGCACGATCGGACGCTCGGTGGCCGGGCGCGCGATCGTCGCGCGCCGGCAGGGCAACCCGGATGCGACGCGCGTGCTGCTGGTGAACGGCCAGATGCACGGCGAGGAGTGGCCCGGCCCGCGCTCGGTGAAGATCCTGCGCGGCCTGCGTACGCCGGCGACGGCGTCGTACCAGATCTGGACCATCTCGACGATCAACCCCGACGGCAGCCGGATCGGGCGGCGCCGCAACAACCACCGCGTCGACCTCAACCGCAACTTCGACGACGCGTGGGCGCCGCTGTGGGACGCCGGCCCGCGGCCGGCGAGCGAGCCGGAGACCCGTGCGGTCATGCGCTTCCTGACCTGGATCCAGCCCGATCTCATCCTGTCGCTGCACGGCTTCTCGGAGTCGGTCGACACCACCGGCGGCGGGCGGCGGGCCGCGTGGGCGCGCGACTTCTCGCGCATCTCCGGCATCGGTCCGGCCAAGCGCGTGCCGTGCGAGCCCGGGCCGTGCCACGGCAACATGACCGAGTGGTACACCCGCGTCTCGACCTCGGGCGGGGTCGCCGTCACGGTGGAGATGCCGCGCTCGTCGGCGCGAGCTCGGGCCTGCCGCGTGCCCGGCAGGGCGTCGCGGGCGACGCCGATCCGCTGCACGGCGTGGGCGGCGAAGAACATCGCCGCACGGCTGCCCGCCTGAGCGCGGAACGCCAGGCCTTCGGCCCGGTACGCCGTCAGCCCGGCTTGAGCAGGATCTGCATCCCGATGACCACCAGCGCCGACGAGCAGCCCGGCGCCGGTGGCCACGAGCAGTCGCCACGAGCGCAGGCCGGCGCGCCGGCCGGCGATCCAGCCCCAGAACCCCAGCGAGAGCGTCGCGAAGATCAGCATGCAGGTGATCGACCCGCGCAGGTCGATCGCCGGGAGCAGGCCGGTCACGACGAGCACGAGCAGCGGCGGCACCGCCACGAGCAGGTACTGCGTGGCGTGCCCGAGCAGGTGGCGCCATTCGCGCCGCGACGGCGGACGGTGCCGACGCACGTGGAAGTCGAGGACGTCGGCGAACAGGTGCGCCAGCCCGAGCGCGATCGTCGGCGCCAGCACGACCACGACGACCCCGATGTAGCGCTTGGTGTCGCCCCAGCCGTCGTAGATGGCGAGCACCGACATCACCGTGACGGTGGCGTAGACCCACGCGGCGACGTCGATGCGCAGCGGACCGACCCGCAGGGCGTGGTCGATGAGCTCGTCGGCGTCCACGGCCTCGTCCCTCGGATCCACGTCCCCACCGTACGACGCCGTGCGCGTGGGGCACATGCGCGCCCGGCGTACGCCGCGTGGGCTCAGTCCGGGCAGACGTGGCGCAGCGTGGTGCCGCTGTCGTCCGGGGCGGTGATCTCGGCGAACCGCTCGTCCCGTCCACCCGGACCGATGGCCACGACGCGGACCCGCCACTCGCTGGGAGCGTTGAGCTCGAGGGAGGACGCCGACCACTGGCCGCCCGACCCGCTCAGCGACAGCCGCGTCGTGGCGCCGCCGCTCACGCGCAGCAGCTGCGCGAGCACCTCCGTCACCTCGCCGGTCGTGCGGGCCCGCACGTTGATGACGAGACCGGAGCAGGTGAGGAACCCGCCGGAGCGGGTCCACTGCAGGTCGGCCGCCGTGGCTCGCGTGATGACCGGCGGACCCGACGTCGGGCCCGGCACGAGGGAGGGCGGCGGGACCGACGCGAAGGCGCGACTGGGGCTGCTCGACGGCGTGGGGGCTGGCGCGCCGCCGGCCCCGATCGACGAGGTCGCCACTCCGATCGCGGCCGCGATCCCGACGACGACCGCCGCGATCAGCCCGCCGTGGCGCCAGACGGGCTGCCGCGCCCCGGCGTCCCGCTCGTCGTCGACCACGTCCCGAGGCTAGGCGCGTCCGCTCAGGTCGGCATCGTGAACCGCTCGCGGCGGAAGGGCACGGCGTCCACGTCCACCTCCTCGCCGAGCTCGCGCGCGGCGAGGTGGCCGGCGAAGACCGCCTGCGCGATGAGGTGCGGCGCGTCGGCGTCGCCGATGAGGCGCAGCGAGTCGAGCCGGCCGTCGGCGAGCGCGGGCAGCAGCGCGTCGTGCAGGTCGGTGACGGGCGCGCGGTCGGCGGCGAGCGACGACCGCGTCGTACGGCAGCTCGATCTCGGCGCCGTCGAGCACGGACGCCGCCACGCACGTGCCGGGCTCGATCCGCGCCAGCGTGTGGCGCACGAGGATCTGCACGCCGAGCGAGCGCAGCCGGGTCTCGATGCGCTCCTGCTCGAGGGTGAACTCGGTCCAGTACGACACCAGCGGCGCCGCGGTGACCAGCGCGACGGGGTGCCCGCGCATCGCGAGCAGCTCGGCGAGCAGGCCGCCCATGACGTAGTGGTCGTCGTCGTAGACCACGACGCGGCCCTCGGGCACCGACCACGTCCCGGCGACGAGGTCGTCGAGCACGTCGTCGGGGGTGAGCACGCCGGGGGACTCCCACCCGGGCACGGCACGGCCGGTGGAGCGGCCCCGCCCGTCGCGCCGCCACACCGCGCCCGTGGCGACGAGCACGTGCCGCGCGCCCGCGTCGAGCACGTCGTCGGCCGTCATCGGCGACGCCGGGTAGAGCGAGACGTCGGGCAGCTTCGCGATCTGGCCGAGCCGCCAGTCGACGACGCGCCGCCACGCGGCCAGCCCGGGAAGCAGCGCCTCGCGGTCGACGCGTCCGCCCAGCCGAGGGCGGGCGTCGAGCAGGTCGACGGTGTGCCCGCGCTGCCCGAGCGCGCGCGCCGCCTCGAGCCCGGCCGGGCCGGCGCCGACCACCATGACCGGCGCGTCGACGCGGCGCACGGGGATGCGCTCGGGATGCCACGAGCGCCGCCACTCCTCGCCCATCGTGGGGTTCTGCGTGCACCGGATCGGCAGCGACTTGGGGTCGGTCGCCACGCAGATGTTGCAGCCGATGCACTCGCGGATGTCGTCGAGCCGACCCTCGCGGATCTTGCGCGGCAGGTGCGGGTCGGCGATGGAGGGGCGCGCCGCGCCGATCAGGTCGAGCACCCCGCGGCGTACGGCGGACACCATCGCGTCGGGCGAGGTGTAGCGGCCGACGCCGACCACGGGCTTGGTCGTCAGCGACTTCACGAACGCGATGTACGGCTCCTGGTGGCCCTCGGCGGAGAAGCGCGAGGTGGCCGAGTCGTTCGACCAGCCGGCGACGTTGACGTCCCACAGGTCGGGCAGCTCGGCGAGCATCGCGAGGATCTCGCGGCCCTCGCCGTCGTGGGTGATGCCCTCCGGGCCGACGAGCTCGTCGACGGCGAGGCGCACGGCCACCGCGCAGTCGTCGCCGACCGCCTCCTTGGTGTCCTCGATGAGCTCGCGCAGGAACCGCACGCGGTTGGTCAGCGAGCCGCCGTACTCGTCGGTGCGGTCGTTGTGCCGGCGCGAGAGCAGCTGCATCGGCAGCGTCAGCCCGTGGGCGGCGTAGCAGTAGACGATGTCGAAGCCCGCGTCGCGCGCCCGCAGTGCGGCGGTGCGGTGCCAGCGGCGCACGTCGGCGAAGTCGCGCTTCGTCATGGCGCGGGTCTGCACCGGCTCGAAGCCGCCGCCGCCGAGCACGCCCTCCGATCGCGGGCCGATCGGCGTCATGCGGCTGTAGTGGTTGGCCGAGTCGAGCCCGGCGTGCGTGAGCTCGATGCCGGCCAGCGACCCGTGCTCGTGCACCGCGTCGGTCATGAGCCGCAGGCCGGGCACGTCCGCGTCGTCCCAGAGGCGACCCTCGACGTACGGCGCGAGGTCGGAGGTCGGGTGGATCTCCACCTCCTCGGTGCACACGACGCCCCAGCCGCCCTCGGCCTTGATGCCGCGCATCGCGGCGAGCGAGGTGGGGCGCACGTGGCCGAGGCCGTTGCAGTGCGGCACCTGGTAGAAGCGGTTCGGCGCCGTCGACGGGACCGATGCGCACCGGCTCGAAGAGCACGTCGTAGCGGCTCGCGTCGCGGTCGTCCGCGTCGTCCTGCGTGGGTCGAGCGGGGTCGGCACCGGTCATGACCGTGATCCTGGCAGAGCGCACGGCGACCTATCCTGGGTGCTGCCGACGTGCGTCGGACGGGTCCGACGAGCGCGCGGGGAGGCTGACGGTGGAGCCGGTGCAGGCCGTCGTGGCGCTCGCGCTCGCCGCGGCCCTCGCGCTCGGGCCCGGGCTGCTGACCCTGGGTGCCCTGCGCCCGCAGGTCGGATGGGTCCGCAACGCCGCGCTCGCACCGCCGATCTCGCTCGGCCTGTTCTGGGTCGTCGCGACGGTGCTCGGCCTCCTCCGGCTGCCGGTGTCGGCGGGCACGGTGCTGCCCATCGCGGTGGCCGTTCCGCTGGTGGCCTTCGTCGTACGCCGCCGCCGCGCACCGGCGGCAGCGCGCGGGCTGCCGGTCGACCGGTGGGACATCGCCGGCGTCGCGACGGGGATGGCCATCTCCGTCGTGCTCTGGGTCTCGGCGTCGCAGTGGCTGCGGCTGGGTGTGCCCAACGACGACGGCAGCCACCACGGCTTCTACACGACGCGCATCCTCGTCACCTCGAGCCTCGACCCCGCGCAGGTGCTGGTCGGCGACGTCATCACCGGCACGCCGACCTACGACTTCTACCCGTTGGCGCTGCACCTCATGGCCGCGATGATCGCCGCCACCGGGATCCCGGTCGCGGTCGCGCTCAACGCCACGTGGATCACGCTCTCCGCGCTTGGGTTTCGGGCTCGGCATGTACGTGCTGGCGCGTCGGACCTTCCCCGACGCGCGCCGCGCTGCGATCGCCGTGGCGGTGCTCGCGCCGATCCTGCCGCAGCTCCCGGTGACCGCGCTGTTCTGGGGCGGCGCTCCGCTCGTCGTCGGCATGGCGCTGCTGCCGGCCGTCGTCGACTCGGCCGTGGGAAGCGTCCGCGACGCGACCACCACCCGGCGGCGGACGCGGTCGGGCGTCGCGCTGGGTCTTGCCGTCGTCGGGCTGTTCTTCACGCACACCACCGAGCTGGTCGTCGCCGCGCTGCTCACCCTGTGCCTCGCGTTCGGCGTCGCACGAGAGCGCGCCGCATGGCTCGACGCCCTGCGGCGCCCGCGCGTCCTGGTGGCGCTCGTCGGCAGCACCGCGCTGGTGACGGCGCTGGCGCTGGCGCCGTACGCCCGCCGCCTGGTCGGCGGCCTGGGGGAGCGCACCGGCTTCGAGCCGTCCCCGGCCCTCGACCTCTCCGCGGCGATCGCGCGCCTGGCCGACTACCTCGTCGGCCCCACCACGGCGGTGCTCCTGGTGCTGGGCGCGTTGCTCGTCGTCGGCCTCGTCGTCGGCGTACGACGTCGCCTGCTCGGCGGCTGGCTGTGGTTCGTCGCCGCGATCGTCGTGATCGGGCTCCCGCTGGCGTTCCGGTGGCCGGGCAGCGTGGTGCTGACCACGCCGTGGTACCGGGACTTCGACCGAGTCGCGTACAACCTGGTCTACCCCGGCGCGATCGTGGCGGGCTTCGGCGCATGGTGGCTGGGCCGCGCGGTGCGCGACGCGCTGCGGCGCACCACGGCTCTGTCCGGTCCGCGAGGCCGCGTGGTCGCGTCGGTGGCCGCGCTGCTGCTCGTGGGCGCGCTGCCCGTGGCCGTCGTGCTGCAGGAGTCGTCCGACCGCGCCACCGGCACCTTCACCGGCGTCGACGGCGGCTTCCCCGGCGGGTCGCTGGCCGGCGCCGATGCCCGCGCCGCGTTCGCCTGGCTGGCCGACAACACCGAGCCGGGGCAGCGCGTGCTCAACGAGTTCGCCGACGGCTCCGCGTGGATGTACGCCGAGGAGCGCGTGCTCCCGCTCTTCGGCGCGAAGGTGGCCGCCTTCCCGGGGCAGTGGGGCGACCGCGAGTACCTGCTCGCGCATGCCGCCGACTACCGCACCGACCCGAAGGTGCGCGAGCTCATGGCGGAGTGGGACGTGCGCTACGCCTACCTCGGCGGTCGCCTGTTCCCCGACCACGAACCCTCGAGCGATCCGGCGCTCACCGTCGAGGCTCTGGTCGACGGCGGCTGGACCATCGTGTTCCAGCAGGGCGACGCCACGGTCCTGGCGCCGCCCACCACCTGACCTCGCGTGATCGTGGTGCGATTGTCGTGCCCAGCTGGGATACGACGGGGCGGCCGGGTCAGGCGAGGTGCGCGAAGGCCGGGCCGAAGAACGACGCGGTGCCGTCCTTGACGAGGTAGACCGACCACTCGGGCAGCTGGGCGAACCAGGCCGCGCATCCCGGGCCCTCGATGAGCGCCGCGGTGGCGAGCGCGTCGGCGAGCCCGCCGTCGGGGCCGACGATCGTGGCCTGGTCGTAGTGCACGTCGGTGCTTCCGTCGCGCGGGTTGTCGATGTGCCGCCCGCGCTCGTAGAGCCCGGAGGTGGCCACCGCGCCGTTGCCGACGTGCACCACCTCGACGACCTGCTGGGTGTCGTACGGGTTGAGGATCCCGATCGCCCACGGCTCGCCCGGGGCCTGCTCGCCGCGGCACGCGATGTCGCCGGCGGCGTCCACGCACACGTTGCGGAACCCGGCCCGCACGAGTCGGTCGGCCAGCTGCCCCGCGGCCCAGCCCTTGACGTAGCCGGAGGGGTCGACCCCGCCGCGCACGGCCCACGGGTCGAAGGCACCGCCGGTCAGCCGCTTCGCATAGCGGCACGCGCCGAGCACGTCGAGCACCTCGCGCGGCATGCGGTGCTCGTCGGCGAGGCCGTTGCGCAGCATGGTGATCGGCGTGTCCGCGCGGTACGTCGAGAACCACGCGTCGACCTGGTGCAGCCACGCGGTGCCGTCGGCGAGGATCTCGTCGTAGTCCTCCGGGATCTCCTCGGCACGCACCTCGATCGTGACGACCGTGCCCCAGACCGGCTCCTCGTGCGTACGCCGCTCCCACCCGCCGGTGCCGGCGAGACGGATGACGTGCTCGGTGCCGTCGGTGCGGGAGACCGAGACCACGGTCGACATCAGATGCCGGCCTTGGCGATGGCGCCGGCGAGCGACTTCTCCCAGGCAAGCGACGTGAACGAGGCACCAGTGGCGCCGGCGATGTCGGCCGACGTCGCCCCGATCGTCTGCTCCCTCAGGATCGGCACGGCCATCTCGGAGTACGGCTGGCTGTCGCCCATCGGGTACGTCACGGCCCACGCGTCCACGATGCGGCCGTCGGAGACGCGGATGCCGATCTGCAGCGTGCCGTACTTGTACGTCACGCTCGGCCCGGTGAAGTCGCCGTTGGGCGTCGGCGGGCTTCGGCGTCGTCTCGTGGGCGTCGGGGTGGGCGTCTTGGTCGGGGCTTGGGCGCGGGCTTGGGAGTCTGTCTCGCCGTACGGGTGGGCGTCGGCGCGGGGCGGCGGTTCAGACGGCGAGGCGCTGGGCTTGGCCCGCGTCGTCGCCGGCTTCGGCTTCCGGACGGCGCGGCCGCGGTGGCGGACGGCGCCTTCGGTGTCGCGGGCGCAGTCGGTGGCCGGTGTAGGTGCACCGAGACCGGCGACGTCGGCACCGGGCACGTCGGCGCCACGACCGGCGGCTCCGCGCCGAGTACGAGAACACCGCGACGATGCCGGCCACAGTCCCTGTGCTCACGAGGACGTGCGCGCATCACGGCGGGCTCCCGCCGTGGCAGGCGGGGCGCGGGCGGTCGCCGACGGCGCCCTGCCTCAGAAGCTGAACGACTCATGATGGATCCGTCCGTCAGGGACGCCGATCTGCGTCGACGCCGAGACGACGGCGTCGGTGAACGCCGTCGGGCCGCACACGAACACGTCCGACTCGGTGGATACGGCCGGCGCGACCGACGACAGCAGCGCCGCGGTCATCGGGTGCAGCGTACGAGGGCCTTCGAGGTAGTGGACGCGCCAGCCGGGGCGGCCGCGACCGCGTCGAGCTCGGCGCGGAAGGTGGCGGTCGTCGCGTCGGTGACGCGGTAGACGATCGTCACATCGGTGGCGACCGGCAGGTCGTCGAGCACGCGCTCGCACGGGGTGATTCCGACCCCGGCGGCGAACGGCGGTCACGCGCTCGCCGTGGCGGGCGGCCGCGGTGAAGACGCCGTACGGTCCCTCGGCCCAGACCCGCGTGCCCGGGCGCAGTCGCCGCATCATCGCGGACTGGTCGCCCTCGGTCTTGACCGTGATGCGCAGCCACGAGCAGTTCGGGCGCGGCGCGCAGCGAGTACGGGTGCGACTGCCACCACCAGTCGCGTGTCGAGGAAGCGCCACTGGAAGAACTGGCCGCCGCGTGCCTGGAGCGAGTCGAGGTGGTCGCCGCCGAGGTAGACCGACACGACGTCGTGGCTCTCGGGCACGATCGCGAGCACGCGCAACCGGTGACGCGCGGAGAACGACGAACGGCATCACGCACGCGGCAGACC
The DNA here is from genome assembly GCA_963827145.1 of uncultured Actinomycetota bacterium. GTDB lineage: Bacteria > Actinomycetota > Actinomycetes > S36-B12 > CAIYMF01 > Longivirga. The sequence continues at coordinate 1,622,535 of CAWGZO010000002.1, read as the reverse complement.
AGGATCGCGGTGGCGACAGCGAGGTAGAGCGCAGTCCAGAACCATCGCTGCAGCGGGTTGCGTCACGAACATCGGGCCGAGAGCCACCTGGTGGCCGAAGGAGAGCCCGACGGCGAGGTAGAAGTAGAGGTGCGCGACCCACCACGTCTCGTACGACATGCGCTGCCGAAGTCGCCGGTAGGACAGCACGCCGACGCCCATCATCGAGCACGAACGCGGTGAAGGCAGGCAGCATCCAGGCCGAACGTCGTCACCAGGTTCCAGAGCTGCCCGAAGAACGAGTCCTCTGCCGCCTGCGCGTAGCTCAGGGTCGTGAGCAGCACGTGGCCGAGGATGAGCACCAGGGCGTACGGCGCGACCCGTCGGTGCAGCAGCACCATGCGGTCGTGCCCGAGCTCGCGCTCGAGCCACGGCAGGCGTGAGACCAGCACGAGCAGCACGAGGCACAGGTAGGTGCCCGTGAGCGCGGCGAGCGTGCCGAGCGCCAGCAGGACGCCTCCGGGTCGGTCGAGGGCCGGCACCACCGATACGAGCCCGAGCACCACGCACACCGCGAGGCCGACGGCCGCGATCGCCAGCGACACGGTTCCGCGCAGGCTCGAGCGGGCGTCGGTTCCTGCTGCACGACGTGGTGAGCGCCGACGAGGACCTCCGTGCCGCGGCCCGCGCACCGCGGACGAGCCGCCGGTCGCCCGCGGCACCGGAGCGCTCAGACCGGGGGAGGCCGCCGGACGGGTCGAGGGTGCAACCGGCACCGGCGAGAACGCGGCGTGCCGCCCGGTCACCGGGTACCCCGGGGTCGTCGGCGCAGCGATGCCGCTGCGGCGGCCGCGTTGCGCGGCAGTACGCGGGGGAGCACCGACAGCCTCAGGCGTGGTACCCGGCCCGCAGCAGGGCCGACGACAGCGAGTTCCGGAAGGCGTACGACGTCAGCGAGGCGCCGCTCACGTTCGAGACCTCGGCCGTGTCCTGCGCGGCCATCGCCGCCTCGATCAGCACGGGGATGGCCGCCTCGTTGATGCGGCCGGTCTCACCGCTGGTCTCGTAGACCGGCACGGAGACGGACGTGACATGTCCGCCGCTCACCGTGATCCGGACCTCGATCGGGTGGAACGACTTGTCATCCGGGATGTAGTACGTCGACCGCGCTCCCTGCCAGATGCCGTCGACGGGGCGGTAGTGCAGCCAGCGGACGTTGGTGGTGGCACGCGCGACGGCCGCCGCCGCGGCTGCCCTGGCAGTCGCGTCAGCGGCCCTGGCCGAGACGGCGCGAGCGTGCGCGAGCCGGTAGGCGCGCTTCGTCCTGGTGATCGCCTTCTTCTTGTGGCTCTTGAGCGCCTTCTTGTACGCCTTCTTCGCCTTCGCCTCCACAACCGTGCGCGACGTCGCGAGAGTTCGGGCGCTCGCGGCGCGCGAGCGGGCTGCGACGACTGCCGGATCGGCGTTGACCGCGGCGGCGACCTCGGCGGCGACCTCCGCGTCGGTCTGGCCGTAGTCGTTCTCGACGGGCTGGCCAGGGTTGGGCGCGGCATGCACTGCGGCGTTCGGGGTCACGGTCGCGAGCGCGACGACGCCCGCAGCGGCGGCCAGGTGCCGCCCGCGTCCGGCTGCCCGCACGGTGGTGTCCTCCGCTCCTCGACGCCTGCCCTCACGCACGCGATCCGTCGTGACGGGTGCGCGGCCGAGGGCCGGCGCCCGCCAGGGCGGATCCTTGAGTGGCTGTTCGGCGCGAAGGCCCGCCTCCTTGACGTCCGCCACCTGCCCGACCACTCGCGGGGGCTGCGGTTCCCCCGTTCGGAGCAGCCCGCGACCGCGCCTCGCCCGACCTGCGGGTCCGCCAGGGCTGGTTAGGGTCGAGATCGTGGACCTCGACGCGATCTCCGGCCTGCTGCGCACCGCCGCGGCCGCGGCGATCCTGCCGAGATTCCGCGACCTCGCGGCGGACGACATCGCCACCAAGGGGGTCGACGCGGCCGGGGTCGCCGACCTGGTCACGGTGGCCGACCTCGAGGCCGAGCGCCTCATCACCGAGGGCCTGGCGCAGCTCGCCCCGGGCGTCGCCGTGATCGGCGAGGAGGCGGTGGCTGCCGACCCGGCGCTCGCCGAGGGGCTCGCCGACAGGTCGGCGTACTTCGTGCTCGACCCGGTGGACGGCACGGCCAACTTCGTGGCGGGAGATCCGGCCTTCGGCGTGATGCTGGCGCTCGTGCACCGCCGCGAGGTCGCGGTGGCGTGGATCCTGCTGCCGGTGACCGACCGGCTCTACGTCGCCGAGCGCGGCGCCGGCGCCTTCGTCGACGGGCGCCGGATCGACCCGCCCGCGCCGGTGGACGTCGCCGACCAGCGCGCGTGGCTCTCGACCCGCTACCTGCCGCCTCCGTGGGCGCAGACGGTGGCGGCGAACGAGTCGAGCTTCGCCGAGGTGAGCAGCGGTCCGGGCGCGGCGGCCGCGGCGTACGCCGGGATCCTCGACGGCGAGGCCGAGGTGGGCCTGGTGTGGCGGACGCTGCCGTGGGACCACGCGCCGGGCGCGCTGCTGCTGCGCGAAGCGGGCGGTGCCGCGCGGCGCTTCGACGGCACCGACTACGCGCCCGGCGACAGCGAGGCCGGGCTGCTCCTCGCACGCGACGCCTCCGCCTGGCCGCAGGTACGTCGCACCCTGCTCGGCTGACGCCGCCCCGCGAACCTCGGGTCAGGTGCGCAGCGACTCCGCGGCGCTGACGACGAGCGTGCCGACCAGGAAGGCGAGGAACGCCCAGCCGAGCACTCGGGCCCAGCGTGCCGGGGGAGTCGACGGCTCGGACGCCTGCACTCCGAGCCGACGCGGAGCCGAGGCGTACCCGTCGCCCTTGACCTCGGGGCCGGGCCCGTAGGGCTCGCGCACCTGCGGCTCGACGTCGTAGCTGCTGCTCGTCGGCTCGACGCGGTCGAGGTCGGACGCATCCCAGCGCCGCTCGCCGTCCCCCTGCTGGCTCACGGCGCCATCGTGGCACGACGCGCCCGACGGCACCGTGTCTGCGGCAAACGCCGCGCACGTCCGTCGCCGAGGGGCATGCTCGGGGCCGTGACAACGACGTCGCGGCCCCCGGCCACCCCCATGCCCACCGACCTCGAGATCGCCCGCGCGGCGACGATGCGACCCATCGAGGAGGTGGCCGCGGGCATCCGGCATCGGGCCGGAGCTGCTCGAGCTCTACGGCCGGTACGTCGCCAAGATCGATCGTCGGGCCGAGGCCGCGCTCGCCGACCGGCCCGCCGCCAAGTACGTCCTCATCACGGCGATCACGCCCACGCCGCTCGGCGAGGGCAAGACCACGACGGCCGTCGGCCTGGCGCAGGGGTTCGCGGCTCGGGGGCGCACGGCGACGGTCGCGCTGCGCCAGCCGTCGATGGGGCCGACGTTCGGCATCAAGGGCGGCGCCGCCGGCGGCGGCTACAGCCAGGTCGTGCCGATGGAGAGCATGAACCTGCACCTCACCGGCGACTTCCACGCGGTGACCGCCGCGCACAACCTGCTCGCCGCCATGGTCGACAACCACCTGCACCACGGCAACGAGCTCGGGCTCGACCCGCACAGCATCGCGTGGCGGCGCGTGCTCGACGTCAACGACCGCGCGCTGCGCAACAACGTGATCGGCCTCGGCGCCCGGGTGGACGGCGTACCCCGGCAGTCGCGGCTTCGACATCACGGCGGCCAGCGAGGTCATGGTGATCCTCGCGCTGGCCACCGACCTGCACGACCTGCGCGCGCGGCTCGGCCGCATCGTGGTCGGCTACACCGTCGAGGGCGAGCCGGTCACCGCCGAGCAGCTCAAGGCCGCAGGCGCGATGGCGGTGATCCTGCGCGAGGCGATCAAGCCCAACCTGCTGCAGACGCTGGAGGGCACGCCCGCCCTGGTGCACGCCGGGCCGTTCGGCAACATCGCCACCGGCAACTCGAGCGTGGTGGCCGACCTCATCGGCATCGCGCATGGGCGACTACCTCATCACCGAGGCGGGCTTCGGCGCCGACATGGGCGCCGAGCGGTTCTTCGACGTGAAGTGCCGCGTGTCCGGGCTGCGCCCCGACGTCGCGGTGCTGGTCGTGACCGTGCGCGCGCTCAAGGCGCACTCGCGGCCGCTTCAAGGTCGTCGCCGGGCAAGCCGCTGCCGCCGGAGATGCTCGAGGAGAACCCCGACGACGTGCATGGCCGGCGCGCCCAACCTGCGCCACCACATCGAGATCCTGCGGCACTTCGGGGTGTCGCCCGTCGTCGCGATCAACGCCTTCCCGGGCGACTTCGCGACCGAGCACCTCGTCATCCGCGAGGTCGCCGCAGGCCGCCGGTGCGCGCGTCGCCGTGACGCGGCACGTGGCGCTCGGCGGCGAGGGCGCCCTCGACCTCGTCGACGCCGTGGAGGCCGCTGCCGACGGAGCCGACCGACTTCCGCTACGCCTACGACCTCGACGAGCCGCTGGTCGACAAGCTCACCGACGTCGCGCGCGACGTCTACGGCGCAGCCGGCATCGACCTGAGCCCGGTCGCGGCCAAGGGGCTCGCGCAGTTCGAGGCGCTCGGGTACGGCGGCTTCCCCGTGGTCATCGCCAAGACGCACCTGTCGATCTCGAGCGACCCGGCGCTGCTCGGCGCACCCCGCGGCTGGCGGATGCCGGTGCGCGAGGTGCGCGCCGCGGTGGGCGCGGGCTACGTCTACGCGATCTGCGGCGACATGCGCACCATGCCCGGCCTGTCCAAGCACCCGGCCGCCGAGCGCATCGACATCGACGACGACGGCGAGATCGTCGGGCTCAGCTGAGAGGCGCTCGTCGCTCAGCCGCCTGCGACCGACGGCAGCACGTGGACCACGTCGCCGTCGCGCACGGCGGTGTCCTGGCCCTCGGCGTACCGGATGTCGTCGTCGCCGACGTAGACGTTGACGAACCGGCGCAGCTCGCCGGTCTCGTCGCGCACCCGGCGCTCGAGCGCGGGATGGGTGCGCGCCACGGAGTCGAGGAGCGTCGCGCACGGTCGGCGGCGACCCGGGCACCTCGACCGCGCGTGCACCGCCGGCCAGCTCGGCGAGCGCGCCCGGGAGCCGGAGGGTGACCGCCACGGCTAGACCAGCGCCGCGCGCACCGACAGCACGTCGGGCAGGTGGTCGGCCACGAGCGAGTAGGTCTCGCCCTCGTCGGCGCTGGCGTAGACGCAGCCGTCGCGCGTGCCGAGGTAGACACCGGTGGGCCGGTCGGCGTCGACGCAGGCCGCGTCGCGCAGCACCACGGTGTAGCTGCCGTCCGGGAGGCCGGGGCCGTGCTCGGTCCAGGTGGCGCCGGCGTCGCGGGTGCGGTGCACCCGCATCCGGCCGCCGACCGGGATGCGGCGCTCGTCGGCCTCCAGCGGCATCACCCACGCGGTGCCCGGCTGGTGCGGGCGAGGACGAGCACGAAGAAGCCGAAGTCGCTGGGCAGGCCGTCGGCGATCGAGGTCCACTGCAGACCGCCGTCGTCGCTGCGGTAGACGCCGTGGTGGTTCTGCGCGTACATGCGCTGGCGGGTCGCCGGCGTCGACGGCGACCTTGTGCACGCACTGGCCGAACTCGGGGTACTCGTCGGGCATGAACTTCACGTGGATGCCGCGGTTGCGCGGTGTCCAGCCGGTGGCGCCGTCGTCGGAGACGTAGACGCCGCCGGTGCTCATCGCCACGGTGACCTGCTCGCGACGCCGGGTCGGGCACGATCGTGTGCACCGCTGCGCCGCCGAATCCCGGCGCCCACTCGGGCCGGTGCGGGTGGTCCCACAGCTCGCGCACGAGCGAGAAGGTCTCGCCGCGGTCGTCGCTGCGCCACAGCGAGGTCGGCTCGCAGCCCGCCCAGACGACGTCCGGCCGGTCGGCGGTGTCGGGCTGGATCTGCCAGACGCGGCCGAGCGCGGTGTCGGTGTCGGCGGGGAAGGAGATGGCCGCGTTCTCCGTCTCGTGCCACGTCGCCCCGAGGTCGTCGGACCACGCGATGGTGGGCCCCCAGTGCCACGACATGACGCCGACGATGATGCGCGGCGTCGCGCGCCGGGTGTCGATCGCCACCGAGGCGACCTCCTGCATGAGGAAGTGCGGACCGTCGACGGTCCAGGTGCGCCGGTCGTCGGACCGGTAGAGGAACAGACCCTTGCGCGTGCCCACGGCCAGCAGGACCGACATGACGACCACCTTCTCCCGAGAGTGGCCCGACGCTAGCGCCGAGCACCGACACCGGTCATCACCCTGCGGTCACGACCCCGGAGGCCGGTCCGCGACCAGCGACGCGGGCTCCGATCGTCCGGATAGCGGTCGAACGGGATCCGCCGACCAGGGGGCGATGAGCGGCGCGGTGGGTATCGCCGCAGGTCACGCGGCGTTCACGACGCTCATCGTTCATTCACGATTCGGGAATGCGACACCCCTGCGGTAGCGTTATGCCCAGCGTCGATGTCAAGTTCTGTGACAGCGCAGTCGATCTAGACAGCGCAGCTCCATCGACCCCCGTGGTGGTGATTGTTCCCCCGCGGGACATCACGGTCCTCGAGATGGTCCCGTTTCCGGGATGTGCTCGGACCGGCAAGGAAGAAGAGGTAAGGCCATGGACGACTTCGGTCCGTGGGACGACTGATCCCACTGGCGACGTGAGCTGACCAAGCCGCGATCGCTGCCCGGTCCGCCCCAGCGGGCCGGCACCCAAGCCAACGGCGAGGGCCCGACACCATCACGGTGCCGGGCCCTCGCTGCGTTCCCGGCACCTGTGCGGGCGGCCGTCAGCGCGACTGCGCGACGGCGAGGTCGAGCAGCTCGGGGACGTCCGCCCGGTGGTACGCCGCCTCGCTGGGCTCGATGCGGTCGAGGAAGTCGGCGTACACGGCGGCCGAGCGCAGGGCCGCGAGCGGCCGGGCGAGCGCCAGCGCTCCCTCGGGGTCGCACGCCGGCACCGACTGCCGCCAGAGCGCGCACCACGCCTCGAGCACCGCGCCCCGCTCGTCTCCGCGGCCGCCGGCGAGCGTGACGACGTCGAAGACGGGATGGCCGACGAACGAGTCGCCCCAGTCGAGCACCACGAGGCGGTCGCCGGAAGCGATGACGTTGCCGCCGTGCTCGTCGCCGTGCACCAGCGTCTCCGGGAAGCCGCACGCCTCGAGGGCGGCGACCGTGGTGTCGAGCCGGTCGAGCAGCTCGCGTGCCGGGTGGCCGCCCACGTGGTCGGCGAGCGCCGCGCGGATCCACGCGGCGAGACGGAGCCCGCGCCGGTCCGGGACGCCGAGCGCGACCAGCTCGTCGACGTCGGTCACCGACGCGAGCTGGATGGCGTGGGCCCGGCGGGCGATCTCGATGCGCGTGGCGTCGTCGGCGTCGTAGAGGTCGGTGCCCTCCACGTGCCCGAGCAGCTGTCGACCGTGCGACCCGGCGGCGATCAGCGGGGGCGCCGACGACGGTGCCGCGCGCGCGAGCCACGCCAGCACGGTCGGCTCGTGCGCGAAGAAGTCGGGCACCTGCTTCAGCCAGGCTTCGCGCCCGTCGGCGGCAGTCAGGCGCCACAGGGCCGAGAGGTTCCAGGAACGCTGCTGGTCGGCGCCGGCCAGCCCGTCGAGCTCGCGGGCCGCCCAGTCGAGCGAGGCGCGCGGCCCGCCGACCTCGGCGTACGCCGCCCGGCGGGGATCGGTGCCCAGCGCCAGCGCGGCCAGCTCGTCGACGACCTCGGGCAGCACGCCTCGGAGCCGCGCGGCGGTCGTGGCGTCGACCTCGGCGAGGTAGTCGACGTGCCCGCCGGGCATCGCCGGGAGCTCGGTGCGCAGCAGGCGCAGCACCGCGACCTCCACGCCGTGCAGCTCGCGGGCGAGGCGTACGACGTCGCCGCACTCCTGCCACCACGGGAGCTCCGCCGCGAACGGCGGCAGCATGCCGACGAGCCGTCGCTCGGGGTCGACGAGCACGAGCGTCACCGTGCGCTGGGGGGCCACGGGCGGGAACCTACGCGACCGAGCGCCCGCGGCGGCGGGGGACGGGGCCGTGGCGACCCTTCTGCTCGCCGCGCCGCTGTGCTAGAAACGCCTGACTGACTGAACAGTCAGGCAGGACGGACGAGCGAGGCAGCTGTGGACCCCAGGCACGCGATCCTCTTCGAGCCCGTGCAGATCGGGCCCAAGACGCTGCCCAACCGCTTCTACCAGGTGCCGCACGCGTCGGGCTTCGGCAGCCGCAAGCCGCGCACCCACGCGGCGTTCCGCGGCATCAAGGCCGAGGGCGGCTGGGGCGGGGTCAACGTCGACTACGCACCGGTGAGCAGCGACTCCGACGAGACCCCCGCGATCGCCTCCGAGGTCTGGGAGGAGTCCGACATGCGCGCGCTCGGCCTCGTGGTCGACGCCGTGCACGCGCACGGGTCGCTCGCCGGCATCGAGCTCTACCACGGCGGCTCGGAGTCGCTGAACGGCGAGTCGCGCAACAACCGCATCGCACCGAGCCAGATCGGGTCGGAGTGGAAGTACGCGTCGCTGGCCAAGGAGATGACCGCGTCGGACATCCGACGGGTGCAGGACGACTTCGTGCTCGCCGCGCGTCGTGCGCGCGACGTCGGCTTCGACATCGTCTACGTGTACGGCGCCCACGGATACCTGATGACGCAGTGGCTCTCGCCGCACACCAACCGGCGTACCGACGGCTACGGCGGATCGCTCGCCAACCGCGCACGGTTCCAGCGCGAGACGCTCGAGCGGGTGCGCGACGCGGTCGGCGACGACTGCGCGGTCGCGATCCGGATGGCGGTGCACGGCGGCGACGAGCTGGTCGGCATCGAGATCGACGAGATGCTCGAGTTCGTCGCGATGATCGACCCGCTGGTCGACCTGTTCGACGTCAACGTCGGCGGCTGGCCGGAGGACTCCGGCACCTCGCGCTACTACGAGGAGGGTTCGCAGCGGCCCTGGACGATGCGCGTGCGCGAGGCCACCGCCAAGCCGATCGTCGGGGTGGGGCGCTACACCAACCCGGACACGATGGCGGCGGTCATCCGCAGCGGCGCGATCGACCTCATCGGCGCGGCCCGGCCCGCGATCGCCGATCCGTTCCTGCCCACGAAGATCCGCGAGGGGCGCGTCGACGAGATCCGCGAGTGCACCGGGTCGAACCTGTGCATCCTGCGCGAGGAGACCTTCCACCACGTCGGCTGCATGCAGAACGCCACCGCCGGCGAGGAGTACCGCCGCGGCTGGCACCCGGAGCTCTTCGAACGGCCCGTCGACCCCGAGCGCGCGATCCTCGTCGTCGGCGGAGGTCCCGCCGGCATGGAGTGCGCGATGGTGCTCGGCCGTCGTGGCTACGAGGCCGTGCATCTCGTCGAGGGCGAGGCGGAGCTCGGCGGCAAGATGCGCTGGACGCGCCAGCTGCCCACGCTCGGCGACTGGGGCCGGGTGATCGACCACCGCGTGATCGGTCTGAGCAAGCTCGACAACGTCAGCGTCATCCTCGGCCGGCGGCTCGAGGTGGCCGACGTCCTCGACTACGGCGCCGACACGGTCGTCGTCGCGACGGGGAGCGCGTGGTGCGGCGACGGGTCGCAGCCGCACCACGTCGAGCGCATCGCGGGCGCCGAGGCGGCGCTCACGCCCGAGCAGGTCATGGCCGGCGCCCGACCCGCCGGGCTCCCGCGTCGTGGTCTACGACACCGACGGCTACTACGTCGCCCCCGGCATCGCCGAGCTGCTGGTGAAGGAGGGCTTCGAGACGCACCTCGTGACGACGAAGCACGTGGTGTCGCCGGTCTCGGACGAGTCGCTCGAGGGCGACATGCTGCGCCGCCACCTGCACCGGCTCGGTGTCGTCTTCCACACCGGCCGCACGCTGCTCGCGATCGGCGACGGCGAGGTCTCCGGCGAGACCGAGTACGGCGACCCGTGGACGCTCGGGGCCGACGGCGTCGTGCTCGTGACGCAGCAGCGCTCGGACTCGGCGCTCTACGACGCGCTGGTCGCGGACCCGGAGGCGCTCGCCGCCGCCGGGCATCCGTGCCGTGCACCGGGTGGGCGACGCGGTGGCGCCGCGCATGCCGTCCGAGGCGGTCTTCGACGGCCACCGGCTCGGCCGCGAGCTCGACAGCGCCGACCCGTCGTTCCCGCTGCCCTTCCTCCGCGAGCGCCCCACCGTCTGACCGCCCAAGGCGGAACCGCTTGACCTGCTGCCTCAGCGGGTCAATAGTTCACCATGTGGTGAACTATTGATGGCGACGTCAGGCGGCCGGCACGACGTGCCGGAACCGGAGGCGCTCGACGGCGTCTTCCACGCGCTCGCCAACGCCCACCGCCGGGAGATCGTCCGGTTCCTCGGACAGCAGCCCGCGGCGATCCACCACCTCGCGCAGCTGCGCGGGCTGTCGCTGCCGGCGATCAACAAGCACATCGGCGTGCTCGAAGGCGCCGGTCTCATCAAGCGGCACAAGACGGGGACGCACCACGTTCCTGACGCTCGATCCCGCTCCCGTGGCCCTGCTCCAGCACTGGGCGGCCCAGTTCCACACGTACTGGGGCACCGGGGACGGGACCTTCGACAACTACGAGCAGTACCTGACCGGCACCACCTCGCACACACGCGGCTCCGGCCGCACGAAGGGTTCATCGTGAAGAAGTTCCTCGTGCTCACCTACGGCTTCACCACTCCGACCGACGAGGTCCAGCAGGCCTGGGGCGCCTGGTTCGCCTCGGTCGGCGCGCATCTGATCGACCCGGGCAGCCCGTTCGGCCGCGGCGTGGAGCTCACCCACGGCGGTCGCGAGGACCTCGGCCTCGACTCGCCCTCGCCGCTGGTGGGCTACTGCATCCTCAACGCCGACGACCTCGCGCACGCCGAGTCGCTCGTGAGCTCGATGCCGATCATCGACAGCGTGCGCATCTACGAAGCGCACTCGATGTAGCGGCGGGCGCTGATCCCGCTCGCCGGCGACGTCGCTCAGCCCTCGCGACCGGGAGCGGGTCGGTCGGCCGCCTCGGGCTCCGCCGTGTGCTCCGTCGCGGAGGGGCGGCCGCGGCGGACCAGCAGAACGCCGGTGAGCAGCAGGACGACGCCGGCGGCGGCGCCGAGGAGGAGCCACGTGCGCGGAACACCGGTGTCGTCGGTGCCGTCGGCGAGCTCGGACTCGGCCGTCGTGCGCGCAGCGGCAGGCTGCTCCGTGGGCGCGGACCCGAGATCTGTCGTGGCCGAGCAGATGCTGTCCCGGTAGGGGCTCGACGCGTTGCTCGGGTGGAACTCGTAGACATGCCCGGTGAGGTACGTGCGGTCGACGGACGTGTACCCGTTCTCCTGCGTGGCCTCCGTGCCGCGCACGACGACGTCGCGGCCGTCGTCGGTGGTCACGTAGGCGATCCGCTGCCCGAGATCGGTCCGGACGACGACGCCGGTGAAGCGGTACGGCGAGGCGGGTGGATTGGCGAAGGCGCAGCTCGCGTGGGCAGGCGCGGCCCCGAGCACCGCGAGCCCCATGACCACGCAGCTCATGAGCAGCGTGGCGAGCGCGCGCAGGCTGGCTGTTCTCGACACGGCGTACCCCCGGTGGTCGGTGCTGCGCGCCATACTGCCGGGGCGCACGCTGCTCGGACGCGGCGGGTGCCTGCGTCGTTCCGAGGAGGTCACGTGGAGGACGATCCGCGGATCCGGTTCGCGACGACGGACGAGTTCGCCGCGTGGATCGAGGCCCAGGGCGACGCGCCCGACGGCGTGTGGCTGATGGTGCCGCGCGCCGGGTCGGGGCTGGTGGGCATCACCTACGCCGAGGCGCTGCAGGTGGCGCTGGCGCACGGCTGGATCGACGGGCAGCGCCGCGGCGGCGACGTCGAGGGCGTCTTCCTCCAGCGCTTCACCCCGCGTCGTCGCCGGAGCCGGTGGTCGCAGGTGAACTGCGCCTTCGCCGAGACGCTCATCGCGGAGGGTCGCATGACCCCGCGCGGGCTCGCCGAGGTCGAGGCCGCGAAGGCCGACGGGCGATGGGACGCGGCCTACCCGCCGCAGAGCCGGGCGACGCTCCCCGACGACCTCGCGGCGGCCTTCGCGGCAGAGCCGGGGGCGCGCGAGTTCTTCGACGGCCTCGACTCGCGCAACCGATTCGCCGTCCTGAACCGCTACGGGTCGGTGACGCGCCCCGAGACCCGCGCCCGCAAGGCGGTCGAGCTCGCCGCGATGATGGCCCGCCACGAGAAGCCCCACGCCTGAGCCGGTGGGACGAGGGTCCACGAGCCCCGTAGACGGGGAGGGATCCTCCCCTCACAGCACGCGGGTGCTGGGCCCGGCGCCAACTCGCGCGAGGCCGCCGGCCGTCCGCGCCTATCCTGGGCGGGCCATGTCCGCCGACCCGCCGCTGCCCGCGCAGCCCGCCGATCCGGGCGCGGGCACCCCGGCAGCGCCGGCCCGGAAGCCGCGGCCCCGCCGCGACCGGCGTCCGCGAACGCGGCGTCCCTCCGGCCACGACTCTGCGCCGGACCCCGCCCCGGCGCCGACCGCGAGCCCCGCGGCCGAGGCCGACCTGCCGTCGCCCGACGAGCTGCGGGCGAGGCTCGCCGACGTCGGTCTGCGCGACCGGTCGCGCCTGGGTCGACGGCTCTCGGCGCTGGGCAAGGACCGGGACGCCGCGCGCCGCGCCCAGACGCTGACCCGCATCGTCGCCGACGTCGAGAACGCCGAGCGCCGCATCGCCGCGCGGCGTGCGAGCGTGCCGACGATCACCTACCCCGACCTGCCCGTCAGCGATCGCCGCGACGACATCGCCGCGGCGATCCGCGACCACCAGGTGGTCGTCGTCGCCGGCGAGACCGGGCAGCGGCAAGACGACGCAGCTGCCGAAGATCCTGCTCGAGCTCGGTCGCGGCATCAGCGGGCAGATCGGGCACACGCAGCCGCGCCGCATCGCCGCGCGCGCCGTCGCCGACCGCGTGGCGGAGGAGCTCGGCGTCGAGCTCGGCGACGCCGTCGGCTACCAGGTGCGCTTCACCGACCACTCGAGCGAGCGGACGCTCGTCAAGGTGATGACCGACGGCATCCTGCTCGCCGAGATCGCGCACGACCGGCTGCTCGAGCGCTACGACACGATCATCATCGACGAGGCGCACGAGCGGTCGCTCACCATCGACTTCCTCCTGGGCTACCTCAAGGAGATCCTGCCGCGGCGCCCCGACCTCAAGGTCGTCATCACCTCGGCCACCATCGACACCGCGCGCTTCGCCGAGCACTTCGACGACGCACCGGTGGTCGAGGTCAGCGGCCGCACGTACCCGGTCGAGGTGCGCTACGCGCCGTACGGCGTGGAGGACGGCGACGACCGCGACCAGATCCAGGCGATCAGCGACGCCGTCGCCGAGCTGCAGCACGAGGGCCCCGGCGACATCCTCGTGTTCCTCTCCGGCGAGCGCGAGATCCGCGACACGGCCGAGGCGCTGAAGGGCCTGAGCCTCAAGGGCACCGAGATCCTGCCGCTCTACGGCCGGCTCTCCGCGGCCGAGCAGCACAAGGTCTTCGAGGCGCACAGCGGACGCCGCGTGGTGCTGGCCACCAACGTCGCCGAGACCTCGCTGACCGTGCCGGGCATCCGGTACGTCGTCGACCCCGGCACCGCGCGCATCTCGCGCTACTCGGCGCGGCTGAAGGTGCAGCGCCTGCCGATCGAGGCGATCTCGCAGGCGTCCGCCGTCTCAGCGCTCGGGCCGGTGCGGCCGTGTCGCCGACGGCATCGCCGTACGCCTCTACTCCGAGGACGACTTCCTCGCGCGGCCCGAGTTCACCGAGCCGGAGATCCTGCGCACCAACCTGGCCTCGGTGATCCTCGCGATGACCTCGCTCGGGCTCGGCGACGTCGAGGCCTTCCCGTTCGTCGAGGCGCCGGACAGCCGTCAGATCAAGGACGGCGTCGACCTGCTGCGCGAGCTGGGCGCGCTGCAGCCCGGACGCGACCTGCGCCTCACCGAGATCGGCACGCGGCTCGCACGGCTCCCGCTCGACCCGCGCCTGGCGCGCATGGTGCTCGAGGCGGAGAAGCAGGGCTGCGTCGCCGAGGTGCTCGTCATCGCCAGCGCGCTCTCGATCCAGGACCCGCGCGAGCGCCCCACCGACAAGCAGGCGCAGGCCGACCAGCAGCACGCGCGCTTCGTCGACCCGTCGAGCGACTTCCTGTCGTTCCTCGGCCTGTGGCGCTACCTGCGCGAGCAGCAGGAGGCGCGCAGCGGCAACCAGTTCCGGCGCATGTGCCGCGACGAGTACCTGCACTACCTGCGGATCCGCGAGTGGCAGGACGTGCACTCGCAGCTGCGCCAGGCGTGCAAGGACCTCGGCATCGAGGTCGGCCGCCTCGGCACCGCCGAGGGCGCCGCCGCCGACCCGGCCGCCGTGCACCGCGCGCTGATCGCCGGGCTGCTCAGCCACGTCGGCTCCTACGACCAGGCGCGGCGCGACTACCTCGGCGCTCGCGGCGCGCGCTGGGCCATCCATCCCGGGTCGGCGCTCTCGCGCAAGCCGCCGGCGTTCGCGGTGGCGGCCGAGCTGGTGGAGACCTCCCGGCTGTTCGGCCGCGTGGCCGCACGCGTCGACCCCGAAGCGGTCGAGGCGGTCGCCGGAGATCTCGTGCAGCGCAGCTACTCCGAGCCGCGCTGGTCGAAGAAGCGCGCGGCGGTGATCGCCGACGAGCGGGTCACGCTCTACGGCGTGCCCCTCGTCGCGGGCCGTCGCGTGCAGTACGGCCGCATCGACCCGGTGGTCTCGCGCGACCTGTTCATCCGGCACGCGCTGGTCGGCGGCGAGTGGGACACGCACCACCACTTCGCGCGCGACAACGCGCGGCTGGTGGCGGAGGTCGCCGAGCTCGAGGACCGGGTGCGCCGCCGCGACCTGCTCGTCGACGACGAGGTGCTCGTCGAGTTCTTCGACCAGCGCCTGCCCGCGGGCATCTGCGACGGCCGGGCGTTCGACCGGTGGTGGAAGGGCGTTCGGCGCGAGACCCCGGACCTGCTGACCTATCCGCGCGGGCTCCTCGTGCGCGAGGCGGGCGACGACCTCGACGAGGCCTTCCCGCGGCGCTGGTCGTTCGGCTCCTTCGACACCGAGCTGCCGCTCGAGTACGCCTTCGAGCCCGGGCGCAGCAACGACGGCATGACCGTCGAGCTGCCGGTCGCGCTGCTGCCGCAGGTGCACGCGGAGGACTTCCTCTGGCAGGTGCCGGGACGCCGCGAGGAGGTCGTCACCGCGCTCATCCGCGGTCTGCCCAAGAACCTGCGCACCGCGTTCGTGCCCGTGCCCGACACCGCCCGCGCCGTCCTCGAGACGCTGGAGCCGGGGGAGCGCGGGCTGCTCGACGCGCTCGGTCACGCGCTGACGCGGCGTACCGGGGTGGTCGTGCCCTACGACGCGTGGTCGCCGCAGGCGCTGCCCGGAGCACCTGCGGGTGACGGTGCGCGTCGTCGACGACAGCGGTGCGGTCGTGGGCGAGGGTCGTGACGTCGAGGCGCTGCAGACCGCGCTGGCGCCGGTGGTGCAGGAGACGATCTCGCACGCGTCCCGCTCGATCGAGCAGCGCGGGCTCACCGACTTCCCGGGCGAGGGCGTGCCGCGCGTGGTCGAGGAGACGCACGGCGAGCACGTCGTGCAGGGGTGGCCGGCGCTCGTGGCGACCGATGCCGGGGTCGACCTGCGCGTGCTGGTGACGCCCGCCGAGCAGGTCGTGGCGATGCGCCGCGGCGTACGACGCCTCCTCGCCGACGCGGTGCCGGTGCCGACGCGCTACGTCGTGGGCGTGCTCACCATGCGCGAGAAGCTGGCGCTCGGGCACACCCCGCACGGCTCGGTGCCCGCGCTGCTCGACGACGCGATGGGCGCGGTGCTCGACGACGCCGTCGCACGCACCGCCGCCGCTGCGTCGGACGGCTTCCACGACGGGCTGCCGTGGACGCGGTCGGCGTACGACGCCTGCCTCGCCACCGCGCGCGAGCGCACCGGCGACGACCTGCTGCGCGTGGTGCGGCAGGCAGCCTCGGTGCTCGACCTCGCGACGGAGGTGCGCACGCGCCTGCCCGAGGTCACCTCGCCGAAGCTGGCAGGGCTGAAGGTCGACGTGGCGCAGCAGCTCGACGAGCTGCTGCCCGACGGCTTCATCACCGCGGCCGGCACCGACCGCATGCCCGATCTCGTGCGCTACCTGCGGGCCGTGCTGCGCCGGATCGACACCGCGCCCGAGGACACCGGCCGCGACCAGCAGCGGCAGGCGCAGGTGGAGGCCGTGCTCGCCGACATCGACGAGACGATGGCAGCGCTGCACCCCGCCGAGCGCGAGTCGGCCGCGGCCCGCGACGTGCGCTGGATGGTGGAGGAGCTGCGCGTGAACCTGTTCGCCCAGAACCTCGGCACCCGGCACCCCGTCTCCGAGAAGCGGATCCACAAAGCTCTCGACGCGCTCCTCTGAGCCGAAACCGCCTGGACCCACCTGAGAGGGTGGGGGCGTGCACGAGCAGAGGGAGCCGCAGCCGACGTGGCGTCGCGTCGCGGCCGCGCTCAAGGGCTCGCGCACGATCCCGCGCACCCGCTGGACGGCGCGCTCGGTGTGGAAGCCCACCCCCGGCTCGCTGACGAGCCTGGTGGTCGGGCTCTGGCTGTTCGGCACGGGCGACGCGATCCTGCTGGCCGCCGACCTCGGCGCCACGCCGTGGACCGTGCTCGCCCAGGGCGTGAGCGTGCGCACCGGCCTGTCGATCGGCATCACGACCTTCATCGTGAGCGTCACCGTCCTGCTGCTCTGGATCCCGCTCAAGCAGCGCCCGGGGCTCGGCACCGTGCTCAACATCGTGGTCATCTCGATCGCGATCGAGGTGATGTACACCGTGCTGCCGCGGCCCGAGGCCCTCGGCGTACGCCTCGCCTTCGTGCTCGTCGGCACCGCGACCATCGGCCTCGGCAGCGGCTTCTACCTCACCGCCGGGCACGGCCCCGGCCCCCGCGACGGGTGGATGACCGGGCTGCACCACCGCACCGGGTGGCCGGTCGGCCGGATCCGGCTGCTCATCGAGGTCACGGTGCTCACGGCGGGCTGGCTGCTCGGCGGCACCGTCGGCATCGGCACGGCGCTGTTCGCCCTGCTGATCGGGCAGGCGGTCGCCATGGGCCTGGCGTTCGTACGCCGGATCGCGCCCCCGGTCGCACCGCACTGAGCCGGTCGGGTGCACGCCGGGCGACGCGCGGGTGACAGGTCGGCATCCGGGCCCTCATCCGGCGGGTGCGCGGCCTAGGCTGAGGCCGTCCCGACCGTGTCCTGACGCCGGGTTCGCCATGGGCCGCGATGGCCCAGTGCATCCTGGGGGATACGCGTGCACCGCTCGACCCGCTCCACCGTCTCCGTCGCCGTCGGCGGCCTGGTCGTCGGCGCGCTGGCGCTCTCCGGCGTACCGGCACAGGCGGCGCCCGGCACCGCCGCAGCCGCTCGCGGCACCTCCGCGGCCGGGGCGCGTGCACCCCAGGCCGCACGGTCCGACGCCACGCCCGGCCCCCGCGTCCTCACCACTCCTGCGGGTCGACCGCTGGCCCGCCCGAGCGGCCTGGCCGCCGACGCCTCGCCCGCGGCCATCGCGACCGCGGTCGTGACCGCGCGGGCCGCCCAGCTGGGTCTGCGCGGCGCGGTCCGCACCGGATCGGTCCGCCCGGCACTGGGAGGCGGGCACGTCGTCCGGCTCGAGCAGACCGTCGGCGGGGTGCCCGTCATCGGCGGCGAGATCGTGGTCGACCTCGACGAGGCCGGCCGCACGCGCTCGGCCCTCAGCGAGACGCTGCCCGGTGCGGCTCCGGCGACCAGCGCTCGGATCACGCGGGCTGCGGCCACCTCGAGCATCGCGGCCCTCGTCGCGAAGTACACGAAGCAGCCCGTGTCGAGCCTGGTGGTGCCGACGCCGACGCTGGCCGTCTACGACCCGGCGATGCTGGGTGCCCCCGCGCTTCCCGGTGCCACCGGCGCCCGCCTCGTGTGGCGCGCCGAGGTCACCGGACGGACCGACCTCGGCCTGCGACGACTGCTCCTGCTCGACGCGCAGAACGGCAAGGTCGCGCTGCACCTCGACATGATCAACCACGCCGGCAACCGCGAGGTCTGCGACGCCGGGGGACTCGACCGCTTCGTCCCGTGCGCGGCGCCCAACCTCGTCGTGAACCCGGGCGGCAGCGCGGACGCGGACACCAAGAACGCCTACGACTACGCCGGGCTCACCTACGACTTCTACAAGAACGTGCTGGGGCGCGACTCGATCAACGGCAGCGGCATGACGATCAAGTCCACGGTCGACTACTGCCCGACCGGTGCGTCGTGCCCGTACGCCAACGCCTTCTGGAACGGCTCGCAGATGGTCTACGGCGCGACGTACGCGAGCGCCGACGACGTCGTCGCCCACGAGCTCACGCACGGTGTGACGGAGTACAACAACGGGCTCTTCTACTACTTCCAGTCCGGCGCGATCAACGAGTCGCTCTCGGACATCTTCGGCGAGTTCGTCGACCTCACCGACGGCGTGGGCACGGACACCGCCGACACCCGCTGGAAGATGGGTGAGGACCTGCCGATCGGCGCGATCCGCGACATGCAGGACCCGGGCCTGTTCGGCGACCCGGACGCCACCGACAGCGCGAACTGGGACGCGAACCTCATCACCGAGGACTTCGCGCTTCGACGCCGGCGGCGTGCACGGCAACAGCGGCGTGGGCAACAAGTTCGCCTACCTGCTCGCCGACGGCGACACCTTCAACGGTTTCACCGTCACGGGTGTCGGCATCACGGCGGCCGCGAAGGTGATCTACAAGGCCAGCCAGACCATCACCTCGGCGACCGACTACCGCGGCTTCGCCGCTGCGCTGCGCACCGCGTGCACGTCGCTGCAGAGCGACCCCGACGTCGACGCGGCCACCTGCGTCAGCGTCGACGCGGCGATCAAGGCCGTGAAGATGGACGCCGTCCCCGCCGCAGTCCCGACCGCCACCCCGGACGTCTGCCCGACGGGCACGGTGGCCGCCACCCGCTGGGCCGACTCGATGACCAACCCGTCCTCCGGCCTCTGGACCGCCAACCAGCCGATCACGATGGCGGGCGTCCCGTGGTCGCTGTGGTACTACTCGGACCGCGACACGATCTACGGCCCCAAGACGGCGCCGCACTACGGCACCGAGAAGCTGCCGACCAGCGCCAACCTCTGGGGCGACGACCCGGGTCAGATCCCGTTCGAGACCGACTCCACCATCGCGATGAGGACCGGGTTCACGGTGCCGTCGGGCACGTCGTACCTGCGCTTCACGCACGCGTTCGGGTTCGAGACCAACATCTTCGACGTCGGGTTCCCGCTCGAGAACTTCGACGGCGGCGTCGTGGAGTACTCCGCCAACGGCGGGGCCTGGAAGGACGCCGGATCGCTGATGGCCGGTGCCAAGAACAACGGGTACGGCTTCAACACGGGTCTGTCCCGTGGCGGGACGACCATCGCCACCGACCACGGCAACCCGCTCGCCGGGCGCTCGGCCTTCACCTGGCAGAGCCAGGGCTACGTGACGTCGCGGGCGACACTGTCGTCGCTGGCCGGCAAGAAGGTGAAGTTCCGCTTCCGCATCGGCGCCGACAACACCGGCGGCGACTACGGCTGGTTCATCGACCGCGTGTCGATGTACTCCTGCGTCCCGCTGCTGCAGCTGTCAGCGCCGCCCAGCGTGGTGACCGGGGCGACGACGCTCACGTGGCCGAGCAACGACCGCACCAGCCGCACGACGACGACCTACCGGCTCGCCACGGCCCCGTTCGGGAAGCCGCTGTCGGCGTTCGGGTCGCCGCGGACGGCGTCGTCGTCCCGGTCGATCTCCGTGCCGCTGACGAAGAACGGCACCACCTGCGTGTCCGTGACGTCCCGCGACCTCGACACCGGGCTGACCTCGTCGGCCGGGCGCTGCCTGACGCTGCCGGTCGACGACCGGTCGCTCAAGGCCTCCGCAGGGTGGAAGAAGCAGTCGTCGTCGAGCGCCTTCGCCAAGACGCTGCGCGTGGCGACCAAGAAGGGCAAGACGCTGACGCTGTCCGGCGCCCGCGGCGGTCACGTGACCGTGCTCGCGCGTGCGGTGAAGAACGGCGGCACGGTCGGCGTCTACGTCAACGGCCGCAAGATCGCCACGATCACGCTGTCGGCCAAGCGGACGACCGCGAAGAAGTACGACTACGCCGTCTCCGGTCTCGTCGGCGGCACGGTGAAGCTCAAGGTGCTCTCGAAGGGCAAGCCGGTCACGATCGACGGCGATCGCCGTCCGCCCCTGACCCTCGCAGCGCGGGTGGTCAGGTGCGGGCGCGGGTGTGCTCGACCAGCGCCGGGATGACGGTCTGGGCGTAAGCCTCGAGCGTCGACTCCTGCGCGTCGTGCTGCAGGTAGATCGCGAACTGGTCGACGCCGAGCTCCTTGAGCGCCGACGAGCTTGTCGATGTGCGCCTGCGCCGGGCCGAGCACGCAGAACCGGTCGACGATCTCGTCGGGCACGAACTCGGTGTGCGTGTTCCCCGCGCGCCCGTGCTCGTTGTAGTCGTAGCCCTGCCGGTTCTTGATGTAGTCGGTGAGCGCCTGCGGCACGGCTGCGCCGTCGGCGCCGTAGCGCTCGACGATGTCGGCGACGTGGTTGCCGACCATGCCGCCGAACCAGCGCACCTGGTCGCGCTGGTGCGCGAGGTCGTCGCCGACGTACGCCGGAGCGGCCACGCAGATCCGCACCGACGCCGGGTCGCGCCCGGCCGCCTCGGCAGCGGCGCGCACCGCGTTGATGCTCCACTCGGCGATCGAGAGGTCGGCGAGCTGCAGGATGAAGCCGTCGCCGACCTCGCCGGCGAGCGCGAGGGCCTTGGGGCCGTAGGCGGCGACGTAGACCGGCAGCTCGCTGCCGTGGCTCCACGGGAACTGCAGGTGGCTGTCCTTGTACGCCGTGGCCCGCGAGCTCGCCAGCTCGCGGATCACGTCGATCGACTCGCGCAGCTCGGCCAGCGTCACCGGCTTGCCGTTGATCACCCGCACCGCCGAGTCGCCGCGGCCGATCCCGCACACGGTGCGGTTGCCGAACATGTCGTTGAGCGTCGCGAACGTCGACGCGGTCACCGTCCAGTCGCGGGTCGCCGGGTTGGTCACCATCGGCCCGACGATCACGCGGTGCGTCTGCGGCGAGGATCTGGCTGTAGATGACGTACGGCTCCTGCCAGAGCAGGTGCGAGTCGAAGGTCCACACGTAGGAGAAGCCGGCGAGCTCGGCCTTCTTCGCGAGGTCGACCACCCGCCACGCCGGGGGGTTGCACTGCAGCACGACGCCGAAATCCATGCGGTCCTCCGAGGGTCGGTGACGGTCAGACGAGGTACTGCGAGAGCCCGCGGCGCAGGAACTGGCCGTGCCCCTTGCTGCCCGTGGAACGTGCCCTTCTCCACCACGACGCGACCGCGGGAGAGCACGGTGTCGACGCCGCCGGCGATCTCGTACCCCTCGTAGGCCGAGTGGTCCATGTTCATGTGGTGCGTGTCGACGGAGATGCGGGTCCGCGCCGCCGGGTCGTACACCACGATGTCGGCGTCGGCCCCGGGGAGGATCTCGCCCTTGCGCGGGTGCAGCCCGAACATCCGGGCCGGGGTCGTGCAGCACAGCTCGACCCAGCGCGACAGCGAGATCCGGCCGTCGACGACGCCCTGGTAGAGCAGGTCCATCCGGTGCTCGACGCCGCCGATCCCGTTGGGGATCTTGGAGAAGTCGCCGAGGCCGAGCTCCTTCTGCTCCTTGAAGCAGAACGGGCAGTGGTCGGTGCTCACCACGGACAGGTCGCCGGTGCGCAGGTAGCGCCACAGCTCGTCCTGGTGGCCCTCCGCCGACGGAGCGCAGCGGAGTGGAGCACACCCACTTGGCGCCCTCGAAGCCCGGCTGCGAGAGGTGCTCCTCGAGCGAGAGGTAGAGGTACTGCGGGCAGGTCTCGCCGAAGACGTTCCAGCCCTCGCCGCGCGCCTGGGCCAGCGTGCTCACGGCCTGCTTGGCCGACATGTGCACGACGTAGAGCGGGGCGCCGGTGAGGTGCGCCAGCATGATCGCGCGGTGGGTCGCCTCCTCCTCGGTCTCCCACGGCCGCGTGAGCGAGTGGTAGCGCGGGGCGGTCTCGCCGCGCGCGAGCGCCTGCGCGACGAGCACGTCGATCGCGGTGCCGTTCTCGGCGTGCATCATGATCGTCGAGCCGTTGCGCGCCGCGGTCTGCATCGCGCGCAGGATCTGGCCGTCGTCGCTGAAGAAGACGCCGGGGTAGGCCATGAACAGCTTGAAGCTGGTGATGCCCTCGTCGACGAGCTCGTCCATCGCCTTGAGCGACTCGTCGTCGACGCCGCCGATGATCTGGTGGAAGCCGTAGTCGATGGCGCAGTTGCCGCGCGCCTTCTCGTGCCAGGCGGCGAGGCCGTCCTGCACCCGCTCGCCCGCGCGCTGCACGGCGAAGTCGACGATGGTCGTCGTGCCGCCGTGCGCGGCCGCGATCGTGCCGGTCTCGAAGGTGTCCGAGGCGAACGTGCCGCCGAAGGGCAGCTCCATGTGGGTGTGCACGTCGACGCCGCCGGGCACGACGTACTTGCCGGTGGCGTCGATGACGCGGTCGGCGGTCGCGGCGAGGTCGGCGCCGAGCGAGGTGTCGCCGGGCGCGAGCAGCGCGACGATGCGCTCGCCGTCGATCAGCACGTCGAGCGGCTGCGCGCTGACCGGGCCGACCACGAGCCCGCCGCGCACGAGGGTGGTCACGGTGCCACCAGGTCGCCGTAGGCGTCGGGCCGGCGGTCGCGGTAGAAGGCCCAGCGGTTGCGCACCTCGGTGAGCAGCTCGAGGTCGAGGTCGCGCACGACGAGCTCGGGGTTGTGCGCGTCGGCGACCTCGCCGACGAACTGCCCCTGCGGGTCGACGAAGTACGACGTGCCGTAGAAGTCGTCGTCGCCGAGGTCCTCGATGCCGACCCGGTTGATGGCGCCGACGAAGTACTCGTTGGCGACGGCCGCGGCCGGCTGCTCGAGCTTCCACAGGTACGACGACAGCCCGCGCGACGTGGCCGACGGGTTGAACACGATCTGCGCGCCGTTGAGGCCGAGCGCGCGCCAGCCCTCGGGGAAGTGCCGGTCGTAGCAGATGTAGACGCCGACCTTGCCGACCGCGGTGTCGAAGACCGGGAAGCCGAGGTTGCCGGGGCGGAAGTAGAACTTCTCCCAGAAGCCCTTCACCTGCGGGATGTGGTGCTTGCGGTACTTGCCGAGGTAGGTGCCGTCGGCGTCGATCACGGCGGCGGTGTTGTAGAGGAAGCCCGGGCTGCTCCTGCTCGTACACCGGCAGCACCATCACCATGCCGAGCTCGCGCGGCGAGCGCCTGGAACCGCTCGACGGTCGGGCCCGGGCACGCTCTCGGCGTACTCGTAGAACGACGCGTCCTGCACCTGGCAGAAGTACGGGCCGTAGAAGAGCTCCTGGAAGCACATGACCTGCGCGCCGGCGGCCGCCGCCTCGCGCGCGTACTCCTCGTGCCGGACGATCATCGACTCCTTGTCGCCCGTCCAGCTCGTCTGCACCAGCGCTGCGCGTACCACCGTCACGATCGCCTCCGGGTCGCCGAGCGACCGGCCTGAGCCGGCTGATCGCTCCATGCAACCCGAAGCGGGGGGTCAGGGCAACGACAACGACGGAATGTTCACCGTCGACCTTCGCGCGTGTCCCGCTGATCCCGCCATCGGTCCGCGGTGAGGACGTAGACCACGGCCTCGAACTCCTGGCCCTCGTCGACGATCGCGGGCCTCGTGGTCGAACACCATGCCGAGCCGCTCCATCACGCGCCCGGCTGCGCACGTTGTCGTGGTCGGTCATCGAGATCAGGCGGGGGAGGTGCAGCGTCGTCGAAGCCGTACGCCGCCCATGCGGTCGCCGCCTCGGTCGCGTAGCCCTGCCCCCAGTGCTGCGAGGCGAGCCGCCAGGCGATCTCGACCTCGTCCGGTGCGCTCTCCTGATGGTGCAGACCGCACATGCCCAGGAACTGCTGGTCCGAGGTGCGGGCGACGGCGAGGAGCCCGAGCTGCTCGGTCTCCCAGCACTCGTTCGCCCACGCGGCGATCGCGTCGGAGTGCTCACGGCTCAGCGGCGCTGCCGCCGAGCCAGCGGTAGACCTCGGGGTCGGCGTTGAGCGCGTGGTAGGCCGGGAGGTCGTCGCGCGTGAAGGTGCGCAGCGTGAGGCGGTCGGTGCGCAGGACGACGGTTCCGTCCCACGCGACCACGGTCTGCGCCTAGTCGATGCGGACGACGTCGCCGTTGGCGGTGCGGAAGTGCACGGCCACCAGGCCGGGCTCGTCGGCCTCGACCCACTCGATGTCGGAGCCGTCGATCGGCGCGTCGATCGAGCCGCCGAGCCACTCGCGGATCCGGTCGCGGTCGCCGGCGAGCTCGCACGCCACCGCCGACACGTGCGCCGGTGCGGCCAGCGAGGGGTGCTCGGCCGGGTCGCTGGTCCACTGCAGGAAGAAGGGCAGCGACGGGTCCTCGCGGAGCTCGGTGATGCCGATCTGCTTCCACGTGAGGTCGAAGCCGTCGGGACGCACGCGGTGCCCGTCGACCGACGCGCCGGCCGAGCCGCTGCTCGACCACGGTGATGTCGTCGACCGCGACGACCCAGCCGAGCCAGCCGCCGCCGTCCTCGGCACGTGCCTTGACCGCCTGGCCGAACGGCGCCTTGTCGGACGCGGGGTGGTCGAGCGCCGCGACGACCTCGACGTAGGTGCCGCCCTCGATGGGGAGGACGAAGTTGCGGGTGCCGAACCGGGGGTGCCGGCCGCCGTCGACGAACGACCCGCCGAGCTGCTGGCCGAGCCGCTGCACGGTGTCGACGAGCTCGTTGCTGCTCACGGCGTACGAGACGTGGTCCAAGCGCATGCACGTATCGTGGACCACCGCGACACAGCGCCCTGCGAGGGGGGTCCGGGTTTGCCCCGCAGGGTCCTCAGGGCCGTCGAGATGACGGTCGTGTGTCGCCCCGGAATCCCTTGCGGCTCAAGCGCTCTTGCGCTTGGCCTTCTCGACGGCCTCGAGCCGATCCATCCGTGTCGCCTCGGCGAGGGTCGGTGCCGTTCCACCGAACCGCGCGGGCAGCCACCAGGTGTCGTCCGGGCCCGCCGGGCGCTGCGGGTAGCGCTCGATGGCCGTCGTCGAGCATCACGGCCATCGCCGACTTGAGCTGCTCGGTGACGTGCCTCGAGGATCGGCGTCCGGCGGGCACGTCGATCGGCGTGCCGACCGTGACCGAGAGCGCCTTGCCGCGCGAGAAGTCGCGAGGGCGTCCCTTGGTCATGAGCCGCTGCGAACCCCACACGACGGTCGGGAGCAGAGGTACGCCGGCCGCCTGCGCGAGCCGCGCGGCGCCGCTCTTGAAGTCCTTGAGCTCGAACGAGCGCGAGATCGTGGCCTCCGGGAAGATCCCGACGATCTCACCGTCCTTGAGCATCTCGAGCGCGACGCGGAACGACTCGGCGCCGGCGTCGCGGTCGACCGGGATGTGCTTCATGCCGCGCATGAGCGGCCCGGCGACCGGGTTCTTCCACACCGAGTCCTTGGCCATGAAGCGCACGTAGCGGCCCGCCGGGTGGGCGCCCAGCCCGGCGTAGATGAAGTCGAGGTAGCTGACGTGGTTGCTGGCCAGCACCGCGCCGCCCCGGCGCGGCACGTTCTCGCTCCCGCGCGCGTCGATCTTGAGCCCGAGGCCGGCGAACGAGAGCCGTGCGGCGGCGACGACGGGGGCGTAGACGTACTCGACCATGGCGGTGACGCTACGGGGTCGCGGCCCGTGCCTGCCACCGGCCCGACCCCTGGAGCGGGGCGGCACCACTAGCCTCGGGGCATGTCCGACGACGATCTGCACGTGACCGTGTTCGCCGACGACGCCCGGCTCGAGTCGCTCGCGGCGTACTCCGACCACATCGACGAGCTCGCGGCGGTCTTCGCCGACGCGAACGCCGGCGACGGCGCGCTGCTCGACCACCACCCGGCCGACGACGCCTGGTCGGTGGCGCAGATCCTGCATCACCTCGCGGACGCCGAGCTGCAGCAGTCGCTGCGCCTGCGTCGGATGCTCGTCGAGGACAACCCGCCGTGGGGGTCGTGGGACGGAGCGGCGTACGCCGACGCCCTGGCCTACGACGTGCGCCCCGCCGCCGACGCGCTGACGCTGCTGCTCTCGCTGCGGCACGTGAACGTGCGGCTGCTGGCCTCGCTGTCGGCGGAGCAGTGGCGACGCACGACCGAGCACCCCGAGCACGGCCCGATCGACGTGGCGCGCGTGGTCGAGCTCATCGCCGAGCACACGAAGTCGCACGTGCTGCAGGCCCGGCGTGCCGTCATCGGCATGACCTGAGCCGTCCCCGTCGGGGCGCGGTCTTGCGCTCCGCACGCCCCGCGGCGCGCGGACTCGGTCCCGGGTTCCGCGCCGGTGCTCACCTATGCTGCCCGTCATGCAGGAGGACGAGGCCGAGAAGGT
Organism: uncultured Actinomycetota bacterium; assembly: GCA_963827145.1. GTDB lineage: Bacteria > Actinomycetota > Actinomycetes > S36-B12 > CAIYMF01 > Longivirga. The sequence goes on along the minus strand of CAWGZO010000002.1, from coordinate 1,596,002 downwards.
CGTTGCAGCGCTCCGCGAGCGCCGGGTGTTCGCCCACGTCTACCGCGGGGGCGTCGCGCGCCACGGGGTGCGGGTCGTGATCGGCGACGGCCGTGAGGCGCTCTGGGACGTCGACGGCGCGGCCGGGCTCGAGGCCCAGGTCATGCGCGACGGCGTGCTCGTGGGCTTCGTGCCCAAGATCCCCGGCTCGGAGGGCTACACCATCGAGCAGACCGTCGACGCGATCGCCGCCGCCGTCTACGACTGATCCGCCCGGCGGTCATGACCTGATCCGCCCGGTACGTCGTCCCCAGGGCGCGCTCGGGCGCGTCGTCCCCAGCCGCGGCGTCACGGAGACGCTGCACGGTCCGGACGGGTCGCGACGGTGCGGGCATGACGCGACCCCAGACGCTGCGCATCCGCGGCCTCGACGACCTGCCCACCCTCGTCCCGCACCTGCTCGGGTTCCATCCCGTCGGCTCGCTCGTGCTGATCGGCCTGCGCGGCCCGCGCTCACGCATCGTCGTGACGGTGCGCGTCGACCTGCCCGCGCCGGAGGACTCCCTGGAGGCGGCGCTCGCCGGGGCGGCGACCGGCGTCCAGGGGCTCGAACGGGTCGAGGCCGACGAGGTGCTCCTCGTCGTCTACCCCCGCGCGGGCGACGACCCGTGGGCGGGGCGGACCGATCCCGGCCCGATGCCGCACGACGACCTGCTCGGCGAGCTCGCCGACCTGCTCTGCGAGCTCGGCATCCGCATCCGCGACATGGTCTGCGTGGGCGCCGACCGGCAGCGGTCGTACCTGTGCACGAGCGCGAGCTGCTGCCCTCCGGAGGGGCGGGCGCTGCGCGACGACCTCGCGACCGTCGTCGACGCCACGATGGTGGCCACCGGCAGCGCTCCGCTGCCGAGCCGCGAGTCGCTCGCCGCGCAGCTGGCGCCGCGCGACGAGGACGACCCCGTGCTGCGCGACGTACGGCGTGCGTCGGAGCGCGTCTACATCCGGTTGACCGCGGGCCTGATCGAGCGCACCGACCGCTTCGTCGCCGACCTGCGCCAGCTCGAGCGGGTGCCCCGCGACCGGCGCGGCGCGCACGCGGCTGGTGGCGACCGTCGGGCATCTCGTCGCCACCATCCCCGGGCGGGATCTGCTCCTGCGCGGGCTCACCGTCGAGGCCGACCGCTCGCTGCTCGCGCTGGGCCGCGACGTGCTCGGCGAGGCCGTGCGCTGCTCGGAGCCGGGAGCCACGGCCCCGCTGGCCGCGTCGCTCGCGGTCTGCTGCTGGGTCGACGGCGACGGCGCTGCGGCCTGGGCGGCTCTCGACCGCGCCTTCGACGCCGACCCCGACCACTCGCTGGCGCACCTGGTCGCGACCGCCCTGCAGCAGGGTCAGCCGCCGTGGATCTGGACCTCGATCATGGCCGAGCTCACTCCTGAGGAGCTCCTCGCCTCCGCCCGACACGGCCAGGAGCGTTCGCCGGCGTGAGGTCGCCGAAGGCGGGCACGTCGCGCACCGGCCACGCGTGCACGTCGGCTACCGCGTCGATCCACGCGTCGACCTCGGTCCACCGGTCGAACAGCCAGCTCGAGAGCTCTGCCGTGCCGGTCGGCACGTCGGCTGCCGGGTGCACCTGCCAGCCCACGTAGAGGGTCTTGGCCACCGGGATGTCGCGCCACAGCGCGCGCAGGTCGGTGAGCTGCTCGAGCCCGGTGTGGGCGACGACGACGACGTCGCTGGTGGGCGCGGCACGCAGGGCAGCACCGACGCCGCCGGGCCTCGGCGGCAGCAGGTGCTCGAGGGCGCGGGCTCGTTCGGCGGCCTCCTCGAGGCCGGCCTCGCGCAGCCGCTCGATGCCGAGCTCACGGCGGCGCTCGGTGAAGTTCCCGCCCTCCGGGAAGATCAGCAGCGCGTCGTGGCTGCCCATGGTGGAGGCCAGCTCGGTGATCCCCGCGACGGTGGCGTCGTGGTTCCCCGGCTGCGCGGGCACGAACACCATGGGCAGGCGCCCGAGCAGCACGTCGATCATCGGGTCGATCCGCAGCGTGTCCTTGAGCACGATGCGCGGGCGGCGGCCCGTCCAGCTGAGGATCTCGCGGACCAGCAGGAACGAGTCTCCCGGCCCGGCATGGCGGCTCATCACCACGCGGGGGCGCTCGTCGGGAAGGCCGTCGGCGTCGAGGTCGTCCGGGTCGATCGCGCCGGCGCGCACGACCCGCAGGTGGAAGAACCGGCGCCCGAGGACGAACAGCGTCTCGAGCAGCCCCCGCATGCAGCCCGTAGTGCACGCGCACGAAGACGGGGCGCCGGATGCCCCAGCCGAACCCGCTCGCGACCCAGGTCACGAAGCAGCACGGTCAGCGCGACGACCTCGCAGCCGAGGTAGATGATCGCGAACCCGGCGACCCTCAGGGGCTTGAGCCAGCCCGGCAGCGCGAACGAGACGAGCAGCAGCATGACCAGGGCCACGGGCATCGTGAACACGATGAGCCACACGCCGAGGAACCAGATCGACGGCGCGATGATCAGACGGCGCACCCAGGTCGGCGGCAACCAGAGCAGCATGGATCAGACCGTGATGCCGCGGTCGGCGAGGTAGGCGGCCGAGGCGTTGTGCGCGAGCGCGATGCGGGCGGGGATCTTCGAGGTGTCGCTGTAGTCGAGGGTGGCGCGCTCGTTGTAGCGGGGCGCCGAGCCGCCGGTGGGCAGCACGTGCACCTCGAGCTCGGACTGCGACCGGGCCAGCGAGGCGGCGAACCGGGCGCGCCGGGCGATCTCGAAGGCGACCAGCCCCACCTCCAGCGGGTTGGTGGGCGGCGAGAGCGGCTGCTCGATGCGTCCGACCTGCAGCACGAACACGCGCTCGGCGCCGAGCTTGCGGGCCCGGTCGAGCGGGATCGAGTTGACGATCCCGCCGTCGATGAAGTGCTCGTCGCCGATCCGGTACGGCGGGAACAGACCCGGGACGGCCGCGGAGGCGAGCACCGCGGGCACGATCGGACCGGAGTCGAACCAGTGCTCTGCGGCCCGCTCGACCGAGGCCGCGCAGCACTGGAACGGCACGACGAGGTCCTCGATCAGCTCCACCTCGAGGTGGCGGTCGACGAGGTCGCGCAGCGCGTCGGCGGTGTAGATCGCGGTGCGGGTGCGCCACGCCGTACGCGCGACGGTCTGGGCCCGGTCGAGCCACCGCCCGCCGAACGGGCCCTCGTCCGCGCTCGACCAGAGCTCCTCGAGCCGGGCCAGGCCCGTCGGCGTCGGGTCGGCCGCGATCAGTGCCCCGTTGGCCGCGCCGATCGAGGTCCCGAGCACGAGGTCGGGTCGCACGCCGGCGTCGAGCAGCGCCTTGAGCATGCCCACCTCGGCCGCCCCGAGGAGCCCGCCGCCGCCGAGGACGAACGCGGTGCGGGGCCGGGGAGAGTCGGCGGTCGTCACGCTCGCATCGTGGCACGTCGGGCACGCGGAGGCGGGTCGCACCGCGGCGCGACTCGTGTGACGTGCGGGGCGCACGTCGTGCCCTGTGGGTGACCTTCCTCCACAGTTGCTCTCGCCCCCTGGCGACCGCCTCCGCTGCTTCCTACCGTCGGCGGGTGCGTGAATCCCGGGGCGCCGCCCTTCTCCTCGCCGTCGTCGTCGTGGTGTCGACGGCGCTCGGCGCCGTCCCCGGGGCTGCGGCGTACGCCGCGTCCTCGGCCGGCGCGCAGGCGGCGCTGCCGGGCGCCGCGACCGACGTCACCGGCGACGACGCGAACGACCTCTACCGCGGCACGGGCGGCCTGGTGGTGCCGGAGAGCAGCTGGCAGTCCGACGGCCCCACCCGACGCGACGTGGCGGAGTGCCTGGACTGCGAGTGGCGCATCACCCGGCTGTGCACCAAGGAGCAGCAGGCGTCGGGCGGGTGCCGGCGCATCGACGTCGGGTGCCCGGTGGGCACCATCGCCGTGCGCGTGTGGCTGCGCCACGTCGGCGGCGACTGGATGGTCGTGGGCCGCACCTGCCAGGGCGACGAGCCGCCGCGCACCGTGACCGACGTGGGCACCGAGGTCCGGGCGGAGGCCGAGCGGCTGCTGCCGCCGTTGCGGGCCCGCCTCCAGCCCTCGGGCGCAGCGCTGGTGCGGCTCCCCGTCGTCGGTCGCACCGGTCAGCCGGCTCAGGGGATCCGTGGCGCCGACCTGTCGGTGCTGGGCGTGGCCGTGGTGCTCGACGCCCGCGTCCGCTGGCGGTGGGACTGGGCCGAGGGGGATCCGCAGTGGTACGCCGATCCCGGCGGCCGGTGGCCGGACACGGCCGTGAGCCACACCTATCGCACGGCGGGGGCTCGCTCCGTCTCGGTCACCGCCGCGTGGCGCGGCGAGTTCACCGTGGAGGGCCTCGGCCCGTTCGCCGTCCCGGGCGGCCCGCTCACGCAGGTCGCCACGGTCGCGGTCGACGTCCGCGAGGCGCGCGCGGTCCTCACGCGCTGAGGCCGGAGGTCAGGCCAGCGCGTCGAGCAGCGGGGTCGAGCCGCCGACGATGTCGTAGGCGCGCCCGGCACCGAGGCCGTCGACGGCGCAGGCGACCGCGATGGCGGCGATGTCCTGCCGGCTCACCATGGGCGAGCGGTCGCCGCCCCAGTCGTCCGGCCTCAGGTGCTCGGCGGCCTGCACGGTGCCCTCGCCGGGCTCGTCGGTGAGCCCGCTCGGACGCAGCACCGTGACCGTCATCGGACCCGCGAGCAGGGCCGCGTCGGCGGCACCCTTCGCGGTGAGGAAGGGCAGCAGGAACGGGGGGCCGCTCTCGGGGCGGTCGGCCATCAGCGAGGAGACCTGCACCCAGCGTCGTACGCCGGAAGCCTCGGCCGCGGCGATCGCGCGCTGCGCCCCGGCCCCGTCGATGCGCACGGCGCCGTCCGGGCCGTCGGTGGCGAACCGGGCACCCAGCGCCCAGATCACCGCGTCGGCGCCCTCGAAGCACGGGCGCGAGGTCGCTGTCGACGACGTCCGCCACGACCGCGCGAGCACCTGCTGCCTCCAGGTCGCCCACGGACTGCGTGCGCCGCACGACCCCGACCACCTCGTGACCACCTGCGACGAGCAGCGCGACCGCGCGCGACCCGACCCCGCCGGACGCTCCGAACACGACGACCCGCATGATCCCGACCCCTTCGTCGCGGGGCACCCGCCCGCGAGGCGCATCGTGCCGGACGGGCGGTGCCGGTGCGCGCCCGGGGTGCGGGTGCGGCAGCGGTCAGCGGGGGACTGCGGAGGCCCGGCCGAGCAGCTGACCGCGGCCGTAGGCGGCGCCGAGACCGAGCGCCTCGTCGAGCCGGGCGGTCGTGTCGACGCCGAGCGCCATGATCTGGGCACCGTGCTCGGTGCCGGACTCGACGAACCGTCGTACGGCGGCGTCCGTCGCGCGACCCGGCGCCGCGAGGTCGACCTGGACGTACGCCGGTCGGAGCCGGGGGAGCAGCCGCAGCGCCGTGGCCTCGGTCGAGGACCCGACGACGTCGGCGTACGACGACCTGCCAGCCCCAGCCCTGCATCTCCTCGACGGCGCGAGACGAGGCGTGCCTCGTCGTCGAAGGCGTCGGCGTGCAGCTCCGCGCACACCGACAGCGCGCGTCGGCCGCGCAGCCACGACACGGCGAGGCGAGGAGGGCACGCGCCACCGAAGGTCTCGGGCTCCGGCGTGAGGTGCAGCTCGCCGGTCGAGCCCGGCGTCGAGCGCGACGTCGAAGGTGAGGCAGCGGAAGGCCCAGTCGAGCCGCTCGACCAGGCCGAGGGTCGCGGCCTTCTCGAGCAGGGAGAGGGTGTCGGCCACCTCGGTGCCGTGCTCGCCGCGACCGGTCGCCTTCCACCCCAGCACGGGCGCCAGGCTCGGGGCCGTCGCGTCGAGCCGACGGATCGGCACGAAGTCGGGGCCGAGCCGGGAGGGCTGCGCGATGAGGGCCTCCACCAGCTCGCGGGTGCGTCGGGTCTCGTCGAGGCCGGCGCTCAGGGCGTCGGACGGGCGCAGCGGGGCGATGCTCACCCGGGAGGTGTCGGCACTATCCCGCACGTCTTGAGCGCCTTCGGCGGGTCGGAGGCGCTAGGTTCGCGATGCGGGCGGCCGCTGGCCGCCGCGAGGACCAACGAGGAGGAACGATGGGTGCCATCGGGAGCCCGATCGTCGTCGGCTACATCGACTCGCCGGAGGGCCAGGCTGCGCTGCAGCGTGCCGTCGAAGAGGCGAGCCAGCGCGGCGCGCGGCTCATCGTCATCAACTCGCACAAGGGCGGGTCGGCGCTCGACAAGAACACCGCCGTCGAGCTCGACGAGAGCCTCGACGAGGTGCACACCCTGCTGCACGACAGCGGTGTCGAGCACGAGGTGCGCCAGCTGGTGCGCGGGTCGGACCCGAGCGACGACCTCATCGCCGTCGCGGAGGAGGTCGACGCCGACCTCATCGTGATCGGCCTGCGTCGGCGTACGCCGGTCGGCAAGCTCATCCTCGGCAGCAACGCCCAGCAGGTGCTGCTCGACGCGAGCTGCCCCGTGCTCGCCGTCAAGGCTCCGTAGCCCCGAACCGTCCGACCGCCCGCCCCGCACCTCGTGCGCGGGGCGGGCGCCGTCGTCGTGGGCGTCGTACGGTGGGCCCGTGGCGACGCGAACCTCCTCCCGGCCCCCGTCCCTGTCGTTGTGCTTCGACGCGCGTGGTGATGCGCTGCTCGCCCGCGACCCGTTCGCCCTCGTGACCGGCATGCTGCTCGACCAGCAGATGCCGATGGAGCGGGCGTTCCTCGGGCCGTGGAAGCTCGCCGAGCGGCTCGGCACCACGACGCGGCTCGACGTCGCCGCGATCGCGGCGTACGACCCGGAGGCCTTCGCCGCGATCGTCGCCACGCCGCCGGCCGTGCACCGGTTCCCGGGCTCGATGGCCGGCCGGATCCAGGGCGTGGCCCAGCACGTCGTGACCGAGTACGCCGGCGACACCGAGGCCGTGTGGCGAGCCGTGCCCACCGGCGCGGCGCTCTACGAGCGGGTGGTCGCCATCCCCGGCTACGGCGACCAGAAGTCCCGGATCCTCATCGCCCTGCTCGGCAAGCAGCTCGGCGTGCGCCCGCGCGGCTGGCGGGAGGCCGCCGGCGCCTACGGCGACGAGGGATCGTTCCGCTCGGTGGCCGACGTCGTCGACGCCGACAGCCTCGCCGCCGTGCGCCGGTTCAAGCAGGAGGCGAAGGCCGCCAAGGCGGCCAAGGCCTGACGGACCGGCTGGTCGACCAGGCCCCGGGCGCCGCGTTCGAGGCCCGGGGAGGCCCTGGCGGGGGGAATGCCGGGGCCGTGTCAGAATGTTGCGTCGGTACGCCCCTTGCGCGCCGCCTCACCTTGCACGCCCGGGTGACCCGGATGTGTGCGCTGACAGATCGACGAGAGGTCCGTTCGTGCCGTCGAAGACGACCAAGGCCACCACCTCCAGCTCCACCGCCTCCACGGCGTCGAAGACCCCCGCGAAGCCCGCCACCAAGGCTGCTCCTGCGAAGAAGGCTGTCCCCGCCAAGGCCGCGCCCGCCAAGGCCGCCCCCGCGAAGAAGGCCGCGCCGGCCAAGGCTGCACCTGCGAAGAAGGCCGCCCCCGCGAAGAAGGCCGCGCCGGCCAAGGCTGCTCCTGCGAAGGCCGCCCCCGCGAAGAAGGCCGCGCCGGCCAAGGCTGCTCCTGCGAAGGCCGCCGCCGCGAAGGCCGCGCCCGCGAAGGCGGCGGCGACGAAGCCGGCGCCCGCCAAGACGCCCGCGAAGGCCGCCGCCAAGGCGCCCGCGAAGGCCAAGGCCGGCAAGCCGGCGCCCGACGCAGTCGTCGACGGGGAGACGATCGAGGTCGACCTCGAGGTCGTCGAGGTCGACCTCGAGGCGGTCGAGCCCGACCTGGCCGAGGCCGCCAAGCTCGAGGTCGAGCTCGAGACCGAGCTCGCCGTCGACCTGGCCGAGGTCGTGGTCGACCCCGCCAAGGAGGGCGAGGAGAAGACCGAGGAGAAGACCGACGACGAGTCGGAGACCTTCGTCATCTCCGACGTCGACGAGACCGACGAGCCCGTCCAGACGGTCACCGTCGCCGGCGCCACCGCCGACCCGGTCAAGGACTACCTCAAGCAGATCGGCAAGGTCCCGCTGCTCAACGCCGAGCAGGAGGTCGAGCTCGCCAAGCGCATCGAGGCCGGCCTGTTCGCCGAGGAGAAGCTGAACTCCGGCATCAAGATGAACGCCACGACCAAGGGCGACCTCGAGTGGATCGCCGAGGACGGCCGGCGCGCCAAGAACCACCTGCTCGAGGCCAACCTGCGCCTCGTGGTCTCGCTGGCCAAGCGCTACACCGGTCGCGGCATGCTCTTCCTCGACCTGATCCAGGAGGGCAACCTCGGCCTGATCCGCGCGGTCGAGAAGTTCGACTACACCAAGGGCTACAAGTTCTCGACGTACGCCACCTGGTGGATCCGTCAGGCGATCACCCGCGCCATGGCCGACCAGGCCCGCACCATCCGCATCCCGGTGCACATGGTCGAGGTCATCAACAAGCTCGCGCGCGTGCAGCGCCAGATGCTCCAGGACCTGGGCCGCGAGCCCACCCCGGAGGAGCTGGCCAAGGAGCTCGACATGACGCCCGAGAAGGTCGTCGAGGTCCAGAAGTACGGCCGCGAGCCCATCTCGCTGCACACCCCGCTCGGCGAGGACGGCGACAGCGAGTTCGGCGACCTGATCGAGGACTCCGAGGCGATCGTCCCGGCCGACGCCGTGTCGTTCACGCTGCTGCAGGAGCAGCTCGACTCGGTGCTCGACACGCTGTCCGAGCGCGAGGCCGGCGTCGTGAGGATGCGCTTCGGCCTCACCGACGGCCAGCCCAAGACGCTCGACGAGATCGGCAAGGTCTACGGCGTGACGCGCGAGCGCATCCGCCAGATCGAGTCCAAGACGATGAGCAAGCTGCGTCACCCGAGCCGTTCCCAGGTCCTGCGCGACTACCTGGACTAGTCGACACGCCCACGAAGCCCCGATTCCCCAGTGAAACCAGGGGGATCAGGGCTTCTGGCTGTCCGCGCCGGACTCGCACAGCGCTCCTAGTCAAGATTCACGAGGACCAAACCCGAGGCGTGCTTCACCGACATAGACGCCGCCGTGGCAGCGGGATACAGCGCTCCGCCTCCGGCCGAGTGACGGACTTGCCGCTGCCCGCGCGGGCGGCGAGGCGGAGTTGACGTTGGCCGTGCGTAACAGCGCCGTGATGGCGGTGCTGTTCGTGGTCTTCGGTGTCGACCTTATCGCCAAGGGCCTCCCGTCGTTGTTCTGATCACAGCCCTTGAGACTTGCCTTGCTGGGGCTGAGGCGCGTGCCAGGATCCAGTCTGGCGGGTCCACGACTCGAAGGAGAACCCATGGCTACGGAGATCAACGAGCTGACCGAGCTGGCATACGAGGGTGGTGACCCGTTGTCCACGACGCCGGTGGTCGGCACGCCCTCGCGCCCGGGGGAAGCGCGGTTCACGCCGTCGTCCGAGCCGGTCGGTGACGGCGAGATCCGGGTCACCGTCCTCGGGTCGGGCGATCCGTTCGTGAAGCACAGCCAGGCCTCGGCGTCGCTGCTCATCGAGGTCGGGAACCCCGAGCGCGACCTGTTCTTCTTCGACCTCGGGTCCGGCGCGCTGGCCAACTACAACGGCCTCGGTCTTCCGGTGACCGCGACGACGAAGGTCTTCCTGACCCATCTGCACGCCGACCACGTCGGCGACATGCCCACGCTGGTGTGGAGCCTGGCCAAGGCGGGTCGACGCGATCCGGTCGAGGTCTGGGGCCCTGCCGGGGAAGTCCCCGAGCTCGGGACCCGGTCGTACGCCGAGCACCTGGCAGCGGCGCATGCGTGGGACATGCAGTCGTTGCGCGGTCACCCCGGACAGTCCGGCGCGCACACCGAGGTCACCGAGGTGCCCTGGGACCGCACGGCGACGGTGTACGACCGCAACGGGGTCCGCGTGTCGTCGTTCCCGGTGATCCACATCCTCAACGGGTCGGTCGGGTATCGCCTCGACTTCAACGGACGCAGCGTCGTGTTCTCCGGCGACACCCGCCCGTGCCATCCCCTGGTCGAGGCCTGCGACGGGGCGGACCTACTCATCCACGAGACATTCCCCTCCGCTGCGGTCTTCGCCCAGAAGGCCGGGGTCCCCTTGCCCTTCGCGGAACAGGTGGTCAACGGAGCGCACACCAGCCCCACCATGGCGGGCAAGGTCTTCGCCCGCGCCGGTGCGCGCATGTCGGTGATGTGGCACCTGGCGGTCGACCACCAGGTCGTCGGACCGGCGTATGCGGACATGCGCACTCAGTACGACGGCCCGGTGACCATCGCCCAGGACCTCACAACGTTCGACATCAGCGCGGACGCCGTCGTCACACGGCAGTCGCAGATCGACCCGGCCCGGTGGCCGGTGCTCGGGTCGACCGTGGTGACCGGGCCGCCGATGTCGCCAGTGCCCGAGCCGCCTTCGTGGTGGGCTGACGCGCTGCTGTCGGACTGACCGACACCGATCGAAGGGGATCGCTGTGAGCCAGGGCGGGTCCGGTGAGTTGGCCTCGACGTGCTCGGGCCTTCCCAGGCGTGCTGCGGTCGTTCCGCGGGTGCCGCGTTCCGGGCTCCGACGCGACGCGCTGGCCGGGCTCACGGTCTGGGCGGTGCTCGTCCCGGAGTCGCTGGCCTACGCGACCATCGCCGGCGTCCCACCGGTGGTCGGCCTCTACGCCGCCGTCCCCGCGCTGCTGCTGTACGCGCTGCTCGGGTCCTCGCGGCACATGGTGGTCGCCACGATGTCGGCGACCGCGGCGCTGTCCGCGAGCATCGTCGGCGTCTACGCCGCGGCCGGCAGTCGAGGACTACATCGTCGCTCACCGCGACGCTCGCGATCGTCACCGGCGTCCTCGCCCTGCTCGCCGGTCTGCTGCGCTTCGGCTTCCTCGCCTCGTTCATCTCCGAGCCGGTGCTCAAGGGCTTCATCGTCGGCCTCGCCCTCACGATCATCGTCGGGCAGCTGCCGAAGCTGTTCGGCGTCGAGAAGGGCGAGGGCAACTTCTTCGAGCAGATCGCCGCGCTGCTCCGCGAGCTCGGCAGCACCAACGGCCGCCACCCTCGTGGTGGGGCTGGTGAGCCTGGCGATCGTGCTCGGCCTGCGACGGTGGCTCCCGGTCGTGCCCGGGTCGCTCGTCGCGGTCCTCGTCGGGATCGCGGCGGTGCCGCTGTTCGACCTCGTCGCCAAGGGCGTCGCGATCGTCGGCCCGATCGAGGCCGGACTGCCGACGGTCGGGCTGCCGCAGGGCCGCGGGGTCGCCGACTACCTGATGCTCGTGGCGTCCGCCGCGGGCGTCGTGCTGATCGCGTTCGCCGAGGGTCTCGCCGCGGCGAAGACCTACGCCGACAAGGACGGCTACGACATCGACCCGAACCAGGAGCTCATCGCGCTCGGCGCCGCCAACGTCGGGTGCCGGGCTGACCTCCGGGATGGTCGTGAACGGCAGCCTGTCCAAGACCGCGGTCAACGGCTCGGCGGGTGCCCGCAGCCAGCTCTCGGGGGTCACCGTCGCGATCCTCGTCGTCGTCACCCTGCTGTTCCTCACCGGGCTGTTCGAGAACCTGCCCGAGGCCACGCTCGCCGCAGTCGTCATCGCCGCGGTCGTCGAGCTCGTCAACGTCCCGTCGCTCGTCCGCCTCTACCGCGTCTGGACCGGGCGGCTCGGCGGCATCTACGGCTGGGCCGCGCGCGCCGACTTCATCGCCGCGCTCGCCGCGCTGCTCGGCGTCCTGCGTCTTCGACATCCTTCCGGGGCTGTTCATCGGCATCGGCGTCTCGCTGCTGCTGCTGATCTACCGCGCCTCGCGGCCGCAGGTCGCGACCCTCGTGCGCGCCTCGGACGGAGGCGACGAGGGTCACTGGGTCGACGCCGCGGCCCACCCCGAGCTGACGGGCCGCGACGACGTGGTCGTGCTGCGGGTCGAGTCCGGCCTGTTCTTCGCCAACGCCGACCACGTGCGGGACGCAGATCCGCGAGCGCATCACCCCAGCCACGTCGCCGTCGATCCTCGACGCCGAGACGACACCCGCGATCGACGTCTCGGCGACCGACATGCTCATCGCCCTGGCCGGCGAGCTGCGACGCCGCGACATCGAGCTGCTCGTCGCCCACGGCATCGGGCAGATCCGCGACGTCCTGCGCAACGCCGGGCCGCGACGACGACGTGCTGCAGACCGTCTACCCGACCGTCGACGCCGCCATCGCCGCCGTGGGGCGCGGCACCGGTCCGGGCGAGGACTCCCCACGTATCCGGCGACCGGACTGACGGCATCCCCGTGGGTGGTCGTCGCTGCGTCGCGGTTGGGTAGCGCCTCGGGGACCAGACATTGGACCCCTCCATGTTCAGTCCAGGATATTGCACCGCACAGCGCTCGCAGATCCCGTGCGGCACAAGCGCTTTCGCACAGCGCTCAGGCGTCCAGAGTGCGCGACTATCTGGACTAGCAGACACGCCCACGAAGCCCCGTACCCCCGTCACGCCAGGGATCGGGGCTTCTGCGGTTCTCCCGCCTGTTGTGCTCGCGGCGAGGCAGTCGCGTCTCGGCCAGGGTGTGGGCGAGGCATCCATGCAGATCACGCAGACGGACATCAAGCAACCTGGCTGGCGGAAGCACCGGCTCCACGTCATCGGCACCTGCCGGAGCGAGCCAACGTTCGTCGTGCCTAGGCCGCGTTCACACAGGTGCGGCCAACCGCTCGCGTACAGCGGGTGCGAATGGGCTCCATGCGAACCAGCGTGGCAGCGCGGTTGTCAGCCGGCGTTGCCCCGCGACGGTGATCGTGCCGCCGCGAAGCGCCTCGCGGAAACTGACAATGCCCGAGAAGATGCGCATCAGTTCGACTGGCTCGGTGGTGACGACCACGTCGACGTCGTATCCGGGATGGTCGGTGCAGACCGACGTCTCACCTCGCTCCATGACCATCCAGATCCGGGCCGGATCATCACCGGTGTAGTCGAACTGAAGGACCGTCCGAGCGTCGGGCATCGCGTCAGCCACCGTCCGCCGTGACATCCACCACGTGAGTGTCACCGGATCCACCTCACGCGGCTCGGGCTCGCTGAACATCCAGCGCACAGACCACTCGCCGAGCGCCATGATGACGCCCTCGAGGTCTCTGCCGGCCGGCGTCAACTGGTACTCGTGGCCGCGCCCGTGCGTGAGATCGACCCGCGCGATGACGCCCTTGCGCTCGAGGTGGTCCAGACGCTGCTTGAGCAGCGAGCGCGAGATCCCCGGCAGCCCTCGGTCGATCTCGTTGAAGCGACGGCCACCCAGCACCAGTTCCCGGATGATGAGCGGCGTCCATCGCTCAGCGATCACCGAGCTGGCCAGTGCCACCGGGCAGTACTGCACATAGTCCGTCATCCCGCGAGTGTGTTCCTGACTCGGGGCGCAGTCCAGATCTTGTCCTGCCCAGGTCCAGATCTCGCTCTGGTGAGGGAGCTGCAGTCGGACGACCCTCGGAGCAGTCGTTCACAACGCCCGAGGAGCAGTCATGACCACGACCTTCGACCCCGTAGCGTTCAAGGCCACCACCCGCGCTCAGTGGGAGTCCGCCGCCTCCGCATGGCACGAGTGGGGACCTGCCATCGAGGACTGGCTCGGTGTCGCCACGGAGCGCATGTTGGACGACGCCGGGGTGTCCACAGGGACGCGGGTGCTCGATGTCGCCGCCGGCGCCGGCGGCCAGACCCTGACCGCTGCGCGGCGCGTCGGACCGGCGGGCCACGTCCTGGCCACCGACATCTCGCCCGCCATCCTGGCCTACGCCGCCGCGACGGCGGGCGCCGCCGGCCTCACCCAGGTGGCGACCCTCGAAGCGGACGGCGAGGCCCTTGAGGGCGTCCCCGACGCTTCCTTCGACGCAGCGATCTCACGGGTCGGGCTCATCTACTTCCCCGACCGTCATCGCGCTCTGACGGAGATCCTCCGGACGCTGAGGCCGGGCGGGCGCGTGTCGTCGGTCGTGTACTCGACGCCGGATCGCAACGGGTTCTTCGCCATCCCGGTGGGCATCATCCGCCGCGTGGCAGGTCTGCCGGCCCCCGGCCCAGGACTTCCGGGTCCTTTCAGCATGGGGTCGCCCGGGGTCGCCGAGGCCGTGCACGCCGAGGCCGGCTTCGTCGACGTCACCGTCACCGCTGTCCCCTCGCCCGTCCGGCTCCCCAGCGCGGCCGAGTGCGTGCGCTTCGAGCAGGAGTCCTTCGGCGCCCTGCACCAGATGCTCGCCGGAGTGGACCACGCGGGGCGCGAGGCGGCCTGGCGGGAGATCGAGGAGGCGCTGACGGCCTACGACGACGGCACCTCATTCGTCGGGCCGTGCGAGATGCTCGTCGTCAGTGCCACACGGCCCTGACGACGACTGTCCCCTGGCGCGGCTGGCGGTTCGAGTTTCCGTAGTCCGCAGGCTTCTTCGTGTGAGGGATGCGGCTCGGGTCGACGTGCACGTCCCCAGGGCCTTCACCCGGGCGGGGGAACGGCCGAGAACGTCTGAGTGCATCCGCTCACGCCGACGTTGGAGACTCGCGCATGACATTCGTCCGCACCAGGGCCAGGAAGGTTGCTGCGACTGCCGCGGCCGCCGCGGCGATCTGCGCCTCGTTCGGTGTCGCCGCCGGCGGGGCCTCGGCCTCCGCGTCTCCGGCGCCTGTGGCCGTCAACGCCTACTACTCCTCGAAGGCGACCGCGCCCCAGGCGAGGAGCGTCCAGGCGTTCCGTCGGTTCCTGTCCAGCGAGCGCCCCGAGTTCGACCTGCAGTCCTACCCGTTCTTCGGCAGCCTCGTGGACGCCAAGGGCCGCACCCGCACGTTCTCCCTGATGATGCAGCAGACGAACGACATCGCCGGCCTGCCGCTGTCGTACGCGGTCGAGGGCGTGATGGTCAACAAGGGCTCCGGCTTCACCCTCGGTGGCGTGCAGGGGATCCCCGAGCTGACCCTTCCGCTCACGGTGACCGCGAACCCCTGGAGCATCCGGGCGCAGTCGTTCCAGATCGGTCAGCAGCCGCAGTTCGTCGACGCACGCGTGGTGTCCGGCAACATCGGGCAGAAGGGCGCGGTCTACGAGCTCACCGCCAGCGTCCAGGCGTCGAACCTCGACGGCGCGGGAAAGCCCTACCGGCTCGCGATCTACGTCCGAGCGAAGGACACGCTCGGCATGGCCCAGTGGGGCTACGGCCCGAGCGGGTTCTTCCCCCAGTGGATCTACCCGCAGCAGAGGGCCGCCATCGAGGGCCGGTACAAGGGCAGCGTCGGCGCCTACCTCGCCGCGACGCGCGACTCCATGTCGGGCCAGGGCGACTATTACTACTCGTCCCCGCTGCTGGAGGTCCAGCAGTGGTCCATGCGCGCCAACGGCACCCGGGTCGGCCATGGCCGCGGTGGGACGTTGTGGCTCGACAACGTGGAGCAGTCCTTCGACGCGGCAGCCGAGAAGGTCGTGAAGAACGGCGTCACCTGGACCGAGTTCTCCACGCAGCTGCCGGGTGCCGACGCGGCGCTGAAGATCGGCTGGGTGAAGCAGAAGTCGGTCGGGAAGCTCCCGTACGCCATGCTGGTCGACCGCAGCAGCGGGCACGCCAGGAACGGCAACCTGCGCACCAGCAAGTGGGCCATGCAGAGCATCCGGATCACTCCGGTCAAGGGTGCCAAGAACCGGTGGACGAGCCCGGCGACGGGTCTGACCTACAACACCAAGTACCGCGTCGTGCTCAAGGCGGGCGGCAACCCCAAGCGCCACAGCGCCGTGCTCACGATGACGGCGGTGTTCGACGACCAAGAGTTGGCGTTCAAGGGCGGTCGGGCCGTGTACGAGGGCCTGTACACCGTCACCGGTCGGCTCGACGGCCGCCGTATCCGCGGCCAAGCATGGGGCGAGGTCCAGCCCGCGGGAAGCCTGTAGCTCCCGGGCGGGAGGACCGCGCCGATCCGTCGGGGCGGTCGCGATTGACGTGTGCTCAGGGGGGCATAGGCGGCGTCCCAACCCGCTCACGGAAGGAGCGTCACATGTGCGTCAGCTGCGGGTGCGGTGCGCCCAACGACGACCACGGCAACGCCGCGAACATCACGATGCTCGATGTCGAGAAGGCCGCACAGGCGGCGGAGATCAGCCCGAGCCAGGTCGCCGCGAACATCAGTTCATCCTGCTGACAGCCGCGCGACGACGTCGGCGGGAGGGATCGTCGTCGGTCCCTCCCGCCGCCTCGACTGCCCGTTGGCGTCTGCTCGAACCACGGTGACCGGATCGACGCCCGTGAGTGGCTGCGCGGTTTGACCGACCTTGTGCGGGGTAGACGCCGTGCCTTCGTTCGGTCGCGGCCATGCTCGGCGAGCGCGGCGCGGTGACCGTCGCAACCGAGAGGAGGGACGGTGCTGATGCCCACAACTGATTCGCCCCGCAGCAACGCGCGGAGCACTCTGCGACTGCGTCCTCGAGGTGACCTCGACATGTGGAGCGGCCCGCAGCTCGACGACATGGTGGACGCCCTTCGGTCGGGCTCCGACACCGATGTGCTGCTCGACCTGTCCGAGGTCCCCTTCCTGGACTCGATGGGCTTGCGCGCCCTCGTGCAGCTCCACGACGTCGCGGCGTCGCGCGGCGGAGTGGTCACGGTGGTGGGGGAGACACAGCCGGTGCGCAAAGCGCTGAGGGTCAGCGGCGTCAACGCCCTCCTGGGCGTCCCCGACAGCGACGATGAGCCATCGGCCGACGTCGATCTGTCCCTGCTGCACGCGGACGTGTCCGAGATGTGAGCACCGGTTGGTTCACGCGATGTCGGCGGTGTGGGGCGGGGAGGTGGTGGGGCGCGACAGCCGCCACTTCACCAGCAGGGCGCTGAACACGGTCACCAGTGCGGCCATCGCCGCCGCGATCGCGACCGCCGACGACTCGGGCTCCCCGGAGGTCCGCGCCACGGAGACCCAGAGCAGCCCCCAGCCCAGCGAGAGCGCTGGCGCGATCCGGCCGCCGAGGCCCACGGCGAGCAGCGCACCGATGCCGGCGGCGACCAGGAGCACGGCCACGGCGACGGGCACCGACGCCGCGCTGACGGGGTCGATCCCGGCCACCACGAGCGCGGCCGTGGCATTCGCGACGGTGGCGATGCACACCCACCCCAGATAGAGCCCGAGCGTCCCGTCGACCACGACCCCCTCGTACGCCGTGACGGGACGCTCCTCCCCGAGCCTGACGAGCGCGACGACCAGCACCGCCACGAGTGCCGCGATCACGGCGACGCTCAGTGCGATCAGCTCGGCCTGGATCACCAGGATCCACGCTGCGTTGAGCAGCAGCGACGCGGCGGTCCACCACCCCGAGCGCCGCTGGCGCGGATCGGTGCGGCGCGACGGCAGCACCTGGAGGAGCGCCAGCAGGAGCAGACCCGTGTAGATCACGCCCCAGATCGCGAAGGCCGGACCGGCCGGCGCCACGAGCGTGGCCGAGCTCGACAGCGCGCCGCCCGCGACCTGGTTGACCGGCGTACCGACGACAGCGCCCGAGCCGAGGAACGACACCGCGGTCGCCAGGACGGCACTGACCAGCACCACCCACTGGCGAGCGAGGTCAGACCGTCCGTTCGCGACCGGCTCGGCGTCGCGCCGACCGTGCGTCGCGGTGCCCGTCATGAGTGTCCCCTCGTCGGCGTGGTCGTCACGGCGTTGTGCTGCGCGGTCGCAGTCTGCGGCTGCCCGTCCCGTGACGCACGTCGGACCGCCGACCGTGATCACGGTGCCGCGTCTTCCCGCGACGTGGGGTGCGAAACCTCAGAGTCGCGACGGCGCGATTCAGGATCGTGCCGTCACGGCGGGGGGCTGCCAGCCGGTGCCGTCGACGATCCCCGACATGCGCTTCGGGTCGGGCGCGAACAACCGCCACATCACCTCGAAGCCCTGACCGGCCGGCGTGATCAGCCAGTTCTGAACCTCGGCCGCGGTGGAGGGCTGCGTCGGCTGCAGGTAGAGGTCGATCGACCCGTCGGAGTTGCGCGTGAGGTTCGACGTATCCGTCAGCGCGTTGTGCCCGGGAGCGCCGGCGACCAGCGCGCCGGCGTCGGTGTACACCGTGAGCGACCAGCCCTCGCGGGTGGGCGGGGGCGTCGACAGGTGCAGCACGTACGCCGACGAGCCGTCCAAGGCGGCGCCTGCCACGTCGCTCCAGGTCATCGCGTAGACCGCCTGGTGCGGGACGAACGCGCCGAGCCCGATCTGGGAGACGACCGCGCGCTCGGTGTAGTCCGTCCCGTAGCTGCCGAATCCGCCCAGGAGATAGCCGGCGTGCGTGGGGGCATCGGCGGCGGCGAGGGACCGGACGTCGGCCTGCACCTGCGCGGGTCCGGCCGCAACGGCGTCGGTCAGCCCGCGGAGGGTGTCGGGGTCGAGGGTGCCGTCGGTCGACGGCGACAGGCCGGGTCCGATGCCCACGGTGGCGAACCGCGCGAGCGCGGCCTTGTCGGCGGCGGGCGGTGGGAAGCGGGTGAGCTGCTGCCCGAGCTGGTCGAAGAACGCGAGGCCGGTGGGCAGCGCGTGCGTGACCGGGGTGGTGCTGCTCGCCGAGGGGGTCGGGGACGCCGTCCGAGGGGGAGCCGCGCCGTAGCTGCTCAGCGGGGTCAGGGTGTAGCCGTCCTGGATGCGGTTCACGGTCGCGACGTCGCCGGCGCTGCGCAGCTGCGTCGAGCCGATGATCCAGATGCGCGCGTAGTCGACATCGAGCCGTTGCGTGCCGGCGGGGAGCGGGGTGCTCCGCTGCTCCGGCGTGACGAGCACGTAGTCGCCAGGGGCCGTGCCGCTGGCGGTGCCGAGGTTGGCGATGTTCTCGGTGTAGGGGTCGATCAGGGCGAGCACGAAGTAGTGGTCCTTCACCTCCGGGACGTGCAGCACCTGCGGCTCCGTGCGCAGGTCGACCCAGGCGATCGACGACAGGCTCGTGGCCCCCGGTGCGACCACCGTCGTGCTGGTCGCGCTGTTCGGCGCCCGCACGTTGTTGAACTGGTTGGCCGGGCCGAACGCACCCTGAGACACGTCGACGCTCGTCATCGTCCGGAACGTCGCGTCGGTCACCAGCAGCGGCAACCCGTAGACGTACGCGTCGAGCCCGATGCCGTACGCCGCCTGGTACGCCGCCGAGCTGGTGCTGCTCGTCACGACCGCCGAGGGAGTGCTCGGGCTGCACGCCGTGAGCGCCAGCGTCACCGCGGCCGCCATCAGGGTTCCACGACTTCTCACCATCTCGTCGCCTCCGGCGCGCCGCGACCGCCGCGGTCCTGCGTCGACGCTAGGACGAGGTGGACGGCTGACGCCTGGCGAGCGGGGGACCGTGAGCGTGCGGGGAGCGTCGTCGGGTGGACGTGAGCGACGCCGCTCCGGTCGCCGGGACACCCGTGGTGGGCGCGGCTAGGTTCGAACGCGATCCCATCCGTCGGGTGTCCTCGATCGAGGAGTCGCGTTGTCGCCGTCTGACCGTTCCCACGCCATGGACCACGTCGTCGTCGTCCTCTTCGAGAACCGCTCCCTGGACAACCTGCTGGGCCATCTGTACGGACCGGACGACGGGAAGACCTTCGAGGGGGTGCTCGGCAAGGAGCTCAGCAATCCCGTGCCCGCGTGGGCGGAGCACCAGCCGCCCGACGGCAGCGGCCGTGTCGCGGCGTACGTCGGCGACAGACATGGACGCGCCCAACCCCGACTCGGGCGAGGAGTACTCCCACACCAACACGCAGCTGTTCAACATCCTCGACGAGCACAACCGCTTCGCCGGTCGGCGACGAGGTCACCGCGCCGTAGAACGCCCCGGCCGCAGGGTGCGACGCCGACGATGGACGGTTTCGTGACCGACTACATCAGCTTCTTCACCTGGGAGATGGGACGCCAGCCGACCTTCGACGAGTACGCCGCAGATCATGACAGTGCTTCACGCCCGAGCAGGTGCCGGTGCTCAACGGACTGGCCCGCGAGTTCGGCGTGTTCGACCACTGGTTCTGCGAGGTCCCCTCGCAGACGTTCATGAACCGGTCGTTCTGGACCGCCGCGACGTGCACGCCGCTCCCGACGGGCGGCACGACGAACACGCCGATCCAGCACTGGGTGCACGACAACACCGCTGAGACGCTGTTCGACCGGCTCGAGGCGCACGGCCGCACCTGGAAGGTGTACGTCGACGGGCCGACACGGGCGCCTCGTTCACCGGACTCATCCACTGGCCGCGGCTGCACGACCGGTTCGCCACCCACTTCGTGCCGTTCACCGAGTTCGAGAAGGACGCTGCCGCCGGGAACCTGCCCGACTTCGCGCTGATCGAGCCGAACCTGCTGGTCGGCCACGGCGACTACCACCCCGCCTGCCGGCGCCGCGCTGGTCAAGGGTGCAGCGACCTGGCCGTCGACGCGCCGTCGTCGATCCTGTCCGGCGAGGCGTTCCTCCAGCGGCTCTACGACGCCTATCGCGGTATGCGGTCGCCAGACGGGCGCGAACGTCTGGAACACCACCCTGCTCATCGGCTGGGACGAGCCCGGCGGCACCTTCGACCACGTGCCCCCGGGGCCGGTGCCGGCGCCGGACCCGGCGGCGCCGGCCGGGCAGTGCGGCTTCACGTTCGACCGGTCCGGCTACCGCGTCCCGGCGATCGTCGTGTCACCGTGGGTCGAGCCGGGCTCGGTCTACAACGACGAGCACCGGCACACCTCGCTGATCGCGACCCTGCGCCGGATGTGGGACATCGGCGACGCCTTCACCGAGCGGGACAAGGCAGCGGCGCCGATCGACTACGTGTTCAGCCGCGAGACGCCGACCGACCCTGACGCGTGGGGCGTGCCGCGAGCGAACCCGGTGCCGCAGTGGCACGTCGACTGGGAGGCCAACGACCGCACGCTGAGCAACCTCGGCAAGGTCGCCGTCCCCGGTCTGGTCGCGACGGCCAAGCAGAAGGGCTGGCCGCTGCCGCCGCAGCTCGAGGACCCGAACTTCCACCTGACCTCGGACCTCGCGTTCCATGCCCAGCAGCTGCTGTTCAAGCGCATCTGGCCACTGCTCGGACCGGCGGGCGAGGACCTGGCCCAGCTCACGGCGGTCGTCGCCCGCGACCTCGAGGCCGCGGTCACCCCCGAGAGCTGAGCCCCGCCGGCTCGTGCGTCCCCCGGCAGGGGGAGGTCGGGCCGATTCCGAGCACCTCAGGACGTGCCAAAACTGGCGAGGTCAGGAGCAGCCTGTCCATACTGGACAACCCGGCGATCGTCGTACGACGATCTTCCCCCTCGCGACGAACGGAGCACACATGGGACTCGAGGACATCGTCAACCAGGCCAAGGACCTCGTCAGCAGCACTGGGCAGGGCGACGCCGTCGACGGCGCCATCGACCAGGCCGCCGACGCCGTCAAGGAGAAGACCCCGGACCAGGCTGACGGCCTCGTCGACCAGGGTGCCCAGGCGATCAAGGACCAGATCTAGTCCCGGATCCGCCTCGAACGACACCGACGGGTGGGCCGCGCGGGAGACCGCGCCGCCCACCCGTCGTGCGTCCGGGGGCTGGTGACCTGACAGGCTGGCCCCCTCGGGACCGGGTGAAGGGTGCGCTGATGCTGTACGAGGTGGCGCACGCCATCGTGCCTCCCGTCGCCAAGGTGATCTGGCGGCCACGCGTCGAGGGGCTGGTCAACATCCCCGAGACCGGTCCGGTGCTCGTCGCCAGCAACCACCTGTCCTTCGCCGACAGCATGGTCATCCCGATCGTCGTACCGCGGAAGGTCGTCTTCCTGGCCAAGGAGGACTACTTCACCGGCACCGGCGTCAAGGGAGCCGTCGTCCGTGGCTGGTTCGAGGGCATCGGCATGGTGCCGGTCAACCGCGACGACACGAAGTCGGCTCTGGCCTCGCTCGACGTGGCTCTTGAGGTGCTCGCCCGTGGCGAGGCGTTCGGCATCTATCCCGAGGGCGCGCGCTCGCGCGACGGCCGGCTCTACCGGGGCCGGACCGGCGTGGCCCAGCTCGCGCTGACGTCCGGCGCACCCATCGTCCCGGTGGGGCTGATCGGCACCGAGAAGCTGCAGCCGGTCGGCGCCACGGTGCCGCGGCTCGTCCGCGTGACCGTTCGCTTCGGCCGCCCGATCCGCGTCGCCGGCCGGTTCGACGGCATGCCGCCCGGACGGGCCCGCCGCGAGCTCACCGACGAGCTGATGGACGCGATCGCGGCCCTGTCCGGCCAGCCGCGCGCCGAGGGCTACAACGAGCGGCAGCACGCGGTGTGATCACCGGTCGGGTGCCCTCGACGGCGGCATGGCGCTCGGCGCGCATCGCCGGTCTGGTCGGTGTGCTCGCCGCGCGGTCGACCGCGACCGCCGTACGCGCGCGGTTCGACGCCGACCCGTCGCGGCTGCGTCGGGAGGCGCGTGCTCGCAACGCGGCGACGCTGCGCTCGACGCTCGGGGGGATGAAGGGCGGTGCGCTCAAGGCCGGGCAGCTGCTCTCGACCGTCGACTCGCTGTTCCCGCCGGATCCCGAGCGCACCTGGACCGAGGCGCTGACCTCGATGCAGGAGTCGAACCCGCCACTGCCGTGGTCGCAGGTGCAGCCGGAGCTGGTCCGCGGGCTCGGGCCGCGCTGGCGCGAGAGCCTCGTGGAGATCGACGAGGTGGCCGTCGCGGCCGCATCGCTGGGCCAGGTGCACCGGGGCACGTGGCACGACGGGCGCGCCGTCGCGGTGAAGGTGCAGTACCCGTTCGCGGCGGACGTGCTGCTCGCCGACCTGCGCGCGCTGGGCGTCTCGCTCCGGCTCGCCGGAGCGGTGGTGCCCGGTCTCGTGGCCGCCCCGCTGGTCGGCGAGCTCCGGCTCCGCGCCGCCGAGGAGCTCGACTACCGCCACGAGGCGCGAGCGCAGCGAGCCGTCGCCGCCGCGTTCGCCGGCTCGACGGAGTACGCCGTACCCGACGTGGTCGAGGTCGGCGACGGGGTCCTGGTCACCGAGTGGCTCGACGGCCGACCGCTGGTGGACGTCGCGGGCGATCCCGAGGAGGAGCGCCGGCGCATCGCCGAGCGGTACCAGCGGTTCGCGCTGCTGGCTCCGCGCCTGGCCGGCTGGTTGCACGCCGACCCGCACCCGGGCAACTTCCGCGTCACGGCCGACGGCCGCCTCGGAGTCCTCGACTTCGGGGCCGTCGTCCCGATGCCCGACGGTCTGCCGCCCTCGTTCGGGCGGCTGGTCCGAGCCTTCGCGGACGGCGGCAGCGGTGCTGAGCTCGAGGTGGCGCTGCGCGCGGCCGGTCTCGTGGCACCCGGACGCAGCGTCGACGTGGCGAGCCTGGGTGCGGTCATGTCGCCGTTCAGCGAACCGTCGCGCCACGACGAGTTCCGCTTCTCGCCCGAGTGGTTGCGCTCGTGCTTCGCGCGCGACGACGGCGCACGCGATCCCGACTACAGCGCGGCCCTGGGGCTCACGCTGCCCCCCGAGCAGCTCATGACGCAGCGCGTGTGGCTGGGCGTGATCGGCGTCCTCTGCCGCCTCGACGTCTCGATCCCGGTGCGTCCCGTCATGGCCGAGCTGCTCCCCGGTTTCGACGGCTGACTCCCGGTTGACCGACGCAGCGTCACCGCCCGCTCACCGACGAGTGACCATGGGACCCCGAGTCGTGGTTCGTCGATGCATCCCGGCCAGGTCGAGCCTTGCGCGCGTGTAGGTTCCGCGCCAGGTCCAGGTGGGCGCACGGGGTGTCGCCGGGTCGATGCATGCACGAGGGATGGTGACCCGCATGACGCGGAGTCGAGGCGGACGGGCGACGGCCATGCTGCTCACGGGCGGCGTGCTGATGACGGGTCTGGTGGCGATCGCGCCCCCGGCGCTCGCCGACACCGGTGGTGTCGTCATCTCGGAGCTGAACTACCACGCCGGCAGCGACCTCGACACCGACGACTTCATCGAGCTGGTCAACACCTCGGCCGAGCCGGTGGACATGTCCGGCTGGACCTTCACGGCCGGGATCACGGGCACTGTGCCTGCCGGGACCGTGGTCGCCCCGGGTGGCTACGTCGTGGCGGCGAAGGACGCCGCTCGCTTCCAGCTGCTCCACGGCGCCGTCCCGACGATGGTCTACGGCGGCAACCTCAGCAACGGCGGCGAGCGGGTGGCCATCTCCGACACCGCAGCCGTCGTCGTCGACGAGGTGACCTACGTCGACTCCACGCCGTGGCCCCCGTCGCCCGACGGCACCGGGCCGTCGCTGGAGCTGCGTGGCCTCGGGTACGACAACACGCTGCCCGAGAGCTGGGGCGCGAGCCTAGCCACGGGAGGGACCCCGTTCGCGCGCAACTCGATCGACGGCACGACGCCGTCGCCGCGCGCCGCAGCGGTCACGCCGACACCGCGCCGGCCCGCGCCCGGCGAGAACGTGGTGGTGAGCGCACGGCTGCCGGTCGGCGCCACCGCGGTCCTGCTGTACAAGGTGATGTTCGGTGCCGACGTGAGCCTGCCGTTCCTCGACGACGCGAACAGCCCCGGCGGGGAGGGGGACGGCGTCTTCGCGGCGACCATCCCGGGCCAGAGCGCCGGACGATTGGTCCGCTACCGGATCGAGGGCACGACGCTGGCAGGGATCCCGTTCGCGCACCCGGTCGATGGCGACTCGATCCGCTACGAAGGGGTGGTCGTGACGGACCCGGCGGTGGTGACGCCGCTGCCGGTCATCGAGTGGTTCATGGAGGACGCGGTCTACGACGACATCCTCGCCAACCACCGGTTCGACGACGTCGGCGGCCCGGCCGTCATCGCGTACAACGGGACCGTCTACGACAACGCGAACATGCGCGTCCGCGGCCAGTCCTCGCGCAGCCTGCCCAAGGTGAACTGGAAGGTCGAGATGCCCCCGGGCTACAACCTCGACCTCGGTCCGCTCTTCCCGTACCCCGTAGACGAATGGGCGCTCCAGCGCGACCCCGACCCGCTGGCCGACATCGGCTGGCAGACCGTGCGCGAGGCCGGCGGTCGCAGTCTCGCGATCACGGCCGTGCGCAGTCAGCGCAACGGCGAGTTCTGGGGCCTTGGCCGCGCGATGGAGCTCGAGGACGGCACGTGGCGCGACGCGCAGGGCGTGTCGAACCGCGCCATCTACAAGGGCGACTACGGCGGCCTGCAGAAGACAGCCTCGCCGCAGGTGCTCGCCGACCTGCTCTGGCTCGACAAGAAGACCCGCGAGACGGAGGACTTCAGCGACGTCTGGAACCTCACGCAGGCGGTGGACGCCCCCATCACCGCCGCCCAGCGGGCGTGGCTCTACGAGAACGTGAACGTGCCGGAGCTCGTGAACTACCTCGCTGTCAACGCCGTGATCCGCCACCAGGACTCCAACTTCAAGAACTGGTTCGTCACGCGCGACACCGAGGGCACGGGCCGGTGGGAGATGTGGCACTGGGACCTCAACTGGATCTTCACGACGCCGGCTGAGGACGGTCATGGCGAGTACCTGCTGCCGGTGACCTCGAACCGGTTCTTGACCGCGCTCACCAACCAGCCCGAGTTCAAGGCCATGTTCTTCCGGCGCGTCCGGACGCTCGCCGACCAGTTCCTCGCGCCTGGACGGTACGAGGCGCAGTGGGAGGCGATCGCCGGTCCCAGCGTCGGCGACTGGGCCCTCGAGACGGCCAGGTGGGGCGGGCGCAGCTCGTCGGCGGCGCGGGCCAAGTTCGACCAGGGCCTGGCCGACCGCCGCGCGGTCATCGTGAACAACACCGGCCTCGGGAAGCCCGTGCCTTCGTCGCAGTCCGCCGCCCCCGACGTCGTCATCTCCGAGATCCAGTACGCGCCCGTCAGCGGTGACAACGCGGAGTTCGTCGAGCTCACCAACCCGTCGCTGTCGGAGTCGGTCGACGTCTCCGGCTGGACGGTGGAGGGCATCGGCCTGACCATCGCGCCCGGGACGGTGCTGCTGCCTGGTGCCCAGGTCGTCGTGGTCAAGAACGACGTCGCCTTCAGATCGACCTACGGCTCGGACCAGCGCCTGGTGGCAGGCGAGTACCCCACCACCTTGCCCGACACGGGCGCCACGCTGCGGCTGCGCCAGGGGAGCAGGGTCGTCGACGAGGTCTCGTACGAGGCGATCGCGCCGTGGCCGACCGCGGCCGCGGGCACCGGACCGTCGCTGGAGCTGGCGGACCCGTTCCTCGACAACGCACTCCCGGGCAACTGGACGGCGACCTCCGCGGCAGGCGGTACGCCGGGACGCGCCAACACGGTCGTGCTTCCCCCGGACGGCACGGCGCCCTCGATCCCGACGGGGCTGGCTGCGGGGAACGTCACCTCGTCGTCGGTCTCGCTCACCTGGTCGCCCTCCACCGACAACCGCGGGGTCGCGGGCTATCGGTTGGTGCGCAACGGCGTGGAGCTCCCGGAGGCGATCGCCTCCACCAGCACCACCGACACCGGTCTGTCTCCCGGGACGACGTACTCGTATGCCGTCAGGGCGTTCGACGCGGCCGGGAACGTGAGCTCCCAGAGCGCTGTGCTGCCGGTGACGACGGCTGCGCCGGATCCGGTGCTGTTCTCGGAGCTCTTCACGGGTGCTGATGGGTCGCCGTGGGCGTCGTCGTGGGTGACGGGGTCGGGTGCGGGCGGGTCGGTGTCGGTGGTGGGTGGCACGGGTCAGCTGGCGGTGTCGTCGTCGACGAGCTCGTTCGGGCGGGCGTCGTTGTCGGGGCTGGGTGCGCGTGCGGGGTCGGAGACGGTGTTCTCGTACCGGTTCTCGGATGCGGCTGCGGTGGCGTACTTCTCGGTGTGGTCGCGGGGTTCTGGTGGGTGGCAGAACGCGTACCGGCCGGCGAACGGATACGGGTTGGAGTTCGCGTCGAACTCCTCGACGGTGGCGTTGAAGCGCAACGTGTCCGGGACGGTGTCGACGTTGGCGAGCGTGGCGGGTGCTCGGGTCGTGGGGACGGGTCGGCAGTGGGTGCGGTTGCGGGTGTCGGGGTCGACGGTGTCGTTCCGGACGTGGGTTGATGGTGCGGTCGAGCCCTCGACGTGGGCGCGGTCGGTGACCGATACGTCGGTGACGGCTCCGGGCCAGCTGTTCGTGTCGTTGGTGCGTGGTGGCACGACCACGACGGCGAAGAACGTGACCCTCGACGACCTGCGGATCATCGACCCGGCCGTCGCGGCGCCGGATCTGCCGCCGACGGCCCCGACAGGGCTGACTGCCTCGGCGGTGACGTCGACGAGCGCCACGATCTCGTGGTCGCCCTCGACCGACGACCGGGGCGTCGCGGGATATCGCGTGGTGCGCGACGGTGTGCTCCTGCCGGGAACCGTGGCCGGCACCACGTTCGTCGACTCCGGTCTGACGCCGGCGACGACGTACTCCTACCGGGTGCGCGCCGTCGACACCGGAGGCAACGTCTCGACCGACAGCGCGGCGCTGCCGGTCACGCACGTCGTCGCCACGCCTGACCTCCCGCCGTCGGCGCCGACGGGGCTGGCGGCCTCGGCGGTCACCTCGACGAGTGCCACGATCTCGTGGTCGGCGTCGACCGACGACCGCGGCGTCGCGGGCTACCGCGTGGTCCGCGACGGCGTGCTGCTGCCGGGAACGGTAGCGGGCACGACGTTCGTCGACACCGGTCTGACACCGACGACGACGTACTCCTACCGGGTGCGCGCCGTCGACACCGGAGGCAACGTCTCGACCGACAGCGTCGCGCTTCCGGTCACGACGGCTGCGCCGGATCCGGTGCTGTTCTCGGATCTGTTCTCGGGTGCTGATGGGTCGCCGTGGGCGTCGTCGTGGGTGACGGGGTCGGGTGCGGGCGGGTCGGTGTCGGTGGTGGGTGGCACGGGTCAGCTGGCGGTGTCGTCGTCGACGAGCTCGTTCGGGCGGGCGTCGTTGTCGGGGCTGGGTGCGCGTGCGGGGTCGGAGACGGTGTTCTCGTACCGGTTCTCGGATGCGGCTGCGGTGGCGTACTTCTCGGTGTGGTCGCGGGGTTCTGGTGGGTGGCAGAACGCGTACCGGCCGGCGAACGGATACGGGTTGGAGTTCGCGTCGAACTCCTCGACGGTGGCGTTGAAGCGCAACGTGTCCGGGACGGTGTCGACGTTGGCGAGCGTGGCGGGTGCTCGGGTCGTGGGGACGGGTCGGCAGTGGGTGCGGTTGCGGGTGTCGGGGTCGACGGTGTCGTTCCGGACGTGGGTTGATGGTGCGGTCGAGCCCTCGACGTGGGCGCGGTCGGTGACCGATACGTCGGTGACGGCTCCGGGCCAGCTGTTCGTGTCGTTGGTGCGTGGAGGCACGACCACGACGGCGAAGAACGTGACCCTCGACGACCTGCGGGTCCTGAGCGCGCCCTGACGACCGCGGGCACGACGACGGGACGGCAGCGCTCGATCCGTGACGATGCGCTGCCGTCCGGCGACGCAGCGCGACAGTGTCGCCGTATCGGCGGTGAGAACCCGTCGGACGTCGGCGTGTCGGCGCTGCGAGGCAGTGACAGACGGCGCTCGCCTGCGTGAGACTGGCACGTCGTACGCAGCCGAAGTCCTGGAGGCGCGTCATCCCCTGCACGGCCCGACGCGTCCTCCACCTGAGAAGAGCCCCCGCTCTTCGAACGCCCCTCGTTCGCGTGCAGTCAGGCGGTCCCGGGATGCAGACCACAGCACGACCCGCTCGGCGGATCCGATCGGCCGCGGTGCTGGCAGCGGCGGCGCTCGGCCTAGCGGTGTGGTCCGCCCCTCCCGCCCA
This sequence comes from uncultured Actinomycetota bacterium, assembly GCA_963827145.1. GTDB lineage: Bacteria > Actinomycetota > Actinomycetes > S36-B12 > CAIYMF01 > Longivirga. Next base: position 1,567,260 of record CAWGZO010000002.1, on the reverse strand, counting down.
GGCAGCCCCGGTCCCGGTGCCGGTGACCCCCAAGGCCGGCATCTCGTTCAACGGCACGGTGTTCGCCGTCGCCATGGCGGCCGACGTGGTCTACGCCGGCGGCGACTTCACGTCCGTCACCGGGACGAACGGCACCTTCACGCGCACGCGGCTCGCCGCGATCAACCTCACCACCGGCGCCGTGACCAGCTTCCGCGCCGACGCCAACGCGCGCGTGCGCGCCCTGGCGATGTCCGGCACCAGCGTGTTCGTCGGCGGCGACTTCACGACCATCGGAGGCTCCTCGCGCGCCCGCCTCGCCGAGGTCAACGCCACCACGGGCGCGGTGGCGTCCTTCCGCCGCGACGCCTCGGCGTCCGTCCGCGCTCTGGCCACGACCGCAGACCGGCTCTACGTGGGCGGCCAGTTCACCACCATCGGGGGCGTGACTCAGCGTCGCGTCGCCGCCATCAACCTCCCTGCGCGCACCGTCGACACGGCGTTCCGGCCGGTGCTCGACAACACCGTGTTCGCGCTCACCACCGCGCCGGACGGTTCGGCCGTGTACGTCGGCGGTCAGTTCCTCACGGTCAACACGCTGCCGCGCAAGTACCTGGTGGGGCTGACGCGCGCGGGCGTGCCGACCGCGACGACCTTCGCGCTGAGCAACGAGTACCCCGTCCTCGCGCTCGACACCAACGACACCGGCACGCGGGTCTACGCGGGCATCGGCGGCGGCGGCAACCAGGTCGCGTCCTTCAGCACGACCAGCGGCACGAAGTACTGGCGCGTCTACACCGACGGCGACGTGCAGGCGGTGACCTTCTACGGCGGCAACGTGTTCTTCGGATTCCACGAGGGGTACCAGCTCGACACCACCGTCAAGCTGCTCGCCGCGGACGCGACCCGAGGAACCGTCGAGCCGGCGTTCCGCCCGTCGATCAACTCCTTCTACGGCGTGTGGGCGCTCGCAGCCACCAACCGCGGCGTCGTCGCCGGCGGCGAGTTCACCCGCGTCAGCAACGTGAACGCGGGACGCCTGGCGTACTTCGTCGCTCCGTAGCCGACGAGGCGCACCGGCGACCGCTAGCGTCGCCCCATGGCGAAGACCAAGAACGAGGCGCGCATCGCGTGGAACGAGGCCGAGGAGGCCTACCGACGGCTCATCGAGCCGTACGCGACCGAGCAGAACACCGTGCCGATGGACAAGGCTGCGGTCCTCGCCATCGACAAGGCCCGCGCGTCCGCCGACCGCTGCCTCGACGCCTACGTCCGCCGGGTGCTGGGCTGATGACGCGCCGCACGTCGTGAGGGCGCTGGTCCGGGACTCCTACGGCGGTCCCGAGGTCCTCGCGCTGGCGACGGTCGCCGACCCCGCGCCGGGCGAGGGCGAGGTGCTGGTGCGCGTGCGTGCCGGCTCGGTCAACGACTACGACTACCACCTGCTCACCGGGCAACCCTTCGTCAACCGCATGACGGCGCCGCGACGCCCGCGGCACCGGATCCTCGGGCTCCGACATCGCGGGAGAGGTCGTCGCCCTCGGCCCGGGAGCCGGCCGGTTCGTCGTGGGTGCGCAGGTGTTCGGCGACCTGAGCACCTGCGGGTTCGGCGCGTACGCCGAGCTGGCCGCCGTCCCCGAGTCGGCGCTGGCACCTGTCCCGTCGTCGTTGTCGTTGGAGCAGGCGGGCGTCGTCCCGCAGGCAGGCGGACTGGCGGTCACCGCGCTGCGACGCCGCCGCGCACGGCTGGCCGGCGAACGGGTGCTGGTCAACGGGGCCGGTGGGGGAGTCGGGACGTTCGCGGTGCAGATGGCCAAGGCTGCGGGTGCGCAGGTCACGGCGGTCGACGCTGCGCACAAGCTCGACGTGCTGCGCGCGCTGGGTGCCGACCGCGTCGTCGACTACGCACGCGAGGACATCGCCCGCGACGGGTCGACGTACGACCTCATCGTCGACATCGTCGCGACAAGGTCCGTGGCGGACTACCGCCGGATGCTCGCGCCCGGGGGCGAGTGCGGGCTGCTCGGCGGCGACGTGGGGCGCATCGTGCGCCTCATGGCGACGGGCCCGCTGATCTCGGCGTTCGGCGGCAAGCGGATCACGGTGCCGATCTGGCGCCCGAACGACCCCGACGACGTGGCTCACCTCGTGAGCCTCGTCGACGACGGTTCGGTGGTGCCGGTCGTCGACCGCGTCGTCGACCTCGCCGACGTCCCGGACGCGTTCGCCGAGTTCGCCGCGCAGCGCCACCGCGGCAAGATCGCCGTCCGGCTCTAGCCGAGCCTCGCCGCGTCGACCGGTGCGGTCAGCCGTCGATGCGGGCAGCGAGCGCCAGCAGGTCGGCGGCGCAGCGGTCGGGCTGCTGCGCGTGGAGGTCGTGATGGGCGCCCACGTACCAGGCGATCTGCGCGTCCGGGATGCGCGTCGAGCGCCTCGGTGACGGGGGTGCTGCCCACGGGCACGGCGTCGACGGCCGCCATGAGCAACGTGGGCACCGTGACCTGGCCGTAGAGAGGTCGGGGGTCGTCCTGCCACAGCGAGTGCACGATGCTGCGGTGGTGCTCGCGGGCCAGGTGCGGTCGCACGGTGCCGTCGGGGAGCTCGCCGAAGTTGGCCAGCGAGCCGAGCCGGCCCTCCTCGGGCCAGTCGCTGTTCCAGCCCGCGGGCGCGCTCCTCGAGCTCGGCGCGGGTCCAGCCGTCGAACTGCGGTGGTGCCAGCTGCTCCCAGCACTCGTCGAACGTGGGGAACCGGTCCGAGAGGTGGATCCAGCCGCCGTCGACGAGCGCGACGGCGGCGACGTCGCGGTAGAGCGCGGCCAGCGTGAGCACGACGTTGCCGCCCCACGACTGACCGGCGACGACCGGAGCCCGACTGCCGACCCAACCGAGCTCGGCGATCAGCGCGGCGAGGTCTGCTGCTGCCGTGCGGGTGTCGTAGCCGTCGACCGTCACCTCGGACAGGCCGTGACCGCGCTGGTCGACGGCGACCACCTCGTGGCCCGCGGCCGCGAGGCGCCGGGCGACGCCGTCCCACAGCCGCGCGTTCGAGGCGAGGCCGTGGACGAGCAGGAACGGGCGCGCCGTACCCGGCCGCCCTGCGTACGGCGAGCCGAGGGCCGCCGGGGAGCGGGATCGTGCCGTCGACGAGCGTGAGGCAGGTCGTTGGCGTTCATGGGCGTGCCCTCTCCCGTACGGCGTCCAGGGTGCGTGCGACGGCGAGCGAGGTCGACAGCGGCAGCACCCACTCGTCGCCGCCGCGGATCCGCGCCGACACCGCCTCGACCATGAGCAGGTAGGGGTCGCAGGCGTCGAACTCCTCCACTGCCGACTGCCCTCGTCGTCGACGACGGTCATCGTGGTGGCCTCGCGCCACGCGGTGAAGGCCGGGTGCGGCAGCTCGAGCGAGAACCCCTGGCGCGGTGACGGTGAACCCCTGCGACTCCTCGCGCTCGAAGGAGGCCGTGACGCGCGCGACCCCGCGCGCGGAGGCCAGCTCGGCCGTCGTGGTCAGGTCGACGCCGGACGACGCAGACGTGCTCGCGGCCGCTGTCACCTCGACGTCGTCGCCGAGCGCCATCAGGGCTGCGGCGACGCCGTAGCAGCCGACGTCGTAGAGCGCGCCGCCTCCGCGGGCCGGGTCGAGCCGGTAGTTGTCCTGCGGAACTCCGGAGAAGGTGAACCACGCGGTCGCCTCCGACCGGGCCCTCGACCTCCGTCGAGCAGCGCCTCGGCGCGGCGCGTGCGCGGGTGCCACCGGTTCCACGACGCCTCGACCAGCAGGCGGTCGGCGTCCGCTCGCGGCGGCCGTCATCGTCGCGACCTGCGCCGCGTCGAGGCCCAGCGGCTTCTCGCACAGCACGTGCTTGCCCGCCTCGAGCGCCGCGAGCACCCACGGCAGGTGGGCGTCGTTGGGCAGCGAGAGGTAGACGGCGTCGACGTCGTCGGCGGTGCAGCACCTCGGCGTACGACGTCGACGCGCGCACCGGCTCGAGCGACTCGCGCGCGGGCGAGGTCGCGCGCGGCGACCACCTGCAGGACCGCGCCGTCGGCCGAGTGCACGACGGGAGCGACGCCGCGCGAGGCGACGAAGCCGGCGCCGAGGAAGCCCCAGCGCACCGGCGCCTCGGTGGTCACCGCGGTGCGACCGGGCGACCGCCGTCGTCCGCCGACTCGCTCGCGGCCTCCATCACGGCGAGCACGCGCCGCGACTGCTCGGCCGTCACGGTCATGGGGAGGCCGAGGCGCAGCGTGTCGGCGAGCTCGCGGTGGAAGGAGTACGCCGGAGCCGGGGGCTCGGCGAGGCGCGTCACGCTGCCGTCGCCGTGGTGCAGGTCGAGCAGCGGCAGGGCTGTCCGCGGGCGCCAGCACGTCCTCGGCGAGGGTGCCGATGTCGGTGCGCGACACGATCCGCTCGGTGCGCCACTGGCTGACGATCGCGCCCTCGGTGCCGAGCACGTACCAGCGCGGCTTGAGCGCGGCCGCGAGGTCGGAGTGCACGAACTCCGCCTCGACCCCGTCGACGAAGCGGATGGTGACGCGCGAGTGGTCGGCGTTGGTGACGTCGAACCAGCGGCGCTTGTGGGAGGCCGCCGTCACGTGCTCGATGTCGGTCGGCACCAGGTCGAGGATCTGGTCGAGCACGTGCGAGCCCCAGTCGTAGAACGCCCCGCCCGAGACGCCCTCGTCGGAGTGCCACAGGTTGCACGGGTGCCCGTAGCCGCCGACGAACGTCTCGATGTGGAACACGTCGCCGAGCGCGCCCGACCGGACGGCACGCCGGACGGCGAGATGGTCGGGGTCGAAGCGGCGGTTCTGGTAGACGACGGCGAGCAGGTCGGCATCGGCCGCCTCGGCGCAGCACCTCGTCGGCCTCGCTGGTGCGGATCGCGAACGGCTTCTCCACCACGACGTGCTTGCCCGCGCGGATCGCGCGCAGCGCCCACGACGGCGTGCGTGCTCGGCGGCGTCGAGACGACCACGAGGTCGACGTCGTCGCGGGCGAGCAGGTCGTCGGCGTCCGCGGTCGTCGCGATCCCCGGGGCGGCGAGCGGCGGCCGCGTCGCGCCGTGAGGCGGCGGTGTCGCAGACGGCGGTGAGCTCGAGGCCCTCGACGGCGCGCGCCGCGCGGCTGTGCTCGTGCCCGATCGCGCCGTAGCCGAGCAGCCCGACACGCACCGGTGCGGCCTCGGGTGCGCCGACGGCGTAGCCGGAGCAGTGCGAGCAGGCTGTGCCGGGTCGTCGGGTCGGCGATCGACGCGGCGGTCGTCCCGATGGTGAACGCGCCGGTCGACGTCTCGGCGCGCCAGGTGACGACGGGGTGCGTGCTCAGCCCGACCGCGGCGGTGCGCAGGACTGCGACGTCGTCCGCGGCCTTGTCGACCAGCAGCACGCGGTCGGTGACGTGGTCGTGGGTGTCGAGGTGGTCGCCCTCGGCGTGAGCGTGGCCGGAGGCCGTGCCGCTGACGCCGTCCGGGCCGAGACGCAGGCGCACGTCGTGCACCGGGGTCGGCCGCGCCGACGACGAGCCCGGCCGCCTCGGCGAGCGAACGATCCGGGTCGGCGAGCGGGAGAGTGTGGCCGGCGAGCACGACGCGCCGACCCGGCGAGAGCAGGGACGCCGTCAGATCGCGGGGGAGCGGGCGATCGGCCCACACCACGGCCACGTCGGCGTCCGCGAGGTCGCCGGCGGTGAAGCCGGCCCCGTCGAGGTCGGCGCGCAGCCGGTCGAGCGCGGCGCGCAGGTCGGGGTGGTCGATCTCGACGATCCAGGCGAGTCGCGTCACCCGTCGACACTAGAGGTGGCGGGGCGTGCAGGCGACCGGACCGGCGCGGGAGATCGCCCACCCCTGCGGCTCAGCCGTGCCTGCCGGTCCAGGCGAGCAGCTCGTCGAGCGACCGTGTCGTCACGATGCTCTCCGGTGCTGCGCCGCACTCGGCGGCGCGCGCGTAGCCGTTGACGAGCCAGGCGAGCTGTCCGGGCGCGTGCGCGTCGGTGTCGACGGCGAGCAGGCACCCGGCGTCGACTGCGTCGCGCAGCAGCCGACGCGGGGGATCGAGGCGTTCGGGACGCGAGTTGACCTCCACCGCCACGCCGTTCTCCCGGCAGGCGTCGAACACCGCGTCGGAGTCGAACTGGCTCTCCGGCCGGTTCTTGCCGCCGGCGACCATCCGTCCCGTGCAGTGCCCGAGGATGTCGGTGTTGGGGTTGCGCACCGCTGCGAGCATGCGGCGCGTCATCGACGCGCGGTCCATCTTCAGCTTCGAGTGCACCGAGGCCACGACGACGTCGAGCCGCTCCAGGAGGTCGTCGTCCTGGTCGAGCGAGCCGTCGTCGAGGATGTCGACCTCGATGCCGGTCAGCAGCCGGAACGGCGCCCACGTGGTGTTGAGCCGGTCGACGATCGCGAGCTGCCGCTCGAGCCGTTCGCGCGTGAGCCCGTTGGCGACGGTCAGCCGCGGCGAGTGGTCGGTGAGGGCGACGTACTCCCGTCCGAGCGCGCGGGCCGTCTCGGCCATCTCCTCGATGGGCGAGCCGCCGTCCGACCAGTCGGAGTGCGTGTGCAGGTCGCCCCGGGCGAGCGGGATCAGCGCGTCGACGCCGTACGCCGAACCCGGCCACGGCTCGGTCTCCAGCGTCGCGAGATAGCTCGGCACGCCCTCGAGGCTCTCCGCGACGACCGCGGCGGTGGTGCTGCCGATGCCGGGCAGCGAGGTGAGCGTGCCGCGAGCCGCACGTGTCGCGACCTCGTCCGCGGACAGGCCGCGCACGGTCGCGGCGGCGCCGCGGAAGGCCTTCACGCGGTAGGAGGACGCGTTCTGCCTCTCGAGCAGGAACGCGATGCGTTCGAGAGCGGCCACGGGATCCACGAGGCCAACCTAGGCGACCTCGTGGACCCCGTGGCAGGGCTCAGGAGCGGCGCGTCAGGCGATGACGGCGAAGCCGCCGACCCACGAGATCTTCTCGCCGGCCGCGAGGGTGATCTGCAGGAAGCCGAGCGACTCGAGCTCGCGGGCACGCGAGAGCGAGCCGGCGTCGATGGCGCGCAGTCCGGCACCGGTGACGATCGCGCCGACCGCGGCCTTGGCGTCGCCGTCGTCGCCGGCGACGAGCACGGTGGTGGGCTCCACCCCGACGGTGCCCGACGCGAGGGTCGCGGCGAAGTTGGTGTTGAAGGCCTTGACCACGCGCGAGGAGGGGAGGGCGGCGGCGATCTCGGCGGCCTTCGAGGAGTCGGCGGGCACCACGAGGGAGTCGAAGGTCTCGAAGTTCACCGGGTTGGTGATGTCGACGACGACCTTGCCGGCGAGCTGCTCGCCGCGCTCGGAGATGATCCCGGCGACGGCGGGGTGCGGGACGGCGAGGACGACGACGTCGCCGGTGACGGCGGTGGCCGCGTCGGCGGTGCCGAGCAGCTGCGGGGTGCCGCCGTCCTTGACGACGAGGCCGGCGATGGCCTGGCCCATGTTCCCGGTTCCGATGATCGTGACGGTGCTCATGTCTGCTCCTGAGGGGTAGTTGTAGGTACAACTAAGAACGTACGCGGCAATACTTGTCACGTCAACTAATCGGGTACACTCGGCGCATGACGACCCGATGGCTGGACGACCAGGAGCGCGCCGCGTGGGTGCGCCTGGCCGCGGTGATGGAGCTGCTGCCGGGGGTGCTCGACTCGCAGCTGCGTCGCGACTCGGGTCTCACCCACTTCGAGTACTGGGTGCTCGCGATGCTGTCCGAGGCTCCCGAGCGGACGCTGCGCATGAGCAGCCTCGCCGGTCGCACGAGCGCCACGCTGCCGCGGCTCTCGCACGTGGTGTCGCGCCTCGAGGAGCGCGGTCTGGTCGAGCGGTTCCCGTGCCCCGAGGATCGGCGTGCGGTCAACGCTCGGCTGACCGACGCAGGCTGGACCGCGATCGTGGCCGCGGCGCCCGGCCACGTGGAGCAGGTGCGCGCCAGCGTCGTCGACGCCCTGTCGCCGGCTCAGCTCGAGGCGCTCAGCGACGTCGCCGACGCCATCCTCGAGCGCATCGACCCCGACGTGCTCGCCGAGGTGCGGAGCCGGACCGTCCGCTGACGGCGTACGCCGGGACGTCGGCTACCGGTCCCACCACAGGGTCGCGGTGCGGCGCGGCGCCGGCGGACCCGCAGCCTGCAGCGCGGCGGCCACCTCGGGCTCGCGGTCCTCGGGCAGGCAGAGCCGGATGCGCAGGAACCGTGCCTGCTGCTCGGGCGTGAGGGTGCCGCGCGCGCTGTACTCCGTGTCGGTCCACACCTCGAGCTGCGCGTCGATGCCCGCCTCGCGCGCCACCGCGAGGCAGTCCTCCGCCGTCGGGCCCGTGGGCCGCTCGAGATCCCAGAACGTCCGCCAGTACGGCGCCATGTGCGACGAGCGGATGCGTCACGGGCAGCTCGAGCACCACCCGGCTCCGGGCGTGCTCCCCGAGCGCGAGCAGGAAGGGTGCGAGGTCGGCGACGTTGTAGGCGACGTGGTGGCACACCACGACGTCGGCGACCGGCGTCTGGTCGGCGACGTCCGGCCACTGCCCCAGAACCGTCGAGACCGCAGCCCCCGCGCGGGTGACCGCCTCGGCGAAGCGGTCGAGCATGGGCTGCTGCTCGTCGACACCCAGCACGGACGTCGCGGGCGGGACGAGCGCCACCGCCGCCCGCCCGCCGCCGCAGCCGACGTCGAGCACGGTGCCGCCCTCGGGCACCGCAGATCTCGCCCGCTGGTGCGAGACCGAGTCCGGCACGACGTCGGAGACGGTGAACATCTCCACGGGGTGGATCCACGGCGACTCGGGCGCGGCCGCGAGGATCTCGGGCGGGATCGCCCAGGCCGCGAGGTCGTCGCGCCAGCGATCGGCCGCCGAGGTGGTCATCGGGTCACACGGACGTGGCGGGTGCGGAGTAGTACCGCTGCTGCGCTGCCCGGCTCGAGTACGTCGCGATGTCGGCGACGAAGCCGAGCGCCACGAAGACCCAGCCCAGCGCCGAGACGCCGCCGATCGGGGCGTAGGCGAGCACGTAGACCAGGGCGGTCCACGGCAGGAACAGCAGCCCGAGCAGCGGCACGAACCATCCGCCCGAGAACGCGAGACTCACCCGCTCGGTGAAGATCCAGGTGTAGAGGAATGCGAAACGGGGCCCGAGGAGCCCGAGCACCATGACGAAGCAGCACATGCGGCGAACCTAGCGCCGCCGGAACGGCTGGGGCTGCAGAACGCGTCAGCCGGCCGAGCGCGCGGCCACCCTCGCCGCGGTGCCGGGGGAGACCTCCACGTCGAGGTAGCTCCGCCGCTCGTCGAGCGGCTGCGGCGGGGCGTCCGGGCCGAACACGTGGTCGAACACGAGGTTGGCCCCCGTCCAGCCGAGCACCGACGCCAGGCTGGGCGAGGCCGGGGAGTGGTAGTCGAGCCCCTTGTAGGCGCGGCGCATGAGCTGTCGCCGGCGCGCCTCCGTGGCCTCCCGGTACGCCGCCGGCGCCGGCTCGGCGCGCTCCCAGAGCCGGGTCCAGAGCTCGGTGAGGGCGAGCACGTAGTCGACCGCCGGGCCGAAGCCGTCGGGTCGCAGGTTCGTGAGCACCGCGAGCCGCGACCCGAGCTGGTTGGTGAAGTAGGCGTCCGGCGGCGGTGACGGGGCCAGCAGGTGCGGGCTGATCCGTGGCCAGTGCTCGGTGACCAGGTCGGTGTGCTCGGCGTACCAGCGGCCGTAGTACTCGCGGTCGAAGGCCACGTCGGCGATGGGGATCAGGTCGGCACCGAGGATGAGCGCGTTCGGCAGCTCGAACACGACCGTGGTGAGCGCCGGGAGGTCGTACCCCTCCGCCGGCCAGGCGTGGCACAGGTGCTCGTTGAGGATGTCCCGGCGCTGGAAGCGGTAGGTGGTGGTGCGCTCGACCTTCGGCCCGTGGGCCGTCGTCAGCGTGATCGCCCCGGCCAGCGACTCGGGGGCGCTGCCGCCCACCTCGAGCACGTGGTGCGTCGATCCGCTCGTCGACGGGCAGGGGCTCGACGGGGACTGCCGCCGCGATCAGGGCGCGCTGCGCGTCGATGAGGCCGAGGGTGTCGGCGGGTGTGGAGGGCGCGGCGGGGTCGTGCTCGCGGCGTACGACGTGCGGCTCGAGGACGTGCTGGCTCACAGGTGCTCCCAGGGCGGGCGGACAGAGCGGCCCGGGATGCCGTGGGGCGAACCTAGCGCCTCGTCAGTCGTCGCGGTTGTTCCCGTCGCGGTTGTTCCCGTTGTTGTTGCCGCTGTTCCCGTTGTTCCCGTTGTTCCCGTTGTTGTTGCCGTTGTTGCCGCCCGAGGTGCGGGTCGAGCTCGGCGTGGGAGTCGGCGTCGGTGCCGCGGCAGCCGTCGGTGCGGCCGTCGGGGTCGAGCTGGGCGCGGCGACGGGCGACGCGGGGCACACGGAGCTGGTGAGGCAGGCGCCGCCCTTGGCGATCTGGGCGGCCGCGCCGCGACCGATGGCGAACACGGCCACGACCACGATCGCGGCGAGCCCGGCGATGAGCAGGGCGTACTCGACGACCGAGGCACCCTCGGCCGAGCGCAGGTGGTGGCGCAGCGACATGACGTTCCCTCCGTTGGTCGGGCACCGGCGTCGCGTCGGTGCGCCGGCATCCACGGTGGGGCGCTCACCTCTCCGGGAGGTCAACGCCGGATCAGGGTCCGCTCCCGGAGGAAGCCATCCCTGGCGCGCCTCACGGATTTCTCGCGGAGCGTTGCCGCTCGACTACGTTCTGCCACTCACTACGTCGTCAGGGCGACGGCGGCCCAGATCCCCGTGGCCAGGACGGCGGCCACGAGCCCGATGAGCACCGACAGCCCGGTGCCCTTCATCGCCTCCACCGTCGACGGCCACGCGTCGGCGTGGGAGGGCAGCCGCACCCGCTCGGCGAGGTAGACGCCGAGGACGAAGCCGAGCGGCAGCCCCACGACCGGCACCACGAACAGGCCCACGATGCCCAGCAGCCCCCCGGCCACCAGCGTGCGGGTGGGGATGCCCGCGGCGGACATGCGGCGCCCGGGGATCCACAGCGTGAGCACGTAGCCGGCGGCCAGGACCAGGACGGCCACGACGGCCGTGGTCCAGGCCACGGCGCCGCCCTCGACGACGGCCCAGAGCACGATCGCCCCGCCGATGAGCAGCGACCCGGGCAGCACGGGGAGGATCGTCCCGACGATGCCCACGACGCACGCGACGGCGATCAGCGCCTCACCCCAACCCGGCATGCTCCGACCCTAGGAGACCTCGTCGCTGCGCGCCTCTAGGGTCGAGGTCATGGAGCAGCGCAGCATGGCGGGTCGTCGGGTCTCGGTCGTCGGTCTGGGGGCCTGGCAGCTCGGCGGCGACTGGGGCCTGGTCGACGAGCCGGTGGCCCTCGACCTGCTCGACGCCGCGGTGCGACGCCGGCGTCACGTTCGTCGACACGGCGGACGTGTACGGCGACGGCCGCAGCGAGCGGCTCATCGGCGCCTGGCGCGCGGCGCGACCGGACGCCGACGTCACGGTCGCCACGAAGATGGGCCGTCGCGTGGAGCAGCGCCTCGAGAACTACACCGCCGACGGCGATGCGGGCGTGGAACGACCGGTCGCGCGCCAACCTCGGCGTCGACACGCTCGACCTCGTCCAGCTGCACTGCCCGCCGACCGTCCTCTACGCCGACGACGCGGTGTTCGACGAGCTCGACGCGATGGTGGCGGAGGGCCGGATGACGGCGTACGGCGTGAGCGTGGAGACGTGCGACGAGGCGCTGGCCGCGATCGCGCGCCCGAACGTGGCGAGCGTGCAGATCATCCTCAACGCGCTGCGTCTCAAGCCGCTCGAGCGGGTGCTGCCGGCCGCGGCTGCCGCCGGCGTCGGGATCATCGCCCGCGTGCCGCTGGCCTCCGGCCTGCTCTCGGGCCGGTACGACGAGAGCACGACGTTCGGGCCCGACGACCACCGCACGTACAACCGGCACGGCGAGGCCTTCGACGTGGGGGAGACGTTCTCCGGCGTCCCGTACGAGGTCGGGCTCGAGGCGGTGCGCGAGCTGGCCGGCGTGGTGCCGCCCGGGGTGGCCACCGCGCAGTTCGCGCTGCGCTGGATCATCGACCAGCCGGGCGTCACGACCGTGATCCCCGGGGCCCGCGACCGGGCGCAGGTGGAGGGCAACGCGGCGGCGGCCTCGCTGCCTGCGCTCACCGCCGAGCAGCAGGCGGCCGTCCGCGAGATCTACGACCGGCTCGTGCGGCCCCTGGTGCACGACCGCTGGTGATCCTGGGCCCGACGTACGCCGACGGCCCGGCACCCCAGGGGTGCCGGGCCGTCGGGACGGTGCGGGAGGCTCAGGCCTCGGTGTCGGCCAGCGTGGTCGGCTCGGTGAGCTTGGCGTCTCGTCCTGGACGTCGGCTCGCGAGCGGACGCAGCCGCGCCTCGTGCTCGCGGAAGTGGTGACCGCAGAAGAGCAGGTCGCCACCCGCGGCGAGGGTGACCCGGACGTACGCCTGAGCACCGCAGCGGTCGCAGCGGTCGAGCGCGCTGAGAGGTGCGGTCGGCGGTCAAGGTGGGGGTCATGCTCTCCTCCTGGTCGTGCTTCATCCTCGCACGGCACAACGTCGAGCGCCCGCCTGGCCATCCCCGGTTCGCCTCCGGCGTAAGCCGATCGTGACCCGGATCACCCGTCCCCACCAACCACATGGCCCGGCGTGTCGTGACGATCACGTAACGCGTTCGACGCTCGCGACGGGGTCCTCGGGCGGATCCCGACCCCCCGGACGGGCGCGCCCCGGCGTGGCCGCCGCGAGTGCCGGGGGTGGTGCCGACTAGATTGGCGAGGGTCTCCGGCGTGGCGCCGGGACGACCCGTTGCTCCGCCCACCCGTCGACCCCTCGGAGCGTGCCGCACCATGACCGCCCAGCCCGTCGCCCCGCGCCGTGCGTCGAAGAGCACCGGGGGCTACTCGGCCAAGCACCTGTCGGTGCTCGAGGGGCTCGACGCGGTCCGCAAGCGCCCGGGCATGTACATCGGGTCGACCGACGGCCGCGGCCTCATGCACTGCCTCTGGGAGATCATCGACAACTCCGTCGACGAGGCGCTCGCCGGCCACTGCCACCGCATCGACGTCGTGCTGTACGCCGACGGCTCGGTCGAGGTCCGCGACGACGGCCGCGGCATCCCGGTCGACGTCGAGCCCAAGACGCGGCTCACCGGCGTCGAGGTCGTCATGACCAAGCTGCACGCCGGCGGCAAGTTCGGCGGCGGCTCCTACACCGCCTCGGGCGGCCTGCACGGCGTCGGCGCCTCGGTGGTCAACGCGCTCTCCGAGCGCCTCGACATCGAGGTCGACCGCGACGGCAAGATCCACACGATGTCGTTCCAGCGGGGCATCCCCGGCCTGTTCGACGGCGACGGCCCGGACGCCGCGTTCACGAAGAAGTCCGGCCTCGTCGTCGCCGGCCGCGCCAAGAAGGGCGTCACCGGCACCCGCACGCGCTACTGGGCCGACCGGCAGATCTTCATCAAGGACGCCGAGTTCGACGTCGAGGCGCTGCGCGCCCGCGCGCGGCAGACCGCGTTCCTCGTGCCCGGCCTCACGATCGAGATCCGCGACGAGCGCGGCGAGGAGGTCTCCGACGAGACCTACCTCTACAAGGGCGGCATCACCGAGTTCGTCGAGTACCTCAGCAAGGACGAGGCGCGTCACCGGTGTGCTCCGGCTCAAGGGCAGCGGGCCACTTCAAGGAGACCGTGCCCGTCCTCGACGGCAAGGGCCACATGACCTCGCAGGAGGTCGAGCGCGAGCTCGGCGTCGACGTCGCGCTGCGCTGGGGCATCGGGCTACGACACCGACGTCCGCAGCTTCGTCAACATCATCGCCACGCCCAAGGGCGGCACCCACGTGAGCGGCTTCGACCGCGCGCTGACCAAGACGGTCAACGACGTCCTGCGCGCGCCAGAAGGTGCTCAAGGCCAGCGAGGACAACGTCACCAAGGACGACATCGCCGAGGGCCTCACCGCCATCGTCACGGTGCGCCTGTCCGAGCCGCAGTTCGAGGGCCAGACCAAGGAGGTCCTCGGCACGCCGGCGGCGACGCGCATCGTGTCGCAACGTGGTGGCCAAGGAGCTCGCCGCCTGGTTCGCCTCGCCGCCGCGCGGCGACAAGCAGGTCGCCAAGGCCGTGCTCGACAAGATCGCCAACGCCGCGCGCACCCGCATCGCCGCGCGCACCCACCGCGACGTGCAGCGCCGCAAGAACGCGCTCGAGTCCTCGGCGCTGCCCGGCCAAGCTCGCCGACTGCCGCAGCGACGACGTCGACCGCAGCGAGCTGTTCATCGTCGAGGGCGACAGCGCGCTCGGCACCGCGAAGGTCGCGCGCAACGCCGAGTACCAGGCGCTGCTGCCGATCCGCGGCAAGATCCTCAACACGCAGAAGGCGTCCGTCGCCGACATGCTCAAGAACGCCGAGTGCGCCGCGATCATCCAGGTGATCGGTGCCGGTTCCGGCCGCACCTTCGACCTCGACCAGGCGCGCTACGGCAAGATCATCGTGATGTCCGACGCCGACGTCGACGGCGCGCACATCCGCTGCCTGCTGCTCACCCTCGTGCACCGGTACATGCGGCCGCTGCTCGACGACGGACGCGTCTACGCCGCCGTCCCGCCGCTGCACCGCTTCGAGATCGTCAACCCGGGCGGCAAGAAGAACGAGGTCGTCTACACCTACTCCGAGGAGGAGTACCGCGCGCTGCTCAAGGACCTCACGTCCAAGGGCCGCTCGTTCAAGACGCCGCAGCGCTACAAGGGCCTCGGCGAGATGGACGCCTCGCAGCTGCGCGAGACCACGATGGACCCCGCCACGCGCACGCTGCGCCGGATCACCGTGAACGAGGTCGACGAGGCCGCTGCGGTCTTCGACCTGCTCATGGGCACCGACGTCGCCCCGCGCAAGGAGTTCATCGTCGACGGCGCCGCCTCGCTCGACCGCGCCCGCATCGACGCCTGAGCCCAGGCCCTCTCGTCCTAGGCTGCCGTCATGGGACACCCGGCTCTGCCTGACCCGTTCGCCACCGACGAGCGCCGCGCGCTGGCGGAGCTGACCGCCGACTTCACGCGCCGCGAGATCGTCCCGAACCTCGCCGCGTGGGAGCAGGCGGGCGAGGTCCCGCGCTCGCTGCACCGTGCGGCCGCGCAGGCCGGGCTGCTCGGGCTCGGGTACGCCGAGGAGCTCGGCGGCTCGGGCGGCGACGCCGTCGACGTCGTCGTCATGACCGAGGCGATGCTCGGCGCGGGTGCCAGCGGGGGACTGGTCTCCGCGCTGTTCACCCACGGGATCGCGCTGCCGCACGTGGTCGACGCGGCGCGGGCGCGGCAGGACGCGGGCGACCTCGCAGGTGCCGACCATCTGCTCGACACCTGGGTGCGCCCGGTGCTCGCCGGCGAGTCGATCGCCGCCCTGGCCGTGACCGAGCCCGACGGCGGGTCGGACGTCGCCGACCTGCGCACCCGTGCGGTCGCCGACGGCGACGCGTGGGTGGTCGACGGCACCAAGACCTACATCACCTCGGGCACCCGCGCCGACCTCGTCGTGACCGCCGCCCGCACCGGAGGGCCGGGCGCCGGCGGGCTCTCGCTGCTCGTGGTCGACACGCGGACCGCCGGGTTCAGCGCGTCGGCACGGCTGGCGCAAGATGGGCTGGCACTGCAGCGACACCGCGGAGCTGTCCTTCGCGGGCGTCCGCGTGCCGCAGGCCGATCTGCTCGGGGCGGAGCAGGGGTTCGCCTCGCTGGCGCGGCACTTCGCCGTCGAGCGGCTCAACATCGCCGTCATGGGCTACGCCACGGCGCAGCGCTGCCTCGACCTGACCCTGGAGTGGGTGCGCGAGCGCGAGACGTTCGGCCGCCCGCTGGCCTCGCGCCAGGTCGTGCGGCACACGCTGGTGGAGATGCACCGGCGTACCGACGTCGCCCGCCGCTACGCCCGCGACGTCGCGGTGCGGCTCGCCGCCGGCGAGCAGGTCACGCTCGAGGCGGTGCTCGCCAAGCAGACGGGGGTCGAGGCCGCCGAGTACGTCGCCGACCGCGCGGTGCAGCTGCACGGCGGCATGGGCTACATGCGCGAGTGCGAGGTCGAGCGGCACTACCGCGACGTCCGCATCCTCGGCATCGGCGGCGGGGCCACCGAGGTCATGACCGATCTCGCCGCCCGCCTGATGGGCTGGTGAGCCGGATGGCCGCGCCCGACCTCGTGGTGGCCGATGCCCGCGTGCGACTGTCCGGCGGCCGCTGGGCGACCGGGGTGGCGGTGACCGGCGACCGCATCAGCGCGCTCGGCGACGCCGCCGACGTCGTCGCGCTCGCGGGGCCGGGCACCCGCGTGGTGCGGGCCCCCGGCCGGCTGGTGCTCCCCGGGTTCCAGGACAGCCACGTGCACGCGCCGTTCGCCGGTCGGAACCTGCGTCGGGTCTGGCTCAACGACGTGCTCGGCCGCGACGCCTACCTCGACGTGATCGCGCGGTACGCCGACGAGCACCCGGACGAGCCGTGGATCCTCGGCGGCGGCTGGGCGATGGAGTGCTTCCCGGGCGGCCTTCCGCGCAAGGAGGACCTCGACGCGGTCGTGCCCGACCGTCCGGTGTTCCTGTTCAACAAGGACGTGCACGGGGCGTGGGTCAACAGCAGGGCGCTGGAGCTGCGGCGGCATCACCCGCGACACGCCTGACCCGTGGGACGGCCGCATCGAGCGCGACGACGACGGCGACGCGACCGGCTGCCTGCACGAGGGTGCGGCGTACACCTTCGACGACCGACGTCGTCCCGACGCCGACGCGCGCGGAGTGGGAGGCCGCGATCCTCGAGGCGCAGCGCCACCTGCACGCGCTCGGCATCACCGGGTGGCAGGACGCGTGGGTGACCCCGGCGACGCTGGAGGCGTATCGCACCCTGGCGGCCGACGGGCGCCTGACGGCACGGGTGGTCGGCGCGCTGTGGTGGGACCGGCACCGCGGGCTCGAGCAGGTCGAGCGACCTGCAGGCCCAGCGCGAGAGCGCGCTCGGCGCCGCGGACGCGGCGGGTCGGGCGTGCCCGGGTTCCTGCCGACGACGGTGAAGATCATGACCGACGGGGTGCTGGAGAACTACACGGGCGCGCTGCTCGAGCCCTACTGCGACGGCTGCGGCGGGCACACCGACAACCACGGCCTGAGCTACGTCGACCGCGACGAGCTGCGCGCCGCCGTCACCGAGCTCGACGCGCTCGGGTTCCAGGTGCACATGCACGCCATCGGCGACCGGGCCGTGCGCAACGCGCTGGACGCGGTCGAGGCGGCGCGCGCGGCGAACGGCGCCGGCGACCGACGGCACCACATCGCGCACGTGCAGGTCGTGCAGCCCGTCGACGTGCCGCGGTTCGCCGCGCTCGACGTCGTGGCCAACTGCCAGACCTACTGGGCGCAGCCGGATCCGCAGATGGACGAGCTGACGGTTCCGTTCCTCGGCGACGAGCGTGCCGCGCTGCAGTACCCGTTCGAGGCCATCCGTGCCGCAGGGCGCGCGCCTGGCGATGGGCAGCGACTGGGCGGTCACGACCGCCGACCCGCTCGCCCAGCTCGAGGTGGCGATCACCCGCGCGGTCGCGGCACCGGATCGTTCCTGCCCGACCAGCGGCTGTCGGTGGACGCCGCGATCGACGCCTTCACCGCGGGCTCGGCGTACGTCAACCACGACGACGACGCCGGCACGATCGAGGTGGGTCGCCGCGCGGATCTCGCGATGCTCGACCACGACGTCCTGGTCGACGGCTACGCGACGCCCGAGTCGGCGCCGCTGGCCGACGCGTCCGTGGTGCTCACGGTCGCCGCCGGCCGCGTCGTGCACGAGCGCGGCCTCGGGTCGTAGCCGCGCCGCGCGTCAGAGCCCGAGCAGGTCGCGCAGCGCCGCGACCGACGCCGCGGGGTCGGTGGTGTCGAAGCGGAAGCCCTGAAGGCCCGCCGCCCGGGCGCCCTCGACGTTGGCCGTGAGGTCGTCGATGAACAGCACGCGGCCGGGCTGCGCACCCAGGATCTCGACCGCCGCCGTGTACGCCGCGACCTCCGGCTTGCGCACGCCGATGTCGAGCGAGTCGACGATGCGCTCGAAGAAGCCGGCGTACTCCCACGTGTCGCGCCAGCCCTCGCCGAGGAACTTGGTGGCGTCGTTGGTGAGCACCGCCTGGCGGTAGCGGGTGGGGATGTCCTCGAGCAGACCCGAGCACCACGGGCCGGCCACGGCCCTCCCAGCCGAGCTCGCGCAGGGCGTCGTAGATGTGCAGGCCCGGCACGCTCTGGCGCGCGAGCGACTCGATGTCGCGCCAGTACTCCGGCTCGTCGCGGGCGCCCGAGTCGACGAGGTCGTACTCCGCGTCGCCGCCCTCGACGAACGGCCCTCGCGGCAGGGTGCCGCGCGCCATCCCGGTGTGGTCCTCGAGCTCGTCGAAGCGCTCGAACGGGCTCTGGTAGACGACCTGGCCGATGTCCCACAGGACGAGGTCGATGTCGGTCACGCGCACTCCCGGTTCGGTCGTGGGTCAGGTGGGGCGGCCCGCGCGGGCGGCGGCGAGCAGTGTCTCGCGCATCGACATCGCGGGTGGCAGGTCGGGCAGGTCGACGAGCACGAGGCCGTCCTCCTGCCGTACGGCGAACCGGGGGAGCGGCTCGCCGACGGTGTCGGCCCGCGCGCCGGTGCGCAGGTCGTAGCGCCAGAAGTGCCCGGGGCAGGTCACGACGCAGTCGCGCACGGCGCCGTCGACCAGCGACGTGCCGCGGTGCCGGCAGCCGTCCTCGTACGCCGCGGCCTCGCCGTCGACGAGCACCACGAGCACCGCGCGACGAGTCGGCCTCGAGGCGCACGGGGACGCCCTCGCGCAGCTGGTCGCGCGGGACGGAGACGGTGACCGTCATCCGCGGCTCATGACGGGAACTGCAGGACGACGGCCTTGGACTCGGTGAAGAACTCCTCGGAGTAGGCGCCGCCCTCGCGGCCGATGCCGGAGTCCTTCATGCCGCCGAAGGGCGCGCGCAGGTCGCGGATGAAGAAGCAGTTGACCCACATGGTGCCGGTGCGGACCTCGCGCGCGACGCGGTGCGCGGTGTTGAGGTTCGTCGTCCAGATCATGCCCGCGAGGCCGTAGCGGTTGGCGTTGGCCAGCTCGATGGCCTCGTCGAGGGTGTCGAAGGGCACGACGACCTGGACGGGGCCGAAGATCTCCTCCTGGGCGATGCGCCAGGAGTTGTCGACGTCGGCGAACACCGTGGGGGCGACGTAGTTGCCCAGGGCCAGGTCGCCGTCGGTGACCCGGTGCCCGCCGGTCATGAGCTTGCCGCCCTCGGCCTGGCCGAGCTCGATGTAGGAGAGCACCTTCTCGAGGTGCTCGGTGGAGACCAGCGGCCCGATCTGGGTGGCGGGCTCGCGGGGGTCGCCGACGACGAGGGCCTCGGCCGCGGCGACGTAGCGCTCGAGGAACTCGTCGTAGATCTCGCGCTGCACGAGCAGCCGCGACCCGGCCAGGCAGACCTCGCCCTGGTTGCGGAAGATCCCGTCGATGGTGCCCTTGATCGCGAGGTCGAGGTCGGCGTCGGCCATCACGATGCTGGCGGACTTGCCGCCGAGCTCGAAGGAGACCCGCTTGAGGGTCTGGGCGGCGTTGCCCATGATGATCCGACCGGTCGCGGACTCGCCGGTGAAGGTCACGAGGTCGACGCCGGGGTGGGTGGTGAGCCGCTCGCCGGCGGCGCCGGGGCCGAAGCCCTGCACCACGTTGAACACGCCCTCGGGGATGCCGGCCTCGTGGAAGCACTCGGCGAGGATCGACGCGGTCACGGGGGACTGCTCGGCCGGCTTGAGCACCACGGTGTTGCCGAACGCGAGCGCGGGAGCGACCTTCCACGACTCGAGCATCATCGGGAAGTTCCACGGCGAGATGCACGCCGAGACCCCGACCGGCTCGCGCAGCGTGTAGGTGAGCACCTTGTCCCAGGGCCGGGGGAACGCCTCGGTGTGGGCCTGCTCGGCGTAGTCGGCGAAGAACCGGAAGTTGTGCGCCGTGCGCGGCACGTCCTTGGTGCGGCACTCGCTGATGGGCTTGCCCATGTCGAGGGTCTCCCACGTCGCGAGCTCCTCGAGGCGCGACTCGATGAGGTCGGCCGGCCTTGTGGATGATCGCGCGCCGCGCGGCCGGCGACATCCGCGGCCACGGCCCGTGGTCGAAGGCGCGCCGGGCCGCCTCGACCGCGCGGTCGGCGTCGGCGATCTTGCCCTCGGCGACGACGGCGACGACCGCGTTGTCGATGGGGGAGATCGACTCGAACGTCGAGCCGTCGAGGGAGTCGACGAACTCGCCGTCGATGAAGTGGCGCACCACGCGGGGCTCGGTCATGACGGGTCTCCTGTCTGGGGTGCGCGGGCCTGGGAGAACGGCACGCCGCCGATGCCCCACTCCTCGGCGCTGATCTCGTAGAGCGCGACGCGGATGCGGTCCTTCGGGGTGCCGATCGACTCGACCATCGCGTCGGTGAGCGCAGCGATGCAGGGCGTGCTTCTGCTCGACGGTGCGACCCTCGACGAGAGTCACCTGGATCAGTGGCATGGACGTCAACCCTCTCAGCGGCAAGCGATCTCGACGGAACCCAGACGGTCGAAGCGTGCGACCACGGTGTCGCCCGGGGCGACCGGCGACGGCCTCGGTCATGCCGCCGGCCATGACGACCTGGCCCGCCTCCAGCCCCTGCCCGCGCCGCGCGAGAGCGCGCACGAGCCAGGCGACCGCCGTGGCCGGGTGCCCCATCACGGAGGCGCCGGCGGCGGTGGAGACCAGCTCGCCGTTCTTCTCCAGCACGCAGCCGGTGAGGCGCAGGTCGATGCCGTAGGGGTCGAGCGCCGTGCCGCCGAGGACGAAGCCCGGCGGAGGAGGCGTTGTCGGCGGTGACGTCGTTGAAGGTGAACTTGTAGCCGGCGTACCGCGAGTCGAGCACGTCGATGGCGCCGAACACGGCGTCGGTCGCGGAGAGCACCTGCGCGGCCGTGACGTTCGGGCCATCGAGGTCGCGACCGAGCAGGAACGCGATCTCGGGCTCCACCCGCGGCTGGATGAAGCGGTCGCACTGCAGCGGCGCGCCGGTGTCGATGGCCATGTCGGCGGTGAGCCAGCCGTAGAGCGGGCGGTCGACGTTCATCTGCTTCTGCTTGGCCGCGCTGGTGAGGCCGAGCTTGGCGCCGACGATCGCGTGGCCCGCGTCGACCCGCGCCTGCACGACCGCCTCCTGCACGAGCAGGGCGGTGTCCTCGTCGAGCTCCATCGAGTCGGTGAGCGGCGCGGTGCCCGCGCGGTCGCGCACGGCGCCGAGGAGGCGGTCGACGAAGGGCGCGAGGCCAACGCTGTCGCTCATGCCGTGACCTCCTGCTCCGCGTGCTTGCGCGCGAGCTCCACGGCGACGTCGATGATCATGTCCTCCTGGCCGCCCACCACCTTGCGGCGGCCGAGCTCGAGCAGGATCTCCGACTGGGGGACGCCGTAGCGCTCGGCCGCCCGCTCGGCGTGCAGCAGGAACGAGCCGTAGACGCCGGCGTAGCCGAGCAGCAGGCCGGCGCGGTCGACCACCTGCTGGCGCGACATCAGCGGACGCGTGACCTCCTCGGCCAGGTCCATCAGCTTGAGCGGGTCGACGCCGCTCTGGATGCCGTTCTTCTCGCAGACCGCGGCGAGGATCTCGGTGGGGCAGTTGCCCGCTCCGCCGCCGAGGCCGGCGCTGGTGCCGTCGAGGTTGCGTGCGCCCTCCTCGTAGGCCGCGATCGAGTTGGCGACCGCCAGCGAGAGGTTCTGGTGCGCGTGCACCCCGAGCGGGACGTCGATGCCGCCGACGATCTCGGCCACGCGGGCGCGGACCTCGTTGGTGGTCATGGCGCCGGCGGAGTCGGCGATGTAGACCGTGTCGGCGCCGAAGGCCTCGAGCATGCGGGCCTGCTCGAGCAGCCCCTTCGGGCGTGTTCATGTGGCTCATCATGAGGAAGCCGACGGCCTCCATCCCGAGCTCCTTGGCGATCTTGATGTGCTGCTCGGTGATGTCGGCCTCGGTGCAGTGCACCGCGATGCGCACCACGTTGACGCCGAGGTCGCGCACCTGGCGCAGCTCGTCGACCGTGCCGATGCCCGGCACGCAGCAGCACCGCGATGTCGGCGTTCGTCGTCGCGTTGACGGCCGCCTCGACGAGCTTCATCTCGTCGACCGCGCTGAAGCCGTAGTTGAACGACGAGCCGCCGAGGCCGTCGCCGTGGGTCACCTCGATCACCTGGCACGCCGGCGTCGTCGAGGCCCTTGACCACCGCGACGACCTGCTCCTCGGTGTACTGGTGCGAGATGGCGTGCGAGCCGTCGCGCAGCGTGGAGTCGATGAGGCGGAAGTCGCGGACGGACGTCCTGCTGCGCGGTCATGCCGAGCACCTCCTCGTGCGCGGCGATGGCCTCGCCGACGCGGACGGCGGCGGCCGTCATGATGTCGAGGTTGCCGGCGTAGGTCGGCAGGTAGTCGCCGGCGCCCTCCACCTCGAGCAGGACGACGGAGCGGTAGGGCACGACGCCTCCTGGCGTGTTGAACGGGCCCTCCTCGATGAGCGGGGGCTGCTTGAGGCGGTAGCCGGGCACGTACTTCGCGACGTCGGCGACCATCTCCTCGACCGAGGCGATCGACCGCGTCGTGGTCGGTGCCCTCGGGAAGCGCGCAGAAGACCGTGTTGCGCATGAGGATCGGCGGCTCGGCCGGGTTGAGGACGATGATCGCCTTGCCGATCTCCGCGCCGCCGATCTCGACGAGCGCCTGCCGCGTGGTGCGCGTGAACTCGTCGATGTTCTGGCGCGGTGCCCGGCCCGGCGGACTTCGACGACGACGGCCGACACCATCTCGGCGTAGGGCACGCGGGTGACCCGGCTGACGGCCGCGACCATCGGGCGTGGTGGCCTGGCCGCCGCAGGTGACCATGTTGACGTTGGGCGCGTCGAGGTGCTCCTCGAGGTTCACCGCCGCGATCACCTTGGGGCCGCGCGCCGCCGGGGTGAGGTCGATCGCGCGGATGCCGAGCTCGGCCAGCACCTTGGCGTGCCGCACGTGGACGTAGGCGCTGGTGGCGTCGAACACCATCTTGACGTCGTCGGGGTGCTCGCGAGACCCAGTCGATGCCGTTCGACGGCGCCTCGTAGCCCCGGGCCGCTGGCGCGCGCCAGCCCGTCGCTGTCGGGGTCGATGCCGATGAGGGCGACGAGGTCGAGCACGGGCGAGCGCTCGATCTTGTACATGAGGTCGGTGCCGATGTTGCCGGAGCCGATGATGGCGACGGGCAGTCCCACGGGTGACGCCTCTCAGACGATGCGGACGGTGACGGGACCGAGCCGGTCGAACTCGGCGCGGTAGGTCTCTCCAGCGGCGACCGGCACGGCTGCGTGCAGGGCGCCGGTCATGACGCACGGAGCCCGCGGGGAGCGAGGCGCCGAGCGGGTGCAGCGTGCGGACGAGCCAGGCGACCGCGGCGGCCGGGTCGCCGAGAGCCGCGGCACCGGCACCGGTCGCGACGACCTCGCCGTCGCGGGTGAACACCATGCCGAGCAGGCGGAGGTCGACGTCGTCGACGGGCACCGAGCGGCGCCGACAGCACGATCGCGCCGCTGCTGGCCATGTCCGCGACGGTGTCGGGGAGCTTGATCCTCCAGTCCGCGATGCGCGAGTCGACGAGCTCCATGCGCGGCCACGACGCCCTCGACCGCCCGCAGGACGTCGAGCGGCGTGCAGTCCGGGTCCGGCGAGGTCCTCGCCGAGCACGAGCGCGATCTCCGCCTCGAGCTTGGGCGCGATGTAGTCGGCCACCGCCACGGCCGAGCCGTCGGTGAGCACGTGCGAGGCCATGACCGGCGCGAAGTCGGGCGACTCGACGCCGAGCATCTGCTGCATCGGCTTGCTCGTGAGGCCGAGCTTGTAGCCGACGATGCGGTCGCCGTCGTCGAGGTAGCGGCGTACGACGCCCTGCTGGACGAGGTAGCCGTCCTGCATCGTGAGGTCGGGGTCGGCCTCGGTGAGCGGCGCGATGGCCACCCCCGTGCGCCGTGCCTCGTAGATCGCTGCGGCGAGCTCGTCGGCGCGCTCGGCGGTCAGACTCATCCGGATCCCTCCCGTGCGGGGTCGCGCCAGCCGAGGCGGCGGCTGATGGCGTCGCCCGCCTCCATGGCGTGGCGGGTGAAGCGGCGCAGGTTGGCGCCGTCGAGGCGCTGGACCGGCCCGGCGACCGAGACCGCCGCGACGACGGTGCCCCGGTGGTCGCGGATGGGAGCCGCGATCGAGGCGACGCCGACCTCGAACTCGTTGACGTTCTCCGCCCAGCCCTGGGTGCGCACCTGCACGAGGTGGGCGCGCAGCGTGGCGAGGTCGGCGATCGTGTACGGCGTGTGCTTCTGGAGCTTCCAGCCCGTCAGGGTCGCGTCGAGCTCGTCGGCGGGAGGTTGGCGAGCAGCACCTTGCCGGTCGACGTGCAGTAGGCGTGGTTGCGGTGCCCGACACGGCCGAAGAGCCGGATGGTCTGCGGGCTCTCGCGCCGCTCGATGTAGACGACGTGCCGGCCGTCGAGCACGGCGACCTGGATGGTCTCCTTCGTCATGTTGCGCAGCTGGTCGAGCACCGGGCTGGCCGCGGTGTGCAGGTCGGTGGTCGCCTGCACGCTCGCGCCGAGCTCGTGCATGGTGAGCGCGAGCCGGTAGAGGCCGGTGTCGGGGTCCTGCTCGAGCAGGCGCTCCTCGGCCAGGGTGTTGAGCAGGCGGTGCGCCGTGCTCTTGCCGAGGCCCAGGCGCCGCGAGAGCTCGGTGACACCGAGCTCGCGGTCGGGCCCGCCGAACTCCTTGAGCAGCCGTGCCGCGTTGCGCACGCTCGACAGCGTCGAGTGCGCGCGCTTGGTCGTGGCGTCGTCGGTCACAGCGGCATCACCTCGTCGACGGCGGTGGGACGGCGCGAGGGGCGCACCGCCTCGAGGACCGCGCGCCGCAGCGCCACGGGGTCGGGCTCGGGGGCGCCGGCGAGCGCGGCCACCGCCGGGTCGTCGGGGACGATCCGCGCGGCGAGCAGCCGCGGCCGCGAAGCGCAGGCCGGCCAGGTCGGCGCCGGCCAGGTCGTCGACGAGCAGCTCGCGGCCGCGCGCGTGCACGCGGATGGTCTCGTAGTCGCGGGCGGCCGCGGCGTGCGCGTTGGCCAGACCGGTTCCGGCGTGCTGCGCGTGGTGCGCGGTCAGACCACCGCCGGGGGCGACCGCGAGGTGGTAGAGGTGCGTGCGCACCCCGAGCAGCCGGCGTACCTGGTCGTGGGCCGGGCCGCCCGACTCGTCGAGCAGGCCGACGGCGGGCAGCACCACGGGGTCGACGAAGCGCAGGGTCCAGCGGAGCCCGTCGAGCTCGTCGTCGAGGGCCACCTCCTGGCCGGTCGGTGCGGGCAGCGTCTCGCGCGTGCCGACGACGTGCAGGTACGCCGTACCGACCGCGATCACGGTCAGCGGCGCGGGGTCGAGCAGGGGGAGTCGGGCCCGCTCGGCCGGGGGGAGCAGCGCCGAGGAGTCGAGGTAGGCGGCGTGCACGGCCTGCACGTAGCCGGCCAGCGCAGCGCGCATCGCCTCGGGTCCGGGGCGGGTGGGGTCGCTCATGGTCCGCGGAACGTAACACCGGCGTCCCGCGGAAGGGAACATCGGTCTTGTATGCGGGACAGGTCGGCTCTACGTTGCCGTCACGTCACCGGATCGAGTCGCGTACATCACACGACCGCCCGGTGCCGAGGACCTGGAGGCTGACGCATGGGCATCCTGCGCCTGGCGCACGTCGACGTGACCGTGGTCGACCTCGATCTCGCGATCGCGTACTACACCGAGGTCATGGGGCATGCTCGTCGTCGCGCGCGACGACGACTCCGTCTACCTCAAGTGCTGGGACGAGGAGGACCACCACTCGCTGCGCCTGCGTCTACGCACCCGCGCATCGGCATGGACCTCATGTCGTTCAAGGTCGAGCGCGAGGACGACCTGTCCGACCTCGAGAACGCCGTGACCCGGTACGGCTTCCCCGTGCCCGGGTCTCGAAGGGCGAGTCGGTCGGCCAGGGCGAGTCGATCCGGTTCGAGACGCCGTCCGGCCAGACCATGGAGCTGGTCCACGACGTCGAGAAGGTCGGCCGCTTCACGGGAAGCTCAACCCGCGCCGTTCGTCGACCGGCATCCCCGGCATCGCGCCGCCGCGCATGGACCACCTCCTGGTCAACGCCGAGGAGGTCGGCGAGGCCACGTCGTTCTACATGGACGTCCTCGGCTTCCGCATGACCGAGCAGCTCCTCGACGGCAACGGCCACCAGATGGGCGCCTGGCTGGAGCGGTCGCACTCGCCGCACGACCTCGCGATCGTCAACGGCCCGAACGGCGGCGCTGCACCACTTCGCGTTCTGGCTCGACGACTGGGACCACGTGCGCAAGGTCGGCCGACATCCTGGCCTACAACGGCGATCCAGATCGACGTAGGGCCCGACGCGGCACGGCGTCACGCGCGGCAACACCATCTACTTCTTCGACCCGCTCGGCACCCGCAACGAGGTGTTCACCGGCGGCTACCGCCCGGACCCCGACTTCCCGACGATCACCTGGACCGAGGACAACTTCGGGCGGGCCGTCTTCTACTACGAGGGCGAGCTCAACGACCGCTTCATGAAGGTGCACACCTGATGGGCATCCTGCGTCTGCAGCACGTCGAGATCCGGGTCCCCGACCTCGAGCTCGCCACGGCGTACTACACCGAGGTGCTCGGCCTGATCGAGACCGCGCGCGACGGCGAGCGGGTCTTCCTCAAGTGCTGGGACGAGCACCAGCACCACTCGGTCGTGCTCCGTTCAGGCCCCGACCTACGGTCTGGACCACATCGGCTTCAAGGTCGCCGACGCTCGAGGACCTCGACCACTACCCGGCGCGGCTCGAGGCGGCCGGCGTCGCGGTCAAGCGGCTACGCCGCCGGCGAGCTCGGGCCCCGGCCGCGGCGAGGCGATCCGGTTCGAGTCGCCGTCCGGCCACCCGATGGAGCTCGTCCACGGCATGCAGCAGGTCGGCAACCTGCTGCCGCTGACCAACCCGCCGCCCCGGCCGCTGCAACCTCGTCGGCATCGCGCCGCCGCGCATCGACCACATCTTCCTCACGGCCGAGGACGTCGACGCCGGCACCGCGTTCTTCACCGACGTGCTCGACTTCCGCCTCACCGAGCAGATCGTCGGCGACGACGGCCTCCAGATCGCGACGTGGCTGGAGCGTCTCGCACACCCGCCACGACCTCGCGCTGGTCACCGGCCCGAACGGCGGCGCTGCACCACTTCGCGTTCTGGGTCGACGACTGGAACGACGTCCGCGACGGCGGCCGACGTGCTCGCCTACCACGGCGTGCGCATCGAGACGAACCCCACGCGGCACGGCGCCACGCGCGGGCACTGCATGTACTTCTTCGACCCGGTCGGCAACCGCAACGAGATCTTCACCGGCGGCTACTGGGTCGACCCCGACGTCGAGCCGATCACCTGGACCGAGGAGGAGATGGGCCGGGCGATGTTCTACTACGACGGTGTGGTCAACCAGCGGTTCCTCACGGTGCACACTGATGACGGCCCTCGAGGACGCCGCGACGTCCACCTCCGCGCAGTCCGAGCTCCCGCGCACCGAGCGCCCTGACGCTCCGGCGTACCTGCAGCCGCTACTACGAGCGCAGCAGCGCGGCGGCGAGCACGCACGAGGTCGACGACCGCGACGGCGGCGACGGGCCGCTCTACCTGCGCCGGTTCCGCGAGCGGCAGGAGCGCACCGACCCGTCGGCTCGGAGATGCCGGCGTACGAGGGTCAGGAGATCGCCGGCAGCCGCGCGTGGGCCGAGGTCACCCGCACCAAGGAGATCGTCCCCGAGCGCGCGCGAGCAGGCGGTCTCCGTCACGACCGAGATCCTGTACTTCGTCCGCCACGGCGAGACGCAGGGCTACTCGACCGAGTCGGGCTCACGCCCGCTGGGCGTCGTGGCAGGCGCACCGGCGCGGCCAGGAGCTCGCGCGCCGCGTGATGGACGGGCACACGGTCATCTTCGGCTGCGCCGACACCAACCGGGCCCGCCAGACCGCCGAGCACATCCGCCGCGGGCTGCTCGACGGCTCGAGCTGTTCGGCCGCGACGGCGACGATCTCCGAGATCACCGGCCATCGAGGAGTTCCGCAACTTCCAGGTCTCGACCCCCGACGGCATGCGCGACGTCACCCGGCGTTCCGGCTCTACCTCAAGGAGATGGAGACGCTACGAGCGGATGTCGCTCGGCGAGCGCCCGCGCTGGCTGGTCGAGATCGACCGGTTCTGGCGGCATCCAGCACGGCGGCGGCGACCCGATCACGCACTGGCTGACCATGCCGCTCATGCACTTCGAGCCGCCGGTGGCCTGCGTCCGCCGGTTCTGGTCGGGGCTCCTGCGGATGCACCGCGAGACGCCGGGCAACTCGGTCGTCGTCGCCACCCACTCCGGCCCGATCCGCGCGTTCGCGACCTGGGCGCATCGGCTACGACCCGGGCGAGCCGTTCAACACCGAGGACGTCGCGCGTGCGCCTCATCGAGGGCGGCAGCACCGCGCTCGTGCTCTACCGCAACCGCGTCCAGGAGGTCCACGTGCCGGACCTCGACGCACTGCCCGACTGGTGGGCCGGTCTCCCGGACACCGCTGTGCCTCCGTCCGTGCGCGACACCCGGGAGTCCCGATGAGCACCATCGTCTGGTTCGAGAGCTACTGGGCGGGGATGAAGTCCGAGGTCGGCGGCAAGGCCGCCAGCCTCGGCGAGATGACCGGCGCCAACCTCCCGGTGCCCCCGGGGTTCGCGATCTGCACCTCGGCCTACCGCCGCGCGCGCGACGAGTCCGACCTCGACGCCAAGATCGCCCGGATCCTGCACGGTCTCGACGTCAACGACACCGACGGGGTGAGCCGTCGCTGCGCGGAGATCCGCAAGCACATCGCGACGATGCCGATCCCCGAGGGCATCGAGCTGCAGATCCGTGGCGCCTACCTCGAGCTCTCGGCCCGAGCCGGCATGAAGGAGCGTGCCGGTGGCGGTGCGCTCGTCGGCCACCTCCGAGGACTCGCCGGACGCCTCGTTCGCCGGCGAGCACGACACCTACCTGTGGGTGCGCGGTGCCGAGGACGTCATCGACGCCGTACGCCGCTGCTGGGCGAGCCTGTTCACCGACCGCGCCACCTGCTACCGCGTCGAGATGGGCTACGACCACCGCTCGGTCGAGATGAGCGTCGTCGTCCAGAAGATGGTCCACCCCAAGGCTGCGGGCGTGGCCTTCACCCTCGACCCCACCAACGGCGACCGGTCGCAGGTCGCGGTCGACGCGGCGTGGGGCTTCGGCGAGGCCGTCGTGGCCGGCGAGGTGACGCCCGACAACTACCGCATCGACAAGGTGATGCTCGACATCACCACGCCGCGTCGTCAGCGTCAAGAGCGCACGAGTACGTGCTCACCGACCACGACACGGTCGAGAAGGTGGAGACGGACGCCGGATCGCGCGACCGCCCCCTGCCTCACCGACAACGAGCTGCGGGCGATCACCAAGCTGGCCAAGACCGCCGAGCGCCACTACGGCTGCCCGCAGGACATCGAGTGGGCCGTCGACCTCGACCTGCCCGAGGGCGACAACGTCATCCTGCTCCAGTCCCGTCCCGAGACGGTCTGGAGCAAGAAGGGCCCGACGCGCGTCGTCGAGCCGGGCGCCAACACCGGCGACTTCATGTCGAGCATCGTCTCGACGCTGATGTCGCCGCTGTACAGCAAGTCCGACGACGCCACCTGACCGACTGCTCCACCCCTGCGGCAGCACCGTCGCTGCCGCAGGACCGACCGCCCGACAGGGTTCGACAAGGAGAGAACATGGCCGGAAACTTCCCGCTCCCGTCGGAGATCACGACGCCGCCAGGCGCCGAGGGCTGGCAGGAGCTGTACTCGTACTCGTCGACGTTCAGCGAGGCGCGTCGCGAGTACGAGGACTCGATGTTCTGGTTCCAGGACGGCGTCCACTGGCCGAAGGCCCTCCTGCCCTGGGACGCCTCGCTCATGGAGGTGGCGATCATGGCGCTCGGGCAGTACAACACCCGGCACCTGCTCGTGCCCCCGGCGAACGGCATCGACTACCGCATCGTCAACGGCTACACCTACCTCTCGCCGGTGCCGGCCCCCGAGGCCGACATCCCGATGCGCGCCGAGCAGTTCATGCAGCGCGCCGGGCACTACTTCATGAACTGGAACGAGCTCTACGACAACTGGCTGATCAAGATCCGCGACCTGGTCCGCGAGATGGAGGCGCTCGAGTTCGACACCCTCCCCGACGTCGAGCCGATCGAGGTCGTCACCTCCGGTGCCGGCAAGGGCTCGGGCGGCGACATCCAGGCCAACTACCTCAAGCTGCTCGACCTGCGCGAGCACGCTGTGGCAGTACCACTTCGAGTTCCTCAACCTCGGCTACGCCGCCTACCTCGACTTCTTCGGCTTCGCCAAGCAGGCCTTCCCCGGCATCTCCGACCTCGCCATCGCGAAGATGGTCGCCGGCGTCGAGGTCGACCTGTTCCGTCCGGACGAGGAGCTCAAGCGCCTCGCCCGCATGGCGATCGACACCGGCATCACCGGCGCGTTCGTCCAGGGCGACGTCGAGGCGCACCTGCGACGGCGCTCAAGGCCTCGGGCGACGCCGGCCAGGCCTGGATCTCCTCGTTCCAGCAGTCGGCCGAGCCGTGGTTCAACTTCTCGACCGGCTCGGGCTTCTCCAGCCAGGACAAGATCTGGATCGAGAACGTCGAGATCCCGTTCGACTTCATCAACAACTACATCCACAAGCTCCAGGAGGGCGCCGACATCAACCGCCCGACGGAGGCCATCTCCGCCGAGCGCGACCGCATCGTCGCCGAGTACACGGCGCTGCTCGCCTCCGACGAGGACCGCGAGGCGTTCGCCGGCAAGCTCGGTCTGGCTCGCGTGGTGTTCCCGTACGTCGAGAACCACAACTTCTACGTCGAGCACTGGAGCCACTCGGTCATCTGGCGCAAGATGAAGCAGATCGGCGCGGTCCTGAGCAAGGAGGGCTTCTTCTCCGAGCCCGAGGACATCTTCTACCTCAAGCGCCACGAGATGCCGGACGCGCTGTTCGACCTCTACCACTCGTGGGCGGCGCCCGCGGCCCCCGCAGGTCCGTCGTACTGGCCGCCGATCATCGAGCGCCGCAAGGCGATCGTCGAGGCGCTCAACGCGGTCAAGCCGACCCCGGCCCTCGGCATCCCGCCGGAGGTCGTCACCGAGCCCTTCACGATCATGCTCTGGGGCATCACCTCGGAGTCGATCGCCAACTGGCTCGGCGGCGGCGAGTCCGAGGACGGCTCGCTCAACGGCATGGCGGCCTCGCCCGGCGTCGAGGAGGGCCCGGCGCGCGTCATCTTCGGGCCGGACCAGATCAACGAGGTGCAGGAGGGCGAGATCCTCGTCGCTCCGCTCACCGCGCCGCTCGTGGGCGCCGATCTTCGGCAAGATCAAGGCGACCGTCACCGACACCGGCGGCATGATGAGCCACGCCGCCATCGTCTGCCGCGAGTACGGCCTCCCGGCCGTCACCGGCACCGGCTTCGCCACGTCGCTCATCACGACCGGTCAGCGCATCCGCGTCGACGGGTCGAACGGCAAGGTCACGATCCTCGACTGAGGCCTCCCTGACTGAGGCAACCCTGTCCCGCCTGGTGGTCCGATCCCGGACCACCAGGCGGGACGACCGGCACACTCGCGCTGACGACACCCCGCACCGAGAGGGACGACGATGCTCACCGTCGAACAGAACAACGAGCTGACCCAGGTCGGCCCCGGCACACCCATGGGCGAGCTCCTGCGCCGCTACTGGTACCCCATCGCGTTCGAGCAGGACTTCGACTCGGTGCCCTCCAAGACGGTGCGGCTCCTCAGCGAGGACTGGACGCTCTACAAGACCCCGAGCGGCAAGTACGGGATCATCGGCGAGAAGTGCGCGCACCGCCGCGCCTCGCTGACCTACGGCGTCGTGCACGAGGACGGCATCCGCTGCGGCTACCACGGCTGGAAGTACGACTTCGACGGCCAGTGCACCGAGCAGCCGGCGGAGGCCGACAACCAGAACTTCCGCGACCGCGTGACAGATGAAGGCGGGCAAGGCCCAGCCGATGGGCGGCATGGTGTGGGTCTACGTCGGCCCCGACCCCGCCCCCGAGCTGCCGCGCTTCGACGTCTTCGTCAAGGACGGCATCCGCGACGTCGGCTACACGACGATCCCGTGCAACTGGCTCCAGATCATGGAGAACTCCGTCGACCCGCACCACGTCGAGTGGCTGCACGGCTACTACTTCAACTTCGTCGGCGAGACCCAGGGCTTCGAGGCGCCGAAGGCGTTCCAGAAGCGGCACATGCGCACCGGCTTCGACGAGATGGAGTGGGGCATCCTCAAGCGCCGCGTCCTCGAGGGCGGCACCGAGGAGAACGACGACTGGAAGATCGGGCACCCGCTGGTGTTCCCGTACTTCATGCGCGTCGGCGGCGCCTACGTCGACCAGATGCAGATCCGCGTGCCCATCGACGACACGCACACGTGGAAGCTCTTCTACTCGACCCACAACCCGGGCGAGGAGCTCACCACGCAGGAGCGCCCGACCGTCTACGAGTACCTGTGGAAGGACGACGAGGGTCGGTTCATCACCGACTACATCGAAGGCCAGGACATCATGGCCTGGGTGTCGCAGGGCCCGATCACCGACCGCACCCAGGAGCACCTCGGGCGCTCGGACGCCGGCGTCGCGATGCTGCGCAAGATGTTCAAGGAGAACATGAAGCGCGTGGCGGACGGGCTCGACCCCATCGCCATCACGCGCGAGAAGCACGAGATCATCAACCTGCCCTGCGAGAAGGACAAGTTCGGCGCCGAGCGCACCTTCGCGGCCGCCTGGATCAACGGCGGCTCGATGCGCTACAGCCCGATCAAGGAGCAGCTCCTCGAGGTGCACGAGTCCTACTGGCAGCGGCAGGAGGAAGGGCAGAAGGCCGGCAGCGGTGCCTGACGAGCGCTCGGAGGTGGTGGCGCGGGCTGCAGAGTCCGCGGCACTGCCGACCGACCCGCACGAGCTCCCGCCCCCGGGGGCGTGGTTCGCGCGCGACGCGGAGCGTCACTTCCTCGACCGGCCGCGCTTCTGCCCGATGTGCGCGGCCTCGATCGGCGAGCACGGGCGGCATCACGACCGAGTACTGGACCGGCGACACCCGCAACTTCATGACCTGGTGCGGCGGGTGCGGATGGTTCGGCGAGGTGGTGCGCTTCGACCGCGTGACGATCATGGAAGAGGAGCACTGAGCGGTGCTGCTCTCCGAGGTCGACGTCGAGGCGACCGCGGCGCTCATCGACGACGCCCGGCTGCGCCGGCACCACGCTCGCGTCGACCTCGGTCGAGGTCGGGCCGCCTGGCCACGGCGTACGCCGTGCAGAACGCTCTCACGGCGCGCCGTCGCGGCCGCGGCGCGGTGCGCATCGGCTGGAAGCTCGGCTACACCTCGCGCGCGATGCGCGAGCAGATGGGCATCGGCGAGCCCAACCTCGGGCCGCTGCTCGACACCATGTGGCGCAGCACCGGCGCCACCGTGGGCGACGGACTGCTCCAGCCGCGCGTCGAGCCGGAGATCGCCCTGGTGCTCGACCGCGACGTCGACCGGGCGCTCACCGCGCAGGAGGCGCTCGAGGCGTGCCGCGAGGCGGTCGTGGCGCTCGAGGTGGTCGACTCGGTGTGGACGGCGTACGCCATGGACCTCGAGCACAACACGGCGGACGGCTCGTCGGCCGCCCACGTGGTGGTCGGGCCTCCGCTGCCGCTCGAGGCGCTCGACGAGGTCGGCGTGACGCTCTACCGCAACGGCAGCGCCGTGGGCACGGGCGCCGGCCGCGACGCGCTCGGCCACCCGGCCGCGGCGCTCGCGTGGCTCACCGAGGCCGCCTCGCGCCACGGGACGGCGCTGCGCGCCGGCGACCTCGTGCTCACCGGCGGGCTCACCGCGGCGGTGCCGCTCGAGCCCGGCGACGTGGTGCACGCGGAGTTCGAGCATCCCGCGATGAGCGAGCGACGCGTGTCGGTGCGCCGATGAGCGAGGCGCAGGGGAGCACGACGCCGACGGCTGTCGTGCTCGACTTCGGCGGCCCCGTGCTGCGCACCCCGTTCGAGCTCCTGCGCGTCGGCGAACGCAGCGTCGGCCTCGAGCCGGGCACCCTCGACTGGAGCGGGCCGTTCGACCCGTCGTCGGACGCCGACTGGCGGCTCATGCAGTCCGGCGGCATCACCGAGCGCGAGTACTGGCAGCGCAAGGCCGACCGCTTCGCCGAGCTGACCGGCCGCGAGGCGACGTTCCAGGGCCTCATGGACGTGCTCTTCAGCGCGGACGAGGACGAGCTCGTCCGCGCCGGATGCGGCCGCGCTCGTCGACGACGCGCGGGCCGCGGGGGTCGCGGTCGCCGTGTGCACCAACGACATGCAGGCCTTCCACGGCGCGGAGTGGGTGCGCGCGGATGAGCATCCTGCGCCGGCTCGACGCCCTCGTCGACGGGTCGGTCGAGCACGTGCTCAAGCCGGACCCTCGCATCTACCACCTCGTCCTCGACCGGCTCGGGCTCCCGGCCGAGCAGTGCCTGTTCGTCGACGACCAGCCCGGCAACATCGAGGGCGCCCGGGCCGTCGGCATGCAGACCGAGTGGTTCGACGTGACGGCGCCGGAGCAGAGCTGGCTCGCCGTACGCCGTCGGCTGGGTCTCGACAGCACGACCTAGCCGACGAGCTCCCGCCTCGGCGTACGCGCCGGTGGGGCGGCTAACCCTCGACCGCGGGCGCGGTGCGGAACGGCTCGACCGCCTTCAGGCCCATGGCCACGAACGGTTTCGGCGTGAACTCGCGGATCGCGCGGACCACGTCGTCCTCGTGCACGTCGCCGCCCTCGCCGACGATGCTCGTCAGGCCCTTCATGAGGCTCTTGCGCCCCACGCCCCGGAAGGCCGCCGGAGTGACCTTGAGCCCCTCCTCGAACATCGTCTGCGAGTTCTCGGTCCAGTTCAGCTCAGCCATGTCGTCCTCCACTCGGCCCTGGCGGGCAGTGTCATCACGCGGGGGTCGCGTCGGAGTCGGCGAGCGCCGCCTGCTCCTCGAGCGCCGCGCGCTCCTCGAGCGCCTTCCCGCGGGTGGCGTCGATCGCGATCGCGAAGTTCGGGCAGGCCTTGATGCACTTCCGGCAGTCGTCGCACGTCGTCGGTGATCCGGTAGTAGTCCTCGAACTCCTCGACGGCGTGCACCGGGCAGATGTCCCAGCACGTGCCGCAGATCAGGCAGCTGTCCATGATGTACGGAGCCATGTCAGTACCCCTCACCGGTCGAGACGTTCTTCAGGTTGCCGACGACCAGCGGGACCAGGTCCCAGTGGATGACGCAGAACATCTCCGAGTCGTCGAGCTGCATGAAGGCGCGCGACGGCGGGTCGCCGATGTTGTAGGTCATGGTGCGCTCGGTGAACACCTGCGGGAACGACATCCCGCACCAGCTGGTGCCGCCGAGCGCGTGGACCAGCTCTCCCGTCGTCCACGTGTACGCCTTGCACAGACGCATCACGTGCTGCGGGTCGGTGATGATCATGATCGCCTCGGGATCGGTCATGTCCTCGAGCCGGCCCATGACCAGGTACTTGTGCTTCTCGTCGAAGTGATCGAGCTGCTGGTTGACCCGCCGCATCGTCGGCTTCGTCGAGTAGGCGCGGTTCGGCCCGACCACCATCTCGAGGCCCTGGGCGAACTCCGCCTTGCTCAGCTTCCGACTGCCGAGGCCGCAGTAGACGGCGCCACCGCACACGACGTTGTTGCGCGTGATGCAGGTCAGCCCGTCGCTCTCGAGCGCGGCGGTCGCCTCGTAGCAGAGGAAGGTCACGCCGTCGTAGGTCTCAGCACCCTCGGGCAAGGTGTCGGTGCGCTGGAGGCCCAGCACCTTGCGCGTGTAGCCCTCGGTCTCCTGCAGGAACGCGGCGTAGCTCGCGGGCGTGTCCAGAGTGCGCATGGCATCCACCTCGTGCTCGCCGGCCCGGGCCGCCGGTGGACTTGTAGCTCTTGGACACAGGGTGGCACCGCCGGGGCCGGATCGCGGGCGGCTCGCGGGAGTGTGCCCAGGACCACAGCGCCCCAGGACGTATGGGGGCGATCGCGGGCATGCCGCCCGAAGCGGGCGAATCCGGCTCAGGCCAGCATGTCGCGGACGAGCGGGGCGACCTTCGTGCCGTAGAGCTCGATGCTGCGCATCATCGGGCCGTGCGGCAGCTGCCCCATGGAGTACTTGAGGTCGAACCGCGACAGGTCGAGCAGGCGTGCGGTGGCCGCGATCTTCGAGGCCACCGTCTCGGGCGAACCGACGTACATCGCGCCGTCCGGACCGGTCTGCGCGGCGAACTCGGCCGGCGAGGTCGGGCCCCAGCCGCGCTCGCGGCCGATGCGGTTGCGCATGACCTGGTAGTGCGGCCACGCCTGCTCGAGCGCCTCCTCGTCGGTGTCGGCGATGTGCCCGGGGGAGTGCACGGCCACGGGCAGCGCGTCGCGGCCGAGGTCGGCCAGCGTGCTGCGGTAGAGCTCGGCCAGCGGCACGAACCGCACCGACGGGCCGCCGATGATGGCGATGACCAGCGGTAGCCCGTAGCGCGCCGCGCGCACGACGGACGCCGGCGTACCGCCGACCCCGATCCAGGCGCGCAGCCCGCCCTCCGTGGTCGGGTAGACCCGCTGCTGCTCGAGAGGCGCACGGGTGGTGCCCGACCAGCTGACGGCCTGCTCGGGCAGGAGCGCGGTGAACAGGTCGAGCTTCTCGGTGAAGAGGCGCTCGTAGTCGCCGAGGTCGTAGCCGAAGAGCGGGAACGACTCGATGAACGAGCCCCGGCCCAGGATCACCTCGGCCCGGCCGCCCGACACGGCGTCGAGGGTGGCGAAGCGCTGGAACACCCGGATCGGGTCGTCGCTGGACAGGACGGTGACGGCGGAGCCGAGCCGGATCCGCTCGGTCCGCGCCGCGATCGCGGTCAGCACCACGTCGGGAGCCGACACGGCGAAGTCGGGCCGGTGGTGCTCGCCGACACCGAAGAAGTCGAGGCCGACCTGGTCGGCGAGCGTGCCCTCGGCCACCACGTCGCGGATGACCTGGGGCTGGGGGACGGGGCGTCCGTCGTCGCCGATCGTGACGTCGCCGAAGGTGTCCAGACCGAGCTCGAGCACGGGTCCTCCTCGTGGTGCGCGGGTGCTCCGAGTCAACACCGCCGGGCACCGGATCCATCCCGCGTCGCGGCACGCCGGGACAGTTCGCCACGTGCGCGGGCCGGGTGTGGTCGGATGCAGATGTGACTCACCGGATCGCTGTCGTCGGCGCCGGCCCCTCGGGCCTGTACGCCGCCGACGCTCTCGCCTCGGCCGGGCTGCACGTCGACGTGATCGAGCGGCTCCCGGTGCCGTTCGGGCTCGTCCGCTACGGCGTCGCCCCCGACCACCACTCCATCCGCTCCGTCCGCGACACGCTCGCGCACGTCCTCGACCGCGACGAGGTCCGCCTCGTCGCCGGCGTCGAGGTCGGCACCGACGTGTCGGTCGACGAGCTGCTCGCGGCGTACGACGCCGTGGTGCTGACCTACGGCGCGAGCCGCGACCGGCACCTCGACGTGCCGGGCGAGGACCTGCCCGGCAGCATCGCGGCAACCGATCTGGTCGCCTGGTACTGCGGCCATCCGGACGCCGACCGCGAGGGCATCGAGGCGGCGCTGGCGGCCGCGACGTCCGCGGTGGTCGTGGGCGTCGGCAACGTCGCGGTCGACGTGACGCGGGTGCTCACCGCGCCGCTCAGCCGGCTCGAGCAGACCGACATGCCGCAGCACGTGCTCGACGCGCTGGCGCGCTCGCGCATCACGGACGTGCACGTGCTCGGGCGTCGCGGCCCCGCGCAGGCGACGTGGACCACGAAGGAGCTCAAGGAGCTCGCCGAGCTCGACGGGGTCGACGTGCTCGTCGACGCGCCCGACCTCGAGCTCGAGCCGGTCAGCGCGGCGCTCGTGGAGTCCGACCGCGTCGTGGCGCGCAACGTCGACGTGATCCGCAGCTGGGCCGACCACGCGCTCGACGCGAGCCACAAGCACATCCACCTGCACTTCCACGCGCGTCCCGCCGAGCTGCGCGGCGACGAGCGGGTCGACACCGTCATCGTCGAGCGCACCACCATCGACGACACCGGCGCCGCGCACGGCACCGGCGAGACCTACGAGCTCGCGGCCGACCTCGTCGTGCGCTCGGTCGGCTACCGGGGGCTGCCCCTGGAGGGCGTGCCGTTCGACGGCCGGCGCAACGTGATCCCGAACGTCGACGGCCGGGTCGTGACCGACGACGGACAGCGCCGTGCCCGGCCTCTACGTCGCCGGCTGGATCAAGCGCGGGCCCACGGGGATCATCGGCACGAACAAGAAGGACGCCGCCGCCACGGTGGCCTCGCTGCTCGCCGACCTCGACGGCGCCGACGGCGCGCGGCGGCGACGGCGTGCTGCCGCTGCTGGCCGAGCGCGGTGTCACGTGCATCGACGTCGCGGGCTGGCGCGGGATCGACGCGGCCGAGCGGGCGCTGGGCGAGTCGCGCGGCCGCACCCGGACGACGCTGCACGAGGTCGACGCCCTGCGCGACGCGGCGGCGGCCGGCTCCTGAGGCTCGGCGTCGACCCGCGCTAGTAGTCGCGCGGGGAGAGCGTGCCCGTGCGCACGTCGTAGATCGCCGCAGCGACGACGAGGTCGCGGGGGCAGCAGCGGGTAGGCCCGGATGCGCGTCACGTCGTACGCCAGCGCGGCCTCCTGGTCGTCGACCGTGCGGAACTCGACCGAGCGGGTCTCGACGCCGTAGTCGTCGAGGATCGCCTGGTGCAGGTCCTCCTCGCTGCTGCTCGCCATCTTGCAGTCCGTGTGCGGCATGACCAGCACGCGGTTCGACGCCGAGCAGGTAGGTCGCGAGCACGAGGGTTCGCAGCACGTCGTCGGTCACGCGCGCGCCGGCGTTGCGCAGGATCTTGACGTCGCCCTGCTCCATGCCGAGCAGCTGCAGCGGCTCGATGCGGCTGTCCATGCAGGTGACGAGCGCGAGTCCCTTGAGCGCCCGGCCGGTGAGCCCGGTGCCGGGGAAGGTCGCGGCGTACGACGCGTTCCCGGCGAGGACGTCGGCGAACGAGTCCGTGGGGAAGGAGGAGCTCACGGTGACGAACCTAGCGAACGACGGTGGACGCGCGGTGAACGGGTCAACGCCACGGGGGCATCGGCTCGGGCGTCGCGGCTCGCCACACGACGACCGGGCCCTCCGCCTTGCCGCAGCTCTCGGGTCGCGGCGCGGGCAGCGTGTCGCGGTGCAGGGCGACGCGCCACGCGCGCCCGTCGACGTGGCGCACCTGGGCCACGAGCGCGTCGTCGTCCTCGCCCCACCGCAGGGGCACCGGCGCCGCCCGGTCGTCGACGGGTCGCAGCACGTCGAGCTCGTCGAGGCGCGACCACGCCCGCCTCGAGCCGGACGGCGTGCTCGGCGACCTGCGCCGGCTGGGCCAGCGCGGTGCGGCCGCGGTAGTGGTCGAGCGCGCCGAGGCGCTGCTCGCGCGCGGCGTCGAGCACCTCGCGCGCCGACGCCGGGTCGAGGCGCCCGAAGGCGTGCCCGCTGGGCAGCAGCAGCGCCGTGGGCGCGAAGCGGTGGCCGCCGAGGTGGCTGACCTCGAGGACGTCGCCGGCGTACGCCGGGTCGGCGGCCAGCGACTCGGCGACGGGGCGGCCGACGGTGGCGCAGCAGATGTCGCGGCGCGCGTTGGTGCAGACGAGCAGCACCGGCGCGGTGCTGCGGGCGCCCCACGGCGGCAGCTCGCCGCGCGCCGCGGCCGTGAGCACGTCGGCGAGGTCGGGGCGCAGCAGGTCGGCGTCCTCGAGAGTTCCCGTGCGCATGCGCACGCCGCCGGGGGAGGTGTGGGCGAACCAGAAACGGCGCTCGCGCACCTCGCCGTGGTCGTCGGCGTGGCGGCCGACCTGGCGGGCCAGCAGCACCGTGGTGCCGGTGGTCTTCGGCAGCGACCCGAGAGAGTCGCGGACGGCTGCCGGCAGGTGCGACTCGGTGAGGGCGGAGAAGCCGTAGGGCCCGGGCTGCTCGACGACGAGCCAGGCGCGCGCCCGGGGCGCGGACCCGACGAGGGGCTCGTCGACCGCGGCGGAGAGCACCGAGCAGCGGGCCTCCGCCGCGGGCGCGCTCACGTGGTGGGCTCGGGATCGTCGGCCGGCTCCGGCCGGGCCGCCGGTCGCGGGCCGCCTGCCGCGATCGGGCCGCCGACGGCGGCGACCGGCTTGGAGGTCGGGAGTCCCGACCCGTCGCGCCGGGGGTCGATGGGCGGCAGCGGCGCCGGGGCGCCCTGCGGGGTCGCCGCGCGCGCCGGCGCGGGGCCGACCCAGGCGACGAGCAGCACGTCCTCGCCCTTGAGGAAGCGCTGCGCACGGACGCCGCCGGTGGCGCGGCCCTTGCCCGGGTACTCGGAGAACGGCGTCACCTTGACCGTGGCGCTCGAGGTGCCGGGCAGCGCGCCGCTCGTGCCGGCGGCGGTGACCACGACGGACTCGCGCTCGGGGTCGACCGCGCCGAAGAACACCACGCGCTGGCCGTCGCCGAGACGGATGCCCGCCATGCCGCCGGCGGGACGACCCTGCGGACGCACCGACGACGCGGCGAAGCGCAGCAGCTGCGCGTCGGTCGTGACGAAGACGAGCTCCTCGTCGCCGGTGGAGAGCTCCACGGCGCCGACGACGCGGTCGCCGTCGTCGAGCCGGATGACGCTCCAGGAGTCGGCCGACGACGGCACGTCCGGCGACACGCGCTTCACGACGCCGTCGGCGGTGCCGAGCGCGAGGCCCGGGCCCTCGTCGGACAGCGAGCACAGGCCCACCGGCTGCTCGCCCTTGTCGAGCTCGGTGAGCGCCGCGAGGGGCACGCCACCAGCGAGAGACGGCGCACCGTGGGTGGAGGGCAGCGTGGGCAGCTCGAGCACCGGCAGGCGCAGGACGCGCCCGGCGCTGGTGACCAGGCCGACCTGGCCGCGGGCGGTGCCGCGCACCGCCGAGACGACGACGTCGTGCACGGAGCGCTCGCCGTCGGCGGGCAGGTCGCGGTCGTCCGCCGTGCGCGCGAGCAGGCCGGTGCTCGACAGCAGCACGACGCACGGGTCGTCGGCGACCTCGAGCGGGACGGCTGTGCGCGTGGGCGCTCCGGCCGACTCGAGCAGCACCGTGCGTCGCGGCGTGCCGTGCTCCTTGGCGACGGCGGCGAGCTCGTCGCTCACGACGCGGCGCAGCTTCTTGTCGTCGTCGAGGATCTCGGTCAGCTCGGCGATCCGCGTCTGCAGCTCGTCGCGCTCGCTCTCGAGCTCGATCCTGCTGAACTTGGTGAGGCGGCGCAGCGGCATGTCGAGGATGTAGGTGGCCTGGGCGTCGCTGAGGTCGAAGACCTGCATGAGCCGCGTCTTCGCCGCCGCCGAGTCGTCGGACGAGCGGATGAGCGCGATGACCTCGTCGATGTCGAGGATCGCGATCAGGAGGCCGAGCACGAGGTGCAGGCGGTCCTCGGCCTTGCGGCGGCGGAAGGTCGTGCGACGGCGTACGACGTCGAGGCGGTGCTCGACGAACACCGAGAGCAGGTCGCGCAGGCCGAGCGTGCGCGGCTGGCCGTCGACGAGCGCGACGGCGTTGATGTTGAACGAGTCCTCCATCGGCGTGAGCGTGTAGAGCTGCTCGAGCACCGCCTCGGGGTGGAAACCGTTCTTGATCTCGATGACCAGGCGCAGCCCGGACTCCATGTCCGAGAAGTCGTCGACGGCGGCGATGCCCTGGAGCTTCTTGGCGTCGACCGCCTCCTTGATGCGGGTGATCACCTTCTCGGGCCCGACGTTGACGGGGAGCTCGGTGACGACGACGCCCTTGCGGCGCGGGGTGACGTTCTCGACGTGCGCGGTGGCGCGGACGCGGAAGGCGCCGCGGCCGGTCTCGTACGCCTCGCGGATGCCGTCGAGACCGATGATGCGACCTCCGCCGGGGAGGTCGGGGCCGGGGACGAACTGCATGAGGTCGTCGAGGGTTGCCCTGGGGTGCGCGAGCAGATGCCGGGCGGCGGCGACGACCTCGACCAGGTTGTGCGGCGCGATGTTGGTGGCCATGCCGACCGCGATGCCGGAGGCGCCGTTGACCAGCAGGTTGGGGAACGCCGCCGGCATGACCGTGGGCTCGTTCTCGCGGCCGTCGTAGTTGGGCGCGAGGTCGACGACGTCCTCGTCGAGCGAGGTGGTCAGCAGCAGCGCGCTCTGCGCGAGACGGCACTCGGTGTAGCGCATCGCGGCGGGGCCGTCGTCGGGCGAGCCGAAGTTGCCGTGGCCGTCGACGAGGGGGAGCCGCAGCGAGAAGGGCTGCGCCATGCGTACGAGGGCGTCGTAGATCGCACCGTCGCCGTGCGGGTGGTACTTGCCCATGACGTCGCCGACGACGCGCGAGCTCTTCACGTGGCCGCGGTCGGGCCGCAGGCCCATCTCCGACATCCCGAACAGGATCCGCCGCTGCACCGGCTTGAGGCCGTCGCGGGCGTCCGGCAGCGCGCGCGAGTAGATGACCGAGTAGGCGTACTCCAGGAAGGAGCCGCGCATCTCCTCGGCGACGTCGATGTCGACGATCTTCTCGGGGACGTCGGGGGGCGGGGTGGTCGTACGGCGGGCCATGCGGGTCTCGAACGCTCCTGTGCTCGGGCCGGCGGGACGGGGCTGGCCCCATCATCGCCGAGGGTGCTCAGCGGACGGTGGGCACCCGGGTGTCGACGGCGACGGCCGCCAGGATGAGCGTCATGAAGCCGCCGATCGCGGCGCCGTACGCCCCGATCTTGACCTGCGTCACGGCGATGGTGCCGGGGCCGCTCGAGATCGCGTTGACGAGGATCCACGCGGTCGGGAAGGCGACGGCCGCGAGCCCGCCGATGATCACCAGCACGCGCGAGTTGGTGATGGCACCGAGGGCCACGAGCCCGCCGGCCACGAGGACCGCCATGCCCAGGCTGATGTACCAGACGACGCCGTCGCCGGGCGTGCCCGGCGAGAGCAGGCTGCGCAGCGGGACCTCGAGACCCTGGGAGCTCGGCGTCCACGGCAGGAAGGCGCAGGCCCCGATGGCCAGGCCCAGCAGGAAGGCGACGATGCGCGCGAACGTGCTCATGGGCGCCACTCTGCCACCGGCGGGCGGCCGGACCGCGCACCCGGAGCGTGTCGGCGCCGCGCGTGCGTCCGATGCTCGGGAGGCGGCGTCCGGTCAGGGACGGGCGCCCACGCGGGCCACCACGCGCACCGCCGACCGGCTGCCGGCCTCGAGGCACGAGCGCGGGTCGGCGCCGGCGGTCCAGGCGCGGCAGGAAGCCCGCCGCGAAGGCGTCGCCGGCCCCGGTGGTGTCGACCACGTCGACCGGCACCGCCTCGGCGTGCGCGGTGGTGCCGTCGGCGCGTACCAGCACGGCGCCGAGCGGGCCGAGCTTCACCACGACCGTGCCGACCGAGCGCGCGAGGGTGGCGCCGGCGAGGTACGCCGACTCCAGCGCCGTGGCGGCGTGCGACTGGTCGGGCTCGGGCAGCCCGGCGAGCAGCGCGG
The DNA here is from genome assembly GCA_963827145.1 of uncultured Actinomycetota bacterium. Taxonomy (GTDB): domain Bacteria; phylum Actinomycetota; class Actinomycetes; order S36-B12; family CAIYMF01; genus Longivirga. The sequence goes on along the minus strand of CAWGZO010000002.1, from coordinate 1,523,464 downwards.
CCTCGGACTCGTTCGCGAGCAGCACGTCGACGCCGGACACCCACGACAGGAACCGGGCGGGCCCGGCGTCGGCGATCGGCCCGGCGGAGGCGACGTCGACGCTCGTGGTGAGGCCGCGCAGCCGCGCGCGGTCGAGGACCGAGAGGCCGGCCATGCGGCTGCCGTCGCCGAGCAGCGTGTAGCCGGAGAGGTAGACGTGCGTGCCCGGCCGGAACAGCGCGTCGTCGATGTCCTGCGGCGTGAGGCCCTGGTTGGCCCCGCCGCTGGGCACCATCGTCCGCTCGCCGTCGGGCGTGACCAGGACGATGCACGTGCCGCTGGGCCGTCGCGGGTCGACGGCGACCGCGCACGTCACGCCGCAGCTCTCCAGCTCCGCGCGACCGGCGCGACCCAGGAGGTCGTCGCCGATGCGGCCGACGAACGTCGTGGGGTGGCCGTCGTGCCCGAGCCACGCGGCGACGTTGGCCGCAGCCCCGCCGCCGAGCACGCGCACGTCCGCGGGCGTGTCCGTGCCCTGACGCAGCGGCCCGGGCAGTGCGGCGACGACGTCGCTCATCCAGTCGCCGACGGCGACGAAGGAGGTCGTGCTGCCGGTCATGCCGTCATCGCCGCCGCGATGCCGGCGGCGAGCACCGCGTTGCTGCGCACGAGCGCCACGTTGACCGCCAGGCTCAGACCGTCGGTCGCGGTGTGGAAGTGCTCGAGCAGGAACGGCGTGACGTCCTTGCCGCGTACGCCGGCGGCATCGGCCGCGGCGAGGCCCGAGGCGAGCACCTCGTCGTGCAGGGCGCGGTCGAGCTCGTCGGCCTCGGCGACGGGGTTCACCACGAGCAGCCCGCCGTCGCACTGCAGGGCCGACCGCGCGTGCATGACCGCCGCGACCTCGGCGGCCGACTCGACGCGCCAGTCGAGACCGTGCCCGGAGTCGGCGAGGTAGAAGCCCGGGAACCGGTCGGTGCGGTAGCCGAGGACCGGGATGTTGAGGGTCTCGAGCCGCTCGAGAGTCGCGCCGACGTCGAGGATCGACTTCACCCCGGCGCACACCACGGCCACCGGAGTCACGGCGAGCGTGGTGAGGTCGGCCGACTCGTCCCACGTGTCCCGTGCGCCGCGGTGCACTCCGCCGAGACCGCCGGTGGCGAAGACCGAGATGCCCGCCAGCGCGGCCAGGTGCGAGGTGGCGGCGACCGTCGTGGCGCCGTGGCCGCGACGCGCCACGAGCGTGCCGAGGTCGCGCACGCTGACCTTGACCACCGCGTCGTCCGAGGCGACCACGCGCAGCGCGTCGTCGTCGAGCCCGATGCAGGGCACGCCGTCGACGACCGCGATCGTCGCGGGCACCGCGCCGCCGGAGCGGACGCTGTCCTCGATCTCGCGGGCGACGCGCAGGTTGTCGGGGCGGGGGAGCCCGTGGCTGATGATCGTCGACTCGAGGGCGACGACGGGCCGACCGGCCTCGAGAGCCTCGGCGACCTCCGGGTGGATCTGCAGGTGCATGCCGCCAGTCTGGCAGCGCCGGGCCGGCGCTCGCCCGACGCCCGGCACGTTGGACGCCCGCGGCTCGACCGGGCGGTGCGTGGGGCCGCCGCGCGCTAGGTTGAGGACGTGCCCGGCCGGACAGCGACCCAGCGGTGAGCGAGCCCGCGTGAGCACCGTCGACCCCGCCCCAGCGGCGACCCCGCGCCCCCCGGCCCCGCCTGCCCACTGGGAGGCCGACGTCGCCCTGCGCGACGGGCGCCCGGTGAGGCTGCGGCCCATCAACCCCGACGACTCCGACCGGCTGGCGGCCTTCCACCGGTCGCTGTCGAACGAGACGGTCTACTTCCGCTTCTTCGCGCCGTACCCCGAGCTCTCCGAGCGCGACCTGCACCGCTTCACCCACGTCGACCACGACGACCGGGTCGCGCTCGTGGCCACGGTGGGCGGCGAGATCGTCGCGGTGGCGCGCTACGACCGCATCGACCCCTCCGACGCCGAGGTTGCGTTCGTCGTGCGCGACGACCACCAGGGCCGCGGGCTGGGTTCGGTGATGCTCGAGCACCTCGCCGTCGCGGCGCGCGAGCGCGGGGTGAAGCGCTTCATCGCCGAGGTGCTGCCCAACAACCGGCGGATGCTCTCGACCTTCGAGGAGGCCGGCTACCACCCCGCGCGCCACATGGACGACGGCGTGGTGTCGCTCGCGTTCGACATCGAGCCGACCGACTCCTCCATCGCCGTGCGACTCGCACGCGAGCACCGGGCCGAGTCGATCAGCGTCGCGCGCCTCGTCGCGCCGGAGTCCGTCGTGGTCGTGGGTGCCGGACGCGACCCGGCATCGCTGGGTCACCGGCTGCTGCGCCACGTGCTCGAGGGCGGGTTCACCGGTCGGGTGTCGGCGGTGAACCAGGCGGCTGCCGAGGCGGGTCAGCAGGTGCTCGGGGTCCCGACGTACGCCTCGGTCACCGAGGTGCCCGAGCCGGTGGCGCTGGCGCTGGTCGCGGTGCCGGCCGAGCGGGTCATGGACGTCGTCGACGACTGCGCGGCGGCCGCCGTGGCCGGGATGCTCGTGGTGTCGAGCGGCTACGCCGAGTCCGGCCCCGACGGCGTGGCTCGGCAGCGTCAGCTCGTGCGCCGCGCCCGCGGCAACGGCATGCGCGTCATCGGCCCGAACGCGCTCGGCATCGTCAACACCGATCCCGACGTGTCGCTCAACGCCTCGCTCGCGCCGCGGATGCCGGGCCGCGCGGCCATCGGCTTCTTCTGCCAGAGCGGCTCGCTCGGCGGCACCATCCTCGCCCGAGCCGTACGCCGAGGTCTCGGCGTCTCGACGTTCGTCTCCGCCGGAAACCGCGCCGACGTCTCGGGCAACGACCTGCTGCAGTTCTGGGAGGACGACGACCAGACCGACGTCGTGCTGCTCTACCTGGAGAGCCTGGGCAACCCGCGCAAGTTCTCCCGCGTCGCGCGCCGCCTCTCGCGCAGCAAGCCGGTCGTGGCGATGCGCACCGGCCGCTCCACGCAGGCCTACCCGCTCGGGCACACGATCCGGCGTACGACGCTGCCGCCGGCGGCGGTCGACGCGATGTTCGCGCAGTCCGGCGTCATCGAGACCGACACGCTCGGCGAGCTCTTCGACGTCGCGGGCCTGCTCGCCTTCCAGCCGCTGCCGCTGGGGCGCAAGGTCGCCATCGTCGGCAACTCCGACGCGCTCGCCGTGCTCGCCTCGGACGCGTGCGAGAGCGCCGACCTCGACGTGGTGGGCGACCCCGTCACGCTGCGCAGCGACTGCAGCCCGCACGACCTCGCCTCCGCGCTCGCCGCCGTCCTCGAGGACCCCGCGGTCGACTCGGTGGTGGTGGCGCACGTGCCCGTGCTCGGCACCGACGGGCGCCCGTGGGAGGCGGTGGTCGCCGAGACCGTCGCGCGGCGCAGCAAGCCGGTCGTGGCCGTGCTCGTGGCGGCGGAGGACGAGAGCGGGCTCATCACGCCCGACGACCAGCCCGACGACCCCGCCGAGCACCGTTCGGTGCCCTACTACGGCACCGTCGAGGACGCCGTGCGCGCGCTCCGGCGCGTGACGCGCTACGCCGAGTGGCGGGCCCGGCCGCTCGGCGAGGTGCCCGAGCTCGAGGACGTCCACGTGCACCGGGCGAGGGTGCTCGTCGACTCGCTCGTCGGCTCCGCACTCGACGACACCGCCGCGCTGATCCTGGCGGAGGCGGCGGAGGAGGACCTCGCCGACGAGCCGGAGCCGCCCGAGGTCGTGGTGTCGCTGACCGCGGAGGGGCCCGACGACCCGCTCACGCAGGTGCTGGCGGCGTACGGCGTCGAGGTGTGGCCGAGCGTGCGTGTCAGCAGCGAGGTCGAGGCCGTGGAGGTGGCGACCCGCCTCGGCTATCCCGTGGTGCTCAAGACCCTCGATCCTCGGCTCGTGTCGCGCACCGACCTCGGCGGCGTGCGGCTCAACATCGAGAACGAGCGAGCTGTGCGCACCGCGTACCTGTCGATGGTGTCGTCGCTCGACGCCGAGGCGGTCTCGCACCTGGTCGTGCAGCGGCAGGCGGCACCGGGCGTGGCGTGCGTCGTGTCGTCGACCGAGGACCCGCTCTTCGGACCGGTGCTCTCCTTCGGGCTCGCCGGCGTCGTGCCCGAGCTGCTCGGCGACCGCGGCTACGGCATCCCGCCGCTCACCGACGTCGAGGCCCGCGACCTCATCGCGGCACCCGGGCGCCTCGCCGCTGCTCGACGGGTTCGGCGGCACCGCGCCGGTCGACAAGGCGGCGCTCGAGGACCTGCTGCTGCGCCTGGGCATGCTCTCCGACGACCTGCCCGAGCTCGCGTCGCTCTCGCTCGAGCCCGTCGTCGTGGCTCCCACGGGCTCGCCGTGCTCGGCGCGAGCGCCGTGCTGCGCCGGCCCGAGGCCCGCACCGAGCGCGACGCCCGCCGCCTCGGCAACTGAGCAGCCCGACGCTGGCGCCGCGAGCGTCGGAGACGGCGTCCGATGCGCGGGAACCGGGGTGCGCGGATGTCCTACCCGCGTGATCTCATTCCCCGGTGACCGCGCCCGAGCCGACCTCCCAGGGGGAGCCCGACATCGCGGTCGCGTCCTCGGCGCCCGACACCTCGATCCGGGCGGCGCTGAGCCCGCCGCTGATCCGGCTGCTCGTCGGCGTCGGGTTCTCCAGCCTGGGCGGCGGCCTCACGCTCGCGCTGTTCGTCGTCTACCTCTCCCAGGTCCGCGGCATCTCCCTTCGGACGGCCGGGTTCCTGCTCGCCTACCAGGCGCTCCTCGGCCTCGTGCTCGCGCCGCTGGTGGGCTGGGTCGTCGACCGGATCGGACCACGGCCGGTCCTCGTCACCGCGCTGCTCATCGAGTCGGTCGGAGTGCTGGCCTTCGGGTTCGTCACCACGGTCGAGCAGGCCGCCGGCAGCCGCGACGCTCATGGCGATCGGCAACGCCGGCATCTGGGCGCCGCAGTCGGCCCTGCTGGCGCGGCTGTCGACCCCGGAGCACCGGCAGCGGGTGTTCGGCCTCAACTTCATGCTGCTCAACCTCGGCCTCGGTCTCGGCGGGCTGATCGGTGCCTCGATCCTCGACTCGACGCGGCCCGAGACCTTCACGGCGATGTACGCCTTCAACGCGTGCTCGTTCCTCGTGTACGTCGTCGCGGTGCTGACGCTGCGCGGCGTGAACGGGCCGGAGGCGCACGAGCCGCACGAGGGCGACGGACCGGGCGGCTACCGCGAGGTGCTGGGCGACCGGCGGCTGCGCCGCTATCTGCTCGGAGCGCTCGTGCTCATGACCGCCGGCTACGGCTCGATGGACGCCGGTCTGCCCGGCGTTCATGACCGTCGTCGCCGGGCTGCCGGTGAACGCCATCGGCATCGTGTTCTTCGTCAACACCCTGCTCATCGTGGTGCTGCAGGTGTGGGTGCTCAAGCGCATCGAGGGCCGATCACGCACCCGGATGCTCGCCATCACCGCGGTGCTGTGGGCTGCGTTCTGGGCCGTCGTCGCGGTCTCCTCGGGCTTCACTCCCTGGGTCGCCGGCGTGCTCATCACCGTCGGCTTCGGCGTCTTCGCCTTCGGCGAGATGATCTTCTCGCCGGTGGCGCCGTCGCTGATCAACGCCTTCGCCCCGCCGCACCTGCGCGGCCGCTACAACGCCGTCGGCGGCCTGGTCTGGAGCGTGTCGGGCTCGCTCGGGCCGATCATCGCCGGCGTGATGATCGGCAGCGGCTGGGGCATCGCGTGGGCGCTGCTGCTCGCTGTCGGCGCCCTGGTGGCAGGGCTGATCCTCTCCTCGCTGCGGGGGCTGATCACGGCAGAGGAGGACGGGCGCGAGCCCGCGGCTGCCGTCAGCGTCGCCGGGATGGGAGGATGACCGCATGACCAGCGACACGACGGGCACGCTCGGCCCTCGGCTGCGCGCCGACATCGAGCGCAGCGGCTACTACCCCGAGCTGGTCAGCGACACGCTCGACACCGCCCTGGCCGACGAGGCGGTGATCTCCTACGTGGTCCACCACGAGGCGACCTTCGACCACGACGAGCTGCGCCGCCACGTCACCGTGCTCGCGCTCACGCCCACCCGGCTCATCGTCGGGCACACCGACGAGCACCCCGCCGACGACACGTCGACGACGCCGTACGCGACCGCCTCGACCGAGGCCGTGCGTCTCGAGCGCATCGACTCCGTGGTCGTGACCCGCGTGGCCGCCGACGCCGCCAAGCACCGCCGCGGCGCGCCCGTGCGCGAGGTCGTCCTCACCATCGGGTGGGGCGCGGTGAGCCGCATCGACCTCGAGCCGGCCTCCTGCGGCGACCCGTCCTGCGACGCCGACCACGGCTACACGGGCACGGCCTCCAACGACGACCTGGCGCTGCGCGTCTCGGAGGCCGCCGACGGCGCCCCGGTCGTGGCGCAGACCCTGGAGTTCGCCGCCGCGCTCTCGCAGGCGACCACCGCCGGCCACCGCTGACCGCAGCGAGTCCGGCCCCGGGCGGCTCGTCCGCGGGGTGTCGCGTGCTCGCGGCGTACGCCTCGGGCGATACTGGTCGCCTTCCCCTGAACGGCCCTCGCCCCCGCACGCCTGGAGAGAGACCCACGACATGGCCGAGCTGGTGTTCTTCTCGGGGACGATGGACTGCGGCAAGTCGACGCTCGCGCTGCAGACCGACCACAACCACTCCGCGCGCGGTCGCGCCGGCATCGTGTTCACCGCGCTCGACCGCGCGGGGGAGGACACCCTCTCGAGCCGGCTCGGGCTCAAGGTGCCGGCCGTCGAGGTGCCGCCGGAGCTGGACTTCTGGCAGTACGTCGTCGACGTGCTCGAGTCCGGCGGGCGCTGCGACTACCTCATCTGCGACGAGGCGCAGTTCTACACCGCCGAGCAGATCGACCAGCTGGCCCGCATCGTCGACGAGCTCTCGGTCGACGTGTTCGCCTTCGGCATCCTCACCGACTTCCGCACCAAGCTGTTCCCCGGCTCGCAGCGGCTCGTCGAGCTGGCCGACAAGGTGCAGGTGCTCCAGGTCGAGGCGCTGTGCTGGTGCGGCGAGCGCGGCACGCAGAACGCGCGCACGGTCAACGGCGAGATGGTCGTCGAGGGCGAGCAGGTCGTGGTGGGCGACACGTTCAGCGCCGACACCGTGGCCTACGAGGTGCTCTGCCGCCGGCACTACCGGCGTCGCATGACCGCCGAGGCGGCGAAGGCGGCGCACATGAGCCCCGAGCCGCTGCCCTTCCCGGCGGCCGAGCCCGCCGCCGCGGCGACCTCGTGACGGGGCGCTCGCCGCTCGTCGGTGCCGAGGAGCTGCGCCACCTGCTGTCCTCGGCCACCCCGCCGGTGCTGCTCGACATCCGGTGGAGCCTGGCCGGCCCGCCCGGACGGCAGGTGTACGCCGAGGGCCACGTGCCCGGGGCGGTGTTCGTCGACCTCGACACCGAGCTCGCCGACCCGGTGGGCGACGGCACGCGAGGTCGGCACCCGCTGCCCGACCCGGCGCGCTTCGCCGCGGCGATGCGGCGCGCCGGCGTGGCGCTCGATCGCCCGGTCGTGGTCATGGACGGCGGCGACGGCTCGGTCGCCGCACGCGCCTGGTGGCTGCTGCGCCACCACGGCCACGACGACGTCCGGCTGCTCGACGGCGGCCTCGCCGCGTGGCGCGCCGCCGGGGGAGCGGTGGTCGAGGGCGACGAGGCCGCGCCGTACGACGACGACGGACCCGCGGCAGGCGCGCGGTTCACCGCCGATGTCGCCCGGCTGCGGGTGCTCGACGCCGACGAGGCTGCGGCGTACGCGGTCGAACGTGCGCTGCTCGACGTGCGGGCGGGTGCGCGCTACCGCGGCGAGACCGAGCCGGTGGACCGCGCCGCGGGCCACATCCCCGGGGCGCTCAACGCGCCGACGGCCGACAACGTCGATGCCGACGGCCGGTTCCGCCCGGTGGAGGAGCTCGCCGCGCGGTTCGGCGCGCTCGGCGTGCACGCGGGCTCGCCGGTCGCCGTGTCGTGCGGGTCCGGCGTCACGGCGACGCACTCGGTGCTGGCGCTCGCGCTGCTCGGCATCGACGCCGGCCTCTACGCCGGCTCGTGGTCGGAGTGGGTCTCCGACCCGTCGCGGCCGGTGGCCACGGGGCCGGAGCGCGGCTGATCGGGCGCCGCTGACGCCGGAGCGGTCAGCTCTCGGGGTTGCGGGTGCCGAACAGGATCTCGTCCCAGCTCGGCACGGTGGCGCGCGACTTGCCGCCCTTCTCCACGTCGCCCACCGGCGCAGGAGTCTGGCGTGCAGCCTTGCGCCGGGCCCGGCGCGACACCTTGCCCTCCGGTCGTGCGAGGCCGGGGAGCGTGTCGTAGAGGTCGTCGAGCGGCGCGTCGTCGTCGGGCTCGGCCGGCGGGCGGTCGGCGAGGTCGAGGATCTCCGCACCCGAGTCGCGCTCGACGATGGCGGTGAACGCGGCGTCGGGGTCGACGGAGTCGTCGTCCCACGTGTCGAGCTCGTCGTGCGAGGGCAGCCCGACGAGGTGCGGGCGGGTGTCGGTGTCGTCGGCCTCGGGGTCGATCTCGGGCCGGTCGCCGAGCAGCCAGCCGCTCGCGGGGTCGTCGGCGACGATCGTGCGGCCGACCGGGTCGAAGGCCCAGAGGGCTGCGGTGGCGCCGTACGCGACGCCCTCGACCGGCTCCCACGAGGCGAGCAGCGACCAGCGGCCGTCCTCACGGCGCCAGGCGTCCCACTCGATGAGCTCGGGGTCGGCACCGCCGAGCGCGAGGGTGTCGATCACGGTGGAGCCGAGCGTGCGGGACGCGCTGCCGTCACGGAGCTCGACCTCGACGGCTTGCGCGGCGATGTGCTGGCGCTCGGCGATCACCGGGCCGGCGAAGCGAAGGACGCGCTCGAGCGGGATGCCGGAGCTGTCCGAGATCTCCTCGGGGGTCTGACCGAAGCGGACGCGCTGCTGGATGTCCTTGGGGGTGGTGCCGTCGAGCGCGATCTCCATCTGGCCCAGGCGCGTGCGGTCGCGACGCATCGCGGCCTCGAGCTTGTCGTCGCAGGGCACGGTGTAGCGCGTGCCGTCGGGGCCGCTGAGCACCAGCGCCGTCCCGTCGTCGGACAGTCCGACGAACGCCAGCTCGCGCATCGGTCCTCCTTCGCAGCGTCGCCCCTGCCGACCAGGCACGACCGCGGGTCCATCCTCGCCCGACCAGGGCGTCCAGGCGAGCACCGACGCGCGGAGGGGCTCCGCGCGTATCGGCGTACGCCGTGACCAGGGTGGGGCCTGGGACGGGCGTCGCGCGCGTCCGACGCCCGGATGTCACCGTCCCGGGTGATTCCTCCGGCGTCGCGCCGACCGCACGGTGGCCACGCAGGCGGAGACAGCCCCTGCAACTCCTGCTCCGGCCGCTGCATCGGCGGCAGCGAGCAGCATGAGACGGTGGGCGGATGACAACCAGCGCTCCCGCGGGCGACGAGGTTCGAGCAGCGGGGCGCAACCCACGCCTCGCTCGGCTCGTCGAGTCGTCGCGGTTCAACCTCGTGATCGCGGCCGTGATCGTGGCGAACGCCGTCGTCCTCGGCCTCGAGACCTACCCCGAGGTCATGGCCTCGCACGGCGGCACGCTGATCCTGCTCAACGAGCTGTTCTTCGCCGTGTTCGTCGTCGAGCTCGTCCTGCGCATCGCGTCGTACGGTCGCCGGCCGCAGGACTTCTTCCGCAGCGGCTGGAACGTCTTCGACTTCGTCGTCATCGGCGCGGTCTTCATCCCGGGTGTACGCGAGCAGGCCCAGCTCCTGCGTCTGCTCAGGCTCGCGCGCATCGTGCGCCTCGTGCGCTTCCTGCCCGACGCGCGGATGCTCATCCTGACGGTGGTGAAGTCGATCCCGTCGGTCGCGAGCATGGTCGTGCTGACCGTCCTGCTGCTCTTCGTCTACGGCATGGTCGGCTGGTCGCTGTTCGGCGAGGCCCTGCCCGAGAGCTGGGGCACGATCGGCCGGGCGATGCTCACGCTGTTCATCCTGCTGACGCTGGAGAACTTCCCGACCTACCTCACCGAGGCCGAGCCGGTGAGCGTGCTGGCCGTCCCGTTCTTCGTGTCGTACGTGCTGCTCGCGGCGTTCATCGTGTTCAACCTGCTCATCGGCATCGTCATCGGCTCGATGGAGAAGGCGCGCGAGGAGGAGGACGAGCGCGAGCGTGCCGACGACGCCGAGCTCATCGCGAGACTGGGGGAGGTCCAGCGCACGCTGGCCCGGCTCGAGTCCGACCTGCGCGCCCGCGATCGCTCTGCGTCGGGCGGCTGACGCCCGAACCCGCTCAGCCACCTCGTGGGCCGGATCTGCGCGTCATGACTAAACGCTGCGGCCCCGGGCAGAGTGAGCGCGAGCCCCACATCTGCGCGCTACGACGCCGCCTGGACGACTGACTCGTCCTTGCGACTGGTCCGGCGACCACGTCTGTAGCCGAAGCCGTACGCCACGGTAGTCAGGCCGCCCAACAGCAGCACTGAGCCGAGGATCCAGTTGCGCTGTGCGGCGTCGAGGCGCTCCTGACAGGGCGACACGGACGGGATGCTTGACCCGTAGTACAGGTCGGCACAGGAGCCGACGACGCCGACAGTGGCGATCAGCACGACCGCTACGGCCATCGCCAGGCCGCCGCCGACCAGCCACCACCAGCTACGTATCGCCCCCGTCATGCGAGCGATCCTGCCGGATGTGTCGCGGGCGTGCGTGTACCAGTCGGGTGGCGGCGGCGTTCGGGTGAGGGGTGGTGCGCCCTGGTCGCGGCTGCCGCGGCTCAGGGCCTTCGTCGTGGTGGGGGTGTGAAGTCCCAGCCGTCGGGTTGTCCGTCCCTCACACCTGGCTTGCGGGTGATGGTCCAGCGCTGCTTGTGGACGAGGGTGTGGTGGGCCTTGCAGATCAGGAGCATGTTGGACGGATCGGTCAGTCCGTCGTCGACCCATTCGGTGACGTGGTGGGCGTCGCAGCGGCTCGGGTCGACGCGGCAGCCGGGGAACACGCAGTGCTGGTCGCGGATGGCGAGGGCCTTGCGCAGTCGCGGGGGTGCGGTGCGGCGGGTGCGGCCGACGTAGAGGACCTCGCGGGCCGCGTCGTGCAGCCAGTCGTAGCTGCCGTCCGCGGTGGTGGTCCGCGTCGCCGGACCGGCGGGGCGGGTCAGGATCGTGGTGATGTCGGCGTCGCAGAGGTACTGGTCGACCGTGGCTGCGGTGATGGGCTCGGCGTCGGTGCCGGGCAGGTGGAGCAGGCCGCCGAGGCCGGTGCGGAACTCCGCCGCGTCCACCGTGACCAGGACGTGCGGGCGCTGCTGGTGCTTGGAGCCGAGCGCCCCGGAGTCCAGCAGGTCCTGGCAGGCCTCGATCAGCGCGTCGGCGTTCAACCGCGGCCGGCGCATCTTCCGCCGGCCGGTGGACATGACGTCGTCGCCGCAGACCAGCTGCTGCTCCGGGGTGAGCGACCCGTCGTGGAACCAGCCGTCGATCTTCTGCTCCAGCACGGTCAGCAGGACCGCGGCGGATTCCTTGGTGAGGTAGCCGCGGACCTCGTAGCCGTCGCCGACCGGGACGAGGTGGAGCTGCTGGTCGTCGTAGGCGGCCAGCGACCGCTCGTCGATGCCGTCGGGGTCGATCGTGAGACGCAGCTGCTTGAGCTTCGTCTGCACCTGCGCGATCGAGTTGTCCATCGCATACGGGACGATCTGCGCCTCGATCTGGTCGATCACCGCGGGCTGCTCGGCCACGTTCAACCGCTGCAGCGCCAGCGGGATCCCGGTGGTGATGACGCGGACCATGTCGTCGGAGATCTTCCCCGACAGCCACGCCATGCGCGTGCGGGCGAAGCCCTCGCGCAACGACATCGACCGCGCCACCTTCACCCCGGCCGACCGAGACGGACATCCCGGTCGCGACCTCGAGCCACCGCTTCGTCGACACGTGACCCGCGGGCAGCGCACCCGAGGTGTGGACGACCCCGACACCGCCCGACGCGACCGCCGAGAGCGCGTCACCGGTCTTGAGCAGCGACACGACCAGATCCGCGGTCGACGCCAGCGAGACCTGCGCCCACGCGCCGTCCGCCGCCATCCGAGACAGCGCGACGGCCTCGCACTCCATCCGCGCCACGATCGCGGCGAAGTCCGCGCCGATCGAGGTCGTGGAGGTGGTCATGACGGCAACTGTAGAGACCACCTCCGACAGTCACTTGAACCCGAAAGCCCAGTATCCACAACCACTTTCAGCGATCAGTCAGCGACCGTGAGCGACCAGTCGCAGAGTCCGGTCGCGCGGCACCGAGAGGTCAGTGATCGGTCAGTGGCGCGTCCGCATCGGCGTCCACGACACCGCCGTGGGCGGCGGCCCAGGCACGGTTGAGCCCCGGCGTCGCGATCAGCACGGTGAGGAAGGTCAGCCACGCGGAAGCCACACAGATCCAGTACGCCGCCGACGCACCGGACTGGTCGATCACCCAGCCGGAGAGCGCGGCGCTCGCGGCGAGGCCCACACCGATACCGGTGTTGGCCCACACGAGGCCCTCGGTCATGCGCGCGTTCGGGATCAGCCGCTCGATGAGCGCGAAGCCGCTGATGAGCACGGGGGAGACGGCGAGACCGGCGAGCAGGCACTGGACGCCGAGCAGCCACGGCGAGCGGATGAACGGGAAGCCGATCGTGGCCACCGCCATGAACGCGGCGGCCCAGAGGAACTGCCGCTGCAGCGCGACCTTCAGGTGCAGCGCCCCGAGCACGATGCCGGAGATGCCGGAGGCGAGCGCGTAGAGCCCGAGCAGCGCACCGGTCCAGCCGCGGACGCCGTACTCGTCGGCGAAGGCGACCGTCACGACCTCGAACGACCCGAACAGCCCGCCGAGGAAGACGAACGCGACGGCCACGGCGAGGATGCCGGGGTAGCGCAGCGCCGAGCCCGCGCCGCGGTGCGTGTCGCCGCCCGCAGGCGGCTCGGTGAGCTTGTTGCGGACGAACAGCACCGTGCCCACCACGAGCAGCACCCCGACCGCGGCCAGCGCACCCCAGTCGACGACGGACACGGCGAGCACGGTGGCGAGCGGGGGACCGAGGACGTAGATGACCTCGTCGAGCACCGACTCGAGCGCGAACGCCGTCCGCAGCGCCGGCGGGTCGCCCGCGAGCAGGAACGCCCACCGCGCGCGCGTCATCGCACCGAGGTTCGGGAACGTGCCGCCGGAGAAGATCACGGTCGCGAACAGCGACCACGTCGGGGCGTCCTCGCGCACCAGCACGACGAACGCGGCCAGGAACACGACGTGCGTCGTGACGAGCACCGGGAGCACGCGGCTCTGCCCGAACCGGTCGACCGCGCGGCCGAACATCGGGCCGAAGACGGCGTTGGCGAGCGCGCCGACGGCCGAGAGCGCACCCGCCAGGGCGTAGCTGCCGGTCTGCGAGGAGACGAGCAGCACCTCGCCGAGGCCGATCATCGACATCGGGAACCGCGCGAGGAACCCGGTGCTCGACATGGCGAACGCACCGGGCCGACGCAGGATGTCGACGTAGGCGCTCAGCACGCTGCGACGGTATCCGGCACCGTCGCGGGAGTGAAATCCGTTGACCCGCGAGTCAGCAACGTCCGTGCGAGGTGCACGCGGGCGCCGCTGTTGCGAGGATCGTCGGGTGACCGTCTCCGGACCCCGTGGTGAGTACGACGCCCTGCTGCTCGTCTCCTTCGGCGGTCCCGGAGGGCCCGGACGACGTCGTGCCGTTCCTCGAGAACGTCACCCGCGGTCGCGGCATCCCGCGCGAGCGGCTCGTCGAGGTGGGCGCGCACTACTCCCACTTCGGCGGCGTGTCGCCGATCAACGAGCAGAACCGAGCCCTCCTCGACGCGCTGCGCACCGACCTCGTCGGCGCCGGGCTCGACCTCCCGGTCTACTGGGGCAACCGCAACTGGGCGCCGTACCTCGACGACGCGATCCGCGAGATGCGCGCCGACGGCGTACGCCGTGCCCTGTGCCTGGTGACGAGCGCCTACGCGTCGTACTCGGGCTGCCGGCAGTACCGCGAGAACCTCGCGGACGCGGTGGCTGCGGTGGAGACCGACGGGCTCGGCGCCGCGCCCGAGCTCGACAAGCTGCGCCACTACTTCGACCACCCCGGCTTCGTCGCGCCGATGGTCGACGCCGTCCTGCACTCGGTCGCCGAGCTCGGCGTGGCCCAGCCGCGACTCGTGTTCACCACGCACTCGATCCCGACGGCCAACGCCGAGGCGAGCGGCCCCTCGGGCGGCTCGTACGTCACGCAGCACCGCGCCGTCGCGGGACTCATCGCCTCCGAGGTCGCGCGCCGCACCGTCGTCGACACGACGTGGGACCTCGTCTACCAGTCGCGCTCGGGCGCACCGCAGATCCCGTGGCTCGAGCCCGACGTCTCCGACCACCTGGCCGTGCTGGCCGAGCGCGGATGCCCGGGCGTGGTGCTGGTGCCGATCGGTTTCGTCAGCGACCACATGGAGGTGGTCTGGGACCTCGACACCGTGGCGCTGCGCGACGCTGCCGCGCTCGGCCTCCCCGCCGTTCGCGCCGCCACCGTGGGCACGGATCCGAGGTTCGTCGCGATGGTGCGCGAGCTCGTCCTCGAGCGTGTCGGCCTCGTCGCCCCGCGCGCGCTCTCGCCCCTGGGACCGTCGTACGACGTCTGCCCCGCGGGCTGCTGCCCCAACCCGCGCGGACCGCGTCCGGCGCTGTGCGGATCGGACTAGGACCCACGACACTCGTCGAGCCCGCCCCTGCCCGCCGCATCTGCGAGAGGATCGGGACGTGCGCATCGACTACGACCCGGTCCTGCTCGACGAGCTGCACGACCTCGCGATCGCCAGCGCGCTCGAAGCCGCGGCGACCGCGCTCGAGGGACGCCGCGAGGGCGTGACCATCGCCGCGACCAAGTCGACCCCCACCGACGTCGTGACCGAGATGGACCGCCGCACCGAGGCATCCCTCGTCGGTCGCATCCTCGGCGCGCGTCCCGACGACGGGATCCTCGGCGAGGAGGGGGCCGACCACGTCGGGTCGAGCGGGGTGCGCTGGATCCTCGACCCCATCGACGGCACCGTGAACTACCTCTACGACCTGCCGTCGTGGGCCGTGTCGGTGGCCGCCGAGATCGACGGCGTCGTCGTGGTCGGCGTCGTCGTCGCACCGGCGCTGCGCGAGACGTACGTCGCCGTGCGCGGCAAGGGCGCACGGCTGCACGACGAGACCGGCGTGCGGACCCTGCGCGTCAACGACCCGGTGGCGCTCGACCGGGCGCTGGTCGCGACCGGCTTCGGCTACAGCATCGAACGGCGCACCGGCCAGGCGCGCGTGGCCGCTGGCGTGATCCCGCAGGTGCGCGACATCCGCCGCGGCGGCGCCTGCAGCGTCGACCTCTGCCACCTGGCGGCGGGCCGCCTCGACGCCTACTACGAGCGCGGCCCCATGGCGTGGGACCTCGCCGCCGGGGGACTGGTCGCCCACGAGGCCGGCGCGCGCATCGAGGGGCTGCACGGCGCCGAGCCGGGCCCGGACCTCATCGTCGCCGCCGGACCGTCGCTGTTCCGCCCCCTGCACGACCTGCTCGCGAGCCTCGACGCCGCGCAGGACTGACCCGCCGCCGACCGTCCCGTCCGCGACCCGGCTTGACAATCGACCGCTGGCGGAATGAATATTCATTCCGTGACCACGACGACGACCGCGCCGAGCGCCGCTCCCGCGGTGATGACCACCCGGGTGCTCGACGCGGCCCTGGCCGTCTTCACCGAGCGCACCTACGCCGGAGCCGCCGTGCCGCAGGTCGCGGAGCGCGCGGGCATCGGCGTCGGCACGATCTACCGCTCGTTCCCGGGCAAGGAGGCGCTCGCCAACGCCGTCTACCGGCGCGCGAAGCTCGCCCTGCTCGACCATCTGCTCGCAGCCCTCGAGCCGCTCGGGCCCGGCGCCTCCTCGCGCGACCGTGTCGCCGCCGTGTGGTCCGGCCTCGCGGCGTACGCCGGCAGCGACCCGGACGGCTTCGCCTTCCTCGAGCACCAGCAGCACGCCGCCTACCTCGACGACGAGTCGCTCGCCGTGTCTGCCCGCGTCGACGCCCTCGCGGCCGACCTCGTGCGCGCCGGCCAGGCGACCGGCGAGATCCGCGAGGGCGACCCCGAGGTGCTCGTCGCCCTGGCCTTCGGCGCGTACGTCGGCCTCACCAAGCTCGCCCGCTCGCGCGGGACGACCCCGTCCGACGCCGACGTCGCCCTCGCCGGCGACGCGGTCTGGCACCTGCTCGCCCCCCTCACCCGCTCGTGACGAAGGAACCCCTCATGGCTGCACGTCCCAGGAACTACGGCGCCGCTCTCGTGACCGGCTGCTCCACCGGCATCGGCCGGGCGACCGCGATCGCGCTCACCGAGGCGGGGTTCACGGTCTACGCCACCGCGCGCCGCCCGGAGACGCTCGTCGACCTCGCCGAGACCGGCATCCGGGCGCTCGCCCTCGACGTCACCGACGAGGCGTCGATGGCCGCGGCCGTCGCGCACGTCGAGGCCGAGCACCACTACGTCTCGCTGCTGGTCAACAACGCCGGCTACGCGCTGCAGGGCCCGGTCGAGGACACCCCGATCGACGACGTGCGTGCGCAGTTCGAGACCAACGTCTTCGGGCTCGTGCGCCTGACGCAGCTCGTCCTGCCGGGGATGCGCCACGCGCGCCACGGCCGGATCGTCAACATCGGCTCGATGGGCGGGCGCTTCACCTTCCCCGGCGGCGGCTACTACCACGCGTCCAAGCACGCGGTGGAGGCCATCAGCGACGCGCTGCGCCTCGAGGTCGCGCCGTTCGGCGTGCAGGTCTCGCTCGTGCAGCCGGGCCCGGTCACGTCGGCGTTCGTCGACAGCGCCGTCGACGGCGTCGACACCGGCGAGGGCCCGTACGCCGGCTTCCGGCAGGAGCTCGCCGACCGCTACCGCAAGGCGTACGACGGCAGCTCGAGCAACATGGAGGTCACGCCGGAGAAGGTCGCCGACGTGATCGTGACCGCCGCGACGGCCACAAAGCCGCGCGCCAGGTACGCCGTCGGCGCGATGGCCAAGACGCTCATCACCTCGCGCCGCCTGCTGCCGGACGCGGCGTGGGACGGCGTCATCAAGAACGTGTGGCCGACGCCGAAGGGCTGAGGCCCTCAGTCGAGTCGGCGCAGCTCGGCGCGGTACCAGTGGCCGTTCTGCACGTACTTGTCGACGGCGTACTGGTAGGCGCCGTCGGCGACGGCGTCCTCGCGGATCTTGCACGGCACGCCGAGCGCCATCGCCCGCGACGGCACCTCGGTGTCGTTGGGCACCAGCGCCCCGGCGCCCACCAGCGCCCCGCTGCGCACGACCACCCGGTGCAGCACGACCGAGCCCGACCCGATGAGGCAGTGCGGCTCGATCGTGCACCCCTCCAGGTGCGCGTTGTGCCCCACGACGCAGTCGTCGCCGATCACGGTCGCCAGGTCGGCGGTGCAGTGAATGACCGTGCCGTCCTGGATCGAGGTGCGGGCGCCGATGCTGATCGTGCCGTGGTCGCCCCGGAGCACCGCAGTAGGCCAGACGGTGGATTCCGGGCCGATCCGGACGTCGCCGATGACGACCGCGTCGGGGTGCACGAAGGCGGTCGGGTCGATCGTCGGGACGCGCTCGCCCAGGGCGTAGATCGGCATCAGGAGGCTCCGGATTCGGGTCTCGGGGACGCCTCGACGGCATCCGGACGGGCTGTGTGAGACATCCCACCATCCCGCGTGGTGGGACGGACGGGGGGTCGCCTCGCAGTTGTCACCTGCGTGGTGCACAATCCCCGCACGCGGCACGGGGCGCCTCGGGGATGAATCCGAGGGTCCCGGACGTTGACGGCTTGCACGCAACGACGGATCTCCGACGACGTGGATCCTGCACGAGACGAAGACGCAACAGCTGAGGACACGCATGGCCACCGATTACGACGCCCCGCGCAAGACCGACGACGAGCTCGCCGAGGACAGCCTCGAGGAGCTCAAGGCGCAGCGCGCGAACAAGGCCGGCTCCGCCGTCGATGTCGACGAGGTCGAGCTCG
Source organism: uncultured Actinomycetota bacterium (assembly GCA_963827145.1). GTDB lineage: Bacteria > Actinomycetota > Actinomycetes > S36-B12 > CAIYMF01 > Longivirga. Next base: position 1,505,389 of record CAWGZO010000002.1, on the reverse strand, counting down.
CCGAGAACCTCGAGCTGCCCGGCGCCGACCTGTCCGACGAGTCGCTCACGGTCCGGGTCATCCCGCGCCAGGCCGACGAGTTCACCTGCTCCAAGTGCTTCCTGGTCCACCACCGCAGCCAGCTGGCCAAGGAGGTCAAGGGCGAGTTCATCTGCCGCGACTGCGCCTGAGCGCCGCCGGCACGACCGCCCGGCCCGTACGACGGCTCCACACGCACGACCGCACCACACCGAACCGGACCACACCGAACCGGACCACCGATGCGGGAAGGGGCAGGTGCATGACCGATCCAGTGCCTCCCACGACATCAGGCGAGCCGACCCCGCCTGTCCCGCGCCCGGCCCCGCCGCCGCCCCCCGCCGACGCGCCGGCACCCACGATCAGCGACGCGCAGGCCCGCGAGATGGCCGGCCTGGTGGAGCGTCTCAGCGACGACAGCGTCGGCCGCGCCGACAAGGGCCGCGCCCTGGTCCGGATGTCGAACATCATCGGCGCCCGCGCCCGCGCCGCGGGGGCCAAGGCCGTCACCAGCGGCCGGCTGCTCGCCGACCTGCTGGTCGAGGCCGTTCCGCACATCCCGGTCCGCGACCTCGACACCCTCGTCGAGCACCACCACGGGCTCACCGGCGAGGCGCTCGCCGACGCCCTGGTGAAGAACGCCACGCGCGCCACCACCTCGATCGGCGCTGCCGGTGGAGCGGTGGCGGCCGCCGAGTGGGCGGCGATGCCGCTGCTGATCACGGTGCCGGCCGAGATCGTCGTGGAGACCCTCGCGGTCGCTGCGGTCGAGGTGAAGCTCGTCGGCGAGCTGCACGCGGTCTACGGCGTACCCGTGGCCGGCACCGGCACCGAGCGGGCGATGTCGTTCGCCGGGTCGTGGGCCTCGCGCCGCGGCATCGATCCCTTGCAGCCGTGGACGATCCCGAACGTGCTGGGCATCGCGGGACGCGCCACGCTCGGCAAGCGGCTGATCGCGCGGTTCGCGCGCAACCTCGGCACGCTCATCCCGTTCTTCGTCGGTGCCGCGATCGGCGCCTCGGTCAACAACGCCGAGACGAAGAAGCTCGCCGTGACCATGCGCGAAGACCTGCGGCGGGTCGCAGCGGAGCGGTCGCAGCAGCTGCCCTAGCGCGCCGCTTCGGCGTCCGCCGACGCGACGGGGTCAGCCCTGGACGCGGCGCGGCGCCGTCATCCGGTCGACCACCACGTTCACGACCGCCACGGCCACCGCGGTGGTCGCCGCCCAGATGATGATGCGGCGCAGCGAGGCGTCGGGGTCGCTGGCCCGCGGAGGCTGGTTGCCCGTCGCCTTCGTGTACGCCGCGGAGAGACCCTTCTGCACCGCCCAGGTCGCACCGATCGCCACCAGCGGGGCGATGATCTTCGCGGCCGTGGGGGCGTCGATGATCTCGCCCTCGACCTCGGGGGCGGACGCGTCGATCTCGTTGCTCATGCGGGGGGTCCTCCTGCGTGCTGACGGGGTCGGGCCCAGCCTGCCATGTGCGGCGTCATGACGGCGGGGAGTCGCGCTCGGCGAGGTGCCGATCGCGGGCGGCGGCCAGGATCGGCGCGAGCCGGTCGCCGTGCCGGGTGGAGATGAGCCAGTAGGGGTGCGGGTCGTCCTCGTCCTCGACCTCGACCAGGACCGAGCGCGAGATCCACCCGCGGGTGCACAGGTACGCCGCGGGATCGGCCCGGCGGCCGCGCACCTCGCGCGTCTGGTCGGTGGTGAGCGGGGCGATGCGACCGGCGTACCGCAGCGGCAGCCGTGCGCGGCCGGCGCGCAGCACCAGGTCGTCGACGACGACGAGCGGCGCGGTGCCGAGCAGCAGCAGCGCGGCGAGCCCCATGACGACAGCGAACGACACCAGCCCGGCGGTCGGGCCGAGGGGGAACCCGTACGCCACCCCGAGCGAGCCCGCGAGCACGAACGCCACGAACCACACCGGCCACGGCGCGTGCAGGCGCTCGCGGTAGGCCACGACGGTGCCGTCGACACCCTCGACCGGCCCGGCCGGCTGCTCCTGCGTGCTCACGGGCCTGAGCCTGCCACGCCTGCGCACGGTGCCCGACGGGTAGGGTCGGGCACCGTGACGAGCACCCCTCCGCCTGCCCCGCAGCGCGGCGGCCTCCTGCCGACGACACCGCCGCAGGACGCGGTCCTGCCCGAGCGGAGCCCCGTCGCCCCGGCCCCCGGCGAGCCGATCCCGAGCCACTACTCCCGCTGCTACGGCTGCGGCTCCGACCACCCCACCGGCCTGCACCTGGTGCTGACGGCGGGCGAGGGTCTGACCCTGAACGGCACCTTCACCGTGACCGACGAGCACCAAGGGCGCGCCCGGGCTCGCGCACGGCGGTCTGCTCACCACCGCCTTCGACGACGCGCTGGGGTCCTTGAACTGGCTGCTGTCGTCGCCGGCCGTCACCGCGCGGCTCGAGACCGACTTCCGTCGTCCGGTGCCCGTCGGCTCGACGCTGCACATCGTGGCCGAGGTGCTCGGCGTGAAGGGTCGCAAGGTGTTCACGCGCGCGGTCGGCCGCCTCGACTCGCCCGACGGCCCGGTCGCCCTGACCGCCGCGGCGCTGTTCATCCAGGTGCCGGTCGAGCACTTCACCACGCACGGACGTCCCGAGGACGTCGACCGGGCGCGCGAGGACCGAGCCGTGCGCAGCAGCCTGGCCAACCTCGAGGTGAACCCGTGAGCCGCAGGCCCCCGAACGCCGTCGACGTCCTCGTGCGACGGCTCGACCCCGAGCTGCCGCTTCCGGCGTACGCGCACCCCGGCGACGCCGGCGTCGACCTGGTCACCACCATCGACGCGGTCGTGCCGCCCGGAGAGCGGGTGCTGCTGCCCACCGGGATCGCGATCGCGCTGCCCGAGGGGTACGCCGCCTTCGTGCACCCGCGCTCGGGGCTCGCGGTCAAGCACGGCGTGAGCCTGGTGAACGCGCCCGGCACGATCGACGCCGGCTACCGCGGCGAGATCGCCGTGTCGCTGGTCAACCACGACCCGCGCGAGCCGGTGGTGCTGCACCGCGGCGACCGGATCGCCCAGCTGGTGGTGCAGAAGGTCGAGCACGCGGTCTTCCACGAGGTCGAGGAGCTGCCCGGTTCCGACCGGGGCGAGGGTGGCTTCGGCTCGTCCGGCCGCTAGCGTCGTCCCTGCGGGTCCGACCCGCGCCTGCAGATCGCGAGGAGTACCGGTGTTCCGTCGTCGCAAGTCCGCCGAGAACGAGCCCGAGATCGAGACCGAGGTCGACGACGTCGTCGACGAGGAGCTCGACACCGACGACTCCGACGACAGCGAGACCGGTGCGGCCGACGACGACGTCGACCGCTCGAGCGGGCCCGTACGACGTCTCCGAGGTGCCCGACGACGGGCTCGCCCGCCTCGACCTCGGCGGCCTCCAGGTGCCGGGCGTCGAGGGCATGGAGCTGCGCCTCGAGGTCGACGAGGAGGCCGACCAGGTCGTCGCCGTCTCGGTCGTCACCGGCGACTCCGCCGTGCAGCTCATGGTGTTCGCGGCTCCGCGCACCGACGGGATCTGGGACGACGTCCGCGGCGAGATCCGCGCCAACCTCGCCGGCTCCGGTCTCGTCGACGAGGTCAACGGGGTCTTCGGCCGCGAGCTGCACGCCACGCTCACCGTGACCGGCGACAACGGCAAGTCGATGATGCAGCCGGTCCGCTTCGTCGGCGTCGACGGGCCGCGCTGGTTCCTGCGTGGTCTGTTCAGCGGTGCCGCCGCTCGCGAGACCGCCGCGGCCGCGCCGCTCGAGGCCGTCCTGCGCGCCTGCGTGGTCGTGCGCGGCAGCGACCCGATGGCGCCCGGCGACCCGCTGCCCCTGCACGTGCCGAACGAGGTGCCCGAGGGCATGGCGCAGCGCGACGACGCCGACGGCAGCGGCCGTCGCCCGCTCCCGCCGCCCGAGCGCGGCCCGGAGATCACCGAGATCCGCTGAGCTCCTCCAGGGCCTCTGCCGCGGCGCGCCCCAGCGCTCCGCGATCACGTGCCGGAGCAGCGCGTGGGATGACGCGGAGCGCGGAGTTGGGCACGGCGTACGCCCACTCCCGCGCCACCGCGGCGGGATGCAGCGGGTCGTGGGCGAGGGCGACCACGGCCGTGGGGACCCGGAGCGCCGACAGCTGCGTCGATGCCCGGGGCCCGGCTCGTGCCTGCCGCGCGGAGCACGGCGATCAGCGTCGGGTCGTCGTAGGTCGACCAGCCGCGCTCGAGCTCCTCGAGCACCCAGTCGTCGCCTGTCGACGGATCGGCGCGGAGCCGGTCCAGCACCGCGCGCGAGCCGAACCGGTCGATCTCCGACGCGGCCACGAGGGTGGCGGCGGCGACGTCGTCCGACTGCGCCGGTCCACGCGGGCATCACGAGCGCGAGCTCGGCCGGGTGCTGGGTCCGCGCCGACCACACGGCGGCGGCGTGCGCGCCGAGGGAGATCCCCGCCACCCGGACCACGCGGACACCGTCGCGCTCGTGCGTGTCGACGGCCTCGGCGAGCACCCGGAGCGCGGTCTCGATCCCGCCCCGGGTGTCGAGCGCGACGGCGGACGAACCGTCCGCGACCGCCGGGGCGAGCAGGTCGTACGCCGTCCCCGGGCACGATCCGGCGCCGTGCAGCAGCAGGGTGACCGTCGACACGCGCGGCATCCTCGCAGGAGACGGGGGAGCCGGCGGCGGTTAGCCTGGGCTCATGTCGACCACCACTCCTGCGCGGCGCGGCGTGCTCTCGCGCTGGACGCGCTCGCAGGCCGAGGTCGACGCCGACCGCCTCGAGGTGGAGGCGACCGAGCACGGCGCCACCCACATCCGCGACTGCCCGGGCGGCTGCACCGTCACGATCACGGGGCGCCTGCGCTCGGTGACGCTGCGCCCGGTGGCCAACTCGCCGGCCGTCGAGGCCGACCTGTGGGACGGCACCGGACGCATGACCGTGCTGTGGCTCGGTCGACGCCGCATCCCCGGCATCACGCCCGGTCGCCACCTCGCCGTGCACGGCCGCGTGATCCTCGACGGCGGCGAGCGCCTCATGGTGAACCCGCGCTACGAGCTGCTGCCCGCGACCACGGAGTGACCCGGTGACCGACCCCGGGCCGGAGCAGCCTCCGGCGGGCGACGCGCACGCGGACGGCACGGCGCTGCCGACGACGCGCACCCGCCGCACGACCACCACTCGATCGCCGAGGTCCTCGAGGGCGTGCCGGAAGGCACCGGCGAGCCCGGCGACGCCACCACCGAGCAGCTCATGGCCAACGCGATCGGCGGCTGGCGCGGCGTCATCGACTCGAGCCTGCCCTCGGGCCTGTTCCTCGTCGTCTACATCCTGGGCGGCCGTCAGCTCGCCCCGGCCGTCTGGGCCGCCGTGCTCTCGGGGCTGGCCATCGCCGTGCTGCGCCTGGTGCGGCGCCAGTCGGTGCAGCAGGTGCTGTCCGGGCTTCATCGGCGTGGCCTTCTGCGCCTGGCTCGTCACGCGCACCGGCCGGGCCGAGGACTTCTACCTGCCGGGCCTGCTCACCAACGTCGCCTACGGCGTCGGTGCTCGCGATCTCGTGCATCGTCGGCCACCCGCTGCTCGGGTACGCCGTCGGCGCTGCCACCGGCGACGTGCTCGGGCTGGCGCAAGGTCCCCGAGCAGCGCCGCGCCTACGCCCTGGCGACGTGGTTCTTCGTCGGCGTCTTCTTCCTCCGCCTGCTCGTGCAGGTGCCCGCTCTACCTCGCCGGCGCAGGTCGAGGCCCTCGGCGTCGCGAGGCTCGCGATGGGCTGGCCGCTGTTCGCCCTGGCCGCCTTCCTCGCCTTCCGGGTGCATCACCAAGGCCCGCAAGGAAGCCCGGCCGCCGCTCGGACCGTCGCCGACCGTGAGGCGGAGACAGCGCCGGCGCAGCCCCCGAGCAGGGCCTCCAGGGCGGGCTCCTGGTCGGGGGCGGCGACGAAGAGGAGCTCGTCGCCGGCCTCGACGGAGTCGTCGGGGGAGGGCGTGATCACGCGGGTGTCGCGGATGATCGCGACGAGCGCGGTGTCGACCGGCCAGGTCATGTCGCCGACGCGGGTGCCGACCACGGGGGAGGACGCGGGGAGCGTGAGCTCGACGAGGTTGGCGTTGCCCTGGCGGAACGTGAACAGGCGCACGAGGTCGCCGACGGTCACGGCCTCCTCGACGAGGGCGCGAGAGCATGCGCGGCGTCGACACGGCGACGTCGACGCCCCACGACTCGTCGAACATCCACTCGTTCTTGGGGTGGTTGACGCGGGCCACGACGCGCGGGACGCCGTACTCGGTCTTGGCCAGCAGCGACACGACGAGGTTGACCTTGTCGTCGCCGGTCGCGGCGATCATCACCTGGCAGACGGGCAGGTCGGCCTCGTCGAGGACGGCGATCTCGCAGGTGTCGCCGAGCAGGACGTCGGCGCCGGGGACGACGTCGGCGCGGGCCTTGGCCGGCTCCGGTCGATGAGCAGCACCTGGTGGCCGTTGCTGAGCAGCTCGCGGGCGATGGCGCGGCCGACCTTGCCGGCGCCGGCGATGGCGACGCGCATCAGTGCGCCTCCGGTCCGCCGGGCGAAGACCGCGGCGTGGTCGGCGCGCCGGGCGGGGTCGAGCATGACGTGCACGAGGTCGTCGGCCTGCACGACGGTGTCGGCGTTGGGGAGCAGGCCCTCGCCGTACCGCGTGAGGAACGCGATGCGGGCGCCCGACTCCTGCTCGAGCCGGCTCACGCGGTGCCCGACCCAGCCGTCGGAGTACGGCAGCTGCGGCCAGGGCGACCTTGCCGCGAGCCGTCGCGCCACTCGTCGTCGACGGACTCGGGGAGGATGCGGCGCAGGATCTGGTCGGTCTGCCACGCGACGCTGGCGACCGTGGGGATGCCGAGCCGCTGGTAGACCTCGGCGCGGCGGGGGTCGTAGATGCGGGCCACGACGTTCGCCGACGTCGAAGGTCTCGCGGGCGACACGCGCGGCCAGGATGTTGGAGTTGTCGCCGCTGCTGACCGCCGCGAAGGCGTGGGCCCGCTCGATTCCGGCCGCCGAGAGGTGGTCGCGGTCGAAGCCGATGCCGGTGACCGTGGTGCCGCCGAAGTCGGTGTGGAGCTTGCGGAACGAGGTCGAGTCCTGGTCGATCACGGCCACGGAGTGCCCGGCTTCGTCCAGCGTGTGGGCGAGCGCCGACCCGACGCGACCGCAACCCATGATGACGACGTGCACGGGCCGGAACGCTACACGGGCGCGACGGTCCGGTGCGCCGCCGCCGGTATGCGACGCGAGCCACACCGTCCGGCGGTGAGCGCCTGACGCAGCCGCGCCCGCGTACAGTTCTCAGACGTGTCCATGAGCGATCTCGGCAAGCGCCTGCTGGTCGGGCCGTGCCCTCTCGCAGCGAGCAGCTCGGCGAGACCCTGCTGCCCAAGCGCATCGCGCTGCCGGTGTTCGCCTCCGACGCGCTGTCGTCCAACGCGTACGCCACCCAGGAGATCCTGCTCGTCCTCGCGCTCGGCGGCGCCGCGCTCTACTCGTTCACGCCCCGTGGGTCGCCGCCATGGTCGTGGTCGTCTTCTTCGTCGTCGTCGCCTCGTACCGGCAGAACGTGCACGCCTACCCGAGCGGCGGCGGCGACTACGAGGTCGTCACCACCAACCTCGGGCCGCGGGCCGGCGTGTTCGTGGCGTCAGCGCGCTGCTCGTCGACTACGTCCTCACCGTCGCCGTCTCGATCTCGTCGGCCGTCGCCAACGTGGCGTCGGCGGTGCCCGGCGATCGGCGACGCACAAGGTGGCGTGGGCCGTCGGCGTCATCGTCGCTGATCACGCTCATGAACCTGCGCGGCGTCCGCGAGAGCGGGTCGGCGTTCGCGATCCCGACCTACGGCTTCATCCTCGAGCATCTTCGGGATGGTCGGCTACGCGCTCTTCCGGATCGCGCAGGGCGACGTGCTGCGGGCCGAGAGCGCCGAGCTGGACGATCGTCGCCGAGGGCACCTTCACCGGGCCTGGCGCTGGTCTTCCTGATCGCGCGGGCGTTCTCCTCCGGCACCACGGCGCTGACCGGCATCGAGGCCATCAGCAACGGCGTGCCGGCCTTCCGCAAGCCGAAGAGCAAGAACGCCGCGACGACGCTGCTGCTGCTCGGGCGTGATCGCGATGTCGATGTTCGCCTCGATCACCTGGCTCGCGCTCTACACCGGCGTGAAGGTGACCGAGAAGAACGCCGACCTCATCGGCCTGCCGGAGGGCCAGGACGCAGAAGACCGTCATCGTGCAGATCGCCGAGGCGGTCTTCGGCGACTTCCAGCTCGGCACGTTCCTGCGTCACCGTCGACGACGGCGCTGATCCTGGCGCTGGCGGCCAACACGGCGTTCAACGGCTTCCCGGTGCTCGGGCTCGATCCTGGCCCGCGACGGCTACCTGCCCCGCCAGCTGCACACCCGCGGCGACCGGCTGGCCTTCAGCAACGGCATCCTCGTGCTCGCCGGGCTGGCGATCGTGCTGGTGGTCATCTACCAGGCCGACGTCACCGCCCTGATCCAGCTCTACATCCTCGGCGTGTTCGTGTCGTTCACCCTGAGCCAGTTCGGCATGATCCGGCACTGGAACCGGCTGATGCGCACGAGCGAGCCGCCGCGCCGAGCGAGCGCCGCAGCATGCTGCGCAGCCGCACGGTCAACATGGTCGGCTTCGTGATGACCGGCTCCGTGCTCGTCATCGTCCTCGTCACCAAGTTCACCCGCGGCGCATGGATCGTCTGCATCGCGATGCCGCTGCTCTACCTGCTCATGCGCAGCATCCGCCGGCACTACGACCAGGTGAAGGTCGAGCTGGCCGCGGACGACGACGAGAAGGTCATGCTGCCCTCGCGGGTGCACGCGATCGTGCTCGTGTCCAAGCTGCACAAGCCCACGCTGCGGGCGCTCGCCTTCGCGCGGGCCACCCGGCCCTCCACGCTCGAGGCGCTCACGGTCGACGTCGACCCGGCCGACACCGCGGCGCTGTCGGCCGAGTGGGACCGGCGCGTCGATCCCGGTGCCGCTCAAGGTGCTCGACTCGCCGTACCGCGAGGTGACCCGGCCGATCCTCGACTACGTGCGCAGCATCCGGCGCAACGGACCCGCGCGACCTCGTGATCGTCTACGTGCCCGAGTACGTCGTCGGGCCACTGGTGGGAGCAGGTGCTGCACAACCAGAGCGCGCTGCGCCTCAAGGCGCGCCTGCTGTTCCTCCCGGGCGTCATGGTCGTGCGCCGTGCCGTGGCAGCTCGCCTCGAGCGAGGGCCTCGAGGACCGGCCCGAGGCCGTCGCGGCCGGCGCCGTGCGCACGGGCGAGCCCAGCGCCGAGATCCAGGACGCCGTCGTCTCCGCGGAGTACGAGCCGCGGCCCCCGATCGACCGCCCGTGACCATGAGCGGTGGCGCGGCTGCGCCTCGAGGTGGGGCCGGTCGCCCACGGCGGGCCACTGCGTCGCACGGCACGACGGCCAGGTCGTCTTCGTGCGCCACGCGCTGCCCGGGCGAGCGTCGTGCGACGCCGTCGTCACCGGCGTCCGGGCCGAAGGGCCGCTATCTGCGCGCCGACGCCGTCGAGGTGCTCGACGCCTCGGCCGACCGCGTCGTGCCGCCGTGCGCGCACGCCGGACCCGGGCGGCTGCGGCGGCTGCGACTTCCAGCACGTGCGCCCGGCTGCGCAGCGCGAGCTCAAGGCCACGGTGCTCCGCGAGCAGCTCGAGCGGCTCGGCGGACTGCACGAGATCGACGGCGTACCGCTGCTGACGCGGTGCACGTCGTCGCGGTGCCCGGGCGACGTCGACGGCCTGGGCTGGCGCACGCGGGTGCGCTTCGCGGTCGGCGCCGACGGCCGCGCCGGCTTCCACGGCCACCGCTCGCACGCGGTGCACGCCGTCGACTCCTGCCCGCTGACCACCGCCGAGGTCGACGGCATCGGCGCCGCCCGGCAGAGCCTGGGAGGGCACCGACAGCCTCGAGGTCGTCGCGTCGTCCGGCGGCGACCGCACGGTCGTGGTCGAGCCGTCGAGCCTCGGACGACGCCTCGCGCGCGAGGTCAACGTGCCCGGGCTGCGCGGCCGTGGCTGGGTGCGCGAGATCGCGGCCGGTCGCGAGTGGCGGGTCGCTGCCGACGGCTTCTGGCAGGTGCACCCCGGTGCCGCCGACGCGCTGGTCGTCGGCCGTCCGCGCCGCCGCTCGCGCCGGAGCCGGGCGAGCACCTGCTCGACCTCTACAGCGGGGTGGGGCTGTTCGCCGGCGCTCTGGCCGCAGACCTGGGGGAGCAGGGCCGGGTCGACGCGGTCGAGGCGTCGGTGCGCGCCTGCGCCGACGCGCGGCGCAACCTGCACGACCTGCCGAACGTGCGCCATCCACGCAGCCGCCGTCGAGCGCTGGCTGCGGTCGCCGGGCGCGCCGGACGAGCGCCGACCTCGTCGTGCTCGACCCGCCGCGCTCCGGCGCGGGCGCCGAGGTGATGGATGCCGTGCTCGACCGCGCGCCGCGCGCGATCGCCTACGTCGCCTGCGACCCCGCGGCGCTCGGCGCGCGACGTGGGCACGCCGTGCGGGCCGGGCTGGCGGGTCGGCTCGGTGCGGGGCTTCGACCTGTTCCCGATGACCCACCACCTCGAGGCCGTGGCGCTGCTCCTGCCGCCCGCGCCGGCCGCGCGCTGAGGCGTCCGCGGCGTACGACGTCGGCGACCCGCCCGTCCGGCGGTCCTGGCGCAGGGCGCTACGATGAAGTATCTTGACGTCAAGATACTTTGACCGCGTCGGTACGACGGCACGCAGGGAGATGGCGAGCATGGCGAGCAAGGACAGCTTCGGCGCCCGGGCCGACCTCGAGGTCGGCGGCACGACGTACGAGATCTTCCGCGTCGACGCGGTCGAGGGCTCGGCGCGCCTGCCGTACACCCACAAGGTGCTGCTGGAGAACCTGCTGCGCACCGAGGACGGCGCGAACGTCACCGCCGACCAGATCCGCGCGCTCGGCTGCGTGGGACCCGACCGCGGAGCCCGACCGAGGAGATCCAGTTCACGCCCGGCCCGCGTGATCATGCAGGACTTCACCGGCGTGCCGTGCGTCGTCGACCTCGCCACCATGCGCGAGGCCGATGAAGGACCTCGGCGGCGACCCGGCGAAGATCAACCCGCTCGCGCCCGGCCGAGCTCGTCATCGACCACTCGGTCATCGCCGACTTCTTCGGCACGCCGCAGGCCGCCGAGCCTCAACGTCGAGCTCGAGTACGAGCGCAACCGCGAGCGCTACCAGTTCCTGCGCTGGGGCCAGACGGCGTTCGACGAGTTCAAGGTCGTCCCGCCGGGCACCGGCATCGTGCACCAGGTCAACATCGAGTACCTCGCGCGCGTGGTCATGGCCCGCAACGGCCAGGCCTACCCCGACACCTGCGTCGGCACCGACTCGCACACCACGATGGTCAACGGCCTCGGCGTGCTCGGCTGGGGCGTCGGCGGCATCGAGGCCGAGGCCGCGATGCTCGGCCAGCCGGTGTCGATGCTCATCCCGCGCGTCGTCGGCTTCAAGCTCACCGGCGACGCTGCCCGAGGGCGCCACCGCCACCGACCTCGTGCTCACGATCACCGAGATGCTGCGCAAGCACGGCGTGGTCGGCAAGTTCGTCGAGTTCTACGGCGACGGCGTCTCGGCGGTGCCGCTGGCCAACCGCGCCACCATCGGCAACATGAGCCCGGAGTACGGCTCGACCGTCGCGATCTTCCCGATCGACGACGAGACGCTGCGCTACCTGCGGCTCACCGGTCGCACCGACGAGCAGGTCGCGCTCGTCGAGGCCTACGCCAAGGAGCAGGGCCTCTGGCACGACCCGACGCACGAGCCGGTCTACTCCGAGCTACCTCGAGCTCGACCTCGGCGACGGTCGTGCCGTCGCTCGCCGGCCCGAAGCGCCCGCAGGACCGCGTCATCCTCTCCGAGGCCGCGCGAGGCGTTCCGCGAGGCGCTGCCGGCGTACACCGCGGAGCCCGCGACGACCGTCGAGCTTCACGATCGACGGCGAGGAGGTCGACGATCGGCCACGGCGCCGTGGCCATCGCCGCGATCACCTCGTGCACCAACACCTCCAACCCGTCGGTGATGATCGGCGCCGGCGCTGCTGGCGAAGAAGGCCGTCGAGAAGGGCCTGACCCGCAAGCCGTGGGTCAAGACCACGCTCGCGCCCGGCTCGAAGGTCGTCACCGACTACTACGACAAGGCCGGCCTCACGCCCTACCTGGAGAAGCTGGGCTTCGACCTCGTCGGCTACGGCTGCACGACCTGCATCGGCAACTCCGGCCCGCTGCCCGAGGAGGTCAGCGCGGCGGTCAACGACGACGACCTCGCGGTCGTGTCGGTGCTGTCCGGCAACCGCAACTTCGAGGGCCGCATCAACCCCGACGTCAAGATGAACTACCTCGCGTCGCCGCCGCTGGTCGTGGCCTACGCGATCGCGGGCACGATGGACATCGACATCACGACCGAGCCGCTCGGCACCGACGCCGACGGCAACCCGGTCTACCTGCGCGACATCTGGCCGTCGCCCGCCGAGGTGCAGGCCACCATCGACGGCGCGATCGACGCCGACATGTTCACCACGCGCTACGCCGACGTCTTCGCCGGCGACGAGCGCTGGCGCTCGCTGCCGACGCCCGACCGGCGACACGTTCGCCTGGGACGACGACTCGACCTACGTGCGCAAGCCCCCGTACTTCGACGGGCATGGCCGCGCAGCCCGTCGCCGGTCACCGACATCGCCGGTGCCCGGGTGCTGGCCAAGCTCGGCGACTCGGTCACCACCGACCACATCAGCCCGGCGGGCAACATCAAGGCCGGCACGCCCGGCGGCGACGTACCTCGCCGAGCACGGCGTCGAGCGCAAGGACTTCAACTCCTACGGCTCGCGCCGCGGCAACCACGAGGTCATGATCCGCGGCACCTTCGCCAACATCCGGCTGCGCAACCAGCTGCTCGACGGCGTCGAGGGCGGCTACACCCGCGACTTCACCCAGGCCGACGCGCCGCAGACGTTCATCTACGACGCCGCGCAGGCCTACGCCGGCCGCCGGCATGCCGCTGGTGATCCTGGCCGGCAAGGAGTACGGCTCGGGCTCGTCGCGCGACTGGGCGGCCAAGGGCACCGCGCTGCTCGGGCGTGAAGGCCGTCATCGCCGAGTCCTACGAGCGCATCCACCGCTCGAACCTGATCGGCATGGGCGTCCTGCCGCTGCAGTTCCCGGCGGGGGAGAACGCCGACTCGCTCGGCCTCGACGGCACCGAGACCTTCGCGGTCACCGGCGTCACCGCGCTCAACGAGGGCCGTACGCCGCGCACGCGTGCGCGTCGAGGCGACCAAGGCCGACGGCGCCGTCGTCGCGTTCGACGCCGTCGCTGCGCATCGACACCCCCGGCGAGGCCGACTACTACCGCAACGGCGGCATCCTGCAGTACGTGCTGCGCGCAGTCTGCGTCGCTCCTGCTGGCTCGTCGGTCGCCGCCTCGTGCGCGATCGGCGGCCCACCACCGTCTCGCCTGGTCGGGCGGGACCGCTCCTTCGTCGCCGGGCCGTCGCTCGGCCGTCCGGCGTACTGCCAGCTCACGGCGGCGTCGGCGTGGTGCTCGGCGTGAGCCGGTCGCGCCTCCCGGGTGGCCGAAGGCCGTCCGGCCTCCCGGCGTCCCCGGGTGGGAGGCCACGGCGTCGGCCTGGCTGCTCGACCACTGCCCGCCGGACTACCGCGCGCACGACGTGCTGCGCCGTCACCCCGTCGTCCTCGTCCGGTTCGCCGCGCACCACGTCGAGGCGGCGCTGACCGGCGCTCGCGAGGCGTACGCCGGGGCCCGCCGCGAGCTGGGGGAGCAGGTCGACCCCGAGGTTCTCGAGGCAGCGTTGCGCGCGCTCGAGGCGGAGGGCGCCCGGCTGGCCAGGACCGTGCGCGAGGTCGCGCTGGTCGAGGAGGCGCTGCACGGGATCCGGTGGCGGTCGCGGCTGTAGGACTCCGGCCGCGTGTGGCGCGAGTGCGCGTGCCAGCGATGCTCTCGGCTCGGCTGTGTTTGCTGCGCCTCCAAGCTCGTCGCTGCGCTCCTCGCGTCGGCGCCGCCTCCGCTTTGGGCGCTGGGTCGGCGCCGTTCCAGCGGCGTATGACGCGCGTTCTGTAAGCGCCTCCCTGTCGGGCGGTGAGGACCCGGCTCCTTCGTCGGCGGGCCCGTCCCCGCCCTCCGCGCCCTCCGCTTCGGCGTAGTGCCCAGCTCAGGCGTCGCGTTGCTCTCACCCCGGGGACGTGGCACCGGGACGATGCTCGGGCACGGCGGGCAACGGGTAAACGCTTTCATTGCAGCGAAACCGGACATAGACCGCGAAGGTGACGGGCGCGTGACGAAATTGTTACCGGACACAACGAATTGATGTCGTGTTGGGGTGGCCTGGCTCACACCCGCGCAATATGTTCGGGCTGGCAACATTCACCGGCCCGTCACCGACGGGTCGATGCTCCCTCCCGGGTGGCTCACCCGGGGCCTTCAGGCGCGGACGACCCGTGCGAGAGAGGACAAGAATGAGCAAGCGTTACCTGGCCGTGGCAGGTGCTGCGGCGCTGTCGCTGCTTCTGGCGGCCTGCGGCTCGCCAGCAGCTCCAGCGGCGGCACGAGCGCGGCAGCCCCTCGGCGGCAGCAGGCAAGGTCGGCGTGATCCTGCCCGACTCCGCCTCCTCCGCCCGCTGGGAGACCGCCGACCGCCAGTACCTCGCCGAGGCCTTCAAGGCCGCCGGTGTCGAGTCCGACATCCAGAACGCCAACGGTGACAAGGCGAAGTTCGCAGACGCATCGCCGACCGTATGATCAGCGCGCGGCGTCAACGTCCTGATGATCGTCAACCTCGACAGCGAGACCGGCGCGGCCGTCATCAAGAAGGCCGCCGCCCAGGGCATCCCGGTCATCGACTACGACCGCCTGACCCTCGGTGGCGGCGCGACCTACTACGTGTCCTTCGACAACGTCGCCGTCGGCACCAAGATCGGTGAGGGCCTCGTCAAGTGCATGCAGGACAACGGTGACACCACCGGTGCCGTCGTCGCTGCTCAACGGCTCGCCGACCGACAACAACGCCACGCTGTTCAAGCAGGGCTACGAGAAGGTCATCAAGGACGCCGGCTACACCATCGCCGACGACCAGGCCGTGCCCGGACTGGGACAACACCAAGGCCGGCACGATCTTCGAGCAGATCTACACCAAGACCGACGGCAAGTTCGTCGGTGTGGCCGCGGCCAACGACGGTCTCGGCGGCGCGGCGATCGCCGTCCTCGACCAAGAACGGCCTCGCCGGCAAGATCCCGGTCACCGGCCAGGACGCCACCGACGAGGGTCTGCAGCGCGTGCTGCTCGGCACCCAGTGCATGACCGTCTACAAGGCCATCAAGAAGGAGGCCGACGCGGCCGCCGCGCTGGCGATCGCGCTGATCAAGGGTGACACCGCCGCCGCTGACGCGCTGGCCACCGGCAAGACCGCGGACACCGAGACCGGCAAGGACGTCCCGTCGGTCCTGCTGGAGCCGCAGGCGCATCTACCGGAGAACGTGAAGGACGTCGTCGCCGACGGCTTCACCACCGCGGAGAAGCTCTGCACCACCGCGGAGCTCAAGGCGGCCTGCACGAAGTACGGCGTCGTCCTGACCTGACGAACGCGGGGGTGGGCGTCCTTGCGGTGTCCACGCCCCGCGTGACACGTCGGGGACCCGGCCCTCATCGCCGGCGCCGACGTCGGCACCCCCCGAACCGACGTCGGAGCGAGGAGCGCATGACAACGACAGACAGCGGCTCGGGCAGCGCACCGCTGCTGAGCCTGCGCGGGATCAACAAGAGCTTCGGTGCCGTCCACGTGCTGCACGGACGTCGACCTCGACGTCTGCCCCGGCCAGGTCACCGCCCTCGTCGGCGACAACGGCGCCGGCAAGTCCACCCTGATCAAGGGCGTCGCCGGCATCTACGCCTTCGACAGCGGCGACTACCCGTTCGAGGGCCAGCCGGTCACACGTGCACCGACCCCAAGCAGGCCAACGCCCTCGGGCATCGAGGTCGTCTACCAGGACCTCGCGCTGTGCGACAACCTCGACGTCGTCGCACAACATGTTCCTCGGCCGCGAGCTGAAGAAGCGGCGTCACCCTCGACGAGGCCGACGATGGAGAAGCGGGCCACCGAGACGCTCGACGGGCCTGTCGGTGCGCACCCTGAAGTCGGTGCGGCAGAACGTCGCCAGCCTGTCCGGCGGTCAGCGGCAGACCGTCGCGATCGCCCGCGCCGTGCTGTGGAACTCCAAGCTCGTCATCCTCGACGAGCCGACCGCCGCCCTCGGCGTCGCGCAGACCGAGCAGGTGCTCAACCTCGTGCGCCGGCTGGCCGACAACGGCCTCGGCGTCATCCTGATCTCGCACAACATGAACGACGTGTTCCAGGTCGCCGACAACATCGCCGTGCCTCTACCTCGGCCGGATGGCCGCGCAGGTCGACGCCAAGCGACGTCACCCACGGCCAGGTCGTCGAGCTGATCACCGCCGGCCGCAGCGGCGACCTCGGCCTGCCCCGCGAGCCGTCGACCGCAGGAGGCCGTCGCATGAGCGCCACCGTCACGACTCCCGACGCCGCGCCCGAGGCTCGTCGAGGACGGCAGCCTCGGCGCCGCGCTGTCCGCGACTACCTGGCCACGCGTCCGCGGTGGCGACCTCGGTTCGCTGCCCGCCGTCCTCGGCCTCGTCGCCCTGGTCATCATCTTCACCGCGCTCAAGGGCGCGACGTTCTTCAGCACGTTCAACTTCGCGAACCTGATCAACCAGAGCGCCACGATCATCGTCCTCGCGATGGGCCTGGTCTTCGTGCTGCTGCTCGGCG
Organism: uncultured Actinomycetota bacterium; assembly: GCA_963827145.1. Taxonomy (GTDB): domain Bacteria; phylum Actinomycetota; class Actinomycetes; order S36-B12; family CAIYMF01; genus Longivirga. The sequence goes on along the minus strand of CAWGZO010000002.1, from coordinate 1,488,497 downwards.
AGATCGACCTGTCCGCCGGCTTCGCGGCCGGTACCGCCGCCGCCGTGCTGGCGCGTGACGCTGACCCAGCAAGGGGTGGCCGCTGGCCGTTGGCGCTCGCTCGCGTGCCTGCTCACCGGTGTGGTCATCGGCCTGTTCATCGGCCTGCTCGTCGCGCGGCTCGGCATCCCGTCGTTCGTCGTCACGCTGGCGATGTTCCTGGCGCTGCAGGGCGTGATGCTGCTCATCATCGGCGAGGGCGGCACGATCGCGATCCGCAACGAGCACGATCCTCGCGATCATGAACAACAACATGTCGCCCGCTCGCGGGCTGGATCCTGTTCCTCGATCGTCGGTCGGCGGCTACGCGCTCTCGACCTAGCGCTCGACGCGTCGTCGCGTCGCAAGGCCGGCCTGCACGACGCAGTCGATGCAGGTCTGGGCTGGTCAAGGTCGATCGCGCTGGCCGTGCTGCTCGGGCTGCGCGACGTACCTGCTCAACCAGGAGCGCTCGCGCAACCCGCAGCTCACCTCGATCAAGGGCGTCCCGTACGTCGTGCCGTGATCCTGGTGCTGCTGGTCGGTCTGACCTTCCTGCTCGATGCGCACCGGCTTCGGCCGGCACGTCTACGCCGTCGGCGGCAACGCCGAGGCGGCGCGCCGCGCCGGCATCAACGTGCTCGGGCATCAAGATCGCCTGCTTCATCATCTGTTCGACGCTGGCGGCGGTCGCCGGCATCCTGTTCGCCTCCCGGGACAACTCGGTCTCGCCGTCGACCGGTGGCTCGACCACGCTGCTGTTCGCGGTGGGCGCGGCCGTCATCGGCGGCACGTCCTGTTCGGCGGCCGCGGCAAGATCAGCGACGCGATCCTCGGTGGCCTCGTGATCGCCGTGATCGCCAACGGCCTGCCGCTGATCACCGACGAGTCCGGCATCCAGTTCATCGTCACCGGGCTGGTCCTGCTCCTCGCGGCGAGCGTCGACGCGCTCTCCCGCAAGCGGGCCATGGCCAGCGGTCGAGCTTGACCGTTCCGCCGCAACCCGCACCGTCCGCAGGGGGTCGATCCGTGTCGCTCGCGGGAGCCACGCAGGACGAGGTGCGCCGCCACAACCTGGCCGCCCTCGCCCGGTTCCTGCACGACCACGGATCGACCTCCCGGTCGGAGCTGGTCAGCCACACCGGCCTCAACCGCAGCACGGTCGGCGGGCTCATCGCCGACCTGGTCGCGGTCGGACTGGTCCGCGAGACCGAGCCGGTCGGACGCGGCGTGGGTCGCCCGTCCTTCGGCGCCGAGCCGGTCCACGGGCGCGCCTACGTGCTCGCGATCGACCTCCGGGTCGACCGCACCATCGCGGCCCTCGTCGGCTTCGGGGGAGTCGTCCTGGCCCGGCGCGAGCACCGCTACCGCAAGGGGCAGCAGCGCGAGGAGAAGGTGGTCGCGCAGCTCGTCGGCGTCTGCCGCGAGCTGCTCGAGGACGCCCCTCCCGGTGCCGTGATGGTCGGGATCGGCGTCGGCGTGCCGGGACTCGTGCGCCAGCCGGACGGGCTCGTGCGCTTCGCGCCGAACCTCGGCTGGGTCGACGTACCCCTGGGCGACCACCTCGCCGAGGCGCTCGGCGTCGCGACGCCGATCGTCGTGGGCAACGACTCCGACCTCGGTGCCATCGCCGAGCGGCTGCGCGGGCTCGGCCGTCGGCGCGGCCAACGTCATCTACCTGTCCGGCCAGGTCGGCGTCGGCGGCGGCATCGTCGTCGACGGCCGGCTGCATCATGGGGGCGCAGGGGTACGCCGGCGAGGTCGGCCACATGCGCGTGAACCCGAAGGGCCGCGCCTGCCGCTGCGGCGCCACGCGGCTGCTGGGAGACCGAGATCGGCGAGCCGGCCGTGCGCCTGAGCGCCGGCGCCTCGGCGACCACGTCGGTCACGGACATCGTCGCGGCGGCCGCCGCGGGCGACAAGGCCGCCAAGAAGGGTCTGCGCACCGTCGGGTCCTGGCTGGGCGTCGGCGTGGCCAACCTGGTCAACATCTTCAACCCCGACGTCGTGGTCTTCGGCGGCACGCTGCGCGAGATCCTGCCCGCGACCCGCGCCGAGGTGGAGGCCGAGCTCGCGGGCTCGCTCACCGCGCCCGGGGAGCACGTCCTGCTGGCCCTGCCCGCCCTGGGCGACGACTCCACGCTGCTCGGCGCCGCCGAGTCGGCGTTCGTCCCGCTCCTCGACGACCCCCTGGGTGCGATCGCAGCGGTCAGCAGCACCGGGCTCACCAGCGCCCGGGCCTCGGGCCCGGCGTACGCCGTCCCGCAGCGACCACGGTGACCATGGACACGTCGAGCACGCCGGACGACGTGCGCACCGGGTGACGGTCCCTAGACTCGTCCTATGAGCGTGCTCGGGAGCATCAGGTCGCCTCGCGACGTCCAGGCGTTGCCGGCCGACCAGCTGCCGCAGCTGGCCGCGGAGATCCGCGCTGCGCTCGTGGAGAAGGTCACCCGCACCGGCGGCCACCTCGGCCCCAACCTCGGCGTCGTCGAGCTGACCATCGCGCTGCACCGCGTCTTCCACTCGCCCGACGACGTCCTCGTCTTCGACACCGGGCACCAGTCCTACGTCCACAAGATGCTCACCGGCCGCCTCGACGGCTTCGACGAGCTGCGCCAGGAGGGCGGCCTGTCCGGGCTACCCCAGCCGCAGCGAGTCGGTCGCACGACGTCGTGGAGAACTCGCACGCCTCGACCGCGCTGTCGTGGGCCGACGGCATCGCGAAGGGCTTCGAGCGCGCCGGCACGCTGGGCCGCCGCCACGTCGTCGGCATCATCGGCGACGGCGCGCTCACGGGAGGCATGGCCTGGGAGGCGATCAACAACATCGCCGCCGCGCCCGACCGGCCCGTGGTGATGGTGGTCAACGACAACGAGCGCTCGTACTCGCCGACCATCGGCGGCCTCGCCACGCACCTCGCGACGCTGCGCACGGCGCGCAGCTACGAGCGCGTCCTCGACTGGGGCAAGCGGGTCCTCGGTCGCACCCCCGTGGTCGGCCCGCCGATCTACGAGACGCTGCACGGGGTCAAGAAGGGCATCAAGGACGTCGTCGCCCCGCAGGGGATGTTCGAGGACCTCGGCCTGAAGTACATCGGCCCGGTCGACGGGCACGACATCGAGGCGCTCGAGCACGCGCTCAACCGCGCCAAGGCCTACCCCGGCCCGGTGATCGTGCACGTCATCACCGAGAAGGGCCGCGGCTACCGCCCGGCCGAGCTCGACGAGGCCGAGCGCTTCCACGCGGTCGGCATCCTCGACCCGGAGACCGGTCAGCCGCTGGCCGCCAAGGGCGTCACGTGGACGTCGGTGTTCGCCGACGAGCTCGTCGAGATCGGCTCGCGCCGTCCGGACGTCGTCGCGATCACGGCCGCGATGATGGGGCCGACCGGGCTCGACCGCTTCGAGGCTGCCTTCCCCGACCGCACCTACGACGTCGGCATCGCCGAGCAGCACGCGGCCACCAGCGCCGCGGGCATGGCGTACGCCGGGCTGCACCCGGTGGTCGCGGTCTACGCGACCTTCGTGAACCGTGCGTTCGACCAGGTGCTCATGGACATCGCGCTGCACCGGGCGGGCGTCACCTTCGTGCTCGACCGCGCGGGCATCACGGGCGACGACGGCGCCAGCCACAACGGCATGTGGGACATGTCGATGCTCTCGGTCGATGCCCGGGCCTGCGCATCGCCGCGCCGCGCGACGCGGCGACGCTGCGCGAGGAGCTCGGCGAGGCGGTGCGTCGTCGACGACGCCCCGACCGTCGTGCGGTTCCCGAAGGGCGCCGTCGGCCCGGACGTCCCGGCGCTCGAGCGCATCGGCGGCGTCGACGTCCTGCGCCGCGACGCCGACGCGAGCGTGCTGCTGGTCTCGGTCGGCTCCTTCGCCCCGCTGTGCCTCGAGGTCGCCGACCGGCTCGCCGCGCAGGGCGTCGGCGGTCACCGTCGTCGACCCGCGCTGGGTCGATCCCGGTGCCGCACGGCGCTGGTCGACCTCGCGCGCGAGCACCAGCTCGTCGTCAGCGTCGAGGACAACAGCCGCAGCGGCGGCATCGGGTCGGCCATCGCCGCGGCGCTGCGCGACGCGCGAGGTCGACGTCGCCGTTCCGCGACTTCGGCATCGAGAAGGAGTTCCTGCACCACGCCTCGCGCGCCTCGGTGCTGGCCTCGCTCGGCCTGACCGCGCAGGACGTCTCGCGCGGCATCATCGAGACCGTCGCGCGGCTCGACCACACGGCGGACGACGAGGCCGCCGGCGAGGCGCGAGGTCGTCGACACCACGACCGACTCCGACGTCGACAGCGCGTCGCCGGACGCCGGCTAGAAGATCCGCTCCACCGCGGGTGCCGCGCTCGGGCGGGCGCGGGTCGGCGAGCGACTGCGCCACCGGCGACGCCGCCCTCGCGCACCACGGCGACCTCGTCGCGCGTCACGAGCACGGGACGGCTGAAGCCGCGCTCGTCCGGGTCGGTGAGCTGCAGCGGCGGAGATCGCGAACGCCGGGTCGAGGCGGCCGAGGTCGAGCCAGCCGCGGGTGCGCACCGGGACGGCGGCCGAGCGCATGCCCTGACCGTCGAGCAGCGCGAGCCGGTAGGTCCGCGAGGCGAGCAGCGTCACGACGTCGGCGTCCCCGAGCGGTCGCAGCACGGACGAGGCGTCGAGGACGAAGCGCTCGGGCGCCGAGCTCGGCCATGTCCTGCAGGTAGCGGTCGGCGCGCTCGCCGCCGGCCCGGCGACATCGAGGTCGGCGGCCTCGAGCATGCCCGCCGGCAGGATGCCCACGGCCTCGGGGTCGGCGCGGCCGTCGTCGTCGATGCCGCGCAGCGCGAGGCCGAGGTCGAGCGCGCCCGCCCAGGATCGTGTGGCGGGTCCAGCCGGGGCCGGGGTGCAGCGCGTGGTCGCGGGGGAGCGCGCGCGGGCGCACGCGCGACACGACGGCGCACAGCGGCGGCGGCGCGGTCGGGGACGTGCTCGCCGTCGAGCAGGTCGTGCAGCAGCAGGCGGATGCGCAGCCAGCGGGCGATGCGGCGGCGGCGTACGGGCTCGACCGGTCTCGTCGTGCGGGTCGCCGCCGGCGAGCAGCAGCTCGTCCCAGGGGATGACCGGGGAGGGGCGCCGGCCGCCCCGCTGCACGCCGCCCTCGACCACCTCGAGGTCGGCGAGGTCGCCCTGGTCGAGCAGGGTGACCGCGAGCACGGCGCGCCGCAGCGCGGTCGGCTCACGTGGCGTGCTCACGGGACGACCGTACGGCGTCGGCGGCCCGCGACGCCGCCGCCTGGCGGGTGACCGGGTGACACGCAGAGTTAGACGAACATCACACACAGTCGCACACGGTCACCACCGCGCCCGAGATTCGACACTGAGCCGTCCCGAAACTCCGGTGCTCAGATGCGTTGAATGTGCCGTGGACCCCACATAGCGGGGTTCACGGCACATTCAACGGGATGGGTTCGACGTGTCTGTGGTCAGCGGGGGACGCTGGCGACGCCCTCGGGGAGGAACCGGCGCCCGGTGACCCGCTCGCTGATGCCGGTGCGGTCGAGGTACGGCGTGATGCCGCCGAGGTGGAACGGCCAGCCGGCGCCGAGGATCATGCACAGGTCGATGTCCTGCGGCTCGGCGACGACGCCCTCGTCGAGCATCAGCCGGACCTCCTCGGCCAGGGCGTCCAGGGCGCGCTGCGCGCACCTGCTCGGCGGTCGAGCGGGGCGTCGCCCGACCTCGAACAGCGCGGCGACCTCGTCGGCGATGCGCGGCGGTCGCGCCGTCCCAGCGCCAGCAGCGTGGTCTTGCCGGCCTCGACGATGCGGCGCAGGTTCTCCGAGACGCGGAACCGGTCGGGGAACGCCTGCGTGCAGCGTCTCGCGCGACGTGGAACGCGACCGCCGGGCCGACGAGCTGCAGCAGCACGAACGGCGACATCGGCAGGCCCAGCGGGTCGAGCGCGCGGTCGGCGACCTCGAACGGGGTGCCCTCGTCGACGCCGCGGTGACCTCGCCGAGGAACCGGGTGAGCAGCCGGTTGACGACGAACGCCGGGGCGTCCTTGACCAGCACGCACGACTTCTTCAGCGCCTTGCCGACCGCGAAGGCCGTGGCCAGCGTCGCGTCGTCGGTCTGCTCGGCGCGCACGATCTCCAGCAGCGGCATCACCGCGACCGGGTTGAAGAAGTGGAAGCCGACGACCCGCTCGGGGTGCTGCGAGGTCCGCGGCCATCTCGGTCACCGACAGCGAGGAGGTGTTGGTGGCAGGACGCAGGTCTCGGAGCACGACGGCCTCGACCTCGGCGAAGACCTGCTGCTTGACCTTGAGGTCCTCGAACACGGCCTCGATGACGAAGTCGGCGTCGGCGAACGCCGTCCTTGGTCGATCGAGCCGGTGACCAGGGCCTTGAGCCGGTTGGCCTTGTCCGGCGTTGAGCCGGCCCTTGGCGCTGCAGCTTGTCGATCTCGCCGTGGACGTAGGCCACGCCCTTGTCGACCCGCGCCTGGTCGAGGTCGGTCAGCACGACCGGCACCTCGCAGGCGCTGCACGAACAGCAGCGCGAGCTGGCTGGCCATCAGCCCGGCGCCGACGACGCCGACCTTGGTGACCGGGCGGGCCAGCGTCTTGTCCGGGGCGCCGGCGGGCCGCTTGGCGCGCTGCTGCACCAGGTCGAACGAGTACAGCCCGGCGCGCAGCTCGTCGCCCATGATGAGGTCGGCCAGCGCGTCGTCCTCGGCGGCGAAGCCCTCGTCGCGCGTGGCGGTCCTGGCCGCGGCGATCAGGTCGAGCGCGCGGTACGGGGCCGGGGCGGCGCCGTGCAGCTTGGCGTCGACGAGCGGCGCGGCCCTGCGGCGACGGCGGCGTCCCAGGCCTCGCCGCGGTCGACCTCGGGCGCGCTCGACGGCGACGTCGCCGGTCAGCGACGTCCGCGGCCCAGCGCAGCGACTGCTCGAGGAAGTCGGCCGGCTCGAACAGCGCGTCGGCGATGCCCGAGGTCCAGCGCGTCCTGGCCGGCTTGAGCATGCCGGTTCTGGGTCAGCGGGTTCTCGATGATGACCTTGACGGCCTTCTCGGCGCCGATGAGGTTCGGCAGCAGGTAGGTGCCGCCCCAGCCGGGGATCAGGCCGAGGAAGACCTCGGGCAGGCGCGAGCGCCGCCGCGCCGGTCGAGAGCGTGCGGTAGTTGCAGTGCAGCGCGACCTCGAGGCCGCCGCCCATCGCCGCGCCGTTGACGAACGCGAACGTCGGGACCGCGCAGCTCGCCGAGCCGCCGCAGCACCGCGTGGCCGAGCCTCGCCGATCGCCCGCGCCTGGTCGCGGTCGGTCGAGCTGCGGCGACGCCGGTGAGGTCGGCGCCGACGGCGAAGATGAACGGCTTGCCGGTGACGGCGACCGCGACGATCTCGCCGGCCGCAGCGGCGGCCTCGGCCTGGTCGAGCGCCGCCGACAGCGAGCGCAGGCCCGCCGAGCCCGAAGGTGTTCGGCTTGGTGTGGTCGTGCCCGTTGTCGAGGGTGATCAGCGCGGCGCGTGCCGGCGCCGCCGCGGCAGGTCGACGAGGCGGAACTTCGCGTGGGTGACGACCTCGTCGGGGGCGCCGGTCGGGATGGTGTCGGTGGTGTATCGGGTGCTCACGTCGCTCACGCGTCCTTGCCGTCGAAGTGCGGGTTCTCCCAGATGACCGTGCCGCCCATGCCGAGGCCGATGCACATGGTGGTGAGGCCGTAGCGGACCTCGGGGTGCTCCTCGAAGCTCGCGGGCGAGGTAGGTCATCAGCCGGACGCCGGAGGAGGCCAGCGGGTGGCCGACGGCGATCGCGCCGCCGTACGGGTTGACCCGCGGGTCGTCGTCGGCGATGCCGAAGTGGTCGAGGAACGCGAGCACCTGCACGGCGAACGCCTCGTTGATCTCGAACAGGCCGATGTCGTCGATGCGTGAGACCGGCCTTGGCGAGCGCCTTCTCGGTGGAGGGCACCGGGCCGATGCCCATGACCTCGGGCTCGACGCCGGCGAAGGCGAACGACACCAGGCGCATCTTCTTGGTCAGGCCGAGCTCGTCGGCGACGTCCTCGGCGACGAGCAGCGCGGCGGTGGCGCCGTCGTTGAGGCCGGCGGCGTTGCCCGCGGTGACCCGGCCGTGCGGCGCGGAACGGCGTCTTGAGCCCGGCGAGGCCCTCCAGCGTGGTCCCGGGGCGCGGCGGCTCGTCGACGGTGGCCAGGCCCCAGCCCTGCTCGGCGCTGCGGATGGCGACCGGCACCAGGTCGGGCTGGATCTTGCCGTCGGCGTACGCCTTGGCGGTCTTCTCCTGGCTGCGCACGGCGTACGCGTCGGCGCGCTCCTTGGTCAGGTGCGGGAACCGGTCGTGCAGGTTCTCGGCGGTCTTGCCCATGAGCAGCGCCTCGGGGTCGACGAGCTTCTCGGCGACGAAGCGCGGGTTGGGGTCGACGCCCTCGCCCATCGGGTGGCGGCCCATGTGCTCGACGCCGCCGGCGACGACGACGTCGTAGGCGCCGACGCCGATGCCGCTGGACGAGGTTGGTGACCGCGGTCATCGCGCCGGCGCACATCCGGTCGACGCGACTGCCGGGCACGGTGCTCGGGAAGCCGGCGAGGATGCCCGCGGTGCGGCCGATGGTCAGGCCCTGGTCGCCGATCTGCGTGGTGGCGGCGACGGCGACGTCGTCGATGCGCTCGGGCGGCAGGTCGGGGTTGCGGCGCAGCAGCTCGCGGATGACGGCGACGACGAGGTCGTCGGCGCGGGTCTCGGCGTACATGCCCTTCGTGCCGGCCTTGCCGAACGGGGTGCGGACGCCGTCGACGAAGACGACGTCGCGCACGGCGCGGGTGGGGGACACAGGGACTCCTCGCACGGCTGCGGGCAGGGCGGCCGGGGGTTACCGGCCGGTAATGTCTCGATGCTACCCACGAGTAACGAACCGCGCCACGGTGGGTCCGGCCCGGCGGGTCGCGGGTCTAGCCGGTGGCGCCGAGGTGCTTGGCGGCCTCGCGCCTCGACAGCGGCGAGAGGCGGTCGCCGCGGGAGTCGAGGAACGCGCGCACCCACTCGGGGTCGCGGTGGGCGAGGTCGCGCAGCGCCCAGCCGATGGCCTTGCGCAGGAAGAACTCGCGCGAGTCGGCGTTGGCGTCGATCACCTCGGCGAGCAGCTCGCGGTCGGTGTCGAGCTTGCTGCCGAGCTGGCTGAGCACCGCCGTACGCCGCAGCCACAGGTCGTCGTGCACCGCCCAGCGCCGGATCACCGGTGCCATCGCCTCGGGCAGCGCCCGGTGCAGCGGCGCGACGGTGCGCCCGGCGATCTCGTCGACGAGGTCCCACCACGCACCGCTCGACGACGAGGTGCTCGAGAGCGGGACGAGGCCGACGTCGTGCCAGGGGCGCGAGGCGCGCACGGTCGAGCAGGGCGAGCGCCGCGTAGCGCTCCTCGCGGTGCGTGGCCTCGTCGTACAGCGCGCGGACCGTCGCCTCCCACGACGCGCGGTCGCGCGGCGGGTGCGCGGCCCACACGGGTCGCAGCGCGGCGGTGCGTTCCGGCTTGGCGACGCCGAGGAACGGCATCTCCGACTTCATGTACGCCTGCATCGCCGGCGCGCGCGCCGGGATCGGCCGCGGCGCGCAGCGCGGCGCGCACCGCGTCGACGAGCTCGCGATCGACGCTCACGCGCACGACCCTAGCCAGCGCGCGGTGCCGTCGGGGCGGGCGGTCAGCCCGTGACGGTCAGCGGGACGCGCTTCTCCTGGCCGCCGCCCTCGCACTTGACCTCGTACGTGCCGGGCGAGACCTCGGCGGTGAAGGTCTTGGCCGCCGTGGTGAGGTCCTCGACCTCGCCGAGGATCTTGGTGAAGGCGTCGCCCTCCTTGGCGTAGAGGTAGACCTCGCCGGTGCCGTCGCCGGTGTACGTCGCCGAGATGGTGATCGTGCCCTTCGGGACGCTGGTCGGAGCCACGTCGCACGTGCCGACGCCGGCCTTGACCGTCACGGTGGCGACCGAGGTGGCGGCCGACGAGCAGGCGGCGAGCGACGGGGACGAGCAGCAGGGCGGACGCGATCAGGACGCGGCGGGACATGGCGAGCCTTTCCAGGGACGGTCGGTGATGGGGATGCCCGGCGACGGAGGTCAGCCGGTCACCTCGGGCGTGCGGGTGGTGGTGGCCTCGACCTCGGCCGCGGCGCTGCTCGGTCTCCGCCGGGCTGGCCGGCACGGTCACGGGCTTCGAGCCGCGGAAGTACAGGATCATCGTCGGCACGAGGTAGGCGAACCACGCGACGACCTCGAGCACGGTCATGGCGGGGGAGATGTTGAAGATGCCCTTGAGCAGGGTCGCCACGACGGTGCCCGGCACGATCACCGAGGTGACGTCGAAGGCGAGGTTGTCGAGGCCGGGCAGGATGCCGGCCTCCTGCAGGTCGTGGACGCCGTACGCGAGCACGCCCGCCGCCACGACGATCAGCGCGGCACCGGTCCAGCGGAAGAAGACCGCGAGGTTGAGGCGCAGGGCGCCTCGGTAGATCAGCCAGCCGAGCACGACGGCGGTGGCCAGGCCGAGGAACGCGCCGGCCATCGCGGAGACGGCCGAGCCGCCCTCGGAGGTCGACTGGATCGCCGACCACAGGAACAGCGCGGTCTCGAGACCCTCGCGGGCGACGGCGACGAACGCGACGACGGCGAGCGCCGTGCCGCCCACGGCGAGCGCGTCGTCGACGCGGCCGTGCAGCTCGCCGCGCAGGTTGCGCGAGGCCTTCTTCATCCAGAAGACCATCCACGTCACGAACACGACGGCGATGAGCGACATGATGCCGCCGAAGGCCTCCTGCGCCGTGAAGGACATCCGCTGCGCGGTGAAGGTGAGGACGGCGCCGAACAGCAGCGAGACCGCGACCGCGACCCCGACCCCGACCCACACCATCGCGCACGCCGTAGCGGTTGCCGGTGCGCACGAGGTAGGCGATGAGGATGCCGACGACGAGGGACGCCTCGAGGCCCTCACGCAGCCCGATCAGGTAGTTCGCGAACATCTCAGCCCCGGTTCTCCGACGAAGTTAGGGTTACCTAAGCACGCCCACGCGGGTCGGACTCAACTCAACCGGCGGTGTCGTCGGCCACGTCGGGAGCATCGTCCTCGGTCCTCGGCGGCCGCGGCCTGCGCGGCGGCCAGGTCGGCTGCCGTCGCACGGAGCCCGTCGGTCAGCACCGGCGCGACCAGCTCGACCTGCCACTCCCGCGCGCCGCCGGCGCGCAGCGCAGCGGCCACCGCGGCCTCGTCGCCGCCGGCGGGCGGCGTCCAGTCGATCCGGCGTACGAGATCGGGCGACACGAGGTTCTCCAGCGGCAGCCCGAGCTCGGCGGCGAGGTCGGTCAGCGCGGCACGCGTCACGGTGAGCCGGGCGGCCGCGTCGGGGTCGCGGTCGGCCCAGGCCCGCGGCGGGGGCGGGCCATCGGGCGCGAGCGTGGTGGGCGGGCAGGGCCGAGTCCGGCAGGGCGACCGCGTCGGTCAGCGCCGCCTGCCACTCGCCGAGGTGCCGGCGCGCACCGCGGCCGGAGAACGCGGGCAGCGCGGCCAGGCCCTCGGCCGGTGGTGGCGCCCAGCGCCGCCGCCACGATGGCCGAGTCGGGCAGCACCCGGCCGGGCGAGGTGTCGCGGCGGCGGGCGATCGCGTCGCGGCGCTCCCACAGCGCGCGCACCACGGCCAGCTGCCGGGGCTTGCGGACCTTGTGCATGCCGGAGGTGCGGCGCCAGGGGTCGATGCGCGGGGCGGCCGGAGGTGCCAGTCGCGTACGGCGTCGAACTCCTGCGGTCGCCCAGGTGAGCTTGCCGGCGTCGCGCAGCGCGACCTCGAGCGCGTCGCGCAGCTCGACGAGCAGCTCGACGTCGAGCGCGGCGTAGCGCAGCCACGGCTCGGGCAGCGGCCGCGTCGACCAGTCGGCCGCCGAGTGCTCCTTGGCCAGCGAGTAGCCGAGCACGTCCTCGAGCAGCGAGGACGAGCCCGACCCGCGGGAAGCCGAGCAGGCGGCCGGCGAGCTCGGTGTCGAACAGCGCCGAGGGGCGCAGGTCGAGCTCGCGCAGGCACGGGCAGGTCCTGGGACGCCGCGTGCAGGATCCACTCGGTGCCGTCGAGAGCCTCGGCCAGCGGGGCGAGGTCGGGCACGGCGATCGGGTCGACGAGATGCGTGCCCGATCCCTCGCGGCGCAGCTGCACGAGGTAGGCGCGCTGCCCGTACCGGTAGCCGGACGCGCGCTCGGCGTCGATGGCGACCGGGCCGGTGCCGGCGGCGATGGCGGCGGCCGCCTCGCGCAGCGCGTGCGGGGTCTCGACGACGGGCGGGACGCCCTCGCGCGGGGCGAGCAGCGGGGTGACGGTGGGGCTGCCGTCGGGCACGGCCTCGTCGGCGGAGGCGGCGGCAGTGGTCACGACGACCAAGGATAGGGACTCGGAGGGCTGAAGCCGTGGTCTCGGCGTACGACGCGGCCGTGCGTGCTGATCGGGGAGGTCAGCGGACGAGGCCGGAGCGCATCGCGTGCGCGACCATCTCGGCCCGGTCGCCGGTGCCGATCTTGCGCGCGATGCGGGCCAGGTGGCTCTTCACCGTGAGCGCGGACAGGCCCAGCGCGTCGCCGATCTCCTTGTTGGAGCGTCCCTCGCTCACCAGCTGGAGCACCTCGACCTCGCGGCCGGAGAGCTCGTCCGGCGAGCCGCCGCGCGGGCGGATCCGGGTGACGGGGGAGGCCATGCCGAGTGCGGGCTCGTCCGGGGTGACGACGTAGCAGCGGATGCCCGCGCTGATCGCGGCGCGGACGGCGTAGGCGTCGTCGCGGACGGTCAGCAGCACCACACGCTTCCAGCCGGCTCCGCGCAGGTCGGCCAGCAGGGGAAGCGCCGGGCCGTCCGGGAGTCCGCCTTCGATGACGACGAGGTCGCGCGGACCGTCGTAGTGGGCGCGGACGCGGGCCTCCGCGCCGCTCGCGGCCTCGACGACGTCGCGTGCGCCGAGCAAGCGCAGGCGCGCGCACAGACCCTGTCGTCGTGCTGCCGACTCGGCCACCACGAGTGCCGTGAAGCGGGCCCTCGGGAGCGGGACGGCCGCTGACGGACGCTCGACCAGTGCGACCACGGCCACCCTCCTGCATTCGATGCGCGGACCGCTGCGGTCCGGCTTACGAGTGCGTATCGGCCCGGTGCCCGGTGGTCTTGACCCCGCTGGAGCGACGGGATCGCGCGTCGCGGTCACCCGATCGGGTGACGCCCGGCGCCCGGGGCCGGGAGGGGCGCCCCGCGCCGCGGGTTTCGTGCGTGACGCAAGTCCGTGAGGAGGAGATCGGCGTACGCCGGTCGCTGCTGGAGCCGTCGCGCGCCGCGGTCTCGACGGGTGATGCGGCCGTGGTTCTAGCGGCGGCGCGGGAGCGGCAGGCTGGCCACGCCGGGCGGCAGCGGCGGCAGGCCCGCGACCTGGGCCAGCACGTCGGCCCATGCGTTCAGGTGCGGTCCGACGTCCGGGGTGGCCGGGGTCCACGAGGCGCGGATCTCGACGTCGCCGGAGGGCGCGCGGTCGGAGATCGCCCCGAAGGACTCCGACGCCGTGCGGGTCACGGTGCCGGACTCGGCGCGGTAGCGGGCGCCGCGGTCGTCGAGCGCCTCGAGCAGCCAGGCCCAGCCCACCTCGGTGAGCATCGGGTCCTGCGCGATGTCGAGCTCGACCGTGCCCTTCGCGAAGCTGACGACGCGGAACTCGCCGTCCCACGGCTCCTGGCCGTCGGGGTCGTGCAGCAGCACGAAGCGCCCGCTGGCCGCCTCCTCGTCGTCGATGACCACCTCGGCCTGGATCGCCACGGCGTACGGCGAGAGCCGCTGCGGGGCGGGGGTCTCCTCGAGGGTGATCTCGGGGCGGAGCACGACCGAGCGGATGCTCTCGAGCGCGGCGGCGAACGAGGCGGGCACGGCGCCGGCGCCGGACCCCGATCCCTGGTCGCTGCGGCGGGCGGTCACGAAGCCGAGAGTAGGTCGCGCCCGGCCCGCCGTCGTGGAGGTTGCCCGGCGCGCGGCGCGTCGCGCCCGAGCCGCGCGGCTGCGCACGGATTCGCCCGGCACGTCGGGCGCTGGGACGATGGCCGGGTGACCACCGCTCCCGCCACCTCCCTGCCGTCCTCGCACCCGCTCGTCGACGGTCGGACCGCGGCGGCGCCTCTCGTGCTGGCGGCCCGACGCCGGCCGGTGCCGCACACGCCGGTGTGGTTCATGCGCCAGGCCGGGCGGTCGCTGCCGGAGTACCGCGCGGTCCGCGAGGGCACGGCGATGCTCGAGTCGTGCTTCACGACCGATCTCGTCGTGGAGATCACGATGCAGCCGGTGCGCCGGTACGGCGTCGACGCGGCCATCTTCTTCAGCGACATCGTCGTCCCGCTCAAGGCCATCGGCGTCGACCTGGACATCAAGCCCGGCGTCGGCCCTGTGGTCGCCGAGCCGTTCCGCACGGCGGCCGACGTGGAGCGTCTGCGCGATCTCGAGCCGGACGACGTCGCGCCGGTGCTGGCGGCGGTGACCGCACTCGCCGACGGGCTCGGCGGCACGCCGCTCATCGGCTTCGCCGGCGCCCCGTTCACGCTGGCGTCGTACCTCGTCGAGGGCGGCCCGAGCCGCGACCACGCCCGCACGAAGGCGCTCATGTACGGCGCGCCCGAGGTGTGGCACGCGCTGCTCGGCCGTCTCGCGGAGATCGCGGGCACCTTCCTGCGCCAGCAGGTGCTCGCCGGCGCCAGCGCGGTGCAGCTGTTCGACTCGTGGGTGGGTGCGCTCTCGCCGCGCGACTACCGCGAGTACGTGCAGCCGCACTCCGCCCGCGCGCTCGCGGCCGTGGCCGACCTCGGCGTGCCGCGCATCCACTTCGGGGTGGGCACGGGCGAGCTGCTCGCCGACATGCGCGACGCCGGTGCCGACGTGGTCGGCGTCGACTTCCGGGTGCCGCTGTCCGAGGCCGCGCGCCGCGTCGGCGACCAGCACGCTCTGCAGGGCAACCTCGACCCGGCTGCGCTGTTCGCCGGGCCGGCCGCGGTGCAGGCGCAGGTGAGCCGCGTGCTCGCCGACGCCGAGGGGCTGCCGGGTCACATCTTCAACCTGGGTCACGGGGTGCTGCCCGACACCGACCCCGACGTGCTGCACGCGGTCGTCGACCAGGTCCACGCGGCGACGGCGCGCTAGCTCGACGACGTTGCTGCCCGAACCGTCGTCGACGCTCGGTCTCAGCGACAGTTCGGCCAGCGAAGCGGTCGGCGGACTGGTCAGGCGTCGACCGGCGTCGTCGGCGTACGCCGGGAGCGGCGGGCGATCAGCCAGACCACGAGGGCGATCGGCGCGAGCACGAGCAGGAACGGGACGATCGCGCCGAGGACGGTCAGTGCGACGACCATCGCGCCGGTGAAGGCGTCCCACCCGGCGGCGAGGCCGGCGAGGAACCCGGTCTTCTCCTGCTCGGGCGCGGGGGCGTTGTCGTCGTACAGCCGCACCGTGACGGTCGCCTGCGAGGTCTGGTCGGCGAGGGTGCGCTGACGGGCCTGCAGCGCCTCGAGGTCGGCCTGGCGGCGGCTCAGCTCACCCTCGAGGGCGACGATGTCGCCGATCGAGGTCGCCTTGGTCATGAGCGCGCGCACGCGGGCGAGGGACGCCTGAGCGTTGCGGACGCGGGCCTCGATGTCGGCAACCTCGGCCGTGACGTCGGCGCTGCTGCGCGAGGAGGCCTCCACGGTGCCGAGCCCGGCGACGTCGCGCAGGAGGGCGTCGACCTTGTCGTTGTCGAGGCGCAGCGTGGTCGTCGACGACTCGTAGCCCGTGATCGGCTGCGGACAGGTGCCCTGCTGCGCGCATGCCTTCTCGTCGGCGGCAGGCATGGGCACGGGCAGGCCGTCGCCGCGCGAGCTCACCTGGTTCTCGATGCTCGCGGCGTAGCGAGCGGCCACCGTGGCCAGTGCGGTCGTCGCGGCGATCACGTCGGTGACCCGCACCGAGGTGTCGGCCACGACGACCACTGCCCGGTCGGCTGTGACGGTCGCCGGAAGCTCACCGGTGCGTGCCGTGCCGCCGGTGGTCGACTCGAGACCCTTGCCCGCGTCGTACGCCGGCTGCGGAGCGACGACGCCGTCGACGACCGCCGCGGTGTCGCCGCCCGACGCGCCGGAGCTCGTCGAGGTCGCGGCCGCACCGCAGCCGGCGAGGCCGAGCACCACGACCGCGAGCGCTGCGGGGACGACGACGTACCGACGACGGGTGGGAGCGGCGGCGCTGGAACGACTGGCACCCATGGGTCCTCCTCGGGTTCGCGCCGACGTGGCTGCGTCGTGCGTCGCCGGTCGGACGTGACCGGGGACACACCGGTTCCGGCCTCGAGGTCTCGATCCGGCGGCGCCCGGGCGGTGGTGGCAGGGTGTGACCGTGACTCACCACCACAACGCCGGGCCCGGCGACGCGACCGACCGTCGCGCCCACGTGGTCGTCGTCGGCGGCGGCATCTCGGGCCTGTCCGCGGCATGGTTCCTGGGCCGCGCCCGCCACGACGTGCGCGTCACCGTGCTCGAGTCGAGGCCCACGGTCGGGGGCGCCCTGCGCGTGTCCGAGCTCGAGGGCCTGGCCCTCGACGAAGGCGCCGAGTCGGTGCTCGCCACCCGTCCCGAGGCGGTGGGGCTCATCCGCGACGTCGGGCTCGGCTCCGACCTGGTGCACCCGGCGGTCGTGGCCCCGCGCCTGCTCATCGACGGCGACCTGCGGCCCATGCCGCGCGGGCTCGTCATGGGTGTGCCGACCGACCTCGGCGAGCTGTCGCGCAGCGGCGTGCTGGGCCCGCGCGCTCTCGCGCAGCTGCCCCTCGACCACGTGCGGCCCGCGACCCCCACCGGCGACGACATCTCGATCGGCGAGTTCGTCGGCCGTCGCCTCGGGCCCGACGTCGTCGACCGCCTCGTCTCGCCGCTGCTGCTCGGGGTGTACGCCGACCGCGCGGTCAACGTCTCCATGCGCGCCTGCGCGCCGCGGCTGTTCGACGCCGTCCAGCACCAGCGCTCCGTCCTCGCTGCGGCGCTCGAGGTCAGGGGGCCGGCCGACGTCGACCGCGGACCGCTGTTCGCCGGGATCCGCGGGGGAGTCGGGAGACTTCCCGAGGTCCTGGCCGAGCGCCTGCGCGAGGGCGGCGTCGACATCGAGACCGGCGTGACCGTCCGCGACGTACGCCGTGCCGTGCACGGGTGGGAGGTCGTGACGGGCCCGACCACCGATCCGACGGTGATCGCCGCTGACGCCGTGATCATCGCCGTGCCCGCGCCCGCCGCGGCCCGCCTCATGGTCGGTCTCAACCTCCAGGCCGAGACCGAGCTCTCGGAGATCGAGACCACCTCCGTGGGCGTCGTGACGCTGCTCTACCGCGCGGCCGACCTGCCGGGCGGCGAGCTGCCCGAGGGCAGCGGCTACCTCGTGCCGCCGTCGGCGGGGCGGCCGGTCAAGGCCTCGACGTTCTCCTCGCACAAGTGGCAGTGGGTGCGCGACGCCGCAGACGAGCAGGGGCTGGTCGCCGTGCGCGCGTCGGTCGGCGACGCCGACAACGTCGAGATCCTCCAGCGCGACGACGACGAGCTCGTGACGATCGCCGGCCGCGAGCTCGCGTTCGTGGGTCGCCTCGGTCGCGCCCTGCCGGTCGCGTCGCGCGTGACCCGCTGGGGCGGCGGGCTGCCGCGCTACGCCGTCGGCCACGTCGACCGCGCGCGTCGCATCACCGAGTCGGTCGAGTCGCTGCCGGGGCTGGCGATCTGCGGCGCGACCTTCGACGGAGTCGGGGTGGCGGCCTGCATCGGGCGAGCCGCGGCATCCGCGGGCTGGATTTCCCAGCACCTGAGCGCCGACGGACAATGGCGTCATGGCTGACTCGCAGACGCCCGAGCCGACGGCGACCTCCGGCAAGCGCCCGCAGCAGGGCAAGGCCGCGCGCGACCTCAACGCGACCATCCGCTACACCTCCTGGTCGGTGTTCCGCGCCGTCGGGACGCTCGGCGACGGCGACCGTTCCGCGCTGGTGCGCGAGGTCGACGAGCTCGTCGAGCAGCTCGCGGCGAAGGACGTCGTGGTGCGCGGCTGGTACGACGTCGCCGCGCTGCGCGCCGATGCCGACGTCGTGCTCTGGATGCACGCGGCGTCGAGCGACGACCTGCAGGACGCCTACCACCGGGTGCGGCGTACCGCGCTGGGCCGGCACCTCGAGCCCGTCTGGTCGCAGATGGCGCTGCACCGGCCGGCGGAGTTCAACAAGTCGCACGTGCCCGCGTTCCTCGCCGACGAGGAGGCGCGCGCCTACGTCTGCATCTACCCGTTCGTGCGGTCGTACGAGTGGTACCTGCTGCCCGACGAGGAGCGCCGCGAGCTGCTCGTCGAGCACGGGCAGATGGGCCGCGACTACCCGGACGTGCGCGCCAACACGGTGGCGTCGTTCGCGCTCGGCGACTACGAGTGGATCCTCGCCTTCGAGGCCGACGAGCTGCACCGCATCGTCGACCTGATGCGCCACCTGCGCGGCTCGCGAGCGCGCCTGCACGTGCGCGAGGAGATCCCGTTCTACACCGGTCGGCGCCGCAGCGTCGCCGACCTCGTCGCCGACCTGCCCTAGCCCGGACATGGCGTCACGACGGACAGGCTGTCCTTCGTGACGCGGGGCACATCTGTGCCGTCGGCGCTTGGCGCGCATCCCCGCGGCCCGCGGCCGGAGAATGACGCCGGACCTCCTGCTCGTGGGGACGACGGGGCGGACCGCACGGCGGGTGCAGGGCTCCAGGAGTCATCCATGTCGAGCACGCTCTCCGCCGTACGCCGGTCGCGCATCCCGGCCCTGGCCGCGGCGGTCTGCACCGTCGCCGCCGGCCTCACCCTCGGAGCGCCGGCCGCGCACGCTGTGCCGGTCACCGAGTGGGAGTTCGCCGAAGCCGGTCAACACTCCTGGGTCGCGCCCGACGGCGTCGACCAGGTGTACGTCGAGCTCTACGGCGCTCGCGGCGGTGGGTGGGGATCGAACAGCTTCGGCGGCTACGGCGCCGTCGTGACCACGGTTCTCGACGTCATCCCGGGCGATACGTACGAGGTGTACGTCGGGGGGCCGGGCGACGGCGCCAACTCCGGCACCGTGCCCCACGCCGGCGGCTTCAACGGCGGCGGCGACGGCGGAGCCCGAGGGGTCAACGGCGTCGGCGCCGGCGGTGGCGGTGCTACCGACATCCGGTGGGACGGCACTGCGCTCGGCGATCGCATCATGATCGCGGGCGGCGGAGGCGGCGGCGCGCCAGGGTGGTGACGCCGGGGAGATCGGCAGTGCCGGCGCCGACTACGGCCAGGCCACCGGCGGTGGGGGCGGCACCGCGTCCGCGGGCGGGGCCGCGGGGACGGCGGCTTCTCCAGGAGCACTCGGCGTCGGCGGCGCCGGGAGCAGCGACGGCCAGTGCAGCGTACACCGGCGCCGGCGGTGGAGGTGGTCTCTACGGCGGCGGCGGTGGCGGCTGCGAGCACAACGACGTCGGGTGCCGGCGGTGGCGCGGGGTCGAGCTTCGGGCCCGAGGGCACGACGTTCGGTACCGATGAGACGGACGGGCCGGATGTGACCGGCGCCGGGTACGCCGTACATCTCGCTCGTGATGCCTCCGACCGCTCCCGGTACGCCGTCCGTGGTCGCGGGCGACTCGGCCGTTACTGCGACGTGGACCGAGCCCGACAGCCCCGGCGACGGAGCCATCAGCGGCTACACCGCGACTGCCGAGCCCGGCGGCGCATCCTGCACGACGGACGGTGCGCTGCCGCTGCGACGATCGACCGGGCTAGCCAACGGCACGGCGTACACGGTGACGGTGGTCGCCACCTCTGACGTACGGCGATTCCGAGCCGTCGGACCCGTCAGGACCCGTGACCCCGCAGGCGGCACGTGGCGCCCGGGGTGGCGTTCCCGAGGCGCGGCGCGTTCCTCAGCAGCTGGACCGTCCTGCGCACCTTCGGCAGCCCCGTCGCGACGCTGCGGGTCAGCACGCCGGCGATCTGCCGGGCGTCCGGTGCCAGCGTCGTGTTCCTGCGGGCCGCGGGCACGTGCCGCGTCGCCGTCGATGCAGGACGGCGACGCGATCGCCAGCGCCACCATCCCGGTGGCGGCAGCAGGGTCGGGCACCGCGATGACCACGAAGCCTGTCCGCTTCCGCGGCGGGTCGACCTTCCTCACGCGCGCGTCCAAGGCCAGGTTGTCCGCGATGGCACCTGCCTTGCGGGCTGCGGGCGTCGTCGTCGTCACCGGCTGGGTGTCGGGGATGCGCACCACCGGTGCCGACCGCACGCTGTCGCAGAAGCGCGCCCAGGTCGTGGCGACCTACCTGCGCACCCTCGGTGTGCACGTGACAGCGCGGTACGGTGCCGGCTCGCACTGGCTGGGTGCCTCCGGGCGCAGCCGGGCCGCGGACGTCTCGTGGTACACCGCGCCGGTCCTGGACTGAACGATCGACGATGAGTGCGGGGCCGGCCTGGTGCCGGCCCCGCACTCGTGCTCAGGCGCCGTCGTCGACGGGCGCGAGGCGGATGCTGATCGAGTTGATGCAGTAGCGCTGGTCGGTCGGGGTGCCGTAGCCCTCGCCCTCGAAGACGTGCCCGAGGTGGCTGCCGCAGGAGCTGCAGCGCACCTCCACGCGCTTCATGCCGAGCGAGCGGTCCTCGATCAGCTCGACCGCATCGCCCGCCAGCGGCGACCAGAACGACGGCCAGCCGCAGTGCGAGTCGAACTTCGTGTCGCTGGTGAACAGCACCGCGTCGCAGGCGCGGCACGAGTAGGTGCCCTGCGTCTTGGTGTCGGTGTACTCGCCCACGAACGCGCGCTCGGTGCCGGCCTGGCGCAGCACGGCGTACTCGGCGGGGGTGAGCTCGGCGCGCCACTGCTCGTCGGTCTTGACGACCGGGTAGGGCGTGCCGTCGGTCTTGGTGTCGGGCATGGGTCCGGTGTGCGTGCTCATGGCAGCGAACGTACGTCGCACGAGGCCCCCGAGCCACCCGGAACCCATGACGATGCGCTTACGCCGACGACTCGCTGGTCAGCGTGCGCACGCCGAGCAGCCCGCCGAACACGAGCAGGCCGACGCCGGAGATGACGTCGATGACGCGCAGCGCCGTGGTCGACAGGCGCGCCCCGAGCCACGACATGGCGCCGGCGAGCGCCAGGTGCAGGACGAGCGAGCCGGTCGCCGTACCTGCCACGAAGGCGACGGCGTGCGCAGGGTCGCCCGCGATGTCGCTGACCGCCGCGCCCGAGAACACCGCCGCCCAGGCGAGGATCGTGAGCGGGTTGCTCGCCGTCGCGAGAAGGGCCGTGCGGTACGCCGCTCCGGGGCTCACGACCTCGAGCTCGTCCTCGCCGCCGATCCGCACGCGGAAGGCGTCGCGCAACGTGCGCAGCCCGAACCACACCAGGACCACCGCACCGGTGAGGCCGAGCGCCACGCGCAGCGGTGCGGCCTGCAGGATCACCGCGGCACCCAGGGCACCGAGCACGGCGTACACGAGGTCGACCGTGGCGGCTCCGGCTCCGATGGCGGCGCCGGACCGGAAGCCGAAGCGAGCAGAGGTGCGGGCGCAGAGCAGGAAGATCGGCCCGACCTGCAGCGCCACGAGCACGCCGACCGCTACGCCGGCCGCGAGCGCGGCCAGCGTCCCGCTCAGGTCCGACGACATGCGCGCATCCTGCCGTGCTGGGCTCTGCCCACGCACGCCGGTTGCGGATAGCGTCGTGCCCCATGGCGCAGTCCTTCGGTTCTCCCGTCGAGCTCACCGTCGGCGAGCACGTCGTGAAGGTGAGCAACCCCGAGAAGCCGTACTTCCCGGCGGTCGGCATCACCAAGCTCGAAGTCGTGCAGCACTACCTCGCGTGCGGCGACGGGATCCTGCGCGCCCTGCGCGACCGGCCCACCACGCTCGAGCGCTGGCCCGGCGGTGTCGTCGAGGGGGCGCGCATCTCGACGCGCGAGGGGTTCAAGGGCGAGGCGTTCTACCAGAAGCGGGTGCCGCAGGGCGCTCCGTCGTACGTCGAGACCGCGCACATCACGTTCCCCTCGGGTCGCACCGCCGACGAGATCGCGCCGAACCACCTCGCGGTCATCGCGTGGGCCGCGCAGCTCGGCACGATCACCTTCCACCCGTGGCCGGTGCGCCGCGACGACGTCGACCACCCCGACGAGCTGCGCCTCGACCTCGACCCCGGACCGGGCACCGACTTCACCGACGCCGTCGAGGTCGCGCGCGGTGCTGCGCGAGGTGCTCGACGAGCTCGGCATGGTCGGCTGGCCCAAGACCTCGGGCAGCAAGGGCGTCCACGTCTACGTGCGGATCGAGCCGCGCTGGGAGTTCGTCGACATCCGCCACGCCGCGATCGCGATCGGCCGCGAGCTCGAACGACGGATGCCCGGGCGCGTCACGACGAAGTGGTGGAAGGAGGAGCGGCCGCACGGCACGGTCTTCCTCGACTACAACCAGAACGCGCGCGACCGCACCATCGCCTCGGCGTACTCGGTGCGGCCGCGGGCCGCACGCGCCGGTGTCGATGCCGGTGACGTGGAACGAGCTGCCGGACGTGACGCCGTTCGACTTCACCGTGCGCACGGCCGGCCCGCGCTTCGCCGAGCTCGGCGACCTGCACGCCGGCATCGACGACACGGCGTACGACATCACGCCGCTGCTGGAGTGGTACGCCCGCGACGAGCGCGACCACGGGCTCGGCGACATGCCCTACCCGCCCGACTACCCGAAGATGGCCGGCGAGCCCAAGCGGGTGCAGCCGAGCAAGGACCGCGACCTCAAGGGCCAGGACGTGAGCGCAACCGTCCGTGCCGCCTCCGTGCACGACCGGGCGGCGCGTCGTCGACACCGTGGCGTCCGCGTTCGCCGGCGACCCGGCGTGGGACTTCATCGTCGGCGCGGGCAACCGCGACGGCGCCGAGGCGTTCGGGGGTGCGCTGTTCGACGCGCGCGTCGTGCAGGGCACCGTGTGGCTCGCCGACGACGGGGCCGCCGTGGCGATGTGGGACCGCGTCGCGCCGGAACGGGCGGGCGCGACGGGCGTCGACCCGTGGCCGGTGTTCCGTGAGCGCGTCGGCGAGGCCATCTGGGACCGGCTGTGGCGCTACGACGCGGCGGTCAAGGCGTCCGGGCCAGCGCGTCCCTACTGGTACCTCGGAGTCCTGGCCACGCACCCGGACCGCCAGGGTGAGGGCCTTGCCTCGGCGGTGCTCGCACCGGGTTTCGATGCGGCGTCGACCGACGGCTGGGACTGCTGGCTGGAGACGTCGAAGCCGCAGAACAAGCCGTTCTACGCCGGCCGCGGCTTCACCGACGTGCGTGCCGGTCGACGGTCTCGACGACCCGCCAACCTGGTGGCTGCGCCGCCCGCGCAGCTGATCGGTCGTCAGGCGGCGAGGTCGTGCTGCGTCGCGAGGTCTTCGACGATGACGACGTCGACGACCGTCGGCGCGCAGGAGGCGCACAGGCGGGCGCCGCCGGTGAGCAGGAGCGGGTCGGCCGCCGCGGTCGTGGTACGGCGGGAGTCGTGCGGGGCGCGGCATCGAGGGCAGATCGTCATCACGTCGACCATGCTGCGCGACGCGTGTGTCCGGGAGGTCACCGGTGGGTGACACCTGTGGGCCAGGCCACAGCCGCCGGCCGAGCGGCCCATGGCTAGGCTGCGCGCATGACTTTCACGCTCATCGTCATCTTCATCGTCCTCGTGGTCGTCATCGGCGTCGTCGCCTGGCGCCTGATGAACGGCAAGAACCCGCGCGGCTGAGCCGAGATGCGTGCTGTGCGGAGCCTGGGCACTCCGCGCAGCCCACAGCTCGGGCCGGTCAGGCCTCGAGCACGTCGGCGAGGTCGTAGCGCACGGGCCGCTCGAGCTGCTCGTAGGTGCACGACTCCGGCGTACGGTCCGGACGCCAGCGCTTGAACTGCGTGGTGTGCCGGAACCGCGTGCCCTCCATCGCGTCGTAGCCGACCTCGACCACGAGGTCGGGCCGCAGCGGATGCCAGGAGAGGTCCTTGCCGCCCGTCCAGCGCGACACCGCGCCGGGCAGGCGGCTCTTCTCGTGCGCGGCGGCGTCCTGCCAGGCCGACCACGGGTGCTCGTCGTCCGGCCCGAGCGCCAGCGGCGCGAGCTGGTCGACGAGCTCGGCCCGCCGGGTCATGGTGAACGACGCGGCCACGCCCACCGACTGCAGCACGCCGTCGTCGTCGTAGAGCCCGAGCATCAGCGAGCCGAGGATCTCGCGGCCGTCCGGCCCGGCCTGCTTGTGCGGTCGCCACCCGGCGACGACGCAGTCGGCGGTGCGGGCGTGCTTCACCTTGAGCATGACCCGCTTGTCGGGCTGGTACGTCGCGTCGAGCAGCTTGCACACGAGCCCGTCGAGGCCGGCGCCCTCGAACACCTCGAACCACGAGCGGCCCTCGGCCTCGTCGCTGCTGATGCGCGTGAGGTGCACCGGCGGCCGGGCGTCGGCGAGCGCGGTCTCGAGCAGGGCGCGCCGCTCGCGGAACGGGCCGGCCCATGAGGTCGTCGTCGCCGAGCGCGAGCAGGTCGAAGGCGACGAACGACGCGGGGATCTCGGTGGAGAGCATCGTGACGCGGCTCTCGGCCGGGTGGATGCGCTGCTGGAGGTTGCCGAAGTCGAGGCGGTCGCCGGTGCGCACGACGATCTCGCCGTCGACGACGCACCGCGGCGGCAGGTTCTCGCGCAGCGCCTCGACCAGCTCGGGGAAGTAGCGCGTGAGCGGCTTCTCGTTGCGGCTGCCGAGCACGACCTCGTCGCCGTCGCGGAAGACGATGCAGCGGAAGCCGTCCCACTTGGGCTCGTACACCAGACCGCCCGCGACGCTGTCCGGCGCGGGCACGTCGGCGACGGGCTTCGCGAGCATCGGCTTCACCGGGGGCATCACGGGCAGCTGCATGCCGACCATCCTGGACCCCGCGGCCGACAACGGGGAGCGCGTTCACCAGTGCGCGGGTCGGCGGAGCCCGTCGGGGAGGCGGGTGCGGTCGTCGCCCCGGGCGGCGTCGAGCTGCTGCTGGACGGCGAACAGGCACCCGCGCAGGTCGGCACCGCGCAGGTCGGCGCCGCGAAGGTCCGCCCCGATCAGGTCGGCACCGCGCAGGTCGGCGCCCTGGAGGTCGGCTCCGACGAGGACCGCGCCACGGAGCGACGCACCCCGCAGGTCGCGGCCGGCCCATCGGGCGCCCACGAGGTCGGCGCCGCGGTGGTCCTCGAGCTCCCGCGCACCGACCTCGCGCGTGAGCTCGCTGGCCCGCAGGAGCAGCGGCGCCATCGCGGCTCGGTGCGACTCGGCGTCGAGGTGCGCCAGCTCGGCGTACGGCGCGGACGCCAGCGCCTCGGTCTCCGCGATGGCCGCGTCGAGCCGGTCGGCGATGCTCTCGGTGCGCGGCAGAGCCTGTGCCTCGACGAGGTAGCGCAGCACCTCGTGCAGCAGCCGCACCTGCGGGAAGACCTCCGCCATGGCACCGAGCAGGTCGGGGTCGTCGCGCCAGGACGCTCCGCCGAAGGTCTCCTGCGTCACCCGCTGCCCCGCGCCGAAGCAGTCGTAGACCGTGCAGCCGGCGAACCCGCGTGGGCGCAGGGAGTCGTGGATGCCGCAGCGGTGGTCGGCGAGCAGGTTGGGGCAGGGGGTGAGCGGCGGCTTGTCGATCGCGAAGTCCGACGAGCGCGAGAAGCCGGGCACCACGCAGCACAGCGCGGCGCAGCGGCTGCAGTCGGCACGCAGCTCCGGCAGGTCGCTGTCTCACGGGACGATCCTCTCGCGCCCACCTCGGTCGGTGGGCACGCGGTGGCTCAGGCGAGCAGCCAGATCAGCGGCACCGCGACGAGGGTGGCGACCACAGCGATCCACACGACGCGGCCGATCGCCCACGAGGACGTGCGCCCGGCGCGCCCGGCCCGGATCACGCGGCTCGAGTACGTGAGGGCCAGGACGGCGGCGGCCGCGCCGCCGAGGAACCACAGCGTGAGGGGCTTCGGGTCGGCGAACGCGATCGGCCACAGCAGGGCCATGCTCAGGACCGCTCCGACGATCGACAGCGGGAGCGGCGGGATGCCGAGCAGGCCGTCGTTGAGCCGCAGGTCGCCGGCCCCCTGGTCGCCAAGCCCGTCGTCGGCCGGCCCGCCGACGCCCATGGCCGCAGCCGCGAGGTTGGCGTCCGAGCCGGAGGCGTTGCCGACGTACGCCCCCTTGCGCGTGCTGTCGCTCGATCGTCCCGCTCCGCGCATGGTGATCCCCCTTGATACGACGTTGCCGTCGTCAGCATGACGCGTCGGCGGTGCCGAGGCCAGGACTGCGGGGCCGTCGGTGCCGCAGGCGTCAGTGCAGGCGATAGCTGAGGAACAACGAGCCGTCGTCCTCGAGGACCTGATGCAGGCGCACATCTCGCGGCGCGTCGTCGAGGGCCGTGCCGTGCAGCACGCGGCGTGATGTCGGCGCCGTCGGCGTACGCCCCACCGGCGAGCACCGGTGAGACCGTGAGCAGGAGCTCGTCGAGCACGTCGGCGGCCACCAGCTGGGCGAGCAGCGTGGGCCCGCCCTCGGCGTGGATGCGGTGCAGGCCGCGCTCGTGCAGCGCGGCGATCGTCGGTGCGCAGGTCGACGTCGTCGTCACCGGCGACGACCACGTCGGCGACCTCGGCGACCCGGCGCCGAGTGTCGCGGTCGGACGACTCCGTGGTGACGACGATCGTGCGCTCGAGCGCCTCGGTGTAGAGCGGTGCGGTCAGGTCGAGCGCGAGCGAGCGGCTGACCACCACGATCACGGCGGCGTCGGCCTGCCCGGCGGCGCGTCGACGCTCGACGAAGTCCGGCTTGGGCTGCGCCGGCCGGTAGCCCTCGGCGCGCACGGTGCCGGCGCCGGCGAGCACGGCGTCGGCCAGCCCGCGCAGGCGCCCGAACACCCGACGGTCGGCATCGCTGGAGATCGCCGGCCGACAGGCCGTCGGGCGAACGGCGCGGCTCCGTCGACGGTGCTCACCATGTTGGCGCGCAGCCACGGCGTCGGCGCGGGCCAACCCGGCCAGGCGTACGCCGCGTCGAGGTCGTCGTCGCTCAGGTCGCTCGCGGACGTCGGGCAGGAGCATGCGCATGCCGTCGATCCTGGCATGTCGCGCTAGCGCGAGCTCCCTCGCGCCGCTGCGGAGAAGACCGCCACGACGATCGCACCGATGAGGACCTGCAGGCCGAAGATCAGCCAGAAGTTCCACCCCTGCGAGTTGCCGATGGCCGCGCCGATCGCGGCCGCGACGATGCCGATGAGCATCGTGAGGAAGCAGCCGAGAGGTTGGCTGTTCGGCACGACGAGCCGCGCCACAGCGCCGATGATGAGACCGACGAAGATCGCTGAGAAGAATCCGCTGAACTCCATGCGGGACATCCTGGACGAAGGAGGCGTGCCGTGGGGCACAAGACAGCTCGATCCGCGTGCTGTGACCGAGGCCGTCACCTTCGAGGCGGGCGACGTCCTGGCGGACATCGACGCCGGCGACGCCTCGACGGCACCGGGCACGCGCGAGGAGACCGAGGCCGCCACCGGCGAGCTGCTGGCCGAGCTGGCCGGGCTCCAGGAACGGCTGTACGCCGAGGGCGTGGGCGGCGGTCACCGGTCCGTGCTGCTGCTGCTGCAGGGGATGGACACGTCCGGCAAGGACGGCACGGTGCGCAAGGTCGTGGGTGGGCTCAACCCCGCCGGCGTGCGCATCACCTCGTTCAAGAAGCCGACGTCCGAGGAGCTCGCCCACGACTTCCTCTGGCGCATCGACAACGCGATGCCGCAGCCGGGCGAGGTCGTCGTGTTCAACCGGTCGCAGTACGAGGACGTGCTCGTCGTGCGCGTGCACGACCTCGTGCCCGAGAGCGAGTGGTCGACCCGCTACGACCGGATCAACGAGTTCGAGCGCCGAGCGGTCGACGCCGGCACCCACCTGATCAAGGTCATGCTGCACATCTCCAAGGGGGAGCAGAAGGCGCGCCTGGCCGAGCGGCTCGAGGACCCGACGAAGCACTGGAAGTACAACGCCGGCGACCTGCAGGAGCGCGCGTTCTGGGACGACTACCAGGCGGCCTACCAGGACGCGCTCTCGCGCTGCAGCACCGACGCGGCCCCCTGGCACGTCGTGCCTGCGGACCGCAAGTGGTACCGCAACTGGGTGGTGGCCAACCTGCTCCTCGGTGCGATGCGCGACCTGAACCCGCAGTACCCGGCGGCCGACTTCGACCTGGCCGAGCAGCGCCGTCTCGTCGCCGCCCTCGACTGAGCCCCGTCGCGACCTGGCGAACGCGCTTGTCGCCAGGGCGCCGACGGCGAGAGGTTGGCGCCATGACCGAGCGACGCTTCCCCGACATGTGGGTCGACCCCGAGGACGACCCCCGCGACACGGGCGCGAGCCCGGTCGGGGAGCGAGCGGTGCTGCTGGAGTACCTGCGTCACTACCGGCTCACGCCTCGAGCTCAAGTGCGACGGGCTCGACGCGGAGCAGATGGCGCGACGCTCGGTGCCGCCGTCCACGATGAGCCTGCTCGGGCTGGTGCGGCACCTCGCCAAGGTCGAGCACACCTGGTTCCGCCGGGTCATGCAGGGGCAGGACGTCCCGCGGCTGTACTGGAGCGAGGACGACCGCGACCTCGACTTCCACGGGGCCGTCGCCGACGAGGCGGTCGTGGCCGACGCCTGGGCCTCATGGCGGCGCGAGGTCGCGCACGCCGAGGCCTACGTCGACTCCGCCGAGTCGCTCGACGTCGAGGGCGTCCACCCGGACGGTCCGATCGCGCTGCGCGAGGTGCTCGTCCACCTGATCGAGGAGTACGCCCGGCACCTCGGCCATGCCGACCTGCTGCGCGAGTGCATCGACGGTCGAACAGGGCAGTAGCCGCACCGCGGTCAGGCGCCGGGACGCTCCACGCTCACCGCATCGCCCACCGCGACCGTGCCGCCCTTCGCGACCCGCGTGTTGATGCCGCGCAGCCGCATCGCCTTGCCCTCGGGCGTCGCCGTGAGCTTGAGGGCGTCGACGCCGAACCGCTCGGTGAACTTCGCGCACCCGGTGTGCGGTGCGTCGGTCACCTCCAGCGTCGCCGATCCGAGGTGCAGCAGCGTGCCGGTCGGCAGGTTCTCGAGACCGAGGTCGAGGTCGACGTAGACCTGGTCGCCCGCGAGCGGCCATCTCTCGCGCTCGCCGGCCACCAGGTCGACGGCTCGCGAGTTCATGACGGTGACCTGCGCGGCCGGGTTGGGGCCGCCGTCCGGCGTACGCCGGCTCGGACGCTCGTGCCAGGTGTCGCCCACGACTCCCGTCGTCTCCGAGATCTCCACCTGCTCGCGCACCTCGCGCTCGAGGAGCGCCGGACGGATCACGAGCATCTGCACGGAGCCGACGTCGGTGGGGGACCGACGGACGTGGTCGAGCCCGGCGGCGAGCTCCTCGGCGTCGCGGTGGTGAGGGGCGTGGTCGGCGTCGGTCGAGGTCATAGGTCGATCCTCGCGCGCGGGCACGTGCCGGTGCCAGCGGGTTCGATCCGGGCTCAGGCCGTGCGCGCGTGCACGGACACCGTCGGGCGGACCTGCGCGCCCGCGTCGCTGCCCCCGTTGTCGGTGATGCGGACGCACAGCGGGAGCTCGGCACCGGCGGCCATCGTGGTCGCCGACCACCGGCCGGGCTCGCAGGATCGTGCCCGTCGTCGCGCACGACTGCGACTGCGCGACCCAGACCTCGATCCCGACAGCGTCCGCAGCCACGCCCGTCACACGCGGGTCGACGGTCCAGCGGACCGGGTCGGCCCCGTCGTTGTGCAGCGTCAGCAGGCTCACCGCCGGCGTGGCCGGAAGCCCTGCGGTGCTCAGGCTGCCGTCCAGCCGAACGGAGACCGGCTGGACGGCCTGAGGTGCGCCCGAGGTCCACGACGCCACGGCGGCTGGGAGGAGCGCGCCTAGCGTGGCGGTGGCCATCACGGTCGTGGCGAGGGTGAGCACCAGCCCGGCTGCCGCGCGCGGTGCTCGCGCGCGCGTTCCGGGGACTGTCGTGGTCGCCATCGCCGCCTCCGCACGAGAGGTCGCGGGCGCCCGCCCGCACGTCCCGTGCACGAGGGTCGTCGTCCGACGCCGAGGCCGGTCTTGACGACAGTCACCCGTCCGAGCGACATCGGCGTACGCCGCCGGCTCAGACGGTGACGGGCACGGACTCCCAGCCGCGCAGCACGAACGTGCCGCGCGGCACCGCCGGCGCCGGCCGGGCGCAGCGTCGGGAACCGCTCGGCCAGCATCGGCAGCGACTGCTGCATCTCCAGCCGTGCCAGCGGCGCACCGAGGCAGAAGTGGATGCCGGCGCCGAAGGCGATGTGCGGGTTGGGGTCGCGGCGCACGTCGAACCGGTCGGCGTCGTCGAACACCGCGGGGTCGCGGTTGGCCGACCCGAGCAGCGCGGCGATCTTCTGCCCCTCGCGCGACGGTCACGCCGGCGACCTCGACGTCCTGGCGTGGCGGTGCGCTCGAAGAGCTGCGACGGGGTGTCGTAGCGCAGCATCTCCTCGACCGCCGTCGCCGCCACGCCCCACGGGTCGTCGACGACGCGCGTCCCACTGGTCGCGGCGGTCGAGCAGCGCGACGATGCCGTTGCCGAAGCCGTTGACGGTCGCCTCGTGCCCGGCGTTGAGCAGCAGCACGCACGGTGGCGATCGAGCTCGCGCTCGGTGAGCTTCTCGCCCTCGGACTCGACCTGCGCGAGGTGGGTGACCAGGTCGTCGCCGGGTGCATCGCGCCGGGCGCGCGCGAGCTCGGCGACGTACGCCGCGAACTCGTCGCACGAGCGCTCGCGCGCGGGCGTCGTCCTCGGCGGTGCGGTCGTACTCGTACATCTTCACGATGTCCTGCGACCACGGGCGCAGCGGCCCGACGTCGGACTCGGGCACGCCGAGCAGGTCGGCGATGACCAGGACCGGCAGCGGCTCGGCGTAGTCGGCGACGACGTCGAAGCTGCCGGTCTCGGCGAGCTTGGCCTCGCAGTCGTCGAGCAGCTCGCGGCACAGCTCCTGGATGCGGCCGCGGCGGCTCTCGATCATGCCGCGCGAGAACGCCTTGGCCACCAGCGCCTTGAGCCGCGTGTGCTTGGGCGGCTCGTTCTCCAGCAGCGCGTCCTCGTGCAGCCAGTTGAACGTGTCCCACACGGTCTCGGGCTCGCGCGGCCGGTAGATGCGTGCCGAGGCGGCGGTCGCGCAGGACGGCGTTGGCGTCGTCGAAGCGGAAGGCGAGCCACATGCCGAGGCCGTCGTCCCAGACGGCGCGACCCTGCTGCGCGCATGCGAGCGAAGGCCGGGTACGGGTCGGCGACGAGGTCGGGATCGGTGAGGTCGAAGTCGGGCACGCGCCCACCCTAGGCCCGCAGATGTGTGCTGGACGGAGGCTCGGGCCGCCGCAGGGCGCACATCTCGGAGGTGTCAGGCGTCGATGCTCTCGCCGCGCAGCCAGGCGATGGCGTCGACGGCCGAGTAGCCGAGCGGACGCGCGGCCAGGAGCACCCGCGCGCCCTCGAGGTCGTCGCCGAGGGTCACGAGCGGCAGGTCGACCGACCCGTCCTTGCGGGTCTGCGCGCAGGCCGACGCTCGCGGTCAGCGCGTTGCACAGGCAGACGCGGCCGGGGATGTCGGCGGTGTCGCCGCCCTTGCGCTCGTACATCCGCACCGGCTCGGCCGGGCAGCGGTAGTCGACGCGGCCGTCCTCGCGGCGGAACGCGGTGCGCAGGTGGCCGAGGTCGCAGAGCGGCTCGCGGTGGTCGCGCAGCTCGGCGTCCGAGAGCGTGCCGTCGACGAGCGCGACCTTGAACGGGAACCCGGTGGGGGAGGCCAGGGCGTCGGTGCGCGTCTGCAGGTCGTCCTTGCCCAGTGCGTTGCGCAGGGTCTCCTGCAGCTCCGGACGGAACCCGGACTCGCGGCTCATCGCGAACAGCGTGCCGACCTGGATGCCGCGGGCTCCGAGCGACTCGGCCTCGCGCAGCTTGTCCGGGGAGCCGAAGGACCCGGCGAGCCAGAACGGCAGTCCGAGCGTCACGAACTTGTCGGTGTCGGCCACGTCGCGGGGTCCGTAGACCGGCTGCCCGGTCTCGTCGAGCACGAGCTTGCCGCGCGGCGGTGCGTTGTGACCGCCTGCGCTGGGTGCCTCGATGACGAACCCGTCGGGGCGCGTCACCTCGTCACGGGCGAGGTACTGCGCGAGCACGTGGTTGGCGACGATCGCGAGGAAGACCGGGCGGCGCAGCGGCGGAAGCTCGGCGCCGAGCACCTCGACCGGGTCGATCGTGGCCGCCCAGGTCTCCTCCGGCAGCGCGTCGACGACGTCGACCGGGATCGACGACGTGCGGTGCTCGGCGAGCCCGTTGAGCAGCTGCGGGATGTGAGCCGGGATGCCGGCGCCCATGAGCACGACGTCGACACCGGCGAGCATCGCGCCGTAGGCGCAGTACGGCGTCGTCATCTGGATCTTCTCGAGGTAGTTCACGCCGACGACGCCGTCGTGGCCCTCCTTGGCGAGGAAGACCTCGACGAAGTTGGCGACGACGGTGAGCCGCTGCGCGCGCAGCGTCGGCGTGAGCGACGGCCGCGGGGTGGCGAGGTAGGGCTCGCCCTCGGGCCGGCCGCCCTCGATGAAGTAGTGCTCGAGCACCTCGTCGGCCACCGCCGGCACGGGGAACGCGGCGAGGGCGCGGCGCAGGTCGCCGGTGGGGTCGCCGTCCTGCAGGCGGCGCGAGAGCACGATGTCGAGCCCGGTGCCGGACACCACGCCCAGCTCGCCGGTGCGGCTCACGGTGCGCGCGAGCTGCCAGCACGAGACGGACACGCCCATGCCGCCCTGGATGATGCGCGGAAGGGTGCCGACGTCCACGTGCTCTCCTGGCGGTCGGAGGGGATAAACCTCCACCTACGTTACCGTAGGTTGAGCCGCGCTCCCAGCGCCTGCGACCGGTGAGCCGGGTCGGTCCGGACGGGCCCAGAACGCACGACGACCCCCGCCGGAGCGGGGGCCGTCGATCGATGGTGGGCGATACAGGAATCGAACCTGTGACCTCTTCCGTGTCAAGGAAGCGCGCTAGCCCCTGCGCCAATCGCCCGTGGGGTCGAACCCCTCGGTGGTTCCCGAGGTGGAGACGGGATTTGAACCCGTGTACACGGCTTTGCAGGCCGTTGCCTCGCCTCTCGGCCACTCCACCGAGCAGACCTCGGTCCAACCATGTGGACAGTGGTCTTCGAGCGGACGACGGGACTCGAACCCGCGACCCTCACCTTGGCAAGGTGATGCGCTACCAACTGCGCTACGTCCGCATGCAGCGCGGGAAATGTCTCTCCTCGCTGCGGGACGAAACCATAACCCATCCGCGCAGCACACTCCAAAGCGGGGTCGGCGGCGTGCCGAGGCGCGAGGATGGCGCGGTGAGCACCTCCGGCACCCCGTCGCCCGGCGCGTCGACGAGCGTCGCGCGCGATCCGTTCGCCCCCGGTCTGCCCTTCGACGCGCACTGGCCGCGGGCCGGTTCGTGGCTGCGTCGCGAGACCGCCGACCACGCCGACGGGCCGCTCGACCTGGCGCTGATCGGCGTCCCGGCATGGCGTACGTCGCTGTCGGAGACCGGCGCCGACCAGACGCCTGACGCCATCCGCACGGCGCTCCTGCGCTACTCGACGCACGGTCACGAGCTCGACCTCGACGGGCTCGTCGTGGCCGACCTCGGCGACGTCGACGACCCTGACAACGAGGCGGGGGAGCAGCGCACGTACGCCGCCGTCGGTGCCGCGGCCGCGCGCGCCCGGCTCGTCGTCGCGCTCGGCGGCGACAACTCCCTCACCTACCCGGTCGCGCTCGGGTCCTTCGGCGCCGCACTGCCGACGGCCGGGCTCATCACGCTCGACGCCCACCACGACCTGCGCGACGGCATCAGCAACGGCTCGCCCGTGCGTCGGCTGCTCGAGGCCGGGCTCGACGGCTCGCGGATCGTGCAGCTCGGCATCTCCGACTTCGCCAACAGCCGGTTCTACGCCGACCGTGCCCGGGCGGCCGGGATCACGGTGATCGGCCGCGACGACATCGCGCGACGCGGGATCGACGACTGCGTGGCGCAGGCCCTCGACGTCGCCGGATCGGCGGGCGGGCCGGTCCACGTCGACCTCGACGTCGACGTGTGCGACCGCTCCGTCGCGCCCGGCTGCCCGGCGTCCGTCCCCGGCGGGATCTCGGCGTACGAGCTGCGCCGGGCGGCGTTCCTGCTCGCCGCCGACCCGCGGGTCGCCTCCGTCGACCTCGCCGAGGTCGACGCCACCGCCGACGCCCCGGACGGGCGCACCGTGCGGCTCGCCGCCCTGTGCGTCCTCGAGGCGGCGGCGGGTCTCGCCAGCCGCGCCTGATCGACGCGACGCCGACGTCAGGCGCTGGGTGCGGTGCGCGTCAGGTTCGCGCAGCGGGTCAGCGCGCGCAGGTCGGCCTGGATCCGTGCCGCGCGCGTGCCGTGGGCCCGCGTGGGCAGCCCGTCCGCCCCGCGGTAGCTCGGCACCAGCGCGGAGGCCACCGGGACGCCGTCCTTGAGGGTCACCGTGAGCAGACCCGAGCGCGACTCGCGCTCGGAGTTGCCGCTGTACCAGATGAAGTTGCCGAGCCCGTGGCTGACGAACCGGCGGCCCGTCCAGCCGGCGCCGAGCAGCACATGGGCGTGCGCGGTCACCACCACGGCGGCGCCGGCGCGGCCGAGCGCTCGGGCCGTGGCCACCTGCCGACCCGTCGGGCAGGTGACGCGCTCGATGCCGCCGTGCAGGTAGACCACGACCGTGTCGACCTTCGCGCGCCACGCGCGCACCGCCCTGAGCAGACGGGTGCGGCTGCTCACGATCGAGGCCACTCCGGGCGACGAGGCACGCGCGGGGTAGCGCGACGACGTGTAGTCGGCGAGGTCGGTCGCACCGAAGAACGCGATGCGGGTGCCGCGCACGTCGACGACGTACGGCGCGAACGCGTCCTTGGCGTTGCGGCCGATGCCCAGCACCGGGATGGGCGACGAGGCACGAGCTGCCAGCGTGTCGACGAGCCCGAGCGGGCCGTAGTCGACCGCGTGGTTGTTGGCCATCGTCACGACGTCGACGCCGGCCGCTCTCAGCGCCACGAGGGCCTTGGGCGAGGTGCGGAAGTGCCACACCTTGGGCTGCTCGACGCCGCGGCTCGTGATCGCCGTCTCGAGGTTCACCATCGTGATGTCGGGCCGCCCCACCCACGGGCGCAGGCGGGCCAGCCGCTTCGTCGGGTGCCGCAGCACGGAACGCAGCGAGCCGGCGAAGTGCACGTCGCCGCCGAAGCCGAGGGTCACGACGCCGGGCCCGCCGACCGCGTTGACGGTCCCCGCCGGGCGCACCCCGGCGCCGAGCGCTCCGGAGGCACGCTGGGCCGCGACGGCGGTGCCGGGGACGAGAGCCAGCAGCAGCGCCGACGCGGCGATGCCGGCAGCCGCGCGCAGGGTGGTCACGGCGCGAGGCTAGCCCGCGAGGCTCGCGCTCGGCGTCGGCGACGGGGTGCTCGGCGGTAGGTTCGCCGCGTGACCCACGGCGAGGGCGGCGGCGCGCGGGCGTGGTTCGGCGGTCGCGTGGCCACCGGACTGGTCGAGGTCGCCTCCGACGTCGCGGTGCTCGACCGCGGCGGGTGGTGGGCCGTCGTGCTGCCCTACACCGGTGCCCCGGTGCTGGCCCGCTTCGCCGACGTCCGCGAGGCCGATCCTCCGACCGGGTCGTGGACGCGGGCCGGCAGGTCGGTTCGTGGCGCTCGTCGACGACGCGCGACGAGTACGTCGAGGCGGTCGAGCGCGTGCGTGCACGCATCGCCGACGGCGACGTCTACCAGGCCAACGTGTGCCGGGTGCTGTCCGCGCCGCTGCCGGACCCGGCTCGCGCCGACCTCGCCGGGCTCGCGTCGCTGCTGGCGAGCGGCAACCCCGCGCCGTACGCCGGTGTCGTCGACCTGCCGGCCGGCTGCCACCCCGCCGTGCCCGCCGGGGGAGTGCGGGTCGTGACGGCGTCGCCGGAGCTGTTCCTGCGCCGCGACGGCGACGTCGTGGTGTCCGGCCCGATCAAGGGCACCGGCCGCACCGCCGGCGACCTCACGCCGAAGGACGACGCGGAGAACGTGATGATCGTCGACCTCGTGCGCAACGACCTCGGGGCGGTGAGCCGGACGGGGTCGGTGTCCGTGCCGCACCTGCTGGCGCTCGAGGAGCACCCCGGTCTGGTGCACCTGGTGTCGTACGTCCGCGGCGAGCTGCGCGACGGCACCGGCTGGGCCGCAGCTGCTGGCCGCGACCTTCCCGCCCGGGCTCGGTGACCGGGCGCCCCGAAGTCGAGCGCGCTGCGCATCATCGACGAGGTCGAGCGCGCGCCGCGCGGGTCCCTACTGCGGAGCGGTCGGCTGGGTCGACGCCGACCGCGGCACGGCCGAGCTCGCCGTGGCGATCCGCACGTTCTGGGTGCGAGGGCGACGAGCTGCGGTTCGGCACCGGGGCCGGCATCACGTGGGGGAGCGACGCCGGACGCGAGTGGGAGGAGACCGAGCTCAAGGCGGCGCGCCTGCTCTCGGTCGCGTCGGGCCGTTCGGACCCCTCCGTCGTGGCAGGCTGACCGGCCGTGACGAGCTTCTGGGTCGACGACGCTCTGGTGCCCCCGTCCGACGCGCAGGTGTCCGTGCTCGACCACGGCCTGACCGTCGGCGACGGCGTGTTCGAGACGATCCTCGTGCGCGACGGCGTCCCCTTCGCCCTGACCCGCCACCTGGCGCGGCTCGAGCGCTCGACCACGGGGCTCGGGATCCGGCCGGTCGACCAGGCGCGGGTGCGCGAGGCGGTCGGCCGCGGTCGTGGGCTCCGCCGGCGACGACGCGGTCCGCGCCCGGCTGCGCATCACGGTCACCTCCGGCGTCGGCCCGTTCGGCAGCGAGCGCGGCGACGCCGAGCCGACCCTCGTCGTGACGCTGACCCCCGCGTCGCCGTGGCCGCCCGACCACGACCCTGGCCACCGTGCCGTGGGTGCGCAACGAACGGTCCGCCATCGCCGGGCTCAAGACCACGTCGTACGCCGAGAACGCCGTGGCGCTGGCCGCCGCGCACCGGGCCGGCGCCTCTGAGGCGGTGCTGGCCGACACCACGGGGCGGCTCTCGGAGTGCACCGGCAGCAACGTGTTCGTCGTGGTCGACGACGAGGTGCTGACGCCGAGCCTGCGCAGCGGCTGCCTCGCCGGGGTGACCCGCGAGCTGGTGCTCGAGTGGGCGCCCGCGGTCATCCCTGTGCGCGAGGCCGACCTGCCCTACGACGTCCTGCGCACCGCCTACGAGGTCTTCATCACGTCGTCGACCCGCGACGTGCACCCGGTGGTGCGCATCGACGACCGCGAGCTGCTCGTCGGACCGATCACCGCAGGACGTCGCGGCCGAGTTCGCGCGCCGCGCGGCGCTCGAGGTCGATCCGTGACGACGTCCTTCCGGCCGATGACGCCGGAGCAGGAGGCGGAGTACCTCCCGCAGGCGGTCGAGGGCTTCGTGCTCGACATCGTCCGCGCGGGATCGCTCGACCCCGTGCGTGCCCGGGCGAAGGCGGAGGCGTCGTACACGGGCCTCCACGCCGACGGCGAGATCTATGTCGCGGCGTACGACGACGACGGCGTCTGGGTCGGGGTCCTCGGGTACGCGCTGCAGGGCTTCGACGACGACCCCGCGACAGAGCCGGCGCTCTTCGTCTACGACCTCGAGGTCTTCGACCCGTACCGCCGTCGAGGCCACGCCCGCGACCTGCTGGCGCACGCCGAGTCGCTCGCCCGCGCGGCCGGGGCGGCGTCGGTGCGCCTCACCGTCTGGGAGGGGAACGACGGCGCGCACGACCTCTACCGTCGCGTCGGCTTCCGCGACGAGAGCCACCAGATGCGGCTGCCGTTGACGGACGGGAGCAGCCGATGACCCCGGTTCTCGCGTTCGTGCTCGTGGTCATGGTGTGGGTGCTCGTGTCGGGGCGGCTCTCGCGCCGCAGCGTCACCGGCCCGATCGCGCTGACGCTGGCCGGGCTGCTGGTGGCGCAGGCGCCGTTCGGGGCCGCCATCGTGCTGGAGAGCGAGAGCGTCAAGCAGCTCATCGAGATCACGCTCGCGATCGTCCTGTTCTCCGACGCCTCCACCATCGGAGCGCGCTGGTTCGTCTCCGAGTCCCGATATCCGCTCCGCCTGTTGGGCATCGGACTGCCGCTGACGATCGTCCTGGGCACCCTGGTGGCCTGGTGGATGTTCCCGGGCACCGACATCTGGGTCGCCTTCGTCGTGGCGGCCGCGCTTGCACCCACCGACGCCGCCCTCGGCACCTCGATCATCGAGGACGAGCGCATCCCGCTCACGTTCCGCCAGGTCATCAACGTCGAGAGCGGGCTGAACGACGGGCTCGCGACGCCGGTGGTCACGTTCGCGATCGCAGGGGTCATCGCCACCGACGAGGGGACAGGTGGTCGACCGCTCATCGATGCAGTGCTGGCGCTGCTCCTCGCCGTCGCCGTCGGTGCCGCGGTCGGAGTGCTGAGCGGGAAGCTCACCGCCGCGGCGCAGCGTACGGGGTGGGCCTTGCCGCGGCTCCTGCCCCTGGTGCCGCTCGTCGTCGCGGTCGGCGCCTACTCGCTCGTCGTGCAGCTCGGCGGCAACGGCTTCGTGGCGGCGTTCGTGGGCGGCGTCGCCTTCGGCGGGACGCTGAGGCCCGAGCAGCACGAGGAACGCATGGAGCTCACCGAGTACGCCGGTCTGCTGCTGGGCTTCGCCGTCTGGTTCCTCTTCGGGGCGGCGCTGCTCTCCCGCGTCCTCACGAACGTCACGTGGCAGACGGTGGTCTACGCCGTCCTGTCGCTCACCGTCCTGAGGATGCTGCCGGTCGCGATCTCCGCCATCGGGCTGCGCCTGCCGTGGGACACCGTCGCTCTTGCCGGATGGCTGGGGCCCCGCGGGCTGGCGTCGATCGTCTTCGCGATCCTCGCGCTCGACGAGATCGGCGGTGAGCAGGGGGCGTTCATCGTCAGCGTCGTCACCGTGACGGTCGCGCTCTCGGTCCTGGCCCACGGTCTCAGCGCCGGGCCTCTCGCTCAGTGGTACGCCGCGAGGCACCCGGTCGAGAGACCAGCCGTCGACGCGTGATCAGGACGACGTAGAGACCGTCGTCATCACGCATCGACGGTCAGGAGGCGGCGGCGATCCGCGCGGCGAGGACCGCGACGAGGCCCTCGCGGGTGGGGTCGGCGTCCACCAGGAGCCCGTCGACGACGAACGTCGGGACCGCGACGATCCCCAGAGTCCGGCCGGCGTCGTGGTCGTCGCGGACCGTGCGCGCGTGCCGCCCGTCGAACAGCGCGGCGGCGACCTCGTCCTCGTCGAGCCCGAGGTGCTCGGCGAGGTCGACGTAGTCCGCGGGCCCCTCGATCTCGTCGATGGCGTGCAGCGCGCGGACGGCGTACGCCCAGCCCTGGCCCTGCGCGTCGGCCTCGACCTGGCACTGCGCGGCTGCCACCGCCCACACGTGGTTGGTCAGGGGGAAGTGGCGCACGCGCACCTCGAGCCCGTCCCCGAACCGCTCGCGCAGCTCGTCGAGGGGCTCGACGGAGTCGGCGGTGTCGGGGCAGGCCAGGTCGACCCACCACTCGAGCACGACGGCACCGGAGTCGGTGCGCCGGGGCGTGGGGGCGTCGACCTCGGTGATGCGCAGCGCGTCAGCCATGCGTCCCAGTCTGTCAGCGGCAGCGCCGGCTGCGCGCGGGTGCCCGGACGCGCGAACGCCCGCCGACGCAGGTCGGCGGGCGGACGGCGGCCGAGGACGAGGGACGGCCGTGGGAGTCAGTGCGACGGCGAGGGCTCGTCGCCGAGGAGGGCGGCGAGCTCGGCGTCGAGGTCGAGCAGACCGCTCTCCGAGCCGAGCGGCACCAGTCGGTAGGAGTCGTCGAGGAACGCCTGCACGGCGGCGAGGTCGGCCTCGAGCAGCGCGCTGCCCGAGGGGCTCGCGAGCGAGAGGCAGATCACGCGGGTGCCGCGCGTCGTCGAGGGCCAGACGGCCACGTCGCCCTCGCCGACGGGGGCGGTCATCCCGTCCTCGAGCAGGTCGCGCCCGAAGACCCAGGCGACGTCGCCGTCGGCTGTGCGGAACAGCGCGGTCACCGCATAGGGCTCGTCCACGGCGTACGACAGGGTCGCGGGGACGGTGATGGTGCGCTCGCCTCCCAGGACGAGGCGCAGGTCGAGATCGGCGCGGACGGGCAGCATCGGAAGGACTCCTCGTAGAAGATTCGGTGCCCCCGTGCTGCCCGGTAGCACCGCCGCGCACGCCTCCGTAGGCTGTGAGGCGTGGCACATCGGACGGAGACCCCGCAGCCCGTGCCCGAGAGCGACGACGTCGAGGAGCGCCCGGGCCGTCTGCACCGTGCCCGCGACTGGTCGCACCGGGGCCGCGGACGTCGGGTGCTCTGGCACACCGGTGTCGTCCTGCTCGGCGGAGGCCTGATGCTCGCCGGCCTCGCGATGCTCGTCCTGCCCGGGCCGGGCTGGGCCGCGATCATCCTGGGGCTCGTGGTGCTGGCCTCGGAGTACGCGTGGGCGCACCGCGCGCTGCAGCCGGTGCGCCGCGTCGCCGACCGGGCCGCGCAGGCCGCGCTCGACCCGGAGCGTCGCCGGCGCAACCTCGTCCTCATGGCGTTCGCGATCGCGATCGGTGCGGCCCTGCTCGGCTGGTACCTGTCGGCGTACGGCGCCAGCTTCGACGGGCTGCGCTGGCTGCCCGGCATCTGACCCGACCTCGTCCGCGGGCCGCCCCGCCGGTTCGGGGCACGCTGCGCGCTTTGGTAGAGTCGCCGCCGCAGCGGGCGATTGGCGCAGTGGTAGCGCGCTTCGTTCACACCGAAGAGGTCACTGGTTCGAACCCAGTATCGCCCACCGTCGCGAACGGCCCCGGCTCAGCCGGGGCCGTTCGTCGTTGCGCAGGCCGGCTCTGGTGGAGTCCTCCCGCCCCGCCCTACAGTCGCCGGGTGCCCCTGGTCCGCGAGCCCGCCGCTGCCGACCGCCAGGGCCTCGCCGCGGTCGCGGTGGCCTGCGACCAGACCGGCGAGCTGTCGATGAACGACGACCGCTATCTGGAGCACCTCGCCGCGCACGGTCGCGTCGCGGTGGTCGGCGAGGGAGTCGAGGGCTACGGCGCCGTGCTCGACCGGGAGGGCACGGCGTACCTCACCGACCTGTTCGTGCATCCGGACGCGCGCGACCGCGGCCACGGCCGCGCGCTGCTCTCCGAGCTCTGGGACGGACGGGAGCACCGGGCGACGACGTCGTCGCAGGACCCGCGCGCGCTGTCCGGCTACGCGCGCTTCGGCGCGCGGCCGAGCTGGCCGATCCTCTATCTCGAGCTGCCCGGGGGAGGCAGCCCGTCCGCGCCGGTCGTCGCCTCGCCGTACGAGGAGGGCGACGCCGGGTGGCTGCTCGGCCTCGACTCGCTGCTCACGCTCCGCGTGCTCGGCGGCCCGCACGATGCCGCGACCACTGCGGTGGTGCGCGAGTCCGGGTCGACCCTGCGCGTGCTGCGCGCCGAGACCCCCGACCCGCGCGGCCTGCCCGTGCTGGTGGCCGAGCTGGCCCGCCGCGCCGGCCCCGACGGCCGGGTCACCCTCACCGTGCCCGGTCCGCACCCGGCGCTGCCGGACCTGCTGACGATGGGTGCCCGGGTACAGGACGTCGACCTGTGGTGCGCGACGCCGGGCGCGGCGGACCTCGTGGATCCGACACGCACCCTGCCGTCACCCGGTCTGTCCTGACGGGCGGGCGCGCACCGACGTACCGTCGGGGCGAGGAGGCACCCCTATGAGCCGCACCCGAACCACTCGCGTCACGGCCCTCGCCGCCGGCGCCCTCGTCCTGGGTCTCGCCGGCCCGGCGCTGCCCGCCACCGCCACGCCGACCGCCGCGGGCCGCGCAGGCGGAACAGTGGCGGCGGGCGCTCCCGCCCTCGTGGGCACGGCGGTGCCGCCGCTGAACCGCCTGCGGCTGACCGCCACCAAGGTCGTCGGCGGGCTCGTCAGCCCGCTGCTCGTGCGCTCGGCGCCCGACGGGTCGAGCCGGCTGTACGTGGTCGAGCAGGCCGGTCGCGTGCGGCTCTACAAGAAGGGCAAGCTGCGCGGCACCTACCTCGACATCCGCTCGGTCGTCACCTCCGGCGGCGAGCAGGGGATGCTCGGCCTGGCCTTCGCCCCCGACTTCGCGAAGAGCCGCTACCTGTTCGTCACCTACACGCGCCGCGACGGTGCCCTCGTCCTGGCGCGGTTCCGGGCGCCGACGGCCAAGGCGAAGAAGGTCGCGGCCTCGACCCGGCGCACGATCCTGGTCGTGCCGCACCCTGGCGCGACCAACCACAACGGCGGCGACATCGCCTTCGGCCCCGACCGCCTGCTCTACCTCGGCACCGGCGACGGCGGTTCGGGCGGCGACCCGCCGAACAACGCGCAGAACCGCCGCTCGCTGCTGGGCAAGATGCTGCGCATCGACGTCCGGTGCAAGGCCGCGACGTACTGCATCCCGGCCTCCAACCCGTTCGCGACGTCGTCGACGTCCAAGCGCCAGATCTGGATGGTCGGGCTGCGCAACCCGTGGCGCTGGTCGTTCGACACCGACGGCACCCAGTGGATCGCCGACGTCGGTCAGGACGCGTACGAGGAGGTCACCGCCGTCCCGCGCTCGCAGGCGCGCGGCGCCAACCTCGGGTGGTCGTGCCGCGAGGGCGCGCAGGGGTACCGGCCAGGACGCTGCGCCGCCGGTACGACGCTGCTCTCCCCGCAGATCGAGCTCTGCCACCCCGAGAACGGCGGCTGCCCGGCGACGCGCTCGGGCGAGTCGGTGATCGGCGGCTACGTCTACCGCGGGCGCGCAGTTCCCGGCCGGCGTCGGCACCTACGTGATGGCCGACTTCATCACCGGCTACCTGTGGCCGGCCCGCGGCAGCACGCCTGGGCACCCCGTCGCGGCTCGGCGAACATCACCGGCTTCGGCCTCAACGACAAGCGCGAGATCTACGCGACGACGTACGGCGGAGGGCTCTACCGGATCGGGTTCCGCACGGTCTGACGCGCACGACCCGGGACGGCGGCCGTTACCGGTCGCCGTCCCGGTGCCTCCGCGCCGGTACGCTCGCGGTGCCAGCCTCCGGCGCCTCGTACCCGCCGGATCCATCCGGGCCGACCCTTCGTCACGGCCGTCCCGACGAGCACCAGGAGCGCACCGTGCCCAGCATCTCCGTCCGCGACCTCGACGGCCTGCTCGACGAGCGGACGGTGCCCGAGGGCACCACCGCGGCCGAGATCTTCCCCGAGCGCAGCACCGTGGTCGCGCGCGTGGGCGACGTCCTGCGCGACCTGTCCTACGTCGTGGCCGACGGCGACGTGCTCGAGCCGGTGCCGGTCGACTCCGAGGACGGGCGCGCGGTGCTGCGGCACTCGACCGCGCACGTGCTCGCGCAGGCGGTGCAGGAGCTGTTCCCGGAGGCCAAGCTCGGGCATCGGCCCGCCGATCAGCGACGGCTTCTACTACGACTTCGACGTCGAGCGCCCGTTCACCCCCGAGGACCTCGCCGCGCTCGAGAAGCGCATGCAGCGAGATCGTCAAGTCGCGGCCAGCGCTTCGCGCGCCGCGTCGTCACCGAGGACGAGGCGCGCGCGGAGCTCGCGCACGAGCCGTACAAGCTCGAGCTGATCGGCCTCAAGGGCGGCGTCGAGCGACGAGCTCGACGACGTCATGGAGGTCGGCGGCGCCGAGCTGACCATCTACGACAACATCGACGCCAAGACCGGCGAGCGCGCCTGGTGCGACCTGTGCCGCGGCCCGCACGTGCCCGACCACGCGCGTGATCC
Source organism: uncultured Actinomycetota bacterium (assembly GCA_963827145.1). GTDB lineage: Bacteria > Actinomycetota > Actinomycetes > S36-B12 > CAIYMF01 > Longivirga. The sequence continues at coordinate 1,444,498 of CAWGZO010000002.1, read as the reverse complement.
CGGCGTTCAAGCTCATGCGCTCCGCCGCGGCGTACTGGCGCGGCGGCGAGAAGAACCCGCAGCTGCAGCGCATCTACGGCACCGCGTGGGCGAGCAGCGACGCGCTCAAGGCGCACCTCGACGTTCCTCGACGAGGCCGAGCGCCGCGACCACCGCCGGCTCGGCACCGAGCTCGACCTGTTCTCGCTTCCCGGACGAGATCGGCTCCGGCCTGGCGGTCTTCCACCCCAAGGGCGGCGTCGATCCGCCGGGAGATGGAGGACTACTCGCGGCTGCGCCACGACGAGGCGGGCTACGAGTTCGTCAACACCCCGCACATCACCAAGGCGGCGCTGTTCGAGATCTCCGGGCACCTCGACTGGTACGCCGAGGGCATGTACCCGCCCATGGACCTCGACGCGGAGTACGGCGCCGACGGCGAGGTCAAGCAGGCCGGGCAGAAGTACTACCTGAAGCCGATGAACTGCCCGATGCACAACCTGATCTTCGGCGCGCGCGGCCGGTCCTACCGCGAGCTGCCGCTGCGGCTGTTCGAGTTCGGCACCGTCTACCGCTACGAGAAGTCCGGCGTCGTGCACGGCCTGACCCGCGCCCGCGGCTTCACCCAGGACGACGCGCACATCTACTGCACCCGCGAGCAGATGGCCGGACGAGCTCGACTCGCTGCTCACCTTCGTGCTCGACCTGCTGCGCGACTACGGCCTCGACGACTTCTACCTCGAGCTGTCGACCCGGGACCCGGAGAAGTTCGTCGGCACCGACGAGGACTGGGAGCGAGGCCACCGAGACCCTGCGCGAGGCGGCCGAGCGGCAGGACCTCGAGCTCGTCCTCGACCCGGGCGGCGCGGCGTTCTACGGCCCGAAGATCTCGGTGCAGGCCAAGGACGCGATCGGGCGCACCTGGCAGATGTCGACCATCCAGGTCGACTTCAACCTGCCCGAGCGGTTCGAGCTCGAGTACACCGCGGCCGACGGCATCCGCCAGCGCCCGGTGATGATCCACCGCGCGCTGTTCGGGTCGATCGAGCGCTTCTTCGCCGTCCTGCTCGAGCACTACGCCGGTGCGTTCCCGGCCTGGCTCGCGCCGTGCAGGTGGTCGGCATCCCGATCACCGACGAGCACGTCGACGTACCTGCAGGAGGTCGCGGCCGCAGCTGCGCGGCGCAGGGCATCCGCGTCGAGGTCGACGCCTCCGACGACCGGATGCAGAAGAAGATCCGCAACGCGCAGAAGCAGAAGGTGCCGTTCATGCTCATCGCCGGCGACGAGGACGTCGCCGCCGGCGCGGTGTCGTTCCGCTACCGCGACGGCGACGCAGAACAACGGCGTGCCGGTCGACGACGCCGTCGCCGAGATCGTCGCCGCCGTCCGCGACCGCGTGCAGGTCTGAGCGCCGTGACCGAGGCGAGCGGCGTGCCCGGGCCGGACGAGTGGGAGCGGCTGTGGACCCCGCACCGGATGGCCTACATCGGGGTGAGAACAAGCCCGCGGCACACCGGGCCGGGCGACGAGTGCCCGTTCTGCCGGCGCGCCGGCGCTGCGACGGCGAGGCGAGCCTCGTCGTCGCGCGCGGCGAGCTCGTGTACGTCGTGCTCAACCTCTACCCGTACAACTCCGGGCACCTGATGGTCTGCCCGTACCGGCACGTCGCCGACTACACCGAGCTGACCGACGACGAGGTGCGCCGAGCTCGGCGCCGTTCACGCAGCGAGGCGATGCGCGCGCTGCGCGCGGTGTCCGGCGCCGCAGGGCTTCAACATCGGGATGAACCAGGGCGCGGTCGCCGGGGCCGGCATCGCCGGCCACCTGCACCAGCACGTCGTGCCGCGGTGGGGCGGCGACACGCAACTTCATGCCGGTGATCGGCCGCACCAAGACCATGGCCGAGCTGCTCGAAGCCAGCCGCGACCTCCTGGCCGCGGCCTGGGCTAGCGTGGCGTAGACCGCGTCGAAGGGAAGTCCGTGTCCGAGGCCAGGCGCAATCCCGTCCCGGTGATCATCGCGGCCGTCGTCGGGCTGCTGCTCGTGCTCGGCGCCCGGGCGGTGTTCAGCGGCGGTGGCTCGGTCTCCGGCGACGTGACCGCGCAGGAGTCGCCGTCGGCGGCGACGAGCGTGGATCCGTCGTGCACGGTGGTCAACCTCGCTGCGAGCAGCGAGAAGGCCGCGCTGCTCAAGGGGTTCGCGGCGCAGTACAACGGCGAGCGGCGCACGGTCGGCGCCGGCTGCGCGCAGGTCGCTGTGGTCAGCAAGGCCAGCGGCGGAGCCGAGCAGGCGCTCGCGCGCGGCTGGAACGAGTCGATCGACGGGCCGCGCCCCGACGTGTGGACCCCGGCCGCGTCGTCGTGGGCCGTGCTGCTCGCCAGGACCTCACGTCCGCAGGACAAGGAGGACCTGGTCCCCGCAGAGCTGCCGAGCATCGCGCAGACCCCGCTCGTGATCGCGATGCCGCGGCCGATGGCCGAGGCGCTGGGCTGGCCGACGACGCCGATCGGCTGGAGCGACCTGTTCGCGCTGGCGAAGGACCCCAAGGGCTGGGGCTCGCAAGGGCCACCCGGAGTGGGGCCGCTTCAAGCTCGGCAAGACCAACCCGCGCTTCTCGACCTCGGGGCTCAACGCCACCGTCGCGACCTACTTCGCCGCGACCGGCCGCTCGTCGGACCTCTCGGCCAAGGACGTCGCCGACCCCACGACGCAGCGCCTTCGTCAAGCAGATCGAGTCCATCGGTCGTGCACTACGGCGACACCACGCTGACCTTCCTGTCGAACATGGCCAAGGCCGACGCCGCGGGCCGAGGGCTCACCTACGTCTCGGCGGTGACGGTCGAGGAGAAGTCGGTCTGGGACTACAACCAGGGCAACCCCACGGGCGACCCGACCACGCTCGGCCAGGGCGCGAAGCCCCGGGTGCCGCTGGTCGCGGTCTACCCGAAGGACGGCACGCTGATGTCGGACAACCCCTACATCGTGCTCAAGGCCGCATGGGTCGACGACGCCAAGCGCGCCGTCGCCGCGGACTTCCTCGCCTACGTGCACCGCACCCGGACCGCAGGCGGCGCTTCCAGGCCGCGGCGTTCCGCTCGTTCGAGGGCGAGCCGGGCGACGTGAGCTCGACCGAGGCCAACGGCGCCCTGGCCGCGGGCGCGCCGGTCGTGCTCGCGCCGCCGGCTCCCACCGTGCTCGCGGCGGTGCAGCGGTCGTGGGACGACCTGCGCAAGCGCGCGCGGGTGCTCGTGATCCTCGACGTCTCCGGATCGATGGGGGAGAACGTCGAGAAGGCGGGGCAGAGCCGCCTCGAGCTCGCGAAGTCCGCCGCGGCCAAGGCTGTGCAGGGTTTCGCCGGCAACGACCAGCTCGGGCTGTGGGTCTTCTCCACCCAGCTGGACGGCAACAAGCCCTACGTCGAGCGGGTGCCCGTCGGCCCGGCCAGCAGCACGGTCCCCCGGATCACCGGCGAGATCGCCGACCTGGTGCCCGACGGCGGCACCGGGCTGTACGCCACGCTGCGCGCGGCACAGATCGGCGATGCTCGACGACCTCGACGCCCGACAAGATCAACGCGATCGTGCTCCTCACCGACGGCCGCAACGAGTACCCGCCCGACACCGACCTGGACGGCCTGGTGGAGCAGCTCGGCGGCGAGAGCCTCGACACCTCGGTGCGCGTGTTCCCGATCGGCTACAGCACCGCGGCCGACACGGACGCGCTGCGTGCGGATCGCCGAGGCGTCGTCCGCGGCGTACTACGACGCCTCCGACCCCGCGACGATCGACAAGGTGCTCACGAGCGTCCTGTCGAACTTCTGACCGGCGCACCGGCAGGATGACGCCGTGAGCGTGCGCGACGAGCTGAGCGACCCCTGGGGCTGGGTGACGGCCGGGGTGGTCGGCGGCCTCGGCTGGGCGTCCTGCCCGGTCGGCGTCGCCGCGCCCGTCGGGGTCGCCATCGGCGCGGCGGTCCTCGGCACGAAGGTGCTGCTCGGGCAGCTCCAGCGCCAAGCGCCGCGAGCAGCGCCGGATCGCCGGCGAGTCCCCGCGGCCCGACACGCTGCCGCTGCCGCCGCCGGGCAGCCCGGCGGCCTCCCTCATCGCGCGAGCCGATGCGGCCGTCGGACGCATCACGCACGCTGTCCGACGCGCCGGGCGACCCGTGGCTGCGCTCGCAGGTCGCCGACGTCGACGACGAGTCCGCCCAGGCGGTGGTCGCCCTGCGCGAGGTCGCCGGCCGGGTGACGCTGGTCGAGCAGTCGATGGCGGGGTCCGACGTACGCCGGCTCGACGCCGAGGCGGCCCGGCTGCAGGCCTCGGCCGCGGCCGCGGCCGACCCGCGGGTGAAGGCCGAGACCGAGCGGGCGCTGGCGGCGGTCGCTCAGCAGCGTGAGGTCGGGGTCCGGCTCGCGACGCTGCGCGAGACGCTGCTGGCGCGGATGGAGACCGCGGTGCTCGGCCTCGAGGGGCTCGCCGCGCGGATGGGCGAGGTCGTCGCCCTCGGTGCGACCGCGATCGAGCACGACCGGGCCGCCGAGCTGGTCACGAGCCTCACCGGAGAGCTCGAGTCGATGCGGGCCGGCCTGGACGAGGCGCGCGACCTGGCAGATCGCCCGCCCGGCACCTGAACGCCCGCCGACCGCGCGCCGCCAGGTGGCGCACACCACGTCGCGCGGGGTCGCCGCCTCGGCCCGTTGGCGGGAGCATGGAGACGTGCCCACCTCGCTGATCACCGGTCCGGTCCTCGTCTTCGACGGCGACTGCGCCTTCTGCACCTCCAGCGTGACCGTGCTGCAGCGGCTGTTCCCGGACGGGTTCGCCGCCGTGCCCTACCAGCGCGTCGAGCTGGGCCGCCTCGGCCTCACCGAGCGCGAGTGCCACGAGCGCGTGCAGTGGATCGGCGACGCGCAGGCACCCCGGACCTCGGCCCGCGAGTCCGGTGCCCGTGCGGTCGGCGCCCTGTTCCGCGCCGGCGGGCGCGCGCGCGGCGACATCACCGGGGTGCTGTGCGCCGTGGCCGGTGCGCTGCCGTTCGTGCCCCCGACCTCGTGGGTGGCGGAAGGCGTCTACCGCGTGGTGGCCGCCAACCGCATGCGCCTGCCCGGCGGCACCCCCGCCTGCGCCGCCTGACCGACCGCGAACCCGTCTGCGCTCCCGGCGTCGTCGTACGACGATGCCCGGCCCTGCGCAGCGCGCGGGACCGGGCAGCGTGCGAACGCGCCTCGCGGGTCAGTGCGAGGCGGGGTTCTCCTCCTGGATCTTCTTGGCGAGCTGCGCCGGCATCGGCTCGTGGCCGGAGTACGACCGGGTGAAGGTCGCCGTGCCGTGCGAGAGCGACCGGAGCTCGATGGCGTAGCGCGTGAGCTCGAGCTGGGGCACCTCGGCGCTGACCTGCGTGCGTCCCGAGCCGATCGGCTCGCTGCCCGACACGCGTCCGCGGCGACCGGACAGGTCGCTCATGACGGCGCCGACGTACTCGTCGGCGACGAGCACCGACGACGTGGTCGACCGGCTCGAGCAGCGACACGCGACGCGGCCTGGGCCGCCTCCCGCAGCGCGAGCCCGCCCGCCGTCTGGAACGCCATGTCGGAGGAGTCGACCGAGTGCGCCTTGCCGTCGACGAGCGTCACCCGGATGTCGACCACCGGGTAGCCGGCGGCGACGCCCTTCTCCATCTGGGCGCGGACGCCCTTCTCGACGCTGGGGATGAACTGGCGCGGCACCGCGCCGCCGACGACCTTGTCGACGAACTCGAACCCGGAGCCCGAGCGGCAGCGGCTCGACCTCGATGTCGCACGACGGCGAACTGGCCGTGGCCGCCGGACTGCTTGACCAGCCGGCCGTGGCCCTTGCCCGGGCCGGCGAAGGTCTCGCGCAGCGACACGCGCACCGGCACCGAGTCGACGGCGACGCCGTACCGGTTGCGCAGCCGGTCGAGCAGCACGTCGACGTGCGCCTCGCCCATGCACCACAGCACGAGCTGGTTGGTCTCGGCGTTGCGCTCGAGCCGCATGGTCGGGTCCTCGGCGACGAGGCGGCCGAGGCCCGTGGCGAGCTTGTCGTCGTCGGCCTTGCGAGTGGGCGACGATCGCCACCGGCAGCAGCGGGTCGGGCATGACCCACGGCTCGACGAGCAGCGGGCCGTCCTTGTCCGAGAGCGTGTCGCCGGTCTCGGCGCGGGTCGAGCTTGGCCACCGCGACGATGTCGCCGGCGATCGCCTGCGCGACGGTGCGCTGCGTCTTGCCCAGCGGGGAGGACAGCGCGCCGACCCGCTCGTCGACGTCGTGGTCCTCGTGGCCGCGGTCGGGCGCGAAGTGGCCCGACACGTGCACGGTGGTGTCGGGGCGCAGCGTGCCGCTGAAGACCCGCACGAGCGAGACGCGGCCGACGTACGGGTCGGTCGTGGTCTTGACGACCTCGGCGCACAGCGGGCCCGTCGGGGTCGCAGGCGAGCGGCTCGCGCGGCGTTGCCGTCGGGGCTGGTGACCGCGGGCAGCGGGTGCTCCAGCGGCGAGGGGAAGCCCGCGCACGATGAGCTCGAGCAGCTCGGCGGTGCCGAAGCCGACGGGCGGCGAGCGCCGAGCCGAGCACGGGGTAGAACGAGCCGCGGGCGACGGCGGTCTCGAGGTCGGCGATGAGCGTGTCGAGGTCGATGTCCTCGCCGGCGAGGTACCGGTCCATGAGGGTCTCGTCCTCGCTCTCGGCGATGATCCCCTCGATGAGCGCGCCGCGGGCGTTCTCGATCAGCGGCACGTGCTCGGAGTCCGGGTCGCGCTCGACGCGGGCGCCGGAGGTGTAGTCGCTGACCTGCTGCGAGAGCAGGCCGATGAGGCCGGCCGACGCGTGCCGTCGTCGGCGTGCATCGGCAGGTAGAGCGGCAGCACGCCGTCGCCGAAGACCCGCTGGCAGATCGCGACGACGTCGTCGAAGTCGGCGCGCTCCTTGTCGAGCTTGGTGACGACGACCGCGCGCGGCATGCCGACGGCGGCGCACTCCTCCCACAGCAGCTGCGTCGAGCCGTCGACGCCGTCGACGGCCGAGACGACGAACAGCGCGGCGTCCGCGGCGCGCAGCCCGGCGCGCAGGTCGCCGACGAAGTCGGCGTACCCGGGGGTGTCGACGAGGTTGACCTTGACGCCGTCGACCTCGAGCGGCGCGAGGGCGAGACCCACGGAGCGCTGCTGGCGCAGCTCGGCCTCGTCGAAGTCCGAGACGGTGCGTGCCGTCCTCGACGCGGCCCGGGCGCGGGTCAGCGCCCCGGCGGCGACGAGCAGCTGCTCGACCAGCGTCGTCTTGCCTGACCCGGAGGGGCCGACCAGCACCACGTTGCGGATGCTTGTCGGGGTGGTCGGCCGCCGGTGCTCTGCCCGCGGCTCCTGCGGCTGGGTTCTTGTCAGCCATGTCGATCGCCTCGCCTTCGTCGCCGATGGATCGTGGTCTCACCCTGCTCCCGGCGCACCCGCGGGGCAACCGACTTCGGGCAAGCCCCCGCAGTTAGGCTCGTCACCGTCATGCTGAACAACGCCTCCGTACGCCGTGCCGTCTCCGGCGCCGTCGACCCCGTCGCCCGTGGCCTGCTGCAGATCGGCGTCTCGCCGGACGCCGTCACGCTCGTCGGCACGCTCGGGACCTCGATCGCGGCCCTCTGGTTCTTCCCCCGCCAGCAGTGGGCGCTCGGCTTCTTGGTGATCCTGCTCTTCGTCTTCAGCGACCTGCTCGACGGCACCATGGCGCGGATGTCCGGACGGTCCGGCCCGTGGGGCGCGTTCCTCGACTCGACCCTCGACCGCGTGGCCGACGGCGCGATGTTCGGCGGCATCGTCCTGGGCTTCGCCAACGCCGGCGACCCCTGGACCGCGGGCGCGGCTCTCGCGTGCCTCGTCGGCGGGGCCGTCGTCTCCTACGCCAAGGCCCGGGCCGAGAGCGTCGGGGTCGAGTGCAACGTCGGCATCGCCGAGCGCGCCGAGCGGCTCATCATCGCCGGTGTGGCCACGCTGCTCTACGGCCTCGGCGTCCCGTACGTCCTGCCGGTCGGTGCTGTGGCTGCTGGCCGCGCTGACCTGGTTCACCGTCGGCCAGCGCGTGCTGCACGTGCGCGGCCAGCTGCGCGATCAAGCCCACCACGCCGGAGGACGCAGCGTGAGCGGCATCGGCGACTCGCTCGCCAACCTGGGCTTCGGCCTGGGCTGGTCGGCCGTCAAGCGGATGCCCGAGCGGGCGGCGTACGGCACGTTCGAGCGCATCGCCGACACGATGTGGGCGCGCCACGGCTCGTCGGTGAAGCGGCTGGAGTCGAACCTGCGCCGCGTGGTCGGCCCGGAGATGACCGAGGCCGAGCTGCGCGTGCTCTCGCGCGAGGGCATGCGCTCGTACTTCCGCTACTGGTGCGAGACCTTCCGCCTTCCGGAGTGGAGCCGCGAGCGCATCGTCGACTCGATCCGCATCGTCGACGACCACATCCTGGCCGACGCCCTCGCGGAGGAGCGCGGTGTCGTGATCGCGCTGCCGCACATGGGCAACTGGGACCACGCAGGAGCCTGGGCCACGCTCGCGCACCGCCCGGTCGTCAGCGTCGCGGAGCGGCTCGAGCCGGAGGATCTGTACGAGAAGTTCCTGGCCTTCCGCCGCGGTCTCGGCATGGACATCATCCCGCTCACCGGCGGCGACCCGGTGTTCCCGTACCTCTCCGAGAGGCTGCGCGGCGGCTCGCTCGTGGCCCTGCTCGGCGACCGCGATCTCAGCAACAGCGGCGTACCCGTGCAGTTCTTCGGGGCGAAGGCGAAGTTCCCCGCCGGTCCGGCCGCGCTGGCGGTCGACACCGGGGCCGCGCTGATCACCGCCAGCCTCTACTACGAGGACGGGCACAACCACGTGCGCTTCTACCCTCGCATCGTGGTGCCGACCGAGGGCGAGCGGTCGCGGCGCATCTTCCGGACGACGCAGCTCGTCGCCGACGCGCTTCAGGACGGCATCGCCGCGCGGCCGGCCGACTGGCACATGCTGCAGCGCCTCTGGGTCGAGGATCTCGACCCGTCGAAGGCTCCGCGCCCGTGACTCGCGACGCGCGCTCGGCCAGGATCGAGCCGTGAAGGTCGGGATCGTCTGCCCCTACGACTGGTCGTCGCCGGGGGGCGTGCAGGTCCACGTGCGCGACCTCGCCGTGGCGCTGCAGCGGCTCGGGCACGAGGTCAGCGTGCTGGCCCCGTGCGAGGACGACTCCGAGCTGCCGCCGTACGTCGTGTCCTCGGGGCGTCCGGTGTCGGTGGCCTACAACGGGTCGAAGGCGCGGGTGGCGTTCGGCCCGGTGTCGACGCGGCGGGTGCGCCGCTGGCTGCGCGAGGGCGACTTCGACGTGCTGCACGTGCACGAGCCGGCCTCGCCCAGCGTCTCGATCCTGTCGTGCTGGTCGGCCCGCGGCCCGATCGTCGCGACCTGGCACTCGTCGATGGAGCGCTCGCGCATGCTGGCGGCGATGTACTCCCTGGTGCAGACCGCCATGGAGAAGATCTCTGCGCGCATCGCCGTGAGCGAGGCCGCCCGGCAGACCCTCGTCGAGCACATCGGCGGCGACGCCGTGCTCATCCCGAACGGCGTCGACTGCTCGGCGTTCGGCCACGTCGGAGCCGCTGCCGGGGTGGCCCGGCGAGGGCGGGTCGATGTTCTTCATCGGGCGCATCGACGAGCCGCGCAAGGGCCTCCAGGTGCTGCTCGAGGCGCTGCCTGCCATCGCCGAGAAGCACCCCGGTGTCCGCCTGCTCGTCGCCGGCCCCGGCGACGTGGAGGAGTTCCAGAAGGAGCTCCCGCCGGAGATCCGCGAGCGGGTCACCTTCCTCGGTCTGGTGTCGGAGGAGGACAAGGCGCGGGCGTTCGTGTCCGCCGACATCTACGTCGCCCCCAACACGGGCGGTGAGAGCTTCGGCATCGTGCTGCTCGAGGCCATGGCCAGCGGCACCCCGGTGCTCGCCAGCGACCTCGAGGCCTTCCGGCGGGTCTGCGACGAGGGACGCGCGGGGGCGTCGTTCGTCAACGAGGACCCCGCTGACCTCGCCCGTGCTGCGATCGAGCTGCTCGACGACGCCGGAGAGCGCGAGCGCCTCAGGCGCGAGGGCTTCCTGCGCGCGAAGGAGTTCGACTGGGAGACCGTGGCCCGCCGTGTGCTCGAGGTCTACGAGTCCGTCACCGTCACCGGCGAGCGCGTGACCGAGGACTTCCGCGGGCAGCTCATCGGGCGTCTCTCCCGCGGCGACCGTGACGAGCGGGGCGAGTGATGGACTGGCTGACCGAGATCCTCGTCGTCGCCGTCGTGCTCGGCGCCATCGTCGTCTACCTGTCGTCCGCCGCCGGGCGCCTCGACCGGCTGCACCACCGCATCGAGACGGCCGCCGCCGCACTCGACGCGCAGCTCCTGCGCCGGGGCGCGGCCGCGCAGGACCTCGCGTCCTCGGGCTTTCTCGACCCTGCCTCGTCGATGCTCGTGTCGGCCGCCGCGCAGGAGGTGCTCGCTGCGGACGCCGAGGACACGGTGGCGCGGTTCGCCGCCGAGAGCGAGCTCACCCGCACCCTCGGCGCTGTGCTGCGAGACGCACGAGGAGGTCGAGGAGATCCGCGAGGCGGCCGGTGTGGACGTGGCAGTGGCCGACCAGCTCATCGACGAGCTCGCGGTGGCCTGCCGCCGGGTGGGGCTCGCCCGCCGCTTCCACAACGACGTGGTGCGCAGCTGCCTTCAGCTGCGTCGGCAGCGGATCGTGCGGTGGTTCCGCCTCGCCGGATACACGCCGCTGCCCGCCACCGCCGACTTCGACGACACGCCACCGGAGGGCCTGTCCGGACACTGATCCGGCTCCGGCTTACCCTCGTGGGAGGGCCGGTCGAGGGGACCGCGCCCCCAGGAGCGAAGGACCACCCGTGCGCGCGGCCCGCCGAACCACCCGTCTCGTCCCTGCCGCTGCGGCGGCCCTGGCCCTGCTCCTGGCCGGCTGCTCGTCCGGCGGCGACGCCCCCGCGGCCGCTCCCACGTCGCCGAGCGCGGCAGGCGAGGCGACCAGCGCCACGCCGTCGCCCACCGAGACCCCTGCTCCGGCGCAGACCGTCGGCCCGGACGCCTCGCCCCTGAGCGGCCGTCCCGGCGGCGCGGGCAAGCCGGTGCTCGTCGTGAAGATCGACAACACCGGCAACGCCCAGCCGCACACCGGCCTGGTGAAGGCCGACGTCGTCTACGTCGAGGAGGTCGAGTGGGGCCTCACCCGCCTCGCGGCGGTGTTCTCCTCGAGCCTGCCGAAGGTGGTCGGGCCGGTGCGCAGCGCGCGCATCTCCGACATCGACCTCATCGGCCAGTACGGCAAGCCGGCGTTCGCCTACTCGGGCTCGCAGAAGAAGATGCACCCGCTGCTGGCGGCGGCAGCCCTGTACGACGTCTCCGGCGACAAGGGCGGCAAGGGCTGGTTCCGCGAGGGCGACCGCCGCGCGCCGTGGAACTTCATGGGACAGCCCAAGCTGCTGCTCGAGCGCGCGCCGAAGGCCTCCACGAGCAAGGACATCGGGTTCGTCTTCGCCTACGACACCCCGGCCGGCGGCACCGCGGTGAAGAAGGTGACCGCCGACTACCCGGCCTCGCAGGCGCAGTTCGTGTGGAACCCGTCGGCCAAGGTCTTCGACGTACGGCTCAACAAGCGCCCGGCGCGCGCCACCGAGGGCGGCACGCAGAAGGCCACGACGGTCGTCATCCAGTACGTGAAGCAGTACGACTCCGGGTTCGGCGACAGCTACGGCGGTCGGACGCCCAAGGAGGAGACCATCGGCAGCGGCAAGGGCCTCGTGCTGCGCGACGGCCAGTACTGGCCCGTCACGTGGAGCCGCTCGTCCCGGACCGACGGGACGACCTTCGTCGGGGCCGACGGTCAGGTCGTGGCGTTCGCACCGGGCCAGGTCTGGGTCGTGCTGGTGAGCAAGAAGCGCCCGGTCAAGCTCACCTCCTGACGAGCCCCGGCACGCGTCGCCCCGGCGGCGCTCCGGGCACCGGCCACGGCGTACGCCGGGGGAGCGGCGATGCTCCGTCCGGGCCCGCGGGCGCGTGACGCGCCGCCCGGTATCCTTCTGGCAGGACGCCGCTCCGGCGTCAGATCCGACCGGCCCCGTCAGCGGGGCCACCCCCGACTGACCCGAGGTCCTCCATGTCCCTGCAGCCCGAGCCCACCACCCCGGAGACCGGCACCGCGCGCGTCAAGCGCGGCATGGCCGAGATGCTCAAGGGCGGCGTGATCATGGACGTCGTCACCCCGGAGCAGGCGAAGATCGCCGAGGACGCCGGCGCCGTCGCCGTCATGGCGCTCGAGCGGGTCCCCGCCGACATCCGCGCCCAGGGCGGCGTGTCGCGCATGAGCGACCCGGACATGATCGACGGCATCATCGCCGCGGTCTCCATCCCGGTCATGGCCAAGGCGCGCATCGGCCACTTCGTCGAGGCGCAGGTGCTCCAGTCGCTCGGCGTCGACTACATCGACGAGTCCGAGGTGCTCACGCCGGCCGACTACGCCAACCACATCGACAAGTGGCCCTTCACGGTGCCGTTCGTCTGCGGCGCGACCAACCTCGGCGAGGCGCTGCGGCGCCTCACCGAGGGCGCGGCGATGATCCGGTCGAAGGGCGAGGCGGGCACCGGCGACGTCTCCAACGCCACCAAGCACATGCGCACCATCCGCGCCGAGATCAACCGGCTCGTCGTCGATGTCGCCCGACGAGCTCTACGTCGCGGCCAAGGAGCTGCAGGCGCCGTACGACCTCGTCGTGGAGACCGCGCGTCTCGGCCGACTGCCCGTCGTGATGTTCACCGCCGGCGGCATCGCCACCCCGGCCGACGCGGCGATGATGATGCAGCTCGGCGCCGACGGCGTGTTCGTGGGCTCGGGCATCTTCAAGTCCGGCAACCCGGCCGAGCGGGCCAACGCGATCGTGCAGGCGACGCTGCACTACGACGACCCGTCGATCGTGGCCAAGGTCAGCCGCGGGCTCGGCGAGGCCATGGTCGGCATCAACGTCGCCGACCTGCCGGTCCACCACCGCCTCGAGGACCGTGGCTGGTGACCACCCCCTCGACCGGGGCTGACGCCCTCGTCGGGGTCCTCGCCCTCCAGGGCGACGTGCGCGAGCACGAGCACCACGCTGCGTGGCGCTCGGGGTCGCCACGCGCCGCGTGCGGACCGTCGAGGACCTCGACGGCATCGACGCCCTCGTGGTGCCCGGCGGGGAGTCCACGACCATGAGCAACCTCGCGCTGCGCGTGGGGGCTGATGGAGCCGCTGCGCGAGCTCGTCGGCGGCGGGCTGCCGGCGTACGGCTCCTGCGCGGGCATGATCATGCTGGCCGACCGGATCGAGGGCGGACGTCCCGACCAGGAGACCATCGGCGGGCTCGACGTCACCGTGCGGCGCAACGCCTTCGGCCGCCAGGTCGACTCCTTCGAGGCCGACCTCGACATCGCCGGTGCTCGGCGACGCGCCCGTGCACGCGGTGTTCATCCGCGCCCCGTGGGTCGAGGACGTGGGGGAGTCGGTCGAGGTGCTCGGCACCGTCGCCGCCGGCCCGGCCGCCGGTAGGATCGTCGCGGTCCGGCAGGGACACCTGCTCGCGACCTCCTTCCACCCGGAGCTCACGGGAGACACCCGGGTCCACGAGTACTTCGTCGAGATGGTGAGAGAGCAGGCATGAGCGGCCACTCCAAGTGGGCGACCACCAAGCACAAGAAGGCCGCGATCGACGCCAAGCGCGGCAAGCTGTTCGCCAAGCTGATCAAGAACATCGAGGTCGCGGCGCGCACCGGCGGCGGCGACCCCGACGGCCAACCCGACGCTGTACGACGCCATCCACAAGGCGAAGAAGAACTCGGTCCCCAACGACAACATCGACCGCGCGGTCAAGCGCGGGTCGGGTGCCGAGGCCGGCGGCGCCGACTACCAGACGATCATGTACGAGGGCTACGGCCCCAACGGCGTCGCGGTGCTCATCGAGTGCCTCACCGACAACCGCAACCGCGCGGCCGCCGAGGTGCGCGTGGCCATGACCCGCAACGGCGGCTCGATGGCCGACCCGGGTTCGGTGTCCTACCTGTTCACCCGCCGGGCGTCGTGATCGTGCCCAAGGGCGAGCTCACCGAGGACGACGTCCTCGACGGCCGTGCTCGACGCCGGCGCCGAGGAGGTCAACGACCTCGGCGAGAGCTTCGAGGTCGTCTCGCGCCGCCAGCGACGTCGTGGCCGTGCGCACCGCGCTGCAGGACGCCGGGATCGACTACGAGTCGGCCGAGTCCTCGTTCCTGCCCAGCATGCAGGTCGAGCTCGACGAGGACGGCGCCCGCAAGGTGTTCCGGCTCATCGACGCCCTCGAGGACAGCGACGACGTGCAGAACGTCTTCGCCAACTTCGACGTCAGCGACGAGGTGCATGGCCGCGCTCGACGCGTAGCGTCGAGGAGCGGCGAGCGGTCGTCGCGGCGTGGGCCCCCGCGGGGCGAACGCCGTCAGGCGGGCGCGCCCGTCGGGGAGAGGTCCTGCGCCTGGCGCTACGCACGCTCAGCGACGGTCGACAGCCCGTACCGAGGGTCGGCGTGGCGTACGACCGCGCTGCGCGAGTGTCGCGTAGCATCCGAACACCTGTACGGGACGGTCGACGGAGGGTTCGGCATGCGCGTGCTCGGGGTCGACCCCGGTCTCACCCGGTGCGGCGTGGGCGTGGTCGACGGCGCATCCAGCCGGCGTCTCGCGCTCGTGCACGTGTCGCGTCGTGCGCACCCCGGCCGACCTCGACCTCGCCCGTCGGCTGCTCGCGCTCGAGCAGGGCATCGAGGCGGTCCTCGACGAGCTGCGCCCCGACGCCGTGGCGGTCGAGCGGGTGTTCAGCCAGCACAACGTCCGCACCGTCATGGGCACCGCGCAGGCCGGTGCGATCGCGATCGCCGCGGCCGCCCGCCGCGGGATCCCCGTCGCGCTGCACACGCCCAGCGAGGTGAAGGCCGCGGTCACCGGCCACGGCCGCGCCGACAAGGACCAGGTCGGCGCCATGGTCGCGCGCCTGCTCGGGCTCGCCGAGGCTCCGAAGCCGGCCGACGCCGCCGACGCCCTCGCCCTGGCCATCTGCCACCTGTGGCGCGGCGACTCCAGCGCACGGCTGGCGGCGGCTGCGGCCGCGGCGCCCGCCGCCGCGGATCCCGCGCACCGCGCGGGCCGCCGCCCGGCCCGCGCCCGGTCGCCGCGTGGCGGTCGGAGGGTCTCGGTGATCGCCTACGTCCGCGGCCCGGTCGCCGCGGTCGGCCCCGGCAGCGCGGTGATCGAGGTCGGCGGCGTCGGCCTCGAGCTCCAGTGCGCGCCCGCGACCATCGCCGAGCTCCGCGCTCGGCCAGACCGCCACCCTCGCTGCGTCGCTCGTGGTGCGCGAGGACTCGCTGACGCTGTTCGGCTTCGCCGACGACGACGAGCGCGCAGGTCTTCGAGACCCTCCAGACCGTCACCGGCGTCGGGCCCGCGCCTCGCGCAGTCGCTGCTCGCGGTGCACCGCCCCGACTCGCTGCGGCGCGCCGTCGCCGACGACGACGTCGCGGCGCTCATGCGGGTGCCGGGCGTCGGGCCGCAAGGGCGCCCAGCGCCTCGTGCTCGAGCTCAAGGACCGCCTCGGCGCCCCGACCGGCACCGACCTCGGGCGGCGCCCCGGCCACGAGCCACGACGGGCCGGTGTGGCAGGGCCAGGTGCACGCCGCGCTCGTCGGGCCTGGGCTGGTCGACGCGCGAGGCCGATGCCGCTGTCGGCGCCGTGGCCGAGGAGGTCGCCCCCGACGCCGACGTCGCCACGGTGCTGCGCGCCGCCCTGCGCTCGCTGGACCGCGCATGAGCGACGACCTCGAGCTCGACGTCACGGCGTACGACGACGGCTCCCGGCTCGTGGCGCCGGAGGCCGAGGCCGACGACCAGGCGGCCGAGGGCGGCCCTGCGCCCGCGCACGCTGGACGCCTTCATCGGGCAGCAGCGGGTGAAGGACCAGCTCGGCCTCGTGCTCGAGGCGGCGTCCGCGCGCGGCCGCGCCGCCGACCACGTGCTGCTCGCCGGGCCGCCGGGTCTCGGCAAGACGACGCTGTCGATGATCATCGCGGCCGAGCTCGGCATGCCGCTGCGCGTCACGAGCGGTCCGGCGCTGCAGCACGCCGGCGACCTCGCCGCGGTGCTGTCGAGCCTCGTGCCCGGCGAGGTGCTGTTCCTCGACGAGATCCACCGGATGTCGCGCGCCGCCGAGGAGATGCTCTACCTCGCGATGGAGGACTTCCGGGTCGACATCATCGTGGGCAAGGGCCCGGGTGCCACGGCCATCCCGCTCGAGCTGCCGCCGTTCACGCTGGTCGGGGCGACCACGCGCGCCGGGCTGCTGCCCGGCCCGCTGCGCGACCGGTTCGGGTTCACCGCCCACATGGACTTCTACGACGTCGAGGACATCCGCGCCGATCCTCGTGCGCTCGGCGGCGCTGCTCGAGGTCTCGCTCGACGACGACGCCGCCGCCGAGATCGCCGGGCGCAGCCGCGGCACGCCGCGCGTGGCCAACCGGCTGCTGCGCCGCG
The DNA here is from genome assembly GCA_963827145.1 of uncultured Actinomycetota bacterium. Lineage (GTDB taxonomy): Bacteria > Actinomycetota > Actinomycetes > S36-B12 > CAIYMF01 > Longivirga. The sequence continues at coordinate 1,427,919 of CAWGZO010000002.1, read as the reverse complement.
TGCGCGACTTCGCCCAGGTGCGCGGCGCCGGCCATGTCGACCTCGACGTCGCCCGGGCGGCGCTCGCGCTCTACGAGGTCGACGCGCATCGGGCTCGACCGGCTCGACCGTGCGGTGCTCGACGCCCTGCTCCGCCGGTTCGGCGGCGGGCCGGTCGGCCTCTCCACGCTGGCGGTGGCCGTCGGCGAGGAGTCGGAGACCGTCGAGACGGTCTGCGAGCCGTTCCTGGTGCGGGCCGGGTTCCTCGCCCGCACGCCCCGGGGTCGTGTCGCGACACCCGCCGCGTGGGCCCACCTCGGGCTCAAGGCCCCTGCCGGGGCTGCCGGGTCGGGGGCGGCCGTGCTGCCGTTCGACGAGGCCGAGGGGTCCGACGACCCCTCCGCGACCGCTTAGGCTGGTCGTCCGTCACCGGGTCGCCGGTGCGAACTGGAGGGAACCCCCGTGGAGATCGGCGCGCTGCTGCCCATCCTGCTGCTCGTCGTGGCGTTCTGGCTGCTCATCCTGCGCCCGGCGCGGGCGCGGCAGAACGCGGCCAACGCGGTCATGCGCAAGCTCGGCGTGGGTGCGCGGGTCATGACGACGGCGGGCCTGTTCGGCACGATCACGGCCCTCGAGGACGACCAGGTCGAGCTCGAGATCGCCCCCGGGGTCCGCGTCCGCTACGTCAAGGCGGCCATCGCCCAGGTCGTCGAGCCCGCTCCCGAGGCGCCGGAGACCGTGGGAACCTCCAGCACCGGCGAAGCGTCGAGCGTCGAGGGCGACACGCCTGAGGCGTAGCCCCGGTTCGGACCACGGCCCCGCGTCCTTCATACTGCTCGGGCACGGCCCCGCAGGGGTCGGGGGCGGGCCGACACGGTCCGGCAAGCAGGTACATCGGCGGCCGAGCAGGTCGTCACGGGAGGTCCCGCACCCGGCGGGCACGAGGGTTCCCGCGCGGGGCGTACGACGTCGCCGGCGGGACGCACAGGAGACACCACGGTGGCAGCACCGACCCAGGGCCCGAGCCGGCCCGGCCGCACGCTGGCCGTTCTCGGCCTCATCGTCGTCGCCCTCGGCGTCTGGACGTTCTGGCCAGGCCTCACGAACACGCCCAAGCTCGGTCTCGACCTCCGCGGGGGCACCCAGGTCATCCTGACGCCGAGCTCCGCCGACTCCGGGGCCGAGGTGACCGACGACCAGCTCAAGCAGGCCGTCGAGATCATCCGCCAGCGCGTCGACGGGTTCGGCGTCGCGGAGTCCGAGGTCACGACCCAGGGCAGCGGTCAGAACGCCAGCATCATCGTGTCGATCCCGGGCGTCACCAACCAGGCGATCCTCGACTCGCTGGCCACCACCGCGAAGCTCGACTTCCGCCCCGTCATCAACATCGACTACGGCGCCCCGCAGCCGACGCCCACCGCGTCCGGGAGCGCGGCGCCGAGCCCGAGCGCCTCGGCCTCCGGGAGCAGGCTCCGTCGCCCGTCGGCGAGCGCCTCGGGCAACGGTGCCGCCGTGACCGGCGGTCTGCGTCCCGCTGCCGGCACCGCGAGCCCCTCGCCGTCGGCAGCCCGAGCCCGTCGGGGACGGCGCCGGCCACCGACGCCCAGCAGCCGCCGATCCAGGCGGCGGCCAACGACGCGGCGCTGCAGGCCGCGTTCGTCGCCCTCGACTGCACCGCGCGAGGGAGCCACCAAGGGCGGCCCGGCCGACCCGAAGAAGTACATCGCCACCTGCGCCACCGACGGCTCGCTGAAGTACCTCCTCGACCCGGCCGCCGTGCAGGGCACCGAGATCTCCAGCGCGTCCGGCCGGTCTGTCCCAGAACGGTGCCGGGTGGGAGGTCAACCTCACCTTCACGCCGGAGGGGTCGAAGCAGTTCGCCGAGGTGACCGGCCAGCTCGCGCAGCAGTCGCCGCCGCAGAACCAGTTCGCGATCACCCTCGACGGCCTCGTGCAGTCGGCGCCGTCGGTCGAGACCGCGATCATCGGCGGCAGCGCCGTCATCACCGGCTCGTTCACCGCGGACGAGGCCAAGGCGCTGGCCAACGTGCTCAAGTACGGCTCGCTGCCGGTCTCGCTCGAGGTCTCCTCGGTCGAGCAGCTCTCGCCGACGCTCGGTGAGGACCAGCTGCGTGCCGGCCTCATCGCCGGTGCGCTCGGTCTGCTGCTCGTGATCATCTACCTGGTCGCCTACTACCGCGCGCTCGGTGTCGTGGCGGTGGCCTCGCTGCTCGTGGCGGCGCTCATCACCTACGCGCTGATCGTCATCCTCGGCCGACAGCTCGGGCTTCACCCTGTCGCTGGCCGGCGTCGCCGGTGCGATCGTCGCCATCGGCATCACCGCCGACTCGTTCGTCGTCTACTTCGAGCGCATCCGGGACGAGATCCGCGAGGGTCGCAGCCTGCGCGCCGCCGGCGACGCGGGCTGGATCCGCGCTCGACGCACGATCCTCGCGGCCGACTTCGTCTCGCTGCTCGCCGCCGTGGTGCTGTACTTCCTCTCCGTCGGCAGCGTCCGCGGCTTCGCGTTCACCCTCGGCCTCACGACCCTCGTCGACATCGTCGTCGCGTTCATGTTCACCCGGCCGCTGGTGTCGCTGCTCATGCGCACGTCGTGGTTCACCTCGGGCAAGCCGTGGACCGGGCTGTCGCCGGACCGCCTCGGGGTCAAGCCCAGCGTCCCCGACGACCCGCACGACGTGGCCGCCACGCGCGCGGCGAAGGAGTCCTGATGTCCCGCCTCGGCACCCTGGCGCACAACCTCTACAGCGGCGAGGTCTCCTACGACTTCGTCGGCAAGCGCCGTCGCTGGTACGCGCTGTCTCGGCCGTCTTCCTCGTGCTCGCGCTGCATCGGCCTGTTCGGCCGCGGCCTCAACCTGGGCATCGAGTTCAAGGGCGGCTCGGAGTTCACGGTGCCCAACACGACCGCGTCGGTCGAGGAGGTCCGCGCGACGGTCGAGGCGCGTCGGCATCGTCGACCCGATCGTCACCCAGGTCGGCACCGACAAGATCCGCATCCAGACCCAGGCGCTCACGCCGACCGAGTCGACCGAGGTCACCGCTGCGCTCGTCGAAGGACCTCGGCGTCGCGCAGGGCGACATCGGCGTCACGCTCGTCGGGCCCAGCTGGGGCGGCGAGATCACGAAGCGCGCCGTGCAGGGCCTCGTCGTCTTCCTCGTGCTCGTGGTCGTGTTCCTCTCGGCGTACTTCGAGTGGCGACTGGCGGTCGCGGCGCTCGTCGCGCTCGTGCACGACCTCGTCATCACGATCGGCATCTACGCGCTGACCGGGTTCGAGGTGACGCCCGCCACGGTCATCGGTGTGCTCACCATCCTGGGCTTCTCGCTCTACGACACCGTCGTCGTGTTCGACAAGGTGCGCGAGAACACCCGCGGCATCACGTCGAGCAACCGGGTCACCTACAGCGAGGCCGCGAACCTCGCGCTCAACCAGACCCTGATCCGGTCGATCAACACCTCGATCGTGGCGCTGCTGCCCGTGGCGGCGATCCTCGTCGTCGGGCGTCGGTCTGCTCGGCGCGGGCACGCTCAAGGACCTCGCGCTGGCGCTGTTCATCGGCACGCGCGGCCGGCACCTACTCGTCGATCTTCATCGCGACGCCGGTGGCCTGCCAGCTGCAGGAGCGGCGCCCCGACATGAAGGCGCTCGCGGCCCGCGTCGCGGCGCGCCGCGCCGGTGGCGACGGCGAAGCCGGCCAAGGCCGCGAAGAAGGCGTCCGGCGGTGCCGCCACGGCGACCGCCGTCCTCGACGAGGCCGAGGCCGAGGCTCCCGCGTCGGTGGCCGAGCAGGCGAAGGCGCCGTACGTCGTGTCGACCGGCCAGCGTCAGCAGCCCAAGAAGAACACCACGCGCAGCCAGCGCAAGAAGAAGTGACGGCCGAGCTCGACGCCCTGCTCGACGAGCGCGTCCGCGCGGTCGCCGACTGGCCGGTGCCCGGCGTCACCTTCCGCGACATCACGCCGCTGCTCGCCGACCCGCGCGGGCTGCCCGCCGTGGTCGCCGGCATCGTCGCCGGCATCGCCGAGGCCGGGTTCGGGCCGATCGACCTCGTCGCCGGGATCGAGGCCCGCGGATTCGTGCTCGGCGCCCCGCTGGCGGTCGAGCTGGGCGTGGGCTTCGTGCCCGTGCGCAAGCAGGGCAAGCTGCCCGGCGACGTGCACGCCGAGACCTACGACCTCGAGTACGGCACCGCGACGCTCGAGGTGCAGGTCGACGCCGTCGAGTCCGCACCACCGGGTGCTGATCGTCGACGACGTGCTCGCGACCGGGGGCACGGCGGCCGCGACCGTCGCGCTGCTGCGCACCGCGGGAGCCGAGCGTCGCCGGTGCTCGCCGTGCTGATCGAGCTGCCGGCGCTCGGCGGTCGCGCCGCGCTCGGCGATCTGCCGGTCGTGGCGCTGCGCGCCTACTGACCGCCTGCGGGCGCGGCCGTACGCCGATGTCCGTAGACTGAGTCGCCACAGCAACCCGCGAGGAGCGCACGTGGCCGAGGACGTCGTCGCCGACTCGGGCGCCGACGTGCCCGTGTCGCCGTCGCCGATGACCTCGCCGGCCTTCGCGGCGACCAGCCTGCGCTCGCGACTGCCCCGCATCCGGCCCGGCCGCGGCCGGTCGCAGCGCCCATCCCGAGCTCGAGCCGCTGCTGCGCACGGTGAAGCAGTTCCACCCCAAGGCCGAGCTGAAGGTCCTCGAGCAGGCCTACGAGCGGGCGGCGTACCTGCACCGCGACCAGCGCCGACGAGTCCGGCGACCCGTACATCACGCACCCGCTGGCCGTCGCGACGATCCTCGCCGAGCTCGGCATGACGCCGCCGACGCTGGCCGCGGCGCTGCTGCACGACACGGTCGAGGACACGACGTACTCCCTCGACGCGCTGCGCGAGGACTTCGGCGACGAGGTCGCGGCGCTCGTCGACGGGGTGACCAAGCTCGACAAGGTGAAGTACGGCCAGGCCACCGCGGCCGAGACCGTGCGCAAGATGGTCGTGGCGATGGCGCGCGACATCCGCGTGCTGGTGATCAAGCTCGCCGACCGGCTGCACAACATGCGCACGCTGCGCTGGATGCCGCCGGAGAAGCAGGAGCAGAAGGCGCGCGAGACCCTCGAGATCTACGCGCCGCTCGCGCACCGGCTCGGCATGAACACCATGAAGTGGGAGCTCGAGGACCTCGCGTTCGCGACGCTCTACCCGAAGATGTACGACGAGATCGTGCAGCCTCGTCGGCCAGCGGGCGCCCGAGCGCGACGAGCTACCTCGCCGAGGTGCGCGACGCGGTGAAGTCCGACCTCGACAACGCGAAGATCAAGGCGACGGTCACCGGTCGGCCGAAGCACTACTACTCCGTCTACCAGAAGATGATCGTGCGCGGCCGCGACTTCGCCGACATCTACGACCTGGTGGGCATCCGCATCCTGGTGGAGTCGGTGCGCGACTGCTACGCCGTGCTCGGCGTGATCCACGCGCGCTGGAACCCGGTGCCGGGGCGGTTCAAGGACTTCATCGCGATGCCCAAGTTCAACATGTACCAGTCGCTGCACACCACGGTGATCGGCCCGACGGGCAAGCCGGTCGAGATGCAGATCCGCACGATGGACATGCACCGCGCCGCCGAGTTCGGCGTCGCGGCGCACTGGCGCTACAAGCAGGGCAACGTCGGCGGCAAGTCCGGCCCGGACGACATGGGCTGGCTGCGGCAGCTGCTCGAGTGGCAGCGCGAGACCGAGGACCCGGACGACTTCCTCGACGCGCTGCGCTACGACCTCGGCTCGACCGAGGTGTTCGTCTTCACGCCCAAGGGCGACGTCGTCGCGCTGCCCGGCGGCTCGACCCCGGTCGACTTCGCCTACGCCGTGCACACCGAGGTCGGGCACCGCTGCGTCGGAGCGCGCGTCAACGGCAAGCTCGCGCCGCTCGAGTCGTCGCTCGACCTCCGGCGACGTGGTCGAGGTGTTCACCTCGAAGGCGGAGAACGCCGGCCCCAACCGCGACTGGCTGCAGTTCGTCAAGAGCCCCCGCGCCCGGTCGAAGATCAAGGCCTGGTTCTCCAAGGAGCGCCGCGACGAGGCGGTCGAGAACGGCAAGGACTCGATCGCCCGCGCGATGCGCAAGGCCGGGCCTGCCGCTGCACCGGCTGCTCTCCAACGCGGCGCTCGCCGCGCTGCTCGCCGAGCTGCACTACCCGGACGTCACCGCGCTGTACGCCGCCGTCGGAGAGGGCCGGATCTCGGCGACCACCGTCGTGCAGCGGCTCGTGCAGGCGCACGGCGGGAGCGGACGGCGCCACCGAGGACCTCTCCGAGGCCGTCACCCCGACGCGCATCGCGACCGGCAAGGCGCGCCCCCAGGGCGACCCCGGCATCGTGGTCGACGGCGACGACGACGTCTGGGTGAAGCTCGCGCGCTGCTGCACCCCGGTGCCCGGCGACGACGTGCTCGGGTTCGTGACCCGCGGGCACGGCGTCTCGGTGCACCGCACCGACTGCGTCAACGTCGCGTCGCTGCGGCAGGAGCCCGACCGCATCGTGCCCGTCGACCTGGGCGCCCAAGGCGACCAGCGTCTTCCTGGTCAACATCCAGGTCGAGGCGCTCGACCGCGCCCGGCTGCTCTCCGACGTCACCCGCGCGCTGTCCGACCAGCACGTCAACATCCTCAGCGCCTCGGTGAGCACCACCCGCGACCGCATCGCGCTCTCGCGCTTCACCTTCGAGATGGCCGACGCCAGCCACCTCGGAGCAGTCCTCAAGACCGTGCGCAACGTCGACGGCGTCTACGACGTCTACCGCGTCTGATCGCCGCTCCAAGCTCCGTCGCTGCGCTCGTCGCGTCGCGGCCACCTCCGCTTCGGGCGCTGGGTCGGCGCCGTTCCAGCGGCGTATGGCCCTCGCGTTGGGCGGCGCCTCCCTGTCGGGCGGTCGAGGACCCGGCTCGTTCCTCGCCGGGCCCGTCCCCGCCCTCCGCGCCCTCCGCTTCGGCGTAGGGCCCAACGCAGGCATCGCGATGCTCTCGACCCCGAGGCGCGCCGCCTCGACGATGCTGGCCTGCTGCGGCGGGCGCACGTCCCTTCCCGCGCCTCGCGGCTGGGTTCACCCCTGAATCAGCGAACACCCCTCGATGCTCGACTTTCGGGCCTGAATCGGGCCGGATCCCGAGCATTCAGGGGTGTTCGAGCATTCAGGGGTGAACTCAGCCGCGCGCCGCGGGCCGAGCGCCGCGAGGGCCGTCTCCCGAGCATCGAGACCGAGAGCTGGGCAGTACGCCGAAGCGGAGCGGCCCCGAGGGCGGAGTGTGGCCCCCGACGAAGGAGGGGGTCACCGGAGCCCGAGTGCGGCGCCACCCAGCGGACGTGCCACGCGACGCTGGGACGGCGCCGCCAGGGCCGCGCAGCGGAGGCGGCCGCGACGCGACGAGCGCAGCGAGGAGCTTGGAGCGGCAGACAACACGGACGAGGACGAGCGAGCGTGCCTGCGCCCTCGCTGCTGAGGTCAGCCGCCGAACTCGGTGGCTGCTCGCTGGGCTGCTTCGAGGAGGGACTTGGTGGTGGCGATGCGGGACTCGGCGTCGGCGACCTTGCGGGCGTCGCCGGCGGCCTCGGCCTTGGCCTTCTCCTTCTCGAGCTTGTCGAGGGAGCCCTGGAACTGGGCGACGGTCGCCTCGGCGCGGGCCTTGGCCTCCGGGTTGGTGCGGCGCCACTGGTCTCCTCCTCGCCCTTGCGGACGGCGTCCTCGACCTTGCGCAGCCGGCCCTCGATGCGCTCCTTGTCGCCGCGCGGGACGTGCCCGATCGACTCCCAGCGCTCCTGGATGCCGCGCAGCGCAGCCTTGGCCGCCTTGAGGTCGAGGTGTCGATCGCCTCGGCCTCGGCGAGCAGGGCCTCCTTGGCGGCGAGGTTCTCGGCGAAGCCGGCGTCGCGCTCGCCGAAGGCGGCGGAGCGGGCGGCGAAGAACGCGTCCTGCGCGGCGCGGAACCGCGACCACAGGGCTTCCTCGTCGGCCTTGCCGGCGCGGCCGGCGGCCTTCCAGCGGGTCATGAGGTCGCGGTAGGCGCCCGCGGTGGCGCCCCAGTCGGTGCGAGCCGCTGAGCGCCTCGGCCTCGGCGACGAGCGCCTCCTTGACCTGCTTGGCCTCGCCGCGCTCGCCGTCGAGGCGCGCGAAGTACTGGCGGCGGTGCTTGTCGAACTGCGACCGGGCGTGGCTGAACCGCTTCCAGAGCGCCTGCTCGCCGGTGCGGTCGGCGCGGGGAGCGGCCTTCCACTCGTCGAGCAGGGTCTTGAACCGCTCGCCCGTGGCCTTCCACTGGGTGGACTCGGCCAGCTGCTCGGCCTCGGCCACGATCGCCTCGCGGGCGGCGAGCGCCGCGGCCTTGGCCGCCGCGCGCTCCTCGGAGACCACCTTGCGCCGCTCGGCGCACGAGGTTCTCGAGGGCCTCGACACGCTCGCCGAGCGAGGCGAGGTCGCCCACCATCGACGGCGAGGCGAGCGCCTCGCGGACCCGCTTCACCACGGCCGCGGCCTGGTCGGGGGCGGCCTTGCCCTCGCGCAGCCGCCGGGTGGCGAGGTCGACCTCGACCGAGAGGTCGTCGTACTTGCGGACGAAGAACGCGAGTCCCTCGGCGGGGGTGCCGGCCGCCCACTGGCCGACGGACGCCTCGGAGCCGTCGGGCAGCGTCACGTGCACGGTGCCGTCGTCGTCGACGCGGCCGAAGCGCGCGGAGTCCGAGGGCGGGTCGGGCGTCTCGACGACCGGTGCCGCCGGGGCAGCGGCCGGAGCGGGTACGGCGGGCCGCACGGAGCCGGCCAGCACCGCGGGGCTGGGCCGGGGGACCGGACGGGCCGCAGGAACCGGCGCGGCGCGGGGCGCGGGGCCGCCTCGGCAGCCGGGGCCTCGGGAGCCGCCTCGACCGCGGGCTGCTCGGGGGCTCGCCTCGGCCGCAGGGGCCTCGGGAGCCGCCTCGACGGCGGCCTGCTCGGGGGCTGCCTCGACCGCGGGGTCTCGGGAGCCGCCTCGACCGCAGCGGGGACGGGAGCCGCCTCGACGGCGGCCTGCTCGGGGGCTGCCTCGACCGCGGCGGGTCTCGGGAGCCGCCTCGACCGCAGCGGGGACGGGAGCCGCCTCGACGGCGGCCTGCTCGGGGCTGCCTCGACCGCGGCGGGCTCGGGAGCCGCCTCGACCGCAGCGGGCTCGGGGGCAGCCTCGACGGCCGGCGCCTCGGGGGCCGCGTCGACGGGAGCCGGCTCGAGGGCGTCCTCGGCGGCCGGGGCCGCAGGGGCGGCCTCGGCAGCGGCGCTCGGCTCCGCGATGGCCTCGACAGCCTCCGCGGCGGCCTCAGGCTCGGCGGCCGGCGGGGTGGTGCTCTCGTCGTCGCTGCTCATGTCTCGGTTCACTCCTCAGCCGACCTGCGTGGTCTCGCGGGTCGTGGCCTTCGTGATGACGATCGGCTGCGCCGGCGTGCCGTCGGCGCCTCCGCCCTGGACTCCTGCGGCCGCGACCTTCTGGACGACGTCGAGACCGGACACCACCTTGCCCCAGATCGTGTAGTTCGGGGGCAGGGTCGTGTCCTTGTACACGATGAAGAACTGGCTGCCCGACGTGCCGGCACCGGCGTTGGCCATGGCCACGGTGCCCTCGGGGTAGTTGTTCGTGCCGTCCTCGGGGAGGTTCTCGTCCGGGACGGTGTAGCCGGGGCCGCCCTGGCCGTTGTTGGTCGGGCTGCCGCACTGGAGGACGAACAGGCCCTCGGTGGTGAGCCGGAAGCAGTCCGAGTCGGTGTAGTAGCCCTGGTTGGCCAGGAAGATCATCGAGTCGGCCGTCTTCGGCGCCGCCGGGTCGATCTGGATGTCGATGGGCCCGCAGTTGGTGTCGAGCTTGATGAAGTACTGCGAGTTCGGCTTGAGCGGCGTGCCCGGAGGCGCCGTCCAGGTCTGGGTCTTCGTCGTCGGGGCCGGGGCCTCGGCGCACTTCGCTGGGGTCGTGGAGGGCGAGCTGCTGGTCGACGGCGTGCTCGACGCGCTCGCGGTCGGCGTCGGGGTCGGGGTGGGCGTCGCGGCCGAGTTGTCGCCGCTGTCGCGGGAGGACAGCACGAGAGCCCCGACGGCGAGCACGACGACGACGAGGCCGGCGCTCACCGCCAGGATCTGGTTGCGGCGACGTCGCGCCGCCTTCTCCTGGGCACGGCGCTGCTGCTGCCGCTCGAACTTGGCCCGCGCGAGATCCCTCTCGCGCTTGTTGCTGCTCGACACGATCGTGAGCTCCCGTCGCACGTGCGGCCCGCGCCCCTCCAGCGCACCCGCGTGCGGTGAGTCTAGGGAGAAGTACTGTCACGGGTTCGCTCGGGGCGGCAGGTAGGCTTCGGACGCCGGGGACGACCGCCCCGTCGGTCCGCAGACGACCCGCCAGGAGGCGTCCACCCGTGCTCGTCGTCGGCTTTCCCGCGGGGCCCTGGGGCACCAACTGCTGGGTCCTCGCGACGGGCGCGGGCCAGGAGTGCGTCATCGTCGACCCCGGCAAGGACGCGGTGCCCGGCATCGACGACGCGGTCCGCGAGCACGGGCTGCAGCCTGTGGCCGTCCTCCTCACGCACGGCCACATCGACCACGTCTGGTCGGTCGTGCCGGTCTGCGGCGCCCGCGGGATCCCGGCGTACCTCCACCCCGACGACCGCGGCGATGCTCGCCGACCCCATGGCCGGGATCAGCGGCCAGACGCGCGACATGCTCGCGAGCATGAGCGGCGGCACGCTGCCCACGGCCGAGCCGGACGACGTCCGGGCGCTCACCGACGGCCTCGAGCTCGAGCTCGCGGGTCTGCGGCTCACGGTCGACCACGCCCCGGGCCACACCCGCGGCTCGGTGATGTTCCGTCGTCCCGCGGGGGAGGAGCTGCCGCCGATCCTGCTCTCGGGCGACGTGCTGTTCGAGGGCTCGATCGGGCGCACCGACCTGCCGGGGGGCTCCCACGAGGCGATGCTGTCCAGCCTGCGCCGCGAAGGTGCTGCCGCTCGACGACGAGACCGTGGTCCTGCCGGGCCACGGCGGCACGACGACCATCGGCCGCGAGCGCGTCGCCAACCCCTACCTCACGGCGCTCGCCGACGCGCCGGCACCGACCCGGGGGCTGTGAGATGAGCCGTCCCACGGCGCTGTCCGGCTTCCCCGAGTGGCTGCCCGCCGAGCGCATCGTCGAGCAGCAGGTGCTCGACACGCGTGCGCCGCGTCTTCGAGCTGCACGGCTTCGCCTCGATCGAGACGCGCGCCGTCGAGCCGCTCGAGCAGATGCTGCGCAAGGGCGAGACCTCGACAAGGAGGTCTACGTCCTGCGCCGGCTGCACGCCGACGCCGACGAGCCCGACGCGGGCCTCGGCCTGCACTTCGACCTCACGGTGCCGTTCGCGCGGTACGTGCTGCAGAACGCCGGCCACCTCGAGTTCCCGTTCCGCCGCTACCAGATCCAGAAGGTGTGGCGCGGCGAGCGCCCGCAGGAGGGTCGCTACCGCGAGTTCACCCAGGCCGACATCGACGTCATCGGCGCGCGACACCCTCGCCGTTCCACCACGAGGTCGAGGTCGCCGCTGGTCATGGCCGAGGTGTTCCGCGCGCTGCCGTGCCCGCCCGCGGTGATCCTGGTCAACAACCGCAAGCTCGCCGAGGGCTTCTTCCTCGGCGCGGGCGCGACCGACGCCGCCGCCGCGCTGCGGGCCATCGACAAGCTCGACAAGATCGGCCCGGCCAAGGTCGCCGCGCTGCTCGAGGCCGAGGCCGGCCTGTCCGCCGAGGGCGCCGCAGCAGTGCCTGGCGATGGCGGGGATCCGCAGCGCCGACGTCGGCTTCGTCGAGCAGGTCCGCGCGCTCGGCGTCGCGCACCCGCTGCTCGACGAGGGCCTGGCCGAGCTCGCGCGCGGTCGTGGCGGCGGCGTCCGCGCGCATGCCGGGCGCCGTGGTCGCCGACCTCAAGATCGCCCGCGGCCTCGACTACTACACCGGCACCGTCTACGAGACCCAGCTCGTCGGCTACGAGTCGTTCGGCTCGGTCTGCTCCGGCGGTCGCTACGACGCCCTCGCCAGCGACGGCCGCACGACCTACCCCGGCGTCGGCATCTCGATCGGCGTCTCACCCGGCTGATGGCGGCCGCTCGTCGGTCGCGGGCTGGTGACGCGCGAGCCGGTCGGTGCCCGACGTGCGTGCTCGTCGCGGTCACGGACGAGGAGGGCCGCGGCCGGTCCGAGGACGTCGCAGCCGCACCTGCGCTCGCGCGGCATCAGCACCGAGGTGGCGCCCGAGCGCCGACAAGTTCGGCAAGCAGATCCGGTACGCCGACCGGCGCGGGATCCCGTTCGTGTGGTTCCCCGACACCGACGACGGGCACGCGGTCAAGGACATCCGCTCCGGCGAGCAGGTCGCCGCGGACCCGACGTCCTGGAACCCGCCCCCGCGCAGACCTCACCCCCACGGTCGCCCTGACCAGCAACGACGAGGAGATCCACCCGTGATCCGCACGCACACCGCCGGCAGCCTCCGCGCGAGCGACGTCGGCGAGACCGTCACCCTGGCCGGCTGGGTGGCCCGTCGGCGCGATCACGGCGGCGTCGCCTTCCTCGACCTGCGCGACGCCTCCGGGGTGGTCCAGGTCGTGGTCCGCGACCCCGAGGTGGCGCACCCGCTGCGCAGCGAGTTCTGCGTCAAGGTCACCGGCGTCGTGTCCGCGCGTCCGGAGGGCAACGCCAACGCCGAGCTCCCGACGGGCGAGATCGAGGTCGTCACGAGCGAGCTCGAGGTGCTCAGCGTCTCGGCGCCGCTGCCGTTCCCGATCGACGAGCACGTCGAGGTGGGCGAGGAGGCGCGCCTGCGCCACCGCTACCTCGACCTGCGCCGCCCCGCGCCCGGTGCGGCGATCCGGCTGCGCAGCCGCGTGAACCGCGTCGCGCGCGAGGTGCTCTACGAGCAGCGACTTCGTCGAGATCGAGACGCCCACGCTGACCCGCTCGACGCCCGAGGGTGCTCGCGACTTCCTCGTGCCGGCGCGCCTGCAGCCGGGCAGCTGGTACGCCCTGCCGCAGAGCCCGCAGCTGTTCAAGCAGCTGCTCATGGTCGCCGGCATGGAGCGCTACTTCCAGATCGCCCGCTGCTACCGCGACGAGGACTTCCGCGCCGACCGGCAGCCGGAGTTCACCCAGCTCGACATCGAGATGAGCTTCGTCGACCAGGACGACGTCATCGCGATCGGCGAGGCCGTCGTGTCGGCGCTGTGGCGCGAGATCGGGTACGAGATCCCGCAGCCCATCGCCGCGCATGACCTACGCCGAGTCGATGGCGCGCTACGGCAACGACAAGCCCGACCTCCGCTTCGGCAACGAGCTCGTCGAGTGCACCGACTACTTCGCCGAGACCCCCTTCCGCGTGTTCCAGGCGCCGTACGTCGGCGCCGTGGTCATGCCGGGCGGTGCGTCGCAGCCGCGCAAGCAGCTCGACGCGTGGCAGGACTGGGCCAAGCAGCGCGGCGCCAAGGGACTGGCGTACGTGCTCGTGCAGGAGGACGGCGAGCTCGGGGGACCGGTCGCCAAGAACCTCAGCGAGTCCGAGCGCGCCGGTCTCGCCGAGCGGGTCGGCGCCGCGCCGGGCGACTGCGTGTTCTTCGCCGCCGGCGAGGTCTCCGCCTCGCGCGCGCTGCTGGGTGCCGCACGGCTCGAGATCGGCCGCCGCTGCGGGCTCATCGACGAGTCGGCGTGGGCGTTCGTGTGGATCGTCGACGCGCCGCTGTTCGAGCCCTCGTCCAAGGCGACCGACAGCGGCGACGTCGCGGTGGGCGCCGGTGCCTGGACGGCGGTGCACCACGCCTTCACCTCGCCCAAGCCCGAGTGGATCGACACCTTCGAGAGCGACCCGGGCAACGCGCTGGCCTACGCCTACGACCTCGTGTGCAACGGCAACGAGATCGGCGGCGGGTCGATCCGTATCCACCGCCGCGACGTCCAGCAGCGCGTGTTCGCCCTCATGGGTCTCGGCGAGGAGGAGCAGCAGGAGAAGTTCGGCTTCCTGCTCGACGCGTTCGCCTTCGGGCCGCCGCCGCACGGCGGCATCGCCTTCGGCTGGGACCGCATCGTCGCCCTGCTGTCGGGCAGCGACTCCATCCGCGACGTGATCGCGTTCCCCAAGACCGGCGGCGGCTTCGACCCGCTGACCGCTGCCCCGGCGCCGATCACCGCCCAGCAGCGCCTCGAGGCCGGCGTCGACGCCGTCCCCGAGGAGCCCGAGGCCGAGCAGGCCTGAGCACGGACGGCGCAGCCGACGGGTCACGAAACGGGGCAAAACCGGCCTGCCGGGGGCGACGAGGCGTCGACCGCGCCTCATACTGGCCCGCGTGGCGCGCGACGGCGCGCCGTCACCGTGACCGTTCCGGGGAGGTCGGGCCGTGCCGTGGCGACGCGTCTGCGCGCTCGCCCTCGCTCTCGTGGCGGGGACGACCGCGCTCTCCTCGTGCGCCCGGCCTGACTACCAGTACGCGGCGCAGAAGCCCGGCGACGTGCCGGCCGGCAGCGTCTTCTTCAAGGTGCCGCAGGGCTGGAACGAGTTCCCTGCAGCTCAGATCGCGAAGGCGCAGTCCGACTGGGCGACCGATCCCGCCGCCAAGTCGCTGCTCGACGTCACCGCCTGGCAGTCGGCGTACGACGCCTCGATCCAGCCCTCGCTGGGCAACGTGCTCGGCACCGGTGCTGCGGACCAGCCCACGCTCTACGCCAGCCTGCGCAGCCTGTACGAGGCCGAGTCGACCAATGCCAGCGTCGAGTCGCTGCGCGACATGGTGGTGCCGGTGTCGACCCTCGGGTCGAACGTGCGGATCCTGCGCGACGAGACCGTGACGCAGGGCAAGGCCACGGGCGTGCACGTGGTGTTCTCCTACGCCCCGACGGCGGGAGCACCCGAGCAGACCATCGACCAGACGGCGTATCTGTCCGAGGGGAACGATGCGGTGTACCTGCTGCTGGTGCGCTGCTCGACCGCCTGCTACGACAACCACCGCGACGAGATCTCGACCGTGACCTCGTCGTACACGATCCAGGAGGGCCGCAGTGGCTGACGACGTGACGCCGCAGGGCGATCAGCGGCACGAGGCCGAGCAGGCACCCGACCACTTCGGGCTGCCCGAGCCCGAGGTCGGCCCCGTCGTCTCGCCCATGCACGGGCGGCGTGACAACCCCGACCTGCTCACGCGCAAGCCGCTGATGCTCTGGGACCGCATCAAGCTGCTGATCTTCTTCAGCGCGGCGTTCCTCATCATCGTGTGGGCGCAGGCGTCGGCGAACCCGCTCATGACGATCGGCGAGGCCGAGAAGGTCGCCGCCAACACCGGGATCGGCCAGATCCTGCTCGTCCTCGTCATCATCGAGGCGTTGCGCCAGATCCACTTCCTGCTCGCCGAGCACGTGGCGAGCTACCACCAGATGTGGCTGCGCCTGTTCGCCCGCACCGAGCGCTGGACGGGCCGCTACAGCGCCTGGACGCGCTACCGGATCGCGCGCGTGCTCAAGTGGGTCGTCGGCCTGTCGGTGCTCTCGATGGTGCTCGCGGCGGTGTTCAACACCTCGCCGATCCTCGCGCTCTTCCAGGTGCCCGCGTGGTTCATCGGTCAGCTTCCGATGATCATCCAGCTGACGCTCTACCTGTTCATCGCGGTCGCGCAGTTCGCGCTGATCTTCTGGTTCCTCTCGCGCGGCGGCGTCGACGTCTACTTCCCGGACGACGTCAAGACCCGCTTCGACGACGTGTGGGGCCAGGACAACGTGGTCGAGCGCGTGCGCGAGAACGTGGTCTTCCTCGAGAACCCGGAGGCCATCGAGGAGAAGGGCGGCTACGTCCCCGGCGGCATCCTGCTCTGGGGGCCGCCCGGCACCGGGAAGACGCTGCTGGCCGAGGCCGTCGCCGGCGAGACCGGAAAGCCCTACGTCTTCGTCGACCCGGGCGCGTTCATCAACATGTTCTTCGGGGTCGGCGTCCTCAAGGTCAAGGGGCTCTACCGCAAGCTGCGCAAGCTGTCGCTGCGCTACGGCGGGGTCATCGTCTTCTTCGACGAGGCCGACACCCTGGGCAGCCGCGGCGGCGCGGTGAGCCAGGCGCGTCGCGCGGAGATGATGGGCGAGCGCACCCCGTGGGACGCGCTGCACGGTCCCGCGTGCAACGGCACGCACTACGTGTCCGCGCCCAGCCAGCGGTTCATCGCCGCGGAGGACCTCCAGTCGCGTCAGCGCGAGCTGTTCGTCCCGACCGGCACCAACGGCGGCGGGGGCATGGGCGGCGGCATGGGCACGCTGCAGGCGCTGCTCACCGAGATGTCGGGGCTGAAGAAGCCGCGCGGCTTCGTGAACCGCGTCGTACGCCGCACCCTCGGCATGCGGCCGAAGCCGCCGCCGAAGTACCGCATCCTGCACATGATGGCGACGAACATGCCCGACGCCCTCGACCCGGCGCTGCTGCGCCCGGGGCGCATCGACCGCATCTACCGCGTCGGCTACCCGTCCAAGGACGGGCGCATCGTCACCTTCCGCAACTACCTCGACAAGATCAAGCACGAGGTCACCGAGGCCCAGATCGAGAACCTCGCCACGATCTCGCCGTACGCCACCGGCGCCACCATCAAGGACACGGTCAACGAGGCGCTCGTCATCGCGATCCGCGACGGGCGCGACTCGGTGACCTACCGCGACCTCATCCGCGCGAAGTCGCTCAAGGACAACGGCCTGCCGGACGGGTCGACCTACGTCGACCGCGAGCGGCACTCGATCGCGCTGCACGAGGCGTGCCACGCCGTGGTGATGTACCGGCTGCAGCACTCGAGCGTGATCGACACCGCCACCATCGAACGGCGCGGCGAGGTCGGCGGCTTCGTCAAGCCGATCCCGCTGGAGGACCGCTTCGTCGAGTGGCGCAGCGAGGTCGAGGTCGACGTCATGACGTTCCTCGCCTCGCTGGCCGGCGAGCGCATGTTCTACGACGGCGACCACACGCAGGGAGTCGGCGGCGACATGCGCTCGGCGACCGCGCTCGTGACGCAGTCGTTCCTGTCGCACGCCATGGGCCCCCAGCTGCGCTCGTTCAGCGGGGTCATCAACGTGACCGAGGGCGTCCCGTTCGAGGGCGAGACGGCCAAGGCCATCGAGGCCAAGCTGCAGGAGCTCTACGAACGGACGGTGGAGGTCCTCGAGGCCAACCGTCGCGAGGTGCTCGCGGTGACGCACGCGCTGGAGACGCACAAGACGCTCTCCGGCGAGGACGTCGTCGCGGTCATCGAAGGCACCGAGGGCCCGGTCATCGACGGCCGCGGCTACCTCGAGCCCGACTTCGTCGCCGACCTCGAGGGCTACCACCGGCGCGCCGTGGAGGCGCACAAGGTCGTGCACGAGCGGCCGCCGGCGCTGCCCTCGTTGCCCGAGCCCATCGCCGCGTCGCGCCGCGACGCCTCGGCCGGCTGACAGCTGGCCCGCTCTCGGCCCGCCCTCGCGGCGGGCCGAGGAGTCAGGCCAGCGGCCCGGACGTGTGCCGGTGCGTGGCCACGAACCCGAGGCCGGAGTAGAGCGCGCGCGCCGCGTCGTTGTCGGCGTACATCCCGAGGGTCACCGCCGGCCGCCCCTCGGCCAGGGCCTGCGCCGTGACCGTGCCGCACAGGGCCGTGGCCAGGCCACGGCCGCGCCGGAGCGGGTGGGTCGCCACGTCGTTGAGGTGCGCGACTCCGCTGCGGAGATGCGTCACCGCGGTGATCGCCACGAGCCCGCCCGTGCCGGCGACGTCGTCGCCGTCGTCGAGGATCGCGGCCCAGCGGCCGACCCGGGTGTCGCCCGGACGGATGGGCGCGTCCGGGGACGCGAGGTCGAGCAGCAGCGCCAGGCGGGGGTCGTCGCCCGCGAGGTCGACGACCGGCTGCCAGGTGGTGCCGGGCGCGGGAACCGGGGCCTCGAGGGCGTACCACCAGTCCCACTCGCTGGGGCGTGGGCTGCGCAGGTGCTCGGGCAGCAGCTCGAGCCCGCCCCTCGGGACGGTCACCCCCATGAACTCCGCGTCGGGGGAGCGCTCGGTCAGCCGGACGACGAGGTCGACCGCCGCGCGCACCGCGGCGGGGTCGTCCGGCGTCGCGGCGATCGCGGTGAGCCAGCGCGCCTGCCGGAAGCTGCTCCACGAGCACCAGGCGGCGGCCAGGCCCGGTGCGACCTCGACCGCCTCGAAGCTGCCGGGCTCGACGTCGTAGGTGACGAACGGGTCCTCGGGGAGCGCGGCTCGCACGATGTCGAACAGAGCCTGCTGACGGTCATCGGGAGCCGGAGTCACACGCGACACCCTCTCAAAGCGCGCTCCGACCGCCGCCGCACCCCCCGGAGCGATGCATCGCCGCCGAGCCAAGGTGGCCCGACGAAGGAGGGCCGCCGCAGGATCGGCCGCGCGAAGCGCCGGGCGATGCCGGCGCGCAGCGCCCAGCAAACGGCGATGCTGGCAGCGCCTAGGCTGTCTTCCGGGGTGACGGCGAGCTTGTTCGACGAGGGGTCGTCGTCCTCTCGCGCGTCGGCGCCGCTCGCGGTCCGCATGCGGCCGCGGTCGCTCGACGAGCTGGTGGGCCAGCAGCACCTGCTCGCCCCGGGCAGCCCGCTGCGGCGCCTCATCTCCTCGGCGCAGGACGGCGGGCCCGGGCCCACCAGCGTGATCCTCTGGGGACCCCCGGGCACGGGCAAGACGACGCTCGCCTCGCTCGTGAGCACCTCGACCGGTCGGCGGTTCGTCGAGCTCTCGGCGGTCACCGCCGGGGTCAAGGACGTGCGCGAGGTGGTCGAGCGGGCGCGCGACTCGCTCGGGATGCAGGGCACCGGCACCGTGCTGTTCGTCGACGAGGTGCACCGCTTCTCCAAGACCCAGCAGGACGCGCTGCTGCCGGCCGTCGAGAACGGCTGGGTCACCCTGGTCGCGGCCACGACGGAGAACCCGTCGTTCTCGGTGATCTCGCCGCTGCTCTCGCGCTCGCTGGTGCTGACGCTCTCGCCCGCTGTCGGACGACGACATCCGGGGCCTGCTCGACCGCGCGGTCGTCGACCCGCGCGGGCTCGACGGGACCGTGTCGCTCTCGGTCGAGGCGGTCGAGCACCTGCTGCGCATCGCGGGCGGCGACGCGCGCCGCGCGCTCACCAGCCTGGAGGCCGCGGCAGGTGCTGCGCTCGACATGGGCTCGGCCACCGTCGACCTGGCGGCGGTGGAGCGGGCGGTCGACCGCGCCGCGCCGCGCTACGACCGCGACGGCGACCAGCACTACGACGTGATCAGCGCGTTCATCAAGTGCTGCCGCGGGTCGCGACGTCGACGCCGCGCTGCACTACCTGGCCCGGATGCTGGAGGCGGGGGAGGACCCCCGCTTCATCGCGCGCCGACTGGTGATCCTCGCCAGCGAGGACGTCGGGCTGGCCGACCCCAGCGCCCTGCAGACCGCCGTGGCCGCAGCCCAGGCCGTGCAGCTGATCGGACTGCCGGAGGGGCGCCTCACCCTGGCGCAGGCGACCATCGCGCATCGCGCTGGCCCCGAAGTCGAACGCGGTCATCACGGCGATCGGCGCCGCCGAGGCCGACGTGCGCCGCGGCCTCATCGGCCCGGTGCCCGCCGCACCTGCGCGACGGCCACTACGCGCGCGCGGGCGACCTGGGCCACGGCATCGGCTACCGCTACCCGCACGACCTCCCGGGCGGGGTGGCAGCGCAGCAGTACGCGCCCGACCAGCTCGGCGGCCGCCGCTACTACGTGCCCGACCCGCCACGGCGCCGAGGCGCGGTACGCCGACGTCCTCGACCGGCTCCGCGTGGCGCTCGGCCGCGAGAACGCGTCCGACCCGTCGGCAGCCCCGCAGGTAGGGTCGGAGGTCCAGCAGGACGCCGTACCCGAGGAGCAGGAGCTGAACCGTGCGCCGCATGATCTGGGTCGGGGTCGGCGCCGCCGCCGGGTACGTCGCCGCCCGCCGGGGCGAGCAGGCCGTCGAGCGAGGCGCGCGAGCGCGGGCTCGTCGGCAACGTGAGCCTCGTCGCGACCACCGCGAGCAAGGCGGCCGCGACGGCGTCCCGCACCGTGCTCTCGGTCGGCGAGGCCGCGGGCAGCGCTGCTCGACGGCGAGCCGCCGGGCCGGCCGCGACGCCCTCCGCGTCGGAACGGCCGGCTCCCTCGCCCACGCCCAGCACCGCTCGCCCGAGCGACCCCCGAGAGGCCCGCACCCTGATGGACTCCGCCGAGATCCGCGCGCCGCTTCCTGCGCTTCTTCGCCGAGCGCGGCCACACGCCGGTGCCGTCGCGCGTCGCTGCTGCTCGACGACCCGACGCTGCTGTTCGTCAACGCCGGCATGGTGCCGTTCAAGCCGTACTTCCTCGGCGAGGCGACCCCGCCGTACCCGCGGGCCACCTGCGTCCAGAAGTGCGTGCGCACCCTCGACATCGACGAGGTCGGCAAGACCACGCGGCACGCGTCGTTCTTCCAGATGGCCGGCAACTTCTCGCTTCGGCGACTACTTCAAGGAAGGCGCGATCCCGTTCGCGTGGGAGCTGCTCACCGGCCCGCATGGCCGACGGCGGCTACGGCTTCCCCGAGGACAAGCTCTGGGTCACCGTCTACGACGACGACGACGAGGCCCTCGACATCTGGCACCGCGTCGTCGGCGCTGCCGCTCGAGCGCATCCAGCGCCGCGGCGCTGAAGGACAACTACTGGCGCATGGGCGTCCCCGGTCCCGGCGGTCCCTGCTCGGAGATCTACTACGACCGCGGTCCCGAGCACGGCGTCGAGGGCGGCCCCGAGGCCGACGAGGACCGCTACCTCGAGGTCTGGAACCTCGTCTTCATGCAGTACGAGCTGTCCGAGGTGCGCAGCAAGGTCGACTTCGACATCCGCGGCGACCTGCCGGCCAAGAACATCGACACCGGCATGGGCCTCGAGCGCATGGCCGCGCTGCTGCAGGGCGTCGACAACATCTACGAGATCGACACCACGCGAGCACATCCTCGACCGCGCGATGCGAGCTGTCCGGGCGCGCGGTACGGCGCGGACCACGACGACCGACGTGCGACCTGCGCGTCGTGGCCGACCACGCCCGCACCTGCGCGTTCCTGATCGGCGACGGCGTGCTGCCCGGCAACGAGGGCCGCGGCTACGTGCTGCGCCGGATCATGCGCCGCGTCGTGCGCAAGATGCGCCTGCTCGGCGTCGAACGACCCGTCGATGGGCGAGCTCGTCGGCGCCGTCGGTCGAGGCGATGGGCCCGCAGTACCCCGAGCTGGTCGGCGACGCCGGGCGGATCGCAGCCGATCGCGGTGGCGGAGGAGGCGTCGTTCGCGCGAGACCCTGCGCACGCGGCACGACGCTGCTTCGACACCGCCGTGGCCGACGTGCAGAAGGCCGGCGGCACCACGGTCCTCGCGGGCGACGCAGGCGTTCGCGCTGCACGACACCTACGGCTTCCCGATCGAGCTCACCCTCGAGATGGCCGCCGAGCAGGGCGTCGAGGTCGACGAGGACGGCTTCCGCCGGCTCATGGCCGAGCAGAAGGAGCGCGCCAAGGCCGACGCCGCGCGCCCGCAAGGCCGGGCTGACGCCGGCGACACGTCTACCGCGAGGTCATGGACGCCGCCGGCGTCACCGACTTCACCGGCTACGACGAGGTCGGTCAGCGAGGGCGACGCTGCGCGGCCTGCTCGTCGACGGCGAGGCGCGTCGCGCAGCGCGCCGCGAGGGGCAGCACGTCGAGGTCGTCCTCGACCGCACCCCGTTCTACGCCGAGGGCGGCGGCCAGCTCGGCGACCACGGGCTCATCCGCTCGCCGACGGCACGCTGCTCGAGGTCGACGACGTGCAGCAGCCGGTGCCCGGCCTGTTCGTGCACCGCGGCCGCGGTGGCCGACGGCGAGGCGGTCGGTCGGCAGCCGGCGCGTCGGCGAGGTCGACCTCGCGCGTCGCCTGGCGATCTCGCGCGCGCACACCGCGACGCACATGATCCACAAGGCGTTCCGCGAGATGCTCGGGCGAGACCGCCACCCAGATGGGCTCGGAGAACTCGCCCGGGCCGGCTGCGCTTCGACTTCCCGCAACCCCGCGCCGGTGCCCGCGTCGGTGCTGGCCGACGTCGAGGACCGGGTCAACACGTCCTGCTGCTCGACGACCTCGAGGTCACGCGCGCGAGTACATGAGCCAGGACGAGGCCCGCGCGATCGGCGCGATGGCGCTGTTCGGCGAGAAGTACGGCGACAGCGTGCGCGTGGTCTCGGTCGGCGACTGGGCGCGCGAGCTGTGCGGCGGCACCCACGCGCAGCGCTCCGGCCAGCTCGGCGTGGTCAAGTTCCTCTCCGAGGCCTCGATCGGCTCCGGCGTGCGCCGCGTCGAGGCCCTCGTCGGCGCCGACGCCTACCGGTTCCTGGCGCGCGAGCACCTCCTGCTCGCCCAGCTCTCGCGAGCTGGTCAAGGCCCGGCCGGAGGAGCTCCCCGAGCGCATCGACGCCGCTGCTCGACGCGGCTCAAGGACGCCGAGAGCGAGATCGCGAAGCTCCGCTCCGCGGCGATGGTCGCGAACCTCGACGGCATGCTCGGCAGCCGGCCAGGACGTCGGCGACGTGCGCGTCTGGACCTTCGCGGCGCCCGAGGGCACCGACGCCGGGGGCCTGCGCGAGCTGGTCACCAAGGGCCGCGACAAGGCGCGCCGCGAGATCGCCGGTGGTCGTGGTCGGCGCGGCGGTCGACGGCGACAAGGTCTCGCTGGTCGCGGCGACCAACGAGGCCGGCCCGCGGCGCGGGGGTCTCGGCGAACCGGGTGCTGCAGGCGGCGCCTGCGGCGTGCTGGGCGGCCGCGGCGGCGGCAAGGACGACATGGCCCAGGGCGGCGGCACGGGTCCGACCCAGGTCGAGGCGGCCTTCGCGGCCGCCGTCGACGCCGTCCGGGGTGCGGCCGGGGCGTGAGTTCGACCACACCCGGGGAGTTCCGGCGCGGGATCCGGATCGGAATCGACGTCGGGAGCGTCCGGGTCGGTGTGGCCCGGACGGATCCGGACGGCACCCTCGCGGTCCCCGTGGCCACGCTGGCGCGGCCGAAGGCGGTGGCCGCGCCGCGGACGGACCTGACGGGCATCGCCGACCTGGTCGAGGAGTACGAGCCCCTCGAGGTGGTCGTCGGGCTCCCGCTGACCCTCGACGGCCTCGAGGGGCCGGCGGCGAGCGCCGTCAGGGCCTACGTGCACGACCTGGTCGCGGTCCTCCGGGAGCGCGGCTGCCTCGTACCCGTCCGGCTGGTCGACGAGCGGCTGTCCACCGCGGCGGCGGCCGAGGGCTGCAGGCGGCGGCCGCGACGCGCGGAGCAGCCGAGCCGTGGTCGACCAGGCCGCGGCTGTCATCATCGTCCACGACCGCGCTCGACACCGAGCGCGCCACCGGTGCCCCGGCGGGCACCCTGATCGACCCGGAACAGGACCTCGCATGAGCCAGCTCGGCCTCGGCATGACGCACGACGATGCCCCGACCGACCCCTCGCGGCGACGCCGTCGCGGCGGCGGCGGAGCGATCTCGTCGCGCTGCTCGCGCTCGCGGTGGTCGGCGTGGCGTCTTCCTGGCGCTCCGCTCCCTGGGCGGCGGCACCTCCGACTTCACCGGGGAGGGCGCCGAGGGCAGCTCGGTGGTCGTGGTCGTGGAGAAGGGCGACACCCTGCGCGAGATCGGCCGCACCCTGGCCGCGGCCGGGGTCGTCGCCTCCGACGACGCGTTCGTCGACGCCGCCGCCGGCAACTCCGCGGCCCAGGGGATCGCCCCCGGCGCCTACTCGCTGCGCTCGGGGATGAGCGGCGAGGCGGCCGTGGCGCTCATGCTCGACCCCGCCTCGCGCGTGGTGAAGAAGGTCGTCGTGCCCGAGGGCTGGCGCTTCGAGCGCACCGTGGCCGCTGCCGCGAAGGGCACCGGCCTGTCCGAGGACGCGCTGCTCGAGAGCCTGTCGCGCGCCGGGTCGCTGGGCCTCCCGGCGTACGCCGAGGGCAACCCGGAGGGCTTCCTCTTCCCGGCCACCTACGAGTTCCAGCCGGGCGTGACCTCGGACAAGGTCATCTCCACGATGATCGGCCGCTTCGACCAGGCCGCGGAGTCCGCCGACCTCGAGCAGGGCGCCCGCGACCGCAAGCTCACCCCGCTCCAGCTGCTGACCGTCGCGAGCCTCGTCCAGGGCGAGAGCGCTCCGGAGGACTACGACAAGGTCGCGCGGGTCATCTACAACCGGCTCAAGAAGGGCATGCCCCTGCAGCTGGACTCCACGGTCAACTACGCGCTGGGCACCAGCGAGCTGCAGCTCTCCGCCGAGCAGCTCGCCACGGACTCGCCGTACAACACCTACAAGAACAAGGGGCTGCCTCCCGGCCCCGATCAACTCCCCGGGCGACGCTGCGATCGAGGCGGCCCTCAACCCGGCATCGGGCTCGTGGCTGTACTTCGTCACCACGGACCCGAAGGAGCAGATCACCGAGTTCGCCACGTCGTACGACGACTTCCTCGCGCTCAAGCGCAAGTTCCAGGCGAATGTCGGCTGAGACGACCGGTGCGGCCGTGCGCCGCGCGGCCGTCCTGGGCCACCCGGTCGCCCACTCGCTGTCACCGGTGCTGCACCGGACGGCCTACCGCGAGCTCGGGCTGCCCTGGGAGTACGACCGCGTCGACGTGACGCCCGAGCAGCTGCCCGACTTCCTCGCCGGCCTCGACGAGTCGTGGGCCGGCCTGTCGCTGACCATGCCGCTCAAGACGGCGGTGCTCCCGCTGCTCGACGAGCTCGACCCCGTGGCACTGGCGACGGGCGCCGCGAACACGGTCGTGCTCGGTGCGGACGGCGCCCGACGCGGCTGGAACACCGACGTCGACGGCCTCGTGGCCGCCCTCACCGAGCGCGCCGGGCTGCCGGAGCACCCGACCGCCGTGGTCGTGGGGGCCGGTGCCACGGCGCGGTCGGCCGTCGCCGCGCTCGCCCGGCTGGGTGCCGAGCTCGTGGTCGTCCACGCCCGCCGCCCCGAGGCCACCGGCGACCTGCAGGAGACCGCGGCCCGTTCGGGCGTGCGCGTCGAGGTCCGCGGCTGGGACCTCGCGGAGGGCGATCTCGCCGTCGACGTGGTCGTGAGCACCACGCCCTCGGGGGCGTCCGACGGCCTGGCGGCCCTCGTGCCGGAGCGGCCCGGTGTGCTCCTCGACGTCGTCTACGACCCGTGGCCCACGCCGCTGGCCGCCTCCTGGTCGACGGCCGGCGGCACGGTCGCGTCGGGGCTCGACCTGCTGCTGCACCAGGCGGTCCGCCAGGTGGCGCTCATGACGGGGCGGACGCCTGCGGTCGAGCCGATGCGCCGGGCGCTCGAGGCGGCGGCCGCCGCCCGCTGAGCCGCCGCCGAGGGCGTGCGCAGGATCCGCCGGACGGGTGTCCGCTCCGCCCGGCTCAAGCCCGGCCCGTGCACGGCCGATGGGGACAGGTGTGCGGGTCGTTCGGCCCCACTCCCGCGATGCGTCGAGGTGCCCCATGTCCGACCTTCCCGTCGTCGGCCGCGCTGCGCGGCTCGACCGCGCGCTCGCCGAGCTCCTCGGGCAGGCGCCCGAGCTCGAGGCTGCCGCGGTCGTGTCGTTCGACGGCCTCGCCATGGCCTCCGCCCTGCCCGCCGGCATGGACGAGGACCGCGTGGCCGCGATGAGCGCCGCCCTGCTCAGCCTCGGCGAGAAGGCCGCCCACGGCCTCGGCCGCGGCGACCTGTCCCAGGTCTACGTCGAGGGCGAGACCGGCACCGTGTTCCTGATCTCCTGCGACGACGAGGCCGTCCTGGTCGCCGTCGCAGCAGCCGGGGCGAAGGCCGGCCTCATGCTCTTCGAGGTGCGCCGCGCCGCGGGCGCCATCGCCGAGGTGCTCCGCGTCGAGCACCCCGTCGAGGAGCCCGCGCCGTCGCCCGACGCGGTGGCTCAGGCCGCCGCCGAGCTGGCCGAGGCGGAGGCCGCGTACGCCGCGCACAAGGCCGCCCAGGCCGAGGCGCTCCGTGCCGCCGGTGCGGCAGCCGAGACCGAGGCCCGCGAGGCGGCCGAGGCCGCTCAGCGCGAGGCCGCGCTCGCCTTCGTGCCGGCCGCGCTCGCGTCGCCGCCCAGCCCGTCGCCCCTGCTCATGCCGCCGCCGGTCGCCCCGGTGCCCGTCCCCGTGGTGGCGCCGGCCGTCGCCGAGGCTGCTCCGTCGGTCGAGTCGGTCATCGAGGACGCCTCCGTGCCGTCGTCGTGGACCCCGTCGTACGCCGCTCAGGCTCCGTCCTGGTCCTGACCGCCGCACGACGCGCAGCCGCCCCCGCACTGCGCCCACGCCCGCCGAAGGAGGCATGACCACGTGAACCTCGAGGGTTCGCTCGACGCGTTCGGGCTTCCCGACGTCGTCTCGCTGCTGGCATCCACCGGCAAGTCCGGTGCGCTGTGCCTGCGTCGGACCGACGCCGCGGGGAGCCCGGTCGAGGGCGTGGTCTGGTTCCGCGAGGGGCGGGTCTCTGCCGCGAGCTCCGACCGCTCCCGTGCGTCGCTCGTGCGCCGCGTGGTCGGCTCCGGCGCCGTCGACGACACGGCGCTCCGGCAGGCCGTGGCCCGCGCCGTGGGCGGCGGGGTCGGCGTGGCGCGCGCCCTGCTCGAGGCGGGCGCCGTCGAGCCCGACCTCATGCGCCAGGCCGCCACCGACCAGATCGTCGACGCCGTGTTCGACCTGCTGCGCTGGCCCGAGGGCGACTTCGGCTTCGACCAGGCGATGGCCGACCTCGACGACGTCGGCGTGCTGCTCGACCCCGCCCACGTGCTCGCCGAGGCGCAGGCCCGCAGCGAGGCCTGGACCCAGCTCTCGGCCCTCGTGCCCGGTCTCGAGTCCGTGCTCGCGGTTCCCGTCGTGCTCCACCACGACCCCGAGGTGAGCCGCGACGAGTGGGCGCTGCTCGCGCTCGTCGACGGTCGCCGCCGGGTGCGCGACCTGGTCGAGCTCACCGGGTGCGGGGAGTTCGCCGTCACCACGACGCTCGCGCACCTCGTGCAGCGCGGGCTCCTGCACGTCAAGGACGCCGCGTCGCCCGACCACGTGTCGGTCGTCGAGCGGCGCATGTCGCTGCTGGCCAGCGTCGAGGCGGGCACCGCCGAGCCCGAGCCCGAGGCGCCGGCGTACGACGCACCCGCGGCCCGTGCCGCGACGCAGGGCCCGGGGAGCCTCGGGATGACCGCGGCCGCCGCGCTCGCCGCCGCCCGCGCCGCCCAGGGGCTGGCGCAGCCGGGCGTGCCCGGCAGCGGCCAGGTGGCCCGGCCCGCGGCGCGTCGCGAGGTCGTGCCGCCTCGGCCCGAGCCGTTCCTGCCCGGTCGGCGCCCCGACCACCCGGAGCACGTGGAGGTCCAGGCCGGCAGCGCCACGCCCGCCGGCCCGCGTCCGGGCTCGCGGGTCCCGGCCCGCCCCTCCGCTCCGGCCGCGTCCGCGCCGGCCGACCAGTCCGGCTCCTACACCTCGTCGGTGGGCGGACCGGGGGCGACCGCGGGGGCGGTCGTCGAGGGCGCCACGGCGCGGGCCTGGAGCGAGCCGGCCGAGAGCCTGCCCGCCGCGGGCGAGCCGGCCGTCGACGGTGTCATCGAGCGCGATCCGGGCGTCAACCGCAGTCTGCTGTTGCGCCTGATCGCAGGGGTCCGGGGGTTGTGACCATGGCTACTCGCAAGTCACGCCGCCAGGGCGGGCAGGCCGTCAAGATCGTCGTCACCGGGCCCGTTCGCGGCCGGCAAGACCACGCTCATCCGCACCATCAGCGAGATCACGGTGCTCTCGACCGAGCGCGGCATCACCGACGAGACCCGCGCCCGCAAGGCCGAGACGACCGTCGCGATGGACTTCGGGCGCATCACGATCGACCGCGAGCTGGTGCTCTACCTGTTCGGCACGCCCGGGCAGGAGCGCTTCGACTTCATGTGGGAGATCCTCGGCGAGGGGATGCTCGGCTACGTGCTGCTCGTCGACTCGACGCGCCCCGAGACCTACACCGAGGCGCTCGGGATCCTCGACGCCTTCCGCACGATGGCCCGCGTGCCGTTCGTGGTCGCCGTCAACCGCACCCAGGGGCTCGACCCGGCGGGGGAGGAGCGGCTGCGCCAGACGCTGCGCCTCGACCCCCACGTGCCGATCGTCCCGTGCGACGCCACGGACAAGGACTCCGTCAAGGCGGTCCTGCTGGCCCTGCTCTACTCCGTGCTCGACGACATCGAGGCCGCTGCGGCCCACGCATGACCATGGGCCTGCGACTCCTGCGACGCGGCTCCGCTCCGGCGGGGCGGCACTCGCGCGCCGTCCCGGGGCCGATCGTGCCCGGCGCCGCAGCGACCCTCGTCGCCGCGGCCGACCACTGGGAGGACTCGGCGCCCCCGGCTCCGGCGTACGCCGACAGCGTCGGGGACGCCACCGCGCCGATCGCGCCGGTGGTGAGCATCCCGGTGGCGCCCGTGCTGCTCGAGGTCCACGCCCCGCCGGCGCCCGTGCCGGTCGTGGCCCTGGATCCGCCGGTCGCCGCAGCGACGACGCCCGCCTCGCCGGCTCCGGTGACGCTGGGCTTCGCGGACGGAGCCCAGGTCGACCTGGACGCCGACGACCCGCGGGTGCGCACCTTCCGGGCGGCCGCGGCCGCCCTGCTCGAGACGCCCCGCGCCTGAGCCGGCGCGCGAGGTGCGCCCGCCGCTACAGCCACGCGCACGCGGTGCCGAACACTCACATGACGTCCCGCGACCGCGACGGACGGTGAGCGGGTACACCCGAGAGGACGAGGCGTGAAGCAGCTGGGCGACATCCTCCTCGAGGGAGGTCTGGTCACGCCGGACCAGCTCAGTGTCGCGATCGGGGAGCAGGCGCGGCTGGGCCGCAGCCTGGGCCGCGTCCTGGTCGACCAGGGCGTGCTCACCGAGTCCGCAGCTCGTCGCGGCGCTCGCCGCGCAGATCGGCATGCGACTTCGTCGACCTCGGCGACGTCCTGATCGACGGCTCGGCCCTCGCGCGGTGCCCGGGCGCGGTGTGCCGGCGGCACACTGCTGATCCCGATCGGCTTCGAGGACGGCAAGCTCGTCGTCGCCATGGCCGACCCGGCCAACGTCATCGCCCTCGACGACGTCCGCACGATCGCCAAGGTCGACCTCAAGCCGGTCGTCGTCGACCCGCGGCGACGTCATGGCGGCGATCGACCGCGACTACCGCGCCGGCGACGAGCTCGACGACCTCAGCACCGCGATCGAGGTCCGCAGCGCCGAGGAGGAGGACCTCTCCCAGATCAAGGAGGTCGTCGAGGACGCCCCGATCGTCAAGTTCGTGAACCTGCTGATCACCCAGGCGATCCAGGACCGCGCCTCCGACATCCACCTCGAGCCGACCGAGACACGACCTGCGCGTGCGCTACCGCATCGACGGCGTGCTGCACGAGGTCATGCGCTCGCCGCGAGCGATCCAGTCCGGCGTCATCAGCCGCCTGAAGATCATGGCCGACATCAACATCGCCGAGCGCCGCATCCCGCAGGACGGCCGGCTGTCGGTGAACGCCCACGGCAGCAAGATCGACCTGCGCGTGGCGACGCTGCCCACGGTGTGGGGCGAGAAGGTCGTCATGCGCATCCTGGACAACTCCACGGCCATGCTGGACCTGCACGGACCTCGGGTTCACCCGCGACAACTTCGACCGCTACTCGAGAAGTCGCTACGTCAAGCCCTACGGGATGATCCTGGTGACCGGGCCCGACCGGCTCCGGCAAGTCGACCACGCTGTACGCGACGCTCAACGTGATCAACAAGCCCGAGGTCAACATCATCACCGTCGAGGACCCGGTCGAGTACCGGCTCGCCGGGCATCAACCAGGTGCAGATCAACACGAAGGCCGGGCTGACGTTCGCCGCCGCGCTGCGCTCGATCCTGCGCTCGGACCCCGACGTCGTGCTCATCGGTGAGATCCGCGACCACGAGACCGCGCAGATCGCCATCGAGGCCTCGCTCACCGGTCACCTCGTGCTCTCCACGCTGCACACCAACGACGCGCCCGAGCGCGGTCACCCGCCTGACCGAGATGGGCATCGAGCCGTTCCTCGTCGGCTCGGCGCTGGACTGCGTGCTGGCCCAGCGGCTCGCCCGCCGGCTGTGCACGCAAGTGCAAGGAGCCGTACGAGCCGACGCCGGAGACGCTCGATCGCGGCCCGGTTACCCGTGGAACCCGGGCGAGCCGGTGCCCGACGCTGCTACCGCGCCGGTCGGGCTGCGCCGAGCTGCGCCAAGACCGGCTACAAGGGCCGGCTCGCGCTGCACGAGGTGATGAGCGTGAGCGAGGAGATCGAGCGGCTCACCGTCGAGCGCGCGTCGTCGGCCGAGATCATGCAGGTCGCGCATCGAGGAGGGCATGGTCACGCTGCGCGTGGACGGCATGCTCAAGGTGCGCATGGGCGTCACGTCGCTCGACGAGATCCTGCGCGTCGTCGTGTAGCGCGGCGCGGAACCGCCCGCCAGCCCGGACGGCGTACGACGACCGAGCCGCCGGGCTCAAGCAGACCCCTCCCGGGGCCGATGCCACGGGGGAGGACGCCCGAGACGACTCGGGCGCTAAGGACGAGGAGCCCTCGTGGAGACCACGCCGTACACCGGAGTGCCCGCGGCCCCGGCCTACCCGGCACCGGCCGGGTACCCGGCACCGGAGTACGCCGCGCCGGAGTACCCCGCACCGGCCTACCCCGCACCGACGTCGGACACCGCCGTGCCGGACTACGCGCCCCCGGCGCCCGTCGAGGCGTCGGCGCCGACGACCTACCCGGGCAGCCACAGCGCCCCCGAGGCGCCCGAGGCTCCCGCCTACGACGCCGCCCGCGGGCTACCCGGCGGCGCCGGCGCACACGGCCACGCCCGCCGCGTTCCTCCCCGAGCCCGAGCCCGAGCTGCGTGGCCGAGACGCGTGCCCGACCCCGGCCGAGCAGGCGTCCCCGCGCGGCGCCGCGGAGCCGGCGTCAGCCACGGCCGTGCCAGCACCGAGCAGTCCGAGCGCGAGGGCGACTTCTCGCTCGCCGACGCCCTCACGATCATGCTCGAGCGCGGCGCCTCCGACCTGCACCTCACGGCCGGCGCCACGCCGATGATCCGCGTCGACGGCGTCGCTGCGTGCCGCTCGACGGACTTCCCGGTGCTCGACGCCGCCGGATGATCCAGCGCGTCATGTACGCGATCATCACCCAGCCCAGCGCGAGAACGTTCGAGGAGGACCTCGAGCTCGACTTCGCCTACGCGCTGCCCGGACGTGGCCCGGTTCCGCGTGAACCTGTACAAGCAGCGCGACTCGCTCGGTGCGGCGTTCCGCGTCATCCCGTTCGAGATCAAGTCGCTCGAGGAGCTCGGCATGCCCGCCGGTCGATGGCCAACTTCGCCGGCCTGCCGCGCGGCTTCGTGCTCGTCACCGGGCCCGACCGGCTCGGGCAAGTCCACGACGCTGGCGGCGCTGGTCGACCTGGCCAACCGCACGCGCGCACGACCACATCATGACCGTCGAGGACCCGATCGAGTTCCTCCACCAGCACAAGAGCTGCCTGGTCAACCAGCGCGAGGTGGGGGAGGACACCTACTCGTTCGCCAACGCCCTCAAGCACGTGCTGCGCCAGGACCCCGACATCATCCTGGTCGGCGAGATGCGCGACCTCGAGACGATCTCGGTCGCCCTGACCGCCGCCGAGACCGGTCACCTCGTGTTCGCGACCCTGCACACCCAGGACGCCGCGCAGACGATCGACCGCATCATCGACGTGTTCCCGCCGCACCAGCAGCAGCAGGTCCGCCAGCAGCTCGCCGGCGCCCTGCAGGGCGTCGTCTGCCAGACGCTGTGCAAGACCGCGGACGGTCGCGGCCGGGTCGTCGCCACCGAGGTCCTCGTGGCGACGCCGGCGATCCGCAACCTGATCCGTGAGGGCAAGACCCACCAGATCTACTCCGCCATGCAGGCGGGTGCCGCAGCACGGGATGCACACGCTGGACCAGCACCTCGCCGAGCTGGTGCGCACGGGTCGGATCACCTACGAGGTCGGCCTCGAGAAGTGCCACCACGTCGAGGACTTCAACCGGCATGTGCCGGCCGGGCGCTGAGCGAGGAGCGAGACGCATGGCCAAGACCACTGCGACCTTCGAGTACGCGGTCCGTGACCGCGACGGGCAAGATCGTCACGCGGCAAGATCGAGGCCGACTCGCCGGCCGCTGGTCGCGACCAAGCTCAAGAGCATGGGCTACGCGCCCGTGTCGATCACGCAGGCCAACGCCGGGGCTGCAAGCGGGAGATCTCACATCCCGGGCTTCGGCGACAAGGTCGAGCTCAAGGACCTGGCGATCATGTCGCCGGCAGTTCGCCACGATGATCAACGCCGGCCTGTCGCTGCTGCGCGCGCTGTCGATCCTCGAGGAGCAGACCGAGAACAAGCCGCTGGCGAAGGTCGCTCGCGCGAGGTCCGCAACGAGGTCGAGGCCGGCTCGGCGCTGTCGGCGTCGCTGGCCAAGCACCCCGACGGTCTTCCCGCCGCTGATGATCAACATGATCCGGGCCGGCGAGGTCGGCGGCTTCCTCGACAAGGTCGCTCGCTGCAGATCGCCGACAACTACGAGGCCGAGGTCAAGCTGCGCGGCAAGGTCAAGTCCGCGATGACCTACCCGGTGGTCGTGTTCGTCATGGCGATCCTGCGCGACGATCGGCATGCTGCTGTTCATCGTGCCGATCTTCGAGGAGATGTTCGCCTCGCTCGGCGGCGAGCTGCCGGCGCCGACGCAGATCCTGGTGTTCCTGTCCGACGCTGCTCAAGGTCGCGATCGTGCCGTTCATCGTCGTCGCTGATCGTCGTCGGCGTCGCTGTGGAGCGAAGTTCAAGCACGACCGCGCGGGTCCGCGACGTCGTCGACCCGCTCAAGCTCAAGGTGCCGGTCTTCGGCCCGCTGTTCCAGAAGATCGCGCTCGCGCGGTTCACCCGCAACCTCGGCACGATGATCCGCTCCGGCGTGCCGATCCTGCAGGCCCTGGACATCGTCGCCGACACCACCGGCAACGTGGTCGTCGGCACGCGCGGTGCGCGACGTCCAGGAGAGCGTCCGGCAGCGGCGAGTCGCTGGCCGGCCCGCTGGCGCAACCACCCGGTCTTCCCGCCGATGGTCGTGCAGATGATGGCCGTCGGCGAGGACACCGGTGCGCTCGACGACGATGCTGCACAAGATCAGCGAGTTCTACGACCAGGAGGTCGAGGCGACGACCGAGGCAGCTCACCTCGCTGATCGAGCCGCTCATGATCGCCGTCCTCGGCGGCATCATCGGCGGCATGATCATCGCCCTGTACATGCCGATCTTCAAGATCTTCGACCTGATCCAGTAGCACGCGCTGAGCGGCCTCACGAGCGGCGGGTCCCGGGTCACCGGGGCCCGCCCTCGTGCGTCGTGGCACGTGCCTGCGATCGGGTGATCCGGCGGATGTCCCCGGCTCCGAGGCCTCAAGGGACGCTCACGGGGGCCGAAGAGATTCTCGTCATAGCAATCCATGACCGCTCCGGCCAGAACGGGCACACCCACCGCGAGGTGGGGTCGCAAAGCCAGGGGGCTCCTCCCGTGCCACGGGGAGCCGGCCCAGCTGCCTCGGCCACGAGTCGCCTGAACCGGCGCGGTCGTCGTCCCAGAAGGGGAGACGAGCATGCTCGCTCGCATCAACAAGTCGCTCGAGGACAAGGAAGAGGGCTTCACCCTCATCGAGCTCCTCGTCGTCATGATCATCATCGGCATCCTCGCCGCGATCGCGATCCCGACGTTCCTCAACCAGCGCAAGAACGGCTGGAACTCGGCCACCAAGACCGACGTGTCGAACTGCGCGCTCGCGGTCGAGTCGTCCGCGGTCGACAAGGGCGGCGACTTCCGCAACGTGTTCACCACCAACGTCGCGGGCACCGCGCTGAGCACCTCGGGTGCCCTGCAGGCCGCGAACATCGTCGCCGGCTTCGAGTTCACCGGCTCGCAGAACGTCAACATCGTCCTCGGCACCGTCGCCACGGCGAACAACTTCTGCCTCGTCGGCTCGAACACCAACTTCGGTGCGGTCCCGACCGACGGCTGGTGGACCTACAGCAAGGCCAAGGGCGGCCTCCAGCCGACCGTGTACGCCTCGCTGGCCGCTGCTCAGGCCGAGCTGCTGATCCACTGAACGACAGAACGCCCGACTCGGGCCCGGAGCCGACAGGCTCCGGGCCCGAGCCCGTTCCGGGCCGGCCGCGGCGCACCGCCTGCGCCGCCTGGGCGACGCCGTTCGGGTGAAGGCGCGTCAGACGGACCCGTGACCGCTCAAGGTGCGGGCTCCGTGCGTCGACAACCTGGAGGTCATCGCAACTCCATGACCGCTCCGGCCAGAACGGGCACACCCACCGCGAGGTGGGGTCGCAAAGCCAGGGGGCTCCTCCCGTGCCACGGGGGAGCCGGCCCAGCTGCCTCGGCCACGAGTCGCCTGAACCGGCGCGGTCGTCGTCCCAGAAGGGGAGACGGGCATGCTCGCTCGCATTCAGAAGTCGCTCCAGGACAAGGAAGAGGGCTTCACCCTCATCGAGCTCCTGGTCGTCATGATCATCATCGGCATCCTCGCGGCCATCGCGATCCCGACGTTCCTCAACCAGCGCAAGAACGGCTGGAACTCGGCCACCAAGACCGACGTGTCGAACATGGCGCTCTCGGTCGAGTCGTCCGCGGTCGACAAGGGCGGCGACTTCCGCAACGTGTTCACCACCAACGTCGCGGGCACCGCGCTGAGCACCTCGGGTGCCCTGCAGGCCGCGAACATCGTCGCCGGCTTCGAGTTCACCGGCTCGCAGAACGTCGACGTCGTCCTCGGCACCGTCGCCACGGCGAACAGCTTCTGCCTCATCGGCTCGAACACCAACTTCGGTGCGGTCCCGACCGACGGCTGGTGGACCTACAGCAAGGCCAAGGGCGGCCTCCAGCCGACCGTGTACGCCTCGCTGGCCGCCGCTCAGGCAGGCTGCTGACCCGAACGGCTCGCACGACTCGGGCCCGGAGCCGACAGGCTCCGGGCCCGAGCCCGTTCGCAGCACCCGTCCAGGGGGAGGGCACCCCGACCGGCTCCAGCCGTTCGGCTCCGACCTTCCGGACCATCCACGTCGCCGCGCGCACGTGGCGCGGCGACGGTCCGGCCTTCAGGGAGGCGGACATGCACGTTCCGCACAGCACGGCCGACGCGCGACGCGACGAGGGGTTCACCCTCATCGAGCTGCTCGTCGTGATGATCATCATCGGAATCCTCGCCGCCATCGCCATTCCTACGTTCCTCAACCAGCGCAAGAACGGCTGGAACTCGGCCACCAAGACCGACGTGTCGAACCTGGCGCTCGCGGTCGAGAGCTCGGCGGCCGACCGAGGCGGGGACTTCCGCACCGTGTTCAGCACCAACGTCGCCGGTACGCCGCTCGCCGTGAACGGCGGGCTTCAGGCGGCGAACGTCTCCGGCGTCGAGTTCCAGGGCACGCAGAACGTCGACCTGGTCCTCGCGGAGGTGGCGACACCCAGCTCCTTCTGCCTCGTCGGGTCGAACACCGCCTTCGGTGCAGCCCCGGTGGACGGCTGGTGGACCTACAGCAAGTCCAAGGGCGGGCTCCAGAGCACGTCCGGCATCTCGCTCGCCGACGCGCAGTCGCGCTGCTGACCGAGCACGCCGAGCAGGCCCGGGACCCCACGGTCCCGGGCCTGCTCGTTGTTCCGAGCGGGTGACGGCGCTCACTCGTTCGCCACAGGTCTCAAGACCCGGGTCCGGCAGGGCCGATCCCTTGGGCATCGGAGCGCCCCCAGTGCTCCGAGGCCATCATCGCCATCGTCCTAAGGAGTCGGGCCATGCTCGCTCGCATTCGCAAGACCCGCGAGGAGGACCAGGGCTTCACCCTGATCGAGCTCCTCGTCGTCATGATCATCATCGGCATCCTCGCCGCGATCGCCATCCCGACGTTCCTCAACCAGCGCAAGAACGGCTGGAACTCGGCGACCAAGACCGACCTCGGCAACTTCGGCCTCGCGGCCGAGTCGCTCGGCGTCGACAAGGCCGGAGACTTCATGGCGGTCTTCACCACCAACGTCGCCGGCACAGCGCTGAGCACCGACGGCGTCCTCGACGCCGCCAACGTCGCCGCCGGCTTCGAGTTCACCGGCACCCAGGACGTCGACATCGTCCTCGGCAACGTCGCCACCGCGACCACCTTCTGCGTGGTCGGCCACAACACCAACCAGGGCGACGCCGAGGGCTTCTGGGTCTACAGCAAGAGCAAGGGCGGCCTCCAGCCCACCTCGTACGGGACTCTCGCACTCGCCCAGGGCGGCTGCTGACACGGATCGATCTCGCGGGGCGGGACCGGGTCACCCCGGTCCCGCCCCGTCGCACGTAGGCCGGATCACCCGCTCGGCCCAGCGGCATGTGGCGGAACCCGGCTCAAGGTCGGGGCACGGTCGTCCGATGACCGCAGGAGTCGGACGAGTACGAGGGAAGGACGCGGCATGGGCAGGGGCAGTGCCACCTGGCGATCCATTGCGGATCGTCGCCATGACGACGACGGTGTCTCCCTCATCGAGGTGATGGTCGCCCTCGGTCTGCTCGTCGTGCTCGGGGCCGGCGTGGCCAGCAGCCTCCTCGTGATCCAGAAGTCCGCCTTCACGAGCAAGCAGCGAAGCGCCGCCGCGAACCTCGCCACCCGCGAGGTGGAGGTCGTCCGCAACTGGTTCCACTCGAGCGACACCGCACCCCTCGCCGTGATGGCCGCCGGCGACACCACCAACGGCAGCCCGCTGCCCGGCCAGACCGGCGCCGCTCGTGGTCGACAACGTCCCCTACACCGTCACGCGCACCGTCAACTGGCTGGTCGCGGGTGCGGGTCAGAGCGCCTGCGACGGCGGGGCCGTCGTCAGCTACCCGAGCGTCGGGGTCCACGTCGAGGTGACCTGGCCGAACATGGGCGAGGTCCCGCCCGTCGTGTCGGACACGATCCTCACCCCGCCCAAGAACGTGCTCAACGCCGGCAGCGGCTACCTCGCGGTCAAGGTGACCAACCGTCGCGGCAACGCGAACGTCAACCGCATCGTCCGGGCCAACGGCCCTGGCGGCGTCTTCACCGAGCTCACCGGCGGGGACGGCTGCGCGACCTTCGTGCTCACCATCGCCGGGCAGCTACACGATCTCGATGATGGAGGGCTCGAGCGGCTACGTGAGCTTCAACGGCTCCACCTCGCAGACCGCCAACGTCACGGCCGGCGCGCTCGTGACCCGGTCGTTCACCTACGACCTCGGCGTCAACTACCGGCGTCGACGCTCGAGCCTCCGGGCGGCTACGACCTCCCGCAGACGCTGCCCGCCGTCAGCTTCGGCAACTCCGGCATCCTCCCGGCCGGCATCTCGTCCTACCCGTCCGCCGGCAGGCGGCACCACCGCCGTCGGCCCGCTGTGGCCGTTCGTGTCCGGGTACTCGATCTGGGCGGGCAGCTGCGAGGACAGCGACCCGGCGCTCGACCCGGCCGGCCGTCCTGCCGCGTACACCCCGAGCAAGGGCAGCACCACCGACGTGGACGCGGAGCTCCAGGGGCTCTCGCTGCTCACCTCGCGGCTCGGCATCCCGGTCAGCGCGACGGTCACGGCGACGTACGCCGGCACGGGGCACCTGCCCCGCCGGCGACAACGTCCTGGTGCTCGGCACCAGCGACGGCGACGGCGAGCTGTACAGCTCGCTTCCCTACGGCGCCTGGACCCTCACAGCTCAGATCGGCGGCCAGACGGTCACCATCCCGGTGGACGTCACCTCCAGCGGCCCCGTCGTGGCCACGTTGAACGGGACGATCTGATGCTCAAGGTCTTCGCTCGACCGCTGCTGCGCCGCCTCCGTCGTACCGACGACGGCGTCACCCTCACCGAGCTCCTCGTCACCATGGTCGTGCTGGGAGTCCTGGTCTCGGCGACCGTGCTCATGGTCAACGCGAGCATGCGCGTCTCCAGCGCCAACAAGGAGCGCCTCGACCAGTCCAACTCGGCGACCATCGCGATGCAGCGGGTCAGCCGCACCCTGCGCACCGCGGTGCTCCAGAGCCAGCTGACCACGACCTGCACGCTCGCCATCTGCACCGAGTCGGCGTTCCTCAAGGGCACGCCGCACGTCCGTCCAGTTCTACGCCGACGTCGACAACCCGAAGAACAGCGTCGGCCCGAGCCGGGTCACCTACGACGTCACCGGCGGCGTGCTCACCGAGACCCTGCAGAAGCCGGACTCGCCGACGCCCGACGCCGCCGGCTACCACTACTGCTCGCCCGGCCCCGGCTGCGCGATCCGCACGACGGTGCTCGCGACCGACGTGCAGAGCGCCGCGGCGGTCTTCAGCTTCTACACCGCCGCCGACCCGGTGAACGCCATCCCGCTGACCGACGGGAAGCCAGCTCACCGCGGCCCAGCTCAAGGCGGTCGACAGCATCGACGTGTCGCTCAACGTCCAGCGTGCCGGCGGGGCCAACGTCGCCGGCGCGTCCATGGTGCAGCGCGTCGCCCTCCCCAACGCTGACAGCGTCGTCCGAACGGATGGGACCTGACATGAAGCGCCGACTGACCGCGCTGCGCGACGACTCCGGTGCCGCGCTGATCATGGTGATCGGGTGGTCGATGGTGCTGGCGATGCTCGTCACCGCCGCCGTCGGCTACGCGATCTCGAGCACCAAGGTGGCCCGCAACGGCCAGGAGTGGGGCTCCGCGCAGTCGGCCGCCATGGCCGGCATCGAGGACTACGTGTCGCGGCTGAACCGCAACGACAACTACGGACGCATCTGGGACTGCACCAACACCGCGCTGAAGGGTCCCAACCAGCCGGGCAACACCTGCGGCTGGACCACCGCGACGGCGCCGGGCTGGCTGCCGGTGGTCGGCACGGACATGACGGGCCCGACGTTCCACTACGACGTCGACGCCAGCATGCTCGACCGGAACGGCACCATCACGGTCACCTCGACCGGTCGCGTCGGCAAGGAGACGCGCACCGTGCAGGCCGCGATCGGCCGTGGCGGATCGACGGACTTCCTGTACTACACCGACCTCGAGCACGCCGACCCGGCGAACCGCACGGTGTACCCCTCGGCTCCCACGAAGTACTTCTGCGGCAAGAACGGCGCGCAGAAGGACATCTACTGGTGGAGCCCGTCCATCTCCGGCGAGAACCGGTCGAACTCCAGCTGCACCGAGATCGGGTTCGCCTCCGGTGACGTGCTGGACGGACGCGTGCACTTCAACGACACGCCCAAGCTCAACGCGGCCGGCACGCAGTTCAAGGCCGGCTTCGAGACCGGGGCCCCCGGCTGCAAGACCGCGACCGCGCCCAACTACGCCGGGTGCCTGCGCTCCGGGAGCCCGATCCCCGTACTACGGCGCCAAGCCGATCTACGTCGACCCGCTCTACCTCGACGACACGTCGGCGAAGTTCGCGACGTACCCGGGCTGCCGCTACTACGGCGCGACCCGGATCAAGTTCAACAGCAACGGCACGATGACGGTCTGGAGCAAGGACAGCGCCGGCAAGTCCACCGGGGCCGGCTGCGGCACGTTCACCGCCGCCAACGCTCCGCAGACGGTCAACGTCCCGAACGACCAGGTCATCTACGTGTCGGCGGGCAGCCCGGTGCACCGGTGCCTGTCCGGTGAGATCGGCGACGGCCTGCCGCTGGGCACCTACACCGGCAGCTCGACGACCGCGCACACCTACGACCTGACCATGCTGCAGAACGACCAGTTCTGCGGCCAGGGCAACATGTACATCGAGGGCACGGTCAAGGGCCGCGTCACGATGGCCTCCGAGAACAGCATCATCGTCACCGGCGACCTGGTCCTCGCCGACGGCATCAACGGCACCGACCTCGTCGGCCTGGTGGCCGGCAACTCGCTCAACGTGTTCCACCCCTGGGTCGACAACTGGTACAAGAACTCGTCGAACGTGTGGGGCTGGAAGAACACGCCCGTCGAGGTGGCTGCCTGGCCGCGGCGCTACACCGACCCGGGCACCGGCTCCTACAACCCGGCCGACGGCGTCCAGATCGCCGGCTCGATCCAGACGCTGCAGCACAGCTTCTTCGTGCAGCAGTACAACAAGGGCACCGAGCAGGGCACGCTCCTCGTCCAGGGCTCGATCGCCCAGCGCTGGCGCGGCATCGTCGGCACCTCGGGCGGCACCGGCTACACTGAAGAACTACAAGTACGACGCCCGCCTCAAGTACTCCTCGCCTCCGTACTTCCCGCAGTGGACGAACGCGAAGTGGGGACCGCGACACACCGGTGAGCTGATCTCGCCGTACAACGCCGCAGGAGCCTACGTAGGCTGACCGACCGTGGCCCCGCTGATCGTCCTGTCCGCAGTCGTCGGTCTGCTCATCGGCTCGTTCCTCAACGTGGTGATCTACCGCGTGCCGAGGGGCGAGTCGGTGGTCAGCCCGCGCTCGCGCTGCCCCGGCTGCGGCACGGAGATCACGGCGCGCGACAACATCCCGGTGCTGTCGTGGCTGATCCTGCGCGGGCGCTGCCGCACGTGCGGCGAGCCCATCTCGGCGCGCTACCCGCTCGTGGAGCTGCTCACCGGCGCGCTGTTCGTGGCGGTGACCTGGTGGGCCGGCGCGACCTGGGAGCTGCCGGCGTACCTCTACCTGGCGGCCATCGGCGTCGCGCTCTCCGCCATCGACCTCGACACGAAGCGGCTGCCCAACGCGATCGTGCTGCCGTCCTACGTCGTGGCCCTCGTGCTGTTCCTGCTGCCCGCGGCGATCGACGGCCGCTGGGACGACTACCTGCGTGCCGTGCTCGCGGGTGCCGCGCTGTTCGCCTTCTACTTCCTGCTGGCCTTCATCTACCCGGCCGGCATGGGCTTCGGCGACGTGAAGCTCTCCGGGGTGCTCGGGATCTACCTGGGCTGGGTCTCGTGGGCGCTGGTCGCGCTGGGCACGTTCTCCGCCTTCCTGCTCGGTGCGGTCGTGGGCATCGCCGTGATCGTGGGCGGGAAGGGCGGCCGCAAGACCAAGGTGCCCTTCGGGCCGTTCATGGTCGATCGGCACCTTCCTGGCCCTGTTCTTCGGCCAGGCGGTCGTCGACTGGTACGCCGGGATGATCGGTCTCTGACCGGCTGAGCACGACCGCGAGCACCAGCACGAGTTATCTGCCCCTCAGGCGCTCAAGCCTGCGCCACCCGACGCCGAAAGCGTTGGGGAAGAGCCACTGCACCGTAGTGGCCGGCGAAGGGTGGGAACCGTGGCTGGTCGGACCGCCATCGGCCTCGACATCGGCACGTCGAGCGTCCGTGCGGCACAGGTCACCGTGTCGAAGGGGACTGCGGTCCTCGATCGATTCGGTCAGGTCGGGCTCCCGCCGGGGGCCGTGCGGGACGGCGAGGTCGCCGATCCCGATGCAGTCGCCGACGCGCTCAAGCAGCTGTGGGCGAGTGCCAAGTTCACCAAGAAGGACGTCGTCCTCGGCATCTCGAACCAGAAGGTGTTCGTCCGCCTGGTCGACGTCCCGTGGATGCCGTCCGGCGAGCTGAAGGCGTCGCTGAAGTTCCAGGTGGCCGACCTGGTGCCCATGCCGATCGAGGAGGCCGTCCTCGACTTCGTGCCCCTCGACGAGATCGTCACCGACAGCGCCCGCAACCTGCGCGGCCTGCTCGTCGCCGCGAGCCAGGACATGGTGCTCGGCGCCATCCGTGCCTGCCAGAAGGCGGGCCTCAAGGTCACCACCGCCGACCTCACCCCGTTCGCGGTGCTGCGCTCCGCCGGCACGTCCGACCCGCTGGGCCTCTCCGGTCCCGAGGCTGTCGTCGACGTCGGCGCGCGCGTCACCAACATCGTGGTCCACGAGGGCGGCGTGCCGAAGTTCGTCCGCATCCTGCTCCTCGGCGGCGACGACATCACCGGCGCGATCGTCGAGCGCCTGGGCATGCCGGTCGGCGAGGCCGAGCGGCTCAAGCGCGACAAGGCCACGCTCGACTCGCCCGCGTCGGCCGACGCGCGTCGCGTCATCGACGCCGCGCTCTCCGAGTTCGTGGACGAGGTCCGCGGCTCGGTCGACTACTACATCGCCACCAGCGGGAGCCGGCCGTTGTCGCGCCTGGTCCTCAGCGGCGGCGGTTCGCTGGCCGACGGCCTCGCGCAGCGGCTGGCCACGGCCGTCCGCACGCAGGTCGAGTACGGCCGTCCGTTCAGCCAGCTGTCCCTGGGCAAGACGGGGCTCGCCCCCGAGCAGGTCCAGTTCGTGGAGCCTCTGGCCGCCGTCCCGGTCGGCCTCGCGATGGGAGCCGTGTGATGGTGTCCTTCGGCCGCAAGGGCGCGACCGCCGAGGTCGAGGCCCCCGAGCAGGCGCCGGCGGCGCAGCCCGCCGTCTCGACGTCCGCTCCGTCGCAGCTCGCGGCGTTCCCGCGCGTCAACCTCATCCCCGACGAGATCGCCCAGGAGGCGCGGGTCCGCCGCGCCAAGCTCGTCCTGGGCGGAGCGGTGCTGGCCTCGGTCGTCGCCGCCGCCGGCATGTACGTCATGGCAGCAGGTCAGGTCACCTCCGCCCAGGAGGAGCTCGACCTCGCCACGGCACGCAGCGCCACGCTGGCGGCCGAGGCCACCAAGTACGCCGACGTGCCCAAGGTGCGCGCCGACCTGGCGTCCGCGCAGGCGCAGCAGGCTCTGGCCATGGGCGGCGAGGTCCGCTGGTCGTTCATGCTGAACAACCTGGCGCTCACCATCCCGCAGGGCACCTCGCTGACCTCGTTCAAGGCGAACATCAGCGGAGCGGCGCCCGACGCCGCGGCGCCGGCGTCCGCGAACACCGCGTCCGCAGGGACGGCGACCAGCGTGCTCGGCCAGCCGGGCATCGGCTCGATCTCCTACGAGGGCGAGGCCGCCGACAACGCGAAGGTCGCCGCCTTCCTCGAGGCCATGACCAAGAACACGGGCCTGCTCGACCCGTTCGCGACGCAGGCCGCGAAGGAGCAGGGCGGCGCCGTGAACGCAGGTGCCAAGGGCGTCACCTTCACCGCGCAGGCCACGGTCGGCGACAAGGCCCTCAGCCACCGCTACGACGTGAAGGGCAACTGACATGGCCATCGGAGCAACCACGAAGTGGTACGCGGGCGCCGCGGCCGCGTCGGTCGCGGTGCTGGGCGCGGGGTACTTCCTCCTCGTCTCGCCGCAGCAGACGACGGCCACCGAGATCCAGGGTCAGACGCAGAACGTCGTCCAGCAGAACCTCGCCACCGAGCAGCAGATCGCGGCTCTCAAGGCGGAGTTCAAGGACCTCCCGCAGCTGCAGAGCCAGGTGGCGGCGATCCGCACGAAGATCCCGCAGACGCCGAACGAGCCGTCGCTGATCCGCGCGATCTCGACGGCGGCGGCGAAGGCCGGCCTGACGCTGGAGTCCATGCAGTTCCAGGTCCCGCAGGCCATCGTCGGCGGCGGCGCTGCTGCGCCGACCGGTGGCGGGGTCAACGCGTTCTCGCACGCCGGGCCAGGTCAGCCAGGTCGGCGTCACCATGCAGGTCAACGGATCCTTCGCGGACACGCGGCTGTTCCTGAACTCCCTCGAGTCGATGCAGCGCGCGATGCTCGTCACCGGCGTCGACATCACTCGCGGCGGACAGACGGAGACGTCGACCTCGAGCGGCATCAACACCACGCTCACCGCTCGCGTCTTCATGGCCAACCCGGGCGCGTTCGCGTCGGCCGGCGGCTCCGCGACCACACCTACGGCTACCGGCGCCTCGACCGCCGACGCCAGCTGAGCCCGGAGGATCCGATGTCTGAGCCCATGTTCCCGAGCCCCGAGTCCTCGGCGGCGGCACCGACCACCGGTGCTCCGGTCGCGGAGGGCGGCAGCAAGAAGGCGCTGCTGGCCCTCGGCGGCATCGGCGCCGCCCTGGTCGTCGGCGCCGGCGCGTTCTTCCTGCTGAACTCCGGCGGGTCGACCGACCCGGTCGCCGTAGCGGTGCCGCAGGCGTCCGCCCCGGCACCTGGTGCCTCGGCGGCCCCGTCGACCGCGCCGACGGCGAAGCCCGTGGCACGGCCCGCCGCGGCCTCGGTCACCGGTCGCGACCCGTTCAAGCCGCTCTTCGCCGTCATCTCCACCGGCGACGGCGCGGCGCCCGGCCCCGCGGCCGGCGGATCGTCGGGCGGCTCGTCCGGCGGCGGCGGCTCCGCCGCGGCGCCGGTG
The DNA here is from genome assembly GCA_963827145.1 of uncultured Actinomycetota bacterium. Classification (GTDB taxonomy): domain Bacteria; phylum Actinomycetota; class Actinomycetes; order S36-B12; family CAIYMF01; genus Longivirga. The sequence continues at coordinate 1,383,661 of CAWGZO010000002.1, read as the reverse complement.
CCGGCGCCTGTCCCGGCGGCTCCCACGGTCACGCTCTCGGTCTCCAAGATCGACCAGGCTGGCCAGACCGCCACCGTCGCCGTGGACGGCAAGAAGTACGCGACGTCGGTGAACGCACCGTTCGGCAAGTACTACACGGTGTACGCGATCTTCAACGACAGCTGCGTCGGCGTCCTCTACGGCGACCAGAGCGTCGCGGTCTGCACCTCCAAGCCGATGACGGTCACACCCTGACCGCGTCACGCACCAGCACGTCGAGGGCCGTCCCGCACCACGGGGCGGCCCTCGCGTCGTGCGGGGCGCTCGGCATGGAAGGATCGGTCCCATGTTGCGCTGGTTGACCGCGGGGGAGTCCCACGGTCCTGCCCTGGTGGCGATCCTCGAGGGTCTGCCCGCCGACGTCGCGGTCACGACCGCCGACGTCGACCGCGACCTTGCGCGCCGCCGCCTCGGCGTCGGGCCGTGGCGCGCGGATGAAGTTCGAGCAGGACGAGGTACGCATCCTCGGCGGCGTCCGGCACGGGCGCACGCATGGGCGGCCCGGTCGCCATCGAGGTCGGCAACAGCGAGTGGCCGAAGTGGGAGACGGTCATGTCGCGCCGACCCGGTCGACGCCGACGTGCTCGACGGCGCAGGCGCGCAACGCGCCGCTGACCCGTCCGCGCCCCGGTCACGCCGACCTCGTCGGGCATGCAGAAGTACGGCTTCGACGACGCCCGCCCGATGCTCGAGCGCGCCAGCGCCCGCGAGACCGCGGCCCGCGTGGCCCTCGGCGCCGTGGCCAAGGCGTTCCTGCAGCAGACCGTGGGCGCGACCGTGCTCTCGCCACGTCGTCGAGCTCGGCACCGTGGTCGCGCCCGGCCGGGCTGCGTGCCCGGCGCACGACGACCTCGACGGCCATCGACGCCGATCCCGCGCGCTGCCTCGACCCCGGCCAGCGCGCGCGATGGCCGGCCGAGGTCGAGGCGGCGCGCAAGCGACGGCGACACCCTCGGCGGCGTCGTCGAGGTGGTCGTCCACGGCCTGCCGCCGGGCCTCGGGCAGCCACGTGCACTGGGACCGCCGCCTCGACGCGCGCCTCGCCGGCGCCCTCATGGGCATCCAGGCGATCAAGGGCGTCGAGGTCGGCGACGGGTTCGAGCTGGCCCGCACCCGCGGGTCGATGGCGCACGACGAGATCCTGCCCGGCGCCGGACGGCGTGCGTGCGCGCCTCCGGCCGCAGCGGCGGCACCGAGGGCGGCATGACCACCGGCGAGGTGCTGCGCGTGCGCGCGGCCATGAAGCCGATCTCGACCGTCCCGCGCGCGCTGCGCACGGTCGACGTCGCGACCGGCGAGCCGGCCGCAGGCGATCAACCAGCGCTCCGACGTCTGCGCCGTCCCGGCGGCCGGTGTCGTCGCCGAGGCGATGGTGGCGCTCGTGCTCGCCGACGCCGTCCTGGAGAAGTTCGGCGGCGACTCCGTGACCGAGACCGCGCGCAACGTGGCTGCGTACCGCGCCGCGCTCGTGGTGCAGTAGAGCCGTGTCTCCGCGCGTGGTCCTGGTCGGTGTGCCCGGCTCGGGCAAGACGACCGTCGGCACCGCTGCTGGCCGAGCGGCTGGGCGTGCGCGTTCCGCGACACCGACGACGACGTCGAGGTCGCCGCAGGGCAAGCCCGTCGCCGACATCTTCGTCGACTCCGGCGAGGCCGCGCTTCCGCGCGCTCGAGCGCGCGGCCGTCGCCACCGCGCTCGCCGAGCACGACGGCGTCCTGGCGCTCGGCGGCGGGGCCGTCCTCGACGCCGGCACGCGCGAGCTGCTGCTCGAGCAGCCCACCGTGTGGCTGCGGGTGGGCGCCTCGGCAGGTGCGCAGCGCGTGGGCCTGGACGTGCCCTCGACCGGTGCTGCTGGGCAACGTGCGCGGGCGCCTCATGACGCCTGCTGGCCGAGCGCGGCCCGCTCTACGCCGAGGTCGCGCGCCTGTCGGTCGACACCGACGGGCGCACGCCCGAGGAGGTGGCCGACCTCGTGGTGGCCGGTCTCGCGCTGGAGGCGGGGGCATGAGCACCACGCGGATCGCGGTCGCGGGGGAGACGTCGTACGACGTCGTCGTCGGGCGCGGCCTCGACGCCGAGCTCGTGCCGCTGCTCGGCTCGCGACGCGCACGCGTGGCGCTCGTGCACCCCGAGACGCGCCCCGACGACGCCGCGCGGCTCGCGTCCGTGGTCGCCGACGCGGGGCTCGCAGCCGCTGCTCCTGCCCGTGCCGGACGCCGAGGACGCCAAGACCGCCGAGGTCGCCGCCGGCTGCTGGGCCGAGCTCGGGCGCGCCGGGTTCACCCGCACGCGACGCCGTCGTCGGCGTCGGCGGCGGTGCCACCACCGACCTCGCCGGCTTCGTCGCCGCGACCTGGCTGCGCGGGGTGCGCCTCGTGCACGTGCCCACGACCGCTGCTCGGCATGGTCGACGCGGCGGTCGGCGGCAAGACCGGCATCAACACGGCCGAGGGCAAGAACCTCGTCGGCGCGTTCCACGCGCCCGCCGGCGTGCTCTGCGACCTCGACGCGCTCGCCGACGCTGCCGCGCGATCGACGTGGCCGCCGGGCTCGCCGAGGTGGTCAAGGTCGGGTTCATCTCCGACCCCGTCATCCTCGACCTCGTCGAGGCCGACCCGCGTCGCCGCGCGCGACGTCCGCGGCGAGGTGCTGCGCGAGCTGGTCGAGCGCGCCGTCCGGGTGAAGGCCGCCGTCGTGTCGGACGACCTGCGCGAGTCGCGGCCCGGCGGGCTGGGCCGCGAGATGCTCAACTACGGCCACACGCTTCGGCCACGCGATCGAGCAGGTCGAGCACTACCGCTGGCGGCACGGCGCACGCGGTGTCGGTCGGCCTGGTGTTCGTCGCCGCGCTGGCCCGGCTCGCCGGGCGGCTCGACGCGGACGACGCGGCGCGTCACCGCGAGGTGCTCCGGTCCCTGGGGCTGCCGACGGCCTACGCGCGGGACGGTGCCCGGCAGCTGCTCGAGGCGATGCGGGTCGACAAGAAGGCGCGGGGCGACCAGCTGCGGTTCGTCGTCCTCGACGGCATCGGCGTCCCCGGGCCTGCTCGAAGGTCCCGACCCCGCACTGCTGCAGGCGGCGTACGACGAGGTCTCGGAGGTCGCGTCATGACGCGGGTGCTCGTGCTCAACGGTCCCAACCTGGCCGGCTCGGCAGCCGCGAGCCGGACGTCTACGGCAGCACGACGTACGACGACCTCGTCGCGCCTGTGCGTCGACGAGGGCGCCGCGCTCGGCCTCGACGTCGAGGTGCGGCAGACCGACGACGAGGCCGAGCTCGTCCGGCTGGCTGCACGAGGCGGCCGACGCGGCGCACGCCCGTGGTGCTGAACCCGGCCGCCTTCACCCACTACTCCTACGCCCTGCGCGACGCCTGCGCGCAGCGGACGGCGCCGCTGGTCGAGGTGCACCTGTCGAACCCCGCGGCGCGCGAGGAGTTCCGCCACACCTCGGTGATCGCGGCGGTCGCGACGGGCACGATCGCCGGCTTCGGCGTCGGGCTCGTACCTGCTGGCGCTGCGCGCGGTCGCGCGGGAGCTCGGCGCGTGAGCGCGCAGCGCTACGCAGCGCGGCGCGACGCGGTGCGTGCGCGCCTCGACGAGCTCGGGGCGGACGCGCTCGTGGTCACCTACCCGGCGAACGTGCCCTACCTGTCGGGCTTCACCGGCTCGAACGGCGCCGTCGTCGTGGGCCCGGCCGCCGGCCAGGACCGGCTGGCCACCGACTTCCGCTACGTCACGCAGGCCGCCGCCGAGTGCCCCGGCCTCGAGGTGCTGGTCGAGCGCGACGGTGGCGCCGGCCCTCGTCGCCTTCGTCGCCGGGCTCGGACTGACCCGGCTCGGGTTCGAGGCGCACGACTGGCGGGTCTCGACGTACGACGCCGTCCGCGCCGACGCACCGCGACCTCGACCTCGTCGCGACCACGGGCGCCGTCGAGGCGCTGCGCGCGGTCAAGGACGACGAGGAGATCGCCGCGCTGGCCGAGGCGTGCCGCATCAGCGACGAGGCCCTGGCCGGCGCTGCTGCCGGAGGTGCGCGTCGGCGACGACCGAGCGCGCGCTGGCCCGGCGGCTCGAGTGGCTGATGCTCGAGCTCGGCGCCGAGGCGATCTCGTTCGAGACGCATCGTGGCGGGCGGTCCGCACTCCGCCATCCCGCACCACACGCCCGACCGACCGTCCGCTCGAGGCCGGCGACCTGCTCAAGATCGACTTCGGCGCGCTCTACGACGGCTACCACGCCGACGAGACCCGCACCTTCGTCGTCGGGCGCCGACCCGAGCCGCTGGCAGCGCGAGCTCCACGCGCTCGTGCGCCGGGCGCAGGCGGCGGGCGTGGCCGCGCTCGCGGTCGGGCGCCGACGTCCGTGAGGTCGATCACGCCGCGCGCTCCGTCATCGCGGCGGCCGGGCACGCCGAGCACTTCGGCCACGGCCTCGGGCACGGGGTCGGCCTCGACATCCACGAGGCGCCGATGATCGGGTACTCCGCGACGGGTATCCTGGGCGACCGCACGCCGGTGACCGTCGAGCCTGGGGTCTACCTCCCCGGGCGCGGCGGGGTCCGCATCGAGGACACCCTCGTGGTCCGGACCGGCGGGCCCGTGTCGCTCACCCAGACGACCCGCGAGCTGCTCGTCCTCGGTTAGAGGACCCCGACCTGGAGAACCTCCGTGGCCACCACGAACGACCTGAAGAACGGCCTCGTGCTCAACATCGACGGCCAGCTCTGGACCGTCGTCGAGTTCCAGCACGTGAAGCCCGGCAAGGGCCCGCGCCTTCGTGCGCACCAAGCTCAAGAACGTGCTGTCCGGCAAGGTCGTCGACAAGACGTTCAACGCCGGGCGTGAAGGTCGAGACGGCCAACGTCGACAAGCGCGACATGTCCAGTACCTCTACCGCGACGGCGACGACTGGGTCTTCATGGACACCTCGTCCTACGACCAGATCCACGTGCCGCGACGACCGTCGTCGGCGACAACGCGAAGTGGATGCTCGAGAACCAGAGCGCCATCGTCGCCACCCACGACGGCGTCCCGCTGTACGTCGAGCTGCCGGCCTCGGTCGAGCTGCTCATCACCTACACCGAGCCCGGCCTGCAGGGCGACCGCTCGACCGGCGGCACCAAGCCGGCGACGCTCGAGACCGGTGCCGAGATCGCCGTGCCGCTGTTCATCGAGAACGGCACCAAGGTCAAGGTCGACACCCGCGACGGGTCGTACCTCGGCCGCGTCAACTAGTCGTGTCGGCTCGCAGCAAGGCACGCAAGCGCGCGCTCGACGTCCTCTACGAGGCCGACCTGCGCGGCGTCACCGCGATCGAGGTGCTCGACGCGAAGAACGACGACGTCGACGTCACGCGTGCGCCCGTTCACCAGCGAGCTGGTCGACGGCGTCGTGGAGCACGGCGACCGCATCGACGACCTGCTCTCGACGTACTCGCAGGGCTGGACGCTCGACCGCATGCCCGCGGTCGACCGCAACCTGCTGCGCATCGGCGTCTACGAGCTGCTGTGGGAGCGACGACGTCCCCGACGCCGTCGCGATCTCCGAGGCGGTCGACGCTGGCGCAGGTCGCTGTCGACCGACGAGTCGCCGACCTTCGTCAACGGTCTGCTCGGCCGCATCCTCGAGGTCAAGCCGCGACTCGCGCTCGACTGACGAGGATGGCCTCGCGGGTGGCCGCGCAGCGCTAGCGTCGGCGCCGTGAGCTCCCCCGGCCTGCGGACGTCGACAAGATCGGCTACGCGTTCGGGTCGGTCGGCACCGGCGGGTTCTCCACCGTGCCCGGCCTGCTGCTCCTGTACTACCTGACCGACGAGCTGGGCGTCACCGCGCTGGTCGCCGGTCTGGTGGTGCTCGTCCCCAAGGCGTGGGACGTCGTCCTCAACCCGCTGGTCGGCAACTGGAGCGACCACACGACCTCGCGGTGGGGCGCGCGCGTCCCGTGGATGATCCGCGGCGCCGTCGTGCTGCCGGTGTTCTTCGCGCTCATGTTCTTCGCCCCGGGCGGCATCACCGGCGGCGCCGCTGCGGCGTACGTGACGGTGACCTTCATCGGTGCGGCGACCGGCTTCTCGTTCTTCCAGGTGCCCTACATCGCGCAGCCCGCGGAGCTGACCGACGACTACGCCGAGCGCACGTCGCTCATGACCTACCGGATCATCTTCCTGACGCTGGCGATCCTCGTCTTCGGCGCCGGAGCGCCCGAGCTGGTCAAGGCCGGGGGAGACGGGCTGGCGGGCTACCGCACGATGGGCCTGGTCTGCGCCGTGCTGTTCCTCGTCGGCTTCGGCGTCGCGATCCTCAGCACCCGGTCGGTGCCGAGCGTGCTGCGCGCCGAGCCCGGCGGCGGTCTTCGCGAGCAGCTGCGGGCCGTGTCGGAGAACGCCGACTTCCGCGTGCTGTTCGCGGCCTTCGTCCTGCAGGCGCTCGGCACCTCGGCCGCCCTGGCCGGTGCGCCGTACGTCGCGGAGTACCTGCTCGGCTCGAAGGGCCTCACCACGGTGCTGTTCGTGACCCTCGTGGCACCGGCGATCCTGCTCGTGCCGGCGTGGCGGGCGCTCGCCGCGCGTCGCGGCAAGGAGCAGGGCTTCCGCTGGGCCACGATCTGCTTCCTGGTCGGCGCGCTGGTCATGGCGACGGCGGGGCGCACCCCGACCGGTGTGGTGCTGCTCGGCGTCGCGCTCGCGGGCGTCGGGTACGCCGGCCTCCAGCTCTTCCCGCTGGCCATGCTCCCCGACACCATCCAGGCCGACGCCCTGCGCACCGGCCGGACGCGCTCGGGTGCCTTCACCGGTGTCTGGACAGCGGGGGAGACCCTCGGCTTCGCCCTGGGCCCGGCGGTCTTCTCCTTCGTCATCGCCATCGGCGGCTTCGTCTCGAGCACCTCCGGAGTCGAGGTCGACCAGCCGTCGTCGGCCACGACAGCCATCGCCATCGGCTTCGGCCTGGTCCCAGCCCTCCTGATGCTCGCCAGCCTCCCAGTCCTGAGCCGCTACCGCCTCACCGAACAAGCCCTGAGCCGACCTAGCCGCCACGGAGCCACAACCGCACTGACGCGACGAGCGCGCGACCAGCGAAGCCCGCCACCGCGGCCACGAGCATGTGCGTCGCCGGAGGCGACAAGGGGGCCCGACGAAGGAGGGCCCCCGCAGGCGCCGACCGCGCGAAGCGCCAGGGCGACGCCGCCGCGCAGCGGCAAGGAAATCCAGTGCCCCGAGTGGGATTCGAACCCACACTGGGTGGTGTTTGAGACCACTGCCTCTGCCGGTTGGGCTATCGGGGCGGCAGAGCGGCAAGCCTAGCGGGGACGGCGTACGCCGAGGTCCGTAGGCTGACCCCGTGAGCGAGCAGACCGAGCCCCGTGCCCCGCTGCGTGTCGTCGTGGCCGAGGACGAGGCCCTGATCCGCCTCGACCTCGTGGAGATGCTGCGCGAGGAGGGCTACGACGTCGTCGGCGAGGCCGGCGACGGCGAGCAGGCGGTGCGGCTCGCCGACCGAGCTCGCGCCCGGACCTCGTGATGCTCGACGTGAAGATGCCGGTGCTCGACGGCATCAGCGCCGCGGAGCAGATCGCGGCGGCCCGGATCGCACCGGTCGTCATGCTGACCGCGTTCAGCCAGCGCGAGCTGGTCGAGCGGGCGCGCGACGCCGGTGCGATGGCCTACCTGGTCAAGCCGTTCACGCAGGGCGACCTGGTCCCGGCCATCGAGCTCGCGGTGAGCCGGTTCGCCGAGATCGCGACCCTCGAGGCCGAGGTGGCCGACCTCGGGGAGCGGCTCGAGACCCGTAAACGGGTGGAACGAGCCAAGTCGTTGCTGCAACAGAAGTACGCATTGTCGGAGACCGACGCGTTCCGCTGGCTGCAGAAGTCGGCGATGGACCGTCGGCTGTCCATGCGCGAGGTGGCCGACGTGGTGATCCGCGAGGTCCCGACGTCGTGACGTGCGCGGTGCGGCCGTTGCACGGTGCGTGACCGTCCCGTGAGGGATGCGCGGGAACTTCTCGTGCCGTCACCAAAGCGTGATGCGACTTATCCGTTTTGTTCCCGGCGAGACCGCGAAAGCAGCGGGTTTCGCTGCTAGGTTCCCGTCGCATCGAGTCCCGGTCGAACCGGGCATCTCTCACGCTAGGACGGGATATGCGCAACGTTTACAAGATCGGCGCGATCGCGCTCGCGGGCAGCCTTGCCCTCGCGGCGTGCGGCTCGTCGAGCAGCTCGGGCGGCAGCGGCAGCGGCGGCAAGACCGTCATGGTCGCCACGGACCTTCCGCTCCAGGGCTCCTCGAAGGACGCCTCGGACGCCACGAACCAGATGATCGAGCTCTACCTCGAGCCGATCGGCAACAAGGTCGGCGACTACACCATCGAGCTCAAGAAGTACGACGACTCCACCGCGGCCAAGGGCTCGTGGGACGACGCGACAGTGCGCGAAGAACGCGACCGACCACGTGGCCAACGCGAGCATCGTCGCCGTCATGGGCACCTACAACTCGGGCTGCGCGAAGATCATCGTCCCGATCCTCAACCAGGACCCCGACGGCCCGATGCTGATGGTGTCGCACGCCAACACCAACGTCGGCCTGACCAAGACCTGGGACCCGGGCGAGCCGGAGAAGTACTACCCGACCGGCAAGCGCAACTACGCCCGCGTCGTCACCACCGACGACTACCAGGGCCGCGCTGCGGCGCAGTTCATGGCCAAGGACCTCGGCGTCAAGAAGTGCTACGTCCTCAACGACAACCAGACCTACGGTCAGGGCGTCGCCAAGGCGTTCGACGACTGAGGCCGCCAAGCAGGGCATCGAGATCCTGGGCAACGAGCCGTGGGACGCCAAGCAGCCGAACTACACGGCGCTGTTCGAGCAGATCAAGGCCACGAACCCCGACTGCCTCTACATCGGCGGCATCTACGACAACAACGGTGGCCAGCTCATCAAGGACAAGGTCACGGTCCTCGGCGACAACACCGCCGTCAAGCTGATGGGCCCCGACGGCTTCACCGGCTACCCCGACCTCCAGGCCCAGCCCGAGGCCGAGGGCATGTACCTGTCGTTCGCCGGGTCTCGACCAGACGCACGCTGCTCGCGGCCAGGGCGGCGCTGGTGCCGACCTGTCGAACGCCTACAAGGCGAAGTACGGCGAGCGACGCCGGTCGGCCAGCTACGCCGCTCTACGGCGTGGCCGCGATGCAGGTCATCCTCGAGGCGATCGCCAAGTCCGACGGCACCCGCAAGAGCATCACCGAGCAGGTGTTCTGCGGCGCAGGGCATCACGATCCCGGCCGACAAGTCGGTCATCGGCAAGGAGATCAAGATCGACCCGGCCACCGGTGACGTCAACCAGCCGACATGACGATCGAGATCATCAAGGACAACGCTGAGACCACTCTCAAGGGTTGGCCGATCGAGCCCTGACGCGGCATCTGACGACGTCAGAGAACGCGTAGCGACAACCAGGTCGGGCGGGGCACACAGCCCCGCCCGACCTGCTACGTTTCGCCGGTACTTCTGCTCTGCTCCTCACCCGGAAGGGGTCGTCGCATGGCCATTACCGCCGTGGAGGCTGCCGACTGCGCGTCGGCCCTTCTCCGCAAAGAGAAGATCGAACGTGGGCTCGGCATCGCGCTTCTGGTCGGTGTCGCCGTCTGGCTGATCTGGAACTTCCTGGCCGGCCCGGTGCAGTTCGTCAACGTCGCCCTCGCGGGCCTGCGGCTCGGCGCCCTCTACGCGCTGATCGCCCTGGGCTACACGCTGGTCTACGGCATCATCGAGCTGATCAACTTCGCCCACGGCGACCTGTTCATGCTCGGCGTCGGTGTTCTCCGGCGTCATGATGGTCACACTGGTTCGGTGCCGTCGAGCCCGGCCCGCAGCGGCTGGGCGCTGATGCTCGCTGACCCTGCTCGTCGGCGATGGCGTTCGGTGCGCCGGTCTAACGTCGTCATCGAACGCGTGGCCTACCGACGACTGCGTCGAGCGCCCAAGCTGGCCCCGCTCATCACCGCGGTCGGCATGAGCTTCATCCTCCAGTGGGTCGGGCTGTTCGCTGGAACGGCTCGGCGCCGCAGCAGTGGCCGACGATCATCCCCGACGGCGGCATCGCGATCGGCGGCGTCACCCTCGCAGTACGTCGACGATCGTGGTCGTCGCCGTTCACCATCCCGCGTCCTGCTGCTCCTGACCTACATCGTCCAGCGGACCAAGCAGGGCAAGGCGATGCGCGCCACCGCGCAGGACCAGGACGCCGCCCGGCTGATGGGCATCAACGTCGACCGCACGATCGCCTTCACCTTCGCCCTCGGCGGCGCGATGGCCGGCGCGGCCGGCCTGCTGTTCCTCGAGTCCGTCGGCACGACGCGGTACGACGCCGGCTTCCAGCTCGGTCTCATCGCCTTCACCGCCGCGGTCCTCGGCGGCATCGGCAACCTGCAGGGCGCCGTGCTCGGCGGCGTTGCTCATCGGCGTCATCCAGGGCCTCAACGACGGTGCTGCCCTACGGCCTCGGCCAGAAGTGGTCGCAGACCGTCGTGTTCACGATCCTCATCCTGGTCATGGTGTTCAAGCCCGACGGGCATCCTCGGCCAGCCGACGAGTGGAGAAGGTGTGACGCCATGGCGACACCACACTCCCGAGGTCGCGGCCCCGACCGAGCGCAAGTCCGCACCTGGCGGTCCGCACAACCGGCGCTGGGCGCATCGGCTGGATCATCGCGGCCGTCAGCCTGTCTGGGTCTTCTACAAGTTCGCCCTGACAGCCTACTCGGCGACGCCAGGTCCAGGACCTCGTCCAGCAGTGGCTGCCGCTGACGGCCGGTCAACGAGGCGCTCGTCTGGGTCATCTGCGCGGTCGGCCTCAACATCGTCGTCGGCTACGCGGGTCTGCTCGACCTCGGCTTCGTCGCCTTCTGGGCCATCGGCGGCTACAGCGCCGGCTGGTTCATGTGCAGCTTCTTCTACCAGGTCGAACATCCACTTCCTGAGCGCCGCGCCGCCCGAGGCGCGCCGGGCATCCACATCAACTGGTGGCTGGTGCTGGTCATGGCCGGGCTCCATCTGCGCCTTCTTCGGCATCCTCATCGGTGCCCCGACCCTGCGCCTCAAGAGCGACTACCTGGCGCATCGTCACCCTCGGGCTTCGGCGAGATCATCCCGCAGATCTTCCTCAACGGCGAGGACATCAACGGGTTCAACCTCTCCAACGGCGACCAAGGGCATCGCCCCGCTCGACCCCATCGCCGTGCTGCCGTCGGCCCGAGGTCGTGTCCCAGCCGCTCGGGCCCGTTCGACCTCACACGAAGTTCCTGCTGTTCGTCGCTCGTCGCCGCGTTCTGCGTCTTCGTCTCGCTGCGCATCCGCGAGGGTCGGCTCGGCCGCGCCTGGCTGGCCATCCGCGAGGACGAGCTCGCCGCGTCGATGATGGGCGTGCCGCTCATGCGCTCGAAGCTCTACGCCTACGCCGTCGGCGCGTTCATGGGCGGTCTCGGCGGCGTGGTCTTCGCCGTCCACGTCAACGGCGTGTTCGCCGACCGGTTCAACTTCTCGATCTCGATCATCCTGCTCGCGATGGTCGTCCTCGGCGGCATGGGCAACGTCTGGGGCGTCATGATCGGCGCCCTGGTCCTGGCCTGGATCAACTCCACCGTTCCTGCCCGCAGTTCGGCGAGACGATCAACGACCAGTTCGGGACCGAGATCAACTTCCCGTCGTACAACTACCTGATCTTCGGCGCATCCTCGTGCTGATGATGCTGTTCCGGCGTGAGGGCCTGTTCCCGGAGACGCGGACCCGCCAGGTGCTGCAGGAGGCAGGAGCGGACCGAGGTCGAGGACCTGCACGCCGACCTGGAGGGGAGGCAGTGAGCACCGCCCAGGCGGCCAGCCGACCGCCGACGCCACGCGCTGGCGGCCGAGCAGATCACGGTCCGCTTCGGCGGCCTCGATCGCGGTCAAGAACGTCGACTTCACGATCCCCGAGGGCGGCATCGTCTCGCTGATCGGCCCGAACGGCGCCGGCAAGACGACGTTCTTCAACGTGCTGACCGGCCTCTACAAGCCGTCCAGCGGGCGCGGTCATGCTCGGCGACGAGGACATCACCGGGCTGCTCGCCGCACATCGATCGCCGGCGAGCGGCCTGGGCCGCACGTTCCAGAACATCCGGCTCTTCGGTCTCATGACCGCGGCCGAGAACGTCATGGTGGCGATGCACTCGCACCTGCACGTCCGGGCTCTTCCAGATCGTGCGGCCGCACGCGGCAGCAGCAGCGCGAGGAGCGCGAGGCCGCGCGAGATCGCGCAGGAGCTGCTCGAGTTCGTCGGGCATCGGGCAAGCACGCCGACGAGTACGCGCGCAACCTGTCCTACGGCGACCAGCGCCGCCTCGAGGTCGCGCGGGCGCTGGCGCTGCAGCCCAAGGTGCTGCTGCTCGACGAGCCGACGGCCGGCATGAACCCGCAGGAGTCGGCGCGGTTCGTCGACTTCGTGCACCGGGTCCGCGACGAGCGCGAGGTCTCCGTCCTGCTCATCGAGCACGACATGAGCGTGGTCATGAAGGTCATCGGAGCGCATCACCGTGCTCGACCGGGGCGAGAAGATCGCCGAGGGCGGCCCGGACGGAGATCCGGCAACAACCCGCGCGTGATCGAGGCCTACCTCGGCCGACCGGGACGGAAGGGAGCGCCCGATGACCCAGCGGACACGGCCTCAGCGCCCACCGCCGGGCGCCAGGGCGACCCGATGCTCGTGGTGGACGACATCTCCGTCTACTACGGCAACATCGCCGCGGTGAAGGGCCTGTCGATCAAGGTGCCCCAGGGCGAGATCGTCACGCTGATCGGCTCCAACGGCGCGGGCAAGTCGACCACGCTGCGCACGATCTCCGGGCTGCTGCAAGCCACGCACCGGGTCGATCACGTTCGAGGGCAAGGACGATCAGCGGCGCCCAGGGCCACGAGATCGTCAGGCGCGGGCATCTGCCAGTCCCGGAGGGCCGGCGCATCTTCCCGCGGATGACCGTCGACGAGAACCTCGACCTCGGGGCGTTCCTGCGCAACGGACAAGGACGGGATCGCGGCCGACCGGGAGCGCGTCCTCGAGCTGTTCCCGCGCCTGGCCGAGCGCATCAACCAGAAGGCCGGGCACGATGTCCGGCGGCGAGCAGCAGATGCTCGCCGTGGCGCGCGCGCATGATGGGCAGCCCGAAGCTGCTGCTGCTCGACGAGCCGTCGATGGGCCTCGCGCCCGTGCTGGTCGACCTGATCTTCGACACCATCGAGAAGATCCGCGACGCAGGGCGTCACGATCCTGCTCGTCGAGCAGAACGCCCTGGCGGCGCTGCGCGTCGCCGACTACGCCTACGTGCTGGAGTCCGGCGTGCTCAAGCTCGAGGGTCCGGCGCACCGCACTGGCGCGAGAACGACGAGGTCGTCCGCGCCTACCTCGGCGGTCACTAGTTCTTTGCCGCTCCAAGCTCGTCGCTCGCTCCTCGCTCCTCGCGTCGCGGCCGCCTCCGCTTCGCGGCCTTGGCGGCGCTGTTCCAGCGGCGGGTGACCCGTGCGTTGGGTGGCGCCGCAGCGAGGGCTCGGTGACCCCGGCTCCTTCGTCGCCGGGGCCACGCTTCGCCCTCGCGGCCGCTCCGCTTCGGCGTACTGCCCAGCGCGTCCGTCTCGATGCTCGGGAGGCGGCCTTCGCTTCGCTCGGCCTTCGCGGGCTGTGCGTGGCGGGCTTGGCGTCGCGTGAGGCCACGACTCCCGCAGTGAGCGGGAGTCCCACTCCGCACGGCCGGATCTTGCGTTGCACGCGGGGTGACTGTCGGTGGGGCCTTGTGCTCTGTGGGTCACTCCGTGGGGCTGTTCGGGTGGTGGTTGCAGCGAAAACGGGGGTTCTCGGGGGCTCGCGGCGCGGGATCGTTCGTCTGGGGACCGGTTCTTGGGGAGATTCTTGTGTGGGGGCCTTGCCGGTCCGGCAGGGTGGCGGCATAGAGTCCGACCCGGCGCGACGGGGAGGTCGTGCCGGGGGGCGGCGTCACGTACGCCGGCTTCGTGTCCGAACGTCTGGGGAGGACCGCTCGTGCACCGTGGCCCCGTGCTCGTCCGCAGCGCGACGCCCGCCGACGTCGAGTCCCTCTCGCCCCTGTGGGCGGAGTTCCGCGAGCTCGACGCCACGGGGCACGGCACGGGAGCCCTCGCGGTCCCGTCCGGCCTCGACATCGGCGAGCGGGTGCGCGAGCGCATCGTCGAGTCCGAGGCCGTGGTCGAGGCCGGGGGACGACCGACGTACCGGTTGGTGGTGGCCCTCGTCGGGTCCGACATCGTGGGCTTCGCGTCGTTCTCCGTGGTCGACCGCGGCCTGCTCGCGACCGCGCCGGTCGTGGTGGTCGACCTGGTCCACGTCACCGGGTCGCAGCGCAAGAAGGGCGTCGGCACGCAGCTGCTCCGCGTGCGCGGTGGCCTTCGCCGACGAGGTGGGTGCGGCCGACGTCGTCGTGAACGTCCCGCCGTCGGCGCGCGACGTCAACCGCTTCTACGCCCGCATCGGCTTCTCGCCGATGGTCGTACGCCGGTCGGCGCCCGTCGGCCAGCTGCGCCGCCGGCTCGGCGTCGAGCCCCGCCTCGACCCGCGCGACGCCACCGTCGACCTCACGCCCGTGCAGCGCTCGCTGCGCCGCAGGATCCTGCTGGCGCCCCGCCGCTCGGTCACCCGCTGACGGACCGCCTCACGCGCCCGGACGGTCGCGCAGCAGGCAGGTGAGCCGCGCGGTGCAGGTGCGGTTGCCCTCGTCGTCGCTGATGACGATCTCGTACGTCGCCAGCGTGCGGCCCAGCGAGATCGCCTCGGCCACGCCGGTGACGTGCCCGCTGGTCGCGCTGCGGTGGTGGGCGGCGCTGACCTCGATGCCGACCGGCACCTTCTCGGGCCCGCCGTGCAGGGCCGCAGCCATGGAGCCCAGCGTCTCGGCCAGCACCACGCTGGCGCCGCCGTGCAGCAGGCCGTACGGCTGGCGGTTGCCCGGCGACGGGCATCCGCGCCACCATCCGCGTCGGGGAGGCCTCGAGGATCTCGATGCCCATGGTCTCGCCCAGCTCGCCCAGCCCGTGGGCCAGGACCTGCTCCAGGTAGTCCGTCACCGCCTCAGCCTAGGATCGCCGACGTGACCACGTCGCCCGAACGCCCGCGTCTGCTGCTGCTCGACGGCCACTCGCTGGCCTACCGCGCGTTCTACGCGCTGCCGGTCGAGAACTTCTCGACCACGACCGGCCAGCCCACCAACGCGGTCTACGGCTTCACCTCGATGCTCATCAACACGCTGCGCGACGAGAAGCCCACGCACGTCGCCGTCGCGTTCGACGTCTCCCGGCAGCACCTTCCGCTCGGAGGAGTACCCCGAGTACAAGGCCGACCCGCTCGGCGACGCCCGACGCGTTCAAGGGTCAGGTCGCCGCTGATCCACGACGTGCTCGACGCGCTGCGACGTCCCGCACGTCGAGGTCGACGGCTTCGAGGCCGACGACGTCATCGCGACGCTCGACCACCCAGGCCGTGGCCGAGGGCTATCGGACGTCCTCATCATCACCGGCGACCGCGACGCCTTCCAGCTCGTCGACGACCCACGTCACGGTGCTCTACCCGCAAGCAAGGGCGTCTCCGACCTGGCCCGGATGACGCCGGAGGCGGTGCGAGGAGAAGTACGGCCTCACCCCGGCGCAGTACCCCGACTACGCCGCGCTGCGCGGCGACCCCAGCGACAACCTGCCGTCGATCCCGGGCGTGGGGGAGAAGACCGCGTCGAAGTGGGTCGCGCGAGTTCGGCAGCCTCGAGCGAGCTCGTCGCCCGCGTCGACGAGGTCAAGGGCAAGGCCGGCGACGCGCTGCGCGCGCACCTGCCCGACGTGATCCGCAACCGGCGCCTCACCGAGCTGGTCCGCGACGTGCCGCTGCCCGTCGACCCCGACGGACCTCGAGCGCCGGCCCTTCGAGCGCGACGAGCGTGCACGAGGTGTTCGACGCGCTGCAGTTCCGGGTGCTGCGCGAGCGGCTGTTCGCCGAGCACTCCGACGACGCGGCGCCGGCGGCCGGGCAGCGAGGTCGGTCGTCACCGTCGAGATCCTCGGCCGCGGGCATCGGCGCCGTGGCTCGACGCGCACGCCCCGGTCGGCGCCCGCACCGGTGTCGCGTTCGTGGGCGACGTGGGGCCGGGGCACGGGCGACGTCGCTGCGGTGTCCGTCGCGTCGCCGGACGGCGCCGTGGCGCACGTCGCCCGTCGCCGGGCTCGGAGCCGACGACGAGCAGGCGCTCGCGGCGTGGTTCGCCGACCGACGACCGGCCCAAGGTCGTGCACGACGCGAAGGGGCCGGTGCTCGCCGCTCCGCGCGCGCGGCTGGACGCTCGGCGGGCCTCACCTGCGACACCGCGCTCGCGGCGTACCTCGTGCTGCCCGGGCAGCGCACCTTCGACCTCGGCGACCTCGTCGCCGCGCTTCCTCAAGCGCGAGCTCGGCGGCGGCGACGCCGGCGGCGAGCGGCGCAGCTCTCGTTCGACACCGATGCCGAGGCCGAGCAGGCGGCGTCCTCGGGCGCGCAGGCGCGCGCCGTGCTCGACCTCGCCGAGGCGCTCGAGGCCGAGCTCGACGCGCGCGGCGGCACGGCGCTCATGCGCGAGGTCGAGCTGCCGCTGCTGCACGTGCTCGCCGACCTCGAGCAGGCGGGCATCGCGGTCGACGTCGACGCACCTCGACGGGCCTCGAGGCCGAGTTCGGCGAGCACGATGCGCGGGCGCCGAGACCGCCGCGCACGAGCTCGTCGGCCGGCCGTTCAACCTCGGCTCGCCCAAGCAGCTGCAGGAGATCCTCTTCGGCGAGCGCGGGCTGCCCACGACCAAGAAGATCAAGACCGGCTACACCACCGACGCCGAGGCGCTGCAGTCGCTGTACGCCCAGACCGGCGACCCGCTGCTCGAGCAGCTGCTGCGCTGGCGCGACGTCTCCAAGCTGCGCCAGACCGTCGACGGGCCTGCTCGCCGTCGGTCGCCGACGACGGCCGCATCCACACCACGTTCAACCAGATCGTGGCGGCCACCGGTCGGCTGTCGTCGCAGGACCCCAACCTGCAGAACATCCCGATCCGCACCGACGAGGGTCGCCGCATCCGCAGCGGCGTTCGTCGTCGGCGCCGGGTTCGAGTGCCTGCTCACCGCCGACTACAGCCAGATCGAGATGCGGATCATGGCGCACCTGTCCGAGGACGCCGGCCTCATCGAGGCGTTCAACTCCGGCGAGGACCTGCACAGCTACGTCGCGTCGCGCGTGTTCGGCGTGGCGCCCGCCGACGTCGACGCCGAGATGCGCCGCAAGATCAAGGCGATGTCGTACGGCCTGGCCTACGGGCTCTCGCCGTTCGGGCTCTCGCCAGCAGCTCGGCATCACGCCGGCCGAGGCCAGCGGCCTCATGGACGAGTACTTCGAGCGCTTCGGCGGTGTGCGCGACTACCTGCGCGAGGTCGGTCGACCAGGCGCGGGGCACCGGCTACACCGAGACGATGCTGGGGCGCCGCCGCTACCTGCCCGACCTCACCTGCGACAACCGGCAGCGGCGCGAGATGGCCGAGCGGATGGCGCTCAACGCGCCCATCCAGGGCTCGGCCGCCGACATCGTCAAGGTGGCGATGCTGCGAGGTCGACGAGGCACTCCGGGCCGCAGGGCTGCGCTCGCGGCATGCTGCTGCAGGTGCACGACGAGCTCGTGCTCGAGGTGGCGCCGGGCGAGCTCGAGCGCGGTCGAGGCGCTCGTGCGCGAGCAGATGGGCGCGCGCCCTGCTCGCTGACCGTCCCGCTCGACGTCTCCGTCGGCATCGGGCGCACGTGGGAGGACGCCGGTCACTGACCGGTGCGCGCTGGTCGACGCGGCGCCGTGCGCGGTCCTCCGCGTTCGATCACGATCCGCGCGCCTGAGGTGCCCGTGCCGAGGGTGCGTGCGAGACTCCCGCGCATGACCTCACGCACCCGTCTCGCGACCGTCGCCGCGCTCGGCACGGCCACCGCCCTCCTGCTCGCCGGCTGCGGCGCGACCACCGAGGTGCCGCGCGCCCGGCAGCAGTCCGACGAACGTCCCGTTCACCGGCTGCGACGTCGTCAAGTGCAACGACACGCTCAACGGTGCGGCGTACGAGATCCAGCTGCCGACGACGCTGGAACGGCACGCTGCTCATCTACTCGCCACGGCTACCGCTACGCGCAGCCGGCGCCGCCGAACTTCGAGCCGGTCAGCACCGAGGCGGTCTCGGCCCCCGACGACGCCACCGCGAGCACGCTGCTCTCGCAGGGGTACGCCCTGGCCGGGTCGGCGTACAAGTCGCAACGGCTGGGCCGTCGCCGACGGCGTGGCCGCGGCGGAGGACCTGCACGACGTTCTTCTCCGAGAACGTCGGTCAGCCCTACCGCACCCTCGTGTGGGGCGACTCGCTCGGCGGGCTGATCACGCAGACGATCGCCGAGAAGCACCCCGAGTGGGTCGACGGCGCGGCGCCCCTGTGCGGCGCCGTCGCCGGTGTCGTGCCGAACATGAACCTCGCGCTCGACGTCTCCTACGCCACGAAGACGCTGCTCTACCCCGAGATGAAGCTCACCGGCTACACCTCGTACGAGGAGTCGGTGAAGACCTGGGAGGAGGCCGTGAAGCGCGTCGTCGCAGCCGCGAGCGACACCGCCGGCGGAGGCACCGCGAAGGTGCTCACCATCGCCGCCATCGTCGACGCTCCGGGCCGCACGAAGACCTTCGACGGCTCGACGATCGAGTCGCGCGTGAAGGGCACGGTCGAGGCGCTCGCGACGGCCATCGGCTACGCGACGTTCGCCCGCTACGACCTCGAGCAGCGCTTCGGCGGCAACCCGTCGAGCAACGAGGACGTCGACTACACCGACGCGCGTCTCCGACGAGGAGAAGTCGCTCATCGACTCGGTCACCCCGGGCGCCGTCGCGGCGAACACCGCCGAGCTCGCAGGCCGGCCAGCGGGTGCCGTCCGACCAGGCGGCGCTCGACAAGGCGCTCGCCGAGGGCGGCGACCCGCAGGGCACGATCACCGACCCGACGATCACGCTGCACACCGCGGCCGACCCGCTGGTGATCGCGCAGAACGAGACGTTCCTGCGCGACCGGTTCATCAACGCCCAGAGCCAGGGCAAGGCCACGTCCGACCTCGTGCAGCTCTACACCGTGGCGCCGGCGACCTACCCGGAGGACCCGGGCGCGCCGTACGGCGCGGGGCACTGCAACTTCACCAGCCAGTCCCGCGTCGCCGTGATCGACCTGCTCAACACCTGGGTGCAGCAGGGCGTGCTCCCGGGCTCCGAGGCCATCGCCGACCGCGATGGGCGACGCGTCCGGCTACCGCCGCTGTTCGTCCCCGGCCCCTGGCCGAACCCGCAGGCCGTGGCGCCCAGCACCGGCTGACCTCGACCGGACCGACGACGACGGCCGACCCTTCGGGGGCGGCCGTCGTCGTGCGTCACGGGGTGGTGAGGACCGGATCGTCGGCGGTGTCGTTGCGGTGCGCCCAGGCACCGACGACGCACAGCGCCACCGAGACGCCGAGGACCGCCAGCACGATCGACCGCGGCGACGAGTGCGCCACCGTGACGACCACGCACGGTGAGCGCCACGACCGCGCCCCAGACGGCGGCCGCCGCCCAGCGGTCCTGGGCCGCGATGCGGCTGAACAGCAGCAGGTAGGCGACCGCCTCGGCCGTGCCGGCGAGGGCGAACAGCGCCGCGTCGTCGCTGAGCCCGGCGTACGACGGGCCCGAGCACGATCGGCAGCAGCCACGGCCCCAGCACGGCCACGCCGGCGGTCACCAGCAGGCCGAGCCCGACGACGACGCCCACGCCGAGCGCGAGCGCGCGGGTGCCGCCGCCGACGAGCCGCGGGAACACGACGACGGCGACGGCCTGCGGGAGCCAGAAGGCGATCTTGAGCACGATGGCGCCGGCGGCGTACGTGCCCGCCTGCGCCGGGGTGAGCGTGGCGCGCGCGAGCAGCAGGTCGGCGTTGGTGAAGACGAACATCGCGAGCAGCGCGTGCGTGATGTGCGCCATCTCGCTGACGGCGTCGCGCGGCGACGGGCGACCCGAGCGACCAGCGGCAGCCCGGCGCCGCGGTGCACGGCGAGCCAGCCGACCACGGCCCCGACCACCTCGGCGACCATCGTGGCGGTCACCGACCGGGTCGCGACCAGCACGACGACGGACAGGCCGACCCGCGCGACCGCGAGCACGGCGTACTGCCAGGCCAGACGCGGGAAGCGCTCGCGCCCCTGCGTGCAGGCCCGAGCGCCGCGCCGGCGAGGGTGAGCGGCAGGAGCGTCGACCGCCACCAGCGCCGTGGGGACCACCTCGAGGTCGAGGGCGGCGACGGCCACCGGCACCAGCAGCGAGCGCGACCACGGTCACGGCCGTGCCGGACAGCAGCGAGAGCCGCAGCGAGCTCGTCGGGCGAGCGAGCCGGCGTCGCCGGCGGCGACGCGTGCGCGCCGCCACGGTCTGCATGCCGAGGGGGACGACGGCCCCGATCACGAGCAGGCCGAGCAGGGTGCCGAGCTCGGAGAAGGTCTCCGGGCCGAGCAGCCGTGCGCCGAGCACCGAGAGCGCGTAGCCCGAGCACCTGGCCCACCGCCATGCCGGCGGCGACCAGCACGCCCGGGCCCGAGCAGGCCGCCGCGCACGGCGGGCGCGGGCGCGGCGCCGTGCGTCCGGGAGGGTCACGGGAGTCCTCGTGCTCGGGTGGGTCGGCGTCCGGTCCGGCCGCCGACCCGTCACGATAGGCCCGTCCGGTCGCGGCAGTCGCGAGGACCGCGCCCGCGGGCGCGCGGTCGGAGGGTGGTCGACGTGCGTCGGTGCGGCCGGGCGGGACGTGGTGCCGCTGCTGGTCGTCGTGCTCGCCGCGCTCGCCCTCGGGCCCGCGCTGCTGCCCGGGCTACACCCTGCATCGGCGACCAGGTGTTCGTGCCGCGACCAGTCCCTGCTGCCGTGGATGCTCGGCCTCGGCGCGCGGACTGCCCGCGCTCGGTGCCGCAGGACGCCGTCGTGGCCGTCCTCACCGGTCCCGTGCCCGGGCTGGGTCTGGGAGACGGTGGCGCTGCGTGGCCGCGCTGGTGCTGCTCGGCACCGGGCGTCGCCCGGCTGCTGCGCGGGGCGGGCACCGCGACCCGCTGCGTGGCCGCGCGTCGTCGCCGTGTGGTCGCCGTACGTCGCGGAGCGGCTGCTGCTCGGCCACTGGTCGCTGCTGCTCGCCGTGGCGGCGCTGCCGTGGGCCCTGGCCGCCGCCGACGAGCGCGCGGCCGGGCGGCGCGGGCGCCGGCGCGCGCTGGCTGCTGTGGCTGGGCGCTCGCGTCGCTGACCCCGACGGGTGGGCTGCTCGTCCTCGCGGTGTCGGCCCCGGTGCTGCTGTGGTCGTCGGCCGCGCCGCGCGGTCGCCGCGCCCTCGCTCGTGCTCGGCGGCGCGGCGCTCCAGCTGCCGTGGGTCGTGCCGTCGCTGCTGCACCCGGCGGCCGTGGGCGCCGCGGGCGTCGACGTCTTCGCCCTGCGGGCCGAGGGCCCGTGGGGGTCGGTGCTGACCGCGCTCGGCACCGGCGGGGTCTGGAACGCCGACGCCGTCCCGGGCAGCCGCGCGACCGTCCTCGCGCCGCTCGCGACGCTGGTGCTGCTGGTGCTCGCGGTGGCCGGCCGGCGCGCCGTCGTCGAGGTGCTCGGTCGGCCCGTCGCCCTGACCCTCGCGGTGGCGTCGGCCGTCGGGCTCGTCGGTGGCGCTGACCGGGGCGCTGGGAGGTCACGCGGCCGGTGACCCGCTGGGTGGTGGAGTCGGTGCCCGGCGGCGGGCTGGTGCGCGACGGCCAGAAGTGGCTCGCGCCCTGGCTGGTCCTGCTCGGCCGTGGCGTCCGCGCTCGGGCGCCGCGCGGGTCGCGCGCGCGGCGGCGCGCCGATGGCGCGACGCCGGCTGCTGCGCCGCGTCGTGCTGGTGGCCGTGCTGCTGCTGCCGCTGCGTGACCCTGCCCGACCTCGCCTGGGGTGCGCTCGGCCGGCTCGCCTCGGTCGACTACCCGGACGACTGGACGCGGGCCCGGCAGGTGCTGGCCGCGGATCCGGCGCCGGGCGACGTCGTGAGCCTGCCGTGGTCGACGTTCCGCCGCTTCGAGTGGAACCTCGGGCCGCACCGTGCTCGACCCGGCGCCGCGCGCGATGCCGCGCACCGTCGTCACCGACACCTCCCTCGTCGTGCGCCGCGACGGCGAGCTCGTCGTGCGTGCCCGGCGACGACCCGCGCGCGGCGCGGGTCGGCGAGGCGGTGCGCAGCCGGCGCGGACCTCGGCCCGGTGCTGCGCGCGGAGGGCATCGGCTGGGCGCCTCGTGGCCGTCGGCGGCCGGCCCTGCCCGGTGCCGGCGGGCGCGGTCGCTCGTCGTCGACGGCGCCGACCTCGACCTGTACCGGCTCGCCACGCCGAGCCCGCCCCGGTGCCGACCGGCGGCGGTGCCGCGTCGTGCTGGGCTACGCCGATCGTCGCTCGCGTGGAGCTGCTCGCTCGCCGTCGGCGCGCGGCGCGTCCGCCGGCCGGGTGCGGTCACGAGTCGCGACACTCCGTCGGTCGCGGATTCCGCCGCGGGGCTACTGGCTGGTAGGCTCACGCGAACTTGTCGCTCAGCCAGGAGGACGCACGTGCCCGGGATCGTCGCCGGCATCATCGCCGCCGTCATCGGCGTCGTCGTCGGCGTCGGCGGTGGCGTCGCGCTCGACCAGCTCGCAGGGCGGCGGCAGCTACCCCGAGCAGGTGCCCGGGCTCGATCGTGGTCTACGGCACCAACTGACCCGCAGCCTTCGACGTGGCCGTCACCCCTGCGGGGTGGCGGCCATCGTCGTCCCGGTCCGACTGCGCGCGGCTCCGGCTCGTGGTGCACGTGCGCCGGCTCGACCTCGGGCTCGACCGGCGACGGTGCTCCGGGCGGCCGGCCGCGCGCGCGAGCACCGCGGCCGAACGAGCGCGCGGCGGTGTCCCAGCCGAACTCCCAGGTGCGCGCCTCGGCGGCCATGCCGAGCCGGCCGCGAGCCTCGGGTCGCGAGCAGCCGGCGCAGCGGCCGCGGTGAACCCCGCCTCGTCGTCGACCAGCAGGACCCGGTGCACGCCGTCGACGACGGACTCGGCGACGCCGCCGGCGGCCGCGTAGCCGACGGTGGGCACGCGCGTAGCCCGCCGCCTCCATCACGACCAGACCCCAGCCCTCCTTGAGCGAGGGCAGGGCGAGCACCCAGGCGCGCGGCCAGCTGCTCGTGCTTGGCCTCCTCGTCGACGAAGCCGATGAACTCGACGAGGTCGCTCGACGCCGAGCCGGTCGCGCGTCCGCGGCAGCTGCGTCGGACCACCAGCCGTCGCCGACGACGCGCGACCCGCAGGTCGGGGTGGTCGCGCGCGCAGCTCGGCGGCCGCGGCCGAGCACGTGCTCGACCCGCTTGTGCGGCACGAGCCGGCCGAGCACGAGCGATGCGCGGGTCGGTCGGCCGGGGCGGGGTCGAGCCGCGGGCGGCTCGATGCCGTTGTGGACCACGTGATGTCGTCGCCGCGCGACGCCCGAGCGCGACGAGCTCCTCGCGGGTGGCCTCCGAGACGGCGACGTAGCGGCGAGCCGCGGTAGGCGCGCGGGGCGAGCCGCGACTCGATCCACCAGCCGATGCGCGAGCGGACCGGGCCGTAGACGACCGGCCACTGCTCGCGGTGGACGTGGTGCACCAGCACGACCACCGGGCGTGCGGCCGGCCCAGGTGGACAGGAACGGGATGCCGTTCTGCACGTCGACGACGACGTCGAAGCGGCCGACGCCGGCGGCGCAGCTGCCGCAGGAAGGCCTGCGGGTAGACGCCGAGCTTGCTGCCGCGCGCGCACGAAGCGGACGCCGTCGACGACCTCGTCGGCGGGGGCGTTCGCGTGCGCGGCGCACAGGATCGTGACGTCGTGGCCCGCGGCGGCCAGCGCCGTGGCGACGCTCTCGACGTAGACCTCGGAGCCGCCGCCCTCGGGGTTGCGGGTGTCGCGCCAGTTGCAGAACAGGACGCGCAGCGGCGCCTCGGCGCCGGGCGTCCCCGGCGGCGTCGGCGACGGGTGCACGACAGGTCCTTCCTGACTCGCCGGCAGCGTCCGGCGATGCACGGAGGTTACCAATCGGTAGCCAGTGGCGGCGCCTCGCGCGTCGACCCGCTCGCCGCGTCGGGTACGCGTCCGCGCCGTGCCCGTGGACGCCGAGCGCCGTTCCGGGCGACCCTGCGTCGCTCGGTCGCCTGTTCTCGGCCTTCCGGCAGGAGCAGAGCCGACCCGGACCGCGTTCTACGGCGCGCTGGCGCGCGACTCGGTCGCCCAGGTCGGCGTCCTACCTGCCCGCTGGACGGCGCCCGGCTGCTCGACGTCGGGGGTGGCCCGGGCTACTTCGCCGACGCGTTCGACGGCGCTGGGGCGCGACCTACGTCGCCGCTGGACGCCGACGCCGGCGAGCTCGCGCTGCACGGCCGCGAGCCCGGGCCCGCGCACGGTGCTGGGCGACGGCACGGCGCTGCCGTTCCGTCACGGCGTCGTTCGACGTCGCCTACTCGAGCAACGTCGCCGAGCACGTGCCCGAGCCGTGGCTCATGGCCGACGAGATGGTGCGCGTGACGCCGTCCCGGCGGGCTCGTCTTCCTGTCCTACACGCTCTGGTACGGCCCGTGGGGCGGCCACGAGACCTCGCCGTGGCACTTCCTCGGCGGGCGCGCGCGCGGCCGACCGCTACGAGCGCACGCACGGGCACCGGCCCGAAGAACGACTACGGCGCGTCGCTGTTCCGCGTGACGGCCGCCGGCGGGCGCGCGGTGGGCCGCCGCAGCGCCGGCGCGGGCGGCTCGACCGACGTGCGCCTCGTGCCGCGCTACCTGCCCGCGCTGGGCCGGGCCGGTCGGCGCGGGTGCCCGGCGTGCGCGAGGTCGTCTGCTGGAACCTCGTGGTCGTCGGACGGCGCGGCCGGTGACCCGGCCGTCTGGCGGCTGCGGCTCGTCGCGACGTGCGTCGTGCTCGCCGCGATCGCCTTCCTGCAGGACGCCCGGCCGGATCGCCGCCGACACCAAGCTCGACCTCACCGCGGACCCGTGGGGCTTCCTCGCGCGCGCGCTGCACCTGTGGGACGACCAGGGCTTCTTCGGCCAGCTGCAGAACCAGGCCTACGGCTACCTGTTCCCGATGGGCCCGTTCTTCGGTGTCTTCACGCACCATCGGGTGCCGAGCCCGTGGGTCGTCGCAGCGGCTCTGGTGGACGGTCCTGCTGTGCGCGGCCTTCCTCGGCGCCGTCCGGCTCGCCGGCTCCTCGGGCATCAGCGCCCCGGGCGCGCGCTGGGTCGCCGGCCTCGCGTTCGCGCTGTCGCCGCGCATGCTCAGCACGCTCGGGCCCGATCTCGGTCCGAGACGCTGCCCTGTCGCGCTCGCGCCCTGGGTGCTCGTCCCGCTGGTGGCCTACGGCGCCCGCGCGGCGGTCGCGCGCCGCGTCGGCCGGCTCGGCCGTGGCAGTGCTGCTCGCCGGGCGGCGTCAACGCCGTCGCCACGGCGGCCGCGCGCCGTCGCTGGCCCCGCTGTGGATCGCTCACCGGCCCCGCGCGGCCCGGCGCGGCGCGGGCTCGCGCTGTGGTCGGCTGCGGCGGCCCTCGCCACGGCCTGGTTCCTGCGTGCCCGCTGCTGCTCCTCGGCCGGTACTCGCCGCCGTTCCTCGACTGGATCGAGTCGTCGTCGGTCACCACGTCGGTCGACCGACGGCTCGCGGCCGCTGCGCGGCGTCGACGACTGGGTCGCGTACGTGGCGACCGGCGGCGGGCCGTAGTGGCCGGCCGGCTGGAGCCTCGTCACCGAGCCGCTGGTCTCGTGCTCGGCACGGTCGGGTCGTCGCGCCGTCGGGCCTCGCGGGCCTCGCCGCGGGCCGTCGCGGCACCGGCGGTTCCTGCTCTCGGCACTCCTGGTCGGGCTCGTCGTCATCGACGCCGGGCACACGTCGGCGTCGGCGCTGGGCGACGGCGTCGCGCCCGCGCTCCGGCTGCTGCTCGACGGCGCCCTGGCGCCGCTGCGCAACATCGCACAAGTTCGACGTCGTGGATGCGGCTCCCGCTCGCGCTCGGCGCCGGCTGGATGGTGTCGGTGTGCTGACCGTGCCCAGCGTGCGGCGTCGCCACGGCCGGCGGTGCCCGGTACGGCGCACTGGTACCCGCGACCGCATCGGGCGCGGCTGGCCCCGCTCGCGCTGGTCGCCTGCCCTCACCGTGCTGGGTGCCGCAGCCCCGGCGCTGCGCGGCGAGCTGACGGCCGGGTCGGACCTTCCTCTCGATCCCCGGGCTACTGGCTCGACGCGACGGCGTGGCTCTGACCAACGCGCCGGACGGCCGGGCGCTCGTCGTCCCCGGCTCGTCCTTCGGCAACTACCTCTGGGGCAACTCCCGCGACGAGCCGATGCAGCCGTACGCCGCGACGCCCTGGGCGGTGCGCGACGCGGTCCCGCTCTCGTCCGCGGGCAACATCCGCGCGCTCGACGACGTCGAGTCGCTGCTCGCCTCGGGAGCCGGCGACCCGGGCCTCGCGGCGTACCTCACCCGGATGGGCGTGACCCACCTCGTCGTGCGGAACGACCTCAACTACGCCGCGAGCGACGCACCACGACCGTCCCTCGTGCACCAGTCGCTCGACGCGTCCGGAGGGCTACGACGCACAGCGTCCTTCGGCCCGCTGCTCACCGGGTTCGAGATCGAGGGCGTCGTCGCCGACGCGGGCATCGACGGTGCCTACCAGGCCGTCGAGATCTTCGAGGTCCTCGGCGCCGCCGCAGGACACCCGCGTCGGGTTGCGGGCCGCGGACGAGCCCTGGGTCATGGGCGGCGAGGCCGAGGGTCTGCTCGCCGTCGGCGGGCTGCCCGGAGCCGAGAACGCCACGGTGGTCCGCGCGGGGGACTGGCCCGACGCCACGGCCGGCACGGCCGTCGTGACCGACTCGGCGCGCCGGATCGAGGTGTCCTTCGGGAGGGTGCACGAGAACCGGTCGCGGACGCTGCTGCCCGACGAGCCGTGGGCGCTCCCGCGCAAGGTTCACGACTACGACGTCCTGCCCGCCCTCCCCGGGCCCGTCGCCGCGCTCCCCGCGGACGTCCGGACCGGGTCGTCGAGCAGCAGGGGCGACGCATCCGCCGTCGTCCCGACCCCGGCAGCCGGGCCGTGGAACGCGGTCGACGGTGAGACCGGCACGGCGTGGTTCCCGCGCGGCTTCGACGCGGCCGGGTCGTGGTGGTCGGTGGAGGGCCTCGCCGGCTCGGACCGGGCACCGCTCGAGCTGACCACGGTGGCGTCGGTCCCGGGCGAGTCCGGGTGGGTCGACCTGCGCGTGACGACCGACGTGGGCAGCCGCGTCGTGCGCGCGCCGGTGCCGGGGACCACGGCGCTGGGCGACCTGGTCCCGACCACGCGCATGCGGGTCGACGTCGAGGGGACCTCGCTGCGAACGGGCGTGCTGCCGGGCCTGGCCGAGGTCGACCGCAGTGTGGCGCGCACCCTGGTGCTGCCCGCGGGCGCGGGCGCACCCACCAGGGTCGTCCTGAGCGCCCGGGCGGGCGCGCGGTCGGCCTGCGTCGTCCGCGTGCCGATCAACTGCCTGCCCGACCTGGCACGTGCGGGGGAGGAGCAGCAGGGTCTCGACCGCACCGTGACCGTCGGGGCGGTCACGGGACCGATGCGGCTCACCGTCACCGGGCGACCCGGCGATGCCCTCGACCGGTTGCTCCTCCCGACAGCGCCGGCCGCCCTCGCCTCCGCCTCGAGCGTCCGAGTCCCCGAACCCGCTGTACGGGCGCAGTCCGCGATCGACGGCGACCTCGCGACGGCATGGGTCGCTGCCGAGGGGGACAGCACGCCGCGGCTCACGGTGACTCTCCCGAGACCCGCGACGCTGTCGTGGCTTCGCGTGCGGGAGGTGCTCGGGCTCGGGGCCTCCCGACCGCTCGGGGTGACGGTGGGCGTGGGCGGGCGCAGCTATCCGGTGATCAGCGACGACGCCGGCTATCTCGAGTTCCCCGCGACCCGGACGCGCACGATCACGCTCGACTTCACCTCGTTGCGCCCGGTGCTGAGCTACGGCACCACGACTCAGCGGCGCACGGTCCTGCCGGTCGGCATCAGCGAGCTCGTGCTCGGGGCCGCGGACGAGCAGAAGGTGCCGATCCAGCGCAGCGCGCCGGTCCTGGCCCCGTGCGGCTCGGGGCCGGAGGTGCTCGTCGACGGACTGCAACGCATCGAGACCCGCGTCGACACCACCGCCGGCGCGCTGCTGACCGGGGCGCCGATCACCGCCGACGCGTGCGCCGAGTCCGTCGACCTGGCTCCCGGCACCCACCGCATCACGGTCGCGTCCGCCGGACCGTGGCGGGTGGACGGCCTGGTCTGGGGAGCCGGCGGCGCCCGGGCGCTGAACGCGGGCGTCGCGGAGGCGACCTCGTGGGGCCCGACCGAGCGCACCGTCGCCGTGGCCGCCGCGCTCGTTCACCCGCGTCCTCGAGCTGACCGAGAACTTCAACGCCGGGTGGACGGCGACCGCCACGGGCGTCGCCCTCGAGCCGGTCCGGGTCGACGGCTGGCGTCAGGCCTGGATCCTGCCGCCCGGTGCCGCGACCGAGGTGCGCCTGGTCTACGCCCCGGACGCGACGTACCGAGGGTCGCTCCTCATCGGTGCGGTCGCCGCCGTGGCGCTGGTGCTGATCGCCGGGCTCGGGGTCCGCGGCCGTCCCCTGAGCGCCGAACCGCGAGCCCGCCGGCGGCGAGGCCGCCTGCGCCCGTGGATCGTGGTGGCGGTGGCGCTGCTCACGCTCGGGGTGGTGGGAGCCGTCGTCGCGTCGGCGGCGTACGCGTGCGTGACGCGGTGGGGGCACCGGACCGCGTGGGCGCTGGCCGGCGCTGTCGTGGCCGTCGCGCCGGCGCTCGCGGCGCCGTGGCCGACCGGGACCGGGTGGAGCGCGACCGGACTGGTGGCCTCGGCGATCCTCGTCGCTGCCGGGACAGCCGCCGTGGTGGCGGGCGCTGTGCGCTCCGGTCAGCGCCGGTGCGCCCAGCGCTGAGCCGGCCGCTCGACCAGCCGGTAGGTGATCGTCGCGACCACGATCGTCGCGGCGACGACGAGCACGGTGATCTCGACGACGTGACCGCCGAAGTAGGGCACCCCCACGGCGGGCATGATCATCCGCAGCAGCATCAGGTGCCACAGGAAGATGCCGTAGCAGATGAGCCCGAGCCGGTGCGCCGTCGGCCTCGAGAGCAGCAGCGAGACGCCGCGGTGCTGGTCCATGACGCCGGGGAGCAGGAAGAAGAACGCCGCACCGAGATAGAGCCAGTGCTTGAACAGCGACTCCCAGGGTGCCGTGGGAGTGAAGTCGTACGAACCGCCCGATCGGCGTCATCGCGAGCACGAACAGCCCGGCGGCCAGTCCGAGGCTGGTCGCCTGGTCGCGACCGGCGGCCACGGCCCAGGACACCAGCCGGGGCCGGTCCGCGGAGTGGGACCTGACCTCGAGGACCGCGAGCAGCATCCCGGCGGCGAACCAGTCGAGGTAGGCGGGGAGCCAGTAGCCCGCGTTGAGCGGCAGGCATCGGTGAACGCGTTGACCGCGTTGTACGTGGTCGCGACGACAACCAGCGTCGCGAGCAGCACGACCTGGCGACGCCAGGGGTCGCGGCCACGACCTGAGCCGGCGAGCACGGCCAGCACCGGGAGAGCGACGTAGAAGGAGATCTCGGTGCACAGGCTCCAGGTCTGGCTCAGACCCTCGATCGCGCCGCCCGGGAGGTAGATCTGCAGTGCGAGCAGGTGCTTCCACCACTGGTCGGTGCCGACCGGCTGGATCTCCGGGAGCACGAGCAGCGTGACGACCACGACCACCCAGTACAGCGGCAGGATGCGGGCCGCCCGGCGGATCGCGTAGCGGCGGAGGCTCGGGCGCGGAGTCGCGTCGAAGGCGGCGCGGGCCCACGGCCGGTAGAGCAGGAAGCCCGACATGAGGAAGAACAGAGCCACGCCGAAGTCGAGCCGACCGAGCAGGTGCCCCCAGGTGCCGGCGGTCACCACGACGCCGGTGCTGAAGGCCACGTGGGTGAGGACCACCATGAGGGCGGCGACGGCGCGGTAGCCGTCGAGCCCCGCGAAGTGGGCGCCGGCCGACATCTCCCGGCGGTCGCTCTCCGCAGCTCCGCGCGGCTGGTCGAGCGCCTCGGGCGCACCCTCGAGCCGGCTGCTCACCCTGACTCACCCTTCGTGAACGAGAGATTGCTGAACGTGACGCAGACACGACCAGGTGATGTCCGTATCGTTTCGGCGTTGTTGCTGGCACCGGAGGTTACCGTCCGGTACGTTCCGCGCGTACCCGTCGGACCTCTGGAAGGCTGCACATGCGTCGTGTTCTCGGGCTCATCCTGATCGGCCTGGGGGTGGCGTTCCTCGTCCTGGCACCGATGGTCAAGTACTACGCCGTACCGAAGCTCGCCGTGGCGCCGCTCGACCTCGACCCGACCAAGCCCAGCCGCAACGCCGGCACGGCGGTGAAGCTCCTCGACATCGCCACCTTCACGGAGCGCACCAACGTACCGATCACCTCGCTGCGCTACACCAAGGCCGACGTGGCCGCCTCGCAGGCGGCCGGCGGCAACATCGGGGTCTACGAGAGCTTCAGCCGGGTCAACGACTCCGACGGCAAGCTCGTCACGGCGGGCACCGAGCGCTACGCGTTCGACCGCACGACCAACCTCCTCAACACCGGCTCGGGCGCGAACATCGACGGCACCCCGATGACCGACGAGATGATCGCGAACGACGCGATCATGCCGCTCAAGCTGCCGTTCTTCGTGGACAAGAACGCCACCTACAACTACTTCGACACCTCGCTGCTGCAGGGTGCGCCGGTCGACGCTTCGTCGAGGAGACGTAGATCGACGGCCTCACCGTCTACAAGTACGAGGGCCGGATCGAGCCGACGCAGATCGGCGAGCAGGAGGGCGTCGCGGCGCTCGTGGGCTCGGACGACCCCGCCTTCGCGGCGCCGCGCTACTACTCGAACCCCCGCACGCTGTTCGTCGAGCCGCTCACCGGCCAGGTCGTCAACGGCACCGAGGACCAGCTCCAGACGCTGCGCGGCCCCGACGGCACCGACCAGATCACGATCATCCAGGGGAAGCTCGGCTTCACCGACGAGGAGATCGCCGAGTCGGTCCAGGAGGCGAAGGACAACTCCGCCAAGCTCAAGCTCGTCTCGCAGACCCTGCCGATCGTCTCCCTGGTGCTCGGGCTGATCCTGCTCGTGATCGGCATCCTGCTGGCCCGTCGCCCCGACGACGCGCAGGTCTGACCGACCGGCCTGCACGGCTCAGTCGGCCAGGTCCACGTCGTAGAACGTGGGCCTGGCCGTCGTGCTGTCGGTGAGCAGCGTCTCGAGCGACGTCGACGTCCGGTTGACCACGACCACCGCGCGCGCCGCGTCGGCGCCGACCACGAGCGCGGGGGAGTACCGCGGCTCGGTGTCGGTCGACGGCGCGAGCAGCAGGGTGCGCTGCGTCCACGGGCCCCAGGCGTGCGGCGCGCGTCAGCTCCACGACGCGGTCGTCGAGGAACTCCTGCGGCTTGGTCACCGAGCACGGTGCGCCCGCCGACCACCGCCCCGGAGAGCACCGTCGAGACGCCGTCCGCGCCCCGGCGTACGACGACGGCGTCCGACGACCGGGACGACCAGCCGTCGCGGGTGCGGTAGCGCCAGGTGCTCGCGGTCGCCGACCGTGCCCGTCGGTGCGCGCGCCAGCAGGAGGTCGCGCCCGAACGTGCCGGGCCCGGCGTCGCGCGTGCCGTAGACCCACGGTCGTCGCGCCCTCGCGCACCACGGCCGCGCCCCACAGCGTCGTCGCGTCGGCCACGTCGCGGACCGCGCCCACGGCCGCGGCTGCCGCCCCAGGCGACCTCGAGCGTCGACGACCGCGGTGGCGACCCGGCGGAAGTCGAACGGCCCGGCGCCCGTGCGGGCGATGCGCTGGGCGAACACGGACCACCGACGTCCCGGTCGCCGGGTCGCCGGCGCGGGTCACCACGGCGTGCGTCGGCCACAGCCACGTCGTCGCGTCGCCGGGCAGCGCGTCGGCTGCCGCTCGCGACGCTGGCTGACGCACGTGCCGTGACGTGATCAGCACGCTGTTGTGCACGAGGCGCGACGCTCCCGTCCGACGGCCGTCGGGGGAGACGTCGCCGGTCACGGTGTCGCCGAAGAGCCAGAGCACGCGACCGTCGGGCAGCCGGCTGCTCGAGGACCCGTCGCCCCCGCCCAGTCGCCGTCGAGGTTGTCGAACAGCCGGGACCAGCCCGCGGCGTCGCGCGGCTCGGCCCGCACGGCGTCGGGCTCGGGTGCCCGCGTCGGCGTCGTGGGCGCGGCCCCGGCGACAGGAGCTCGCGAGACGGATCCGACCGGATCGGCCGGGCGGGCGCTCACGGCCAGGCCGAGCGGCATCGCCAGGACACCCGCGGCCACCAGGACCGTGAGTGCCGACGTCGCCCCGTGCCTCACACCTGGGATGTCGTGCTGCGGCGACCGCTGTCCGGACGGCTGTTGGGCCGTCCGGGTGACTGGACGTCAGGACGGGCTCGTCGAGCCGGTCAGTCGCGCACGCAGACCCAGATCGCGGTGCCGGGCAGGATCCGGCCGCGCTCGGGCGACCAGCCGCCCCACGTCTGCGTCGTTGCGCGTCCGGCCACTCGGGCTCGACGAGGTCGACCACGCGCAGGCCGGCCGCGACCAGGGCGCGCACGAGGTCGCCGAGGGTGCGGTGGTGCTCGACGTAGGTCGGCGTCGCCGTCGGCGGCGAGCTCGACGTACGGCGTGCGGTCGAAGTAGGGCCGGTCGGCGACGAGCCCTGCCGGGCCCGGGGCGTCGGGGAACGCCCAGCGCACCGGGTGGGTCACCGAGAACACCCAGCGCCCGCCGGGCCGCAGCACCCGGGCCACCTCGGCGAAGCACGGCCCGCGCGTCGGCGACGAACGGGACGGCGCCGTACGCCGAGCAGGCCAGGTCGAACGACGCCGGCGGCGAACGGCAGCGCGGCGGCGTCGGCCTGGACGAGCGGGCACGGCGGGGCTCGAGGCCCTGGGCGTGGCGCGAGCATCCGCGAGGCTGACGGTCGAGC
This sequence comes from uncultured Actinomycetota bacterium, assembly GCA_963827145.1. Classification (GTDB taxonomy): domain Bacteria; phylum Actinomycetota; class Actinomycetes; order S36-B12; family CAIYMF01; genus Longivirga. The sequence goes on along the minus strand of CAWGZO010000002.1, from coordinate 1,350,401 downwards.
GCGACCGGCGTGCGGCGCCCTGCGCGGCCAGCCAGCGCGCGCCCTGGGCGCCGCCGGCCCCGACCTCGAGGACCCGGCGTCCGACTACCGGACCGAGCAGGCCGAGCTCCGCCTCGGTCCAGCCCTCCGGGCCCCAGACGAGCGCGCCGCCGGCCCGGTCGTCGCCGAGGAAGCGGCCGTGCTCCTCGGCGTACGCGCCGGCCTCGGCGTCCCACCACGACCGGGAGGCGCGCACGCTGGCCTCCGCACCGAGCGGGCGGCGCCCGACGCGGTTTGACCCCTGTTCTGCCACGTCCGTATCCTGGCGGGTGCGTCGCGGGCCTGCGCGCACCTCAGACCGAGCAGGCACGCGCATGTCGTCCGTCGTGACCCCACGCTGTCGAGCCCCGAGCCCGCTGCACGGAACGCGCCGCATGATCAGGGCCCGCCGTCGCACCCGTCACGACACCCATCCACCGGAGCAACGCACTCCATGACTTCCACCATCGACACCCCGGCCGTGAGCCAGATCGCGGTCAACGACATCGGCGACGCCGAGGCCTTCGCGGCCGCGGTCGACGAGACCATCAAGTACTTCAACGACGGCGACATCGTCGAGGGCACCATCGTCAAGGTCGACCGCGACGAGGTCCTCCTCGACATCGGCTACAAGACCGAGGGCGTCATCCCCTCGCGCGAGCTGACCATCAAGCACGACGTCGACCCCAACGAGGTCGTCAAGCTCGGCGACGTCGTCGAGGCCCTGGTCCTCCAGAAGGAGGACAAGGAAGGCCGTCTGATCCTGTCCAAGAAGCGCGCGCAGTACGAGCGCGCCTGGGGCACGATCGAGAAGGTCAAGGAAGAGGACGGCGTCGTCACCGGCACCGTCATCGAGGTCGTCAAGGGCGGCCTCATCATCGACATCGGCCTCCGCGGCTTCCTGCCCGCGTCGCTCGTCGAGATGCGTCGTGTCCGCGACCTCCAGCCGTACGTCGGCAAGGAGCTCGAGGCCAAGATCATCGAGCTCGACAAGAACCGCAACAACGTCGTGCTCTCGCGTCGCGCGTGGCTCGAGCAGACGCAGAGCGAGGTTCGCCAGAACTTCCTCACGCAGCTGCAGAAGGGCCAGATCCGCTCCGGCGTCGTCTCGTCCATCGTCAACTTCGGTGCGTTCGTGGACCTCGGCGGCGTCGACGGTCTCGTCCACGTCTCGGAGCTGTCCTGGAAGCACATCGACCACCCGTCCGAGGTCGTCGAGGTCGGCACCGAGGTCACCGTCGAGGTGCTCGACGTCGACATGGACCGCGAGCGCGTCTCGCTGTCGCTCAAGGCCACGCAGGAAGACCCGTGGCAGCAGTTCGCCCGCACGCACCAGATCGGCCAGGTCGTCCCCGGCAAGGTCACCAAGCTGGTGCCGTTCGGTGCGTTCGTCCGCGTCGACGAGGGCATCGAGGGCCTGGTCCACATCTCCGAGCTGGCCGAGCGCCACGTGGAGCTGCCGGAGCAGGTCGTCACGGTCAACGACGACATCTTCGTCAAGGTCATCGACATCGACCTCGAGCGTCGCCGCATCTCGCTGAGCCTCAAGCAGGCCAGCGAGGGCATCTCGGGCATCGACGACGAGCACTTCGACCCGGCGCTCTACGGCATGGCCGCCACGTACGACGAGACCGGCAACTACGTCTACCCCGACGGCTTCGACCCGGCGACCGGCGAGTGGCTCCCGGGCCACGAGACCGCTCAGGCCGAGTGGGAGCGCCAGTACGCCGAGGCGCACGCCCGCTGGGAGGCGCACAAGAAGCAGGTCGACGAGCAGCGCAAGGCCGACGCGGAGGCCGGCGTCGCCGAGTCCGCCGAGTCGGGTGCTCAGACCTACACCTCTCCGGCTCCGGAGGCCGCGGGCACGCTCGCGACCGACGAGGCCCTGCAGGCGCTGCGCGACAAGCTCACCGGCGCCTGATCGACCCGCTCCACGCACGTCACGACGCCCCGCGGACCCACGTCCGCGGGGCGTCGTCGGTGCGCGGGGCCGAGCCGGTCGCTGAGGTACTCTCGGCGGACCAGGACGGTGGAGCCCGTCGAGCACGGGGAGCGGACTGCGTGGCAACGAACGTCATCGGCAAGTCCTCGGCGCCCCGACCGCGACGAGCCTGATCGAGCCTGAGCCCGAGCCGGTGACGACCGCGGCGGCAGACACCACCGTCGAGGCAGCCGATGGCCGGCCGACCCGCCGTCGGCGCTGGCGGCCCGACCTGTGGTGGTCGTTCGCCGCGGCCGTCGTCGTCGTCCAGCTGCTGATCCGCTGGTGGATCGCACTGGGGCTCGACTTCGTCCAGGACGACGTCCTGTTCATCTACGCGGCGCTCGACAGCCGCCTGGACGCCGAGGTCGTGCTCCGAGACCTACAACGCCCATTTCGGCCCCCTGTGGAAGGCCGTCGCAGTGGGCCACGGTCCAGGTGGCGCCGTTCGACTTCGGGGTGGCGATCGCCACCGTGATCGTCGGCCTGCGTCGTCGCCGACGTCGGCATGCTGCTCGCGCTGCGCGAGATCTTCGGCCGGGGCGGCTGTCGTTGCTGCTCTTCGCGCTTCTGGGCGTTCGTCGCCGCTCACCGTGGTCGCGTCGGCGATCCTGGACGATCGGCGCGATCATGTTCCCGGTGCTGGCGAGCATGGCGTGGACCGGCCTACTTCCACGCCCGAGTGGTGCGAGGTCGCGGGCCTCGGATCCGCCCTGGCGGCCGCCGTCTGCCTCGCGCTCGGACTGCTCGTGTCGCCGCAGGCCCTGTTCCTGCTCCCGTTCCTCGTCGCTGTGGACGTTGGCGTTCCCGCAGCTGACGAGGGTCGGAGAGTCTGCGTGCTGCGCTCCGCCGCGCGCGCGACTCTGTGGCTGCTCTACGCGGTCGTGGTCGCGGCGTACCTCGTGCTCTACCGCGCGGCCGGCCCTGCAGCGGCCGACCCGCTGGCCGACGCTGGACTCGCTCGGCCGTGCCTTCGGCGACGTCTTCGTCGGCAGCGCGCTGCCCAGCACCTTCGGCGGGCCGTGGGGCAGCGACTCGGGCGCCTGGCCCAGCTTCGCCGCGCTCGGCACGTTCGCCACCTCGGCGCTCGTCCAGGTCCTGGTCCTGCTCGTCGTGGTCACGGTCTGGCTGCGGCCCCACGCCTGGCGCGCATGGGCAGCGCTCGGCTGCGCATGGTCGCGCATGATCCTGACGATCATGTCCGTCGCAGTGCCCTTCCAGGTCATCTCGCGTACCCGCTCCTGCGGCAGGCGCACTACGTCGCGATCTTCCTCGTGCCCGGCACGATCCTGCTCGGCTGCACCTGGGCCTGCGGTCGACCACGGCCGGGAGCCCGACGCCTGCTCGCGGAGGGTGCCGCCCGCGGTGCTGACGGCGATCGCCGTGCGTCGCCGGTCTGCTCGTTCGTCGAGAGCGCCTGGGTGACCACGCAGCAGCAGGCCGGCAGCCATGAAGGCGGCGTCGAGCCGCCCGTTCTGGACCAACGTCCGCGCCGGCCTCGAGGCGCATCCGTCGGCCGTGCTCGTCGACCGGATCATGCCCGCCGAACGTCGTGTACGCCGGCTTCCTGCCCGAGCGTACGGCGCTACCTCGACGGCCCTGCGCCGATTCCTGCGCGACCAGACCTTCGACGTCCCGTGCCGAGAAGCCGTACGTCATCACCGACGACGGTCAGCGTCGTGCGCGGGCAGGTGGCGGAGTTCGCCCGGAGCTATCCGGGCCCCGTGCCCGGCTGCGGGTACGTCGTGCGGAGGTCGGCCATCTCCGTGCCGATGAACCAGGACGCGTTCAGCTTCTCGTGGGGCGTGCAGCTCAACTACCTGGCCGAACGGGACACCGTGATCGAGGTCGGCGGCGGCGGAGCGACGAGGAAGGTCCCGCTCGAGCAGCGGGCTGCACACGGTCACCCTCCAGCTGCCGGGGGAGCTCCCGCGCATCCGGGTGCAGGGCACGGAGCCAGGGGTCGCGGTGTGCCTCGACCAGGTGCTCGTCGGCGGCATCGCCCCCCGGCCGGATCTGGGTCCGTGACCCGCGTCGCGCTGACCGGGGGCATCGGGTCGGGGAAGAGCTCGGTCGCTCAGCGGCTGGCCGCCCTCGGCGCCGTCGTCGTCGACGCCGACGCGATCGCGCGCCAGGTCGTCGAGCCGGGCACACCGGGCCTGGCCGCGGTCGTGCAGGAGTTCGGCACCGAGGTGCTGGCCGCCGACGGGTCGCTCGACCGCGCCGCCCTGGCCGCGATCGTGTTCTCGGACCCGCAGCGCCGGCAGGCGCTCGAGGCGATCGTCCACCCGCTGGTGGGGGAGCGCTCCGCCGAGCTGCTGGCGGCGGCCGCTCCGGACGCGGTCGTCGTGTACGACGTCCCGCTGCTCGCGGAGTCGCTCGGGACGGGCCGCGACCGCACCGGCGAGTTCGACGTCGTCGTCGTCGTGGAGGCGCCGGAGGAGCTGCGGGTGGAGCGTCTCGTGGCCCGCGGCCTCTCCGAGCCGGACGCCCGGGCCCGGATCGCCGCCCAGGCCACCGACGCCCAGCGCCGCGAGATCGCCGACCACATCCTCGACAACAGCGGCGACCTCGACCACCTCGACCACCCAGGTAGAAGCCCTCTGGCACACCCTGACGACCGCCTGACCCGCGCAGGCCCGCGAGCGAGGCCCGCGGACCTGCGCCCAGGGCATCGCCGGAGGCGGGAGGTGGGCCCGACGAAGGAGGGTCCGCCGAGCGCCGACTGCGCGAAGCGCCGGCGATGCCGCCGCGCAGCGGCTAGCCGACACTGTCGGACCCTCGTCGTACGGTGGGGGCATGGCCCGACCTGTCACCGACCTGCAGCGCAAGGTCGCCCCGTTCCAGGTCATCAGCGACTACCAGCCCGCCGGCGACCAGCCGGCGGCGATCGCCGAGATCGCCCGGCGGATCGAGGCGGCGGCGCATCGAGGCGGCACGAAGGACGTCGTGCTGCTCGGCGCGGGCGCCACCGGCACCGGCAAGTCGGCCACCACGGCCTGGCTGGTCGAGAAGCTGCAGCGCCCCACGCTGGTGATGGCGCCCGAACAAGACCCTCGCCGCGCAGCTGGCCAACGAGTTCCGCGAGCTGCTGCCCGACAACGCCGTCGAGTACTTCGTCTCGCTACTACGACTACTACCAGCCCGAGGCGTACATCCCGCAGACGGACACCTACATCGAGAAGGACTCCTCGATCAACGAGGAGGTCGAGCGGCTGCGGCACTCGGCGACCAACTCGCTGCTCACCCGGCGCGACGTCATCGTGGTCGCCACGCGTGTCGTGCATCTACGGCCTGGGCACGCCGCAGGAGTACGTCGACCGGATGGTGCGGCTGCGGGTGGGCGAGGAGTGGGACCGCGACGACCTGCTGCGCCGGCTCGTCGTCGATCCAGTACGCCCGCAACGACCTCGCGTTCACGCGCGGCACGTTCCGGGTGCGCGGCGACACGATCGAGGTCTTCCCGGTCTACGAGGAGCACCCGGTGCGGATCGAGATGTTCGGCGACGAGATCGAGCGGCTGATGACGCTGCACCCGGTCACCGGCGAGATCCTCACCGAGGACCAGGAGCTCTACGTCTTCCCGGCCACGCACTACGTCGCCGGGCCCGGAGCGGATGGAGCGCGCGCATCGGCGGGCATCGAGGCCGAGCTCGAGGAGCGGCTCGCCGAGCTGGAGCGGCAGGGCAAGCTGCTCGAGGCGCAGCGGCTGCGCATGCGCACCGACCTACGACATCGAGATGATGCGCCAGGTCGGCTTCTGCTCGGGCATCGAGAACTACTCCCGGCACATCGACGGCCGCGAGGCCGGGCACGGCGCCGCAACTGCCTGCTCGACTACTTCCCCGAGGACTTCCTGCTCGTCATCGACGAGTCGCACGTGACCGTGCCGCAGATCGGCGGCATGTACGAGGGCGACATGAGCCGCAAGCGCACCCTGGTCGAGCACGGCTTCCGGCTGCCCAGCGCGATGGACAACCGGCCGCTGCGTGGGAGGAGTTCGTCGAGCGGATCGGCCAGACCGTCTACCTGTCGGCGACGCCGGGCCCCTACGAGCTGGCCACGCGTCGACGGCGACGTCGTCGAGCAGGTCATCCGCCCGACCGGCCTGGTCGACCCCGAGATCATCGTGAAGCCGACCAAGGGCCAGATCGACGACCTCATCGCACGAGATCCGGCTGCGCACCGAGCGCGACGAGCGGGTCCTGGTCACGACGCTGACCAAGAAGATGTCCGAGGACCTCACCGACTACCTGCTCGAGCAGGGCATCCGGGTGCGCTACCTGCACTCCGAGGTCGACACGCTGCGCCGCATCGAGCTGCTGCGCGAGCTGCGGCTCGGGCATGTTCGACGTCCTGGTCGGCATCAACCTGCTGCGCGAGGGCCTCGACCTGCCCGAGGTGTCGCTGGTGGCGATCCTCGACGCCGACAAGGAGGGGTTCCTGCGCTCGGGCACGTCGCTGATCCAGACCATCGGCCGCGCCGCGCGCAACGTGTCAGCGGCCAGGTGCACATGTACGCCGACACGATCACCCCGTCGATGGCCAAGGCGATCGACGAGACCAACCGGCGCCGCGCCAAGCAGGTCGCCTACAACGAGGCGCACGGCGTCGACCCCACGCCGCTGCGCAAGAAGATCGCCGACATCACCGACCTGATCAGCCGCGGAGGACGCCGACACCGAGGAGCTGCTCGGCGGCTCCGGGCCGCACCCAGAGCCGCGGGCAAGGCGCCGGTGCCCGGCATGGCGCTCGGCGCGCGGCGGCGGGTCGGGCGCTCGACGCGGCGGGCCTGCCGGCGCGCGAGCTGGCCGAGCTCATCGAGCAGCTCACCGACCAGATGCACGCGGCCGCGGCCGAGCTGCAGTTCGAGGTGGCGGCCCGGCTACCGCGACGAGGTCTCCGACCTCAAGAAGGAGCTGCGGCAGATGCAGGCGGCCGGGCACGCCTGACGCGGCGCTGCGCCGTCCCGTGGGAGGATGACGGCCGGCACCGCGCCGGGCAGCTCGTCGTCGACCCGGAGGCCGTCGCCCGTGAACATCCCCACCTGGGTCTGGGCCGCCACGATCGGCGCTGTTCCTCGGTGCTGTTCGTCATCGACCTCGCGGTCGTGGGCCGTCGCCCGCACATCCCGTCCACGGCCGAGTGCCTGCGCTGGCTGAGCCTCTACGTCGGCCTCGCCGTCGCTGTTCGGCATCGCGATGTGGTGGCTGGGCCGGCCGCGAGTACGCCGTGCAGTTCTTCGCCGGGTGGATCACCGAGTACAGCCTGTCGGTCGACAACCTGTTCGTGTTCCTGCTGATCATGGCCCGCTTCTACGTCCCGCGGGAGCTCCAGCAGGCCGTGCTCATGTGGGGCATCCTCATCGCGCTCGTCCTGCGCGCGATCTTCATCGTGCTCGGCGCCGCGGTGATCGAGCGGTACAGCTGGGTCTTCTACATCTTCGGCGCCTTCCTCGTCTTCACCGCCGTCAAGCTCGCCCGCGAGGGCGAGAGCGACGACGACGAGTACGAGGAGAACGCCGTGGTGCGCTGGGTCTCGCGCGTGCTGCCGTCGACGCCGGACTTCCACGGCACGAAGCTGCGCGTGCCCGTCGACGGCCGGATGCTGTGGACCCCGATGCTGCGTCGTGCTCATCTCGCTCGGCACGACCGACCTCGTGTTCGCGCTCGACTCGATCCCGGCGATCTTCGGCCTCACGCAGGAGGCGTACATCGTCTTCGCGGCCAACGTGTTCGCGCTGCTCGGGCCTGCGCCAGCTCTACTTCCTGCTCGGCGACCTGCTCAACCGCCTGATCTACCTGTCGGTCGGGCTCGCCGATCGTGCTCGGCTTCATCGGCGTCAAGCTGGTGCTCGAGGCGCTGCACACCAACTCCGTGCCGTTCATCAACGGCGGCGAGCCGGTCGCCGGTGCCGGTGCCGTCGACCGGCCTGAGCCTCGCGGTCATCGTCGGTGTCCTGACGGTCACCGCCGTGGCGAGCCTGGTGGTGTCCCGACGTGAGGAACCGGCCGGTCCCGCATAGGTTGTTCGGATGGACATCACGCTCGGCATCTGGCTGGCCACCGTGGCCGGGATCCTCGTGCTCATCGCGCTGGACTTCGTCACGGTCAGCCGCAACCCGCACGACGTCCAGTTCCGCGAGGCGGCGCTGTGGTCGATCTTCTACATCGGCGTCGCGGTCGCCTTCGGCATCGGGGTCTGGGTCGGTCGCGGGCAGCGACTTCGGCACGCAGTACTTCGCGGCCTACCTCGTCGAGAAGTCGCTCTCGGTCGACAACCTGTTCGTCTTCGTCATCATCCTGACGCAGTTCGCGGTGCCGTCGATCTACCACCAGCGGGTGCTGCTGGTCGGCGTGGTGCTGGCGCTGGTGTTCCGCGCGATCTTCATCGCGATCGGCGCCGCGGCGCTGGCGGCGTTCTCCTTCACCTTCGTGATCTTCGGCGCGATCCTCATCTGGACCGGCATCGGGCTGCTGCGGCACCGCAACGAGGACCCGAACCCCGAGGACAACGCGGTCGTCCGCCAGGTGCGCAAGATCGTGCCGGTCACCGACCAGTACGACGACGCCAAGCTGTTCACCCGCATCGACGGCAAGCGCGTCGCCACCCCGCTGTTCCTCGTGATGATCGCGATCGGCTCGACCGACCTGCTGTTCGCGCTCGACTCGATCCCCGCGACGTTCGGCGTCACGCAGGAGGCCTACCTGGTCTTCACCGCCAACGCCTTCGCGCTGCTCGGCCTGCGCGCGCTCTACTTCCTGCTCAAGGGACTGCTCGACAAGCTCGTCTACCTCTCGCTCGGCCTGTCGATCATCCTCATCTTCATCGGCGTCAAGCTCGTGCTGCTCTGGGCGCACGAGGCTGAACCCGGCGATCCCGAAGATCGAGACCAGCACGTCGTTGCTCGTGATCCTCGGGATCCTCATCGTGACCGGGGTGGCCTCGTGGATCGCCGTACGCCGCGACCCGAGCCTGACGGCCCACGCGGGAACCGTCACCGACCCGCATCCGCGGCGCGGCGACCAGGAGCCCGAGGCCGCGTCCGGCTCGGAGTGACCCGGTCGGCCATGCTCGCCGCGAGTCGAGGGCCGCCCGGGGGACAGACTGGCCGCGTGGCTCCCGTGGCGCTCGAGGTCCTGCCGTACGCCGTGGGCGCGGCGGTCAGCCCGGCCGCGCTGGTCGTCGAGCTCCTGATCCTGTCCGGCTCACGGCAGCCCAAGGCGCGCGCCTGGGCGTTCCTGCTCGGCTTCACCGTCGTGCTGGTCGCCACGGTCGTCCTGTTCGTGACCGTCCTCGGCGGCGCCTCGGACTCCGGCAGCGGCGCGCCGTCGCCGCTCTCGCGCTGGATCGACGGGCTCGCGGCAGCGGGGCTGGTGCTGCTCGGCCTGCGACAGCTGCACCCGAGGCCCACGCAGGGGGAGCGGCACGCCTCCCGGGTGCAGGAGCGCCTCGCCACCGCGGGTCTGCCGTTCTACGTCGGCATCGGTGCGCTCACGATGCTCACCAACGTGTCGACGATCATCCTGCTGCTGCCGGGCAGCCACGTGATCACCCGCTCGGACGCCGGCACGGCGGCCAAGGCGCTGGCGCTGGCCGTGCTGCTCGTCGTCGTCCTCCTGCCGCTGCTGCTGCCGCCGCTCGTGGTCACCGTCCTGGGGCACCGGGCGGACCGGCTGCTGGCCTCGCTCAACCGCGTGGTCGTCGGGCACCAGCGGGCGCTCAACGCGTCGGTCTGCTTCCTGCTCGCCGCCCTGCTCGCGAGCAAGCTGCTGTAGCGCCGGACGACACCGGCCTCGTCGGCGTCGGTTCGGGACCGCATTGCGGGCGCCGTAACGAGGCTCACGTCGCGGGCGTTCCACCAGCATGACGCCCCCGCCAGAACCACGACCGAAGCCCGAGCGCGCCGCATCGTCGTCGCCTCGTCCACGCGCCCCGGACGCGGCGAGCTCGCGCCCTGGGCCCGCGACGCAGCTGCGCGACAACGTCGTGCCCGCAGAGATCCGCGACCAGCTCGTCGCCGAGGTACGTCGCTGGAGCACCGGCCGGCGCCCGCAGGCGTCCTGACCCGGCGTCGTCACCAGCCGCGCTCGCGCCACTCCTCGAGGTGCGGGCGCTCGGCGCCCAGCGTCGTGTCCTTGCCGTGGCCGGGGTAGACCCAGGTCTCGTCGGGCAGGCGGCCGAAGAGCTTGGTCGAGACGTCGGCGTACAGCGACGCGAAGCGCGCCGCGTCCTTCTCGGTGTTGCCGACGCCGCCCGGGAACAGGCAGTCGCCGGTGAACAGGTGGGGCGCGCCGGTGGGGTCGTCGTAGAGCAGCGCGATCGAGCCCGGGGTGTGACCGACGAGGTGGATCGCGGTGAGCTCGACCTCGCCGACCCGGATGGTGTCGCCGTCCTGCACGGCCTCCTCGGTGGCCACGTCGATCCCCGGGGCGTCGTCGACATGCGCGATCGTGCGCGCGCCGGTCGCCTCGACCACGGCGGCCAGCGCCGCCCAGTGGTCGCGGTGGCGGTGCGTGGTGACCACGGCCTCGATGCCGTCGCCGCCGATGAGCTCGAGCAGCCGCTCGGGCTCGGCGGCCGCGTCGACGAGCACCTGGGTGCCGGTGCTGACGCAGCGCAGCAGGTAGGAGTTGTTGTCGAAGGGGCCGACGGCGAGCTTCTCCACCACGAGGTGGCTGAGCTCGCGGACGTCGGCACGTCCGCCCACGGTCACGTTGCCGGTGTAGGTCACGCGGTCATCCTCTCGTGCGGGTCGGGCGGCGGCGCGGCGGGACGAGGGATCGCTCCCTCGCGGCGTGCGGTCACATCCACGGGGGCGGCTCGCCGGGCAGCGAGCCGTCGCGCAGCCGCACGGTGGGGCCGGCGCCCCGGCCCAGGCGCCAGGCCAGCACCTCCGCCGGGTGACCGAGCACGTCGACCGGGCCGCTCGCGGAGTGGATGGCCAGCAGCGTGCGCTCCACGAACTCGTCGGGCCAGTCCAGGGGCGTGTACGACGGCAGGCCGAGGTCGACGTGGTGGATCTCGAGCTCCCGGATCCGCGCCGACGGGATGCTGTAGGCGGGGACGTCGGGCACGGCGCCGGGCCGCGGGGCGCCGAAGAGCACCAGCCGGTCGAGCTGCGGGTCGCCGAAGGCGTGGAAGCGGTCGAAGGCGGCCGCGAGGCGCTCGGCCGAGCCGCGCACGTCGGCGACCAGCTCCGCCGCGGGGCGGCCGGCGCCCTGCTCGATGTCGGCGTTGCGGGCCTCGACCGAGGGGTACATGGGGGTCTGGGCACCGGTCTCGGCCCAGTCGACCAGGTGCACCATGCCGTCGGCGTTGCGGGCGAGGTGGGTGAGGACGTGCCCCACGCTCCAGCCGGGCAGGAGCGACGCCGACCGCGCAGTGGCATCGTCGAGGCCGTCCAGGGAGCCCAGGAGGCGCGAGGTGGCGGCGGCCAGGGCGGCCAGGTCCTGCTCGGGGGGCGTCGTCACGCTCAGACGGTACGACGGACGGGCCCCCGGCGGCTGCGGGAATGTGAGTGTCGGTGGTGGTCGTTAGCCTGGGCTCCGGTCGGAGTCGTGCCCCCGCACGCCCCGCCGTACGCCGTCCCGCAGGAGAAGGAAGCACCCGTGGCTGATCGCCTCGTCGTCCGTGGCGCCCGTGAGCACAACCTCAAGGACGTCTCCCTCGACCTCCCGCGCGACGCCCTGATCGTGTTCACCGGGCTGTCCGGCTCCGGCAAGTCCAGCCTGGCGTTCGACACGATCTTCGCCGAGGGCCAGCGCCGCTACGTCGAGAGCCTCTCGGCGTACGCCCGCCAGTTCCTCGGCCAGATGGACAAGCCCGACGTCGACTTCATCGAGGGCCTGTCGCCCGCGGTCTCGATCGACCAGAAGTCGACCAACCGCAACCCGCGCTCGACCGTCGGCACCATCACCGAGGTCTACGACTACCTGCGCCTGCTCTTCGCCCGCGTCGGCAAGCCGCACTGCCCCGTCGTGCGGCCGCGCCGATCGCGCGCCAGACCCCGCAGCAGATCGTCGACCGGATCCTCGAGCTCGACGCCGAGGGCACGCCGGTTCCAGGTGCTCGCGCCGGTCGTCCGCGAGCGCAAGGGCGAGTACGCCGACCTGTTCCGCCAGCTGCAGACCCAGGGCTTCAGCCGCGCCCGCGTCGACGGCGTCGTGCACCCGCTGGCCGAGCCGCCCACGCTGAAGAAGCAGGAGAAGCACACCATCGAGGTGGTCGTCGACCGCCTCGCCGTGAAGGCCGACGCCAAGCGGCGGCTCACCGACTCGGTCGAGACCGCCCTCGAGCTCTCCGGCGGGCTCGTCACCCTCGACTTCGTCGACCTGCCCGAGGACGACCCGCACCGCGAGCGGCATGTTCACCGAGCACCTCGTCTGCCTCAACGACGGCCTGTCGTTCGAGGAGCTCGAGCCGCGGTCGTTCTCGTTCAACTCCCCGTTCGGCGCCTGCCCCGAGTGCACCGGCCTCGGCACCCGCATGGAGGTCGACCCCGAGCTCGATCGTGCCCGACCCGACGCTGACCCTGCGCCGAGGGCGCGATCGCCCCGTGGGCGAGCGGCCACATCAGCGAGTACTTCGAGCGGCTGCTCGCCGCGCTGGCCGACGAGCTCGGCTTCGCCGTCGACGACACCTTCGAGGAGCCTGCCGGCGCAAGGCGCGCAAGGCGGTCCTGCACGGGCACAACCACCAGGTGCACGTCCGCTACAGGAACCGCTACGGCCGCGAGCGCTCCTACTCACACCGCGTTCGAGGGCGTGATCCCGTTCGTCCAGCGCCGCCACGCCGAGTCCGAGAGCGACACCAGCCGCGAGCGCTTCGAGGGCTTCATGCGCGAGGTGCCGTGCCCGGCGTGCGACGGCGCGCGGCTCAAGCCGGTCTCCCTGGCGGTGACCGTCGGCGGGAAGTCCATCGCCGAGATCGCCGCGATGCCGATCGGCGAGTGCTGCGGAGTTCCTGCGCGCGCCTCGACCTCTCCGACCGCGAGACGCAGATCGCCGAGCGGGTGCTCAAGGAGGTCAACGAGCGGCTGCCGTTCCTCATCGACGTCGGCCTGCACTACCTCACCCTCGACCGCGCCGGCCGGCACGCTGGCCGGCGGCGAGGCGCAGCGCATCCGGCTGGCCACCCAGATCGGCTCCGGCCTGGTCGGCGTGCTCTACGTCCTCGACGAGCCGAGCATCGGCCTGCACCAGCGCGACAACCACCGGCTCATCGAGACCCTGGTGCGGCTGCGCGACCTCGGCAACACGCTGATCGTCGTCGAGCACGACGAGGACACCATCCGCACCGCCGACTGGGTCGTCGACATCGGCCCGGGCGCCGGCGAGCACGGCGGCCAGATCGTGGTCTCGGGCACGGTCGAGGACCTGCTCGACCAGCCCGGACTCGATGACCGGCGCACTACCTGTCGGGCCGCCGCCGGATCGAGATCCCGGCCGTGCGCCGGCCGGTCGACCCCGCGCCGGACGCTCGTCGTCGAGGGCGCGCGGGAGCACAACCTGCAGAACGTCGACGTCGACGTTCCCGCTCGGCTGCTTCGTCGCCATCACCGGGGTCAGCGGCTCGGGCAAGTCCACGCTGGTCAACGACGTGCTCTACACGGTCGCTGGCCCGCGACCTCAACGGCGCCCGCAGCGTGCCCGGCCGGCACCGCCGGGTCACCGGCCTGGAGCACCTCGACAAGGTCGTGCACGTCGACCAGAGCCCGATCGGGCGCACCCCGCGCTCCAACCCGGCCACCTACACCGGCGTCTTCGACCACGTCCGCAAGCTGTTCGCCGCGACCCAGGAGGCGAAGATCCGCGGCTACCTGCCCGGGCCGGTTCTCCTTCAACGTCAAGGGCGGGCGCTGCGAGGCGTGCACCGGCGACGGCACGATCAAGATCGAGATGAACTTCCTGCCCGACGTCTACGTGCCGTGCGAGGTGTGCCACGGCGACCGGTACAACCGCGAGACCCTCGAGGTGCACTACAAGGGCCGCACGATCGCCGAGGTGCTCGACATGCCGATCGAGGAGGCGCTCGAGTTCTTCGCGGCCGTCCCGCCGATCGCCCGGCACCTGCAGCACCCTGGTCGACGTCGGGCTCGGCTACGTCCGGCTCGGCCAGCCCGCGCCGACCCTGTCCGGCGGCGAGGCGCAGCGCGTCAAGCTCGCCAGCGAGCTGCAGAAGCGCTCCACCGGGCCGCACGATCTACGTCCTCGACGAGCCGACCACCGGCCTGCACTTCGAGGACGTCCGCAAGCTGCTGGGCGTGCTGCACTCGCTGGTCGACAAGGGCAACTCGGTCCTCGTCATCGAGCACAACCTCGACGTGATCAAGACCGCCGACTGGGTCGTCGACCTGGGTCCCGAGGGCGGCTCCGGCGGGGGCACGGTCGTCGCCACCGGCACCCCGGAGGAGGTGGCCGCCGTGCCGGGCAGCCACACCGGGCGGTTCCTCGCGGCGATCTGCTCGGTCAACGGGAACTCCGCGCCACTGCATAGGCTGCGTCCAGACCGACGAGGAGGTCCAGCCGATGGACGAGAGCACGTGCACGGGCGGCCTGACGCTCTGCCAGTCGCGCGGCCGATGCATCGGGGAGTCCCGCATGACCCGGCGCGGGTCCTCGCCGGGTCCGCCGCCGCCGTGGCCGTCGATGGCCCTGGAGCCTGCGCGTCCCCGACGAGACCAGCGTCCTCGGCCACCTCCGGCGTCGTCGTGGCCGCCGCCGCCGTCACCGCGGCATGCGGCGCTCGTCGAGCTCGAGGAGTCCGCCAGCCGACGCGGCGAGGCGTCCGCCGCCGGCGAGCCGCTGGCCGGCGACCGGCGACGTCCCCGTCGGCGGCGGCGTCGATCGTCCAGACGGCCAGCGGACCGGTCGTCGTCACCCAGCCGACCGACACGGAGTTCCTCAGGCCTTCAACGGCCGTGTGCCCGCACCAGGGCTGCCCGTGTCGCCGAGGTCGCCGACGAACACGATCACTGCGCACTGCCACGGCAGCACCTTCGACGGCAGCACCGGCGGCTCGGTCGGAGGGCCCGGCCCCGCTACGGCCCCGCTGGCCGCGGTGAACGTCAGCGTCGCGGGTGACGAGATCACGCTCGCCTGATCCGTAGGACCATGGCAGACCCTGCGACCTCCGGCCGGCTCCGGGCAGATCCCCGACCGACCCGGGGTCTACCGGTTCCGCGACGGCGACGGCCGGGTCATCTACGTCGGCAAGGCCAAGAACCTGCGCAGCCGGCTCACGCTCGTACTTCCAGGACCTCGCCGCCCTGCACCCGCGCACGCAGACGATGGTCACCACGCGCGGTCGCCGTCGACTGGGTCATGGTCGCCACCGAGGTCGAGGCGCTGCAGCTCGAGTACGCGTGGATCAAGGAGTTCGACCCGCGGTTCAACGTGCGCTACCGCGACGACAAGTCCTACCCCTTCCTCGCGGTCACCCTCGGCGAGGAGTTCCCCCGCATCATGGTGATGCGCGGCGCGAAGCGCAAGGGCGTGCGCTACTTCGGTCCCTACGCCCATGCCTGGGCGATCCGCGAGACCGTCGACCTGCTG
The DNA here is from genome assembly GCA_963827145.1 of uncultured Actinomycetota bacterium. Taxonomy (GTDB): domain Bacteria; phylum Actinomycetota; class Actinomycetes; order S36-B12; family CAIYMF01; genus Longivirga. Next base: position 1,334,846 of record CAWGZO010000002.1, on the reverse strand, counting down.
CTGCGGGTGTTCCCGATGCGCACCTGCAGCGCGCGGGGTGTTCAAGCGCCACGGCCAGATCGGGCGCCCCTGCCTGCTGGGCTACATCGACAAGTGCTCCGCGCCCTGCATCGGGCGCGGTCGACGCCGAGGAGCACCGGGCGCATCGTCGAGGACTTCTGCGCCTTCATGGCCGGGCGACTCGGCGGCGTTCGTCCGCGCGCGCATCGAGCGAGATGAAGGCCGCCGCCGACGAGCTCGACTACGAGCGCGCCGCCCGGCTGCGCGACGACCTCCGCGCGCTCGAGCGCGTCCTCGAGAGCAACGCCGTCGTGCTCGGCGACGGCACCGACGCCGACGTCGTCGGGCTCGCCGAGCGACGAGCTCGAGGCCGCGGTGCAGGTGTTCCACGTGCGCGGCGGGCGCATCCGCGGGCAGCGCGGCTTCATCGTCGACAAGGTCGAGGACGTCACGACCGCCGACCTCGTCGAGCACCTGCTCCAGCAGCTGTACGGCGACGGGTCCGCGGAGGCGGTGCCGCGCGAGGTGCTGGTGCCCGCGCTGCCGGCGTCGGCGGAGACGCACGACCGCGTGGCTCACCGAGCTGCGCGGCAGCAACGTCGACGTGCGCGTGCCGCAGCGCGGCGACAAGCGCGACCTGATGGAGACCGTGACGCGCAACGCCGGCGCAGTCGCTGGCCGCTGCACAAGACCCGGCGCGCCGGCGACCTCACGACCCGCAGCCAGGCGCTCGAGGAGCTCGCAGGAGGCGCTCGGCCTGCCCGAGGCGCCGCTGCGCATCGAGTGCTTCGACGTCTGCCACCTGCAGGGCGACGACGTCGTGGCGAGCCTGGTGGTCTTCGAGGACGGGCTGGCCCGCAAGAGCGAGTACCGCCGGTTCGCGATCCGGGGCGGCGCCGACGGCATCTCCGACGACGCCCGCTCCATCGCCGAGGTCATCGACCGACGCTTCCGGCGGCTCGCTCGAGGAGCGCGCCGACCCGCGACGACGGCCGAACCCGGGCATCGACCCGGTCGACCGGCCGGCCGCGCGAAGTTCGCCTACCCGCCGAACCTGGTCGTCGTCGACGGCGGCCAGCCGCAGGTCGAGGCGGCGCAGGCGGCGCTGTCCGAGCTCGGGCATCACCGACGTCGCGCGTCGTCGGCCTGGCCAAGCGGCTCGAGGAGGTGTGGCTGCCGGACGAGGAGGACCCGGTGATCCTGCCGCGCACCAGCGAGGGGCTCTACCTGCTGCAGCGCGTGCGCGACGAGGCGCACCGCTTCGCGATCCGCTACCAGCGGCAGAAGCGCGGCAAGCGGATGGTCGAGAGCATCCTCGACGACGTCCCCGGGCTCGGCGAGGCCCGCAAGAAGGCGCTGCTGCGCCAGTTCGGCTCGCTCAAGCGGCTGCGCGCGGCGTCCGTGGAGAGATCGCGAGGTGCCCGGGATCGGCCCGACCACGGCGCAGGCCGTCGTCGACGCGCTGGCGGCGTCCGCGCCGGCGCCGGCCGTCAACCTGACGACCGGCGAGATCCTCGACTGAGCGGGCCCGTCGCCCGGACGCGATCCTGCGGCGCTGCGCACGGCCGAGGTGCGGGCCATGTGCGAGGCTCGGACACGCACCGACGCTCGTCGAGTGGGACGGGAGTCCGCGGCTGGTCGAGGTCGCTCGAGCTGGTCCTGGTCACCGGCATGTCCGGGGCCGGCCGGTCGACCGCGGCCCGCGCGCTGGAGGACCTCGGCTGGTTCGTCATCGACAACCTGCCGCCCGAGATGCTGCCGCAGGCCGTCGACCTGCTGGCTCGCTCGCTCGGACCTCGACGCGGCTGGCGGTCGTGGTCGACGTGCGCGGTGGCCGGCTGTTCGACGAGCTCGAGCGGCGCGCTCGACGAGCGTGATCGGCCGCGGCGTCGACCTGCGGGTCCTGTTCCTCGAGGCCAGCGACGAGGCGCTCGTCCGCCGGTTCGAGAGCAGCCGGCGTCCGCACCCGCTGCAGGGCGCGGGCGGCCTCCTCGACGGGACTCCTCCGCGAGCGCGCCGCTGCTCGGCGACCTGCGCGCCGGGGCCGACCTCGTGATCGACACCTCCGCGCTGCAACGTCCACGACCTGCGCCGCGAGATCGACGCGGCCTTCGGCGGGTCCGACCGCGTGCGGCTGCGGGCCACGGTGATGTCCTTCGGGTTCAAGTACGGGCTGCCGCTGGATGCCGACATCGTCGCCGACGTCCGGTTCCTGCCCAACCCCTACTGGGTGCCCGAGCTGCGCGAGCTGACGCGGCCTCGACGCCGAGGTCAACGACTACGTCATGGCCCAGCCGGAGGCCCGCGAGTTCCTCGACCGGATGCCCGCGATGATCGACCTCGTCACCGACGGCTACCTGCGCGAGGGCAAGCGCTTCGTCACCCTCGCCATCGGCTGCACCGGCGGCAAGCACCGCTGCGTGGCGATGGCGGAGAACCTCGCCGCCCGGCTGGTCAAGGTCGGGCTCGAGGTCCTGGTGGTGCACCGCGACCTCGGGCGCGAGTGATGCCGCCCGCCGTCGCCGGGCCCGGCGGGCGCCGCTCGGCGCCGGCGCCCCGTGGCGGCCGGGCCCGGCGCGTGGTCGCCCTCGGCGGCGGTCACGGCCTGGCCGTCACCCTGCGGGCCCTGCGCGGCGTCACCGACCAGCTGACCGCGGTCGTCGGCGATGGCCGACGACGGCGGCTCCAGCGGCCGGCTGCGCCGCGACATGGACGTCGTCCGCCCGGCGACCTGCGGATGGCCCTGGCCGCGCTGTGCGGCGACGACGTGTGGGGACGCACCTGGAGCCGCGTCGTCCAGCACCGGTTCTCGGGCGCGGCGAGCTCGCCGGCCACGCCGTGGGCAACCTGCTGATCACCGCCGCTGTGGGAGCAGACCGGCGACGTCGTCGCCGGCCTGGACTGGGTCGGCGCGCTGCTCGGTGCCCACGGCCGCGTGCTGCCGGTGTCCACCGTGCCGCTGCAGATCGTGGCCGACGTCGCCGGCCTGCACCCGGACGACCCGGGCCGGGTCAGCGGGTGCGAGGGCCAGGTCGCAGGTCGCGACCACGCCGGGCGAGGTCGTGCGGCCTGCACGTCGAGCCGCCCGATCCGCCGGCCTGCCCGGAGGCGGTCGAGGCGATCGCGGCCAGGCCGAGGCGATCGTCATCGGGCCCGGGCTCCTGGTACACCTGCGTGCTGGCCCGCCTGCTGGTGCCGGGCATCGCCGACGCCGTCGTCGCGTCCCCGCGCCGCGTGGTCGTCGTGCTCAACCTCGTGGCGCAGCCGGGGGAGACCAGCGGGTTCTCAGCCCCAGGGCCACCTCGAGGTCCTGGCCGCGCAGTTCCCGTCGCTGCAGGTTCGACATCGTGCTGGCCGATCCCGCGCAGTCCCCGACGATCGACGCGCTGGCGGCGGCGTCTGCGCGCCGTCGGCGCGAGCTCGTCCTGGCCCCCGTGGCGTCGCGCAGACGGGTCGGCCCGGCACGACGTCGACCTGCTGGGGAGGGCCTTCGGCGGGATCCTCGGCACCGACGCGCCGGCCCGGCTCCGTGCCGGTGGCGCCGACGACGCTGGCCGGGCCGGTCCGGGTGCGAGGGTTGTTGACGACTGGCAGGATTCGGGCCATGGCGATGACGGCAGCGGTGAAGGACGAGCTCAGCCGCCTGCAGATCACGAAGACCTGCTGCCGCAAGGCCGAGGTGTCGGCCCTCCTGCGGTTCGCCGGCGGTCTGCACATCGTCGGCGGCAAGATCGTGATCGAGGCCGAGCTCGACACCGGCGCGGCCGCGCGTCGGCCTGCGCAAGGACATCGCCGACATGTTCGGGCACTCGAGCGACGATGACCGTCGTGCACCCCGGAGGTCTGCGCAGGGCAACCGCTACCTCGTGCGCGTGCACTCCGGACGGCGAGCGGCTGGCGCGCCAGACCGGCCTGCTCGACGCCAGCGGGCGGCCCGGCCCGCGGGCTGCCCGCCGCGATCGTCAACGGAGCCCTCTGCGACGCCGAGGCCGCGTGGCGCGGCGCGTTCCTGGCCCACGGCTCGCTGACCGAGCCCGGACGCTCCTCGTCGCTCGAGGTGACCTGCCCCGGTCCCGAGGCGGCGCTCGCGCTCGTCGGGCGCCGCGCGCCGGCTGGGCATCGCGGCCAAGGCCCGCGAGGTGCGCGGGAGTCGACCGGGTCGTCATCCGCGACGGCGACGCGATCGCGGCGCTGCTCACCCGGCTCGGCGCCCACGACTCGGTGATGGCGTGGGAGGAGCGGCGCATGCGCCGCGAGGTCCGGGCCACCGCGAACCGCCTGGCCAACTTCGACGACGCCAACCTGCGCCGCTCGGCCCGCGCCGCGGTGGCCGCCGGCGCGCGCGTCGACGCGCGCCCTGGAGATCCTCGGCGACGACGGTGCCCGACCACCTCGCCGAGGCGGGCAAGCTCCGCATCGAGCACCAGCAGGCCTCCCTCGAGGAGCTCGGTGCCCTGGCCGACCCGCCGATGACCAAGGACGCCATCGCCGGTCGCATCCGGCGCCTGCTCGCGCTGGCCGACAAGCGCGCCGGCGAGCTCGGGATCCCGGACACCGAGGACGGCATCCCGGCCGACCTCGTCGACGCCGACTGACCCCTCGGGGCCCTCGCGCAACCCGTCGTACGACGGCCCCGGGAACGCCCTGCCGCCACGGGATCCACGCAGTCGAGACCGGCACAGTGGCCTTACTCACCAGTAGCCGGAGCCGCAGCAAGCGCTTCCATGATTCCGATAGGGTCAGGAGTGCCACGCGGGCACGCCAGACGTGCCGCGCGACCGAAGAGCCGGCAACGACGCCGGCTGTCGTCTCTCGAGTTTGACGAGGACTGTTGACCGTGACTGTTCGTGTGGGCATCAACGGCTTCGGCCGGATCGGCCGTAACTTCTACCGCGCGCTCGCGGCGCAGGGCGCCGACGTCGAGATCGTTGCCGTGAACGACCTGACCGACAACGCCACCCTGGCGCACCTGCTCAAGTACGACAGCATCCTGGGCCGCCTGGGTGCCGACGTGAAGGCCACCGACGACGCGATCATGGTCGGCGACAAGAAGATCGTCGCCCTGGCCGAGCGCGACCCGGCCAAGCTCCCCTGGGGCGACCTCGGCGTCGACATCGTCATCGAGTCGACCGGCTTCTTCACCGACGCCACCAAGGCCAAGGGCCACGTCGACGGCGGCGCCAAGAAGGTCATCATCTCCGCGCCCGCCAAGGGCGAGGACGCCACGATCGTCATGGGCGTCAACCAGGACATCTACGACCCCGCGACGCACACGATCATCAGCAACGCGTCCTGCACCACCAACTGCCTGGCGCCGATGGCCAAGGTCATCAACGACTCGTTCGGGATCGAGAACGGTCTCATGACCACGATCCACGCCTACACCAACGACCAGGTCATCCTCGACTACCCGCACTCCGACCTGCGTCGCGCCCGCGCCGCCGCGATCAACATGATCCCGACGAGCACCGGTGCGGCGAAGGCCATCGGTCTCGCGCTGCCCGAGCTCAAGGGCAAGCTCGACGGCTACGCCATGCGCGTGCCGGTGCCCGACCGGTTCGGCCACCGACCTCACCGTGACCCTGTCGCGCGAGGCCAGCGCCGAGGAGATCAACGCGGCGATCAAGGCCGCGGCCGAGGGCCCGATGAAGGGCGTCCTCGAGTACACCGAGGACCCGATCGTCTCCTCCGACATCGTCACCAACCCGGCCTCGTGCATCTTCGACGCCGGCATCACCAAGGTCCTGGGCAACACCGCCAAGGTCCTCGGCTGGTACGACAACGAGTGGGGCTACAGCAACCGTCTCGTCGACCTGACCGTGTTCGTCGGCAAGTCCCTGTAAGCGGGACGACGTCGTGCGGACGATCGACGACCTCGACGTCGCCGGTCGCCGGGTCCTCGTGCGGGCGGACTTCAACGTCCCGCTCGAGGACGCCGGCGACGGCACGCGTCGCATCACCGACGACGGCCGCATCCGCGCGGCGCTGCCGACTCTCGAGGCGCTGCGCTCGCGCGGTGCGCGCGTCGTCCTCGTGGCCCACCTGGGCCGTCCCAAGGGCGAGGCGAAGCCGGAGCTCTCGCTGGCGCCGGTGGCCGCGCGCCTCGTCGAGCTGCTCGGCGCACCGGTCGCGTTCGCCACCGACGTCACCGGACCGTCGGCGGCGGAGGTCGTGGCCGGGCTGGCCGACGGCGACGTCGCCCTGCTGGAGAACGTCCGCTTCGACGCCCGCGAGACCAGCAAGGACCCGGCCCAGCGCGCCGCCCTGGCCGCCGAGCTGGCCGCCTTCGGCGACGTCTACGTCACCGACGGCTTCGGCGTCGTGCACCGCAAGCAGGCCACCGTCACCGACGTGGCCGAGCTGCTGCCCGCACGCGGCCGGCCGGCTGGTGGTGGAGGAGGTCGAGGTCTTCCGCAAGGTCCTGGGCGACCCCGACCGCCCGTACGTCGTCATCCTCGGCGGCTCGAAGGTCTCCGACAAGCTCGGCGTCATCGACAACCTGATCGACAGCGTCGACCGCCTGCTCATCGGCGGCGGCATGTGCTACACCTTCCTGGCCGCGCACGGCAACGGGCGTGGGCTCCTCCCTGCTCGAGGCCGACCAGATCGAGACGGTCAAGGGCTTCATCGCCAACCGCCGAGGCGGGGCGTCGAGCTGGTGCTCCCGGTCGACACCATCGTCGCCACGGCGTTCTCCGCGGACGCCGAGCACAAGGTCGTCCCGGTCGACGACATCGAGGACGGCTGGATGGGCCTGGACATCGGCCCCGAGAGCCGTCGCGCTGTTCGCCGACAGGCTCGCCGACGCCCGCACGGTCGTCTGGAACGGCCCGATGGGCGTGTTCGAGATGGCGCCGTTCGCCGAGGGCACCCGCGCGGTGGCCGAGGCGATCGCCCGCGTCGACGGGCTCTCCGTCATCGGAGGCGGCGACTCCGCCGCTGCCGTCCGCCTGCTCGGCCTGGACGACCGGCTTCTCCCACATCTCCACCGGTGGTGGTGCCTCCCTCGAGCTCCTCGAGGGCAAGCGTCCTGCCCGGTCTCGCGGTCCTGGAGGACTGACACATGGCACGCAGCCCCGTTCATGGCGGGCAACTGGAAGATGAACCTCGAACCACCTCGAGGCCATCGCGCACGTGCAGAAGATCGCCTTCGCGCTCAACGACGAGGACCTCGACGGCGTGCGAGGTGGCGGTGCTGCTGCCGTTCACCGACATCCGCTCGGTGCAGACCCTGGTCGACGCCGACAAGCTCAAGATCGTCTACGGCAGCCAGGACATCTCGGCCGCAGGACAAGGGCGCCTACACCGGCGAGATCTGCGGCGCGATGCTGGCCAAGCTCGGCTGCACCTACGTGGTCATCGGGCACAGCGAGCGCCGCCAGTACCACGGCGAGGACGACGCGCTGGTCAACGCCAAGGTGCAGGCGGCCTACAAGCACGGCCTCATGCCGATCATGTGCATCGGCGAGGGCCTGGAGGATCGCGAGGCCGGCATCCAGGTCGCAGGTACACGCTCGGCCAGCTCGACGGCGGCCTCGCCGGGCATCCCGGCCGACAAGGCGCGCACGATCGTGATCGCCTACGAGCCCGTCTGGGCCATCGGCACCGGCGTGGTGGCGACGCCCGCAGGACGCCCAGGAGATGTGCGGGGCGATCCGCCGCCGCCTGGCCGAGCTCTACTCCAGGAGGTCGCCGACGCGATCCGCATCCTGTACGGCGGCTCGGTCAAGGCCGCCAACGTCGCGGAGATCATGGCCAGCCGGACGTCGACGGCGCGCTCGTCGGCGGCGCGTGCCTGGACGCCGACGAGTTCGTGGCCATCGCGCGATTCCGCCTGCACCCGGCCGACGAGGGCTGATCAGCCCGACTTCAGGGTGGCGGGGCGTGAGCCCGCGCCGACTTCGTCACGTATCCTGATCCGACGCGTCGGGTCGTCCGGACCCACCTCGCAGGGGAGAAGCAGTCCGTCATGGTCCTCGTGTTCCAGATCCTGCTCATGATCTCAACGTCCTGCTCATCGTCCTCGTGCTGCTGCACAAGGGCAAGGGCGGCGGCCTGTCCGACATGTTCGGCGGCGGCATCTCCTCCTCCTTCGGCGGCAGTCCAGCGCTGCGAGCGCAACCTCGACCGCATCACCATCGGCCTCGGCCTGGTCTGGTCGGCCCGATCATCGGGCTCGGCCTGGCCCTCAAGGCCTGACGTCCGGCCGTACGCCTCCACGCTCGAGAACAGAAAGGCACCACCTGTGGCTGGTGGCAATGCGATCCGCGGCAGCCGAGTCGGCGCCGGACCGATGGGCGAGGCCGAGCGCGGCGACGCCGCCCCGCGGCACCGGGTGAGCTTCTACTGCGCGCACGGGCACGAGACGCACTCCGAGCTTCGCCGACGAGGCCGCCGTCCCGGAGATCTGGGACTGCCCGCGCTGCGGCTACCCGGCCGGGCCGCGACCAGGAGAACCCGCCGGCGCCGCGCCGAAGATCGAGCCCTACAAGACCCACCTGGCCTACGTGAAGGAGCGGCGCTCCGACGTCGACGGCGACGCCATCCTCAACGAGGCCATCGCCAAGCTCCGCGACAAGTAGTCCCACCCAGTTCGGACGAAGGCCCGTCTCCCTGCGCAGGGAGACGGGCCTTCTGCCGTGCATGGTCGGGCGGTGGGGCCGCCGTCCCGGCCGCAGGGATCAAGCCTGACCGCCCGGAGGACGGGGCGGCGGCCCCACCGCCCCGTCCGTCGTCCGCCGCCTGGCGCCCCTCGGGTCCCGCAGGCGGCTGTCTGCTCAGGGGCTGGCGATGCGGCGGATCTCGGGGGGCAGCGCGCCGGCAGCGGCCTCGTCGATGATCACGAGGGTGCGCTCGCGGCCGCGCGCGCCCGCGGCGGGCACCTGGACCGGGCCGGCGCCCGAGAGGGCCAGCCGTAGCGCGTCGGCCTTGCCCTGGCCGTCGGCGATGATCCAGACCTCGGTCGAGGCCTGCAGCGCGGGCAGGGTGAGCGAGATCCGCTGCGGCGGAGGCTTGGGGGAGCCGTGCACCCCGACCACCGTGCGCTCGGTCTCGTGCACCCCGGCCATCTGCGGGAACAGGCTCGCGACGTGCGCGTCGGGCCCGATCCCCAGCAGGCAGACGTCGAAGCTGGGCAGCGAGGCGTGGTCCTCGGGCCGCGAGTGCCGACGCAGCTCCTCGGCGTAGAGCACCGCGCCGGCGTCGACGTCGAGACCGCCGTCCGAGCTGGGCATCGGGTGCACGTGCGCGGGGTCGAGCGGCACGTGGTCGAGCAGCGCCGCGCGCGCCTGGGTCTCGTTGCGGTCGGCGTGACCGGCGGGCAGGAACCGCTCGTCGCCCCACCACACGTGCAGGGCGCCCCAGTCGATGGAGTCGCGGGACGGCGAGTCGCGCAGCGCCACGAGGCACTCCGAGCCCATCCCGCCGCCCGTCAGGCTGATGTGCGCGCGTCCCCGGGCCGCCTGGACCTCCACGATGGTGGTGACGAGCCGGGCCGCGATGGCCTGGGCCACTGCGGTGCCGTCGCGGTGGACGAGGACCTCGGGGGTGCTCATCGGGACGCCTTCCTGGCTCGGGCGGGGGCGGCCTTCGGGCGCGCGGCCTTCGAGCGCGCGGCCTTCGCCGGAGCCGTGGCTCGGGACGCGGTCGCGGGGGCCTTCGCCGCGGGCTTCGCGGGCGGGGCGGCCGCCTTGCGCAGGGCTTCGAGGGTCTCGCCGTAGATGTCGTCCGGGTCGAGGCGGCGCAGCTCCTCGGCGATGAGGCCCTCCGTCGTACGCCGGTGCAGGGCCGCCTCGCGGTCGGGGAAGCCGGGTCGCGACACGGTGGCCACCCGTCCGTCGGGCCGCGTGATCCGGATGTCGCCGTGCTTGGTGTGCAGGTCGACCCCGGTGATGCCCGGTCCGCGGGTGCCCTTCGTCTCGACGGGGACGCCGAGCCCGTGCTGCAACCAGGCGGCGAGGAGGGCGCCGGACGGGTTGTTCTTCTGGACGAAGACCGTGGCACCGGTGATCGGGTCGTACGGCAGGTCGAGCGAGGAGGCGATGAGCGCGCGCCACGGGGTGATGCGCGTCCACGCGAGGTCGGTGTCGCCGGCGCGGTAGGAGGCCGCGCGCGCCTGCAGGGCGACCAGCGGCCGGGTCGAGGCGCTGGAGTCGGTGATGCGGCGCTGCGCGAGCCGGCCCACCGGGTCGTCGGCGGGCACCTCGGGCGCGTTCCCGGGCCACCAGACCACGACCGGGGCGTCCGGCACGAGCAGCGGCAGGACGACCGAGGCGACGTGGTGCGAGAGGGGGCCGCGCAGCCGCAGCTCGGCGAGCTCGCCGAGGCCGTCCAGCCCGCCCACCGTGATCTCGGCGTCGAGCCGCGCGGGGCCGCGGCCGGGCCGCGGGATCGCGGTGAGGATGCGGCACGGGTGCTCGCGGGCCGCCTCGGCCGCTGCGCGCACGGCGTCGGCCTGCGAGGCCTCGTCGGCGATGATCACGAGGGTCAGCACCCGGCCCACGGCGCTCGAGCCCTGCCGGAAGCGCTCGGCCGAGATCGCCGTGCTGACCTGGGCGGCGGTCGTGTCGTCCAGACGCACGCTCATGGCCGCCTCCAGCTGCGCCCGTCGCGGGCGATCATCTCGTACGCCGAGGCGGGGCCCCACGTGCCGGACTCGTACTGGTCGGGCTCACCGCGGGCCGCCCAGTGCTCGAGGATCGGGTCGAGGACCTTCCAGCCGAGCTCGACCTCCTCGTGCCGGGGGAACAGCGGCGGGTCGCCCAGCAGGACGTCGAGGATGAGGCGCTCGTAGGCCTCCGGGCTCGACTCGGTGAAGGAGTCGCCGTACGCGAAGTCCATGTTGACGTCGCGCACCTCCATCTGGGTGCCCGGGCACCTTGGAGCCGAAGCGCATGGTGACGCCCTCGTCGGGCTGGATGCGCACGACCAGCGCGTTCTGGCCGAGCTCCTCGGTGTCGGTGGCGCTGAACGGCAGGTGCGGTGCCCGCTTGAACACGATCGCGAGCTCGGTGACGCGGCGACCCAGACGCTTGCCCGTGCGCAGGTAGAACGGGACGCCCGCCCACCGGCGCGTGTCGACCTCCACCTTGATGGCGGCGAAGGTCTCCGTCGTCGACGTCGGAGAGATGCCGTCCTCCTGCAGGAAGCCGATCACCGGGGTGCCGCCCTGCCAGCCGGCGGCGTACTGCCCGCGCGAGGTGTGCAGGTCGAGGTCCTTCGGCAGCGTGATGGCGCCGAGCACCTTCTCCTTCTCGATGCGGACGTCGCGCGCGGCGAAGCTGAGCGGCTCCTCCATGGCGGCCAGGGCGAGCAGCTGGAGGAGGTGGTTCTGGATCACGTCGCGCGCGGCGCCGATGCCGTCGTAGTAGCCGGCGCGGCCGCCGATGCCGATGTCCTCGGCCATCGTGATCTGCACGTGGTCGACGTAGTTGCTGTTCCAGATCGGCTCGAACATCGTGTTGGCGAACCGCAGCGCCAACAGGTTCTGCACCGTCTCCTTGCCGAGGTAGTGGTCGATACGGAACACCGAGCCCGACGGGAAGACCTCGCCGATCGTGGCGTTGAGCTCGCGGGCGCTCTCGAGGTCGTGACCGAACGGCTTCTCGATGACGACGCGGCGCCAGGCACCGTTCTGCGACACCGACAGGCCGCTGCGCTTGAGCTGCTGGACGACGTCGCCGAAGAACTTCGGCGGGATCGAGAGGTAGAACGCGTGGTTGCCCTGCGTGCCGCGGACGCGGTCGAGATCGAGGACGGTCTCGACGAGCGTGTCGAACGCCTGGTTGTCGGCGAAGTCGCCGGCGACGAAGCGGATGCCCTTGCACAGCTCGTTCCAGACGTCCTCGCGGAACTCGGTGCGTGCGTGCTCGCGGACCGAGTCGTGGACGATCTGCTGGAAGTCCTGGTCGGCCCAGTCGCGACGCGCGAAGCCCACGAGCGCGAACCCTGGCGGAAGCAGTCCACGGTTGGCCAGGTCGTACACGGCCGGCATCAGCTTCTTGCGCGCCAGGTCGCCGGTCACGCCGAAGATGACCAGGCTGCACGGCCCCGCGATCTTGGGCAGCCGTCGGTCTCGCGGGTCGCGCAGCGGGTTGTCGGTCGGGGTCCAGATGCGAGTGCGCACGTCGTGGCCCGTCAGCCCGCAGCCGGCTGCGCCGCGCTCAGTGCCGCGGTGACGCTCTCCAGCAGCTGGACCCACGAGGCCACGAACTTGTCCACGCCCTCGTCCTCGAGCACCCGCACCACGTCGTCGAGGTCGATGCCGGCGGCCGTGAGCGCGTCGAGCGCGGCGTGCGCCGCGGCGTACTCGGGGACGATCGTGTCGCCCCTGACGACCCCGTGGTCGCGGACGGCGTCGAGCGTCGCCTCCGGCATCGTGTTGACGACGTCGGTGGTCACGAGGTCGACGACGTAGCGGGTGTCGTCGTACGCCGGGTCCTTCACGCCCGTGGACGCCCACAGCGGCCGCTGCACGTGCGCGCCCTGGGCGGCCAGCGCCTGCCACCGCGGGGTGGCGAGGGTCTCGGTGAAGGCCTCGTGCGCCACGATGGCGTTCGCGATGGCGGCGGTGCCCCGCAGGTCGGAGTCCGGACCCAGCCGCTTGTCGACCTCCGAGTCGACGCGGCTGACGAAGAACGACGCCACCGACTCGATGGTGCCCAGGTCGTGCCCGTTGGCCGCGGCGAGCTCGAGACCGGCGAGCCAGGCGTCGAGCACGGCGCGGTAGCGGTCGACGGAGAAGATCAGCGTGACGTTGACGCTGATCCCGGCGCCGAGCACCGCGGTGATCGCGGGCAGCCCCTCGACCGTCGCGGGGATCTTGATCAGCACGTTGGGCCGGTCGACCGCCCAGTGCAGCGCCTTCGCCTCCGCGATCGTCGCGTCGGTGGCCCGCGCGAGCCGCGGGTCGACCTCGATCGACACCCGGCCGTCGACCCCGCCGGTGCGCCGGTGCACGTCGGCGAGGACGTCGCAGGCCCAGCGCACGTCGTAGGTCGTCATCGCGCGCACGGCCTCGTCGAGCGCCACGCCGCGCACCGCGAGGTCGCGCACCTGGTCGGCGTACTCCACGGCGTCGCCGCCGATCGCCTTCTCGAAGATCGAGGGGTTGGTGGTGACCCCGACCACGTGCGAGCCGGCCACGAGCTCGGCGAGACCGCCGCCGGCGAGCCGGCCGCGGTCGAGGTCGTCGAGCCAGATGGACACACCGGCGGCGGACAGGGCGGCGAGACGGTCGTCAGACATGCCTCCGACCCTAGTGACGCCAGACCGCTCGCGCCTCCCTCGGGAGGTGACGAGCCGAGGAATTGTCAGGCCGACGAGGCCAGCGACTCCCGGGCGGCGGACACGACGGCGTCGGCGGTGATGCCGAACTCGCGGAACAGCGTGGCCTGGTCGGCCGAGGCGCCGAAGTGCTCCAACGACACGGCGCGGCCGTGCGTGCCGAGGTACTTCCACCAGCCCTGCGCGATGCCGGCCTCGACCGAGACGCGCGCGGCGACGGAGGACGGCAGCACCGACTCGCGGTAGGCCGCGTCCTGCTCCTCGAACCACTCCAGGCAGGGGAGCGACACGACCCGGGTCGGGACGCCGTCGGCCTCGAGCGCGTCGCGCGCGGCCAGGGCGAGCTGCACCTCGGAGCCGGTGGCCAGCAGCAGCACCCGCGGCGAACCACCGGTGGCGTCGGCGAGCACGTAGCCGCCGCGCGCAGCGCCCTCGGCCGACGCGAGGACGGTGCGGTCGACCGTGGGCAGGTTCTGGCGGGTGAGGCGAGACCGGTGGGACGACGGCGACGCAGGATCTCGTGCCACACCACGGCGGTCTCGTTGGCGTCGGCGGGTCGCGACCACGGCGAGGCCGGGGATCGCGCGCAGCGCCCAGAGGTGCTCGACCGGCTGGTGCGTCGGGCCGTCCTCGCCGAGGCCGATGGAGTCGTGGGTCCACACGAACGTCGACGTCGGTCTGCATGATCGCGGCGAGGCGCACCGCGCCGCGCATGTAGTCGCTGAACACCAGGAAGGTGCCGCCGAAGGGACGCAGCAGGTCGGAGAGCGCCATGCCGTTGAGCGCGGCGCCCATCGCGTGCTCGCGGATGCCGAAGTGCAGGATCCGGCCGTACGGCGACTGCGTGCCGCCGAACGGCGAGTCGGCCTTCACCACGGTGCCGGCGGGCAGGAACGAGGGCGCGCCCTCGATGGTCGTGTTGTTGCTCTCCGCGAGGTCGGCGCTGCCGCCCACGAACTCCGGCAGCTGCGAGGCGATCGCCTGGATGACCTCGCCGCTGGCCTTGCGGGTCGCGACGTCCTTGCCGGCAGGGAACTCCGGCACGGTGAAGCCCTCGGGCAGCTCGCGCGAGAGCAGCCGGTCGAGCAGCGCCGCGCGGTCCGGGCTGCGCGGTCCGCCACGCGGCGTACTCGACGTCCCAGGCGGCCCGCAGGGCGGCACCGCGGTCCTTCACCGCGCGGGCGTGCGCGAGCACGTCGTCGCCGACCTCGAAGGACTGCGCCGGGTCGAAGCCGAGCAGCTCCTTGGTGGCGGCCACCTCGTCGGCACCGAGCGCGGAGCCGTGGGCCTTGAAGGTGTTGCGCAGGTGCGGCGCCGGCCAGCCGATGACGGTGTGCAGCCGGATGAACGACGGGCGGTCGGTGATCGGCGCGGGCGCGGTCGAGTGCGCGCCGCGAGGCCGGCGACGTCGACGTCGCCGTCCGGAAGGAGGTCGACCGAGTCGGTGTGCCAGCCGTAGGCGGCGTAGCGGGCGAGGGTGTCCTCGCTGAACGCGATCGCGGTGTCGTCCTCGATGGAGATCTTGTTGTCGTCCCAGATCACGACGAGGTTGTCGAGCTTCTGGGTGCCGGCCAGCGACGAGGCCTCGGAGGTGATGCCCTCCTCGAGGTCGCCGTCGGAGGCGATCACGTAGACGGTGTGGTCGAACGGGCTGGTGCCGGCGGCCGCGTCGGGGTCGAGCAGGCCGCGCTCGTAGCGCGCACCCATCGCCATGCCCACGGCGGTCGAGAGGCCCTGGCCGAGCGGCCCGGTGGTCGTCTCCACGCCGCGCGTGTGGTGGCGCTCGGGGTGACCCGGCGTGAGCGAGCCCCAGGTCCGGAACGACTGGAGGTCGCTCAGCTCCAGGCCGTAGCCGGAGAGGAAGAGCTGGATGTAGAGCGTCAGGGACGAGTGGCCGCAGGACAGCACGAAGCGGTCGCGCCCCAGCCAGTCCGGGTCGGCCGGGTCGTGGCGCAGGTAGCGCTGGAAGAGCAGGTAGGCCACCGGTGCCAGAGACATGGCGGTGCCGGGGTGGCCGTTGCCGACCTTCTGCACCGAGTCCGCCGCGAGCACGCGGACCGTGTCGACCGCGCGGCGGTCGAGGACCCCCCACGAGGCGGGGTCGAAGGGGGCCCCGGGGGAGGCAGGGACGGCGGGGGAGTCAGCGGCACTCGTCACGAGCGGTGAGCCTACCGGCGCCCGCGCGCGGACCGACATGCCCGGTAGACTCGGCGGCACGTCAGCGCCCGGGTGCACCGGGCATCCACCGATCGTCCCCCGGGAGCGTGCGCGTGACCGCCGTCGTCCCCCGGCCCGCCGTGGCCGGAGCCGACTCCGAGGGTCGCCGTCGCTCCAAGGCCGCGGCGTACGTCGCGCTGACGAAGCCGCGCATCATCGAGCTGCTGCTCGTCACGACGGTGCCCACGATGATCCTGGCCTCGCAGGGTCTGCCCTCGCTGCGACTCGTCGCGGTCACGCTGGTCGGCGGTTTCCTCGCGGCCGGCGGCGCCAACGCGCTCAACATGTTCCTCGACCGCGACATCGACAAGCTCATGGTGCGCACGGGCCACCGCCCCATCGTCACCGGCGAGGTCAGCCCGCGCGGCGCGCTCATCTTCGGCCTGGCTCTCGCGGTCTCCTCGGTGGTGCTGGTTCGCGCTCACCACGAACCTGCTCACCGCCGCGCTGACCGCAGCCGCGATCCTGATGTACGTCGTGGGCTACACGATGCTGCTCAAGCGCCGGACGCCGCAGAACATCGTGTGGGGCGGCGCCGCGGGGTGCATGCAGATCCTCATCGGCTGGGCGGCGGTCACCGGCTCGCTGAGCTGGGCGCCGATGGTGCTCTTCGGGGTCGTGTTCTTCTGGACGCCGCCGCACTACTGGCCGCTCTCGCTGCGGTTCAAGGACGACTACGCCGCCGCCGGCGTGCCGATGCTCCCGGTCGTCGCGCCGCTCTCGCTCGTGGCCCGCGAGATCATCGGCTACTCGTGGGCGATGGTGCTCACCTCGTTCGCTGCTCATCCCGGCCGCGGGCATGTCCGCGTTCTACGCCGTGGCTGCTGCGCTCCTCGGCGGCGCGTTCCTCTGGGAGGCGCACGCCCTGCTGCGCCGGGTGAAGCGCGGAGACCGGGACGTGAAGGCCATGCGCCTGTTCCACGGCTCGATCACCTACCTGGCGCTGCTCTTCCTCGTGGTCGCCATCGACCCGCTGCTGCCCTGGTAGACCCGCTCAGACTGCGGTGACGCCCCGCCGCGTGGTGGTGAGCAGGAACCGGACGGTGGCCCACCACACGATCACGGCCCCGAGGACGTGCACGGCCACCAGCACCCAGGGCAGGCCGGTGAAGTACTGCACGTAGCCCACCGCCCCCTGCGCGAGCATGAGCAGCAGCATCGCCATCGCGGCGTGGCCGACCTCGGCCGGCGCGCCCGTGGACCGCAGGGCGACGAGGAGCCCGATGGTGAGGCCGATCGCGAGCAGGACCAGGTCGGCGTGCAGCCACGAGACGGTCTGGGGGTCGAGGCCCAGCCTCGGCGTACGCGCGTCGCCCGCGTGGGGGCCGCTCGAGGTGACCAGCACGCCCACGACGACCACGCCGGCCATGACGGCCGCGAGCCCGTGCACCCCGGCGCGGATCGCGGGGTTCACCACCACGGTCACGGGCGTGTCCCCGGGCTCGCCAGCACGGCGGACCAGCATGGTCACCAGCGCCACGATCACCATGGACACCAGGAAGTGCGCGCCCACGATGAGCGGGCTCAGACCGGTGAGGACCGTGATCCCGCCGAGCACCGCCTGCGCGACCGTGCCGAGGATCGGCACGAGGGCGAGCACGGTCAGGGAGCGCCGCGCCGGCAGTCCTGCGGTGCGCCGGCGCCGGGCGTCGACGATCGCGGCGACCACGGCCGCGATCGCCAGCAGTCCCAGGACGAAGGTGAGCGTGCGGTTGCCGAACTCGATCCACGTGTGGAAGCCCTCGTCCTGCGCCTCGACCGGGACGAAGGAGCCCTCCGTGCACCTCGGCCAGGTGGGGCAACCGAGGCCCGAACCGGTGAGCCGCACGACCGCGCCGGTCACGATGATCGCGCCCTGCGCCACGAGGTTGGCGCCGTAGACCCGACGTACCCACCGCGGGGATCGACCGTCCGGGGCCACCTCCGTGGCGTCCACGGGGGCGGCGGGGGAGGTGTCGGTGGTCACGGGCTCAGGGTAGGCGAGGGGCCGAGGACTCCGGGGCCGGGCGCCGTGGGCGCGACGACCGTCACACCCACGGGCCGCAGGCCCACGGCGTCAGGCCTGCAGCGTCCCGCGGACGAGGCTCTTCTTGGAGTGGCCGGGGTCGCCGTCCGAGGGCTCGAGCGAGACGTCGACGACGGGGAAGTCGGCCATCGACACACCGGGGGGCATCGCGAACTCGCCCTTGTCGGTGCCGTCCAGGACGCCGAGCGCGATGAGCTTCGTGCCCTCCGCGTCGAGCAGCCAGACCTCGTAGAAGCCGTCGGGCTTCGCCAGCCCGGAGACGTCGACCGCGACCTTGTCCCCGGAACCGGTCGACACGACCTGCACCGACCCGCGGGCGGTGGACCCGGCCAGCGGCTCGAGCGCGGCGGCGGCGACGACGGTGGTCGGGGTGGTGCTGCGCTGCGCCGAGGTGGCGCCGTACATCACCGCGCCGCCGATGACCGCGCCTGCGCACGCCGCGGCGGCGACGGGCAGCCACATCCGGCGCCGCGGGCGGCGCTCGTCGAGGCTCACGACGACCGGAGCAGGCTTCTCGCTGCCGAGCTCGCGGGTGATCGACTCCCAGACGGCCGGCGGCGGCTCGACGATGGGGCCGTCGTTCTCCGTGCGGCGCGCGGTGCGCGCGATGGCGGCGAGCTCGTCGACCTCGGAGCGGCACAGCCCGCAGCCGGCGAGGTGCCGGTCGGCCGCAGCGTTCTCGTCGGGCGTGCCAGGACGCTCGCCGAGCGCGCGCAGCGCGATCAGCTCGCTGTCGAGGTGCAGGTCCTCACGCGGAGACACCGTCCACCTCCAGTCGGGTGCGGAGCCGGTCCAGCGACCGGCGGATGTGGCTCTTGACCGTGCCCAGGGGCAAGGACAGCACGCTCGCGATCTGCGCGTGCGTCAGGTCCTGGAAGAAGGCGAGCTCCATGATGCGGCGCTGAGGCTCGCCCAGGCGCGCCAGCTCGTCGGCCAGCAGCACACGGTCGGCGACGCCGGACTCCGGCCCAGCGGTGGCGGGGTCGGCCTCGACGACGGCCGTGACGGCCTCGACAGCGCGTCGCTCGCGGCTGCGCGCCTCCCAGCGGTCGGCGATCCGGCGCTTGGTGATGGTCACGAGCCACCCTGGCAGGCTGCCGGCGTCCGGGTCGAAACCGCCCTGGCCGCGCCACGCCGAGACGAAGACCTGCTGGGTGATGTCGGCGGCGTCCTCGGCATTGCCGGTCGAGCGCAGCGCCATCGTGTGCACGAGGCCGGACCAGCGCTTGTACGCCTCCGGCAGGGCCTCGGGGTCGCCCGCGGCGAACCGGCGACCGAGCTCGGCGACCTCCGGGTCGGTGCGAGGTGCGGGCACGACGCGGAGACCTGGTGCAGGATCCGCGGTGCCAGCAGGAGCTGGCGGTGCGGCCACGGTCACGGGGTTCTCCTCGGAAGCCATGTCATCGAGAGTCTCGCGGGTCTCGGCGACCCGCCACTCGGGGCGGGCCGTCATCCCCTCTATCCGTCGCCGCCCCGGCTCTGGATGCACCCGCAGCGCACGGATCGTCACGCAGCGGTCACGGCGGGGCTCAGCGCCAGCGGAACGTGCGGCTGGCCGCCCACGCGGCGCCGGCGCCCCAGACCAGCAGGATGCCCGCCTGCCCCCACGGGAAGGGCCCGCCGTCGAGGAGGACGTCGCGCAGCCCCTGCCCGAGCGCGGCGGACGGCAGCAGCGCGACCACCTCCGAGAGCGGCGCCGGGAGGCGGTCCGCGGAGTACACGACCCCGCCCACCGCGATGAGGAGGAGGTAGATGCCGTTCGCGACCGCGAGCGTGGCTTCCGCGCGCAGGGTGCCGGCCAGCAGCAGGCCGAGCGCCGAGAACGTCGCCGTGCCGAGCACCAGGAGCACCGCAGCCGCGAGCAGCGATCCCGCCGGCCGCCACCCCAGTGCGTACGCCGTGGCCCCGAGCACCACGACCTGCACGACCTCCACGCCGAGCACGCCCAGGGTCTTGGACAGCAGCAGGCCGTCTCGCCCGAGGGGCGTGGAGCCGAGCAGCGTGAGGACGCCGTACCGCCGCTCGAACCCGGTGGCGATCGCCTGGCCGGTGAACGCGGTCGAGATCACGGCCAGGGCGAGGATCCCCGGGGTCACCGCGTCGATCACGGGGGAGGACCCGACGAGGTCGGCGGGCAGCCGCGAGAGCCCGACCAGCAGCACCAGCGGGATCACGAGGGTGAGCAGCAGCTGCTCGCCGTTGCGCAGCGTCGTGCGCACCTCGAAGGCGGTCTGGGCGGCGACGATGCGGCGCCTCGGCGCGGAGCCGGGGCGCGGCGCGAGCCCGCCGGGTGCGGCGCTGGTGCTCATCGACGCATCTCCCGACCCGTGAGCTCGAGGAAGACGTCCTCCAGGCTGCGCCGTCCCGACGACAGGCCGCGCGGCAGCACCCCCTGCTCCGAGCACCAGGCGCTGACGGCGGCGAGCACCGGCGGGCCGGACGCGCCGACGACGCGGTAGGACCCGGGCGCGGGCTCGGTCGCGGTGGCGCCCTGGGGCAGGGCCGAGGCCAGGGCGGTCAGGTCGAGGCCCGGCCTCGGCGGCGAAGGTCAGGACCTCGTCCGCCCCGGTGAGCTCGGCCACGGTGCCGGAGGCGACGACGCGCCCGTGGTCGACGACGACCACGTGGTCGGCCAGCCGTTCCGCCTCGTCCATGAGGTGCGTGGTGAGCACCACCGTGACGCCGTCGCGGCGCAGCTGCTCGACCAGGTCCCACGCCGCGAGGCGCGTCTGCGGGTCCATGCCGGCGCTCGGCTCGTCGAGGAAGACCAGGTCCGGGCGCCCGACGACGGCGCAGGCCAGCGCGAGGCGCTGCTTCTCGCCGCCGGACATCCGGCGGTACGTCGCCCGCACGCCGTCGAGACCGAGCCGGGCCGCCAGGTCGTCCGGGTCGAGCGGGTCGGCGTAGAAGCGGGACAGGTGGCGCAGCATCGGCAGCGCCTGCGAGGTGCCGTAGATCCCGCCGTCCTGCAGCATGACGCCGACCCGGGCCCGCAGGGCGCGGTCGCGCGGGTCGAGGCCCCACACCCGGGCCCGACCCGCCGTGGGTGCGCGGTAGCCCTCGCAGACCTCGATCGTGCTGGTCTTGCCGGCGCCGTTGGGACCGAGGACCGCGGTCACCCGGCCGGCAGGCACCTCGAACGAGAGCCCGTCCACGGCGCGGGTGGGGCCGTACTCGACGACGAGGTCCTCGACGACCACGGCGGCGGGGTCGGAGGGCACGCGGCGAGTCTAGGGAGGCTCCGGGCACCCGCCCGCCGAGGACGGCCGGGCGTGGGCGGGATCACCCCGCCCCGGACTCCGGACCCCCGCGGTCGCGCGCTCCGGCGAATTAGGCAACAATGACGTTGTGAAATCGACCGCCGGCCAGCACGGCGCCTCCGAGCGCGTCGCGCGAGCCCTCCTCGAGGGGGGCCCGCAGACCGCTGCGGCCCTCGCCGAGCGACTCGGTCTCACCACCACCGCCGTCCGCCGGCACCTCGACTCCCTCGTCGCCCTCGGGCACGTCGAGTCGGGGGAGCGGGCGCCGTACGGCCCCGAGGCCTCCCGCCAGCTCACCCGCGGACGCGGTCGGCCGGCACGCGTCTACAGCGTGACCGACGCCGGGCGCGACGCGTTCGAGTCGGCCTACGACGACCTCGCGGTCGGCGCGCTGCGGTTCCTCGCCGAGACCGGCGGCCCGGACGCCGTGGCCGAGTTCGCCCGGCGGCGCGTCGCCGAGCTCGAGCGGCGCTACGCCGGAGCCGTCGCGGCCCACGCGCCCGAGCGACCGGCCGCAGGTCCTCGCCGACGCGCTGAGCGCCGACGGCTACGCCGCCGCCGTGGTCGAGAGCAACGCCGGCGGAGCGGTGCAGATCTGCCAGCACCACTGCCCGGTCGGCCACGTGGCGGTCGAGTTCCCCGCAGCTCTGCGAGGCCGAGACCGAGGCCTTCGGCCGCCTGCTCGGCACCCACGTCACCCGCCTGGCCACGCTCGCCCACGGCGACGGCGTCTGCACCACGCTCGTCGCCACGGCCGAGCCTCGAGACCGACGCCCCGTCCCATCACCGCGCCCCGCACAGGAGGCCAGCCGATGACCACCGAGGCACACCCCGAGCTCGAAGGTCTCGGCCGCTACGAGTACGGCTGGTCCGACTCCGACGCCGCCGGCGCGAACGCGCGGCGCGGCCTCAACGAGGACGTCGTCCGCGACATCTCCGCGAAGAAGAACGAGCCGGAGTGGATGCTCGACATGCGCCTCAAGGGCCTGCGGCTCTTCGAGCAAGCAAGCCGATGCCGACCTGGGGCGCCGACCTGTCGGGCATCGACTTCGACAACATCAAGTACTTCGTGCGGTCCACCGAGAAGCAGGCCACCGCTGGGAGGAGCTGCCCGACGACATCAAGAACACCTACGACCGCCTGGGCATCCCCGAGGCCGAGAAGCAGCGCCTCGTCGCCGGTGTGGCCGCGCAGTACGAGTCCGAGGTCGTCTACCACAAGATCCGCGAGGACCTCGAGGAGCAGGGCGTCATCTTCCTGGACACCGACACCGGCCTGCGCGAGCACGAGGACGCTCTTCCGGGAGTACTTCGGCTCGGTCATCCCGTCCGGGACAACAAGTTCTCCGCGCTCAACACCGCGGTGTGGTCCGGCGGCTCGTTCATCTACGTGCCGCAGGGCGTGCACGTCGAGATCCCGCTGCAGGCCTACTTCCGGATCAACACCGAGAACATGGGCCAGTTCGAGCGGACGCTGATCATCGTCGACGAGGGCGCCTACGTGCACTACGTCGAGGGCTGCACCGCGCCGATCTACTCGCAGCGACTCGCTGCACTCCGCGGTCGTCGAGATCATCGTGAAGAAGGACGCCCGCTGCCGCTACACGACCATCCAGAACTGGTCGAACAACGTCTACAACCTGGTCACCAAGCGCGCCGTCGCCCACGAGGGCGCCACGATGGAGTGGATCGACGGCAACATCGGCTCCAAGGTCACCATGAAGTACCCGGCCGTCTGGCTGATGGGCGAGCACGCCAAGGGCGAGACGCTGTCGATCGCCTTCGCCGGCGAGGGCCAGCACCAGGACGCCGGCGCGAAGATGGTGCACGCCGCGCCGAACACCTCGTCGGCGATCGTCTCGAAGTCGGTGGCCCGCGGCGGCGGCCGCACCTCGTACCGCGGCCTGGTCCAGATCCACGAGGACGCGCACGGCTCGAAGTCGCACCGTGCGCTGCGACGCGCTGCTCGTCGACGACATCAGCCGCTCGGACACCTACCCGTACGTCGACGTCCGCGTCGACGACGTGTCGATGGGCCACGAGGCGACCGTGTCGCAAGGTCAGCGAGGACCAGCTGTTCTACCTGATGACGCCGCGGCATGACCGAGGACGAGGCCATGGCGATGATCGTGCGCGGGTTCATCGAGCCGATCGCGCGCGAGCTGCCCATGGAGTACGCCCTCGAGCTGAACCGGCTGATCGAGCTGCAGATGGAAGGAGCCGTCGGCTGATGTCCGCTGTCGAGGAGCGGGAGGTCAGCCTGACCCCCGCACAGGACCTGCTGCCCCGGGTGACCTCCCGGGACCGTCGAGGCGTTCCCGATGCCCACCGGCCGCGAGGAGGTGTGGCGGTTCACCCCGCTGCGCCGCCTTCGCGGCGCTGCTCGCCGGCGATGCCGTCCGACGCGCACCTGACCTGGAGCAGCTCGACGCTGCCCGCGGGCGTCGACGCTCGACCGAGGTCGCCGCCGACGACGCCGCGCTCGCGCCGCTGCCGATGCCCGGTCGACCGGGTCTCCGCCCTCGCCGTCGCGGCGCAGCGGCGGCGCCGTGCGCGCTCACCGATCCCGGCCGACGGCCGAGGTCGCCGAGCCCGTCGTGCTGCGGCTCGACGGGCGACGACGCGTCGCGCACTCGTGTGCGGGCCACGCTCGTCGTCGAGGTCGGAGCCGATCGCCCGCGCCACCGTCGTCCTCGAGCACACCGGGTCGGCGCAGCTACGCCGAGCACACCGTCGGTCGCTCGTCGGCGACGGCGCCGCCGCTGCGACCTCGTGCACGTCCAGGCCTGGGACGACGACGCCGTGCACGCCGGGCACGTGGCGCGTCCGCGTGGGCCGCGACGCCCGGCTCCGCTCGATGCAGGTCGAGCCTCGGCGGCGGCCGCCGTCGCGGCTCGTGGAGACCGTCGAGTACGCCGGCCCCGGCGGCGACGCCGAGCTGCTCGGGCGTCTACTTCGCCGACGCCGGCCAGCACCTCGAGCACCGGCTGTTCGTCGACCACGCGCGTGCCGAACTGCCGCAGCAACGTCCTCTACAAGGGCGCGCTGCAGGGCGAGGGCGCGCACACGCGTGTGGGTCGGCGACGTGCTGATCCGCGCCGCCGCCGTCGGGCACCGAGACCTACGAGCTCAACCGCAACCTGCGTGCTCACCGAGGGCGCGCGCGCCGACTCGGTGCCGAACCTCGAGATCGAGACCGGCGAGATCGTCGGCGCCGGCCACGCCTCGCGCCACCGGTCGGTTCGACGACGAGCAGCTGTTCTACCTGCAGAGCCGCGGCATCCCGAGCCGACGTCGCCCGCCGCCTGGTCGTGCGCGGCTTCTTCGCCGACGTCATCGACCGGATCGGCGTCCCCGAGGTGGGAGCCGCAGCCTGCTGGCCGCGCGTCGACGCCGAGCTCGGGTCTGGACGACCGAGCCCGAGGACGCGACCGAGGTCCCCGAGTGAGCGCCGTCGAGGTCTGCAAGCTGGTCGACGTCCCCGAGGGCCCGGCGCCCTGGCGGTCGTCGTCGACGGCGACGCCGATCGCCGTCGTCGCACACCGAGGGCGAGTGGTTCGCGCGTCTCGCGACATCTGCTCGCACGCCGACGTCTCGCTGTCCGAGGGCGAGGTCGACGGCTGCACCCTGGAGTGCTGGCTGCACGGCTCCCGGTTCGACCTGCGCACCGGCGAGCCCAGCGGCCCGCCGGCCACCACCCCCGTCCCCGTCTACCCCGTGTCGCGTCGAAGGCGACACCGTCTTCGTGACCGTCGCCTGACGCCGCGCGAGAACTGGAGCACAGCCAATGTCCACCCTGGAGATCCGCGACCTGCACGTCACCGTCGAGGCCGACGGCGGCGCCAAGGAGATCCTGACGCGGCGTCGACCTCACCGTCAGCTCCGGGCGAGACCCACGCGATCATGGGCCCGAACGGCTCCGGCAAGTCCACGCTGGCCTACGCGATCGCCGGTCACCCGAAGTACACGATCACCGTCGGGCACCGTCACCCTCGACGGCGCAGGACGTCCTCGCGATGACCGTCGACGAGCGCGCCCGCGCCGGGCTGTTCCTGGCGATGCAGTACCCGGTCGAGGTGCCCGGCGTCTCGGTGTCGAACTTCCTGCGCACCTCGGCACCGCCATCCGCGGCGAGGCGCCGAAGCTGCGCCCTGGGCTCAAGGAGATGAAGGAGCGCGATGGACGCGCCTGCAGATCGACCCGCCGTTCGCCGAGCGCAACGTCAACGAGGGCTTCTCCGGCGGCGAGCGCAAGCGCGCCGAGATCCTGCAGCTGGAGCTGCTGCAGCCGAAGATGGCGATCCTCGACGAGACCGACTCCGGCCTGGACGTCGACGCCCTGCGCGGTCGTCTCCGAGGGCGATCAACCGGGTGCGCGAGTCCGGCGACGCCGGGCGTCCTGCTCATCACGCACTTCACGCGGATCCTGCGCTACGTCCAGCCCGACTTCGTCCACGTCTTCGTCGACGGCCGGATCGTCGCCGAGGGCGGCGCCGGAGCTGGCCGACGAGCATCGAGGCCGACGGCTACGACGCAGCTACATGCAGGCGGCGGCTCGGCGTGACCGGCGTGCACGCACCGCTGCTCGGACTGCTCGACAGCGGCGGCGCGGCCGACTTCCCGATCCTGGCGCGCACCGTGCGCGGCGGGCAGCCGCTGGTCTACCTGGACTCGGCGGCCACGTCGCAGAAGCCCGTCGCCGGTGCTGGACGCCGAGCGCGAGCTTCTACGAGCGGCACAACGCCGCGGTGCACCGCGGCGCGCACCTCCTCGCCGAGGAGGCCACCGACGCCTACGAGGCGCGCGCGGCCGACGATCGCCGGCGTTCGTCGGCGGCGCAGGCCCAGCGAGCTCGTGTTCACCAGCAACGCCACCGAGGCGCTCAACCTGGTCGCCTACGCCTTCACTCAACGCCACCGCCAAGGCGCAGCACGGCGCGCCGCTGCCCGACGGCGCCGAGCGCTTCGTGCTCGCCCCGGGCGACGAGATCGTCGTCACCGAGATGGAGCACCACGCCAACCTCGTGCCGTGGCAGGAGCTGTGCGACAAGACCGGTGCGGTCCTGCGCTGGATCGGCGCTCGACCGACGACGGCCGCCTCGACCTCGACCGACCTCGACGACGCGTCATCACCGAGCGCACCCGCGTCGTCTCGTTCGTCCACCAGTCGCAACATCCTGGGCACGATCAACCCGGTCGCGCCGATCGTGGCCGCGGCGCGCGCGAGGTCGGTGCGCTGGTCGTGCTCGACGCCTGCCAGTCCGTGCCGCACATGCCGGTCGACGTCCGAGCCCTCGGCGTCGACCTCGTGGCGTTCTCCGGGCACAAGATGCTCGGGCCGACCGGGCATCGGCGTGCCTCTGGGGCCGCTCCGAGCTGCTCGAGGCGATGCCGCCGTTCCTCACCGGCGGCTCGATGATCGAGATGGTCACGCATGGAGCGGCTCGACCTTCGCCGACCCGCCGCAGCGCTTCGAGGCCGGCGTCGCCGAACGTCGCGCAGGCCGTCGGGCTCGCGCGCCGCCGTCGCAGCTACCTCGGAGCGGCATCGGGCATGGCCGGCGGTCGCCGCGCCACGAGCACGTGCTGACCGGCGTACGCGCTCGCAGTCGCTGGCCGACGTGCCCGGGCGTGCGCATCATCGGACCGGCCGACACGGCAGGCCGCGGCGGCTGGCGATCTCGTTCGTCGTCGACGGCATCCACCCGCACGACGTCGGCCAGGTGCTCGACGACGCGGGGTCGCGGTGCGCGTGGGGCACCACTGCGCCTGGCCGACTGCCGGCGCTACGGCGTCGCCGGCCACCACGCGCGCGACGCTTCGGCGTCTACAACGACCCGCGCGAGGTCGACGCCCTGGTCGTGGGCGTCCGGCGCGCGCAGGCGTTCTTCGGGGTGGCGTGATGGAGCTCGAGTCGCTGTACCAGGAGATCATCCTCGACCACTACCGCAACCCGCGTCGGCCGCGGCCTGCGCGAGCCGTTCGAGGCCGAGGTGCACCACGTCAACCCGACCTGCGGCGACGAGATCACCCTGCGGGTGCACCTCGACGGCGAGGCGAGTCGGCGACGCGACGTCTCCTACGACAGCCAGGGCTGCTCGATCTCGCAGGCCTGCGCCAGCGTGATGTACGAGCAGCTGGTCGGGCGCAGTCGGTCGAGAGCGGGCTCGCGACGACCGAGGAGTTCGTGCGCGCTCATGCAGAGCCGCGGGCAGCGGCGAGCCCGACGAGGACGTCCTCGGCGACGCGTCGCGTTCGCGGGCGTGGCGAAGTACCCGGCACGCGTCAAGTGCGCGCTGCTGTCCTGGATGGCCTGGAAGGACGCGGTCGCCCAGGCCGTGGCCGACACGGAGGTGCCCATGACGGAGACCAGCGCACCATCGCGAGCGGCGGCATCACGCCCGACGAGGACGTCATCGAGGCCCTGCACGACGTCGTCGACCCCGAGCTGGGGATCAACGTCGTCGACCTGGGCCTGGTCTACGGGGTGCACGTCGACGACGACAACATCGCGACCCTCGACATGACGCTGACCTCGGCGGCCTGCCCGCTGACCGACGTGATCGAGGACCAGACGCGCGCCGCGCTCGACGGGATCGTCGACGACTTCCGGCTCAACTGGGTCTGGATGCCGCCGTGGGGCCCGGACAAGATCACCGACGACGGCCGCGAGATGCTGCGCGCCCTCGGCTTCAACGTCTGACCTGGGCCGTCGACGCGTGACGACCACGACCTGGACGTCGTCGTGATCACGCGCGGACGGACCGCCGGGGTCGTCCTGTCCGCGCCGAAGCGCGGACAGGGCCGCAGACCCGGCCCTAGCCTGATCACCTCCTCCGCGTGCGCGGAGTCCGTCGCCGTCGACCAGGGGTAATCCATGCACTCGCGCCGTCTCGTCCTCGCCTCCGCCACCGCGTCGCTCGCGCTCCTGCTCACCGGGTGCGGCAGCGCGGGAAGCAGCATCGTCGACGCCGCCAAGTCGCAGGCCAGCAGCGCCGTATCCGCCGCCGCCTGCAAGGCGATCCCGGAGGCGCAGACCAAGGTGTCCGAGCTCGGGACGGTCGACCCCGCGACGCTGGAGAAGGTCAACTCGGCCGTCGACGCCGTCTCGGCCAGCCTCACCGCGCTCGGCGACAAGATCCCGCCGGCGGTCAAGGACCAGTTCTCCGAGGCCTCCGCGCAGCTCGACCAGGCGATCACCGACGCCAAGGCCGACCCGAGCAAGGCCCAGGCCGCGGTCACCGTCGGCTCAGGAGAAGCTCACGGCCAGCCTCGACGCGCTCTCGACCAGCGCCGGCTGCTGATACGGGCCACCACGCCCGGCACGTGGTCGGGGAGGGGCTCCGGGGCAACTAAACTGCTGTCCTTGTGACCATCTCCGCCCACGGCATCGAGCTGCGCGCCGGTGCCCGCCTGCTGCTGGAGGGCGCCACCTTCCGCGTGGGCCCGGGCGACAAGGTCGGCCTCGTGGGGCGCAACGGCGCCGGCAAGACCACGCTGACCCGCGTCCTCGCCGGCGAGGGCGAGCCCGCGGCCGGCACCGTCGCGCGCGGTGGCGAGCATCGGCTACCTGCCGCAGGACCCGCGCGACGTCGACCTCGACGAGCTCGCCCGCGATCGGATCCTCTCCGCGCGCGGGCATCGGCGACGCAGTACGCCGGATGCGCGCGGCCGAGCAGCGCATGGCGGCCGCCGACGAGGCGACCCGTGACAAGGCGATGCGGCGCTACGTCAACGCCGAGGCCGAGTTCATCGCCCTGGGCGGGTACGCCGCGGAGTCCGAGGCCGCCTCGATCGCCTCCAGCCTCGGCCTGCCCGAGCGCGTGCTCGCCCAGCCGCTCGGCACCCTGTCCGGCGGGCAGCGCCGCCGCGTGGAGCTGGCCCGCATCCTGTTCTCCGGGGCCGAGCACCCTGCTGCTCGACGAGCCGACCAACCACCTCGACGCCGACTCGATCGTGTGGCTGCGCGACTTCCTCAAGTCGCACAGGGCGGTCTCATCGTCATCAGCCACGACGTCGCACCTGCTCGAGGCCACCGTCAACCGCGTCTTCCACCTCGACGCCAACCGGTGCGAGATCGACGTCTACAACGTCGGCTGGACGCGCCTACCTGAAGCAGCGCGAGACCGACGAGCGGCGCCGCAAGCGCGAGCGGGCCAACGCCGAGAAGCAGGCCGACCAGCTGCAGAAGCAGGCCGACCGCATGCGCGCCAAGGCCACCAAGGCCAAGGCCGCGCAGAACATGGCCCGACGCGCCGAGCGCATCCTCGGCGGTCTCGAGGAGACCGCGGCGCAACGACCAGGTCGCCAAGCTGCGCTTCCCGACGCCCGCGCCGTGCGGCAAGACGCCGCTGCGCGCCGCCGAGCTGTCGCAAGTCCTACGGCTCGCTGGAGATCTTCACCGACGTCGACCTGGCCATCGACAGGGGCAGCCGCGTCGTCATCCTGGGCCTCAACGGCGCCGGCAAGACCACGCTGCTGCGGATCCTCGCGGGCGTCGACGAGCCCGACACCGGCGAGGTCCAGCCCGGCCACGGGCTGCGGCTGGGCTACTACGCCCAGGAGCACGAGACGCTCGACCCGAAGCGCACGGTGCTCGAGAACATGCGCACGCGCCGCGCCCGACCTGCTCGAGCCCGAGATGCGCAAGGTGCTCGGCTCGTTCCTGTTCTCCGGCGACGACGTCGACAAGCCGGCCGGCACGCTCTCCGGCGGCGAGAAGACCCGCCTCGCCCTGGCCACGCTCGTGGTGTCCGGCGGCCAACGTCCTGCTGCTCGACGAGCCGACGAACAACCTCGACCCGGCCAGCCGCGAGGAGGTCCTCGGCGCGCTGCGCTCGTACGAGGGCGCGATCGTCCTGGTGACCCACGACGAGGGCGCCGTCGACGCGCTCGACCCCGAGCGGGTGCTGCTGCTGCCCGACGGCGTCGAGGACCTGTGGAGCGCCGACTACGCGGACCTCGTCGCGCTCGCCTGAGCCGTCCGACGTTTCCGGTTCTCCCGTCACGCGTTCACCGGCCGGGAGTACGGTGAGGCCTACCCCGACGGGGAGGGTCAGCGGACCCGGACAGGCCGCAGGAGGGACCCGTGGCGGAGCTCGGCAAGGGTCGACGCGTGTCACGGCAGCGAGCGCGACAAGCTGGCCGCCGACCTGCACCAGGAAGTACGCCGCCGGAGCGAGCATCCGCGAGCTCGCGGAGTCCACCGGGCGGTCGTACGGGTTCGTCCACCGGCTGCTCAGCGAGACCGGCGTGACCCTGCGCGGACGCGGCGGCGCGACGCGCGGCAAGGCCGCCAAGGTCAAGTCCTGACCGCCGTCCCGGGCATCGACCCGTCGCTGCTCGCAGCCGGGGGAGTGCGCCTCGAGCTCTCGCCCGACGCGCCCGTGGCCACGGTGACGCTCGACCGCCCCGAGACGCGCAACGCGCAGACGCCCGCGACCTGGCGGGCGCTCGCCGCGCATCGGCGACACCCTGCCCGGACGCGTCCGCGTCGTGGTGCTGCGCGGAGCCGGCCCGGTCGTTCTCGGCGGGCATCGACCTGCGGATGTTCACCCCGGAGGGGGTCGCCGGCGAGAGCTCGCTGACCGCGATCGCGGCCGCGGACGACGACCGAGGCGGCCGACCTCGATCGCCGAGTTCCAGCACGCGTTCACCTGGTGGCGCGACCGCGACGTCGTGACCGTGGCCGTGGTGCAGGGCGCACGCTGTCGGCGCCGGCTTCCAGCTGGCGCTGGCCTGCGACCTGCGGGTCGTGCTCGACGACGCCCAGTTCTCGATGAGGGAGACCTCGCCTGGGCCTCGTGCCGGACCTCGGCGGCACGCTCCCGCTGGTGCGGGCCGTCGGCTACTCACGGGCGCTCGAGATGTGCGTCACCGGTCGCTGGGTCGGGCGCCGACGAGGCCGCTCGGCCTGGGGCTGGCCAGCGCGGTCGTCGAGCGCCGACGACCTCGACGAGACGGTCGGCGACCTGGTGGCTGCGCTGCTGCGCCGCGCCGGACGCCGCCGCACGGGCGACCAAGGCGCGTGCTGCGCGCGCGCGCTCGACCGCTGACGCCGCGACGCCCAGCGCGAGGCCGAGCGCCGGGCCCAGATCCGCGGCTGCTGCCGGGGCCTGCTCGGCTCCGGCTGACGGCGTACGGGAACAATCAGGCGGCGCCCGCGCCTTGTGGGTGCAGGGCTCGAGCGGAGCCCGAGAGAGAGGTTCCCCGCGCGTGTCGATGCCGCAGCCCCATGCGGTGCTCCGGTCCTACCGCAGCGACGAGTCCGTCGCGACGCGAAGCTCGCCGACGGGACGCTGCGCCGCATCCTGGGCTTCGCGCGGCCGTACCGGC
Organism: uncultured Actinomycetota bacterium; assembly: GCA_963827145.1. GTDB lineage: Bacteria > Actinomycetota > Actinomycetes > S36-B12 > CAIYMF01 > Longivirga. The sequence goes on along the minus strand of CAWGZO010000002.1, from coordinate 1,303,728 downwards.
GCGAGATCATCGGGTTCCTGGTCACCCTGGTGTTCGACGCGGTGCTCGTCGTCGCGCAGCCGCTGCTGTTCCGGCGGATCATCGACCAGGGCATCACCGCCGGGAACTCGCCGGTCGTCACGCTGACCGCGCATCCTGGTCGCCGCTGCTGGCCCTCGTCGAGCGCGGGCATCGGCGCTGATCGGCCGCTGGTACTCCTCGCGCATCGGCGAGGGCCTGATCTTCGACCTGCGCACGCAGGTCTTCGACCACGTGCAGCGCAGCCGCTCGCGTTCTTCACCCGGACCCAGACCGGTGCGCTGATCTCGCGGCTCAACAACGACGTCATCGGCGCGCAGCAGGCGTTCACCTCCACGCTGGGCGGCGTCGTCGGCAACGTGATCAGCCTCGTCGCTGATCCTCGATCGCGATGTTCGCGCTCTCGTGGCAGATCACGCTGGTCTCGCTGATCCTGCTGCCCGCTGTTCCTGGTGCCCGCCCGCTACATGGGTCGCCGCCTGCAGGCGCATGACCCGCGAGCAGATGCAGCTCAACGCCGACATGAGCACGCATGATGACCGAGCGGTTCAACGTCTCCGGCGCGCTGCTGGTCAAGCTGTTCGGCCGCCCGGAGGAGGAGGCGGCCGACTTCGCCGGCAAGGCCGGCCGGGTGCGCGACATCGGCGTGGAGATCGCGATGTCGAACCGGTACTTCTTCACCGCGCTGACGCTCGTCGCCTCGGTGGCCACGGCGCATCGTCTACGGCGTCGGCGGCAACCTCGTCATCGACGGGACGCTCACGATCGGGACCCTGCTGGCGCTCACCGCGCTGCTCGGCCGGCTCTACGGCCCGCTGACCGCGCTGTCGCAACGTCCGCGTCGACGTCATGACCGCGCTGGTGTCCTTCGAGCGGGTCTTCGAGGTGCTCGACCTCGAGCCGCTGGTGGCCGGACAGCCCGACGCCGTCGCGGTCCCCGCGGGCCCGACGGCCGTCGAGTTCGACGACGTCCACTTCCCCTACCCGGCCGCCGACGAGGTCTCGCTGGCCTCGCTGGAGTCCGTGGCGCGACCGGACGTGGCACCCGTGCGCGACGACGGTGCTGCGCGACGTCGACGTTCCGGTCGAGCCCGGGCAGATGGTCGCCCTCGTCGGCCCGTCGGGTGCCGGCAAGACGACGATCACCGGCCTGGTGTCCCGGCTCTACGACGTCACCGGCGGGTCGATCTCGGTCGACGGGGTCGACGTCCGCGACGTCGACGCTGGACGTCGCTGCACGACGCGATCGGCGTCGTGACCCAGGACGCGCACATGTTCCACGACACGATCCGCGCCAACCTGCAGTACGCGCGCCCCGGCGCCACCGACGAGGAGCTCGCACGCGGCGCTGCGCGACGCGCAGATCGGTCGACCTGGTCGCGGCGCTGCCCGACGGGCTCGACACCGTGGTGGGCGACCGCGGCTACCGGCTGTCCGGCGGCGAGAAGCAGCGGCTGGCCATCGCCCGGCTGCTGCTCAAGGCGCCCGACGTCGTCGTGCTCGACGAGGCCACCGCGCACCTCGACTGCGAGAGCGAGGCGGCCGTGCAGCGGGCGCTGGCCACCGCGCTGCGCGGGCCGCACGTCGCTGGTGATCGCCCACCGGCTGTCGACGATCCGCGAGGCCGACCAGATCCTGGTCGTCGACGACGGCCGGATCGTCGCAGCGGGGGCGCCACGAGGAGCTGCTCGCCGCGGGCGGCCTGTACGCCGACCTCTACCGCACCCAGTTCGCCCAGCAGGAGCTGCGGCACCGGCGCCTGACGCGAAGCCCGGTCAGACGCTGCGGAGGACTCCGCCGTCGACCGGGAGCAGGGCGCCGGTGATGTACGACGCCGCGGGGGAGAGCAGGAACGTCGCCGCGCGGCCGAGCTCGAGCGGGTCGCCGTAGCGACCGAGCGGGATCGTCGACTCGTTGCGCCGGCGCACCATGTCGGGAGCGCCGTACCGCGCATCCAGGGCGAACGTGCGGTCGGTCGCGATCCGGCCGGGGAGCACACCGTTGACGCGGGTGCCGCGGGGCGCGAGCTCGTCGGCGAGGTCCTTGACCATCATCGCGAGGGCCGGGCGCAGCGCGTTGGACGTCGTGAGGCCAGGGAAGATCTCGCGCGCGCTCGTCGAGAGCACGAAGACCAGGGAGCCGCCGGTGCCGCTCATGTCGTCGGGCGCCGAGCTCATCGCGTTGGCAGCCGCGCGGGCGACGCGCAGCGAACCGAGGAACACGGTCTCGAACGACGTGCGCCAGCTCTCGTCGTCGAGGGTCATCGGGGTGCCGGCCGCCGGCCCTCCGACGCTGATGAGCGCGCCGTCGAGCCGGCCGTAGCGCGCGACCGCCGCAGCGATGACCCGCTCGGCGGTGCTGGGGTCGGCCAGGTCGCCCGGGAGGCCGGTGGCGTTGCCGCCGCCGCCCAGCGAGGAGACCGCGGCGTCGAGCACCTCCTGGTCGCGCGCGACGAGGATGACGTGCGCTCCTTCGGAGACGAGCACCTCCGCGGTCGCGAGACCGAGGCCGCGCGAGCCCCCGGTGACGACGAAGACGCGGTCGCTCAAGCCCAGGTCCATGCGCCGATTGTGCCCGTCCGACCGCGCTGAGTGCGGTTCCGCCACGGAGGAAGCCGCGGATACCACCCGGTCAGCCGGGTCCCGGACCCCCGGTCGGCGGTACGAGGTCGGTCCGGGTCGTGGTGTCGGCGTAGTCGCGCTCGCGGCGGGCGAGCAGGAAGAACCCGGTGACGGCGACGATCGCGAAGAAGACCCACTGCAGCGCGTAGGACAGGTGGGGGCCTTCGGTGAGGTCGGGCAGCGGGATGGGGGTCAGCCCCTCGGCCTGCGCCGGGTCGGAGCTCTCGAGCTGGATGTAGCCCGGGTACGCCGACGCCCCGGATCCCGCGACGAGGGCCACGTCGAGATCCGTGACCTGCCCGGTAGGCAGGTCGCCAGGCTGCGCCGGTGCCTGCTCCGACGGCTGGACGCGGCCGAGCACGGTGACCTCGCCGGCGGGCGGCGGCGGGACCGCCTGCGCATCGGTGGCGCTGCCGCTGGCCTCGATCCAGCCGCGGTTCACGGCCAGCACGCCGCCACCGGAGGTCACGAGGGGCGTGACGACCCAGAAGCCGTTGCGCCCCTCGAGCGGTCGCTTGCGCACGAGCACCTCGCGCGAGGCGTCGTACCTGCCCGTCGCGGTCACGGGCAGCCAGCGCTGCGGGTCGCCGACCGTGGACGTCGCCGCCCCGGCCGTCATCACGGAGTCGACCGGCACCGGCGCCTGGTCGGCGTGCGTGGTGACCAGTTCGTTGTTGTAGCGGCGGTCGTCGAGCCGCGAGAGCTGCCAGCGGGAGAGCAGGAAGAAGGCCGGCACGACGAGGATCACCAGGAACCCCAGCGCCAGCCACCGGGGCTCGCGCAGGAACCGGTATCTGCTCACCACGACAGGGTAGGTCGCGCACGCCGCGCCACCCGACCCGGGACCCGGCGCGCCATCGCTACTGACCGCGCCCGAGCGCGCGGCGCTGCGGCCGCATGCCCACGACCTGCGTCACGTCGCCGCGGTCGCGCTCGCGACCGGCGTTGGCCATCACGACCGCGATGTAGGGCAGGCCCACGGCACCCGCGACGAAGAACCAGCGCCACGGCGAGGGCGAGACGACGGCGAGCACGAAGCACACGGTGCGGATGCCCATCGACCACAGGTAGCGACGGGTCCGACCGGCCTGGTCCGCCGACAGCGGCGTACCCGCGTCGGTGATCGTGTGGACCTCGGGGTCCGGGGCTCGGTCGGGCACAGGCTCCACGCTACGTCGGTCTCTCCGGCTCGGCATCCGCGGGGACCCTCGCCCGCTCACGGACCCGATGGGCCAGGATGAGCCCCATGAGCAGCCGCACCTACCGAGTCACCGAGATCGTCGGCACGTCCCCGGACGGCGTCGACCAGGCCATCAAGAACGGGATCGAGCGCGCGTCGCAGACGATCCGTCATCTCGACTGGTTCGAGGTCACCGAGATCCGCGGCCACATCCGCGAGGGCAACGTCGACCACGTCCAGGTAGGAATGAAGGTCGGCTTCCGCCTCGAAGACTCCTAGGGCCCGATCAGCGTCCCCGCTGAGCTGGGCAGTACGCCGAAGCGGAGGGCGCGGAGGGCGGGGACGGGCCCGGCGACGGAACGAGCCGGGTCCTCACCGCCCGACGGGAGGCGCCGCCCAACGCACGGGCCATACGACGCTGGGACGGCGCCGACCCAGCGCCCGAAGCGGAGGCGGCGCCGACGCGAGGAGCGCAGCGACGAGCTTGGAGGCGCAGCAAACACAGCCGAAGCCGAGCGCAACGAGTCACCTGAGACTGAGGTCGAGAGCCGCAGGCGACTCGTTGCTCTCATCTCGCTGTGTTGTCTGCCGCTCCAAGCTCGTCGCTCGTTCCTCGCTCCTCGCGTCGCGGCCGCCTCCGCTTCGCGGCCCTGGCGGCGCAGTTCCAGCGGCGTGTGACGCCGTGCGTTGGGTGGCGCCGCACTCGGGCTTCGGTGACCCCGGCTCGTTCCTCGCCGGGGCCACGCTCCGCCCTCGGGGCCGCTCCGCTTCGGCGTACTGCCCAACTCAGGCGGCTCGATGCTCTCCACCCCGAGGTGCGCCCCGACGATGCTGGGTCCTTGCCCCGGCACCTCGCGGAGCGCCCTCGGCTCAGCTCGCCTGGGAGACCGTGCTGAAGTTGAAGTCCTTCACCAGCAGCGGCGGCATCGCGGCGCGGTTGAAGTAGTCGCCCATCTCGCGGGCGAGGGTCGGGGTCGTGACGCCGGCGTCCTCGATGCGGCCCAGCACTGCGACGGGGGAGTCGTTGAAGCGGAAGTTGGTCGCGGCGCCGACGACCTCGCCGCCCTTGACGACGTAGACGCCGTCGCGTGTGAGGCCGGTGAGCAGGAGCGTCTGCGGGTCGACGACGCGGTTGTACCAGAGGCACGTCACCAGCAGGCCGTCGTCCGTGCGCGCGACGAGGTCGTCGAGGTCGCCGTGCGCACCCGCGACGTCGAGCTGCAGGTTGTCGACGCCGGGGCGGAACTCGAGGCCCGCCTCGGCTGCGGTGTGCCGCGTGGTGATGAGGTTGCGTCAGCACGCCGTCGCGCAACCAGTCGACCGCGTGCCGGTGGGCAGGCCGTTGTCGAAGACGCTGCCGGCAGCGGAGGACGCCGACGGCCGTCACGAACGGCGTGGCCTCCAGGCCGGGCAGCGACGGGTCGCTGAACAGGTGCACCCGCGGGTCGACGACGAGCTCGCCGATCCGTGTGCCGCCGCCCGCCTTGCTCCAGACGCTGCGCCCCTCGTGGGCCGATGCGCGCCCACGGACGACCAGTAGAGGTCGATGACGAGGTCGGCCACGGCGCTCGGCGTGAGCAGCGCGGGGTGCCGTCCAGGGGCGACGTCGAGCGCGCCGCCCCTGCCACTCGAGCCCGCGCCGCAGCTCGGCGTCCGCACCGCGCAGGTCGAGGCCGGCCAGGGTCCGCGCCGGCTCGTCCGGCCCACGCGGAGCGGCTGCGCTCGTGGCTCTTGGCGGTGAGCTCCAGGCGGCCCTCGGTGCCGGTGAAGCGCAGCCGGGTGCCGGTGCTCGTGCCGAGGTACGTCGTGACTGCGGACTCCTCGGCGTACCCGAAGTGCTCGATCGCCGTCGGCGCGCGCCGCTCCGAAGACCTCGCCGAGCGCCGGCGCGACCGTCGGTGAACGACGCGGAGGTCGAGACCGCCGGGGGAGCCGACCCAGTCCGGCGAGGCGGCGATGCCGTCGGCGAGGTCGGCGGCGTCCTCGGCCGGACCGGCCTGCACCGCAGCCGCCTCGGCTGCCCGCACGAGGTCGGCCACCGAGTCGAGCGGTCGGGGCGCTGGCCGTGACCGAGCCGGCGGCGACGCCGCCGTCGACGGCGACGAGCGCGATCACCGAGACGGAGTCGCGCCACCGTCTCGCCGTTGGTGGTGAGGGTGTTGCGGGCCCAGCGCAGGTTGGCGACGCTGCGGCTGCGGGCGATCACGATGCACCCGCAGCGAGGTCGACGCTCGCGAGCGCCCGCTCGACGATCTCCTGCGGCGTCGTCTGCGTGCTCATCGGCCACCCTCCTGCGCGCTGTTGAGGATGTTGACCCCGGTGAACATCGCGGCAGGCGCACCGTGCGAGACCGGCGCGACCTGCCCCGGCTGGCCCTTGCCGCAGTTGAACGCTCCGGCCAGCAGGTACGTCGAGGCGTTGCCGACCACCGCCATCGAGCCCCAGAAGTCCGTCGTGGTGGCCTGGTAGGCGACGTCCTTGAGCTGGCCGACGAGCTTGCCGCCGCGGATGCGGTGGAAGCGCTGGCCGGTGAACTGGAAGTTGAACCGCTGCATGTCGATCGACCACGACTTGTCGCCGACGACGTAGATGCCGTCGTCGACGCCGCCGATCAGGCCGTCGAGGTCAGGCCCGTCGTCGACGGGCTGCAACGAGACGTTGGGCATGCGCTGGATCGCCGTGTGGCTCGCGCTGTCGGCGTACGCGCAGCCGTTCGACCGGGCGAGGCCGAACTCGGCGGCCATGCCGCGGTCGAGCTGGTAGCCGACGAGCGTGCCGTCCTTGACGATGTCCCAGGTCTGCGGCTCGACGCCCTCGTCGTCCCAGCCGACCGATCGACGAGCCCGTGCTCGGCCACGCGGTCGCCGGTCACGTGCATGAGGTCGGAGCCGTAGCGCAGCGTGCCGAGCTTGTCGGGCGTGGCGAACGACGTGCCGGCGTAGTTGGCCTCGTAGCCGAGAGCGCGGTCGAGCTCGGTGGCGTGGCCGATCGACTCGTGGATCGTGAGCCACAGGTTCGTCGGGTGGATGACGAGGTCGTAGCGGCCGGGCTCGACCGACGGCGCCAGCATCTTCTCGGCCAGGTGGTCGCCCAGGCGGCCCAGCTCGTCGTCCCAGTCCCAGGGGCGGGCTCCCGCCGACCTCGCGCGCGCCGCCGACCACGTACTCCCAGCCGCGCGCCACCGGGGGCGCTGTGGTGGACATCGTCTCGAACGCCCCGCTCGCCTCGTCGACCGCGACGGCGTTCCACTCGGCCTGCAGGCGCACGCGCTGCTGCGTGGTGCGGGTGCCGGCGAGGTCGGCGTAGAAGACCTGCTCCTTCACCAGCATCAGCGCCGCGTCGACGTGGCTCACCGCGTCGTGGGCCAGCAGGGCGCTGCTGCGCGCGGCGAGCACCTCGAACCGCTCGGCCTCGGGCACCGCGAACGGGTCGATGTCGTACGCCGACACCCAGGTGCCGACGTGCACGGGCTCCGGAGCGAGCTCGACGCGAGCGGTCGACCAGCGGCGCGGAGATGCGCGCCATCGCGACGGCCCGCTCGGCGAGGTCGCGCGCGGTGTCCGGGCCGATGACGTCGGAGGCCGCGAACCCCCAGCAGCCGTCGACGATCACGCGGACGGCGAGCCCGGAGTCCGAGTCCATGATCGCGCCGTCGAGCCGCGCGTCGCGCACGTTCGTCATCGAGGTGCGCAGCGCCACCACCCGGAGGTCGGCGTGCGATGCGCCCAGCTCGGCTGCGCGGGCGAGCCCTGCGTCGGCGCAGGCGTCGAGGGGGAGTGCCAGGAACTCGGGGTCGACGCTCGCGGTCACGCGTGTGCTCCATCCAGTCGCGGGTCGAGCACGACCTTGCCGGTCGTCTTGCGGGCGCGCAGGTCCTCGTGCGCGTGCCGGGCGCCGCGACAGGGGGTAGGTGTGCCCCTCGATGGGCCGCAGCCGGCCGTCGGCGACCTGCGCCACGAGCTCGGCGAGCGGGCCGGCGACCATGGTGGCGGCGTGGTGCGGGCGCATGCAGTCGACGAGCCAGAAGCCGATGACCGAGTGCGAGCCGACCATGAGGCTGCCGGGCTGGATCGCCGTGCGGCTGCCGCCGCGACGCCATGCCGAACGTGACCAGCCGGCCGAAGGGCGCGAGGGCGCCGAGGCTCCCGTCGAAGGTCGGCCCGCCGACCATCTCGAGCACGACGTCGACCTTGCGCTTGCCGTTCGCGTCGACGAGCAGGTGGGTGATGTCGTGGGCGTTGAGGGTGCTGTCGAGCACGACGCCCACGTCGGCGCCGCGGTCGAGCGCGAGGTCGAGCTTCTCCTGGGTCGACGCCGTCGCGATGACGCGTCCGGCGCCCGCCTGCTTCGCGATCTGGATCGCGAGGTTGCCGACGCCGCCGGCCGCGGCGTGCACGACGACGGACTCGCCGTACTGCACCTTCGCGGACGTGCGGACGAGGTGGTGCGCGGTGAGGCCCTGCACGAGGAGCGACAGCGCCTGCGCGTCGGAGACGCCGGGCGGCACGTCGAAGACCATGGACGGGTTCACGACAGCGAGCTCGGCGTAGCCGCCGCCACGGGCGACGAAGCCGCAGACACGGCGCTGGAGACCGCCGGGGTCGACGACCGTGCCGACGATCTCCGAGCCGGGGACGAAGGGGAGCTCGGACCCGCTGAGGTAGGTGTTCTCCACCTGATGGGTGTCGGCGTAGTTGACGCCCGCACCCTCCACCCGGACGAGGAGCTCGCCGTGCGCCGGCACCGGATCGGCCAGCGACGACCACCTCGAGGACCTCGGGACCACCGAAGCTGCGCACCTGGATCGCTCTCATGGCCCCAACCTAGACCGACGTCCCCGTGTCGCGCCGTACGGTCGTACCCATGGGTAACGGCTAACGTCGGGGGGCGCCCCGCGACGGCGGTCGGCGCGCGCATGCTGCTGCAGGGAGGAGACCGGCGTGAGCCGCGTCGTGCTGGTGACCGGGGGCAACCGGGGGATCGGGCTGGCCATCGCCCAGGCGTTCGTCGCCGCGGGCGACCGCGTCGCGATCACCGCCCGCTCGGGCGAGCTGCCCCGAGGCCCTGGCGGGCTCCGACGTCCTCGTCCTGGCCGCCGACGTCACCGACAGCGCGAGCATCGACGCCGCCTTCGACCGCGTCGAGGCCGAGCTCGGCCCGGTGGAGATCGCCGTGGCCAACGCCGGCATCACCCGCGACACCCTGATCCTGCGGATGTCCGACGACGACATCGACGCGGTCATCGACACGAACCTCGTCGGCGCCCTGCGCGTCGCGCGGCGCGCGGCCAAGGGCATGATCCGGCTGCGCCGCGGTCGTCTCATCTTCGTCTCGAGCGTGGTGGGGCAGACCGGGTCCGCGGGCCAGGCCAACTACGCCGCGTCCAAGGCCGGGCTGGTCGGCGTCGCGCGCTCGCTGGCCCGCGAGCTCGGCAGCCGCGGCATCACCGCGAACGTCGTCGCCCCCGGCTTCGTCGACACCGACATGACCGCGGAGCTCCCCGAGGATCGTCGCGCAGAGATCGTGTCGTCCGTCCCGCTCGGCCGTTACGCCTCGCCGGCCGAGGTCGCCGGTGTCGTCGTCTTCCTCGGCGAGCGAGGCCGCCGGGTACGTCACCGGAGCCCTCGTCCCCGTGGACGGCGGCCTGGGCATGGGTCACTACGGAGAAGGAACGGCATGGGAATCCTCGACGGAAAGCGCCTGCTCATCACGGGCGTCCTCACCGACCAGTCGATCGCCTTCCACGTGGCGAGGCTGGCGCAGGAGCAGGGCGCGACGGTGGTGCTCTCGTCGTTCGGCCGCGCGCTCTCGCTCACGACGCGCATCGCCGGGACGGCTGCCGAGCCCGGCGCCGGTCGTCGAGCTCGACGTCACCGACCCCGACGCAGCTGGCCGGTCTCGCCGACGCGGTGCGCGAGCACGTCGACGGGCTCGACGGCGTCCTGCACTCGATCGGCTTCGCGCCCGAGGCGGCCCTCGGCGGCAACTTCCTCAACACCGAGTGGGACGACGTCGCGACCGCCGTGCACGTGTCGGCGTACTCGCTCAAGTCGCTCGACGATGGCGGCGCTGCCGCTCATGACCGGTGCCGGCCGCACCTCGTCGGTCGTCGGCCTCACCTTCGACGCGCACGGTGGCCTGGCCGAAGTACGACTGGATGGGTGTGGCCAAGGCCGCCTTCGAGTCGACCTCGCGCTACCTCGCACGCGACCTCGGCTCCGCAGGGCGTCCGCGTCAACCTCATCGCCGCGGGCCCGATCGGGACGATGGCCGCGAAGTCGATCCCGGGCTTCGAGGAGTTCAAGACGATGTGGGACGCGCGCTCTCCGATCGGCTGGGACGTGCACGACCCCGAGCCCGCCGCGCGCGCCTGCGTCGCGCTGTTCTCCGACTGGTTCCCGAAGACCACCGCCGAGATCATCCACGTCGACGGCGGCGTGCACGCGATCATGGGCTGAGGTCGGGATCGCGGCCCCGGGCTGAGGCCAGGATCACTCCGGCAGCCGGGCTCATCGCCCGGCGTCGGCCACCTGCTCTGCGCCATGCTGGCCCCGTGCCGAGGTCGTCCGCCGCGTTACGACCGGGTCCCCGCACGCCCGGTCGACTACCGGTCGTTGCACGTGCGCCGTCTCGTCCTCGCGCTGGGCGCGGTCTTCGGCGTGCTGGTCCTCGGCTCCATCGGATACGTCGCTCATCGGCCTGATCGCCGCTCGACGCGGCGTACCAGACCGTCACGACGGTGTTCACCATCGGCTTCCGCGAGGTCGTGCCGTTCGACACGGCCGTCGAGAAGATCTACACGATGGTGCTCATCGTCGTCGGCGTCGGCACGGTGCTCTACACCGCCACCCTGACCCTCGAGCTGGTGCTCGAGGGTCACGTCGACGAATGCCTGGGGAAGGCGCCGCATGCAGCACGACATCGACAAGCTCGAGGGTCACGCCATCGTCTGCGGCTACGGCCGTGTCGGGCGGGCCGCCGCGCGACCAGATCTCCAAGACCGGGCAGCAGGTCGTCGTCGTCGACATCGACGAGAACCGGCTCGAGCGCTGCCCCTACCCGCACGTGCTCGGCGACGCGTCCGCCGACGAGGTGCTCCGCCTGGCCGGCATCCGGACCGCGTCGACCCTGGTCGCCTCGCTCGACGACGACTCGGGCAGCGTCTACTGCGTCCTGACGCGCGCGCAGCCTCAACCCGGACCTGTTCGTCATCGCGCGGTCGCGCACCGACGACGCCGAGCCCAAGTTCGTCCGCGCGGGCGCCAACCGCGTCGTGAACCCGCAGCGCATCGGCGGCAACCGGATCGCCGCCTTCGCCGAGTCGCCCGACGTCGTCGACTTCCTCGACGTCGTCATGCACGAGGGCAACCACGAGTTCCGGCTGGTCGACATCGCGGTGCACGAGGGCTCGTCGCTGGTCGGGGCGACCGTCTCGGACATCCGCGCGCTGGAGGGCGGAGGCGCGATGCTGCTCGCGCTGCGCACCCGCGGCACCTTCGTCACGAACCCGTCGGCCGGCACCAGCTTCGGCGTCGACGACGTCCTCATCGTCGTCGGCACCGAGAAGCAGGTCGACGACCTGCACCGTCGGGCGCACGCGTGACCCGCCGCCTCGTCGTGCTCCGGCACGCGAAGTCGGCGTACCCGCCCGGCGTGGCCGACCACGACCGTCCGCTCGCCCCGCGAGGGGTGCGCCGACGCGCAAGCGGCCGGGCGCTGGCTCAGCGAGCACGTCGGGCTGCCCGGACCACGTCGTGGTGTCGACGGCTCGTCGCGCCCGGGGCACCTGGACGCTGGCCGCCGCGCAGCTGGGCTACATCGGTGCGGCCGGGTACGACGCGGACTCGCCCGGTCCGCTCACGATCGACCCGCGCGTCTACGACGCCTCGCCGCGCACGCTGCTCGAGGTGGTGCGCGAGCTGCCCGACCGGGTGAGCACCGCCGTCCTCGTCGGGCACAACCCCGGGTGCGAGCTGCTCGTCGACCTGCTCGCGGGGGAGCGGGACGAGGCGGCGGCCGGCGCCATCGCGCTGAAGTACCCGACCTCCGGCATCGCGATCCTCGAGCACGACCTGCCCTGGGCGGTGCTCGGCGAGCGCACGGCGCGCCTGGCGGTGTTCGCCGTCCCGCGCGGCTGACCCGGGAGTCGCGCCTCAGCGCACCGGGGGAGCGGGCGTCGGGGTGCCTGCCTCGGCGTCCGCCTGCTCGATCTCCTCGCGGGTGATGCCCAGCAGGTAGAGCACCGGGTCGAGGAACGGCACGGTGAGGCCCGTGTCGGCCTGGGCGCGCACGACGGGCTTGGCGTTGAACGCGATGCCGAGTCCTGCGGCGGCGAGCATGTCGAGGTCGTTCGCCCCGTCTCCGATCGCGACCGTCCGGTCGAGCGGCACGCCCTCGAGCGCCGCGAACTCCCGCAGGTAGCGCGCCTTCGCTGCGCGGTCGACGACCTCGCCCACGACACGACCGGTGAGCCGCCCGTCGACGACCTCGAGCTCGTTGGCGCGGGCGTGGTGCACGCCGAGCTCGGCGGCCAACGGGTCGACCACCGCGCTGAATCCGCCCGACACCAGCGCCACGCGGAAGCCGAGTCGCGTCAGGGTGCGCACGAGGGTGCGGGCGCCGGGCGTGAGCCTGACGTCGCGGCGTACGTCGTCGAGAGCCTCGACCGGCACGCCCTCGAGGAGCGCCACGCGTGCGTGGAGCGACTCGGCGAAGTCGAGCTCGCCGCGCATCGCGCGCTCGGTGACCTCGCGCACCTGTGCCTCGCAGCCCGCGTGCCGCGCGATGAGCTCGATCACCTCGTCCTGGATCAGCGTGGAGTCGACGTCCATCACCACCAGGTGGCTGCCGCGCCCCCGCAGACCGGCGCGCTGCACGGACACGTCCACGCCGAGCCGGGCCGAGTCGGTGGCCAGCGCCTCGCGCAGCGCCTGCTGATCGGCGCCCGCGACCGTGAGCTCGATCGCCGTGACGGGGTACGACGCCGTGCGCACGATGCGGTCGATGTTGCCGCCGAGCTCGGAGATGCGGCTCGTGATGCCCGACAGCGCCGCCGGCAGCAGCGGGTGCCCGAGCACCGTGACGAGCAGCCGCCCACGGCGCCGCCGGCTCTGGGTCTCGGCGCCGAGGGTCACCTCGGACTCCATGCCGAGCGCCCGGGCTGCGTCGCCGGCGGTCACTGCCGCCGCGTCGAGCGCCAGGAGACCGCCGTGCTCCTCGGCGGGCCCGAGCAGGATGCCGAGCGTGAGGCGTCCGCGGATCACGACCTGCTCGACGTCGAGGATCTCCACGGCGTGCTCCGCGAGAGCCGCGGTCAGGGTCGCGGTGACGCCGGGCCGGTCGTGCCCGGTGAGGGTCACGAGCAGCGTGAGCGGGGCGTCGTCGTCCGGTGCAGCCATGGCGCGGCGAGCCTACCGAGCGTCGGCCCAGCCGCCGGGCCCCGGCTCGACCTCCGCCGAGTACGCCGCGCACAGGGCGTACCGCGCCGCGCGACGCAGCGGGCGCAGCGCCTCGCCCCGGGCGGCCGCCTCGGTCGCGGTGACGGCCGCGCCGTCGCTCTCCAGCGCAAGGGCGAGCACCCCGAGCAGGCGCGTCGCGGCGAGCACGGTGCGCAGCGCGCGCTGGGGGAGCGTGGGCGGCAGCAGAAGGGTGCGCAGCTGACGGTCGAAGGCCGCGCAGGGCGGGTGCGACGTCGTCGCGGCCGCGCGCCACGTCGAGGTCGTCGAGCGTCGTGGTTGTCGCCGTCATCGCCTCGGCGAGCCCGCGCTCCGCCTCCGACAGCGTCGGCAGCCCGGCCGGCGGCACCGAGCGAGGCACCTCGAGCAGGTCCCAGCGCACCACGACGCCGGAGGCGCCGCCCGATGCCGTCGGCACGCAGCGCCCAGGACGGCGCCTCCACCGGTCCGACGGTCAGCACGGCCTCGTTCGCCGCCACGGCGCGTGCGGTGACGTCGGGCGGTCCTGGCAGCCCGATGACGTCGCCGGCGTCGGGCAGCACGAGACGCAGCCCGGTGACGCCCGCGGCGCGCAGGCGACCCGAGCGCGATCGACAGGGGCACGGGGTCGTCCTCGCCCGGGACTCCGACCACGCGGTGCAACGCGTCGTCCCCGACGGTGTGCACGTCGGCCTCGTCGAGGCTGGCCCGTCCGTGGAGGTAGGCGTTGCCCCACGCCGTCAGAGCACCGCCTCGGGGGAACACAGCCACCCCGCCACCCTAGGGCGCGCACCGGACGCCGCTACTGTTCGGCGGGTGAGCGACGTGCTGCGGTTCCTCGACGTCGACGTCGTCCGAGGCGGCACGGCGATCGTCTCGGGCGTCAGCTGGGACGTCGCCGAGGGCGAGCGCTGGGTGGTCCTCGGCCCCAACGGCGCCGGCAAGACCACGCGTGCTGGCGCTGGCCGCCACGCTCATCCACCCCACCCGCGGCACGGTCGAGGTGCTCGACGAGATGCTCGGTCGCACCGACGTCTTCGAGCTGCGGCCGCGCATCGGCCTCGCCAGCGCCGCGCTCGCCGAGCGCATCCCGGCCGACGAGCGCGTGTCGGACGTCGTGGTGACCGCGGCGTACGCCATGACCGGGCGCTGGCGCGAGCGCTACGAGGGCGGCGACCTCGGCCGTGCCCAGCGGCTGCTCGACCAGCTCGGTGTCGGCGCGCTTCGCGACGCGCACCTTCGGCACGCTGAGCGAGGGGGAGCGCAAGCGGGTGCAGGTCGCGCGCGCCCTCATGACCGACCCCGAGCTCCTGCTCCTCGACGAGCCCGCCGCGGGTCTCGACCTCGGCGGACGCGAGGACCTCGTCCGGCGGCTCGGCGACATCGCCGCCGACGAGGACGCGCCCACCACCGTGCTGGTCACCCACCACGTCGAGGAGATCCCGGTCGGGTTCACCCACGGTCTGCTGCTGCGTGCGGGATCCGTCGTGGCGGCGGGACCGCTCGAGCAGGTGCTGACCGCCGAGCTGCTCGGCGAGACCTTCGGGCTGGCGCTGTCCGTCGAGCACGCCGACGGCCGCTGGGCGGCGCGCGCCCGATAGGCGCAGGTGCGGACGGCCTCGGGGACGTACGATCACAGACATGGACGCCTGGGCCTGGTGGCTGATCGTCGCGGGGGCGCTGCTGGTGGGCGAGCTGCTCACCACGAGCCTCGTGCTCGGCATGATCGCGGGCGGTGCGGCCACGGCCGGCATCGTGGCGGCGCTGGGCGGCGGTCCCGCGCTGCAGCTCGGCGTCGTTCGCCGCCGTCTCCCTGGCGCTGGTGCTCGTCGTGCGTCCCATCGCCCGGCGCCACATGAAGACACCTCCGGCGATCCGCACCGGTGTGGCCGCGCTCGTGGGCTCGGACGCCGAGGTGCTCGAGAAGGTCGACGCCCGCGACGGCCGGGTGAAGCTCGCCGGCGAGATCTGGTCGGCGCGCTCGTTCGACGCCATGACCGTGCACGAGCCCGGCGCCATCGTCCGGGTCATCAAGATCTCGGGCGCCACCGCCCTGGTCGACTGATCCGTCGGACGAGAGGACACCCCATGTTCGACGACGTCTCTGGAGGAGCCGTGTTCGGCGTCATCATCGGCCTGCTCGTGATCGTGCTCGTGCTGGTCACCCTCGCCAAGGCGGTGCGGATCGTGCCGCAGGCGCGCGCCGGCATCGTCGAGCGCCTCGGGCGCTACCAGCGCACGCTGCCGCCGGGCCTGTCCCTGCTGATCCCGTACGTCGACCGGCTCAAGCCGCTCGTCGACATGCGCGAGCAGGTCGTCTCCTTCCCGCCGCAGCCGGTGATCACCGAGGACAACCTCGTGGTCAACATCGACTCCGTCATCTACTTCCAGGTGACCGACCCCAAGGCCGCGATGTACGAGATCGCGAGCCCGATCACGGGTATCGAGCAGCTCACGGTCACCACGCTGCGCAACGTCATCGGCGGCATGGACCTCGAGCGCACGCTGACCTCCCGCGAGGAGATCAACAACGCGCTGCGCGGCGTCCTCGACGAGGCCACCGGCAAGTGGGGCATCCGCGTGAACCGCGTCGAGCTCAAGGCGATCGACCCGCCGGCCAGCGTCCAGGAGACGATGGAGAAGCAGATGCGCGCCGAGCGCGAGAAGCGCGCGTCGATCCTCACCGCCGAGGGCTTCAAGCAGTCGCAGATCCTCACCGCCGAGGGCGAGAAGCAGTCCGCGATCCTGCGCGCCGAGGGTGACGCGCAGTCGCGCATCCTGCGCGCCGAGGGCGAGGCGCAGGCCATCCAGAAGGTCTTCGACGCCATCCACGCCGGCGACGCCGACGAGAAGGTGCTGGCCTACCAGTACATCCAGGCGCTCCCGGCGATCGCCAACGGCACCGCCAACAAGGTGTGGGTCGATCCCGGCCGAGCTGTCCAAGGCCATGGAGAACCTCGGGGCGGCGTTCACCAAGGACGCGCCGACCGACGGCGCCTGACCGCGGGTGGAGCTGCTCCTGCTCCTCGGCGCCGGGATCGTCGCCGGGGCGATGAACGCCGCGGTCGGCAGCGGCACCCTCGTCACCTACCCGCTGCTGCTCGCGTACGGCCTGCCGCCGGTGATCGCGAACGGCACCAACACGACGGGGATCGCGCCGGGCAACGTCGCCGGCGCGTGGTCCTACCGGACGCGAGATGGCCGGTCGCCGGCGCACGGTGTCGAAGCTCGCTCTCGTCGATCGGGGCCGGGGCGGTCGTCGGCGCGACGCTCGTGATCGCTCTGCCCTCCAGCGTGTTCGAGACGCTCGTGCCGTGGCTGATCCTGGTCGCCTGCGCTCTGGTGCTCGTGCAGCCGCGCATCACGCGAGCGCTGCGCGAGCGAGGCGTCGACCCGACGAAGCTCCCGCGCACGAGCCCTGGTTCCCGTGCTGCTGCTCATCGGCGTCTACGCCGGGTACTTCGGTGCAGCGCAGGGGATCGTGCTCATCGCCGCGCTCACCACGATGTTCGACGGCGACCTCCAGCGCTCGAACGCCGTGAAGAACGTCCTGCAGGGCGTGTCGAACGGCGCAGCGGGTGTGGTCTTCGCCCTGGCCGGCTTCGTCGCGTGGGGACCGGCCATCGCCGTGGGCACCGGTGCGGTGCTGGGCGGCTTCGTCGGGGCACCGTTCGCGCGGCGCCTGCCCGACGCCGCCCTGCGCGGCCTCATCGTCGTCATCGGCCTCGTCGCCGCCGTCGTGAGCTTCCGGTCGTTCTGATGGCGCAGCTGCGTCGAGATCGTGGACGCCGCCGATCCGCGGCTCGTCGACTACACCGTCGCTCACCGACGTCGCTCTGCGCCGCGTCCGCGAGCCGGCGGAGGGCCTGTTCCTCGCCGAGGGCGAGAAGGTCGTACGCCGTGCCCTCGACGCCGGCTACCAGCCGCGTTCGCTGTTCATGGCGCGCAAGTGGTGGTCGGCGCTGGAGCCCCTGCTCGTCGGCGTACGACTGCCCGGTCTACGTCGCCGACGACGCCGTGCTCGAGGCCGTGACCGGCTACCGCGTGCACCGCGGCGCGCTCGCGTCGTTGCACCGGCGGCCGCTGCCCTCGCTCGACGACGTGCTGCGCGGTGCGCGCACGGTCGTGGTGCTCGAGGACCTCGTCGACCACACCAACGTCGGGGCGGTCTTCCGCAACGCCGCCGCTCTGGGAATCGACGCCGTGCTGGTCAGCCCCGAGTGCGCCGACCCGCTCTACCGGCGCAGCGTCAAGGTGTCGATGGGCAGCGTGTTCGCCGTGCCCTGGACCCGCGCCGACCCTGGCCCGGCACCCTGGATCGGTTGCGCGACAACGGGTTCCGGGTGCTCGGCATGTCGCCGGACCCGGCGGGGGAGTCGCTCGCGACGCGCCGACGCTCACCGGTCGTGTGGCGGTCGTGCTGGGCACCGAGGGAGACGGGCTGACCGCGGCGGCGCGGGAGCGCTGCCACGCCTCCGTGCGCATCCCCATGGCCGCCGGGGTCGACAGCCTCAACGTCGCAGCCGCGAGCGCGGTGGTGTTCTACGCGCTGGCCGCCGGCGGCGATCAGGCGTAACGGCCCGCGTTGTCCGACGTCGCACCGGCGCCCCGCACGTCGGCGGTCGTCAGCGGCGAGGTCGTCGAGCAGCTGGTCGACCACCTCGCCGTGCTTCGGCGAGACCATGACGTGGAGCCCCGCGGGTCCGCCGCCGGTGCCGGTGAGGCGGTTGAGGAACCAGCCGCGCGCCTCCATCGCGTCGCCGACGGCGTACAGGTCGAGACCGGGGTCGGTGGACGCCCAGCCCAGGATGCTGCCGACCGGGTCGCCGAGCACCTCGCAGCCGTCGATCGCGTCGATGCCGACGTGCAACCGGTCCGTGGTCGCCAGCAGGTCGCGCACGATGGCGGTGTAGCCGTCGCGTCCGAGGTGGCGCATCACCGCCCACGCCGCCAGCACCGGTGCCGCGGACTTCGCGCCGGCGACGGCGGGCGAGCCGTAGAGCCCGGCCGGCCAGCGGTCGTAGACGAACCACTGGTGCGCCGCCCAGTCCGGTGATCTGTGCAGGACGACCGAGCAGCCCTTCGGCACGTAGCCGTACTTGTGCAGGTCGACCGACATGCTCGTCACGCCCGGGATGCGGAAGTCCCACTCCGGCACCGTGCGCGCGGCGCCGGCCTCGACGAACGGCAGGACCATGCCCCCCACGCAGGCGTCCACGTGGCAGCCCGGCGCCGTTCTCGGCGGCGATCGCGGCCACGGCGGCCACGTCGTCCAGGACACCGTGCGGGTAGGAGAAGGCCGACGCCACGACGAGCGCGGTGCGCTCGTCGACCAGCGGCGCGCACCGCGTCGACGTCGACCGTGAGCGTCGTCTCGTCGAGCGGCACGGGCACGTAGTCGAGGTCGAGCAGGTGCGCCGCCTTGGCGTACGCCGGATGCGCCGAGGTCGGCGCCACGATCGCGGAGCGCTCGACGCCCCGGGCCCGGGCCCGCCCGCGCGCCACCAGGCAGGCCATGAGGATCGACTCGGTGCCGCCCGAGGTCGTCGAGCCTCCGCCGTCGGACGGCAGGCCCGCGAGGTCTCCGACGTTCGCGCACCACCTCCTCCGCGAGCCTGGCCTGCTCGGGGAAGCGGAACGGGTTGAGCGCGTTGGAGTAGAGCATCCGGTCGTGCACGGCGTGCGTCAGCCGCTCGATCTCCGCGTCGCCGGTGGGGTAGGTCAGCCCGAACAGGTGCGCGCCGTGAGGGTCCGGCTCCGCGGCCCGCGCGGCGTCGAGCTCGGCGAGCACCTCGTCGACAGGTCGTCCTGATGCGTCCATGCCTGGCAGGCTACGACGCATGAGCACGCAGCCGGGTCGTGTCGTGGTGGTCCGTCACGGAGAGACCGAGTGGAGCCGGACGCACCGGCACACCGGGCGCACCGACGTGCCGCTGACCGCGGCGGGGGAGGAGCGCGCCGCGCGCACCGGGGAGCGGCTGGCCACCGCGGTCCCGGACCTGCGCCCCGGGCTCGTGCTCTCGAGCCCTTTGCTGCGGGCCCGGCGCACCGCCGAGCTGGCGGGCTTCGCGCCGGCGTACGACGACGACCTGCTCGAGTGGGACTACGGCTCCTACGAAGGGCGCACGACCGAGGAGATCCGCGACGTGCTCGGCGACCCGGACTGGTCGGTGTGGACGACCTCCACCGGCCTCGGCGAGTCCGCGGCCCAGGTGGGGGAGCGCACGGCGACGCTCCTCGCCAGGGTGCAGCCGGTGCTGGGCCGTGGCGACGACGTCGTGCTGTTCGCCCACGCCCACGTGCTGCGGATCCTCACCGCGACCTGGCTCGGGCTGCCCGCGGTGCGCGGCGCCTCGTTCGCCCTGGCTCCGGCCGGCATCGGCGTCCTGGGCCACGAGCGCGAGACGCACGTGGTCGCCGGCTGGAACCTCTGACCGACGCCGTCAGGCCGACGGACGGCGGGCGCCCAGCACGGCGCCGGTGAGGAAGGCCCCCACGAAGGCGCCCATCCCGCTGCTCACAGGGTTCTCGACGAACGGGAGCCACGCGAAGAAGAAGGTCAGCGTGCCCACGCCCGCGCCGCACACGGCGCCGGCGATGACACCGGTGCGCAGGCCGCGGGCCACGCGCCCCGGCGGTGCGGTCTCCGGGACAGCCGCCGGGTCGGACCCGCGCGCAGCGGGCGCCGCGGATCCCTGCGTGGCGGGCACCTTCGAAGGCCCGGCCAGGCTCGCGTCGACCTCGCGCAGGAGCCGTTCGAGCTCGTCGTCACCGCTCATGCCCCCATCATGACCGACGCGGCGGATACGGCGCACCGCCGCCGGCGACGTACCCTGTCGGGATGCGTCCCTCCCGCGTGCTCGGTCTCGTCGCTGCCGTCGCGCTCGCGGCGTCCGGCTGCGCGGTGATCAACCCGCCCGCGGAGCAGCACTCGGGCTCGGCGGGGCACACGCCCGACGCCTCGCACTCCGCATCGGGGCACTCGATGACCCCGACAGACACGACCCCGGTGCGGGCGCTGCGCTCGGGGGAGCGGTTCATGACGGTCGGTGTCGCGGACGACCTCCCCGGCGGCACGCTACGCGCCCGAGGCGCCGCAGGGCGGCACCGACGACTACCGGTGCTTCCTGGTCGACCCGAAGCTCACCGCGACGTCGTTCGTCACCGGCGTGGCGTTCCTGCCCGGCAACCCCGCCCTCGTGCACCACTCCATCCTGTTCCGCGTGGAGCCGGCCCAGGTCTCCGCAGCGATCGCCAAGGACACCGCCGACCCGCGCCCGGGATGGGAGTGCTTCGGCGGCCCCGGCCTGCCCTCCACCTCGCGCAACGCGCTCGACGGTCTCGACGCCGCACCCTGGCTGGCCGGCTGGGCGCCCGGCGGCCGCGAGAACGTGTTCGGCGACGGGTACGGCGTCCCCGTGCCGGCCGGCAGCCGGATCGTCGTCCAGATGCACTACAACCTGCGCGCGGCCGGTGCCGAGGCGCCGACCGACGACACCCACGTCCGGCTGCGGGTGTCCAGCTCCCGCGCGCCTGACGCCCATGCGCACCATGCTCCTGCCCGCACCCGTGGAGCTGCCGTGCCCGGACGGTGCCACCGGTGGGCTGTGCAACCGTGGTGACGCGGTGATCGACGTGACGACCCGCTTCGGCCCGAGCGCGCTGCGCACGATCGGCGGACTCCAGCTGCTCTGCGACGGAGACCCGTTCGCGCCGAAGGCGGGCGCCACCCAGACCTGCGTGCGCAAGGTCCGCGAGGCCGGTCACCGTGCGCGCGGCCGCGGGACACATGCACCTGCTCGGGCAAGAGCCTGCGCATCGAGTCCAACGCCGGCACCGACCGGGCCGCGACGCTGGTCGACATCCCGGTCTGGGACTTCGACAACCAGGGGGCGCGCCAGCTCGCCGCCCCGGTCACGCTGCGCAAGGGCGACACCATCACGATCACGTGCACCCACGACGCCGACGCTGCGCGACAAGCTGCCGGCGCTGCAGGGCACCGCGCCGCGCTACGTGGTGTGGGGCGAGGGCACGACCGACGAGATGTGCCTCGGCATCCTCATCGTCACCGACTGATCGGGCGGGCTCCGGCTGATCCGGTGCCCGGCTGCGTCCATCGCGTCCTGGGCCTAGCGTGACCGGCATGTCGTCCGTGAGCGTCGCCCCGCCGTCCTCCCGCGCGACGCGCTGGCTCCCGATGCTGTTCATCGGGCTCGGCATCTCGATGGTCATCATGGACGCGACGATCGTCAACGTCTCGCTGCCGTCGATCATCCGCGAGCTGCAGATCGGGTCGATCGACGCCGAGTGGATCAACGCGATCTACTCGCTCGTCTTCGCGGCGCTGCTCATCATCGCCGGGCGCCTCGGCGACCGCGTCGGCCGCCGCCTCGTCTTCATCCTCGGCGCGATCGTCTTCGGCGTCGCGAGCATCGTCGCCGCCCGCACCGGCAGCGGCGAGGCCCTCATCGCCGCCCGGGCGCTCCAGGGCGTCGGCGGCGCGATGATGTCGCCGACGTCGCTGTCGCTGGTGAACGCGATCGTACACCGGGCGGTCGCGCATCGTCGCCTTCGCCATCTACGGCTCGATCATCGGCGGCATGGCGGCCGTCGGGCCTCTGCTCGGCGGCTACCTCACCGAGAACCACTCGTGGCGGTGGGCGTTCTACATCAACGTTCCGCTCGCCATCATCATCGTCGTCGGCTCGCTGATGTTCGTGCGCGAGAGCAAGGACGAGCACATCGCCGAGGGCCTCGACGTCGTCGGCGCGATCCTGTCGGCGCTGGGCATCGGCCTGTTCGTCTTCGCGCTCATCGAAGGCCGCAACTACGGGTGGATCACCGCCGAGGGCGACGTGCAGCTGGCCGGGATCGACTGGCCCGCGGGATCGGTGTCACCGGTCCTCGTCGCGTTCGTGCTGTCGATCGCCTGCCTCGTGGGGCTGTACGTCGTCGAGGTCCGGCGCACCGCGGCCGGGAAGTCCGCGCTCATCGACTTCGCGCTCTTCCGGATCGCCACGTTCGGCTTCGGCAGCCTCGCCGCGCTCATCGTCAGCCTCGGCGAGTTCGGCATCCTGTTCTCGCTGCCGCTGTTCATGCAGAGCGTGCTCGGGTTCTCGGCGTTCCAGGCCGGCGCGGTCCTCGCCACCCTGGCGCTGGGGTCGTTCATGGCCGGACCGACGGCGGCGAGCCTCGCGGCCCGTCGCTCGCAACGGTTCGTCGCCCGGCTGGGCCTCGCCCTGGAGATCGTCGCGATCACCGGCATCGGCGTCACGATCTCGACGACCGTCACCTGGTGGATGTTGAGCTTCTGGCTCATCATCTACGGCGTCGGCGTGGGCTACGCGAGCGCTCAGCTGACCGGACTCATCCTGGCCGACGTCCCGATCCGTCAGAGCGGACAGGCCAGCGGCACCCAGAGCACCGCGCGCCAGGTCGGCTCCGCCCTGGGCACCGCCGTGCTCGGCACCATCCTGTTCGTGAGCCTCGCGGCGTACACCGACGCGAACCTCGCCTCCGTGCCCGGCCTCGACGACGCGCAGCGCCAGCAGATCGGCACCGCGGTGGAGGAGAGCGCGGGCACGATCATCCCGGTGCTGGCCCAGCAGCCGGGTGGGGAGCCCGTCGCCGCAGCCGCGGGGGAGGCGTTCGCGAGCGCGATCCGGGTCACCTCGTTCGCCGCCGTCGGTTTCGTCACCCTGGGACTGCTCGCCACGCTCAAGCTCCCGCCGGAGGGCGCGCGACGCCGCGACGACGAGGAGGAGGACCCGGTCGTCGATCTGGCCGAGACCGATTGACACTTGGTTGCGTCGTTGGTTGACGTCTGGTTGCGCCACGACGCTCCGGAGAGGCACACTGGAGGCATGGCCAGGACCACGGCGCTGCGCCGGCTCGACCCCGCGGCTGCGGCCGACCGCATCGTCGGCGCGACGAGCGCCGACGACGCGTGGACCCTCGCGTTCCTCGAGGCCCTCGAGAAGCAGGTGCGGACAGCTCCGTTGGAGCGGCTGATGGCGTCGTGGGACCTCTCGGCGGCCGCCGCCGGCCGCGTGTTCGGGGTCAGCCGCCAGGCCGTGGCCAAGTGGCGGGGGAGCGGCGTGCCCGACGACCGCGCCGTCGCGCTCGCCGATCTCGCCGCGGCCACCGACGTGCTCGAGCGCTACGTCCGGCGCGACCGGATCCCCGCCGTCGTACGACGCCCGGCTGTCGCGCTGGGCGGTCGCTCGCTGCTCGAGCTCGCCGAGGCGGGGGAGCACGAGGCGGTGCGCCGCGGGGCGGCGGCGATGGTCGACCTGCGGCGCACGGCGCCATGACGACGCGGACGCCGCACGCCACCACCGTGGCACCGGAGACCCGGTGGTGGCGCGTGGCGGACACCTCGTGGGACGACCCGCTCGACCCGACGTGGGCCGATCGTGCCGGCGGACGCTGGAACAGCCCGGGGGACGGCCCGACGCTCTACCTCAACGCCGACCTCGACACGGCGCGAGCCCAGATCGCACGGATGCTGCAGGGCACCGCGATCGACGTGGAGGACCTGCGCGACGACGCCCCGTTCGTGGCCGTGCCGGTGCACCTGCCGTCACGTCAGCGCGTCGCCGACGCGACGACGGATGTCGGACTGGTGGCTCTGGGGCTGCCGCGCACCTACCCGCAACGGGCCCGGGGCGGTCCGGTCGGCTGGACCACGTGCCGACGCGCCGCGCGGGCCGTGCGCGCGGCCCGGCTGCGCGGCGTGCTGGCACGCTCGGCCGCGACGCCGGACGGCAGCGGGCGCGAGCTCGCCTGGTTCCCGGGTCGCGGAGCGCGCGCGCAGCCGGCAGGGCGGACGCTCGGTTTCGCCGAGTGGCGCCACGCAGCCGCCGACGCCGTCTAGCGTTCTCCTCACCAGGATCACGGGGGCCGCGACCGCGAAGGAGACCCCATGTCCGGCACCGGCACGACCGACGACCCGTGGGTCCTCACCACGCCCGAGCGGCGGCTCCGAGTACACGATGCACGTCGATCCCTCGACCGACCCGCCGCTGCTGGTCTGCCAGGTCGGCAAGACCCGACTCACCTACCTGTCCCGCGCGCTCGACGACCTGCACGCGTGGCTCGTCGAGCAGGGCGACTGGGTGCTGCTCGGGGGTGCCGACGAGCAGAAGCCGGCTGCCGAGGGCACGGTCGAGGCCTGGGGCCGCTCGGAGGCGAACCCGGTCGGCGGCTGGTACGGCCAGAAGAAGGGCCTGCGCGGCCGGTTCGGCGTCTACGTGCCGCCGGTGCTCGTCGCCCAGGGTCGCGCCGAGATCGTCGTCGAGGCCCGCAAGGCCCGCATCCGCGCGGTCTGACCGATCAGCGGGGGACCCGGAACCAGCTCACGGTGTCGGAGTCCACGTCCGTCGTGTACGCCGTGCGCCGCTCCCGGTCGAGCGTCAGCGAGGTGGGCCGGAAGCCTGTCCGGACTCTCCACACCACCCGGAGCGTCCGGGCATCGAGCATGGCGACCCGACCGGGACCGGACGCCCACTCGAGCGTGGAGTCGACGACGAACGCATGCCTGCCCGAGCGGGTGAACGCGACTGCGCCGAGGCTGATGGGGAACCCGCTGAAGAGCTTCGAGGTCGGGAGGAAGCGCACGGTGCGCCCGGTGCGGAGATCGACCACCGACACGCCACGCACTCCGGCGACCCAGGCACGACGCGCGCCGGGGACGAACGCGATCCCGGACACCGGGCCCGTCTTCGGCACACGCACGGTGCGCTCGATGCGCCCCATCCGCGTGCCGATCGCCCACATCCGTCCGCTGAAGTAGCTCCCGGCCCAGACCGTGCGTCCGCCAGGGCGCACGGTGAGCGTCTTGGCGGCGCGGGGGAGCCGGACGCGCTGCACGACGGTCCCGGTCGACGTCGCGATCACGACCACCTCGTTGGTCGAGAGCGCGACGTAGGCCCGCTGCCCCCGCGGCGTCGTGGCCACCACGATCCCGGTCGACTCCCCGCCGACCGGGATGCGCTTCACGACGGTCCTCGACGTGGTGTCGACCACGGTCACCACCGTGTCCGCACGGCTCGTCAGGTACGCCTGACGCCCACCGCGCACCAGTGCGATGCCGCTCTGCCGGCTCCCGCCGGTGCTGAACTGGGCGACGACGGCGTGCGTCGACAGGCTGAGGACGCTCACGCCGGAGTCGGTGGCCACGAACGCCTGCCCGAGCCGCTGGGAGACGTCCAGCCCGACGGGGGCCAGAGCGACGGCGACGGGCCGCACGACGGGGGCCGGAGGTGCCGAGCTCGGAACCGCGGCCGAGGCCGACGATGTCGTCCCGACGACCAGGGCCAGTCCGACGACCCCGGCGGCGCTCCTGAGCACGTGCTGATGCATCCCTGCTCCTCGTCCGCGACGGCCTAGCATCTCCCTGTGGACGCGTACGCCCGGCCGGGCCCGGGGAGCCGAGGCAGCCTCGGCCAGCGGACAACATGACATAATGTCCCTTATCGGATATCCGCCCCGCACGGGCGGCTGCGCACGGGAGGCCCTGTGAGCGGCACCGGCCCCATCGCCCCGGGCGGCATCCAGGGCGTCGTGTACGTCGTCGACCTCGACCGCATGACGCGGTTCTACGCCGAGGTGCTCGGGCTCGAGGTCGTCGAGCACGAACCCGGCGACTTCGCGACGCTGGAGTCCGGCGCCGTCGCCCTCAGCCTCGTGCGCATGCCCGACGAGTGGGCGGCCGAGATCACCCTCACGGAGCCCGCGGAGCGCCGCGAGGACGTCGCCCTCAAGATGTCGTTCCCCGTGGCCAGCATCGGGGCGGCCCGGCAGGCGGCGGCCTCAGCCGGGGGAATTGTCGACAATCCGGACCACGAGTGGGAGTTCCGCGGGAACGTGGTCTGCCACGGCCAGGATCCCGAGGGCAACGTCATCAGCCTCCGCGCACCGCTGCGCTGAGCGCCGGTCGGTCATCGACGTACGAGAGTCCACGCGACGAGGCCGGCGATGACCGCGATCGCCAGCGCCACGAGCACCCACCCGATCCAGACGCGCCGCCGACGGCCGGCGCGCGACGGAGCGTGGACGGAGGGAGCGCTGGCGCCGCGGAACGGGACGGGATCGACCGTGCGCCCGGTGGCCTCGTCGAGAGCCCACTGCGGAACGCGTCCGGTGGGCGAGCGCGGAACGTCCTCAGGACGCTTCTTCGCCACGTCGCTCTCCCCCGTCCGCTCCGGCCAGTCCGGCGACGATGCTAACCCGGGTCCGTGCCCGCCCCAGGCGCACGAGCCGGCGGCCGGGGTCAGATCTCGGGGCGGCAGGGTCCCCGGCCCAGAGCGGTGAGGCCCGACAGGTCCCCGGTGCCGAAGTCGGTGCGGCCGTTCTGCACGCGCGGGAACATCAGCTGCTGGCGGTCGTCGACGTGCGCGAGGCCGACGAGGTGGCCGAGCTCGTGCAGGACGATCCCCTCGGCCAGCGCCTTCTGCTTGGCCGTGCGGGCCTTGCCGAACTCCACCGACGAGAGCGCCACGGCCCCTGAGACGAACACGGTGTCGCCCGCGGCCGTCGAGACGCGGTAGGGCCCGGCCTCGCCGGCGATGTCGATGCCGAAGTCCGGCACCTCGCGGCTGGTCGCCCAGACGACGAGCACCGGCGCCCACCGCTCGCCGTAACGCTCGGGCTGGTAGGGCTCGCGGTCCTCCGCCCAGCCCTCGTCGGTGGCGCCGTCGAAGACGAAGGTCATCCCGGTAGCGGCCGAGACCCGCGCGAACGCCTTCTCGAGCATGGCCTGTCCGCCCGCAGGAGCGTTCGCGGGCCGCGCGACCCAGTGGATCGGGCGGCACGGCGACCACGTGACCGGGGTCGTGCCGTCCTGCTGGTGGTCGAGGAAGCGGAACGAGGTGCTCGGCCCGACCGGCCCCACGACCGGAAGACCCGACGGCCGCTCCCCCTCGTCGACGCCCGGCGGAGGGAAGCCCTCCCGCGCGACGGACTCCCCCTCGGGCGGGGCCGTCGGCAGCGGCTGCGAGAACCCCCAGGCCACCAGACCGGCCACGACGAGCACCCCCAGCACCGCGGCCACCGAGCGCCCGAGACGGCGGGACTTGCTCGGTCGCGCCGACGACGAGGTCAGCAGCGGGTTGGGCGCACCCCGGAACGGGACTGGTTCGACCTTCTTGCCGGCGGCCTCGTCGAGAACCCATTGCGGGACTCGCCCGCTGGGCGACCGTGGGACGTCGTCGGGCGCCTTGCCGCTCATGTCGTGCTCCCCCGTGCTGCGACCAGATCGTCGCCGATGCTAGCCCGCGCGCCACGCCGAGACCGTCGCGGCGACCTGGTCGGCGAGTTGCTCCGACCAGTCGACGATGCGGTCCTCGGCCAGCCCGTCGCCGTGGTCGCCCCAGGCCTCGTCGCGCGCCTGTGCCCAGAACGCCGCCGGCACCTGGTCGACGGGCGCGTCCGCGACGTCCTCGGCCAGGTAGACGCGCAGCGACTCGGCGCCGTCCGGCGGGTACGCCGCCTGGTCGAGCCCCGTGCTGCGCGCGGCCTCGAGCACAGCAGCACGGTGCACCTGGTCGTGGATCCACGTGGTCAGCCGGTCGCCGGCCCGCGGGGCGCGTTCGTCGAACGAGGCAGCCAGCCCGGCCGGCGCACCCGGGTAGAGGGTCGCCAGCTCCGCGGCGATCTCGTCGTCGCCGGCCCGACGTGAGAACAGCGCAGCCATGTCAGCCCGCGTGCACCTGGTGACCGGCGCCGCGCAGCGCCTCGACGGCCTTCTCGAGCGCCGCGGCGTGCACCAGCACGTAGTCGGTGTCGTACGTCGACACCACGAAGACGCTGACGTCGACGTCCGCCAGCGGCGCGGTCAGCGCCGCCATCACGCCGACCATCGAGAAGTCGAGCGGGCCTGCCACCTCGAGCGCCCGCCAGTCCGGCTCCACGCGCACGTGCTCCCCCGTCGGCGCGGAGTCCTCGGCGCACACGACGGAGATCTCGTCGCCGGTGCGGGTCACCGAGTAGAACGAGGTGCCCGACCGGCGGCACCGGCCACGGGTCGTCGACGGGCAGGCGGCACACGCTGAGGCGCTCGGGAAGCACGCGGAGGTCCATGTCCTCATCGTGCCCCACCC
This sequence comes from uncultured Actinomycetota bacterium, assembly GCA_963827145.1. Taxonomy (GTDB): domain Bacteria; phylum Actinomycetota; class Actinomycetes; order S36-B12; family CAIYMF01; genus Longivirga. The sequence continues at coordinate 1,275,374 of CAWGZO010000002.1, read as the reverse complement.
GACACGCCGGTGACGGACTTGGTCGTGACTCCCCCACGGCGTGCCCGGATCCGGCACGATGCGGCGCGGGAGGTCGCCATGACCGAGACGGCAGTGCTCGACCCGACCGAGCGTAGGCGCGAGCAGCGCGGCTGGTACTGGTACGACTTCGCCAACTCGGCGTTCGTCACCACGACGGCCACCGTGCTCGCCGGTCCCTACCTCACGGCGGTCGCCAAGACGGCCGCCTGCGGCACGTCCGAGGGCGACTGCGAGACGCCGCTGTCGATCCTCGGCCTCAACGTCTCGGCAGGCGCGCTCTACTTCTACGCCATCACCGTCACGACGATCCTGTCGGCGTTCATCCTGCCGGTCGTCGGCGCGTTCGCCGACCGCAGCGGCACCAAGAAGCGCCTGCTCGCGATCTTCGCCTGGACCGGAGCGTTCTTCGCCTCGCTGCTGTTCTTCGTCCGCGACGGCAACTGGCAGCTGGGCGTCGCTCGCGATGATGATGGCGTCCCTGTGCCTCGGCGCGAGTCTCGTCGTGTACGACGCGATCCTCATCGAGATCGCCACGCCGGACGAGCGCGACGGCGTCTCGAGCCGCGGGTGGGCGTTCGGCTACGTCGGCGGCGCGATCCTGCTCGTCATCAACCTCGGCGTGCTCTCGGTCATGGACGACTCGGGCGCGGCGGCGCGGATCTGCATGCTCATGGCCGCGGTGTGGTGGGCGGCGTTCACGATCGTGCCGTTCATCCGGCTGCGCAACCGTCCGCCGGTCAACGTCGAGAAGCTCGACGGCGGTTCGCTGGGTCGCAGCTTCGGCCAGCTCTGGCACACGCTGCAGCACGCGCGCGCCTACCCGATGACCCTGCTGTTCCTGGCGGCCTACCTGTTCTTCAACGACGGAGTGCAGACCGTCATCTACGCGTCGTCGGTGTACGGCAGCGAGGAGCTCGGCTTCGACACCGACATCCTCTTCATCGCGATCCTCACCGTGCAGGTCGTCGCGATCTTCGGCGCGCTGCTGCTCGGCCGGCTCGCGGGCCGCTTCGGCGCGAAGCGGGTCGTGCTCGGCAGCCTGGTGGCCTGGATGTTCGTCATCGCCGGCGGCTACCTGGTGCCGGAGAACGCGATGGTGCCGTTCATCCTGCTGGCCGCGTCGATCGGGCTCGTCCTGGGCGGCACGCAGGCCCTGTCGCGCTCGCTGTTCTCCCAGCTCATCCCCCGCGGCCGGGAGGCGGAGTACTTCTCGCTCTACCAGGCCATGGAGCGCGGCACGTCGTGGCTCGGCACGCTGGCCTTCGGCCTGGCGTTCACCGTCTTCGGGTCCTACCGCATCGCGATCGTGCTGCTCGTCGTCTTCTTCGTCGTCGGCGGGATCCTGCTCAGCCGCGTCGACGTGCGACGCGGCATCCTCGACGCCGGCAACGAGGTGCCGGCCGTCGTCTGACCGGCCGCTACTCCCCCGCCCGGCGCAGGGCGTACGCCGTCAGCCCCTCGGCCACGAGCCCGCTGGCCGCGAACGCCGCGAGCCACAGCGCCTTGCGCCGTCCCTCCGGCCGCGTGGCCGCCTCCCCCAGGAACGACAGCGCGTCGCTGCCGTCGGCGACGGCCATCGCCCCCACCCAGCCCGAGACGGGTGCTCCCGCTGCGGTAGGCGTCGAGCGTGCCGAGGCCCAGAGCGAGCTCGCGGGCGCCCACGAGGCGGCTCTCCCCCGGTCGCGTGGCGAGCAGCACGGCGAACCCGAGCCGGAGCGCGGCCAGCGCCGGCACGGAGCGTCGCAGCGCCGCGCCCTGACTCCGTCGGAGTGATCTGCGTCATGCCAGCACCCCACCACACGGCGCTATCGCCCGCAGAACGTGCGGCAGGAGCCCTCCCCTGCCCCTCGCGGCGCCGCCCGGGGCGCCCGTCCGGTAATCGGTGGGGTTTCGCGCGAGGGATCCTCGGGAACACCGCCTGCGTCCCGTCCGTTAGCACTCACAAGACCGATCCCCCCGGAATCGGCCAGCGACAAGGCAGGTAGTACTCATGAGCGACGGCGCCCTGCGCGGCACCCGACTCGGCGCGACGAGCTACGAGAACGACGACCACGTCGAGCTCGCTCCCCGCCAGGTCACCCACTACGACTGCCCCGCGGGGCACACCACCAGCATGCCGTTCTCGGTCGAGGCCGAGATCCCGGCTGTCTGGGAGTGCCGCACCTGCGGTGCCGAGGCCCTGATCCGCGACGGCGTGAGGCCCGAGCAGAAGCCCACCAAGCACGTCGCGCACGCACTGGGACATGCTCCTCGAGCGCCGCACGATCGAGGACCTCGAGGTCCTGCTCGCCGAGCGGCTCGACCTGCTCCGCGGCAGCCGCACCCCCACGAGCAAGAGCGCCTGAGCCACCCACTCGGCGCACACGGACGGAGAACTGCCCCTCTCCCCCTCCGGACGAGCCCGGCACCCCTCACGGGATGCCGGGCTCGACGGCTGTCCGGGGTCGGTGCGGCCGCTCGCGGTCAGGCGGACGGCGCTGACGGGCCGCGCTCGTCGTCGACGATGCGACCCTCGAGCACCTCGCCGCTGACGATCTCGCCGCGCACCGGGCGCGGCTCGTCCTCGCGCACGACCGCGCCGGTGACGGTCGTGGTCGTCGTGGTGACCACGAGGCCGTTGCGCTCGGCGCTGCGGCGTACGGCGCGGGACAGCACCCGGGTCACGGCGCGGCGCAGCGGCGGGATGAGCAGCAGGAGGCCGACGACGCTGGTGACGATGCCCGGGATGGCGATGAGCAGGCCGGCGACGAACAGGCTGCCCGCGTCGCCCACCTCGCGGCCGACCTGGCCGACGCGCTCCTCGGTCACGGCCGGCTGCACCGTGACGCCGTCGACGGTGCACGGGGCGCAGCGACCGCGCAGCGGCGAAGCCGGCGCGGCGCATGACGGCGGCGCCGACGATCACGAGGATCGCCACGGTGAGGAAGACGCCGGGCCACCCGATGATCGAGGCCAGCCAGGAGGCGACGAACCACTCGAGGACGACGTAGCCGGCGACGCCGAGGATCACCCACGGGGACATGGTCACCAGCCTCCGCGGCCCGAGGACGACGAGCGGGAGGCGAGCAGGCGCCGCGCCTTGCGGGTGCGGTCCTGCGCGCCCCAGACCGTGACCCGCCACAGCGCCTCGGCGACGATCTTCTGGTCCATCTTCGAGTCGCCGAGCTCGCGCTCCACGAACGTGATCGGCACCTCGCGCACGCGCAGGCCCGCCTGCACGGCGCGCCAGGCCAGGTCGACCTGGAAGCAGTAGCCCTGCGCTCTCGACGCCGGTCAGGTCGAGCGCCCGCAGCGTGTCGGCGCGGAAGGCGCGGTAGCCGCCGGTGGCGTCCTGCAGCGGGACGCCGAGCACGAGGCGCGTGTAGAGGTTGCCGCCGCGGGAGAGCACCTCGCGCGACTTCGGCCAGTTCACGACCGAGCCGCCGGGGACCCAGCGCGAGCCGAGCACGAGGTCGGCGTCGCGCAGCGCGTCGAGCAGGCGCGGGCAGCTGCTCGGGCTGGTGCGAGCCGTCGGCGTCCATCTCGACCACGACGTCGTAGCCGTCGCTCCAGGGCCCAGTCGAAGCCGGCCAGGTAGGCGGCGCCGAGACCCTCCTTGCCGAGCCGGTGCAGGACGTGGACGTGGTCGTCGGCGGCGGCGAGACTCGTCGGCGATGCGCGCCGGTGCCGTCCGGGCTGTTGTCGTCGGCGACCAGGACGTGCGCCTCGGGGACGGCGGCGCGCACGCGACCGACGATCCGCTCGAGGTTCTCCCGCTCGTTGTACGTCGGGATGATCACCAGGATGCGGCCGAGGTCGGCGAAGGACTCGGTCGGTCACGACAGGGACTCCTCGGTGGCGGGCGTGGGCTCCGAGCCTACGTCGCGGCGGCGTCGGTGGCCGAATGCGGCCACGCCCAGCAGGACGATCGCGAGCACGCAGGCGGCCAGCTCCGGGCCAGGCGCCGACGCGGTCGCTCACGGTGAGGTCGTCGCGCAGGGCGACGTCGGCCACGAGATGCCCGGCCCGAACTCCGGGAGCGTCTGGGCGAGCGAGCCGTCGGGCAGCACGATCGCGCTGATGCCGCTGGTGGCCGCGACGAGGATGGTGCGGCCGTGCTCCACGGCGCGCAACCGCGACATCGCGAGCTGCTGCTCGGGCTGACCGGTGCGGCCGTAGGTCGCGTTGTTGGTCTGCACGACCAGCAGCCGCGCGCCCTGCCCGGCGAGCTCGCCGTCGACGCCGTCGCCGCGCACCGCGGCGCGACCGAGCTCGTCGTAGGCGACCTCGAAGCAGATGACGTCGCCGAGACGGGCCGGGCCGACCTGCAGGACACCGGTGCTGTCGCCCGGGGCGAAGTCGCGCGGCACGCGGTCGAACCGGCCGATGAGCCGCGCGAGCAGGTCGCGGGCGGGCACCTACTCGCCGAACGGCACCGGGTGCTGCTTGACGTAGAACTGCCCGGGCCAGGGTCGGCGCTGTCCGACGGCCCCCACACGATGCCGGTGTTCCAGATGCGCGTCGGGTCGTCCGGCTTCTCGACGACAGCGCCGACCAGCACCGGGCACGCCGACGGCGTCGACCGCCTGCTGGATGAGGCGTGCGCGCCGTGTCGTCGACGAGCGGGTCGATGTCGCTGGAGTTCTCCGGCCAGATCACGAGGTCGGGCTGCGGGCGATCCTCCGGCTGCGACGTCCGCGGCGAGCCGCTCGGTCTCGGCCACGTGGTTGCGCAGCACCGCCTCGCGCTCGCCGAGGAAGTCCATGCCCGCCGCCGGGACGTTGCCCTGGATCACGGCCGCGGTCACCGTCGACGGCCCGTCGAGGTCCTGCCCCTCCGTGGGGAGCGGCACGAGCCCGCCGGCGGTGCTGATCACGGCGACGCCGACGAGAGCGGCCACCGTCGCGCGCGGCCGGCGCCGCACGGTCCAGGCGTACGCGAGCAGCGCCCCGATGAGTGCGATCGCGAACGTGACCGCCGGCGCGCCACCGAGGGCGGCGTACGGCGTGAGCGTCGTGGCGGTCTGGCCGAACGCGAGCCGCCCCCACGGGAACCCGCCGAGCGGCACGCGGTCGCGGATCGCCTCGGAGAGCACCCACATCGCCGGCACGGCCAGCGGCCAGAGCCTCAGGCTCGAGGTGGCCGCGACGCCCGCGCCCACCAGTCCCACGAACAGCGCGAACGACCCGGCCAGCGCCACCCAGGCGTCGTCGCCGATGACGCGCATCCAGGTGAGGTGCAGCAGGAGGAACGTCGAGCCCGGCCAGGTAGCCCAGCCACAGCCCGCGGCGCGCCCGGACGCCGTGCCAGCTCAGCGTCATCGCGCGCCAGGGCCGGTGGTGCGAGCCAGACCAGGTCGAAGGGCGGGAACGACAGCACCAGCAGCGCGCCGCCGCCGACCGAGCCGAGGACGCGCCAGAGGAGCCGGGGCGGGTGCCCCGTGGGCGCGTCAGGCATGCGGCCAGGCTACTGACGCGGCTGCGGGTCGTTCCGGGGGCACGCGGCGTACGACGAGCACGTCGATGCCCGGGGTTCCCGCGGGTCACGCGACCGCGGGTGATCCCAGCCACGTCCGAGCTGCGGCCACCAGGGCGTCGCGGCCGATGGTGAGCGTGGGCTCGATCGCCGGCGCGTAGAGCGGCGAGTGGTTGGAGGGCACCGTGCGCACCCGCTCGACGATCGCCTCCAGCGTGGTGAGGCCGTCGAACAGCGCCGGGTCGGCTCCGCCGAGCAGCCAGAACACGCAGGGCACGCCGGCGGCGGTGGCGAGCATGCCCGACGTCCTCGCTGCCGGTGACGAGCCCCGGGTCGACGACTGCCGCGCGCACGCCGGCGAGGGCGGCGCGCGTCGTGCTCGACCGCGTCCTCGTCGTTGACGACGGCCGGGAACGACGCGAAGTGCTCCACGTCGGGCTCGCGCGGGGCGCCGGCCGCCGCCGCCTCGCCCTGGGCGATGCGCGTCGATGGCCGCGAGGATCCGGTCGCGGACGCCGACGTCGTACGACCGGATGTTGAGCAGGAGCTCGGCGTCGTCCGGGATCACGTTGCTCGCGGTGCCCGGCGGCGACCTTCCCGATCGGTGACCACCGCGGTCTCGGTGCCGGCGAGCTCGCGCGACACGATGGTCTGCAGCCGCATGATCGTCGCGGCCGCCATCACGACCGGGTCGACCGTGGCCTCGGGCCGCGAGCCGTGCCCGCCCTTGCCGTGCAGCACGATCCGCACGCCGTCCGAGGCCGCGAAGGTCGCTCCGCCGCGCAGCCCGATCGACACCGGCCGGGATCGGGCGCCACGTGCTGGCCGAGGACCACGACCGGGAGTGCCGAACCGGGCGTAGAGACCGTCGTCGAGCATCGCCTGGGCGCCGGAGCCGAGCTCCTCGGCCGGCTGGAACACGGCCAGCACGGTGCCGCTCCACGTCGTGCGGTCGGCGGCCAGGGCGTCGCAGGCGGCGAGCAGGCAGGTGACGTGCACGTCGTGCCCGCAGGCGTGCATCACGGGCACGTCCGCCGCCCTCGCGGGTCGGTCCCGCGAGCGGTGCTGGCGTAGTCGAGCCCGGTCTTCTCCTCGACCGGCAGCGCCGTCCATGTCGGCGCGCAGCAGGACGGTCGGGCCCGTCGCCGTTGCGCAGCACGCCGACGACGCCGGTGCGACCGACGCCCGGTGGTCACGTCGTACCCGAGCGACGTCAGCCGCTCGGCCACGATCCCGGCGGTGCGGGTCTCCTGGAAGCTCAGCTCGGGGTTGCGGTGCAGGTCGCGGTAGACCTCGGCCCACTCGTCGCATGCTCGTCATGGCGCGACCGTAGTGGCGACCAGGCGCCTCGCGCGCCTCAGCCGGGGACGACGACGGTGCCGGTCGGCGGTGGTGACGACGATCGGGCTCGGTCGAGGACCTGCGGCGGCCGAGGCCGACACGTCCGGGGTGGCGCGGCAGACGACGCGGGCCTCGAACGCGATGCCGCGCGAGCGGCGACCCGACGCGGGTGACGGTGACGGTGGCCTCCAGGACGTCGCCGCCCATGACGGGCGCGCGGAACGCGACCTCGTCGTAGCCGGCGAACAGCCCCTCGTCGCCGTCGGTGCGGATGCACAGCTCGGTGGCGACGTCGCCGAACATGCCGAGCACGTAGGCGCCGTCGACGAGGTTGCCGCCGTAGTGCGCGTGCGAGTAGGGCACGTAGCGGCGGTGGGTGACGGTGGCGCCGAGTCGCGGGTCGTCGGCGTCGGTCACGATGCCTTCTTCCGCGGGTCGTGGGCTGCGTCGACGAGCGCGGAGACGAGGTACGACGCGACCTCGCCCGGCGTGGTGCCGCGTGCCGAAGATGCGGTCGACCCCGAGCTCGCCGGTCGCGAGCTCGTCGAAGCGCGGTCCGCCGACGACGAGCAGCGGGCGCTTGCTCGGCGGGGAACGCCTCGCGGAACGCGGCGCTCATCTCCTTGGTGTTGTGCAGGTGCGCGTCGCGCTGCGTGACGACCTGCGACACCAGCACGGCGTCGGCCTTGTGCGGCGCGCGCCTGCTCGACGAGGTCCGGCACGGCGACCTGGGCGCCGAGGTTCACCACGGTGATCTCGGAGTAGTACTCGAGGCCCTTCTCGCCGGCGAAGCCCTTGATGTTGAGGATCGCGTCGATGCCGACGGTGTGCGCGTCGGTGCCGATGCAGGCGCCGACCACGACGAGCGGGCGGCGCAGGCCCTTCTTGATCGCGCCCGTTGATCTCCTTGGGCGAGAGCAGCGGGTAGTCGCGCTCGACCACGACGACGTCGCGCACGTCGACGAGGTGGTGCACCGGGCCGTACACGACGAAGAAGGTGAAGTCGGGCCCCATCGCCTTGGCGTGCACCACCATCGCGGGGTCCATGCCCATCTTGTTCGCGAACAGCTGGCGCCGCGCCCTCGGCCCGCTTGTCGTGCGGCAGCGGCAGCGTGAACGACATCTGCACCATGCCGTCGCCGGTGGCGTCGCCGTACGGACGCACGATGTTCTTGCTCTGCTTGGCGCTCATCGCGTCGCCCCCTCCTCGAGCAGGTCGGTGGCCGGGTTGAGGTAGCCGGACTCCTTGCGCACCACGCCGTCGAGACCCTTGCCCGCGTCGGCCGGACGCTTCATGAGGCCGAACGTGCCGTCGGCGATCGCGTCGAGCAGCGTGTCGTCGACGATGCGGTCGAGCAGGTCGACGGCCTCGCCGAGCACCTGGCGTGCGCGCTGGGCGATGAAGCCGTCCGGGCGAGGGCCGGAAGTCCTCGCGCAGGTTGCCGGCGGCGTTGAACACGTAGCGCACGTTCTGCAGCGCGAGGTCGCGGTCGGAGATCCAGGGCGTGACGACCGCCTCGGTCATCATGCCGACGAGCAGGATGCCCTGGCCGGTCAGCGCACCCGCGAGGTTGAAGAACCCGTCGAGCAGGTAGCCGCGGAACACGTCGCCGGTCATGTGCTTGGTCGGCGGCATCCACTTGAGCGGCGCGTCCGGGAACAGCGCGCGCGCGAGCATCGCGTGGGCGAGCTCGAGGCGGAACGAGTCCGGGATGTCGGGGTTGATCTCGAAGGCGTGGCCGAGGCCGAGCTGCCAGTCCTCGAGCCCCGCCTCCTTGGCGAAGTACTCGTTGAGCAGCTGGCTCACGGTGACGGTGTGCGCGGCGTCCACGGCGTCGGCGGTGGTGAGGTAGTTGTCCTCGCCGGTGTTGATGATGATCCCGGCGCGCGCGTGGATCTGGCGGCGAGAAGCGCTGGTCGACGAAGGTGCGGATCGGGTTGATGTCGCGGAAGAGGATCCCGTACATCGAGTCGTTGAGCATCATGTCGAGCCGCTCGAGACCCGCCAGCGTCGCGATCTCGGGCATGCACAGGCCGGAGGCGTAGTTGGTGAGCCGGACGTAGCGGCCGAGCTCCTTGCTCGTCTCGTCGAGCGCTGCGCGCATGAGGCGGAAGTTCGCCTGCGTCGCGTAGGTGCCGGCGTACCCCTCGCGGGTGGGGCCCTCGGGCACGTAGTCGAGCAGCGACTGGCCGGTCGAGCGGATCACCGCGATGACGTCGGCGCCCTCGCGGGCGGCCGCCTGGGCCTGCGGCATGTCCTCGTAGATGTCGCCGGTGGCGACGATGAGGTAGATCCACGGCGCGGGCGGGTTGCCGTAGCGGCGCGATCAGCTTGTCGCGTGCGGCGCGGCTGCGCGTCGATCCGACGGATGCCGGCGGCCGCCGACGGCGCGCGACGCGCCGTGCGGCGCGCGTCGCGTCCTTGCCCTCGGGCACGCGGAAGGTCACCGAGCCGGCGGCGGCCTTCTGCGCGACGGTGAGCAGGTCGTCGCCGGTGCGCAGCATCGCGTCCCACACCGGCAGCGCGACGCCGTGCTCGAGCCCGGCCTGGTCGCGGACGACGTCGACGAGGCGGTTGACCCACGGGATGCCCTCGACGTCGGCGCCCTCGAGGCCCGGAGAGCCGCAGCACCGCCCGCTCGACCGACACGGTGGTGTGCCGCTTGGCCAGCGACACGACGGGGGCGCCCGCCTTGCGCGCGAGCGAGCGCGCCTTGCGGATGGTGACGGGGTCGAGCTCGAGCATGCGGCGCGGATCGGTGCTGGCGGCCATGCGCGTCACCCGTGGCTCTCTGCGGCGAGCCGCGCGTTGAACAGCTGGGCCACACCGGGCTCGGTGCGCAGCAGGTCGAAGGCGAGCTCGGCGTGCCCCGGCGTGAAGCCGTTGCCGATGAGCATCGTCACGTCGGCCGCGAGGCCCTCGGCGCCGAGCGCGGCCGTGGCGAACGAGGTCGCCATCGAGAAGAAGATGATCGTGCCGCCGTCGCCGGTCGCGAGGATCGCGCCGTGCTCGCAGCCGGGCACGTCGACGCACACCACGACGATGTCGGCGGTGGAGCCGAGCGCGGCCGTGATCGCGTCGGAGAGCCCGACCGGGTCGCGGGCGTCGGCGAGAGCCACGACGTCGGCGAGGCCCGACGCGGTCGAGCGCCTCGACCTCGCGCCGCACCGGCACGACGCCGACGGTGCGCTTCGGCACCTGCACGGCGCGCCGCCGCGAGCGAGAGCGAGCCGCTCTTGCCCGCTCCCCCGACCACCGCGACCGTCGGGCGCGTGCCCGGCGTCGACGTACCGGCGTACGACGCGGGCGGTGAGCGCGGGTGCGCCGCAGACGTCCATGACCATCATCGCGAGCTGGCCGGGGAGGTCGTCGGGCACCTTGGCCACGATCGTGCGGTCGAACAGGATCGCGTGGCCGTCGCACGGGATCTGCTCGCTGCGGCCGTCCCAGTCGCGCAGCTCGTCGTCGATGACCAGCGGGGTCAGGGTGAGCGACACCAGGGTCGTGACCTCGTCGCCGACCGCGAGCTCGTGGTGGTGGCTGTCGGGACCGATCTCCTCGACGACCCCGACCAGCATGCCGCCGGAGCCGGTGACGGGGTTGTGCATCTTGCCGCGCGTGCGGACGATCTCGAGGACCTCGGCGCGCACCGCGTCGCCGTCGCCGTCGTGCTTGTCGGCGAGCTGGCGGAAGCTGGCGGCGTCGAGGTTGAGCCGGCGTACCCGCACCCGGATCTCTCCGGTCACCAGCTCCGGGCTCGGGTCGAGGCGCCAGGCCGCCTGCGGCAGCACGCCCGAGGGCTCGAGGACGCGGTGCAGCCCCACGGGGCTCACCGGATGACGGCTGCTCACGCTGACAGATCCTTCCGAGTTCGTCCTCGCACGTCTGGCAGCACGGCCTGTCCGGTACGCCTTACGTGAGTTCTGGGATCGAGACGCAAATCCTGCGGTCAGATGATGCCAGATCGGGAGGATATCCCGTATCCTCGCCGGGATCGGTCCGCGTTGCGCGGCCGGAGCACCCGACCACCCGACCCGACCTCCCCCGGAGGACACCCGTGACCGAGACCCTCGACGGCGCCGTGCAGGCCGCCGACGGCCGTGCGCTTCCGCAGCCGTACGCCTACCGCCACAACCCGCTCGTCGAGCCGGACTGGCGCCGCTTCCCCGGCTGGAAGGACGTCACCGAGGAGGAGTGGCGCTCGGCCCAGTGGCAGCGCTCGCACTGCGTGAAGAACACCGCCCAGCTGCGCGGCGTCCTCGGCGACCTGGTCGACGACCGGTTCTACGCCGACATCGAGGACGACATCGCGCGCGCCGCGACCATGTCGATGCTCGCTGCCGCCGCAGATGCTCAACACCATGGCATCGGGCGCCGAGGTCGCCGGCGCCGGGCTCGCTCACCGAGGCGTTCTACGCCGACCCGGTGCGCCGCTACATGCTGCCGGTGTTCTCCGACCGGCGTACCGAGTGGACCAGCCACCCGCACGCGACGCGCGACTCGCTGCACGAGCACGAGATGTGGGCGGTCGAGGGCCTGACCCACCGCTACCCGACCAAGGTGCTCGCCGAGCTGCTGCCCACGTGCCCGCAGTACTGCGGCCACTGCACGCGGATGGACCTCGTCGGCAACTCGACCCCGACGGTCGAGAAGCTGAAGTTCGTCGCCAAGCCCGACGCCCGCCTCGACCGAGATGCTCGACTACCTGCGCGCCAACCCGGGCGTGCGCGACGTCGTGGTCTCCGGCGGCGACGTCGCCAACCTGCCGTGGGCGCGCCTCGAGTCGTTCGTGGCCGCGCTGCTCGAGATCGAGAACATCCGCGACATCCGCCTCGCGTCCAAGGCGCTCATGGGCCTGCCGCAGCACTGGCTGCAGGACGACGTCCGCGCCGGCATGGAGCGCCTGGCCACCACGGCACGCTCGCGCGGCGTCGGCCTCGCGATCCACACGCACGTCAACAGCGCGCAGTCCGTGACGCCGCTGGTCGCCGAGGCCACGCGCGCGATGTTCGAGGCCGGCGTGCGCGACGTCCGCAACCAGGGCGTGCTCATGCGTGGCGTCAACGCCTCGGTCGACGACCTGCTCGACCTGTGCTTCTCGCTGCTCGATGGCGCCGGGATCATGCCGTACTACTTCTACATGTGCGACATGATCCCCGCGGCCGAGCACTGGCGGCTCGCGGTGTGGGAGGCGCAGGCGCTGCAGCACGGGATCATGGGCTACCTGCCCGGGTTCGCGACGCCGCGCATCGTGTGCGACGTGCCGTACGTCGGCAAGCGCTGGGTGCACCAGGTGCACGAGTACGACCGCGAGCGCGGCATCACGTACTGGACCAAGAACTACCGCACCGGCATCGAGGTCGACGGACGCCGCAGGCGCTCGAGCGCACCTACGAGTACTACGACCCGATCCACACCCTCCCCCGCGAGCGGCCAGGACTGGTGGACGCTGCACGGCGCAGCCGACGCGGCCAACGCCGACGCGAGCCGCGAGGTGCACAGCTAGCGCGGACGACACCACACCGTCGAGCGCATGCGAGCGGCTACCCTCGGCCACGTGACATCCGCGTCCGGTGAACCGCTGCGGCCGCCGTGAGAGCGACCGGGACGCCGCGCGTTCAGCGGGTCCAGGACGCATTCGCCGACGGCGGGATCTCGCACCAGGGCCTGGAGTCTCGACTTCAGACGGTCCTGACCGCCCGGACGGCGGACGAGGTGCTCGCTGCGGTCCAGTCCTTGCCGGCACCGGCCGAGGGTCGCGTCGTCAAGGTCGTCGCGATGAACGGCAGCGATCCGCCGGGACGGCGACGTCGGCGAGTTCGCCAGCCTCGCTGCGCATCGAGTCGGAGTACGGCAAAGTCAGACTCGACCTCTCGCGTGCCATGTTCGAGACACGCGTTGTCGACGTCGAGCGCCATCTTCGGTTCGGCCGGGCCACGATCATCGCTCCGGCCGATGCGGTCGTGGATCTCGACGGGCTGCACGCGGACTGGAAGCAGCCGCGCTACGCGCGTCCGCCACACCTCGGGCGACGGACCCTTGATCCGCGTCTCCGGATCGCATGGAGTACGGCCGGCTCGACGGTCACGCACCGGCGCCGCTGACCCGGCGGTCAGAGGGCGGGCGGGCGGTTCTCGTACGGCGTGGAGAGGACGACGCTGGTGCGCGTGGTCACGTTGGCCTTGGCGCGGATCTCGGCGAGCAGCGTCTCGAGCTCGGACGGGCTCGCGACCCGGACCTTGAGGACGTAGGACTCGTCGCCGGCCACGGAGTGGCACGCCTCGATCTGCGGCACGCCCTCGAGCCGCGCGGGCGCGTCGTCCGGTGCCGCGGGGTCGATGGGCTTGATGGAGATGAGCGCCGTCAGCGGCAGCCCGAGCGACTCGTGGTCGACGACGGCGGTGTAGCCCTTGATGACGCCGCGCTGCTCGAGCCGGCGCACGCGCTGGTGCACCGCCGAGGTCGACAGCCCGGTCGCCTTGCCGAGGTCGGTGTACGACATGCGGCCGTCGGCGGCCAGCAGCCGCACGATCGCGCGGTCGAGGTCCTCCACCGCTCGTGCCCCCTTCGTCGCGCGACCCGCAGGGACCGGGCGCCTGCGTCCAACCTACCCAGCGCAGGGCCGCTCGCGTGCGGCGCGTCGCCGAATCGCGACTCGCGTACGCCGGCCTCACGAGGTCAGCGACCGGCCGATGACCATGCGCTGGACCTGGTTGGTGCCCTCGACGATCTGCAGCACCTTGGCCTCGCGCATGTAGCGCTCGACCGGGAAGTCCTCGACGTAGCCGTAGCCGCCGAAGACCTGCACGGCGTCGGTGGTGACCCGCATCGCGATGTCGGTGGCGAACAGCTTCGCCTTCGCGGCCTCGACCGAGAACGGCAGCCCGCGGTCCTTGCGCCGGGCGGCCTCGAGCACGAGCGCGCGCGCGGCCGACACCTGCGTCGCCATGTCGGCCAGCATGAACTGCAGGCCCTGGAACTCGCCGATCGCGCGCCCGAACTGGCGGCGCTCCTTCGCGTACGCCGTGGCCGCGTCGAGCGCGGCCTGCGCGAGACCGACCGCGCACGCGGCGATGCCGAGCCGGCCGGCGTCGAGCGCGGCCAGGGCGATCCGGAAGCCCTGCCCCTCGGCGCCGACGAGCCGGTCGGACGCCGACGTGCGCGCCGTCGAGGAGCACCTGCGCGGTGCGCGACGCCTTGGCGCCCATCTTGCGCTCGGGCGGCGCGCTGGACAGCCCGGGCGTCGTCGCCGTCGGCGAGCAGGCAGCGTGATGCCCCGCGCGCCGTCGTCGGACGGTGCGCACCATGAGGTTGTAGAAGTCGGCCACGCCCGCCGTGGGTGATCCACGCCTTGGTGCCGGTCACGACGTAGTCGTCGCCCTCGCGCACCGCGCGGGTCTGCAGCGCGGCGGCGTCCGAGCCCGACTGCGGCTCGGACAGGCAGTAGGCGCCGAGCAGCTCGCCGCCGAGCATGCCCGGGCAGCCAGCGCTCGCGCTGCTCGTCGGTGCCGTACGCCGCGACCGGGAAGCAGGAGAGCGCGTGCACCGACAGCCGAGATGCCGACCGACAGCCACGCGCCGGCCAGCTCCTCCAGCACCTGCAGGTAGACCTCGTACGGCTGGCCGCCGCCGCCCCACTCCTCGGCGTAGGGCAGGGAGAGCAGCCCGGCGCGGCCGAGCGTGCGCAGCTCGTCGCGGAAGAACGTGCCGTCGTGCTCGGCGGCCGCGACCCGCGGGGCGAGCTCGGCGTCGGCGATCTCGCGCACCAGGTGCAGCAGCTCGACGGACTCCTCCGTCGGGAGCATCCGCGACTCCGGCGCGACCGAGAGCGCCATCAGAGCACCACCAGCTCGCGCGGGCGCAGGTTGACGCGCTCGCCGTCGGTCTCGCCGCACACCACGATGTCCTCGATGCGGGCGCCGTGCCGGCCCGGCAGGTAGATGCCCGGGCTCGATGGAGAACGCCATGCCCGGCTCGAGCAGCTCGGTGTTGCCCGCTGACGATGTAGGGCTCCTCGTGCGTCTCCAGGCCGATGCCGTGACCGGTGCGGTGCACGAAGAGGTCGCCGTACCCCGGCCTCGGTGATGACGTCGCGGGCCGCGGCGTCGACGCTCTCGGCGCTGACGCCAGGGCGCACGTGCGCGCACGCCGCGAGCTGCGCCTCGCAGCAGCACCTCGTAGTACGCCGCGAACTCGGCCGGCGGCTCGCCGACGCTGTAGGTGCGGGTCTCGTCCGAGCAGTAGCCGTCGGGCATCGTGCCGCCGATGTCGACGACGACCGGGTCGCCGGGCTCGATCACGCGGTCGGAGAGCTCGTGGTGCGGGCTGGCGCCGTTCGGGCCGCTCGCCACGATGACGAAGTCGACACGCACGTGGCCCTCGGCGATGATCGCGTCGGCGATGTCCTTGCCGACCTCGCGCTCGGTGCGGCCGGCGCGCAGCCACTGCGGCACCTGGGCGTGGACCCGGTCGATCGCCGCACCGGCACGGCGCAGCGCCTCGACCTCCTCCGGCGTCTTGCGCATCCGCAGCTCGCGCAGCACCGAGCCGGCCAGCAGCTGGTCGACATCGCGGCATCGCGGCGCGCAGCCGCAGCACCTTCTCGGCCCACATGTGGTTGTCGAGCGCCGCGTGCCCGCGTCCGGGCAGCAGCGAGCGCGACCAGCGCGTACGGGTCGTCGGTCTCGCCCCACGCGTGCACCTCGAGGCCGAGCTCGCCGATCGGGCTGGCGAGGGCCGCCGGCTTCTCGAGACCCGGCACGACGACGCTCGGGTCGCCGTCCGCCGGGACCACGAGGCAGGTCAGCCGCTCGAGCGGCATCGCGTCGTACCCGGTGAGGTAGCGCAGGTCGGGCCCGGGGCTGACCAGCAGCGCGTCGATCTCGGAGGCGCGCGTGGCCGCCTGGGCGCGGGCCAGCCGCCCCGCGAGCTCGGAGACCGGCGGGTGGTGCGGGATCGTGTCAGTCACGCCGCCGACCTTACGCCGGGCCGGCGCGGCAGCCGAGCAGCGCGCGGCACCGGCTCAGCTGCAGCCTGCCATCGCCCGCAGCGCCGCGAGGTCGGCCGTGGAGAATCCGTCGAGCGTCGAGCCGAGCTCCGCCGTCAGACCGCTGCCGGCGCTGGTGCTCCCCGCGAGGCCGAACGACCGGGCGAGCAGGGCGCGCAGCGCACGGCGCTGCGCCACCTCGTCGGGCACCGCCTGGAGGAACACCCCGGTGGATACCGCGCCGATGACCTCGGAGCGCCCGGAGGCGTCGAGCGAGGTCTGGAGGAACCACAGCACCTGCTGCGGCCGGCCGTCGGGAAGCACCGGGGTCGAGGCGGTGTCGGCCGCGACCTGCACCGTCGGCACCCCCTCGCCCAGAGGCGCTGGCCCCGGCTCGAGGACGGGCACGCCCCCGGCCGCGGCCTCGGCGAGGACCTCGTCGAGGCGTGCGCGGAGCTGTTCAGGCGTGCCCTCCGCGGTCACCAGGGCGATCCGCACGCACGGCGTGCCCCACGGCCTACCGACAGCGATCGGGTAGCCCTGGTTGCCGTTGAGCACCGGGTAGCCGGCCAGCGCGGGGATCGCCGCAGCGGCCGTGGTGGCCGTCGACGAAGGGCTCGACGACGGGGACGACCACGGGCCCGGGAGCCCGAGCCGCGGGAGCACGGTCGCCGCCAGCAGGGCGAGCGTGGCGTCGACCAGGAGGAACGCGGCGACGATCCAGAGCGCACGCCGTCGGCGGCTCATGGGCTCGTGGCGACCCCGCCCGCTCTCGTGCGACACCTGCTGCTCCCCGGTCGTGGACGGTCAGCGTACGTCGGCGCTCCCGGTCCGGCCGCGCCGCTCTCGGCCGACGTCGCCGCCTCCTGACAGACTCGGGCTCATGTGGGTCACCGCCGACGGCAAGCAGCACGTCCTCGCGCTCCCGGACCCGGCCGACGTGCTTACCCCGGCCGCGCTGGCATCGTTCGCGGTCCTGGTCGCGGGCGAGGAGCGCGACGACCTGGCGCTGCTGCTCGACGACCGGCTCCTGGCGCTCTCCGACCAGGGTTTCGAGGCCGACCCGGAGGGCGTGTTCGTCGAGCGGGCGCCGGCCGAGGGCACGCTCGACGGCGACCTGAGCACGCGGGCAGGCCTCGACACCGCGCTCGCTGGCATCGACCCTCGGTGGCAGGTCGACCTCGTCGTCGCCCTGCAGCATCTGCTCGAGACCCTCGACGAGGAGACATCGTGACCGACCGTCCCGAGAAGCTGCTGCTGCTCGACTCCGCCTCCCTGTACTTCCGGGCCTTCTACGGCATGAAGGAGTCGGTCACCGCGCGCGACGGCACGCCGGTCAACGCGGTGCGCGGATTCCTCGACTTCGTCGCGCGGCTCACCACCGACCACGGCCCCACCCGGCTGGTCTGCTGCTGGGACGACGACTGGCGCCCCGAGTTCCGCGTGTCCGCGATCCCGTCGTACAAGGCGCACCGCGTGGCGAACCCGGGCGTCAACGCGGAGGACGTGCCGGACGACGCTGAGCCCGCAGGTGCCGATCATCGTCGACGTGCTCGCCGCGCTGGGCATCGCGCGGGTGGGCTCCCCCGGCTTCGAGGCCGACGACGTCATCGGCACCCTGGCCACGGGCTCGACCATCCCCACCGACGTCGTCACGGGCGACCGAGACCTGTTCCAGGTCGTCGACGACGCGCGCTCGGTGCGCGTGCTGTACACCGCCAAGGGCGGCGTCGCCCGTGCCGAGGTGATCGACGAGGCCGCGATCGAGACGCGCTACTCGATCCCGGGCCGCGCGTACGCCGACTTCTCAGCCCTGCGCGGCGACACCTCGGACGGCCTGCCGGGCGTCCCCGGAGTCGGCGAGAAGACCGCTGCGTCGCTGATCTCCCTCTACGGGTCGCTGGACGGCGTCCTCGCGGCCGCCGAGGCGCGCGACCCCGCGGTGCGTCCAGGCATCCACGACAAGATCCTCGCCGCGCGCGACTACCTCGCGGTCGCGCCGCGCGTCGTCCACGTGCGCACCGACTGCCCGCTGCCGGCGTACGACGACCGCCTGCCCACCGAGCCCGCCGACGCCGAGGCGCTGGTGGAACTCGCCGACCGTTGGAACCTGCGCAGCTCGGTCAACCGGGTGCTGGCCGCGTTCGCGGGCTGAGCCTGCTCAGACCGACGAGAACGACACGACGCCGCGCTTGACGGCGTCGACCGCGGAGCGAGCGGTCGCCGCCAGCTCGATGCCCTCCGGGCCGCCGTGCGCGCCCGCGGCGTCGGCGATCTGCCCGAGCAGGTCGGCGAGCTGCTTGCACCAGCGGACGAAGTCGCCGGCCTGCAGGTCGGCGTCGTGCAGCACCGACTCGAGGCGCTGCCCGGACGCCCAGCGGAAGGCGGCCTGGGCGAAGCCGAGGTCGGGCTCGCGCAGGAACGACACGCGCTCCTCGGCCTCGAGCTGGGAGAGCTGCCCCCACACCTTGACCGTGTCGGCGAGCACGTCGCGCACCCGGCCGCCGGGGATCTTCGGCGGCATCGCGTCGTCGGCCTGGCGCGACTCGAACACCAGCACCGACGCGCACGCCGCCAGCTCGGGCACGCTCAGGCCGACCCACAGCCCCTGGCGCAGGCACTCGGCGGCCACGAGGTCCATGTCGTTGTAGAGCCGCTGGAGCATCCGTCCGGCGTCGGTGACGGTGGCCGAGTCGTCCTCGGCGGTCAGGTAGCCCAGGCGCGGCGAGGATCGCGCAGACGCGGTCGAACTGGCGGGCGATGGAGTTGGTGCGGGTCTCGACGCGGCGCTCGAGGCCGCGGGTCTCCTTCGCGAGGCGCTGGTAGCGCTCGGCCCACCGGGCGTGCTGCTCGCGGTCGTCGCAGCCGTGGCAGGGGTGCTGGCGGATGCGTCGGCGCAGCTCGAGCACGACCTCGTCCTCGCCGTTGCCCGAGCGCGCCTTGCGGGGCCGGTCGACGCGCACGTCGCCGACGGCGTCCTTGAGCTTGGCGGCGAGGTCGCGCCGCGAGTTGGCCGAGCGCGGGTTGAACAGCTTCGGGATGCGGATGCGCTCCAGCGGCTCGACGGGCGCCGGGAAGTCGACGACGGACAGCCGCTTCACCTGGCGGTCGAGCAGCAGCACGGTCGGGCGCGGCTCCTCGCGCTCGCTGAGGCCGGGGTCGATCACGACCGCGACGCCGGAGCGCCGACCGGTCGGCACCACGATGACGTCGCCGGGCTTGAGCGCGGCCAGCGACGCGGCGGCGTCCGATCGGCGCCGCGCAGCACCGTCGCGGGCGAGCTCCTTCTCGCGGTCGGTGAGCTGCCGCCGCAGCTCGGCGTACTCCTCGAAGTCGCCGAGGTGGCAGGTCATCGCCTCGCGGTAGCCGTCGATGGCCTCCTCGTGCTTGCGCACCTGGCGCGCCATCCCGACCACCGCGCGGTCGGCCTGGAACTGCGCGAACGAGGTCTCGAGCAGCTCGCGCGCCGCGTGGTGGCCGACCGAGCCCACGAGGTTGACGGCCATGTTGTACGACGGCTTGAACGACGAGCGCAGCGGATAGGTGCGCGTCGAGGCGAGACCGGCGAGCGCCGACGGGTCGAAGCCCTGGTGCCACACCACGACCGCGTTGCCCTCGATGTCGATGCCGCGACGGCCGGCTCGTCCGGTGAGCTGGGTGTACTCCCCCGGCGTGATCTCGGCGTGGTTCTCGCCGTTCCACTTCACGAGCTTCTCGAGCACGACGGTGCGCGCCGGCATGTTGATGCCCAGCGCGAGGGTCTCGGTGGCGAAGACCATCTTGACCAGGCCCTGCTGGAACAGCTCCTCGACCGTCTCCTTGAACGTGGGCAGCATGCCCGGCGTGGTGCGAGGCGAAGCCGCGCTCGAGCCCGTCGAGCCACGCGCCGTAGCCGAGGACCGCGAGGTCCTCCTGCGGCAGGTCGGCGCAGCGCTCCTCGACGATCTCGCGGATGCGCAGGCGCTCGTCGTTGGAGGTCAGTCGCAGCCCGGCGGCGAGGCACTGGTCGACGGCGGCGGCGCAGCCGACGCGGCTGAAGATGAAGGTGATCGCCGGCAGCAGCTTGTCGCGGTTGAGCCGCTCGACCATCTCGAACCGCAGCGGCACGTTGATGCCGCGCGGCCGACGACCGCCGCGGGCGGGACGCGGACCGTTCGACCGGTGGTCGTAGTCGCGCTTGGCCTCGCGCGTCATCTTCGCCATGCGGTCGTCCTCGCGGGCGAGGCGTACCAGCTCGGGGTTGACCTTGGTCTGCTCGTCGTCGACGAACAGGTCGTACAGGCGCGGGCCGGCCATGACGTGCTGCCACAGCGGCACCGGCCGGTGCTCCTCGACGACGATGCGGGTGTCGCCGCGCACCTCGCCGAGCCACTCGCCGAACTCCTCGGCGTTGCTCACCGTGGCCGAGAGCGCGACCACGGCCACGTGCTCGGGCAGGTGGATGATCACCTCCTCCCAGACCGCTCCGCGGAAGCGGTCGGCGAGGTAGTGCACCTCGTCCATGACGACGTACGACAGCCCCTGCAGGGTGTGCGACCCGGCGTAGAGCATGTTGCGCAGCACCTCGGTGGTCATGACCACCACGGGCGCCTCGCCGTTGACGGTGTTGTCACCGGTGAGCAGACCGACCTTGTCGGCGCCGTAGCGCGCGACGAGGTCGTGGAACTTCTGGTTCGACAGGGCCTTGATCGGCGCGGTGTAGAAGCACTTGCGACCCTCGCGCAGGGCGAGGTGCACGGCGAACTCGCCGACGATGGTCTTGCCCGCGCCGGTGGGTGCGGCCACCAGCACGCCGGCGCCCTCCTCGAGCGCCCGGCAGGCCTCGAGCTGGAACTCGTCGAGCTCGAAGTCGTAGAGGCCGCGGAACTCGCCCAGGGCCGACCTGTCGTCAGCTGCCCGGCGGCGGGATTCGGCGTACTGCTCGGCGGGCGAGGGCATGCCCCCAGGCTATGTCGCCGGGCGTCAGGTCGCCGGGACCAGCAGGCGGACCGCGCCGGGACGCACGCGGACCTCCACGGGCAGCGGCCCGATCCGTTCGCCGTCGGCGTACGCGATCTGCCCGGGCGCGTCGAGCCGCACGGTCGTGGCGGCGTGCTCGTGCACCTCGGGACGGGCGACGTGGGTGCCCTTGAACACGGTCGGGAACACGCGCAGGAAGGTGGGCGTCGCCAGCGCGTCGAGGAACGTCACGGCCAGCAGCTCGTCGTCCATGAGCGCGCCGGGGCAGACCTTCATGCCGCCGCCGTACGCCGGCCCGTTGCCGACCGCGACGAGCATCCCGGCCTTCTCGTGCCGGCTCTCGGTGGGCAGCCCCTCGTCGATGACCATGGTGTACGGCACGGGGGTGAACGACGCGGAGCTCGGCGAGGATCGCGACCAGGTAGCGGGCCTGGCCGGTCGGCCACGTCATCACGTTGGCCCGCTCGTTGACCTGGGAGTCGAAGCCGCTGGACATGACGCCGAGGAACCACCGCTCGACGCCGTCGGCCGAGACGGCGTGGCCGGCGTCGACGACGCGCGTGCGGCCGGCGTCCAGCGCGTCGGCGATGACGTCGGCGCAGCCGACCGGGTCGCGCGGCACGCCGATGCTGCGGGCGTTGTCGTTGCCGGTGCCGAAGGGCGCGATGCCGAGCGGCACGTCGGTGCCCGCGACGGCCTGCAGGCAGAGGTTCACCGTGCCGTCTCCCCCGCAGGCGACCACGGCGGCGGTCGGGGCCTCGGCGACCGCCTCGCGCAGCGCCTCGAGCGCCTGCTCCGGCGCCGGTGCCCTCGATCTGCACGACGGAGATGCCGCGCTCGCGCGAGACGGCGTACCACTGCGGGCGCGCTGCGCGCGGCCTTGCCCTTGCCCGACGTGGGGTTGAGCAGCAGCACGACCCGCGGAGCACTCGTCACGGCCGCGACCCTAGCGCCGCGCACCTCGCGCGCGCACCGGACCGCAGCGAAGCGGCGTGCGCCGGGCGCTCAGGTGATGTCGTCGTCGAGGGGGCTGGGACGCAGGTCGTCAGGGTCGACGATGGTCTCGGGCAGCTCGGAGATCTCGTCGTCGGCCCACTGGCCGTAGCCCAGGCGCTTGTCGCGACGGCGGCGCCGCGCGTCGTTGAGCAGCATGACGCCGACCGCGACGGCGACGATGCCCATGAACGGGGCGGCGACGATGAGCATGTTGAGCGGGTCGGGCGAGGGCGTCGCCACCGCGGCGAAGGTGAGGCAGCCGATCACCAGCCAGCGCCACGACCGCAGGAGCCGCGCGCCGCTGAGGACGCCGGCGAAGTTGAGCATCACGAAGATGAGCGGGATCAGCGCGCCGATGCCGAAGAACACCATCAGCTGGATCGTGAAGCCGAGGTAGGTCGTGACGTTGATGATGTTCGCGACGTTCTCGGGCGTGAACCCGAGCAGCAGCGCCAGCAGCGACGGCATCGCCCAGTAGGCGATCCACGCGCCGAACAGGAACAGCGGGGTCGCCGCGACGACGAAGCCGTAGGCCCACTTCTTCTCGTTGCTCTTCAGGCCGGGCACCAGGAAGCGCCACAGCTGGTAGAGCCAGATCGGCAGCGAGATGACGAGCCCCGAGACGAGCACGACCTGCAGCTGCAGGGTGAACGCGTCGGTGACGCCGTTGATCGCGAGGACGATCTCCTTGCCCTGCGCCTGCGCCTCGGCGACCACCTGGTCGAAGGGCGCGCGGATGAAGGCGAAGATCTGGTCGTAGAAGACCCAGGCGATGGCCGCGCCGGCAGCGATGCCGAGGACGGCGCGGAACAGCCTGGTCTGGAACTCGCGCAGGTGCTCGAACAGCGTCATCGCGCCGTCCGGGTTGCGCGGTGGACGGCGGGACCTGCCTGAGCGCCGGGCGCCTACGTCGCCGGCGACCACGTGGTTGCTCCTGTCAGGCGCGCGGGGTGCCGTCGGACGGCGGGGTCACCGGCTGGGCGAGCACCTGCTCGCCGGTCACCGGGTCGACGAGGTAGCGCGGGGCGTCGGGCGCCACGGGCGCGGGCGCGACACGCCGGAGGCGGCCGGCGCGGGCGCGACGGCGGGAGCCGCGGGAGCCTCGGTCGAGGCCGCGGTCCCGTCGGTCTTGAGACCCTCGGTCTCCGACTTGAAGATGCGCAGCGAACGGCCCACACCGCGGGCGAGGTCAGGAAGCCGCTTCGCGCCGAAGAGCAGCAGCACGAGCAGGATCAGGACCAGGAACGCCGGCCGCTCGAACAGGGCACCCATCGTGCGTCCTCACAGGTTGCATGTCAGCGCCGCGGACGGACTCCGGGCGTCGGGACCCACGATAACCCCGAGAGCTGGTCTCAGCGGCCGAGGGAGGGCGCCATCTCGGCCGCCAGCGTGTCGTGCGACTCGAGGAACAGCACCAGGTCGAGCAGGTCGTCGTAGCCGATCGGACGGCCGTTGTGGGCCTCGCGGGCCTCGGCCGGCACCGGCACGCGCTCGGTGCGCACACCGGCGGAGCTGAGCAGGCGCACGACCTCGGCGTCGGCGGGCTTCTCGATGCGGTCGGAGCAGGTCGGGCACGCGAACGCATAGCTGCGTCGCGAGAACGCCTCGTCGATCGCCTCGACGACGTGCACCGTGACCTGGCGCGGCGCGAGGTCGACGTCTCCGCACAGCGGGCAGGTCGCCTTGATCGTGGCCATCGTGACCCCTCCTCCCGGTCGCTCTCCCGGACCGTTGGAAGTGGTGTCGGCAGGGTCCCCGGGGGGTCTTGAGCCCGAACGGGGGACGAATGCCACAGGGAGTCGTGCTCAGGAGGGGGCGTCACCCTGTCGAGTGACGGTTCCCGCGGGCTCGCGAGGGCGTCGCAGGCCCTCAGGAGGCGTCGTACGCCGCCAGCGCGGCCGCGGCCCGCTCGCGGACCGCCTCGACCACGTCCGGGCGGTCCAGGACCTCCACGGCGCCCCCGGTGCGCAGCAGCAGCCGCACCAACCAGCGCTCGTCGGCCACCGGGAGGACGACCTGCAGTCGACCGTCCGGCAGGGTCTGCACCGAGTCGACCGGGTGCTCCTCGGCGATCCAGGCCACCTCGGGGGCCAGGGCCAGGGTCACCGGTGCCGCCCTCGGGGCGCAGCGCCCCGGCGCCGAGGTCGACGGGCGTCGCGTCGGTCGGCACGGCCGACGGCGTGTCGAGCACCTCGACGGCCTCGATCCGGTCGAGCCGGAACGTGCGCACGGCCTCGGCCCGCAGGCACCAGGCCTCGAGGTAGGTGCGCCCGTCGAGCGTGAGCACGCGCATCGGGTCGACGTCGCGCTCGGTGCGCTCGTCGAGGGCCCCGACGTAGCCGATGTGCAGCCGGCGCTGCTCGGTGAGCGCGAGGCTCACGGCCTCGGTCACGGCCGGGTCGACCGTCGCCGCGTCGACCGCGACCGCGACGCCGTCGGCCGCCTTGAGCGCCTCGCCCGCGGCCGCCTCGAGCTTGCTGGTGGCGCTGGCCAGGGCACCGCGGTCGTGCGGTCCCGGCACCTGCGCCAGCACGCGCAGGGCGACGAGCAGGGCCGCCGCCTCGTCGGGCGAGAGGCGCAGCGGCCGGTCGAGGGTCTGCGCGTCGACGACCCGGATGCGGCGGTCCTCGTCCCAGAACTGGATGTCGACCAGGTCGCCGGGCATGTGGCCGGGGCGGCCGGTGACGATGAGCAGCCACAGGTCGGCCTGCGAGCTGGTCGGCGGGCACGCCGAAGTGCGCGGCGGCCTCGTCGATGGTGACGCCGTCGTGGGCCGTGAGCCACGGCACCAGCGCCAGCAGCCGCGAGAGGCGCGTGGCGGCCGTGTCGGCCTGCTTCGCGCTCATGCCGCGCCCTCCCCCGCCGCGGTGCGCAGCCGGCGTACGACGGCGGCACGCAGCGACTCGGGCGCGAGGGCGACCGCGTCCGGACCGAGGCCGACCAGCTCGGTGGCGAGCGTCTCGTCGTCGGAGTAGGCGACCTCGACCACGTCGGCGCCCGGGTCGCCGAGCGCGCGGCGTCGCAGCGAGTGGGCGCGGCCGGGCGCCACGCGGATGGTGGCGGTGCCGGCGCCGGCGTCCGGCGACGACGCCGCGATCATGCCGACCGCGTCGACACCCTCGGGCACGTCGTACTGCCCCGGCGCCCCGATGGCCTTCGGCGCGCCGACCACGCGGGACAGGCGGAACACGCGCGCGCCCTCGCGGCGGGTGTCGTACCCGACGAGGTACCAGTGCCCGCGCCGCGACGCGATGCCCCAGGGCTGCACCTCGCGCGCCTCGGGGGCGTCGTCGCCACGCTTGCGGTAGTCGAAGGCGACCGTACGGCGGGAGCGCACGGCGTCGAGCAGCACGGGGAACGACGGCTCGGCGGTGGCGATGCGGGTCTCGATGCCGACCGGGCCGTCGACCAGCGTGCCGTCGCCGAGCGCCTCGAGCTTGCGGACCGCGCGCTGCGCCGCCGGGCCGAGGCTGGCCTGCTCCCACACGCGGGCGGCCA
Source organism: uncultured Actinomycetota bacterium (assembly GCA_963827145.1). Classification (GTDB taxonomy): domain Bacteria; phylum Actinomycetota; class Actinomycetes; order S36-B12; family CAIYMF01; genus Longivirga. The sequence goes on along the minus strand of CAWGZO010000002.1, from coordinate 1,250,118 downwards.
GCCCCAGCACGGCGAGCTCGTCGGTGCTGAAGCCGATCGCCGGCAGCGCGTAGTCGTCGACCGCCACGCGGTAGCCCTCGATGCCGCCCAGGCCGTCCGAGCCCTCGACGGTGAGGATCGGCACGCCCATGCTGCGCAGCTCCTCCTTGTCGCGCTCGAACATGCGCTCGAACGCGTCGTCGGAGGGACTGTCGCGATACGCGTCGATCGCGTCGCGCAGGAACGCCTTCGGCACCGGACGCGCCGATGCCATCAGGGCGAACAGCAGGTTGAGCAGCCGCTCGGTGCGGTCAGCCTGGCTCATCGGCCGATCAGCGCACGGCGAGCAGGTCGATGACGAACACCAGGGTCTTGCCCGACAGCCGGTGTCCGCCGCCGGCGGGGCCGTAGGCCAGCTCCGGCGGGATCGTGAGCTGGCGGCGCCCGCCGACCTTCATCCCCGGGATGCCGTCCTGCCAGCCCTGGATCAGGCCGCGCAGCGGGAACTCGATCGGCTCGCCGCGGTTCCAGCTCGAGTCGAACTCCTCGCCGGTCGTGAACTCGACGCCGAGGTAGTGCACGAGCACGGTCGCGCCGGGCACGGCCTCGGCACCGTCGCCGACGACGATGTCGTCGATGACGAGCTCGGTCGGCTCCTCGCCGCCGGGGAAGTCGATCTCGGGCTTCTCGCTCATCGGGCGCTCCTCGGCGTACGGCGGAATCGTCGGCTCACCGGCCGACAGGTCGGACGGTCGTGGGCTGATTGTGTCGTATGCGGACAGCGATCAGGGCGACGACACCATGTCGACGACGAAGACGAGCGCCTCGCCCTTCTCGATCCCCGAGCCGGACGGCGGGCTGTCGCCGTACGCCTGCTCCGCCGGGATGACCAGCAGGCGGCGGCCGCCGACCTTCATGCCGGGCAGGCCGTCCTGCCAGCCCTTGATGACGTTGGCCAGCGGGAACTGGGCGGGCTCGCCGCGGGACCAGGACGAGTCGAACTCCTTGCCGGAGTTCGCGCCGATGCCGACGTAGTGCGCGGTGACGGTGGAGCCGGGCGCGACCTCCGGGCCGGTGCCCTCGATGAGGTCGCTGTAGGTCAGCTGGCCGACCTTGGTGGTCTCGTCGGTGACCTTCACGACCGGCTTGGCGCCGGCCTTGCCGGTGACCGTGACGCCGCCGGTGCCCTCGACGCGGGGGCCGACCGTCGGGACCGGGGTGGGCACGAGGTCGACGACGAAGACGAGCGCCTCGTCCTTCTCGATGCCGGAGCCCTCGGGCGGCGTGTCGCCGTACGCCTGCGCCGCAGGGATGACCAGCAGACGGCGGCCACCGGTCTTCATGCCGGGGATGCCCTTCTGCCAGCCCTCGATGACCTGGTCGAGCGGGAACGTCGCGGGCTCGCCGCGGCCCCAGGACGAGTCGAACTCCTTGCCGGAGATCGCGCCGACGCCGGTGTACTGCGCGGTGACGGTGGCTCCGGCCGCGACCGGCTCGCCCTCGCCCTGCACCAGGTCGCAGACGGTGAGCTTCTCGGTCGACGGCGTGTCGCCGCCGACGGTCACGGTGGGCGCCTGGCCCGACTCGCCGCCGACGGTCACGCCGGCCTGGCCGACGGTCCAGTCGGCGCTGGACGGGGTGCCGGAGCAGTCGCCGGTGCCGCCCGAGGCGCTCCCGGACTGCGAGCCGCACCCCGTCAGAGCGAGGGCGGCGGTCAGGACGAGGGCAGCGGGCGCCAGGGCACGCGACAGACGAGGCTTCACGAGAAACGACCCTAACCCGGCTCGAGAGATGCTCCGTCCACCCGCTGCACGGCTGTGACCGGACGCTCAGCGAACTCACATCCCGGCGATGAGCTGCTCCACGCGCTCGTCGACGGACCGGAACGGGTCCTTGCACAGCACCGTGCGCTGGGCCTGGTCGTTGAGCTTGAGGTGCACCCAGTCGACGGTGAAGTCGCGGCGCCGCTCCTGGGCCGCGCTTGATGAAGTCGCCGCGCAGCTTGGCCCGCGTGGTCTGCGGCGGCACGCGACTTGGCCTCGAAGACCTCGAGGTCGCGTGCTCACCCGGGCGACCGGCCCCGCGCGCCTGCCAGCAGGTAGAACAGCCCGCGGTTGCGCGTGATGTCGTGGTAGGCGAGGTCGAGCTGGGCGATCCGCGGGCTCGACAGCGCCAGGTCGTGCTTGGCCATGTAGCGCTCGAGCAGCCGCTGCTTGATCACCCAGTCGATCTCGCGCTCGACGGGCGTCGAGGTCGCCGGTGTCGACGGCGGTCAGGGTGCGGCGCCACAGGTCGAGCGACCCGTGCGTGCAGCCGTCGGGTCGTCGAGCCAGGCCGCGGCGCTGGGCGAAGTCGCGGGCCCGCTCGAGGTACTCGGTCTGGATCTGCCAGCGCCGACAGCTCGCGGCCGTTGGCCAGCCGCACGGTCTTGCGCGCCGGTCGAGGTCGTGGCTGATCTCGCGGATCGCGCGGATCGGGTTCTCCAGCGTCATGTCGCGCAGCACGGTGCCGGCCTCGAGCATCCGCAGCACGAGGTCGGTCGTGCCGACCTTGAGCATGCGTCGTGGTCTCGCTCATGTTCGAGTCGCCCGACGATGACGTGCAGCCGGCGGTACCGCTCGGCGTCGGCGTGCGGCTCGTCGCGGGTGTTGATGATCGGCCGGGAGCGGGTGGTGGCGCTGGAGACGCCCTCCCAGATGTGCTCGGCGCGCTGGCTCAGGCAGAAGACGGCGCCGCGCGGGGTCTGCAGCACCTTGCCGGCGCCGACGATGATCTGGCGGGTGACGAGGAACGGGATGCAGGGCGTCGGCCAGCCGGCAGAACTCGCCCGTGCCGGCCCGACGAGGTAGTTCTCGTGGCAGCCGTAGGAGTTGCCGGCCGAGTCGGTGTTGTTCTTGAACAGGTAGATCGTCGCCGGCGATGCCCTCCTCGCGCAGGCGGCGCTCGGCGTCGACGAGCAGGCCCTCGAGGATCCGCTCCCCGGCCCGGTCGTGGATGACGAGCTCGCGCAGGTCGTCGCACTCGGCGGTGGCGTACTCCGGGTGGCTGCCGACGTCGAGGTAGAGCCGCGAGCCGTTGCGCAGGAAGACGTTGCTGACTGCGGCCCCACGACACGACCCGGCGGAACAGGTAGCGCGCGACCTCGTCGGGGAGCAGCCGGCGCTGGCCCCGGAAGGTGCAGGTCACGCCGTACTCGGTCTCGATCCCGAAGATCCGCCGGTCCATGCGTCATCCACTCGGCGCACGGGACGGCAGTCCGGCGGCGGCGAGCGCGGCGTGCCGGCGGCGCTGCGTCGGGTCGCCGGCGGCGTCGTCGGTCGTCGTCGACGCCGAGCAGCTCGGCGCAGACGCGGGCCGGTCAGGCGGCGGAACGTGCGGCGGGGGCGGTCGCGGTCGAGGACGGCGACCTCGAGCTGGTCGGCGCGCGTGCAGGCTCGGCGGTCGCTCCGGGTGCCGGCCGCCGGCGAGACCGGCCACGCAGCTCGACCGCGAGCGCGCGGGCGGCTCGAGCGCCATGCCCTCGCCCCAGTGCTCCTGGACAGCGGCGGTGATCTGCGTCGGCCGACCCGCCCATCGCGACGAACCCGTGCTCGTCGGCGACCGAGCCGTCGAAGGTGAGCCGGTAGATCTGGTCGTCGTGCGCGGGTCTCGCCCGACCTCGGCGACGACGATCTCGACCTCGTAGGGCTTCGGCGTCTCGGTGAAGATCGTGCCCAGGGTCTGGGCGTAGGCGTTGGCCAGGCTGCGGCCGGTGACGTCGCGGCGGTCGTAGGAGTAGCCGCGCAGGTCGGCCAGGCGCACGCCGGCGACGCGCAGGTTCTCGAACTCGTTGTACTTGCCGACGGCCGCGAACGCGATCCGGTCGTAGATCTCGCTGATCTTGTGCAGCGCGCGCGACGGGTTCTCGGCGACGAACAGGATGCCCGTCGGCGTACTGCAGGACGACGACGCTGCGGCCGCGGGCGATGCCCTTGCGGGCGTAGTCGGCCTTGTCCTTGATGACCTGCTCGGGCGAGACGTAGAACGGCATGCTCATGGCGTCACCCCCGCCGATCGCGGCGCTGCCGGGCCGTCCGGGCGCTGCATGCGGCGGTCCGCCACGACCGCCTGGCACGACTGCGGCGCCAGCTCCGCCTCGGGCGACCCGGCGGAAGCCGTCGGCGTCGACGACGGCGACGACCGGGAAGATCCGGCGGGCGAGGTCGGGGCCGCCGGTGGCGGAGTCGTCGTCGGCGGCGTCGTACGAGCGCCTCGACGCACGACCGTCGACGGCCTCGGCCGGTCGAGGTCCGTGGCGCGTACAGCTTCTTCAGCGCGCCGCGGGCGAACATCGACCCGGAGCCGACGCGAGTGGTAGCTCGTGCTCCTCGTAGCGGCCGCCGGTGACGTCGTAGGAGAAGATCCGGCCGCTGCTCGCGCGTCGAGGTCGTAGCCGGCGAACAGCGGGACGACGGCGAGGCCCTGCATCGCCAGGCCGAGGTTGCCGCGCAGCAGCGTCGCGAGCCGGTTGGCCTTGCCGTCGAGCGACAGCTGCGCGCCCTCGATCTTCTCGTAGTGCTCGAGCTCGACCTGGAACAGCCGGACCATCTCGACGGCGATGCCGGCGGTGCCGGCGATGCCGACGCAGCGTGTGACTCGTCGGCGGGGAACACCTTCTCGATGTCCCGCTGCGCGATGACGTTGCCCATGGTGGCGCGCCGGTCGCCGGCCATGACGACGCCGTCGGCGTAGGTGAGCGCCACGATGGTGGTGCCGTGCGGGGCGCCTCGACGGTCGTGCCCGGCGGCAGCGGGCGGCCGCTGGGCAGCAGGTCGAGGGGTCGTGCTGCGCCGAGGAACTCGGCGAACGACGAGCCTGCCCGGCGATCGAGGAAGGCCGGCGGCAGCGGGCTGTCGGATCACCTACTGGCCGCCCTTCTGGACGAAGCCGCGGACGAACTCCTCGGCGTTCTCCTCGAGGACCTCGTCGATCTCGTCGAGGATCGCGTCGATGTCGGCGTCGAGCGCCTCCTTGCGCTGCGGCGAGGTCGGACGCGGGCGCGACGGTCTCCTCGACCTGCTCGTCGTCCTGGCGCGAGCGCTGCTGCTGCTCGCCGGGTTCGCGGCGTGGGCACGTCGGCCTCCTCATGGAGGTCGCGCCCGGCCGGCCGCCGGCGGACACGCTCGACCCTACCCACGCCCAGCGCGATTCGGCGCGCCGTAACCAGGCGCGGCGAGTCAGCGCCGCAGTGACTCAGACGCCGAGCTCCGCCAGCAGCTCGGCCGCCGTGGGCGAGGAGTCGAGCAGGGCCCCGACGTGCGCCTGCGTGCCGCGCAGCGGGTCGAGGGTGGGGACCCGCTGCAGCGCGGCGCGGCCCGGGATGTCGAAGATGACCGAGTCCCAGGAGGCGGCGGCGACCTGGTCGCCGTAGCGGCGCAGGCACTCGCCGCGGAACCAGGCGCGGGTGTCGTCCGGCGGCGTGCGTGACGGCGCGCGTCGACCTCGGCGTCGGTGGTGAGGCGCCGCAGCGAGCCGCGCGGCTGCAGCCGGTTGCGCGAGGCCCTTGTCCGGGCGGACGTCGGCGTACTGCAGGTCGACGAGGTGCAGCCGCGGCGTGGTCCCAGTCGAGGCCGTCGCGGTCGCGGTAGCCCTCGAGCAGCGCCAGCTTGGCCACCCAGTCGAGCTCGGTCGGCCAGCGACATCGGGTCGGTCGCGCAGGCCGGTCGAGCACCGACTCCCAGCGGTCGAGCACGTCGGCGGTCTGGGCGTCGACGTCGGAGCCGAGCCGGTCCTCGACGTGCTTGCGCGCCTGCTCGAGGAACTCCAGCTGCATCTGCACGGCGGTCAGCGGCCGGCCGCCGACGCAGCTCGACGAGGTGCGCGAGCGTCGGGTCGTGGGAGACGCGGTGCATCTCCGCGACCGGGTGGCCGGCATCACGAGCTCGAGGTCGAGCGCGCCGGCCTCGAGCATCGCCAGCACCAGCGAGGTCGTGCCGAGCTTGAGGTAGGTGGAGATCTCGCGCGAGGTTGGCGTCGCCGACGATCACGTGCAGCCGGCGGTACTGCTCCGGGTCGGCGTGCGGCTCGTCGCGGGTGTTGATGATCGGGCGCTTGAGCGTGGTCTCGAGCCCGACCTCGACCTCGAAGAAGTCGGCGCGCTGCGAGAGCTGGAAGCCGTGGCTGCGGCCGTCCTGGCCGAGGCCGACCCGGCCGGCGCCGGTGAACACCTGGCGGGATGACGAAGAACGGCGTCAGGTGGCGCACGATGTCGGCGAACGGGGTCGTGCGGCGCATCAGGTAGTTCTCGTGGGTGCCGTACGAGGCGCCCTTGTTGTCGGTGTTGTTCTTGTAGAGCGTGCACCGGCGTGCGCCGCCGGGCAGCTGGCGCGCGAGCTCGGCGGCGCGCGGCCATGATCGCGCTCGCCGGCCTTGTCCCACACCACGCGCGTCGCGCGGGTTGGTGACCTCGGGGCTGGAGTACTCCGGGTGGGCGTGGTCGACGTAGAGCCGGGCGCCGTTGGTGAGGATGACGTTGGCCAGGCCGAGGTCCTCGTCGGTGAGCTGGCTCGGGTCGGCCTCGGCGCGGGTCAGGTCGAAGCCGCGCGCGTCGCGCAGCGGCGTCTCCTCGTCGTAGTCCCAGCGGGCCTGCGGCCGGGCGCCGACGACCGAGCTCGCGTAGGCGTTGACGATCTGCGAGCTGACGTGCAGCATCGAGTTGGCGTGCGGGTGGCCCGGGCACCGAGATGCCGTACTCGGTCTCGATCCCCATCACCCGGTGCACGGTCATGGTCGAGGTACGTCGCCGACCCGCACGGCCGCCGGACGGAGGCCCGCGTTCCGAACCCGTCCGCCGGCGCGCGCGGCGAGGCCTACAGGTACTGGCCGGTGTTGGCGACCGTGTCGATCGAGCGGCCGGCCTCGGTGCCCTGCTTGCCCTGGACCAGGGTGCGGATGAAGACGATCCGCTCGCCCTTCTTGCCCGAGATCCGCGCCCAGTCGTCGGGGTTGGTGGTGTTGGGCAGGTCCTCGTTCTCGCGGAACTCGTCGACGCAGGCCGCGAGCAGGTGCTGCACGCGGATGCCCTTCTGGCCGGTGTCGAGGAAGTCCTTGATCGCCATCTTCTTCGCCCGGGCGACGATGTTCTCGATCATGGCGCCGGAGTTGAAGTCCTTGAAGTACAGGATCTCCTTGTCGCCGTTGGCGTAGGTGACCTCGAGGAAGCGGTTCTCCTCGGTCTCGGTGTACATCCGCTCCACGGTCGCGCTGGATCATCGCCGCGCAGGTGGCGTCGCGGCGTAGCCGCCGTTCTCGGCGAGGTCGTCGGGGTGCAGCGGCAGGTCGGGGGTGAGGTACTTGCTGAAGATGTCGCCGGCGCGCCTGGGCGTCCGGGCGCTCGATCTTGATCTTCACGTCGAGGCGGCCGGGACGCAGGATCGCCGGGTCGATCATGTCCTCGCGGTTCGAGGCGCCGATCACGATGACGTTCTCCAGGCCCTCGACGCCGTCGATCTCGCTGAGCAGCTGCGGCACGATCGTGTTCTCGACGTCGCTGGACACCCCGGAGCCGCGGGTGCGGAACAGCGAGTCCATCTCGTCGAAGAACACGATGACCGGCGTGCCCTCGGTGGCCTTCTCGCGGGCCCGCTGGAACACCAGCCGGATGTGCCGCTCGGTCTCGCCGACGTACTTGTTGAGCAGCTCGGGGCCCTTGATGTTCAGGAAGAACGAGCGGCCCTCGCGGTCTTGCCCTCGACCTCGGCGACCTTCTTGGCCAGCGAGTTGGCCACCGCCTTGGCGATCAGCGTCTTGCCGCACCCGGGCGGGCCGTAGAGCAGGATCCCCTTCGGCGCGGCGCAGCTTGTGCTCGCGGAACAGGTCGGCGTGCAGGTACGGCAGCTCGACGGCGTCGCGGATCATCTCGATCTGCGCGGCCAGGCCGCCGATGTCGCGCGTAGTCGATGTCGGGGACCTCCTCGAGGACGAGCTCCTCGACCTCGGACTTGGGGATCCGCTCGTAGACGTAGCCGCGAGCGCGGCTCCAGCAGCAGCGAGTCGCCGGCGCGGATCGGCTGGTCGCGCAGGGGCTCGGCGAGGCGGACGACCCGCTCCTCGTCGGTGTGCCCGATGACCAGCGCGCGGTCGCCGTCCTCGAGGAGCTCCTTGAACATGACGATCTCGCCGACGCCGCTCGTAGCCGCGCGCCGGCGACGACGTTCATGGCCTCGTTGAGCATGACCTCCTGGCCGGGGCGCAGCTCGGTCGGCGTCGACCGTCGGGGCTGACCGACCACGCGCATCTTGCGGCCGGCGGTGAGATGTCGACGGTGCCGTCGTCGAGCGGCCCGAGGAAGACGCCGTAGCCCGCTGGGCGGCTCGGCCAGGCGGTCGACCTCCTCCTTGAGCGTGACGATCTGGTCGCGCGCCTCGCGCAGGGTGTCGAGCGAGGCGCTGGTTCTGCGCCGGAGCCGCGGCGAGCTCGGCCTGCGAGCGGGTCACGCGCGGGCGGCGCTCGACGTCGGAGTGGCACGGCGCTGACCTGTCATGGCACACCGTCCTGCGGCTGGTCCGTTCGCGACTCTACCCACGTCGGCAGCGGATCGCGCAGCAGGTCGCTGACGGCCGCGCCGCGCGCGTCGCAACCGAGCCGTAACACGCCCGGCGCGGCGCCGCGTCGGCCGGCGTCCGATCCCCGGGCCCGGCGGTGCCGCTGACCTGCTGCGACGGGTCAGGTGCGGGAGCTCGTGTAGTCCTCGCCGTAGGCGCCCTTGGCCGGGCGGGTGCGGCGCGGCGGGCAGCACGGTCCCGCGGCGCCAGCCGGCGGGTGCGGCAGCAGGAAGCCGGTGTGGCCGGTCATCCGGTGGTCCGGGCGCACGGCGAGGCCCTCGAGGTGCCAGGTGCGCAGCAGCAGCTCCTGGCGCGTAGGGCTCGGTGAAGCGGCCGTCCGCGCGCAGCGTCTCGGCCATCCGCGACAGCTGGGTCGTGGTGGCGACGTACACGACCAGGATCCCGCCGGGCATCAGCGCGTCGGCGACGGCGTCGACGCACTCCCACGGCGCGAGCATGTCGAGCACGACGCGGTCGAACGCCGGTCGAGGCCCTCGGCGCGACGGGCCCGGAGCGCCGGGGCAGGTCGCCGACCTCGACGGCGTCCAGTTCGGGTGCGGGCCGCCGAAGAACCGCTCGACGTTGCCGCGCGCGACGTCGGCGAAGTCCGCGCGGCGCTCGTACGACGAGACCCGCCCGGTCGCCGACCGCGCGCAGCAGCGAGCACGTCAGCGCCCCGGAGCCGACGCCGGCCTCGACCACGCGCGCGCCGGGGAAGATGTCGGCCAGCCCGACGATCGCGGCGGCGTCCTTCGGGTAGATGACCGTCGCCCCGCGCGGCATCGACAGCACGAAGTCGCGCAGCAGCGGGCGCAGCACGAGGTAGGGCACGCCCGCGTCGAGGTCACGACGATCCCCTCGGGCTGCCCGATGAGGTCGTCGTGGTCGACGCGCGCCCTTGTGGGTGTGGAACTCCTTGCCCGGCGACAGCGTGATGGTGTGCATCCGCCTCTTGGGGTCGGTCAGCTGGACCAGGTCGCCCGCGCGGAACGGGCCGCGCCGGTGGTCGGCGCCGGTGGGGGCGGGGTTCGCGGTCATGGGGCACGAGGATAGGCGCTCCGCGGGCACCGCCCGACCGCGCTCCCCCGGCGTACGCCGTCGCCTCAGCGGGTCAGTGCCGCCTCGACGTCGGCGGTGGCGAGCACCCCGACGAGCGTGCCGTCGGCCTCGACGACGACGTACTCCGACGCGGGGTGCGCCGTCATCGCGACGAGCAGCGGCTCGCCGGACAGGTCGGCCGGCAGCGCGGCACGCGGATCGAGCGCCGCCGACACCGACGAGACCGGCACCCAGGGGCGGCGCTCGACCGGCACGGCGCTGACCGCCGCCTCCTGCGACACGGCCACCGGTCGACCCTCCGCGTCGGTCAGCACGACGCCGCCGGCCCCGGCCTCGGCGACCCGCCGCAGCGCCTCGGAGAGCGGGATGTCGTGCGGCACGAACACCGCCCGCCGGGCGAGCGACCTCGCGCTCAGGGCCGGCACGCGCGACGGACACCTTGGCCTGCGTGCAGCGCCTGGCTCGCGCCGGACCACAGGAACGCCGAGATGACCGCCGCGATGGCGACGCTCAGGAGGTCGGGCGCGCGGCCGGCGAGGAGCGCGGGCGCGACGAGGGAGAGCAGCACGACGACCGCCACGACGCGCCCGCCCCACGCCGCCACCACGGTGCCGCGGTTCTCGTCGCGCGTGATGCCCCACACGATCGACTTGAGCACCGCGCCGCCGTCGAGCGGCAGGCCGGGCAGCGCGTTGTAGACGCCGAGCAGCACGTTCGACCAGGCCAGGGCGGAGGCCAGCGCGCCGCAGCCGCGGGTCGGCGCCGTCGGCCCCGACGTACACGGCCCACGCCGCGAGGCCGATGAGGATCGAGCTCAGCGGGCCCGAGGCCGCGATGAGGCCCTCGCGCCAGGCCGAGGTGGTGCGCCGCTCGTACGACGTGAAGCCGCCGAGCCACCACAGGGTGATGCTGCGCACCGGGTAGCCGGCCGCCCGCGCGACCCACGCGTGGGCGAGCTCGTGCCCGAGGATCGAGACGTAGAACAGCAGCGCGAAACCGACGGCGAGCAGGATCCCCTGGGTGCGGTCGACGCTGACGCCGGCGAACCGTTCCATCCAGAAGAACGCGATGAGCCCGATGCCGAGCAGCGAGCTCCACGGCATGAGCACCGGGATGCGTGCCCAGGCGGAACGACAGGCCGCCGGACCGGGTGCGCGCCGTCGTCGCTGCTCATCGCTCCACCCTACGGTCGCCCCACGGACCCGGCCGGTCGGCGCCCCGGCGTCGGACCCGGGTCGTAGGGTCGCGGCATGTCCGTCGACCCGACCGTGCCCAGCCCCTCCGTCGCGGTGGCCGGCGAGCCCGGGGAGGCGTGGGAGACCGGCGTCCCCACCGTGCCGTCGCTCTCGCCGTCGCGGGCCGGCGACTTCATGACCTGCCCGCTGCTCTACCGCTTCCGCGTCGTCGACCGGATCCCCGAGAAGCCGAGCCAGGCGGCCGTGCGCGGCACCGTCGTGCACCAGGTGCTCGAGGACCTCTTCGACCTGCCCGCCGACCAGCGCACGCTGGCCACCGCGCAGTCGCTGCTGCCCGCCGCCTGGGACGCCGTGCGCGCCGAGGACGAGGCTGCCGCCACGGAGCTGTTCGAGACTCCCGAGGAGGCGGCGGCCTGGCTCGCCGCGCGCCGAGCCCCTGCTCGAGTCGTACTTCCGGCTCGAGGATCCGCGCACGCTCGAGCCGGCCGAGCGCGAGCTGCGCGTCGAGACCACGCTCGACGACGGCCTGGTGCTGCGCGGCTACGTCGACCGGCTCGACCGCAACGCCGCCGGGCGACCTGCGCGTCGTCGACTACAAGACGGGCAAGGCGCCCGGCGAGGGCTTCGAGCAGAAGGCGCTGTTCCAGATGCGCTTCTACGCCCTGGTCCTGTGGCGCGCGACCGGCACGCTCCCCCGGCTGCTGCAGCTGCTCTACCTCGGCAGCGAGCACGTGCTGCGCTACGAGCCCGACGAGGCCGACCTGCTCGCCACCGAGCGCAAGGTCAAGGCCCTGTGGGCGGCGATCCAGCGGGCGCACGAGACCGGCGACTGGCGGCCCTCGCCGTCGCGGCTGTGCGACTGGTGCGACCACCAGTCGCGGTGCCCGGCCTTCGGCGGCACTCCCCCGCCGCTGCCCACGCTGCCGGTCCCGGCCGTCCACAGCGCAGGTCCCGACCACGCGCCGGAGCGACGCGGCGGGTTAGCGTGACGGCGTGACCTCAGCCGCCCGCGCCACCGCGCTGACCAAGATCTACGGCTCCGGCGACACGCGTGTGACCGCGCTCGACGCCGTCGACTGCGAGATCGAGGCGGGCCGGTTCACCGCGATCATGGGCCCGTCCGGCTCCGGCAAGAGCACCCTCATGCACTGCCTCGCCGGTCTCGACGCGATCATCGGGCGGCCAGGTCTGGATCGGCGACACCGAGGTGTCGTCGCTGTCCGACAAGGCCCTCACCCGGCTGCGCCGCGACGCCGTCGGCTTCGTGTTCCAGGCCTTCAACCTGGTCCCGACCCTGACCGCGCTGGAGAACATCACGCTCCCGCTCGACATCGCCGGCCGCAAGCCCGACCAGCAGTGGCTCGACACCGTGATCGACACCGTCGGCCTGCGCGACCGGCTCGGCCACCGGCCCAGCGAGCTCTCCGGCGGCCAGCAGCAGCGCGTCGCGTGCGCCCGCGCGCTGGCCAGCCGCCCCACGATCGTGTTCGCCGACGAGCCCACCGGCAACCTCGACTCCCGCTCCGGCGCCGAGGTGCTCGGCTTCCTGCGGCGCAGCGTCGACGAGTTCGGCCAGACCATCGTCATGGTCACCCACGACCCCGGCGCCGCGTCGTACGCCGACCGCGTGCTGTTCCTCGCCGACGGCCGGATCGTCGACGAGATGGCGCGAGCCCACGGCCGACTCGGTGCTCGAACGCATGAAGGCGTTCGAGGCGAGCAGGGCCTGATCCCGTGCTGCGCGCCGCTCTGCGTTCCCTGCTGCAGCACAAGCTGCGGCTCTCGCTCACCGCTGCTCGCCGTCGTGGTCGGCGTCGCGTTCGTGGCGGGCACCTTCATCTTCACCGACTCGCTGAAGAAGTCGTTCGACGCGCTCTTCCAGGCGCCGCAGCCCGACGTCATCGTCTCGGCCGGCGTGGCGGGCGCACCCGGCAGCGGCACGGGTGGCGCTCCCGCGGCGGGCGGCGCGGTGGCGACGCTGCCGGCCTCGCTGGTGGACGAGGTCGGCGCCGTCGACGGCGTGGCGGCGGCGTACGGGATCGTCTCGGCCGACGGCGCGCTGGTGATCGGGTCCGACGGCAAGGTCGTGGGCGAGTGCCGGTCCGCCGGCGCGCGGCACCACGTGGGTGCCCGACGCGGCGATCAGCCCGCTCACGCTCGCCTCCGGCGAGGCGCCCGTCGGCCGCGGCGCAGGTCGCGCTGCTCGAGGCGACGGCCGACGCCGCCGGGGTGCAGGTCGGCGACACGGTGCGCATCGACACCCCGGGCGGCACCGTGCGAGCCCGTGGTCACCGGCCTGGTGACGCGGGGCATCTCGGGCAGCGACGGCTCGACGCTGGCGGTCTTCGACCTGGCCACGGCCCAGGCGCTGCTGCTCGAGTCGGACGACGAGGTCACGAGCATCGCGGTGCGGGCCGACCCGGGTGTCTCGCAGGACACGCTCGCCTCGCGAGTCTCCGCAGTCGTGCCGAAGGATGCGCGCACCCAGACCGGTCAGCAGCGCAGCGCCGACATCGCCGAGCGGCTCGAGACCACGTTCCAGTTCATCAACACGTTCCTGCTCGCGTTCGCGTTCATCGCGCTGTTCGTCGCGATCTTCCTCATCTTCAACACCTTCTCGATGCTCGTCGCCCAGCGCACCCGCGAGCTCGCGCTGCTGCGCGCGGTGGGTGCCAGCCGCGGGCAGGTGCGCCGCTCGGTGCTCGCCGAGGCGTTCGTGCTCGGGCGTGCTCGCCGCGGTGCTCGGCGTGATCGGCGGGGTGCTCGTCTCGCAGGGTCTCAAGGTCCTGCTCCGGGCGTTCGGCGCCGACCTGCCCTCGGGACCGCTCGTGCTCGCGCCGCGGACCATCGTGGTCTCGCTCGTCGTCGGCGTCGTGGTGACGCTGATCTCGGCGTACGTGCCGGCCCGCCGCGCGGCGGTCGTCCCCCCGGTGGCGGCGATGCGCGACGAGGTCAACCTGCCCGTGCGATCGCTGCGCGTGCGCACGGTCCTCGGAGCCGTGCTGCTGGCGCTCGCCGTGGTCACGGCACGGGCCGGGCTCTCGACCATCGACGACGGCGAGCGGGCCGCGCAGCTGGTCGGGCATCTCCGCGCTGTGCGCGCTGGTCGCCGTCATCGCCCTCGCCCCCATGGTCGGGCCGCGGCGTGCTCCTCGTGCTGGGGGCGCCCTTCGCCGGCAACGCCGTCGGGCAGGCTGGCCCGCGAGAACGGCCGGCGCAACCCGCGCCGCACGGCGGCCACCGCGAGCGCGCTGGCCATCGGGCTGGCGCTGATGACGGCGATCGGGGTCATCGCGGCCTCGACGAAGGCGTCGGTGGCCTCGGTCATCGACGACACCATCGGTGCCGACTTCGTCGTGTTCGGCGCCAAGTTCCAGCCGTTCACCCCCGACGTGTACGACGCCATCAAGGACACGCCCGGCGCCGCGACGGTCACCTTCGTCCGTCAGGTGCCGATGCAGGTCGACGGCGAGCAGTCGGTGCTCACCGGTGTCGAGCCCGAGAAGTTCCCGCAGGTCGTCAACTTCACCCTCCAGTCGGGCAGCCTCGACCTGGGGCTGGGCGACGCCATCGTCGACGACGCGACGGCCGAGGAGCTCGGGCTCACGGTCGGCGAGAAGATCGAGGGCACGTTCGTCAACGGCACGAGCTCGCTGGTGCTGCGCGGCATCTACACCGCGGCAGGGCCGTACGTCGGCTACGTCACCACGATCGGCACGCTCAGCTCGATCGGCTCGCGCGAGCTCGACTCCGCCGTCTACGTCCGCGCAGCCGACGACGCCGACCTCGAGGCGCTGCGCGCGGAGCTGGATCGCGAGCTCGCCGGCTTCCCGACCGTCGAGCTCCAGGACCAGGCGAGCCTCAAGGACCAGATCAACGGACAGTTCGACCGCGTCTTCGGCTTCATCTACGCGCTGCTCGCGCTCGCCGTGATCGTCGCGTTCATCGGCATCGTCAACACGCTTGGCGCTGTCGGTGCACGAGCGGCGCCGCGAGGTGGGGCTGCTGCGCGCCGTGGGCACCAGCCGCGCCCAGATCCGCCGCATGGTCGTGCTGGAGGCCGTGCTCATCTCGGTGTTCGGGGCCGCGCTCGGCGTCGTGCTCGGGGTCGTCTACGGCTCGCTGCTGCAGAAGGTGCTCGAGCCTCAGGGCATCACCGATCTCGCCGTGCCCGGCGGGCAGATCGTGCTGTTCCTGGCGCTCGCGGTCGTCGGCGGGCTCGTGGCGGCACTGTGGCCGGCGTTCACCGCCGCGCGGCTCGACGTCCTGCGAGCCATCGCCACCGAGTAGCCCGTCGATGCGTGACCACGACGACCTCTACGTCGTCGTCATCACGCGTCGACGGTCAGCGCGGCGACCAGGCGTGCGACCACGCGCCGAGCAGGTCGGGCGTCAGCTCGGTGAGCGAGGAGACGACCCGCATGCCCTCGACCGGGTCGATGTCGACCAGCGACGGCACGGCCACGACGAGGGCGCCCGAGGCCAGCCCCGCGCGCGTGCCGGTGTGCGAGTCCTCGAGCACCACGCAGTCCTGCGGGCGTACGCCGATCCGCTCGGCGGCCAGCAGGTACGGGTCGGGGAACGGCTTGGTGCGCTCGACCTCGTCGCCGGCCACCGTGGTCACGAACGCCCCGTGGCCGACCTCGTGCAGCACGGCGTCGACGACCGCGTCGACCAGGTTGCGCCACGACGCCGACACGAGCGCGCACGGCACCTCGGCCGTCCTCGAGCGCGAGCAGCAGGTCCTTGGCACCGGGCCGCCAGTGCACCGGCTCGGAGCGCAGCAGCGACTCCATCGTCGCCAGGAGGTGCCGCATGACGTCGTCGTGGTCGTGCTCGCCACCGGCGTGCTCGACCATGTAGCGACACCGCGAACTCGAGCGGCCCGCCGACGAGCGTGGCCTGGTGCTCGGGGCCCCAGTCGGCTCCGAGCTCGGTCATGACGTGCGTCTCGGCGGCGTACCAGAGCTCCTCGGTCTCGACGAGGAGTGCCGTCCATGTCGAAGAGCACCGCAGCGGGAAGCCTCATGTGGCGTTGAAGTACTTCGCCTCGGGGTGGTGCACGATCAGCGCCGAGGTCGACTGCTCCGGGTGCAGCTGGAACTCCTCGGACAGCTCGACGCCGATCCGCTCCGGGCTCGAGCAGGTCGACCAGCACGGCCTGCTGCTCGACGTCCGGGCAGGCGGGGTAGCCGAAGGAGTAGCGCGACCCGCGGTAGCCCTGCTTGCGCGATGAGGGCGTCCATGTCGGCGTCGTCCTCGCCGCCGAAGCCCGAGCTCGGCGCGGACGCGGGCGTGCCAGATCTCGGCCAGCGCCTCGGTCAGCTGCACGGACAGGCCGTGCAGCTCGAGGTACTCGCGGTAGGCGTTCTCGGCGAACAGCTTCGCCGGTCGCCTCGGCGACGCGGTTGCCCATGGTGACGACGTGGAACGCGACGACGTCGGGCTCCCCCGACTCCTTCGAGCCGGAAGAAGTCCGCCAGGCACAGGTGCCGGTCGCGGCGCTGCCGCGGGAAGGTGAAGCGGGCACGCTCCTGGCCCTCGAGCTCGCCCTCGTGGTGCAGGATCACGAGGTCGTCGCCCTCGGCGTAGCACGGGAAGTAGCCGTAGACGACGGCGGCCTCGAGCAGCGCCCTCGGTGTGCACCCGGTCGAGCCACATCCGCAGCCGCGGGCGGCCCTCGGTCTCGACGAGCTCGTCGTACGACGGGCCGCTGTCGCCGCGGCCGGGCTTGAGGCCCCACTGGCCGAGGAAGGTCGCGCGCTCGTCGAGGTAGCCGACGTAGTCGGCCAGCGCGATGCCCTTGACGATGCGCGAGCCCCAGAACGGCGGGGTCGGCACCGGGTTGTCGGCGGCGACGTCGGAGCGCGCCGGCAGGTCCTCGACGGGCGTCTCGTCCGGGCGGACGGTGGCCGACGTGACGCGGCGGCCGCGCAGCGCGCGGCAGCTCGGCGCCCGGCACGCCGCGCTTGACGCGCCATGACGGCGTCCATGAGGCGCAGCCCCTCGAAGGCGTCGCGGGCGTAGCGGACCTCGCCCGTCGTAGACCGTCGGCGAGGTCCTGCTCGACGAAGGCGCGGGTCAGCGCGGCGCCGCCGAGCAGCACCGGCCAGCGCTGCGGCGACGCCGCGGGGGTTCATCTCCTCGAGGTTCTCCTTCATGACCACCGTGCTCTTGACCAGCAGCCCGGACATGCCGATCGCGTCGGCGTCGTGCTCCTCGGCGGCGCTCGAGGATCTCGCGCGACCGGCTGCTTGATGCCGATGTTGACGACGGTGTAGCCGTTGTTGGTCAGGATGATGTCGACGAGGTTCTTGCCGATGTCGTGGACGTCGCCCTTGACCGTGGCCAGCACGATCGTGCCCTTGCCCGCGTCGTCGGTCTTCTCCATGTGCGGCTCGAGGTAGGCGACCGCGGTCTTCATCACCTCGGCGCGTCTGCAGCACGAACGGCAGCTGCATCTCGCCGCGGCCGAACAGCTCGCCGACCGTCTTCATGCCCGCGAGCAGGGTGTCGTTGATGATCTCCAGGGCCGGCCGGGTCTGCAGCGCCTCGTCGAGGTCGGCCTCGAGCCCGTTGCGCTCGCCGTCGATGATCCGCCGCTGCAGCCGCTCGGCCAGCGGCAGCGCGGCCAGCTCGGCGGCCCGCGCCTTCGCGCAGGTCGGCGGCGTCGACGCCCTCGAACAGCTCGAGGAAGCGCGTGCAGCGGGTCGTGCACGAGCGTTGCCGTCGGCGGCGTACCGGCGCCGGTCGTAGACCAGGTCGAGGGCGACCTCGCGCTGCTCCTCGGGGATCCGCGCCATCGGCAGGATCTTCGCCGGCGTGCACGATCGCCGAGTCGAGGCCGGCCTCGACGCACTCGTGCAGGAACACCGAGTTGAGCACCACGCGGGCGGCCGGGTTGAGGCCGAACGAGACGTTGGAGACGCCGAGCGTGGTCTGCACGTCGGGGTGGCGGCGCTTGAGCTCGCGGATCGCCTCGATCGTCTCGATGCCGTCGCGGCGGGTCTCCTCCTGGCCGGTGGCGATCGGGAAGGTCAGGCAGTCGACGAGGATGTCCTCGACGCGCATCCCCCAGTTGCCGGTCAGGTCGGCGATCGAGCCGGTCGGCGACGCGCACCTTCCACTCGGCGGTGCGGGCCTGGCCCTCCTCGTCGATGGTCAGGGCGACGACGGCGGCGCCGTGCTCCTTGACGAGCGGCATGATCCGGGCGAAGCGGCGAGCCGGGGCCGTCGCCGTCCTCGTAGTTGACCGAGTTGACGACGGCGCGGCCGCCGAGCATCTCCAGGCCGGCCTCGATGCACCGCGGGCTCGGTGGAGTCGAGCACGAGCGGCAGCGTCGAGGCGGTGGCCAGCCGGCCGGCGACCTCGCGCATGTCGGCGACGCCGTCGCGGCCGACGTAGTCGACGCAGAGGTCGAGCAGGTGCGCGCCGTCGCGGATCTGCTCGCGGGCGATCTCGACGCAGTCGTCCCAGCGGCTGCGCGAGCATCGCCTCGCGGAACGCCTTGGAGCCGTTGGCGTTGGTGCGCTCGCCGATCGACAGGTACGACGTGTCCTGCCGGAAGGGCACGGGCTGGTACAGGCCGAGGCGCCCGGCTCGGGACGCGGGCGGCGCGGCGCGACCGTCGCGGCCGCCGACCCGCTCGACGACCTGGCGCAGGTGCTCGGGCGTGGTGCCGCAGCAGCCGCCGACCAGGGCGAGCCCGTACTCGCGCGATGAACGTGTCGTGCGCGTCGGCGAGCTCGCTCCGGGGTCAGCGGGTAGCGCGCGCCGTCGCGGCGTCGAGCTCGGGCAGGCCGGCGTTGGGCATGCAGGACAGCGCCGACCTGGGCGTGCCGGGACAGGTGGCGCAGGTGCTCGCTCATCTCGGCCGGGCCGGTGGCGCAGTTCAGGCCGATCACGTCGATGCCGAGCGGCTCCAGCGCGGTGAGCGCGGCGCCGATCTCGGTGCCGAGCAGCATCGTGCCGGTGGTCTCGACGGTCACCTGGACGATGCACCGGGCAGGTCGACGCCCGGCGGCGGCGATGCGCCCGCTTGCGCGCCGATGACCGCGGCCTTGGCCTGCAGCAGGTCCTGCGCGGTCTCGACCAGGACGGCGTCGACGCCGCCGTCGAGCATGCCCGCGCGACCTGCGCCTGCGTAGGCGTCGCGCAGGTCGGCGAAGGGCGCGTGGCCGAGGGTGGGCAGCTTGGTGCCGGGGCCGACCGAGCCGAGCACGCAGCGCGGGCGGTCGGGGGTGCGACCAGCCGTCGGCGGCCTCGCGGGCGATCCGGGCGCCGGGCTCGGCGAGCTCGCTGATCCGGTCGCTGATGTCGTACTCGCCCAGGTTGGCCAGGTTGGCGCCGAAGGTGTTGGTCTCGACGCAGTCGACGCCGACGGCGAAGTAGGCGTCGTGCACCGCGCGCACGATGTCGGGGCGGGTGACGTTGAGGATCTCGTTGCAGCCCTCGTGGCCCTCGAAGTCGTCGAGGGTCGGGTCGTGCGCCTGCAGCATCGTGCCCATCGCGCCGTCGGCGACGACGACCCGCGTGGCGAGGGCGGTCCGCAGGGCGTGGGCACGACTCGGGTCCGGGTCGGGTGTCGTCATGGTGGGCTCAGCCTAACGGCGGACACGAGCAGGTTGTACGGCGCCGCATGCGGCGTGGGCGAGCGCCGCGGCGTACGGTGGCACGCGAGCCCCGGCAGCGGGGGCCGCACGACAGGCCGGGCGCACCGGCCGGAGGTGGATGTTGATCGAGTTCGAGGGTCTGCCCGAGAGCCTGCCCGAGCTGCGTCGACCCGGTGATGCTCGCGCCTTCGAGGGCTGGAACGACGCCGGCGACGCCGCGAGCGGTGCGGTGGTGCACCTCGAGGACGTCTGGGCGGCGACGCCAGCTGGCGGAGCTCGACCCCGAGGACTACTACGACTTCCAGGTCAACCGGCCCGCAGATCGTCCTCGAGCGACGGCGAGCGCCGCGGATCGCCTGGCCGACCACCCGGCTCTCGGTCGCGCGCATCCCGCTGGCCGCGACCGCGACGTCGTGCTGGTCCACGGCATCGAGCCCTCGATGCGCTGGCGCACGCTTCTCCGCCGAGCTGCTCGGCCGTCGCCCGCGACCTCGGCGTCGAGATGGTCGTCACCCTCGGCGCGCTGCTCGCCGACATCCCGCACACCCGCCCGATCCCGGTCAGCGGCACCGTCGAGCGACGCCGACCTCGCGCTCAGCGCTCGGGCTTCGAGCCGTCGCCGTACGAGGGCCCGACCGGCATCGTCGGCGTGCTGCAGGACGCCTGCGCACGCGGCCGGCATCCCCGCGGTGTCGCTGTGGGCGGCGGTGCCGCACTACGTCGCGCAGCCGCCGTGCCCCAAGGCCACCCTGGCGCTGCTGCGCCGGGTCGAGGACCTGCTCGACGTCGCCGGTGCCGCTCGGCGACCTGCCCGAGGAGGCGCGGGCCTGGGAGCGCGGCGTCGACGAGCTGGCCGAGCGAGGACGACGAGATCGCGCGAGTACGTCGCGCCAGCTCGAGGAGGCCGGCGACACCGCCGACCTGCCGGAGGCCAGCGGCGACGCGATCGCGCGCGAGTTCGAGCGCTACCTGCGCCGCCGCGACAGCGAGCCCCCGAAGTCCCCCTGACTCCCCCGCAGATGTGCGTCCCGCGGCGGCCGCAGCCTCCGCGGAGCACGCAGCTCGGGACTAGAGCCCGACGCCGAGCAGGGCGTCGGCCAGCGCGGTGACGCAGGGCGCCGGCCTGCGCGTCCTCGACGCCGGGTGCGCCGAGCCAGACGCGTCTGCTCGGCCCAGCGGTCGATCGGCGGCCAGCGCGCCGGGGGCGTCGAGGTCGTCGGCCAGGTGCCCGGCGCACGGCGTCGAGCACGGGCTCGGCCGGCGGCCGCTGCCGGGGCCGCGACCGCGGCGCGCCACGCGCGCCAGACGCTCCTGCGCCTCGGCGAGCCCGGCGTCGGTCCACTCCCAGTCGCTCGCGGTAGTGGTGCGGCGAGGATCGCCAGCCGGATCGCGGCCGGGTCGACGCCCGCGGCGCGCAGCCGGGAGACGAACACCAGGTTGCCGCGCGACTTGCTCATCTTCTCGCCGTCGAGGCCGCACCATGCCGGCGTGCACGTAGTGCCGCGCGTACGGCCACGTGCCCGACGGCGACCTGCGCCTCGGCGGCGCCCATCTCGTGGTGCGGGAACGCCAGGTCGCTGCCGCCGCCCTGGACGTCGAACGGCGAGCCGAGGTGCTCCAGCGCGATCGCGGTGCACTCGATGTGCCAGCCGGGCCGGCCGCGGCCGAGGGCGGCTGTCCCACGCCGGCTCGTCCGGGCGCTCGAGCCGCCAGAGCAGGCAGTCGAGCGGGTGCTCCTTGCCGGGGCGGTCCGGGTCGCCGCCGCGCTCGGCGAAGACGGCGAGCATCTCCTCGCGTCCGACAGCCCCGCGACCGAGCCGAACGCGCTCGTCGCTGTGCACGCCGGAAGTAGAGGTCGCCGTCGACGCTCGTAGACCGCGCCGGCCGGCCTCGCAGCTTCTCGACGTAGCGTCGACGACCGACGGGATCGACTCGACGGCACCGATGTAGTGCCGCGGCGGCAGCACGCTCAGCGCCGTCATGTCCTCGCGGAACAGCTGCGGTCTCGCGGTCGGCGAGCGCCTCCCAGTCGTCGCCGGTCGCGAGCGCCCGCTCCAGCAGCGGGTCGTCGACGTCGGTGACGTTCTGGACGTAGTGCACCGTCGTGGCCGGCGTCGCGCCAGCACGCGCTGCACGCAGGTCGAAGGCGACGTAGGTGGCGGCGTGGCCCAGGTGGGTGGCGTCGTAGGGCGTGATGCCGCAGACGTACATGCGGGCCTCCGGCCCGGGCGCGGTGGCACGCACCTCGCCGGTGGCGGTGTCGTGCAGCCGCAGCGGGAGCCCCTGCCCGGGCAGGGAGGGGACGACGGGCGCGGGCCATGCGTGCATGCGGCGATCCTAGGGGTGGCGGGTCAGAACGCCGGCCACGGCAGCGACGGCCACCCGTCGCCCGGCAGCGGGTAGGTCGCCTCGCGCAGACGGCGCGAGACCCGCTGACGCGTGCGGGCGAGCTCCTTGCCGGTCAGCAGGGTGCGCAGGTGCTCGCCGAGATCCCCGCCCAGCGCGTCGTCGAGCCGCTCGAGGTCGGCGAGGATCTCCGGCTCGAGGCGCTCCCCGGCCCAGCCCCACAGCACGGTGCGCAGCTTCTCGTCCTCGCTGAACGTCACGCCGTGGTCGACGCCGTACGTCGCCGGCTCGCTGTCGGGCTGCACGCGCCCGTGCAGCACGTGCCCGCCCTTGCGGTCGGCGTTGTTGACGAGCGCGTCGAACACGCCATCCGGCGCAGGTCGGGGTCGTCGGCGTGCACGAGCGTGACCGGGTTCCCGCCGGCGCCGTGCGCATCGAGCACCTCGAGCCAGCCCGGCGGGGTCTTCCCCCGGCGACGACGTCGACGAGACCGCCGCCCGGGTCCATCTCGCCGCCGTCGGGGGCGGTGATCCATGCCTGGGCCATGCCCTGGCCGAACGGTCCGTCCTCGCGCCACGCGGTCGGCGGCACGACGATCCCAGCCGAGCGCCGCCGACACCTCGTACGCCGCGACCTCGCGCCGGCCCAGCGTGGCGTCGGGGAAGTCCCACAGCGGCCGCTCGCCGGCCGATCGGCTTGTAGACGCAGGTGACCTCGACGCCGTCGAGGGTGGCCAGCGCCAGCAGCGTGGCGTTGCTGGCGTCGACGAGGCGGCCCTCGACCGTCGAGCGTGCCGCGGGCGAGGACCTCGAGGAGGTCCGTGGTGGTCAGCACGTCGTCACCGGCGCAGGCTCAGCGCCGGTAGCCGTTGGCGCGGGGGCAGATGTGGCCCGTCGGGCTCGAGCGGCTGGTTGCAGAACGGGCACGGCGGCCGCCCGGCGCGACACGACCGACAGCGCCCGCTTGACGAACGCCCGCGCCCGCGGCGCCGGTCATCCGCACGCGCAGGGTGGTCGGGCCCTCGTCCGGGTCCTCCTCGAGGTCGGGGACCTCGGTCTCCTCGTCGTCCTGGACTCGTGCGCCTCGATCACGAGCAGCTCGGAGTCCGGCGTCCCAGCCCAGCGTCATCGCGCCGACGCGGAACTCCTCGGTCGATCGGGGCGTCGAGCGGGTCGAGGTCGTCGCTGCCCAGCGGCGCGGTGGCCGGGATCGGCGCCTCGCCGCCGGAGCGGCGCAGGACGGCGTCGAGCAGCTCGTCGACGCGCTCGGCGAGCGCCTGGACCTGGTCCTTCTCGAGGGCACACCGACACGACGCGCTGGCCGTCGCGGGCCTGCAGGTAGAACGGGCGCTCTCCGGGCTGGCCGACCGTGCCGGCGACGAAGCGCTCGGGCTGGTCGAAGAGCAGGAGCAGGCGGGGCATGCGGACGACCCTATCCCGACGCTCAGGCGCCTGCCCCTCCACCGACGACGGCGTCGGAGGAGGCGCGGGAGCGGCGTGACGACTTCTTCTTCGGCGGCGCGGGGACGAGCCCGGCGACGTCGCCGCCGGTGTCGTTCACCCGCAGGACGAACGGCCGCAGGTCGGTGTAGCGCACCACGCTCACCGAGCACGGGTCGACGACGATGCGCTGGAACGAGTCGAGGTGCAGGCCGAGGGCGTCGGTGAGGATCGCCTTGATGACGTCGCCGTGGGAGACGACGGCGTACACGACGTCGGCGCCGTGCGCGGCGGTCAGCCGTGTCGTTCCAGTCGCGTACGGCGGCGACCGCGCGTGCCGACATCTCGGCCATCGACTCGCCGCCCTCGCCGGGGAAGACCGCCGCGCTCGGGTGCGCCTGGACGACCTTCCAGAGCGGCTCCTTGGCGAGGTTCTTCAGCGGCTGGTCGGTCCAGTCGCCGTAGCGGCACTCCCCCACGCCGCTCGTCGACCTCGAGCGTCGGCACCGGGTCGCGGTCGGCCAGCAGGTGCTCGGCCGTCTCGCGGGTGCGCTCCAGCGGGCTGGTGACCACCGCGGCCAGCGGCACAGGCCGCAGTCGGGCACCGACGGCGGCCGCCTGCTCGCGCCCCTTGTCGTCGAGATGGACGCCAGGTGTCCAGCCGGCCAGCACGCCGGTCGCGTTGGCGGCGGTGCGCCCGTGACGGACGAGGATGACGGTGGCCACGCGCCGACCCTACGGCGGCCACGCCCTTCCTGCTGACACGATGGGGTCGTGATCCGAGGGTGCGGGCTCTACTGCGACGGTCGGCCGGTGCACGACGGCATCGACCTGCCGGAGGCCGGGCAGCACGTTCGACCACGTCGACGTCTCCCGCCTCGAGCAGATGTGGGACATCGCGCGGGCCGGTGCCGACGACAGCTTCGTGTGGCTGGGCCTGCGCGAGGTGGACGTCGCCGAGCTCGAGCTGGCGGCCCACCTCTTCGGGATCAACGACCTCCACGTGGAGGACGCGCTCTCGACTGCTCAGCGGGCGAAGGTCGAGGTCGACGGCGAGCGCGTGTCCGCGGTGTTCAAGCTGCTCGGCTACGTCGAGGCGTCGAGCGACGTCGAGACCGGGCAGATCGCCGTGTTCGTGGGTCCGTCGTACGTGCTCTCGGTGCGGCAGGGCGAACCCGGCGACCTCACCGACCTGCGGCGCCGGCTCGAGGCCAACGCCGACCTGCTCACGACGGGGCCGCTCGCGGTGCTGCACGGGATCCTCGACGTGGTCGTCGACGGCTACCAGAACGTCGTCGACGAGCTGGCACGCGACATCGAGCAGGTCGAGGAGCGGGTCTTCTCCCCCGAGCGCACCGACGACGCGGCCACGATCTACAAGCTCAAGAGGGAGAACCTCGAGGTGCGCAGGGCGCTGGAGCCGCTGCGACCGGTCGCCGACAAGCTCATGCACGGCGAGCTGATCCCGATCCCCGAGCTGCTGCAGCCGCACTACCGCGACCTCGGCGACCACCTGCTGCGCGTCGCGGAGCTCTCGGCGCAGCACGACGTGCTGCTCGGCACGGTGCTCGAGGCCGCGCGGTCGCGGCAGGCGGTGCAGCAGAACGAGGACATGCGCAAGATCTCGGCCTGGGTGGCGATCGCGGCCGTGCCCACCGCCATCGCGGGCATCTACGGGATGAACTTCGACGACGATGCCCGAGCTGCGGTGGGAGTTCGGCTACCCGATGGTCCTCGGGCTGATCCTGGTGATCTGCGGGTTCCTCTACCGCGCGTTCAAGCGCAGCGGCTGGCTCTGACCGGTCGCCGTCAGATCGCCGCGAGCGTGCCGCTGTACACGAGCGCCAGGATGATCACGCCCAGCACGACGCGGTAGATCGCGAAGACGAGCATCGAGTGGTGGGCCAGCCAGCGCAGCAACCAGGCGATGGCGGCGTACCCGACACCGAAGGCGACCAGCGTCGCGACGATGGTGGGACCCCACTCCGGGCCGCCGGCGTCGCCGAGCTTGCGGGCCTCGAACAGCCCCGAGAGCACCACGGCCGGGCACCGAGAGCAGGAACGAGAACCGGGCCGCCGACTCGCGGGTGTAGCCGAGCGCGCGGCCCGCAGTGATGGTCGAGCCGGAGCGCGAGACGCCGGGGATCAGGGCGAGCGCCTGCGCGAAGCCGAAGACCATGCCGTCGCGCAGGTTGAGGTCCTCGATCTCCTTGCGCTGCTCGAAGAACCGGTCGACGGCCCACAGGATGACGCCGAACAGGATGAGCACCCAGCCGATGAGGCGCAGGTCGCGAGCACCCGTCTCGATCTGGTCGGAGAACAGCAGCCCGAAGATCGCGATCGGGATCGTGCCGTAGATGAGGTACCAGCCCATGCGCGCGTCGAGGCTGCCGCGCGGCTCCGGCGACACCAGTGCGCGCGCCCAGGTGGAGGCGATCCGCCACAGGTCGCGCCAGAAGAACAGCAGGACCGCCGCCATGGTGCCCAGCTGGGTGATCGCCGTGAAGGCCGCGCCGGGGTCCTCCCAGCCGAAGAACGCCGGGATGACGCGCAGGTGCCCGGTCGAGGAGATCGGCAGGAACTCGGTCAGCCCCTGGACGACGCCGAGGACGATCGCCTGCAGGTAGTCCATCGCCTCACTCACCGAGCCCGGAGGCGGCGAGCAGCTCGGCCATGGTGCGCAGCGTCTGGATGCGGTCGTCGATGGAGCCGGCGTACGTCGCGACCGTCAGGGTGGTGACGCCGGCGTCGGCGTAGGCGTGCAGCCGCTCCTGGATCCGCTCCGGCGGCCCGATCAGGGAGGTGCGGTCGATGAACTCGAACGGCACGGCCTCACCGGCCGCGCGGTACTCGCGGTCGAGGTAGAGGTCGCTGCACCTCGGCGGCCTCGGCGTCGTAGCCCATGCGCACGGCGAGCTGGTTGTAGAAGTTCTTCTCGCGGCTGCCCATGCCGCCGATGTAGAGGGCCGCGTAGCCGCGCACCGGCGTCCGCGCACGCCTGCACGTCGTCGCCGATGAGCACCGGCACGGTCGGCACGACGTCGAACCCCTCGAGGGTCTTGCCCACCTTGGCGCGCCCGGCCGAGATCGCGGCCAGGTGCTCGGCGGCGTGCTCGGGCGCGAAGAAGATCGCGAGCCAGCCGTCGGCGATCTCGCCGGTGAGCTCGAGGTTCTTCGGGCCGATCGCGGCCAGGTAGATCGGGATGTTCTCGCGGACCGGGTGCACGGTGAGGGTGAGCGCCTTGCCGGGACCGTCCGGCAGGGGCAGCGTGAAGAACTCGCCGTCGAAGGCGACCTTCTTGCGCGAGAGCGCCGTGCTTCACGATCGCGACGTACTCGCGGGTGCGGGCCAGCGGCTTGTCGAACCGGACCCCGTGCCACCCCTCGGAGACCTGCGGCCCCGAGACGCCGAGCCCGAGCCGGAAGCGGCCGCCGGAGAGCGTGTCGAGAGTCGCGGCGGTCATCGCGGTCATCGCCGGAGTGCGCGCGGGGATCTGGAAGACGGCCGAGCCGACGTCGATCTGCTCGGTCTGGGCGGCGATCCACGACAGCACGGTGGCCGCGTCGGAGCCGTAGGCCTCGGCGGCCCAGGCCACGGCGTACCCGAGCCGGTCGGCCTCCCGGGCCAGCGCCAGGTTGTCGGCGTCGTTACCGGCGCCCCAGTAGCCGAGGTTGATTCCGAGCCGCATGGCAGAGGTCCTCACGTCGCACGGGTACGGGTCGTCGAGAACGGTGCTGCGACCCCTGTGGAGCCTAGCCGTCGGGCGACCGGATGCCCGGATAGGGTCGTGCGCCATGGAGCTGCGTCCCCTCGGTCGATCCGGCCTGCTCGTCTCGCGCCTCGCCCTGGGCACGATGACGTGGGGCCGCGACACCGACGAGCACGAGGCGCGCGACCAGCTGATGGCCTTCGTGGAGGTCGGCGGCACCCTGGTCGACACCGCGGACGTGTACGCCGACGGCGTGAGCGAGCAGATCATCGGCCGGCTCGTGGCGGAGGTCGGTCGCGACGCGGTCGTGCTGGCGACCAAGGCCGTGTCCAAGCCGGGCACCGAGCGACGTTTCGACGCCTCGCGCGGGCACCTGCTCGCCGCCCTCGACGCCTCCCTCGCCCGGCTCGGTGTCGACCACGTCGACCTGTGGCAGCTGCACGCGTGGGACCCGCTCACCCCGCTGGACGAGACGCTGTCGGCGCTCGACGCGGCCGTGTCGAGCGGCCGGGCGCGGTACGTCGGCGTCAGCAACTACTCCGGCTGGCAGACCGCGAAGGCCGCGGCGCTGCAGTCGGCCCGCCCCGGCGCGGCACGCGTGGTGTCGACCCAGGTGGAGTACTCGCTGCTGCAGCGCGGCATCGAGCGCGAGGTCGTCTCCGCGGCGCACGACGCGGGGCTCGGGATCCTGCCCTGGTCGCCGCTGGGGCGCGGGGTGCTCACGGGCAAGTACCGCCACGGCACGCCCGCCGACTCCCGCGGCGCGTCGTCGCACTTCGCCTCGTTCGTGTCGCCCTTCCTCGGCGACGACGCCCGTCGTGTCGTCGACGCCGTGTGCACGGCCGCCGAAGGGCTCGGCGTCGCACCTCTCGAGGTGGCTCTGGCGTGGGTCCGCGACCGGCCCGGAGTCGTCGCGCCGATCATCGGGGCCCGCACCGCGGCGCAGCTGCGCGGAGCGCTCACCGTCGAGGAGCTCACGCTGCCCGACGAGATCGTGAGCGCGCTCGACGAGGTGTCGGCTCCCGTGCGCTCCTACCCCGACCACGGCTGGAACCAGCGCTGAACCCCGTCGTCGATCTCCTCTCCGCCGCGTCGCGTGCGGGGCACACCGTGCTGCCCCACGACGTCGTGCTGCGCACCTGTTCAGCGCGACGATGCGGCTGCCGCGGTCGCCGACGGCACGGTCGTCGAGGTCGCGTGGCACGGCGAGCCGGCGTGGGCGCTCACCGACGTCGCGGAGTCCGAGGAGCTGCTCGCCGACGGCCTGCTCGCCCTCGCCGAGGAGAACCGCCTCGCGGTCGTGGTCGGTGCCGACGCCTCCTCGCGCCAGGCGGCCCTCGACCGCGCGCTCGGCGGTCGGGTCAGCGCCCAGGTCCTCGACGACGCCCACCTCGTCGGTCTCGACGAGGTGCTCGCCGCGGTGGAGGACCTCCCCGAGCAGGCGGTGCTCGCCCTCTGCCTCGACAACGCACTGCCGCTCGGTCCCGTCACCGGGGCGGTCGCACTGGATCTGGCGTCGTCCGGCGTGTGCCCGGTGCTCGTCGCCGAGCGTCCGGCCGACCGCACCGCCCTCGACTCGGCGCGCCGTGACGTCGCCGCCGGACGCTGGCCCGCCGCGCGCGACGACGACCGCTCGTTCGTGAGCGTCCGCGTCGCCGGCCCGGACGAGGCGCTCGCTCGCGTCGGCCAGCTCGTCACCACCTCGATCCCCCGGGCGTTCGGGCACTCCGGATCGTCGGTCGCCGTGCTCGTGTGCGAGGCGTCGATCGACCCCGCGCCCGTGACGGCCGCGCTCGCCTCCGGCGGTGCGCCGGACGTGCGCGTGGTGCCGTTCTCCGGCTCGTCCGCGGCCACGTGGCCCGCCGTCGTGGTCGTGCTGCCCGGTCCCGGCGCCCCCGCGATGACGCGAGCCCTCGTGTACGCCGCCCTGCGCGCGGGCACCGAGCACGTCTCGGTCGTCCACGGCCACGCCGACGACGCGGCTCTGAGCCGCCGTGCTCGACCGCCACCACCGACCGCCCGCGCCGCACCCGGCTGGCGGAGCTCCTCGAATCCTGACTGCGCGGCGCCTCCGCCGGGCATCCCGCGAGTCGGGCCACGGCGGGCGACTGCCTGTCGCACAATGGTCGCCATGTCCGCGACGCGAGCCTCGACGTGGGAGTACCGCGAGATCAGCCTGCCGCGCGGCACGGCGCGCGACGCCGCACGGGCCGCCCTCACCGAGCTCGCCGAGCACGGCCACTGGGAGCTCGCCCGCCTGCGCCTCTACCCCGACGGTCGCCGCCGCGTCTGGCTCCGCCGCAAGGTCATGCGAGCCGTCCGCACCGCCTGACGAGCGAACTGGCTCGCTCGGTCGGCGAGCGACGTCCGGCGTACGAGGGCGCTCAGGCTGCGCGCATGAAGCGGCTCAGCACCCGGGTGCCGAAGCGCAGGGCGTCGAGCGGCACCCGCTCGTCGACCCCGTGGAACAGTGCACCGAAGTCCAGCGCCGGGGGCAGCTTGAGCGGCGCGAAGCCGTAGCACCGGATGCCCAACGTGCTGAAGGCCTTCGCATCGGTACCGCCGGACAGCATGTACGGCACGGCCACACCCTGCGGGTCCTCCGCGCGCAGCGCGGCGGCCATGAGATCGATGCTCGGCCCGTCGAACGTGGTCTCGACGGCGATGTCGTGGTTGACGAAGTCGCGAGTGATGTCCGGGCCGAGGATCTCGTCGATGGCCGAGAACATCTCGTCCTCGAAACCGGGCAGGAAGCGGCCGTCGACGTGCGCCGTGGCCTCACCGGGGATCACGTTGGCCTTGTAGCCGGCCCCGAGCATCGTGGGGTTGACGGTGTTGCTCAGGGTGGCGCCCACCAGCGTCGCCATGGGGCCGAGCTTGGCCAGCGTGGCGTCCATGTCGTCGGGGTCGAGCTCGGTGCCGGTCGCCTCGGACAGCGCGGCGAGGAAGGCGCGCACGGTCGGCGTGACGTGCACCGGGAACCGCAGCCGGCCGAGCTGGGCGACCGCGTCGCACAACGCCGTGACCGCGTTGTCGTCGTTGAGCATCGAGCCGTGCCCGGCGCGACCGGTGGCGGTGAGCCGCAGCCAGCCGATGCCCTTCTCGGCGGTCTGCACGAGGTAGAGGCGCAGGTCGTCGCGCACCGTCATCGAGAAGCCGCCGACCTCGCCGACCGCCTCGGTCACACCCTCGAACATGTCCGGCCGGTTCTCGACGAGCCAGTGCGAGCCGATGTGCCCGCCGGCCTCCTCGTCGGGAAGCATCATGAGGACGACGTCGCGCTCGGGCTGCACGCCGTTGCGTGCCCAGGAGCGGACGACGGCGAGCGTCATCGCGTCCATGTCCTTCATGTCGACGGCGCCGCGGCCCCACAGCATCGGGACGCCGAGGTCGTCGTGGATCTCGGCGCCGAAGGGCGGCACCTTCCAGTCGTCGGCGCGCGCCGGCACGCAGTCGAGGTGCCCGTGGACGAGCAGCGCACCGCGCGACCGGTCGCGTCCCGGGATGCGTACGACGACGCCCTCGCGCCGCGGCGCGCACGCGAACCGCTCCGGGTCGAGCCCGACCTCGCGCAGCCGTGCCTCGACGTACTCCGCGGCCTCGGCCTCGCCGGGGCCGGTGCCGTCGCCGTAGTTGCTGGTGTCGATGCGGATGAGGTCGGCGGCCAGCCCGACCACCTCGCCCTCGGCGTCCGGGAGCGGCTCGAGCTGCACGGGAGCGGTGGTGTCGGTCACCCGGTCATCCTCCCGCACGCGGCCGTTTCTGTGTCCGGTCCGGGCGCCTGTATAGTTCTGCCGGACGTCAGGGTTCGCCCCGACGGCTCACCTCGTCCGGGTGGCGGAATAGGCAGACGCGCTAGCTTGAGGTGCTAGTGCCCGAAAGGGCATGGGGGTTCAAGTCCCCCCTCGGACACCAACGCAAGGGCCCCTCCTGCAGTCGCGGGACGGGGCCCTTCGCATCGTCCGGCGACACCTGCTCGGCGCCCGTCACGAGTTGCGGAACGCCGTTCCGGCGTCCATGGTGTCGGCTCATGAGCCTCGAGGCCGGCTGCGCCACCTATCCCCTCGCCCTCGCGATCCAGGACGTCGTCCCGATCGTGCTGGGCGGCCTCGGCTACACCTGGCTGTCCCGCCGGGCGGCTCGGACGGTCCCCGAGGTGGCTCCGGCCATGCTCACGGCGACCGCCCTGCTCGTGGTCTGCTCGGCGCTGGCCGGGCCGGTGCGCAAGACCGCCGCCTGGCTGGCCGCGACGCCGATCTGCCCGCCCGACTACGAGGTGCCGTACTCCGCGTTGCAGATCCCGTTCGTCATGGCCCTCGCACCCGGGTTCGCCATCCTGCTGTGGGGCGTGATGAGCGTGCTGAAGGAGCGGCGTATCGCGTTCTGGCCCTTCCTCGTGCCGTTGGTCATCGGCGTCGTCGGCGCCGTGGCCAGCGGCAGCCGATCCGTGCTCTTCGGCATCGGCGGGCTCTGGGCGGTCGGCCTGGCGGTGGCCTGCATCGTGCTCGCCCGACGCCAGCACGACGCTCTCTCGGTCGTGCTGTTCGTCGTCTACGCCGTCGGCACCCTCGTGCTTCCGTTCCTCAGCTCGCGCGGCAACGTCTCGACTCCCGGGATCCAGTGGACCGCGCAGGGGGTCAACACCGTGACGCAGGGGCTCTTCGCGTACGCCGCCTACCGCCTGCTCCGCCGCGCCGAGCGCACCGATCCTGCGGCCGCAACAGTCGGCAGCTAGACGAGCGGCTCCACACGGGCCGGGACCCGCTGGACCTCGATCGAGGCTGCGCGGGCGCGCTTGAGGTCCTTGGCGGACACCGACACCTCGGCCAGCAGCGTCGCGAAGACGGCATCGGGGCCGTCGACCTTCTCCCCCACCTCGGCCTCGACGTCGAGATCGACGGTCTCGGCGGACTTCGCGTGGTCGTCGAGCTCGAACGCCGCCAGCCGCCCCGTGGCAGGCGCGTAGAGCAGCCGGTTCACGACGGTGCACAGCGGCTTGCGGCTCGGGGAGACGCTCGGCGGAAGATCGAGCGCCGCGCGCAGGTGCGCCTCGATGAGATCGACGCCCCACACCTGGCGCACGTACTGGTGCACCCGGCCGCCGCCCATGCGCGCGTTGACCTCGACGATGCGCGGCCCCCGACTCGTCGCCTTCGCCTCGATGTGCAGCACGCCGCGGTGCAGCCCGAACGCCTGCGCCGTGCGCACGCAGAGGTCGACCACGCGCGCCACAGCCTTCCGGTCGTGGTCCGGCGGGCAGTGCAGCCCCGACTCCTGGAAGGAGGGCTCGGCGGTCGGCCAGTTCTGGGAGACGCTGGAGAACACGCACTCGCCTCGGTGCATGACGAGGTCGACGTCGAACTCGACGCCGTCGAGGTACTCCTCGACCAGAAGGTCGTTGCCCGTCCGGAAGATGCCGTCGTACTCAGGGGTGACGACGCTGCGCACCAGCGAGTAGATCGAGGGCAGCTCCTCGAACGTGTCCACGCGCACGCAGCCCATCGCGCTGGCGCCGAACTCCGGCTTCACCACCGCCGGGAAGCCGACGTACGGCGCGGCCGCGAACAGCTCGTCGAGCGAGCGGACCCTCTGCGCGCGAGGCGAGGGCAGGCCGAGCTCGGCGGAGAGCTCGCGCGTGCGGACCTTGCTGCGCGCGGCGTCGACGGCCGCCACCGGGTTGCCCGGCAGTCCCAGGGACTCCGCGACGCGGGCGCACACGTCGATGCTGTTCTCCCAGAAGGTGAGCACGGCATCGGGCTGCACACCTGCCGCCGCGAGCGCGTCGAGCACGGCGCGCGCGTCCTCGTCCGGCTCGCCCACGATCGGTGCTGCGAGCCACGACGCTGCGATCCCCTCGGCCACCAACGACTCCGACCAGTGCCCGGGCTCGTCCACGATCACCAGCCGCGCGCCCAGCTCGGCCATGCGCTTGTGGATCTTGCGCTTGCCCTCGTACCCCGCCCCGACGACGACCACGACCTTGCCCTCGACGCTCATGCCTGCCCCCACGTCGGGTCGTCCACCAGTGCCGTCGAGGGCGCCGGAGCCCCTGGCCGGCGTCCGCCGGTGACCAGCTCCGAGCGCATCGTCGGTGCGGCCTCGAGCGCGTCGAGCAGCACCGTGCCCTCGAGCCGCAGCACCGTGCTGTCGACGGCGGTCGTCACCGTGGCGTTGCGGGGCGCCTGGTCGAGCAGTCCGCGCTCGCCGAACCACTCGCCGGGACCGAGGCGGATCACCTCGACGTCGTCGCGGTGCACCACGACTTCGCCCTCGACCACGATGTAGAACGCATGGGCCGGGGCTCCCTGCACGACGACGTCGACCCCCGGGGGCAGGGGGCACAGCTGCGCGGCCGCGGCGAGCTCCTCGAGCACGATCTGCGGGGCGCCCTGGGCCAGCGGCACCTTCTCGATCACGGCGACGCGGGAGGCGAGGGCCTCCGCGCGGGCGCGGCTCACCGCGTCGAGGCCCTTCAGCCCGGCGAGGCTGCCGAACGTGACGACCAGCGCGGCCGCGCCGAGCACCAGCAGGCTCGTCGACAACGACGTCGCGCCGATGAGGATCGGTGCCAGCACCGCACCGAGGACCATCGCCGCCACACCCATGGAGTCGTAGAGACCCATCACCCGACCGAGCATGTCCCCGGGCACGACGCGCGCGAGCGTCGTCTCGGCGACGACCTCGCACGCGACCAGGCCGATTCCGCCGATCACCGTGACCACCAGCGCGACCGCGACGGTCTCCGAGCGCGCGTACACCAGCTGCGTCGCGCAGAAGATCGCCGCCATGCCGACGACGATGCGCGACACAGCACTGCTCGTGGACAGCCGGGCGTTGATCAGGACGCTCAGCAGGCCGCCGAGCCCCGCGGCGGCCAGCAGGTACCCGTACCCCTCGGCACCGAGCCCGAGCGACTGCTCGGCGTAGAGCACCAGCTGCACCGTCTGCGCGCCGTAGGTGAGCTCGACCATCGCGACGATGAGGAAGATCGGCACCACGTAGCGGGTGCGCCACACAGCCGTGAACCCCTGCTTGAGCTGCGACGCCGCCGCCTCGTCGCCCGCGGCGCCGGCAGTCGCGGGCCGTCGGCGCAGGCGCCAGATCAGCAGCGCGGACACCACGAAGGTGCCGGCGTTGACCGCGAACGCGACCCAGGTGGCGGCCACGGTCAGGAGGATCGCCCCGATCGCCGGGCCGATCACGACGCCGAGCTCCTGCACCGTGTGGAGCAGCGCGTTGGCCGGTCCCAGCTTCCCCTCGCCGACCAGGCGAGGCAGCAGCGCCATGGCGGCGGGGCGCTCGGCGGCACCCGCCACGGACGACAGCGCCGTGAGCGCGATCACCACCACGATCGGGCTCTGCACGGCCACCGCGACGGCCAGCGCGGCCATGAGCGCCACTCGCAGCAGGTCGCCGACGAGCAGCACGGTCCGTCGGTCGTACCGGTCGGCCACGACACCGCCGAGAGGCCCGAGCAGCGCGTAGGGCAGGAGCCGGAAGATGGTGGCGGCTCCCACCCAGGCCGCGGACCCGGTGGCCAGGTACACGTAGGCGAGGAGCGCGGCGTTGTAGAGCCAGTCGCCGAGCTGGGAGGCCGCGCTCGCTCCGATGAGCAGGCGTGCGTCGCGGATCGCGAGGACCCCCCGGTACGCACCCCACCCCAGCACTGCGGCAGCGTATCGACGCGCATGCGCAGGCGTGCCCGATTGCGTACGTCGAGCGCTCCGGGCTCGCGCGCCGCCCCGAGTGCCGCCCGGACGCTGCGATCCGACCTCTCGGCATGGAACGATCGACGTCGCGGCGACGAGCCGCGGACGACCCGGCTCCGTCGTGGCGAAAGGCAACAAGCTCCCGTGACCGCACCCCTGCGCGACCGTCCGTCCTTCCAGGCTCTCCAGGCGCACCACGCGCAGCTCGCACCCCTGCACCTGCGCGAGCTGTTCGCGGACGACCCGACCCGCGGTGAGCGCCTCGCGCTCGAGGCGGCCGGCCTGTACGCCGACCTGTCGAAGCACCGGGTCACGGACGAGACCCTCGACCTGCTCGTCGCGCTGGCCGAGGAGTCCGGCCTCGTCGAGCGTCGCGCGTCGATGTTCCGCGGCGACCGGATCAACACGACCGAGAACCGGGCCGTGCTGCACACCGCGCTGCGCCTGCCCCGCGACGCCGAGCTCGTCGTCGACGGCGTGGACGTCGTCGCCGAGGTCCACGCCGTGCTCGACCGCATGGCCGACTTCGCCGCGCGCGTACGTGATGGCCGCTGGACCGGCCACACGGGCAAGCGGATCACCGCCGTCGTCAACGTCGGCATCGGCGGCTCCGACCTCGGCCCGGTCATGGCCTACGAGGCCCTGCGGCACTACAGCGACCGCGCGCTCACCATGCGCTTCGTGTCCAACGTCGACGGCACCGACTTCGCCGAGGCAACCCGCGACCTCGATCCCGAGACCACGCTGTTCATCATCGCCTCGAAGACCTTCGGCACCCTGGAGACGATGACCAACGCCCACACCGCGCGCGACTGGTCGCTGGCGGCGCTCGGCGACGAGGCGGCCGTGGCCAAGCACTTCGTGGCGCTGTCGACCAACGCCGAGCGCGTCGCGGCCTTCGGCATCGACACCGAGAACATGTTCGGGTTCTGGGACTGGGTCGGCGGGCGCTACTCGATGGACTCCGCGATCGGGCTCTCGACGATGATCGCGATCGGTCCCGAGCGGTACGCCGAGATGCTCTCCGGCTTCCACGCGATGGACGAGCACTTCCGCACAGCACCGCTGCGCGAGAACCTGCCGGTGCTCATGGCGATGCTCGGCGTCTGGTACCGCGAGCTGTTCGACGCGCAGACCGTCGCCGTGCTGCCGTACGACCAGTACCTCAAGCGCTTCCCGGCGTACCTGCAGCAGCTGACGATGGAGTCCAACGGCAAGCACGTCACGCTGGAGGGCGAGCACGTCGACTACCAGACCGGTCCGGTCTACTGGGGCGAGCCCGGCACCAACGGGCAGCACAGCTTCTACCAGCTCATCCACCAGGGCACCGAGCTCGTGCCGGTCGACCTCATCGGCTTCGCCAACAGCCTGAACCCGCTGGGCGAGCACCACGACATCCTCAACTCCAACGTGTTCGCCCAGGCCAAGGCGCTCGCGTTCGGCCGCACGCTCGAGGAGGTGCTCGACGAGGGCGCCGACCCTGCTGTCGCACCGCATCGCGTCATGGAGGGCAACCGCCCCAGCACCACGCTGCTCATCGACGTGCTGACCCCGGCCGTGCTCGGCTCGCTCGTCGCGCTGTACGAGCACCTCGTGTTCACGCAGGGCGTCGTCTGGGACATCAACAGCTTCGACCAGTGGGGTGTCGAGCTGGGCAAGGTGATGGCCCTCGAGATCGTCCCCCAGCTCACCTCGGCCGAGGAGCCCGTGCTCGAGCACGACTCGTCGACCAACGCCCTGATCTCCCGCTACCGCCGTCTCAAGAACTCCTGAGGAGCCCGACATGACCACCAGCACCCCGATGCAGCTCGGCATGATCGGGCTCGGCCGCATGGGCGCGAACCTCGTCCGGCGCCTCATGCACGACGGCCACTCGTGCGTGGCGTACGACGTCAACGAGGCGCCCATCGCGCAGCTCGAGTCCGAGGGCGCCACCGGTGCCCGAACGCTGGAGGAGTTCGTCGGCGCGATGTCGACGCCGCGCGCGATCTGGATCATGGTGCCGGCGGGCATCGTGCAGCAGACCATCGACTCGCTCGTGCCGCTGCTCGACGAGGGCGACATCCTCATCGACGGCGGCAACTCCTACTACCGCGACGACATCCACCGCGCCGCCGCGTTGAAGGAGAAGGGGATCCACTACGTCGACTGCGGCACCAGCGGCGGCGTGTGGGGCCTCGAGCGCGGCTTCTGCCTCATGATCGGCGGCGAGGACGCGGTCGTGTCGCACCTCGATCCCATCTTCCGCACGATCGCCCCGGGTGCCGGCAGCGCCGAGCCGACGCCGCACCGCACGCGCACCGACGGCACTGCCCAGGACGGCTACCTGCACTGCGGCCCCAACGGCGCCGGGCACTTCGTGAAGATGGTCCACAACGGCATCGAGTACGGGATGATGGCGGCCATCGCCGAGGGCCTGTCGATCATCAAGCACGCGAACGTCGGCCTGCACGAGGGCGAGATCGACGCCGAGACCACGCCGCTGCGCGATCCCTGGGCCTACCAGTACGAGATCGACGTGGCCGAGGTCGCCGAGGTGTGGCGCCGCGGGTCGGTCGTCGGCTCGTGGCTCGTCGACCTCACGGCCGACGCGCTGGCCAAGTCGCCCACGCTCGAGGAGTACGCCGGTCGCGTCTCCGACTCGGGCGAGGGCCGCTGGACCGTGCTCGCCTCGATCGACGAGGGCGTCCCCGCACCGGTCATCACCGCCTCGCTCAACCAGCGGTTCGAGTCGCGCGGTCTGGGTCTGTTCACCGGCAAGGTGCTCTCCGCCATGCGCAACGCCTTCGGCGGCCACGACGAGAAGCCGTCGCACTAGAACGTGGCGATCACCGGATCAGTGCAGTCGACGGTGCTCGACCTCGGTGCCGCGTGCGATCACGACGTCCGTGACCATCGACGGGGGGAAGAGCCCGTGGTCGACCACACCGGGTGTCGCGGAGAGGAACGCCGCGACGGCGGGCACGTCGTCGAGCGGTCCGCGGTAGTCGGCGATCACACCGCCGTCAGGGCTGCGCGGTACGTCGCGCAGGGTCACGGGCTCGAGGTGCGCCATGGTCGCCGTGAGCCCGAACTCGAGCAGCTCGAGCGGCACGGGCCACGTCAGTCGCGGCACGGGTTTGGTCGAGTCGACCATGACCACGAACCGGTCGGCCGCGGCGGCCACGATCTTCTCGCGCGTGTGCGCGGCGCCGCCGCCCTTGATGAGCCAGCCGTCGTCGGAGACCTCGTCGGCGCCGTCGATCGCGATGTCGAGATGGCCGAGCACGTCGAGCGTCGTCACCTCGAGGCCGAGCTCGCGCGCCACCGCCTCCGTGCGCGGCGAGGTCGACACGCACTGCACCGACAGTCCGCGGCCGGCCAGCGCTGTGAGCAGGTGCGCGACCGTCGACCCGGTGCCCAGCCCGACCCGCATGCCGTCCTCGACCAGTGCAGCCGCGGCCTGCGCCGCCACCGCCTTCTCCGCCTCGAGATCCACGCCCGCACGCTCCGCTGCTCGGTGGGGAGCCTCCGTCGGTGCACGCCGACGTCCGTCCCCGATGTGTCCGACCGATCATGCCGTGACCACCGGCGTACGCCGAACCCGCCCCGCCCACGGAAGAGGACCCGATGACCGCCGACGCGACCCTGCCCAGCACCCTGGTGCCCGACGACCACGTCGTCGTGCTCTTCGGCGCGACGGGCGACCTGGCCAAGCGCAAGCTGCTTCCGGGGCTGTTCCGCCTCAGCCAGGTCGGGCTGCTCCCCCGCGGGATCCGGATCGTCGGCACGTCACCGGTGGAGCTCGACGAGGCGGGATTCCGCGATCACGTGCGCGACTCGCTCACGCAGTTCGCCCACCCGGCGCCGGACGCGGACGAGCTCGAGGCGTTCCTCGGCGTGGTGACCTACGCGGTGTCGACGACCGACGACCTCACATCGCTCGTGCCGGTCGTCGAGAACGCACGGACCGAGCTCGGCGGCGACCCGCGGCTGCTGTTCTACCTGTCCGTGCCGCCGTTCGCCTTCGCGCCGATGGTGACTGCGCTCGGCGCAGCAGGTCTCGCCGGGCCCCGCGCGCGCGTCATCCTGGAGAAGCCCTTCGGGCACGACCTCGACAGCGCACGTGCGCTCAACCGCACTCTGCACTCGGTGTTCGCCGAGCAGCAGGTGTTCCGCATCGACCACTTCCTCGGCAAGGAGGACGTCCAGAACATCCTCGCGGCACGCTTCGCCAACGGCGTCTTCGAGCCTGTGTGGAACCGCCACCACGTCTCGCACGTGCAGATCGACGTACCGGAGACGCTGGGCCTCGAGGGCCGGGCCGGCTTCTACGAGGGCACGGGCGCGTTCCGCGACATGGTGGTGACGCACCTGCTCCAGGCGCTCGGCTTCGTGGCGATGGAGCGGCCGGCATCGTTGAGCGGCGACGACCTCGCGGAGGCGAAGCTCGCGGTCTTCGACGCGCTCGAGCCGATCGACCCCGCCAAGGTCGTGCGCGGGCAGTACGACGGCTACCTGGGCGAGCCCGGCGTGAGCCCGGACTCCGACACGGAGACGTTCGTCGCGCTCGAGGTGCGCATCGACAACCCGCGCTGGTCGGGGGTGCCGTTCTACCTGCGCACCGGCAAGAACCTCGCCGCTGGACGGCGCGTGGTGACGCTCGCCTTCCGCAAGCCCGAGCACCAGCTCTTCAGCGGCGACCACCGCGCCGACGTGCTGTCCTTCGAGATCGCCGAGCCGGGTGCGCTCACGCTGCACCTGCTGGCCAAGGAGCCCGGACCCGTCATGACGCTGGGCCGGGCGCCGCTGCGGTTCGAGTACGCCCAGGCGGAGGGCGAGCGCAACGAGCTCGAGGCCTACCAGCGGCTGCTGCACGACGCGATGACGGGCGACCGGACGCTGTTCACGCGCGCACCCGGGATCGAGCGGCTCTGGGAGGTCGCGGCACCGCTGCTGGCCTCGCCTCCCCCGCTGCACTCCTACGAGCCCGGCTCATGGGGCCCCGATCCGGTGCACGACCTCGTCGCACCGCACCACTGGCACCTCCCCGACGACCACGACGACAGCATCTAGGGCCGAGCCACGACGACCGATTCCCGCCGGTCGCAGGCCGCACGGCGCGTCTAGGCTCACCGGCGTGACGGCACCGGAGGCACCCGCAGCGGCCGGCGGCGGACACATGTCACGGCAGGCGTGGGTGCTCTTCGCCGCGATGTCGGTGATCTGGGGCATCCCGTACCTGTTCATCAAGATCGCCGTCGTCGAGCTGAGCCCGGCCGCCGTCGCCGGCGGTCGCACGCTGCTCGCCGCCGTGATCCTGCTCCCGCTCGCCGCCCGCCAGGGCGCGCTGCGACCGGGCCTGCGGCTCTGGCCGTGGGCCGTCGCCTTCGGCGTGGTCGAGATGGCCATCCCGTGGGTGCTGCTCGGCCAGGCCGAGACGCGCGTCTCCAGCGGCTTCGCCGGCCTCATGCTCGCCACCGTGCCGATCGTGGCCACCGTGCTCGCGCTGACGCGTCGCGAGCCCGGCGCGGTGTCCGGCGTACGCCTGCTCGGCCTCGCCACCGGGATCGTCGGTGTGGCAGTCCTCGTCGGGCTCGACTCGATCGCGGGCCACGTCGACGCCGTCAGCGTGCTCGAGCTGCTCGGCGTCGCGGTCTGCTACGCCGTCGGCCCCGTCATCGCGGCACGTCGGCTATCGGACGTCCCGTCGATGGGGGTCATCGCGCTGGCCGTCTCGGTGGTCGCCGTCATGTACCTGCCGTTCACCGTCGCGGGGGTGGCCGCGGGTCTGCCGTCCACCGACGTCCTGCTCTCGGTCGCGGCGCTCGGCCTGGTCTGCACGGCGTTGGCGTTCGTACTGTTCTTCCGCCTGGTCGCCGCCGCAGGACCGACACGCAGCACGCTCATCACCTTCGTGAACCCCGCGGTCGCGATCATCCTCGGGGTCCTGGTGCTGTCCGAGCCGTTGACGTGGGGCACGGTGGTCGGCTTCCCGCTCGTGCTGCTCGGGTCGTACTGGGCGACGCGCACCCCGGTGACCGACCGTGAGCCCGCCACGACTGCGGGCTGACCGGCCGTCACCCGTTCGAGCGGCGCCGGACCCCGCGGTCCCTGCGCGCGCGGCACCGGGGTTACGCTGCGGCCGCGCGGTCCTGGCGCGATGGACGTCCCCCATCCATCCTGCTGCAAGGAGCCGTACCCCCATGAGGAAGTCCCTCCACGTCGGCCTCGCCGTTCTCGGCGCCGCCACCCTCACGCTCGGACTCACCGCCCCCGCCACCGCCATCACCGGCGGCGACGCCGACGGCAACGGCCACCCGAACGTCGGGCTCATCTCGTTCTACGAGGACGGCGGGCGCTACCGCTGCACCGCGACGCTGGTCAACCCGACGACCCTCATCACCGCTGCGCACTGCGTCGCCACCGACGGCCTCACCGCCGTCACCTTCAAGTCGGAGCAGGCCGTGCTTCCCCCGTCCGGGCTCCCCCTCGCCGCGGACCCGGCCAAGGGCTACACCGAGGCCGACATCAAGGCCACGCCGGGCTTCTACGCCGGCAAGGCCATCGCGCACCCGGCGTACTCGAACTTCACCGACCTGGCGAACTGGAACGACGTCGCCGTCGTGAAGTTCGACAAGCCCGATCGAGGGCATCACGCCGGCGACGATCGCCCCCAAGAACTACCTCAACGGCTTCTCGCAGCCGGTGCTCAACAAGACGCTGTTCGAGCTCGTCGGCTACGGCACCGAGGTGCGCAAGCCCGCCGCCGGTCCCGCAGAAGCCGACGCCGCAGAGCTACCCGCTCATCCGGCGCGTGGCCTACTCCCCCGGCCAGAAGCTCACGCCGCAGATCGTGCAGATGAACGGCAACATCAACGACACGCGCGGCACCGGCGGCACCTGCTTCGGCGACTCCGGCGGCCCGTCGTTCGTCAACGGCAAGCTCGTCACGGTGACCAGCTACGGCTACACCGACAACTGCCGCTACCTCGGCGGCTACCAGCGCGTCGACATCCCGGTGGTGCAGACCTGGCTGCGCTCGGTCGGAGCTCTCTGACCTCGACCGTACGACGAGCCCGGCCGTCCTCGGCCGGGCTCGTCGCCGTCGTACGCCGTAACCCGCTGTGGCCCGGGACGCGCGCCACGACAGGATGAGGCCATGAGCGCCACGATCCAGGCCCGCGGGGTGTCCGCCGGCCACGGCGATCGCGAGCTCTTCTCCGGGCTCGACCTCGTCGTCGCACCCGGCGACGTCATCGGGCTCGTCGGCCCCAACGGCGCCGGCAAGACGACGCTGCTGCGGATCCTCGCCGGGCAGCGGGCGCCGGAGGCCGGCTCGGTCACGGTGTCTCCCGCGACCGCCCACCTCGGCTACCTCGTGCAGGAGCCGGACCGTCCGCCGGGCGAGACCGTGCGAGCACAGCTCGCGCGGCGCACGGGTGTCAGCGACGCACAGCTCGCGCTCGACGCCGCAGCCGACGCCCTCGCCGCCGGTGCACCGCACGCCGCCGACGCCTACTCCGACGCGCTGGAGACGTGGCTCGCGCTGGGCGCCGCCGACTTCGACGAGCGGCTCGCCGTGGTCGTCGCGGACATCGGGCTCGACGTCGACCTCGACCTCGAGATGTCCGCGCTGTCCGGCGGTCAGGCGGCCCGGGTCGGCCTCGCCGCGCTGCTGCTCTCGCGCTACGACGCCTACCTGCTCGACGAGCCCACCAACGACCTCGACTCCGACGGGCTCGACCTGCTCGAGGAGTTCGTCGACGGGCTCGAGGCGCCGGTGGTGGTCGTGAGCCACGACCGCGAGTTCCTCGCCCGCACCGTGACGACCGTCGTCGAGATCGACCGCAGCCTGCAGCGGATCACGACCTACGGCGGCGGCTACGAGGCCTACCTCGACGAGCGGTCGGTGGCGCGCCGCCAGGCGCGCCTGGCCTACGAGGAGTACGCCGACAAGCGCTCCGAGCTCGAGGCGCGCGCGCGACGGCAGCGCGCGTGGATGGAGAAGGGCGTGAAGAACGCCCGCCGCAAGCAGCGCGACAACGACAAGATCGGGCGCAAGTTCCGCACCGAGCAGACCGAGAAGCAGGCCGCCAAGGCCCGCCAGACCGACCGTCTCATCGAGCGCCTCGAGACCGTCGACGAGCCG
The DNA here is from genome assembly GCA_963827145.1 of uncultured Actinomycetota bacterium. Classification (GTDB taxonomy): domain Bacteria; phylum Actinomycetota; class Actinomycetes; order S36-B12; family CAIYMF01; genus Longivirga. The sequence continues at coordinate 1,207,354 of CAWGZO010000002.1, read as the reverse complement.
CGCAAGGAGTGGCAGCTGCAGTTCACCATCGCCTCGGCGACCCGCAGCGGCGACGTCGTCGCCGTGGCCCGGTCCGCGACCGTTCAGCGGGGCGACTTCGTGCTCGGCCCCGTCGATCTCCAGCTCGACCTGCGCGACCGCGTCGCCGTCACCGGCCCGAACGGCGCCGGCAAGACGACCCTGCTCGGTCTGCTGCTCGGCCGTACGCCGCCGTCCAGCGGCCTGGTCAGCCTCGGCTCCGGAGTGCTCGTCGGCGAGGTCGACCAGGCGCGCGCCCTGTTCGAGGGCGACGAGCCGCTCGTCACCGCGTTCTCGCGCGAGGTGCCGCAGTGGCCCACCGCCGAGGTGCGCACCCTGCTCGCGAAGTTCGGGCTCGGCTCCGACCACGTCAACCGCTCGGCCCAGTCGCTCTCACCGGGCGAGCGCACACGTGCCGCGCTGGCGCTGCTGCAGGCCGAGGGCGTCAACCTGCTGGTCCTCGACGAACCCACCAACCACCTCGACCTGCCCGCCATCGAGCAGCTCGAGGAGGCGCTCGACGCCTTCGACGGCACCGTGCTGCTCGTCACCCACGACCGTCGGATGCTCGACACCGTGCGGCTCACGCGGCGCTGGCACGTGGAGGACGGCAAGGTCACGGAGATCCTGAAGGACTAGGGCAGCGGGTGCCGCGTGCTCGTGCGGGTCGTGCGGTCGACTCGTGCGACTCGTGCGCAGCGTTGCTCTCATCTCGGCTGTGTTTCCTGCGCCTCCAAGCTCCTCGCTGCGCTCGTCGCGTCGGCGCCGCCTCCGCTTCGGGCGCTGGGTCGGCGCCGTTCCAGCGTCGTGTGGCCCCTGCGTTGGGTGGCGCCTCCCTGTCGGGCGGTGAGGACCCGGCTCGTTCCTCGCCGGGCCCGTCACCGCCCTCCGCGCCCTCCGCTTCGGCGTACTGCCCAGCGCAGGCGGCGCGTTGCACCCCACCCCGGTGTGCCTCCGCGACGATGCTGGGGTTCTCGGCTGCGGCACAGATGTGCGCGCGGGCATCTAGCCTCTCTCCATGCCTACCGTCTCGTTGGTGCTTGCTGGGGTTGCTGCGCTTCTGCATGTGTACTTCTTCTGGTTGGAGACGGTGACGTTCCGGCGGCCCTCGTCGTACCGGACCTTCGGTGTCGCGGAGGCGGACGTCGAGACCGTGGCGTTCTCGATGTACAACCAGGGCTTCTACAACCTGTTCCTCGCCCTCGGCACGCTCGTCGGCGTCGTCGGCGCCTGGCGGGGATGGGAGCCGCAGGGCAGCACCCTCGTCGTCTTCGGCTGCCTGTTCATGGTCGGGGCCGCGGTGGTGCTCGTCGCCGCGCGTCCGCGCATGGCCCGCGCCGCTGCCGTGCAGGGGCTCCTCCCGGCGCTCGCCCTGGTCGCCGCGCTGATCTGGTGACGACCGGCCGCGATACGCCGCCCTCTCGGGCACCTCGGCGGGGATACTCGCGTCCATGTGGACGCACCTGACGCTCTATCCCGACCTTCCCGGCCAGCGGCGCTCGCAGATCCTGCGCGACGTGCTGGTGCTGCTGCTCATCGTGTTCTTCGTCTGGTGCGGCATGCGGGTCTACGACCTCGTCACCGCGCTCGCCGTCCTCGGCGAGGGAGTGCGTGAGGCCGGCACGACGGTCGAGGGCGGGTTCACCAGCGTGGCCGACGCGGTCGGGGGCATCCCGCTCGTCGGCGATGCGCTGTCGGGGGCGTTCAGCTCCGTCGGCGACGGCACCGGCGGCAACCTCGCCGACCTCGGGCAGTCCGGCGTCGACGCCGTCTACCTGCTGGCCCGCAGCCTCGGGATCCTCACCGCGGCGCTGCCCATCTCGGTGCTGCTCGTCGCCGTGGTGCCGCGACGGGTGCGCACGATCCGTGAGATGTCCGCAGCACGCGAGGTCTCGAGCTTCGACGTGACGGACCCGGAGCGCCGCAAGCTGCTCGCGATGCGCGCGGCCTTCGGGCTGCCGTTCCGCGAGCTCCTGCCCTACACGCGCGACCCGTTCGGCGACCTCGCCGAGGGCCGATACGACGCGCTGGTCGCAGCCGCGCTCGCCGACGTCGGGCTGCAGCACAAGCCGGCCCGGGGCAGCGCGGCATGACCGCCCCCGACCTCCAGCTCGACGTCGTCGTCGATCGGCCTCCGGCCCTGGTGTGGGAGGCCGTGGCCGACCCGGTGCGCATCGCGGCGTACTCCCCCGAGGCCTCCGGGGTCGCGGAAGAGGGCGGCACGACCGGCGGGCCCGTGCCGGTCGGCGCGCGCTTCCGCGGCTCGAACCGCAACGGGTTCTTCCGCTGGAGCACGCAGTGCGCCGTCGTCGAGTCGACGCCGGGCGTGGCCTTCGCCTTCGACGTGAGCTACCTCGGGCTGAGCGTGGCGCGCTGGCGCTTCCTCCTCGAGCCTGAGGGCGAGGGCACGCGAGTCGTCCAGCAGTGGACGGATCGCCGGGGCATCACGATGAAGGCCCTCGGCACCGTCGGCACCGGCGTCGCCGACCGGCGCACGCACAACGAACGCACGATGCGCGCCACCCTCGACGCGCTCAAGGCCGATCTGGAGGACCGCTGAGATGTGCCGCAGCATCAAGACCCTGCGCCCGCCGTACACCGACGACGTGACCGACGACGACATGCGCGCCGCCGCCCTGCAGTACGTCCGCAAGATCGCCGGCATGCGTGCGCCGTCGGCCGCCAACCGCGAGGCGTTCGACCGCGCGGTCGACGAGGTGACGCGCGCGACGGCCGAGCTGCTGGACTCGGTCGTCGTCCGAACCGCGCCACGGGCGGTCGTGCAGGACTAGCGTCGATCCCATGAGCACCGGCTCGACCTCGGAGCCGCAGCACGACGCGGTCGTCGTCGACCGGCTCACCGTCCTGCGCGGCGCCGTCACCGCGCTCGAGGACGTGTCGTTCCGCGTTCCCCGCGGACAGGTCACCGGCCTGCTCGGGCCCAGCGGCGGCGGCAAGACGACCCTGATGCGCGCCATCGTGGGCGTGCAGATCGTCGCGTCGGGGTCGGTCACCGTGCTCGGGCACGAAGCGGGCTGCGCCCCGTTGCGCTCGCGGGTCGGCTACGTCACCCAGGCGCCGTCGGTGTACGCCGACCTCACCGTGCGCGGCAACCTGCGCTACTTCGCCCGCGTCCTGGGCGTCGGCGAGGACGAGGTCGAGCGCGTCGTCGACCAGGTCGACCTGCGTCCCGAGCTCGACCGCCTCGCCGGGAGCCTGTCCGGCGGCCAGCGCGGTCGGGTCTCGCTCGCCACCGCTCTGCTGGGGTCGCCGGATCTCCTCGTGCTCGACGAGCCCACGGTCGGACTCGACCCGGTGCTGCGCCGCGACCTGTGGCAGCTCTTCCACCGGCTCGCCGACGCGGGCGCGACCCTGCTGGTCTCGAGCCACGTGATGGACGAGGCGTCGCGCTGCGACCGACTCCTGCTCCTGCGCGACGGGCACCTGCTCGCCGACGACACCCCGCAGGGCCTGCTCGACGCGACGGGGCAGCAGGACATGGAGCATGCGTTCCTCGCGCTCGTCGAGGGCGGGCTCCGATGACCGCGACCCGCACCCTGGCCACCGCGCGTCGAGTGCTCGGCCAGCTGCGGCACGACCACCGCACGGTGGCGCTCATCATCGTCGTGCCGACGATGCTCATGGCCCTGCTCGCGTGGATCCTGCCCGAGCCGGGATGGCAGCAGTTCGGGCCCCCGCTGCTCGGCGTGTTCCCGATGCTCGTGATGTTCCTGGTGACCTCCGTCGCGACCCTGCGCGAGCGCACCGGCGGCACGCTGGAACGGCTGCTGACCATGCCGCTCGGCAAGGGCGACTTCGTCTTCGGCTATGCGATCGCCTTCTCGGCTCTCGCCGTCGTCCAGGCGCTCGTCGTGGCCGGTGTGTCGTTCGGCCTGCTCGGGCTCCAGGTGGCGGGCAACCCGTGGCTGGTCGTGCTGGTCGCCCTGGTGGACGGCCTCGTCGGCACCGCGCTCGGGCTGTTCGTCAGCGCCTTCGCGCAGACCGAGTTCCAGGCCGTGCAGTTCATGCCCGTGGCGCTGCTCCCGCAGCTGCTGATCTGCGGGCTCATCGTGCCGACCGACCAGCTGCCGACCGCGCTCGAATGGCTCTCGCGCATCCTGCCCCTCACCTACGCCATCGACGCCATGGCCCAGGTGACCGACAACGCCTCGGTCGATGCGGCGTTCTGGATCGACGTCGGCGTGGTGCTGGCGATGGCGCTGGGGCTGCTCGCGCTGGGCGCGGGCACGCTGCGGCGCCGTACGCCGTGACCCGATCACGGCCGGTGGAGAGGACGCCGACCCGGTAGCGTCTGCGGGACGCACCGCGACCGTGCGGCACGAGGCGCGACCCGGAGGAGCGACATGTCGAGGCCGACTCTGGGGGCCGTGCTGCGCCGGATCCCGTTCACGCTCACCGTGGTCGGGCTCATGCTCGTCCTCGGCGTCGTCACCCAGTCGCTGTGGAACTCGCTGGAGACCCGACCGTTGTTCGAGACGGTCGCCTACGGGCTCCCTGCGTTCCAGGACGGCCGCTGGTACACGGTCGTCACCGGTGCGCTGTTCGCGATCGCGCCGTGGCAGTACCTCCCCGTCGCCGGGGGGTTCCTGCTGCTGGTGGGCTGGGCCGAGTGGAACCTCGGCACCCGGCGTACCGCCATCGCCGCGATCGGCGGCCAGATCATCTCGGTGCTGCTCTCCGCCGCGGTGCTCGTGCCGCTCTCGGCCGCCGGGTGGGACTGGGCGGTGCGGATCGCCGACGACCTCGACGTCGGGTTCAGCGCCGGGGCGCTCGCGGCCGTGTCCGCCGCGACGGTCGTCATCCGTCCGCCGTGGCGGGCGAGGCTGCGGCTCCTCGTGGTCATGTACGCCGTCATCTCGTTCCTCTACATCGGCGTCCTGTGGGACCTCGAGCACCTCTTCGCCGTGGGTCTCGGGCTGCTCGCCGGCCCGTTCCTCGTGGGCCGCCGCCCGCAGCTGGGCCGACCTCGCCTGAGCCGCCATGAGTGGCGCACGATCGCGGCCCTGCTGTTCGTCCTCTCCGCGGTGATCCGGCTCGTCCTGTGGTTCGCGCCGGCCGACGGCCCCCTGGGCGCAGCGAGCGAGGACACCGACGTGTGGACGGTGCTCATCAGCGCCGCCGTCTCGCTGCTGCTCGCCAACGGGCTGCGGACCGGCAGCCGACGTGCCTGGCGCTGGGCGATGGCGTTCACGATCCTCGTGATCGCCGCGCTGCTGCTCACGGCCCTTCTCCTCGTCACGCTGCCGCCGGACGCCGAGGACCTCGCCATCGATGTCGCCGAGGCGGCGCCTGCCTTCGTGGTGGACGTCGGCCTCTGGGTGCTGCAGCTGCTGGTCCTCGTCGTGGGCCGGAGCGCGTTCCGTCGTCCCACTCGGCGCGCGCTGCGCCGCGGGCGTGCCGGCATCGGGGTCGACGACCGCACGCAGGCGGTCGAGCTGCTCAAGCGCGACGGCGGCACGAACTTGTCGTGGATGGGCACCTGGTCGCAGAACCGGTGGTACCTCGCTCCGGGCGCCGACGGGGGCGCGCTGGGCTACCAGGCGTTCCAGCTGCACAGCGGCGTCGGCATCGGGCTGGGCGACCCCGTCGGTGGCGACGTGGCCGCACGTCGACAGGTCCTCGACGGCTTCGTCGACTCCCAGGACGCGATCGGACAGCAGTTCTGCCTGTTCTCCGTCACGCAGGAGGTGGCCGACTGGGCGACCGAACGCGGCTTCCGCACCGTGCAGGTCGCGGAGGAGGCAGTCATCGACCTGCCCGACCTCGAGTTCCGCGGCAAGTCGTGGCAGGACGTGCGCACGGCGCTCAACCGGGCCGGCAAGGAGGGCATCACCTACCGCGAGGGCCGCCTCGCGGAGATGCCGCGCGGCCTGCAGACGCAGGTGCGCGCGATCTCCGAGCTGTGGGTCTCGGACAAGGGCCTGCCGGAGATGGGCTTCACCCTGGGCGGCGTCGACGAGGCGCTCGACCCCGAGGCCATGGTGGGCCTGGCCGTCGACGCCGACTCGACGGTGCACGGCGTCACGTCGTGGCTGCCGGTGTTCGCACCGGGCGGCGAGATCCGCGGCTGGACGCTCGACGTCATGCGCCGCCTGCCCGACGGCTTCCGCCCGGTGACGGAGTTCCTCATCGCCAGCGCCTGCCTCGCCTTCCAGAGCAGCGGCGCCCAGCTCGTCAGCCTCTCCGGTGCCCCGCTGGCGCATGCGGGCGGCGAGGACGCGAGTCTCGGCGCGCTCGAGAAGCTGCTCGACACCCTCGGCGAGTCGATGGAACCGCTCTACGGCTTCCGCTCGCTGGAGAGCTTCAAGCAGAAGTTCCAGCCGCGCCAGGTGCCGCTGTACATGGTGTTCCGCGAGGAGGCGGCGCTCCCCCGCATCGGCATCGCGCTGACCAAGGCCTATCTGCCCGACGCGTCGCTCACCGAGGTCGCGGTCGCGGCGGCCAAGGCACGGCTGTCGGCCGACTGATCACGACCGGCTGATCACGACCGGCGCCAGCGCCAGAGCACGCCGTCGTCGCCCGAGTCGATCTCGCCGTCACGCACGAACCCGCATCGCTCCAGCACCCGGTGGGACGCCGCGTTGCCGGGGTCCGTCATGGCGACCACCGTCGCCGCTCCCTGGGCGCGGGCGAGCGCGACGAGCGCCTGTACCGCCTCGGTGGCGTACCCGTGGCCCTGGGCCGACGGCGCAAGGCCGTACCCGATCTCGACGCTGCCGTCGGTCTCGGGCGCGGAGAGGAAGCCGACGCCGCCGACGATCCGGCCCGAGTCCGTCACCGTCACCTGCATCGGGCCGAGCGGCGCATCCTCGTCGTACGCCGGGCCCGCCTCGCCGACGATCCCCGCCACGACGAGGTCGCCCTCGGTCGGGTAGTCGTCGACCCACGGCCGTCCGGCCCGGTCGCCGGCGACGATCGCCGCAGCCTCGGCGACGGTGAGGGTGGTGAGAGTCAGTCGCTCGGTGACGACGAGGGTCACCGGCGTACGCCGGGAGCGCGCCGGATCACGGCAGGACGCCGACGTGCGCGAGCGCCAGGCGCAGCAGGCGGTCCTGGCCTCCGGTCATCTCGAACGCGACGACCTCGCTGGCCGCCTCGGTCGGCGTCATCCAGACCAGGTCGAGAGCGTCGGTCGACGGGGCGCAGTCGCCGGCCACCGGCACGACGAAGGCGAGCGACACGGCGTGCTGCCGCGGGTCGTGGAAGCCCGAGACCGACGGGTCCGGGAAGTACTCGACGACCGTGAACGGCTGCGGGGCGGTCGGCACCCGCGGCATCGCCAGAGGGCCGAGGTCCTTCTCCAGGTGGCGCAGCAGGGCGTCGCGCACGCGCTCGCCGTACAGGACACGACCCGAGACCGGCGCGCGGCTGATGCTGCCGTCGGGCATCGCGCGCAGCAGGAGCCCGACGGCGACGACCTCGCCGCGCTCGTCGACCCGGACCGGCAGAGCGTCGACGTAGACGATCGGCAGTCGTTCGCGGGCGGACTCCATGTCGTCGCGCGACAGCCAGCCCGGACGGGCCTCGGTCACCTCGCTCACGCCTGCTACCTCCACGGTGCTGCGGCAGCTCGACCTCGCGACCGGGTGCCGCTGCCTCGTCGAGGAGCCGCGCCCACCGTATCCGGCGCCCGCCGGCCGGCCCGAGCGCGGCACGCGCCACGAAGGGCACCCTTGCTGGACGACGACACCTTCCATGTAGTGGAATGGCGTTCCACTTTGCGGACCCAGCCCGGGTCCGGCCGGCGGAAGGCAGCACGCGATGGACCTCGGTCTCGGGTACGGCACCGACTACTACGGCTACCGCAAGAAGTTCGCGGTGCTCGTGCCGTCGACCAACACCACGGTCGAGTACGAGTACAACCGCATGGCGCCCGCCGGCGTCGTCGTGGCCACGCGCGGCTGCGTCATCCCGCCGTTCCACGTCACCAACGAGGACGAGTTCGTCGGCATGGTCAAGGCGATCGGCGCCGCCACCGAGCAGGGGCTGCGCGACTCGCTGACCCTCAAGCCCGACCACGTGATCTTCGGCTACTCGGCCGAGACGTTCTGGGACGGCAAGGAGCGCTCCGACCGCGAGTTCGCGCGCTACAACGCCATCGCGCAGGAGATCGCCGGCTGCAACATCACCTTCGGTGCTCAGGCCATCCAGGACGCGCTCGCCTGCTACCCCGGCGTGCACCGCATCGGCGTGGTCTCGCCGTACATGCCGATCGGCAACACCATGGTCGAGAAGTTCATGAGCGACATCGGCTACGAGGTCGTGCGCATGGCCGGCCACTCCTCCCCCGGCCCGGTCGAGATCGCGCACGAGCCGTTCGCGCAAGAGCCGCGAGCTGGTGCGCCAGGTCGACGGCGACGACGTCGACCTGATCCTGCAGGCCGGCACCAACCTCGCCTTCGCCCCGCTCGCGGGCAAGCTCGAGCTCGAGCTCGGCAAGCCCGTGCTCGCGATCAACGCGCTCACCTTCTGGCACGCGCTGCGCACCAACGGCATCACCGACCGCGTGAGCGGCTTCGGCTCGCTGCTCGAGGAGTTCTGACCCCCGCCTGTCGGCGACCCCGAGGCCGCGAGGCAGGATTCTCCCCATGCGCCTGACCCTGCGTGCCGACGGCACGGCCGATCTCGACCTGGTCTGGCGGCGCTACTCCACGCCCGAGCTCTGGTCGACCTGGGCACCCCAGATCCGTCGTGTCGAGAGCTCGGCCGAGGTCCTCGCCGTGGGCGTGACCGGCACGGTCTACGGCGTCATCCCGAACATCGGGGCGTCGTTCGAGGTCGTGGAGTTCTCCGAGGCCGACCACCGCTGGGCATGGGACGTCGTGGCCGGGCCGGTGCGCATGCATCTCGACCACCGCAGCGAGTCGCGCATCGGTGGAGGCACCTCCACCACCCTGGTCGTCGACGGCCCCGCGGCCGCCGTGCTCACCTACGCGCCCGTCGCCCGCATCTCCCTCGAGAGCCTGGTACGCCGCCCCAAGGCGTGACACCGAACTGATCCGGCCCGGAACCGGGTCGTGCACCGTCGCACCCGACTGGGAGCATCGGGCCCGTGTTCCGACGTCGAGGCGAGCTCCCCCGCACGTTCTGGGTCGTCTTCGTCGGCACCCTGGTCAACCGCGCCGGCACGTTCGTCGAGCCGTTCCTCATCCTCTACCTGACCACGCAGCGCGGCTTCTCGCCGGCCGAGGCGGGTCTCGTCCTGACCGTCTACGGCCTCGGCGCGCTCTGCAGCCAGCTGATCGGCGGCTGGCTCGCGGACCGGGTCGGGCGACGGGTGACGCTCGCCGGCTCGCTCGTCGCCTCAGCGGCCTCCCTGCTGCTGCTCGGGTCCGCGACCACGACGGCGACGTTGATGGCCGGAGCCCTGCTGGTGGGCCTCTTCGGCGACATGTACCGGCCGGCGTCGCAGGCGCTCGTGGCCGACGTGGTGCCGCCCGAGAAGCGACCCCTCGCCTTCGGCTACCTGTTCTGGGCGGTGAACCTGGGCTTCTCCGTGGCCGGGCTGACCGCCGGCTTCCTCGCCGAGCGCGGCTACTGGCAGCTCTTCGTCCTCGACGCGGCCACCTGCGTGGGCTTCGCGGTCGTGATCCTCGTCGGGATCCCGCGCGACCCGCCACGCCCTGCGCGCGACCCCGATGCCGCCGGGCCGGTGCCCGGCTTCGGCACGGCGCTGCGCGACCGCACCTTCATGATCCTCATGGTCGCGTGGTGCGCCCAGGCCGTCGCCTACTTCCAGAGCTTCCTCGTGCTCCCCCTGGCCGTCACCGACGCCGGGCTGTCGACCTCGGCGTACGGGCTCGTGGCGGCGATGAACGGCATCGTGATCGTGCTGCTGCAGCCCGTCGCGGTGCGGTTCACCGCGCACCGCGACCCCTCGCGCACGATCGCGGTGTCGCTCGCCATCACGGCGCTGGGGTTCTGGCTGCAGAGCTTCGCCACGACGCTGCCGGCGTTCATCGCCTGCACCGTGGTGTGGACCCTCGGCGAGATCGGCGTGTCGGGCCACGCGCCGGCGATCGTCAGCGACCTGGCCGACCCGCACGCGCGCGGCCGCTACATGGGTCTGTTCGGCGCGTCGTTCGGACTCGCGGGGCTCATCGCGCCGCTCGTCGGTCCGCGCGTGTACGAGTACCTCGGCGCCGCGACGCTGTGGACCGGGTGCGCGGTGCTCTTCCTGCTCGCCGCCGGGGCCAACCTCATGATCCGGCGTACCGTCATCGCCCGGCGTGCCGAGCACGCCGCCCTGTCGGCGGCGCCGGCCTAGGCGGAGTCGGGCTCGGGGCGGCGGGTGGGCTTGAGCGTCCAGAGCACGGTCATCGCACCGGTCACGAGGCGCTCCTCGCCCTCGCCGGTGCTCAGCTCGACATCGACGTGGAACTCGGGCCGCCCTCCCGCGCGCAGGGTCGTGAGCACGGCGTCGACGTGCGAGGCCATGGTGGCCGTCGCGGTCACCGGGCCGCGCGCCACCTTGAGGTAGCGGATGGTGGCCTCGACCGCGAGCGGCGTGACGTCGGCGAGCAGGTCGCCGTAGTTCGCGAGGACGAGCGCGCCGGAGGCGGATTCGGCGAGGGTGAACATCGCGCCCGCGTGCGGCGACCCGAGGTGGTTGCGGAAGGGCGGGTTGTCGGGCAGCCGCAGCACCGCGCGTGCGTGGTCGAGCTCGACGAACTCGAGCTCGAGGGTGGCCACCATGGGGACCGATGCCGGGAGTCCGACGCGCACCGCGTCGAGGTCGAGTGCCATGGTTGCGACCCTACGGCGTAGGTTCTGGCGCATGCCCGGCGACCTCACCGAGACGGACGGCCCGACGCCGGCGGGCGCCGACGAGCGACCGTCCGCCGCGGTGTTCGACATCGACGGGGTCCTGGCCGACGTACGCCACCGGCTGCCGCACGTGACGCGGCGACCGAAGGACTGGCCCGCATTCTTCGCGGCGATGGACGCCGACGCGCCCCTCGAGGTCGGGATCGCGCTCGCGCACGACCAGGCCGCGCAAGGCCACGCGATCGTCTACCTGACGGGTCGCAACGAGAGCCACCGCGCCGTCACCGAGGCCTGGTTCCGCGACCACGGCCTGCCCGACGGGCGGCTGGTGATGCGCCGCGACCACGACCGGCGCCCGGCGCGGCAGTTCAAGCCCGAGGCCCTGCGCCGGATCGCGCGCACGCACCGCGTCGTCGCCGTGGTCGACGACGACGACGCCGTGGTCGCCGTGCTGCGCCGTGACGGCTGGCCGGTGCTGCACGCCACCTGGATGGCGGCCGAGGACGAGCAGCAGCAGGCGCTGTTCGACGTGCAGGAGGTCGACGGCCGCAGCTGAGCCGATCGGCTCAGGGGCTCGAGGGCTCCCCCGAGCCTGCGCTGAGCGAGGTCTCGCGGACGTCGATCTCGCGCATCAGGTCGCGCATCACCGGTGTCCGAGAGCGCGCCCTCGTCGCGCATCACCTCGAGCTCGAGCCGCTCCGCGGCGAGCATCTCCCGGCGCCACTCGAGGTAGACCTCGGTGAGCGCCGGCGCCTTCTTCGCGATGTGGCGGCGTACCAGCACGGCGCTGCGCAATCCGGCGACCAGCTGCTCGGGCACGACCATGCCGTCGCTGCGCGCCTCGCCGACGAGCTGCTCGAGGCGAGCCAGGCCGGCGGCGGCGGCGCGGTCGCGGGCGTCGTCGACGATCTCGGACTCGTCCTCGGGCTCGAAGCCCAGCCGGCGCACCAGCGGTCCGAGCGAGAGCGAGACCGCGAGAGTGAGGATCACGACGCCGAAGGTGATCGCGAGGATCTCGGTGCGGCCCGGGAACGGCTCGCCGTTCTCGAGCAGCACGGGGATGGAGAACGCCGCCAGCGCCGACACCGGGCCTCGCGCGCCGGCCCACACGACGACCAGCGCGGTACGCCGACCGGTGCGCAGGCGCTTCGGCGTCACGAGCCGCACCGCCGAGACGAACAGTGCCCGGGTCAGCACGAGCACGAGCACGACGCCGACGACCACCGCGACGTAGCGCGGCCACTGAAGGTCCGGCAGCTCGTGCAGCGTGGCGCGGATCTCGAGTCCGACGAACAGGAACGCCACGGCCTCGAGCAGGAACGCGAGCTCGGCCCAGACGATGCTCGACGTGAGTCGCACCTCGGCCCGCGCGCGGCTGCTTCCGCTGTGGGCGATCCAGACACCGGCGATGGCGACGCCGAGCAGCCCCGAGCCCTCGAACCGCTCGGCGAGGAGGTAGACCGCGAACGGCGTGATGAGGATCGCGGCGTTGCCGACGATCTGGTCCTCGACGCGGCTCAGCAGGAACGACACCAGCGCGCCAGCCAGCGCGCCGACGCCGGCACCGACCACGACCGACAGGCTCAGCGTGAGCGCCACCTGGCCGACGGTCACGCTGCCCGCAGCCACGGCGAGGATCGCGACGCGCAGCAGCGTCAGGGCGGTGCCGTCGTTGACCAGGCTCTCGCCCTCGATGATCGTGAGAACCCGGCGCGGCAGACCGGCGGCGCGTCCGGCAGTGCTGGCGGCGACCGCGTCGGTGGGCGCGAGCACGGCACCGAGCACGCACGCCACGGCGAAGGGCACGGTCGGGGCGAGCCAGGTCGCGATGCCGCCGACGGCGAGCGTGGTCACGACCACGAGGCCGACCGCCAGCGCCAGGATGGGACGCGAGGCGCCGCGCAGCTCGAGGTACGACGTCTCCAGAGCGAGCGCGAACACCAGCGGAGCCAGCAGGAGCACGAGCACGGCCTCGGGCGTCGGGACGTTGCCCACCAGCCCGGGCACGAGCGAGAGCAGCAGCCCGGCGCCCAGCAGCGGCAGCGCGGCGCTGATCCCCCGCCAACGGCAGAGCCCGGCCACGGCCACAGCCGCGGCCACCACGCCGACGAGTGCCAGCCCCTGCTCGGTCACAGCGCGACCCTATGCGCCGCAGCCGCCGCGCCGGGTTCCTCGCGCCTCCACCCACGAAACCCCTGGAGAATCGGCCTGTTTCCATGGGTTTCGTGGGTGGAGCGCCGTCTATGGCAGCTGGTGGGCCACCAGGGGGGCGACGGCGACGGCGCCGGCCTCGCGCAGGAGCGCGGCCGCGATGGTCGCGGTCCAGCCCGTGCGCCAGGTGTCGTCGACGAGCAGCAGCGTGCCGGCCGGAACCTCGACGCCGGGTCGTAGCGCGAGGCGCGCGGCCACCGCGCGACCGCGGGCCGCCGGCGACAGGCCCGGCTCGGGCAGCGGGCCGTGCTGCTCGAGGAGGTCGAGGACGTCGATACCCGAGCGCCGCGCCGGCGCGCGCGGCCAGCGAGCCGACCAGCCGGGGGTGCCGGACGCTCGGCATCACGACGACGCCCGCGGGCGAGCGCACCCACGACGGGCGCCAGCGCGCGAGCACGGCCTCGATCCCGTCGAGCAGCCAGTCCGGTGCCTCGGCGTCGGGCGACGAGCCCGGTGACCTGGTCGATCTCCGGCCACGCGGGGTCGTCGGCGAACGCGACGGCGCGACCGCGGGAGGCAGCGACCTCGAGGCGCGATCCGGCCCTTCCAGCGGACGCTCGGCCGCATCGCCGATGCCCGCGGTCCACATCTTGCGCGGCTCGAGCTCGGTGTCGCGTGCCGCGCAGCCACTCGCGCGCGGCGGTCGTCGCCTCGGCGCCGGGCCGGGTGCCGAGACCTGCAGGCAGCGCGCCCGTGCACACCGAGCAGCGTCCGCAGCGCTCGCCCTCCGCGGTGGGGTCGTCGAGCGCGCGACGCAGGATGCACGTCGAGGCAGCCGCCGCCCTGCGCGTAGCTGCGCATGAGCTCCGCCTCGCGCACGCCGTGCGGCGACCAGCTGCGCGTACTTCGCGTGGTCGTAGCTCCACGGCTCGCCCGTGGCGACCCAGCCGTCGACGGTGCGGTCGACGGCCCCGTCGACGGCGAGGACCTTCACCAGCAGCTCCACGCGGCTGCGTCGTACGCCGGTGGCGGCCTCGAGCGTCGGGCACGCTCATCGGGCGCCCGCCGCCCATGCGCCCGCAGCACCGCGGCAGCCTCGTCGGGCACCGGGACGCTCGCGGTGGCGAACCACTCCCACAGCCGGCCGTCGGACTCCGAGGGCAGCAGCACCACGACCGCGGTGTCGAGCGCACGACCGGCGCGACCGACCTGCTGGTAGTAGTCGACCGGCGACGCGGGCGAGCCCACGTGGAGGCAGAACGCGAGATCGGGCTTGTCGTAGCCCATGCCGAGCGCCGAGGTGGCGACGACGGCCTTGACCTCGTTGGCGCGCAGCGCGGCCTCGACGCGCGTGCGGTCGGCCGGCTCGGTCTTGCCCGGTGTACGCCGCGACCTCGTGCCCGCGGAAGGCGAGGTACGCCGTCGAGCCGCTCGGCGTCGGCGACGGTCAGGCAGTAGACGATGCCCGAGCCCGGCAGCGAGCGCAGCGCCTCGTCGACCCACGCGTAGCGCTCGACGGCGGACAGGCCCGGGAGCACGCCGAGGTGCAGCGACTCGCGCGCCAGCCGACCGCGCTGCACGAACGTGCTGGCGCCGAGCTGCGCCGCGACGTCGGCCGTCACGCGCGCGTTGGCGGTGGCCGTGGTGGCGAGCACCGGGAGCTCGGGGTTGGCCAGCAGCAGCGCGGCGATCCGCTGGTAGTCGGGCCGGAAGTCGTGGCCCCACGAGGAGATGCAGTGCGCCTCGTCGATGACGAGCAGGCCGAGCCGAGGCAGCAGCGTCGTCGAGCACGCCGGCGGCGAACCGCGGGTTGGCCAGGCGCTCCGGGCTGACGAGCAGCACGTCGATCTCGCCGGCCAGCACGGCGCGCTCGACCTCGGACCAGTCGTCGAGGTTCGAGGAGTTCATCGTCGCCGCCCGCAGACCCGGCGCGACCTGCGGCGGCGACCTGGTCGCCCATGAGCGCCAGCAGCGGCGACACCACGAGCACCGGGCCCGCCGCCGGCGTCGCGGACCGCGCGGGCGGCGATCCAGTAGACGGCCGACTTGCCCCACCCGGTCGCCTGGACGACCAGCGCGCGGCGACGCTCGACCACCAGGGCTCGCACGGCGTCGAGCTGGTCGGGCCGCACGGTCGCCTCGGGGCCGGCGAGCGCGGTGATGACGGTCTGCGACGCCGCGAGCAGGTCGGCCTCGGCCAGGGGTGCGCTCATCGCCCCATCGTGCCCTGCGTCACCCACAGCGCCTCGCTCGCCGTCCCCAGGCCCGTCGATGCGTGATGACGACGGCCTAGACGTCGTCGTGATCACGCATCGACCCCTCAGCGGCCGTGGCATGCCAGGCTGTCGGACCATGAAGCTGCTGCTCACCTCGGGCGGGGTCACCAACCCCAGCATCCGCGCCGCGCTCGACGGCATGCTCGGCAAGCCCGTCGCCGAGTGCCGGGCGCTCGTCGTCCCGACCGCCCAGTGGGGCCACCCCATGTGCGGCCCCACGTCCGTGAGGGGGCTGCTCGCCGACGAGCCGTCGTTCCAGCACCTGACCGGTCTCGGCTGGGGCTCCCTCGGCGCCCTCGAGCTGACGGCACTCCCGAGCATCGGGCGGGATCGCTGGGTGCCGTGGGTGCAGGAGGCCGACGTACTGCTCGTGGACGGCGGCGACGCGACGTACCTGTCCCACTGGATGCGCGAGTCCGGCCTCGCCGACCTGCTCCCGCAGCTGCACGACACGGTGTGGGTCGGGGTGAGCGCCGGGAGCATGGTGATGGCACCGCGCATCGGACCCGTGTTCGTCGAGTGGTCGGACGCCCCGACGACCGCACGCTCGGGCTGGTCGACTTCGCGATCTTCCCGCACCTCAACGCGTTCCCGGAGAACTCCCAGGACGACGCCGACCGATGGGCGGCCGACATCGGCATCCCGTCGTACGCCATCGACGAGCAGACCGCCATCGCGGTGGTCGACGGCGCCGTCGAGGTCGTCTCCGAAGGGTCGTGGACCGCCTACGACGCCTCGGGCGCTCACCTGCCCTGAGTGAGGATCGCGCCCGTCAGCGTCGCGGTCATGGCGCCGACGACGCGTGTCGGCCAGGATGGCCAGGACAGGGGCCCGCACCCGGAACTCGGGCCTCCCTGCGCCGCACGCCGGCGCGGCACGGTCGGCCGGGCGACATCACGGGGGACGACATGCGAAGGATCATCGCGTCGACCGCTGCGGCGGTAGCGGCGCTCTCAGCGCTCGTGGCCGGCTGCGGCGTCGAGAAGGCGGGTGCTCCCGTCGACCCGGGCCGCCCCGTCGCAATCACCAGCGCCGGCAGCAGCCAGGTGGCCGGCACGGCATCGGCGTCGCCCTCGTCGTCGGGTGGGCTCTGCCCGTCCACGGAGCAGATCTGGGCGACGCCGCCGAAGTCGCCCACCCTCCCCGACGGCTTCGAGCCCGTCGCCGTGGTCGTCTGCGAGATCGACGAGCGGATCTTCGAGGGCGATCGCGAGTGGTACGTCGTCGTTCAGCGACAGGCGGTCTCGGGGATCGACCGGCTGGTCCGGCTGCTGCGCCAGCCACGGGACGAGAAGCTCCCCCCTCAGACGCTGTGCGCGGTGGCGTACGAGTTCCCACCGTGGGTCGCGCTGGTCGGGGCCGACGGCCGGTGGGTCCGACGTCACGTGCCCGAGGACGGCTGCGGTCGTGTCACGGACCGGTTCAACAAGGCGGTCGACGCAGCTCGCTGGACGACCATCGGCGAGCGTCGGGACACGCCCGTGAGGAGCGACGACGAGCTGCGCGCCGAAGGTCTGGGGTGCGACTACGAGAGCGGTGACCCCGCGAGCATCCCGCTCTTCTTCGCCCCCACCTCGACCGGCATCGCCGCCATCGACGGTCCGACGACGCGACTGACGGTCTGCCGCTACGCCGTCACTCCCGACTCCGACGGCGTGCTGGTGTTCCAGTCGGGGGGCCCGGTGCCCCCGGAGACCGGTGCCGCACTCGCACGCGAGCTTGCCGCGACCGAGCCGGGGCGCCGCTGCCCGTCGGAGACCACGCGGACCGCCACGATCCGGGGCGAGGACGGCACCGACCGGCTGACCGTCCAGCTCGACGGGTGCCGGCTGGTGTTCGACGCCACCGGAGGCTGGGGCCAGGCGACCCCAGGCCTCATCGACGTTCTCGGGTAAGGCCCGTCGACGCGTGATGACGACGATGGAGAAGTCGTCGTGGTCACGCGTCGACGGCGAAGGCCTCCGGGCGCGGGCAGCGAGCAGACCAGGTTGCGGTCGCCGTAGGCGCCGTCGATGCGGCGTACCGGCGGCCAGTACTTCGTGGTGCGCAGCGACGCGACCGGGAAGGCCGCGGTCTCGCGCGAGTACTTCTGCGACCAGTCGCCGACCATCGAGGCGGCGGTGTGCGGAGCCCCGCGCAGCGGCGAGTCCTCGACCGCCCACGTGCCCGCGACGACCTCGTCGATCTCGTGGCGGATCGCGATCATCGCGTCGCAGAAGCGGTCGAGCTCGCCGAGGTCCTCGGACTCGGTGGGCTCGATCATGAGGGTGCCCGCGACCGGGAACGACATGGTCGGCGCGTGGAAGCCGTAGTCGATGAGGCGCTTGGCGACGTCGTCGACCGTGACGCCCGTGGCCTTGGTGATCTCGCGCAGGTCGACGATGCACTCGTGCGCCACGAGCCCGCCGCGGCCGGTGTAGAGCACCGGGTAGTGGTCGCGCAGCCGCGCCGCGACGTAGTTGGCCGACAGCACCGCGATCTGCGTGGCACGCGTGAGGCCCTCGCCGCCCATGAGCCGGATGTAGGCCCACGGGATCGGCAGGATCCCGGCGCTGCCCCACGGCGCTCCGCTGACCGGACCGGTGCCGCCGTCGACGTCGCCGCGGCCCAGCGGGCCGGCCTCGGGACGCAGCGGGTGGCCGGGCAGGTACGGCGCGAGGTGCGCGCGGACGCCGACCGGACCCACGCCGGGACCGCCGCCGCCGTGCGGGATGCAGAAGGTCTTGTGCAGGTTCAGGTGCGAGACGTCGGCACCGAACTTGCCCGGCTTCGCGAGGCCCACGAGCGCGTTGAGGTTGGCGCCGTCGACGTACACCTGGCCGCCGGCGTCGTGCACCAGCGCGCAGATCTCGGTGACGGTCTCCTCGTAGACGCCGAAGGTCGACGGGTAGGTGATCATCAGCGCCGCGAGCGTGCCGGCGTTGGCCTCGATCTTCGCGCGCAGGTCGTCGACGTCGACGTCGCCGGCCTCGGTGCACGCCACGACCACCACGCGCATGCCCGCCATCACGGCGCTCGCGGCGTTGGTGCCGTGCGCACTCGACGGGATCAGGCACACGTCGCGGTGCGCCTCGCCGCGCGAGCGGTGGTAGCCGCGGATCGCGAGCAGGCCGGCGAACTCGCCCTGGCTGCCCGCGTTGGGCTGCACGGAGACCGCGTCGTACCCGGTGATCTCCACGAGGTAGGCCTCGAGCGAGCGGATGAGCTCGACGTAGCCCTCGGCCTGGTGCAGCGGCGCGAACGGGTGGATGCCGGCCCATCCGGGCTGGGTGATCGGCTCCATCTCCGTGGTGGCGTTGAGCTTCATCGTGCACGAGCCCAGCGGGATCATCGCGCGGTCGAGCGCGATGTCGTAGTCCGAGAGGCGGCGCAGGTAGCGCAGCATCGCGGTCTCGCTGCGGTGGTCGTGGAAGGTCGGGTGGGTGAGGTACGCCGACGTCCGCGAGAGCAGCGCGTCGAACGACCGCGCGGTCTCGTGCGCGAGCGCGTCGATCTCGGACTCCGCAGGCGCGGTGCCGCCGACTGCCTCGGCGAACGCGGCCCACACGGCGAGCAGGTCGGCGCGCGTCGTGGTCTCGTCGGTGCTGATGCCGACCGTGTCGTCGTCGACGGCGCGCAGGTTGACGCCGCGCGCCTCGGCGGCGGCGAGGACTGCGGCGGCCTTGCCCGGCACGGTGACCCGCACCGTGTCGAAGAACTGCCGCGTCGGCACGGCGACGCCCATGCGCTCCAGGCCGTTGACCAGCGTGAGCGCGTAGCGGTGCGTGCGCGAGGCGATGCGCGCGAGACCGTCCGGCCCGTGCCATGCGGCGTACAGCGCGGAGGTCACGGCGAGCAGCACCTGCGCGGTGCAGATGTTGCTCGTCGCCTTCTCGCGACGGATGTGCTGCTCGCGCGTCTGCAGCGCGAGGCGGTAGGCGGGCGCGCCGTCGGCGTCGACGCTGACGCCCACCAGGCGACCCGGCATCGAGCGCTCGAGCCCCTGCCGCACGCTCATGAAGCCGGCGTGCGGGCCGCCGAACCCCAGGGGTACGCCGAAGCGCTGCGCCGAGCCCACCACGACGTCGGCGCCGAGCTCGCCGGGAGGCGTGAGCAGCGTGAGCGCGAGCAGGTCGCTCGCCACCGCCACCACGGCGCCGCGCTCGTGCGCGGCCGCGATCAGCGGCTCGATCGTGCGGATCTCGCCCGAGCTGCCGGGATAGCTGAGCAGCAGACCGAAGAAGTCGCCGTCCGGCAGGCCCGCCGTCACATCGACGACGTCGAGCTCGATGCCGAGCGGCTCGGCGCGCGTCGCGAGCACCGCGAGGGTCTGCGGGTGCGTGTCGGCGTCGACCACGAAGCGGTGCGACGGCGACTTCCCGGCGCGGCGCGCCAGGGTCATCGCCTCCGCGGCCGCGGTCGGCTCGTCGAGCAGGCTCGCACCCGCGATCGGCAGCGCGGTGAGGTCCTCGACCATCGTCTGGAAGGCCAGCAGCGCCTCGAGCCGGCCCTGGCTGATCTCCGGCTGGTAGGGCGTGTACGCCGTGTACCAGGCGGGGCTCTCGAGCACGTTGCGCCGGATCACGGCCGGGGTGTGGGTGTCGTGATAGCCCAGGCCGATCATCGAGCGGGCCACCGTGTTGCGGGCGGCCAGCGCGCGCAGCTCGGCGGCCACCTCGTCCTCGGTGCCGGCCGCCGGCAGGTCGAGCCCGGTGGTCCACCGGATCGCCTCGGGCACGGCGGCGAGCGCGAGGTCGTCGAGCGACGCGTGGCCGACGACCTCGAGCATGCGGCGTACGCCGTCGGGGTCGGGCCCGATGTGGCGGTCGACGAAGGGGGTGCCTGCGTCCAGCGGCGAGGAGTGGCGGCGCGGGGCGGTGGTGTCTGCGGTGTCGGGCACGACGGGCTCGGCTCTCGTGGCGGGGACCAGCGCCCGCGCGGTCGCGCGGTCGCGATCCCCCTCTGTTTCCGCGCGGTTCCGCGCGCCTGAGAGCTTCACCGTGCGAGCACGGCTTGCACCGTCGGCGGGGAGCATCGCTCCCGCTTTCCAGAGTCGCCCACCCGGACGGTCCGTGTGCCTGAGAGGTTGGCGGGGGCTTGCTCCTTCGGCGCCCGTCGCTGGCTGCGACGGGACTCTCCCGCTCGGGTGGTCGGCGTGGCAGCAGCGTACCCGGATCGCGGCAGGACGGCGTGCGACGACACCGGCGCAGGAGGCCGGGACGGGCGGGATCGGGGCCGATCGGCCCCGCGAGGATCAGCCGGAGGCGCGGGCAGCGCGGCGCGCGGCGAGCTCGTCGCCGGCCACGGACTCGGCGGAGACGTCGGTGCCGCCGTCGGCGCGCTCGCTGGGGAGCTCGGCGAGGCTGCCCTCGACCTCGCGCCAGACCCGGCCGACCGCGATGCCGAACACGCCCTGACCGCCCTGCACGAGGTCGATGACCTCGTCCTTGCTGCGGCACTCGTAGACGCTGGCGCCGTCGCTCATGAGCGTGACCTGGGCGAGGTCCTCGACGCCGCTCTCGCGCAGGTGCTCGACCGCGGTGCGGATGTTCTGCAGCGAGACGCCGGTGTCGAGCAGGCGCTTGATCACCTTGAGCACGAGGATGTCGCGGAAGCTGTAGAGGCGCTGGCTGCCCGAGCCGTGGGCGGTGCGCACGGACGGCTCGACGAGGCCGGTGCGCGCCCAGTAGTCGAGCTGGCGGTAGGTGATCCCGGCCGCGGAGCAGGCGACGGGACCGCGGAAGCCGACGTCGGCGGGCATCGACAGGACGTCGTCGCCGAACAGCAGACCCTGACGGCCCGCATCCTCGGCGGCCTGCACGCGCGTGGAGTCGACGACGCCAGGCTCGAGACCCTCGTCAGCACCGCTCATGACCGACCTCCACCCGTCCTCGGTGCCGCGGGATGGGGGAAGCACACCGCGAGAGTTACACCGTCGACGTTCACCCCGCACGCTAGGCCGGTCGGGGTCGGGGGTCAACGCACGGGGCCTCGACACGCCGATGTGTGACGCGGTCGGGCGAGAACTCTCAGGTAGAGATCGAGACTTCGCGTCGGCGTGGGCGCCGGATCAGGTCTCGTCGGGACCGCTGGTGCCGCCCACGAAGTCGTCCGGGGAGATCTGGTCGAGGAACTCGCGGAAGCGCTCGACCTCGTCCTCCTGCTCGTCCGGCACGGCGATGCCGGCCTCGGTGAGCACGGTCTCGGCCGCGTGGATCGGCGTACCGGTGCGCAGTGCGAGCGCGATCGCGTCCGACGGGCGGGCGGAGACCTCGACTCCCCCGTCGAAGACCAGCAGGGCGAAGAACACGCCGTCGGTCAGCTCGGTGATGCGCACCTCGGCGAGCTGGTGGCCCAGGCCGCCGATGACGTCGCGCAGCAGGTCGTGCGTCAGGGGGCGCGCCGGCACGACGCCCTGCTGCGCGAAGGCGATGGCGGTGGCCTCCGTGGCGCCGATCCAGATCGGCAGGTAGCGCTCGCCGTCGACCTCGCGGAGCAGCACGATCGGCTGGTTCGACGGCATCTCGACGCGGACACCCACGACGTCCATCAGGCGCATGGCTCCACCCTAGCCACGACCGGGCCGTTGGCGAGCCGGCGTTCGGTCTAGCGGCGCAGCTCGGTGGCGAGCCCGGCCTTGACCAGCGCCGAGTGCAGGCGCACCGACAGCGACGACAGCTCGCGGATCGCGTCGTCGGCGCGCTGCTGGCCCTCGGGGTCGCGCTGGCGCAGCAGCGGCGTGACGACCTGCTCGACGAGCCCGACCTCGCGGTCGGCGGCGACCTTGAACGTGCGCAGGTGGCGCGGCTCGATGCCGAACGCGGCCATCTCGGCGATGGTCGTGGCGATCACGAGCGCCTCGCCGTCGTAGTGGGCGCCCCGCTTGGTGACCAGCCCGAACGACTCGACCTGCTTGAGCAGCGCCTCGTCGAGGCCGCTGGCCTCGAGCAGCTCGCCGCGGGAGAGCCGGATCTCGGCCGACGACGGGCGGAACGACTCGGGCGAGGGCATCCCGTCGGTCGACACGAGCGCCCGCGGGACGCGCGGGCCCTCGGAGCCGGTCGGCGGCTCGAGACCGCGGTCGATGGCCTCGAGGTGCTCGCGGATCACCTTGAGCGGGAGGTACTGGTCGCGCTGGCAGGCCAGCACGTAGCGCAGCCGCTCGACGTCGCCGTGGCTGAACTTGCGGTAGCCGCTCGAGGTGCGCTGCGGCGAGATGAGGCCCTCGGACTCGAGGAAGCGGATCTTCGAGATGGTCACGTCGGGGAAGTCCGGGCGCAGCGTCGCGAGGACGTCGCCGATCCCCATCAGCCCGCGGGCCGCGACGGCGGTCACGACTCGGCCCCTGCGGCCTCGAGGAACACGAAGCGGTACTTGCCGATCTGCACCTCGTCACCTCCGGCGAGGGTCTGCTGGTCGATACGCCGACGGTTCACGTACGACCCGTTGAGGCTGCCCAGGTCGTGCAGCTCCCATCCGCCGCCCACGGAGCGCAGCTCGGCGTGGCGGCGCGAGACGGTGACGTCGTCGAGGAAGAGCTCGCACTCCGGCGAGCGCCCGACCACGACGGGCTCGGACGTGGGGGCCAGGTTGTAGCGCGCGCCCTCGGCGGGGCCGCGCAGCACGACGAGCACCGCGTGGCCCTCGCCGAGACCGCTCACGCTCGTGGCGTCGACGGCCGGCATCGGGGCCGAGTCGCCCTCGGTCGCGGCACGGATGCCCAGCACGCCGGTCTGGAACGCCGGGTCCGCAGGCGCCAGCTCGGCACCGCACGCGGCGCAGAAGTGGTCGCTGTCCTCGGCCAGATGACCGCAGCTCGGGCACTGCCGACCCATGGGGTGGTTCCTTCCGACGGATCTCGACCGAGAGTCGAGACTCGACCCGACCCTACGGAGCGCGACCCCGACGGGTCAATGGGCGGCAACCCTCGACCTCAGGTCGAGGGTCATGCCGGGCTGCGCCCGCCGTCGCAGGTCAGGGCGCCTCGCGGTCGCCGACGCGTCAGCCCTCGACGAAGGCGACGTACCCGGCTGCGTCGAGCAGCGCGTCGACCGCGCTCGCGTCGGACGCGTCGACCTCGGCCAGCCAGCCGTCGCCGTACGGGTCGGAGTTGAGGGTCTCCGGGCTCGTCTCCACCGCGTCGTTGCGCGCCACGACGGTGCCGGAGACCGGGGCGTAGATGTCCGAGACGCTCTTGGTCGACTCGACCTCGCCGCACGGCTCCCCCGCGGTCACCGTGGCGCCCACGGTCGGCAGCGTCACGAAGACGATGTCGCCGAGGGCGTCCTGCGCGTGGTCGGTGATGCCGAAGCGGACGCGGCCCTCTGCGGTGACGTCGACCCACTCGTGCTCGCGGGTGTAGCGGAGGTTCTCGGGGGTCTGGCCGGACATGAGGGCGCCTTCCTGCGGAGGGTCACGACCCCGAGGGGCTCGGGGCCGGGCGAGCGTACTGAGGCGTCGACGGCGGCTGCAACGCGGTCACGAGGACCGACGCCTCCTGGGTGATCGTGATGCGTCCGCCGGCCGTGCGCACGGTGTCGGACACACCGCCGGGAATCTCCAGCGCCGTGGCCAGGGTCGCGGACTCGCCGATGGCCAGCACCGTGTACGGCGGGGCCAGGCGCGTTCCCGAGACCACGAGACCGATCCCGTCGGGGGCGTCGTCGAACCAGGTGGAGGCGACGACGCGGACGTTGCCGATCTGGATCGCCTCCGCTCCGGCATCGCGCAGCTCCTGCACCGCGTCGAGCAGGACGGTGTAGTCGATGACGCCGTCGCGGTCGGTGATCGTGAACCGGATGCCCGGGCCGGTCGCCGGCACGGTGCCGGCGAGGATCGCCAGCGCGTCGGCCCGGGCGCGTGCGACGGCGAGCCGCTGCTCCTCGCTGCCCGAGAGGAGCCTGTCGCGCGTCGCCTCGAGCGCCCGCTGCTCGATCTCGAGCCTGGTCTGCCGCTCGGTCAGGTCGTCGAGCACCCGCACGACCTCGTCCTCGCGCGCGGTCGAGCAGCAGCCCGCTGGTGGTCGTGCCGCGCGCCGCCGACACGGTGGCGAAGCCGAGCAGCACGAACAGCACCCCGATCACGGCCTGCCGGCGCGTCGCCCGCGGCGCGAGCGCCTTGCGCAGCCGGGCCCGGCCCGACGCCGTGGTGGCGTCGATGCCCTCGGGGGTCTCGTCCGGCATCGTCATGCCTTGAACAGGTGGCGTCGGATCGCCGCAGCGTTGGCGAAGATGCGCATCGCGAGGACCACGACGACACCGGTGGAGATCTGCGCGCCCACGCCGAGCTGGTCGCCGAGGAAGACCAGCAGCGCGGCGATGACGATGTTCGAGAGGAACGACACGACGAACACGCGGTCGTCGAAGACGTCGTCGAGCAGGGCGCGTGCGGCACCGAACACCGCGTCGAGCGCCGCGACGACGGCGATGGGCAGGTACGGCTGGAGCCACAGCGGCACGCTGGGCTGGAGCACGACGCCGAGGATGATGCCGATGACCAGCCCGATGGCCGCGATCATGACGTCCCCCCGGTGCTCGACGTGCTGGCGTTCGGCGTCACGCTAGCTCCTCCTCGGGTCGGCACCGTGGCCCGCGTCGGCAGCAGCGCCGTCGCGGCCGGGAGTGCGAGCTGGTCGGCCTCGGTGGTGGTCAGCTGCAGCCCGTACTGGTCGGCGACGCGTGCGAGCTCCCGGGCCGACCGGGTCGCGGCGTACGCCGTCGCCAGGGTGGCCGGGTCGCCGATCGCCTCGATGCGGTACGGCGGCACCAGCGGCCGGAAGTCGACGAGGATCGCCGACCCTGCGGTGCGGATCGCCGTGGTCGCGGTGAGCCGGCGCCCGTTGATGGCGATCGCCTCGGCGCCCGCCTGCCACAGCCCGTTCACCGCGGTCTGCACGTCGCTGTCGAGGACGCGGCCGGGTGCGGACGGGTCGGCGCGATCGGTGCCCTTCGCGTCGTCGAGCTGCACCACCGCGCCGCCGCCGACCACCGCGGTGTACCCGGTGACCTCGGACAGCCGCGCGATGCGCTCGGACACGACCTCGCCCTCGACGCTGTCGGCGAGCGCGGCGTCCTGCAGCGCGGTCAGCTCGGCGCGCGTCGCGGCCACCGACGCCTCGAGCGCCACGACCCGGGCCTCCGCGGCGTCGGCCCGCTCGACGAGCGCCTCGCGCGCCGCCTGCGACGCCGGCTCGTCGGCCTTGCGCTGGACCAGACCGACGGCGAGCACCCCGGCCACCAGCACGACGGTGAGCAGGAACAGCGTCGAGCGGCCCGCCGTGCGCGACTCGGTCGGTGCCTCGTCGCCGCCCGCGGCGGCGCGGCGCTCGGCGGCCTCGGCGTACTCGAGACCGACGTCGTCGCGCATCAGGTCGCGCAGCAGCGCCATGGAGGCAGCGGGATCGGTGGTCGAACGGGCCATCACGGCACCGGGTCGCGCAGGATGCGTCGGGCCTGCTCGAGGTAGAGCAGACCGGCCCACCAGTACAGCGCCGTGCCCCAGATCGCGAAGGCCCAGCCGAGCACGCGGGCAGCGTCGGCGAAGGTGAGCCCCGCGCCGGTCGCGTCGGCGCCCAGGAGCAGGATCGGCAGCGCGTAGAGCAGGCAGAACGTCGCCGCCTTGCCCAGGAAGTGCACCGGCAGCCCGGTGATCCCGCGACGCTTGAGCAGCACGAGGACCACCGCGAGGACGAGGTCGCGCGCCAGCAGCACGACGACGAGCCACCACGGGATGATCCCGCGGATCGCCAGGCCGAGCAGTGCGGCGGCGATGTAGGCGCGGTCGGCCAGCGGGTCGAGCAGCTGGCCCAGCCGGCTGATCTGCCCCGTGGCGCGGGCGATCTTGCCGTCGAGCCAGTCGGTGATCGCGCTGACGGCGAGCAGGACGAACGCCCAGCCGTCGGCCTGCGGCACCAGGATCAGCCAGAGGAAGACGGGCACGCCGAGAAGGCGGGCGAACGAGAGGATGTTGGGGATCGTGAGGATCCGGTCGGTCTGGACCTCGGTCTCCTGCACGTCCACAGACCGACCCTAACCCGCGGGGTGCTCGGTCTCCGCGGGAGCGACCGGTCCGGTCGTGTCGGGGTCGGCCGGCTCCGGGACCGGCGCGCTCACCGCCGGGATGACCGCCGTCGCGTCGTCGGCGGACGGGGCGAACAGCGCCGCCATGTCGACCGGTGATGCGGCCTCCTCGACGGGCGCATCGACCTCGTGCGGCGCAGCGTCGTACGCCGGTCCGCTCGCAGCACCGTCGGCGGACGCGGGGTCTTCCGCCGGCGCGAGGGCAGCGACGGCTGCGGCCTCGGCGATGGGGGTCGCCGCCTCGGGTGCGATGGTCTCGACAGCCTCGGGCGCCGCGTCGGGGAGCTCCTGCACGGACTCGGCGTCCGGCGCCGTCTCGGAGGCGGGCGGCTCCGCCGCGTCGGAGGCGGTCGCCGCGGCCACCGCCGCTGCCGCCGCGGTGAGATCGGCCGTGGCGTCCGGCTCAGCAGGCGCCACCGGGGCGAGTTCGACCGGCTCGCCCGGCGGGATCGGGACGACGGCCTCGGCGACCGGGGCCGCGGGTGCCTCGGGGGCCGCCGCGACCACCGTCGACGCTGCCGGTGCCTCGAGGGTCTCGCCCGGGAGGATCGTCGCTCCGGGAGCCGCGACGACGGCCGCGGCAGCGGGCGGGGCCGCCGCAGCGGCCGCAGCCCGGGCACGCCGGCCGGCCACGCGCGCCCGCCAGAACGCGAGGATCGCCAGCAGGAGGAGGAGCACGCCCACGCCGACGGCGATCCATGCGGCCGTCCACGCGCGGGCCACGGTGAGCGTCACGACGAGCTCGGCGTCGACCCCCGGCGTCGCGTCGGCGTTCATCACCACGAGCGTCGTGGCCGCGCTCACGCGTGCCGTCAGCTCGGCGGGGCTCCCGGTGGCCTGGCGCGTCCAGAACGACTGCGTCGTCGGCGGCGGAGGCTGCTGCGTGCCCGGCACCTCGCGCGTCGTCGCGTCGGAGCCGGCCGCGACCGACACCACGACGTCGTACGGCGCGCCCGTGAGATAGGTGTCGACCGTGTCGCTGGGCGCTGAGCCCACGAACATGGTGCGGCCGCGGGTGTCGGCGACGGAGAGGGTGAGGGAGCCGACGCCGTCGGGGACGGGGATCGAGCTCGCGTCGATGCTGATGTCCTCGACCACGAGCGCGACGCCGGAGCCGCTGACGCGCGCCGGAGCCGTCGACAGCGACCCGTCGGAGCCGAACAGGGCCGCCGCCGCTCCCCCGGCGGCGATCAGCAGCAGGCCGAGGAGCACCAGGACGACGCCCGACGCGATCAGGACTGCGCGCTTCACGGGGGTCACGCTAACCGGCGATGCGTCGCGCACGCCGCACGGGACGCGTGTCGGCGCGCGCCGTGGCCGGTTCGTCATCGAGCAGCGGTCGCTACGGTGAGGTCATGGACGCCCTCGACCTCCCGGCGCTGAAGGCCCAGTGGGTCGCCGTGCTCGACGACCTCGAGGTGGCGAACCGCACGGCGTGGCTGGCGCTGTTCGACGGACGGCTCATGCGCGTCACCGACGAGCTCGTCGTCCTCGACTTCTCCGACGCCACGAAGCTCGCCGGCACGCACACCTTCGAGCGCGCACGCCGACCGCTGTTCCTCACCGCGCTGTCCGACTCCATCGAGCGCGTGACCGGTCGCCGGCTGGCCGTCGAGGTCGTCGCCGACACCGACGTGCCGCTCGCCTGACGCGATCTGCGCAGATCCGTCCCGCGTCCAGGCAACCTCGGGAGCTTCCGTAGGCGAGGAGTGGGCAGACGACGACGGTTCGCCCGCTGGAAGCTCGCACGGCGCCGTTGTCGGCGTCGTCGTGGCGGTCGTCGCGACGGCGATGACGCCCCCGGGAGGAAGGCCAGGCCCTCGGGCTTGGCGATCTTCTTGGGCAGGCGAGCACCTCGCCCAGCCGAGGCTGTCGCCGGGTTGCAGCGGAAGCTGCAGCTCGGCGAGCGCACGGCTCTGGTCCGAGAGCACCCACAGACCGCCCGCGTGGTCGACGGCGAGGTCGCTGAGGTCCTCGAGCACGTCGTCGTGCGGCCACGGCCACCAGGCCAGCGCCACCAGCTCCTCGGCCGATGCCTCGAACGCATCCTCCTGCGGGAGCAGCGTCGAGGCGCTGATCCCGAGCGCGTCGTCGCCGGCGGGCCCGAGCTCGACCAGGCCGGCGGGGTCCTTCTCCTTCACCACGAGGACGTGGCCGCGCACGAGCAGCGCGAGGCCCTCGGCACGCGAGGCGTCGACCGCCGACCACGTCGCGTGCAGCTCCGGGATCGACGACGTCTCGAGCCTGATCACGGCCACCGGCGTACGCGCGTCGAGGTCGACGCCCGCGAGCAGAGACGTGCCCTCGGTGAGCACCCACGCGCGGCCGGCGCCGTCGAGCGCCACGGACTCGAGCTGGGTGAACCTCTCCTCGCGCACCGGGGCGGGCACCGATGTCGTCGGCGCTGACCACCTGCCACGTTCCCGGTACGCCGGACTCGTCGACGTCGGCCATCGCGATCGACACGCGGTCGTCGCCTAGCGCGACGAGCGTGGTGCGTCCGTTCCGTACGACGCTGCACAGCCCCGACACCTCGGGCAGGGGCACACGGTCGCGGGCGACACGAGTCAGGTCGGAGGGCACCGGGCCATCGTGGACCGCCGTACGCCGTCACGACGGCGTTTCCGGCAGCCGCGCGGGCAACGCTCCCGGCCGCGGCCTACGATCGCCACGACACCGCGGCAGTCCGCCGCGAGTCCTGTGACGCCGAGTGGCGTCGACCGGGAGGGATCCCATGGTCCGCCGCACCAGCACCACCGTCGCTGCGATCGGCGTGCTCGTCGCGCTGGCCCTCGCAGGCTGCTCGGGGTCGTCGACCGACACGCCGTCCGGGTCGGGGACGCCGTCCGCCTCCGCTTCCGCCTCGACGACGGAGGCTGCCAGCCCGAGCCCGATGGTCACCGAGGTGGCCGACGGGACGCTCGACCAGAACGTCCTCGCCGAGGCGATCACCACCAACCTCACGGACTCCCTCGGCGCCGGGATCGCGCTCGCCGTGTCGTGCCCGGCGGGCGTCGCCGTCAAGCAGGGGGCGACGTCGACCTGCAGCGCGGTCCTCGACGGCCAGCAGCTCGAGTTCACCGTGACGCAGGCCGACGAGCAGGGCAACGTCGACTTCGCGGCCACCGCAGCGGTGCTCGACGTGGTGAAGCTGCAGACGCAGACCGCGCAGCAGTACGGCGACCAGAAGGGCGGCACGTGGACCGCCGACTGCGGCGCCACGGGGAAGTCCTACCTCGTGCAGCCGGTGGGTGCGTCGTTCGGCTGCACGTTCACCAGCGCCACGGGCGACACCCAGCCGTACACCGTCACGGTCAAGGACCTCGACGGCAACATCTCCTGGTCCGAGAACTAGAGCGCGACAGTCTTCTTCGGATCCGACGGGGCGGGCGGAGTGACGCAGTCCGGTCCGTCGTCGTCCGATTCGAGAATCGCATCGGGCGGGCTGACAGGATCCGTCGTTGTGGGGCGGCGGCCTTCGTCAGGCGCCTTCGGCGCGGCCGGACGGCCGCCGCGCTGGCTCCTCCCAAATCCTGTCAGCCCGAGAATGGCAACAGGGTCGACCGCTTCGCGGTCGACCCTGTTGCGTCTGTCGGGCTGACAGGATCCGTCGTTGTGGGGCGGCGACCTTCGTCGGGCGCCTTCGGCGCGGCCGGACGGCCGCCGCGCTGGCTCCTCCCAAATCCTGTCAGCCCGAGAACAGCAACGGCGTCGACCGCTTCGCGGTCGACGCCGTTGCGTCTGTCGGGCTGACAGGATTTGAACCTGCGACCCCTTGACCCCCAGTCAAGTGCGCTACCAAGCTGCGCTACAGCCCGAGCCGATCACCGTGCGTCGGGACTCTCATCCCTCGACGGCCACCGAAGATTACCCCACGCGGTGCGGTGCTCCGAAACCGCCGTCACCGACGCGGGCGCTTGGTGCGCACGCGCAGGTTGATGCGGATCGGCGTCCCCACGAAACCGAACTCCTCGCGCAGGCGGCGCTCGATGAAGCGGCGGTAGCCGGCCTCGAGGAAGCCGCTGGTGAACAGCACGAACGTGGGCGGTTTGGTCGTGGCCTGAGTGCCGAACAGGATGCGCGGCTGCTTGCCCCCGCGCACCGGGTGCGGGTGCGAGGCGACGAGCTCGGCGAGGAAGCCGTTGAGCTTCGAGGTCGGCACCCGGGTCTCCCAGCCGGCGAGCGCCGCGTCGAGCGCGGGCACGAGCTTCTCCATGTGCCGACCCGTGCGAGCGCTCACGTTCACGCGCGGCGCCCAGGCGACCTGGTGCAGGTCGCGCTCGATCTCGCGCTCGAGGTACTTGCGGCGCTCTTCGTCGACCAGGTCCCACTTGTTGAACGCCAGCACGAGGGCGCGGCCGCTCTCGACGACCATCGACAGGATGCGCGCATCCTGCTCGGCCAGCGGCTCGTGCGACTCGAGGAGGACGACGGCCACCTCCGCCTTCTCCAGCGCACCCTTGGTGCGCAGCGAGGCGTAGTACTCGTGGCCGCTCGCCTCCGCGACGCGGCGACGGATGCCGGCGGTGTCGACGAAGCGCCACGGGATCCCGGCGATCTCGACCAGCTCGTCGACGGGGTCGACGGTCGTGCCGGCGACGGAGTCGACGACGACGCGCGACTCGCCGGCGAGCTTGTTGAGCAGGCTCGACTTGCCGACGTTGGGCTTGCCGAGCAGTGCCACGCGCCGCGGGCCGCGAGGCTGCGCGGTGCGGCTGCCGATCTCGGGGAGCTTCTCGACGACAGCGTCGAGCAGGTCGCCGGAGCCGCGGCCGTGCAGCGAGGAGACGGCGTACGGCTCGCCGAGGCCGAGCGACCACAGCATCGCCGCGTCGGCGTCGCCGCGCCGGTCGTCGACCTTGTTGGCGACGAGCACCACCGGCTTCTTCGTACGCCGCAGCACCTTCACGACGTCCTCGTCGGCGTCGGTGGCGCCCACCGTCGCGTCGAGGACGAACATGATGACGTCGGCGTCGTTCATGGCCCGCTCGGCCTGCGCCGCGACCTGGGCGGCCATGCCCTGCGCCTCGCGCTCCCAGCCGCCGGTGTCGAGGATGAGGAACCGGTGACCGGCCCACTCGGCCTCGTAGGTGACGCGGTCGCGGGTCACGCCCGGGCACGTCCTCGACGACGGCCTCGCGACGGCCGAGGATGCGGTTCACCAGCGTGGACTTGCCGACGTTGGGACGTCCGACGATGGCGACGACGGGCAGCAGCTCGTCGTCCTCGTCGTCGAAGGTCGCCAGATCGTCGATGTCGAAGCCGAGGGCGGCCAGCGCGGAGGGGTCGAGCTCCTCGTCGTCGCCGAGGTCGCCCAGGTCGGGCAGCACGTCGTCGCCGTCGAGGTCGTCGACCTCGATGACCTCGTCGGCCTCCCACGCGGCTGCGTCGTCGTCGTAGCCGAGCTCGTCGTCGACGAGGGACGGGTCGATCCCCGAGGGGTCGGCCCCGGAGGGGTCGACGGTGGGGTCGTCACTGGTCACGAGGTGCTCCGGGAGCTCGAGGACGGAGATACGGGGCCGGGCAGACCGGCTCCGGTGCGGGCGCAGGCGGTACGGACATGATCGGCGAGGACCTGGCGCATCCGCTCCCCCGATCTGGCGAGAACGGCGCGGCGCGACGGGTCGCCGTCGACGCGGATGTCGACCGGCTCGCCGAACACGACGTCGATCCGGGCGCGCAGCCGCGGCAGCGCGTCCTGGCCGCCGCCCTCGGGACGTGCACCGAGGATCGCGACCGGCACCACTCTCGCACCGGATCGGGCGGCGAGGTAGGCGACGTCATGGTGCACGTGCCGCACGTCACCGGCGCCGAGCGCGCCTTCCGGGAAGATGCCGACCGCGCCGCCGTCGGCCAGCACGCCCAGCGCCGCTCGAAGAGCAGTGCGGTCGGGGACGTCGACGTCGTACGGGATCTGCGCCGCAGCGCGCAGCGCGGCGCCGAACGGCGGGGCGTACGCCGCCGGGCCGGACAGCACGTGGACCGGCCGGGGCGCCGTGGCGAGCAGGAGGAACTGGTCGAGGAAGGCGCTGTGCTGCGCCGCCATGATGAGCGGGCCGTCAGCCGGCACGAGGTGGGCGGACGTCGTGCGCACGCGCCAGGCGCGCGCGAGCAGTGCAGCGACGTTGCGTGCCGTGGCCGCCGAGGAGCTCGAGGGCGACGGCGTACCCGTCATGCCTGCACCCGGTCGCGGACGAGGCCCACGACGACCTCGATGACCTCGGCGAGGCCGAGGTCGGTCGCGTCGACGACCACGGCGTCCTCGGCCGCGGCTGCGGGGGACGTGGCCCGACCCGCGTCGGCCGCGTCGCGACGGGCCAGGTCGGCCGCGACCTCGTGGGCGACGACGGGCGCCGTCACCGGGTCGGGGAGCCGGCCCGCGGCTGCGTCCTCGGCGGCCCGGCGGGCAGCCCGCACGGCCTGGTCGGCGACGAGCCACACCTTGAGGTCGGCCTCCGGCAGGACGACCGAGCCGATGTCACGACCCTCCATGACGATGCCCTGGCCGGCGCGCGCGGCCTCGGCGACGGCGGCGCGCTGGAGCTCCACGAGGTGTGCTCGCGCGCGGGGCTCCGCGGCCACGGCGGACACGGCGGAGGTGACTGCCTGCTCCCTGATCGCCCTCGAGACGTCCACGCCGTCCACCCGGATCCAGGACTCGTCGGGGTCGGTCGAGTACTCGAGCACGCACCGCTGGGCGGTGTCGGCGACGGCGTCGGAGCCGTCAGCGCCGTCGCGCAGGACCGCCCAGGTGATGGCGCGGTACATCGCGCCCGTGTCGAGGTAGCGCAGCCCCAGCTCGCGGGCCACGCCGCGGGAGACGCTCGACTTGCCGGAGCCCGAGGGGCCGTCCACCGCGACCACCGCGGTCGCCGTGCTCGCCAGGTGGCTCACGTCGCGTCGTCCTCCCTCGTGCTCGCCGCCGTCCGGCGGGCGTCCTGGCGACGGGCTCGTCCACCGCCGCGAGGAGCCTACGGCCTCGGCGGGCCCGCGGCCGCCCCGCGAGCATCCGCGCTGGTCAGGGGCTCGTCCAGGACGTCAGAGCGAGTTGTCCTTTTGTCGACATGGGGCCGCAGATCTCCTGCCGAGCCGCAATGTCGACAGAGCGCTTCATCCGCATCCCGACCTGGCGACGAGCAGCCGAACCGGTGAGACGGCACGTCGCCGATCAGGCGCGGACGTCCCATCCGGCCGCGCGCAGCCCCTCGGCCAGCGCGGGGGCGACCTCGGGGCGCACCTCGAGCTCCACGAGGCCGGTGGGCCGACCGGCGGCGTGCTCGATACGCACGTCCTCCAGGTTGACGCCGGTGGCACCGGCGTCGGCGAAGAGGCGGCCGAGCTCCCCGGGGCGGTCGGCCACGACGACGGGCACCACCGCGTAGGCGACCGGGGCCGACCCGTGCTTGCCCGGCACCTTGCGATGCCCCTCGACCCCGGCGGCCAGCGCCGCTCGGACCTGGTCGGACTCCCCCTCGAGCAACCCCTCGCGAACCCGCTCGAGACGGTCGATCAGGCCCTCGAGCGCCTCGGCCACGGGGGCGGCGTTGCTGGAGAGGATCTCCGTCCACAGGTCCGGGTCGGAGGCGGCCAGGCGCGTCACGTCGCGCAGCCCCTGCCCCGACAGGCGCACCTCGGTGTCGCCGAGGGCCTCGAGGCCGGCCGCGACCATGGACGCCACGACCTGGGGAGTGTGCGAGGTCAGTGCGACGGCGCGATCGTGCGCCTCGGCGCTCGTCACCACCGGCACCGCACCCAGCCGGGTGACCAGCTCGGCCACGGCCTCGACCCGTGCGGGGTCGGTCGTCGCGGTCGGAGTGAGGGCCCAGACGCGGTCGGCGAACAGATCGGCCCTCGCCGCAGCGGGCCCGGAGACTTCGCGGCCCGCCAGCGGGTGTCCGGGGACGAATCGGGAGGAATTGCCCTCACGACTGTCAATCTCCCGTTGAAGTCGAGACTTCGTGCTCGAAACATCACTGACTGTCGCGTCGAGATACGTATGAAGCATGGTCACAATGACCGCAGGTGCTCCGGAGGGGGGAACAGCCACGATCACGAGGTCCGGAGCCGCGGTCGGAGGCCCAGGAACGCCGGCTCCCCTGCTCGCCGCAACCGTCACCGCGTCGGGGTCGGCGTCCTCGAGCCACACGTCGAGCCCGAGCTGGCGACAGGCCAGTCCGACCGACGCCCCGATCAGCCCGGAGCCCACCACGAGCACCGACCGGATGGGGGCGCTCACTGAGCCAGGTCCTGTCGCAGCACCTCGGCGCCCCGCAGGTAGACGTGCACCACCTCGGCACGCGGTCGGTCGAGCTCGGCATGCAGGAGTACGCGGACCACGCGGGTCAGCGCGCCGGCCACGTCGATCTCCTGTGCGCACAGCAGCGGGACGTCCCCCAGGCCGAGCCCTCGCGCCGCAGCCGCCGGGAACATGCTCACCAGGTCAGGGGTCGCGGTGAAGATCACCGAGATGAGGTCGTCGGTGGCCAGCTCGTTGCGCTCGAGCATGGCCGAGACCAGCTCGACGACGGCCTCGGCCATCTCGGCCGGGTCGTCGACCGTCAGGCGGGTCGCCCCGCGGATCGCCCGTGTCGCCACCTGCGCCACCTCCGGGGCATCACCTTAGCGACCGAGCGACCCCTCGCCATCTCGACTCACCGATGTCGCGGCACATCGGTGAGTCGGTACAGCGTTCTACCGGTAAGCCGGTCTAGCGTTCAACTGATGTACTGATAGAGCCGTTTAGCGATAAACGGCTATACAGGTATACCTGGTTATCGGCTGCTCGCTGAATCGGTGTCTCGTTACGTCGGCGACTCGGCACATCGCTCCCCCGACGAATCGCTCCCCACCAGCCGCCTCCTCGAGCGGAGCCGGCCGCCGCCGCCGCAATGTCGACGCGAGCTGGGTCGACCGCGGTCGCACGGCCGCCAGGAGACGCCATGTCGACAGTGTCAGCGCCGTGACCTGCGGCGATGCTCGCGCCCCTGCGCTTGCGCGTTTCTGGCCACCGAGCCCTGATTGTCGATATGCAGATACTGAGCCCGGCTCGAGGGGATCGAGTATTGTCGATTCACCGACGTATCGGTCGGACGGCCGTACAGGCGATGGACTGTCACAGTCATCTAGCACTTTGACGACATATGGTTACGTCGAGGGTGGCGGTCCTTCAGCTTCGGCGCACCCGGTGTGTGCGGTGCTACAGGCCGACGGCGGCGTAGAGCTCCCCGACCTCGGTCATGGTGAGCGTGCGCACCTTCCCGGAGCGCAGGTCGCCGAGGCCGATCGGGCCGACCTTGACCCGGACCAAGCCCTCGACCGGATGCCCGACCGCGGCCAGCATGCGGCGCACGACGTGCTTGCGACCCTCGTGCAGCACCACCTCGACCAGCGACCGCCCGGGCGCCGAGGTGACCACGCGGAACCGGTCGACGCGGACCGGGCCGTCGTCGAGCTCGACCCCGTCGCGCAGCTGCTTGCCCAGGCCGCGCGGGATGGTGCCCTTGACCTGGGCCAGGTACGTCTTGGTGACCCCGTGGCTGGGGTGCGCCAGCCGCTGGGCCAGCTCGCCGTCGTTGGTGAACAGCAGCAGGCCCTCGGTGTCGGCGTCGAGCCGGCCGACGTGGAACAGGCGTTCCTTGCGCCCGCGCAGGTAGTCCCCCACGCACGGCCGGCCACGGTCGTCGGTCATCGTCGAGTGCACTCCGCGCGGCTTGTTGAGCGCGAGCACCACGTGCCCCGGCGCCGTCGGGATCCGCATCCCGTCGACCTTGATCA
Source organism: uncultured Actinomycetota bacterium (assembly GCA_963827145.1). Classification (GTDB taxonomy): domain Bacteria; phylum Actinomycetota; class Actinomycetes; order S36-B12; family CAIYMF01; genus Longivirga. Next base: position 1,171,290 of record CAWGZO010000002.1, on the reverse strand, counting down.
CCGAGCTGCGCGGGTCGACTCGGAGGCCCTGCTCGAGCACGATCCGGCCGTCCACCTCGACCCGGCCCTCGTCGATCATCTCCTCGCAGGCACGGCGGCTGCCCACGCCGGCTGCGGCCAGCACCTTCTGCAGACGGATTCCCTCGTCGGAGTCATTCTTGACCATGATGTCTCAATCTCAACTTGACGTTTGCTCGATGAAGTCATCGAGCAACTCGATGTCGGGCAGATACTCTGCGATGGGAGGCAGTTCCTCCAAGCGAACGGATGCCCAGGCGGTCCAGGAACAGCTCCGTCGTGCGGTAGAGGATCGCGCCGGTGGAGGCGTCGTGCCCGGCCTCTGCCACCAGGCCGCGGCTCGTGAGCGTGCGGATGACGCCGTCGACGTTCACCCCGCGGACCGCGGAGATCCGGGCGCGGCTCACCGGCTGGCGGTAGGCGACCACGGCGAGCGTCTCGAGCGCCGCCTGCGTGAGCCTGGCCTGCTGGCCGTCCCGCACGTAGCGCTCGACGACCTCCGCGCAGTCGGCCCTGGTGTAGAACCGCCACCCGCCGGCGACCTCGCGCAGCTCGAACCCGCGGCCCTGGTCGGCGTACTCCCCCGCGAGCTCGGCCAGCTGCTCGGCCACCTCCGTGGCAGGGCGGCGGACGAGTGCGGCGAGCGTGGGGACGTCGAGCGGCTCGTCGGTCACCAGGAGCACCGCCTCGAGCGCTGCTCCCAGGCTGGGCGCGCCCAGCCCGTCCGAGAGGATGTCGTCCTCCTGCGTCCCGTCCGGCTCGTCCAGCGGGTCGCGCTCAGGCGCCTCCTGGGCCTCCTGGGCACCCGGGGCCGGCTCGGAGGCCTCGGGGGCCGTCGGAGACGTCTCGACAGCCTCCTGGGGCTCCTGGGGGCTCGTCTCGCTGCTCACGCGGGCTCCTCGGGGTCGTGTGCGGTCGGCTGCGCCGTGTCGTCCGGCGTGGTCGGCGGCTCGTCAGCGGGCGTCGGGGACCTCGTTCGAGTCCGATTCGCCCGTTTCGTCATCTTTCCGGCCGTCGCCGTCCGCCTGCGACGCCGGTTCGGGAGCGCCCTCGTACTCCTCGGCCCGGACGACGACCTCGCCGTCCTCCGCGCCGGTCCAGCGCACGTGCAGCTCTCCGAGCGGCGAGACCTGGTCGAAGGCCACCGAGCCGTCGCGGTAGAGCTCGAGGAGGGCCAGGAACCGCGCCACGACCAGGAGCGTGGTGTCGCAGTCGGCGACCAGCGCGCGGAACGTGGTCGTGGGGTGTCGACGGAGCCGGTCGACGAGGATCGCCGCCTGCTCGCGGACACTGACGCGAGGTGCGTGGATGTGCGAGACCGACACTGTCGCAACGGGTTTCGGCTCCAGGGCCCGCGCCGCGAGAGCCGCGAACTCGTGCGGTCCGAGGCCGATCAGCACCTCCGGCAGCAGCCCGGCGAACTCCGGGTCGAGACCCACCTCGCGCGGATGGCGGCGGGCCCCGCGACGGAGCAGCTCGCCCAGCACGGCCGAGACGTCCTTGTAGGCGCGGTACTGCAGCAGCCGGGCGAAGAGCAGGTCGCGCGCCTCGAGCAGGGCGAGGTCCTCCTCGTCCTCGACCTCGCCCGAGGGCAGCAGCCGAGCCGCCTTCAGATCGAGCAGCGTCGCGGCGACCACCAGGAACTCGGTGGCCTCGTCGAGGTCCCAGTCGGGCCCGCGGGCCCGGATGTGGGCCAGGAAGTCGTCGATGACCGTGTGCAGGGCCAGCACGGTGACGTCGAGGCGGTGCTTGGCGATGAGCGACAGGAGCAGGTCGAACGGCCCCTCGAACTCGTCGAGCCGCACGGAGAACCCGGTGCCGGCGACGGGGGCCCCCGCGTCGCCGATCGCCTCCGCGACCTCGGCGTCGACCGGGGCGTCGTCGCCGGTCGGCAACGGCGTCGAGGACGCACCGGTGCCGGCGTCGGGCGCCGCTCCGGTGTCGTCGGTCGTCTCGACGTCGATCACGCGGGCACGGTACCCGCCACCCGCCCGACGCCCGAACTGCGACGCGCGGGCGACCGAGCCGTGGCATCGTCAAGACGATGCAGCGCTAGATCGACTTAGCGCTCTGTCCGAGCCTGTGACCTGCGATGATGCACGTCGGTGCAGCTGAAGTGGCTCCTAGAGGCCGCGCAGGCGGCGGACCAGGATGCTCTCGTCGCCCTTCGCCTCGAGGTCGGCGATCACGACCGCCACGGCCTCGCGGACGATGCGTCCCCGGTCGACGGCCAGGCCGTGCTGCGCGCGCAGCACGAGCTTGGCCTGCTCGATGTCGACCAGCTCCTCGGGGCTGACGTACACCGTGATCTTCTCGTCGTGGCGCTCCCGACCGGTCGGGCGCCGGTCGCCGGCCTTGGCCCGACGACGGGCGGTCGGACGGGACGAGCGGACCGGCTCGGCGACCGCGGGCTCCCCCGCCGGCGCCTCGTCCTCGACGACCGGCTCGAGCACGGCCGTGGTCGCGCCCGGGACGGGGTCGGCGGGCGGCGTCGCGCCCGGCGCGGCCGGCTCGGGGGTGTCGGAGGTCCGACGGAAGAGCTCGTCGGCTCCGGGCAGCGTTGCTCGTCGGCTCATGGCGCCAGTACCTCCCGGGCGAGCTGGCGGTACGCCGCGGCGCCCGTCGAGCTCGACGCGTATGTCGTGATCGGTTCGCCCGCCACCGTGGTCTCCGGGAACCGCACGGTGCGGGCGATCACCGTGTGGAAGACCTTGTCGCCGAACGCGTCCACGACGCGGGCCAGGACCTCGCGGCCGTGCAGGGTTCGTGAGTCGTACATCGTGGCGAGAATTCCCTCAACCTCAAGTCGAGGGTTAATGCGTTCCTTGACCCGATAGATGGTGTCCATGAGGAGGGCCACACCGCGCAGGGCGAAGTACTCGCACTCGAGCGGGATGATGACGCCGTCGGCCGCCGCCAGCGCGTTCACCGTGAGCAGGCCCAGCGAGGGCTGGCAGTCGATGAGCACGATGTCGTACTCCCCCAGCACCGGCGCGAGCACGCGCGCCAGCGTCTGCTCACGGGCGACCTCGCTCACCAGCTGCACCTCGGCGGCCGAGAGGTCGATGTTGCCCGGCAGGAGGTCGAGACCGGGCACGCCGGTCTTGAGCAGGACCTCGTCGATGGAGACGTCGCGCTCCATGAGCAGGTTGTAGATCGTGAGGTCGAGCTCGTTGGGGTTGACCCCGAGACCGACCGAGAGGGCGCCCTGCGGGTCGAAGTCGACGAGCAGCACCCGACGGCCGGTCTCGGCCAGGGCGGCGCCCAGGTTGATCGTCGAGGTCGTCTTGCCGACCCCGCCCTTCTGGTTGCACAGCGCGATGACCCGCGCCGGCCCGTGGCCGTCGAGCGGCGGCGGCTCCGGGAAGTCGATCTTGGGACGCAAGGTGGCGTCCAGCACGACCTCGGGCTCGGCCGGCGGCTCGGGCTCGACGGGCACGTCCACGGCCGGCTCGGCGCCTCGACGGCCGGGCAGCTCCGAGGGTCTCTGCTGCCTCGGCGACCGCCTCGGCGCCGTCGACGACGGCGGGATCGACCTGCTCGCTCACGATCCCGACCCCCGTGTCCCCGTCATTTGTCGACTTACTCACAAGCAGACTCGCCTCTGATTCGATAGAGAACCTGATCGCCTTGGCGATGGAGCGTCACCCTAGGGGGGTCCGGCCTGCCGGGGCAAGGCCGCGCACGCAGCGACGACCCGGACGGGTGATGCGCGGAGCCGCCGCGAGCAGCGTCGTCGCAGGTCAGCCGCGTGCGCGAGGGTGCGCGAGGGCGTACACCTCGCGCAGCTTGTCGACCGTCACGAGCGTGTAGATCTGCGTCGTGGTGACCGAGGCATGGCCGAGCAGCTCCTGCACGACGCGCACGTCGGCGCCGCCGTCGAGCAGGTGGGTCGCGAACGAGTGCCGCAGCGTGTGCGGCGAGACCTCGGCCGTGACCCCGGAGCGGGACACCGCCGCCGCCAGGACCGACCACGCGCTCTGGCGGGTGAGCCGGCCGCCACGGTGGTTGAGGAACAGCGCGGGCCCGCCCGGGCCGGCGGCCGCGAGACCCGGCCGACCACGCACGAGGTAGGCCTCCACCGCGGCGATCGCCATCCGGCCGACCGGCACGACCCGCTCCTTGCTGCCCTTCCCGCGCAGCAGCACGGAGGCCGACTCGCGGTCGAGATCGTCGACGTCGAGCCCCACGGCCTCGCTGATCCGGGCCCCGGTGCCGTAGAGCACCTCGAGCAGAGCGCGGTCGCGCAGCGCGCGAGGACTGCCCTCGGCCCCCGCGGCCTCGAGGATCGCCTCCACCTCCCCCACCGAGATGGCCTTGGGCAGCTTCTTGGTCAGCGTGGGCGGGCGCACGTCGCGGCCGGGATCGCGCTCGGTGAGGCCCTCCCGCGCAGCGAAGCGGTGGAACCCGCGGACCGCCACCACGGCCCGGCCGGACGAGGAGGCCGCGAGCGGCCGGTGCTCGTCGTCGCCGGATCGCAGGGCCACGAGGAAGTCGGCGACGTCGGCCTCGGTCACCGCGCCCGGCTCGGTGATCCCCCGGGCGTCGCAGAACGCCGCGTAGCGCGCGAGGTCGCGGCGGTACGCCGACAGCGAGTTGGGCGCCAGTCCGCGCTCGACCGCGAGGTGGTCGAGGTAGAGCGAGATCGCCCGCGACAACGGCGACGGACGTCCCTCGACCACGTCCCGGACCTTACCTGACATAACACCAGGGCCGGCGGAGCCTCCCCTGCGGGTGGCTCCGCCGGCCCTGGCCGACGAGATGCGATCAGGCGAGCACGCTCTCCAGCGACACGTGGTCGATGTCGTCGAACGCCTCGGCGACCGCGGCGTAGGTGACCTGACCCGCGTGGGTGTTGAGGCCGAGCGCGAGCGCACGGTCGTCGCGGCACGCCTGCGCCCAGCCCTTGTTGGCCAGGGCGACGGCGTACGGCAGCGTCACGTTGGTGAGCGCGTAGGTCGAGGTGTTCGGCACGGCGCCCGGCATGTTGGCGACGCAGTAGAACACCGAGTTGTGCACGGTGTACGTCGGGTCGGCGTGCGTGGTCGGACGCGAGTCCTCGAAGCAGCCGCCCTGGTCGATGGCGATGTCGACGAGCACCGAGCCCGGCTTCATCCGCGAGACCAGCTCGTTGCTGATGAGCTTCGGCGCCTTGGCACCCGGGACGAGCACCGCACCGATCACCATGTCGGCGTCGAGCACCGCGCGCTCGACCTCGTAGGCGTTCGACGCGACGGTCTGCATGTGGCCCTGGTAGATCGCGTCGACCTGGCGCAGGCGCGCGATGTTGAGGTCGAGCAGCAGCACCTCGGCCTGCATGCCGAGCGCGATCGCCGCGGCGTTCTGGCCGGAGACGCCGGCGCCGAGGACGACGACCTTCGCGGCGTACGTGCCGGACACGCCGCCCATGAGCACGCCGCGGCCGCCGTGGGCGCGCATGAGCGCGTGCGCGCCGACCTGCGGGGCGAGCCGGCCCGCGACCTCGGACATCGGGGCGAGCAGCGGCAGCGACCGGTCCGGCAGCTCGACGGTCTCGTAGGCGATCGCGGTGACGCCGGCGTTGACCAGCGCCTCGGTGCACTCGCGCGACGCCGCGAGGTGCAGGTAGGTGAAGAGCGTCTGGCCCGCGCGCATGCGGTGGTACTCCTCCGCGATGGGCTCCTTGACCTTGAGGATCAGGTCGCCCGTCGCCCACACGTCGTCGGCCGTGGGGAGGATCGTGGCACCGGCGGCGACGTACTCGTCGTTGGTGATCGAGGAGCCGACGCCGGCGTCGTGCTCGACGTAGACCTCGTGGCCGTGGCGCACCAGCTCGAACACGCCGGCGGGCGTGATGGCGACGCGGTACTCGTGGTTCTTGACCTCGCGGGGGATGCCGACCTTCACGCGACTGCCTCTCGTTGGTGACGTGCCGTGATGACGTTGCGAAGGATGATGAACCCACGACCGACGCGGAGGTAGTAGCGCTGCATCAGATTCGATAGATTGCGCTCATGTCAGCCCCTCGTTCGAAGAAGCCCGCGGCCGCCGCTCCGGCTCCGAATCCCGTTCAGAAGCCGCTGGACGCCGTCGACCGCGAGATCCTCGCCGAGCTCGTGCGCGACGGCCGCCTCCCGAACAACGTCCTGGCCGAGCGCCTGGGCATCGCCCCGTCCACGTGCCTGCTGCGCACCCAGAACCTGGTCAAGCGCGGCGTGATCCGTGGGTTCCGCGCCGACGTCGACCACGCCAAGGTCGGGGCAGGCCTCCAGGCGATGGTCTCCGTGCGCGTGCGGCCCGGGGCGCGCGGCGGGCTCATGGAGCTCGGCCGACGGCTCGCGCACGAGCCGGGCGTGCTCAACGTCTACTTCGTCGCCGGTGCGTTCGACTTCCTCGTGCACGTCGCGGCGTCCGACACCGAAGGGCTGCGCAACTTCGTGACGCAGAACCTGTCCTCACGACCCGAGACGGAGTCGACCCAGACCAGTCTCGTCTTCGAGCACTTCCCCGGTGCGGGCATCCTGCTCTGAGCGCGGTCACCGCGCGGCCGCGGACCCGTCCGATCCGTAGAGTCGCGCGCGGCCGGTGCCGGCCACCTGCTCGCGCGCCGGCCAGGCCGCGTCGACGGGGCGCAGCGTCGACCATCCCGCAGCGCGAGCGGCGTACGCCGCGAGCACACCGATCACGGTGCTCGGCGAGGTGAGGCGGCCGGCGAGCACGCCGGCGACGGCGTCCTCGAGCGGCACCCAGGTCATCGGCAGGTCGCGCTCCTCGCCGTCGCCGGGCGGGCGTCCCCCGGGCGCCGGTGCGAGGTCGCGCGCGAGGTAGAGCCGGATGGTCTCGCTCGTGCCGCCGGGCGACAGCTCGGCGTCGACGAGCACGTCCCAGCGATCGGCGACGAGCCCGGCCTCCTCGACCAGCTCGCGTGCGGCACCGATCCACGGCGACTCGTCGGCGACGTCGAGCAGCCCGGCGACCGGCTCCCACAGCGACATGCCCACCGGGTGGCGGTACTGGCGCAGCAGGAACACCCGGTCGGCGTCGTCGAGCGCGATCACGCACACCGCACCCGGGTGCGCGACGTACTCGCGCACCACGGTCTGACCGTCGCCGAGCTCCACGGTGTCGCGGCGCAGGTCCCACACGAGCCCGTGGTGCAGCTCGTCGCGCGCGACGACGACGCGGTCGTCGGTCTCGTCGCGCAGCGAGCGGACGTCGCCCGGCCACGTGGGGTCGAGGACGTACGCCGTCACGTCAGGCGTTCGCGAGGTCGAGGTGCACGACCCGGCGCGCGAGCGCCGCGGCGACCAGGCCGCGGAACAGCGGGTGCGCCTTGGTCGGGCGCGAGCGCAGCTCGGGGTGCGCCTGCGTCGCGACGTAGTACGGGTGCACCTCGCGCGGCAGCTCGACGAACTCGACGAGCCGACCGTCCGGCGACGTGCCGGAGAACCACAGGCCCGCCTGCTCGAGCTGGCCGCGGTAGTCGTTGTTGACCTCGTAGCGGTGGCGGTGCCGCTCGTCGACGTACGGTCTCGCCGTAGACCTCGCGCACGAGCGAGCCCTCGGCGAGCTTCGCCGGGTAGAGCCCGAGGCGCATCGTGCCGCCCATGTCGCGCTCGCCGGCGACGACGTCGCGCTGGTCGGCCATCGTGGCGATCACCGGGTGCGGCGTGGCCTCGTCGAACTCCGCGGAGCCGGCGCCCTCGAGCCCGGCGACGTCGCGCGCGTACTCGATGACCATGCACTGCAGGCCCAGGCACAGCCCGAGGGTCGGGATCCCGCGCTCGCGGGTGAAGCGCAGCGCCGCGAGCTTGCCCTCGATGCCGCGCACGCCGAACCCGCCGGGGACGCAGACCGCGTCGACGTCGCCGAGCAGCCGCTCGGCGCCCTCGGGCGTCACGCAGTCGTCGGAGGTGACCCAGCGGATGTTCACGCGGCAGTCGTTGGCGAACCCGCCGGCGCGCAGCGCCTCGGTCACCGACAGGTAGGCGTCGGGCAGGTCGACGTACTTGCCGACCAGCGCCACCGTGACCTCGTGCTCGGGGTGGTGCACCCGGCGCAGCAGCTGGTCCCACGCGGTCCAGTCGACGTCGCGGAACGGCAGGTCGAGCCGGCGTACGACGTAGGCGTCGAGCCCCTCGCTGTGCAGCACCTTGGGGATGTCGTAGATGCTCGGCGCGTCGACCGCGGCCACGACGGCCTCGACGTCGACGTCGCACATGAGCGAGATCTTGCGCTTGATGCTCGTGGGCACCTCGCGGTCGGCGCGCAGCACGATCGCGTCGGGCTGGATGCCGATGTTGCGCAGCGCGGCCACCGAGTGCTGGGTGGGCTTGGTCTTGAGCTCGCCCGACGGCCCGATGTAGGGCAGCAGCGACACGTGCAGGAAGAAGACGTTGTCGCGGCCGATCTCGTGGCGGATCTGACGGATCGCCTCGAGGAACGGCAGCGACTCGATGTCGCCGACGGTGCCGCCGACCTCGGTGATGACCACGTCGACGCTCGGGCCCGGCCATGCGGCGGATCCGCGACTTGATCTCGTTGGTGATGTGCGGGATCACCTGCACCGTGTCGCCGAGGTACTCGCCGCGGCGCTCCTTGGCGATCACCGTGCGAGTAGACCTGGCCGGTCGTGACGTTGGCCGACCCGTGCAGGTCGACGTCGAGGAAGCGCTCGTAGTGACCGACGTCGAGGTCGGTCTCCGCGCCGTCGTTGGTGACGAACACCTCGCCGTGCTGGAAGGGGTTCATCGTGCCCGGATCGACGTTGAGGTACGGATCCAGCTTCTGCATCGTCACGCGGAGACCGCGCGACTTCAGGAGGTTGCCCAGCGAGGAGGCCGTGAGCCCCTTGCCGAGTGAGGAGGCGACGCCTCCGGTGACGAACAGGTGCTTAGTCGTCTGCTGGCCCACGGGGGTCCAGGCTATCAGTGTCCGGAGGCTGCTCAGGGACCCGGCGGCGGAGTCGGCGTGTTCGTGGGCGACGCCGTCGTCGTGGGGCTCGGGGAGCCGCTCGGGGTGGGTGTCGGGGACGGGGTCGGCCGCGGCGGGCTGTCCGTGGCGAGCATGCGGGCGACCGTCATCGTCGCCCGTGCGTAGCGTCGCGCCCGGGCCTCGGGCACCCGTGCCGGGCAGCTCCACGGTCACGGCGAAACCGGCGTACCGCGCGTTGTACCAGCCCACGAGCGTCCCGGCGCACGGGCCGCGGCAGGGCACCACCGTCATCGGGAGACCGAGGGCGCGAGCCAGGCGCCGCGACCAGGTCCGGGTCTTGGGGTTGCCGATGTCGACGGACCGGAAGGCCTGGTGGAACGAGACGATCAGGTCGGGCCGCAGCCGGTCGGCGAAGGCCATGAACGCCCGCGTCTCCGGCTCGCTCGGACGCCTGCCGGCCGGGGAAGTAGATGCGGTTCGTGTACGTCGGTCGCCAGCGGTGCGGGAAGTTGCGGTTCAGGTCGACCTTGCGCGCGTTGCGCCGGGTGCCGAGCCGTCCACCGTCCGGGTTCATCGACACGATGCTCCAGACCTGCACCTGCCCGGGCGGCGCGAGGCGGCGGAGCTCGCGCACCACCGCTCGTCCGCGCGGCTCCGAACCGTGCATCTGGCCGAGGACGAGCACCACGTACGGCGCGTCCGCGGGCCCCTGGCGTCGCGCCGCGAACGGGCGGCCCCGCACGGACGTCCCGACCGCGACCAGCGACGGGGCTGAGGCACGCCAGGCCAGGACCTGTGCCGTGACGCCCTGAGGCACGGACGCGGCGACGGCTCCCGGCACCGCCGAGACGCCGGGCACCGGCAGCAGCGCGATCGCCGCCGCCCCAGCGGCCACGGCCGCGGCGGCGGCCAGGCTTCGGCGGGAGGGGGCGCTCACCGGGCCGAGACTAGCGAGCCGCTCCCGGGCGCGGCAGTCAGGCGCGGGCCAGCTCGTCGCGCAGAACGTCGAGTCCCACCGACCCGAGTGCGAGCGCCTTCATGTGCCAGGCCTTGAGGTCGAACGCGTCGCCGGCCGCCGCTTGGCGTCCTCGCGCGCCTGCAGCCACACCCGCTCGCCGACCTTGTAGGAGATGGCCTGGCCGGGGATGCCGAGGTAGCGGTCGACCTCGCTGGCCGCGAACGAGTCGGGCTGCAGCGCGCGCACCGCGAGGAAGTCGCGGGCCATCTCGCGGTCCCACACACGGCCGCGGATGTCGCTCGACGAGCCCCTCGAGCAGCGCGGGGTCGACGTCGTCCGGCACCGTGAGCCCGAGGTGCAGCCCGATGTCGAGCACCACGCGTGCCGCGCGCAGCGCCTGCGCGGACAGGTAGCCCAGCTCGACCGCGGGGGTGTCGAAGTAGCCGAGCTCGTCCATGAGGCGCTCGGCGTACAGCGCCCAGCCCTCGCCGTGGCCGGAGACGAACTCCACCCGCTGGAACCGCGAGAGCCGCTCGCGCTGGAGCATCGAGTACGCCACCTGCAGGTGGTGGCCCGGCACGGCCTCGTGGTACCAGACCGAGAGCAGCCACCACTGCCGGAACACCGACTGCCCGAACACCGGCAGCCACGTGCGTCCCGGGCGGGTGAAGTCCTCGCTGGGCGCGGTGTAGTACGGCGCAGCGCCTCCCCCCGGCGGGGCGAGCACAGCCTCGCAGCGGCGCATCTCCTCGGGGATGTCGAAGTAGGTGCCGTCGAAGGAGGCCGTGGTCTCGTCGGTCACCTGCTGCAGCCAGGCGCGTGCCTCCTCGGCGCCCTCGATGGTGTGCTCGGGATCGACGTCGAGCCGGGCCTGAGCCTCCACCGGGGTGACGCCGCCGTAGAGCCGCGACGCGCAGTCGTTCATGCGGCGCGTGATGCGCGCGAGGTCGTCCCATCCCCAGGCGTAGGTCTCCTCGGGATCGATGTCGGCGCCGCAGTACACGCGGGCGAGGGTGACGTAGCGGTCGCGACCCACCGCGTCCTCCTCGAGCGCGGCGGGCGCGTACACGTCGCGCAGCCAGGCGGCGCACTCGGCGTACGCCGATGTCGCACCAGAGGCACCGGCGGCGAGCCGCGCCGCGAGCGCGGTGTCGGCGCCCGCGTACCCGCTCGCGAACTCCTCGAACCACGGTGCGGCCGGCTGCTCGCCCTCCGCCTCCGGCTCGAGACCTGCGCACACGGCCGCCGTGCGGGCCGTGCCCAGCACCTGGCGACGGGCCGGCAGCACGCCGCGCGCCATGCCCTGCTCGAAGCTCGAGCGCACCTGGTCGAGAGCCGCGGGGATCGCCTCGAGCCGGGAGGCGATCGCCCCCCACTCCTCGTCGGTGCCGGTCGGCATGAGGGTGAGGATGTCGCGGAGGCTCTGCACCGGGCCGCCCAGCACGTTGATGTCGCGCAGGTGCTCGCCGACGTCGTGCATCGCGAGCCGGGAGCCGAGCCGCTCGCGGATCACCGCCGCGGCGACGCGGTCGGGCTCCCCCGTCACCGTCAGCCCGTCGAGCTCGGCCAGCCAGCCGCGCGCCTGCTCGGCCCGCGCGTCGCTCGCCGGCACCGAGTAGTCGGTGAGCAGATGGTCGCGGCCAGGGACGCCCACGTAGGTCGCCATGATCGGGTCGGCGTCGGCGGACCCCTCCACGATGCGGTCGGCGAGGTCGAAGATCTCGGTCACGGGCGTGCCTTCCTGGTGCGGCGGGAGGTGGTGCTGCTGGAGCGCTCTGCGGCGGCCATCGTGAGCAGCTCGTCGGCGTGGGCGGCTGCGGTGGACGAGCCCTCGAGGCCGGCGAGCATCCGGCCGAGCTCGGTCACCCGGGTGGCTGTCGTCGAGCACGCGCAGCCCGGAGGTCGTGATCCGCCCGTCGTCGGACTTCTCCACCACCACGTGGCGGTCGGCGAAGGCGGCGACCTGCGGCAGGTGGGTCACCACGAGCACCTGGCAGGTGCGCGCGAGCCGCGCGAGCCGGCGTCCGACCTCGACGGCGGCCGCTCCCCCGACGCCCGCGTCGACCTCGTCGAACACCAGGGTCGGCACCTGCTCCGACCCGGCGAACACCACCTCGATCGCGAGCATGACGCGCGAGAGCTCGCCGCCCGAGGCGCCCTTGGCGATCGGCGCGCGCGGGAGCGCCGGGGTGGGGCGAGAGGACCAGCTCGACGTCGTCGATCCCGTGCACGCCGAACGCGACCTGCCGCACCCCGTCGCCGAGGTCGACGGGCAGGCCGTCGGTCGCGTCCCGCTGCGCGAGCTCGACCCCGAGCTGCGCGTGGGGCATCGCCAGGGCCGTGAGCTCGGCGCTCACGGCGGCCGAGAACTCCGCGGCGGCGGCCGTCCGTGCCCGGCTCAACCCCACGGCGAGGTCGGAGACCTGCTGCCGCAGCGCGTCACGCTCCTCGGCCAGCGCCGTACGCCGGTCGTCGTCCGTGTCGAGCTCGAGCAGCCGACGGGCGGACGACTCGGCCCAGGCCAGGACCTCGTCGAGGGTCTCGCCGTACTTGCGGGTCAGCGCACCGAGCGCGGCGCGTCGGTCCTCGACCGCGGCGAGGCGTGCGGGGTCGGCCTCGACTCCTGCGGCATAGCTCGCGAGGTCGCCGGCGACATCGGCGACGATGGCCTCCGCCTCGGCGAGGCGGTCGGCGGCAGTGCCGAGCTCGGGGTCGTGCTGGCGCTGCGCGTCGAGGACGCGGCGCGACACCGACAGCAGCGAGAGCGCGTCGTCGTCGTCGCGCTCCCCCGCGGCGCGCAGCGCGTCGTGCGCCTCGGTGGCCGCGGTGCGCAGCTGCTCGGCGTACGCGAGCCGGCTCGACTCGGCACTGAGGGTCTCCCACTCGCCGGACGCCGGTGCCACCGACTCGACCTCGGCGAGACCGTGCCGCAGCAGATCGGCCTCCTGAGCGCGCTCGCGCGCGTGCTCGGTGATCTCGGCGAGCTCGGACTCGAGCTCGCGCAGCCGGTCGTACGCCGTGCGGTATGCCGCGAGGCGCTCCGCGAGGACGCTGCCGCCGAACCGGTCGAGCGCCGCGCGCTGACGGGCGGGCGCGAGCAGCCGCTGCTGGTCGCTCTGACCGTGCACCACGACGAGGTCGTCGGCCAGCTCCGCGAGCACGGAGGCGGGCACCGACCGGCCGGCGAGCCAGGCGCGGCTGCGGCCCTCGGCGCTGACCGACCGGGCGAGCACGAGCACGCCCTCGTCGAGCTCGCCGCCCGCGTCGTCGAGCCGGGCCAGCAGCGCCTCGTCGGTCGGGTCGATGCGCACCCGCCCCTCGACCTCGGCGCGACCGCCGGCGCGCACCACGCCCGCGTCCGCGCGTCCGCCGAGCAGGAGGGCGAGGCCGGTGAGCACCATCGTCTTGCCCGCACCGGTCTCGCCGGTGAGCGCGGTGAACCCGGCGTGCGGCTCGATCGTGGCGTCCTCGATGACCCCGATCCCGCGGATGCGGATCTCCTCGATCACCGCGACGGGCCCGGCGTCTCGCCCCGACGTCGGCTCGCGCGCCAGCCCTCGACCGGCAGGTCGAACTTGGCGACGAGCCGGTCGGTGAACGGCGCCGCGTGCAGGCGCGCCAGGTGCACGGGGTCGGGGTGGCGGCGGATCTCGACCCGCGCACCGGGCGGCAGCTCGACGAGCCGGCGCCCGTCGCACCAGAGCACCCCGCCCGCCGTGTGGCGCAGCACCTCGACGGCGATGGTGCTCGTGGGCGCGACCACCAGGGGCCGGGCGAACAGCGCGTGCGCACTGATCGGCACGACCAGCAGCGCGCGCGACGTCGGGCCACACCACGGGACCCCCCGCGGAGAAGGCGTACGCCGTCGATCCCGTGGGCGTCGCGGCCACCACGCCGTCGCAGCCCCAGCGCGAGAGCGGGCGGTCGTCGACCTCGACCATCACCTCGAGCATGCGCTCGCGGCTGGCCTTCTCGACCGAGGCCTCGTTGAGCGCCCACGTGCGCGCGAGCTCGGTGCCGTCGTGGGTGACGACGATCTCCAGCGTGGTGCGCTCCTCGACGGTCCAGCGCCGGTCGACGACGGCCCGCACGACCGAGCTCACCTCGTCGACCTCCGCCTCGGCGAGGAACCCGACGTGGCCGAGGTTGACCCCGAGCAGCGGGACGTCGTACGGCCGGGCGAGCTCGGCGCCGCGCAGGATCGTGCCGTCGCCGCCGAGCACCACGGCCAGCTCGCAGCCCTGGGCGGCCAGCGCCGCGTCGACCGCGCGGACGGCGCCGGAGGACAGGTCGGCCGCCTCGGAGGTCTCGGCCACGACCTCGATGCCGGCGTCGAGCAGGAACTGCGCGACCAGCCGGGCCAGCGTCACCGCGTCCTCGCGGCCGGTGTGCGTGACGAGCAGGACTCGCCGGGCCGGGTCCGTCACCGGGGTCCCTCCTCGATCGCTCGGGCCAGGTCGTGCTCGTCGAGCGGCGGGGCCCCTCGACGCAGGTGCAGGAAGTACTCCACGTTCCCGCTCGGCCCGGGCAGCGGCGAGGCGACCACGCCGGCCGTGCCGAGCCCGAGCGACCAGGCCGTCGCTGCGATCCTACGGACGGCGTCCGACCGAAGAGCGGGGTCCCGCACGACCCCACCCGCACCGACCTGGTCCTTGCCGACCTCGAACTGCGGCTTGACCATGAGCGCCATGTCCACGCCCTCGGTGCTCACCGCCACCAGCGGCGGCAGCACCAGCGCGAGCGAGATGAACGACAGGTCGCCCACCACCAGGTCCGGCGCGAACGGGAGCGCCTCGGGCGCGAGGTCGCGGATGTTCGTGCGCTCGAGCACCGTCACGCGCTCGTCCGAGCGGATCGGCCACGCCAGCTGCCCGTAGCCGACGTCGACCGCGACCACCGCGGCCACCCCCCGGCGCAGCAGCACGTCGCTGAAACCGCCGGTGCTGGCGCCCGCGTCGAGCGCCCGGCGTCCCGCGACGTCGAGCCCGAACGCGTCGAGCGCGCCGACGAGCTTGTGCGCACCCCGCGACACGTAGTCCGGACCGTCCTGACCCGGGCGCACGACCAGGCTCGCGGTCGGGTCGACCTGGGTGGCGGGCTTGGCGGCGACGACACCGTTGAGCTGGACCCGCCCGGTCTCGATGAGCTCGCGCGCCTGCTCGCGGGATCGCGCCAGCCCGCGGTGGACGAGCTCGGCGTCGAGCCGGCGACGGGACACGGTCGTGCCGCCGGGCTCAGGTGGGGTCGGCGTCGGCGAGCGCGTCCTGCAGCCGGTGGTGCACGTCGTCGTACACGGCGACGTGGTCGGCGGTCGGCAGGTCGGCCAGCTCGTCGAGCCGGGCCGTGGCCGCGTCGACGCGGGCGTCGCCGGTCACGGGCACGGCCTCGAGCCGCGCGAAGCGGTCGTGGCCGGGGATGAGCAGCGGCAGCTCGCCGTTCTCGTTGCCGTCGTGGCTCTCGCGCACCTGGGCCGCGCCCTCGTCGACCTGGTCGAGCGCGGCGTCGAGGGACTCGTCCTGCTGGTCGTCCGCGGCGTGCGCCTCCTGGGCGGCGTCGCGGGCGGCGTACGCCGTCTCCGCGTCGACCTCGACGACGTCGACCGGCACGACCTCCACCTCGACCTCGACGACGTCGATCTCGTACCCCGTGTCGTCGGTCGACCGGCAGGGACTCCGCCTCGGCGCGCAGGTCGTCGTCGATCTCGTGCTCGTCGCTCATGCCGAGGGCTCGTCCGTCGTGCTCGCGGCGGCATCCTCGACGGTCGGTGCCGCGGCCGGAGCGGGTGCCACCTTCTTCTTGACCGGCACCTTCTTCTTCGCGGGCGCGGCCGCGGGTGCTGCCGGCGTCGCCGCGCTCGCGGTGGCGCCCGACCCCATCACCTGGGCGCGGACCTCGGCGAGCTGGGTCTCGAGGCGGGAGACGTGGCGGCGCACGGCTGCCAGCTCCTCCTCGCGCACGAAGCCCAGCCGCCCAGCAGCCCGGTCGACCTCGGTGCGGACGAGCCCGACCATGAGCTCGCGGTTCTGGGTCGACTGCTCGAGCAGGTTGTCGGTCAGGGCCTGCACCTGCCCGGCGGCGACCTTGGCCGCGTCGACCGCGGAGTCCTTGCCGGGGACGTCGGGCACCTTGTCGAGGTCGAGCCCCTGGTTGAGCAGGGCGGCCGCGGCCTCCCGCGCCTTGGTCACGGTGACCTCGCCGAGGCCGGTCGCCAGCTGGACATAGCCGCGCAGGGCGTCGAGCACGTCCGCCACCTCACTCGTGGTTGTCGCACGCCCGGGGAGCGTGCGGAAGTGGTCCCACGCTATCGCGCGGGCGTGCGCTAGCGTCGCGGGCAGCCCCACCCACCCGAGGAGATCGCCGCAGCATGGCCGACGAGGACGAGGTCCGCGCCGCGGTGGCCGACGTGGTGGCGAGGATGGACGACGCCGAGGACGAGACGCGTCGCAAGATCCCCGACCGCAGCATCTCCGTCGTGGTGACCGATCTCGACCTCGCGTGGACCGGTCGCTTCGCCGACGGGCACCTCGTCGACGTCCGCGAGATCCCCCTGGAGCAGGCCCGGGACGCCGCCTTCCGGCTGCGGCTCTCGTCCGACACGCTGGTCGACGTGGTCGAGGACCGTCTCGGCTTCGCCGCGGGCTGGAGCCACGGCAAGATCCGGGTCGACGCCGGGATCCGCGACATCCTCGCCCTGCGCAAGTTCCTCTGAGGCGCCCCGCCGAGCGCCGCTACCGGGCGAGCGCCCGGCGGACGTCGTCGGCCAGCCCGATCCTGACATCGCGCCGCTCGTCCGGCTGCTCCCCCGCATCGGCCGCCGCCCACGTTCGTCGGCACTCGGCGCGCAGGGCACCGAGACCGTCGTCGGCCCCCGCTGTTCCGGCGTTCAGCGCCAGGTCGGCAGCTGCCGCACCGAGGCCACGCAGGTCGGCGGCGAGGTAGGTCGGCCGCTGGTCGACCGGCGCCGCCAGCAACGTGTCGACGTCGGTCACCCCGGTGAGCACGAGCAGGGACGGGATCCCCGTGCGGTGGCCGGCCTCGATGTCGGTGTCGAGCCGGTCGCCGACGATGAGCGGGCGCCGGGCACCGATGCGCTCGACCGATTCGTCCATCAGCGGCGCGTACGGCTTGCCGGCCACGATCGGCTGCCGACCCGTGGCGCTGACCACCGCACCGACGAGCGTGCCGTTGCCCGGCGCGATCCCCCGCGCGGTCGGGATGCTGAGGTCGGTGTTGCTCGCGACGAAGACGGCCCCGGCTCCCACCGCGTACGCCGCTTCCGCCAGGTCGGTCCACGCGACGTCCGGCCCGTAGCCCATCAGCACCGCTGCCGGGGCGTCGTCCGCGCTGCGGACGGGCACCAGCCCGCGGGCCAGCACCGCCTCGGCGACACCGGGACCGCCCACCACGAGCACCCGGCTCCCCGCTGGCACCCGCGAGGCGACCTCGCGGGCCCCGGCCTGCGCCGAGGTCACGACGTCGTGCGCCTGCACCGGCAGCCCGAACGAGCTCAGGTGCTCGGCCACGACGCCCGGCGGTCGGGACGCGTTGTTCGTGACGTACGCCGTCGTCACGCCCGCGTCCGCCGCGGCGAGCAGCGCCTCGACGGCGTGCGGCACGGGGTCGGCCCCCACGTACACCACCCCGTCGAGGTCGAGCAGGAGCGCGTCGTGCAGGTCGAGCAGGCGGCCCGAGACCGCCGGCGCGTCGGGGCCGCTCACGGCATCGCCTCGTCGGCGCTGCCCACGGGATCGAGACCGGCCTCCTCGCGCGCGGCGATCGTGGCCCGCACCTGGCGCAGCGCAGCGCCGTACTCGGTGCGGTCCGGCCGCATCACGGCGGCCATGGCCAGGTAGTCGGCGGCCTCCGGGAACCGGCGCAGCCGCCACAGCGCCAGACCGAGGCCGAAGCAGGCGTAGTCGTCGTCGGGCGCGAGCTCCACCAGCACCCGGAACTGGCGGGCCGCCTCCTCGTAGCGCTTGGCGTCGTAGAGGGCGCGCGCCCAGGTCTCGCGGATCGAGTGGGCCGTGGGCTCCTCGTCGGCGGCCCACGCGAGGAGCTCGGCAGCGGCCGCGGCGTTGCCCTGCTCGAGCAGGGCCGATCCGCGACGGAACCACTCGTAGGCGTCGCCGGCCGGGGGCACTGGTGCCGCGGGATCTCCGGTCACCCCGCCATGGTGGCACGCTGCGCGGCGCCCGCCCGCGCGACCCGCGTCACGGCGGTGACGACGACGTCGTAGCGCGACACGGCGGCCCCGCCCGAGCGGAAGAACCTGCGCTGGAGGGTGCCGTGCACCTCGAGCACGTCGCCGGGCGAGAAGCGGGCGATCTTGCGGCGCAGATCGGCCGCGTAGGCCTTGCACTCGATCGAGTCGACGCGGGTCGTCGAGCCGCGCCTGCGGTCGGGTGCCCGTTCGACGATCACGCGGAAGACCCCCGCGATGTCGCCCGACGGCAGCGGGATCTCGGTGGACGCCGCAGCCAGCCGGCCACGCAGCAGCACCTCGTTCACCGGTCCGGTGTCGGCCGGCTCGGCCGGCCTCGTACCCGTCGTCGCGCGCCTGCTCGCGGCTGTCGTGGACCTGGCCATGCCTGCACCTCCCGCTTCGCAGATGCCCCGCGGCACCCGCCTCGCGCCGTACTCTGCGGACGGACCAGGACACCGCGCGGGCGCCCGCGACCAGGGCCTGAGGACGACACGCGGCTGGAGGATGCTGTGGACGACGGGATGCGCTCCGAGCCGGTCGACCTCGGCGACGAGGTGTGGCTGGTCGACACCCGGATGGGCGGCTACAGCGACATCACCGCGGGCTACCTGATCCGGGGCGAACGCCCCTGCCTGGTGGAGACGGGTGCGGCCTCCTCCGCGGACGAGGTGGTGCGCTCGCTCGCCGGGCTGGGGATCGGCCCCGACGATCTGGCCAGCATCGTCGTGACGCACATCCACCTCGACCACGCCGGCGGGGTCGGCGACCTCGCCGCCGCGTTCCCCCGCGCCGAGGTCGTCGTGCACGAGGCGGGCGCGCGGCACCTCGCCGACCCGTCACGCCTCATGGCCAGCGCCGCCCGCGTGTTCGGACCGGTGCTCGACGAGCTGTTCGGGCGCCTGCGGCCCACCGACGCCGAGCGCATCCGTGTGCTGACCGACGGCGACCAGGTCGACCTCGGGGGTGGCCGGACGCTCGGCTCGTTCGACTCCCCCGGCCACGCGCGCCACCACGTCGGGCTGCTCGACTCGCTGACCGGCGACCTCTACACGGGCGACGCCGCCGGGGTGTGGACGCCGGAGACCGGCGACCTGCGGCCCGCGACCCCGCCGCCCGAGTTCGACCTCGACGCGGCACTCGGGTCGCTGGCGCGGATGCGCGAACGCGCCCCCACGCGGCTGCTGTTCAGCCACTTCGGCCCCGTCACCGACGTCGGCACCACGCTCGACCGCTCCGTGGAGGAGCTGCGGCTGTGGGTCGAGCTGGTGCGCGAGGCCCGCGGCGACGGGCTCGACCTCGACCACGCCGTGGTCCGGGTACGCGAACGGACCGCGGAGCGCTATGCGCTGCGGTCCGTTCCCGAGATCGAGCAGAAGATCGAGGTGCTCTCGAGCACCGAGGCGGACGTGCACGGCATCTGGCGCTACCTCGACCAGCAGGCTGCGCTCGAGAACAGCTGAGCCGCAGCGCATCTGCGGCGCTGGTCGCCGCTCGTCCGCTATCGACCGAACAGCTTGCCGAGGAATCCGCGCGAGGGCGTCGTCGGTGTGCTCGCCTGCCCGTCGGCCTCGGGCCTCGGCTCGGCCGCGCGCCGCTCCGCGGCACCGGCCTGGTCCTCCGCCTGGCTCATCCGTCGGTCGAACTCGCCCTCCGTCTCCGCGAGGCGGCTGTCGAAGGCAGCCTCCTCGTCGGCCATCCGGCGATCGACGTCCGCCTCGGCCGCGTCGAACTGGCCCTCCTTCTCCGCGAAGCGACGCTCGAACTCGGCCTCCTTCTCCTCGAACCGCCGGTCGAACCCCGCCTCCTTCTCGGCGAAGAGCCGGTCGAACTCCGCCTCGCGATCCTCGCCACCGGCCATGAGGTCCTCCTCCGGAACCGGGTCGGACCCCGGCCTGCTCGCGCGGCCGCTCGCCGCACGGGCAGCGTCCACGCTGCACGCGGGGACGTCAACCGGGCCAGGGCATGACGAAGGCGCCGCAGCCACCACCGTGAGGTGGGGCTGCGGCGCCCGTCGTTCAGGTCGTGCGACCGGTCGCGTCAGGCGCGGTCGTCGTCCTCGCCGAGGAGCTCTGCCAGCTCCTCCTCGGGGTCGACGTCGGCCAGCGTCAGGGACTCGTCGCCGGCGTTGGCGAGGTCCTCGATGCTCACCGAGGCGAGCAGGTCGAGCTCGTCGTCGGCGACGTCCTCGGACTCGAGCGGGGGCGCGAACTCGCCCTCCTCGTCGAACTCGTCGTCGTCCGCGTCGAGGAGGTCCTCGACCTCGTCGACGCTCTCGTCGTCGTCGGTCTCGTCCTCGTCACCGTCGAGCGTGTCGACCCAGACGATGCCGTCGAGGTCGGCGAGGCGCTCGGCCGCGTCGGTCTCGTCGTCGACGTCGGCCTCGACGGCCTTCGCGAACCAGTCGCGCGCCTCGTCCTCGCGACCGGCGGCCAGCAGGGCATCGGCGTACGCGAACTTCAGGCGCGCCGACCACGACTCGCGGGCGGTCGACTGCAGCTCGGGGCACTGCAGCGTGACCACGGCGGCGTCGAGCTGGCCGAGGTCGCGCCGGGCGCCGGAGGCGACGATGCGCATCTCGACCCGGCCGGCCTTGTCGAGGCGGTCGACCTCGGGCGCGCCCGCCATGGTGATGGCGCGCTCCGGGCGGCCGAGACCGCGCTCGCAGTCGGCCATGATCGGCCAGTAGCTGTCCGAGCCGGAGATCCGGCGCGCGGCGCGGAACTGCGCGAGCGCGTCGGCGTACTCGCCGGCGGTGTACGCCGCCACACCGGCAGCCTCGCGCACGACGGCCAGCCGGCCGCCGCGGGCGACCGCAGCCTTGGCGTGCTCCCACGCGAGGTCGGGACGGTCGTCGAGCAGACGCTGCGCCATGACGAGGTGGCGCGAGACGATCTCCGCGGACTCCACCGCCATCGTGCGCAGGTCGCCACGGATGTCCTTGTCGAGCTCCTGGCCGGTCACGTCGTCCGGGATCGGCGGGCCGACGGGACGCGCGGGTCGCTGGTCGCGGCGGTCGTCGCGACGCGGGCCGCGGTCGTAGCCGCCACGGCCGCCACCCTGGGGACGGTCGCCGTACGAACGCTGCGGACGGTCGCCCTGGGGACGGTCGCCGTAGGAACGCTGCGGACGGTCGCCCTGCGGACGGTCGCCGTACGAACGCTGCGGACGGTCGCCCTGCGGACGGTCGCCGTAGGAACGCTGCGGACGGTCGCCCTGCGGGCGGTCGCCGTAGGAACGCTGCGGACGGTCGCCCTGCGGGCGGTCGCCGTAGGAACGCTGCGGACGGTCGCCCTGCGGGCGGTCGCCGTAGGAACGCTGGGGACGGTCGCCCTGCGGGCGGTCGCCGTAGGAACGCTGCGGACGGTCGCCCTGCGGGCGGTCGCCGTAGGAACGCTGCGGGACGGTCACCCTGGGGACGGTCGCCGTAGGAACGCTGCGGACGATCACCCTGCGGGACGGTCGCCGTAGGAACGCTGCGGACGGTCACCCTGCGGGACGGTCGCCGTACGAACGCTGGGGACGGTCACCCTGCGGACGGTCGCCGTAGGAACGCTGCGGACGGTCGCCCTGCGGGCGGTCGCCGTACGAACGCTGGCGGACGGTCACCCTGGGGACGGTCGCCGTAGGAACGCTGCGGACGGTCGCCCTGCGGGACGGTCGCCGTAGGAACGCTGGGGACGGTCACCCTGCGGACGGTCACCGTCGAACGCTGCGGACGGTCGCCCTGCGGGCGGTCGCCGTACGAACGCTGCGGACGGTCACCCTGCGGGCGGTCGCCGTAGGAACGCTGGGGACGGTCACCCTGCGGACGGTCGCCGTAGCTGCGCTGGGGACGGTCGTCATAGGAACGCTGCGGGCGGTCGCCCTGAGGGCGGTCGCCGTAGGAACGCTGGGGACGGTCGCCGTAGCCGCCGCGGTCGTCGCGGCGCGGGCGCGGACGGTCGCCGTAGGAACGCTGGGGACGGTCACCCTGCGGGCGGTCGCCGTAGGAACGCTGGGGACGGTCACCGTAGCCGCCGCGGTCGTCGCGGCGCGGGCCACGGTCGTCATAGGAACGCTGCGGACGGTCGCCCTGAGGGCGGTCGCCGTACGAACGCTGGCGGCGCGGTCGCCGACGCTGCGGGCGGTCGCCAGCCACCGCGGTCGTCGTAGGAACGCTGCGGACGATCGCCCTGGGGACGATCGCCGTAGCTGCGCTGGGGCCGGTCGCCCTGCGGGCGGTCGCCGTAGCTGCGGGACCCGCTCGAGGGACGGCCGCTGCTCGGCTTGCCGCCGGGCTTCCCGCCCGATCGTCCGGCCGGCTTGCCGCCGGAGGGGCGACCGTAGCCGCCGCTCGAGCTCGACGAACTGCGCTTGCTCGGGTCGGGCGTGCTGCCTCGACGGGGTCCCTGTGCCATGTCTGCTCCTCGGTTCACGACCGCGGTGTACCCGGGTCGCGCTTGTGCGAATCGTCCCTGGACCGCATCCCCGAGGTGACCAGAAACTCCTGGTACAACGAGAACGAGGCCGCCCCCTAAGGGGCGACCTCGTCTCGAAAGAATGTCCGGCGGCGTCCTACTCTCCCACGCAGTCCCCCGCGCAGTACCATCGGCTCTGAAGGGCTTAGCTTCCGGGTTCGGAATGGGACCGGGCGTTTCCCCTTCGACATGGCCGCCGAAACTCTATGGAGATGTTGATCGTTTCCCGACCGTATCTCGGGAACCGCACAGTGGACGCATTTATCTAGTTTGTTAAGTGTGGTCAAGCCCTCGGCCTATTAGTACCGGTCAGCTGCACGCATTGCTGCGCTTCCACCTCCGGCCTATCAACCCAGTGGTCTAGCTGGGGGCCTTACCCGGTTAACCCGGTGAGAGTCCTCATCTTGAAGCCGGCTTCCCGCTTAGATGCTTTCAGCGGTTATCCCTTCCGAACGTAGCCAACCAGCCGTGCCCTTGGCAGGACAACTGGCACACCAGAGGTTCGTCCGTCCCGGTCCTCTCGTACTAGGGACAGCCCTTCTCAAGACTCTTACGCGCGCGGCGGATAGGGACCGAACTGTCTCACGACGTTCTAAACCCAGCTCGCGTGCCGCTTTAATGGGCGAACAGCCCAACCCTTGGGACCTACTCCAGCCCCAGGATGCGACGAGCCGACATCGAGGTGCCAAACCATCCCGTCGATATGGACTCTTGGGGAAGATCAGCCTGTTATCCCCGGGGTACCTTTTATCCGTTGAGCGACGTCGCTTCCACATGCCGACGCCGGATCACTAGTTCCGACTTTCGTCCCTGCTCGACCCGTCGGTCTCACAGTCAAGCTCCCTTGTGCACTTGCACTCGACACCTGATTGCCAACCAGGCTGAGGGAACCTTTGAGCGCCTCCGTTACTCTTTAGGAGGCAACCGCCCCAGTTAAACTACCCACCAGGCACTGTCCCTGATCCGGATCACGGACCTAGGTTAGACAGCCAGTACGACCAGAGTGGTATTTCAAGATTGACTCCACAGAAACTGGCGTCCCTGCTTCACAGTCTCCCACCTATCCTACACAAATCGAACCGACCGCCAATACCAAGCTATAGTAAAGGTCCCGGGGTCTTTCCGTCCTGCCGCGCGTAACGAGCATCTTTACTCGTAGTGCAATTTCGCCGAGTCCACGGTTGAGACAGCGCTGAAGTCGTTACGCCATTCGTGCAGGTCGGAACTTACCCGACAAGGAA
>CAWGZO010000002.1:0-1142500 GCA_963827145.1 uncultured Actinomycetota bacterium | reverse complement strand
CTCGGCCAGGGCCCGCTGCGCCTCGCGCGCCTGCGGGCGCTCGCGCAGCGACTCCTCGAGCGCCTCGATCTCCTCGTGCGAGCGGAAGGAGAACATCCGCAGCAGCGTGCGCGTCGATCGCGTCCTCGCTGTTGAGCCAGAACTGGAAGAAGGCGTACGGCGAGGTCAGCTCCGGGTCGAGCCACACGGTGCCGGACTCGGTCTTGCCGAACTTGGTGCCGTCGGCCTTGGTCACCAGCGGCGTCGTCAGCGCGTGGACGTGGTGGCCCGTCGACCCGGCGGACCAGGTCGACGCCGGCGACGATGTTGCCCCACTGGTCGGAGCCGCCGGTCTGCAGCGTGCAGCCGTAGCTGCTGGTGCAGCTGGAGGTAGTCGTAGGACTGCAGCAGCTGGTAGCTGAACTCGGTGTAGGAGATGCCCGTTGCCGGCCAGGCGCGCCGCCACCGCCTCCCGGTCGAGCATGCGGTTGACGCTGAAGTGCTTGCCGACGTCGCGCAGGAACTCGAGCGTCGACAGCGCCGCGGTCCAGTCGTAGTTGTTGACCATCCGCGCCGCGTTGTCGGGCGCGTCGAAGTCGAAGAAGCGCTCGAGCTGGGCGCGGATCCGGGCCACCCACGCCGTCGACCACGTCGGTCGGGTTCAGCGTGCGCTCGCCCGGACTCCTTGGGATCGCCGATCAGGCCGGTGGCGCCGCCGACCAGCGCGAGCGGCCGGTGCCCGGCGAGCTGGAACCGGCGCACGGTCAGGATCTGCAGCAGGTTGCCCATGTGCAGGCTGGGCGCGGTGGGGTCGAAGCCGCAGTAGAGCGTGACCGGGCCCTCGGCCGCCTCGGCGCGCAGCGCGTCGAGCGTCGGTCGAGTCGGCGACGAGCCCGCGCCACTCGAGGTCGTCGAGCGATGCCGACGCGGGCGCGCGCGGCCGGGTCGAGCCCGCTCACGTCGAACGGGGCGGGCGCGGGCGGCGCTGGTCGCCTGCGTGGTCACGGCGTCATCGCTCCCGCACGCCGCGGGCCGCTGACGTGCGGGTTCGCCGGCGACGCGGAAGCGCCACGGCGTCGTCGACCGCCCGGCTGATGCCGACGCGCGGCCCGCGCACGACCGCCTCGTCGGGCACGGCGCGCACCGGCGCGGACCCGCAGCCGCCCGCCGGCTGCGCGTGAGCGGGTCGCCGTCCCAGCGCGCCGTCCAGGCCGAGCGCGCGAGCGAGGTTGGCCGGGCCGGAGGCCAGCCGCCGGTCGGGCACGCGAGCCCCGCCGCTCGCGGGCCAGCGCGACGCCCTCGACCACCTCCCCGGCGCGCAGGAGGACCGCGGAGGCGAGGCCCTCGGCCCAGGCACACCGACGTTGAGCGCACCAGTGCATGCCGTAGGTGAAGTACACGTACGCGACGCCGGGCGGGCCGTACATCACCGCGGTGCGCGGGGTGCGGCCGCGCCAGGCGTGCGACGCGGGGTCGTCCTCGCCGGCGTACGCCTCGACCTCGACCAGGCGTACGCCGACGACGCCCTCGGGCGTCTCGCTCTCGACGACCGCGCCGAGCAGGTCGCGCGCCACCTCGGGCGACGGGCGGTCGTAGAACGACCGCGGCAGCACCCGACCCCGCGCCACCGGACCTCGGCTCAGGCTCCGGGTCGCGACCCGGCCCAGGCGGCGTCGGCGTCGACGACGGCGGTCACGTCGGCCAGCTGCTCGCGCACCCGTGCCGGCGCGGTGCCGCCGAACGCCGAGCGCGCCTCGAGCGCACCGCGGACGCTGAGCACGCCGCGCACGGCAGGGGTCAGGTGGTCGCTGATCGAGCGCAGCTCGTCGTCGGAGAGGTCCCACAGCTCGACGCCGCGGGCCTCGGCCCGACGCACGCAGCCGCCGGCCACCTCGTGCGCCTCGCGGAACGGGATGCCCTGGCGCACCAGCCACTCGGCGATGTCGGTGGCCAGCGCGAAGCCCTGCGGCGCGGAGTCGGCCATGCGCTCGACGTCGAAGCGCAGCGTGGCGACGCAGCCCGGTCATCGCCGGCAGCACGAGGAGCAGCGTGTCGATCGCGTCGAACGACCGGCTCCTTGTCCTCCTGCAGGTCGCGGTTGTAGGCGAACGGCAGGCCCTTGAGCGTCGTGAGCAGGCCGGTGAGGTCGCCGATGAGCCGGCCGGACTTGCCGCGCGCGAGCTCGGCGACGTCGGGGTTCTTCTTCTGCGGCATGATCGACGATGCCGGTCGACCAGGCGTCGTCGAGCGTCGCCCAGCCGAACTCCGCGCGAGGTCCACAGGCAGATCTCCTCGCCGAGGCGGGACAGGTGCACGCCGATCATCGCGGTCACGAAGCAGAACTCCGCCACGAAGTCGCGGTCGCTCACGGCGTCGATCGAGTTGGCGATCGCGCCGCGGAAGCCGAGCTCGGCGGCGACCGCCTGCGGGTCGAGCGGCAGCGACGAGCCCGGCGAGCGCGCCGGCGCCCATGCGGCGAGAGCGCCGTACGCCGGTCCCAGTCGCGCAGCCGCTCGACGTCGCGCGCGAACGCGTGGACGTGCTTGGCGCAGCTCGTGGCCGAACGACACCGGCTGCGCGTGCTGCAGGTGGGTGAAGCCGGGCGCCGCGGTGTCGACGTGGCGCTCGCGCCTGCTCGAGCAGCGCGTCGCTGCAGCTCGACGCACGGCGGCGGCCACGACCGCGGGCGTGGTCGCGCAGGAACAGCCGGAAGTCGGTGGCCACCTGGTCGTTGCGCGACCGTCCGGCGCGCAGCTTGCCGCCGAGCGCGCCCGAGCCGCTCGATCAGGCCGCGCTCGAGCGCCGTGTGCACGTCCTCGTCGGCCGGCTGCGGCACGAAGGCGCCCGACGGCGACGTCGGCCTCGAGCCCGTCGAGCGCGCCGAGCATCGCGGCGAGCTCGTCGTCGGTCGAGCAGCCCGGCGCGGTGCAGCACGCGCGCGTGCGCCCGGCTCTGCGCGAGGTCGTACGGCGCCAGCCGCCAGTCGAAGTGCACGGACAGCGACAGCGCGGCCATCGCGTCGGACGGCCCGCCCTCGAACCGGCCGCCCCAGAGCCGCTGTCGCCCCAGGCGATCCCGCGTCAGCCAAGGTCGCGACCCAGCCGGTCGTCGCGCACGGCCGCGATCTTGCTGGGCAGGCCCCAGAGGTCGACGAAGCCCTTGGCCAGCGACTGGTCGAAGGTGTCGCCCGTGTCGTAGGTCGCGAGGTTGAAGTCGTAGAGCGACTCGTCGCTGCGACGGCCGGTGACCACGGCGCGGCCGCGCGTGCAGCGTCATGCGGATGTCGCCGGTGACGTGGCGTTCGCGTCGCTGCGAGGAAGCCGTCGAGGGCGCGCTTGAGCGGCGAGAACCACAGGCCGTCGTAGACCAGCTCGCTCCAGCGCTGCGACGACGCCGCGCGCTGAAGCGGGCCAGGTCGCGCTCGACCGTGACGTTGGCGAGCTCGGCGCGGGCGGTGAGCAGCGCGATGGCGCCGGGCGCCTCGTAGACCTCGCGGCTCTTGATGCCGACGAGACGGTCCTCGACCATGTCGAGCCGGCCGACGCCCTGCGCACCGGCGCGGCGGTTGAGCTCCTCGATCGCCTGCAGCATCGTCACCGGGCGGCCGTCGATCGCGACCGGCGCGCCCTCCTTGAACGTGATGACGACCTCGTCGGCCTCGCGCGGCGTCGGCCGGGTTCTGCGTGTAGGAGTAGACGTCCTCGATCGGGCCGTTCCAGATGTCCTCGAGGAAGCCGGTCTCGACGGCGCGGCCCCACACGTTCTGGTCGATCGAGTACGGCGACTTCTTGGTCACGTCGATCGGCAGCGTAGTTGCGCTCGGCGAACTCGATCGCCTTGTCGCGGGTCATGCGCGTAGTCGCGGACCGGCGCGATGCAGCGTGAGGTCGGGCGCGAGGTTGCTGATGCCGACCTCGAAGCGCACCTGGTCGTTGCCCTTGCCGGTGCAGCCGTGGGCCACGATGCTCGCGCCGTGCTTGCGGGCGGCCGTCACGAGGTGCTTGACGATGACCGGGCGCGAGAGCGCGGAGACCAGCGGGTAGCGGTCCATGTAGAGCGCGTCGGCCTTGAGCGCCGGGAGGCAGTACTCGTCGGCGAACTCGTCGCGGGCGTCGGCGACGTACGCCTCGACCGCGCCGCACGCGATGGCGCGCTTGCGGATGACCTCGAGGTCCTCGCCCTCCTGGCCGACGTCGATCGCGACCGCGATCACCTCGGCCCCGGTCTCCTCGGCGATCCAGCCGATGGCCACGGACGTGTCGAGTCCGCCGGAGTAGGCGAGCACCACGCGCTCAGTCACGGTCGTCCTTCTTTCCATCGTTGCGTGCCGCACCAGGTGCGGCGTGGGGGTCTCGGGCCGCGCTCATCGGCCGTTCTCCGCGAGGCTCAGCATCGCAGCGGCGACGTCGGCGCCGCCGTTCGGGTCCCGCGTGACGAGCAGCACGGTGTCGTCGCCGGCCACCGTGCCGATCACCGACGGTGAGCACGGTGTGGTCGATCGCCGAGGCGAGGTACTGCGCGGCGCCCGGAGGGGTGCGCAGCACGACGAGGTTGGCCGAGCTGTCGCGCCGAGACGAGCACCTCGCCGGACACGCGCGCGAGCTTGGTGACCGCGGCGTCGTAGGCGACGCCCGCGATGGGCGAGGGGTCGCCGCCCTCGCCGGGGACGGCGTAGACGGCGGTGCCGTCGGCGCCGGCGCACCTTCACGGCGCCGAGCTCGTCGAGGTCGCGCGAGAGGGTCGCCTGCGTGACGGCGAGGCCGTCCTGCGCCAGCAGCTCGGCCAGCCGGGCCTGGTTGGGCACGGCGTGGTGCTCGAGCAGCTCGACGATGCGCGCGTGGCGCGCCGCCTTGGTGTTGGGCGTGGTCACGACGCACCGCCCGGCAGTCGAGGAGCGCGGCAGCGCGTCGACGAACGAGTCGGCCTCGGCCGCGGTGAGCACCAGCGGCGGCGCGAGCCGGATCGACGTGGGGCGCACGGCGTTGACGAGGAAGCCGGCGTCGCGCGCGGCCGTCTCGAACGCCGGAGCCACCGGCTCGGCGAGCTCGAGCGCGCGCCACAGACCGACGCCGCGGTGCGCCGGCGAGCAGCGGGTGGTCGAGCGCGTCGAAGCGCGTCGGCCCAGCCGCTGCGCCGACCGCCGTCGACGTGCGTCGAGCAGGCCGTCGGACTCGATCGTCGAGATCACGGCGAGCGCAGCGGCGCACGAGACCGGGTTGCCGCCGAAGGTGCTGCCGTGGTCGCCCGGCACGAGCACGTCGGCCGCCTCGCCGGTCGCGAGCACCGCACCGATCGGCAGCCCGCCGCCGAGGCCCTTGGCGAGCGTGACGACGTCGGGCACGCACGCCCTGCGCGGTGCTCATCAGCCAGCTGCCGGTGCGCCCGATGCCGGACTGCACCTCGTCGACGACGAGCAGCGCGCCGTGCTCGTCGCACAGCGCGCGCGCGGCCGCGAGGTAGCCGGCGGGCGGGACGACGACGCCGGCCTCGCCCTGCACCGGCTCGAGGATCACCGCGGCGGTGCGTGGCGTCGACGACGGCGCGCGAGCGCCTCGACGTCGCCGTACGGCACGAAGGTCGACCGGGCCGGGCAGCGGCTCGAACGGCTCGCGCTTGGGCGGGTTGCCGGTGACGGACAGCGCGCCCAGCGTGCGGCCGTGGAAGCCGCCGTCGGTCGACACGACACCGCCGGTGCGGCCGTGCGCGTTGGCGTGCTTGCGCACGATCTTGAGCGCCGCCTCGTTGGCGGTGGCGCCGTCCTGGCACAGGAAGACCGCGCGTCGGCGCGGGCAGCAGGGCAGCCAGGCGCTCGGCCAGCGCGAGACCGGGCTCGTGGACGGCGAGGTTGCTCGTGTGCGCGAGCGTGGCGACCTGGCGCGAGACGGCCTCGACGACGCCGGGTGCGCGTGGCCCAGCGACGACACCGCGATCCCGCCGAGCAGGTCGAGGTAGCGCCGTGCCGTCGGCGTCCCAGACGCCGGAGCCCTCGCCGCGCGACGAGCGCGATCGGCGGCGTCGCCGTAGTTGCGCATCATGACCGCGTCCCAGCGGTCGCGGTAGGCGTCGGTGGCCGGGTGCGCGCTCATGTCGCCGCCTGCTCGTCGGCGAACAGCGGTGCGTCGTCCGGCACACCATCGTGCCGACGCCGGCCGAGGTGACGACCTCGAGCAGCACGCCGTGCGGCAGCCGGCCGTCGATGACGTGCGCGCGCGGCACTCCCCCGCGCACGGCGCGCAGGCACGCCTCCATCTTCGGGACCATGCCGCTCGCGAGCGACGGGCAGCATCGCGTCGAGGTCGCGAGACCGCGATCGCGTCGGATGACCTCGTCGCTGGCCGGCCAGTCGGCGTAGAGGCCCTCGACGTCGGTGAGCACGACGAGCTTGTCGGCGCCGAGCGCGATCGGCGAGCGCGGCCGCGGCGGTGTCGGCGTTGACGTTGTAGACGTTGCCGTCCTCGCCGCGCGCCACCGACGACACGACCGGGCACGAGCCCGTCGTCGAGCAGCTGCGTGACGAAGTCGGGCCGCACGTCGACGACGTCGCCGACCAGGCCGATGTCGACCGGCTCGCCGTCGACGAGCACGTCGCGCCGCTCGGCGGTGAACAGGTGCGCGTCCTCGCCGGAGAGGCCGACGGCGTACGGGCCGTGCGCGTTGATCAGGCCGACGACCTCGCGCTGCACCTGGCCGGTGAGCACCATGCGCACGACGTCCATCGCCTCGGGGCTCGTGACGCGGTAGCCGCCGCGGAACTCGCCCGGCGATGCCGAGCTTGTCGAGCATCGCGGTGATCTGCGGGCCGCCGCCGTGCACGACGACCGGGCGCAGGCCGGCCATGCGCAGGAACATCGACGTCGGCGGCGAACGCCTCGCCGAGCGCGTCGTCGACCATGGCGTTGCCGCCGTACTTGAGCAC
Organism: uncultured Actinomycetota bacterium; assembly: GCA_963827145.1. Taxonomy (GTDB): domain Bacteria; phylum Actinomycetota; class Actinomycetes; order S36-B12; family CAIYMF01; genus Longivirga. The sequence continues at coordinate 1,135,605 of CAWGZO010000002.1, read as the reverse complement.
GACGGTCGCGCCGTGGAAGCGCTCGAGCCACGGCAGCGCCTCGGCGAGCACGGCGGCCTTCGCCGAGCGCGGCCTCGCGGTCCGCGTGGCCGGTCTGCGGGTCCCCTGGACGCTCATGTCGAGTACGCCGAGTTCTCGTGGACGTACGCCGCGGTGAGGTCGTTGGTCCAGACCGTCGCCGTCGGCGTCGCCGGCGCGCAGGTCGATCGTGATGACCACCTCGCGGCCGCTCATGTCGACCAGCGCGCGGTCGTCGCCCGTGGCTCCGTCGCGGCACACCCAGACGCCGTTGATGGCGACGTCGACCTCGTCGGGCTCGAACGGCGCCGTCGGTCATGCCGAGCTCGGCGAGGATGCGGCCCCAGTTGGGGTCCTCGCCGTGGATGGCGCACTTGACCAGGTTGGCTGCGCGACACCGAGCGCGCGGCCGTCGACGGCGTCGTCCTCGGATGCCGCGTGCTGCACGTCGATGCGGATGTCCTTGCTCGCGCCCTCGGCGTCGGCGACGAGCTGGCGCGCGAGGTCGCGCGCACACCGCGGTGACGGCCGCGAGCAGGTCGTCGTACGCCGGAGCCGTGCCCGAGGCGCCGCTCGCGAGCAGCAGCACCGTGTCGTTGGTCGACGTGCAGCCGTCGCTGTCGACGCGGTCGAAGGTCACGCGCGTCGCGCTGCGCAGCACCGCGTCGAGCGTGGCCGCGTCGGCGACGGCGTCGGTGGTGACGACGACGAGCATCGTGGCCAGCGACGGCGCGAGCATGCCGGCGCCCTTGGCCATGCCGCCGACGGTGAAGCCGTCGCCCGTCGACGGTGGCGAGCTTCGGCACCGAGTCGGTCGTCATGATCGCCTGGGCCGCTGCGGCTCCGCCGTCGGCCTGCGGCGTCGGCGTACGCCTGGGTCGAGGCCGGCGAAGCAGCTTGTCGGTGGGCAGCCGCTCGCCGATGAGGCCGGTGGAGCACACGGCGACGTCGCCGGCGCCGATCCCGGCGAGCTCGCCGACGTGCTCGGCGGTGCGGTGGGTGTCGAGGAAGCCCTCCGGGCCCGGTGCACGCGTTGGCGCCGCCGGAGTTGAGCGCGACCGCACGCGACGACGCCGGCGCGCAGCACCTGCTGCGACCACAGCACGGGCGCGGCCTTCACCCGGTTGCGGGTGAACACCCCGGCGGCCGCGAAGTGCGGACCGTCGTTGACGCACGAGGGCGACGTCCGGGTTGCCGCTGGACTTCAGCCCGGCGACGACGCCGGCGGCACGGAAGCCCGCGGCTGCGGTGACGCTCATGGCGCGACCCCGATCTCGGTGAGTCCCGCGCCCTCGTCGAGGCCGAGCGCGAGGTTGGCGTTCTGCAGCGCCTGGCCGGCGGCGCCCTTGCCGAGGTTGTCGATGGCCGACACGACGACCGCGCGCCCCGAGTGCTGGTCGGCCGCGACCTGCAGGTGCACGGCGTTGGCGCCGAGCGTCGCGCCGGTCTGCGGCCACGCGCCCGGGCGGCAGCACCGTGACGAACCGCTCGTCGGCGTACGCCGCGTGCAGCGCCTCGTGCAGCACCTCGGTCGTGACGCCCTCGGCGAGCCGGGCCGTGGTGGTGGCGAGGATCCCGCGCGGCATCGGCGCGAGCACCGGCGTGAACGACAGCGTGACCTGCTCCCCCGCGGCGCTGGGTGAGCGCCTGCTCCATCTCGGGGGTGTGCTGGTGCGTGCCGCCCACCTTGTACGCCGAGAGCTGCCCCATGACCGTGCTCGCGAGCAGCGCGTCGCTGGGCTTGCGCCCCGCGCCGGTGGTGCCGCTGGCGGCCACGACCACGACGTCGTCCGGCTCGACGAGGCCTGCGGCGAGCAGCGGTGCCAGGCCGAGGATCACGCCGGTGGGATAGCAGCCGGGGTTGGCGATGCGACGGCTCGTGCGGATCAGCGCCCGCTGGCCGTCGAGCTCGGGCATGCCGTAGGTCCAGGTGCCCGCGTGCGTGCCGCCGTAGTAGCGCTGCCAGGCCTCTGGCGCCGTCGAGCCGGTGGTCGGCGCCCAGGTCGACCACGACCGTGCCGTCCTGCAGGTCGGCCGCGATCGCACCGGACTCGCCGTGCGGCAGCGCGAGGAAGACGACGTCGGCCTCGGCGAGGGCGTCGGCGTCGGTCGCGATGAACGCGCGGTCGCCCAGGGCGGTGAGGTGCGGGTGCAGCGAGGTGACCCGCGCGCCGGCGCTGCTGCCCGCCGCCAGCGGGCCGACCGCGAGGTCGGGGTGGCCGAGCAGCAGGCGCACGAGCTCGCCTCCGGCATAGCCGGAGGCGCCGACGACGGCCGCCACGAGTGAGGTCACGGGAGGAATATACACATATTCCGATACTGCGGTCCTCGGGGTCCCGCTCAGCGCGCCTGCGGGTCCTCCGCGTGAGCGGGCGCGAGGCGCAGCGTGCGCGCTCTCGGGTCGTCAGCGGCGATGCTCTCGACCAGGGCGTCGAGGTCGTCGGTCGCGTGCAGGAAGCGACCGGCGAGCGGGTCGACCCGGCCCGCGGCGATCTCGTCGACGAGACCGAGCAGCCGCTCGACGGGCGTGAAGTGCTCGTCGGGGATGTCGGCGAGGAACGGCTTGTGCCGGGTGAGGGTCTCGGGGAAGGCCGTCATGTCGGTGCGCACCATGCCGGGGCTCACGAGGAAGCAGCCCACACCCGTGCCGGCGAGCTCCTGCTGCAGCGAGGCGCCGAACGTGGTGACGGCCGCCTTGCTGGCGGCGTAGCCCGAGATGTACGACCCCGGCGAGTTGCCGAGGCCGGAGGTGACGAGCACCAGCCGGCCGGCACCACGCTCGAGCATGTCGGGCAGGACGGCGCGCGACGTGTTGTAGACCCCGCGGACGTTGACCTCGACCCCGCCCCACCACTCGTCGGGGTCGGACTCCCAGACCGGGCCGGTGCCCGTCAGCGCGCCGGCGTTGGCCACCACGAGGTCGAACGGCCCCGCCGCGCGCGCGACGCGGACCATCGCGCCGGCGTCGTTGACGTCGGCGACGTACGGATGCACGGTGCCGCCCCACTCGGCGGCGCGCTCGAGCAGCGCCGCCTCGTTGCGCCCGACCGCGGCGACCGACCAGCCGGCCCCGGCGAGGTGCGTGACGAGCGCGTGCCCGATGCCGCGCGTGACACCGGTGACGAGCGCCTTCACGCGCGCTGCACCGCGCCCACCCCGGCGACCGCGGCGGCCACGGCGGCCTCGCGGGCCGCGGTGACCTCCTCGACCGTCAGCGTGCGGTCGGGGGCCCGGAACCGCAGCGCGAAGGCGAGCGACTTGCGGCCGCCCTCCACCTGGTCGCCGGTGTAGACGTCGAAGAGCCGCACCGACTCGAGCAGCTCGCCGGCGCCGGACTCGAGGGCCGCGCGCACGGACTCGGCGGGCACCGTCCGCGTCGACCACGAGGGCGACGTCCTCCTTGGCCACGGGGTACGTCGAGAGCGGCGTGCGCCCGCGACCGGCCCGGACGGCGGCATCGATGAGCGCCGACGAGGTTCGAGCTCCATCGACCGACGTGCGCGGCGGGACGCCGAGGCTCTCGCAGACGCGCGGCGCGCAGCTCGCCGGCGTGGCCGAGCACGCGCTCGGCGCCGTCGGCCACCGCAACGATCTCGGCGCAGCGGCCGGGGTGCCACGGCGCGGGGGCGCTCCCCCGGCGTACGACGATCTCGGCGCCGACGGCGTCGGCCACCACGCGGGCGGCCTCGATGGCGTCGGCCCACGTGGCGGTCTCGCCCGCGCCCCACCAGCCGGACGGCGAGCGCAGGCCGGACAGCGCGACCGCGACGTGCGTCGGCTGGTCGGGCAGCAGGGCCTCGAGACCCGTCGAGCTCGGCAGCGCTCGGGCGCGCCGTCGACCGCGGGGCGAGGCGGGTCGGTGACCCCTCGCGGCTGCTGCGCCGTCGCGCAGCAGCACGACCGCGCCCGCCTCGAAGACGCGCCACGTCGGTGGTGCCGCGCCCGACGTTGCGGCGCAGCGTCGCGAGCAGGCCGGGCAGCAGCGTGCTGCGCATGCCGGGCTGCTCGTCGGAGAGCGGGTTGGCCAGCAGCAGCAGGCGCCGACGGGCGTCGTCGGCGGGCAGGCCCAGCGCGTCGAGCTCGGCCTCGCCGACGAACGGGTAGGACAGCGCCTCGACGTACCCGGCGCCGGCGAGCGCGCGCCCGACGCGGCGACGGGCCCGCTGAGCCTCGGTGAGGCCGAAGCCGGCGCGCGCCTGCGGCAGGGTCGCGCGGGATCGCGTCGTAGCCGCCGAGGCGCAGCACCTCCTCGACGAGGTCGGCCGGGTCGGTGAGGTCGGGGCGCCAGGTCGGCGGCGGTCACCACGAGCACGTCGGCCGCCGGGTCGGCGACCGTCCGCGCCGACGGCACGCAGCCGGTCGACGACCGACCTCGCGCGGCACCGGGATGCCGGCGACGCGCTGCGGGAGGTCGGCGGCGAGCTCGATGAGCACGGGCTCGTGCGGCGGCCTCGACCGCCGGTCATGCCGACGTAGCTGGCCGCCGCCGTGCTCGAGGAGCAGCGCCGCGGCGCGGGCCGAGGCGTACGGCGCGAGCACGTGGTCGACACCGCGCTCGAACCGGCGCGAGGCCTCGCTGGACAGCTTGTGCCGACGCGACATGCGGGCGACGGCGCGCGGAGAGAAGTGCGCGGCCTCGAGCGCGATCTCGCGGGTGTCGTCGTCGACCTCGGTCTCGAGCCCGCCCATCGTGCCGGCGAGGCCGATCGGGCCGCGGTCGTCGGTGATGAGCAGGTCGTCCGTGTCGAGCGTGCGCGTGACGTGGTCGAGCGTCTCGAGCGTCTCCCCCGGCACGGCACGGCGCACGACGATCGGGCCGCGCAGCTTGGTGCGGTCGAACGCGTGCAGCGCCTGACCGGTCTCGAGCATCACGTAGTTGGTGACGTCGACGGCGAGCGACACCGGTCGCATGCCGCTCATGACGAGCCGACGGCGCATCCAGTACGGCGAGGGCGCGGTCGGGTCGAACCCGACGATCGTGCGCAGCGTGAACAGGTCGCAGCCCTCGAGGTCGTCGACGGCGCACGGGTGCGGCGTCGCCGGCCACGGGCGCGGGCAGGTCGACGAGCTCGGTGCCGGGGTCGCGCAGCTGCGTGCCGTAGAGGTGCGCGAGCTCGCGCGCGACGCCGCGCATCGACAGGCAGAAGCCCATGTCGGGCGTCACCGAGACGTCGAGGACGACGTCGCCGAGGCCGACGACGGGGCCGGCGTCGGCGCCGACCTCGGCCGTGCCCTCGGGCAGCACCATGATGCCGTCGTGGTCGTCGCCGAGGCCCAGCTCGCGCTCGGAGCAGATCATGCCGTCGGAGACGTGCCCGTAGGTCTCGCGGCTCGCGATGGCGAACCCGCCCGTGCAGCACCGCACCGGGCAGCGCGACCACCACGAGGTCGCCCTCGACGAAGTTGCGGGCGCCGCACACGATGCCGCGCTCGCCCGGGGTGTCGGGGTGGCCGTGCGCAGCGCCGACCTCGACGCGGCAGAAGCGGATGGGCTTCTTGAACTCGGTGAGCTCGGTCGATCTGCAGGACCCGAGCGACGACGAGCGGCCCGGTGTTGTCGCCGCCGACCACCTCGATGTCCTCGAGCTCGAGCCCGATGCTGACGAGTCGTTCGCCGATCGCGGCCGCGTCCTCGGACGGCGGCAGGTCGACGTACTCCCGCAGCCATGACAGCGGGATGCGCATCAGACCTCCTGGCCGAACTGACGGGTGAAGCGCACGTCGCCCTCGACCATGTCGCGCATGTCGGTGACGTCGTGGCGGAACATGAGGGTGCGCTCGATGCCCATGCCGAACGCGAAGCCGGAGTAGCGCTCCGGGTCGATGCCGGCGGCGGCGAGCACGCGCGGGTTGACCATGCCGCAGCCGCCCCACTCGATCCACCGCGGACCGCCCTTGGCGCCGGTGAACCAGATGTCGAACTCGAGCGACGGCTCGGTGAAGGGGAAGTACGACGGACGCCAGCGCGTCGCGCGTCTCCGGCCCGAACATCGCGGTCGCGAAGTGGTCGAGCGTGCCCTTGAGGTCGGCCACGGTGATGCCCTCGTCGACGACGAGCCCCTCGACCTGGTGGAAGACCGGCGTGTGCGTCGAGTCGAGCTCGTCGGTGCGGAACACCTTGCCCGGGCAGACGACGTAGATCGGCAGCTCGCGGTCGAGCATCGACCGCACCTGCACCGGCGAGGTGTGCGTGCGCAGCACGACGCCGGAGTCCTCGCTGCCGACGAAGAACGTGTCCTGCATCGTGCGAGCCGGGTGGTCCGGCCCGAGGTTGAGGGCGTCGAAGTTGAGCCACTCGGCCTCGACCTCGGGGCCTTCGGCCACCTCCCAGCCCATCGCGACGAAGACGTCCTCGACGCGCTCCTGCAGGGTGGTGAGCGGGTGGCGCGCGCCTGCGGGACGCCGGCCGTAGGGCAGCGTGACGTCGACGGCCTCCTCGACCAGCACGCGGGCGTCGCGCTCGTCCTCGAGCTCGACCTGGCGGCGCTCGAGCGCCTCGCGGACCTGGGTGCGGGCCAGCCCGACCCGCTTGCCGGCCTCGGCCTTGGCCTGCGGCGGCAGCGCGCCGATCTCGCGGTTGGCCAGCGCCAGCGGGCTGCGGTCGCCCGCGTGGGCGAGGCGGGCGGCCTTGAGCTCGTCGAGGTCGGCTGCCGCCGCGATGGCGGCCAGCGCCTCGGCGACGGCCGCGTCGACGGCCTCCGGCTTCAGCACGGCGACCTCGACCGGGTCGAACGACTTGTTGGGGGCGGACATGCTCCCTCTTCCTGGTGCACGCTGCCCACCGGTGAGCGGGCGCGACGAGTCTAGGGAACGGCGGCGCGCTGACCGTCGTCGGCTCGGGAAGGGAGCAGCGCGGTCAGCGCCGCGGAAATCGCCCGCAGGCGCCCAGCGTCGTACGACCCACCGCAGCGGTGGTGCACGGGTCAGGGGCGCAGGCCATGCACGGAGCCTGGCCGCTGCCGTCGTACGCCGTCAACCGGGATGCGGCTCAGCCTCGGAGAGCTGCTCCATCTCCATGCCGCCGGCCATCTGCTGCTCGAGGACGGTGAGGGTGCCGTCGCCGAAGGTCGGGTCCTGGCCGCGGGCGGCCAGGGCCGCGGCGCGGGCCGCGCGCTTCTCGGCGGCGAGCGCCTCGCCGGCGGCGAGCTCCTCGTCGGTGAGCGGGTAGGACTCGACCTTGCTCACGCCGTGGTGCTTCTCGATGTAGGCCTCGAGCTCGGGGCCCGACTCCCACGAGGTGATGAGGCAGTAGCGCGGAGCGTCGCCCTGGTGCCAGACCGCGTGGTAGAGCCGCTGCGTGTCGACGATGAGCTGGGCGCCGGCCGGCAGCGGGATGCGCGTCTCGGTCGACGGGTCGTCCTTGTCCTCGCGCAGCACCATGCACGAGTCGGGGTTGTCGGTGAGGTTGAAGAAGCCGCGCACGATCCAGCCGGTGCCCTCGGGGTTGAGGCGGTTGTTGTCGTCGCGGTGGAAGTTGTAGAGCGTCTCGCCGTACAGGGTCGGGAGCAGCTCGATGACGCGGCAGCGGCCGATGTTGGCGCCCGGCTCCTTCGCGCGCTCGACGAGCTTCGGCGCCTTGTCGGCGTTCGCCGGCACCCACACGCCGTCCTTGTCGGTCTTCGGCGGGGTGTGGTTCCAGAACCCGTCGCACTCGAGGTCGCCGTACGCCGAGGCGAGCGGCGCGAACCGGGTCTCGCCGGAGGACTTCCAGTCGACGAACTCGATGTCGAGCCACTCCTGCGGGTCGGCGGCCTGGTCGTACATGTCGAGCACGACGTAGCCGTTCTCGCGGAAGGCCTCGAGCTTGGTGTAGCCGTTCTCGACGTACGACATCGGTTCCTCACGGTTCTTCGGTGGTCCTGGTGTTCTCCGGGCAGCACCATCATGCCGCACCGGACCCCGAAGTTAGGTAACCCTAAGTAGAGGTGTGTCCCGACTCACGCGCGATCGCCCGCGACCCGGTGGGTCGCGGGCGATCGGGAACCGGATCGGTCAGGCCTCGGACATCACCGAGGTGGGGTCGTAGCCGTAGTACGCCGTGCGCGCGGCGCGGCGCTCCTGCGCGGTGACCTCGCCGGAGACGGCCAGGCCCTGGTCGAGGAAGGCGCTCTCGACGCGGGTCTTGGGCGAGTTCTCCCAGATCCACTTCTCCAGCTCGGGGCCGGACTCGACCGAGGTGATGAGGCAGTAGCGCGGCTCGTCGCCCTGGTGCCAGACCGAGTGCCACATGCGCTCGCTGTCGACGACGAGCTGCGCGCCGGCGGGCAGGCTGATGCGGGTCTCGGTCGACGGGTCGTTGATGTCCTCGCGCAGGATCATGACCGAGTCCGGGTTGTGGGTGAGCTGCATGAAGCAGCGCAGCACCCAGCCCTCGCCGTCGGGGTTGAGCCGGTTGTTGTCGTCGAGGTGGCTGTTGTAGAGCGCGTCGGCGTACGAGTTCGGCTGCAGCTCGATGATGCGGCAGCGGCCGACGTTGGAGCCGATGGCCTGTCACGCGCTCGGTGAGCGTGGGTGCGATCGCCGTCTGCGATGTCGATCCACACGCCGTCCTTGTCCGCCTTGGGCGGATCCTGGTGCCAGAAGCCGTTGCACTCGATCTGGCCGTAGGCGCTGGCCAGCGGCGCGAACCGCGTGTCGCCGCTGGACTTCCAGTCGACGTACTCGAGGTTCTTCCACTCGGCGGGGTCGATCGGCTGCTGGTAGCTGTCGAGGACGACGTAGCCCGTCTCCTCGAGGATCGGGAGCGTGAGGTGACGCGCCATGGCTCGACCTTTCCGGTACGACGTCGACGCACGAGCACGTGCGCTGGGTGCACCCAGTGTGACTCGCGGAGCGCACCGTGTCGAGCGTCCAAACCCCATGTCGCTCTAGGGCTTTCGTCACATCGGCTACTTAGGTAAGCCTGCACTCACCGTCCGTGGAGCACGTCGCGCTAGCGTTCCGGCATGGAGATCCGGGAGGCCGTCGACGCGGACTGGGACGCGATCTGGCCGTTCTTCCGCGACATCGTCGCGGCAGGAGAGTCCTACGCCTTCCCGCTCGGCATGACGCCCGAGCAGGCGCGGCCGTGGTGGATGGAGCAGCCGCCGGCGCAGACCTTCGTGGCGGTCGTCGACGGGCAGGTGGCCGGCAGCGCCAAGGCCGGGCCCAACCGGCCGGGCCGCGGCGCGCACGTCGCGACCGCCAGCTTCATGGTGGACCCGGCGTACGCCGGTGGCGGGATCGGCCGCGCGCTCGCGGAGCACGTCCTCGCCTGGGCTACCGGGCAGGGCTACCGCGCGATGCAGTTCAACGCGGTGGTGGAGACCAACACCGCCGCGGTCTCGCTGTGGCACTCGCTCGGCTTCACGACGATCGGCGTGGTCCCCGAGGCGTTCGACCACCCTGTGCACGGCTACGTCGGCCTGCTCGTGATGCACCGACACCTGGATCCACCAGCGACGCGCTCGTAGGCGCAGGGCGTCCGCGCTCAGCGCTGGGCGCGGGCGGAGGCGTAGAGGCAGATCGCGGCGGCGGTGGCGAGGTTGAGCGACTCGGCCCGACCGTGGATCGGGACTCGTACGACGTCGTCGCACAGGGCGCGCGTGGCCTCCGGCAGGCCCCAGGCCTCGTTGCCGAAGACCCAGGCCGTGGGCGCGACCAACGAGCCGTCGTCGAGCAGGTCGTCGAGGTCGCGCTCGCCCGCGCCGTCGGCCGCGAGCACGCGCAGGCCGGCCGCCTGCAGCGCCGGCACGAGGTCCTCGACGCGCGGGCCGGTCACCACCGGGAGATGGAACAGCGAGCCCGCCGAGGCGCGCACGCTCTTGGGGTTGAGCGGGTCGACGCTGGCGTCGGTGAGCACCACTCCCCCGACGCCTGCGGCGTCCGAGCTGCGGATGACCGTGCCGACGTTGCCCGGGTCGCGCGCGTGCGCGAGCACCGTGACGAGGCGTGGGGCGCGTGGCCAGCAGGTCGTCGAGGGTCGAGCCGGCCCAGGCGCAGACGCCGACCATGCCCTGCGGGGTGACGGTGCCGGACAACGAGCCGACCACCTCGCCCGACGCCCGCACGATCTCGGCGCCGGCGGCGCGCGCCTCGCCGAGGATGTCGGCGTACCGCTCGGCGGCCTCGGCGGTGACGTAGAGCTCGACCAGCACACCGGGTCCGGCTGCCGCCGCCTCGCGGCAGGCCTGCGGACCCTCGGCCAGAAAACGACCGTCCCGGTCGCGGAACGCCCGCTTCACGAGGCGCCGGGCCGCGTTCACCCGCGGAGCGCGGGTGGACGTCAGCTCGATGCTGCTCATGGGGGCGTCGCGACCGGGACGGTCAGGACGTGCTGTGCGTCAGGCCGCGGAGACCGGGGCGTTGACGTCGGCCGGGAGGGCCGCCTTCGCGGTCGCGACCAGCGCGGAGAACGCGGGCGCGTCGTTGACGGCGAGCTCGGCGAGCATGCGGCGGTCGACCTCGACGCCCGCGAGCTTGAGGCCCTGGATGAGGCGGTTGTAGGTCATGCCGTCGGCGCGGGCGGCCGCGTTGATGCGCTGGATCCAGAGACGACGGAAGTCGCCCTTGCGCTTGCGACGGTCGTTGAAGGCGTAGACCTCCGAGTGGAGGATCTGCTCCTTCGCCTTGCGGTAGAGGCGCGAACGCTGACCGCGGTAGCCGCTGGCCTGCTCGAGGACCTCACGACGCTTCTTGTGGGCGTTCACTGCGCGCTTGACGCGTGCCATGGCACTTCTCCTAGCTGAGGTACGGACCGACGGGCCCGGTGGGGACACAGGGGTCGGTCTCACATACCGAGGAGGCGCTTGACCTTCTTGGTGTCGGCCGGGGCGACCTCGGCCGTGCCGGCGAGGCGACGCGTGCGGCGGCTCGACTTCACCTCGAGGAGGTGGCGACGGTTGACGCGCTCGTGAAGGATCTTGCCCGAGCCGGTCACCTTGAAGCGCTTCTTGGCGCCGCTGTGGGTCTTCTGCTTCGGCATGTCGCCGTTCTCCTCGTACGTCGGTCGTGCGTGTCGTCAGTCCGGGTCTGATGACCCTCGGTCGTGCAGGTCGTGCGTCGTACGTCGTGGGTCTCGGCCGGTCAGGCCTCGACGGTCTCCTCGGCCACGGCGAGAGCCTCGGCCTCGGTCGCGATCTCCACCTCGACCTCGGGGGCGAGCTCGGCCTCGATCTCGACCGCCTCGGGCGCCTCACCGCGTGCCTCGCGCTTGGCGGCGTCCTTCTCGGCCTGGGCCTCCGCCATCGCGTCGGCCTTCTTCCGAACCGGGCCGAGCACCATGATCATGTTGCGGCCGTCCTGCTTCGGCGAGTACTCGACGAAGCCGTAGTCGACGACGTCGTCGGCCAGCTTCTTGAGCAGCCGGAACCCGAGCTCGGGCCGCGACTGCTCGCGACCGCGGAACATGATCGTGATCTTGACCTTGTCGCCCGCCTTGAGGAAGCGGACCACGTGACCCTTCTTGGTCTCGTAGTCGTGCGCGTCGATCTTCGGGCGGAGCTTCATCTCCTTGATGACGGTGTTGACCTGCTTCTTGCGGTCCTCACGCGCCTTCAGGGCGGACTCGTACTTGAACTTGCCGTAGTCCATGAGCTTGCAGACGGGCGGCTTGGCCATCGGTGCGACCTCGACCAGGTCGAGATCGGCCTCCGCGGCCAGGCGCAGCGCATCCTCGATGCGCACGATGCCGACCTGCTCCCCGTTGGGGCCGACAAGTCGGACCTCGGGAACTCGGATCCGCTCGTTGATGCGGGGCTCGGCGCTGATGGGCTCTCCTCGGGTCGTCCGGTGGTCGCGCACCGCTCCGAGGTCCCGACATGGATCGAGGCCTCGCGCACGCGCACGAGGCCTCGCAGTCGGGGCGCCACGCCGCGAGGCGCGGCACGCCGGCCGGATCCCCCGTCGGGGGTTCCGCGACCGTGACCCGACGACCCGGAGGTCGTGCGGGTGGGAGCGAGGGCTCCGCTTGCGTGGCCCGCCCCCACGTACGGGGCAGGTCCGGTCCGGGGTCGAACTGTACGCGGAAGACCGCCGTCCGGCCCAAAACCGGACGCGGCGCCCCGGAGGGCGGCCGCGTCGACGCGCGGCTCAGGCGAGGTCGGCCTGGCCGATCGGCCTCGCCGCCGGGGCCGGGTGAGCGGGTAGACCACCGCGGCGATCACGCCGCCGACGAGCGGGGCCAGGATGAACAGCCACAGCTGGCTGAGCGCCGTGCCGCCCTCGAACAGCGCCGGCCCGATCGAGCGGGCCGGGTTGACCGAGGTGCCGTCGAGCGGGATGCCGACCAGGTGGACGACGGTGAGCGCGACGCCGATGGCGAGGCCCGCCGTCGTGGCGTTCGCGACCGGTCGGTGACCAGCAGGATCACGAGGACGAACGCGAACGTCAGCAGCACCTCGAGGATGAACGCGCCGCCCAGGTGATCGAGCCGTGTCGTAGCCGTTGGTGCCGAGGGCGCCGGTCTGGTCGGTGACCGCCGAAGCTGACACGAGCAGCTTGAGCACGCCGGCGCCGACGATGGCGCCGAGCGATCTGGGCGACCCAGTAGCCCGCGGCCTCGTCGATCGGCTGCTTGCGCGCGACGACCATCGCGAGCGTGACGGCGGGGTTGACGTGCGCGCCGCTGACCGGGCCGAAGGCGTAGGCCACCAAGACGAGGACGAAGCCGAAGGCGATCGCCGACGGCGATGACGCCGGCGGTCTTGAGGCCCGAGACCGCGGCGCCGACCGCGACGAAGACGAGGAAGAACGTGCCGACGAACTCGGCGACGAGCTTGCGGGACATGGGCAGACCCTTCGGGGTGAGCGGGACGTGGCGTCACGCACATGATCCCGGACGCGACGCTGAAAGCGCGTCCCCGACACGCTCAAGGTCCGCTCGGCGCGTCCCAGGAGCGCGCTCGAAGTACCGCTCGCGGTACCGCGTCGAAGTCGTCGGCCGATCAGCACGGGCTCGTCGAGGACGCCCACCTCGAAGCCCGCCCGGGCAGCGGTCGGCGACGCACCGGGTCGTCGGCCAGCGCCTCGGCGACGACGCCGGCCAGCGTGGCCACGTCGGTGTCGTCGTCGGCCTCGACCAGCACCGTGAGGTCGGCGCCGCCGTCCCGCCTGCAGCACCTCGTACGCCGACAGGCCGGCGAGCCGGCCCAGCACCTGCGCGACGGCGTCCTGGACCTCGGGGTCGTCGTACGGCGCGGGCCAGGGCTGGCCGCTCGCGAGGACCTCGAGCGCGCCGGCCGGCCACGGTCGCGCGCGCACGGGCCCGCCGAGGTCGAGGAGCACGGCGTCGGCGCCGTCGTCGAGCGCGGCCCGCCGCCACCGTCTCGGCCGTCGCCGGGATCCCGCGGGCGGCGGGGTCCCAGGCCGCCATCGCCGCGACCGAGGTGAAGGCGAGCAGGCCGCGGCGCGCCCGTCGGCGCCGACCAGGCTCACGGACGCCATGTGCGAGTCCTTCTCGCCGGCCCGGCAGCCCGTCGGCCGGCTCGTCGGCCTCGTCGAGCACGGCGACGAGCGGCACCATGAGCCGCCTGCCGAGCAGCGCGTGCACGACGTCGCGGTCGCTGGCCGCCCCGTCGAGCGCGTGCAGCGCCAGCACGGCTCGGCGAGCGCGGGTCGGGCGCTGCCGTCGTCGTCGGCGAACGCGGGGTCGGGCACGGTGACGCCCGCGAAGCGGCGCTCGTCGTGATCCTGCGGCCCGGTCATGCTCCCGAGCCTAGGCGCTGCGTCGCCGCGAGGGCATCCGCCGTACGACGCCGGGTCGTCCGCGACCCGCTGCGCTAGAGCCGGCAGGCGTGGATGTCGGTGACGAGGATCCCGCGCGCGCCCAGGTCGTAGAGCTCGTCCATCACGCGGTGGACCTCGCGCGCGGGCACCATCGCGCGCACGGCCGACCAGCCCGCGTCGTGCAGCGGCGAGACCGTCGGCGACTCGATGCCCGGGGTGATCGCGCACGCGCGCCTCGACGAGCTCGGCGCGGATGTCGTAGTCGACCAGCACGTAGGTGCGGGCGACGATGACGCCCTGCAGGCGGCGGACGAACGTGTCGACCTCGGCGTCCTCGGGCGACGCCCGGCGCGGCGGACGAGCAGCGGCCTCGCTGACCAGCAGCGGGTCGCCGATCGACCCGAGGCCGGCCTGGCGCAGCGTGCGTGCCGGTCGCGACGACGTCGGCGACGGCGTCGGCGACGCCGAGGCGCACGGCGTTCTCGACGGCGCCGTCGAGCTGCACGACCGTGGCCTCGATGCCGAGCTCGGCGAGGTGGTCGGCGCAGGAGCCCGGCGTACGACGTGGCGATCCGCCTGCCCGCGAGGTCCGCGACCGTCGCCGCGGCGCCGGCCGGGCACCGCGAAGCGGAACGTCGAGCGGCGCGAAGCCGAGCCGAGCAGCACGTCTCGGCCGGCGCGCCGGAGTCGAGGAGCATGTCGAGGCCGGTGATGCCGACGTCGAGCGGGCCGCGAGGCCGACGTAGATCGCGATGTCGCGGGGGCGCAGGAAGAAGAACTCGACGTCGTTGTCCGGGTCCGTGCACGACGAGCTCGCGCGCGCTGTGCGCCGGCCGGGTAGCCGGCCTCGCGGAGCATCTCGCGGGCGGGTTCGGCAGAGCGACCCTTGTTGGGCACGGCGATGCGAGCATGGGGCTGCTCCTAGCGGTCTGGGATCGGGATCGGGCGCGGGGCACGATCACAGGTGCCGGTAGACGTCGTCGAGCGTGAGTCCGGCGGCGATCATGAGCACCTGGGTGTAGTAGAGCAGCTGCGAGATCTCCTCGGCGGCGCGCTCCGGGCCCTCGTGCTCGGCGGCCATCCAGGCCTCGGCGGCCTCCTCGACGACCTTCTTGCCGATGGCGTGGACGCCGTCCTCGAGCAGCGCGTCACGGTGCCGGACGTCGGGGTCCTTCGCGGCCCACTTGGTCGCGAGCTCGGCGAACAGCTCGTCGAAGGTCTTCACGAGGCGAAGCCTACGGAACCCGGTCGGGACCAGGCCACGCGAGGGTGAGCACGACGGCGAGACGGCGGCCTCGGCGGCCTCGCGCCCCTTGTCCTCGCGCGAGTCCGGGCAGGCCGGCCCGGTCGAGCGCCTGCGCCTCGTCGTCGCAGGTGAGCAGGCCGAACCCGACCGGCACGCCGGTGTCGAGGGCGACCCGGGCGAGCCCGTCGGTCGCGGCCTCGCAGACGTACTCGAAGTGCGGCGTGCCGCCGCGGATGACGACGCCGAGGGCGACGACGGCGTCGAAGCCGGCGCGCGGCCGCGGCCTGGGCGGCCACCGGCAGCTCGAAGGAGCCCGGGCACCCGGATAGACCTCGTACGGCGCGCCGAGCGCGTCGAGCGCGCGGACGGCGCCGGCGATCAGGCCGTCCATCACGCGCGTCGTGCCACGAGGAGGCGACGACCGCGACGCGCAGGTCGGACGTGCCGGGCAGGTCGAGGCGTGGGTGCTCCGGTGCCGCTCATGAGGGGTTCCCTTCGGGGATCGGTCGAGGTCGTCGGGCAGGTCGTGGCCCATCCGGTCCCGCTTGGTCGCAGGTAGGCGACGTTGTCGGGTTGGGCGCGATCTCGAGCGGGACCCGGTCGACGATCGACAGGCCGTAGCCCGCGAGGCCCGGCGCGCTTGGCCGGGTTGTTGGTCAGCAGGCGCATGCGTGCGCACGCCGAGGTCGGCCAGGATCTGCGCGCCGGTGCCGTAGTCGCGGGCGTCGGCGGGCAGGCCGAGGTCGAGGTTGGCGTCGACGGTGTCGCGGCCGCCGTCCTGCAGCGCGTAGGCCGGCAGCTTGTGCACCAGGCCGATCCCGCGGCCCTCGTGCCCGCGCATGTAGAGCACGACGCCGCGGCCGCCTCGGCCGCGACGCGCGCAGCGCGGCCTGCAGCTGCGGGCCGCAGTCGCAGCGCAGCGAGCCGAACGCGTCGCCGGTGAGGCACTCGGAGTGCACCCGCACGAGGATGTCCTGCGCCGTCGCCGATGTCGCCGACGACCAGCGCGACGTGCTCGACGTCGTCGAGCGAGCAGCGGTAGCCGACGGCGCGGAAGTCGCCGAACGCGGTGGGCAGGCGTGGTGGTCGGCCACGCGCTCGACCTGGCGCTCGTGCGCCGCGGCGGTAGCGGATCAGGTCGGCGATCGAGATCATGACCAGGCCGTGCTCGTCGGCGAACGCGCGGCACTGCGGGCGCGCGCATCATCGTGCCGTCCTCGTTCATCAGCTCGCACAGCGCGCCCGACGGGCGTCAGGCCGGCGAGCCGGGCGAGGTCGACGGCCGCCTCGGTGTGCCCGGCGCGGCGCAGCACGCCGCCGGGCACGGCGCGCAGCGGCATGACGTGCCCGGGGCGGGTCAGGTCGCACGGGCTCGGTGGCGGAGTCGGAGAGCACCTTGATGGTGTGGGCGCGGTCGGCGGCCGAGATGCCGGTGGACTCCACGTCGCGGGCGTCGACGGTGACGGCGTAGGCCGTCTGCTTGCGGTCCTCGTTGACCGGCGTCATGGGCGGCAGGCCCGAGCCGGTCGAGGTCCTCGCCGGGCAGGCCACGCAGATGTAGCCCGAGGTGTGCCGGATCATGAAGGCGGTCAGCTCCGGCGGTCGCGCGCTGGGCGGCGAAGATCAGGTCGCCCTCGTTCTCGCGGTCCTCGTCGTCGACGACGACGACCGGCGCGGCCCGAGCGCGGATCGCCGCGATCGGCGTCCTCGACGCGGGTCGAGGCGCACGGGGTCCGCGCGCGGCTCGCCGGACGCCGGTCGGCCGCTGCGGGTGTCCGGGGGCGGTCATGACGGTCCTCCAGCTCGGAGCATGCGCTCGACGTACTTGGCGATCACGTCGACCTCGAGGTTGACCGGGTCGCCGACCGGTCTGGTGCCCGAGCGTGGTGGCCCGAGCGTGGTCGGGATGAGCGAGACGGAGAACCAGTCGCGGTCGCGCCGTCGACGACGGTCAGCGAGACGCCGTCGACGGTGATCGAGCCCTTCTCGACGACGTAGCGGGCGAGGTCGGCGGGCAGCGAGACGCGACGACCTCCCAGTGCTCGCTGGGCGAGCGCGCGAGGATCGACGCCGGTGCCGTCGACGTGGCCCTGCACGATGTGCCCGCCGAGCCGGCCGTCGAGCGGTCATCGGCCGCTCGAGGTTGACCGGCGACCCGGCCGCGAGCGCGCCCGAGCGACGCTGCGGCGCAGGGTCTCGGCCATCACGTCGGCGCGTGAACGTCGCCGTCGCCGTGGTCGACGACCGTGAGGCAGACGCCGTTGACCGCGATGATGTCGCCGTGCGCGGCGTCGGCGGTGACGAGCGGCGCCGCGGATGCGCAGCCGCGCCGAGTCGGCGAGCCGGCCTCGGACCGCGACGACGCGTGCCGAGCTCCTCGACGATCCCGGTGAACACGCTCAGTCCTCCTCGATGGCGCCCGGGCGCACCCGGGCAGTCGATGCGTACGTCGGCCGCCGACGACGCGCGACGTCGGTGATCCGCGAGGTCGCAACGCCTCGCGACGATCGTGGACGATGCCCGAGGTCGCCCAGCGCGGCCGCGCCGGCGCCCAGGAGCGCGGGCGCGAGGTACCAGCGCGACCGCGTCGACGAGCCCGGCCCGCAGGAACGCCGCGGCCAGCGTGGGGCCGCCCTCGAGCAGCACGTGCTGGACGTCGCGCGTCGGCGAGGGCGGCCAGGACCTCGCGCGGGTCGTGCGGTCGCGAAGGTGCGCAGCGTGGCGCGAGTCCGTCGCGCAGCGCGCGCGCCGGCGGGGATCGTCGCGGCGGCCCATCACGACGCGCAGCGGCTGCGCGCCGTCGGCGACCTCGCCGTCGCGGCGTCGCGGCGGTCAGGGGCGGGTCGTCGGCCAGCACGGTGCCGGTGCCGACGACGACGGCATCGACCTCGCGCGCGCAGCTCGTGGACCTCGCGCGCGCGCCTCCGGCCCGGTGATCCAGCGGCTCGTGCCGTCGGCGGCGGCGACCCGCCCGTCGAGGGTGGCTGGCGACCTTCCACGTGACGAACGGCCGGCCGTGGCTCGACGGCGAAGGTCCAGGCCTCGTTGAGCGCGGCCGCCTCGTCGGCGAGGACGCCCGCGCACCACCTCGACACCCGCGGCGCGCAGCCGGTCGCGCTCCCCCGGCGGCGACCGGGTTGGGGTCGGACTGGGCGAAGACGACGCGGGCGACCCCGGCGGCGAGCAGCGCGTCCGACGCACGGTCCGGTGCGGCCGGTGTGGTTGCACGGCTCGAGGGTGACGACGGCGGTCGCGCCGCGGGCCGTCGGCCCGGCGGCAGCGAGCGCGTCGACCTCGGCGTGGGCGGTGCCGGCGCCGCGGTGGTAGCCCTCGGCGAGCACGGCGCCGTCCGGGTCGAGCAGGACGCAGCCGACGCGCGGGTTGGGCCCGAGCGGCACGCCGGGGGTCGCGGCGAGCGCCAGGGCGCGACGCATCGCGTCGACCTCGTGCGGGGTGCGGCCCGTTCACGTCGTCCCTCTCCCGGTGCGTGCGGCGCTCACGCGGTCGGGGCGAGGGAGGACGGACACACGGACGACGGCCGTGCGCGCCCGCGCAGCAGGCAGCGCACGGCAGGCGGCCGCGCGCGTCGCCTCCCATCCGGACTTTCACCGTCGGCTCCGGATGACCGCGGCACCGCCGTGAGGCGGGACGCGGCTGACCGGATCCACCGGCCGGTGGCACGGGTGCCATCGGACGGGTCGCGGGCTTCACCGCCGGTTCGGAATTGCACCGACCCCGGGACGCGCGAGCAGGTCTGCTCGTACGTCGCGAGTCTACCTGCCTCGGGTCCGCCGCCCGGCCGCCGGGTGCGCAGCGGGTCAGGCGTGCCCGCACCACCAGCTGGCCGCCGTGGCGCGCTCGCCTGGGCGGCGAGCGACCGCACGGCAGCGGCGGGATCGTCGGCGCCGTAGACGGCCGACCCGGCGACGAACACGTCGGCGCCGGCCTCGGCGCAGAGCTCGATCGTCTCGGCGGACACCCCGCCGTCGACCTGGAGCCAGAGGTCGAGGTCGCGGCCCTCACCAGCTCGCGCGCGCGGCGGATCTTGGGCACGACGACGTCGAGGAACGTCTGGCCGCCGAAGCCCGGCTCGACGGTCATGATCAGGAGCATGTCGATCTCGGGGAGCAGGTCGGCGTAGCGCGTCGACCGGTGTCGCCGGCTTGCAGGCCCATCCCGGCGCGGGCGCCGGCGGCCGGATGTCGCGCGCCAGCTTGATCGGCGCGGCGGCGGCCTCGACGTGGAAGGTGACGATGCCGGCCCCTGCCTCGGCGTACGCCGGAGCCCAGCGGTCGGGGTCCTCGATCATCAGGTGGCAGTCGACCGGCGTGCGTCACCGTGCGCCAGCAGCGACTCGACCACCGGGCAGGCCGAGGGTCAGGTTGGGCACGAAGTGGTTGTCCATGACGTCGACGTGCAGCCAGTCGGCCGCACCCGGCCACGCGCTCGCACTCGTCGGCGAGATGGGCGAAGTCGGCCGACAGGATGCTCGGGGAGATCTGGACGTCCATGGGCCGCAGGGTATCCCGCTGGTCACGGTCGTCGTGCCCGCGGGACTCGGGACGCCGCGCTGTGGGACCATCTCCGGGTCCTGGATCGAGGAGATGCCGATGGTCGACGGCCCGAGCGCCCTGCCCGCGCTGCTCCGCGTGAACCACCCGGACCCCTCGACCCGCATGCGCGCTGTGAACGCGCTGGTGATCGCGTACGCCAACATCGCGATCGGGGTGGTCTCGCTCTACCCGCTCTCGCAGATCCCTGGCGGCAGCACGATCGCGCTGATCGCCGCGCTGGGCACCGCCGTCGGACTCGTGGCGGTCGTGCTCATCCGCCGCGGCTGGGTCAGTGCCGGGCTGTACGTGCTCATCGGCGGCTTCCTCGCCGCCTTCGCCGCAGTCCCGCTCGTCGTGAAGGACGCACGACTGTCGGCCGTCTACTGCTCCATCGCGGTGGTCATCGCGGGGGTCACCCTGCGACGGACCGGCGTCGCCGTCGTGACGGCGGTGGCGCTGACCATCGCGGTGATCGGAACCTGGGTCTACCCGCCCGTCGACCCGCCGATCGGCCCTCGCGAGATCATCACCGCGGCCGTGATCCTCATCGTCATCAACCTGGCCACCGCCCTGCTGGGGCTGTGGGGGCAGCGGCAGGAGACCCACCGCGCCGATGCCGCGGCGCATCGCTCCGCCGAGCTCGCCGACCGGCTCCAGCGCAGCAACGCCGAGCTCGAGGCCCGCGTCGCCGCCCGCACCGACGAGCTGCAGCGGGCGCTCTCCTCGCAGGAGACGTTGGTGGCCGAGCTCGCCGAGCTCTCGGTGCGCGACCCGCTGACGGGTCTGCACAACCGCCGCCACGCCGACGACGAGATCCCCCGGCTGGTGGCGTCGGCCGATCGGCACGGGCAGTCGCTCGCGCTGGCGATGGCCGACCTCGACCACTTCAAGGTCGTGAACGACGCGCACAGCTACTCCGTCGGCGACGAGGTGCTCCGCACGTTCGCGCGGCTGCTCTCGGAGAACGCACGCGCCTCCGACCTCGTCGTGCGCTACGGCGGCGAGGAGTTCCTCCTCGTCATGCCGCAGACGACGCTGGACCAGGCCGTGCTCGTGTGCGAGCGGCTACGACGCGCCGTCGCCGACCACGACTGGGGCCTGGTCGTGCCGGGACTGCGCGTCACGGTGAGCGTCGGTGTGTCGAGCACCGTGCAGAGCGCCGGGCTCGTGACGCTCGTGTCGGCCGCCGACTCGGCGCTGCACCAGGCCAAGCGCACCGGCCGCGACCGGGTGGTGACCGGCCCGCCCGTCGTCCTCGACGGTGCCGACCGGCTGACTCGGCGCGCAACGACGGCCCGGCCGCGGTCATCCTGGGGGGAGCCGACACCCCGGAGGAGCCGCGCGTGGACCGTGCCCGAGCCCTGTGGTCCCGGTGGGTGCACGTCGAGCACCCGGACCCGGAGGTGCGCCGTCGGGGGGAGACGGGCATCGCCACGATGCTCGTCATGGGTGCCTTCGCCGTGATGGCGGTGCCCATCTTCGCCTTCCTGCCCAACCCCCTGATCTCCATCGCCGGGATCCTGCTGCCCGTCCCGTTCGTGCTGCTCTTCGTGGCGTGGTGCCGTCGTGGTCTGGTCGATCGCGCCGCGCTGGGTTTCGGCGTCGTCATGTGGTTGGCGGTGACGCTGCAACCGGTGCTCACCGGAGATGCGTCGCTCACGCTGTTCTACGCAGCGGTCGTCGCCGGGATCCTGCTGTTCATGGTGCCGCCGGCGCGGATGCCCTGGATCTTCGTCGGGGTGCTGGGCGCCGGCGCCGTGGTCTGGATGACCTCGACGGACGCCGCGACCACGCCCATCCACCGGCCCGACCTGGTCGTGAACGGCGTCATCGTCACGCTGGCGGCGAGCGCCGTCACCGCCATCGGGGCGCGCCGCCTCGACCGCGCCCACCAGGCGGAGGCGCTCGCCCTCGAGCTCGCCTCGCACGACCAGCTCACCGGGCTGCACAACCGTCGCCATGCCGACGACATGCTGCCCGTGCTGGTGTGCGACTCCGCGCGTTTCCAGAGGCCGGTGGCCGTGGCGCTCGCCGACGTCGACCAGTTCAAGTCCGTGAACGACGGCTGGTCGTACACCGTGGGCGACGCCGTGCTGCGCCGGGTCGCCGACCTGCTCACGACCGTCGGCCGCTCGGCGGACGTCGTCGCCCGCTACGGCGGCGAGGAGTTCCTCATCGTCATGCCCGACACCGACCTGGCCGGTGCCGCCGAGGTGTGCGACCGGATCCGACGCAGCGTCGAGGACGTGGACTGGACCGACCTCGCACCCGGGCTGCACGTCACGATGAGCTTCGGCGTGGCTGCGGCCCCGAGCGACACGACCATGACCGTCGAGGCCCTGCTCGACGCCGCGGACAGCCGGCTGCACCTGGCCAAGAACCGGGGCCGCAACATGGTCGTGGCGATCGCGGCCTGAACGCCCGTCAGCGCGTGCGACGCAGCAGCGCGAGGTACATGCCGTCGGTGCCGTGCACGTGCGGCCAGAGCCGCAGCGCCGGGCCGTCGCCGAGCTCGTCGACCTCCGGCAGCAGCGGGCGCACGTCGAGCTGCTCGACGTCGCCGCGCCGCAGCGCGCCGTCGACGACCACGTCGGTCTCGGCGACGTGCGGCGAGCAGGTGGCGTAGCCGACCACTCCCCCGACGCGCACCGCGGCCAGCGCCGCGTCGAGCAGCGACGTCTGCAGCGCGGCGAGCTGCGGCACGTCGCCGGGCTCCCGGCGCCAGCGCGACTCCGGGCGACGGCGCAGGACGCCGAGACCCGTGCAGGGCGCGTCGAGCAGCACGCGGTCGAACGACCCGGGACGCCAGGGCCCTCGCGTGCCGTCGGCGGTCACGACCAGGTGCCGCCCGGGGGCGCCGGCGAGAGCGTGCGCCACCAGCCCGGACCGGTGCTCGGCACGGTCCGCCGCCATGAGCGCCGCGCCGCGGTCGAGGCCGAGCCCGGCGAGCAGCGCCGCCTTGCCACCGGGGCCTGCCGCCATGTCGAGCCACGTCGAGTCGCGGCCCGTCGATCTCAGCCCGCGCGAGAGCCAGAGCGACGAGCTGGCTGCCCTCGTCCTGCACGCCCGCGTCGCCGTTGCGCACCGCCGGCGATGCTGCCCGGATTGCCGCCGTCGAGGGTCACGGCGTACGGCGACCAGCGCCCGGGCCGCGCACCGCGCAGGTCGAGCAGCTCGTCGACCTCGAGCCGCCCCGGTCGCGCGACCAGCGTCACCTCGGCGTTCTCGTTGTCGGCGATGAGCAGGTCCTCGGTGTCGGCCCACGAGGCGGAGCCGCGCCACGACGAGAGAGCGTCGTGCAGCGCCTCGACGATCCAGCGCGGGTGCGACTGCACGACCGACAGGTGCCCGACGGGATCCGCGTGCGGGTCCGGGGCGACCTCGGCCACCCACGCGTCGAGGTCGCGCTCGCCGACGCGGCGCAGCACCGCGTTGGCGAACTTGCTGCGCGCCTCGCCGCCGACGAGCCGTGCGAGCTGCACCGTCTCGCCGACCGCGGCGTGCGGCGGCGTGCCGCAGGAAGAGGATCTGCATGCGCCCCGAGGCGCACGCACGTCGAGCACCTGCGCGTCGATGTCGGCGAGCGGCCGGGCGCTGCACGCCTCGAGCACCGCGTCGAGGAAGCCGCGGCGGCGCAGCGTGCCGTAGGCCAGCGTCGTGGCGAAGGCGGCGTCGCGGCCGTGCAGGTCGGCGTCGGCGAGGACGCGCTGCGCCACGAGGTTGGCGTACGCGCCGTCCTCGTCGACCGCGCGCAGGATGTCGTACGCCGCCAGCCGCGACGGGTCGGTGGCCTTGCGGTCCGGTCGCCACTGGACCGGGCGCGAGCGGTGGCCGCGCGGGCCGTCGGTCATCGGCCCAGCGTGGAGCCGGCGGCGGGCCGCGTCCCGCGCGCCCAGTCGGCGGCGGCCATCGCCTTCTTGCCCTGCGCCCGGACCTCGCCGAGGACGACGGCGTGCGAGGCGGTGCCGACCCGCACCCGGTTCTTGTCGACGCCGAGCTCGCCGGGCGCCAGCGAGGTGTCGTCGGCCAGCAGGGTCACCGGGCCGAGCTTGAGCCGCTCGTCGCCGTACGTCGTCCACGCACCGGGCGCCGGCGTGCACGCGCGCACCTGGCGGTCGACCCGCACCGCGGGCTGGGTCCAGTCGACCTCGGCGTCGTCGACGGTGATCTTGGGCGCGAGCGAGACGCCGTCGGACGGCTGCGGCGCAGCGACGAGGCTCCCCGCCTCGAGCCCGTCCATCGTCGCGACGAGCAGCCCCGCACCGGACTCGGCGAGGCGGCCGAGCAGGTCGCCGCTGGTGTCGGTGGGCGCGACGGTCTCGGTGACGACGCCGTACACCGGCCCGGTGTCGAGCCCCTCCTCGAGCAGGAAGGTCGACGCCCCGGTGACGTCGTCGCCGTGCCACACCGCGTGCTGCACGGGTGCGGCGCCGCGCCACGCCGGGCAGGAGCGAGAAGTGCAGGTTGACCCAGCCCAGCCGCGGGATGTCGAGCGCCGCGCGCGGCACGAGCGCGCCGTACGCCACGACCGGGCAGCAGTCGGGCGCGATGGCTCGGCGAGCCGCGCGAGGAACTCAGGGTCGCGCGGACGCTCGGGCTTGAGCACCTCGATGCCGCGCTCGGCCGCGAGCTCGCCGACCGGCGACGCGGTCAGCGTGCGACCGCGGCCGGACGGGGCGTCCGGGCGCGTGACCACGGCGACGACCTCGTGGTGCGAGCCGAGCAGCGCGAGCAGCGACGGGAGGGCGACCTCGGGGGTGCCGGCGAAGACGAGCCGCATCTACAGCCACCGCGCCGAGACGCGATGGGGCGAGAGGCGGACCTCGGGCGCCTGCTGACCGAACCACTCGGCCTCGCGGATGGCCCGCATGGCCTCCTTGCGGGTCTCGGTGTCGAGCCGGTCGATGAACATGATCCCGTCGAGGTGGTCGGTCTCGTGCTGGATGCAGCGGGCGAGCAGCTCGCTGCCCTCGATGACCACCGGCTCGCCGTGCATGGTCATGCCCTTGGCGACCACGCGCATCGCGCGCTTGGTGTTGAAGGCGAGGTTGGGCACCGACAGGCAGCCCTCGTCGCCCTCCTGCTCCTCGTCGGACAGGTCGAGCACGGGGTTGATCAGGTGGCCGATCTCGTCGTCGACGTCGTAGGTGAACACCCGCAGGCCGACGCCGAGCTGCGGGCGCGGCGAGGCCGGCGCCGGGCGCGTCGAGCATCGTGTCGGTGAGGTCCTTGACCAGCTTGCGCAGCTCCTTGTCGAACGTCTCGACGGGCGCGGCAGGGGTGGTGAGCACGGGGTCGCCGAACAGGCGGATCGGCTTGACGGCCACGCGGGCGCTCCTGAGGTCGACGAACGGGCTGCCGCCCAGTCTACGGGACACCCGTCGCGGGCGATCCCGCGGCCGCCGGACCGGGCCTCAGCCCAGGACGACGGGGTCGATGCGCACCGTGACCGGGCGCCGTCCTTGCGGGCGCTGCGTACACCGGCCGCGGCCCGCAGCGCCGCGGCCAGCGCGAGGCCCTCCGCGCGGGGCACCGAGACCAGGGCGCGGACCCGCGCCTCCGTGTCGTCGGGCCGTCGGCGCGACCGGCCGCGCCCGGAGGACGGACCCTCGACAGGCACCGGGCCGAGCACCGTCGCGCGCTCGGGCAGCCGGCGTCAGCGCCAGCAGGTCGTCGACGTCGTCGGGACGCGCCCACCAGCTCGGCGACGCGCCAGGCGGGCGGCAGGCGCAGCGCCTCGCGCTCGGCCAGCTCGCGCAGCGCGAACCCGGCCGGGTCGTGGCGCACGACGGCCTGCACGGGCGCCAGCGCCGCGTCGGCGAGCAGCACGACGACGCCGCCCTCGGTGGCGGGCCGCACGAGGCTCACGGCCGCGGTCCAGCGGCGCACGGCTCTCCTCGGCCGCGCGCAGATCGGGCCGGTCGAGCATGAGCCGGCCGTCGAGCAGCAGCGCGGCGGCGTACCCGCCCTCGGCGCGCGGCTCGGCGCCCGGGGTGGCGACGACGAGAGCGGGACGGGCGTCGACCGTGTCGAGCACGCCCGCGCCGCCGCGGGTCGCGGCCCGACGTGCGGACGGGCACCCCGGGGAACGCGCGGCCGAGCTCCTCCGCCGTACGCCGCTCCCCCACCGACGTGGCCCGCAGCCGCTGCCCGCCGCACCGGGCGCAGCGCCAGTCGCCGGCGATCCGCCCGCACCAGCCGCAGACCGGCGCCGCGTGCCCGCTCGAGACGCCGAGCGGCCCGTGGCAGTGCACGCAGCGGGCCGGCTCGCGGCAGGTCTGGCAGGCCAGCCCCGGCACGTAGCCGCGGCGCGGCACCTGCACCAGCACCGGGCCGCGCTCGAGCGCCGCTTGCGCGGTCTCCCACGCCATGTGCGGCAGCCGGGCCGCCGCGGGCCGCCTCGTCGCGGGCGAGGTCGGTCGTCCGAGCCCGAGGCGCGGACCCGCGGTGCCAGCCGCCGCACCTCGGCGCGGGGCGCGACCACCTCGCGAGCCCAGCCCGTGCGCGACGAGGCCTGGGCGCCTCGACCGAGCGCGAGGTCGACCCGAGCACGAGAGCCGGCGCCGGTCGAGCGTGGAGCGCAGGGCGAGCACCTCGCGGGCGTGCCAGTACGGCGCGTGCGGCTCGGCGAGGCTGTCGTCGCCGTCGTCCCACAGCACGACGAGCCCGAGGTCGGCGACCGGGGCGAACACCGCGGCACGGGTGCCGACGACCACGCGCACGGTGCCCGCGGCGGACCGCGAGGAACGCGCGGTAGCGCGCCGAGGGGCCGAGGTCGGCGGTGAGGACCACGTGGTGCGCCGCGGCCGAGCACGGTCGTCGAGCGCGGCGTCGAGCCGGGCGACGTCGCGCGCGTCGGGCGCGACGACGAGCACGCCGCGCCGCCGCCGGCGAGCGCCGCGAGCACGAGCCGTGCGATCGCCTCGCGCGGGCTCGGTCGCCAGGCCCGGCGGTCCAGACCGCGCGCGGACCCGGGCGACGCGGGGGTGAAGGCCAGCGCCGGGTCGGCCAGCCGGTCGATCAGGGCCGTGCCGCCGGCGTACGCCGCCCAGCCGCCGGGGCCGTCGAGCAGCGGCAGCGGCTCGGGCTCGCCGGGTGCCGCGCGCGTCGACCGCGGCCTCGGCGGCGGCGTGCCGCGGCGGCACGGCCGCGCGCAGGACGTCGGCGAGCGTTCCCGACCAGCGGTCGGCCACGGCACGCGCGAGCTCGACGACCTCCGGGGCCAGCACGGGATCGGGGCTCACGACCTTGGCGATGCGCTCGAGACGGCCGACGTGCTCGGTGTCCGCCGTGCGCTCGAGCACCCAGCCGTCGACGAGCGTGCCCGAGAAGCGCACGCGCACGCGGGTGCCCGGCTGCGCCGCGGCCGACAGCGGCTCGGGCACCAGGTAGTCGAACGGTGCGGTCGAGGTGGGGCAGGGCGACGTCGACGGCCACCCGGGCGACCGGGTCGACCTCGGCCGGCCCGGCCGGCGGCTTCACCTGCGCCCGGCGCACCTGGGCCGCCACGAGCGCGAGCTGCTCGCCCGCGGGCGCGGCTCGGCTCGTCGGCCGGGTCGGCCGCCGCAGCGGAGGTGGGGGTCACGGGCGTGATCCTGCCCGGTCAGGCCGACGGGCGCGGCACGTCGTCCACCGTCGCGCGGTAGAGCACGTGCGGCGCCCACCACTCGCCGGCGGTCGCGCGCGGGTGCTGGAAGACGCCGTCGTAGCGCATGCCCGAGGCGCTGCATGACGGCCTGGGAGGCGAGGTTGGGCGGCACGGTGAACGACACGACCTCGGCGAGGCCGAGGTCGTCGCAGCGCCGAAGCGCAGCGCCTCGGTCGGCCGCCTCGGTCGCGAGGCCGAGGCCCCACCAGGCCCGGTCGAGCCGCCAGCCGATCTCGACGCACGGGTCGGCGTGGCGAACGGCGGCGTCGAAGCGCGGCACGGACGAGGCCGACGAAGCCGACGAAGGGCGCCGGGCCGCGCTCGGAGTCGAGCACCTCGACGCGCCCACAGCCCGAAGCCGAGCTCGTCGTGGTGCGCCTCGATCCGCGTCGACGCCGGCGTCGGACTGCCCCGCGGTCGAGCGGCGAGGGGAACCAGCGCATGACCTCGGGGTCGGCGTTCATCGCGGCGAACGGCTCGAGGTCGCTCGTCGCGCCAGCGGCGCAACGACAACCGGGGCGTCCGCAGCTCGTGTCGAGTCATGCGGACGCCCCGGCGGACGTGCGGTGCGTGGTCAGAGGCCGGCGGCCGCGCGAGCGCGTCGGCGCGGTCGGTGCGCTCCCACGAGAAGTCCGGCAGCTCGCGGCCGAAGTGGCCGTACGCCGCGGTCTGGCGCGTAGATCGGGCGCAGCAGGTCGAGGTCGCGGATGATCGCGGCCGGGCGCAGGTCGAACACCTCGAGCACGGCGGCCTGGATGTCGGCGTCGGCCTTCACGCCGGTGCCGAAGGTCTCGACGAACACGCCGACCGGGTGCGCCTTGCCGATGGCGTACGCCACCTGCACCTCGCAGCGGCGGGCGAGCCCGGCGGCGACGACGTTCTTGGCGACCCAGCGCATCGCGTACGCCGCCGAGCGGTCGACCTTCGACGGGTCCTTGCCGGAGAAGGCGCCGCCGCCGTGGCGGGCCATGCCGCCGTAGGTGTCGACGATGATCTTGCGGCCGGTGAGGCCGGCGTCGCCCATGGGGCCGCCGATCTCGAAGCGCCCGGTCGGGTTGACCAGCAGGCGGTAGCCCTCGGTGTCGATGCCGAGGCCCTCGAGCTCGGGCGCGACGACGAGCTCGGCGATGTCCGGCGTGAGCAGCGTCGCGAGGTCGATGTCGGCCGCGTGCTGCGTCGAGACGACGACGGTGTCGAGGCGCACGGCCTTGTCGTCCTCGTCGTACTCGATGGTGACCTGGGTCTTGCCGTCGGGGCGCAGGTACGGGATCGCGCCGTCCTTGCGGACCTGCGACGAGGCGCCGCGCGAGGCGGTGCGCGAGGTGGATCGGCAGCGGCATCAGCTCGGGGGTGTCGTCGCAGGCGTAGCCGAACATCAGGCCCTGGTCGCCGGCGCCCTGGCGGTCGAGGTCGTCGGCCGAGCCCTCCTCGCGCTCCTCGATCGCGTCGTCGACGCCCTGCGCGATGTCGGGGCTCTGCGAGCCGATCGAGACCGAGACGCCGCACGACGCGCCGTCGAAGCCCTTCTTGCTCGAGTCGTAGCCGATCTCGAGGATGCGCTCGCGCACGATGGTCGGGATGTCGACCCAGCCGGAGGTGGTGACCTCGCCGGCGACGTGCACCTGGCCGGTGGTGATGAGGGTCTCGACGGCGACGCGGCTCTTCGGGTCCTCCTTGAGCATCGCGTCGAGGATCGAGTCGCTGATCTGGTCAGCGATCTTGTCCGGGTGCCCCTCGGTGACGGACTCGGAGGTGAACAGACGACGGGCCACGACAGACGCTCCAGGTGCGGCGCGGATGTGCGTTCGCGGCGAGTCTATCGGGCCCGCGGACGCCGCAGCCCGCGACGCTGGCTGCGTCGGTGCCGGCTCAGGCGGGCAGCAGCGGGACGACCGCGTCCCACACGGCGTCGGCGACGACGCGTCTTGCTGCCGCGCGGGCCACCGGCACGGCGGAGCCGTCGGCGCCGAGCACCACGACCTCGTTGTCGGTCGGCCTCGAAGGCCTTGCCCTCGGTCGACGTCGTTGACCACGAGCAGGTCGCAGCCCTTGCGCGCCAGCTTGGCGCGCGCGTGGTCGAGCACGGTGCCGTGCTCGTCGCCGGTCTCGGCCGCGAAGCCGACCACGACCTGCGCGCGGCCGTGGTCGGCGCGCGCGTGCGACGACCTCGGCGAGGACGTCGGCGGTGCGCTCGAGCGCGATCGGGGCGGGCACTCCGCCGTCGTCGTCCTTCTTGATCTTGTGGCTCGGCCACGGACGACCGGACGGAAGTCGGCGACGGCGGCGGCCATCACCACGACGTCGGCGTCGGCGGCGTGCGCGAGCACCGCGCTGGCGCAGCTCCTCGGCGCTGTCCGACGCGCACGACCGTGGCGCCGGCGGGGTCGGGCAGCGACGACGTTGGCCGCGACGAGCACCACGCGCGCGCCGCGCGCGGCGGCGGCGCTCGGCGAGCGCGTAGCCCTGCTTGCCGCTGCTGCGGTTGCCGAGGAAGCGCACGGGGTCGAGCGGCTCGCGGGTGCCGCCGGCGGTGACGACGACCGTGCGGCCGAGGAGGTCGGGCGTACGGCCGCCGCGGCGAGGACCTCGCGGCAGACCTCGGCGATCGCGGCGGGCTCGGGCAGCCGGCCGGGGCCGGTGTCGGCGCCGGTGAGGCGGCCCGACGCCGGGTCGAGCACGATCGACCCCGCGGGCGCGCAGCGTGGCGACGTTGGCCTGGGTGGCGGCGTGCTCCCACATCTCGGTGTGCATCGCCGGGGCCATGACGACCGGGCAGCGCGCGGTGAGCAGCACGTTGGCGAGCAGGTCGTCGGCCAGTGCCGGCGGCGGCGCGGGCCAGCAGGTCGGCGGTGGCCGGGGCGACGACGACGAGGTCGGCCTCCTGGCCGAGGCGCACGTGCGGCACGTCGGTGGACGTCGTCCCACACCTCGGCCGAGACGGGCTTGCCCGACAGCGCCGCCCAGGTGGCCGCGCCGACGAACTTCAGGGCGGCGCGGGTGGGCACCACGGTGACGTCGTGGCCGGTCTCGGTGAGCCGGCGCAGCAGCTCGGCGGCCTTGTACGCGGCGATGCCGCCGCCCACGCCCAGCACCACGCGGGGCCGGGGCACGGGACGCACGGGCCATGCGGCGTCGCGGCGTGCAGGTCGAGCGGCGTCAGGCGACCGGCGTACCGGCGGCCGTCGGCCTCGGGGTCGTACGGCCTCGGAGGTGAGCAGGCCGGCGTTGATCTCGCGCAGCGCGATCGAGAGCGGCTTCTCCTGCACGTGGGTCTCCACGAGCGGGCCGACGTACTCGAGCAGGCCCTCGCCGAGCTGGGAGTAGTAGGCGTTGATCTGGCGCGCGCGCTTGGACGCGTAGATGCACCAGCGAGTACTTCGAGTCGGTGGCCTCGAGCAGCTCGTCGATCGGCGGGTTGGTGATGCCCTCGGGGGCAGAGGCGGTGCCGGACACGCGGGCGCCTTTCGGGTCGGTGGTGCGCGCGGAGTCCGACGGCGAGGTCCCGTCTACGCGCCTGGAACGGGCCTGCGGCGACGTTCGCCCTGAGTCGGGGCGCCGACCGCCGGGCTCACGATCCGGACGCGGTCAGACCCATCAAGTCTACCAAGGCCGCGACGGCCTCCTCGACCGACGCGTTCACGACGGTCGCGTCGAACTCCGACTCGGCCGCCAGCTCGACCCGGGCGGTCTCCAGCCGGCGGGCGATCACCTCGGCCGCCTCGGTGCCCCGGCCGACCAGGCGGCGCACCAGCTCGTCCCAGCGCGGGGGCGCGAGGAAGACCAGCAGCGCCTCGGGCATCGAGGCCCGGACCTGGCGGGCGCCCTGCAGCTCGATCTCGAGCAGCACCGGCGTGCCGGCCGCGAGCCGCTCGACCACCGGGCCGCGGGGCGTGCCGTAGAAGTTGCCGGCGAACTCGGCGTACTCGAGCAGCTCGCCGTGCGCGACCAGGTCGGCGAACTCGGCGTGGTCGACGAAGAAGTAGTTGACCCCGTGGGTCTCGCCCGGCCGCGGGCGCCGGGTGGTGGCCGACACCGACAGCCAGACGTCGGGGCGCTGCGCGCGCAGGTGCTGGACGACCGTGCTCTTGCCGACGCCGGACGGGCCGGACAGCACGGTCAGGCGCGCGCTCAGGCGGAGAACTCCTTCTCCAGCGCGGCGATCTGGTGCGTGCCGAGCCCGCGGACGCGGCGGTTCTCGGCGATCTGGAGCCGCTCCATGATCTCGGCGGCGCGCACCTTGCCGACGCCGGGCATCGACTCGAGCAGCGCGGAGACCTTCATCTTGCCGATGATGTCGTCGTTCTGGCCGAGCGTCGATGACCTCGCCGATCGAGGCGCCCGAGCGCTTGAGGCGGTTCTTCACCTCGGCGCGGACCCGGCGTGCCTCGGCGGCCTTCTCCAGCGCGGCGGCGCGCTGCTCGGGGGTCAGGGGCGGCAGGGCCACGAGCGGTCCTCTCGTCGGTGACGTGCGGGGGCGGTGCTGGCGGACAGCCCCTGCGTCGAGGCAGGGCGTCCGCTCGCCTGTGACCCTAGCGAGGGCGACCGACCGCAGGAAAGCGAGAGGGCGACATCGGCGCAGGTCACACCGCCCGGGGCGGCGGATCCGACTGTCCCGACCTTATGCAAAGAACTCTTTGCAAAGATTCCTTGGTGGTCTAGTCTGGCGGCCATGACCTCGCCCGAGCCCCCCGGCACCCCGTCCACGGTCCGCCTGGACGCGCGCTCGCTCCGCGGGCTCGCCCATCCGCTGCGCGTCCGGCTGCTCGGCCTGCTGCGCGAGCACGGGCCCGCCACCGCCAGCGGGCTCGCGCGCACCGTCGGCGAGTCCAGCGGCGTCACGAGCTACCACCTGCGCCAGCTCGCCGAGCACGGCCTCGTCGTCGAGCACGAGGTCCCGGACGCGTCGCGCCGCGAGCGGTGGTGGCGCGCCGCGCACCGCTCGACGATCCTCGAGCCTCTGCCCGACCACGACCCCGCGACCGAGGTGCTCGTCGACGAGTACCTGCGGGCGATCGCCGCGGCGTACGCCGACCGCGTCGTGCGGTTCGCCGACGGCCTGCCCGGGCTGCGGGAGACGTTGGGCACCGAGTGGGCGGACGCGGCCGACCTCAGCGACTGGTGGCTCGACCTCACCCCGGAGCAGACGCGCGAGGTCAGCACCGAGGTCGCCGCGGTGCTCGCGCGCTACCGCGCGTCCGACCCGGACCTCGTCCCCGAGCCCGGCACGCGTCGGGTCGTCGTCCAGCTGCAGCTGATGCCGACCTCGACCACCCCGCGCGCTGCGGAGGCGCCATGACCACGACGCCGGACGAGGTCGTCGTCGCGGGCAGCCGACGCGGCCGGGTGGGGCTGTGGGGCTACCTGGCGGCCGAGGTGGTCTCGACCACGGGCACCCGGATGTCGATGGTGGCCATCCCGTGGTTCGTGCTGACGACCACCGGGAGCCCGGCGCTCACCGGGCTCGTCGGGTTCGCCGAGCTCCTCCCCCTCGTGGTCGTCCTCGCCCTCGGCGGTCCCGTCATCGACCGGTGGGGCGCCCGGCGCGTCGCGGTGGTCTCGGGATTCCTGGCCGCCGTGCTCGTGGCTGCGATCCCGCTCCTCGACGCGCTGGGCAAGCTCCCCTTCGCGCTCCTGCTCGTCCTCGTCGCACTGGTCGGCGCCGTGCGCGGGTCGAGCACCGCGACCTACGTGCTCGTGCCGGGGCTCGCCGCGCAGGCCGGCATGCCGATCGAGCGCGCGTCGGGGCTGCACGACGGCATGAACAGGGTCGCGGGCATGGTCGGGGTGCCGCTGGCCGGAGTCCTCATGGCGGTGTGGTCCGCGCCCGTCGTCCTGCTGCTCGACGCCGCCTCGTTCGTCCTGGCCTCGGTGCTGCTGTGGGCGCTCGTGCCCCGCTCGGCCGAGCCGCCCCGCACGGAGCCGCGCACCGACGGCCGTTCGGCCACCGCGGCGTACGTCGACGAGCTCCGCGACGGGTTCCGCTTCCTGCGCGGCGACCGGCTGCTGGTCGCGATCGGCGTGATGGTGCTGCTCACCAACATGTTCGACCAGGCGTACGGCGCGGTCCTGCTGCCGGTGTGGGTGGAGCAGGAGTACGGCAGCCCGTTGGGTCTGGGGGCCATCGGCGGGACGTTCGGGGTCGGCGCAGTCCTGGGATCGGTGCTGTTCGCCTGGCTCGGCCCCCGCCTGCCGCGACGCGGCAGCTACGCCTGGGGGTTCCTCGTGGGCGGCGCGCCGCGGTTCTTCGTCCTCGCGCTCGCGGCCACGCTGCCTCCGGTGCTCGCCGTGTCGTTCGTCGCGGGGCTGGGGGTCGGCGCGATCAACCCCGCGCTGGCCTCGACGGAGTACGAGCGGGTCCCTCCCCACCTTCAGGCGCGCGTGCTCGGTGCCCTCGGCGCCGTGGCGACGGCCGGCATGCCGCTCGGTGCGCTGCTCGGCGGACTGCTCGTCGCGGCCATCGGCCTGACGCCCACGCTGGTCGTGGTGGGGACGGCGTACCTGCTCACCACGCTGTCGCCGTTCGTCTTCCCGGTGTGGCGCGAGATGCAGCGCCCGGCGGCAGCAGAAGTCGAACGCGCCGACGCGCTGTAGCGGTCAGCGGTCGGCCCGCACGGTCAGGCGAGCGACCCGGCGATGGCCCTCGCGGCGGCGGCGATGTCGGCGGCACCGGTGATGGGGCGGCCGATGACGAGCAGGTCGGCGCCGTCGGCGAGCGCCTGCTCGGGAGTGGCCACGCGCTGCTGGTCGCCCGCGTCGGCACCCGCCGGCCGGACGCCGGGCGTGATGAGCATGATGTCCTCGCCGCACCTCGGCGCGGACGGCGGCGACCTCCTGCGGCGAGCACACGATCGCGCGGGCGCCGGCGCCGACCGCGAGCACGGCGAGGCGGCGCACGGCGTCGAGCGACGGGCCGAGCAGCCCGACGGCGGCGAGGTCGTCCTCGGACATCGAGGTGAGCACCGTGACGGCGGTGATGCGCGTGCCGGGCAGCGCCTCGACGGCCGCGCGGACCATCGCCGCTCCGCCCGCTGGCGTGCACGGTGAGGTACGCCGGAGCCAGGTGCGCCACCGACCGCGCCGCACCGCGCGACGGTGTTGGGGATGTCGTGCAGCTTGAGGTCGAGGAACACGTCGCGGCCGCCCGAGGCCTCGCGGCGCGACGTGCGACGGCCTGCGTCGCCGTCGCGCAGGTAGGTCTCGAGGCCGACCTTCATCGTCGACGACGTGCGGGCCCGCAGCCGCGCGCCCAGCCCGCGACGGTCGCGAGGTCGGGGCCGTCGAGCGCGACGCGCGACCGGAGCGACGCCGCTCACCCCTCTACCCCGGCCTCGAGCTCGTCGTCGGCCGGGACGCGGCCGTTGCCGGTCGCCGGGCCGCCGGGCACGGGCACGGGGTCGGGGGCGCGGTGGGCGTAGCCGACGGCGTCCTGCAGCGACGTCGAAGCCGCGCTCGGCGAGCGCGGCCGCGAGCTCGCGCGCGACGCGCAGCGGGCGCCGACGGGTCGTGGAAGGTGACGGTGCCGACGCGACACGGCGCTGGCCCCGGCGAGGACGAACTCGCAGCGCGTCGAGGCCGGTCTTGATGCCGCCCATGCCGAGGATCGGCACGTCGGGCATCGCCGCGTGCACCTGGTAGACGCAGCGCACCGCGACCGGCCGGATCGCCGGGCCGGACAGCCCGCCGGTGACCCCGGCGAGCGCCGGACGCATCGTGTCGGTGTCGATCACCATGCCGAGCAGTCGTGTTGATCATCGACAGGCCGTCGGCGCCCGCGTCGACGACCGAGCGGGCGATCGCGACGATGTCGGTGACGTCGGGCGAGAGCTTGGCGAAGCACCGGGACGCCGGGCGCCGGTGTTGCGGCGTACGGCGGCGACGACGTCGGCGGCCGCGACGGCGTCGCAGGCGAACACCTGGCCGCGGCTCTCGACGTTCGGGCACGAGATGTTGACCTCGATCGCCGTGATCTCGCCGACGTGGCGCAGCTTGGCGGCGAGCTGGGTGTACTCGTCGACGCTGCCGCCGGCGATCGACACGATCGCGCGGGCGCCGCGCTCGCGCAGCCAGGCGAGGTCCTTGTCGATGAAGGCCTCGATGCCCGGGCCCTGCAGGCCGATCGAGTTGAGCATCCCGCTCGGCGTCTCGGCCATGCGCGGCGTCGGCCGGCCCGAGCGCGGCGCGAGCATGATGCTCTTGGTGACGACGGCGCCGATCTCGGTGATGTCGAAGAACTGGTCGAGCTCGCGGCCGGCCGCGGCGCAGCCGGAGGCGGTGAGCACCGGCGAGGGCAGCGCGACGCCGGCGAGGTCGGCGCGTCATGTCGACGTCGGGCAGCGCCGCGGAGGCGTCGGTGCGCGGACCGTGCGTGATCACAGCGCGGGTCATCAGTGGCCTCCGCTCAGGGGTGCGCCCAGCGTGTCGGCGGGCACGGTGCCGACCTCGTCCCAGCGCACCCGGTCGCCCCGGAAGACCGGGCCGTCGACGCAGGAGCGCAGCATGCGCGTGACGCCGTCGTCGCCGATCACCGGCAGCACGCAGGTCATGCAGATGCCGATGCCGCAGGCCATGGCCTCCTCGACGGCGCACTGCGAGTAGGCGCCGTGCGCGGAGGCGACCTTCGGCGACGGCCTGCAGCATCGCCATCGGCCCGCAGGCGTAGACGACGTCGGCGTCGGTGCGCGCGAGCACCTTCGGCAGCACGTCGGTGACGCGGCCCTTCTCGCCCAGCGACCCGTCGTCGGTGGTGATGGTGAGCGAGGCCGCGATGCGCTTGCGCGTCGAGCACCCCGAACAGCTTGGTCTCGGTGGCCGCGCCCAGCACGACGTCGACGCGGCAGCCGCGGGCGCGCAGCTGGTCGGCGAGCATGAACATCGGCGCCGAGCCGTAGCCGCCGGCGACGAGCACGCAGGACACCGGCTCCTTCGGCAGCGCGAACGGCCGGCCGAGCGGCCCGACGATGTCGACCGTGTCGTGCCGGTGCAGCCGCGAGAGCCACTCGGTGCCCTTGCCGTGCGCGGCGAACACGATCTCGAGCGTGCCGCCGTACACCCCGCGGCTCTGGACCGAGTGGATCGAGAAGGCGCGCCGCAGCAGCATCGACGACTCGGCGCCGCCGACGCCGAGCGCCACGAAGTGGCCGGGCCTGGTGAGCTCGGCGATGCCCGGGGCCGTCAGCGTCAGGACGTGGTAGTCGCCGGACTTGCGCAGCCCGAGCACCTCGCCGGTGACCTGGATCGCGCCCGGCCTGGTCTGCACTGCCATGGTCAGCGGTCCCCGTCCTGGGTCGTCGTGGTGGTGGTGCCGTCGGCCCCGGTCGACCGTGCGGCGTCCTGCGCGGCGCGCAGGGACGCCAGGTCGGCCGCCCATTCCTGCAGGGACCGTACGCCGATCTCGCCCGAGATCAGCGCCTCGATGCCCTGCACGGTCGCGGCGAGTCCCTGGACGGTCGTGATGCACGGCACCCCGTGGGTCACGGCGGCGGTGCGGATCTCGTAGCCGTCGAGGCGCGAGCCCACGCCGTACGGCGTGTTGACGATGAGGTCGATCTCGCCGGCGTGGATCGCGTCGACGGTGGTCGGCTCGCCGCCCGGCCCGCGCCCGTCGTGCTGCTTGCGCAGCACGGTGGCCTTGAGACCGTTGCGGCGCAGCACCTCGGCGGTGCCCTCGGTCGCGAGGATCTCGAAGCCGAGGTCGGCCAGGCGCTTGACCGGGAAGACCATCGAGCGCTTGTCGCGGTTGGCCACCGAGATGAACGCGCGGCCGCTGGTCGGCAGGCCCGAGGAGTACGCCGCGGTCTGCGACTTGGCGAACGCCGTGCCGAAGACCGCGTCGATGCCCATGACCTCGCCGGTCGAGCGCATCTCCGGGCCGAGCACGGTGTCGACGCCGTGGAAGCGGCCGAACGGGCAGCACCGCCTCCTTGACCGCGATCGGCGCGCCGATCGGGCAGCGTGCCGCCGTCGCCGTACGCCGGCAGCACGCCCTCGGCGCGCAGCTCGGCGATCGGTGGCGCCCATCATGACCCGCGCGGCCGCCTTGGCCAGCGGCACCGCCGTCGCCTTGGACACGAACGGCACCGTGCGCGAGGCGCGCGGGTTGGCCTCGAGGACGTAGAGCACGTCGCCGGCCAGCGCGTACTGGACGTTGAGCAGGCCGCGCACGCCGACGCCGCGCGCGATCGCCTCGGTCGAGCGGCGGATCCGGTCGATGCTCGCCGTGCCCGAGGGTGATCGGCGGCAGCGCGCACGCCGAGTCGCCGGAGTGGATGCCGGCCTCCTCGATGTGCTCCATGACGCCGCCGAGGTAGAGCTCGTCGCCGTCGAAGAGCGCGTCGACGTCGATCTCGATCGCGTCGTCGAGGAAGCGGTCGACGAGCACCGGGTGCTCGGGCGTCGACCTCGGTGGCGCGCGCGATGTAGTCGTGCAGCATCGCGCTCGTCGTAGACGATCTCCATGCCGCGACCGCCGAGCACGTACGACGGGCGCACGAGCACCGGGTAGCCGATCGCGGTCGGCGATCGCTCGACGGCCTCGTCGAAGCGTCGTCGCGATGCCGTGCGCCGGCGCGGGCAGGCCGGCCGCCGCGAGCACCCGGCCGAACGCGCCGCGGTCCTCGGCGAGGTGGATCGCCTCGGGGCGGCGTGCCGACGATCGGCACGCCGGCGTCCTTGAGCGCCTGCGCGAGCCCGAGCGGCGTCTGGCCGCCGAGCTGCACGATGACGCCGGCGACCGGGCCCGACCGCGCGCTCGGCGTGGAAGACCTCGAGCACGTCCTCGAGCGTGAGCGGCTCGAAGTAGAGCCGGTCGAGGTGTCGTAGTCGGTCGAGACGGTCTCGGGGTTGCAGTTGACCATGACGGTCTCGTAGCCGGCCTCGCGCAGCGTCAGCGCGGCGTGCACGCACGAGTAGTCGAACTCGATGCCCTGGCCGATGCGGTTGGGGCCGGAGCCGAGGATGAGCACCGCCGGGCGTCGTCGCGCGGCGCGACCTCGGTCTCCTCGTCGTAGGACGAGTAGTGGTACGGCGTCTTCGCGGCGAACTCGGCCGCGCAGGTGTCGACGGTCTTGTAGACCGGGCGGACGCCCAGCGCGTGCCGCACGCCGCGCACGACGTCCTCGGGCAGGCCGCGGAGCGCGCCGATCTGCGGGTCGGAGAAGCCGTGCCGCTTGGCCAGGCGCAGCAGCTCCGGGCTCGAGCTCGGGCGCGGCGACGCAGCTCGTCGCCGATCTCGTTGAGCAGCAGCGATCTGGTCGAGGAACCACGGGTCGATGTCGGTGGCGCTCGTGCAGCTGCTCGACGGTGGCGCCGGCGCGCAGCGCCTGCTGCACCTTGCGCAGCCGGCCGTCGTGCGGGATGCGCGACCTCGGCGAGCAGCGTCGTCGACGTCGACGTCGGACTTCGCGCCGTGCCCAGGAGAAGCGGCGCGTCCTTGCGCTCGAGGAGCGCAGCGCCTTCTGCAGCGCCTCGGTGAAGTTGCGGCCGATGGCCATCGCCTCGCCGACGCTCTTCATCGTCGTGGTGAGCGTCGGGTCGGCCTGCGGGAACTTCTCGAACGCGAACCGCGGCACCTTCACCACGACGTAGTCGAGCGTCGGCTCGAAGCGACGCCGGCGTCTCGCGCGGTGATGTCGTTGGGGATCTCGTCGAGCGTGTAGCCGACGGCGAGCTTCGCGGCGATCTTCGCGATCGGGAAGCCGGTCGCCTTGGACGCCAGCGCCGAGGAGCGCGACACGCGCGGGTTCATCTCGATGACGACCATGCGGCCGTCGTCGGGGTTGACCGCGAACTGGATGTTGCAGCCGCCGGTGTCGACGCCGACCTCGCGGATGACCGCGATGCCGACGTCGCGCAGGTGCTGGTACTCGCGGTCGGTCAGCGTCAGCGCGGGGGCGACGGTGATCGAGTCGCCGGTGTGCACGCCCATCGGGTCGAGGTTCTCGATCGAGCAGACGACCACGACGTTGTCGTTGCGTGTCGCGCATCAGCTCGAGCTCGTACTCCTTCCAGCCGAGGATCGACTCCTCGAGGAGCACCTCGGTGGTCGGCGAGGCGGCGCAGGCCCGGCGCCGGCGATGCGGTGCAGGTCGGCCTCGTCGTAGGCGATGCCGGAGCCGGCGCCGCCCATGGTGAACGACGGGCCGCACGACGACCGGGTAGCCGAGGTCCTCGACGGCGGCGAGGCAGTCGTCCATCGTGTGGCAGACGGCGCTGCGCGCGGACTCGGCGCGAGCCGAGCGTCGATCGGCGACGATCTCCTTGAACTTCTCGCGGTTCTCGCCGCGCTCGATCGCCTCGACGTTGGCGCCGATCAGCTCGACGCCGTACTTCTCGAGCACGCCGGCCTCGTGCAGCGCGATCGCGCAGTTGAGCGCGGTCTGGCCGCCGAGGGTCGGCAGCAGCGCGTCGGGGCGCTCCTTGGCGATGATCTTCTCGACGAACTCCGGGGTGATCGGCTCGACGTAGGTGGCGTCGGCGAACTCCGGGTCGGTCATGATCGTCGCCGGGTTGCTGTTGACCAGGACGACCCGCAGGCCCTCGGCCTTGAGCACGCGGCACGCCTGCGTGCCGGAGTAGTCGAACTCGCACGCCTGGCCGATGACGATCGGGCCGGAGCCGATCACCAGGACCGAGCGAAGATCGTCGCGCCTGGGCACGGCGCGGCCTCCATCAGGTCGAAGAAGCGGTCGAACAGGTACGCCGGCGTCGTGCGGACCGGCCGCGGCCTCCGGGTGGTACTGCACGGAGAACGCCGGCACGTCGAGGCAGCGCAGGCCCTCGACGACGTCGTCGTTGAGGCAGACGTGGCTGACCTCGACGCGGCCGAACGGGGTGTCGCTGAGCCGCGTCGAGCGGCGCGTCGACCGCGAAGCCGTGGTTCTGCGCGGTGATCTCGACCGTGCCGGTGAGCGCGGTCGAGCACCGGCTGGTTGATGCCGCGGTGGCCGTAGCGCAGCTTGTAGGTGCCGAAGCCGAGCGCGCGGCCGAGGATCTGGTTGCCGAAGCAGATGCCGAACAGCGGGACGCCGCGCGTCGAGCGCCGCCTGCACCAGCGCCGACCGCGTGGTCGGCGGTGGCCGGGTCGCCGGGGCCGTTGCTGAAGAAGACGCCGTCGGCGCCCGACCGCGAGCATGTCGCTCGAGCGTGGTGCGTCGACGGGCAGGACGTGCACCTCGATGCCGCGCTCGGCCATGTGCCGCGGGGTCGTCGCCCTTGATGCCGAGGTCGACGGCGGCGACGGTGAAGCGCTTCTCGCCCACCGCGGGCACGACGTACGTCGGCGTCGATGCTGACCTCGTCGGCCAGGTCGGCGCCGGCCATCGCGGGCTGGCGTGCGCACGCGCGCGAGCAGCTCGTCGACCGGGCGCGCTGCCGCGTCGCCGCTGAAGATGCCGACGCGCATCGCGCCGCGCTCGCGCAGGTGCCGGGTCAGCGCGCGGGTGTCGATGTCGCTGATGCCCGACGACGCCCTGCGTCGACGAGCTCGTCGTCGAGGGTGCGCTGCGCGCGCCAGTTCGACGCGATCCGGCGACGGGGTCGCGCACGACGTAGCCCGCGACCCAGATCCGGCGCGACTCGGCGTCCTCGTCGTTGACGCCGGTGTTGCCGATGTGCGGCGCGGTCTGCACGACGACCTGCCGGTGGTACGACGGGTCGGTGAGCGTCTCCTGGTAGCCGGTCATGCCGGTGGCGAAGACCGCCTCGCCGAAGGTCTCGCCGGCGGCGCCGTAGGCGCGGCCGCGGAAGATGCGGCCGTCCTCGAGGACGAGGACCGCCGGCGCGTCCGCCGTGCGGGCGCTCATGCGCCGGCCTCGACGAGCTCGCCGTCGAGCACCGTCGCGCGGCCGCGCAGGAAGGTCGCGACGACCCGCGACGGCAGCGTGCGTCCGGCGAACGGCGTGTTGCGGCTGCGGCTCGCCAGCGCGGCCGGCTCCACGGTGCGCGACGCGTCGGGTCGACCAGCATGAGGTTGGCCGGCTCGCCGACCGCGATCGGGCGGCCGTGGCCCGCGAGGCGGCCGATCTGCGCCGGCCGCACCGACATCCGGTCGGCGACGCCGGCCCAGTCGAGCAGCCCGGTGGCCGACCATCGACTCGGCGACGACGCCGAGCGCGGTCTCGAGCCCGAGCATGCCGATGGCGGCCGCGCTCCACTCGCAGTCCTTGTCCTCGACCGGGTGCGGCGCGTGGTCGGTGGCGACGACGTCGATCGTGCCGTCGGCCAGCGCCTCGCGCAGCGCCTGCGACGTCGGTCTCGGTGCGCAGCGGCGGGTTGACCTTGTAGACCGGGTCGTAGACGCGGCCAGCTCGTCGGTGAGCAGCAGGTGGTGCGGCGTGACCTCGGCGGTGACGTCGACCCCGCGCGCCTTCGCCCGCGGATGATCTCGACCGATCCGGCGGTGGAGACGTGGCAGACGTGCAGGCGCGAGCCGACGTGCTCGGCGAGCAGGACGTCGCGGGCGATGATCGCCTCCTCCGCGACCGCGGGCCAGCCGCGCAGACCGAGCGACGCCGGAGAGCGCGCCCTCGTTCATCTGCGCGTCCTCGGTGAGCCGGGGCTCCTGCGCGTGCTGGGCGACGACGCCGTCGAAGGCCTTGACGTACTCCAGCGCGCGGCGCATGAGCACGGCGTCGTGCACGCACTTGCCGTCGTCGGTGAAGACGCGCACGCTGCGCCGCGCTGGTCGGCCATCGCGCCGAGCTCGGCGAGCTGCGCGCCGCCGAGACCGACGGTGACGGCGCCGACCGGCTGGACGTCGACGTAGCCCGGCCTCGCTGGCCGAGCCGCCAGCACCTGCTCGACGACGCCGGCGGTGTCGGCGACGGGGTCGGTGTTGGCCATCGCGAACACGGCGGTGAAGCCGCCGACCGCGGCGGCGCGGCGTGCCGGACTCGACGGTCTCGGCGTCCTCGCGACCGGGCTCGCGCAGGTGGGTGTGCAGGTCGACCAGGCCCGGCAGCAGCACGAGGCCGTCGGCGTCGACCTCGGTCGCGCCGGCGGGCGCCGACGCGGCGCCAGGTGCGGTGATCTCGGCGATGGCGCCGTCGCGCAGGACGAGGTCGGCGGCGTCGGCGCCCAGGATGCGGGCGCGGCGGATGACGTAGGTGTGCTCGGTCATGTCAGGCCTCCGTGCCGTCGGTGCTGGGGTCGGTCTCGCCCGTGCCCAGCTGGGCGCCGCCGAGGAGCAGGTAGAGCACGGCCATCCGCACGCTGACGCCGTTGGTGACCTGCTCGACGATCACCGAGCGCGGCGCGTCGGCGACCTCGGCGGCGATCTCCATGCCGCGGTTCATCGGCCCGGGGTGCATGACGATCGCGTGGTCGGGCAGCTGGCTCATCCGGCGTACGTCGAGGCCGTAGCGGCGGCTGTACTCGCGGGCGCTCGGGAAGAACGCGGCGTTCATGCGCTCGCGCTGGACGCGCAGCATCATCACCGCGTCCGCGTCGGGCAGGTGCGGCGTCGAGGTCGTACGACGTCGCGCACGGCCAGGTCTCGACGCCGACGGGCAGCAGGGTCGGCGGGGCGACCAGGGTGACCTCGGCGCCCAGCGTGGCGAGCAGCAGGACGTTGCAGCGGGCCACGCGGCTGTGCAGCACGTCGCCGACGATCGTGACGCGGCGGCCCTCGAGGTCGCCGGTGCCGCCCGCGAGGTGGCGGCGCATCGTGAACGCGTCGAGCAGCGCCTGGGTGGGGTGCTCGTGGGTGCCGTCGCCGGCGTTGACGACCGAGCCGCCGATCCAGCCCGAGTGCGCCAGGCGGTGCGGCGCGCCGCTCGAGCCGTGACGGATCACGACCGCGTCGGCGCCCATCGCCTCGAGCGTGAGCGCGGTGTCCTTGAGGCTCTCGCCCTTGGAGACGCTCGAGCCCTTGGCCGAGAAGTTGATGACGTCGGCGGAGAGCCGCTTGGCCGCCGCCTCGAACGAGATGCGCGTGCGCGTGGAGTCCTCGAAGAACAGGTTGACCACGGTGCGGCCGCGCAGCGTGGGCAGCTTCTTGACCGCGCGGTCGGTCAGCGCGGCGAGCTCGGCCGCGGTGTCGAGGACGAGCAGGGCGTCGTCGCGGTCGAGATCGGCCGCCGAGAGCAGGTGGCGCTTCACAGGTCCTCCCCCGTGCCGGCGTGCCCGGAGATGAGGACGGCGTCCTCACCGTCGTGCTCCGTCACCAGGACGTGCACCTTCTCCGACTGCGAGGTCGGGATGTTCTTGCCGACGTAGTCGGCGCGGATCGGCAGCTCGCGGTGGCCGCGGTCGACGAGCACGGCCAGCTGCACGGCGCGCGGCCGGCCGATGTCGTTCAGCGCGTCGAGCGCCGCGCGGATCGTGCGCCCGCTGTAGAGCACGTCGTCGACGAGCACGACGACCTTGTCGTCGATGCCGCCCGGACGGGATCTCGGTCGGGCAGCAGCGCCCGGGCCGGGGCGCGGCGCAGGTCGTCGCGGTACATCGTGATGTCGAGCGACCCGACGGGGACCTCGCGGCCCTCGATGTCGCGGATGCGCGCGGCGAGCCGGCGGGCGAGGAACGCGCCTCGCGTCGGGATCCCCAGCAGCACGATGTCGTCGGCGCCCTTGGTGCGCTCGACGATCTCGTGGGCCACGCGCGTCAGCGCGCGGGCGATCTCAGCACCGTCGAGGACGGTGCGTGCGTCGTCAGGAGTCCGGGCAGCGGACATCACTGCGACCCCCTTCCCCGCCTCACAGGACGGATTTAAAGGATGTCGGTCGTCTGCGACCCTACCCGACCGGACGGCGCCCCCGAGCAGGGCCTCGCCGTCGCCGTACGCCGTCACCGCGCGTGCCCGGACGCCCGCTCCGACGCCGCCGAGGCGAGCCCGGGAACGGTCGCACGCGGTCACCTCGCGTGCCCGCGAACCCCGGAGGACTTGTGACGCTCTGCGACCCCGGAAGCCGTC
This sequence comes from uncultured Actinomycetota bacterium, assembly GCA_963827145.1. Taxonomy (GTDB): domain Bacteria; phylum Actinomycetota; class Actinomycetes; order S36-B12; family CAIYMF01; genus Longivirga. Next base: position 1,091,527 of record CAWGZO010000002.1, on the reverse strand, counting down.
CTGGCACGGGGACGGTCACGCAGCTCCCACCGGACGGGCACACTGCGTGTCCACCGAACGGATGATCCCCCCGGGGCGCGAACGGAGGGTCACGCTCCGTAACATCATGGCCCACACTGGGACGGCACGGGGGAACGGGCACGACCACGACCGGCCGTCACGGTCAGCGACGGCACCGCACAGGAGGTCTCATGGCCAGCGACTACGCGCGCGCACTCGGCGCGCGGCTGCGCGCCATCCGTCAGCAGCAGGGCCTGTCCCTGCACGGCGTCGAGGAGAAGTCGCAGGGTCGCTGGAAGGCCGTCGTCGTGGGCTCCTACGAGCGCGGCGACCGCGCCGTCACCGTGCAGAAGCTCGCCGAGCTCGCCGACTTCTACACCGTCCCGGTCTCCGAGCTGCTGCCCGACGCCTCCCCCGCCGCGGCCACCGAGCCGCCGCAGAAGCTGATCATCGACCTCGAGCGCCTCGGCCAGGTGCCGGCCGAGAAGGCCGGCCCGCTCGCGCGCTACGCCGCCGCCATCCAGGCCCAGCGCGGCGACTACAACGGCCGCGTGCTCTCCATCCGTCAGGACGACCTGCGCACGCTCGCCGTCATCTACGACGAGCCCCCGAGCCAGCTCGCCGACCAGCTCATCGCCTGGGGCGTGCTCAACCCCGAGGCCCGCCGAGCCCTGGACTGAGCGCCACCGGCCCGGCGCCGCGTCCCGTCATGACCACGCCCTCTCCCGAGCCCGTCCTGGACCAGGCACGGGTCGAGCCCGAGGTGCTGACCGCCCACCCGACCTACCGCGCGCTGCTGGTCGTCGCGCGCGGGCTCGTGGGCGGCCCGAGCGACGCGGCGAGCGAGAGCGCGCTGGTCGCTGCAGAGAACCACGCGGCGGAGCTCAGCCGTACGGCTCCCCTCGACGAGCTGGCGCAGGTGGTCGAGTGGCGTGCGGCCTACCGCACGTTCGGGGTGAAGCCGCGGCAGGCGCGCAGCAGCGTGGAGTCGCTGGTGCGCCGGTGCGAGGCAGGTCTCCCCCGCGTCGACCGGCTCACCGACATCTACAACGCGGTGTCGGTGCTCCACCTGCTGCCGGTCGGCGGCGAGGACCTCGACCACTACGTCGGCCCGCCGCGGCTGGTCGTCGCCCGCGGCGACGAGCCGTTCGACACCGTCGCCGACGGCGAGGCCGTGCGCCACGTCGCGGATGCCGGCGAGATCGTCTGGCGCGACGACCTCGGCGTCACGTGCCGCCGCTGGAACTGGCGTCAGTGCACGCGCACGCGGCTGACCACCGACACGACGAACGCCGTGTTCATCCTCGACGGCCTCGGCAGCACCGGCGCCGACGAGCTACGAGCGGCCGCGGCCGACCTCGAGCACCGCCTCGCCGAGTCCAATCCCGACGCGGCCTTCACGAGCCGGTTGCTGCCCTGAGCCGGGGCCGTGGGGCCGGCGACACCGGTCGAACCCGCGGTGAGGAGGCCCGGAGCCGCGGGCTGGGGCAGTGCGGCGCTTCCTGCGCGCGGCGATCCGACCCCGCAGAGGCGAGCGAGCTAGATACCGCTCGCGATGCTGGTGCCCATGCGGTGGACGCGCATGCCGTTGGTGGTGCCGGGGACGCCCGGGGGCACGCCGGCGATGATGACGATGAGCTGGCCGACCGAGACGCGGTTGATCTCCTGCAGGCCGGCGTCGACCAGGCGCACCATCTCGTCGGTGCTGGTCGTCTTCGGGACCAGGAAGGTCTCGACGCCCCAGCACAGCGCCAGCTGGCTGCGCACGCGCGGGTTGGGCGTGAACGCCATGAGCGGCAGGTTGGGGCGGTAGCGCGCCACGAGCCGGGCCGAGCGGCCGGTCTCGGTGAACGCGACGACGGCGGAGGCGCCGACGTCGATGCCGACGTTGACGGCCGCGCGCGTGATCGAGCGCGACGTCGAGTCGTTGCGGTCGACGATCTGCGGCAGCTGGTCGAGCGCCTCGCCCTCGACCTGCTCGATGATGCGCGCCATCGTGCGCACGACGTGGTCGGGGTGGGCGCCGACCGAGGTCTCGCCCGAGAGCATCAGCGCGTCGGCGCCGTCGAGCACCGCGTTGGCGACGTCGCTGGCCTCGGCGCGGGTGGGCCGCGTCATCGACACCATCGAGTCGAGCATCTGCGTGGCGACGATGACCGGCTTGGCGCGACGCGCGCGCGAGCGTGACCGCGCGCTTCTGCACCAGCGGCACCTGCTCGAGCGGCAGCTCCACGCCGAGGTCGCCGCGGGCGACCATGATCCCGTCGAAGGCGTCGACGATCGACTCGAGGTTGTCGACCGCCTGCGGCTTCTCGATCTTGGCGATGACCGGCAGGCGCACGCCCTCGTCGTCCATGATCCGCTGCACGTCGAGCAGGTCGTCGGCGCGTGCGGACGAACGACAGCGCGATCATGTCGACGCCGAGGCGCAGCGCCCAGCGCAGGTCGGCGACGTCCTTCTCGGACATGGCCGGCACGCTCACGGCGACGCCGGGCAGGTTGATGCCCTTGTTGTCGCTGACGCGCGCCGCCCTCGACCACGCGGGTGCGCACGACGGTGTCGGTCGACCTCGATGGCCTCGAGCGCCACCTTGCCGTCGTCGATGAGGATCGCGTCGCCGGCGTTCACGTCGCCGGGCAGCCCCTTGTACGTCGTCGAGCACGATCGTGACGTCGCCGGGGACGTCGTCGATCGTGATGATGAACTCGGCGCCCGACGTCGAGCACGACCGGGCCCGTCGGCGAAGCGTGCCGAGCCGGATCTTCGGGCCCTGGAGGTCGACCAGGATCCCGACGCCGCGACCGGCGGCGTCGGCCGCGGTGCGGACCCGCTCGTAGATCCGCTCGTGGTCGGCGTAGGCGCCGTGGCGAGAGGTTCAGCCGGGCGACGTCCATCCCGGCCTCGACGAGCGAGGCGATTCCCTCGGGGCTGGCGACGCAGGGCCGAGGGTGCAGACGATCTTGGCGCGGCGCACGAAGGTCACCCTATCCGGGTCGAGGGGATCGATGAAAACGCTTGCACCCCCGGCGCGCCCCGCACGGGCGCGCCGAGAGGTCAGACGACGAGCGGACGGGCGGTCGGCGGGATCGGCGCCGGCAGCGTGGTGCTGCCGGACAGCCACGCGGTCGACGCCGGCGGCGGCCGAGCGCCCCTCGGCGATCGCCCACACGATGAGCGACTGGCCGCGACCGGCGTCGCCGGCGACGAACACGCCCGGCGACGCTGGTCATGTAGTGCGCCGTCGCGGGCGACGTTGCCGCGCTCGTCGAGCTCGACGCCGAGCTGCTCGAGCAGCGGTCCGCGCTCCGGGCCGGTGAAGCCCATCGCGAGGAACACGAGGTCGGCCGGCAGCTCGCGCTCGGTGCCCGCGACCGGCTCGAACCGGCCGTCGACGGACTCGACCTCGACGAGCTCGCAGCGCCCGCACCCGGCCGTGGCCGTCGTCGACGAACCGCTGGGTGTTGACCGAGTAGACCCGCTCGCCGCCCTCCTCGTGCGCGCTGGTGACCCGGTAGATCATCGGGTAGGTCGGCCACGGCTGACCGGTCGGCCGCGACTCCGGCGGGTGCGGCATGATCTCCAGCTGGGTCACCGAGGCCGCGCCCTGGCGGTGCGCGGTGCCGAGGCAGTCGGCGCCGGTGTCGCCGCCGCCGATGATCACGACGTGCTTGCCCGCGGCGTCGATCGGCGCGACGTCGAGGTCGCCCTCCTGCACCCGGTTGGCGCCGGGCAGGTACTCCATCGCCTGGTGCATGCCGGCGAGCTCGCGGCCCGGGACGGGCAGGTCGCGCCACTGCGTGGCGCCGACGGCGAGGACGACGGCGTCGTACCGCTTGCGCAGGTCGGTGCCGGTGACGTCGGCGCCGACGTCGACGCCGGCGCGGAACCGCACGCCCTCGGCCTCCATCTGGGCGAGGCGCCGGTCGAGGTGGCGCTTCTCCATCTTGAACTCGGGGATGCCGTAGCGCAGCAGGCCGCCGATGCGGTCGGCGCGCTCGTACACCGTGACCGTGTGGCCGGCGCGGGCGAGCTGCTGCGCGGCGGCGAGCCCGGCCGGGCCGGAGCCGACGACGGCGACCGTCTTGCCCGGACTGGCGCGGCGCGGGCTGCGGGGTGACCCAGCCCTCGTCCCAGGCGCGGTCGACGATCTCGACCTCGACCTGCTTGATCGTCACCGGGTCCTGGTTGATGCCGAGCACGCAGGCGGTCTCGCACGGCGCCGGGCAGAGCCGCCCGGTGAACTCCGGGAAGTTGTTCGTGGCGTGCAGCCGCTCGATGGCCGCCTGCCAGTCGTCGCGCCAGACCAGGTCGTTCCACTCGGGGATCAGGTTCCCGAGCGGGCAGCCGTTGTGGCAGAACGGGATGCCGCAGTCCATGCAGCGCCCGGCCTGCTTCTCGAGGTGGTCGGCCGGGAACTCCTCGTAGACCTCGCGCCAGTCCCGGATCCGCACGTCGACCGGGCGGCGCGTCGGCAGCTCTCGCGGCCGGTGGTGAGGAAGCCCTTCGGGTCAGCCATGGGTCGCCTCCATGACGGCGAGCTCGACGTCGCGGCCCTCGCGCTCGGCCGCGGCCTGGGCGGCCAGGACGCGCGTGTAGTCGCGGGGCATGACCTTGGTGAAGCGGCCGGCGACGGCGTCCCAGTCGGCGAGCAGCGCGGCGGCGACCGCGGAGTCGGTCTCCTCGTGGTGCCGGGTGCAGCAGGTCGCGCAGGAGCGCGCGACGTCGTCGTCGTCCAGCGGCAGCGAGGTCGACCATCTCGGGGTTGACCCGGCCGGCGTCGAGGTCGAGCACGTAGGCGATGCCGCCGGACATGCCGGCCGCGAAGTTGCGCCCGGTCGGGCCGAGCACGACGACCCGGCCGCCGGTCATGTACTCGCAGCCGTGGTCGCCGACGCCCTCGACGACGGCGACGGCACCGGAGTTGCGGACGCAGAACCGCTCGCCGACCAGGCCGCGGAGGAAGATCTCGCCCGAGGTGGCGCCGTACCCGATGACGTTGCCGGCGATGACGTTGTCCTCGGCGGCGAACGGCGCCGCGCGGTCGGGGCGCACGATCGACCCGGCCGCCGGACAGGCCCTTGCCGACGTAGTCGTTGGCGTCGCCGTCGAGCCGCAGGGTGATGCCGCGCGGCAGGAACGCGCCGAACGACTGCCCGGCCGAGCCGGTGAACGTGATGTCGATGGTGTCGTCGGGCAGGCCGTCGCCGCCGTAGCGCCGGGTGACCTCGGAGCCGAGCATCGTGCCGACGGTGCGGTTGACGTTGCGGATCGGCACCTGCGCGCGCACCGGCTCGCCGCGCTCGAGCGCGTCGGCGGCGAGCGCGATCAGCTCGTTGTCGAGCGCCTTGTCCAGGCCGTGGTCCTGCGTCGCGGTCTGCGCGCAGCGAGGCGCCCTCGGGCAGCTCGGGCACGTGCAGGATCGGCGTGAGGTCGAGCCCCTTGGCCTTCCAGTGGTCGACGGCCTCGCGTCGGTGTCGAGCGACCTCGGCGTGGCCGATCGCCTCGTCGAGCGTGCGGAAGCCAGCTCGGCGAGGTGCTCGCGCACCTCCTCGGCGATGAACTCGAAGAAGTTCACGACGAACTCGGGCTTGCCGGTGAACCGCTCGCGCAGCACCGGGTTCTGCGTCGCGACGCCGACCGGGCAGGTGTCGAGGTGGCAGACCCGCATCATGATGCAGCCCAAGACCACCAGCGGCGCGGTGGCGAAGCCGAACTCCTCGGCGCCGAGCAGCGCGGCGATGACGACGTCGCGGCCGGTCTTGAGCTGGCCGTCGGTCTGCACGACGACCCGGTCGCGCAGGCCGTTGAGCAGCAGCGTCTGCTGGGTCTCGGCGAGGCCGAGCTCCCAGGGGCCGCCCGCGTGCTTGAGCGAGGTCAGCGGCGAGGCGCCGGTGCCGCCGTCGTGGCCGGAGATGAGCACGACGTCGGCGTGCGCCTTGGCCACGCCCGCGGCGACCGTGCCGACGCCGACCTCGGCCACCAGCTTGACGTGCACGCGGGCGCGCGGGTTGGCGTTCTTGAGGTCGTGGATGAGCTGGGCGAGGTCCTCGATCGAGTAGATGTCGTGGTGCGGCGGCGGCGAGATCAGGCCGACGCCCGGCGTGGAGTGCCGGGTCTTGGCGATCCACGGGTAGACCTTGTGGCCGGGCAGCTGGCCGCCCTCGCCGGGCTTGGCGCCCTGCGCCATCTTGATCTGGATGTCGTCGGCGTTGACCAGGTACTCGCTGGTGACGCCGAAGCGGCCGGAGGCGACCTGCTTGATCGCCGAGCGCTTCGAGTCGCCGTTGGGCAGCGGGTCGAACCGCTCGGGGTCCTCGCCGCCCTCGCCGGTGTTGGACTTGCGCGCCGAGGCGGTTCATCGCGATCGCGAGCGTCTCGTGCGCCTCGCCGCGAGATCGAGCCGTACGACATCGCGCCGGTGGAGAACCGCTTGACGATCTCGCTCGACCGGCTCGACCTCGTCGAGCGGCACCGGCGGGCGTACGCCGTCCTTGAAGCGGAACAGGCCGCGCAGCGTCATGAGCCGCTCGGACTGCTCGTCGACGCGCGCGGTGTACTGCTTGAAGATGTCGTAGCGGCCCGCGCGGGTGGCGTGCTGCAGGCGGAAGACCGTCTCCGGGTCGAACAGGTGCGGCTCGCCCTCGCGGCGCCACTGGTACTCGCCGCCGACGTCGAGCGCGGCGGTGCGCCGGCGAGATGCCGGTCGGCGGGTAGGCGATGGCGTGCCGGCGCGCGACCTCCTCGGCGATGACGTCGAGGCCGACGCCGCCGAGCTTGCGACGTGGTGCCGGTGAAGTAGTCGTCGACGACGTCCTGCGACGAGGCCGACCGCCTCGAACACCTGCGCGCCGCGGTAGGAGGCGACCGTGGAGATGCCCATCTTGCTCATGACCTTGAGCACGCCCTTGCCGAGCGCCTTGACCAGGTTGCGCACGGCCTTCTCGGGCGCGACGTCGGTGACGACGCCGCGGCGGACGAGGTCCTCGACGGTCTCCATCGCCAGGTACGGGTTGACCGCGGCGGCGCCGTAGCCGATCAGCAGCGCGACGTGGTGCACCTCGCGGACGTCGCCGGCCTCGACGATCAGGCCGACCTGCGTGCGGGTCTTCTCCCGGACCAGGTGGTGGTGCACCGCGGAGGTGAGCAGCAGCGACGGGATCGGCGCGCGGTCGGCGTCGGAGTCGCGGTCGGACAGCACGACGAAGCGCGCGCCCGTCGCGCGATCGCCGCGGAGACCTCGGCGCAGATCTCGTCGAGCCGCGCCTCGCAGCGCGGCGCCGCCGCCGTCGACGTCGTAGAGGCCGGAGACCTTGGCCGGCGCGAAGCCGGGCAGGTCGCCGTCGGCGTTGATGTGCAGGATCTTGGCGAGCTCGTCGTTGTCGATCACCGGGAACGGCAGCACGAGCTGGCGGCAGTGCGCCGGCGTCGGCGGTCGAGCAGGTTGCCCTCCGGGCCGATGCTGGCTCGACAGCGAGGTGACGAGCTCCTCGCGGATCGCGTCCAGCGGCGGGTTGGTGACCTGCGCGAACAGCTGGGTGAAGTAGTCGAACAGCAGCCGCGGCCGCTCGCGAGAGCACCGCGATCGGGCGTGTCGGTGCCCATCGAGCCGATCGGCTCGGCGCCGGTGCTGGCCATCGGCGTGACGAGGATGCGCAGCTCCTCCTCGGTGTAGCCGAAGGTCTGCTGGCGGCGCAGCACGACTCGTGCGTGTGCACGATGTGCTCGCGCTCGGGCAGGTCGTCGAGGTGCGATGACGCCCGGCGTGCAGCCACTCGTCGTACGGGTGCTCGGCGGCGAGCTCGGCCTTGATCTCGTCGTCCTCGACGATGCGGTGCTGCTCGGTGTCGACGAGGAACATCCGGCCCGGCTGCAGCCGGCCCTTGCGCACGATCGCGCCGGGTCGATGTCGAGCACGCCGACCTCGGTGGCGAGCACGACGAGGCCGTCGTCGGTCACCCAGTAGCGGCCGGGGCGCAGGCCGTTGCGGTCGAGCACCGCGCCGATGACGGTGCCGTCGGTGAACGCGACGTCGGCCGGGCCGTCCCACGGCTCCATCAGCGTGGCGTGGAACTCGTAGAAGGCGCGGCGCGCGGGGTCCATCTCGGCGTGGTTCTCCCACGCCTCGGGGATCATCATGAGCACGGCGTGCGGCAGGGTGCGGCCGCCGAGGTGCAGCAGCTCGAGCACCTCGTCGAACGACGCCGAGTCGCTGCCGCCCGGCGGTGCAGATCGGGAACAGCCGCGTCGAGGTCGCCGGGGATCAGGTCGCTGGCGCAGCTGCGCCTCGCGGGCCGCATCCAGTTGCGGTTGCCCTTGACGGTGTTGATCTCGCCGTTGTGCGCGATGAGCCGGTACGGGTGCGCCAGCGGCCAGGACGGGAAGGTGTTGGTGGAGAACCGCGAGTGCACGAGCGCGAGCGCGCGAGGCGAACCGCTCGTCGGACAGGTCGGGGAAGAACGGCTCGAGCTGGCCGGTGGTGAGCATGCCCTTGTAGACGATGGTGCGCAGCGACAGCGACGGGAAGTAGACGTCGGCCTCGTGCTCGGCCCGCTTGCGCAGGCAGAAGGCCATCCGCTCGAGCGCCATGCCCATGACGCGCTGGCCGGGCGCGTGCACGAAGAGCTGCCGGAAGCGCGGCATGACGCTGCGCGCGGTCGCGCCGACACCGGTCGGGGTCGACCGGCACGTCGCGCCAGCCGAGGACCTCGAGGCCCTCCTCGGCGGCGATCGCCTCGATCGTGCGCATCGCCGCGCGCTCGGCCTCGTCGTCGTCGGGCAGGAAGGCGATGCCGACGGCGTACGACCGGCGCGGCGGCAGGTCGAAGCCCGCTCGGCGAGCACGGCGCGGAAGAACTCGTCGGGGACCTGGGTGAGGATGCCGGCGCCGTCGCCGGAGTCGGGCTCGGCGCCGGAGGCGCCGCGGTGCTCGAGGTTGTCGCAGGGCGGTGAGGGCCTGCTCGACGATGTCGTGGGACTTCTCCCCCGACATCTGCGCGACGAAGGCGACGCCGCAGGCGTCGTGCTCGTGCTCGGGTCGTAGAGCCCCTGGGGGGCGGGGATGGCCGACCGCATGGTCACTCCCGTGTCGTCTCACTCGCCTGGCCCGCAGCGGAGACGCTGCGGGTGGTGGGTCGAGCAGGGGACGACGTTGGCCATCTGCTGGCTCGGAGCGTAACGGACACCCCCGGGATCGCGTGCAACGGGGTACCGCTGCGGTGAAACGGCGTGTCACGGCGTACGCCGCAGCCCCGACGCCCGACGGCCCGGGACGGGCCCGGGATCAGGCCAGCGGACGGTGCCGACGAGGGTGCCGATCGCCGAAGGTGACCGCGGCGGCGAGCACGCCGACGAGCAGCTGGCGCAGGCCGGAGAACCACCACGACCGGGCGGTGACGCGCGAGACGAGCGCGCCGGCGCCGAACAGGCCGATCACCGACAGGATCAGCGACCAGAGCAGCGTGGTGGCGCCGAACAGGTAGGGCAGCACCGGGATCAGCGCGCCGACGGCGAACGCGAGGAACGACGAGCCGGCCGCCAGCCAGGGGTTGGGCAGCTCGCCGGGGGCCATGCCGAGCTCCTCGCGGGCGTGCACCTCGAGCGCGGCCTCGGGGTTGCGGCCGAGCTGGCTCGGCGACCTGCTCGGCGAGCGCGAGGTCGACGCCGCGCGCGACCCAGATCTCGCGCCAGCTCCTTGGCCTCGCCCTCGGCGTTGCGGGTGAGCTCGCGCCGCTCGTTCTCGAACTCCTGCTCGGCGAGCTCGGACTGCGAGGCGACCGAGGTGTACTCCCCCGCCGCCATCGAGAAGGCGCCGGCCGCCAGGCCGGCGAGGCCGGCGAGCACGACCGCGCTGCGGTCGCCTCGCCCATGCGGCCGCACCACCGGCGACACCGGCCATGAGGGCGAAGTTGGACACGAGGCCGTCCATGGCGCCGAAGACGGCCGGCCGCAGCCAGCCGCCGGTGACGTCGCGGTGGTGGTCGTCCGGGGGATGCTGCCGCTCACGGCTCGACGGTACCGCTATCCGCAGCGGGCGCCGACCGCGCGGCGCGTGCCGAGCCGTCCGACGGCGATGGTTCGTCCTCGGGAGCACCGGCATCGGGCTCGGCATCGTCGAGCGCGCCTGCCGCCGCGTCGGACGGCGTCGCTCCGGTCGTCCGACCGTCGGTCGTCGGCGCAGCGCCCGACGGGCGGCGCCGAGCGTCGCCGGGTCCTCGCGACCGGGCCGCAGCCGGGCGCTGACGACGAGGTAGACCAGGGCGCCGACGACGATGACGATCGAGGTGAAGACGTTGAGCCGGACGCCGAAGAAGCGGTTGCGCGTCGTCGATGCGCAGCGTCTCGATCACGCCGCGGCCGACGGAGTAGAGCAGCGACGTAGAGCGCGAACACCCGGCCGTGGCCCATGGTCCAGCGCTTGTCGGCCCAGATCAGGACGACCGCGACGAGCACGCACCAGAGCGACTCGTAGAGGAAGGTCGGGTGGAAGGTCTCGAACTGCTCGTAGCCCGCGGGCCGGTTCGCCGGGTCGATCTCCAGGCCCCACGGCAGGTCGGTCGGGGCGCCGAAGAGCTCCTGGTTGAACCAGTTGCCGCAGCGACCGATCGCCTGCGCGAGCACGACGCCCGGGCGCGATGGCGTCGGCGAACGGCGGCAGCGGGATGCCCCGGCGGCGACAGCCGATCCAGGCGCCGACGCCGCCGAGCGACGACCGCGCCCCAGATGCCGAGGCCGCCGTCCCAGATCCGGAGCGCGGCCACGAGGCCCTTGCCGTCGGCGCCGAAGTAGATCTGGTTGTCGGTGATGACGTGGTAGAGCCGACCGCCGACGATGCCGAACGGCACCGCCCAGACCGCGACGTCGGCGACGTCGCCGGGCAGGCCGCCGCGCGCGACCCAGCGCCGGTCGCCGACCAGGATCGCGACGACGATCCCGAGCAGGATCGCGAGCGCGTACGCCCGGATCGGCAGCGGTCCGAGGTTCCAGACGCCCTGCGACGGGCTCGGGATCGACGCGAGGCGTCATCCCGAGCCCCGAGGCGCGGGGCTCGACGACCCCGTGGCCTCGCTGATCAGCTTCTCGAGCGCCGCGGCGTCGACCAGGCGTCTGCGGTCGGGACCTCCTGGCCGTTGAGGAACACCGCCGGGGTGCCGGGCACCTTGGCGTCGCAGGAAGGTCTGGTAGGAGTTGTTCGACCACTGCGGTGTAGGTGGAGTCGTTCACGCACGTGGTGAACGTGTCCAGCGCGGCGCCCGCTGATCCCGGCCTCCTTGCCGAAGGCGATCAGCTGCTCGTTGCTCCAGCCGTCACCCTCGGTCGGCGGCTGGTTGGCGAAGATCGATGCTTGTGGTACTCGCCGGTCTTGCCGGCGTCGATGGCGCAGCCCCACGCGGCCGTCGCGCGACGCGAGGAGTTGGGGTTCGGGCTGGCCGGGAAGTTCGCGTCGAGGAACGTCGTCGGGCGCCACACGAGGTTGACCTTGCCGTCGGTCGCGAGCTTCTCGATCGTCGGCGCCGGCCTGGGCCTCGACCGAGGCGCAGGCCGGGCACTGGAAGTCCTCCCAGATCGCCAGGGTCGGCTTGCCCGTCGGCCTTGTTGAACGGCACGCCCCACGCGTTCTCGCTGTCGGCGCCGAAGACGCCGGTCGGCAGCGCGGCGTCGGCCACGATGCCGCCCGGGTCGGTCGGGGTCGAGGAGGAGCCCTGACGCGAGCCCCAGATGCCGATGCCGATGATCAGACCCATCACGACGGCGATCGCGACGCCGCCGATGACGCGCACGCGGCGGTCGCGCTTGCGCTGCTCGGCCTCGGCCGCGGCGCGCGCGGCGGCGGCCTTCTCCTTCGTGGTCTTCTTGCTCTCGCGGGGCTCGTTGCTCATCGGGTCTGCTCCTCGAGAGGCTCTGCGTCGTCGGTCGCGTCGTCGGACCGGTCGTCGGTGTCGTCGTCGGTGTCGTCGTCGATCTCGTCGTACTCGTACGCCTCGGAGCGGCTGCCGAACATCCAGCCGTCGAGGGAGAACTTGGTGCGCGGCCACGCGATCAGCCAGACCGCCATGCCGTGAAGAGGAAGTCGCGCAGCAGCTCGCTGCTGTAGCGCCAGGTCTTGCCGTCCTCGCTGATGTCGCCGCCGCCGCCGAAGCAGCCGCAGTCGATCGAGTAGCCGCGGATCCACACGCTCGAGATGCCGATGATGAACGCCGTCATCAGCAGGGCGGTGCCGATAGCGGCGAACCGGGTGAACAGCCCGAGCAGCAGGAGGATCCCCAGCACGACCTCGGAGACGGGCAGCGCCCAGCCGAGGAAGTCGACCCAGGAGGCCGGGAAGATGCGGTAGGCGGCGATGGCCTGGCTGCGAGCCAGGTCGGTCTCGAGCAGCTTGGCCAGCCCGGACCAGAACCAGATGCCCGCCAGCACCAGACGGAACAGGGTGCCGACCCAGGCTACGTGCCTCGACGCTCACAGGGAGATCATTCCTCACCGGGTGGCAGGGCGGAGCGACGGGTCGGGTCCGACTCGTCCAGGGTGTCCGACGAGCGTACGTCGCCGTGAGTTCCGGACCCGGCCACGGGTCCCCCGGCGTGTCGTGGACGGCTCAGCGGGTGCGGCGCACGCCGCGCGGCGAGATCGGCGGCCAGCCGGCCCACGGCCGCGACGCCGGCGTTCGGGGTCTCGGCGTCGAGCAGCAGGCGCACGAACGCCGAGCCGACGATCACGCCGTCGGCGTACGCCGCGACATCGGCCGCCTGCGCGGCGGTCGAGACGCCCAGCCCGACCGCGACCGGGAGGTGCGTGTGCGGGCGCGTGCGCTCGACGAGCGCGGGCGCGGCGGCCGAGACCGACTGCACGCCGGTGACGCCCATGAGCGAGGCGGCGTAGACGAACCCGGTGGTGATGCCGCAGACCACGTCGATGCGCTCGGGGTCGAGCTGGGCGCCACCAGGAAGACGCGGTCGAGGCCGGCCTCGTCGGTGGCCTCGATCCACGGCCCGGCCTCCTCCGGCGTGAGGTCGGGCGTGATGACGCCGACTCCCCCGGCCTTGGCGAGGTCGGTGGCGAACGCGCTCGACGCCGTACCGCTCGATCGGGTTCCAGTAGGTCATCACCAGGGTCGGGGCGCCGGTGGCGGCGACGGCCTCGGCGGTGGCGAGCACGTCGCGCACGGTGGTGCCCTGGCGCAGGGAGAGCTCCGACGGCGGCCTGGATCGTGGGGCCGTCCATGAGCGGGTCGGAGTAGGGCAGGCCGATCTCGACGATGTCGACGCCGTTCTCCACCATCACGCGGATCGCGTCGACGGCGCCGTCGATCGTCGGGAAGCCCGCCGGGAGGTAGCCGATGAGCGCGGCCCGGTCGTCGGCCTTCGCGGCGGCGAAGGCCTCGTGCAGCGCGCTCATGCCCGACCCTCCGGTGCGCGCTCGCCCTCGAGCACGCCGAACCAGCGGCTCGCGGTCTCGACGTCCTTGTCGCCGCGGCCCGAGCAGCTCACGACGATGACGCGCGTCGGGGCCGAGCTCGCGGCCCAGCCGCAGCGTGCCCGCGAGGGCGTGGGCGGTCTCGATCGCCGGGATGATGCCCTCGGTGAGGCACAGGAGCCGGAAGGCGTCCATGGCCTCGGTGTCGGTGATCGCCGAGTAGTGCGCGCGGCCGATCTCGGCGAGGTAGGCGTGCTCGGGCCCGACGCCCGGGGTAGTCGAGGCCGGCGCTGATCGAGTGCGACTCGATGGTCTGGCCGTCGTCGTCCTGCAGGACGAAGGAGCGGGTGCCGTGCAGCACGCCGATCGCCGCCGCCGGTGATCGTCGCGGCGTGGCGGCCGGTCTCGACGCCGTCGCCGCCGGCCTCGTAGCCGTAGCAGCGCGACGCCCGGGTCGTCGACGAAGCCGGAGAACAGGCCGATCGCGTTGGAGCCGCCGCCGACGCACGCGGTGACGGCGTCGGGCAGGCGGCCGACGAGCTCGAGGATCTGCGCGCGGGCCTCGACGCCGATGACCTTCTGGAACTCGCGCACCATCTCCGGGAACGGGCGCCGGCCCGGCGACCGTGCCGATCAGGTAGTGGGTGTTCTCGACGTTCGTGACCCAGTCGCGCATGGCCTCGTTCATCGCGTCCTTGAGCGTGCGGCTGCCGGCGGTGACGGGCACGACCTCGGCGCCGAGCAGCTTCATGCGGGCGACGTTGAGCGCCTGACGGCGGGTGTCCTCCTCGCCCATGTAGACCACGCACTCGAGGCCGAGCAGCGCCGCCGCGGTGGCGGTGGCGACGCCGTGCTGGCCGGCGCCGGTCTCGGCGATGACGCGCGTCTTGCCCATGCGGACGGTGAGCAGCGCCTGGCCGAGCACGTTGTTGATCTTGTGCGAGCCGGTGTGGTTGAGGTCCTCGCGCTTGAGGAGCACCCGGGCCCCGCCGGCCTCGGCGCCGAAGCGGTGGCACTCCGTGAGCGGGCTCGGCCGACCGGTGTACGTACGCCAGCAGGCCGTCGAGCTCGGCGTGGAACGACGGGTCGACCATCGCCGCGCGGAACTCGGCGTCGAGCTGGTCGAGGGCGACGATGAGCGCCTCGGGCACGAACCGTCCGCCGAAGCGGCCGAAGTGGCCCAGAGCGTCCGGGACTGCGGCGGTGCTGCCCGAGGGGAGCTCCGTGGTGGTCATCGTCGGCTCGCTTCCGTGTCGCTTCGACTGACGGTGTCAGCCGCGGATGTTCTTGACGGCGGGGTGCGACCCGGCGGTGACCAGGTCGTGCACCGCGCTGCGCGGGTCGCCGCCCGTCACCAGACTCTCTCCCACGAGCACCGCATCCGCACCTGCGTTGGCGTAGGCGAGCAGGTCGTGCGGGCCGCGTACGCCGGACTCCGCGATCCGCACGCACGTGTCGGGGATCGACGGCGCGACGCGCGCGAAGGTGTCGCGGTCGACCTCGAGGGTCTTGAGGTTGCGGACGTTGACGCCGATGACGGTGGCCCCGGCGTCGAGCGCACGCGCCACCTCCTCGGTCGTCGTGCACCTCGACGAGCGGCATGAGCCCGAGGCTGCGCGCGCGCTCGACGAGCGACTCGAGCGCCGGCTGCTCGAGGGCGGCCACGATGAGCAGCGCGATGTCGGCGCCGTACGCGCGCGCCTCCCACAGCTGGTAGCTGCGTGACCATGAAGTCCTTGCGCAGCACCGGGACCTCGACCGCGGCGCGGACGGCGGCGAGGTCGTCGAGCGAGCCGCCGAACCGGCGCTGCTCGGTCAGGACGCTGATGCAGTGCGCGCCGCCGGCCTCGTAGTCCGACGCGAGAGCGGCCGGGTCGGCGATGGCGGCGAGCGCGCCCTTGCTCGGGCTCGAGCGCTTGACCTCGGCGATCACCGACACGCCCTCGCCGCGCAGCACGGCCTCCGCGTCGAGGGCCGCCGGGCGCGCGGCCGCGAGCGCCTTGAGCTCGTCGAGGGTCACGCGCGACTGGCGCTCGGCCAGGTCCTCGCGGACGCCGTCGATGATGTCGTCGAGCACGGTCATCGCATCAGGCTATCCGTGCCTGCGAACGGGTTCGACCGGCGGGTCGCCGCACCCGGGTGCTCAGGACATGCCGACGCCGGAGCCCAGCCACTGCAGGGCGGGGACGACGTCGATGTTGCGCACCACGGTGAACACGAGCCCGATCCCGACGAGCGCCCACATGATCCGCGGGTCGGCCCACCCCGTCGCGGCCGCCGGGACAGGGGCCGACACGTCCACGGGTGCGGCGGCGGGGTCCGGGTGCGACGCGGCGGCACCGATCGCGGCGTACTGCATCGAGGCCGTGCCGGGCACCGGCTGCGGAACCGGGTCGCGCCAGCAGCGCACCAGCCAGGCCACCCACGCGACCACGGCGAGCGGGATCACCACCAGCACCACGTAGGCGTTGTGGTCGAGCGCCCCGACGAGGTCGCCGGTGAACAGGGCGTGCGTGGCGCGCAGGCCGCCGCAGCCCGGGCAGTCGAGGCCCGTGAGCGCCTTGGTGGGGCACAGCGGGTAGTGGCCCGGCTCGTTCGGGTCGACGAGGCCGACGTACGCCGCCGCGCAGAGGGTCAGGGCGCCCACGGCGAGCGGTGCCACCAGGCGACGGCTGCGCGGGCTCATGCCTGGAAGGGTAGGCCAGCCGGGGCGGGCGCGGCGGGTGCCGGCGGGGCGGGCGCGGCGTCGCGCGGGAGTGCGACCGAGAAGCAGGCTCCACCCTCGGGGGCGCGCCCGGCCTGCGCGCGACCGCCGAGCCGCTGGGCCAGCCGGCCGACCAGGGCGAGCCCGACGCCGGTGCCCACCTGCCGCAGGCCGCGGTAGCGGTCGTGGAGCACGGCGGGCTCGAAGGCGACCCGCAGGTCGTCGTCGGTGAGACCGGGACCGCCGTCGCGCACCTCGACCACCGCGCCGAACGGCTCGGGCCGCACAGCCAGCACCAGCGGCCGGCCCGACGGGGTGACGCGCAAGGCGTTCTCCGCGAGGTTGTCGACGATCTGCCGCACCCGCAGCGGATCGGTGCGCACCACCACCGGGTGGTCGGGCAGCTCGACGGCGAACAGCACGCCCTCGCGCTCGCACCGCGCCGACCAGACCTGCGCCGCATCCGCCGCGAGCGCGACGAGGTCGACGTCGGTCGGCGCGAGCCGCAGGTCGGCGGCGCCGAGGCGCGCGAGGTCGAGCAGGTCGCTCACGAGCCGCTCGAGGCGCTGCGCCTCGCTGTGCATCGTCGCCCCCGTGGCGGCGACGTCCTCAGGTGGGACGACGCCGTCGGCCAGGGCTTCGGCGTACCCCGTGATGCCGGTCAGCGGCGTGCGCAGCTCGTGCGACACCGAGAGCAGGAAGTCGCGCTGGCGGCCCTCGCTCGTGGCCAGCGCGGCGCTGAGCCGGTTGAGCGACTCGGCCACGGTGGCGACCTCGGCCGGGCCTTCGGGGACGAGCGCGACGTCGCGGGCACCGCTCGACATGCGCTCCGCGGCGTCCGCGGCATCGCGCAGCGGACGGGTGATGCGGCGCGCGACGAGCCAGCCGGCGAGAGCTGCGACGGCGAGGCCCAGGCCGAGGGCGAGCAGCAGGCGGCGCAGCGCGCGACCGGCCACCGGTCCGGCGACGTCGGCGTCCTGCAGGAGGAACAGCGAGGTCGACGGCCCCACCTGCCGGCCCTCGACCAGGACCGATCCGGTGCCGAGGTCGCGGACGTCGCTGACCGTGCCGCCCGCGGTCGTGGTCGCGACGTCCGCGGCCGTGATCGGCGGCGGCGGCGGACGCGATCCGCGTACGACCTCGACGGTGATGCCCTGCGCGGCGAGCAGGCGTCGGTAGCGCACGAGCCCGGTGAGCTGGCCTCCATCGCGCCCGGCGACGTCGGCGGCGAGGTCGGCCTGGCCCGCGAGGGTCTCGCGCGCCTGCACCTCGGCGGCACCGACGATGAGGGGGTACGACACGACCGCGGTGACGACCACCGCGAGGAAGGCGACGGCGGCGGTCACCAGCGCGAACCGGGTGGCGAGCGAGGTGCGCCGCGGCGCGGCCGCGTCCGGCGCTGCGTCGGCGGTCATGCGCCGGACCGGTCGTCGGCGCTGTAGCCGACGCCGCGCACGGTGCGGATCGGGCTCGCGTCGCCGAGCTTCGCGCGGACCTGCGCCACGTGGACGTCGACGGTGCGGGTGCCCACGACGGCGGCGTACCCCCAGACCTCGCTGAGCAGCTGCTCGCGGGAGTAGACGCGGCCGGGGTGGCGCACGAGGTGGGCGAGGAGGTCGAACTCCGTCGCGGTGAGCTCGACCTCGGAGCCGTCGGCGAGGACGCGCGCGCTCGGCGCGGTCGACGCTCACGCGGCCCAGGACGATCGGCGCCGAGGCACCCGGCGTGCCGTCGGCGCGGCGCAGGACGGACTTCACGCGGGCGACGACCTCGCGCGGCGAGAACGGCTTGGTGATGTAGTCGTCGGCGCCGAGCTCGAGGCCGAGGACGCGATCGATCTCGTCGTCGCGCGCGGTGCAGAACAGCACGGGCGTCCAGTCGTCGTCGGCGCGCAGCCGGCGGCAGACCTCGGTGCCGTCGATCTCGGGGAGTCCGACGTCGAGGATGATCGCGACCGGCTTCAGGGAGCGGGCGGCGGCGAGACCGGCGCGCCCGTCGCGCTCGACGTGGACGCCGTACCCCTCACGGGCGAGGTACAGGCGCAGCAGGTCGGCGATGGTCGCCTCGTCCTCGACGACGAGGACGAGCCCGCGCGCGCTGCTCGGTTCACCGCTGCTCACACGGCCCAGCGTCCCAGAGCCGGACGCCGATCCGGTCAACGCCGTGTACGGATCCTGCAAGACGCCGCGCACGGGGCGGTGCGGTCAGGGCTCAGGCCTCGGGCTGCTTGCCCATGCCCATCATCGACATGACCTTGCCGACCACGGCACCGACGATGCACAGGCCGATGCCGCCGAGCCAGAACAGCAGCCAGTTGCCCATGAGCACCGCGACGGCGCCGATGATGAACGCGACGATGATGATCGCGACGGCGGTCCACGCAGCCGGGGTGTTGCCGTGGTCCTCGTGCTCGGCCGTGGCGTGCGCGTCGGACGTGGCGTGCGCGTCGGCGGTCATGGCGGTTCCTCTCGGCGGGTGCGTTCGTCGGTCATTGTGCCAGGCACCGTGCCGGGCGCGCGTCAGGTGGGGCGGTTCGGGTCCTCGAGGCGGGCTGTCCTCGGTCCGCGGCGGGTCGAGCGTGGGGTCGACGCCCGCGTCGAGCTGCTCCCACGTCGAACCGGCGGACGCGGGTGCGGCCGGCCCGGAGCCGCGCTCGGGCGGGGCGCCGTCGCGCTCGTACCGTCGTCCCAGCCGCGGCCAGCTCCGGCTCGCGGCGATCGCGAGCGTGCCGGCGAGCATGACCAGCAGGACACCGACCAGCTCGAGCACCCACCAGGGCGCGACCTGGGCGCCGACGGCGCTGACCGGCACGCCGGCCTTCTCGCCGGCGATGGCGGCGATCCAGCTCCCCCGCGCCCGTCGAGGTCGCGTGCGTCAGGCCGAAGACGAGCACGCTCACAGCCGCCGGCACCGCGCACAGCACCAGCACCGCGCCGGCGACCACGCGACCCACGCGACCCAGCGCCACGAGGCCGGCGATGCCTGCGAGCGCGAGCAGCGCGAGCGGCGCGCCGTAGGTGAGCTCGCTGCCCGCGATGGTGACGGTGATGCTGGGCAGCCCGGGATCGGCCACCACCAGAGTCGCCCACGCGCGCCCGGAGGCGAGGAAGAGCAGCGCGGCCGCCAGGGCGAGCGAGCCGAGCGCGACGGTGTACGACCGCGGTCGGCGCGTCGCGGAGGTCGCCTCGGCGCCTGCGGGTGCCTCGGGGACGGCGTCGGTCACGAGCCCGCCGGACGCATCGTGGCCGCCATGGCCACGGCGCGCAGCACGGCGGCCGCCTTGTTGCGGCACTCCTGGTCCTCGGACTCGGGCACCGAGTCGGCCACGAGCCCGCCGCCGGCCTGCACGTGGGCGACGCCGTCCTTGATCACGCCGGTGCGGATCGCGATCGCGGTGTCGAGGTCGCCGGCGAAGTCGAGGTAGCCGACGGCGCCGCCGTACACGCCTCGGCGCACGGGCTCGAGCTCGTCGATGATCTCCATCGCCCGCGGCTTCGGCGCACCCGAGAGCGTGCCCGCCGGGAAGGTCGACGCGAGGACGTCGTACGCCGTCCGCCCGGGCGCGAGCTCTCCGACCACGGTCGAGACGATGTGCATGATGTGGCTGTAGCGCTCGATGGACATGAAGTCGACGACCTCGACCGTGCCGGGCGCGCACACGCGGCCGAGGTCGTTGCGTCCGAGGTCGACGAGCATGAGGTGCTCGGCGCGCTCCTTCTCGTCGGCGAGCAGCTCCTCGGCCAGCGCGTTGTCGGCCTCCGGCGTCGCGCCGCGCGGCCGCGAGCCCGCGATCGGGTGCAGCATCGCGCGGCCGTCGGCCACCTTGACCAGCGCCTCGGGCGAGGAGCCCACGACGTCGAAGGCGACCTCGTCGGACAGCGAGCCGTCGTCGGTGATCACCGGCACCCGCAGCAGGTACATGTACGGGCTCGGGTTCGTCACGCGCAGCACGCGGTAGACGTCGAGCGCCGAGGCCGTGCAGGGCGCGGAGAACCGCTGCGAGAGCACGATCTGGAAGGCGTCGCCCGCGCGGATGTACTCCTTGCAGGCCTCCACGCCGGCGAGGTAGTCCGCGCGCTCGGTGCGCGACGTGACCGGCACCTGGGCGTCGGCGTCGTACGTCGAGGCCGAGGCGGCCGCGCTGCTCGCGAGGTCGGCCTGCATCGCGTCGAGCCGGCGCACCGCGTCGGCCCACGCGTCGTCGACGCGCTCGTCGGAGTCGTCGTAGTTGATGGCGTTGGCGATGAGCAGCACCGAGCCGTCGTGGTGGTCGAGCACCGCGAGGTCGGTGGCGAGCAGCATCGCGACCTCGGGGATCCCGATCTCGTCGGGGTTCGAGTCGGGCAGCCGCTCCCAGCGCCGCACCGAGTCGTAGGACAGGTAGCCGACCATCCCGCCGGTCAGCGGCGGCAGCCCGGGCATGCGCTCGGTGTGCAGCACCGCGATCGTGTCGCGCAGCGCGGAGAGCGGGTCGCCGCTGGTGGGCAGACCCACGGGCGCGTTGCCGAACCAGCGCGGCGCGCCGTCGACCTCGGTGAGCATCGCCGCGCTGCGCACCCCGACGAACGAGTAGCGCGACCAGGCGCGGCCGTGCTCGGCCGACTCGAGCAGGAACGTGCCCGCCCGCTCGCCGGCGAGCTTGCGGTAGAGGCCCACCGGCGTCTCGCCGTCGGCGAGCAGGCGGCGTACGACGGGGATCACGCGACGGTCGCGCGCGAGCGCCCGGAAGGTGGCGAGGTCGGGGGCCACGGCGCCCGCGAAGCTGGTGGCGTAGGCGGTCTCGGCGGCGGCGGTCGTCGCGGTCATGCGAGGTCTCCAGCGGTGGCGTCGTCGGCGAGGACGAGGTCGGCGTCGAAGCAGGTGCGGTCGCCGGTGTGGCACGCGCCGCCGGTCTGGTCGACGAGCAGCAGCAGCGCGTCGCCGTCGCAGTCGAGCCGCACCTCGTGCACGTGCTGCGTGTGGCCCGAGGTGGCGCCCTTCACCCAGTACTCCTGGCGCGACCGCGACCAGTACGTCGCCTGCCGGGTGTCGAGGGTGCGGCGCAGCGCCTCGGCGTCCATCCACGCCGAGCATCAGCACCTCGCGGGTGTCCCACTGCTGGGCGATCGCCGCGACGAGACCGTGCGAGTCGGGCGAGAGCCGTGCGACGACGTCCTGCCACGTCGCGACCGCACCGGGCTCGATGCCGGACGGGGACGCGGGAGAGGTCGGCTGCACGCCGTCATTCTGCCGTGCAGCGGCAAGCCGGTTGCGCCCGGTCGCGCCGCGGGTCCAGGTGCGCCTGCTGCGCGCCGGGTCGGGACGGTCAGGTGCGGCGGAGCCAGCGCATCGAGTCCGACAGGCACAGCAGCACCACGACCGCGCCCGAGACGCCGATCGAGAGCAGCGTGCCGAAGCCCGCATCGCCGGTGACGAGCTCGTAGAGGCTGTAGAGCACGTTGAGCGCGCTCACCACGAGCAGGGCCCACGCGCCCCACCGCGCACCGCGCACGGTCGCCACGCCGGCGACGACGTACCCGGTGCCCATGAGCATCACGATGAGCACGCCGACCAGCACGAGGTTGGTCATCGACGACACCGAGAGCCCGCTGCCGGCCAGCTCGGGCGAGGCGGCGAGCTGGTCGAGCTGGCTCTTGAGCGCGAGGTAGCCGAGGAGTCCGAGCAGCCCGATGGCGAGCAGCAGCGCCCCCTCGACGATGCCGATGATGCCCGCCGCGGTGACGGCGCCGGGCTTGGCCGCTGCCGCCGACTGGTGGGCATGGCCGACGGGCGCGCCGTAGCCCTGAGCTCCGGCGACCGGCGTGCCGAACGCGAGGGCGGCGTACGACGGGTCCTCGGCCAGGACGTCGGCGGGGATCGGCGAGCCGAACCGCGACACCGCCACGGGCGCTGTCGGCACGGCCTCGACCGGCGGCGGCATGTGCGGCACGGGAGGGGCGTAGGTCGGGACTGCGGCGGTCGCAGGAGCAGGCGCCGCCATCGCCACCGGGGCGGGAGCGGTCGGCGCAGGCGCGACGGGGCCGGCCCACGTGCTCACCAGGCCGGGCTGCTCGATCGGGGCCGCCCCGAGGCCGGGCGCGGCGTAGGGGCCGGTCGGCACGGGCGGCAGGTCGGCGGGCGTGCCGAACTGGTTGACGTTGCCGGGGTGGTAGCCGGGCACCGCGACCGGCGCGGGCGCCGCGGGTGCAGGGGCGGCGTACGCCGGAGCGGCAGGCGGCTCGGGCGGCGCGACCGGCCCCCCGAACCGGTTGACCTCGGGTGCGGGCGCAGGCTGGGAGGCCGGCTCCGCGGTGCCGGCGGGCGCGCCGGTGGCGAAGAAGTCGTACCCGGGATCTGCCACGGTCGAGGTCCTTCCACGCACGTGGGTGCCGCCGATGGCCCCACGACTGTCGTCCTTCCTGCGTTCGGCACGACGGGGCTCGACCTTGACCCTCCGAGCGGGCGTCGCCGGGGCGCCGAGGTGCGGCTCGGAACAGCGTTCCTAGGATGAGGGCATGTCCACCACCGCTGCTGCCCCCGCCAACGCCGTCGCCCGCGCCGAGCGCACCGCCCTGTGCGACCTGCTGCTCGAGACCGGTCCCGACGCCCCCACGCTGTGCGCCGGCTGGACCACCCGCGACCTCGCTGCGCACCTCGTCGTGCGCGAGGGCCGCCCCGACGCCGCGATGGGGATCGTCGTGAAGCAGCTCGCCGGGTGGACCGAGAAGGTGCAGGCCGGCGCGGCGCAGCGCCCGTACGCCGACCTCGTCGCCACCGTGCGCTCCGGGCCGCCGCGCTGGTCGATGATGTCGATCGCGTCCGTCGACGCGCAGAGCAACACCATCGAGTACTTCATCCACCACGAGGACGTCCGTCGTGGCGGCGAGCAGTGGGAGCCCCGCGAGCTCGACGCCGCCACCACCGCCGACCTGTGGGAGCGCCTGGGCAAGGCGGGCAAGTTCTTCACCCGCCGCTCGACCGTCGGCGTCGTCGTCGCCCCCACCGACGGCCCGGGCGCCGGCACCGAGCTGCGGATCAAGGACGGCGACCGCTCGGTCACGCTGCGCGGCCCGGTCGGCGAGATCGTGATGGCCATCTACGGTCGCGTCACCCGCGGGCTCGAGATCGAGGGCGCCCAGCCCGACGTCGACGCGTTCCTGTCCTACCCGCGCTGAGCCGTCGTCGTCGGGTCGACGTCAGCGCTCGGGTGACAGCGGCACATCGCCGTCGGGATGGTCGGGAACGACCGTCCCGACTCACGCGCGCCGGACACCGATCGTGAGATAGGCGATCGGCCCGACCGGCTGCACCAGGCAGCCGAGCAGCCAGAGCGCCTTGCGCCCTCGCACCAGCTCCTGCGGGCGTCGAGCGAGGTCGACCAGAGCGGTCGCGGTCAGCGACAGCTCGACCGAGATCGCGACGAGCAGTGCAGTCTTCTGCCGATCCGTCAGGTCGTCCCACTTCTTCGGACCCATGCTTCGACCGTACGCCCGCAGTGCGGTCGATGCTCGCCCTCCAGCCCGGTGACGAGGGAAGCGGTGGCGTCAGAGCGAGACGTGGGTACGGCGTACCGGGTGGCCGGCGGCGGCGAGCGCGTCCTTCACCGCGGGGATCGTGAGGTCGCCGAAGTGGAAGACGCTGGCGGCGAGCACGGCGTCGGCACCGGCGTCGACGGCCGGCGCGAAGTCCTCGACCCGGCCTGCGCCCCCGCTCGCGATCACGGGCACCGTGACGAGCGCGCGGACCGCGCGGATCAGGGCGAGGTCGTAGCCGTCCTTCGTGCCGTCGGCGTCCATCGAGTTGAGCAGGATCTCGCCGGCGCCCAGCTCCGCGGCGCGCACCGACCACTCCAGCGCGTCGATGCCCGTCGAGCGCCGACCGCCGTGGGTCGTGACCTCCCACCCGGACGCGGTGCTCACGCCCTCCGGGCAGCGGCGCGCGTCGACCGACAGCACCACGCACTGCGAGCCGAAGCGCTCGGCCGCCTCGCGCAGCAGCTCGGGGCGCGCCAGCGCCGCGGTGTTCACGCCGACCTTGTCGGCGCCCGCGCGCAGCAGCGCGTCGACGTCGTCGGCGGTGCGCACTCCCCCGCCGACCGTGAGCGGGATGAACACCTGTTCCGCCGTACGCCGCACCACGTCGTAGGTCGTCGCGCGGTCGCCGCTGCTGGCGGTGATGTCGAGGAAGACCAGCTCGTCGGCGCCCTGGGCGTCGTAGGCCCGGGCGAGCTCCACCGGGTCGCCGGCGTCGCGCAGGTCGACGAAGTTGACGCCCTTGACCACCCGGCCCGCGTCGACGTCGAGGCACGGGATCACACGGACGGCGACTGTCACGGTGTCCAGCCTAGGCAACGAGGGCGGCGTCGGCGGCGGCCGGTCGCCGCGGCAGGCTCGACGCGCCAGGTCAGGCTCCCTCGCCTAGCCTGGGCGTCATGAGCTCCACCGCCTCCAACCCCGAGATCGATCGCCTCGCGGCCGGTCAGTACGTCAGTCTCGTCACCTACCGCAAGGACGGCACCGCGGTGCCCACCCCGGTGTGGGTGAGCCGCGACGGCGACAAGCTGCTCGTCTGGACCCAGGCCGACTCGGGCAAGGTCAAGCGGATCCGCAACCGCGGCCACGTGATGGTGGCGCCGTGCGACGCGCGCGGCGGGCTGCAGGGCGAGCCGGTCGACGCGGCCGCGCGCATCCTCGACGACCCCGCCGAGCTGGCGCGCGTGCAGAAGATGCACGAGGGCAAGTACGGCGTCGTGTTCAAGCTCTTCCGCGCGGCGGGCAGGATCGTGCGCCGCGGCAAGGACTACGTCGGGATCGAGATCACGGTCCCGTAGCGGCCGACTTCTCGACCGGTCGGCGCTCGGCGCCGGCCCAACGGATCGCGGCACCGGAGACGGCGAGCAGCGCGATCGCCGCGGCCGCGTTCAGCGGCAGCCCGGCGTACACGAGCACACGCGTGGGGAAGCCGGCGAGGCCGGTGGCCGAGAGCATCAGCGAGGCGACGCCGACGCCCACCGTGCCGACGCACGCGACAACTGCCGCCGTCGTGGCGCTGCGCGGGGCGCGCGAGCGCGGGGGCGCGTCCCACCACGGCAGCGGGGCGTGCTCGAACGGCCACATGAGACGCACCACGGCCCACACTCCGAGGCCGTACACGGCCCAGAACACCAGGCTCCCCCAGCCGTAGCCCCAGCCGTCCGGCACCGGGAAGCCGCTGGGGTCGAGCCCGACCGGCCGGTCGAGGTGCAGCGCGTGGCCGACCGTGGTGAGGGCGATGAGCACCGGCAGGTGCCACAGGTAGAGCGTCATGGCGCACAGGTTGATGCCGGTGACCGGTCGCCAGACCGACGGGATCTCGAGCAGGCGGCGCAGCGGCGCGTCGGCCAGCGTGACGAGGCAGACCAGCGCCGCGGCGTGGACGGCCAGCACCACCGTGGGCGGTGCCATGTTGCTCACCGGCTCGCCGGGCATGCCCACCATCGAGACCGGCCACGGCCCGTACTTGATGAGCGTGGCGTTGACCGCGAGCCCCGCCACCAGGGTCGCCGACCAGCGCGGGCCACGGGATACGCGCGAGCGTGCCGTGCGCGCGCAGGGAACCGAGGTACGCCGGCACCGTCCAGACCAGGACGAAGTTGACCAGGCCGATCGCCTCGGGCCAGCCCCACAGGAAGCGGGCGGCGTCGACGAGGCCGCAGGCAACCACCAGCGCCAGCGCCACACCAGCGCCGCGCGCCGGCGTCGTGGCGACGAACAGCGGTGTGAGCGCGGTGACGAGCAGGTAGGCGCCGAGGAACCACAGCAGCTGCGTGGTCAGCACCATGAGCGGCGCGGAGACCTCGGCCGGCGCGAGCAGCGTCACCAGCGTCGCGACCACGCTCATCACGGCCAGATAGACCCAGGCCGGGCGCAGCAGCCGGTCGGCGCGCGACCACAGCCAGGCGGCGTACGACCCGCCGCGCGCCGCGTGCCGGTCCCACGACAGCGTGCTGGCCGCGCCGCCGGCGAAGAAGAACAGCGGCATGATCTGGAGCAGCCAGGTCAGCGCCTGCGTCCACGGGAAGGCGGCCAGCAGGTTCCCGAGCCGGGGTACGCCGTCCGGCCACGCGACCACGGCCATCACCGCGTGGCCCGCGACGACGAGCAGCAGCGCCACCGCGCGCGCGCCGTCGACCACCCGGTCGCGGTCGGCGGGCGTCTGCTCAGCGGCGCGGTGCGTCGGCACCGCCGCGAACACCCGCAACCCGCTCATGCCGCGATGCTGGCAGACGCAGCCTGCGGCGAGCGGCAGACTCGGCGCATGGAGTTCTCCGAGGTCGTACGCCGCCGCCGGATGATCCGGCACTACACCGACGAGCCGATCCCCGAGGCGACGGTGGAGCGGATCCTGGCCAACGCGCTTCGCGCGCCGTCCGCCGGGTTCTCGCAGGGGTGGGCCTTCCTCGTGCTCACCGAGCCCGAGGACCGCGCGCGCTTCTGGCCGTTCGTGCCGACCCGGGTGGAGAACACGCCCACGATGCAGCTCGCCCCGCTCGTCGTCGTACCGCTCGCCCACAAGGCGACCTACCTGCAGCGCTACGCGGAGCCGGACAAGGGCTGGGAGGACCGCGCCGAGGCGCGCTGGCCCGCGCCGTACTGGTTCATCGACACCGGGATGGCCTCGCTCATGATGCTGCTGACCGCGGTCGACGAAGGGCTCGACGCCTGCTTCTTCGGGATCATGCCCGAGCACCTCGACCCGTTCCGCGCCGAGTTCGGCGTCCCGCAGGACTACGCCCCGATCGGCGGCATCACGATCGGGCACCGGTCGCCCGACACCCCGCCCCAGCCCGACGCGGTCGCCGAACGCCGACGCGCCACCGACGCGGTGGTGCACCGCGGCCGCTTCACGGCGTCCTGACGCGCCCGCCATGTTGCTCAGCAGATGGTCGCTACTTCGCCCATCCGGCGTCGGGAAGCGACCATCTAGTGGGCAGCAACGCGGTGGGTCAGCGGGGGCGGCCGAAGTTGCTGAGCATGACGATGCGGGGGCGCAGTCCTCGGCGCTCGTAGAAGCGCAGGGCGTCGGCGTTCGCGGCCACGACGCCGATCTGCAGATCCTCGATCCCGGCCTCCGCGAGCTCGGTGTCGACGCGGTCGAGCAGCAGCGTCCCGATGCCGGCACCGCGCTCGGCGGCGGTGACCGCGAGGCTCTCGACCTCCGCGACGTCGCCGGTCACCCACGTGTCGTCGGGGCCGGCGTGCACGTGGACGACGCAGTAGCCGACGTCGACACCGTCGCGGGTCGCGAGCAGCGCGAAGGCACCGGGCTCGGCCAGGATCGACGCGTAGAGCGCCCGGCGCACCGGCCACGACACGTCGGCGGGCTGCATCGGGATGGTGGTCTCGACGGTGCCGTGGTGGGCGAGCATCTCCAGCCACAGCGGCTCGAACCGGTCGATCGCCTCGACGCCCACGCGGGCGATGCTCACCTCGGTCATGGGCAGACGGTAGCCGGGCGGCAGGCGTACGCCGGACTCAGCGCACCACGCGGCTGCACAGTCCCACGCCGCCGGCCAGGGCGGTCCCGCCGGCCCACGCCGCCCTGCCCGCGAAGACATCCGTCGCCCACGCGTGCACCTTGAAGCGGTAGTCGCCGACCGACGAGAGCGGCGCGGTCGCGGTCGTGGTGCCGCCGGTCGTGTCCAGACGCAGCACGCTGGAACCCGTGGTCGGAGAGCAGCTTCGTCTGCTGGTACGCAGCGACGATCTGGACGTGCGCCGTGGTGCCGGTGCCAGGCGGGTAGGTCAGCGAGGCAGCAAGGCGCAGTTTCGGGCAGCGAGTGGCATCGACCCGGTAGCTCGGACCGGTGTACGGGAGCTCGGTGAACGTGTCGTCGTAGCGCCACTGCATCGGGTACGTGTAGCCCCCGATGGTGACCGGCGTGGCTCCCGGGGTGGGCGGCAGCGTCTCGAGCACGCGCGCCGAGCGGCACGGTGCGCGAAGCCGGTGGAGGTCCAGGCCTTGGACGCGACGGGAGCTTGCCCTTCTTCGACAGCAGCGCGATGCGGTAGCGGTGCACGCCCAGCACCGGGAAGAAGCGGCCCCGCGCGACGGCTGCGGCGGACGGACTTGTTCGTGGTCGCGATCGTCCGCCGACGCCGGCGACCTTGCGTCTGGGTGACCAGCCGGCTCCCCTTCGGCGCGCGCCGGCGACGTAGCCGGTCCACTGGATCGACTTCTGGCCCCAGATCGCGTTGCCGGCGACGATGCCCGATTCCGCGGAGGTGAACAGGTACGTCAGGCGCGGCTTGGCCGCCTGGGCCGGTGCGACCGGGCCGCAGCAGCACGGCGAGCAGTGCCACCGCCACCGCCACGATGGCCGTCCGGAACCTCACGGTCGTGCCCCCTCGCCTCGTCGTCGCTGCGCGGAGCCTACGTCAGCGCGGCCGCGATCCCGGTGCCGGACCTCAGGCGCGGTAGGCGTCGGCCTCGACCTCGACGAGCATGCGCGGGTCGACGAAGCCGGCGACCGCGAGCATCGTCGCGGCCGGGCGCACGTCGCCGAAGAGCTCGAGGTGGGCGCGCGCGACGTCGGCCTCGTGGCTCATGTCGGCGAGGAACATCCGGGTGCGCACCACGTCGGCGAGGCCGAGCCCCGCCTGCTCGAGGGCACGGCGTACGACGCCGAACGCCTCCAGGGTCTGCGCGTAGGCGTCGCCCTCGTGCCGCACCTCGCCGTCGACCGTCGAGGTCGAGCCGGACACCAGCACCCACGGCCCGGCGACGACGGCGCGGGAGTACCCGACGACGTCCTCCCAGGGACCGCCCGAGGAGATCAGCCGGTCGGCGCTCACGGCATGACGCCGGGGATGCCGCCCGGGTGGAACGGCGAGGCCCACGGCTCCACGCGCGGGGCGACCGCGGCCAGGGCCTCGGGCAGCGTGAAGGCACCGGCGTAGAGCGCCTTGCCGACGATCGCGCCCTCGACGCCGTGCGGCACCAGGGTGGCGAGCGCGTGCAGGTCCTTGAGCGACGAGACGCCGCCGGAGGCGACGACGGGACGGTCGGTGCGCGAGCAGACCTCGCGCAGCAGCTCGAGGTTCGGCCCGGTCAGCGTGCCGTCGCGCTTGACGTCGGTGACGACGTAGCGCGCGCAACCCTCGGAGTCGAGGCGCGCGAGCACCTCGTAGAGCTCGCCGCCGTCCTGCGTCCAGCCGCGCGCCGAGAGCGTCGTGCCGCGCACGTCGAGGCCGACGGCGACGCGGTCGCCGAACTCGGCGATGACGCGCGCGCACCACTCGGGGTTCTCGAGCGCGGCGGTGCCGATGTTCACCCGGGTGCAGCCGGTGGCGAGCGCGGCGCGCAGCGACTCGTCGTCGCGGATGCCGCCGCTCATCTCGACCTGCACGTCGAGCCGGCCGACCACCTCGGCGAGCAGCGCGGCGTTGCTGCCGCGACCGAAGGCGGCATCGAGGTCGACGAGGTGGATCCACTCGGCGCCCTGCTCCTGCCAGGTGAGCGCGGCCTCGACGCGGGTCGCCGTACGACGTCTCGCTGCCCGCCTCGCCCTGCACGAGCCGCACGGCCTGCCCGTCGGCCACGTCGACGGCCGGGAGCAGCTCGAGGTACGGCGGCAGCTCGGGGAGGTCCTCGTCGATCAGATCGAGGTCGTCGTCCGGGGTCTCGGGGTTCTCCTGCGTCATACGCCGACCCTACCGAGCGCCCGGAGCGCCCTCGCCACCCTGCGTCATGGCCTCCCAGCTGCGCCCCAGCTTGGGCTCCACGGAGACCTTCGGGTGCAGCCCGGTGAGCAGGTCGACGAGGCTGCGTCGACCGGGCGCGAGAGCTGGTGCCCACAGGAGCGCGGCGGCGAGCACGACCACCACCGGGCCGCTGCCGCGCGCGACCAGGACCAGCACCACCAGGACCGGCAGCCCGACGCGGGCGATCACCCGCGCCCGCGACGGCGTCGACCCGTCGCCGCGCCGCGTCTCGATGCCCGTGACGCCGTCGCCGACCGTGCCGTGCCCGAACCGTGCGGCACCGACGACGGCCGCCACGATGGCGACGAGCAGGCAGACCACCACGACCAGCGGCACGACCCAGGCGGGCCACGGCTCGCGCGTCGGAAGGCCGTCGGGCTGCACCTCGGTCGAGGGGTCGCCCGGGTTCGTGAAGTAGATGCCGTCGAAGCCGTGGCCGGTGAGCAGCAGGAGCAGCAGCGCGATCCCGCCGACGACGACGAACGCCACGAAGCCGACCCCGAGCAGCAGGCCGAGCGACGCGAGCGACGTGCTCACCGAGCTCAGCAGGCGCGGACCGACGCCGGGCGGCACCCAGCTGACGGCCGGACCGGACGACGACTCAGACATGCCGCTCTGCGGCTCCCCCGTGCTCACGGCACGGGATGCTACCTGCGGTCGAAGAGCAGCAGGCGCACGACAGGCGCGAGCAGCAGCGAGATGCCGAGCACGCCGATGCGCAGAGCCCACGACGGCGTCAGCCACCACGTGAGCACCTGCACGACGACGACGATCGCGACGACCACGAGGGTCTGCCGACGGCGCCGGCGGGCGAACGGGTCGCCGGGCGGGTAGGTGCGGCGGTACCACCGCGAGGCCGAGGTGCGGGTACGCCGTACCGGGGCCGACACCGTGCTCGCCACCGACGCCCGGGTCGCGGCGCGCTGGGCCTTGGCCTCGCGCTTGCGCTTCTCCTCGGCCGCGGCGGCCTCGCGCTCCGCCCGACGGCGTGCCCGCTCCTTGCTCATCGCGTCACCGGCTAGAGGGTCGAGACCCAGTTGCGCAGCACGACGGCACCGGCGTCGCCGGACTTCTCGGGGTGGAACTGGGTGGCCCACAGCGGGCCGTTCTCGACCGCGGCGACGAACGGCTCGCCGTGCGTCGCCCACGTGACCAGCGGCGCGCGCGTGCGCCCCGTCGGGGTCGACCTCGAGCTCCCACCGGCGTACGCCGTAGGAGTGCACGAAGTAGAAGCGCTCGTCCTCGACGCCCTCGAACAGGCGGCTGCCCTCGGGCACGTCGACGGTGTTCCAGCCCATGTGCGGGACGACCGGGGCGTGCAGCTCGTCGACGATGCCCGGCCACTCGGCGAGGCCCTCGGTCTCGACGCCGTGCTCGACGCCGCGACTCGAACAGCACCTGCATGCCGACGCAGATCCCGAGCACCGGGCGTCCGCCGGCGAGGCGGCGTCCGACGATCTCGTCGCCCTTCACCGCGCGGATCCCCGCCATGCACGCCGCGAACGCCCCGACACCGGGCACGAGCAGGCCGTCGCACTCGAGCGCCGCGTCGCGGTCGGCGGTGACCGTCACCGTCGGCGCCGGCGCGCTCGAGGGCGCGCTCGGCCGAGCGGATGTTGCCCGAGCCGTAGTCGAGGACGACGACGTTCGCGCTCATCGTCCCGACCACGCCCACGCGGACGCGAAGGCCAGCAGCGAGGCGACCAGGCAGATGACCGACGCCGAGCCAGCGCTTCTGCCGCGCGAACGCGTAGACGCCGCCGAGGAACAGGCCGCCGACGAAGAGCATCACCGTGGTCATGGGACTACAACGAGCCCTTCGTGCTGGGCACCCCGACCACGCGCGGGTCGAGCTCGACGGCGGTGCGCAGCGCACGCGCGAACGCCTTGAACTGCGTCTCGACGACGTGGTGCGCGTTGCGGCCGGCGAGCACGTTGACGTGCAGCGTGATCCGCGCCTCGGCCACGATCGACTCGAAGATGTGCTTGGTCAGCGTGGTGTCGTAGCTGCCGATCAGCTCGACGATCTCGGGCTCGTTGTGCACGAGGTACGGCCGGCCGGACAGGTCGACGGCCACCTGCACGAGCGCCTCGTCGAGCGGCACGAGCGCGTCGCCGTAGCGGCGGATGCCCGCCTTGTCGCCGAGCGCCTCGCGCAGCGCCTGGCCCAGCGCGAGCGAGGTGTCCTCGACCGTGTGGTGGGCGTCGACCTCGAGGTCGCCCGTGGTGCGCACGGTCAGGTCGAAGCCGCCGTGCTTGCCGATCTGGGCGAGCATGTGGTCGAAGAACGGCACGCCGGTCTCGACCTCGGTCGACGCCGGTGCCGTCGATCTCGAGCTCGACGAGGACGTCGCTCTCCTTGGTCGTGCGCTGCACGCGCGCGGACCTGCTCATGCCGTGACCTCCTCCAGTGCGGCGCGGAACGCCGCGTTCTCGTCGGGCGTGCCGACGCTGACCCGCAACCAGCCGTCCGGTCCGGTCTCCCGGATCAGCACGCCGCGGTCGAGCAGACCCTGCCAGACCGCGTGCCGGTCGTCGAAACGCCCGAACAGCACGAAGTTCGCGTCGCTGTCGGCGACGTCGTGGCCGCGGTCGCGCAGCCACGACACGAGCGCGTCGCGCTCGGCGCGCAGCAGCGCCACCTGCGACTGCAGCTCGTCGGCGTGCGCGAGCGCGGTGCGCGCGACCGCCTGCGTGACGGCGGAGAGGTGGTAGGGCAGGCGGACGAGCTGCACCGCCTGGACCACCGCGGGCGTCGCGGCGAGGTAGCCGAGGCGCGCGCCGGCGAGGCGCGAACGCCTTGCTCATCGTGCGCGTCACCACCAGCCGCGGGTGGTCGGCGAGCAGCTCGAGGGCGCTCGGCGTGCCGGCGTGGCGGAACTCGGCGTACGCCTCGTCGACGACGACCATGCCCGGCGCGGCGTCGAGGACGGCACGCACCGTGTCGAGCGGCAGCGCCGTGCCCGTGGGGTTGTTGGGCGAGGCGAGCAGCACGATGTCGGGGCGGTGCTGCTCGATCGCCGCGAGCGCGCTCGGCACGGTCGACGCTGAAGTCGTCGGCGCGCGGCACGGTGACGTAGCTGCGTGAACGTGTCGCGGCAGTACTCCGGGTACATCGAGTACGTCGGGCGTGAAGCCGAGCGCGGCGCGACCCGGGCCGCCGAACGCCAGCATCAGCTGGTGCATGACCTCGTTGCTGCCGTTGGCCGGCCACAGCTGGTCGGCCGTCAGCGCGACGCCCGACTCGCGACCGAGGTACGCCGCGAGGTCGCGCGCGCAGCGCCACCGCGTCGCGGTCGGGATAGCGGTTGAGGTCGCGCGTGGCCTCGGCCACGGCCGTCGCGACGTCGGCGACCAGCGCCGTCGGACGGCGCGAACGGGTTCTCGTTGACGTTGAGCCGCACCGGGACGTCGAGCTGCGGGGCGCCGTACGGGACCTGCCCCCGCAGGTCGTCGCGCACCGGGAGGCTGCTGAGCTCGCTCATCTCAGCCGCCCGCGGACCGGTGGAACCGGACCTCGACCGCGGCCGCGTGGCCCGGCAGGTCCTCGGCGTTGGCGAGCGCGACGACGTGGTGCGAGACGTCGCGCAGCGCAGCCTCGTCGTAGTCGATGACGTGGATGCCGCGCAGGAAGGTCTGCACGGAGAGTCCCGACGAGTGGCAGGCGCAGCCGCCCGTGGGCAGCACGTGGTTGGAGCCGGCGGCGTAGTCGCCGAGGCTGACCGGCGCCCACGAGCCGACGAAGATCGCGCCGGCGTTGCGCACGCGCAGGGCGACCTCGCGGGCGTCGCGCGTGTGGATCTCGAGGTGCTCGGCGGCGTACGCGTCGACGACGCGCAGGCCGGCGTCGAGGTCGTCGACGAGCACGATGCCGCTCTGCGGTCCGGCGAGCGCCTCGGCGATGCGCTCGCTGTGCTTGGTGGCCGGCACCTGCACGGCGAGCTCGGCCTCGACGGCGTCGGCGAGCTCGACGCTCGTCGTGACGAGCACGGAGGCCGCGATGACGTCGTGCTCGGCCTGGCTGATCAGGTCGGCCGCGACGAACGCGGGGTCGGCGGTGTCGTCGGCGAGGATCGCGATCTCGGTGGGGCCGGCCTCGGAGTCGATGCCGATGCGCCCCTTGAGCAGGCGCTTGGCGGCGGTCACGTAGATGTTGCCCGGCCCGGTCACCATCACCGCGGGACGGCAGTCGTCGGGGCCGTCGCCGGTGCCGTAGGCGAACATCGCGACCGCCTGGGCGCCGCCGGCGGCGTACACCTCGTGCACGCCGAGCAGCGCGCACGCGGCGAGGATCGTCGGGTGCGGCAGCCCGCCGTGGTCGCGCTGCGGCGGGCTGGCCACGGCGAACGACGGCACGCCCGCGACCTGCGCCGGCACCACGTTCATCACCACGCGAGCTCGGGTAGACCGCGCGACCGCCCGGGACGTAGAGGCCGACGCGGTCGACCGGCAGCCACCGCTCGGTGACGCTGCCGCCGGGCACGACGTGGGTGGTGACGTCGGTGCGCCGCTGGTCCTCGTGCACGAGCCGGGCCCGGCGGATCGACTCCTCGAGCGCCTCGCGCACGAGCGGGTCGAGGGCCGCCAGCGCGGCGTCGAGCGCCTCCTGCGGCACCCGCAGGCTCGGCGGTCGTACGCCGTCGAGCCGCTCGCCCCACGCCAGCACGGCCTCGGCGCCGCGGTCGCGGACGTCCTCGACGATGGGCGTCACGGTCGCGAGCACGCTCTCGACGTCGACGGCGGCACGGGGCAGCACGTCGCGGGGGTCGGCGTCCGACCCACGCAGGTCGAGGCGGCGGATCATGGCTCCAGTCTAGGGAGACGGTGCCCGTCGGCCCATCCGGGATGCGAGGCGGGCGGGCGATGGACCACGCTGGCGGGCATGAGCGCCAGGCGGGTGGGGGCCCGGTCGGTCATCCCCCTGTTCCCCCTGGGCACGGTCCTCGTGCCCGGCCTGCTGCTGCCGCTGCACATCTTCGAGCCGCGCTACCGCCAGCTCGTCGCCGACCTCGAGGCCCGGCCGGAGGGCGACCGCGGCTTCGGCGTCGTCGCCATCCGCGAGGGCCGCGAGGTGGGCGCCGACGGCGTCACGCGCGATGTTCGAGGTGGGCACGGTGGCCGAGCTGCGCGAGGTCGACCGCTACCCCGACGGCCGCGCCGACATCATCACCAACGGCGACGCGCGCTTCCGACTGCACCGGCTCGTCGACGCGGGTACGCCGTACCTCTCCGGCGAGGTGGAGTGGCTCGGCGAGGAGGAGGGCGACGCATCCGCGCCTCTCGTGGCCGAGTCGGTGCACCGCAAGTTCGACCTCTACCGCGCCGCGGTCGCCGGGGCGGGCGCGGTCGAGGTGGCGCAGATGCTCGAGCTGCCGCACGACCCGTGGGTGCTCAGCTACCTCGTCGCCGCCGCCATGGTGCTCGACCTGCGCGACCGCCAGCGCCTGCTCGAGGCCCCCACCACCGCCGACCGGCTGCGCCTCGAGAGCGCCCTGCTCTCCCGCGAGACCGCGATGCTGCGCGAGCTCCCGTCGCTGCCCGCGATCGACCTCGCCCGCGCCCCCATCGGCGTCAACTGACCCTCCGACGAGGCGCACCAGGTCGGCGGTGGGCGCCCTGTCCCCCTTCGGGCGGTCAGGCTTGATCCCTGCGGGGAACAGGGCGCCCCACCGCCTCCTCCCTGGTGTCGCTTGGGAGGATGCGGACGTGGCGAAGTCCTCGTCCGGCGGTACGCCGGCCACTGTGGCGCTGACGCGTGCCGGCGTCGCGTTCACCACGCATGCCTACGAGCACGACCCCGCGGCCGCGTCGTACGGGATGGAGGCGGCGCAGGTGCTCGGGCTGCCGCACGAGCAGGTGTTCAAGACGCTGCTGGCCGACGTCGACGGCGCGCTCGTGGTCGGCATCGTGCCGGTGGCGCGCAAGCTGGATCTCAAGGCGCTCGCCGCCGCTGTCGGGGGCAAGAAGGCGGCGATGGCCGATCCGACGGTCGCGGAGCGGACCACGGGCTACGTCGTCGGCGGCATCAGCCCGCTCGGGCAGAAGAAGGCGCTGCGCACCGTGCTCGACGACAGCGCGCTGGCGCACGACACGATCTACGTGAGCGGCGGCAAGCGCGGCTTCGACCTCGGCCTGTCCCCCGCAGACCTGGTGTCGCTGACCCGCGCCGTCACCGCACCGATCGCCCGCGACTGACCAGGGCGCTAGCGACCGGCGCGGCGGGCGTCCTGCTCGAGGCGGTCGAGCGCTGCGTCGACGGCGTCCATGTCGTAGCCGCCCTTGCGCACCGTGCCGAAGGCGGCGGCGCGGATCTCCTCGACCGTCGCACCCGCCGCGTGCTCGAGGAAGGCGTCGACCTGGGCGGTGTCGTAACCCTTGCCCGTGGCCTTCGGGAACGCGCCGCCGGATCGCACGCCCGGGGGCAGCCCGTCCGGCGCAGCGCCGGGGAGCTTGCCCTGCGCTGCCTGCAGCGCGGCGAGCTCGTCGGTGATGCCCTCGGCCTTCGGACGCGGCCAGCCGAAGCGGCTCATCGGTGCCCCACTCTCAGAACCGGCCGAGGATCGGCGCGAGGACCACCTTGACGATCA
Organism: uncultured Actinomycetota bacterium; assembly: GCA_963827145.1. Classification (GTDB taxonomy): domain Bacteria; phylum Actinomycetota; class Actinomycetes; order S36-B12; family CAIYMF01; genus Longivirga. Next base: position 1,055,107 of record CAWGZO010000002.1, on the reverse strand, counting down.
TCGCGACCGGGTAGACGAGGGCGTAGCCGAGGTTGACCCGCGGGTCGGCCTTCGTCACGTCGTTGGCGTACGCCAGCACCGCAGGCTGGGTCTGCGTGCCGGCCATGACGCCCGCGAGCGTGGGGCCGAAGGTGCGCATGAACCGGGCACCGACCAGCAGGCCGACGGCGGTGAGGACCGTGACCACGGCGCCGGCGACGAGCAGCCGCGGACCGAGGTCGCTGGCGAGCGCGTCGGCCAGCGCCGCGCCGGCGCTCGAGCCCGCGGTGGCGAGGAAGCAGAGCATCCCGAACTGGCCGAGGGTCGAGGACACCGAGTGCGGCAGCGACCACAGCACCGGCCCGGTGCGCTGCAGCCGCCCGACGATCAGCCCGACGAGCAGCGGGCCGCCCGCAACACCCAGCGAGATCTTCGCGCCGCCGGGCAGCGGGAGCGCGAGCAGTCCCGCGAGGACGCCGAGGCCGAGGCCGAGGAACAGTCCGATCGGGTTGATGTCGGTGGCGCCGCGCTCGGAGTCGCCGAGGTAGGTCGCCACCTTCGCGAGGTTCTCCGGCGACGACACGACCCGCACCCGGTCGCCGAGCGCGAGCACGAGGTCGTCGGTGGCGAGCAGGTCGACGTCGCCGCGGCGCACCCGCGTCGCAGTGGCGCCGAAGCGGTCCGGGCAGGTCGAGGTCGCCGAGGGCGCGGCCGGCCACCTTGCGGTTCGACACCGCGATGCGCCGGAAGTCCAGCTGCGAGCGGTCGAGCACGAGCCGCACGGTCGAGGGGTGGCCGAGGTCGTCGATGACCGTCGCCACGGTCTCGGCGTCGCCGATCACCGTGAGGATGTCGCCGCGCTGCGGGCGCGTCGACGGCCGACGGGCAGGTCGAGGGTGCCGGGGTGGCCCGGCTCGTCGCCGGTCATGAGCCGGGAGAACACCACGTGGTTGTCGTAGCGCTCGGCGAGCTCGTCGAGGTCCGGCAGGTCGTCGACGTCGATGCGCACCGTGCCGCGCTCGAGCGCGGCCGGCGCCGCGCTCGGATCCGTCACGCCCGCCGGGCGCCGTGACCTTCACCGCGAACCCGGCGGCGATGAGCATGCCGAGCACGCCGCCGAGGTAGGTCACCGAGTAGCCGACGATGGGCTGCTCGGACTGCAGCCGCTCGAGGCTCGCGGCCAGCGCCGGGGTGTTGGTGAGCGCACCGGCGTACACGCCGGAGAGCACCGCGCCCGTCGAGGCCCACGAGGTGGCCGACGAGCACGGTGAGGCCCGCGGCGGCCGCGAGCAGCACCACCACGCCGACGATCGCGCGACCGCCGGTGCGCAACGAGGCGAAGAACGACGGACCGGCAGAGACGCCGATCGTGTACGCGAACAGCACCAGGCCGAGCGTGCCGATGATCGCGGGCAGCTTGAGCCGCTCGTCGTACGCCGAGAGCGCGAGGGCCAGGAACAGCACGGCCGCCGGGCCGAGCGAGAAGCGGCGGAAGGACAGCGCGCCGATCATGCTGCCGACGGCGAGGAGCACGCACAGCAGGAGGATCGGGTTGTCCGCCAGCAGGTCGGCCAGTCTGGTCATGTCGGCTTCACGCTACTCCGCGCGTGGCGCCGGACCGTGCCGCACGCGAGCAGGGAGACGACGCTCACTCCCCTGCTCGACGGCTCGTCACTGGAGGCAGGACGGGCCGAGCAGCGCCTTGAGATCGCCGTAGAGCGCAGGCGACGGCGTGACGCGCAGCCGGTCGTCGAGGCGCACCACCGTGGTGCGCGGGCCGTTCTGCAGCGCGAGGCGCACCTCGGTGACGCCGGGATGCGCGGCGAGCACCTCCTTGAACCGGTCGATCACCGGCGGGATGCAGCGCGACGCCGGGATGGTCACGACCACCGGACCGGACTCGCCCGGTCGACAGGTCGGGGACGGTGACCTCCATCGCGATGAACTTGGGCGCGTCCTCCTCGCTCTTGTCGAGGCGGCCCTTGACCAGCAGCACCGCGTCGGGCACCACGTGCGGACCGACGAGCTGGTAGGTCTGCGGGAAGATCATCACGTCGATCGAGGCCTCGAGGTCCTCGAGCGTGGCGATCGCCCACACGTTGCCCTGCTTGGTGACCTTGCGCGCACGCTGGTGACCAGACCGCCGACCGTGACGACGCGTCCGTCGCCGACGTCGTCGGTGTGCAGCGCCGACACCGGCACGTCCGACGGCTGCGGAGAGCACGTGCTCGACGCCGTTGAGCGGGTGGTCGGACACGTAGAGGCCGAGCATCTCCCGCTCGTAGGAGAGCAGCGTGGACTTGTCCCACTCCCCCGTCGGGATCGGCGGCGGCGCCCAGGTCGACGGCGTCCGAGTCGTCGTCGAGGCCGCCGAACAGGCGAATCCTGCCCGATCGCCTCGTTGCGCTTGATGTCGAGGATCGAGTCGATCGCGCTGCTCGTGCACCGCGAGCAGGCCCTTGCGGCTCTCGCCGAGGGAGTCGAACGCGCCGGCCTTGATCAGCGACTCGACGACGCGCTTGTTGACGACCGCGATCGGCACCTTCTCCAGGAAGTCGTCGAAGTCGCCGAAGCGGCCCTTGCTCGTGCGCGCCTCGATGAGCGCGTCGACGACGTTGCCGCCGACGTTGCGCACCGCGGACAGCCCGAAGCGGATGTCGGTGCCGCGCGGGGTGAAGTCGGAGTCGGAGTCGTTGACGTCCGGCGGCAGCACCTTGATGCCCATGCGCCGGCACTCGTTGAGGTAGACCGCCGACTTGTCCTTGTCGTCCTTGACGATGGTGAGCAGCGCGGCCATGTACTCGGCCGGGTAGTTGGCCTTGAGGTACGCCGTCCAGAACGACACCAGGCCGTAGCCCGCGGTGTGCGCCTTGTTGAACGCGTAGTCGGAGAACGGGACGAGGATGTCCCACAGCGTCTTGATCGCGGCGTCGGAGTAGCCGTTGGCCCGCATGCCCTCGCGGAAGGGCACGTACTCCTTGTCGAGGATCTCCTTCTTCTTCTTGCCCATCGCGCGGCGCAGCAGGTCGGCGTTGCCGAGGCGTGTAGCCCGCGAGCTTCTGGGCGATCGCCATGACCTGCTCCTGGTAGACGATCAACGCCGTAGGTGTCGCCGAGGATCTCGGCCAGCGGCTCGGCGAGCTCGGGGTGGATCGGCTCGACCGGCTTGCGGCCGTTCTTGCGGTCGGCGTAGTCGTTGTGCGCGTTGGCGCCCATCGGGCCGGGGCGGTAGAGCGCGAGGACGGCGGAGATGTCCTCGAAGTTGTCCGGCGTCATCGAGCGCAGCAGCGCGCGCATCGGGCCGCCGTCGAGCTGGAACACGCCGAGGGTGTCGCCGCGGGCGAGCAGCTCGTAGGTCGGGCCGTCGTCGAGCGGCAAGGTCCTCGAGGACGACGGTCTCGCCGCGGTTGTTGCGCTCGATGTGCGTGAGGCAGTCGTCGAGGACCGTGAGGTTGCGCAGGCCCAGGAAGTCCATCTTGAGCAGGCCGAGGGTCTCGCAGGCGCCCATGTCGAACTGCGTGATGATCGCGCCGTCCTGGTCGCGCCGCCAGATCGGGATCACGTCGATCAGCGGCTCGGAGCACAGGATCACGCCGGCGGCGTGCACGCCCGGCTGGCGCTTGAGGCCCTCGAGGCCCTTGGCGGTGTCGACGACCTTGCGCACGTCGGCGTCGGCCTCGTACAGCGCGCGGAACTCGCCGGCCTCGTTGTAGCGCGGGTGCTTCGGGTCGAAGATGCCCGGCGAGCGGGATGTCCTTGCCCATGACCGCCGGCGGCATCGCCTTGGTGATGCGGTCGCCGAGCGCGAACGGGTAGCCCGAGCGCGCGGGCGGAGTCCTTGATCGCGGCCTTGGCCTTGATCGAGCCGTAGGTGATGATCTGGGCGACCCGCTCCTCGCCGTACTTCTCGGTGGCGTAGCGGATCATGTCGCCGCGCCGGCGCTCGTCGAAGTCCATGTCGATGTCGGGCATCGACACGCGCTCGGGGTTGAGGAAGCGCTCGAAGAGCAGGCCGTGCTTGATCGGGTCGAGCTCGGTGATGCCCAGCGCGTAGGCGATGAGCGCGCCGGCCGCCGAGCCGCGGCCCGGGCCGACCCGGATGCCGTTCTCCTTGGCGTGGCGCACGAGGTCGGCCGTCGACGAGGAAGTAGCCGGGGAAGCCCATCTGGCATGATGACGCCGACCTCGTACGCCGCCTGCGCGCGGTGCGCGTCCGGGACGCCGTCCGGGGAAGCGCATCGCGAGCCCGCGCTCGACCTCCTTGACCAGCCAGGACTCCTCGGTCTCCCCCTCGGGCACCGGGAACCGCGGCATGAGGTTGGCGCCCTCGTTGAACGAGACGTTGCAGCGCTCGGCGATGAGCAGCGTGTTGTCGCAGGCCTCGGGCAGCTCGGACCAGACGCGCGCGCATCTCGCTCGGCGGACTTGAGGTAGAAGTCGCGCGCGTCGAACCGGAACCGCTTCGGGTCGTCCATGGTCGTGCGCGTGCCGATGCACAGCAGCACGTCGTGGGCCTCGGCGTCCTCCGGCGTAGCACGTAGTGCAGGTCGTTGGTGGCCACCAGCGGGCAGGTCGAGGGTGCGCGCGATCCGCAGCAGGTCCTCGCGGTGCCGGCGCTCGATGCCGAGGCCGTGGTCCATGAGCTCGCAGAAGAAGTTGTCCGGCCCGAGGATGTCGCGGTAGTCGGCGGCGGCCGCCAGCGCGCGGTCGTAGTTGCCCGGCCTGCAGCCAGCGGTTGACCTCGCCGGACGGGCAGCCGGTGGTGGCGATGATGCCCTTGCCGTACGGTCTGGAGCAGCTCGCGGTCCATGCGGGGCTTGCGGTAGTAGCCCTCGAGGCTCGACAGGCTGGAGAGCCGGAAGAGGTTGTGCAGGCCCTCGTTGTTCTCGGCCCACAGCGTCATGTGGGTGTAGGCCTGCCGGCCCTTGCCGGTGCGCTCGCCGTCCTCGCCCGTGCCCTCGTCGTAGCCCGCCGCCGAAGTCGAACGGCGAGCGCTCGAACCGGCCCTGCGGGGCGTAGTAGCCCTCGATGCCGATGATCGGCTTCACGCCGGCGGCCGTGCCGCGCTTGTAGAAGTCGTAGGCGCCGTAGAGGTTGCCGTGGTCGGTCATCGCGAGCGCCGGCATCCCGAGGCGGGCGGCCTCGGCGAACAGGTCGTCGAGGCGGGCGGCGCCGTCGAGCATGGAGTACTCGGTGTGCACGTGCAGGTGCACGAACGAGTCGCTCGACACGGGCGCGGCCTCCTTCCAGGCGTGCTCGACGCGGGCGCGGACCGCTGATGCGGGCGGGCCGCGACGGACGTCACCGGCTCCGACAGGACCGGGGGAAGGCGGCAGGTCGGAAGGGCTTCACCCTAACCCCCGGCACCGACGGCGGGACGCCTGGCCGGACGGGGTCGCAGGTCGCTCGGCGTGTCGGGGCAGGGCCGCGGCGCCGGGGTCCCCGGCCGCGCCCGGGAGCGGCTGCTCAGGGGTCGAGGGCGGTGATGTAGTCGACGACCTCCTGGGCCTTCTCGAGGCTCTCGAAGCCGCTCACGAGCAGCACCCCGCCGTCGAGCTCCTCGGTCATCGTGGGTGCCGCGAGCACTCCCCCGTGGGTCACGATCGCCAGCCCCGGCTGGGGGTCCGCGAGCGAGCCGCGCAGCGTCGTGCTGCGCAGCGACGTGCCGCCCATGGCGTCGAGCTTGATCTGGATGACCGGTGTGCCGCCCGAGTCGAGCGCCTCGATGCTCGTGACCCGCTGACCGGTCACGGCCGCCTTCTCGAGGCCGTAGGAGAGCCTGCCGTCGTTGGAGCACAGCGTCGCCGTGGCCGCGGGGTCCGGCGTCAGCGACGGGAGAGCGGGGCAGCTCCCGGGCTCGGCCCGCCCGACGGACTCGACCACGCGCAGCTGCAGGTCGAGGACGGGCGGCGGCGAGCTCGACGCCACCGGCTCGACGACCGGCACCGTCGTCGAGCTGGTCGTGCTGATCGAGCAGCCTGCGAGCGCCGTGGCGCACACGGCGACGGTCGCCGCGACGACGAGACGGGTACGGCGCATGCTCAGGGCGCGGCCAGCGCGTCGAGCTCGGCGTACGTCGCGTCGTCGAGCTCGACCTCGGCGGCGCGAGCAGTTGTCCTCGAGGTGCGCGAGCGTCTTCGTGCCCGGGATCGGGCAGCATCACCGGCGAGCGGCGCAGCAGCCAGGCGAGCGCGAGCTGCGCCGGCGATGAGCCCGGTGCGCGCGGCGATCGCGGTCAGCGGGCCGTCGGGCGCGGTCGAGCTGGCCGGTCGCGATCGGGAACCACGGGATGAAGCCGATGCCGTGCTCGGTGCAGTGCGTCGAGCAGCGCCTCGCTCTGGCGGTTGGCGACGTTGTAGAGGTTCTGCACGCTGGCGATCGGCACGATCTCCTGCGCCGCGACGAGATCCTCGACCGACACCTCGGAGAGGCCGACGTGGCGCACCTTGCCCTCCTGCACGAGGTCGGCGAACACGCCGAGCTGGTCGGCGAGCGGGACGTGGGAGTCGATCCGGTGCAGCTGGTAGAGGTCGATGGTCTCGACGCCGAGGCGGCGCAGGGACATCTCCGCGCACTGGCGCAGGTAGTCCGGGTGGCCGACGACGCGCCACTGGCCCGGGCCCTGCCGCGTGAAGCCCGCCTTGGTCGCGATCCGGACGTGGCCGTACGGGTGCAGCGCCTCGCGGATGAGGTCCTCCGACACGAACGGCCCGTAGCTGTCGGCGGTGTCGATGAAGTCGACCCCGAGCTCGACGGCGCGGCGCAGGACGGCGATGCACGCGTCGCGGTCGGCCGGCTCGCCCCAGACGCCGGGCCCGGTGATCTGCATGGCGCCGTAGCCGAGGCGGCGCACGCGTGAGCTCGCCGCCGAGGTCGAAGGTGCCGGAGGCGAGGACTGGCTGGGCTGCGGTCATGCCCCCATCCAACCCGACGACCGCGCCGCCGGCATCAGGCGGCCGGGTCGGGAGCGACGGTGAGCGTCTGGATGAGCGGGGTCGCCTCAGGGGTCAGCAGCACCTCCAGGGTGGCTCCCCCGCCGGGGCCGCTGACGTGCCAGCGGGCGCGCGAGGGCGAGGCCGAGACGACCGACGCGGCGTCGCGCACGACGCCGCCGAGGCGCTCGCGCGCCTGTGCGAACGCCGTACGCCGCTCCGCCCGGGGGCGGTCGAGGTCGACGTTCACCGCGAACCAGGAGTCGGCGAGCGCGTCGTCCCACGAGTCGAGCAGCCGCTCGGCCACCTCCATGGCCTCGAGCGTGCGCGCCCACGTACGGGACGGGGGCACGAACCCCTCGTCGAGCTGCGCACCCACGATCGCGGCGATCACCTCGGTGCCGATGCGGAACGCCGGGGCGTAGGTGCGGTTGGCCAGCACCACGACCCCCCAGCCGGTGGCCGGGTGCCAGCGCATGTGCGACCCGAAGCCCGGGTAGCCGCCCGAGTGCGAGACCGTGCGCCCGAGCCGCAGGTCGTCGTCGACGACGAGGCCGAACCCGTAGCTGGTCGACACCACGACCGGGTCGCTCCCTTCGGACGTGGTGAGCATCGTGGTGACGTAGCGCTGCGGCTCCTGCATCTCGCGCCGGCTCCACCGGTCGAGCGGGTGGTCGTCGACGCCGGTGTGGGCCCACGAGTGCTGGAAGCCGGCGACCCACGTGGCGATGTCGCGCGCGGTGCTGAGCAGACCACCCATGGGGCTGAACGCCCCCGAGCCGGTGAACGGCTCCGGCACCAGACCCGCGTCGACGGGCGCGTAGCCCTGGGCCAGCCGCCCGGCCGGCACGTCGCCGACGTCGTACCCGGTCGAGGTCATGCCGAGGGGCTCGAGCAGCTCGGTGCGCACGTACTCGCGGTAGTCGCGACCGGTGGCGGCGCTGATCACGCGGCCGAGCAGCGCGTAGCCGAGGTTGGAGTACTCCCACGCCGTGCGCGGGACGGCCGCGAACGACAGGCCGCCGGCGACGAGCGCGTCGAAGTCCGCGAGCGGCAGGTCCTCCTGACGGTCGCCCCACGGGTCGTCGGTCGGGAGCCCGGCCGTCATGGTGAGCAGGTCGCGCAGCTCGATCGGGTGGCCGTCGGCCGCGGCGCGCAGCGACGACGGCCCAGGGCAGGTGCTCGTCGAGCCGGTCGTCGAGGCGCAGCGCCCCGCGGTCGCGCAGCAGCAGCACCGCCGACGCGGTCACGCTCTTGGTCATCGACGCGATGCGGAACACGGTGTCGGCGTCCGGCTGCTCGTCCGCGCCGAGCGTTCGGGTGCCGATGCCGGCGAGGTGCACGACCTCGCCGTCCTTGAGCAGCGCGTACGCCGTCCCCGGCGACTCGGAGTCGGTGCCGAACGCGGCGAGTCGCTCGTCGACGAGGTGTACGGCGGAGTCGAGGTCCATGGCGCGAGATCCTCGCACCCGCGGGCGCGATCTAGGCGGAGATGACGTCGAGCGCGTGCTGCAGGTCGGCGGGGTACGGCGAGGTGAACTCGACGTGCTGGCCCGAGCCGGGGTGCTCGAAGCCGAGGCGGACCGCGTGCAGCCACTGGCGGTAGAGCGCGATCCGCTTGGCCAGCACGGGATCCGCGCCGTAGGTGAGGTCGCCGACGATGGGGTGGCGCATGGCCGAGGTGTGCACGCGGATCTGGTGCGTGCGCCCGGTCTCGAGGTGCACCTCGAGCAGCGAGGCGTGCCGGAACGCCTCGAGGGTCTCGTAGTGGGTGACGCTCGGCTTGCCGCCGGTGACCACCGCCCAGCGGTACTCGTGCTGCGGGTGCCGGTCGATCGGCGCGTCGATGGTGCCGCGCGAGGGATCCATCTGGCCCTGCACGACGCGCGTGGTAGACCTTCTCGACCGTGCGCTCCTTGAACTGGCGCTTGAGCAGCGTGTAGGCCCGCTCGCTCTTGGCCACGACCATGAGGCCGGTCGTGCCCACGTCGAGACGGTGCACGACGCCCTGGCGCTCGGCGGCGCCCGAGGTGGAGATGCGGTAGCCGGCACCGGCCAGCCCGCCGACGACGGTCGGGCCGGTCCAGCCCGGCGACGGGTGCGCGGCGACGCCGACCGGCTTGTCGACCACCACGACGTCGTCGTCGTCGTGGACGATGCGCAGCCCCTCGACGGTCTCGGCGACGACGGTCACCGGCGTCGGCGGGTCGGGCAGCTCGACCTCGAGCCAGGAGCCGGTGGTGACCCGCGTGGACTTGCCGACCGGCGAGCCGTCGAGCGTCACCCGACCCGCCTCGGCGAGGTCGGCGGCCTTGGTGCGCGAGAGCCCGAACAGTCGGCCGAGCGCGGCGTCGAGACGCTCCCCCTCGAGGCCGTCGGGGACGGGCAGGCTGCGCAGCTCTCCCACGTCAGGCCCGGCTGCCGTCGATCTCGATGCCGCGCAGCGCCAGCAGCACCATGAGCACGGCCGAGCAGACGATGGCCGAGTCGGCCAGGTTGAACACCGCGAAGTTCGGGAACGTGATCCAGTCGACGACGTGGCCCTGGAAGAAGCCGGGCTCGCGGAAGAGCCGGTCGATCAGGTTGCCGATGGCCCCGCCGAGCAGGCCGCCGAAGGCGATGGCCCAGCCCGACGCTGCCGAGCTTGCGCGACGACCGCACGATGACGACGGCGACCGTGATGGCGATCGCGGTGAAGATGAAGGTGTAGCCCGTCCCGATCGAGAACGCCGCCCCCGGGTTGCGCAGGAAGGTCAGCGTCACCAGGCCGCCGAGCAGCTCGATCGGGCTCCTGGCCCTCGAGGAACCGGATCGCGAGCAGCTTGGTCACCTGGTCGGCCACGACGACGAACGCCGCGATCGCGAACGTGAGGATCACCAGCCGCCGGTTGCCCGCCGGCCGCCCGCTCGCCGCGGCCGCACCCTCGACGGAATCGTCACCAGGGATCTCGACGTCGGACGCCGACGACACCTCAGGCTGCTGCTCGCTCACAACCCGAGAGTACGGGCCCCCACACACCCCCGACGAATCCGCAGCCCGCCGCTCGACCCCGAGCAGCGCCGACGTGGCACCCGCACGCATCCCCGCTCAGCCTGCCGCCGGACGTCCGCCGAAGCCCCGGCCCGCCGATCCCGACCGGGGGCGAGGGCGAAGCCGAGCCCCGGGAGGGGATCGGCGCGCGAGCGGCGAGGAACGAGCCGCGAGCCGGCCGGGACGGAGGCGGCGGCGACGCGAGGGCGCGCTGACGGCGAGGCGCCCGAGCGCAGCGAGGGCCCTGCGAGCGCCGGCGACGAAGGAGCCCGCCGCTGGAGCCGCAGACGAAGGAGCCCCGCCCTCGCTTGGAGCCGAAGAAGGCTAGCGCCGCTCTTCGAGCTGCTTGCAGCTCACGCAGAGGGTCGCGCGCGGGAAGGCCTGCAGCCGCAGCTTGCCGATCGGCTTGCCGCAGCGCTCGCAGACGCCGTAGGTGCCGTCGTTGAGGCGGGCCAGGGCGCGCTCGTTCTGCAGCAGGAGCTCGCGCGCGTTGTTCGCCAGCGACATCTCGTGCTCGCGCTCGAAGGTCTTGGTGCCGGCGTCGGCCTGGTCGTCGCCCGCACCGTCGCCCGAGTCGCGCAGCAGGTCGGCGATGCCCTCCTCGGCCTCGGAGATCTGGTGGTGCAGCCGTCCGATCTCGAGCTCGAGCTCGGTGCGGACCTCGGCGAGCTCGGACTTGGTCCACGGCGACTCGTCCTCGCGCACCGCGAGCTTGGGGCGCCCTTGGCGGGGCGCCTTCGCGGCGCAGCCTTCGGCCGGGCGCGGCCTTCTTGGCCGGTGCAGCCTTGGCCGGTGCAGCCTTCGTCGCAGGTGCGGCCTTCTTCGCGGGCGCAGCCTTCGCGGGAGCAGCCTTCGTGGGCGCAGCCTTCTTCGCGGGCGCAGCCTTCGCCGGCGCGGCCTTCTTCGCGGGAGCGGCCTTCGCCGGTGCAGCCTTCTTCGCGGGAGCAGCCTTCGCCGGTGCAGCCTTCTTCGCCGGTGCGGCCTTCTTCGCGGGAGCGGCCTTCGCCGGTGCGGCCTTCTTCGCCGGTGCGGCCTTCTTCGCGGGCGCAGCCTTCGCCGGGTGCAGCCTTCTTCGCCGGTGCAGCCTTCTTCGCGGGAGCTGCCTTCTTCGCGGGCGCAGCCTTCTTCGCGGGAGCGGCCTTCGCGGGGGCGGCCTTCTTCGCGGGCGCGGTCTTGGCCGGCGCAGCCTTGGGTGCAGGTGCAGCCTTCGTGGCCGGCTTCTTCGCCGATGCAGCCATGGCCGCCTCCTTCGGGGCCCGGCGTCGGTGCCGGGCCAGACACAGCGCGCTCGTCACGACGATGCCGCCAGGACAGCGACCCACCGGGACGAGTCACGCGAGGATAGGTGCGACCCCGACGATGATCAACAAGGCGCGCCGCCGCGACGGCCCACGATCGCCCGACGGCCTAGCGCGCATCGCCCAGGACCGGACATAACGGGTCATATGCCGTCGCGTGCACCCCCGGGGGCGAACGTGAGCCGTCACGCGTCGAGGAGCACGGCGACCCGGTCGGCGAGGTCGTCGGGGGCGTCGAGCACCTCGAGCAGCTTGTCGCGGCTGGTCGCTCCCCGCACGAGCCGCACCTGGTGGCGGCGTACGCCGAGGGCCTCGGCGACCGCGCGCAGGACGGCCTCGGTGGCCGCGCCGTCGACCGCGCGGGCCGACACCGCGACGACGAGCCTCGACCCGCCGTCGTCGGCCGCCTCGCCGTACCGCCCGCCGACGCGGGTCCGCGACGCACCGGGCCGTACCCGCACCGCGACACGGGAGCGCCGCCGTCGGACGGGGGCTGCGGGCGCGCGGGCATACGCGCAAGCGTGCCACCACCGGGGCCCGGTACCCTGGACCCGAGTCCAGGCACGGCGACGACGGGGACGAGTAGTCCCGCACGCAGCCACGAGCGACCCGGGGACGGTGCGAGCCCGGGGGTGTGCGCGGGGTGAAGATCACCCCACCAGCTTCACCGGAGGAGCCGCGGGAGACCGCGGGGTAGAACCGGGGGCCGGGACTCGTCCGAGAGGGGTCGACGCACGCCGTCGGCCCAAGGAGGGTGGTACCGCGGGGTGCCGACCGGTTCCGGTCGCGCCTCGTCCCTTCGTCTGCAGCCGGCCCGCACGGGTCGTGAGCGCACGACGACGGAGGATCGATGTACCGCCCGGTGCCCCCGCAGGTCGACCTGCCCGCGGTCGACCACGAGGTGCTCGCGCTGCTGGCGCGAGCGCGACGTGTTCGCCCGCTCCCTCGCCGCCACCGAGGGCCGCCCGCTCTGGGTGTTCAACGAGGGCCCGCCGACCGCCAACGGCATGCCCGGCACGCACCACGTCGAGGCGCGCGTGTTCAAGGACGTCTTCCCGCGCTACCGGACGATGAAGGGCTACCACGTCCCCCGCAAGGCCGGCTGGGACTGCCACGGCCTGCCCGTCGAGCTCGCCGTCGAGAAGGAGCTCGGCTTCTCCGGCAAGAAGGACATCGAGGCGTACGGCATCGCCGAGTTCAACGCAGCGCTGCCGCGACTCGGTGCTGCGCCACGTCGACGCGTTCGCCGACCTGACCGAGCGCATGGGCTACTGGGTCGACATGGGCGACGCCTACTGGACGATGGACGCCGCACTACGTCGAGAGCGTGTGGTGGTCGCTCAAGCAGATCTTCGACAAGGGCCTGCTCGTGCAGGACCACCGCGTCTCGCCGTACTGCCCGCGCTGCGGCACCGGGCTGTCCGACCACGAGCTCGCGCAGGGGTACGAGACGGTCGTCGACCCGTCGGTCTACGTGCGCTTCCCCGTCACCGGCGGCGCGCTGGCCGAGCGCCACCCCGGGCTCGCGCTGCTGATCTGGACGACGACGCCGTGGACCCTGGTGTCGAACACCGCGGTCGGCGGTCAACCCGGACGTCTCCTACGTCGTCGCGCGCACCGGCGAGCGGCGAGCTGCTGCGTCGTGGCCGAGGCGCTGCGCGAGGCCGTGCTCGGCGAGGACGCCGTGGTGCTCGAGACGCTGCCCGGCAGCGAGCTCGTGGGGACGCCGTACGCGCGCCCCTTCGACCGGCGTGGAGTTCCCGGAGACCGACGGCCCGCTGCACACCGTGCTCGCCGCCGACTTCGTCACCACCGAGGACGGCTCCGGCCTCGTGCACCTGGCGCCGGCGTTCGGCGCCGGACGACCTCGCGCTGTGCCGCGGCTACGGCCTGCCGGTCGTGAACCCGCTGCGCCCCGACGGCACGTTCGAGCCGGAGCGTGCCGCTCGTCGGCGGCGTGTTCTTCAAGAAGGCCGACGCCGCGCTCGTCGCCGACCTCGAGCAGCGCGGCCTGCTGTTCAAGCACGTGCCGTACGAGCACACCTACCCGCACTGCTGGCGCTGCCACACGCCGCTCGTCTACTACGCGCAGCCGTCCTGGTACATCCGCACCACCGCGGTGAAGGACGCGCTGCTCGCGCGAGAACGAGGGCACCGACTGGCACCCGAAGACGATCCAGTGGGGCCGGTACGGCGACTGGCTGCACAACAACATCGACTGGGCGCTCTCGCGCAGCCGCTACTGGGGCACGCCGCTGCCGATCTGGCGCTGCGAGTCCGGGCACCTCGCGTGCGTCGAGTCGCTCGCCGACCTCGGCGCCCGCGCCGGCCAGGACCTGTCGAACCTCGACCCGCACCGTCCGTTCGTCGACGACGTCACCTTCCCGTGCGCCGAGTGCGGCGAGACCGCGACGCGCGTGCCCGAGGTGATCGACGCCTGGTACGACAGCGGCGCCATGCCGTTCGCGCAGTTCGGCTATCCGCACCGCGGTCAGGAGGAGTTCGCCACCCGCTACCCGGCGGACTTCATCTGCGAGGCGATCGACCAGACGCGCGGCTGGTTCTACACGCTCATGGCGGTCGGCACGCTCGTCTTCGACCGGTCGTCCTACCGCACGGTGCTCTGCCTCGGCCACATCCTCGACGAGGAGGGCCGCAAGATGAGCAAGCACCTGGGCAACGTGCTCGAGCCGATCCCGCTCATGGACGAGCACGGCGCCGACGCGGTGCGCTGGTTCATGCTCGCCGGCGGCTCGCCGTGGCAGTCGCGCCGTGTCGGGCACGGCACCATCCAGGAGGTCGTGCGCAAGACGCTGCTGACCTACTGGAACACCGTGTCGTTCCAGGCGCTCTACGCCCGCGAGGCCGGCTTCGAGCCGACCACGACCGCCGCTCCCCCGGCCGCCGAGCGCTCGGCGCTCGACCGGTGGGCGCTCTCGGAGGCGCACCGGCTCGCGCGCGACGTCGACGACGCGCTGGCGGCGTACGACACGCAGAAGGCGGGTCGCCTGCTCTCGGCGTACGTCGACGACCTGTCGAACTGGTACGTGCGCCGCTCGCGGCGGCGGTTCTGGGCGGGCGACCCCGCGGCGCTGGCCACGCTGCACGAGTGCCTGTACGTCGTGACGCTGCTCATGGCGCCGTTCACGCCGTTCATCACCGAGCGCGTGTGGCAGGACCTGTTCGCCGCGACCAGCGACGAGCTGCCCGACTCGGTGCACCTGGCCGCGTGGCCGGATGGTCGACGACGCGCTGCTCGACGACGAGCTCGCCGACCAGATGGCGCTGGTGCGCCGCCTCGTCGAGCTCGGGCGCGCCGCCCGCGCGACCTCGGGCGTGCGCACCCGCCAGCCGCTCGGCCGCGGCCTCGTGGCCGCCAACGGGTGGGACGGCCTCACGGCGGAGCTGCGCGCCGAGGTGGGCGAGGAGCTCAACTGCGGCGAGCTGCTGCCCCTGGGCGAGGCGGCCGGCGACCTCGTCGACGTCAGCGTCAAGGCCAACTTCCGCTCGCTGGGCAAGCGGTTCGGCAAGGGCACCCCGGCCGTGGCCGAGGCGGTGGCCGCGGCCGACGCCGTCGCGCTGCTCGCCGGACTGCGTGCGACCGGCACGGCCGAGGTCGTCGTCGACGGCGCAGCCGTGGCGCTGACCGACGAGGACGTGGTGGTCACCGAGACGCCGCGCGCGGGCTGGGCGGTGGCCAGCGACGGCGGCGAGACCGTGGCCCTCGACCTCACGCTCACGCCCGAGCTGCGCCGCGCCGGCCTGGCCCGCGAGACGGTGCGGCTCGTGCAGGAGGCCCGCAAGTCCGCCGGCTTCGAGGTCAGCGACCGGATCGAGCTGGCCTGGACGGCCGAGGGCGAGCTCGCCGATGCGGTGCGCGAGCACGCCGCGGCTCTGGGCAGCGAGGTGCTCGCGACCACCGTGACCGAGGGCGCGCCGGCCGACGCCGCCTCATGGTCCGCGGGCGACGGCGGCGAGCTCGGGCTCGCCTTCTGGGTACGCCGCACCTGAGGCGGCACCACGCAGCACGACGACGGCCCCGACCGTGATGGTCGGGGCCGTCGTCGTCGGCGGTGCTGCAGGCTCAGGCCTGCTGCGGCGGGGTGCCCTCGCTCGGGACGGCGAAGGGCGAGGAGGCCGGCGGTGCCACGGGCGGCGCCGACGGAGGCGCGGCCGGGGCGGCCGGAGGAGCCGCGGGCGGCGCGACCGGGGCGCTGACGGGCGGCGCGACCGGGGGCGCAGCCGGCGGAGCCGGAGGCGCTGCGGGCGGCGCTGCCGGAGCGGCCGCGGGCGCGGCCGGGGCAGCGGGCGCCTCCGGAGCGACCACGGGTGCGAGCGTCGGGGTGGCCGGAGCAGCCGGCGCCGCAGGCGCGACGGCCGGAGCGGCAGCCGAGACCCCGGTGCCGGTGGTGTCGGCACCCCGGTGCTCGAGCTCCTTGAGCGCGCTCTCGTGGTGCTGACGCAGCCGCGTGCGGTACTCGCGCTCGAAGGCGCGGAGCTCCTCGACCCGGCGCTCGAGCCCGGCCCGCTCGGCCTGGCTGGTGCGCTCGAGGTCGGCGACCTTCGCACGCGCGTCGGCGAGCAGGGCGTCGGCCTCGGCCTTGGCCCGCGACTTGTGCTCCTCGGCGGTGCGCTGCGCCAGCGCGAGCATCGCCACGGCCTGCTCGTTGGCGTCCGGCGCCGGCGGGGCCACCGGGACGGGCGCCGGGGCCGGCGGGGGCGGCGGAGCCGCGGCCGCAGCAGCCGCTGCCTGCTCGGCGGCGGCGAGCCGGCCGCGCAGGTCGGCGTTCTCACGGGCGAGGGCGCCGATCTCGAGCTCGACCTGGTCGAGGAACGAGTCGACCTCGTCCATCTCGTAGCCCTTGCGCTTCGCGGTCGAGAACTGCTTGTTGCGTACGTCCTCGGGGGTCAAGGCCATCGGATCCACCTCGGTGAGCAGGGTCGTTGGATGAAGCGTGTCAGGCGAGCGGTGCCGCTCGCCAGGAGGGTGGGCGTACGGCGCAGCCCGAGTCTAGAAGCGGTAGGCCACCTGGATGAGCACCTGGACGAGGATGAACAGGACCAGGAAGGCCAGATCGAGCGAGATGCCGCCGATGCGCAGCGGCGGGATGACGCGGCGCAGGGCCCGCAGCGGAGGGTCGGTGACGGTGAAGATCGCCTCGACGATGAGCAGCACGATGCCCTTGGGGCGCCACTCGCGGGCGAAGATGAACACGTAGTCGATCACGATCCGCGCGATCAGGATGATCACGTAGATCTGCAGGATGCCGGCGACGGTCCGCCCCACCACCGTCACGTCGGAACCCGTCCTCGCATCTCGTCGACCTGATGTCGACCCGTCGTCGACCTCTCCATCGTCGCATCGACCGGCCCGTCATGCCCGCGCGGGTCCGACGATGCCTCAGCTCTGGTTGAAGAAGCCGTCCTGGGCGAGGCGCTCGGGCCTCCGCCGCGACGTCGACGTTGGTGGGCGAGAGCAGGAAGACCTTGTTGGTGACCCGCTCGATCGTGCCGCGGCAGCCGAACACCAGGCCGGCGGAGAAGTCGACGAGGCGCTTGGCGTCGACGTCGTCCATCTCCGTGAGGTTCATGATGACCGGCACGCCCTCGCGGAACTCCTCGCCGATGCGGCGCGCGTCGTTGTAGGTGCGGGGGTGCAGCGTGGTGATCCGGTAGAAGTCGCCGGCCCCGGGGTCGAGCGCCGGGTCGATGCGCGGCTGGGCCGCGGTGTCGGCGCTGACCGGACGCGCGGTGCGCACGGCCGGCTCGGCGGTGCGCGTCGCGGTGCCCACGCCGGCACGCGGCTCGGGGCGCACCTCGCGCACGGAGGAGTAGGACTTCGGCTCCTCGTAGCGCGACCGGGTGTCGACGTAGTCGTCGTCGTGGTCGGCGTACTCCAGCGCCTCGTCCTCGACCAGGCCGAGGTAGACGGCCATCTTGCGCATCGCGCCCATGCCTGCTCCTTCACCGTGACCGCGGAGGCGGCCAGTCCCGTGCGACCGATCGCAGGACCGGCCCGCACGTCGTCCTGCCAGACGCTACCCGAGCGCGGGCCTGCCTCCGAGCACCGCCGTGCCCACGCGCACGTGTGTCGCGCCCGCCGCGATCGCGGCCTCCAGGTCGCCGGACATGCCCGCCGACACCACGGTCGCGCCGGGGTGGCCCACCCGCAGCGAGCGGGAGGCGGACCGGAGGACCTCGAAGGACGCCGCCGGGTCGGAGCCCAGCGGCGCGACGGCCATGAGGCCCGCCAGACGCAGTGACGGGCAGCCCCCCACGTGGTCGGCCAGGGCGGCCACGTCGGCCGGGACCACGCCGCCGCGATGCGGCTGCGGCGGCGTCGGCGAGGTCGACCTGCACCAGGACGTCGATCGTCCGACCGGCCTCGGCCGCTGCCCGGTCGAGCGCGGTGGCGAGCTCGGGCGCGGTCGACGGACTGCACGACGTCGGCGTACGACGCCACCGAGCGCGCCTTGTTGCGCTGCAGCTGGCCCACGAAGTGCCAGCGCAGGCCGAGCCCGGCCAGCGCCTCGTGCTTCGGACGCGCCTCCTGGTCGCGGTTCTCCGCGACGTCGGTGACGCCGAGGGCCGCGAGCACGGCGACGTCGGAGGCGGGCCAGGTCTTGGTGACGACGACGAGGGTGACGTCCTCGGGCGCGCGCCGCGCGGCGACCGCCGCCGCGGCGATCCGCTCGCGCACCTCGGCGAGGTTGAGCTCGAGCTCCCGCGCGCGGGCCTGCGAGGTGCCGGCGTCGGTCACGGCGTCACCAGCGTGACGACGCCGCCGTGCCGTCCGGTGACCGGGTCGCGGCGGAACGAGTAGAGCTCGTCGCGACTCGTAGGTGCATCCGCCGTGCAGCGACACGGTGGCGCCCGCCGAGCGGAGCCGTGCGACGACCGCGGCGCGCAGGTCGAGGCCCGGACGCCCGCCCGTCGCGACGGACGCCGCGGCCGGCGCCACGGCGACCACCTCGTCGAACCGCTCGCGGGTCACGTCGTAGCAGCTGCCGCAGATGGCCGGCCCGACGACGGCGCGCACGTGATCGGCGCGTGCACCGAGCTCCACCATCGACTCGAGCGCGGCACCCACCACGTCGCTGCGCACGCCGCGCCAGCCCGCGTGCACCACGGCCACGACGCCGGCGTCGCCGTCGGCGAGCAGCACGGGGACGCAGTCCGCGGCGACGACGAGCAGCGCGAGACCCGGCACCGTGGTGACGAGGGCGTCGACCTCGGGCACCGGCTCGGCGCTGCTGTCCCTCGACGTGCCCGACGTCACGACCGTGCACCGGCGCCATCGAGACCACGTGTGCGGCGTCCACGCCGACGCAGGCGGCCAGCGACGCCCGGTTGGCGGCCACGTGGTCGGGGTCGTCACCCACGTGGTCGGCGAGGTTGCCGGCGTCGTACGGCGCGCAGGCTCACGCCGGTGGTGCGGTCGGCGAACGCCCAGCGCACCCGAGGGCCGAGGGTTCCGTCGACGAGGGTCACGGCCCCACTCTGTCAAAGACCGGGGACCG
Source organism: uncultured Actinomycetota bacterium (assembly GCA_963827145.1). GTDB lineage: Bacteria > Actinomycetota > Actinomycetes > S36-B12 > CAIYMF01 > Longivirga. The sequence continues at coordinate 1,036,347 of CAWGZO010000002.1, read as the reverse complement.
CAACGACCCAGGCCGCGACCCTCGTCGGGTCGCGGCCTGGGCCAGGGGAAGCTGCGGACTACTTCAGGAAGTCGGGCACGTCGAGGTCGTCGTCGTCGCCGCTGTCGTCGAAGACGATCCGGCGCTGCTCGCGCTTGGGCTCGTCGTCCTGCGACACCGGGATCGTCGCCGGCTGTCCCGCCTCTGCGGTGGCACGGGCGGCGTCGACCGCGAGCGGCGTCTCGTCGACGTCGCGCGTGGTGACCGGCTTGGTGCCGGTGCGGCGAGCCGGCGGCAGGCCGCCGTCGAAGCCGGCAGCGATGACGGTGACGCGCACCTCGTCGCCGAGCGCGTCGTCGATGACCGTGCCCCAGATGATCGTGGCGTCCGGGTGGGCGGCGTCGGCGACGAGCTGCGCCGCCTCGGTGACCTCGAACAGTCCGAGGTCGGAGCCGCCGGAGATCGCGAGCAGCACGCCGTGCGCGCCGTCGATGCTCGCCTCGAGCAGCGGGCTGGAGATGGCCGCCTCGGCCGCGGCGATCGCGCGGTCGTCGCCGCGCGCGGAGCCGATGCCCATGAGCGCGCTGCCGGTGTTCTCCATGACCTTCTTGACGTCGGCGAAGTCGAGGTTGATGACGCCGGGGCTGGTGATGCACTCGGTGATGCCGCTGACGCCCTGGAGCAGCACCTGGTCGGCCTGCCGGAACGCGTCGAGCATCGAGATGTTGCGGTCGCTCAGCGAGAGCAGGCGGTCGTTCGGGATGACGATGAGGGTGTCGACCTCGGCGCGCAGCGCGTCGACGCCGATGTCGGCCTGGGCTCCGCGGCGCTTGCCCTCGAAGCCGAACGGGCGCGTGACCACGCCGATGGTGAGCGCCTTGAGCTCGCGGGCGATGCGCGCCACGACGGGCGCGCCACCGGTGCCGGTGCCGCCGCCCTCGCCGGCGGTGATGAACACCATGTCGGCGCCCTGCAGCACCTCCTTGATGTCGTCCGCGTGGTCCTCGGCGGCCTGCCGGCCGATCTCCGGGTCGGCGCCGGCACCGAGGCCGCGGGTGAGCTCGCGACCGATGTCGAGCTTCACGTCGGCGTCGCTCATGAGCAGCGCCTGCGCGTCGGTGTTGATGGCGATGAACTCCACGCCCTTGAGGCCGACCTCGATCATCCGGTTGACGGCGTTCACGCCGCCGCCGCCGATGCCGACGACCTTGATGACCGCGAGATAGTTCTGGGGTGTGGCCACGACGTGACGCCTTCCGTTCGTCCGGGTGCTCGTCCGGATTCTCGGGCCGGGCACCAACTCTCACTCTCATGTAGAGGCTAAGAGTTATGTCATCCTGCAGTGAGGGTGAACCTACGGGGAGCCTCCCCGGATCCGCAAGGCGCTGCTGACGATTCGCCGGGGCCGGCTCGCCATCGACTCCGATATCCCTTGCGCCGCAAGGGGTGTCGGCATCGTGTGATCGTGACCTCCACCCCAGGGTCAGAGTGGGACGGCGTCAGCCTCCGGCGCGCCGGGTCACCGCGTCACTACGGTGAGCGCATGACGGAGCTCCCCCTCATCGACGTCGGGCCCCTCCTCGACCCGACCAGCGACCTCGACGACCGCCGCCGCGTGGGCGCCGACCTCGACCGCGCCTGTCGCACGAGCGGCTTCCTGCTCGTCACCGGGCACGGCGTCGACCCTGCCCTGCGCGACGACCTCGAACGGCTCTCCCGCGAGTTCTTCGCGCTGCCCGACGAGGCGAAGGCGCGGATCGCGATGCCGCTCGCCGGTGCCGCATGGCGCGGCTGGTTCCCCGTCGGCGGCGAGCTCACCGCCGGCGAGCCGGACATGAAAGAGGGCGTCTACTTCGGCACCGAGCTCGGGCCCGACGACGCGCGTGTCTCCGCCGGCGTACCGCTGCACGGCGCCAACCTCTTCCCGGCGGAGCCCGCCGGCCTGCGGCCCACGGTGCTGCGCTGGATCGACGAGGTCACCGGCGTCGGCCAGGCGCTGCTCCGCGGGATCGCACTCGGCCTCGGCGTCGACGAGGACTGGTTCGCGCGCCACCTGACCGCCGACCCGACCGTGCTCTTCCGCGCCTTCCACTACCCGCCCGGCGACACCGACAGCTGGGGCGTCGGCGAGCACACCGACTACGGCCTCATCACGCTGCTCGCGCAGGACCACCACGGCGGTCTGCAGGTGCGCAGCCACGGCGAGTGGATCGACGTGCCCGCAGACCCGTACGTCTTCGTGGTCAACCTCGGCGACATGCTCGACCGCATGACCCGCGGCCGCTACCGCTCCGACCCGCACCGCGTGCGCAACCTGTCGGGCCAGGACCGCGTCTCGTTCCCGCTGTTCCTCGACCCGTCGTGGGACGCCCGGGTCACGCCGCTGCCCGACTCGGTGTTCGCCGGCGAGGCCCCGCCCGAGGACGACGCCGTGACCCGGTGGGACGGGGCGAGCGTGCACGAGTGGGACGGCGCCTACGGCGACTACCTCACGGCGAAGGTCGCGCGCGTCTTCCCCGATCTCATGGCCGCCCTCCCCCGCGACTGACCTGACGGGTCTGAGATCAGCCCTTGCCGAGGGTGCCGGACGTGGTCGGGAGGTCCGGTGCGCTGACGTCGTAGCGGGCGGCCTTGAGCGTGAGCAGCGAGCGCAGCACGACGGCCTTGCGGTCGGAGCGCTCGGCGTTGCCCCACTGCACGATGCTGCCGTCGCGCAGCACGAGCCGGACGTCGTCGAACGTGCGCGCCCGCACCTCCTCGACGGAGCCGCGCAGGTCGGCCGGGCAGCGCAGCGACGACCGCGAGCGAGCTCGTCCTGGCGGTGTCGTTCTCCGCCGTGAGCAGCGGCATCGAGGCCGGCTGGCGGCCGGCCTCGCCGAACCGCACGCCCTCGGCGTCGACGTAGGCGAACGCCGACCCGTCGGCGACGACGACGAGCGGTGTGCGCTCGGTGACCACGACGACCAGGACGTCGGGCCAGCCGCGACGCACCTCGACGGACTGCACGCGCGGGATGGCCTCGACGCGCGTCGTGATGCCGTCGACGTCGACGCGCGCCAGCGGTTGACGGGGCGGGACTGCCGCGGCCTGCGGACCTGGTCCGACGCTCACCGCCACGGCGCCGAGGACGCGCACCTCCTTGCACCGTCAGCAGGCGCGAGAACCACACGACCCACACGCCGAGCGCGACGAGCGCGAGAACGAGCGACGAGGGCGACCCAGCGACGCCAGTGGCGGGTGCGCGTGGTGGCGCCGAAGCGCTGCGCGGAGTCGACGACGGTCACGGTCGCGCTCCCTCGCGGGCGCGCAGGCGCTCGAGGACCTCGGTGCCGATCATCGCGATGTCGCCCGCGCCGAGCGTCATGACGACGTCGCCGGGACGCGCGCGCTCGACGAGGTGCTCGGCGACCCGGCTCCACGACGGCTCGAACACGACCTGCTCCGGAGGCAGCGGCACGTGCGAGGCCATGGCGACGCCGGACGCCCCCGGGATCGGGTCCTCCCCCGGTGCGAACACCTCGAGCACCACGACCTCGTCGGCGAGGCCGAGCGCCTCGCCGAACTCGCGGACGAACAGCGCGGTGCGGTAGTAGTGGTGCGCCTGGAAGGCGACCACGAGGCGGCCGTCGCCGACGAGGTCGCGCATCGCGCTCAGCGTCGCGGCGATCTCGGTCGGGTGGTGGGCGTAGTCGTCGTACACCCGCACGCCGTCGGCCACGCCCTTGAAGTCGAAGCGCCGGCGCGTGCCGTTGAAGCTCTCGAGGCCGGCGCGCAGGTCGCTCGACGGCTGGCCCAGCCCGATCCCGGTGACGAGCGCCGCCGTCGCGTTGAGCACGTTGTGCCGGCCCGGGACCGCGAGCTCGGTGACGCCGATGCGCACGCCGCGCTCGAGGACGTCGAAGCGCCAGCCGTTCTCGCCGGTGCCGAGCAGGTCGACGCGGTAGTCGGCGTCGGTCGGACTCGCCGTAGGTCCGCACGTCGACGCCGTCGGCAGCGGCAGCCTCGGCGAGACGCCGGGCGCCGGGGTCGTCGACGCACACCGTGACGAAGCCGCCGCGGTCGCGGATCGCGGTGGCGAACTGCGAGGAACGCGGTCTCGATCGCCTCGAAGGTTCCCCAGTGGTCGAGGTGGTCGGGCTCGACGTTGGTCACGATGCCTGCGTACGCCGGCAGCGCCAGGAACGCGCCGTCGCTCTCGTCGGCCTCGGCCACGAAGTCGGCGCCGGTGCCGAGGTGCGCGTTGCTGCCGCTCTCGTTGAGCTCGCTGCCGATCGCGAACGACGGGTCGGCGCCGCAGTGCTGCAGCGCCACCGTGAGCATCGAGGTGGTCGTCGTCTTGCCGTGCGTGCCGGCGACGGCGACGCCGCGGTAGCCCTCCATCAGAGTCGCGAGGGCCTCGGCCCGCCCCATCACGCGCAGCCCGCGCTCGCGCGCGGCGACCAGCTCGGCGTTCTCGGGCTTGATGGCCGTCGAGACGATGACGGTGTCGGCCTCGGCGACGTTCGCCGCGTCGTGGCCGACCCGCGCGTCGACGCCGATGGCACGCAGCGCCGCGATACGACGGGAGTCCTTCGCGTCGCTGCCGCTCACGGCCACCCCACGCGCCACCAGGATGCGCGCGATGCCGGACATGCCTGCGCCGCCGATGCCGATCACGTGCACGCGACCCAGCGGTGCGAGGTCGGCGGGCTCGGGCGTCATCGGTCTCCTCCGGCAGTCGTGCGGGTTCCGCCCTCGGCCGACGGCCCGGCGGCCAGCGCCTCGAGGACGAGTGCGACCAGTCTCTCGTCCGCGTCGCGCTGACCGTGGGAGGCGGCGGCCGTGGCCATCTCGCGTCGCTGGTCGTCGTCGAGCAGCAGCGGCGCGACGACGTCGAGCACGCACGCCGGATCCAGCGCCGCGTCGTCGACGAGCAGCCCGCCCCCGGCGCGCACCACCGGCAGCGCGTTGAGCCGCTGCTCGCCGTTGCCGATCGGCAGGGGCACGTAGACCGCGGGCAGCCCGACCGCCGTGAGCTCGGCGCACGTCATCGCCCCGGCCCGGCAGAGCGCGACGTCGGCGGCGGCGTAGGCGAGGTCCATGCGGTCGAGGTAGGGCACCGCGACGTACGGCGCCGGCCCGGTGCTCCCCGCGGGGCGCTGGTCGTCGTTGCGCAGCCCGGCCGCGTGCAGGACCTGGATGCCCTGCGCGGTGAGCTGCGCGGCCGCACCCACGACCGCGTCGTTGAGCCGACGGGCTCCCTGCGAGCCGCCGAAGACCAGCAGGGTCGGCCGGTCGGGGTCGAGGCCGAAGAGCGTCCCGCGCCTCGGCGCGCACCGCCTCACGGTCGAGCGTGGCGATCGACCGCCGCAGCGGCATGCCGATGTGGCGCGAGCGCGGCATCGCGTCGGGCACGGCGCACGCGACGTACGGCGTGAACCGCGCGCCCACCTTGTTCGCCAGCCCGGGACGCGCGTTCGCCTCGTGGATCACGATGGGCACCCGGCCGCGCGCGCCGAGGTACGCCGGCAGCGCGACGTAGCCGCCGAAGCCCGACCACGACGTCGGCGCCGGTGCTCGTCAGCACGTCGCGGACCTCGCGCACCGAGCGGCGCACGAGCCGCCGGCAGCCGCGCCAGGTCGAGGGTGGGCCGTCGCGGCAGCGGGGCGGCCGTGATGAGCGCGAGGTCGTAGCCGCGCTCGGGCACCAGACGGGTCTCGAGCCCGCGCTCGCTGCCGAGCGCGGTGATGCCGACGGAGGGGTCCTGCCGGCGCAGGCAGTCGGCGAGGTTCAGCGCAGGCTCGATGTGCCCGGCGGTGCCCCCGCCGGCGAGGACGACGTGCACGGTCGGGTCACCGCGCCTTGGCGGTGCGCGCGGCCGCGCGCTGCCGCGGCGAGGAGCCGCTGCGCGAGGCGGCGGCGGGCCGGCCGGCCTCCGCGCGTGCGAACGACATGAGCATGCCGAGGGCCAGCAGGGTCGGGATCAGCGACGACCCGCCGTAGGACACCAGCGGCAGCGGCACGCCGGTGATCGGGATCAGCTGCAGCACCGCGCCGATGTTGAGCAGCGCCTGCGTGAGCAGCCACGCCACGACGCCCGCCGATGCCGTGCGGACGAAGGGGTCGGAGGTCTTGCGTGCGAGCCGCAGCCCGGCCAGGCCGATCGCCGCGAACAGCACGAGCACGAGCAGCGAGCCGAGGATGCCGAGCTCCTCCCCCACGACCGCGTAGATGAAGTCGGTGTGCGCCTCGGGCAGCCAGTCCCACTTCTCGCGGCTCGCGCCGAGACCGACGCCGAACCAGCCGCCACCGCCGAGCGCGTTCTTCCCGCGGATGAGCTGCCAGCCGTCGCCGAGCGGCGAGCTCTCCGGGTCGAGCCAGGACTGGAACCGGGCGAGCCGGTAGGACGCCGCGAAGCTGAGCGCGGCGACGCCGGCGAGCACGATGACGGCGCCGCCGACGAACAGCCGCAGCGGCGCCCCGTTGACGTAGAGCATCGCGCCGACCATCGGGACGAGGATGAGCGCGGTGCCGGCGTCGCCCTCCGCCAGCACGAGCCCGATGATCACGACCGTCACCGGCAGCAGCGGCACCAGCAGGTGCTTCCACTGGTCGAGCAGCCCCTGCTTGCGCGCGAGCAGGTCGCTGGCCCAGAGCACCAGCGCCAGCTTGGCGAACTCGCTGGGCTGCAGGCGGAACGGGCCCGCCGAGCTCGATCCAGTTGCGCTGGCCGTTGACGTCGCGGCCCGACGACGAGCACCGCGACGAGCGCGACGAGCGCGAACACGAGCATGGGGTAGGCGAGACGGCGCCAGAACGTGACGGGCATCCGCGAGGCGAGCACCATGGCGACGAGCCCGACCACCGCGAACAGCACCTGGCGCAGCCACAGGGTGTACGCCGACCCGAAGACGCGGTAGCTCTCGACGGTCGAGGCCGACAGCACCATCGCGACGCCGAGACAGCAGCAGCAGCGAGGGTCGCCGAGAGCAGCACGTGGTAGGTCGCGAGCGGGTGCTCGGACCGCGGCACGGCCGGACGCGACCACGCGTCGTACGGACTGCCTGGCTCATGCGCCGGTCACCCCTGCACGATCCGGCGCACGGAGTCGGCGAACGCGTCGCCGCGGTGGGCGTAGTCGCGGAACATGTCCCACGACGCGCAGCCGGGCGCGAGCAGGACGGTGTCGCCGGGGCGCGCGATCCCGGCGGCGGCGCGCACGACGTCGTCCATGGCTCCAGTGTCGGTGCGGTCGACCTCGATCACGGTGACCTCGGGCGCGTGTCGCGCGAGAGCCTCGCGGACCTTCGCGCGGTCGACCCCGAGCAGCACCGCCCCGCGCATCCGGGCGCGCGTGCGCTGCACCAGCTCGTCGAACTCCTGGCCCTTGGCCATCCCGCCCGCGATCCACACGACCGACTCGTAGGCGAGCAGCGAGGTCTCGGCCGCGTGCCCGTTGGTCGCCTTGGAGTCGTCGACCCAGCGCACGCCGTCGACCGTGGCCACGTCGGCGATGCGGTGCCCGGCCGGCTCGAAGGAGCGCAGACCCTCGCGCACCGCCGACGCGGGTACGCCGTAGCGCGCGCGCCAGCGCAGCGGCGGCGAGCGCGTTGCCGACGTTGTGCGGCGCGAACGGGCCGCACGTCGTGCACCGACGCGAGCTCCTGGGCGTTCTCGTGCGCGGTTCTCGACGAAGGCGCGGTCGACCAGCAGGTCGTCGACGACCCCGAGCATCGACAGGCCGGGCACTGCCCAGCGTGACGCCGATCGCGCGGCAGCCCTCGACGACGTCGGCCTCCTCGACCATGCGCTCGGTCTCGGGGTCGGCGACGTTGTAGACGGCGGCCACCTGGGTGTTGCGTGTAGATGCGGGCCTTGGCCGCGCGGTAGGCCTCGTACGAGCCGAAGAGGTCGACGTGGTCCGGGGCGAGGTTCAGGCAGACCGAGGCGAGCGGGCTGGCCGTGTGCAGGAACGGCAGCTGGGGCGCACCGACCTCGACGGCGAGCACGTCGAAGCCGACCGGGTCCATGACCGCGTCGACGAGCGAGACGCCGATGTTGCCGACCGCGGCGGTGCGCCTGCCGGCGGCTCGCAGCATCGACTCGAGCATGAGCGTGGTCGTGGTCTTGCCGTTCGTGCCCGTGACGACGAGCCACGGCGCCGGGTCCGGGCCCGCGCAGCCGCCAGGCGAGCTCGAGCTCGCCCCACACCGGCACGCCCGCGCTCCAGCGCGGTGCAGCGTGACCGCGGCCGTCGGCGGCAGTCCCGGCGACACGACCAGGACGTCGGCGTCGTCAGGCAGCGTGTCGCCGTCGCCGAGCCGCACGGTCACACCGATGACGTCGAGGATCTCGGCGCGCTCGCGCTGACGCTCGCCGTCGGCCGCGTCGATCACGGTGACCCGCGCCCCGAGGTGCACGAGGTGGTCGGCGGCCGCGAAGCCCGCGACCCCGATGCCCGCCACGACGGCGTGCACGGCCGTCCAGTCCGACGACCGGGCGTACGAGGAGACGTCCGTACGGCTCACGGTCGCCGGATCCACTCCGCGTAGAACAGGCCGAGGGCCAGCGCGACGAACAGCCCGTGGATGATCCAGAAGCGCACCACGATCTGGATCTCCGGCCAGCCGAGCATCTCGAAGTGATGATGCAGCGGAGCCATCCGGAACATCCGTCTGCCGGTGAGCTTGTAGCTGCCGACCTGGCCGATCACCGAGAGCGTGATGATGAGGAACAGACCGGCGAGCAGCGGCAGCAGCAGCTCGACGCGCGACATGATCGCCAGCGCCGCGATCGCGCCGCCGAGCGCCAGCGATCCGGTGTCGCCCATGAAGATGCTCGCCGGGGCCGTGTTCCACCAGAGGAACCCGAAGCGTCGCACCCGCGGCCGCGCCCGCGAAGATCGCGAGGTCGAGCGGATCTCGGACGTCGTAGCAGTTGGGCAGCTCGCCGAACGAGCAGCTCTGGCGGTACTGCCACAGCGAGAGCAGCGTGAACGCGCCGAGCGTCATCGTCGCCGCACCGGCAGCCAGGCCGTCGAGCCCGTCGGTGAGGTTCACCGCGTTCGTCGTGGCCGTGACGAGGAACCAGATCCACAGCATGAGCAGCGCGGTGGGCAGCACGATCCCGGTGTCGCGCAGGAACGAGATCGCGTGCGAGGCCGGGGTCAGGCCGTCCGCGTCGGGGAAGTGCGCGCGCCATCCAGGCGAACGACAGCGCGACCGCCGCCTGGCCGAGCAGCTTGGTGCGGGCACGGACGCCGGTGCTGCGCTGCTTGAAGATCTTGAGGTAGTCGTCCGCCATGCCGACGGCGCCGAGGCCGACCGTGAGGTAGAGGGCGAGCAGGCCCGAGATCGTCGGGAGCCGCTCGGCGGGATCAGGTGCGCCGCGGTGTAGCCGAGGATGAGCCCGGCGAGGATGGCCAGGCCGCCCATCGACGGGGTGCCGCGCTTGCCCTCGTGCTCGGGGTAGGGCTCGTCGGCGGACGACACGCGGATGGCCTGCGCGTAGCCGTGCCGGCGCAGGAAGCGGATGAGCAGCGGGGTGCCGAGCAGCGCCACGATGAGTCCGACGGACGACGAGATGAGCACGAGCCTCATGCCGTCACCTCCGTCAGTCCCGCGGCGACGCGCTCGAGGGCCGAGCCGCGCGAGGCCTTCACCAGGACGACGTCCCCGGCGTGCGTCTCGGCCCGCAGCAGCGCGACGGCCGCGTCGACGTCCGGCACGGCCTGTACGACGGTGGCACCTCCGAGCGCCTCCGCGCCTCGCGCCACGCCGTACGCCGGCTCGCCCACCGCCACGACGTGACCGATCCCACGCTCGGCGGCCTCGCGGCCGACCTCCTCGTGCGCGGTCTCCGCGCCGGCGCCGAGCTCGCGCATCTCGCCCAGCACCGCCCAGGTGCGGCGCGGGCCGCGGTCGGTCGTCGCGCGGCCCATCGCCGCGAGCGCGTCGAGCGCGGCGCGCATCGACTCGGGGTTGGCGTTGTAGGCGTCGTTGACGACGGTGACGCCGGTCGACGTCGTCGAGACCTCCATGCGCCAGCGGCTCGTCGGCGGTCGCCGACGAGAGCCGCGGGCGACCGCGTCGACGGGCACGCCGAGCGCGAGCGCCGTGGCGGCGACGGCGAGCGCGTTGGACACCTGGTGCGCGCCGTGCAGCCGCAGCGCGACCTCGGCGCTGCCCGTGCGGCGACACGAGCGTGAAGCTCGCGCGGCCGTCGGCGTCGAGCACCTCGTCCTCGGCACGGACGTCGGCCTCGCGCGGACCGGCCGTAGGTGACGACCGCGCCCGCGTGTGCGCGAGCGCATCGCCGCGACGAGCGGGTCGTCGGCGTTGAGCACCGCGACGCCGCCGTCGTCGGCCGGGGGCACGGCCTCGACCAGCTCGCCCTTGGTCGCGGCGATGTTCTCCCGCGAGCCGAACTCTCCAGGTGCGCCGACCCGACGTTGAGCACGACGCCGACGCGCGGCGGCGTGATGCCGCACAGGTAGGCGATGTGCCCGAGGTCGCGGGCGCCCATCTCCGAGACCAGCACGCGCGTGCGACGGCGTCGACGCTGCAGCGCGGTGACCGGCACACCGACCTCGGTGTTGAACGAGCCCTGCGGCGCCACCACGGGGCCGAGCTCGACGAGCACCTGCGCCATGAGGTCCTTGGTGCTCGTCTTGCCGCGACGAGCCGGTGATGCCGACGACGGTGAGCGCCGGGCATCCGGTCGACCACCGAGCGCGCCAGCCGGCCGAGGGCGAGCACGGTCGTCGTCGACGACGACGCACGGGCACGTCGAGCTCGCGCGAGGCGAGCACGGCCGCGGCGCCCCGACGCGATCGCCGCCGCGGCGAAGTCGTGGGCGTCGTGGTGCTCGCCGACCACGGCCACGAACAGGTCGCCGGCGCTGCGACGCTGCGCGAGTCGGTGCTCGATGCCGGTCACGGGCGTCGCCGGGTCGGCGCCGCCGAGCAGGCGCCCGTCGACGGCCGTCGGCGACCTCGCCGAGGGTCAGCGGGATCACGTGGGCTCCTCGGTCAGGACGTCGGCGAGCACGGCCTGCGGGGCTGCCAGCACCTCGGCGAGCACCTCGCGGTCGTCGAACGGCGTGACCGTACCCGCGACCTCCTGGCCCTGCTCGTGGCCCTTGCCCAGCACGAGAACTACGTCACCCTCGCCGGCGAGCCGCCACGGCCAGCGCCGATCGCCGTCCGACGGTCGGCGATCTCGAACGACGGCGCGCCGGCGACGCGTGCGGACCCCGCGCAGGACCGCGGCGCGGATGGCGGCCGGGTCCTCCGAGCGCGGGTTGTCGTCGGTCACGATGACCAGGTCGGCGCCGCGCGCGGCGGCCTCCCCCATCGCCGCGCGCTTGTGCGGGTCGCGGTCGCCGCCGGCGCCGAGCACGACGATGACGACGGCCGCGGGCGCCGATCTCGCGCGGCCGCGACGGCGCGCTCGACCGCGTCGGGGGTGTGCGCGTAGTCGACGAAGGCGAGCAGCGCCGCGCGCCAGGTCGGGGTCGGGGACCCGCTCCATCCGGCCGGGTACGCCCGGGCACGCCGCGATGCCGTCGGCCGCGGTCAGCGGGTCGACGCCCGCCGTCGACGAGGAGCGCCAGCGCCCCGATCGCGTTGGCCACGTTGAACTCCCCCGGCAGCCGCACCTCGAGCGGGACGTCGACGCCGTCCGGGCCGAGCGCCGCGCAGCACCGACCCGCCGGGCACCGCGACCACGCCGCCGGCGACGCCAGTCCGCGGCGACGTCGCCGACGGCGTACGTCGTCACCGGAAGGCCCTCGGCGCGCGGCCAGGCCGACGATCGCGCGCGCCCCACTCGTCGTCGACGCACACCACCGCGCGATCGCTGCGCGCCGCGGTGAACAGCGCGCCTTCGCGTCGAAGTAGTCGTCCATGTCGCGCGTGGAAGTCGAGGTGGTCGGGGCTCAGGTTGGTGAAGCCGGCGACGTCGAAGCGCACGCCGTCGACGCGGCCGAGGCGCAGCGCGTGGCTGGAGACCTCCATGGTCACCGCGGTCACGCCGCGCTCGCGCATCACCGCGAGCAGCGCGTGCACGTCGGTGGCCTCGGGAGTGGTGCGCGCCGTCGGCACGACGTCGTCGCCGATCCGCGTCCCGACGGTGCCGATGACGCCGGTGACGTGCCCCGCCGCACGGAACCCGGCGTCGACCAGGTAGCTGCGTGGTCGTCTTGCCGTTGGTGCCGGTGATCCCGACCACGACGAGGTCGTGCGACGGGTCGGCCGTACACGCGCGGACGCGACCTGCCCGAGCACCGCCGCGCGGGTCGTCGACGACGAGCACGGGCAGCCCGGTGGCGCGTGCGCGGTCGGCGCCGGCCGGGTCGGTGAGGACGGCCACCGCGCCGAGCCCGGCCGCCTGCGCGACGAACTCGGCGCCGTGGGTGCGGAACCCGGGCAGCGCGGCGTACAGGTCGCCGGCGAGCACGGCCGCGCGAGTCGTGGGTGACGCCGGTGACGAGCACGGCGGGGGCGTCGGAGGGGTCGAGCGACGCGCCGGCCACCGCGGCGACCTGGTCGAGCGGGAGGGGCGGCGTCGTCGGACGAGGTCCTGAGGACACAGGGACGACCCTATCGGCCGGTCACCAGGTGACCGGGATGCGCGGACGGACGGTGCCGGTGGGCGGGGTCCGGCTGTGCTCGAGGCCGAACGTCATGACCTTCTTGAACACCGGGCCGGCGAGCACGCCGCCGAAGTGGCCGTTGCGCGGGTTCTGCAGGAAGACCGCGACGACGAGCGTGGGGTTGTCGGCGGGCGCGATGCCGATGAACGAGGCGGTGTAGCCGCGGTAGCAGCCGCAGGAGTCGTCGATGCGGTTCGCCGTGCCGGTCTTGCCCGCGACGCGGTAGCCCGGGATGGCCGCCTTCGGCGCCGTGCCGTCGGCCGAGACGACCGACTCGAGCATCTGGCGCACGGTCTGCGCGGTCTTGGCCGCTGACCACGCGGGTCGACTCGGCGGCGGCGCCGCCTGGTAGGTGCCGTCGGCGCCGGTGAACCCGGCCACGAGGGTGGGCTCGACGCGGACGCCGTCGTTGGCGATGGTCGCGAACACCGACGCCGCCTGCACCGCGTTGACCGACAGGCCCTGGCCGAAGGCGATGGTGCCGAACGAGGTGGCCGACCACTTCGAGGGCGGCGGCACGTAGCCCTCGCTCTCGCCGGGGAAGCGCAGGCCGGTGGGCTCGCCGATGCCGAACTTCTTCAGGTACGAGTAGAGCGTGTCGCCGCCGATCTTCTCCGCGGCGAGGATCGTGCCGATGTTGCTCGACTTCGCCAGCACGCCGTTGAGGGTGAGCTTGAGCCGTGCCGTGCGGGTCGTGGTCGTGCCACATCTTCGCGGGCCGCTTGAGCACCGGCGGGATGATCATCTTGGTGAGCGGCGTGGCCTTGCCCTCCTCGATGACCGCGGCCATCGTCATGATCTTGCTCGTCGAGCCGGGCTCGAAGACGTCGGAGACGGCGCGGTTGCCGCACGTCGGCCTGGGCGGCGTCGGCCGGCCGGTTGGGGTCGAAGGTGGGCACGGTGGCGAGCGCGCGGATCTGACCGGTGCGCGGGTCCATGACCACGACGGTGCCGCTGTCGGCGCGCGCCTCCTTCACCTTCTGCGCGATGGCCTCCTGCGCGACCCACTGCAGGTCGCGGTCGATGGTGAGGCGTACGCCGGTGCCGGCGACCGGGTCGGTGCCCGACGAGGCGACGGTGGGGATCTCCGTGCCGCGCGCCGAGCTCTGGTAGACCTGCGTGCCCGCGACTCCGGCGAGCTCCTTGTCGAAGCCGTACTCGAGACCCGAGCCGCCGTTGCCGTCGGCACGGACGTGACCGACGACGTTGGCGGCGACCTCGCCCGCCGGGTAGATGCGCGTCGTCGTGGGCTCGCTGAAGACGCCCGGCAGCTTGAGGTCCGCGACCTTCGCCCAGACGTCCGGCGTGACGTTCTTCGCGAGGTAGACGAACCGGCGCGTGCCGGTCATGCGCTGGGCGTACGCCTCCGCGTCGCCGCCGAGGACGGTCGCGAGCTGCTGCGCCTCGCCCTGGACGTCCTTGACCAGCGTCTGGTCGACGGTGACGTTGCGCGCGGCCACCGTGGTGGCCAGCGGGACGCCGTTCATGTCGGTGATGTCGCCGCGCGTGGCCGGCAGCACCACGGTGCGCGTGCGGTCCTTGAGCGCGGAGGCGGCGAGGGTCGGCCCCTGCACCGCCTGGAGGTCGACGACGCGCGCGGCCACGATGCTCAGCAGGACGAGCAGCCCGACCTGCCAGATGCGCAGCCGGCGGGAGGGGTCGCCGAGACGCAGGCGACGCGGCGGGGGCGGCGTACGACGCGGCGCAGCCGGGCGCGGGCGCGGCGCGGTGGTCCGCGTGGACGGCCGGCGGGGCGGCGGCGCGAGCGTGGTCACGGCTGCGACTCCCCGGTCGGGGCGTCGGGGCGGGCCTCGTCGGACATGCCGGGTCCGGTGGGGCGTCGGGGCGGGCCTCGTCGGTCGTCGAGGCCGCGACTCCGCCTGCTGCCGAGGACGGCTTCGGCTTGGCCGCGTTGGCTCCGCGTCGGCGTCGCCGCGTCGGACGTGGTGGCCGGGGTCTTCGCCGCGGACGCCGCGCCCGACGCCTTGCGCGGCTGCGCCTTGGCGGGGGTGGGCCGGCCGAGGACGGTGCGGTCGGCGAGGCGCAGGAACACCGGTGCCTGCGCGGGCACCATGCCGAGCGCGTCGGCCCGCTGCTGCAGCGACTCGGGTGCCTCCGCGTGCGCCACGGTCTGCAGCAGGCGCTGCTCGTTGACGGCGAGGTCGCGCTTGACCTGGGTCAGCGAGCCGATCTCGAACGCGCCCTGCGCGAGCGTGGTGTTGAGGACGAGGAGCCCGAGCATGCCCGCGCACGAGCAGCCCCGCGACGATCGAGCGCGAACATGCCGTTGCCGGCCACGGACGGGGCCGGGGGCGCGCACCTCCTGCAGCGCGGGACGACGCGTGCGCGCCGGCGCGCTGCGCGGCGTGCTCGGCCGCGACGCGGGACGGGTCGCGGTGGCGCGGGCGGTGGCGCTCATGCCGCCTCCCGCATCCGCTCGGCGGCGCGCAGCCGCACCGATGCTGCGCGGGGGTTCTCCGCGATCTCCATGTCCGACGCCTTCTCCGAGCTGCGGGTGATGAGGCGCAGCTCGGGCTCGTGACCTTCAGGGACGAAGGGCAGGTCGACCGGCACGTCGCTGGTCGCCCGGGATGTCAACGCGCGCTTGGTGATCCGGTCCTCGAGCGACTGGTAGCGTCATGACCACGATCCGGCCGCCGACCTTGAGCGCGTCGATGGCCGCCGGCAGCGCGCGCTCGAGGACCTCGAGCTCGCCGTTGACCTCGATGCGCAGCGCCTGGAAGGTGCGCTTGGCCGGGTTGCCGCCGGTGCGGCGGGCCGGCGCGGGGATGGAGTCGCGGATGAGCTCGACGAGACGCGCGCTGGTGTCGAACGGCGCCCGGCCGCGCTCGCGCACGACCGCGTCGGCGATCCGGCGGGCGAACTTCTCCTCGCCGTACTCGCGCAGCACGCGCGCGAGCTCGGCGGCGGCGTAGGTGTTGAGCACCTCGGCGGCGGTGATGCCGCGCGAGGGGTCCATGCGCATGTCGAGCGGCGCGTCCTGCGAGTAGGAGAAGCCGCGCTCGGCCTGGTCGAGCTGCATCGAGCTGACGCCGAGGTCGAACAGGATCCCGTCGATGCGCGGGAGCCCGGCCTCGGCGAGCACCTGCGGCAGCTCGTCGTACACCGCGTGCACCAGCACCGTGCGCCCGGCGTACGGCGCGAGCCGACGACCGGAGAGCTCGAGGGCGTCGAGGTCGCGGTCGAGGCCGACGAGGCGGACCTCCGGGAATCGCTGGAGCAGCGCCTCGCTGTGGCCGCCGAGGCCGAGCGTCGCGTCGACGACGACGGCGTCGGGGCGGTCGAGGGCCGGAGCCAGCAGGGTGAGGCAGCGCTCGAGCAGCACGGGCACGTGCTGCGCGTCGCGGGCGGGCACGTCCGGCGAACCGGGTGCGTCCGTCGGAGGGGTCACGATCGCTCAGCCCAACCGCGCGACGAGGTCGGAGAGCGCGAGGACGAAGCCGGCGGCCAGGCCCACCGAGGCCACGAGGACACCGGCGGGACCCGTGGGCGACGGGAGCGCCGGCGACGGCGTACGGCGCTCGCGGCGCTCGTCACGGCGGTGCAGCGTCAGATCCATGTGACGGTGTCCTCCTCGCCCCGGAGGGCGCTTCGCGGTGGGGGTCTCGTCCGGGTGGTGCGGGCGGTGGTGCTCGTGCGGTGCAGTGGTGGTGCGTCGTTCTCGTGGGACCAGGTCCCCGTCCGTCACGCGGGGTGGGTTCCGCCTGGCACCGGGGAAGGTGAGCCAGGTGGGCCGGTGACGGACCGGAGACCTCGTGCCACGAGCTCCTACGCCTGCGGCACCACCTCGCCGTCGAGGTCGACGAAGCCCTGCTCCGTGCCCGTGAGGTAGGCCTCCCAGGCCGCGGAGTCCCAGATCTCGATCCGGGTGTCGGCGCCGACGACGACGCAGTCCTTGGTGAGTCCGGCGTACTCGCGCAGCGCGGGCGGCACGGTGATGCGGCCCTGCTTGTCCGGGGTGTCGTCGTGGGCGCTGGCGAACAGCACGCGGGTGTAGGCGCGGACCTTCTCGCTGGTCTGCGACCCGCTGCGCAGGCGCGCGGCGTACTCGGCGAAGCCCTCGCGGGTCCACACGACCAGGCAGCGGTCCTGGCCCTTGGTGATGACCAGCCCGCCGGACGAGCGCGTCGCGGAACTTGGCCGGGAGGATCACGCGGTTCTTGTCGTCGAGGCGGGGCGAGTGGGTTCCGAGGAACACCGCCACCACCTCCCGATCCGTCCGCGGGGGTGCCTCTCACCCTCCGGTGCGCGCCAACATACTCCACTTTCCCCCACCGTCAACCACCTAGCCTCCCCCGAACGGTTGAGATGTCCGATCCGACCCCCTTCGTGCTCCTATCACCGCAGGTCAGAGCAGTGGAGGAGAGTGGAGGGGATTCGCGCTCCACCGGGGTCGGAGTGGAGGACAGCGGCCGAACGGCGGCGTGTCGCGGGCCGGATCGACGCGGTGAGACGGCGCCGGCCGTGCTCGGAGCACGCCTCCGGGCCCGGCCTGCAGCTCCCTGACGCGCCTGGTGGTGGGAAGTGGAGGGCCGCCGCGCCGGGCCGCTCGGCGCTCGATGCTGGACACGCCAGGTGGAACGGTGTTTCACTTTCGCCGACGCCGCGTCGGAGGGGGCGCGGCGTCACAGACTCCGGGGTGCCGCGACGGCGCCCCGACCAGCGCGGGACCGGTGGCCGCCGCTCCGGCGGCCGGGCCCGGCCCGCTCGAGGCGAGAAGGTGCTCGTGATCCGGACCGGCGGCGCTCCCCTGTCGATCGTGGACGGCGTCCGCGAGTTCGCCGCGGCGCAGCCCGGCGTGGCCGCCGTCGTCGACGGCGACCGGGTGCAGACCTACGCCGAGCTCGACGAGCGCAGCTCGCGCGTGGCGACCGCGCTGCTCGCCGCCGGTCTGGCCCCCGGCGACGCGGTCGCGGTGCTGCTGGGCAACCGCCTCGAGTACTGCGAGGTCGCCGCCGGCATCGCGCAAGGCGGGCCTGGTGATGGTGCCGCTCAACCCGCGCATGACCGGCCCGGAGGTCGACTACATCGTCGGCCACTCCGGCGCGCGCGGACTCGTGCTCGACGACGCGCTCGCCGGCATCGCCGACGGCGTCGCACCGGGGCTGCACTCCGTGCTCTCGATCGGCGGCACCTCGCTGGGGCCGTCGTACGACGAGGCGCTCGCCTCGGCGCGCGCGGTCGACCCGCGCATCGCGGTCGACGAGAACGACCCGTTCTGCGTCGCGTACACGTCGGGCACCACGGGCAAGCCGAAGGGCGTGCTCATCTCGCACCGCTCGCGCGTCGCTGACCTTCTACGATGAGCGCGCTCGAGTGGGGCCTCGGCACGGGACGCCGCTCGATCGCCGTCGCGCCGATGTACCACGGCGCCGGCTTCGCGTTCGGCTACGCGCCGGTCTACACCGGCGGCACGGTCTCGATGCTGCGCAGCTGGGACCCCGAGTCGTTCCTCGCGATGATCGAGCGCGACCGCGCGCAGTCGGTGTTCCTCGTGCCGACGCACGCGCAGATGATCCGCAACCTCGACCGAGGAGCCGGGCTCGCGCTTCGACCTGTCGAGCCTCGACACCATCTACTTCAACGCCGCGGCGCTGCCGACCGCCGCTCAAGGAGTGGGTGCTCGACGCCTTCCCGGGCGTCGGGATCCACGAGCTCTACGGCTCGACCGAGGGCGGCATCATCACCAACCTGCGCCCGCTCGACGCGCGCCGCAAGGCCGGCTCGGTCGGGCACCCGTGGTACTTCACCGAGGTGCGCGTCGTCGACGACGAGGGGCAGCCGGTCGCGCCCGGCGAGCCCGGCGAGCTGTTCAGCCGGTCGCCGTACCTGATGAACGGCTACCTCGACGACCCCGAGGCCACCGCCGCGTGCACCACCGACGACGGCTTCCTCACCTGCGGCGACGTCGTGACCGTCGACGACGAGGGCTACATCCGCATCGTCGACCGCAAGAAGGACCTGATCATCTCCGGCGGCGTCAACGTCTACCCGCGCGACGTCGAGGAGGCCGTGCTCACCTTCCCCGGCGTGTCGCGAGGTCGCGGTCGTGGGCGTGCCGCACGAGACGTGGGGCGAGCAGGTCGTCGCCTACGTCGTGCCCGCGCCCGGCGCCGACGTCGAGCGCCGAGGCGATCGACGCGCACCTGCGCGGCACGCTGGCGGCGTACAAGATCCCGCGCGACGTGGTCACGGTCGAGGCGCTCCCCCGCAACGCCAGCGGCAAGGTCCTCAAGCGCGACCTGCGCGACACCTACGCCGGCTGACGCGGCCGCTCGCGCGGCGTAGCGTCGCCACGTGGCCTACGAGACCGACCCCCGCGTCGACGCGTACCTGGACGGCGCCCACGAGCGCACGCCTTGACAGTCAAGGTCTGACTGTACAGGCTGCGGAAAGGCGTTCCGCTATCGGAACGTACGAGTCCGCTCCGGTGAAGGAGTGCGGCGAGTGCGCCCGCACGTCGAACTGATCCACGAGGATGACTACGTCTGGCACGCCGCCGAGCTGCCCGGCGGCGAGGGCCGCGCGAGCGAGCGCCGGCTCTCGGTCGACGAGGAGGACGGCTCGTCCTCGCTCAGGTCGCCTTCCACACCGACTGGGGCCGCGGCCCCGGCATCCACCACGCCAACACCGAGTACTACGTGCTCGAGGGCCAGATCGACCTACGGCGACCAGGTCATCGGCAAGGGCGGCTACGTCTACGTGCCCAGGGGCGTGCCCGCGGACTCGCTGCGTTTCGCCGAGGGCACCGAGATCCTGCACTACCGCGAGTACGGCGACGCCGGCTTCGACCCGGTCGACTCCCCCGCCGGCGCCGCGCTGGGCGGACGCCCGCGAGGACGTCATCGTCATCGACACCGAGGCGATGCAGTTCGACGCCGTGCCCAACCCGGGACCGATGCCCGGGCTGTTCATCAAGTACCTCCACGTCGACCCGGTCACCGGCTTCTACACGCGGCTCGTGCACGCCGCAGCACGGCTGGACCGACCACCGCCTCGCGCACCACCCGTGCTACGAGGAGGCGTACACGGTCCAGGGGCACATGGAGTACAACTTCGGCACCCTCGACCTCGGCACCTACTTCTTCCGCCCCGCGCGCGTGAAGCACGGCCACTTCACCACGATGGAGGGCGGCGCCACCTGGCTGCTGCGCTCCGACGGCGAGCTGCTCAACTGGTACACCCAGAACGAGTGGGTGCGCTGGGGCGGCGAGGCGGTCAACTACGGCCCCGACGGCTCGCGGATGCGCTGGTCGCAGTCGACGCACGACCTGGGCCGCGGCCCGTCGTGGCGCAGCGACTCCGACCTGCAGGACCTCGTCGCCTCGGCGCAGTGGCAGCGCGACCAGGGCAACGTCGACCCCGGGTACGTCGCGCACGGCCAGGGCACCGACCACTCGCTGGTCGCGATCGCCAAGGCCATCGACGCGGCGAACCTGCAGGGCGGCCACGGCGGGCACGACCACAGCCACGAGGACGGCCACGACCACGTGCACGTCCCCGGCGAGGACGGCCACGTGCACTACGGCGCGGTCGACCCCGCGCAGCTGCCCGGCACCGACTGGGGCCGCGACCCGGCAGCTGCTCGAGCACCCGGACGAGCGCACCGACGCGAACTCGCACAACTGGGGCGCCGGCCGCGTCTGGACGCCGGGCGACCCGTACCCCGCGCCGATCCTGTCGTCGCTGCCGGTGCGCAGCCGGAGCCGTGGACGGTGGGACGGCGACGGGATGTGAGCCGAGCGCAGCGAGGGTCGTCATCCCGTCCATGAACCCGACGGGATGTGAGCCGAGCGCAGCAGGATTCAGCGTCGATGACGACGTGAGGACGGCCCTTCCGGGGCCGTCCTCACGTCGTTGATGGATCAGGTGTGGTGGCTCAGTTCTCGCCGAGGTCGACGCGCTTGAGCGCGATGTCGTCGATCTCCACCTCGGTCTTGGGGATCGGCCAGTCGTGGATGACCGAGGTGCGCAGCACGATGTCCTGCACCGAGCGGTTCTCGCGGCTGATGGCGCACCAGAGCAGCCCGATCGGGAAGACGGTGCAGAAGGCGGCGCGCAGCAGGGCGGGGAACCAGCGCAGCCGCCGTCCCTTGCGTCCGACCACCCGCACGCCCATGATCCCCGCGCCGATCGTGCGGCCGTTGGTGGCGAACGCGAGCCACAGGTAGACCAGGAGATAGAACAGCCCGATCACGAGGAAGTAGAGGAACGGCCAGCTCGGGAAGCTGTAGTCGCGCGGATCCAGCAGGAACAGCAGCACCGCCCACGCGACGTAGGTGCCCAGCGTCGTGCCGATGACCAGCGCGTAGTCGACGCCGCCCGCGATCACGCGGGTGATCACGCCGGCGCGCAACCCTTGGATCGCCCGGGCGCCGGGCGCGAGGGGGTCGATGTTCTTCGGTCGCCGCTCAGCCATCGGAGGCCTCCGTCGCCTTCTCGTCCGCGACGTGGCCGACCCCGGTCTCGACAGCCTCCACCTCGGTCTCCGCCCCGGGCACCGCCGTACGCCGCTTCTGCCGGCGCAGCAGCACGCGGTCGACCCAGCGGCCCACCAGCTCGTCGCCCGACACGGCCGACATGCGCGTGACGTCGACGACCTCGGCGGCGACGCCCGTCGACGACTCGCGGATGATCTCGGGCAGGTCGATCTCGTCGATGACCTCCTCGGCGATGTCGGCGAGATCCACGTGGTTCCGGACGATGTCGTTGAGGTCGATGCTGTCGATGGCGGACTCGACGACGGTCTTGAGGTCGACCCGCTCGAGGACCACCTGGGTGAGGTCCATGCGGTCGAGCACCGCCTCGACGATGCGCTGCAGGTCGACGCGCTCGAGCACGATGCCGGTGATGTCGACGCGGTCGAGCACCGGGTCGAGGACCGTCGGCGTCACCACGTCGAGCGTGCGCCCGGCGGCGACCGTGAGGTCCTCGCCCGCGGCGTACCGCAGCCTGCGGCCCTGGTCGCCGAGCCGCTCGAGGACGGCTCCCGCGGACCAGGCCTCCGGCACCAGCGGCGGGTGCAGGAACAGCCCCCACGCGCCGCGCACCGACCGGCGCCGCGGTGCGGCTGACGGCGCCGACGACCCCGACGACCGGGCGGGCCACGGCAGCGGCCGCTCCGAGGGCGACGTCGAGCGGACGCCTCGACGGACGCGGGCAGCGACGGCCCGCGGTCGGCGTACGACGGGCACGAGCGCGCGCGGCACCTCGGTGGTGGGCGGCGGCTCCCCCGTGTCGGTCACGTCATCATCCTGGCGCACCCGGGCCGACCTCGCCCCGGCGGTGCGGCACCGATCAGGACTCGAGCGCACGCAGCCGCGCGACGGCCACCCGCAGCATGGGCACGGCGACCTCGGGGTGCTTGTCCAGGAGGTCCTCGAAGGTCCACTTCGACAGCGCGAACGTGGTGAGCCCGTCGGGTCCGGCGACGACGTCGGCCGAGCGGGGCGCGCCGTCGATGAGCGACAGCTCGCCGAAGTAGGCCCCCGGCCCGAGCACCGGTTGCCCGGCTCGCCGTGCACGCTGACCTGCGCGCGTCCCCTCGAGCACGACGTGCATCTCGACGCCGCCCGGCGAGAACGCCTTGAACCCCGCGACCGAGTCGCCCTGCCGACCACGACGGGCGTGCCCGGCGCGTACGCCGCCTCGTGACCGGACTCCACGATCCGCGGAGATGACGCGCGGCGGACAGTCCCGCGAACAGGTCGACCGTCGACAGGCGTGCGGCGAGCGTCGTCAGCCATGGTGGCCTCCTCGTGCCTCGTGGGTGTGCCGAGGCTAGAACACCGCGCCGACGCCGCTCGCGTGGTTTCGGCCAGGTCGGTCCGCGGTCAGGCGTTGCGCGGGACGTAGCGACCCGTCGGCTCGCCGACGACCTCGCCGTCCTTGAAGCGCACGTGGCCGCCGACGACCGTGTGGACCGGCCAGCCGGTGAGCTCGTGTCCCTCGAACGGGCAGTGGTCCTGGCCGGACTGGCACAGCTCGGTCGTGACCGTCTGCGTCTTGTCGAGGTCGACGACGGTGAGGTCGGCGTCGGCGCCCACCTGCAGCGTGCCCTTGCCGGTCATGTTGTAGGCGCGCGCCGGGTTGGTCGACACCGCCTCCACGATGCGCTGCAGCGGGATGCCGCGCTTGTGGTAGCCCTCGGACAGCAGCACCGGGTAGAGCAGCGCGGTGCCGCCGAAGCCCGGCGTGGCCGGCCAGATCTTGTCGCCCTTGAGCTCCTCCATGCAGCACGCGTGGTCGGAGGCGACCCAGGAGATGTCCCCGTCGGCGAGGCGCTGCCACAGCTCCTCGTTGTCGGCCTTGGTGCGGATCGGCGGGTTGACCTTGCCGCCGAGGCCGCCCTTGCGCGTCGAGCGTGTCGTGGTCGAGGCACAGGTGGTGCAGCGTCGTCTCGAACCGCATGTCGACCCAGGGGTAGGCCTCACGCGCCTGCACCGCCGCGGCCACGGCGTCGGCGCTCGACAGGTGCAGCAGGTTGATGTTGGTGCCCGTGTGCGAGGCGATCGTCGTGGCCTCGCCGATGGCGACGCGCTCGGTGAGCGGCGGTCGGCCGTCGTGGTAGGCCTTGAGGGTCTGCGGGTCGCCGTTGGCCTTCACCCGGTCGATGAACACGCGCATGAGCTCGGACTGCTCGCAGTGCAGCGAGAGCGACAGCCGCAGGTGCGGGAACTCGGCCTGCGTCTCGTTGAGCTTCTCCATGATGAGGAACAGGTGCCCGAGGTCGTACTCGTCGCCCATCGTGAAGCCGCGCGAGTCGCGGCTGTTCGAGGCGAGGTCGAAGCCCTTGTAGAACATGTAGTACTTGAACGACGTGATGCCGTGGTCGCGGACGAGCTGCGGGATCTCGTCGATCTGCGCGACCGTCATCGGCGCGAGGTGGAAGCGCGTAGTCGGTCCACGCCTTGCCCTGCACCGCGTCGAGCACCTCGGGGAAGATCTCCTTGTAGGTGCCCGTCTTGTTCAGGTAGTGCGCACCGGTGCGGAAGTACGAGATGACGCTCGTGGCACCGCCGACCAGCGAGGACCGCGTCTCCTCGTAGGCGTCGAGCCCGAGCTCGCGGTAGATGCCGATGTGGAAGTGCGCGTCGACGGCGCCCGGGAGCACGACCTTGCCCGTCGGCGTCGAGCACCTCGTCGGCGTCGGCGGTGGCGATGTCGGCGCCGAGCGAGGCGACCTTGCCGTCCTTCACGGCGAGGTCGGCGCGGACGGGGCCGCTGCCGGGCAGCACGACGGTTCCGTTCTTCACCAGCAGGTCGTAGCGGGACATCAGGGGTCCTTCCGTGCACGTCCGGGCGTCGGTGCGGGTCGTGACGACGGTATGTCGCCGAGGGCGGGGCGTGGATCGGGCGGTGGTGCGGTGGCGCAGATCAGGATCCGGTCTTGGCCCGGTGGCCGAGGCGGGTGGAGATGCGGGCGGTGGCGTCGAGGAGGAGCGAGGCCGCGTGGTCGAGCTCGTCGGCGAGGCGCTCGGCCGGACCGCACACGCTGATGCTGGCCACGGGACGGCCGCTGTGGTCGAGGACAGGTGCGGCGACGGAGGCGGCGCCGGCCTGGCGCTCGCCGGCGCTCGTGGCGAAGCCGCGCGACCGGATCTGCGCGAGGTCGTCGCGCAAGGCGTCGGGGTCGGTCCGGGTGGTCTCGGTGAACTGGCGCAACGGGCCGTGCAGGTAGTCCTCGACCTCGCTGTTGGGCAGGAAGGCGAGCAGCGCCTTGCTCGACGAGCCGGCGTGCAGCGGGAAGCGCTGGCCCAGCGGCACGCTCATGACGATCTCGCGGGGCGGGGTGACCTGGTCGACGTAGATGCGCCCGTCGCCGGCGAGCACCGACAGGGTGGCGGTCTCCTGCGTCTCGCGCGAGAGCCACGCCAGCTCGGGCGCGGCGAGGGCGCGCACGTCGATGCGGGCCAGGTAGCTCAGTCCGAGCTCGAAGGAGGCGGGTCCGAGGGAGTACCGGCGCGTGTCCTCGTCGAGCTCCACGAACGAGCGGCTGCGCAGCGAGGCGAGGATCCGGTGCACCGCGGCCTTGGACAGCCCGAGAGCCTGCGCGATCTCGGTGACGCCGAGGGTCGGCTCGTCGGCCCGCGCGAAGAGCGTGAGCACGTCGGCCGCGCGCTCGACCGTCGCGATGGTCTGGCTCGCCACTGGTGACGTGGTCATGTCGCCCTCCCCGGGTGACGCGTGAGGCTCGTCAGGAGCCTCTTTCCAGGGCATACTGTTCCACACCACGGCACAGCGTTCCACTATTGAGGCGAAACTCGGTGTCGGACCGGTGACGGAGACCGCTCCACGGTGTAAGTTCCGGAAAGCGGTTCCGCCAAGCGGAACAGTCAGACGAATGGACGGCGCACGGCACGGAAGGATCGCGGGACGTCTCGGGCCCGGTCGGGACGGACCAGGCCGGAGTGCGTGCCGCGACACGCCGGCTCCCGCGGGGGTCGACGGCACGGCAGGTACGACGACGACGGAGGACGATCAAGGCATGGCCGACCCTCGGGTGACCGACGCAGCGACGCTGCCCGGGACACCGGCGCACAGCGGGCGACCGGCCCCGCTGGCCGGGGTCCGGGTCGTCGACGTCGCCACCCTGTTCGCCGGCCCCCTGGCCGCCACGATCCTCGGCGACTACGGCGCCGACGTCATCAAGGTCGAGCACCCGAGCAAGGCCGATCCCGCGCGCACCCACGGGCCGGCGAAGGACGGCGTCCCCCTGTGGTGGACGAGCCTCGGGCGCAACAAGCGGACGATCACCCTGGACCTCAACACCGAGGCCGGCGCCGAGCTGCTGCTGCGCCTGGTCGCCGAGGCCGACGTGCTCGTCGAGAACTTCCGGCCCGGCACCCTCGAGCGCTGGGGCCTGTCGCCCGAGCGGCTGCACGAGGCCAACCCGCGGCTGGTCATCGCGCGCGTCACCGGGTTCGGCCAGTTCGGGCCCTACAGCTCGCGCCCCGGCTTCGGCACGCTCGCCGAGTCGATGAGCGGGTTCGCCTCGATCACCGGGCTGGCCCGACGGACCGCCGACCCTGCCGCCGTTCGGCCTCGCCGACGGCATCGCCGCGCTGGCCACGGCGCAGGCCGTCATGACCGCGCTCTACGAGCGCGACCGCCCCGGCGGCAGCGGCCGCGGTCAGGTCATCGACCTCGCCATCATCGAGCCGATCGTCACGCTGCTCGGCATGCAGCCGATGGTCTACGACCAGCTCGGCACCATCCAGCAGCGCACCGGCAACCGCTCGGTCAACAACGCGCCGCGCAACACCTACCGGACCCGCGACGACAAGTGGGTGGCGATCTCCACGTCGGCGCAGTCGATCGCCGAGCGCGTGATGGTGCTCGTCGGCCACCCCGAGGTCGTCGACGAGCCGTGGTTCGCCAGCGGTGCCGACGCGGGCCGAGCACGCCGACGAGCTCGACGAGTACGTCGGCGGCTGGATCGCCGAGCGCGAGCAGCGACGAGGTCATCGAGGCCTTCGAGGAGGCGCAGGCCGCGGTCGCGCCGATCTACGACATCAGCGACGTCTTCGTCGACCCGCAGTACGCCGCGCTCGACACCATCACCACCGTCGAGGACCCCGAGCTGGGTCCCGTGCGCATGCAGAACGTGCTCTACCGGCTCTCGGACACCCCGGGCCGAATCCGGTGGACCGGGCCGCCCCCACGGGCGCGGACACCGGCGAGGTGCTCGCCGAGCTCCTCGGGCTCAGCGACGACGAGATCGACGGCCTCGCGAGCCGACGGGATCGTCTGAGCGAAGGGACTCCTGTGACCTATCTCCCCCGGGCGACCTCGCGGCGGCGCTCGCCACCGCGAGCCGTCGTCGACCTCGCGCAGCCGATGTTCCGCGGCATGCCGCAGTCGCCCAACCACCCGCCGTTCCAGATGGCGCTGCAGCGCCGTCACGGCGACTGCGTGCGCGCGGACGGCGGCTCGGCGGCCAACGAGATCATCGTGACCGGCGGCCACGTCGGCACCCACGTCGACGCGCTCGCGCACGTGTCGCACGACGGCGGGCTCTACGGCGGCGTCGACGCGGCGTCCGTGCAGTCGCACGAGGGGTTCCGCGAGCTCGGCATCGACACGTTCCCGCCGTACGTCGGCCGCGCGCGTCGCTCCTCGACGTCGCCGCGCGCCCAGGGCGTCGACGTCCTTCGACGCCGGGCTACGGCGTCACGGCCGACGACCTGCAGGCGGCGGCCGACCGGGCCGGGGTGTCCGTGGCCGAGGGCGACGCGGTGCTCGATCGGCACCGGCTGGTCGCGACGCTGGGACGAGCGCGAGGTCTTCGTCGGTGCCGAGGAGGGCGTGCCCGGGCATCGACCCGAGCGCCGCGCAGTGGCTGCATCGACCGCGGCGTGCGCATCGCCGGCGGCGAGACCATCGCCTTCGAGCAGATCAAGCGCCGGCGCCGGGCACGCGCTGCTGCCCGGTGCACCGCATGCTCCTCGTCGACGCACGGCATCAACATCGTCGAGACGATGAACCTCGCTCGCCCTGCTCGACGCCGGCGTCGCCGAGTTCCTGCTCGTGCTCGCGCCGCTCAACGTCCGCGGCGCCACCGGGGGCCCCGTCCGTCCGCTCGCGCTCGTCCCGGGACAGGGGTGATAGCGCCATGACCGACGACCGCACGCAGGTCCAGCAGCTCGCCGACTTCGCCGTCGCGTGCCGCGACGAGGGACTGCCCGACGCACGTCAGCGAACGACGTCGTCGAACCGCATCCTCGACGTGCTCGGCAACTGCCTGGCCGGCCGTGCCGAGAGCCAGTCGGCGTCCGAGCCCGACCAGGCCGTGCTGCGCTCGGTCCTGCGCTGGGGCGGGCTCCCCGCAGTCCGGCGTCATCGGCGTCGGCGGAGAAGCTCCCCGCGCCCTCGGCCGCGCTGATCAACGGCACGCTCGCGCACGCGCTCGACTTCGACGACACCCACCTGCCGTCGGTGCTGCACCCGTCGGCCTCGGTCGTCCCGGCCGCGCTCGCCGTCGCCGAGGCCACCGGCGCGACCGGTCGAGCAGCTCGTCGCCGCCGTCGCCGCCGGCATCGAGATCACCAACCGCCTCGGCATGGCCGTCGTACGATCGACGAGCTGCGCAACTCGCTCTTCTTCGAGAAGGGCTTGCACGCCACCTCGATCTGCGGCACGATCGGCTCGGCCGCGGCCGCCGGGCCTGCTCTACGGCCTCGACAGCGACCAGATCGCCTCGGCCATGGGGATCGCCGCGTCGATGGGCGCCGGCGTCATCGAGGCCAACCGCACCGGCGGCACGGTCAAGCGCATCCACTGCGGCTGGGCGGCCCACGGCGGCGTGACCGCCGGCGGTGCTCGCGCGGAGGGCGTCACCGGCCCGCCGACCGTGCTCGAGGGCCGCTTCGGCTTCTTCCAGGCCTACCTCGACGGCCGCGTACGACGAGCACGCCATGCTCGACGGCCTCGGCGAGCGCTGGGAGCTGCTGCGCACGGTCTACAAGCCGTACCCGTCGCAACCACTTCACCCACCCGGGCATCGACTGCGCGCTCGCCCTGCGCGACCGCGGCATCGACCCCGACGACATCGAGTCGGTCGAGCTCGGCGTGGCCGCGCCCACCCTGCGCACGATCGCCGAGCCGCGCGAGGACAAGATCCGCCCGCGTACGCCGTACCACGCGAAGTTCTCCGGCCCGTACACCATCGCCCGCGCGCTGCTCGGCGGCGGCGGGCTCGGCCTCTACCTCGACGACTTCACCGAGGGCACCAACACCGACCCCCGCGCGCTCGAGCTCGCGGCCAAGGTGCGGTGCGTGGCCGACGAGCGCGCCAGCGACATCTTCCCGCGCGCGTTCGCGGCCGTGCTGCGCGTGCAGACCACCTCGGGCCACCTCTACGAGCACCGCGTCGACTCCTCGCGCGGCGGCCCCGAGCACCCGCTCTCGCGCTCGGACCTGCTGGTGAAGTTCCGGCTCAACGCCGGACGTGCGCTGCCCACTGCCCAGGTCGAGGCGATCGTCGAGGCCGCCGAGCGGCTCACCACCGACGGCGACGCCGCCGACCTGCTCGAGCTCACCCGCGTCGGCCGCTACACGATCCCCTCGGCCCGCTCGGTCCGCACGGACGCCTGACCGACCGCCTCCGTGCCGGGGGGCGGGATCAGCGGGCGAGAGCGAGGGTGCGGCGCGCCTGCCGGATGACGGCGAGGTCGACCATCCGGCCGTTCTCGTCGGTGAAGACGCCCTCGCCGGCGGCCACCGCCTCGTCGTAGCGCGCGATGAGCGCACGCGCCGAGTCGACCTGCTCGGCGCTCGGGGTGAACACCTCGTTCACCACCGCCGCCTGCGCGGGGTGGATGCACGCGCGGCCCAGATACCCCAGGCGCGCCAAGGCTTCCGTGGACTCCCGCAGCGCCTCGAGATCGCGGAAGTTGGTCGACACCGGGCCGACCGGCGGCTCGATGCCGGCCGCGGCCGAGGCGAGCACCACCGAGGAGCGCACGAACAGCAGCTCGCGCTCGTCCGGCCCGAGCGTCACGCCGATGTCGGCGCGCAGGTCGGCCTCCCCCACCTGCAGGCGTACGACGCGCGGCGACGCCGAGGCGATCGCTCGGGCGTCGAGCACCGCGCTCGCCGACTCGAGCAGCGGCGCGAGCGCGAAGCTGCCGGGCGGCAGGCCGAGCGCGTCCTCGGCCCGACCGCACGCCTCGGCGGCCGCGTCGACGTCGTCGGCCGACTCGGCCTTCGCCAGGCAGAACCCCGTCACCGCCGGCGCTGCGACGGCCTCGATGTCGTGGCCGGCGAGCCCGTCGCCGTTCACCCGCACCCAGATCTCCACGGCGCCGTCGCCGGCAGCCGGAAGTCCGCCCAGGAACTCGCTGACGATGCGCCGCGCCTCGTCCTTGGCGGACGGGGCCACGGCGTCCTCGAGGTCGACGATGAGCGCGTCGGCACCGCGGCCGAGCGCCTTGGCCAGCACCTCGGGCTTGTCGCCGGGCACGTACAGGTAGGACCGGGCGGCGGGCATGGGTGCTCCTCGTGGAGTCGGGGACCGATCGGTGGACTCGACGGCGTCAGCCGACGGTCTCCTTGCCGGAGATGAGGGCCTTGGCGATGACGAGACGCATGACGTCGCTGGTGCCCTCGCCGATGGTCATGAGCGGGGCGTCGCGGTAGAGCCGCTCGACCACGAACTCCTGCGAGTAGCCGTAGCCGCCGTGGATGCGCATCGCGTCGAGCGCCGCCTCGACCGCGACCTCGGAGGCGAACAGCTTGGCCATGCCGGCCTGCATGTCGACGCGCTCGCCCTTGTCGGCCCCGGCGGCGGCCCAGTAGATGAGCAGCCGCGCCGCCTGGATCTTGGTGGCCATGTCGGCGAGCTTGAGCTGGATGGCCTGGAACTCGCTGATCGGCTGGCCGAAGGCCTCGCGCTCGCGCGAGTACGTCAGGGCCGCGTCGTACGACGCCTGCGCGATGCCGAGCGCGCGCGCCGCGACGTTGATCCGGCCGGTCTCGAGCCCCGACAGCACCTGCTGCATGCCGCGGCCCTCGACGCCGCCGAGCAGGTTCTCCACCGGCACGCGGCAGTCGTCGAAGACGATCTCGCACGACTCCGTGCCCTTGTAGCCGAGCTTCGGGATGTCCTTGAGCACCGTGAACCCGGGCGTTCCGGCCTCGACGAGGATCACCGACATGCCCTTGTGCGCCGGGGTCGCCGTCGGGTCGGTCTTCACGAGCACCGGCAGCGGGTCGGCGTAGCGGGCGTTGGTGATCCACGTCTTGGTGCCGTTGATGACGTAGTGGTCGCCGTCGCGCCGCGCGGTCGTCCTGATGCCCTGCAGGTCGGTGCCGGCGCCCGGGCTCGGTGAGCCCGATCGCCGTACGCCGCTTGCCCGTGGCGAGGTCGGGCAGGTACGTGTCGCGCTGCTCCTGCGTGCCGTGCTTGGCGATCATCCAGCACGACAACGAGTGCGACCCGAGGATGCCGGCGATCCCCATCCAGCCCTTGGCGATCTCCTCGAAGACCAGCGCGAAGGACACCATGTCGATGCCGAGGCCGCCGTACTCCTCCGGCACCGTGATGCCGAACAGGCCGAGCTCCTTCATCGTCTCGACGATCTCGGTCGGGTAGCGCCCCGAGCGCTCCCACTCGGAGGCCACCGGCACGATCTCCTTGTCGACGAACGCACGCAGCGTGTCGCGGAACATCCGCTGCTCGTCGCTGAGGTCGAAGTCCATGTCAGTCCGTTCCTTCCGAGGTGGAGCCGAGGGCGGTGGGGGCGGGCAGCTCCAGACCGAGCCGACGACCCAGCGCGAGCGCGGGCGTGAGGCACATGCCGGAGCAGAACGAGTTGCCGTTGACGACGGCCGAGCCGATGACCTCGCCGACGGCGCGCAGGCCGTCGATCGCGGTGCCGTCCTCGCGCAGCACGCGCAGGTCGTCGTCGACCGCGAGGCCCGCGAAGGTGATCAGCGTGACGGGATGGTTCTCGAGGGCGTAGTACGGCGGCTGCGCGATCGGCGCCGGCAGGTGCTGCCGCCCGAAGTCCGCGTCGATGCCATCGGCCACGACGCGGTTGTAGCGCTCCACCGTCGCGACCAAGCCCTCGACCGAGATGCCTGCGGCGGCCGCGAGCTCCTCCAGGCTGTCGGCCCTCGTGACACCGCGGCGTACGCCGGCGGCCGCATCGAGCTCGCCGGGGGTCCAGCCCACCACCATGGGTCGCGACTCGGCGAGGGCTCGCGCGTCGAAGACGGTCCAGAAGGTCATCGCGTCGATCGTCGTGAGCGCGCGCTCCTTGGTGTCGATGCTCGGCTCGTCCTCGGCGATCCAGCGGCGCCCCTGCCGGTCGACGTAGATCTCCCACGGGGCGCGCTCCGGCGCCACGAGGTGCGGCCGGTGCTCCCAGTCGACGCGCAGGTCGTCGCCCTCGGGAGGCAGGCCGCCGAAGGTCGGGATGTACATGCCGCGGCCGGCGATGCCGGCACCCACTGCTCGGCCGAGCCGGATGCCGTCGCCGGTGGACGTGGGGGCGCTCGAGGTCACCAGGGGCGCGCCTTCGAGCTCGGCGAACAGCTACGGGGTCGTGGCCGAAACCGCCTGTGGCCAGGACGATCTCGGCTCCGTGCACCTCGGTGCCGTCGGGGAGCCGCACGCCGACGACGCGGTCGAGCTCGACGACGAGCGCGTCGACGCGGGCACCGAGCAGCAGCGTGACGCGACCGTCGGCGACCACGCGCTCGAGCTCGGGGCGCAGGATGTCGAGGATGCCCAGCGCCATGCGGGTGCCGTGCACGGTGCGCGGCGTGGAGTACTGCTCGTGGCCGTGGACGATGCGCGGCGTGGCGTCGTCGTACTCGAGGCCGAGCGAGTCGAGCCACGCCAGCGTGGGCACCGCCTCCTCGACCGCGATGCGGGTGAGCGACGGCTGTGCCGTGCCGCGGCTGATGCGCATGATGTCGGCGTAGTGCGCGTCGACGTCGTCGACGATCCCGCGCTCGGCCTGGCGCGGCGTGCCCGCGGCCGAGAGGTGGCCGCCCGACCAGTGCAGCGCGCCGCCGATGTCGTCGGCGGCCTCGAGCAGGGTCACGCTCAGCCCGCGGTCGGCGGCGTGGACGGCCAGCGCGAGGCCGGCCGGCCCCGCCCCCACCACCACGACGTCGCTGCGCAGACCGGGCACGGCTCAGCCCACCTGGTCCAGGCAGGAGTACGCGTGCCCGAGCAGCACGGTGCGGCCGGCGCGGTCGGTGAGCAGGGCGTCGACGCCCTGCTCGAGCGGCAGCGGCGCGACGGAGGTCGGGACGTGGGTGCGCGCGGCGAGCAGGTCGAGCGCCTGGGCGGTGAGCTCGCGCTGCCGGTCGCGGGGCACCGCACCGGAGTTGACCCCGGTGAGCGCGACCTCCGTGGGGATGAGCTCCATCGTCGTGAGCTCGAGCGCGCGACCGGCCAGGTAGCCGACGAGCACGTGCCGGCCGCGACGCGCCGCGGCGCGCAGCCCGAGCGCGGTGAGCGCTCCGCCGACGTTGTCGACCGTCACGTCCGCGCCGTGCCCGTCGGTGGCGGCGCGCACCGTCGCCGCGAGGTCGTCGTACGACGCGACCACGAGCCCGTCGCGCGGCGCGATGCCGGACGGGTCGCGGGTGGCAGCCACGACCTTGTGCCCGCGCGCGAGCGCGATCGAGACGGCTGCCGCGCCCACCCCGGACGTCGACCCGAGAACGAGCACGGTGTCGCCGGGCTGGAGGCGTGCCACGTCGTCGAGCGCGTAGAGCGCGTCGGCGAGGCAGGCGGTGCCGGCGGCCGCGGCGACCGGGTCGAGGCCGGCCGGGAGCGGCAGCAGCCAGTCGCGCTCGGCGGTGAAGCGTTCGGCGTAGACACCGTCGCGCAGTCCCCCGGCCGCGTCGAGCGACCCGCGCACGAACACCAGGGAGCCGTCGTCGAGCTGTCCGACGGCCTGCGAGCCCGCGACGAAGAACGGCGGCAGCGGCAGCTTCATCTCGCCGCGGGCGGTCTGCCGGTCCTTGGGCTGGATGTCGGCCGCGACGAGCGCGACCTCGACGGGGTCGGCCGCCTGGGCGCCGGGCACCGCGTCGAGCGTGGCCAGCCGGATCGTGCCGTGGTCGTTGACGATCGCGCGGGTCATCGGGCCTCCCTCAGACGGAACACGGGCAGGGCGCGGCCGTCGTCGAGCGGCGCCCAGTCGAGCGAGACGGTGTCGCCGATGCGCGGGTCGGGCAGGCCGCTTCCGTCGCCGACGATCCACGCGAGCAGCACCGGGCCGTCGTCGAGCCGGATGCGGGCCACGACGTACGGCGCCTCGAGCCCGGGCCGCGGCGCGCGGTGCACGACGGTGAAGGTGTCGACGGTGCCGGCGCCGTCGGACTCCACCCAGCCGAGCGAGTCGGTGGCACCGCACGACAGGCACAGGTGGCGCGGGTGGTGCTGGACCTCGCCGCAGCCGCCGCAGCGCTGCAGCAGCAGCCGGCGCTCGCGCGTGCCGTCCCACCACGGCGCGGTGAGCTCGTCCTGCGGCGGCACGTAGCCGTCGCCCGCACCGACCTGGCGCAGCGCGTCGTGGCTCATCGGTCGACCCCCAGCAGCACGGTCGCGTGGTGGGACAGGATCCCGCCGGTGCCGTGCGCCAGCGCGACCTCGGCGCCCGCGACCTGCCGGGCGCCGCACTCGCCGCGCAGCTGGCGCACCGCCTCGACGAGCAGCAGCACGCCGAACTGGCCGGGGTGGCAGTACGACAGGCCGCCGCCGGTGGTGTTGAGCGGCATCGACGCCGCCCGGCGCGAAGCGCGCCGGCGGCGGCGAGCACGCCCGCCTCGCCCGGCGCGGCGAAGCCGAGCGCCTCGAGCGAGAGCAGCAGCGGTGATGGTGAACGAGTCGTAGACCTGCGCCACGTCGACGTCGGCCGGCGTCGAGCCCGGCCCGGCGCGAACGGCGGCCGCGCCCGAGGCCGCCGCACCGGTGTCGAGCAGGTCGTCGGGCGTCGGCCATCGAGGTGTTGGTCGGTGGCCTCGCCGTAGCCGAGCACGCACGACCGGGTCCTTCGCCAGGTCGCGGGCGCGCTCGAGCGACGGTGAGCACGACCGCGCCGCCGCCGTCGGTCACCAGGCAGCAGTCGGCCGCCGAGAGCGGCGAGCTGATCAGCGTCGACGCGAGCACGTCGTCGACGGTGAGCGGACCGGCGTCGTGGCGGAACGCCTTCGGGTTGAGCAGCGCCCACTCGCGCGCGGCGACGGCGACCTCGGCGAGGTGCTCGCGGCCGGCCCGTACCGTGCAGGTAGGCGCTGCGCGGCCATCGCGTAGTACGACAGCGGGTACAGCGGGCCGTACGGCGCCTCGAACTGCGCCTCGGGCGTGTGCGCCTCGAACACGCCGCCGAGCGAGCGCGACCGCGCCGAGCGCTGGTTGGTGGCGAACGAGATCACGACGACCGTCGGCCTGGCCGGCGTCGATCGCCTGCGCCGCGCGGGCGACGTACTCTCGAACGCCGAGCCGCCGACGAACGTCGAGTCGTCCCACGACGGCCGCAGGCCGAGGTAGTCGGCGAGCTGCGTTGGTCGAGAACCGCGCGACGTTGGTGGTCGCCAGGCCGTCGACGTCGCCGAGCGTGAGACCCGCGTCGGCGAGCGCACGCGTGACCGCCTGCGTCTGGAGCTCGAGGATCGCTGCGGCCGGTGACGCCGAGGTCGCACTCGGCGGCGCCCACGAGCGCGACGCGACGTGCGTCATCGCGGCACGACCACCGTCGCGCCGGCGGGGGCGACGGCGACGCGGCCCTTGTCGCCGACGCACCTCGACGGTCGACTCGACGGTGACGAGGTCGCCCGCACCGTCGCGGGTCGGGCTCGACCGCGGTGACGGTGGCGACGCAGCGGATCGGTCTCGCCGGCGAACACGAGGTTCTTGAAGCGGAAGTGCAGCGTGCGCAGCACGCGCGCGCGGCCCGAGCCAGTCCTGAGCAGCTGCTCGGCGAGCAGGGCGCCGAACACCTGGCCGTCGACCACGGGCGCCGGGCACCTGCTTGGCCGCGAGGTACTCGGTGTCGTAGTGCAGCTTGTGCCAGTCCCAGGTCGACGCCGGCGTAGGCGACCATGTCGGGCAGCTCGATGGTGCGCTCGAGCGGCGGCACGACGGCGCCGACCTCGATCTCGGGCAGCTCGCTCACGAGGCACCTCCCGGTCGGCGGCAGCGCGGTGCAGATCGAGCGTCTCGGTGTTGGTCACGAGCAGGTCGCCGTGCTGGTTGGTGTACGTCGCGCTCGAGGTGACGACCAGCATGGCCGAGCCCGGCGGAGGTGCGTGCGCTCGGTCATGTCGGCGATCCGCCACGTCGCGGTGACGACGTCGTCCGGGCCGCGCCGGCTGGTGGAACTCGTAGGCGTTGCCGCCGCGCACCAGCCGCGTGTCCGGGCATCTCGATGTGCCAGCGAGTGGCCCATGTAGCCGTCGTCGTCGCGCGGCCCGGGCATGTACTGGTTGGTCTCGGCGATCAGCGTCGGCGGCGCGATGACGTCGTCGTAGCCCGTGGTCGCGCGCGAACGAGCGGTCGGTCGACAGCGGGTTGTCGTCGCCGACGGCGAGCGCGAAGTAGCGGATCGACGCGCGGCCCAGCGGCTCGGGCGCGGTGTAGACGGCGGTCTCGCCGATGCGGGCGCGCAGCTCGTCGGTGAGCAGCTCGCGGTCACTCATCGCCGGCCGCCGGAGGGATCACCGCGGTGGGGACGACCTCGAGCAGGAACTCGTCGCGCAGCAGGCCGCCGCACACGACGCCGGTCGAGGCCGGGTAGGGCGCGCGAGAGCATCTCGCGGCGCACGTCGGCCACGACGCGGTAGTCGCGGCAGCCCGGCGGGCGTCACGTACTCGACCGTCGTGAGCAGGTCTGCCGGGCCGACGCCCGACGGCCGCGAGGGTCTCGGCGATCGCGTCGTAGGTCGCCTCGGCCTGCGCGCGCAGGTCGCCGGCGTGCGTCGCCTGCTGGGTCTCCATGTCGAGCGCGGCGAACCCGCTCATGTAGAGCGTGTTGCCGGCGCGCACGCCCGGGCAGTAGGTGAGCGTGTCGTAGCGCGCCCAGCCCGGGTTCACCGGCTCGGGCAGGTACGTCGAGGCGATCGCGTCGATGGCGCAGCAGCACGCCGGGCGCGTGCAGCGCGGCTCATCAGGATGCCCGCGGCGCCCGGGTAGACCGGGCCGAGCAGGTCCTTGCGGGCGCGACCGATCTTCGGGTAGCGCTCGCGCGTCGCCGGCGTGGAGTAGTCGATGGTCGTGCACCAGGTGCGAGAGCGACAGGCCCGGCCTTCTCCAGCAGCTCGCCGGCGCGCTCGAGGCAGTAGAAGTACTGGCCGACGATGTCGCCCGCGGCGACGATCTCGCCGTCGGCGTCGATCGGGCAGCAGCGTCGGCAGGTAGACCGCGCCGTCGTGCCCGCGTGCGCACGGTGCTCGCGGCGCCACGACGCCGTCGGCAGCCGATCGACGCAGCGCGCTCGCCGCCGCCGGGCGCGGCGTGCACCTCGACCTCGATGAGCGCCTTGGCGCGCACCAGGCGGTCGACGATCACGGTGACGACGGTCGGCTGGTGCGTCGCCGAACAGCTCGTCGCGCACCTGCTGCGCCTCGGCGTAGTCGGTCGAGGCCGGCGATCGATGACGTTCTCGACGACGCGCGTGACGTCGGCGCATCGTGAGCCCGGCCGCCGCGAGGATCGCCGCCTGCTTCGCGTACGCGGTCGCGCGCCTGCTCGCCCATGCCGCCCTTGATGTCGGGCTTGCCCTTGGCTCGGGGTCGAACGCCGAGCCCGAGTGCCCGGAGTTGATCGCGCTGTCGCCGTCGAGCTCGAGGCCGAGGGAGAACGTGTAGCCCTTGTAGTCGTACCAGGGGAACTCGGCGGGCTCGATCGCGCGGAAGGCGGGGTCATGCAGCGCTCTCCAGATGGTCGGGCCGCGCGACCGCGGCGCGGCCAGGTCGTGGATCGGGTGAGGTCGGGCTCGTCGGCCAGGGCGAGCACGCGCGTCGGCGAGCTCGCGGCGCACGGTCTCGCCGCCGCAGTTGGCGAGGAACTTCGCGAGCAGGTCGTCGTCGGTCAGCGGCGTCGTCGGGGCCGCCGGCGCTGCGCGCGACCGCGCCGTCGAGCACCGTGCCGTCGGCGCAGGCGCACCTCGACGTGGCCGGCGGCGTCGGCGGCGACGCCGTCGCCGAGCGCGTCGACGCACGGTGCGCACGCGCGCGCGACAGCGCCGCGACCTCGGGGCGCAGCGATCGAGTCGAGGTCGTAGGTGCCGACGCCGACGTCGCCGTCGACGACGAGCGCGGCGACGCTCCACGGCAGCGAGAACTTCGCGTCGTACGACGTGCGCGGCGCGACCTTGACGCTCGGCCGGCTCGCACACGATCGAGGCGCGTGTCGGGGTGGACGTCGGCGACGATCTCGCTCGACGTCGTCGGCCGACGGGATCCGGCAGCACCGTCGCGCAGCGGCGTCGAGCGTGACGTGCATGAGCTGGCACGACGGGTAGGGCTTGATGCGTGATGCGCGTGGTCTCCCAGCGCTCGCCGAGCCCGCTCGACCACGCGCGTCGAGGTCGGCCGTCGCGCGCCGACAGCGCGGCGTAGACGCCGTGCGGCCCCTCGAGCACCGTGGCCGGGCCGGTCGCGCCGGCGGCGGCGAGCCGGGCGGCGAGGATGCCCGTTGAGCGCAGGCGCATGCCCGGGTGCAGCTGCTTGGTCGAGGCGCCGGTGGTGAGGAACTCCAGCAGCCCGCCGGCGCTCGACTGCCGGCGATGCCGAGCGCGTCCGACGGTGGTGGCGGCGTCGAGCCCGAGCAGCCGGGCGGCGACCGCGGCGGCGGCGAAGCACGCCCGCCGACCTGGGTGGCGTGCAGGCCGCGGGCGTGGAACCCGTGCGGGCTGGCGGCCGCGACGCGGCACACGACCTCGTAGCCGACGACCGCGGCGGCGAGCACGCTCGGCGCCGGTGGCCCCGACCTGCTCGCCGACGGCGAGCGACGGCCGGCAGCACGACGGCGGTCGCGTGCACGAGGCCGCCGGCGTGGGTGTCGTCGAAGTCGAGGCGCGTGCACGAGCGCACCGTCGGCCAGCGCGGCGGCCGGGGCGCTGACCGCGTCGCGGTCGCCGAGCACGCGTCGCCTCGGGCGGGCCGCCGAGACCGAGCGCGACCGTGACGGGCGCGGTCGGCGGCGCCGGCTGCGGCGGCCGACGCGAGCGCGTTGCCCGACGCCGTCGAGCAGGTGGCGGCGCGCGGCGTGCGCGCACGGCTCCGGGCACGTCGTCGAGGCGCAGGCCGACGACCCAGTCCGCGAGCCGCTGCGCGACGTGCGATCGGCCGTCGCGGTCAGTCCGTGGCTCGGCGACGCCGGAGGCGCGGCGTGTGCCGGGTCGCCGAAGGCCCCGGCCGCGACGCAGCGACTCGATGCGGTCGTCGTCGTAGCCGAGCAGCTCGCGCACGACGTAGTCGAAGTCCTCGTTGCGCTGCGGGCGCGCGGCGGTACGTCGGTGCGCCGCGGTCCGACGTCGACCGGCGAGACCGGGCTGCTTGACCGTGCCGTAGCGCGGGTGCTCGGTCTCGACCGACCAGGCCGCGGGCCTGCGGTGTGCGGCTCGGTCAGCGCCCTGCGGCGACGGTGTTGATCGGGCCGCACGGGATGGCGGCGGCGTAGAGCTGCTCGCAGCCACTCGGCGACGGTGCGCGTGCACGAAGATCTCCTCGAGCAGCGGGATCAGCACGTCGCGGTTGCGTGTCGCGCGCGGCGAAGGTCGCGAAGCGCTCGTCGGTCGATCCACTCCGGCGTGCCCGATGACGTCGGCACGAGCCGCTGCCAGAACTTCTCCTTGGCGCAGCCGACGACGATCCAGCCGTCCTTGGCCTGGAACGCCTGGAACGGCACGAGCGACGGGTGCGCCGAGTGCCGCGTGCGCTCGGGCGTCGAAGCCGGCGTTGAGGTGCCAGGTGGCCGGGTAGTTCAGCATCGCGATGGCGATGTCGTAGAGCGAGACGTCGCAGTCCATGCCGACGCCGTCGCGGCGCGCCGCGTGGATCGCCGGCGAGCAGCGAGATCGCGGCGACGAAGCCGCCGCAGTAGTCGACCATCGACAGCCCGGACTTGGTCGGCGGGCCGTCCGGGCTCGCCGGTGACGTCCATCCAGCCGGCGAGGCCCTGCAGGATGTAGTCGTAGCCGGGCTCCTTGACGCGCGGCCCGGTCATGCCGAAGCCGGACAGCGAGCAGCACACGATCGCCGGGTTGAGGTGCTTGAGGTCGTCGTACGTGATCCCGATCTTCGCCGGGACGTCGCCGCGCAGGTTGGAGTAGACCGCGTCGCTGACCTTGCGCACCAGGTCCTCGAAGACCGCGCGGCCCTCGGGCGGCGTCGAGGTCGAGCGACAGGCTGCGCTTGTTGCGGTTGAAGGTCTCGAAGAACAGCGAGTCCTCGCCCTCGGCGTACGGCGGCACGTAGCGGCCGACGTCGCCGCCGCACGCGACGGGTCCTCGATCTTGATGACCTCCGCGCCGAGGTCGGCGAGGTGCACCGAGCCCCACGGGCCGGCGCCGTACTGCTCGACGGCGATGATGCGGACGTCCTCGAGCGGCTTCATGCGGCCGGCCCTCCCCGATCAGGTCTGCGATGAGCGCGATGACGGCCGTCTGCGGCGCCGCGGATCTCGTGCGGCGTCGAGGCCGTGGGTGGGCGGGCTGAGCTTGACCGAGTCGACGACGCCGTCGTACGCCGCGAGCGGCTCGGCCACGTCGTCGGGCGTGCCCGCGATGGTGAGCGTGTCGACCATCGCGTCGCGGCACCACGTCGCCGAGCTTCTGCGCGGTGACCTCGCCGGACTGGAAGGCGTCGACGACGCGCGCCTGGTCGTCGGCGAAGCCGTGGAAGGCGAAGAAGTCGGCGTAGGTGCGCACGGTGGCGTAGAAGCCGACGATGCCCGGCGGCACGGCGACGCGCCGCTGCGCCGTCGGTGTCGACCGCGCAGCACGCCGAGACGACGAGGTCGACGTCGGCGCGCTCGCTTGCCGGCCCGCTCGAGGCCCGTCGGCGATCGAGGGCAGCACCTGCTCGCGGACGAACGCGGCGACTGCACAGCTCGTGGCTGATCCAGCCGTCGCCGATCTCGCCGGCGACGCGCGGTCATGACCGGGCCCATGCCGGCGAGGTAGATCGGGATCTCGGCGCGCTGCCGGTGGTAGGGGCGCTGGTAGCCCTTGATCCGCGCGTGCTCGTACTCGCCGTCGACCTCGATCGGCTCGCCGTCGGTGCAGCGCGCGATCGAACTCGCGGACGATGCGCGACCGTCTCGCGCAGGTGCGCGACCGGCTTGCCCCACTGCGCGTTGTGCCAGTCCTCGTTGAGCCGCTGCACGCCGGTGCCGAGGCCGAGGACGAAGCGGCCGCTGCGACATCTCGTCGAGGTCCATCGCCTCGAGCGCGGTGACCATCGGGCTGCGGGTGAACGCGAGCGCGATCGCGGTGCCGACGCCGACCGTGGTGGTGCCGGCGGCGAGCGCCGCCGCCGTGACGGTGGCCGAGCGGTGCAGCTCGGGCGCCCACACGACCTCGGCGCCGGCGGCCTCGGCGGCGCGCGCCGCGTCGACGATCTCGGCGAGGGTCTCGCCCCAGGGGGCGTAGGTGAGGCGCAGCGTCACGACGGCGTCCGGCTCAGTTCGCCGCGTCGTAGGACAGCGGGCCGGTCTTCGCCTCGGGGAAGTAGTTCTGCCCGATCCCGGTGTCGCGCTTGGGGATCATGACCGAGCGGGTCCACGACACGACCTCGTCGCCGTCCTGGTTCAGGCCGCGCGTGATCATCGTGATGATGCCGGCGTGCGGGCGCGAGGAGCTGACTCGCGCTTGTCGGTGCAGATCGACTCGGCGTAGAGCGTGTCGCCGACGTAGACCGGGTGGGTCAGCTTGATGTCGGTCCAGCCGAGGTTGGCGACCGCGTTCTGGCTCATGTCGATGACCGACAGGCCGAGCACGAGCGCCACGGTGAAGCCGGAGTTCACGATGACGCGGCCGCCGGTGATCGGGTTGGACTCGGCGAGGTGGGTGTTGAAGTGGTTCTGGTTGGTGTTCAGGTGAGCAGCGTGAACCAGGTCGATGTCGGCCTCGGTGATGGTGCGGCCGAAGGGGTGCTGGTAGACGTCGCCGACCTCGAAGTCCTCGAAGAATCGGCCGAGCTGTGCCGGGTGCACGGTCATGGGTGTGACGCCTCTTCCTGCTGGTCGGCGCTCCCCGCACCGAAACATCGGACTATTGCGGGAGCGTAGTGACTGTTCCACTGTGCGGTCAAGCGTTCCACTGGGCGCGTCACGCGCGGGACCGCATCCCGATCCTTCCAGCCGGAGCCTCCGCAGGGCCGAGCGGCCCGCTCAGCCCGCCGAGGCGCCGAGCTCTGCGCCGGTCGCGCCGCGGTCGATGCGCTCGTAGGGCACCCGGAGCCGGGCGAGGTGGTCGTGCATCGCGGCCCGGGCGCCGGCCGCGTCGCCGGCCTCGACCCGGCGCAGGATCGCGCGGTGGTCCTCGAGCACCGTGTCCCAGAAGCTGGCCGAGGCGTCGCCGCGCACGAAGCGCGTGGTGAGCACGCCGAAGACCGGGGTCGCGACCACGCTCAGCAGCGGGTTGCCCGCGGCCTCGATGAGCAGCATGTGGAACCGGTGGTTGCACGCGTGCATCTGGCCGGGCTCCGCGTCGCGCGGGTCGACCAGCGTGGCGCGCACGGCCGAGAGCTGCGCGGGCGTGGCCCGCTCGGCCGCGAGCCCGGCGGCCGGCACCTCGACGAGGTCGCGCACCTCGAGCAGCTGCTCGACCGACAGGTCGGCGCTGGTGGCCAGCAGCCCGAGGCCCACCTCGAGGTGGCCGGCGATCTGCTCGAGGTTGGGGTGCATGACGAAGGTGCCACCGGACACCCCGCGCGTCGTGGTGACCAGGTGCTGGCTGGACAGCACCCGCAGGGCCTCGCGCACGGTCGAGCGGGACACGCCGTACCGCGCGGAGAGCTCGGGCTCGACCGGCAGGCGGTCGCCGGGCTGCAGCTCGCCGGCGAGGATCTGCGCGCGCAGGGCGTCCGCGAGCTCCTCGTACGCCGGTCGCGCGGCGGGGCCGCTCACGCCGAGGACCTCGCCTGGCGCAGCTCGAGGCCGAGTCCGCCGGGTCCGGCGATCACGCAGGCGAGCTGGGGCGCACCGTCGATCCCGGGCGCCCGCACGGGAGTGCGCGGCACTCCCCCGCCGGCGCGGATCCGGTCGAGCGCCGCACCGAGGTCGTCGGACTCGAGCACCGGGATCGTGCCGCCGGCCACGAGCGGCACCACGGGCACGTGGGTGCCGGGCTCGTCGTCGTAGGCCAGCAGCTCGAACCGCGGAGCGGCGGCCGCCGGGCCGGTGAGCACGCTCATCGCCAGCGTCGTCGGCCGCGGCAGGCCCATGAACGCGGGCACCGCCGGCTCGGTGATCGGGAACCGGCTGCGCAGGTCGAGGCCCACGACGTCGGTCCACCACGCGGTGGTCGCGTCGAGGTCGTCGACCGCCCACACGGTGCTGTGCAGCTCGGAGTGCAGCCGGTCGGGCTCGGTGTCGAGCAGGCTCGGCAGCCGGTGCGCGATCTCGACGAAGACCCACGGCACCCCGTCGGGCCCGGTCGCCTGGCCCTGGCGCAGGTGGATCGGCCCGAAGTCGTAGTCGGCGAGCGGCCCGACCTCGGCGCCGGCCTCCGCGCTGAGCGCGAGCGAGCGCTCGATGTCGGTGGTGTAGAGGTCGAGCGCATGGCCGCCGCGGCGGTAGGGGTCGTACGCCGGGTGCGGCAGCGGCGTGGCCACGACGCGCACGGATCCGGCGGTGGCGCCGGGCGCGGCGAGGACGACCTCGGTCGTGCCGTTCGGCAGCGCGTACAGGTCGCCCGCCTGCGCCGACGAGAGCTCGCGCTCGTCGACCACCTCGAAGCCGAGAGCCGTGACGAAGGCGACGCTGACCGCGAGGTCCGAAGCCCCGACGACCGCGTGGTCGACCCGCACGGTCACTGCCGCTCCCCTGCTCGTCGCTCGCTGTCGCCTGTGGTCCGGGAGGACCCCGGAACGAGGCCGGCCGGTCGGCGGACGGGACCCGGACCCGCCGCCGACCGGCCTGCTCGAGTGAAGTGAAACAGCGTTCCATTCTCGCGTCAAGTCCCCCGTCCGCGCTGGCGCGGCGGGCGCCCGGCGCTGCGCAGGCGGACGAGAACGCCCCGCGCCGCAGCGGTGCGCGCGAGGATGGGGGCGTGGACGACACCCTCGGCCTCGCCGCCCTGCTCCCCGCGCCGGTCGCCTACGTGCTCGGCGGCGGTGGCTCCTACGGCGCGGTGCAGATGGGCATGCTGCGGGCGCTCGCCGAGACCGACCTGCGCCCGGAGCTCGTGGTGGGCACCAGCGTCGGCGCGCTCAACGGCGCGATCCTGTCCGCCGACCCCGACCAGGCGCCCGCGGTGCTCGCCGCGATCTGGCCGCAGATCGGGCGCAAGAACGTCTTCCCGGTCAACGTCGTCTCGCAGGCGATGGCCG
The DNA here is from genome assembly GCA_963827145.1 of uncultured Actinomycetota bacterium. Classification (GTDB taxonomy): domain Bacteria; phylum Actinomycetota; class Actinomycetes; order S36-B12; family CAIYMF01; genus Longivirga. The sequence goes on along the minus strand of CAWGZO010000002.1, from coordinate 992,693 downwards.
CACGGTCGAACCGCCCGTGGCTGTTCGACCCCGGCCCGCTCTCCGACCTGCTCACCGCCAACCTCCCCGTGCGCACCATCGAGGAGCTCGCCCTGCCGTTCGTCGCGGTCGCGACCGACCTCGACACCGGTGTGCGGGTCGACATCGACTCGGGCGACATCCGCAGCGCGCTGCTCGCCTCCTCGGCGATCCCGGGCGTCTTCCCCTGGGTCGAGCGCGACGGCCGGCGCCTCGTCGACGGCGGGCTGGTCGCCAACGTCCCCGTCGGGCAGGCGGTCGAGCGCGGCGCGAAGTCCGTGGTGGTGCTCGACTGCGGCCTGTTCGGCGTCGACGGCCGGTGGGCGCGCAGCCTGGTCGGCGTCATCGTGCAGGCCCTCACGATCACCGCGCGCCAGCAGATCGTGGCCGACCTCCAGGTCGCGGCCGACGTGCCGGTCGTCTACCTGCCCACGCCCAGCACGATCTCCTCGACGCTGTTCGACTTCTCGCACACCGAGACGCTCGCGACCGAGGCGTACGACGAGACCCGCATGCTGCTCGCCGCGCTGGCCCTGCACCGCGAGCCGCTCAAGCCCGGCCTGTACGGCGACCCGCCGGTGGCGCTGCACTCCCCCAGCGTCGCCGACCTCGTCCGCTGGTAGGCAGCCACCACCTAGTCTCGCGACGTGGAGCGCCCGGAGCTGTTCACCCTCGACGACGTCTCGCTCGTCGTCGAGGGACGTCGCCTGCTCGACCACGTCGACGAGCACCTGCACGAGGGCGCGGTCACCGCGATCGCCGGGCCGAGCGGGTCGGGCAAGTCCACGCTGCTGCGCCTGCTCAACCGGCTCGCCGAGCCGACGGAGGGCCGGGTGCTCTTCCGGGGCACCGACGTCCGCGACCTCGACGTGCGCGACCTGCGCCGCCGCGCGGTGCTCGTGCCGCAGCGCGCCGTCGCGCTCACCGACGACATCCGCGCCGAGGTGCGCCTCGCCGCGCCCGACCTCGCCGACGACGACCTCGACGTGCTCCTGCGCCGGGTCAACCTCGACCCGGCCGAGCTCGCACGGGCGTACGCCGGCCAGCCTGAGCGGCGGCGAGCTCCAGCGGCTCTGCCTCGCCCGGGCCCTCGCCGTACGACCCGAGGCGCTGCTGCTCGACGAGCCGACCTCGGCGCTCGACCCCCGCTCGGCCGACGCCGTCGACGAGGTCATCCGCAGCCTGGTCGCCGACGGCCTGTCGGTCGTGCTCGTCAGCCACGACGTCGCCCGCGCGGCGGCCGTCGCCAGCGACGTCCGGGTGCTGCACGACGGTCGCGTCACCGCGCGCGGTCCGGCGTCCTCGCTCGACCTCGGCACGAGCTCGCGCAGCCCCCGGACGACGGCCACGACCACCCGCCGGACGACCTGCGCGCCCACGGCACCTCGCACGAGGCGCACCGCCACGACGGCACGACCGACCAGGAGGCACCGTGACCGAGATCCCGAGCTGGGGCGCCGTCGCCGTCTCCGGCCTGCTGGTGGTGGTGGCCGTCGCGATCGCCTCCTGGCAGCGCCTGGGCATCTCCCGCGAGATCGTCGTCGCCGCGCTGCGCGCGCTGGTGCAGCTCGTCGCCGATCGGCGCCGTGCTCGCGTGGCTGTTCGCCAACGCCGGCCTCGCCGGTGCGTTCGCCTGGATCGTGGTGATGACGCTGATCGCGGCGGGCGAGTCGCGGCGACGCGGCAAGGGCATCCCGCGCGCCTACGGCATCGCGCCTGCTCGGGCATCGCCGTCGGCACCGCGGCCACCCTGGGCGTGCTCGTCCTGGGCGGCGTCATCTCGACCGAGCCGCAGGTGATCATCCCGATCGGCGGCATGGTCGTGAGCGGGGCGATGCAGGCCTCGTCGCTGACCCTGACCTCGCTGCGGCGCTCGGCCGTGGAGAACCGGCCCGCCGTGGAGGCCGCCCTCAGCCTCGGGCTCAGCGCCCGGGCCGCGTTCGCGCGCGAGACCCGGGCCGCGGTGCGCACCGCGCTCGTCCCCACGGTCGACCAGACCCGCGTCGTCGGGCTCATCTCGCTGCCCGGCACCATGACCGGCCTCATCATCGCCGGCGTCGACCCGCTGCGAGGCGATCCGCTACCAGATCATCGTGATGTACATGCTGCTGGCCGCCTGGGCGGTATCCGCGCTGGTCACCGCCCGGACGGCCGAGCGCTGGATGTTCGACGACGCCGAGCGCCTGGTGCGTGTCGCCGCCTGACCTGCCCTGAGGCGGGAGGTCACGGTCCGGTCGAGAATCGGTCTCGGGGCGGGAACACCGCCGCAGGCACGAACGTCGTACCGTTCACGGGTGGCCCTGCGCGGATCCGCGACCCGGGTGACAATCGACCGCACGTCGCAGCACGCTGAGCACGACTGAGCACCTCGGCCAAGGAGATTGCGTGACGACCGAAGCACCCGGAGCCACCCCGCTGACCGCGAGCCCCGCCGCGCCGCCCGCGGCGTCGGAGATCACCGACCTCGTCCACACCGCGGCCAAGATCCGCGAGTCGATCGAGACCGTGATCGAGGGCAAGACCGAGGTCGTGCGCACCGCGCTCACCGTGCTCCTCGCCGAGGGCCACCTGCTCATCGAGGACGTGCCCGGCGTCGGCAAGACCATGCTCGCCAAGACCCTGGCCCGCTCCCTCGACTGCTCCGTGCGCCGCATCCAGTTCACGCCCGACCTGCTGCCCGGCGACGTCACCGGCGTGAGCGTCTTCAACCAGGACAGCCGCGACTTCGAGTTCCGCCCGGGCGCGGTGTTCGCCAACATCGTGCTCGGCGACGAGATCAACCGCGCCTCGCCCAAGACGCAGTCGGCCCTGCTCGAGTGCATGGAGGAGCGCCAGGTCACCGTCGACGGCACGACCTACGAGCTGGCGTCGCCGTTCATGGTCATCGCGACGCAGAACCCGGTCGAGATGGAGGGCACCTACCCGCTGCCCGAGGCGCAGCGCGACCGCTTCATGGCGCGCGTGTCGATGGGCTACCCCGACGCGCGCGCCGAGATGGACATGCTCGCCGAGCACGCGGCGACCAACCCGCTCGACATCCTCACCTCCGTCGCCGACGCCGCGCTCGTCTCGCGCCTCGTCGACGTCGTGCGCACCATCCACGTCGCCCCGTCGATCCGCCAGTACGCCGTCGACATCAGCAACGCGACGCGCCAGCACCCCGACGTACGCCTCGGCGCCTCGCCCCGCGCGACGCTGCACCTCGTGCGCGCCGCCAAGGCCGCGGCCGCCCTCGACGACCGCGACCACGTGCTGCCCGACGACCTCCAGCGGCTCGCGACCCCGGTGCTGGCCCACCGCCTGATCCTCACCGCCGACGCGCAGATCGCCGGCCGCACGCCCGACACGGTCGTCTCCGACGTCCTGCGCCGCGTCGCCGTCCCGGCCGCCGTCCGGGCCTAGGCCGGAGCCCCCGTGCGTGCCGCGCTGCGCCAGCTGACCCGACGAGGACGCCTGCTCCTCGTGGTGGGGCTGGTCGGCGTGCTCGTGTCGGCGATGCTCGGCCAGCGCGACCTCCTGCGCGTCGGCATCCTGCTCGTGACGCTGCCGCTGCTCTCCGCGCTGCTGGTGGCCCGCACCCGCTACAAGCTGGCCTCGGCCCGCGGCCTGCGACCCACGCGCGTCACCGTCGACCAGGCCGACCACGAGCGTCGTGCGCATCGAGAACGTCTCGCGGCTGCCCAGCGGTCTGCTGCTCGTCGAGGACGCCGTGCCCTGGCAGCTGGGCCGCTCGCAGCGGTTCGTGCTCGACCGGCTCGAGGCCGGCGGACGCCGCGACGTGCGGTACGAGCTGCGCGGAGGTCTGCGCGGCCGCTACACGATCGGGCCCGTGTCGGTGCAGCTCGTCGACCCGTTCGGCCTGTGCCGGGCGACGCGCCAGTTCACCACCACCGACTCGCTCACCGTCGTGCCCAGCACGGTCGCCCTGCCCGCGATCCCGCTCGGCGGCGACTGGTCCGGCCTCGGCGAGGCGCGGGCGCGCGCGGTCTCCTCCGCCGGCGAGGACGACGTGATCCCCCGCGAGTACCGCACCGGCGACGAGCTGCGCCGCGTGCACTGGAAGTCGACCGCCCGCAGCGGCGAGCTCATGGTGCGGCGCGAGGAGCAGCCCTGGCGCACGCGCGCCACCGTCTTCCTCGACACCCGCGCGGTGGCGCACCAGGGCCACGGCGCCGCGTCGTCGTTCGAGTGGGCCGTCTCGGCCGCCGCGAGCGTCGCGTGCCACCTCGCGCGTCGCGGCTACTCCGTGCGCGTCGTCAACTCCGACGGCGAGTGGCTGCGCGCCGGGCCGACGAGCGCCGACGGCCTGGCCGGGCCCGAGGCCGAGGGCCCGCTGCTCGACACGCTTCGCGCTCGTCACCACCACCGAGGGCGCGGCCCCCAAGGTCAGGGACGCCGCCGGCAAGTCGCGCGTGCGCGACGGCCTGCTCGTCGCCGTCCTCGGCGACCTCGACACGAGGCACTCCGAGGCCGTCGCGGCGCTGCGGCACGGGCACGCGAGCGCGCTGGGCCTCGTGCTCGACCCCTTCGCCTGGGCCACCCGCGCCACCGACGCCGAGCGACGCCCGCGCCGGGCGCACCGCGTCGCTGCTCACCGCCGCCGGATGGCGCGTCGGGCTGTGCGACCCGCGCACCGACCTCGCCCACACCTGGCGCACCCTCGCCCGCGCGGGCGTCACCGCCGGAGGCGCTCGATGACCGCCACCCTGGTCGCCGCCGACCACCGCCGCTCCCGACCCCCCGCGCGGTTCCGGCAGCGCGCGCCTCGCGCGTGACGCGGCCCGTCGATCGTCGGCCCGACCGTCGCCAGCGGGGTCGCCGTCCTGCTCGCCTCGCTCGCGCTCGGTCCCGCTCTTCGACGACGGCGGCTGGTTCGGCGCCACGCCTGCTGGTGATCGTGGCGGTCACCGCCGCCGGCGGCATCGCCACCCGCCTGCGGGCACCGCTGTTCCTCATCCCGGTCATCCAGGCCGGCGTGCTGTTCGCCGTCCTCGTCTCGCGGTTCACCGACGACGAGGCGCCCTGGGACTTCGTGCCGACGACCGATGCCCTCAACGCGCTGCGCGTCGTGTTCGCCGAGGGTCTGGCCGACGTCGACCGGTACGCACCGCCCGTCCCGGTCACCGAGGGGCTCTCGGGTCTCGTCGCGCTCGGTGTCGGCTGCGTGGCGCTCACCGTCTTCGTGCTGCACGTGTCGCTGCGCCTCCCGACCATCGCGGGCATCCCCCTCGTCGCGCTCTACGTCGTGCCGTCGTTCGTCCTGCCGGACGGCTCGCCGTGGTGGACGTTCGTCGCGGTCTGCGCCGGCTGGCTGGTGCTGCTCGTCGCCGACGAGCGGCTCAACCTCGTCGCCTGGGGCCGCATGCTGCGCCGCCAGGACAAGAGCTCGAGCGCCTCGCCGCTCGCCGGGCGTGTCGTCCGCGGCCGTCCGGCTCGGCGCCGCCGCGGTCGTGATCTCGCTCGCCCTGCCGATCCTCGTGCCCGGGCCTGGCCGACGCGGTCATCGGCCGCGTCACCGGGTCCGGCGGCGGCGAGGGCGGCGAGGGCGAGGGCGAGGCGGAGCCGGAGGAGGTCTCGATCGACCCGTTCGTCGACCTGCGCCGCGACCTGCACAACAACCAGCCGGTCACGGTGCTGCGCTACCGCACGTCCGCGGAGTCCGACGGCTACATCAAGCTCGTGGTCAACGAGGCCTTCGACGGCGAGACCTGGAAGCCCAACAGCTTCTCCCCCGACACCGCCGTCCCGATCTCCGAGGGGGCGGTGCCGACCGTCACGCGCGACGCTGCGATCCCCGTCCCGCCCGAGTCCGCTACGACTTCACCTCCGTGCGGCTCGTCGCAGAACTACCTGCCCACCCCGGAGAACCTCACCGAGGTCCGCGCCGAGGGCGAGTGGTACGTCGACAACCAGACCGTCAGCGTGTTCGGCGGCGACGGCGTCGAGCTCCGGCGCGGCGACCAGTGGGTCGCCGTGGGCGACGAGGTGTCGCCGACCCCGGCGCAGCTCGAGGCGGCGCTCCCGACTCCCGGCGCAGCAGCAGGCCGACCTCATCAAGGGCACGACCATCCCGGCCTCGATCGCCGAGAAGGCGCGCCAGCTGACCCTGGGCACGACCAGCAAGCACGAGGCCGCCGTCGCCATCCAGGACTGGCTGCGCACGGGACTTCACCTACAGCACCAACGTGATCTCGGAACCGATCGACGACCTGCAGTCGTCGTCGTACCTCGAGCAGTTCATCCAGGACAAGGTCGGCTACTGCGAGCAGTTCGCCGCCACGATGGCGCTGATGTCGCGCTCGATCGGCATCCCGGCCGCGCGTGGTCGTCGGGCTTCACCCGCGGGCACGAAGAACGACCAGGGCGAGTACGTCGTCACCGCCAAGGACGCGCACGCGTGGCCCGAGCTGTACTTCACCGGCATCGGCTGGGTGCGCTTCGAGCCCACCCCGCGCGGTCCGGCCGACGGCGGCACCGTCACCGTGCCGAACTGGGCCGCACCCGCGCCCAGCGGCGGGCCCGACGAGCGCGAGCCGACCCGCGAGGGCGTGCCCAACAACCGGCAGGTGCCGGAGGAGGACAACGGCACGCCCAACGCGATCTCCGAGGTGCCGGACGCCACCGCCGCCGGTCGACCCCGCCGACCAGCTGGCGCCGCCGCGCGCTCGTCGGGCTGCTCCTCGTCGGCGTCGTCGCGCTGCTCGTCCCCGCCGCCTGGCGCCTGCTGCGCCGCCGGCGTCGCCTGGCGTCGACCGCGAGCATCGAGGACGCCTGGAGCGAGCTGCGCGACTCCGCCCGCGACCTCGGCGTCCCGTGGTCGGACGCCCACACCCCGCGGCAGGCGGCCGACGCCGTCATCCGGCGTCAGTCGCTCATGGGCGAGGCCGCCGACGCCACCACCCGGCTGGCCCGGGCCACCGAGCAGGTGCGCTACGCCCCGACCCCGCCCGACGGCGGACGGCGTGGCCGACGACGTGCAGGCGGTGCGCGGCGGCGCTGCTGGCGCCGGGCCGAGTGGAAGGCGCGGCTCCGGGCGGTGTTCCTCCCCGTCGTCGCTGCGACGCACGGCTCCCTGAGCCGCGCGCCGGTCGGACTCCTGGACCCGACCGACCCGCCCCCGGACGTGCGAGAGCCCCGTCGGCGCGGGGCCGGACGGGGCTCGTCGGTGGTGCGGGGTCTGGCTCTAGGACGTCGTCGCCCTCGCGACGCTTGCGGAAGCGCTCCTCGACGTGATCCATGAAGCCGCCCTGCTTCTGGGCCTTCGCCGGCTTCGGGGCCGGCGTGCCGGGCGCGGCCGCCGTGGCGGCCTCGGCGGGCTCGGCGCGCATCGTCGAGATGACCAGCATCGTGCCGACGAGCATGACGACGAAGCCGACGACGCCGAGCGCGACGATCGAGGTCACGGGGCCGGCGATGAGCAGGCCGATGCCGACGAGCAGCGGTGAGGACGCCGATGGCGGCCTTGCGCCGGTTGCCCGGTCGCGGGCCGGCCGAGCGCAGGCTCGAGGCGAACTTCGGGTCCTCGGCGTAGAGGGCCCGCTCCATCTGCTCGAGCAGTCGCTGCTCGTGCTCGGAGAGCGGCACGGCTCCTCCTCGGTGGCTCGATCTCTGACGTCAGTGTCTCGCGTTGACACGAGGATAGGCAGCGATTCGGCGATGTGGAAACCCAGAGCGGCCAATGTCGCGTCACGATGTCGTCCCCGCGTGCACGGGGCTGTCCTCGTTCTGATCGGCCGGACGGGGCCCGGACTGAACGAGAACGGCGAGGACGGGTGCACCTGGGACGACGAACGGACGCCCCCGGAGTTCCGTCCCGAGCCGCGTCCGGGGTCGGTCCGGACCGGCGCGGACCCCTGCGCCGGGGCCGCGGAGGGGGTCAGCGGCCGGGCCGAGGAGCGACCGGGGCGCCTCCCCAGCCGTCGTCCTCGCCCGTGCCGATCAGCCGGGCCGGGCGCACCGACCCGCGGCCGAACCGGGCGCTGGCGCGGTCGACGGCCTGCTCGGCCTCGCGCCAGCCGAGCTCGGGCTCGTCGAGCAGCATCTGGCGCGGGGCGAGCTCGGCCTCGAGCAGCCCCTCGACCCGGACGCCGACCAGGCGCAGCCGGGCGCGCTGCAGGCCCGAGCGCCTCGTAGAGCTCGCGGACGGTGCGGTAGATGTCGCGGCCGACGTCGGTGTGCGAGCGTCAGGGTGCGCGAGCGGGTGATGGTGCGTGAAGTCGGCGAAGCGCACCTTGAGCACGACCGTGCGACCGGCGTACCCCTGCTGGCGCAGCCGGGCGGCGACCTTCTCCGACAGGCGCAGCAGCTCGCGCCGGATCACCTCGGGGTCGTCGACGTCGCGCGGGAAGGTCTCCTCGTTGCCGATGCTCTTCTCGGCCTCGGGCGCCTCCACGCTGCGCGGGTCGCGGCCCCACGACAGCGCGGCCAGGTGCTCGCCGAGCGCCGGGCCGAGCGCGCGCACGAGGGTGTCGAGCGGGGTGTTGGCGACGTCGCCGACCGTGCGCAGCCCGAGCCGGGTCAGCGACTCCTCGGTCTTCTCCCCCACTCCCCACAGCGCGCCGACGGGCAGCGGGTGCAGGAAGGAGATGACCCGGTCGCTGGGCACGACGAGCAGGCCGTCGGGCTTGGCCCGGGTCGAGGCCAGCTTGGCGACGAACTTCGTCGAGGCGACGCCGACGCTGCACGTGATGCCCTGCTCGTCGTGCACCCGCGAGCGGATCGCCTCGGCGATCACCGCGGGCGGGCCGAGCCGGCGGATCGCCCCGGCGACGTCGAGGAACGCCTCGTCGAGGCTGAGCGGCTCCACGAGCGGGGTGATGTCGCGGAAGATCGCCATCACCCCGGCCGAGACCTCGCTGTAGAGGGTGAAGTTCGGCGGCAGGATGATCACGTTCGGGCACAGCCGCTTCGCGCGCGACATCGGCATCGCCGAGTGGATGCCGTAGGCGCGGGCCTCGTAGGTCGCCGTGGTGACGACGCCGCGCGAGCCGTCGCCGCCGATGATGACCGGCTTGCCGACCAGGTCGGGGCGGGTGCGCAGCTCGCACGAGGCGTAGAACGCGTCCATGTCGACGTGCAGCACCGGGCAGCCGTCGTCGTCGCGCCGCTGCTCGCCCGGAACCCCGCTCGGCGCAGCCGAGACGTCCGCCTGCGTCATCCGCGCGCCACGGCGGATCTGGCTGCGGCTCATCGCCGCTCCATCTGCTCGGTGCCGGCCCATCAGCGCCACACCCCGAACTCCGCCGGACTCGCAGTGCCAGAGCTTGCTGGGCGGGTCCTTCTTCTCCTTCTGGGCCTCCTGCTCGTGCTGCTTGCGGGTCTCCTGGCCGGCCTGCGCGCGGGTGTCGGCGGCGTCGACGCCCTGGGGCTTGATGTCGGCGTACGGCGACTGGCGGAACCCGCTCGCGTGCACGAGCACCCGGCGCACCCGCTCCTCGTGCCCGAGGTCGGACCCGCGCTGTCCCATCCCACCCGCGCCGGAGCCCGGACCGCCGCCACCCTCGAGGTGCGCGGCGGCGTAACCCCCGGGTGCCGCCGCGGCGGGCGGCGGGCTCATCACCGGGCGCGACGACCGGCTCTCGGCCCGGCCGACGACGGCCGACTCGTCGCCGTCGGCGTGCGTGCCGGACTCGGCCTCGAGCAGCGCGGCCACGGCCGCGCCGCCGCCCCGGCGCCACACGTCGTGCACGGCCCCGAGCTCCCACGCCCCGGTCGCCCGGATCGAGATGCCGCGCGGGCCGGTGCGGCGGATCACGCCGCGCACCAGCAGCAGCCACGAGCCGAACACGGTGGCGGCGTACGGGCCCTGGACGTCCTCGAAGAACGTCGCGTCGACCGGCCCGGTGGAGTCGTCGAGGGTGAGGAACACGACGCGGCGGCCGGAGCGCACCGGCGGGGTCTGGGTGGCGACCTTGACCCCGGCCACGAGCACCTCGGACTGGTTGCGCCGGTGCAGCAGGTCGCGCGAGCGCGTGACGCCGAGCGCCTCGAGCATCGGGGTGTAGAAGTCGACGACGTGCCGGCTCGCGTCGAGCCCGAGCACCTCGAGCTCGGCGCGCACCCGCTCGGCGTCGGTCATCTCCGGCAGCCCGCTGGCCGCGACCTCCCCCGGGGCGTCGCCGAGGTCGAGGGTGAGCTGCGTGTCGAGGTCGGCGGCGGCGGTCGCGGCGGCCGGTGACATCGCCTGCCGCCTGGCCGCGGCCACCACGTCGCCCGTCGCCGCGCTCGCCGTGGGGCCGAGGCTGCGCGCGAGGGCACGGCCGCGCGGGGCGGAGGCGCGCGCCGCCCGCGCGGTGGCCCGGCTGTGCCGGTCGAGGTCGGCCACCTGCAGCAGCAGGTCGCGCCGCGTCACCCGGCCGCGGCGGCGCACCGGGCTCGAGAGCCCGATGCCGTAGAGCGCGTCGAACCCGCCCGCCACGACGAGCCGCTCGACCACCGGGCGCGCGACCTGCGCGCGGTGCCAGAAGTCCGACAGCGAGCCGTACGGGCCGCCCGGCCACGATCCGCTCGACCTCCGCGGCGCTGATCCCCTTGACGTCGGCGAGCGAGAGCCGGATGCCGTACGCCGAGCCGTCGGGCAGACCCGGCACAGGATCCGGGCGGCGCGGACGCTCGCCGAGGATCTCCGGCGGCGGCTCGTCGTAGGGCGAGACGCGCTCGACGCGGTAGGTGCCCTCGGAGGTGTTGACGTCGAGCCCGAGGATCGCGATGCCGAGGTTGCGCGCGTCGTCGAGGATCAGCCGCTTGGGGTACATGCCGGGGTCGTGGGTGAGCACGCCGGCGAGGAACGCCGCCGGGTGGTGCGCCTTGAGCCAGGCCGAGTGGTAGGTCGGCAGCGCGAAGGCGGCGGCGTGCGCCTTGCAGAAGCCGAACGAGGCGAACGCGCGCAGCACCTCCCACACCTTCTCGATGGTGGTCAGGTCGTGCCCGAGCGCGCGGGCCGCGGGGTAGAACCACGCGCGGACCTCCTGCTGCCCCTCCGGCGAGCCGAGGGTGCGGCGCACCTCGTCGGCCTCGGCCAGCGAGCAGCCGGTCATCACCGCGACGATGCGCAGCACCTGCTCGTGGAAGACGACGACGCCGTAGGTCTCCTCGAGCGAGGCGCGCAGGTCGTCGTGCAGGTAGACCGGCGCGTTCCAGCCCTGCCGCGCGCGCAGGAACGGCGTGACCATGTCGGACTTCACCGGCCCGGGGCGGAACAGCGAGATGTCGGTGATGAGGTCGTCGAAGGTCTCGGGCGCGAACTTGCCGACGAGCTCGCGCTGCCCCGGCGACTCGATCTGGAAGCAGCCCAGGGTGTGCGCGGAGCGCACGAGCGCGTAGGTCGCGTCGTCGTCGAGCGGCACCGCGTCGAGGTCGACGACCTCGCCGTCGACCCGCTCGATCTCGGTGAGGGCGTACGCCATCGAGGACTGCATCCGGATGCCGAGGACGTCGAGCTTGAGCAGCCCGAGCTCCTCGACGTCGTCCTTGTCGAACTGGCTCATCGGGAAGCCCATCCAGCTGGCCTCCACCGGCGTGCGGTCGAGCAGCGTGGCGTCGGAGAGCAGCACGCCGCACGGGTGCAGCGCGATGTGGCGCGGCAGGCCGTCGAGCGCCTCGACGAGGGTGAGGAAGCCGTCGAGCTCGCCGCGCGCGGCCAGGCGCCCGAGCCCGGAGGAGCGCAGCTCGGGCAGCTCCTCGAGGGCCTGGCGCGCGTCGCGGGCGCGGATGTGCGGGAACGCCTTGGCGAACGCGTCGATCTCGCCGGGCGGCATGCCGAGCGCGGCGCCGACGTCGCGCACCGCGTGCCGCACGCGGTAGGTGTCGCGCATCGACACGCACGCGCAGCGCTCGCCGCCGAAGCGGTCGAGCACCTGCGGCGTAGACGTCGGTGCGGCGCGCGGACTCGACGTCGACGTCGATGTCGGGCAGCGCGCGGCGCAGCGGCGAGAGGAACCGCTCCATGAGCAGGCCGTGCGCGAGCGGGTCGACGCCGGAGATGCCGAGCAGGTGGTTGACCAGGCTGCCCGCGCCGGACCCGCGCGCGGCCACGCGCACCGACATCCCCTTGATGAGGTCGACGACCTCGCCGACGGTGAGGAAGTAGCCGGCGAACCCGAGCGCGGCGATGGTGGCGAGCTCGGCGTCGAGCCGTTCGTGCACGTCGCCGGGCCGGTGCCGGGTGCGGTCGAGGTACGCCGTCGAGCGCGGCGTCGCACCGCGCCCGCAGATGGCGGTCGGCCTCGAGCGCCTCGGCGGCGAGCACCGCCGGACCGCGGTCGCGGGTGAGGCTGCTGCGACCCGCGACGCGCGCGGGCAGCAGCAGGTCGAGCTCGGGCACGTGCACCTCGCCGATGCCGAGGTCGGCGACCGGGTCGAGCCGGCACGCGTCGGCCAGCGCGCGGGTGTCGGCGAGGAGCCGGTCGACCTCGCGCCGCTCGCCGGTGCCGCCGGAGGCGACGCCGGACTGGTGCACGACCTCGCTGCGCGACTGCGGCGCATCTGCTCGCCGTCGGCGAGGTGGCCCTCGCCGTTGGCGCGGTCGAGGTGGCGCGAGTCGAGCGGCACGAGCCGGCGGATCGCGTCGAGCACGTCGACCACCGGCGCCTGGTCGCGCTCGGCGTGCCGGACGGCGTTGGCGAGCACCGCGGGCAGGTCGTGCTCGCGGGCGAAGCCGAGCATCCGCGCGGCCGCGGTCGAGGAGTAGGGCAGCCCGCGCGTGCGGGCGCCGGACAGGTCGGTGACCGCGAGCGCGCGGTCGCGCGCGCGGTGGCTCACCACCTCGATGGCCAGGCGGCGGCCGAACGACCGCGCGCCACGGCGCCAGGGCCGCCGCGGCGAGGTCGGGGCGGCGCCGTGCGAGCGCCCGTCCGACCTCGGACTCCGGGCCGAGCAGCAGCACGAGGCCGTCGGCGTGCTCGCGCGACGACCTCGAGCGGTGGTGACGGGCGAGCCGCGCTGCACCTCGGGCACGCGGGCGCGCGGGTCGAGCCCGAGCGGCTCGGGAGCGCTGGGCCGCAGGCCGAGGTGCGCGGCCGAGACCAGCCGGCACAGCGACGCCCAGCCGGTGCGCCCGCGGGCGAGCAGCACCACCCGCGGGTGCCGCGGGTCGACCTCGCTGCCGCCGCGCGCCGGCGTGCGCCGCGCCGGGACCGGGACCGGCGGCGCTCCCCCGGTGCGCTCGGCGAGGGTCGGCCCGCGTGCCGAGCCGGCCGGCCGAGGTGCGCTGCACCCGGGAGCCGAGGCCCGGGATCCGCGCCGCCGCGACCCGCGCCCACCGGTGGCGCGGCCACGACGGGGTGCACCGCGAGATCGAGGCCGAGGATCGGCGAGATCCCGGCGTCGCGGCAGGCGAGCACGAAGCGCACCGTGCCGTAGAGCCCGTCGCGGTCGGTGAGCGCGAGCGCGTCCTGACCGAGGTCGGCCGCGCGCGCCACGAGCGCCGCCGGGCTGCTCGCGCCGTGGCGCAGCGAGTAGCCGGAGGCGACGTGCAGGTGCACGAAGGGATCGGAGGGCACGGGGCGGCTGCTGTCGGGGATCGGTGGTGCACGGACGGAGTGCGGGTCGACGGACGCCACCGGACGCGACGGCGCGGGCGGCCGCGTGCGACGGACGATCAGGAGGCGTGCGCGATCCCGGTGGTGCCGAGCAGCGGCTGGTGCACCACGCCGAGCGTGCGGGCGACGAGGGCGAGGAAGGTCTCGGCCTCCCGGACGAGGTCGTCGGCCTCGCGGTCGGTGACCACGCCGCGCACCCCGGCCTCGGCGGCTGCGCGCTTGGCCGCACCGGCGGCGAAGAACCCGGCCCACTCGCCGAGCTCCGGGGCGACCTCGGCGAGCAGCACCCAGGCGCTGCGCAGCCGCGAGCCGCGCGCAGGACCGCGGCTGGGCGGCAGCGCGCGCGGCGAGGACGGCGGCCGCGGCCCGCAGCGCGGCGAGGTGGGCGTGGGCGTAGCGCGACCCGGCCTCGTCGGCCGACCCGGCGGCGAGCAGCTCGCGGGCGGCCCCGGCGAGCAGGTCGCGGCTCTGCGCCGGCGCCGGGCGGCATCGACGACGGCGGGGCGCGGCTCGGCGACGGGTGCCGTCGTCGGCGTCGCGCCGGGCCGGTCGGCGGTCGGCATGAGCAGCTGGACGGCGTGCGTGGCGGTGGTCATCGGGTGCTCCTCTCGCAGGGAGGGATCGGTCGAGGGGTCGGGTCGGGGTCGGGACGGTCAGTCGAGGGCGCGGGCGAGCCGCCAGCGCGGCGGGACGTCCGGGCGGTGGCCGCCAGGACGCATCCCGGGGGCGGTCGGGTCGTCGGGCTCGTGGCCCGGGTGGGCCGCGGGGACGTCGCGGACGAGGTCGTAGACGCCGGGGGTCGCGCTGCGTCCCGGCGCGGCCTCGACGCGCCACACCTCGCGCTCGACGGCACCGACGTCGGCGGCCACCGAGCGCGGTGCCGCCGCGTCGCCGTCGGCACCGGTGCGCGGGGCGCGGGGCGGGACCGCTGCCGGCGCGACGCGACCGGCCGGGCGCGACCCACCAGGCGCCGAGCTCGACCCAGTGGGCGAGCACGTCGCGCACGAGATAGATCCGGCCGCGCCAGAGGAACTGCTCCGGGGCGCCCGCGACCTGCGCCCGGATCCCGTCGGAGGGACGCGCGGTGCGGACGTCGATGACCTCGCCGTAGCTGCGCACGGGCGGCTCTCCTTCCCCGGGACGGTGCGGTGCAGTGCAGTGCGGTTGCTGGTGCTGGTGCCGGCGCCGGGGGAAGACGGCGTCGTACGGCGGAGCCCGGCGGCGGGCTCGTCGCGGGACCGCGGTGCTTCCCCGCACCGACGGCCCGGCGACGAGCCGCTGCCGGGCGACCACCGAGGAGGCCGTGCGGACCGCGAGTGCCGCACGGACCCCTCGGGGCCGCTCCGCACGACGGGCCACCGACCGCGAAACCGGACGACCCCTCGTGCGCGCCGAGCAGATCCCGACCCGGAACCGGAGCTGCCTCCGATCGACCCGGATCGAACACCTGTTCGAACTGGACCCACCGTAACCCCCACCCCCGACATCGCGTCAAGGGGTGCCGCGCGCCGTACGCTCACCGCCATGGATCCGCACGCGCCGACCGGCGCCGGCACCCCCGCCGAGCACGTGCTGCCCGAGGAGTCCGACCCCGCGCTGCTCCCCCACGCGACCGTGCGGGCCGACGGCACCCTCGGCGGCGTCGCCGACCTCACCGGGCTGCACCCGAACGCCGCGAACGTCGCCACCGTGCTCGCCGCGCTCGGTGTCGCCGGCCGGGTCCGCGAGCTGCCGGACCGCGCCGCCACCGCGGTCGCCGCCGCCGAGCTGCTCGGCATCGAGGTGGGCGCGGTCGCCAACTCGCTGGTCTTCGACGCCGACGGCGAGCCCCTGCTGGTCATGACCTCCGGCGCGCACCGCGCCGACGTGCTCGCCCTCGCGACCTCGTGGGCGCCTCGCGCGTGAAGCGCGCCGACGCCGACTTCGTCCGTGCCGCGACCGGCCAGCCCATCGGCGGCGTCGCCCCGGTCGGCCACCCGCGCCCGCTGCGCACCGTGGTCGACGTCGAGCTCGCGCGCTACCCCGCCGTCTGGGCCGCGGGCGGCCACCCGCACTACGTGTTCCCGACGACCTACGACGAGCTGCTGCGCATCACCGCGGGCGAGGCCGCCGAGGTCGGCGAGCAGCCCGCCTGACCGTCGACGCGTGACGTGGACGACCTAGAGGTCGTCGTGATCACGCATCGACGGGTTCGTCGACGTCGCGGCGCCGGTCAGTCCGTGACGCGCAGGGCGACCACGGCGACGTCGTCGGGCGCCGTCGTACGGAACCAGCCGACCGAGCTCAGCACGTTGTCGACCACGGCCGCCGGCTCCGGGTCGGCCAGTGCCGAGAGCAGCCGCAGGAGACGGTCCTCGCCGAACTCCACGCCGTGCCGCCGCGCCTCGAGCACCCCGTCGGTGTGCAGCACCAGGACGTCGTCGGGGTCGAGGTTCACCGTGGCCACGCCGATCACCGGGTCGGCGGTCGCGCCGAGCAGCATCCCCGGCGTCCCGACGTGGCGGGCCCGACGTCCGGCGAGCAGCACCGGCATGCAGTGCCCGGCGATCGCGATCTCGGCGCAGGCCCGCCCGGTCCTCCTGGAAGAGCCGGACGATCGCCGCGGTGAGCAGCCGCTGGTCGCCGCTGCGCGAGCGGTCGACGAGCTGCGTGTTGAGGCGCAGCAGCGCCTCCTCCGGCGACATGTCGCTGGCCAGCGCGCGCAGGGTGTGCCGGGCCATCCCGGTGAGACCCGCAGCCTCCACGCCGCGTCCGGCGACGTCGCCGATGACGACGATGAGCGAACCGTCGGTCGCGACGAAGACGTCGTAGAAGTCGCCGCACACCTCGGTGCCGACGTCGGCCGGCTCGTAGCCGGCGGCCATGACGACCCCGGGCCACTCCGGCAGCGGCGCGGGCAGCAGCGAGCGCTGCAGCGTCTCGGCCACGCGGGTGCGCTCGGAGAGCAGCTCGGTGTTGGCGGCGGTGAGGCGCGCGCGCTCGACCGCGGCGGCGAGGTGGTCGGCGAGCGCCTGCAGCAGCGCGACGTCGGCGACGTCGAAGTCGCGCGGGTCGGCCCAGCCGAACGACACCAGGCCGTGCACGCGACTGCCCGAGGTCAGCAGCACGTTGGCCCAGGCCTGCTGCCTCACGCCGCTGTCGTCGAGGTCGGGGAACCGCTCGTGCTGGGCGTCGCGGTCGGGCAGCAGCACCGGCAGGCCGGTGCGCAGCAGCTCCTGCGCCAGCAGCGACCCGCTCACCCGCCACGTGCGCTGCTCGGAGATGCGGCTGTCGTCGATCCCCAGGCTCGCGACCATCGTCGCGACGCGTGCGTCGTCGTCGAGCAGGTGGAAGGTCGCGGCCTCGGCGCCGAGGGTCTCCATCGCGCTGGCGAGCACGATGCGCGCGGCGGCCTCGACGTCGGTCGCGTAGGAGAGCTCCGCCGCCACCCGCTGCAACGCGCCCAGGCGCACGAGCAGCGCCTCGGCGCGCAGCCGTGCATCGACCTCGTCGCGTGCGGCCAGCGCGCGGTGCAGCGCGGCAGCGCACAGCTCGCCGACGGCGCGCGCGAGCGCCACCACCTCGTCGTCCATCTGGCGCGCGTCGTCCCACCCCAGCCCCAGCACGCCGACGCCTTCGCCGCGGATCTGCAGGGGCACCACGCAGAAGCTCTCCTGCTCCACGACCACGCCCGCGAGCTCGGGGTAGGCCGCGTCGCGGTCCGCGAGGGATCGCAGCACCACCGGCTCGCCCGAGAACAGCGCGTCGCGGCTGGGCAGCGGTGCGTCGACGGAGTACGCCGCGAACTCCTCCGCCACCGGAGAGGGCGTGTTGACCGACGACACGAGGCGCAGCGTCCGCCGGTCCGCGTCGAGAAGCGAGATGTTGACCAGGTCGGCGCCCAGCAGCACCGGGCACCACGCAGTCATGGCGTCGAGGATGTCGCCGGGCTCCGCCGCGGCCGACAGCGCGCTGGTGAGTGCGAGCAGGCCGTCGGCGGCCGTGCCCGGCACCCCGGTCTCCGTACGCTCCATCGCCGGCCCCCTCGGTAGTGGAGGGTTCAGCATGCGCCACACAGGCGCCAGTGCCAAACAGCTCGACCGCGCACCTCGGGCGCGCGCACGAAAAGCGGAGCGACGGACGCCTCAGAGCACGCCGTCGACGTTCTCCTCGGCCTCGTGGTGCGGGCCGGGGCCGCGCAGCGCCACGACCACGGCCGCGACCACGAGGACGCCGGCCGCGACGATGACGGCGTTGCTCACGCCGTCGACGAACGCCTGCTTCGCCGCGTCGACCACCGCGGCCGCGCGCGGATCGCCCGCCGGCACGCGGGCCACGAACGCGATCGACGACAGCACCGCCTCGTTCAGCTGCGGGGGCAGCGCCGCGGCCACCGACGCGACGCCGTCGCGGTAGCCCTGGTTGAGCACCGACCCCAGCACCGCGATGCCGAGCGCGCTGCCGAGCTCGCGCGAGGTGTCGTTGACCGCGGACGCCACGCCCTGCTTGGCCGCGGGCAGCGAGCGCACGATCGCCGTCGTCGCCGGGGCTCCGGCCAGCGCCATGCCGATGGCGAAGAACACCAGCCCGACGAGCAGCCGCGGGTAGGACAGCTCGACCTCGAGCGTCGAGATGACGAGGAAGCCGACCGCCATGGAGACCAGGCCCGCCGCGCCGACCCGGCGGAAGCCGAAGCGGTCGCGCGATGTGCGGGCGCCTGCCGGGCGAGCGGGATCATCACGAACGGCAGGGGAAGCAGCGCGCCGGCCGCGCCGAGCGCGGTGAACGCCGTTGACGAACTGCAGGTACTGCATGAGCAGGAAGAAGAACCCGAACGCCGCGAAGAACTGCACCGTCAGCGAGAGGGAGCCCGACGCCGAACCCGCGCAGCCGGAACAGCCGCGGGTCGAGCAGCGGCGCGGACGACCGCAGCTCGCGTACGACGAACAGCACGAGCGCCACCGCGCCGACGACCAGCGCGCCGACGACGACGCGGGTCGCTCCAGCCCGAGACCGGTCCCTCGATGATGCCGAACACGAGGCCGGACACCGCCACCAGCGAGAGCGCGGCCGCGAGCCAGTCGAGCACGGGCGGGTGCTCGTCGACGCTCGTCGGGACGAACGCGATCGTGCCGACCATCGCGACGAGGGCGAGCAGCACGTTGAGGACGAAGAAGCTGTTCCAGCCGAACCACGTGAGCAGCAGGCCGGAGACGAACAGGCCGAGCACGGCGCCGCCGCCGGCCAGCCCCACCCACAGCCCGACCGCCTTGCCGCGCTCCTCCGGCGGGAACGAGGTCGTGATGATCGACAGCGTCGTCGGCATGGTGAACGCCGCACCGACACCCATGACCGCGCGGCACACGATGACCACCGTCGGATCGCCGGCCAGTGCGGCGGCCGCGGCACCGAGGCCGAAGACGGCGAGGCCGGCGAGCAGCGTCCCCTTGCGGCCGTAGCGGTCGCCGACGGCACCGGCGAACAGCAGCAGCCCGGCGAAGACCACCGTGTAGGCGTCGATGACCCACTGCATCTGCGGTCTGCGTGGCGCCGGTCTCGATCGCGAAGCTCGGGCAGCGCGACGTTCAGGCCGCTCACCGCCGAGACCACCATCATCAGCGCGATCGCCACGGTGATCAGCACCAGCCGACGACGTCGTGCGTCCGTGATCACCGTCGGGCTCGTCGTGCTCGCCATGGCTCCTCCTTATTCCACGTTTGTGGAATAATCTAGGGCGGCATGGCGGTCCGCGCAAGCACCGGCCGCGCCCG
Organism: uncultured Actinomycetota bacterium; assembly: GCA_963827145.1. Classification (GTDB taxonomy): domain Bacteria; phylum Actinomycetota; class Actinomycetes; order S36-B12; family CAIYMF01; genus Longivirga. The sequence continues at coordinate 973,387 of CAWGZO010000002.1, read as the reverse complement.
CGAGGCTGAGGGAGGATGCGGTGGTGACGAGCTCCCGGACGACGCCCGCCCGGCGCCCGGGGCGCCCGAAGGGCGACTCCGCCGGCAGCACGCGCGACGCCCTGCTCGTCGCCGCGCGCCGGCAGTTCGCCGAGCTCGGCTACGACCGCACCACCGTGCGCGGCATCGCCGCCGAGGCCGGCGTCGACCCGAAGATGGTCGGCCACCACTTCGGCTCGAAGCAGCGGCTCTTCCTCGCCGTGGTCGAGCCACCGGTCGAGCTCGCCACCGTGCTGCCCGGGATCCTCGCCTCCGCCGACCCGCCCCGCGCGCTGGCCGCGATGCTCGGCGCGCTCATGGACTCCCCCGACTACCGGCGCCTCACCACCGGGCTCATCAGGGCGACGGCCTCCGAGCCCGAGGTGGCGCCGCTCGCGCGCGACCTGCTCACCGAGCGGATGCTCATGCCGCTGATCTCCGGGCTGGGCAGCGACCAGCCCGAGCTGCGCGCCTCGCTGCTGGCCTCGCAGGTCGCCGGCCTCGTCATGGCGCGCTTCGTGATCGGGATCGAGCCGCTCGCCTCGCTCGACGGCGCGGCGCTCGCCGAGATCCTCACCCCCGTCGTCCGGCGCTACCTCGTCGATCCCCTCTGACCCACGGCGTACGCCGGCCTCGGGCGCAGGTCCGGCAGCGCGGCCGCCTGCATCCGGCACACTGTCGGCCATGCGCGCACGCGACCTCGCCCAGGTGGCTCCGGTGGTCGACCGCGCGGACCCGGCGACCCAGGCTCTCCGTGTCCTGATCACGGCCGGGCTCCCTGGCCTCGTGGTCGACATGGGGGGTCCGCTCGTGGTGGTCCCGGCGTCGCAGGTGCTGCGCGGTGGCGCTCCCGCGGTACGTGCTCGACGACCCGTCGCTGGCGCCGGGTGTGGGACGAGGCGTCCGCGGACGAGCTCGCCCGACGGCTCGACGCGCAAGCACGGTCGGCGACCTCGTGACCGCGCTCGACCGCCACCGACGGCGAGCCGGACCACGTCGTCGACGGCGACGCGACGATGGTGGAGATCGCCGCGGTCATGTCCGCCGCCCGTGTGCCGCTCGTCGCGGTCGTCGACGACGGCTCGTTCGTCGGAGTGGTGACGGTGAACCGGCCTGGTCGAGCGCTGCTCGCATGACGCCGGTCGCCTGGGTCGCCGTCGGCGATCTTCGTCGGCGTCTACGTCCTGGTCGCGACCGAGCGGATCCACCGCGTCGCCGCGGCGCTCGGCGGGGCGGCGCTCGTCCTCGGGCTTCGGCATCGTCGACTCCGAGGAGGCGTTCTACTCCCGCGAGACCGGCATCGACTGGGACGTCATCTTCCTGCTGCTGGGCATGATGCTCGTCGTCGGCGTCATCCGGCGCACCGGGGTGTTCGAGTACCTCGCGATCCGGTCGGCGAAGCTCGCCGCGCGGCCGGCCCTACCGGGTGCTGGTGCTGCTGGTCCTCGTGACCGCGGGCGCGTCGGCCCTGCTCGACAACGTGACCACGGTGCTGCTGGTCGCTCCCGTCACGCTGCTCGTGTGCGACCGGCTGGGGCTGCAGCCGATCCCGTTCCTGCTCGCGGAGGCGCTGGCGTCGAACATCGGCGGCGCCGCCACCCTGGTGGGCGACCCGCCCAACATCATCATCGCCAGCCGGGCCGGACCTGTCGTTCACCGACTTCCTGGTGCACATGCTCCCGATCGTCCTGGTGATCCTGGCCGCGTTCCTGCTGCTGGCGCGGTGCCTGTTCCGGTCGACGCCCTGTCGGCGACCCCGAGCGAGCGCCGAGGCGCTCCTGGCGCTCGACGAGCGGGAGGCCATCACCGACCCGCGGCTCCTGCGCCGCAGCGGCGTCGTGCTCGCGGCGATCGTGCTCGGATTCCTGCTGCAGCGGCAGACCGGCGTCGCGCCGTCCGTGGTGGCGCTCGTCGGTGCCGGGGTGCTGATCCTGCTGTCGCCGCTGCGGCCGCGGACCTGCTCGGCGACGTCGAGTGGGAGACCCTGCTCTTCTTCATGGGCCTGTTCGTCCTGGTCGGGGCGCTGGTCCACGTCGGCGCGCTGGAGGCTGCTCGCCGACAGCATCGCCGACGCGACCGGCGGCGCGGTCGTGCCGACCCTGATGGTGGTGCTCGTCGGCTCCGCGGTGATCTCCGCGGTCGTCGACAACATCCCGTACGTCACCGCCATGACCCCGGTCGTCGGACTCGCTGATCGCCGACAACCCCGCGCTCGGGCAGGACGGCGCCCTGTGGTGGGCGCTGGCCCTGGGCGCCGACCTCGGCGGCAACGCCACCCTGGTCGGAGCGAGCGCCAACGTCGTCATCGTCGGCATCGCGGCGCGCAACGGGCTGCACATCTCGTTCGTGCAGTGGCTGCGGTACGGCGTACCCACCGCCGTGATGTCGATCGCGATCTGCATCCCGTACCTGCTCCTGCGCTACGCCTGACGGCGCGGCGCCTTCCCCGCTCCACCGACGGGTCGTGCGCGCGGTGCGGCGGCGCGCAGGACAGGATGGACGCGTGCCCGAGCCCCGCTACGACGTCGACGCGCGCCCCGGTGCGTCCGAGCCGATCCCGGCGGTCGTGAGCCTGCACCTGTTCGGCGTGCCGACCTCCGCGGTCCCCCGGGCGCTCGGCCGCATGGGTCTCGACCGCGGCGCCGTACGCCGGATCCCCGGCGCGACGTTCGCGAAGATGCTCGGCACCGGCTCGGGCCGGACCTTCACACCGCGCGACGCCGACCCGCACCACTGGGGCGTGCTGATCTGCTGGCGCGACGAGGACGGGCCGGCGCGCTTCGAGGAGTCGGCGGCGTACCGCGGCTGGCACGTCCCTCGCGCACGAGGAGAGCCGGTTCCTCATGCGGCCGCTGGTGTCGCGCGGCGAGTGGGCCGGGCGCACGCCGTTCGGCGACCCGCGCCCGCACCGCTGGGACGGCCCGGTCGCCGCCGTGACGCGCGCCCGCATCAAGACCGCGCAGTGGCGCCGCTTCTGGTCGGCCGTGCCGCCGGTGTCGGGCGACCTGCGCGCCGTCGACGGGCTGCGGCTCGCCATCGGCATCGGCGAGGCGCCGGTGGGGCTGCAGGGCACGTTCAGCGTCTGGGGCTCCAACGCCGCGCTCACCGAGTTCGCGCACCGGCGCTCGCCGCACACCGAGGTGATGCGGCGCACGCACGAGGTCGGAGTGGTACGCCGAGGAGCTCTTCGCCCGCTTCGCGCTCGTCGACGCCCGAGGCACCCACGACGGCCACCCCGTCGCCTCCTGACGTCGCCGGGCGCAGCGTCAGCGACCCCGGTCGGCGAGCGGGTCGTGGCCGGAACCCCGGGGCCGACCACGTAGGGTCGGTGCCGACATGAGCGTGCGCGTCTACTCCGGCCCCCACGCCGACCGCCGGCGAGGCGGACCCGGCGGGTTCCTGCGCGCCGTGCCGTGGCTGCTCGCGCTGCATCACGATCGGGGCGCAGATCGCCTGGCCGCTCACCTCGGGCTCCACGCGCGACACGCTCACCGTCGTCACGGTGGTGCTGTTCTTCCTCGCCAGCGCGAGCCACGCCCTGCATCGTGCGCGGCGCGCTCTGGGCGCTCGGCTGGTTCGTGATCAGCGCCGGCATCGGCTTCCTCGCCGAGGTCGTCGGCACGCGCACCGGCCTGCCGTTCGGCGACTACGCCTACACCGACCGCCTCGGCCCGATGGTCGCTCGGCGTGCCCGTGATCATCCCGCTGGCCTGGGCGATGATGAGCTATCCCGCGCTGCTGGCCGCGCGGCGCCTGGTGCGCGGGCCGCTGGCCACCGCCGTGGTCGTCGGCGCGGTCGCGCTGGCGTCGTGGGACCTGTTCCTCGACCCGCAGATGGTCGCCGAGGGCCACTGGACCTGGAGCTTCCAGAACGCGCCGGTGCTGCTCGGCATCGACGGCATCCCGCTGCAGAACTTCGTCGGCTGGCTGCTGGTCTCGCTTCGTCCTCATGCTGCTGCTCGACCGCCTGCCGCGCCGCCGCAACGACGGCGCCGAGGGCGACGGCGTGCCCGCGCTGCTGTACCTGTGGACCTACGTCTCCTCGGTGCTGCTCAACGCGTTCTTCGTCGACCGCCCCGGCGTCGCCATCTGGGGCGGCATCGTCATGGGCCTCGTCGCGATCCCGTACGCCTACCGCTGTGGACCGGTCGCGACTGACCCGCGGCGACCGAGGCGCTCGTCGCCGTCGGCGCTGCCGGTGCCTGCCTCGCGACCGCGCACACGGCGTACAACCTTCGCCTCCTGCGTACGCCGTCCGACGCACCCGCCCGCGGTCGCGGAGCGCGTCAGCGTCCTCGTGCCCGGCGCGCGACGAGGCGGCGCGCATCGGCCCGTGCCTGCGACGCGGTGCTGGCGTCCGAGGGTCTGCGCGACCTCGAGATCGCTCGTGCTCGACGACGGCTCGACCGACGGCACCGCCGACGTCGTACGCCGTGCCGCTGGCGGCGACCCGCGCGTGCAGGTGGTCGACGGCGGCGGCGACGCCGCTGCCCGACGGCTGGCTCGGCAAGACGTGGGCCTGCCACCGCCTCGCGCAGCTCGGCGACCGGCTCGGTGCTCGTCTTCGTCGACGCCGACGTCGTCGTCGCGCCGCACGGGGTCGCGGCCACCGTGCAGCTGCTGCGCATCGACCGGCCTCGACCTCGTGTGCCCCTACCCGCGCCAGCTCGCCGACGGCGCGCTCCCCCGGCTCGTGCAGCCGCTGCTGCAGTGGTCGTGGGCCACGCTGCTGCCGCTCGGCCTCGCCGAGTCCTCGCCGCGCGAGTCGCTCGTCGCGGCCAACGGCCAGCTGCTCGCGATCGACGCCGGCGCCTACGAGCGGTGCGGCGGTGTACGAGGCGGTGCGCGGCGAGGTGCTCGACGACGTCGCCCTGCTGCGCGCGCTCAAGCGCATCCGGCGGGCGCGGCGTGGTGGCCGACGGCACCGAGGTCGCGACCTGTCGCATGTACGACGACGCGGGCGCGCTCGTCGAGGGCTACACGAAGTCGCTCTGGTCGGCGTTCGGTTCCCGACCCGGTGCCGCCGCCGTCGTCGGGCTGCTCGCGCTGCTCTACGTCGTCCCGCCGGTCGCCGCCGTCGCCGGGCCGTCGCGCCGCGCGCGCTCGCTGGGCGCCCTCGGCTACGCCGCCGGCGTCGCCGGCCGGGTGCTCGTGGCCCGGCGTACCGGCAGGCCGCCCGGTCGACGCCGTCGCCCACCCGGTCTCGGTCGCCGCTGTTCGGCGCGCTGGTCGGCCGAGTCGTGGCGCCGCCACGACGCCGGCACCCTCACCTGGCGCGGCCGCGCCCTCCCCGACTGCCTACGCTCGGCACCGCAGCCCGGCGGTCACGGCCGTGAGGCGCACGGCCTAGGGTCGTGGCGTGGCACGGGTGGTGGTGATCGGCGCGGGCATGGGCGGCATGGCCGTCGCCGCGCGGCTCGCGGTCAAGCGCCACGAGGTGACCGTCGTCGAGCAGTCCGCGACGTACGGCGGCAAGCTCGGCACGCTTCGAGCGCGACGGCTTCGTCTTCGACACCGGCCCGTCGCTGCTCACGATCCCCGCGGTCTACCGCGACCTGTTCAACAAGACCGGCGGCCCGCTCGAGGACGCGGTCGAGCTCGTCGACCTCGAGCCCGCCTTCGGCTACCGCTTCCCCGACGGCGTCGCGCGTCGAGATGCCCGGCGTCGACCCGGGCGTGTGCGCCGCGGCGCTCGGCGAGGCGCTCGGCGGCACGGCCGAGGACGACTGGCGCGCGTTCATGCGCCGGGCCGCGGACATCTGGCAGGTGACGCGCCGGCCCGTTCCTCGAGTCGCCGCTCACCGGTGCGCGCGACCTGATGCCCTTGGCGCGCAACCTCGCCGACGTGCGCACGGTCGCGCCGTTCACGCAGCCTGCGCGGGCTCGCGAAGCAGTACCTGCACGACCCGCGGCTGCGCATGCTCGTCGACCGCTACGCGACGTACACCGGCTCCGACCCGCGCAAGGCGCCGGCCGCGCTGGCCACCGTGCCGTACGTCGAGCAGACCTTCGGCGCCTACCACGTGGCCGGCGGCGTCCGCCGGCTCGCCGACGCCCTGCACGCGCGCACGCTCGAGCGCGGCGTGACCTACCGGATGCTCGAGCGACGTCGAGGAGGTGCTCACCGACTGCCGCGCGCGTCACCGGCGTGCGCCTCGCCGACGGCGAGGCGCCTCGACGCCGACGTCGTGGTCGCCAACGCCGACGCCACGCACCTCTACCGCGACCTGCTGCGCGACCCGCGCGCGCGCCGAGCCGCTCAAGCGCCTGCGCAGCGCGACGCCGTCGCTGTCCGGCTTCGTGCTGCTGCTCGCCGTGCGCGGTCGTACGCCGGGCCTGCTGCACCACAACGTGTGGTTCCCCGCCGACTACGACGCGGAGTTCGACGCGATCTTCGGCCGCGACCCGCAAGCCGGTCGACGACCCGACGGTCTACGTCTGCGCGCCCGACGACGACGCGATGCGCCCCGACGCCGACCACGAGTCGTGGTTCGTCCTCGTCAACGCGCCGCGCCACGGACCACCGGCGAGCGCGGCACGGTCGACTGGACCGCGCCCGGCCTCGCGCGAGTCGCTACCGCGACCGCGTGCTCGCCGTGATGGCCGTCGCGCGGGTACGACGTGCGCGACCGCCTGCTGTGGACGCGAGATCCGCACGCCGGCCGACCTCGAGCACGAGCACCCGCGCGCCCGGCGGCTCGATCTACGGCACGTCGAGCAACGGCGCCGCGCGCCGCGTTCCTGCGCCCGGCGAACGCCTCGCCGATGCCCGGGCTGTTCCTCGTCGGCGGCTCGTCGCACCCCGGCGGCGGCCTGCCGCTGGTGGGCATGTCCGCCGAGATCGTCGCCAACCTCGTCGGCCGCGCCTGACGCCGTGAGCCCGCCATGACGACACGTGCCGCCCGGGTCGCGGACGCACGTGCGATCGCGGAGATCCGTATCCTCGGGTGGCGGAGCGCCTATCGCGGCCTCGTCGGCGATGAGCACCTCGACGCGATGTCCGTCGACTCCGACACGGCGCGATGGTCGACGTTCCTGGACGCGCACGACCGCTTCACGCGCACTGTCGTCGTCGAGGACTCCGAAGCCGTCGTCGGTTTCGCCAGTCTGAGCCCCTACCGCATCGTCGACCGCGAGGCGGCCTACGCGGTGACCGCGCTGGCCGTGCCCGGCACCGTGGGCGAGCTCGACGCCTTCTACGTGCATCCGGACCGCTGGGGCACCGGCATCGCCGACGAGCTCATGGTCGCTGCCCTTGCGGCCCTGCGGAGCGACGGCTGGACGTCGGCACGACTGTGGCTGCTGGCGGACAACCCGCGCGCGCTGCAGTTCTACCGACGCCACGGCTGGGCGCCCGACGGCGGACGGGAGACGCTCAGCCTCCCCGGCCGACCGGACGAGATCCGGATGACGCGCGAGCTCGCCTGACGCGCATCGGCGGAGACTGCCGGAGCCCGATAACCCGTGGTGTCCCTGGGTTCTCGCGCGGACTCGTCGCACTGTCGGAGGTGGTCCGTACTGTCGTCGCATGACCTCGGCACCGGCCTTCGAGCCCGACCACGGGAGCGGCCTGCCGCCGTTCCCGTCGGCGGAGGAGATCGCCTACGGCGCAGCGATGGCGCGGTACGACTCGGCGCTGCTGGAGCGGTGGGAGTCGGATGCTCCGGTCGACGAGGTCGAGCCGTTGACCGATGACGATCTCCTCGAGCACCTGAGCGTCCGCTCCGTCGGCGGCTGATCTGCTGCTGCTCGAGTCGATCGATCCGATGGGCCTGTCGTCGAAGGCGGCGGTGCTCGACTACCTCAAGGCCGCCGAGCGGGTCGACGCCTACGCCGCGTCCTTGAAGGCTCGGGCGAGGGTCGCGCTGGCGGGTGTGGAGTCCTCGGTCGAGGTGGCCGCGGAGATCCGCGTCGAGAAGGAGCTCGCGATCGCGACGCGCTCCTCGCAGTACTCCGCGGGCATGGCGATCGAGCGAGCGCGAGTGCTCACCGCGACGTTTCCGACCTTCCTCGCTGCGCTGGCGTCCGGTGAGATCAGCGAGGGGCACTGCCGGGAGCTGGTCGAGCGGACCCGCACCTGCACCGACCGTGATGCGCTGGCGGCGGTGGAGCGGGTGACGCTGCCCAAGGCGAAGCGGATGACCCCGAAGCAGTTCGGGAACCAGGTCGCGAAGGCGATCGCGGACTTCGACCCGGATGCGGCGTCGCGCTACCGGCGGGCGCGTGAGCAGCGCTCGGTGTGGACCCGTGAGCTCGAGGACGGCATGTCCTACCTCGGCATGGTCCACGACACCCCGACCATCACCGCGATCAAGGCCACCCTCGACACCGACGCCCACGCCCTCCGAGCGCAGCGACGCACAGCAGCGGACGAGGTCCGTGAGGCCGCCGAAGCGGCGGGTGACGATGCCGAGCGTGCGGTGTGGGCGTCCAGCGACCGCGACGTCGTCCTGTCCGCCATCGACGACGCCGACGGCGTCCTCATCGGGGCGTGCCGTGCCGACGCGCTCGCCGCCCGGATCCTGGGCACCACGGCCGAGACCGGTGACATCGACTGGCAGCCCACGCCGTCGACCACCCAGGTGCAGCTCGTCATCGACCTGCAGACATTGCGCGGCGAGGCCGACCGGCATTGCCTGCTCGACGGGCAACCCGTCCCCGCCGAGATCGGACGCGAGCTCGCCGGCTACGCCATCGCGTTCCGCCGCATGGTCACCGACCCGGTCGACGGGCACCTGCTCGACTACGGCACCCTCACCTACCTGCCCGCACCGCTGCGGACCTACGTCCTGGCGCGCGACGGCGGCTGCCGCGCACCCGGCTGCACCAGCCGCGACGCGCGCCGGATGCAGATGGACCACGCCACCCCGTTCCCCGACGGACCGTCCGACACCGCCAACACCGGCGGGATCTGCATCTCCGACCACCAGAACAAGACCGCCGGCTTCGCCCGCATCGAGAACAGCAAGCCGGACGGATCCTGCGACTGGATCACCGCCTGGGGCCAACGCATCCACATCCCCGCCCGACCCTTCCTCCACGACCCCGCCGACATCGCGGACCCCGACCCGCCACCACCCCTCGACGAACCACCGTTCTAGCCGGCGATCACCGTGCCTCGACACTGAGTCAGCGGAGTTCGTGTCATGCCCGTCGACCGCGTCAGCGCCCTCAGCTCAGGTGAGGCGGCGGCGTACGACGACGAGCAGCTGGCCGAGCGCGACGAGCCCGATCGCCAACGAGGCGGCCGCGCCTGCGGTCGCCCACGTGGTCGCCGCGGTCGGGTAGATGCCCGCGGCGAGCAGGAACATCGCCACGACGATGACGCGGGTCGGTCGCTCGCCGATCGTCACGACGCCGACGTCGTCCATGCCGATCGCCGTGGCGCGGGCGCGGGCGTACTCCTGCGTGAACAGCAGCACCCCGGCGACGACGCACACCCACGCAGGCGCGCCGACGAGCCAGAACGCCACCAGGTAGAGCGCGTCGCTCACCCGGTCGACCACCGAGTCGAGCACCGCGCCCCAGCGGGTGACGCGGTCGGTGAGGACGGCGACGGCGCCGTCGATCGAGTCGAGCAGCCCGGAGACTCCGACGACGACGGCGGCGAGGATCACCCAGCGGCCGCCGAGCCAGCACAGCCACACGACCAGCGCCGAGACCACGACGCCGAACAGCGTCACCACGTCCGGCGGCACCCCGGCGCGGGCGAACGGCCGCGCCAGCGCGTACACCGTCGACGAGCCACGGGCCGACGAGCTTCGAGCCGCGCGGGTCGTAGCCGCCGTGCAGCGTCTGCCAGCGGTCGAGGTACTCGTCGCGCGTGAGGACGGCGCGCGCCATCTACACCGCCGGCCCGAGCGCCCAGGTCACGGTGACCACCGCGGTGACGGTGCCCTCGCCGGCGTCGATCGGCGCGCCGCCGGCGTCCGCCGACGCGGCCATCATCTTCATGCCGCGCGGCGAGACCCCACCGCCGATCTCCGCCTCCACCACGTGCCGCACCTCGCCGAGCGCCTGACCCGCGAGCCCGGCGTACTGCTCGGCCTTCGCGCGGGCGTCGGCGTACGCCGCGTCGCGCGCAGCGCGCTCGAGCTCGGCGGCGTCGCGGTGGCTGAACCAGATGCCGTCGACGCGCGCACCGTCTCCGCCGGCGTCGACCGCCGCGACGAGCAGCGTGCCCACCCGGGCGAGGTCGGCGAGCTTCACCGACAGCGAGAGCGAGGCCTCGTACGCCGAGACCGTCGGCCACGGGTCGTGCACCGGCGAGAGCGACACGTGCGTGGTCGACAGCGCCGACTCCTCAGCACCGCCGGCGAGCACCGCCTCGCGCATCGACGCCATCGCGTAGGTCGCGCGCGCCGTGGCGTCGGACGGGTTGGCAGCCCGCGCGGACGCGGCGAGCCGCAGCGTGGCCTCGTCGTACGCCGCACTGGTCCGGCCGCGGCCGGTCACCGTCACAGATCGACCCATGCCCCGATCCTGCCGCACGCGGGACGCCGAGCCCCGGGCAACCGTCGGACTCGCGCGTCAGGCGTACGTCGCGAGACCGAGTCCGGTGTAGATCTCGCGCGTGGAGGTCGAGCGGTTGAGCGTGAAGAAGTGCAGGCCGGGCGCGCCCGCGTCGAGCAGCTCCTGGCACAGGGCGGCGGCGGCCTCGACGCCGAGCGCGTGCACCGCGTCCGGGTCGTCGGCGACGGCGCGGAACTGCGCCTCGAGGCCGGCGGGGAACGCCGTGCCCGACAGGATCGCGAACCGCTCGAGCTGACTGATGTTGGTGAGCGGCATGATCCCGGGCAGCATCGGCATCGTGCAGCCGAGTGCGCGCGCCCGGTCGACCAGCGCGAGGTAGTGCGAGGCCTCGAAGAACATCTGGGTGACGGCGAACTCCGCGCCGGCCTCCTGCTTGGCCAGCAGCACGCGCGCGTCCTCGTCGAGCGACGCCGACTCCGGGTGCCTCTCGGGGAAGGCCGCGACGCCGACGGAGAAGTCGCCGAGCGAGCGCACGAGCGACACGAGCTCGTCGGCGTGCGCGAGCCCCTCCGGGTGCTGCACCCACGCCGAGCCCGGGCCGCCCGGCGGGTCGCCGCGCAGCGCGAGGACGTTGCGCACCCCGGCGTCGGCGTACGACCCGATGACCGACCGCAGCTCGGCCACGCTCGACCCGACGCAGGTCAGGTGCCCCATCGGCAGCAGCGTCGTCTCCTCGGCGATCCGCTGGGTGACGCGCACCGTGCGGTCGCGCGTCGAGCCGCCGGCGCCGTAGGTCACCGAGACGAAGGAGGGCTGCAGTCCCTCGAGCTCGCGGATCGCCTGCCAGAGCAGGCGCTCGCCCTCGTCGGTCTTGGGCGGGAAGAACTCGAACGAGAACGCGTGGCCGCCGGACGCCAGCAGCGCGCCGACGGTCGGAGACGCGTCGGACGAGGAAGGGTCGCGGTCGGACATGCGACGAGGGTACGGGGTGACGCTGCGGCGCAGCGTGCTCGGTCCGACCGCCGAGACGCGCCGGACGGGCACCGATCGGCCCCGGACATGCCGGAACAGCGGTCCACCTCTAGCCTGGACGCATGACAGCCTCGGGGGCACCGGTCTCGCCGTTGGACGCGGAGGACCTCCGGGTCCGCGTGCAGAAGCGGCTCGACGACTTCCTCGCGGTGCAGGTGCCGATCCTCGACGACGTCAGCCCCGACCTCGCGCCCCTGGCCGAGGCGCTCACCGACCTGCTGCGCGGCGGCAAGCGCCTGCGTCCGGCCTTCGCCTACTGGGGCTGGCGCGGGGCCGGCGGCGCCGACTCCGAGGAGGCCGTGGCGGCGGCCACCGCGCTCGAGCTGCTGCAGGCCTGCGCGCTCATCCACGACGACGTCATGGACGGCAGCGACACCCGCCGCGGCATGCCCGCCGCGCACCGCCGGTTCGCGACGCTGCACCGCGGCAACGAGTGGCTCGGCTCGTCCGAGGGCTTCGGCGTCGGCGCCGCGATCCTGCTCGGCGACCTGTGCCTGTCGTGGGCCGACGAGCTGCTCATGACGTGCGGCCTGCCCGCCGAGGCCGTGCTGCGCGGCAAGCCGGTCTACGACGTGATGCGCACCGAGCTGATGGCCGGCCAGTACCTCGACCTGCTCGAGCAGGCGATGGGCGGCGGCTCGGCCGAGCGCGCGATGCGCGTGGTGCGCTTCAAGTCCGCCAAGTACACGATCGAGCGGCCGCTGCACCTCGGTGCCGCGCTGGCCGGCGCGCCCGACGAGGTCGTCGTCGCCTACTCCGGCTACGGCCTGCCCCTCGGCGAGGCCTTCCAGCTGCGCGACGACGTGCTCGGCGTCTTCGGCGACCCGTCGCAGACCGGCAAGCCGGCCGGCGACGACCTGCGCGAGGGCAAGCGCACCGTGCTGGTCGCCACCGCGGTCGAGGCGGCGTCGCCGCGCAGGCCGCGCTCCTGCGCCGCCACCTCGGCGACCCCGCGCTCGACGCCGCCGGCGTCGAGGCGCTGCGCGAGGTCATCACCGACACCGGCGCCCTGGCCCACGTCGAGGCGCTCATCGCCGCGCTCACCGACCAGTCGCTGCGCGCCATCGACTCGGTCGAGGTCGACGAGCCGGCACACGAGATCCTGCGCGACCTCGCGGTCGCCGCCACCTCGCGCGCCTTCTGACCGCCTCCCCTCCCACCGCGCCCGGGGGTGGCAGAGTCGGCGCGTGACGTCCGTGACCGCGCCGCCGACGCGGCGATCGCGCCGCCCTGTGGTGCTCGCGGTCCTGGCGTTGCTCGTGACCCTCGTGGTCGCCGCAGCTCTCGGTGTGCTCACCGCAGGGTGGGAGCCGCCGCCGGTGGAGGACCTGCGGGTCTACCGCGACGGCGCCCGGCGCGTGCTCGACTCGCTCGCTCTCTACCCGCCCGGATCGCGCTACGCGGGCGACCAGCCGCTGCCGTTCACGTACCCGCCCTTCGCCGCGCTGGTCTTCGTCCCGCTCGCCCTCGTCCCCGTCGGCTCGGCCACGGCGCTGTGGTGGTTCGTCACCGTGCTGGCGCTCGGCTGGCTCGTCCACCGCGCGTTCGCCCCCGTGCTCGACCGGTGGGTCCCCGCCGTCCGCTGGCTCGTGGTCGTCGCCCTGGCCCTGCTGTTCGTGCAGATCCTCGCCCCGGTCTTCTCGGTGCTCGGGTTCGGCCAGGTGGGGATGGTGCTGGCGGCCGCGTGCCTGCTCGATCTCGACCTCGCCGTACGCCGACCGCGCGCGAGCGGCGTGCTCGTCGGCCTGGCGACGGCGATCAAGCTCACCCCTGCCGCCTTCGCCCTCACGCTGCTGGTCGCCGGCCGGCGCCGCGCGGTCGTGGTGTCCGTCGCGACCTGCCTCGGCGCGTGGCTGCTTGCCGCGCTCGTCCTGCCGGCCGACTCGCGCGACTGGCTGGGAGTCGCCCGCGACGTCGAGCGCATCGGCCCGGTCGACGGCGCGGTCAACGTCTCGTGGCACGGGCTGTGGCTCAGGCTGCTCGGCGACTCGACGCTGACGACGATCCTCTGGCTCGCGTTCGCGGTGGCCACGCTCGCGATCGCAGCAGTCCGATCGGGCGCGCTGCTGCGGGCCGGGCACTCGCTCACGGCGGCCACCGTGATGGGGTTCGCGGCAGTGCTCGCCTCCCCCATCTCCTGGCTGCACCACGCGGTGTGGGTGGTGCCGCTCATCGGGATCGTGCTGGACGACGGCCGCTCGCTGCGCCGATGGGCCGTCTGCGTGGCGCTCGCCGTCGTGTTCAGCGAGCCCATGACCGCGTGGCGCTACCTGCCGCCCGGCACCGATCAGCTGACCGGCGTGCTCGACTGGCTCTGGGTCAACCTCGGGATCCTGGTGATGGCCCTCGCCGTGGTGCGGCTCGTGCCGGGGCCCGGCACCCGGCCTCTCGAGCCGGTGGAGCAGCCGGCGCGCTGACCCCGCAGGACGCCGCCGCAGCGCCGACGGACCTCAGCGCCTCGACCGGCGCGGACGCGAGCCGCGCACCTCGCCCCAGGTCTGCGAGCCGTGCATGCGCGCCGCCCACCCGGGATCGTCCGCCGGCACGGGCCGGCCGAACAGGAAGCCCTGAGCGGACTCGCAGCCGAAGTCGCGCAGCATCGCGCAGCTGCTGCTGCGTCTCGACCCCCTCCGCCACGACCGCGAGCCCGATCTCGTCGGCGAGCTCGATCACCGAGCGCACCACCACCGCGCGCCGGTGGTCGACCACCATCGCCTGGACGAAGCCGCGGTCGATCTTGACGATGTCGACGGGCAGCTCGTGCAGCCACGCCAGGCTGGAGTATCCGGTGCCGAAGTCGTCGAGCGCGATGAGCACGCCGGCCGCGTGCAGGTCGTGCAGCGCCGCGACGCCGCCGCCGCTCCGGTCGAGCAGCGCGGTCTCGGTCACCTCGACCACGAGCCGGTCCGGCGCGACCGCATGCCGCTCGAGGGCCGTCGAGCACGGACTCGGCGAACCCGGGCCGCGTGAGCTGGCTCGGGCTCACGTTGATCCCGACGCTCGGCGGGGTCTCCGGACCCGGCCAGGCAGCGAGGTCGCGCAGGGCCCGGTCGAGCACCCAGCCGCCCATCTCGCCGATGAGCCCGCCCGACTCGGCCTGGGGCAGGAACGAGGCCGGCGGCAGGAGCTCGTCGCCGTCCCGCATGCGGATCAGCGCCTCCGCACCGACGACGACGAGACCCTCCAGCAGCACCACCGGCTGGTAGTGGAGCACGAAGCCGTCGCCCGCCAGCGCGGCACGCAGCCGCTCCTGCATCTCCATCGCGGCGGTCAGCTCGTCGTCGAGGCTGCGGTCGTAGACCTCGACGCGGTCGCGCCCCGAGTCCTTGGCCCGGTACATCGCGAGGTCGGCCTGACGCAGGAGGTCGCCGGGAGCGGTCGCGGGATCGCTGGTGAACGCGATGCCGATGCTGGCCGCCGGTGCGAACCGGTGCCCGGCGTACGACCAGGGCTCCCGCAGGCCGTCCTGGAGGCGTCCCGCCAGCGTCGCCGCCTCGCGCGGGTCGTCGAACCCCTCGCAGACCACCACGAACTCGTCGCCGCCCAGCCGTCCCACGGAGTCCTCGGGCCGCACGGCGGCGACGAGGCGCTCACCGACCGCGGCGAGCAGCTCGTCGCCCGCCTCGTGGCCGAACGCGTCGTTGACCTGCTTGAACTGGTCGAGGTCGCAGAACAGCACGCACACGGTGCCCGGGCGGCGCACGAGTCGGGTCAGCGCCATCGCGAGCCGGTCGGTGACGGCGTAGCGGTTCGGGAGCCCGGTGACCGGATCGGTGAGGGCGCGCTCGGTCAGCGCCGCCTCCGCCGTCTTGAGCGTCGTGATGTCCTCGAACTGCACGATGAGCTCCTGCTCGCCGTCCGCCGAGGGGCGGCCGACGAGCGAGACGCTCAGGATCACCCAGCGCACGCGCCCCTCGGCGTCGAGCAGCCGGATCTCGCGGCCGACGACCCTGCCGTCCTCGCCGCCGTCATGGTGCGTCGAGGCCCCGGCCACCACGCTGTCCATGAGGGACCTCGTCATCGGTCGGTCCTGAGGGTGCACGACGCCGAAGAGCTCGTCGGCGCCCATGCCGACGGCCTCGAGGCCGACCAGGGCCCGCACCGCCTCGTTGGCGTCGAGCACCTGGGTGCGCCGGTCGCCGCCGGTGACCATCCGCAGCGTCGGGACGGGCGAGTGCGCGAACACGGCGGCGAGGCGCTCCTCGGCCCTCGCCCGCTCGGTGACGTCCGTGGCGATGCCGCCGACGCCGGCGACCGCGGCGTCGTCGCCGAGCAGGGGGAAGATGGTGGTGAGGTACGTCCGCTCCTCGCCGTCCGCGAGCACGAGGTGCTGCTCGAAGGTGGC
The DNA here is from genome assembly GCA_963827145.1 of uncultured Actinomycetota bacterium. Taxonomy (GTDB): domain Bacteria; phylum Actinomycetota; class Actinomycetes; order S36-B12; family CAIYMF01; genus Longivirga. The sequence continues at coordinate 957,519 of CAWGZO010000002.1, read as the reverse complement.
GGGCGACCCCGTGCGCGCGACCTGCTCCTCGTCCGGACGCATCGCGGCGAGCGCCTCGGCGCTGAACACCTCGGTGTCGGCCAGGCCGCGGACCTGCACGTCCTCGATCCCCACGGCCCGGCGCCAGGCGTCGTTGGCCAGGTCGAAGGTGGCCGGCTGACCGGGGGCACCGAAGCGCTTGGCGAAGATCGGCTGGCTGGTGGCCTCGACCACCTCGTCGAGCAGCTGCACGGACCGGGCGATGCGTCGCACCCGGTCGCGCTCGACGCGCGCCAGCACGACCGCCAGGACCGCGAACGGCAGGAGCCACGGATAGCGCTCCCAGTACCCGGTCGGCGGCGCGGGGTCGACGAACGGCGCCACGGCCCCCAGCGCCAGGCAGACGACGGACAGCACCGCCACGCGGACGGGATCCGCGACGAGCACGATGGCTGCGGACAGCAGCAGACCGTAGGTGAGCAGGACCGGCCAGGGCAGCAGCAGCTGCAGGGCGAAGACGACCACGGCGAGCAGCAGGAAGACCCACATCCGGCCGCCGAACCACCGCCCGAGCAGGCGCACGCCCCCCACCTCCGGTCAGGATTCTCGTGGTCGTCAGGGGTCCGTCGCTCGGTGAACGGCCACACTGGTGGCGGCTCCTGCGCGCCTCTCGGAAGGCCGATCCCGCGCGCCCTGCCTAGGCTGGGACGCATGGCACTCCTCGGACGCTCGCCCCGCACCGTCACCGGCCGCACCGACGACGTGGTCGATCGTGGGCGCCGGGCTCGCCGGGCTCTCCTGCGCGCTGCGCCTCGCGGGCGCCGGTCGCAACGTCACGATCCTCGAGCGCGAGAGCGTGCCCGGCGGCCGTGCCGGCCTGATCGACGACCCGGGCTTCCGCTTCGACACCGGGCCGACCGTGCTCACCATGCCCGACCTCATCCGCGACGCGTTCGACGCCGTCGGCGAGGACATGGACGACTGGCTCGACCTCGTGCCCGTCGAGCCGCTCTACCGCGCGTACTACCCGGACGGCTCCCAGCTCGACGTGCACTCCGACGTCGACGCGATGGCCGCCGAGATCGAGCGCGTCATCTCGCCCGCCGAGGCCGAGGGCTACCGCCGCTACGTCGACTTCGTCTCGAAGCTCTACCGCTACGAGATGCGCGACTTCATCGACACCAACATCGACTCCCCGGTCGACCTGCTCACCGAGAACCTCGCCAAGCTCGTGGCCATCGGCGGCTTCCGCAAGCTCACGCCGAAGGTGCGTCAGTACCTCAACGACCCGCGCACCGAGCGGCTGTTCAGCTTCCAGGCGATGTACGCCGGCCTCTCCCCGCAGGACGCGCTCGCGATCTACGCGATCATCGCCTACATGGACTCCGTCGCCGGGGTCTACTTCCCGAAGGGCGGCATGCACGCGCTGCCGCGCGCCATGGCCGGCGCGGCCGAGAAGCACGGCGTCACGATCCGCTACTCCACCGAGGTCACGCGCGTGGAGCTCGAGGGCTCGCGCGCCGTCGCCGTGCACACCGCCGACGGCGAGCGCATCGGTGCCGACGTCGTGGTGCTCAACCCCGACCTCCCGGTCGCCTACAAGGAGCTGCTCGGCCGCGAGCCCTGGTCCGTGCGCCGACTCACCTACTCGCCGTCGTGCTTCCTGCTGCTCGCCGGCTCGACCGCGACGTACTCGAAGACCGCCCACCACAACATCCACTTCGGCCGCAGCTGGAACGGCGTGTTCCGCGAGCTCATCGACGAGAAGCGCCTCATGACCGACCCGAGCATCCTCGTCACCAACCCGACCTACTCCGACCCGTCGCTCGCTCCCGACGGCAAGCAGATCTACTACGTGCTGTTCCCGACCCCGAACCTCGACGCCGACATCGACTGGCGCACCGAGGGCCCGCGCTACCGCGACGAGGTGGTGCGCACGCTCGAGGAGCGCGGCTACGTCGGCTTCGGCGACGGCATCGAGGTCGAGCACGTGACGACGCCGCTCGACTGGGCAGGCGCGCGGGCTCGAGCGCGGCGCGCCGTTCGCCGCAGCGCACTCGTTCGGGCAGACCGGACCGTTCCGGCCGTCGAACCTGTGGGGCGACAACGTCGTGTTCACCGGCTCGGGCACCCAGCCCGGCGTCGGGCGTGCCGATGGTGCTGGTCTCAGGGCGGCTCGCCGCCGAGCGCATCACCGGGGTCGACCCGTCGTACGCGCCGACCTACCTGCACTGACGGCGCGGTGTCACCGGTCGGACTGCGACCTCGGCGAGCGACGCGGATCACCTCACCGTGACCGATTCGTGGTCGGCCTCCCCGCCGCGGCGCTTGTACCCTCGTGACTCATGGCCTTCGTCGATCCGCGCGACGACGGGCTCGCGACGGCGGACTCCGGTCCTGCCTTCACCCTGAGGTACGCCCTGCCCGGCCTGGTGGCCGGCACCGTCATGGCGATCGGGGCCCTGGGGGTGGGCTGGCTCCCCATCGACGGGCTCGCCGACGTCCCCCTCGTGCACGCGCTGCGCACCGACACCGTCGGCGCGTTCGTCTCGCGCGCCTCGGTGATCCTCGGTGGTGCGCTGCTGCTGCAGGCCTGGCTCGTCGTCGGGGCCGACGTCCTGGCCGGTCACGTGCGCGACATCCGCCGGCTGTGGGCCGTGCTCGCGATCTGGATCGCGCCGTTCCTGCTCGCGCCGCCGCTGTTCAGCCGCGACGCCTACTCCTACTTCGCCCAGGGCAAGCTCGTCCTCAACGGCGTCGACCCGTACACCAACGGCGTCAGCTCGATCCCGGGCTGGTTCCGCGACGGCGTCGACCCGATGTGGAGCGAGACCCCGACGCCCTACGGGCCGCTGTTCCTCGCCATGTCGCGCGGCGTCGCCGCGTTCGTCGGCGAGCAGCCCTACCTCGCGGTCATCGCGTTCCGGCTGCTCGCCGTCGCCGGCGTCGCCCTGCTCGCCTTCTACATCCCGCGCCTCGCGTTCCACTGCGGCATCGACGCCTCGAAGGCCCTGTGGCTCGGCGTCATGAACCCGCTCGTGCTCATGCACTTCGTGTCCGGGGCGCACAACGACGCCCTCATGATCGGCCTCATCATCGCGGGCCTCGTCCTCGCCATCGAGGGCCGGCCCGGCCTCGGCGTGGTGCTCGTGACCCTCGGCTGCGATGGTCAAGCCGATCGGGCTGCTCGCGATCCCGTTCGTCGGCCTCATCTGGGCCGGCACGCACGCCGGGCTGCGCCAGCGCGTGATCGCCTGGGTGAAGTCGCTCGCGGTCGTCGGGCTCACCTATCTGCGTCTTCGCGATCGCCGTCGGCGTGGGCCTCGGCTGGGTCCGTGCGCTCACCACCCCCGGCGAGGTGCGCACGTGGCTCTCGCCGACCACCGCGCTCGGCATGCTCAGCGGCAACATGCTCAACTGGTTCGGCCTCGGCGACCACGTCGACGCCACGGTGGCGCTGTTCCGCGGCCTGGGCATGATCGTCGCGGTCGTCTTCCTCACCTGGCTGCTGCCTCAAGCCGGAGGGTCGCAGCGCACCGCGCGCGCTGGTGCTCGCCTTCCTCGCCGTCATCGCGCTCGGCCCGGTCGTCCAGCCGTGGTACCTGCTCTGGGTGCTGCCGCTCGCCGCCGCGACCGGGCTGTCCTCGCGCGAGCTGCGCGTGGTGCTCCTGCTCGTCGCGGGCTTCACGCTCTACGGCCTGTGGGAGACGAGCGCGTCCGCCGACAGCTTCCTCGAGCTCAGCGACGGCCTCGCCATGGCCGCCTCCGCGATCGCCGTCGGGATCGCGATCAGCGTCTCGCCGCGCGAACGCCAGCTGCTCTTCGGCGGCCCGGTGCGGCACGGTCTCGTGCCGGACGACGCGCCCGCCGCGGCGCGGCGGCAACGGCTCGTCGTCGTCGGCCCCGACGCCCCCTGACGGACCGCTAGAGGTCCTCGACCTCGACGTCGGGCCCCTCGCCGACCAGCAGCAGCCCGCCGTCGACGTCGTCGCGGTGCCAGCCGCGCACGGCCCCGGCGAAGATGTCGAGCGCGATCGCGAACTCCTTGGCCGACGCCTCGGCCAGCTCGCCCCAGCCCGACCAGAGCACCGCCACGCCCTCGACTCCCCCGAGGTCGAGGTCGCCGAGGCACTCCTCGAGCGCGTCCCAGTTCATGCCGAACCACTCGGGCAGGGCGAACGACTCGGCGCACAGCTCGAGGAACGCCTCCTTGGTCTCGATCTCGCTGCTGTCGAGCACCACGCAGCGCCAGCCCAGCTCGTCGGCGGCCGACTCGAGCTCGTCGAGGGGCGCGTCGCTGCGGCGTACGCCGTGCAGCCGGCGCGAGCAGTCGCGCGCTCACGAGCCCGCTCCCGACAGGACCTCGCGGAACGAGTCGTAGTGGTCGTCGGTGTAGAACCGCGACCCGTCCTTGCCGGTGACGATCCGCCGCGCGCCACGGTCGTCCGAGCCCGGTGTCTCCACGGTGTACTCCTGGTAGAAGCCGGACTTCTGCTTGCGGGAGGATGCCCTCGCGGTTCTGGAACGTGACCCCGTCCTTGGAGTACGGGAACGGGCCGCCCTCGGCGATGAGCACCAGCGTGTCGCGGCCCTCGCGCGGGCAGCTGCGCGACGGTCATCGTGCGACAGGTCCGTCGTGGCGGCTGCCGGCGCCAGACCCGCGTCGGCGCCGACGGGCGCCGAGCCGGGCGGCGCCGTCGTCGACGAGCCGGCCTTCGACCCGCACCCGGCGAGGACGAGGGTCACGGCGACCAGGGCGGTCAGCAGCGCGAGGGCCGACCGCGACCAGCGCGGGAGGGCGACGTCGACAGGCACGGCAGCGCATCGTGCCACGCCCGGCGCGGCAGGTCGCGCGGTTCGATGACAGGATCTGCGCATGAGCAGCCGCGACCTCGACCGGGCCGGGATCACCGACCCGGAGATGCGGGCGTCCTACGAGCGCTGCCGCGAGCTCAACGCCCAGCACGGCAAGACCTACTACCTCGCCACCCTGCTGCTGCCGCCGGCCAAGCGCCCGTACGTCCACGCCCTCTACGGCTTCGCGCGGTACGCCGACGAGATCGTCGACGACCTCGCCTCGACCCTGACCGAGCAGGAGAAGGCCGACTGGCTGCGCTCGTGGGGCGAGCAGTTCTTCGCCGACCTGCGCCGCGGCGGCAGCGACGACCCGGTGTGCAAGGCGGTCATCGACACCGTGCAGCGCTGGGACATCCCGGTCGAGCACTTCGAGGCGTTCCTGCACTCGATGACGATGGACCTCACCGTCACCGAGTACGCGACCTACGACGACCTCTACGAGTACGTCTACGGCTCGGCCGCGGTGATCGGGCTGCAGATGGTGCCGATCCTCGAGCCGTCGCAGCCGGAGGCGTACGAGCGCGCCAAGGACCTCGGCGTCGCCTTCCAGCTCGCGAACTTCGTGCGCGACGTCGGCGAGGACCTCGAGCGCGGCCGCGTCTACCTGCCGCTCGAGGACCTCGCGCGCTTCGGCGTCACGCGCGCCGACCTCGAGAAGCGGGTGGTGACACCGCAGATCCGCGCGGCGCTCGAGTTCCAGATCGCGCGCGTGCGCCGCCTCGAGGAGGAGTCGCGCGCCGGGCATCGCGATGCTGCACCCGTCGTCGCAGCCGTGCATCGAGGCCGCCCGGGTGCTCTACTGCGGCATCGTCGACGCGGTCGAGGAGATCGACTACCAGGTCTTCGACAAGCGAGCCACCGTGTCGACGTCGCGCCGGCTCGCCGTCGCCCTGCCCGCGTGGCGGCAGGCCCGCAAGGCCCGGCGGCGCTACGGCGAGGGCCACCCCCACGGCCTGCACGCCCCCGCCTCCGCCTGAGGAGCCCCATGCACGCGCGCACCTACCGCCAGCCGGGCCTCGTCGTCACCGAGCGCACCCTCGAGGTGCCGCTCGACCATGCCGATCCCGCGGGCGAGCGGATCGAGGTGTTCGCGCGCGAGGTCGTCGCGGCGGACAAGACCGCCGACGACCTGCCGTGGCTGCTCTTCCTGCAGGGCGGTCCCGGCTTCGAGGCGCCGCGCCCGTCGACCGGGAGTCCAGCCCGTGGCTCGACCGCGCGCTGCAGGACCACCGCGTGCTGCTGCTCGACCAGCGCGGGCATGGGCCGCTCGACCCCGATCGGGCCGGACGACGCGCGACGGCTCACTGCCGACGCCCTCGCCGACCGGCTCGCGCACCACCGTGCCGACGCGATCGTCCGCGACGCCGAGGCGTTCCGCGAGGCGCTCGGCGTGCCCACGTGGTCCGTCCTCGGGCAGAGCTTCGGCGGGTTCTGCGTCGTCGCCTACCTCTCGGCGTTCCCCGGCTCGCTGAGGGCGGCGTACCTCACCGGCGGTCTGCCGCCGCTCGACCGCGGCATCGACGAGGTCTACGCCGAGACCTACCGCACGAGCATCGCCAAGAGCCGCGCCTACTACGAGCGCTATCCCGAGGACCGCGACCGCGTTGCGGAGCTGGTGGCGCTCCTCGCCGAGGAGGACGTGCGGCTGCCGGGCGGCGACCGCCTCACCCCGCACCGGCTCCGCGCCCTCGGCCAGCACCTGGGCATGGGGACGGGGCCCGAGCGGCTGCACCACATCCTCGAGCTGCCGTGGCGCAGCCCGGCCTTCCTGCACGACGTCGAGGCGTCGTCGCCGTTCGCCCGCAACCCGCTCTACGCCGTGATCCACGAGTCCTGCTACGCGCCGGGCATCGCGACGCGCTGGTCGGCGCAGCGCCTGCGCCCGGCGGCGTACGACGACGACCCGACCCTGCTCACCAGCGAGCACATCTACCCCTGGATGTTCGACGAGATGGCCGCGCTGCGCCGTTCCGCGACGCGGCGCACCTGCTGGCCGACCGGGCGTGGGGGCCGCTCTACGACCCCGAGGCGCTCGCGGCGAACGAGGTGCCGACGGCGGCGGCCGTCTACGCCGACGACATGTACGTGCCGCGCGTGTTCTCCGAGGAGACCGCCGGCCGCATCCGCGGCCTGCGCATGTGGCTGACCAACGAGTACGAGCACGACGGCCTGCAGCACCCGCGCGTGCTCGACCGGCTATCGCGCTGGCGCGCGGGATGGCCTGAGGCTCAGGCCCTCGGGTCGTCGGCGGCGCCGGGCATCGGGATGCGCGGCGGTCCGGAGTACGGCGTGCGCTGCACCCCGCGGCGTCCGAGCCACACCCACAGCACCTGGGTCAGCACGACGAGCGCGAACCCGAACATGAGGTCCTCCACCGGTGCGAACGCGATGCGGCCGTCGCCGAGGAACGGCGGCGCGGCGTCCGTCGGGCGTCGACGAGCCGATGATCTGCTCGCCGTCGTAGCGCACGATGCGGAAGCCCGTGAGCACGCCGTTGGTGACGAGCTGGAAGAACACGACGATCGCGTACGACGCCCAGAACACGCGACGGCGCAGCAGCCGCGTGCGGACCACGGCCAGGTCGAGGACGATCACGACGAGCACGCCGAGCACCGCGAGCTGCGTGTAGCTCATGAGTCGTCCCGCCGTACGCCGTCCTCGCAGGCGCCGGCCGGCTCGTCGCCGACCTCCCAGCGCTTGACCGAGCGCACCGCCTCGAGCGTGAGCAGCGCGGCGATCGGGCACGACGACGAAGAACAGCACCTCGTCGAGCGGCAGCCCGCCGGGGAACAGCACGCCGGTCGTGCGCTCGGGGTCGAAGGTCCAGTGCCCCGAGGCGATCGCGTAGAGGTCCCACACGCAGAAGACGACGACGACCGGCAGCGAGGGCGAGCAGCAGGCGGCGCCAGCGCGCGTAGACGCGCGTGCGCAGCAGCACCTCGAGCCACGCGGTGCCGACGAGCGACGAACGGCGAGCACGCCGAGGTAGGCGAGATGGCTCACGGCCGGCCTCACTGCGTCGCCTCGCGCGCCGCGGCCTGCTTGCCGTGGTCCCACGACACGACCCGGGTGACGTCGAGCCGCAGCGCGCGCTGCTTGGGCGCGCGGGCGCGGTAGGCGGCCCGGACGTCGGGCACGTGCGCGGGGTCGAGCCCCTCGTACTTGACCATGAGGTCGGCGAACACCTCGCAGATGCGCTCGACGTCGTCCACCAGCGCGACGGTGCCGCTCAGCTGCACCCCGCGCAGCTCGAGGTAGGTCGACCCGGTCTCCACGAGCGCGGCGAAGCGCGGGTCGCGCTCGAGGTTGACGCACCTTCTGGCTCGCGGCGTACGTCCGCATCCACACGACACCGGCGTCGTCGACCACGAACCACATCGGCACCGGATCAGGAACCCCGTCCGGCCCGAGTGGTCACCAGCACCATCGTGCGCGCCGCACGCAGCAGCGCGGAGACCTCGTCGTCGCGTCAACGCGATGGACGCCCGCTCGTTGGCCACGACGCCATCCTGCCGCCCGCAGGCAGCCCGCGCCCGCCCCGGGTCCCGAGCAACGAGCAGCCCGAGGGCCGAGCGAAGCGAAGGCCGAGGCCGAGAGCATCGAGCCGCCCGGGTTGGGCAGTACGCCGAAGCGGAGCGGCCGCGAGGGCGAAGCGTGGCCCCGGCGACGAAGGAGCCGGGGTCACCGAGCCCTCGCCGCGGCGCCACCCAACGCACGGGTCATACGACGCTGGAACGGCGCCGCCTAGGCCGCGAAGCGGAGGCGGCCCGACGCGAGGAGCGCACGAAGCGAGCGACAAGCCGAAGCCGAAGAACCGCTGTCAGCGACGCGACGGCGCCTAGCGGCAGCTCGGCGCGGCACGGCGGCCTTCTCGAACGTAGACTCCTCGACTGTGGAGACCTCTGCCGGCACCCGGGTCGCCGACGCGCTGGTCGGCCGGGTGATCGACGGCCGCTATCGCGTCGAGCGACGGCTGGCGCGCGGGGGCATGGCCACGGTGTACGAGGCGCTCGACATGCGGCTCGACCGCACGGTGGCCCTCAAGATCATGCACCCGGGCCTCGCCGAGGACGCGCAGTTCGTCTCCCGGTTCGTCCGCGAGGCGAAGTCGGCGGCCCGGCTGACCGACCCGCACGTGGTGGCGGTCTTCGACCAGGGCACCGACGGCGACGTCGTCTACCTCGCGATGGAGTACGTGCCCGGGCGCACCGTGCGCGACGTCCTCAAGGAGCACGGCCGCCTCTCCCCCGAGCAGGCGCTGACGATCCTCGACCCCGTGCTGCAGGCGCTCGACGCCGCGCACCGGGCCGGGTTCGTGCACCGCGACGTCAAGCCCGAGAACGTCCTGCTCACCGACGACGGCCGCGTGAAGGTGGCCGACTTCGGCCTGGCGCGCGCGATCTCGGCGGCCACGTCGACGCGCGGCCACGCAGGGCATGCTCATCGGCACGGTGGCCTACCTCTCCCCGGAGCAGGTCGAGCGCGGCATCGCCGACGCGCGCAGCGACGTCTACGGCGCGGGCATCCTGCTCTACGAGATGGTCACCGGCGCTGTGCCGTTCGCGGGCGAGACGCCGCTGGCCGTGGCCTACCAGCACGTGAACGCGACCGTGCCGGCGCCGTCGTCCGTGCGCCCGGGGATCTCCCCGGCGGTCGACCCGATCGTCGCCCGCGCGACCGCGCGCGACGCCGGCGACCGCTACCAGGACGCGGCCGCGTTCCTGGCCGACGTGCGCGACGTGCGGCGCGCCCTCGGACCGGCCCGCCCGTTCGGGGTCATCGACGACCAGACCGCGACGCTCGTCGTCAGCTTCGCCGCCGACACGGCGGCGCAGCGCGCGACCCCGACCTCGCCGCAGGCGCCAGCCGGGTCCGGTGCCGCCGCAGCCGACGGTTCGACGTCGGCGCCGTCGGGGCTGGATCCCGCTGGTGGCCGTGCTGCCTCGTCGGCGTGCTCGTCGGTGCGGTCGCGTGGGGGCTCGGGGCGGCGCGCACGGTCCAGATGCCCACCGTGGTCGGGCTCACGCCCGCAGCGGCCCAGAACAAGCTGACCCCGCTCGACCTCACGCTCGACACCTCGCAGACGGCGTTCAGCGAGAGCGTCCCGTCCGGCGCCATCATCTCCACCGACCCGGTCGTCCGGCGACGACGTGCGTCAGGGGTCCACGGTCTCCGCCGTGGTCAGCAAGGGCAAGGAGCGCTACGCCGTCCCGCAGGTCGCCGGGTTCACCGTCGACGAGGCGACCGCGGCGCTGACCGACGCGACGCTGACCGTCGGCGAGGTCACCAAGGCCTACGACGACAAGGTCGCCCTCGACCTGGTGATCTCGACCGACCCTGCGGTGGGCACCCGGCTCAAGCGCGACCAGGCGGTCACGCTCGTCATCTCCAAGGGCCCGGCGCCGGTCAAGCTGCCGAACCTCGTCGGGCAGTCGCAGGCGAAGGCGATCGCCGCGCTCAAGAAGCTGGGCATCACCGACGTCGTCGTCACCGAGGACTTCAGCAAGACCGTGGCGCAGGGCGACGTCGTGTCGATGGCGCCCAAGCCCGGCGTCACGGTGCCCAAGGGCTCGCAGGTCTCGCTCGTCGTGAGCAAGGGCCCGCCGCCGGTCGTCGTGCCCGACCTCTACACGATGTCCGAGGCCGACGCGAAGGCGGCGCTCAAGGGGCTCGGCTTCAAGGTCAAGGTGACCTACCCGATCGGGATCACGCCGTTCGACCGCGTGGTCAAGCAGTCGGTGAAGGCGAACGAGACCGCACCGTGGGGCTCCACGATCGAGATCCAGGTCGTCTAGCCCGACGAGGTCGTCAGCCGCGGTGCGGCTGCGCGAGCGGAGGCCCGTCGCCGGGCTGCTCCTGATAGCTGTAGCGCTGCTCGAGCCACGGGTCGCCGACGTTGTGGTAGCCGCGCTCCTCCCAGAACCCGCGCCGGTCGTCGACGAGGTACTCGAGGCCGCGCACCCACTTCGGGCCCTTCCAGCCGTAGAGGTGCGGCACGACGAGCCGCAGCGGCCAGCCGCGCTCGGGGCGCAGCGGTTCGTCGTCGACCGAGTGCGCGAACAGCGCGCGCCGCAGGTCGTCGAGGCGCAGGTTCGCCGAGTAGCCGCGCTCGGCCCACACGAGCACGTGGCGTACCTCGGGCGCCGGCGGGGCGAGCGCGAGCAGCTCCGCGGCGGCGACGCCGGTCCAGCGCAGTCCGAGCACCGAGTGCTTGGTGACGCAGTGGAAGTCGGCGGTCAGCGTCGTCTGCGGAAGGGCCAGGAGGTCGGCGTACGACCAGCTGGTGCTGCCGGCGTCCTCGGTCGCGCCGACGACGCGCAGGTCCCACGAGTCGGGACGGAACGTCGGGACGCTGCCGTAGTGCATGACGGGCCAGGTGCCGCCCACGAGCTGACCCGGCGGCAGGCCCGCGCCCGCCACCGCCGTCCCCCGCTCCCGCGCCACGTCGGTCACGGGCCCATGGTGCCCACCGGCACGCACGGAGCCGTCGCGCGGGGTCCGGCGCGGTCCGCATCGTGGACACGGCGTCCACCTGCTGGATGCCTCGGGTTATCGTCCTGCCGTGCGCACGCAGTGGTTCTTCTATGGCGACCGGCCCGGGGCTGCCCGGGTGCGACGTCGTACTGCCTGACGCCCACCCATCCCAGCCCCGCGCCGATCCGGCCGGGGCTTTCGCTTTGTCGCGGATCGACGCACGAACGAGAGGACGCGACATGGTCGTCGTCATGGCCCCCGGTGCGACCGACGAGCAGATCGCCGCCGTCGTCACCCGCGTGACCGACGCGGGCGGCGAGGCGTTCGTCAGCCGCGGCGACGAGCGCGCACGATCATCGGCCTCATCGGCGACCTCGACCGCTTCCACGGCCTCAACCTGCGCGCGCTGCCGGGCGTCGTCGAGGTCGTGCGGATCTCGACGCCGTTCAAGCTCGTCTCGCGCCAGCACCACCCGCAGATGTCGACCGTGTTCGTCGGCGAGGCGCGCGTGCCGATCGGCCCCGACACCTTCACCCTCATCGCCGGTCCGTGCGCCGTCGAGACGCCCGAGCAGACGCTCGCCGCGGCCGAGATGGCGCAAGGCGGCCGGTGCCACGCTGCTGCGCGGCGGCGCGTTCAAGCCGCGCTCGTCGCCGTACGCCTTCCAGGGCCTCGGCGAGCAGGGCCTGCGGATCCTCGCCGACGTGCGCGCCGAGACCGGCCTGCCCGTGGTCACCGAGGTGGTCGACGTGAGCCGACGTCGAGCTCGTCGCGTCGTACGCCGACATGCTGCAGATCGGCACGCGCAACGCGCAGAACTTCTCGCTGCTGCAGGCCGTCGGCGACGCCGGCAAGCCGGTGATGCTCAAGCGCGGCATGAGCTCCACGATCGAGGAGTGGCTCATGGCGGCGGAGTACATCGCGCAGCGCGGCAACCTCGACGTCGTGCTGTGCGAGCGCGGGATCCGCACCTTCGAGAAGGCGACGCGCAACACCCTCGACATCTCCGCCGTGCCGGTGGCGCACGACCTCGCGCACCTGCCGATCGTCGTCGACCCGTCGCACTCGGGCGGGCGCCGCGACCTCGTCGTGCCGCTCTCGCGGGCGGCGATCGCCATCGGCGCGGACGGCATCATCGTCGACGTCCACCCGCACCCGGACACCGCGCTGTGCGACGGGCCGCAGGCCCTCGTCGACGGCGACCTGCGCGACCTCGCCGCCGCCGTGCGCGCCTTCCCGCCCGCTGCGTCGGACGCCGCCCCGCGCTGCCGACGCGCTAGCGGCCGGTCAGCCCGCGGGCACCGGCACGGGCGCCGGTGCGGGCTCGGGGTCGTGCACGTGCGGCAGCAGGCGGTCGAGCCACGCCGGCAGCCACCAGTTCCAGCCGCCGAGCAGGGTCATCGTCGACGGCACGAGCAGGCCGCGCACGATGGTGGCGTCGACCGCCACGGCGGCAGCCATGCCGACGCCCATCATCTTGATGACGGGGTCGACGGTCAGCGTGAAGCTGAGGAAGACGCAGATCATGATGAGCGCCGCCGACGTGATGACGCGGCCGGTCTTGGCCATGCCGATCGCGACCGAGCGCTTCGCCGTCGCCCGTCGCCACCCACTCCTCGCGGACGGCCGTGAGCACGAACACCTCGTAGTCGGTGGAGAGCCCGAACAGCACCGCGAACATGAGCAGCGGCACATAGCTCTCGATGGGCACCGGCGCCTCGAGGCCCGAGCGCGGAGGCGCCCCAGCCCCAGGTGAAGACGGCCACGAGGATCCCGTACGCCGCACCCACCGACAGCAGGTTCATGAACGCCGCCTTGAGCGCCACGATCGGGGCGCGGAAGGCGACGAGCAGCAGCAGCGTCGCCACCAGCACGACGGCGCCCACGACGAGCCCCATGCGGCCCGAGATGCGCTCGGTGAGATCGGCCTTGCCGGCCGTGAGGCCCCCGACGTGCGACTCGGCGGTCGGGCGCGCCCAGCGGCAGCACCTCGATGCGCAGCCGCGACACGAGGTCGGCGGTCGCGGGGTCGGACGGCGCGGTGGTGGGCTGCGCGGAGAACCGCACGACGGTGCGGTCCTCGGACAGCTGCGGCCGCGACACCGAGGCGACGCCGAGGTCGGCGGCCACCCAGCTGCGGAGCCGGGTGATCGCCGGGTCGCGCGGCCCGCCGAGCGGGCGGGGGTACGTCGCCGTGATGAGCAGCGGCCCGTTCGCGCCGGGGCCGAACCCCTCCGTGAGGAGCGTCGTACGACTGTCGCGACTGCGTCGAGGTCGGCCAGCTGCCCGCGTCGAGCTGGCCGAGCCGCAGGTCGAGCGCGGGTGCCGCGAGCAGGGCGAGCAGCATCGTGCTGCCGACGAGCACCAGCCACGGCCGGCGCGCGACGCGGTCGGCCTGCCGCGCCCATCCGCCGGCCTCCCCCAGCGACTCGGGCTTGCGGGTCGCGAGACGGGTGCCGAGCCAGGCGAGCATGGCGGGAAGCAGCGTCACGGACGCGGCACAGGCGACCAGCACCGCGACACCGGAGGCGATGGCGAGGCTGCGCATCAGCGGCATGCCCACCAGCGCGAGCCCGGACAGCGCCGCGATCACCGAGAAGCCGGCGAAGAGCACCGCGCGCCCCGCGGTCGCGGTCGTCGTGGTGGCGGCGACGACCGGCTCCTGCCCGTCGATGAGCGCACGCTGGTAGCGGTTGAGCCCGAACAGCGAGTAGTCGATGCCCACGCCGAGGCCGATCATCGAGGCGAGCGCCGGCGCCACGGTCGGGATGTCGACCGCGTGGCCGAGCAGCCCGAGCCCGAGGATCGACACCGCGAGGCCGACGATCGCCACCCCCAGCGGCAGCAGCGCGGCCGCGACCGACCCGAAGGCGACCAGCAGGATCACCAGCGCCGCGAGCAGGCCCAGCCCTTCCGCGCGCCGGTTGTTCGGCTGGTCGAGCACCTGCGCGAAGGCGTCCGCCGGGATCACCTCGATGCCCGCGTCGCCGACCTGGCTCTCCACGGCCGCCTCGAGCCGGTTCGCCAGCTCCTTGGTGATGTCCTTGCCCGCCACGTCGAGGGTGACGTAGATGGTGCCGATCGTCTCGTCGGTCGAGAGCAGCTTGTTGTACGCCGTCGGCGGCACCGCGGCGGCGACCTCGGGCTCGAACGCGAGCGCCTGCGCCGCCGCGGTGAGGGCGACGACAGCCTCGGGGGTGGTGAGGGAGTCGGCGCGGACCACGAACCGCTGGGCCGGGTTGCCCGACTCGGGGAACGCGGCGCGCGAGGTGTCGATGGCCGCCTGCGAGTCGGCACCGGGGATGGTGACGTCGTCGGTCGTGGCCGGACCGACGCGGTTGACCAGCAGCCCCAGCACGAGCGCGAGCAGCACCCAGGCCCCGACCACCCGGCGCGGGTGCCGGGCGCACGCGCGACCGAGCTTCGCGGTCCACGACAGAACGGGCGCCCGACCGGGACCCGAGGCCGACGGACCACCGGGTGCGGCGGTCGGCGGCGTGCTGGTCGCGGTCACGCGCACAGCCTAGGTGGGCTCGGCCACCCCGACCCGTCGTGCTCCCCCGGTCAGGTGCGCAGCAGCCCCGTCAGGACGGACGAGGCGTGCTCGAGCCCCTCGTCGTCGACGTCGAGGTGTGTGACGAGCCGCGCGAACGTCGGCCCGAGCGCCGAGATCAGCACCCCCTGCTCGCGCGCGGCCGCGGCCAGCGCGGCGGCGGTCCACGAGGTCGCGGCGAGGTCGAGCACCACGATGTTGGTCTCGACGTGCTCGGGCTCGACCACGCCGTCGACCGCCTCGGCGAGCACGAAGGCGAGTCGCTGCGCGCGGGCGTGGTCGTCGGCGAGCCGGTCGACGTGGTGGTCGAGGGCGTGCAGGCCCGCAGCCGCGAGGATCCCGACCTGGCGCATGCCGGCGCCGTAGCGCTTGCGCCAGATGCGAGCCGCGGCCATCCGGTCGGCGCTGCCGACGAGCACCGACCCCACCGGCGCGCCGAGCCCCTTCGACAGGCACACCGAGACGGTGTCGGCGATCGCGCCGTACGCCGCGAGCGGCACGCCGCTGGCGACGTGCGCGTTCCACAGCCGCGCGCCGTCGAGGTGGACCGCGAGGCCGGTCTCGTCGGCGATCTCCCGGACGGCCTGCAGCCGGTCGAGCGGCTGCACCGTGCCGCCGCCGAAGTTGTGGGTGTTCTCCAGCGCGATGGCCGTGGTCGAGACGAGGTAGGGCCCGGAGTCGGGCCGGATGAACGCGCGCACCTGCTCCGGGTCGAGCAGCCCGCGCGGCGCGTCCCACGTGCGCGTGGTGATGCCGCTGAACGCGGCCGCCGCGCCGAGCTCGGCGCGCACCACGTGCGCCTGGGCGTCGCACACGATCTCCTGGCCGGGCGCGACGTGCAGCCGCATGCCGAGCTGGTTGGCCAGCGATCCCGTCGGCGTGAACAGGCCCGCCTCGTGGCCGAGCAGCGCCGCGACGCGCTGCTCGAGCGCGGTGACGGTCGGGTCCTCGCCGTAGACGTCGTCGCCGACCTCGGCGTCGGCCATGGCCGCGCGCATCGCGGCGGTGGGACGGGTGACGGTGTCGCTGCGCAGGTCCACGAGGAGGCTCACGCCGCGCAGCCTAGGCCGCCGCGACCCGCCGTACTCCGTCGATGCGTGACCAGGACGACCTCGAGCTCGTCGTGATCACGCGTCGACGTCGTCCAGGATGCGTTGCAGCACCGCGGCCTCGCGACGCAGCCGTTCGGCGTACGCCGACCGACCGGCGGCGTCGTGCTCGGCGGCCGCGTCGGAGCGCTCGAGCACCTCGACGCCGACGATCGCGCGGACCTCCGCCGGCGTCAGCTCCCGCCGATCCGCCTCCGCAGCACCGACACCGACCGCCGCACCGGCGACGTGCTCCGAACCGGTGGGCGAGGCCGGCCCGCCCGCCGCTGCGCCGCTCCCGACCGCCTCGGCGTTGGCCACGGCGGCCAGGGCGGTCCGGATCGCGCTCACGGCCTCGGTGTCGCGGGCGCGCATCGCGTCCGGGAGGGCCGCCTTCAGCGCCGCCACGAGCGGATCGGTCGTCATGCGTCGACCGTAGGCGGGCGCGCCGAGCAGAGGCGACCGGGTTGCGTCGCCCGTCGACGCGTCAGCCGAGGATGGCGCCCTCGTGGACGAGCAGCGCCTCCTTGACCGGCAGGCCGTAGGCGTAGCCGCCCAGCGAGCCGTCGGTGCGCAGGATGCGGTGGCACGGCACGAACGGCGCCACCTTGTTGCGCGCGCAGGCCTGTCCCGCGGCGCGCACGGCGCTCGGGCTGCCCGGCCCGCTCGGCGAGGCCGGCATAGCTGTCGGTCTCCCCCGCCTTCACCCCGCGCAGCTCGTCCCACGCGCGCTGCATGAACGGGCCGCCCGGCTGGCGCACGACGACGCGGTCGAGCGCGTCGACCTCGCCGGCGGCGTACGCCGTCAGCGCCTCCACCGCGGGTCGCACCGAGTCGGCGTCGGCCGGCACGGCCACGTGCCCGCGCACCTGCTCGGCCTCGGTGAGGAAGGCGAACGTGTACGCCAGGTCGCCGAAGCCCGAGGCGACGACCGCGCCGTCGTCCGGGTCGACGACCACGACGACCTCGCCCCCGGGGACGGCGACCGACGTGGTCTCGTACGGCGTGCTCATGGGGTCTCCTCGGGTCGGGTCCACAGGTGCTGGGCGGCGTAGGAGCGCCAGGGGCTCCAGGCCGCGGCGCGCGCCGCCAGGTCGCGCGCGCGATCGGGCAGGCCGAGCGCGAGCGCCGACGTGGCGCAGGCCGAGGTCGGTCTCGGGGAAGGTGTCGGGATCGCCGAGCGCCCGCAGCCGCACGTACGCCGCGGTCCAGGGGCCGACGCCGGGCAGCGCGAGCAGCGCGGCGGCGACCTCGTCGGGGTCGCCGGTGCGGAGGTCGACCTCGCCGGCGGCCACGGCGGCCGCGACCGCGTGCACCGTGCGGCCACGCGCCCCCGGCATCCCGAGCGCCGCGATGTCGCCGGGGTCGACCGCGGCGAGGCGTCGGCTGCGGTGGGGAACGCTGTGAAGCCCTGCGCTGCGGGCTCGCCGTACGCCGCGACGATGCGGCCGAGGATCGTGCGAGCGCCCGCGACGCTGACCTGCTGGCCGACGATCGCGCGCACGACGGTCTCCCACGGGTCGACCGTGGTGGGCACGCGCAGGCCGGGGCGCGCGTCGACGAGCGGCGCGAGCACGGGGTCGGCGCCGAGCGCGTCGTCGATCGCGGCGGGGTCGGCGTCGAGGTCGAGCCAGCGCCGCACGCGCCGGACGAGCAGCGCGGTCGCGCGCAGGTCGGCGTCGGCGCGCACCACGACGTGGTCGGCGAGCACGCGCACCTCGACCACGGCGCTGCGCGTCCCGCAGCGGCACGACGCGACGATGCACCCAGCCGCGCGCGTCGCTCTCGTGCACCTCGAGGCCGGGGACGGCGCGGGCGGCGAGGAACGCCCCGAGCGATGCGGCGTCGTACGGCGGGCGCAGCCGCAGCCGCAGCACGAGCGCCGGATCGGCTGCGGGGACGCTCGTCGCCGTGGTGCGGCGCAGCTGCGAGGGCGGCGACCCGAACTCGCGGCGCATGACGTCGTTGAACTGCCGGATGCTCGAGAAGCCCGCGGCGAACGCGATCTCGGCGAGCGGCAGGTCGGTCTGCTCGACGAGCAGCCGCGCGGTCTGGGCGCGCCGGCTGACCGCGAGCTGCAGCGGCCCGGCGCCCACCTCCGCGACGAGCGTGCGGTGCACGTGGCGCTCGCTCACGTGCAGGGTCTGCGCGAGCCCGGACACCCCCGACTCGTCGACGACGCCCTCGGCGATCAGCCGCAGCGCGCGCGACGGCGAGGTCGCCGCGGTGGTCCCAGTGCCGCGACCCCGGTGCCGAGTCGGGTCGGCACCGCTTGCACGCCCGGAACCCGGCGCTCACCGCCGCGGCCGGTGCCGCGAAGTACCGCACGTTCTGCTGCTTCGGCGTCTGCGCCGGGCACACCGGGCGGCAGTAGACACCGGTGCTCGTGACGCCGAACCACAGCCGTCCGTCGAAGCGGCGGTCGCGGCTCGAGAGCGCCTGGTAGGCCGCGTCGACGTCGAGGCCCGAGGGTCCGGCGTACGCCGGGGGCAGGTCGGTCGCGGTGCTCATGGCCGCGAGTCTGCCGCACGCCGCCGACACCCCGCTGGCGGGAATCGGACTCGGCCGTCGAGGTCGTCCACCGGTCGGGCTACGGCGCGAGCGCGTGCACCGCCGGCACGAGCTCGGGCCACCAGGCGAGCTCGCACGCGGCCCGGGCGAAGGTCCAGGTCCGCACCGCGTCCGGCTCGACCTCGCACAGCCCCGCCATCCGGTCCACGAGCCCGCGCGGGTCGGCGACCAGCCGCTCGCGGCAGTTGAGCAGGTGCTGCACGAGGTCGTACGCCGCCTCGCCCGCGTACGGCTTGGGGTCGACCAGCAGCCACGGCTCGCGGCGCGCCGCCAGGACGTTGCCGGCGTGCAGGTCGGTGCACAGCAGCACGTCGTCGTCGGTGCGCCGTGGTGCCGGCCGCTCCCTCAGCACGGCTACCGCGGCGCGCACCAGACCGGGGTCGACCGGCAGCTCGCCGGCCGCGAGACGCTCCTCGGTCTCGTCCGCCCAGATCCGGCAGAGGTCCGCGAGCGGGCGGAACGGAGTGCCGGCGACCGGGGTCGCCCAGGTGCGCCGCAGCACCTCGGCGATCACCTCGTCCTGCTCGGCCTCGTCGCGGACCGCCAGCGGCGTGCCCGGGTCGCAGCGCTCGAGCAGCAGGAACAGCGACCGGCCGTCCGACGCGGAGCGGAGCAGGCGCACCGACCCGTCGCCGTCCCACAGCCGCAGCGCCTCGGCCTCGTGCTCGGCCTCGGGGTGCGCCATCCCCACCTTGACCACGGCATCGACCCCGTCGGCGGTGCGGGCCGGTGCCACCCAGGCCGTGTGACCGCCGGGCTCGTACGGCGAGCCCAGCTCGAGCTGCCAGTCGGCGGCGATCCGGCGTACGGCATCCGGCATCTCCTCGAGCCACGCACGCACCGGGGCGTCGACGAGGGCCGACGCAGCGAGGTTGGTGGTCGCCGCGATCGGCTCAGTCATCCGCGGCGACCAGCTCGACCTCGTGGCCGTCGGAGTCCTCGAGGTAGGCGGCGTAGTGGTGCACGCCGCCGGCGTACGGGTGCCGGTCGGCGAACAGCAGCGACCAGCCGTGGGCGGTCGCCTCCTCGGCCACGGGCGTCGACCTCGGCGCGCGTGCCGGCATGGAAGGCCACGTGGTTCACGCCCGGGCTGCGCCGTTGGTGCGGGGCGTCGAGCACGTCGGGCCCGGACTCGATCACGACGTAGGCGTCGGCGAGGTGCCAGCTCTCGCCGCGCTCCCAGACGTCGCCGCGCGCGTAGCCGAGCCGCTCCAGCAGCCAGCCCCACGAGGCGCGGGCGGCGTCGAGGTCGCGCACCCACAGCTCGAGGTGGTGCAGCGACCCGCGTGCCGGAGGCATGCGCCGGCTCAGGAGCGACGCGGGCGGTCGAGGAGCCAGTCGGCGACGTCGAACGCGAGCTCGAGCGACTGCACCCGGTTCAGGCGCGGGTCGCAGGCGGTCTCGTACCGGTCGCCGAGCTGCTCCTCGGTCACGCCCTCGGTGCCGCCGACGCACTCGGTGACGTCGTCGCCGGTGAGCTCGACGTGGATGCCGCCGGGCACCGTGCCGAGCGACTTGTGCACCTGGAAGAAGCCGAGCACCTCGTCGGCGACGTCGTCGTACGACCGCGTCTTGTGCCCGGAGGCCGCCTCGCGCGTGTTGCCGTGCATGGGGTCGCAGACCCACACGACCTGGTGGCCGCTGGCCGTGACCTTCTCGACGATGGCCGGCAGCGTCGCGCGGATGTTGCCCGCGCCCATCCGCGTGATGAGGGTGAGCCGGCCGGGGATGCGGTCGGGGTTGAGCCGGTCGCAGAGCTCGACGGCCTGCTCGGGCGTCGTGGTCGGCCCGAGCTTCACACCGATCGGGTTGGAGATGCGGGCCGCGAAGTCGATGTGGGCGCCGTCGAGCTGGCGGGTGCGCTCGCCGATCCACACGAAGTGCCCGGAGACGTCGTAGAGCCGACCGGTGCGCGAGTCGATGCGCGTGAGCGCCTTCTCGTAGTCGAGCACCAGCGCCTCGTGGCCGGCGTAGAACTCGACCCGGCGGAACTCCTCCGGGTCGGCGCCGCACGCGGCCATGAACGACAGCGCGCGGTCGATCTCGCCGGCCACCTGCTCGTAGCGGTTGCCCGCCGGCGGTCTCGGCGACGAAGTCCTGGTTCCACGCGTGCACCTGCCGCAGGTCGGCGTACCCGCCCTGCGTGAACGCGCGCACGAGGTTCAGCGTGGCGCTGGCCGTGTGGTAGCTGCGCACGAGGCGGCGCGGGTCGGGCACGCGGCCGTCGGCGTCGAACGGCAGGGCGTTGACGCCGTCGCCGTAGTACGACGTCACCTCGCGGCCGTCGCGGCGCTCGATCGGGTTGCTGCGCGGCTTGAAGTACTGCCCGGCCATGCGGCCGACCTTGACCACCGGCAGGCTCGCGCCGTACGTGAGCACGATCGCCATCTGCAGGACGGTCTTGAGCTTGGCGCGGATCGCCTCGGCGGTCGCGGTCTCGAACGTCTCGGCGCAGTCGCCGCCCATGAGGACGAAGGCCTCGCCGCGGGAGGCCGCGGCGAGCCGCTCGGTCAGGTTGTCGCACTCACCGGCGAACACCAGCGGCGGCAGCGTGCGCAGGTCGGCGACGGCAGCCTCGAGCGCGGCCTGGTCGGGCCACACGGGCTGCTGCGCGGCCGGCAGGTCCGGCCACGTGATCACGTCCACCATGCTCCCAGCCTACGGGCGGACCGACGCCCGGCCCGCAGGGGTCGCCTGCGGGCCGGGCGGAGGGTCGGACGGTGCGGATCAGCCGAAGAAGGTCTTGACCTCGGCGTAGCGCTCCGGCGGGACGGTCTTGAGGACGCCGGTCGCCTCGAGCAGCGGCACGCGCACGATGTCGGTGCCGCGCAGCGCGACCATGACGCCGAACTGCTTGTCGGCGACGGCGTCGATGGCCTGCAGGCCGAACCGCGTGGCCAGCACGCGGTCGAACGCCGTGGGCGTGCCACCGCGCTGGATGTGGCCGAGCACCGACGTGCGCGCCTCCTTGCCGGTGCGCGCCTCGATGCCCGACGCCAGCCAGTCGCCGATGCCGGACAGCTTCACGTGGCCGAACGCGTCGAGCGTCTGGTCCTTGGTGATGAGGTCGCCGTCCTTGGGGAGCGCGCCCTCGGCCACGACGATGATCGGCGAGTAGTGCGACTCGAAGCGGGTCTCGACCCAGCGGATGACCTCGTCGAAGTCGAACGGCTCCTCGGGGATGAGGATCGCGTTCGCGCCGCCGGAGATGCCGGCGTGCAGCGCGATCCAGCCGGCGTGACGGCCCATGACCTCGACCACGAGCACGCGGTGGTGCGACTCGGCCGTCGTGTGCAGCCGGTCGATCGCCTCCGAGGCGATGTTGACCGCGGTGTCGAAGCCGAACGTGTAGTCGGTGGCCGACAGGTCGTTGTCGATCGTCTTCGGGACGCCGACGACGGGGACGTCGAGGTCGTGCAGCTGGGTCGCGACGCCGAGGGTGTCCTCGCCGCCGATCGCGATCAGCGCGTCGACGCCGAGCTCGGCGAGGTTGGCCTTGATGCGGTCGACGCCGCCCTCGATCTTGATCGGGTTGGTGCGGCTCGAGCCGAGGATCGTGCCGCCGCGCGGCAGGATCCCGCGCACCTCGGGGATGCCCAGCGGGGTGGTGACGCCCTCGAGAGGGCCCTTCCACCCGTCGCGGAACCCGACGAACTCGAACCCGTACTCCTTCACGCCCTTGCGGACGACGGCACGGATGACGGCATTGAGACCGGGGCAGTCGCCGCCGCCGGTCAGCACTCCGACGCGCATGGTTCTCCTCATGGCGTTGGGAACAGGGAGGGGAGGGCCCGACTCCGTTGTCCAAACCCGAGTCCTATCCAACCGCACCCGGGGTCGGGGTCGCAGCACCTCCCCCGAACGCGCGGGTCGCAGGGCCCCCGACGCCGCCTGCGCGGGTCCGGCGCCGCGCGCTAGCGTGCGAGTGACGCAGCCGCGACCACCGGAGGGACAGTCCGCCCGTGAGCATCCTCGCCATCGACGCCGGCACCACCGGGGTCACCGCCCTCGTCATCGGCACCGACGCCACCGTGCTGGCCCGCGGCTACAGCGAGTTCCCGCAGTACTTCCCGGCCGAGGGGTGGGTGGAGCACGACCCCAACGAGATCTGGGCGGCGACCCTGACCGCGGTCCGCGCCGCGCTCGCGGAGCTCGGCGACGGCGACGCGCCCACCGCGGTCGGCATCACCAACCAGCGCGAGACCGTCGTGCTCTGGGACCGCGAGACCCTCGGCGCGCCGCGCAGGGCCATCGTCTGGCAGGACCGGCGTACGGCGGGACTGTGCGACCAGCTGCGCGCGGACGGCCGCGAGCCGCGCATCGCCGCGCTCACCGGCCTGCGCCTCGACCCCTACTTCAGCGCCACGAAGCTGGCGTGGATCTCGCTCAACGAGCCGCACGTGTGGGCGCAGGTGACCAGCGGCCGCGTCGCCGTCGGCACGGTCGACTCCTACCTCGTCGCGCGCCTGACGCGCGGCCTGCACCACGTGACCGACGCCTCCAACGCCGCGCGCACGCTGCTCTACGACATCCACGCCGGCGGCTGGAGCGACGAGCTGTGCGGGATCTTCGGGGTGCCGCGCGACGCGCTGCCCGAGGTCGTGGCCTCCTACGGCGTGATCGGGCGCACCGACCCCAGCGTGTTCCTCGGGCTCGACCTCCCGGTCGCCGGCATCGCGGGCGACCAGCAGGCGGCGCTGTTCGGCCAGGCCTGCTTCGCGCCGGGCACGAGCAAGTGCACCTACGGCACCGGGTCGTTCGTGCTGGTCAACACCGGCGACCGCCCGGTCGCGTCGTCGACCGGCCTGCTCACCACCGTCGCCTGGCAGCACCCCGACGGCCGGCTCACGTACGCGCTCGAGGGCGCGGTGTTCGTCACCGGGGCCGCGGTGCAGTGGCTGCGCGACGGGCTGCAGATCATCGGCACCGCCGCCGAGACCGAGGAGCTCGCCCGGTCGGTGCCCGACTCGGGCGGCGTGGTCTTCGTCCCGGCGCTCACCGGTCTGGGCGCGCCCGACTGGGACCCGCACGCGCGCGGCACGATCCTCGGCATCAACCGCGGCACCACCCGGGCGCACCTGGTGCGCGCGACGCTGGAGGCCATCGCCTTCGAGGTGCAGGACGTCGTCGAGCTCATGGTCCGCGAGGGCAACGTCAGCGTCCCCGAGCTCGCGGTGGACGGCGGCGCCTCGGCCAACGGGCTGCTGTGCCAGCTGCAGGCCGACGCCCTCGGCGTCCCGGTCGCGCGCGCGGCCGTGCTCGAGACCACGGGCATGGGCGCGGCGTTCCTCGCCGGGCTCGCGACCGGGGTCTGGGCCAGCGAGGACGAGATCGCCGCCGTCGTGCACCGCGACGCGCGGTTCGAGCCCGGGGAGCACGACGAGAACGGCGCACCGCCGCTGGCGGGCCGCCGTGGAGCGGTCGAAGAACTGGGCCGTCGCTCTAGGCCGCCGGAGCGGGCCGGCGTACGCCGCGTGCTCAGGCAGCGGCGTTGCGGGCGGCCGCGAGCTCGGCCTCGTCGAGCTGCTCGACGAGCAGCGCCGCGTCCGAGGTCATCGACTTGGCCTTCGTGGCGTACATGTCGACGTACTCCTGGCCGGAGAGCTGCATGAGCTCGTACATGATCTCGTCGGTCATCGAGCGCAGGACGAAGCGGTCGCCCGACATGCCCTCGTAGCGCGAGAAGTCCAAGCGGCGCGCCGATGGCGATCTTGACCCGCATGATCTTCGGCCGCACGCGACCGGGCGGCTGGATCAGGTGGGTGTTGACCATCGCGCACGGGATGACCGGCACGCCGGCCTCGAGCGCCATGCGCGCCACCCCGGTCTTGCCGCGGTAGAGCCGGCCGTCGCCGCGACCGGGTGCCCTCGGGGTAGATGCCGAGCAGGTTGCCCTCGCCGAGCACGCGGAGCCCGGTGTTGAGCGCCGCCTCGGACGCCTTCCCGCCGGAGCGGTCGACGGGCACCTGGCCGGCGCCGGACATGAACAGCTTGGTGAGCCAGCCCTTGAAGCCCGGGGTGTCGAAGTAGTCCGACTTGGCGAGGAACGACGATCTTCCGCTTGCAGACCAGCGGCAGGAAGATCGAGTCCGAGAACGACAGGTGGTTGCCGGCCAGGATGGCCGCACCGTCGCTGGGCAGGTTCTCGATCCCCTGGACCTGGGGACGGAAGAGCAGACGCAGCCAGGGTCCGATGAGGATGTACTTGCACACCCAGTAGAACACCGGCGCACCGCCTCCTCGATCTCGCTCCGACCCGCTCCGGACGGGCAGGCCGTGCCGACAGTACGGCGCGCCTCCCCTGCCGAGCAACGTAGCGCGGCCGGTAGCGTGATCTCGACCGAACCGCCCGGCTCGACCGGCTGACCTGCGAACGAGCCCGTCCCGGACCCCTCCCGACCCGACTGGAGCCACCCGTGCCGCTGCTTCCCGGCGCCGAACCCTTCTCGCACGACGGCTCCCGCACCGGGGTGCTGGTCATCCACGGCTTCACCGGGTCGCCCAAGTCGATGCGGCCCTGGGCCGAGCACCTGGCCGCCGAGGGGTTCACCGTCGAGCTGCCGCGCCTGCCCGGCCACGGCACCCGCTGGGAGGACATGTCCGTCACCCGCTGGGAGGACTGGTACGCCGAGGTCGACCGCGCGTTCAGCTCGCTGCGGGAGCGGTGCGACCAGGTCTTCGTGATGGGCCTGTCGATGGGCGGGTCGCTCTCGCTGCGCCTGGCCGAGAACCGCCCCGACGAGGTCGCCGGCCTCGTGCTGGTCAACCCGGCGGTGCACTCCGAGCGCAAGGACCGCCACCTGCTGCCCCTGATCCGTCACGTGGTCAAGGCGTTCCCCGGCATCGTCAACGACATCAAGAAGCCGGGCCAGGACGAGGGCGGCTACCTCAAGCTCCCGCTGCAGTGCGCCTACTCGCTGCAGCAGGCCTGGGTGCAGATCAAGGCCGACATCGGCAGGATCACCGCGCCGGTGCTGCTGCTGCACTCGCGCGAGGACCACGTCGTCGAGCCCAGCAACTCGGCGTGGATCCTGGCCAACCTGCGCTCGTCCGACGTCACCGAGGTCTGGCTCGAGGACAGCTACCACGTCGCCACGCTCGACAACGACGCCCCGCTGATCTTCGACGCGAGCGTCGAGTTCGTACGACGACTCGCGCCCGCGTCGTCCGGCGCGTGACACTGGGCCCATGAGCACACCGACCGGACGCGACAACGGGCTGCCCCCGGCAGCCCGCTACGTCGCGCTGGTCGACGTCGACCCGCCGGTCGCCGACCACGTGCTCGAGCTGCTGCGCGACGCCGGGGTCGCCGCGGTCGCCGAACCTGTCGTGGGCGAGCGCGGGCTCGCGCGCGAGGTGCCGCCGCCCTCGCGCCCGACCGACCGGGTGCACGTCGACGAGGGGCACGCCCTGCTCGCGCGCAGCGTCGTCGGACGCGCGCTGCCGGCCCTGCGCGCCGACTTCCACGCCGATGCCGCCCGCCGCGTCGACGAGGCCGACGCGGCCGCCGACCGGCGCCGCCGCGAGACGCTCGACCCGACCGACGTCGACACGCTCTTCGCCGACATCGTGGCCGGCTTCGACCAGGGCGGCGACGACCCGGTGCCGCGCTGGTCCGTGCTGGAGGACACCTCCCCCGGCGACCCGACGCCCGAGGAGCTCGTGCCCGAGCCCGTGGAGGAGCGGCCGCGGCTGTCGTCGCGCCTGATCCGTCGCACCGATCCGGCTGCCCGAGGCCGAGCCCGACGACGAGCCGGAGGACCACTTCGTCCCCGAGCCTCCCCCGCCGCTGCCCGAGGCCGACCGGATCACGCGGCTCGCGTGGGCGGGCCTCATCGGCGGGCCCGGCGCTCATCATCCTGACCGCGGTGCTCGGCATCGGCCTCGAGGGCTGGGTCGTGGTGCTCGCCCTCGGCGGCTTCCTCGGCGGCTTCGGCACCCTGGTCGCCCGCATGCGCGACCGGCGCGACGACGACGACGGCTGGCACGACGGCGCCGTCATCTGACGCCGTCGTACGCCGGTCGGCGTCGACGCGGCGATCGCGGCGGCGCTACTGCACGAGGCGGACCGGGTCGCCCTCGAGCGTGGCGCGTCCACGTCGTCGTGTCCGTGAGCGCCGTGCCCGGCGGGAATGACGTACGCGTGCACGCGGTAACCAGCAGCCGCTCGGATCGCGTTGGACGCTGCACGCGTAGTCGATCGGGATCGGGACGTTGATCGTGTACGACTTGGCCGTTGCCCGGTCGATGACCCGATGCCGCCCTTGGCACGTTCGCCAGCGTCTCCGGTCGTGCTCGTAGTTCGTGCCGGTGCACGTCGAATCGCTGTCGGTCGACGGGTTGATCGGCCGGTGCCGGTCGCCGTCGGTCGGCGCCGTCACCGTGCACCGTGCGCGCTGTCGGTGCGACGTCGCCCACGTCGAAGAACGTGAACTTGATGCACTTGCCGGCGGCACCGGGCAGCACCCTGACCAGGTTGAACGTCGGCGCGGGGTTGCTCGGCTCGGTTGGCGAAGATCGGCATGCGCTCGAAGCCAGCCGAGCGACACCGCAGTCGCGGTTGCCGCTGACGACCGCGCGGATCGCGAACCGGTTGGCGCCCTGGCCCGTGCTCGCCGGTGTCGTCGCCGGTGTCCGACCAGCGCGGCGTTGCTGACGCGCGCCGTCGCGGATGTTGGTGCGCACCTGCGACGTAGTAGTCGCCCGTGCTCGGTGGCCGGCGCCGAGAGCGTGCAGTTCAGCGTCGTCCACCGGTGGAAGTCTCGGCATCTGCGGCGTAGCGCGCCGTCGGTCGATGCTCGACGCGCTCGGGCGTGCTGCCGTCGAGGTACTCGTCGAGAGGTCGACGTCGAGGTCGCGCCACTGCCTGCTGGCGTGCACGCGCCGATGGATCGGCGTCTGGCACGGGTCGCCTGTGTCGGTCGTCCCGAGGCACCGCGAACGTCGTGACGGGCGGTGTCGTGGCTGAAGCCGAACTGCGCCGTCGCCGGTGCAGTAGCTCCCGGTGCTGCTGGCGTCGTGGTCGGGTCGCCGTAGCGCGTAGCGCGTCCGCGCGTCGGTGACGTACGGGTTCGGCGTTGTTGCCGCCGCGCTGGGAGTTCGACCGACGCCGGCGAGGCTGCCGTTCTCGCAGTAGTCGCCGGCGTTGACGTACGCCGGGTCGTAGAGCTGCACGTCGACGTTGCCCGGCGCCTGGGTCGTCGATCGCGCACCGGAAGAAGTAGCCGGCTTGGCGGTCGACACTCGCCCTGGCTGGTCGACGCCGGAGTGGTCGCAGCCGCGACCTGCGCCGCGCGCAGTAGCTGTCGACGCGACGTGCAGCCCTGGGCCGCGTAGCGGTCGCCGCTGCTGCCTTGCTCGTCTGCGGGCCGTGCGACGTTCGCCCAGAAGTTGGGCGTGCTGCCGTCCTTGCAGTTGCGTCGCGGACCGGTCGTGACGCTCCGAGCGAGCCAGGGCTCGTTGCCGAACGGTTGCACGGGCTGCCCATCGGCACCGGGCCCGTTGTAGTCGGCGATGGCCGAGCGCGTGATCGTCTGCGTCGCGAAGCCGAAGACGGTCGCCGAACGTGTTCGTGATGCGTGCTGCGTGATCGTGACCTTCAGCTGCGAGCGGCGCGAGACCGGCTGCGACGGTGATCGACCGTCTTGCGCGGGTTGTGCGCGTAGCCGTTCTTGGCGGCGACCGGCGAGCGCCGCGGCCTGCGCCGCCGGCGAAGTCCTGCGGCATGTAGATCACGCCGGCGATGGCCGCGGCGTCCGCGGTCTTCTGGACCCGCTCGGCCTCGACGACCACCGACCGACGTCGACGGCCAGGGCCGCGAAGCCGATCAGCACCGGAGCCAGCAGCGCGACGATGACCGCGACGGCGCCCGCGTCGGACGCCGCCCGACTCGCGGACGCGGCGCAGGACGCCGCGGCGCGGCGCGTCACGGGTGCGTCGCCCGAGCTTGCACTGGAAGTTGGCGCAGCGGCTCGAACTGCATGACCGCGCGGTCCTGCAGCGCGATCGTCGTGCCGAACAGCGGCAGCAGGAACTTGTGCGTCGCCTTGATGTAGACGCCGACCGCGTCGGCCTTGGAGCCGCCGACGTGCCGACGCAGGCCGCGATGCTCGTCGAGTCCCAGCTGCCGCTGCACGTAGGTGAACCGGTCGTTGGCGTCGACCCAGCGGTAACTTGACGCAGTTGCGTCGCGCAGGTCGCGGTGCCATCGACGTGGCCTGCCGGGGAAGCCGTCGGCGTTCGCCTTGTAGACCCAGAGCTCGTCGATCGAGTCCTTGGGCATCGCGAGTGCCGGCGCGCTGGACCGCGTCGGCGGCGTCCTGCGCCGCGTTCGGGCGACGCCTGGCGGGCAGGGTCGGCGTCGACGGCGTGCACGGCCCGGCGCCCGGCGCCGGCCGACGGCGATGCGGGCGGCGGTGCGGACCGCCGAGGTGACGCGAGATCGTTGTCGCGCATCAGCGAGCGAGAACTCGATGATGCCGAAGACGAGGATGATGCAGCAGGCTCGCGATGAGCGCGAACTCCACCGCGGCAGCGCCCTCGTCGTCACGACGACGAGGCGCACGGGATCGCAGGCGCGCAACGACAGCACCACGGACCGACGAGGTCAGCACACACGCCCCCCGGCGTCACCAAGGACGACGGCCAGGCCCGTCGTCGACGAACAGTGTGTCACCGGATCGGGCTCCGTGGGTCGTCACCCGGTACCGGTGCACATCAGCCGTTCGGACGAGGTGGACGCCCCTGCGGTTCCTCGTGGGCGCCAGCGACTACCGAGGGTGAGGGACGCCGTTCAGCGCGTGAGATCGCGGGCGAGGTCGGCCGCGCCGACCAGCCCGGCGTCGTTGCCGAGGCTCGCCACGACGACCGGCGCCACCGGCCGGTGCTCGCGCGCGACGAGCGACTCCATGAACGCGCGACGGGCCGGCTCGACGATGAGGTCGCCCGCCTCGGAGACGCCGCCGCCGATGACGAACATCGCCGGGTCGAACAGCGACGCGAGGTCGGCGAGACCGGAGCCGAGCCACGCGCCCACGCGGTCGAAGGCCTCGAGCGCGACGGGATCGCCCTCGCGCGCGGCCGCGGTGACGTGCAGGCCGGACACGCCCTCCGGCGTGCCGTCGCCCATCTCGAGCAGGACGGCGGCCTCGGTACGACGTTCGGCCGCGAGCTCGCGCGCCTCGCGCACCAGGGCGTTGCCGCTCGAGTACTGCTCCCAGCACCCGCGCTTGCCGCAGCCGCACAGGCGCCCGTCCGGCACGCGCACCAGGTGGCCGAACTCGGCGGCCATGCCGTGGGCGCCGCGGATCAGCCGGTCGCGGTAGATGATCCCGCCGCCGATGCCCGTGCCGACCGTGACCACGATGAGCGACGCCGACCCCTGGCCGGCGCCGAAGCGGTACTCGCCCCAGGCCGCCGCGTTCGCGTCGTTCTCCACGACCGTGGGGAGGCCGGTGCCGAGCGACACGGCGCGCGCCGAGGGCCTCCTCCTGCCAGCCCAGGTTCGGCGCGAAGCGCACGATCGAGCGCGTCTCGTCGACGAACCCGGCAGCGCCGAGCCCGATGCCCGCCACGGGGCCGAGGTCGGCGTCGTCGGCCGCACGCACGAGGTCCTGCGCCACACCGACGATCGCGGGCACGACCTGGCCGGACGACCGCGCGGGTGTGTCGCGTCGCGCCCGCAGGAGCACCGTCCCGGACTCGTCGACGAGGCCGCCCGCGATCTTGGTGCCGCCGATGTCGACACCGATGGTCACGGTCATCCGAGGGCCTTTCGAGGTCGGGGCCGCGTCGCGCGTGCGGCGGGGCGGGAGGGTCTGGACGGCTGGCGGGACGAACGACTCAGGGAAGATCGGGGCCGACGTCGCCGTCGAGCCGGATCCGGCGGACCCGGCGCCTGCCCGGGTCCATCGTGCCCGACCTCGTCCTCGGCCGGGTCGTCACCGGAGGATGCGTCGTACGACGCGCCCTCGGCGTCGGCAGCGGGCTCGGTCTGCTCGCCGTGGGGCGCACCGCGGTCGGAGGCGTTCGCGGCCACCGCGGCCAGCGCGGCGCTCACCCCGGTCACGGCGGTGTCGACCCAGCGGGCGACCGAGTCCGGGTCGGCCTCGCGCAGACCCACGACGGCCTTGCACAGCGGGCACGAGCACGGCTCGCCGTCGTCGCCCACCGGCGCGAGGTGCGGGGCGGAGGTGCGCAGCCAGTCCTGCGCCGCGGAGAGCAGCCGCGCTGCCTCCTGGCCGGCGCGGCCGTCGGGCTCGGTCATCGGGTGGCTCCTGCCGACCAGTGGGCGGGATCGCGGTCGAAGCGCACGCGCAGCACCTGGCCGCCGTCGGTCAGGTCGAGCGAGGCGCCCTCGACCTCGCAGCGTCGCAGCACCGGGGGCAGCGCGATGACGCGACGATGCGGACCGAGCTCGACGACGAGGTCGCCGGCCTCGGTGACGGCGACCGTCGACCTCGTCCGCCTCGGCTCCGGGCACGGCGACGTCGAGCAGCCAGCGGTCGCCGTCGGCGCGCACCCCGCCGTCGTGCCGCGCGGCGCCCAGGTCGAGCGGGTCGGACGCGCCCAGGACGACCTCGGCCAGCTCGAGGAGCGCCTCGACCCCGACCGGCTCCTCGTCGGTGTACGGCGCGTGCCGCACGGGGAGCGCGGCGAACCGGTCGCGCGCGGACACCAGGCCGTCGCGGTGGCGGCGTACGAGGCCGGCCGGCCACTGGTCGCCCACGGCCACCCGGTTGACCACGACGCCCTCGACGTGGTGGCCGAGCATCGCGAGCGTGGTGCGCGCGCGCTGCGGTCTCGGCCAGGACGACGCGCTCCGGCGTGGTCACGAGGCGCACGGCGGCCTCCGGGCCGGTCAGCAGCTCGCGCACCGCGAGCAGCTCGGCGCTCAGCGCCTGCACGGCGTCGAGCGCCTCGACCGTGCTCGGGGCGATGCCCGTGGCCGCCGACGAGCCGCGCGATGCGCGCCTCGAGGGGGAAGCCGCGGGCCACGAGGCGGTCGAGCGCCTCGGGCAGCGCCAGCAGCCGCAGCGTCTCGGCCGTGGGCGCGCAGTCGATGACGACCGCGTCGTAGCCGGAGGTGTGCCGGGACGACCTCGAGCAGCGCGAGGACGTCCTCGGCGCCCGGGACGGTCGCGATCTCCTCCGCGACGAGCGGGTCGACACCCGCACCGGCCAGCAGGCCGCCCAGCGCGCGGCGCAACGTCGTCCACGACGCGTCGAGGCGCGCCTGGGTGTCGATCTGCAGGACGTCGAGCGCGCCCGGCGCCCCGGGCACGGCGACCGGCTCGGCCGGCCGCACGCCACTCCCGCGTGCGGGCGACGACGCCGGTCAGACCGAGAGCGTCGGTCAACGAGTGCGCCGGGTCGGTGCTCACGACGAGCGTGCGGGCGCCGTCGCGGGCGGAGGCGAGCGCGGTGGCAGCGGCGAGGGTGGTCTTGCCCACCCCGCCCTTGCCGGCCACCAGCAGAACACGCACAGGACGAACCTAGCGGGAGTCGGAGCGGTGGTCGCAGGGCGGCGACGGGCGACGCCGCCGAAGCGGGTCGGTCAGGGCTCGGAGCCCTACTCGGAGCCGCCCTCGACCCGCTCCTTGAGACCCCGGAGCGCGGTGTCGACGATGACCTTCTCGGCCTTGCGCTTGATCAGTCCGATCATCGGGATGCTCACGTCGACGGCGAGCTTGTAGACGACCGTCGTGGTGCCGTCGCCGTTGCCGGTGAGCTCGTAGGAGCCGTCGAGCGCCTTCATCATCTGGCCCTGCGTGAGCTTCCACGAGACCGACTCGTCGTCGTTCCAGTCGTACTCGAGCTCGTAGGTGTCCTTGATGGCGCCGGCATCGACGACGAAGCGCGCGTCGCCCGGGCGCCCGTCCTCGTACTCGGAGAGGATCTCGACGCTCTTCACGCCGTCGCTCCAGTCGGGATAGCTGCGAGATGTCCGCGATCACGGCCATGACCTCTGCGGGCGCGGCGGCGATGACGATGCTGGACTCGGTGCGATCGGCCATGCCGCGGACACTACCGGGATCGGTCGGGGATCGCCCGCGTCACCACGAGAGCGAGAACGGCGTCCTGCCGCCGCGGAAGTGCCCGACGTTGACGCACTCCGTGCGCCCGATCCGCGCGCGACGCACGAGCGGCTGGTGGACGTGCCCGAAGAGCACCATGCGGGGCTGGGTCTCGCGCACGTGCTCGAGGATCGCGCGGCTGCCGAGCTCGAAGCGTCGGGCGACGACGTCGTAGCAGAGCTCGGGCACGGCCGGCGGGATGTGCGCGCAGAGGATGTCGACCTCGCCGAGCGCGGCGACCTTGGCGGCGAACGCCTCCTCCTCCAGCTCGTACGGCGTGCGCATCGGGCTCACCAGGCCGCCCCCGACGAACCCGACACGCAGGCCGTCGAGCTCGACGACCTCGCCGTCGAGCACCGTGTGCCCCGGGCGCAGGTAGTCCGGCCAGAACGCGGGCACGTCGACGTTGCCGTAGGTGAGGTACGCCGGTGTCGGCATGGCGGCGAACAGCTCGGCGTACTGCTGGCGCACCTTGTGCTCCAGCACCGCGTGCCGGTCGCGCCCCTCGCGGACCACGACCTCGTCCCACAGGCCGGCGGTCCAGGCCCGGGCCTCGGCGAAGCGCCCGGCGGTGCGCAGCTCGACGAACCGGCGCGTGTTCTCCGGCGCCGAACAGGTCGGCGAAGATGCCCTGCGTGACGTCGTCGTAGTCGAGGAAGAGCACGAGGTCGCCGAGGCAGATCAGCGCGTCGGCGCCGTCGGCGGCGCGAGCGAGGTCGGCAACGCTGCCATGGACGTCGCTGACCACATGCACCCTCACCCGGGCAGCCTACGGTCGGCCGCCGGCGCTAGCCGAAGACGACGCCGAGGATCGTGTAGAGGACCAGCAGGATCACGATCATGCGCGACGAGGCCCGCGCCCGCCAGGCCCCACTTGCCGCCCGGGAAGTCGTCCGGGTCGAGCAGCCTGGACTGCGGCTCGGTGATGGCGAGGCGGGTGAGCATCTGCTCGGCGAGCTCGTCGACCTGCTCGGGCGTCGCCTCGCCGCCGGGCAGCTCGAGATCGGTCAGGTCGAGCGCAGCGGCGGTGCCGGCGCGCGACGGGGTCGACGACCGACGTCCGCTGCCGGCGTGCTTGCCGCGCGGCGGGAGGGCGCGCGCGGGCCGGGTCTCGGGGGCGGCCGGGGCCGGCGCCTGGCGGGAGTGGCGGCCGACGGGGACGTCGTCGTCCTCGTCGAGGTCCAGGTCGTGGATCGCCTCGGCCTCGGGCCGGGTGTCCTGCAGCACCGAGCCGGGCACCGGCGCCACGACGATCGTCGTCGGGGCGACGGGCGCCGCCGGCCGGGGCGCGGGGCGCGGCCGCAGGTCGGAGTGGCACAGCGAGCACCACGCCGCGTTGGTCGGGATCGCGGCGGCGCACGAGGGGCAGCGTGTCTGGATCGGCACGACGCAGTCATCGGCAGGTCCGGGCCCGCGCTTGACCCTCCGGCCAGGTGCCTGTCCCGCCCGGGTCAGGCGCCGCCGGCTCCGCGTCGGGGCGCGCCGACCGGGCGGCCGCGCTCGAGATCGTCCTTGAGCGCCCAGACCGAGCGCTTCCAGGCCCGCGCCCGCGCCGAGCGGGCGCGGGCGGCCCGGCGCCAGCCCGCAGGGTCGGTGGGCTCCGGTGCGGACCGCTCCGTCGCGCCCGACCGGGTCGAGCCGCGCGTAGTGGTGCACGAGGACGCCGTCGCCGACCTCCTCGAGCCAGATCTCCAGCGACCCGGCCCAGGCGCCCGTCGCCGACCAGCGGATGCCGTCGAGACCCCGGTCCATGAACACGGTCAGCTCGAGGTCGGGCCACCACCGGCGCCAGCGCTCGCGGTCGGAGACCACGGCCGCCAGGGTCGCCCGGTCGACCACGACGAAGGTCTCGTCCACGAGGTCGACGGTCGGCACGCGCAGATCCTGGCACGTCGGCGTCCACGACCCCGGCACGGAATGTTCACCGGAATTCCACTTCCGGTGTGCGCGGCCCGCGTGCCACCCCTACCGTGGATGGACCAGTCGAGGGAGGACCCCATGCGCGAGATCCACGAGCCCGTCCTGGTCGCCGAGCCCGCCGCCCGCCTCACCGACGACGTCGTCGCCCACGGCGAGCAGCGGCCCGACCACCGTCCTGCTCAACCGCCGCGTCGGTGACGCGTGGCACGACGTCACCGCGGCCCAGTTCCTCGCCGAGGTGCGGGCCCTGGCCAAGGGGCTCGTCGCCTCGGGCGTCGGGGTCGGCGACCGCGTCGGGTCTGATGTCGCGCACCCGGTACGAGTGGACGCTGGCCGACTACGCCATCTGGTTCGCCGGCGGCGTCACCGTCCCGATCTACGAGACCAGCTCGGCCGAGCAGGTGCAGTGGATCCTGTCGGACTCCGGCGCCGTGGCCGTCGTGCTCGAGAGCGACAAGAACCTCGCCGTGTTCGACGAGGTCGCCGAGTCCCTGCCCGGGCGTGCGGAACCGCTTCGTCATCGACCACGGCGACCTGGACCGGCTCGCGCAGCGAGGGCTCCGGGATCGCCGACGACGACCTGGAGCAGCGCCGTACGTCGGTCTCCCGCGACGACCTCGCGACGATCATCTACACCTCGGGCACCACCGGGCGCCCGAAGGGCTGCGAGCTCACCCACGGCAACTTCACCTTCGAGGCGGCGAACATCGTGGCGGCGACGCCCGAGGTGTTCGACGACCCCGAGGCCTCGACCCTGCTGTTCCTCCCGCTGGCGCACGTGTTCGGCCGCATCATCCAGATCGCCTGCATCCACGGGCAGCGTCCGGCTCGGGCACACCGCCGACGTCACGCACCTGCTCGACGACCTGGCGGGCTTCCGGCCGACGCTTCCTGCTCGCGGTTCCGCGCGTGTTCGAGAAGGTCTTCAACAGCGCGCAGCAGAAGGCCGTCGCCGGCGGCAAGGGCTCGATC
This sequence comes from uncultured Actinomycetota bacterium, assembly GCA_963827145.1. Taxonomy (GTDB): domain Bacteria; phylum Actinomycetota; class Actinomycetes; order S36-B12; family CAIYMF01; genus Longivirga. The sequence continues at coordinate 922,030 of CAWGZO010000002.1, read as the reverse complement.
TTCGACAAGGCCGCGGCCACCGCCATCGCCTACAGCGAGGCGCTCGACCACGGCGGCGCCGGCCTCGGGCTGCGCCTGAAGCACTCCGTGTTCGACCGGCTCGTCTACTCCAAGCTGCGCGCCGCGATGGGCGGGCGGGTCGCCTGGGCGGTGTCGGGCGGCGCCCCGCTCGGCGAACGGCTCGGGCACTTCTTCCGCGGCATCGGCATCACGATCCTCGAGGGGTACGGCCTCACCGAGACCGCCGGCGCGACGACCGTCAACCGCCCCACCGCGCTGCGCATCGGCTCGGTCGGCCGGCCGTTCCCCGGCGCTGGCGGTGACGATCGCCGACGACGGCGAGGTCCTGCTCACGGGCCCGCACGTCTTCCGCGGCTACTGGAACAACCCCACCGCCACCGCCGAGGTGCTCGAGGAGAACGGCTGGTTCCACACCGGCGACCTCGGCGCGCTCGACGACGACGGGCTACCTGTCGATCACCGGCCGCAAGAAGGAGCTCCTCGTGACCGCCGGCGGCAAGAACGTCGCACCCGCCGTGCTCGAGGACCGCATCCGCGCGAACTGGCTGGTGAGCCAGTGCATGGTCGTCGGCGACAACAAGCCGTACATCGCCGCCCTCATCACCCTCGACCCGGAGTCCTTCCCGGCCTGGAAGCAGCAGAACGGCAAGCCCGCGGACGCGACGGTGGCCTCGAGCTGGCCGACGACCCCGACCTGCTCGCCGAGCGTCCAGCAGGCCGTCGACGAGGCCAACAAGGCCGTCTCGACCGGCCGAGTCGATCCGGCGGTTCCGGATCCTGCCGATCGACTGGACCGAGGAGGGCGGCCAGCTCACGCCGTCGATGAAGCTCCGCCGCGCCGTCGTGATCAAGGAGTTCGGCCGCGGAGGTCGACGCTCTGTACTCCTGAGGTGTCCGGAGCACCCGGTCGCCCGTCGACGGGCCTGAGCGCCCGCCACAAGGCAGGATCAGGTGTCATGAGCGCTCCCGACCGACCCGGCACCGCGCCGGTCGACGTCCGCGGCCTGCGGGTGACCTTCGGCACCGTGACGGCCGTCGACGGAGCTCGACCTGCGCGTCCCGCCGGGCGGGTCGGTGGCCCTCGTCGGCCGCAACGGCGCCGGCAAGTCGACCACGCTCAAGGTGCTCGGCGGCGTCCTGCCGCCCACGGCCGGCGAGGTGACCGTCGGCGGCGTCGACGCCGTACGCCGACCCCGCGAGGCCCGCGAGGTCGTCGGCTACTGCCCCGACGTCGGCGGGCTCATCCCCCGCGCGACCCCGTGGGAGCACCTGCAGCTCGCCGCCCGGCTGCGGCGGATGGGCCCGGAGTGGGAGCAGCGCGCGCACGACCTGCTCGACCGCTTCGACCTCGTCAGCGCCGCCGACCGGGTGACCTCCGGGTTCTCGCACGGCATGGGCCGACGGCTGTCGGTGCGTGCTGGCCGCGTTCCACGAGCCGCCGGTGCTGCTGCTCGACGAGCCGTTCGACGGCGTCGACCCGCTCGGCGTCGAGGCGACGCTCGAGGAGATGCGCCGCGCCCGCCTGCGCGGTGCCGCGGTGCTGGTCTCGACCCACCTGCTCGAGCTCGCCGTCCTGGCGTGCGACGAGGCCGTCGTGCTGCGCGCGGGCCGCGTCGTGTCGGCCTCGCCCGCCGCCGAGCTCTCCGGCGCGGAGGGCGCCGCGCGCTACCGCGAGCTGCTCTCGTGAGCGGGGGCGGTCAGGTCGGCGCGCTGCTGCGGCTGCGCTGGCAGATGGTGCGCTCGGGGCGGCTGCAGGTCGTCCTCGGCTTCGCCGCCTTCGGCGCGCTCGCCCTCATCGCGCTCGCCGTCCTCACCGGGTCGACCGCCTCGCTGGGCCGCCAGACCGGCGACAACCTCAGCGCCTCCGACCTGCTGGGAAGCAACGTCGACCGCACGGGCGAGATCGCGGTGCTCATCCCGTCGGCGATGCTCGCCTTCATCCTGCTCTGCATCATCGCGCCGATCGTCGCGGGCGGCGGCACGGAGCTCATCCCCGAGTCGCAGCTCGTCGCCTACCCGGTCAAGGTCCGCACGCTCGTGCGCCTGTCGCTCGTGCTCGCCCCGCTCAACGTCACGTGGTACCTGCAGGTGCTGCTGCTCGCCGCGGCGACGGCGTACGCGATCCGCGGACCAGGGGGCCCCGGGCTGCCGCTGGTCGTGCTGCTCAGCTTCCTCGCGGCGTGCACGACCGTGGGCCACAGCGTGGGGTGGCTGCTCGTCGGCCTGCGCCGCACGCGGCGCGGTCGCGTCACGACGTGGGCGCTGCTCGCCGTCCTGGTCGGCGGCGCGCTGTGGGTCATCGTCAACGACCGGGCCGCCGACCTGCTCGACGCCTCGCCCACCGTGCGGGTGCTCGGGGCGCAGCTCAGCGCCGCCCGGCTGGAGCACGGCGGCTACCTCATCGTCGTGGCGGTCCTGCTCGCCGCGGCGCTGCTCGGGTACGTCGCAGCGGTGGCCGCCGCGTCGTGGGCGCTGCGTCGCCCCGGCGACGTCGGTGCCGACGGGGCGCTGTCCAAGCCGCTGCCCCGGCGTACCGGTGACCGCGACGACCTCGCCACGCTGCTCGCCATCGACCGCGCGTCGGTCTGGCGCTCGCCGCCCCTGCGCCGCGGGCTGCTCGTGCTCGCGGTGCTGCCGGTGACCGCCGCGGTGATCGCCAGCCTGCCCTGGTCGTCCATCGCGCTGCTGCCCCCGCTGGTCTCGTCCGGGGCCGCGCTGCTCTTCGGCGTCAACGCGCTGTCGCTCGACGGCTCGGGCGCGGTGTGGGTCTCGACGCTGCCGCAGGACCCGCTGCTCGTGCTGCGCGCCAAGGCGCAGGTCGTGCTCGAGGTGATCGGCGGCGCGGTGATCCTCGTGCTGGTGGGGTCGGCCCTGCGCGCGAGCAGCCGGCCCGACCTGCTCGACGTGGTGTGCGCCGTCGGCGCCTCGATCGGGTGCACCGCCGTCGTCGTCGCCACCTGCATGCGCCTGTCGGTGACGCGTCCGCACCGGGCCGAGCTGCGCGGACCCCGCGACACCCCGGCGCCCCCCGGGAGCATGGCCCTGTACTCCGTGCGCCTGGCGACCGTGACGACCCTGTGCGGGCTCGTCTTCTCCCTGGCGACGTACGGCCGCACGCTCACCGTGCCGCTGCTCATGACGGTCGCGCTGCTCGCGTGGGCGGCCGTCTCGTGGTCGCGCACGAAGCGGCTCTGGGCCCAGCCGGAGACCCGGGCGCGGGTCGTCGCGACGGTCGCCAGCGGGTGACCGGCACGTGACGGCCGAGGTCACGCTGCGCTACCGCCGTTCGGGCGCGATCACAGGGAGTCAACCGTTCGGACGACCCTTCGCGCCGAACGTCTCAACCGCGGGCAGCGCCATTCCGTTTCTGTAATCGCCGCCGCTACCGTCTGTGTCGGAGCCGTCGGAGGGTGACGGCTCACACCGGGGGGACACGCCCTGGACCCGGCACCCGCGAGGGCGCCCGGGGACAGAGCGGGCCCGGTGCCCACCCAGCCGCGCCCGCGCGGTCGCAACCTGCGAGAAGGTCCTCATGGGTCGACGCACGCTCCTGCTCATCGCCGCGCTCGTCGTGGCCGCGCTGGGCACGGTCCTCGTGTTCCTGTACGCCAACAACGCCCGCAACGAGGGGCTCGCGAACCAGGAGCTCGTGCAGGTCCTGGTGGCGAAGTCCACGATCGAGGTCGGCACGACCGGTGCCGCCGCCTCGGCCGCCGGCGCCTTCGAGCAGCAGGAGATCCCGCGGGTCAACGTCGTGCCGGGCGCCCTCTCGGACGCCACGCCGCTGGCGGACCTCGCCGCGATCGCCCCGATCTTCGCCGGGCAGCAGATCATCGCCGCGCAGTGGGGCTCGACGGGCCAGACGACCGGCCTGTCGATCCCGGACGGCAAGATCGCGCTCTCGGTCCAGCTCGGCGACCCCGAGCGCGTCGCCGGCTTCATCGCACCCGGCTCGACCGTGGCGATCTTCGCGACCGGCGGTCCGAAGGTCCAGGCGCTGCTGAGCAACATCCCCGTGATCGGCGTCGGCCCGTCCGGCTCCGTCCCCGCCGCGGGCGCCGACGGCACGGCCAACGGCAACGTCGAGCAGATCCCGACGGCCATCCTCACGCTCGCGGTCACGCAGCAGGAGGCCGAGAAGATCATCTACGCGCAGGGCAAGGCCAACCCGGCCACCTACACGGGCCTCTACCTCGCCCTCATGAACGCCAAGTCCAAGGTCGTCGCGGGCGCTCCCGGCGTCGACGGCGCCAACCTGTTCCGCTGATCCTCCGCCGCACTCACCGAGCGCACCCGCACCGAGGACGAGGACACTGCACACATGACTGCGATCGTCGAGTTCGACCCGCTGGGCGCCGAGGCCATCAAGGGCGCCCTCGGCCCTGAGGCCTCGGTCCTGCCGAGCCTGGACGCGTTGAAGGCGCACCTCGACGTCAACATGTTCGAGGACTGCATCGTGCTCGGGCCGAGCATCGACCAGGTCGACGTCTTCTCGCTCGCCGAGGAGCTGCGCGTGACCCGGCCGAGCCTGGGCGTGGTGATGGTGCGCCGCCGCATCGACACCGCCGTGCTCTCCGACGCGATCCGGTCGGGCGTGCGCGAGGTCGTGCAGGAGCGCGACCTCGCGGGTCTCGCCGTCGCCGTACGCCGTCAGCGCGAGATCGCCGCCCGGCTGCGCGAGCAGATCGAGCCCGGCGAGGGCTCGACCGGCAGCGGTCACCGCGGCCGGGTCGTCACGGTCTTCTCGGCCAAGGGCGGCTGCGGCAAGACCACCCTCGCGACCAACCTCGCCGCGGCCATCGCCGACTCCGGCAAGGGCTCGGTGGCGCTGCTCGACCTCGACCTCGCCTTCGGCGACGTCTCCATCGCGCTGCAGCTCTTCCCGTCGCACACGATCGCCGACGCCGTGCCGATCGGCGAGGACCTCGACGGCCCCGCGCTGATGTCGCTGCTGACCTCGCACCGGTCGGGCCTCAAGGCGCTCGTGGCACCCATGGAGCCGAGCGCCGCCGACAGCATCGACGTCACGCTGGTCACGCGCATCCTCGACCTGCTCCGCGAGGAGTTCGACTACGTCATCGTCGACAGCCCGCCGGCCCTCGACGACAACGTGCTCGCCGCCTTCGACCGCAGCGACGTCGTCGCGCTGCTCGCCACGCTCGACATCCCGGCGCTGAAGAACCTCAAGCTGACCCTCGAGACCCTCGAGCTCATCAGCTTCCCGCGCGACCGGCTCAAGATCGTCCTCAACCGCGCCGACTCCAAGGTCGGGCTCGCGCTCTCCGAGGTCGAGAAGACCCTGAAGGCGCCGATCGTGGCGCAGATCCCGTCGAGCCGCGACGTGCCGGCCTCGACCAACCGCGGCGTCGCGATCGTGACCGACGACCCCAAGAGCCCGGTGAGCCTCGCGATCCGGAAGTTCATCGACGAGTACGTCGTCGCCGCGGGCGACGACGCGATCCCGGCGCAGATGCGCACCGATCGGCGCACGCGCCGGTGGAGGAGGTAGCAGATGAGCCTCTCTGACCGTCTGGCCCAGGCACGGCGCCGTACCGGCACGCCGACCGCCGCGGAGTCCGCGAACGGCAAGGCCGCGACCGGCACACGCCGCGCTCCCACGGCCGACCCGCTGGCCGATCTCAAGCGCACGGTGCACGCCAGCCTGCTCGAGAGCCTCGGGCCGCAGCTCTACGACTCGCGCCTCACCGAGGACGAGCTCGAGCAGCAAGGTGCGCGCGACGCTGCAGGAGGTGCTCGCGCAGGACGACACGCCGCTCACCGTCGCCGACCGGGCGCGCCTCGCGCAGCAGATCGCCGACGACATCCTCGGCTACGGCCCGCTCGAGCCGTTCCTGCGCGACCCGGAGATCACCGAGGTCATGGTCAACGGCTCCGACACCATCTACATCGAGCGCTTCGGCAAGATCGAGCAGGTCGACGCCGCTTCAACGACGACGCGCACCTGCGCCGCACGATCGACAAGATCGTCGCGCCGCGTCGGCCGTCGCGTCGACGAGTCCTCCCCCATGGTCGACGCCCGCCTGCCCGACGGCTCCCGCGTCAACGCGATCGTCCCGCCGCTGGCCGTCGACGGCTCGACGCTGACGATCCGCAAGTTCGCCGCCGACCCGTACACGGTCGAGGACCTGATCGCCTTCGGCACGCTGACCACGCACGGTCGCCGAGTTCCTCGACGCATGCGTCCGCGGCAAGGCTCAACATCCTGGTCTCCGGCGGTACCGGCGCCGGCAAGACGACGACGCTCAACGTGCTGTCGTCGTTCATCCCCGACGTCGAGCGCATCATCACCATCGAGGACGCCGCCGAGCTCCAGCTGCACCAGGAGCACGTCGATCCGCCTCGAGTCGCGCCCGCCGAACATCGAGGGCCGGGGCGAGGTCACGATCCGCGACCTGGTCCGCAACTCCCTGCGCATGCGCCCCGACCGCATCGTGGTCGGCGAGGTCCGCGACGCCGCCGCCCTGGACATGCTCCAGGCGATGAACACCGGCCACGACGGCTCGATCTGCACGGTGCACGCCAACACGCCCGCGCGACACGCTGGCCCGCATCGAGACCATGGTGCTCATGGCCGGCGTCGACCTGCCGCGTCCGGGCGATCCGCGAGCAGGTCTCCAGCGCGATCGACCTGATCGTGCAGCAGGCGCGCTTCAAGGACGGCTCGCGCCACATCACGCACGTGACCGAGGTCGTGGGCATGGAGGGCGACGTCATCACCATGCAGGACATCTTCCTGTTCGACTACGACGCCGGGTACGACGAGAACGGCGCGCCCCTCGGGCACGCTGAGTCGACCGGGCTGCGCCCGAAGTTCCTCGACAAGCTCGCCGCGCGGGGTCCACGTCGACCCGTCGATCTTCGCCTTCGAGAAGTTCGGCGGCTGACGTGGGTCGCCGGGGGTCGGGACGACTCGGAGCACGCCTCGCCGCGCTCGCCACGGCGGCGACGGTCGTGGTGCTCGCGGGTGCGCCCGCCGCATGGGCGGTCACGGACGGTCGCATCGACGCGGTCGACGCCGCAGCCCAACGGACGGCTGTCCGTCGTGTTCAGCGGCATCGACCTCGCGCCGGACGCCGACCATCGACCCGGCGAGCGTGCAGGTGCGCCTCGACGGGCAGGTCGTGCCGTCGACGCGCCAAGCCGATCAGCAGCGCGGCCGCGGCCCCGGTGCGCTCGCACCATGCTCGTGCTCGACGCCAGCGACTCGATGGAGGACCCGACGGCGGCGGCGTCTCGCGCTCGACGCCGCCAAGGCCGCCGCCGAGTCCTACCTCGAACGCCGTCCCGGCCGACGTGCTCGTCGGCCTGCTCACCTTCGCCGACACCGCGACGCTCAAGGTCGCGCCGACCACCGACCGCACTGCGGTGCGCACGGCGCTGCGCGGCATCACCACGAGCCGCCGGGACAGCCCTGTTCGACGGCGTCGTCGCCGCCACCGACGGCGCTGGGCACCAAGGGCGTGCGCAACATGCTCCTGCTCGCCGACGGGGCCGACGGAGCGCGTCGACGAACACGCTCGCGAGCGCGACGGCGGCGGTGCGCCAAGGCCAAGGTCGGCGCTCGACGCCGTGTCGCTGGCCGCCGACGCGGCACAGTCGGCCCAGCTCGGCTGCGCTCGCGAAGGCCGGCGGCGGCACGGTCGTCAACGCCGACCCAGGCCGACGAGCTCGCGGCCGCGTTCGAGGCGGCTGCGGCGGCGCAGGCGACCCAGGTCGTCATCGACGTGGTGGTGCCTGCCGACCTCGCCGGCAAGCAGGCGAGCGTCGTCGTGCAGGCGACCGCCGGCGGGCCAGACCATCGGTGACGAGAGCGTCGCACTGATGCCCGCGGCGCAGACCGGTGTGCCGGTCGACATCACCGAGGAGTACGGCCCGGTCGCCGTCGCCCCGGTGCAGCCGGGCATCACCTCGCAGAGCTGGTTCCTGCCGGTGGCCATCGCGGCCGTGGGCATCGGGCTGTTCGTCATGCTCGGCGATCGCCTTCGTCTCCACCGACCGCGACAGCCAGACCACCGGCCGCGTGCGACGTCGGCTGAGCCGCTACTCGCTCACCGCGCGCCCCGAGACCACGCAGGCCGTGGCGACCTCCGGTGCGCTGGGCCAGAGCCAGGTGGCGCGCTCCGCCGTCGAGCTCGCCGGACGCGTGACGCAGAACCGCGACTTCGACTCCGGGCTCGCCGTCCGGCTCGAGGCGGCCGGCGTACCCCTGAAGCCGGCCGAGTGGCTGCTGGTCCACCTCGGCATCGCCATCACGCTGACGCTGGTGTTCATGCTGCTCTCGGGCTTCAGCGGCCTGGCCACGATCGTCGGGCTCATCCTCGGCATCGCCCTGCCGTACGCCTACCTCTCGATCAAGGAGGGCAAGCGCCTCAAGCAGTTCTCGGCGCAGCTGCCCGACACCCTGCAGCTGCTCGCGGGCTCGCTCGCCGCGGGGTACTCGCTGCCCCAGGCGGTCGACACGGTCGCCCGCGAGTCCGGCGGCCCGATGGCGGTCGAGCTCAACCGCGCGCTCGTCGAGGCGCGCCTCGGCGTCCCGCTCGAGGACGCGATGGAGACCACGGCCCGGCGCATGAACTCGGTCGACTTCGCCTGGGTCGTCATGGCCATCCGCATCCAGCGCGAGGTCGGCGGCAACCTGGCCGAGGTGCTCACCAACGTCGCGGCCACCATGCGCGAGCGCGAGCGTCTGCGCCGCCAGGTCCAGGTCCTCTCGGCCGAGGGCCGGCTCTCGGCCTGGATCCTCGGCGCCCTGCCCGTCGTGTTCGCGATCTACCTGATCCTGGTGCGTCCCGAGTACGTCGGCCTGCTCATCACGACGCCGCTGGGCATCGTCATGATCATCGGCGGCCTGCTGCTCATGCTCGGCGGGGCGTTCTGGCTGCAGCAAGGTCGTCAAGGTGGAGGTCTGACCATGCAGAACTGGGTCCTCTTCGCCGGCCTCGCCGCCGTGTTCCTCGGCATCGCCGGGATCATCGCGTCCGCGTCGTTCGGCGGCCCCGACCGCGGCGTCGCCCGGTCGCTCGCCGCGGTCGAGGCGATCAACTCGGCACCCGCGTCGATGCGCCGCGACCTCGACAAGCCGTTCAACGAGCGCGTCACGAGCCCGTTCGTCGCCTGGCTCACCAGCGTGGGGCGCCGGTTCACCCCCGCCGACCAGACGGCGCGCATGCGCCGCAAGCTCGACCTCGCCGGCAACCCGGCCGGGTGGGACACCGACCGCATCCTCGCGTTCAAGGTGCTCGGCCTGTTCATCGGCGGCGCCGTCGGCCTGATCCTGCCGCTGCTGTTCGGCAACGTGCTGTGGGCGATCGTGTTCGGCGTCGGCCTGGCCGTCCTGGGCTTCTACCTGCCGAACATCATCCTGTACCAGACGGCGTACAACCGGTCCGAGCAGATCCGCCGGGAGCTTCCCGACGCCCTCGACCTGCTGGTCATCTCGGTGGAGTCGGGCCTCGGCTTCGACGCCGCGCTCTCGCAGGTGGCCCGCAACACCAGCGGACCGCTGGCCGACGAGTTCTTCCGCGTGCTGCAGGAGATGCAGCTCGGCACCGGCCGACCGGACGCGATGCGGGCGCTCGGTCGACCGCACCGACGTCTCCGACCTGCGCGGCTTCGTCACCGTCGATGATCCAGGCGGACACCTTCGGCATCCCGGTGGCGCAGGTGCTGCGCGTGCAGGCGCGCGAGATGCGCATCCGACGCACGCAGCGCATCGAGGAGGCGGCGCAGAAGGTCCCGGTCAAGATCCTGTTCCCGCTGATCTTCTGCATCCTGCCGGCGCTGTTCATCGTCGATCCTCGGGCCGGCGGTCATCTCGATCATCGACTCGTTCACCGCCACCTCGTAGGCGGGCTTCTGGCGCTGCGCGCCGGACGCCGGCGCTTCGCGCGGTCGGCCTGCGGCGGACCCTCCTTCGTCGGGCCCATCGGCCCGACGGCGATGTGCGTCCGTCACCCGCAGGCGACCGACGCCGTCAGTCGCGGAAGACGCGCGTGTCGACGAGCTGCTCCTCGGTGAGCTTGCCGACGCGCTCGTAGCGGGCCTGGTGGAACATCTTGCGGAACTCCATGTCGACTCCCGACATGCCGCCGCGGTTCTTCTCGATCGACAGCACGGCGAAGCTGCGGAACCGCTCCGCGTTGGCCGCGCCGTACACCAGGTGGTGGCGGGCCACGACGTCGTACTTGTCGTTGAGCACGAGGACGGCATCGGCCTCGTAGGCCAGCGCCGACGAGCCGCGCAGGTTCTCCGTGCGCAGGCGCACGCCCTCCGAGATGCCGACCGCGTCGCTGGCCGAGATGGCCAGCACCGGGGCACCCACGGTCAGCGCGAGGTCCTTGAGCTCGCCGGCGACCCGCGCCATGCGCGACTCCTCGTCGGTCAGCTCTGCGGGCACGGCGACCTTCTGCACGTAGTCGACGACCACGAGCGGCTGACCCGAGCCCGCCGAGGCGATCGAGCTGGCCGCCTGCCGCGATGTCGGCGATCGAGGTGTGGACGCCGCCGCGCAGGCGTGAACAGCCGCTGGAGGTCGACCGAGATCGACGCCAGGGCCTCCGCACCGCCCGGGGTCTCGGCGAGCTTGTCGGTGAGCGACATGGCGCTGCCGTCGCCCTCCAGCAGGGCGCGGACGCTGCGCAGCGGGACGGCGTCCAGGCCGGCGCGCTCCCCCGCCTCGGCCGCGAGGAGCCGCTCGAGCAGGTTCACCGCGTCGTGCTCGTAGCAGACGTAGAGCACCGGGTGGCCCGAGGCCGAGCACGTGCCGGGCCACCTGCAGGGCGAACGTGGTCTTGCCCAGGCCCTGGGGGCCGCCGAGCAGGGTCAGCTCGCCGGGACGCAGACCTCCGGCGAGGTAGGAGTCGAGCGGGTCGAAGCCGGTCGCCCACGGGCGGGCCGCCGCCGACTCGCCCTGGCGCAGGCGGGCGTCGGTCGCGGCGAGCACGTCCGACAGGCGGGTGAACCGGTCGGTGGAGAAGTCCTCGAGCGTCATGGGCGTCAGCCTCGCAGATGGGCGACCCCACGACGAGGACCTCGGCGCAGGTCACCCGGTCGTGGGACGCCGGTGGCACGGTGCGCGCCGCCAGGGGACGCCCAGAGGCACGCGCAGTGACGTGGCGCCACGCGCAGTGACGACACGCCGCCGACGGGGCGGGACCCACGACGTGCACGGGCACCGCCGGATGTGCGACCGTCACGTCTGTGCACGCGAGCGATCTTGGGGAGCGACCGGCCCGGCGGAGCGACCCCGCCGAGTCGATCGTGGCGATCGTCCGCTTCGGCGTGCTGGCCCTGTGCGGCCTGCTCAGCCTGCTCGCCGAGGTGCAGCCCCAGCGCGCCGACGTCATCGCCCTGGCCGTCGTGGCCGGGCTGGCGAGCATCCCGCTGCCGGCGTCGCGGCTGAGCCGGCTGCGCCCGCGTCGCCGAGGCGGCCCTGGCCGCCGCGATCATCGGATCCACCGACGCCGCTGTCCGAGCCGCTGCTGCCCTACCTCGTGGTGCCCCCGCTCGCTGCCGGCCTGCTCTCCGGCGTGCTCGCCGCGACCTCCACGACGCTGGTGTCGCTCCTCGTGCTCATCGCGGCCCGCTGGGTCGGCGGCGACCTGACCTCCCGGCCCGAGGTCACCCTCATCGCGCAATGGGTGGGGCTCGGCCTCGCGACCGGCCTCGTGGGCGCCTGGGCGCGGTCCGTGGCCACGCGCGAGCAGCAGGTGAACTCCACCTACGTCGCCGCGCACCGGCTGCTGACCCGGCTGCGCGACGTCGCCCGCACCCTGCCCACCGGCCTCGACGAGGTCGCCCTCGCGCAGACCCTGCTGCGGTCCATGCGCGACGACGTCGACTTCGAGCGGGCCGCGCTCTACGGCCGCACCGAGGGCGGCATGCTCATGCCGCTCGCGTACGAGGGCGCCGACCACGTCGAGTGGCACCCGAGCATGGACGAGGGCATCTGGGCGAAGGTCTGGCGCACCGGGCGCACCCAGCAGCAGGCGGGGATGTTCACCGACCCGACCCGCGGCCACGCCGCCGTGGTGGCCCTGCGCCTCGGCGACCGCCGGGTCGGGCTCATCGGCTTCGAGCGCGACGAGCGGGCCGTGGTCCAACCGCCAGCTCGCGCCGGGTCCAGAACGTGGCCGACGACGCCGCCCTGCGCATCGACACCGGCCAGCTGTTCAGCGAGGTGCGGGCCCTCGCCACCGTCGAGGAGCGCCGACGGCTGGCCCGCGAGATCCACGACGGCATCGCCCAGGAGGTCGCCTCCCTCGGCTACATCGTCGACGACCTCAGCGCCCGCGCCGACGACGAGCGCACGCGGGAGGACCTCGCTGACGGTCCGCAGCGAGCTCACCCGCATCGTCAGCGAGCTGCGGCTGTCGATCTTCGACCTGCGCAGCGACGTGCAGCCGGCCGCGGGCCTCGGCGCCGCGCTCACCAGCTACGTGCCGCTCCGTCGGCACCGGATCGGGCCTGACCGTCCACCTCGTGCTCGACGAGTCGTCGTACCGGCTGCCCATCGAGGCCGGAGACCGAGCTGCTGCGCGTCGCGCAGGAGGCGATCACCAACGCGCGCAAGCACGCCCGCGCGCGCAACCTGTGGGTCACCTGCCGGGTCGACCCGCCGCGGGCGTTCCTGCGCATCGCCGACGACGGCAAGGGCCTCGGGTCGCCGCGCGACGGACTCCTACGGGATGGAGATCATGCGCGAGCGCACCTCGCGGGTCGGAGCGGGCCTGACCGTGCGCAACCGGGTCGGCGGCGGCACGGTCGTCGAGGTGACCCTGGGGGCCAGCGCCGCCCCCGCGAGACGGCGACGTCCCACACTGCGAGCTGACCCCGGGGCGCGGCACCGCTGCTTCAGCACCCCGCGCGTGGCATGATCGTCCGGAGCCGACGGGAAGAGGTGGATCGTGGCGATCAGCGTTCTCCTGGTCGACGATCACGAGCTGATCAGGCAGGGCCTGCGGCGCGCGTTCGAGCGGGACGGCGACTTCGAGGTCGCCGGCGAGGCGGGCTCGCTCGCCGACGCCGCGCCGGCTCCTCACGCTGCTCACGCCCGGACGTCGTGATCCTCGACGTGCGACTGCCCGACGGCAACGGCCTCGAGGCCTGCCGCAAGGTGCGCGCCGACTTCCCCGAGATCGGCATCGTCATCCTCACGATGTACGCCGGCGACGACCAGCTCTTCGAGGCGCTCGAGGCCGGTGCCTCGGCCTTCGTGCCGAAGAACGCGCCGTCCGAGGACGTCGTGGCCGCGGCCCGGCACGCCGCGAGCTCGCCGCGCTCGTTCACCGCCAACGACCTCAACGAGGCGATGAAGCGCAAGCTCTCGCCCAGCGGCCCGCAGCTGTCCCCGCGCGAGCGCGAGGTGCTCGGACTGCTGGCCGACGGCCTCGGGCGTGGCCCAGATCAGCCGGCAGCTGTTCATCAGCGAGTCGACCACCAAGACCCACATCAGCAAGCTCTACGAGAAGCTCGGGGCGGGCAACCGTGCTCAGGCGCTGATGACCGCGCTCAAGCTCGGCCTGCTCAAGCGCGAGGAATCCGGACTGTGACGGTCCACGCCTGATCTGGCCGGATATCGTCCGAACGGTCGATCCCGAAGGGACTTGACGACCGATCACACGGTCACTCTCCGCTGACATTCTCTTCTCAGGCCCCGAGAGCTCGGGGGAACGTACAACCTGGAGGGGCACTCCCATGATCTCGCGCATCCGCACCCACATCCGTCGTGACGAGGGCGCTTCCGCCGTCGAGTACGGCCTGCTCATCGCCGGCATCGCGGCGATCATCGTCGTCACCGTCTTCGTCCTCGGTGGCCAGCTCAAGGACCGCTTCGCGAAGACCGGTTCCTGCGTCGCCGGCAGCACCTCGACCGCCTGCCAGTGACGAACAGCATTCTCGAGGGGGGTCACGGCATACGCTGTGACCCCCTTCGATCGTCGCCTGGCGAGAGACCCGGCGGACGAGCAGCACGACCTGGGCGTGGGGACGCCGCAGGAGCACGCTGAGCGCCGGGGAGGCGACACGATGAGCACGACCAGGATCCGCCGACGGATCGGCACCGGTGACACCGGAGCCAACGCCGTCGAGTACGGACTGATCATCGCCGGGATCGCGGCCGTGATCGCGATCGCCGTCTTCGCGATCGGCGCCATCACCAACGGGCAGTTCACCAGCACGTGCGACGCCTGGCGCTCCGCCGCCGCCGACAACTCCATCTGCCGCTGACCGACGCGGTGCCCACCACCGCCGGTCACGACGACCGCGAACCGACCGCCGCGCCCGCAGGGTCCACCGACCCGGCGGGCGCGGCGTCGCGCGTGGCTCCCGGTGCGCCCACGCCGTACCTCCTGCTGGCCGGCATCGTGGCGCTGCTCGTCCCGGTGGCGGCCGCCGCCGGCCCGTTGCGCGACATCGACCTGTACTGGCACCTGCGTCGTCGGCCAGGAGATGCTGGCCGGCACCCCGGTGGCCGAGGCCGGCCGCGGCTGGTCGTTCGCGCCCGTGCCCGACACCTGGGTGTCGCTCGCAGTGGCTCTTCGAGCTGCTGCTTCGCCGCGCTCGAGCAGGTCGGCGGCCTCGCGGCGCTCATCGCTGCTCCGCGTCGTGACCGCGATCGCCGCGCTGGCGGTGCTCGCGGCCGTCACGCTCCGGCGGCGACCGGTGCGCGCGGGCGTGTGGCCGTTCCTGCTCGGCGCGATCGCGCTCACCGTGGTCGACGCAGGAGCGCAGCCAGCAGGTCACCTTCGTGCTCGCTCCGCTGGTGGGCTGGTGGGCCGAGCGGCTCTGGCGCGAGGGCCGGCTCCCCCGCTGGTGGATCGTGCTGCCGCTCGTGGTCGTGTGGGCGAACGTCGCACGGCGGCTGGGTCCTGCTGCCGCTGGTGCTCGGTGCTCGCCTCCGTGGCGCGCGCGCTCGACCACGGCGCCACGCGACCGGGCGGTCGGCACGGGGCTCCTGCTCGCCGCCGGGTGCGTCGCTGCCGCCTGCGTGTCGCCCTCGGGGCTCGACAACGCGCTGGCGCCGCTGCGCTTCGCGTCGAGCACCGCGTCGATCGTCGAGTGGCAGCCCGTGACGCGTGCGCGACCTGGTGGCCGCTGCCGCTGCTGGTCGCGCTTCTCGTGATCGTCGTCTGCTGGGCCCGCGGCCGGGCCCGGCCCATCGCGCGGCGAGCTCGTCCTCATGCTCGCCGTCGCCGGATTCGGGCTGGTGTCCGCGCGCAACGTCGCCCCGGCGACCCTGGTCGCTCGCGCCGCTCGCTCACCGGGACCCTGGCCCGCGCGCTCGGCGAGCCCGACCCGGTGCCTGCCGGGCACGCGCGCGCCGTTCGCACGCGTCGCCGCTCGCCCTCGGTGCGGTGGGCGCGGCGCTCGGGCTGCTCGTGGCCCCGCTGCAGTCCCCCGTGGTCGACCCGTCGGTCCCGCAGCGCCTGCTCGGCGTGCTGCGCGACGTCCCCGGCGACCAGCGCGTGCTCAACGGCTACAACGTCTCCGGCCCCGTGCTCTGGTTCGCCGGGCCGAGCCCCGCACGTGCGCGTCGGCATCGACGGTCGGGCCGACCGCTACGGCGGCGACGTACATCGGCGCAGTACCTCGACCTCGTCGCCGCGCGCCCGGGCTGGGACGACGCTGTTCGACCGAGCTGGACCCGACGTCGGCGCTGCTCCGCGACTCCGACGCCCTCGACCGGCGTGCTCGTCGCGCAGCGCGGCTGGGTCGAGGTCGGCGCGGGAGTCGGGCTGGGTCCTGCTGCGGCCGCCGGGCGCGAGCGGGTGGCCCTCGGGCTGAGCCGGGTCAGCGCGCGCGCGAGCGGCCCCGGCACCGGCGCGCCGGTGGCCCGTGCCCAGCGCGCGAGCAGCCGCGATGCGCTCCGGCGACGTGGGGTGCGTGCCGAACCACAGGTGCAGCAGCCGTGGCGGCCGCAGCGGCGCGAGGTTCGTGACCGCCAGCGAGCGGTGCATGGCCGCCACGGTGCCGGCGTCGCGGGCGAGGTCGAGGCAGTGCTGGTCGGCCCGGCGCTCGATCCGGCGCGACACGGCGTTCTGCACGCGGCGCGCCGAGCAGCCCGGCCCAGCCGCCCAGCGCCAGGAGCAGGGCGGCCACGGCCGGGTCCGACGGCCCGGTCACCGACGCGAGATCGAGCAGCCACGACCACGACAGCGCGACCGCCGCGGCAGCGACCGCGACCACGGCGCCGCGCGGCGCCCAGCAGCGTCCCGGTGCGCACGTCGTGCGCCACGACGTGGCCGAGCTCGTGCGCGACGACGGCGTACGCCTCGTCGTCGCGACCGCGGTCGACCAGGGTGTCGTGCACGACGATGCGGCGCGTGGGTCCCAGGCCGGAGACGTAGGCGTTGAGGGCGCTCGTACGACGTGACGCATCCGCGACGAGCACGTCGCGCACCACCACGCCGTCGCGCTCGGCGAGGTCGAGCAGCCGCGAGCGCAGCGGCGAGTCCGGCAGCGGGGCGAACCGCGCGAAGAGCGGCTCGACCAGCACGGGGACGACGAACGAGAGCAGCACCACGAGCGCCGCGGCCACGCCCGCCACCACGACCCACCACGCCTGCGGCCACAGCCGCGCAGCACCGACCCAGCCCACGAGGGCCAGCGAGGTGAGCCCCCACGACAGCAGCGTCGCCACGACCACGTCGCGCCACCACAGGGCCCACGTGCCCGTCGCCAGCCCCACGTCGATCGTGCGGCGGCGTACGACGACGGCGAGCGGCAGCGTCGCCGCACGCGTGACCAGCAGCACGAGCGTGACCGCGGCGACGACCGACACCCACCACGGGCCGGGGGTCGCACCGGCGACCGCCGCGGCACCGCCCGAGAGCACGAGCACGGTCGGCACCAGGACGCCCAGCGCCACCGAGGCCAGCCCGAGCGGGCGCACGCGGCGACGGAAGTCGGCCTCGCGCTCGCTGCTCGACCGGCGTGAAGTCGGCGTCGATGTCGGCGTCCGACACGGTCGGAACCGGCACCGGCGGCACCCAGCGCACCGTCAGGACGACCAGGACGAGCCCGCCGACGAGCACCGTCAGCCAGGCCGCGACGGTCACGCCGCTCACCCCGCCAGCGCGCGCAGCCGGGCCCGCCAGCGCGACTCGAAGACGTCGGTGCCGTACCCGAGCACCGCCCTGCAGCGCGGCGTCGACGTTGGCCTCCGCGCTCCCCGAGCCGCGCGCCGTACGCCGGTAGAGCTCGGCCAGCCCGGCGAGCGCCGGCCTCCTCGGCGACGACGACGCAGGCGACGTGCGCGGACTCGTACGCCTGCGCGAGCTCGTCGCCCGAGAAGTCGCGCACGGTCGGGAGCGAGCCGGGAGCGCGTCCCTCGCGCACCGCGCGCAGCACGTCGCCGGTGGCGGTGCGCAGCGGCACGCCGGAGCCGCGGTAGCCGACGTACTCGGCGAAGCCCTCCTCGAGCCAGAGCGGGGTGGCACCGGTCGCCGCCGCGCCGGTCGCCACGTGCAGCACCTCGTGGCGCAGGACGATCTCGCGGCCGAGCGCGGACAGCGACGCCATCACCGGGGTGTTGGTCCACACCCGGTCGGCGCCGCGGGCGCCGCTGCGATCGCGCTCGCCGTCCTCGGCCGTCGTGACGGCGGCGATCTGCTCGAGCGCCGACGGCGCGCGTGCCAGGCCGCGCCCCAGCAGCGCCGTGGTGCGCGGCACCACGACGACCGGGCTGCGTGTCCAGCCCGGCCCCCACACGTCGGTGACGTCGGCTGCGACCGCGTCGGCGATCTCGGCGTACCGCTGGATCGTCTGCGGCGCGACGTCGATGCCGATGACGAGGCTGCGCGCTCCGCGGGCGACCCGGACGGTGCCGAGGTCCCACGGCTGCGCCCGCGTGCCGTCGGTGGACTCGGTGGCCACGCGCCAGCCGTCGTCGGTGTGGCGCAGGGTCAGCCGCTCGCGCAGCAGCGCGTCCTGCTCGTCGACGTCGAAGCGGTACGCCACGCTCACCTGCGCCGAGACCTCGCTCGGGTCGGCACCCGAGGTCGTCGCCTCGACGGTGTAGCGCCACGTCGTGATCGGCAGGGCGGCGAGGTCGGAGAAGTCCGGCACCCGCGCCGAGGGCAGTGCGAGCTCGCGCCAGCGCGCCGCGTCGTCCGAGGTGATCGCCGCCGCCCGGTCGGCGAGCAGCGACTCGATCGCGGCCTTGCGCACCGCGGGGTCGAGAACCTCGTCCGGCAGGCCGGGCCCGGGCCGGGTGAGCGGCGTCCCGCTGTCGGCGCCGGCGGGAGCCTGCGTCACCGCCCCGATCCGGGGCCCGCCGGGCACTGCGACCGCGGCGAGCACCGAGAGCCCCGCGACGACCGCGGCGGCCGCCACCCAGACCGCAGGGCGCCGGGTCACCCGATCGGGCACCGCCGAGGTCGGTGCCGCAGGATCGCTCGGGTCGCTCACGGGACCACGCTACGTCGATGCCCGCGTCGCAGCGCGCGACAGGGCCGTGCCGGAACCGTGCAGGTCAGACGACGCGGCCGGCGCCGGAGTAGCGCTCGCCGTACCACGGACCCCAGGCGGCGATGACCTCGACGCCGTCGCGGGGGTTCGACGCGCTCACCATCATGCCGCCGCCGATGTACATCGAGACGTGGTGGGCGCTGCCGCCGAAGTAGAACAGCAGGTCGCCGGGGCGCAGCTCGCTGCGGCTCACGCGACGCGTCGAGCTGTACTGCGAGTAGGAGTAGTGCGGGAGCGAGACACCGGCGCGACGCCACGCGGCCATCGTGAGGCCCGAGCAGTCGAAGGAGTTGGGGCCGGACGCCGCAGCGACGTACCGGTCGCCGACCTGGGCGAGGGCGTAGGCGACGGCGATGCGCGCGCGGCTCGACGGCGACCCGCCGCCGCTGCCGGTGTTGCCGCCGCTGTCGTTGTCGTCGTCGTTGCCACCGCCGGTCGGGCGGGACGGGCGCGAGGGGCGGTTCTGGTCGCGGCTGGCCCGGCGCGCGGCCTCGCGGGCCGCGGCGGCAGCGGCAGCCGCGGCACGCTCGGACGCGGCACGGCGGGCTGCGTTGAGCGCGTCGAGGCGGGCGCGCTCCTCGGCCTTGAGCGAGGAGAGCAGGGCCTGCGCCTGGGCGAGCTTGTCCTGCACGGTCGTCTTGTGCGGTCGAGGCCTCGGCGGCAGCGGCCGTCGGCCTGGGCCTGCTTCTGCGCGAGCTGGGCGTCCATCTGCGCGAGGCGCAGGCGGGCGGTCTGGGTGCGGCGCAGCGACGTGCCCTGCGCGCGGGCCACCTGGTCGAGCGCGGCGGTCTGCTCGAGGAAGGACTGCGGGTCGTCGGCGAGCAGCGCCTGCAGGCTCGGCTCCATGCCGCCCGAGGCGTACGCCGCGCGGGCGATGTCGTCGACGGCGCTCGCGATCCGGCCGTAGGCGGCCTTCGCCGCGGCGATGCGGACCTGGAGCGTGGCGATCGACTTCTCGATCGAGAGCTGGCGGGTGCGGGCCTCGTTCCAGGCCTCGGCGGCGTCGGCGGCGTCGTGCTCGAGGGCGTCGACCTCGGCCTGCACCTGCTCGATGGTCTTCGTCGGCGCTGCGGTGGCCGGGGCGGAGCCCACGGCCAGGCCGCCCACGACGACGGCGAGAGCCGCCAGGGGCGCCACGAGACGCACGGCACGGGTCCGAGCAGCGCTCGAGAGCGCAGTGGTGCTGGTCGCCACGCGGGCGGCCTCCCTCTCCCGTTCCGTCTACCAGGTGAGCTGACGGGCTCGGGCGGGAAGATCGCCCTACGACGGTGCGCCGCACGGCCTCGCGGCCGCAGGTCCACCGCCGATTCGCCCCAGGGGAAGTGGGTCCCCGGCTCCGCTCGGGACACCGTCTCCGGTGGCCGTCACGAACTCGACGGGGTGCTCGCTGCCGTCGGGTGACAGCGCTAGAACGAGCACCTGGCCGCGACCTTATCAGCGAATCCAGCACCGGAAAGCCGACCCGCTGACATCTCCGCGACACCATCGCGTGACCGTTCCGTGACGCCCCGCGCTCCCCTCCGACGGCCTCCCGAGCATCGAGCCGCCCGAGTTGGGCCCTACGCCGAAGCGGAGGGCGCGGAGGGCGGGGACGGGCCCGGCGACGAAGGAGCCGGGTCCTCCCCGCCCGACAGGGAGGCGCCACCCAACGCACGTGCCACACGCCGCTGGGACTGCGCCGACCCGGCGCCCGAAGCGGAGGCGGCGCCGACGCGAGGAGCGCAGCGACGAGCTTGGAGGCGCAGAAGCACTGCGCCGACCCGCGCCCGAAGCGGAGGCGGCGCCGACGCGACCGAGCGCCAGCGAGGGAGCTTGGAGGCGCAGCAAACACGCCGTCGACGCGCTCAGGCCGACGCGCTTCTGCGACCCGCCTCCGGGGCCGTCGGCCCGGGCTCGCCCACCGGCGCCACGAGCCGCAGAGGGGGCACCAGCCCCGAGTCGGCCAGCACCGCGAGCGCCGCCAGCTCGTCGCCGGGCAGACCGTCGACCGCCCAGCCCTCGGGCGGCCCGAGCAGGAACGTGACGACGCAGTCGCCGCAGGACGGGCCACGCACCACACATGTGTCGCAGTCGACGATCACGGGGAACCTCACGTCGCGAGCGGGTCCGGACTGCCCCGGACCACCTGACGACGACGCTAGGGACGGGGTCTGACAGTCCTCTGCCGCTCCAAGCTCGTCGCTGTGTTGTCTGCGCCTCCAAGCTCGTCGCTCGTTCCTCGCTCCTCGCGTCGCCGCCGCCTCCGCTTCGCGGCCTTGGCGGCGCCGTCCCAGCGGCGTGTGACCCTTGCGTTGGGTGGCGCCGCAGCGAGGGCTCGGTGACCCCGGCTCCTTCGTCGCCGGGGCCACGCTTCGCCCTCGCGGCCGCTCCGCTTCGGCGTACTGCCCAGCACTCCGTCTCGATGCTCGCGGGAGGCGGCCTTCGCTTCGCTCGGCCTCCGCAGCTGTGGTGGGCGCGCTTGGGAGATGTGTGTCCAGCGGTCGCTTCCCACTCCGCTGGACCCACATCTCGTGGGGTCAGGGGTGGGGCAGGCCTAGGGAGTCGGTGATCTCGGCGGTGTGGGCTCCTAGTGCCGGGGCGCTCGGCGGGGGGCCCTCGGGGGCGGGGAGCCAGGCGACGGGTCTCGCGGCTCGGCGGAGGGTTCCGTCGGCGAGGGCGACGTCCTCGAGGACGCCGCGGGCTTCCAGGTCGGGGTCGGCGAGGGCCTCGGCGGTCCCGCGGACCGGGGTGACGCAGGTCTGCTCGTGCTCGAGGAGCTCGAGCCACTCGTGGCGGGGGCGGGAGGCGAACAGCGTCGTGAGCCGGCCGCGCAGGGCGTCCTGGCCGGTGATGTCGTACTGCGCGGCAGCGAGCGACGGGTCGCCGACCAGCTCGGCGACCCGGCCGAAGAACTGCGGCTCGAGCGCCCCGCACGCCGAGCTCGAGGCCGTCGGCGCAGCGGTAGACGCCGTAGCAGGCGAGCCCGCCGGTGAGGACGTCCGGCGTCGGCGGCGACTCCCCCGTGGCGATCACCGACGCCCTGGCCGATCGCGGTGAGCGACAGGGCCGAGTCGAGCATCGTCACGTCGGCGCGGAAGCCGCCCGACGGCCGCAGACTCCGCCACCCGCAGCCCGCTCACGACGGCCAGCGCGGCCTGCAGCCCGGCGGCCATGTCCGAGACCGGCACCGGCGGCATGGCGGCCTGGCCGTCCGTGCCGCGCGAGAGACCCAGCAGCCCGGCGTACCCCTCGGCGTTGAGGTCGTGGCCGGGCAGCGCCGCGCGGGCGCCGTCGCCGTACGCCGTCATCGAGACGTGCACCAGCGCCGGGTTCGCCGCGGCGAGCGCGTCGGCACCGAGGCCGAGCCGGTCGAGGACCCCGGGCCGGAACGAGTCGACGAGCACCTGCGATCGCGCGACCAGCGCGAGCAGCACGTCGCGCCCGTACGCCGACTTCAGGTCGAGCGCGACCGAGCGCTTGCCGCGGCACAGGGCGACGAACAGCCCCGACTCGCCCGTCTCCGTGTACGGCGGGCTGAGCCGCAGGCCGTCGCCGCCGCGCGGGTCCTCGACCTTGACCACGTCGGCGCCGAGGCCCACCAGCAACGAGGTGGCGTAGGCGCCGGGCAGCAGCCGGGTCAGGTCGACGACGCGACACCCCGTCGCAGCGGGAGCGCTGCGGCGGCGGACGCGTGCGTCATGGCGTCAGGCCGAGGCGGGGTCGTCGCTCGGACCGCCGGCCTCGGGGCGCGCGACGAGCTCGACGGCGTCGTCGGCGCCGCACCAGCGGCACGAGACGCGCTCGACCGACTCTCGCTGACGACCTCGGTCTGCTCGACCCGCGGCTCGCCGCCGAGGTCGAGGTGCCAGTACTCGCGCACGCGGCTCGAGCGCACGACGTCGAAGCGGGTCAGGTTGCCGCAGCGCCCGCAGCGCCAGCGGGTGTCGGCGTCGGGCAGCACCACGGCCACGGTCGGTCCCCTCGTCGGTCGCCGGCCGGCGGCCTGGCGTCGGTGTCAGTGCGTCGATCGGTCCTGCGCGCGCCGTCGACGGGACGTCCTGCGCGCGACCTCGACCCTACGGCGGCGCGCCTGCGGTCGAGCGTCGTACCCCCCGCCTAGCGTCTGAGGACGTGGGCATCTCGCAGTCGTGGCGCGGCGCGCAGACGTCGTTCGACGACCTCGGCACGCCCGCTCGTCGGAGGTCACCTTCGTCGTGGTCGACCTCGAGACCACCGGCGGCGCCCCGGTCGACGCCGGCATCACCGAGATCGGCGCGGTCAAGGTGCGGGCGGGCGAGGTCCTCGGCGAGTTCCAGACCCTCGTGCAGCCCGGCGTCCCCGTGCCCGCGTTCATCGCGCTGCTCACCGGCATCACCGACGCGATGCTGCGCGACGCGCCGCCGCTGTCGGTGGCGGTCCCCGCGTTCCTCGACTTCGCCGCCGGCTCGGTGCTGGTCGCGCACAACGCGCCGTACGACGTGTCCTTCCTCAAGGGCGCGTGCGCGCGGCTGCAGCGGCCGTTCCCCGACCACGTCGTGGTCGACACGGCCCGGCTCGCCCGTGCCGCGCTGCTGCGCGACGAGGTGCGCAACTGCAAGCTCGGCACCCTCGCCGCGCACTTCCGCTCCACCACCACGCCCGACCACCGTGCGCTCTCCGACGCCCGCGCCACGGTCGACGTCCTGCACGGGCTGATCGGGCGCGTCGGGTCGCTCGGCGTGCACTCGCTCGAGGAGCTCGCCACCTACACCTCGCGCGTCTCGCCCGCGCAGCGACGCAAGCGGCATCTCGCCGAGGGGCTGCCCGACTCCCCCGGGGTGTACGTCTTCCGCGACGACAAGGGTCGGGCGCTCTACGTCGGCAAGTCGCAGCGCATCCGCTCGCGCGTGCGCACCTACTTCACGGCGTCGGAGACCCGCACGCGCATGGCCGAGATGGTCGGCCTGGCCGAGCGCGTCGACCCGGTGCCCTGCGCCACGCCGCTGGAGGCCGAGGTGCGCGAGCTGCGGCTCATCGCCGAGCTGGCGCCGCGGTACAACCGGCGCAGCCGGCACCCCGAGCGCGCCGTGTGGGTGAAGCTCACCGCGGAGGCGTTCCCGCGGCTGTCGGTGGTGCGCGAGGTGAAGGACGACGTCGACGAGGGCGCCGCCTACCTCGGCCCGTACGGGTCGCGACGCTCGGCGCTCGAGGCCGTCGAGGCGCTGCAGGCCGCGATCCCCCTGCGCACCTGCACCCAGCGCATCTCGACCCGGCGCACGTCGGCCTCGTGCGTGCTGGCCGAGATGGGCCGTTGCCCGGCGCCGTGCATCGGCGCGGTCGACGTCGAGGGCTACCGGCCGGTGGCGCAGGCGGCCCGTCGGGCGCTGACCGACGACGTCCGCGAGGTCGAGGCCGCACTCCTGGCCCGGCTCGCCGCGCTGTCCGACGACCTGCGCTACGAGGAGGCGGCGCAGTGGCGCGACCGCCTCCAGGCGTTCGCGCGCGGCGCCGCCCGCGCGCAGGAGATCGCGGCGCTCGCGGCGCTGCCCGAGCTGGTCGCCGCCCGGCCCACGGCCGAGCGCGGGTGGGAGGTGCACGTCGTGCGCCACGGCCGGCTGGCCGCGGCCACCACCGTGCCGCCCGGCGTCGACCCGCGGCCCTCGGTCGAGGCGCTGCTGGCCACCGCCGAGCAGGTCGAACCGGTCGCCGGCCCGGTGCCCTCCGCCCTGGTGGAGGAGACCACGCGCATCCTGCGCTGGCTCGAGTCCCCGGGCGCGCGCCTGGTCCCGGGACGCGTGCCGGTGGCGTGGAGCTCGCCGGCGTACGGCGCGGCGGGGCTGGTCTCGCGCCTCGACGCCGCGCTGCGCGCCGACGTCGTGCGCCTCCCCGCGCGCGACCGGATGCTGCGCCCGGCGGGCTGACCTCCGCGCACCACCCCTGGAGCGCGTGGTCAGCGCCTAGGGTGAGCCGCATGGTCACCGCACTCGTCTTCATCCGCACCGACGTCGACGTCGTCAACGACGTGGCCGAGACGCTCGCCGCCCTCGAGGGCGTCACCGAGGTCTACAGCGTGACCGGCGACCTCGACCTCGTGGCGCTCGTCCGGGTCCGCGACCTCGACGGCGTCAGCGCGGCGGTCACGGACGGCATCGCGAAGGTGCCCGGCATCCTCGCCACCGAGACGCACATCGCGTTCCGCACGTACAGCCGCCACGACCTCGAGTCGGCGTTCTCCATCGGTCTCGACTGACGGCTGCGGTCAGCGACCGGCCAGCCGCGTCGACACGACGATCCAGCGGTCGAGCAGCGCGGCCGCGGCGCCGGAGTCGATCGCCTCGGTCGCGCGCGGAAGCGCGGCAGCGATGCGCTCGCCCAGCGCGATCCCGTCGGTGCCCTGTGCCAGGGCGGCGTCGTGCGCCACGAGCGCACCGGCAGCGCCGAGCACGACAGCGTCGCGCACCGCGTCGAGGGTGACCGAACGCTCGCCGGCGATGACCGCCCGTGCCACCCCCGCGTTGTACGCCGCGTCCTGACCGCGCAGCGCTCCGGGCTCGGAGCGCGGGATGCCCAGGTCGACGGCGTCCACGACCGACTCGACGACCTCGCCGCCGGTGGCGTCCCACACGCGGGTCGGGGCGTGGGTCGAGAGCTCGTCGAGGCCGTCCTCGCCGCGGACGACGATCGCGCGCGTGCCCCGGTCGAGCAGCGCCTGAGCCATGACCGGTGCGATCCGCAGGTCGGCGCACCCGACGAGCTGCGCGGCCGGACGTGCCGGGTTCGCCAGCGGCCCGAGGATGTTGAACACGGTCGCGACGCCGAGCTCGCGGCGGGCCACGCCCGCGTGGCGCATGCCCGGGTGGAACAGCGGGGCGAAGCAGAACACGATGCCGGCCTCGGCGAGGCAGTCGCCGACCGCGGCCGGCGGCAGGTCGACGGCGACCCCGAGCGCCTCGAGCACGTCGGCGGAACCTGCGGCGGAGCTCGCAGCCCGGTTCCCGTGCTTGACGACCGGTGCGCCCGCAGCCGCGACGACGACCGCGCTCATCGTCGAGATGTTGACCGTGTGCGACCGATCGCCGCCGGTGCCGCAGGTGTCGACCATGGCGCCGGTGCCGGCGCGCAGCTGCACGGGTGCGGCGTGATCGAGCATCGCCTGCACGAGGCCGGCGATCTCGGCCGCGGTCTCGCCCTTGGCGCGCAGCGCGACGAGGAAGCCGGCGAGCTGGACGTCGGTGGCGTCGCCGGACATCACGCGGTCCATGGCCCAGGCGCAGTCGTCGGCACCGAGGTCGTCGCCGCGCAGCAGCGCCGCGGTGAGGTCGGGCCAGGCGCGCTCGTGGTCGGGTGCGGTGCTCACGACCCCAGACCCTACGGGGGCGGCGTACGCCGGGTCAGGCAGGTTCAGCCCGCACCGCCGCCGGGCCGAGGACGCCCGACGCAGGAGGGCTCCGCAGGACCGGCCGCGCGAAGCGCCCGGCGGTGCCGGCGCGCAGCGCCCGCGAACAGCGCCAGGCGGTGCCGGCGCGCAGCGCCTAGGAGACAGCGCGATGCGGGGGCGCAGGACGGCGGCGGCGGTCTCGGCGAGGACGACGGGGTCGATCGGGTGGGGCACCACGGCCTCCGCCTGCGACCAGGTGGCGAGCCAGGCGTCCTGCGGGCGCCCGGTCAGCAGGAGCACGGGCGGGGCGCCGAAGACCTCGCGCTTCATCTTCTTGGCGATGCCCATGCCCCCGGAGGGTGCGGCCTCGCCGTCCAGGACCGCGAGGTCGATCCCGCCCTCGTGCAGCCGGCGCATGACCATGGGCTCGGTGGCGCACTCGACGTACTCGACGCGGGGCAGGTCGGCGGCGGGCCGGCGGCCGAGCGCGGCGCGGACGCCTGCGCGGGTGGTCGCGTCGTCGCTGTAGACCAGCACGGTCAGGGTGCGCTCCGGGGCGTCAGCGGTCATGACGCGATGCTATCCGGGGCGGCCACGGGACGCCGCCACGCCGCTGCGATCCCTCGTCGACCCCCCGGACGGCAGGCGTCCAGCAAGGTCCCCGAGGGCACGTCCGCTGTTACCCGATCGAGACGTTGCGGGGCGGGCGCGAGCGCTCCTCAGGACTCGCCGACACGGAGTCGGGGGGTGAGGGCGCCGAGCGCCTCCGGACCTGCCACAATCTGGCGCGTGGCGACCGCATCCGTGATCGAGACAGCTCCTGCCCATGCCCCGGCCAACCGGCCGAACATGGTGTCCGTCGGCACCATCGTGTGGCTGGCCAGCGAGCTCATGTTCTTCGCAGCCCTGTTCGCGATGTACTTCACGCTGCGGGCCGTCAACCCGGACATCTGGTTCGAGGAGACGCCCAAGCTGGCGCTCCCGTTCGCGACGATCAACACGATCATCCTGGTGCTCTCGTCGGTGACCTGCCAGCTCGGCGTGTTCGCCGCGGAGCGCGGCGACGTCCGCAAGCTGCGCTTCTGGTTCATCATCACGTTCATCATGGGCGCGGTCTTCATCGCGGGCCAGGTCACGGAGTACACCGAGCTCGTCAAGGACGGCCTGACGCTGTCGTCCTCGCCGTACGGCTCGGTCTTCTACCTCACCACCGGCTTCCACGGCCTGCACGTGACCGGCGGTCTCATCGCCTTCCTGTTCGTGCTCGGGCGCACCTACGCCTCGCGACGCTTCACCCACCGTCAGGCGACCAGCGCGATCGTCGTCTCGTACTACTGGCACTTCGTCGACGTCGTCTGGATCGGCCTGTTCACCACCATCTACCTGATCAAGTGATGCGGGCCCCCCGGCCCGGCTCCCCCGCCCGACTCACCCACGAGAAGGCATAGGTCAGTGACCAGCACCTCAGTACGACGGAACAGGGCCACCGGCCTGGTCGTCCTCCTCGCCGCGCTCATGACGACAGGCTTCGGGTACGCCGCCGTCACCAGCACGGCGGAGGCGGCTGTCCCGGCGGCGACCACGGCCGAGATCGAGGCCGGACGCCAGCTCTTCCTCGAAGGCTGCGCCAGCTGCCACGGCCTTGCCGCGCAGGGCGGCACCGACGGTCCGTCGCTCATCGGCGTGGGTGCCGCCGCGGTGGACTTCCAGGTCACGACCGGGCGCATGCCGCTCGCCGCGCCCGCCAACCAGGCTCCGCGCAAGCAGCCGGTCTACACCGAGGCCGAGGTCAAGGCCCTCGCGGCGTACATCGCCTCGCTCGGCCCCGGCCCGGCCATCCCGACCGACGAGCAGATCAACAGCGAGGACGCCGACCTCGCCGAGGGTGGCGAGCTGTTCCGCACCAACTGCGCGCAGTGCCACAACTTCGCCGGCCGCGGCGGCGCCCTCTCGGAGGGCAAGTACGCGCCGACGCTGATGAAGGCCACCCCGCGCGAGATCTACGAGGCCATGCTCACCGGCCCCCAGAACATGCCGAACTTCCCCGACACCACGGTGCCGGAGGAGCAGAAGCAGGCGATCATCAAGTTCATCGAGCACCTGCAGGACTCCCCCGACCCGGGCGGCCTGGCCCTCGGCTCGTTCGGTCCGGTGACTGAAGGCGTGTTCATCTGGACGGCCGGCCTGGGTGCGCTGCTCGCCGCCGCGGTGTGGATCGGGGCGAAGGTGCGATGAGCGACACCCACAGCAAGGACCTCGTCGAGGTCCACGGCGACGAGCCGCTCTACCCGATGCCGCACCACACGCCGCGCATGACCGACACCGACCCGAAGGCGGCCCGCCGGGCCGAGCGTCAGGTCGCGATGATGTTCGGGGCCTCGGCCCTGCTCATCATCGGCTTCGTGGTCGCCTACTGGACGATCCCGACCGACAGCCTGATCAACCTCGGGCCGCTCGGCGTCTTCCAGACCTCGAACTTCGTGCTCGGGCTCACGTTCGGCGTTCGCGACGCTGCTCATCGGCATCGGCGCGATCCACTGGGCCAAGAAGCTCATGGCCGACGAGGAGATCGTCGACGAGCGCCACCCACTCGGCTCGCCGCAGGAGGACAAGGACGCCGCCCTCGCCGCGTTCCAGCAGGGCACCGCCGAGTCCGGCTTCGTCGAGCGGAAGATGGTGCGTCGCACGCTCATCGGCGCGCTGCTGCTCTTCCCCGTCCCGTTCATCGTGTTCCTGCGCGACATGGGCCCCCTGCCCGGCGACTCCTTGCGGCACACGATCTGGCGCAAGGGCAGCCGCATCGTCGTCGACGTCTCGGGCCAGCCGCTGCGTCCCGAGGACCTCGACATCGGCACGCTGGTCTCGGCCTCGCCGGCCGACCTCGACGCCGTGCAGGAGGAGGAGGGCAACCAGAACGCCCGGGCCAAGGCCTCGATCATCCTCGTCCGCATGAAGCCCCAGGAGATCCGCTCCCAGCAGGGCGAGAACTGGGACTACCAGGGCATCCTCGCGTTCTCCAAGATCTGCACCCACGTGGGCTGCCCCATCGCGCTCTACCAGCAGCGCACGCACCACCTGCTCTGCCCCTGCCACCAGTCCACCTTCGATCTCGCCGACTCGGGCAACGTCGTCTTCGGGCCTGCTTACCGGCGCATGCCGCAGCTGCCCATCACCGTCGACTCCGAGGGCTACCTGATCGCGCAGAGCGACTTCCAGGAACCTGTCGGACCGAGCTTCTGGGAGCGCGGATGAGCATCATCGTCAAGGAGGTCGGCAAGGGGATCTCCCGCGCCGACGAGCGCGCACCGATCTCCAGCCTGCTCAAGGCGAACATGCGCAAGGTCTTCCCGGACCACTGGTCGTTCATGCTGGGCGAGATCGCGCTCTACTCGTTCATCATCCTGCTGCTCACCGGCGTCTACCTGACCATCTGGTTCAAGCCGTCGATGGTGGAGGTCGTCTACGACGGCACCTACCAGCCGCTGGTCGGGATCCACATGTCGGAGGCCTACGCCTCGGCGCTCGACATCAGCTTCGACGTCCGCGGCGGCCTGCTGCTGCGCCAGATCCACCACTGGGCGGCGCTGTTCTTCCTCGCGTCGATGATCGTGCACATGTTCCGGATCTTCTTCACCGGAGCGTTCCGCAAGCCGCGCGAGCTCAACTGGGTCATCGGCGGATCGATGATCCTCATCGCGATCCTCGAGGGCTTCGCGGGCTACTCGCTCCCCGACGACCTGCTCTCCGGCGTCGGCGTCCGGATCGTCGCGGGCATCATCCAGGCGATCCCGATCATCGGCACCTACCTGATGTTCTTCATCTTCGGTGGCGAGTTCCCGGGCACGGACTTCATCCCACGGCTGTACACGTTCCACGTGCTGCTCGTGCCGGGGATCCTGCTCGCGATGATCGGCCTGCACCTCGTGCTGGTCTTCTACCACAAGCACACGCAGTACCCCGGCGCCGGTCGCACCAACACCAACGTCGTGGGCTACCCGCTCTTCCCGGTGTACGTCGCGAAGGCCGGCGGCTTCTTCTTCGTGGTGTTCGGCGTCACGGTGATCATGGCCGCGATCGCGACGATCAACCCGATCTGGGCGTACGGGCCCTACGTGCCCGACCAGGTCACGGCAGGTTCCCAACCTGACTGGTACATCGGCTTCCTCGACGGCATGCTCCGAGCGTTCCCGAACTGGGAGACGACGATCTGGGGCTACACGATCAGCTGGAACGTCTTCATCCCGGCTGCGGTGATGCCCGGCATCCTCATCACCGTCCTGATCGCCTACCCGTTCATCGAGGCCTGGGTCACCGGCGACCGCGGCGAGCACCACATCCTCGACCGCCCGCGCAACGCCGCGACCCGCACCGCTCTCGGCGCGATGGCCATCTCGTTCTACGGGATCCTGGTCATCAACGGCGCGAACGACATCATCGCGGTGGCGTTCAACCTGTCGATCAACCAGCTCACCTGGTTCACGCGCATCGCGGTCTTCGTGGTGCCGCCGCTGGTGTTCATCGCGACCCGCCGCTTCTGCCTCGGGCTGCAGCGCCGCGACCGCGAGCTGCTGCTCCACGGTCGGGAGAGCGGGCAGATCCTGCGCCTCCCCCACGGCGAGTTCATCGAGATCCACACGCCGATCTCCGACGAGGAGAAGGCCGTCATCCTCGCCAAGGACGACATCCGCGCCCTCGAGGCCCCGCCCGCCACGGACGAGAACGGCGTCGCGACGCCGAAGCTCAAGTCCAAGCGGCGTCGCGCCAAGTGGTCGACGTTCTTCTACGGCGACAACGTGGCGACCCCCACCGCGGCGGAGATCGCCGAGGCGGAGCACCACGCGCACGTCGAGCACGACCACGAGGTCGACGAGCTCGCCGAGGCCGGCAAGGACGTTCCGGCCGTGCTCGGCAAGGACGCCCACTAGGGCGACCACCCGCTCGACCACGGCCCCGGCGCTCCGCGAGGAGCGACCGGGGCCGTGCTGCGTCCGGCGCCGACGCGGAGCGGGCAGGATGTCCCCGTGGAGGACACGCTGGTGGAGCCGGTGCGACGGTCCCGCTGCGTCGCCGGCCACGACCAGCCCCGCTCCCCCGCGAACCATCCCGAGCTCGGGCTCGTGCCGTCCCGCACGTCCACGTGGTTCGGCGCCGTGGTCCTCGTGCTGCTCGTCGGTCTGCTCGGGTGGTTCGTCGCGGGGCTGCGCCCGTGGATCGTCGCCGTCCTGGGAGTCTGGTGGGTGGTGACGCTGCTCGTGCAGCTCGCCCTCGGCCACCGCGGGACGTGCGCGCTGCGGCGTACCGGACGCTGGTTCTTCGGGCCGGTGGGTGCGCTGCTCGACCCGTTCGACGGCGGCTGACCTGTGGACGTCGACGAGGCGGCCGCGCAGCTCTACGCCGCGTCCCCTGAGCAGTTCGTGGCCGAGCGCAACGCCCTGGCCGCCGAGGCGAAGGCCGCGGGCGACAAGGCCGGCGCGGACGCGATCCGGCGGCTCGCGAAGCCGTCCCAGCCCGCCTGGCAGGTGAACCTGCTCGTCCGGGAGCACCCCGGCACCACCGACGAGCTGGCGGACGTCGCCGCCGCGCTGCGCGCGGCTGCCGAGGGTGGCGACCCGCGCGAGGTGCGCCGGGTCAACGGCGAGCGCCAGGCGCTGGTCTCGCGGCTGGCCGACGAGGCCGGGCGCCTCGCCGAGGCGGCGGGGAAGCCGCCCACGGCGACGACCCGCCGCGAGGTCGAGTCGACGCTGCAGGCGGCGCTGAGCTCGCCGGAGGCCGCTGCCCAGGTCGCCTCGGGCCGGCTCACGGCTGCGCTGTTCGACACCGGCCTGGACGCCCTCGGCATGCTCACGCTGGCCCCGGCGCCCCCGCGCGCCTCCGCCGCGACGCCCAGCAGCGGCCCAGCGGCCCCCAGCGGCGCCCAGGCGCCCGCGGAGGCCGAGGGGGCGGCAGCGGCCCGCGCGGCGCTCGAGGCGGCGGCAGCGGCCCTCAGCGACGCCGAGGAGGCCGCCGGTGCCGCACGGGCCAGGGCGGAGCAGGGGGCCGAGGAGGTCTCGCAGCTCGAGGCCCGACTGCGGGCGACCCGGACGCGGGCGGCGGCCACGGTGCAGGAGGCCGCCGAGGCCGAGGGGCGGGCCGCCCAGGCGCGCGAGGAGCACGCGCGGGCGCAGGCGGCGTACGACGCCGTGCGGGGGGACTGACGCGGACGGAGGATCCGGGCTGGATCAGGCGGCGAGCGCCGAGCCCTGCTGCCACTTCTTCCAGGAGATGTTCCACTGCCCGTAGCCGTTGCGCGGCTCCATCGGCTTGTCGTTGCCGGTGTAGACCACCACGTCGCCGACGGTGGAGTTGGCGTAGAGCCACGCCGCGTTCGACGTGCTCATGCCGGTGCAGCCGTGCGAGACGTTGGCGCGACCCTGGCTGCCGACGGACCACGGGGCGGCGTGGAGGAACTCGCCGGTCCAGGTGAGCCGCATGGCGTACTCCACCGTCAGCCGGTAGTACTCGGGGTCGCTGCGGTCCGTGCCACCGGTGGAGGCGTCCATGAGGCGGGTCCGCTCCTTCATCATGATCACCTTGACGCCCGAGCGGGTGTCGAACCCGGCCTTGCCGGTGGTGATCGGGATGACGCGGATCGTCTTGCCGTTCTTGGTCACCTTGAGCTTGTGCGTCTGCATGTCGACGTAGGAGATCATCGCCGGGCCGGTGTGGAACGTGATCGAGCGGTTCTTCTCGCCCCACAGCGACTTGGTGAACTTCACGCCCTTGAGGTTCGCGGCCACGGTGATGTCGGACTCGCCCGGCCAGTAGGTCTCGGGCCGGTACTCGAGCACGTCGTCGGTGAGCCAGAACCAGCCCCCGACCACCGGACCGCCGTCGACGGTCACCTCGAGGTTCTTCTCCAGCGCCTGCTTGGCGGCGTCGGTCTTGAGCTTGGTGCCGAGCTGCATCTTGATCGGCAGGCCGATCCCGACCGTCGCGTCGGCCTTCGGCGTCACGCTGAAGTCCAGGAACTTCGAGGGGGCCACCGTGGTGAGGGTCTGCGAGACGTCGGTCGGCAGGCCGACGCGGTCGACCGCGTACGCCTTGACCGAGTACGTCGCGTTGTAGTCGAGGGTGCTGTCCTCGGAGGTCCACGTGCGGCCGTCGACCGACATCGCGCCGACCAGCGGGCCGTCCGGGCCCATGACGACGACGTCGGTGAGCCGACCCTGCTCGACCTTGACCACCACGGGGCTCGAGGGGGTCACCGGCGCGCCGGTGGGAGCGGGCGTCACGGAGATGGTCGCGGACGACGCCTCGGTGACCGAGCCGGCGCGGACGCCGAGCTGGCCGAAGGAGCACCCGCTGAGCGCCAGGGCGGAGACCGCCAGCACCGTCGCGGGCACGAGGGCGCGACGACGGACAGACATCCCGGGCTCCTGAGCACTGATCACGCGTTCAACTGGACTAGAGCAGTGTCGGCACAAACAGCGCACGAGTCCAGTCGCCGAGGCCGACTTGCGTGTGACGTGAGCCGGACGAGTGGATTACTGGACGGTAGAGACCCGATTTGTCCGTTTCGTGCTCGTCCGGTCGCGCGGAGGGCCGATCAGGCGTCGGCGAACGGCCCGACGTAGTACTCGAACAGCAGCCCGACCAGCGTGAGCACGAGCAGCCCGACGCCCAGGATCACGATCCAGACGGCGAAGACCAGGCCCAGGCAGACGATCATGGCGGCGGCGGCCACCGCGATCGGCCACCACGAGTGCGGGCTGAAGAAGCCGTAGTCGGGCTCGGCGTCCTCGATGTTGGCCATCGGGTCGTCCTCAGGACGCGTGCCGACCCGGCGCGCGGTGAACAGGACGTAGAACCCGATGAGGAACGCCAGGCCACCGGTGAGCGCCAGGGCCGTCGTGCCGACGATCTCCTCGGTGATGAACCAGTAGACGACCGCGATGACCCCGTAGAAGGCGGCGCCGCCCGCGAACAGGAAGCCTTCGATCTTCACGAGTCGATCCCCTTCGTCGCGCCTGCCTCGACGAGGCCGTCGAGCACCGCGTGCCGCTTCTGCGTCGCGAGGTCGACCAGCTCGGGGTGGTTCAGGTCGAACGCGGGGCGCTCCGAGCGGATCTGCGGGATGGTCGTGAAGTTGTGCCGCGGCGGCGGGCAGGAGGTCGCCCACTCGAGCGAGCAGCCCCAGCCCCACGGGTCGTCGGTCTCGACGAGCGGCGCGGTCTTGTACGTCTTGTAGACGTTCCAGAAGAACGGCAGCGTCGAGGTCGCCAGGATGAACGCGCCCACCGTGCTGATGACGTTGAGCTCGGTGAACCCGTCCGACTGGAGGTAGTCGGCGTACCGGCGGGGCATGCCCTCGGCGCCGAGCCAGTGCTGGACGAGGAACGTCACCTGGAAGCCGACGAACAGCAGCCAGAAGTGGATCTTGCCGAGACGCTCGTCGAGCATGCGCCCGGTCCACTTCGGCCACCAGAAGTAGAAGCCGGCGAACATCACGAACACGACGGTGCCGAACACCACGTAGTGGAAGTGCGCCACGACGAAGTACGAGTCCGAGACCTGGAAGTCGACCGGCGGGGCCGAGAGCAGGATGCCGGTCAGGCCGCCGAAGAGGAACGTGACGAGGAAGCCGAGGGTCCACAGCATCGGTGTCTCGAAGCTGACCTGGCCTCTCCACATCGTGCCGATCCAGTTGAAGAACTTCACACCCGTGGGCACCGCGATGAGCATCGTCATGAACGAGAAGAACGGCAGGTTGACCGCGCCTGTGACGTACATGTGGTGCGCCCACACCGCGACCGACAGGGCGGCGATCGCGATGGTCGCGAACACGAGGCCCTTGTAGCCGAAGATCGGCTTGCGGCTGAACACGGGGAGGATCTCGCTGGCGATGCCGAAGAACGGCAGCGCCAGGATGTAGACCTCGGGATGCCCGAAGAACCAGAACAGGTGCTGCCACAGGATGGCGCCGCCGTTCTCCGAGGCGAACACCACCGTGCCGAACTTGCGGTCGGCCTCGAGGACGAGCAGCGCCGCGGCCAGCACGGGGAACGCCATCAGCACGAGGATGCTGGTGAGCAGCACGTTCCACGTGAAGATCGACATGCGGAACATCGTCATGCCGGGCGCGCGCATGCAGAAGATCGTGGTGATGAAGTTGACCGCGCCGAGGATCGTGCCCAGTCCACCGAGGGTGAAGCCGACGATCCAGAGGTCGGAGCCGACGTTGGGCGAGTTGATCGCGTCGGACAGCGGCGAGTAGGCGAACCAGCCGAACGACGCCGAGCCGCCGGGGGTCAGGAACCCGATGCAGACGATGACGCCGCCGAAGACGTAGAACCAGAACGCGAGGGCGTTCAGGCGCGGGAACGCGACGTCGGGGGCGCCGATCTGCAGCGGCATGATCGCGTTGGCGAACCCGGCGAACAGCGGGGTCGCGAACAGCAGCAGCATGATCGAGCCGTGCATGGTGAACAGCTGGTTGTACTGCTCGTTGCTGAAGAACTGCATGCCGGGCTGCGCGAGCTCGGCGCGGATCATCAGCGCCATGACGCCGCCGAAGAGGAAGAACGAGAACGAGGCGATCAGGTACATGTACCCGATGACCTTGTGGTCGGTGGAGGTGATCCACTTCACCATCGTGCGGCCGAACTTGCGCCGCGTCGGGTCGGCCGTGGTCATGCCGTCCGGGTCGGGCCCGGTGGCGACAGGACGGTCGTTGAGCAGGGTCACGTGTTACCCCCGGCGTTTCCCGTGGTGACGATGCGGCCCGTCTGCAGCTTGCCCGACTGACCCTTGGCCTTGAGCTCCGCGATGTGCGCGTCGTACTCGGCGCGCGTCACCACGTGCACGTTGAACAGCATCCGCGAGTGATCCGTGCCGCAGAGCTCGGCGCACTTGCCGGCGAAGATGCCGAGCTTGTTGGGCGTGAGCTCGAACTGGTTCTCACGGCCCGGGATGACGTCCATCTTGAACAGGAACTGCGGCACCCAGAACGAGTGGATGACGTCCGGCGAGGTCAGCTGGAACCGGGTGCGCTCGTCGATCGGCAGCCACAGCTCTGCGGGGCGGGCCGGCGTACCGACGTCGTACGCGCCCTCCTCGTAGTTGAAGCCCCAGTTCCACTTGAACGCCACGACGCCCACGGTGTTGGCGGGGTCGGGCGTGAGCTTGGTGATCTCGGCCTGGTCGCGCGCGGTGACGGCGAACAGGGCGAAGATCATGATCGCCGGCGTGACCGTGTAGAGGATCTCGAGCGGCAGGTTGTACCGCGTCTGGATCGGCGCGCCCTCGGCGCTGCGACGGCGGTAGGCGATGATCGCCCAGAAGATCAGGCCCCAGGTCAGGACGCCGACCGCGAACGCCGCGATCCAGGCGTTCTGCCAGAACGACAGCAGGATGGGTCCCTGCTCGGTGACCGGCTCCGGGTAGCCGAGGCGCCCGAGCTCGGTGTCGGAGGAGCAGCCCGCGGTCGTCAGCAGGACGGCGGCGGCACCGACGAGCAGTGCGGCACGACGTGCCCGCGTAGAGCGCGGAGAGCGGGTCGAGCCCACAGTTCGCCATCCCAACGCAAGAATCGTGCCCCGGGACCGGAGCACTGACGCGCAGTGCGGCGGGCGGCGGGGCGGGGCCGGACGTACGGCGTGAGACTAGCGCAGCGGTGCCCGCTCGACCCGGTGGGGGCGGGCATTAGCGTCGGGGCGTGGCGCGCCCCTGCGCGCGCACGCAGCGAGCACGCGACGAACCCGGAGAGGACGGTGACCGGACCGTGACCTACCAGCCCGTCCCGCCTCCTGGATACCTCGACTCCGCGACCGCCGCCCCCCTGCATCCGGCGGCCCGCGAGGCCCTCCTCGGCGCGCTCGACCAGGGCTGGGCCGACCCGTCGCGGCAGTACGGCGCCGCCCGTCGGGCCCGCCTCCTGCTCGACTCCGCCCGCGAGTCGGTGGCCGCCGTCCTCGGCGCGCGACCGGACGAGGTGTCGTTCACCTCCTCCGGCACCCGGGCGGTGCACCTGGCGGTCGCCGGCCTCGCGAAGGGCCGTGCCCGGGCGGGCACCCAGGTGCTCGCGACGGCGGTCGAGCACTCCAGCGTCCTGCACGCGGCCCGTGCCCTGCCGGGGTCTCCTCTGCGCACCCTGCCCGTCGACGGCCTCGGTCGCCTCGAGCTCTCCGCGCTGCACGAGGCGCTCGCCGACGCGCGCGCGGCAGGGCCTGGCGACGGTGCGGCTCTCGTCGCCGTGCAGAGCGCCAACCACGAGGTCGGCACGCGCCAGCCCGTCGACGCGGTCGCCGGCGCGGTCGGCGACGTGCCGCTGCTCGTCGACGCCGCGCAGACGGTCGGCCACGACCCGGTGCCCGGCGGCTGGTCGGTGCTGACGGCGAGCGCGCACAAGTGGGGCGGCCCTCCCGGAGTCGGCGTGCTCGCCGTGCGCACAGGTGTCCGCTGGCGATCCCCCTCCCCCGACGACCCGCGCGAGGGCGGCCGTGTCCCCGGCTTCGTCGACCTCCCCGCGGTCGCTGGCCGCCGCCGCGGCGCTCGAGGCGGTCGAGCGTGCACGGCGTACCGAGGCGCCGCGCCTCGCCGCGCTCGTCGACCGCCTCCGCGCCGAGCTGCCGGCCCGCATCCCCGACACCGTGGTGCTCGGCGACCCGGTCGACCGGCTGCCCCACGTCGTGACCGCGTCCTTCCTCTACGTCGACGGGGAGGCGCTGCTCGCCGACCTCGACCGCGAGGGCTTCGCCGTGTCGTCCGGGTCGGCGTGCGTGGCCGACGCCCTGACGCCCTCGCACGTCCTCGCCGCCATGGGGGCTCTCACGCACGGGAACCTGCGCCTGTCGCTGCCGGACGGCGTGGCCGACGGCGACGTCGACCGGCTCCTCTCGGTGCTGCCCGACGTCGTCGCGCGCGTGCGCCGCTCGCTCGGGGCGCAGGACCTGTGAGCGCGGGCGCGGCCGAGGGGCTCCCGGCCTACGACGTGCTGCTCGACGAGCGCGGCGCGCTGTGCCCGCTGCCGGTGATCGCGCTGGCGCGTGCGTTCTCCGCAGACCCTGTGCCCGAGCGCGTGCTGCTGCTCGCCGACGACCCTGCCGCGACCACCGACATCCCGGCGTGGTGCTCGCTGCGCCGCCGCGGGCTCGCGTGGACCGGCACGGCGGCGGACGGCACCCCGGCGTTCCTGGTGACGAGCACCGCGGGCGAGGCCACGCCCTAGGGTTGCGGCGCATGGGGACTGTCGTGGGGATCAACCACATCGGGGTGTCGGTCGCCGACCTCGACGCCGCGCGGGCCTTCTGGTCCGCCCTCGGGTTCGCCGAGGTCGCGGGGTGGACGTGGGGACCGGGCACCACGCCGGCGGACGAGGCCCTCGCGCTCGACGGCACTGCGGCGACCGTGTCGATCCTGGCCGCGCCGTCGTCGTACCTCGAGCTGTTCGCCTTCACCTCGCCCGCACCTGCGCCGCGCGACCCGGCAGCGCCCGGGATCGCCGAGGTCACCGTGGCGGTCGGGGACCTCTCGAGCACCGTCGACGCGCTCGCGCGGCTCGGCCACGACGTCGTCGACGCCGAGACCCGCTGCCCCGACGGCACGCTCGTGCGGCTCGTGGAGGACAGCACGCGAGGGATGCGCCGCGTGCTGCTCCGGATCGCCGACCCGCAGAGCTCGCCGCTGCTCGCCGTGGCGCCCGACGAGCCCGTCTCGCTCGACGCCGTCGCCGGTGCGACCGCCGCGCCCGCGCGGGCGTGCGACCTCGGGGCCAACCACGTCTGCCTCGACGTCGAGGGCATCGCCGGCGTGCGAGGCGCGTTCGGCGACGGGGTCGCGTGGCACCACGCGATCACCTCGTCGAGCGGCGGCATCGCTTCGGTCTGCTACGGCACCACCGCCGACGGCGTGCTCGTGGAGCTGCTCGAGAGCCACTCCCCCGATGCCACGCTGCACCGGGCGCGGCTCGCGCTGCTCGACTGAGCCCGGCGGTCAGAACGCCGGCGGCAGGGGCAGCGCGCGCTCGAGCAGGGCGAGGTAGCGGTCGCGCGGGATGGCGACCACCCCCAACGTGGCCAGGTGGTCGGTCCTCCACTGCACGTCGAGCAGCCGACCGGTGCGCGGCCGGCCGTCCACGCCCGGTGCGGCTGCCAGCCGCTCGACCAGGGCGACGAGCGCGACCTTCGACGCGTCGGTCACGAGGCTGAACATCGACTCGCCGGCGAACAGGCCGCCGATCTCGACGCCGTACAGCCCACCGACCAGGTCGCCCTCGGGCGTGCGGGTCTCGACCGAGTGCGCGCAGCCGAGGCTGTGCAGCTCGCCGTACGACTCGCGCGACCTCGTCGGTGATCCACCCGTGGGGGCGCCGCGGGTCGCCGCAGCCGCGGACGACCTCGTCGAACGCGGTGTCGACGGTGGTGACCAGATGGCGGCACGAGCGGCGCAGCGAGCGCGACACGTGCAGCCCCTCGCAGCGGCAGGATCCCGCGCGGGTCGGGCGACCACCAGCCGAGCGGGCCGCCGTGGTCGACCGGCATGGGGAACAGCCCCGACCGGTACGCCGCGAGCACCGTGCCCGGCTCGAGGTCGGCACCCACGCCGAGCAGCTCCTCGCGCGGCCGCGCCTCGCGCGGGTCGGGCAGCTCCCACCGCGACGGCGGCGGCTCGACCCGGGTCACCGGCTGCATCGGCGTGCGGCGGTCAGGGACGCGGGCAGCGGATCCGCCCCGCGACCTCGGCCGCGGCGTCGGCACCGTAGGTGTCGCGCGAAGCGCGCGAGGAAGTGCGCCTGCGCCAGGTCGTACTCCTGCGTGCCCACGGTCTCGATGACGTACGTCGCGAGCAGCGACCCGATCTGCGCGCAGCGCTCGTGCGAGAGCTCCCAGGCGAGGCCGGCGAGGAACCCGGCGCGGAACGCGTCGCCGACACCGGTGGGGTCGGCCTTGAGCTCCTCCGGCGGGCAGGTGACCTCGACCGTCGGCTGCCCGGCGACCTCGATACGCGCGCCGTCCTTGCCGAGCGTGGTGACCCGGACGCCGACGCGCGAGAGCACCTCGTCGGCCGACCAGCCCGTCTTCTGCTCGATGAGCCCGGCCTCGTAGTCGTTGCTGAACAGGTACGCCGCGCCGTCGACGAGCTGCTTGATGCCGTCGCCGTCGAGCCACGCGAGCTGCTGGCTCGGGTCGGCGACGAACGGGATGCCGCGGAACCGGCACTCGTCGGTGTGGCGGTTCATGGCCTCGGGGTCGTTGGCGCCGATGAGCACGAGGTCGACGCCGCCGAGCGCGGTCGGCGATCGGCCCGAGCTCGATCTCGCGGGCCTCGGTCATCGCACCCGGGTAGAACGACGCGATCTGGCACTGCTCGGCGTCGGTGGTGCACACGAAGCGCGCGGTGTGCCGGACGTCGGACACGCGCACCGAGGCGGTGTCGACGCCGTGGCGGTCGAGCCACGACCGGTAGTCGGCGAAGTCCTGCCCGACGGCGCCGACGAGGACGGGCTTGCAGCCCGAGCACCGCCATGCCGAACGCGATGTTGGCCGCGACGCCGCCGCGCCGGACGTCGAGGTCGTCGACGAGGAAGGACAGCGAGATCTTGTCGAGCTTGTCGGCGCACCAGCGAGTCGGCGAACTTGCCGGGGAACGTCATGAGGTGGTCGGTGGCGATCGACCCGGTCACGCAGACACGCACGGCGTGGTGCTCCTCGCTCGGGGGCAGGCCGGCCCGCAGCTCCGGGACGGTCGGACGGGCGCTGACACTACCTGCCGACCGAGGGGAACCGGGTCGGCACCGGTCGACGTCGAAGCGCCGGGGGCCGGCTCGGCGGAGGAGGACGGCGATGACGACATCACGACCGGCACGGGCGGCAGGCGGCCGTCGGCGGCGCCGCGGTGCTGCTGATGCTCGCCGCGTGCGGCACGCAGGTCGCCGGGGGCAGCGGCAGCGGCGGCGAGCCTCCGGTGCTGAGGATCGGCGCTGCGGGCGCCGTCGTCGGGGCCGCCGACGTGGCGACCCGCTCCGGGCGGGGCGGTGCCGTCACGCTGGACGGCACTCTCCCCTCGGGCCCGGACCGCGCCGCGACCCAGCGCTTCGGCACCGACCGCATCCCCCAGGACGCGGGTGCGCGAGCTCGCCGCCGCCCTCGGCCTGAGCGCCGATCCCGTACGCCGCGCGCACGGCTGGGAGGTCGGCAGCGGCGGCGCGGTGCTGCGGGTGCGCGACGCCGACGGCGAGTGGTCGTACTCGCGCGCCGGCCTCGACTGCCCGGCGTACCTCGTCGACGTCGAGTCCGAGTACGGCGGCAGCGCGGTGTCGTGCGCCGTCGGCGAGTCCCCCGGGTCGGACGCGACCCCTGCCGTGCCCGTGCCCCCGGACGCCGTCGCTCTGGCGAGCGCCTCCCCCGTGCTCGCCGTGGCGGGCCTCGACGACGACGCGCGCGTGCTCCCGACCTCGGGCGGCCTGACCCGCACGGTGGTGGCCGACCCCGTCGTGGGCGGGCTGCCGACCGTCGGCATCCGGACCGTCGTCGACGTCGACCGCACCGGCGTCGGCGGGCGCCTACGGCCGGCTCGGCACCACGACGGAGGGTCCGACGTACCCGATCGTGAGCGCGCGCACGGCGTTCGACCGGCTGGCCGACTCGCCGCGACCGCTGCCCGAGCTCGCCTGCGTCCAGTCCAAGGACGGCCGCACCGTCTGCCCGACGCCGACCCCGCTCGTCGTCACCGGCGCGGTGCTCGGCCTCGAGCTGGCCTCCGACGACGGCGCGCCCGTGCTCGTGCCCGCGTGGCTGTTCACCGTGCGCGACAGCGACGAGCCGCTCGCCGCGATCGCCGTCGAGCCGCGCTTCCTCGGCGACCCCGACCCCGGCCCGGGAGCCAGCACCGACCCGGGCAGCGGGTCGGAGCCCGGCTCGAGCGGCGGCACCGAGCCGATGCCGCCGACGACGGACACCCCGGTCGCGCCTCCGGCTCAGGGCGGCGCGTCGGGCGCAGCGGTCACCGCGGCCACGGTCTCCGCTGACGGGCGCACCCTGACGCTCGTCGGATGGGGCGGCGTGTGCGCGACCTACTCCGCGATCGCCGACGAGAGCGGTTCCGCGGTGAAGGTGCAGATCGTCGGCACCAGCACCATCGGGCCCGACGAGGCCTGCGCCGACATGGCCCTCGAGGTGAAGGTCGACGTCGCCCTCGAGCGTCCTCTTGGGGCACGGACGGTCACCGACGCCACCACCGGCGAGAAGGTCCGCGTCGCCGGACGCTGACCGGGGCCCGACGTACGACGAGGGCCGCACCCCGATGGGGTGCGGCCCTCGTGACGTGCGGGGTGCGATCAGCTGAACGAGTCGCCGCAGGCGCAGGAGCCCGTGGCGTTGGGGTTGTCGATCGTGAAGCCCTGCTTCTCGATGGTGTCGACGAAGTCGATGGTGGCGCCGCCGAGGTAGGGGGCGCTCATGCGGTCGGTGACGACCTTGACCGTGCCGAACTCCTTGACGACGTCGCCGTCGAGCGAGCGGTCGTCGAAGAAGAGCTGGTAGCGCAGGCCCGAGCAGCCGCCGGGCTGGACGGCGACGCGCAGCGACGAGGTCGTCGCGACCCTCCTGCGTCGAGCAGGGCGGCGACCTTCGAGGACGCGGTCTCGGTGAGCTGGATGCCGTCGGTGACGGGCGTCGCGGTCTCGGTGGTGACGTCGGCGGTCATGCGGGGTGTCCTCCCGTGCTGGGGTGCCGTGCTGATGGCTTCTCGTCGGTGGCAACACGGCGGCTGCGGGAGCGTATTCCCGGCCCCGACGCTGGGACCGGCGCACCGCTGCGCGTGCTGTCGTGCTCCATGGTGCCACGCCGGAGCCAGGGCGGCCTTACCTGCGTGCTGCGCGTCACTCCGGGGCGCGTCCGCCCCAGGTGCGCGCGGCGCGCTCGGCCAGGTCGGCGAGGCGCGCGGCCGGCTCGGCCATGGCCGCCTCGGCGCTCGCCGGCGCAGGTCGACCACGGAGTACGCCGCGCTGACGCCGGTGGCGGCGAACTCGCGGCGGCCGACCTCGACCCGCCCGGCGAGCACGACGCAGCCGCGGCCCTGCGCGAGCGCCGCGCCGGCGACGCCGGCCACGACCTTGCCGCGCAGGCTCTGCCAGTCGAAGCTGCCCTCGCCGGTCACCACGACGTCGGCCGGCCGCGATCCGCTCGTCGAGGCCGACGGTCTCGAGCACGGTCGCGATGCCCGGCACGCGGATGGCGCCGAGGTGCAGCAGCGCGTACCCGAGCCCGCCGGCCGCACCCGCCCCGAGCGCCACGGCCGGGTCCTTGCCGTCGTCGCGTCGGCCGACCGCAGCGGCGAACGCCTCCAGCGATCCCTCGAGCACGCATGACCGCGGCCTCGTCGGCGCCCTTCTGCGGCCCGAACCCGTTCGTCGCGCCGCGCAGACCGAGCAGCGGGTTGTCGACGTCGGTGGCGGCGACGAGCTCGACCCCGTCGACGCGCGCAAGGGCTGCGGTCGCATCGACCGTCGCGACGTCGCGCAGCCCCGCTCCGCCGCGGCGGAGCACGTCGGTCGCGTCGCTGCCGTCCGCGGCCGTCGCGGTGGCGCCCAGGGCGGCGAGCAGCCCGGCCCCGGCGTCGTTGGTGGCCGAGCCGCCGAGCCCGACGACGATCCGGCGCGCACCGGCGTCGACGGCGGCCGCGAGCAGCTCGCCCACGCCGTACGTCGTCGTGACGCGCGGGATCGCGCTGCGCCTGCGGCACGAGGTGCAGGCCGCAGGCCTGGGCGCTCTCGACGTACGCCGTCGTGCCGACCAGCAGCACCGCCGCCGGAACAGGGTCGCCGAGCGGGCCGGTCACCGTCGAGCGCGAGCAGGTCGCCGCCGAGCGAGGCGTGCAGCACGTCGAGGAACCCGGGACCGCCGTCGGCGAGCGGCACCTGCACGATCGACGTCGTGCGGGCGCCGTACGACGCCAGCCCTCGGCGATCGCCGCCGCCGCCTCGACCGCGCGTCAGCGTCCCGGCGAACTTGTCCGGGGCGATCGAGGACCTCACGCGGTCGACGGTACCGGGGACGAAGCCGGGGACGTGCGCGGTGTTGACGTGGGCAGCGGATCGGGCGGTGGCCCGCCCCGCCCGAGGCACGTCTGAGACGATGACGCGCGTGACGCACCGAGACGCTTCGTCGAGCCTGACCCGACCCCGCTCGCGCTGCTGCTGCTCGGCCGCGGGGCCGACCCGGACAGCGAGCGCGGCGTCGAGTGCCCGGGCGACCTGCCGGCGGCCAGCGACCCCGGCCTCGTCGAGCGTGCCCGCGCGGCGAAGGCGGCGCTCGGCGACCGCGTGTTCGTCCTCGGGCCACCACTACCAGCGCGACGAGGTCATCCAGTTCGCCGACGTCACCGGCGACTCGCTTCAAGCTCGCGCGCGACGCGGCCGCACGGCCCGAGGCCGAGTTCATCGTGTTCTGCGGCGTGCACTTCATGGCCGAGAGCGCCGACATCCTCACCGGCCCGGAGCAGGCCGTGATCCTGCCCGACCTCGCCGCCGGCTGCTCGATGGCCGACATGGCCGCGATCGGCCAGGTCGAGGACGCGTGGGACGTGCTCGCCGACGCCGGCATCACCGACGTGACGATCCCGATCACGTACATGAACTCCACCGCGGCGATCAAGGCGTTCACCGGGCGCAACCGCGGCGCGGTGTGCACCTCGTCCAACGCGCGCGCGCGCTCGAGTGG
This sequence comes from uncultured Actinomycetota bacterium, assembly GCA_963827145.1. GTDB lineage: Bacteria > Actinomycetota > Actinomycetes > S36-B12 > CAIYMF01 > Longivirga. Next base: position 877,489 of record CAWGZO010000002.1, on the reverse strand, counting down.
GCGTTCGAGCAGGGCGAGAAGGTCTTCTTCCTCCCCGACCAGCACCTCGGCCGCAACACCGCGGTGCTCGAGCTCGGCCTCTCGCTCGAGGACTGCGTGCTCTACGACCCGCACAAGCCGCAGGGCGGGCTCACCGCCGACGAGCTGCGCGCGGCCAAGGTGATCCTGTGGAAGGGCCACTGCTCGGTGCACGGCCGCTTCGCGCTCGAGTCCGTCGTCGACGTGCGCGAGCGCGTCCCCGGCGTCAACGTGCTCGTGCACCCCGAGTGCAAGCACGAGGTCGTCACCGCGGCCGACCTCGTCGGCTCGACCGAGTTCATCATCACGACCGTCGAGGCCGCGCCCGCCGGCAGCGCGTGGGCGATCGGCACCGAGCTCAACCTGGTCAAGCGCCTCGCGCTCGCGCACCCCGACAAGCAGATCGTCTTCCTCGACAAGACCGTGTGCTTCTGCGCGACGATGAACCGCATCGACCTGCCGCACCTGGTGTGGGCGCTCGAGAACCTCGTCGAGGGCACCGTCGTCAACCGCATCGAGCGTCGACCCCGACGTCGCGCACTGGGCCCGCGTCGCGCTCGACCGCATGCTCGCCCTCCCCGGAGTCGCAGCCGCAGCCCGCCACGCCCAGGACTGACCGCCGCGCTCGCGATGAAGGGCGGCCCCCGCCGGGGACGCCAGCGAAGCCTGGCCGCAGGGGACCGTCCGAGCGCACGAGCGGCCGCGTCGGAGGGCTAGAGGCCGGGCGCGCCCCAGACGGCGAACCAGCGGCTGGTCTCGGGCTCGACCTTGCAGGTCGCTGCGCAGCAGGTCGCGGATCTGGATCTCCAGGACGTTGTCGCGGCGGCGGACCGCGGAGCCGTCGATGGTCGTGCCGGTGCCCTCCGCCGGGGCGAACGGGTAGAACGTGCCCTGCTTGAACAGGTAGACGAGCCCGAGGCGGCGGCCGTCGGGGTCGGCGAACACCACGAGCGAGCACAGCAGCGTCGGGACCGAAGCCGGAGTCCTGCAGCGTCGAGTTGACCGCGTGCAGGTCGGTCACGAGCGAGGACGAGGTCCGGCGGGTCGGTGCGGACGACGATCCACGTGTAGCCGTACGGTCGATCTCGACCTCGACCTTCGGGCCGCCGTCGGCGTCGAGCAGCGCCTGCACCTCGGCCTGGACGTCGGCGAACGCGCGGCCCTCCGGTGCCCGGAAGGCGACCGACCCGGTGCCCGTCGGGCGCATGTCGAGCTCGACGTCGAGCGTGATGCCCGCCGAGGGCAGGGCGAAGAGCTGGTCGAGGTCGGGGCGCGCCGGCGCCTTGCGTCCGAGGATCGAGTCGAAGAGGCCCACACCCCCAGCCTGCCTCAGAAACCGGCGCGGCACTCACCCGGAGCCCTGCGGTAGGAAGGAGCCATGGCCCGGCTCGCCTTCCTCACCTTCGGGCTCATGCGCGCGCCGACCGGCGATCCGGCCGTGCGCGGCTTCGAGATCCGCATCGCCGCGACGTACGAGCGCGCGGCGGAGAGCCCCGGGTTCCTCGGCTCCTTCGCCGAGCAGCCCGGGTCCGGTGGCGTCGCCGTACGCCCTGCGCGCTGGGCTGCTCCGGCGTACGCCGCCCGCAGCGCGATCACGATGACGCTGTGGACCGATCTGGAGTCGGTGCACGCCTTCGCGTTCGGCCCCGCGCACTCCGGGGTGCTGCGCCGCGGTCACGCGTGGATGGAGCACGGCAACTGGCCGCGCCACGTCGCGTGGTGGGTCGACGACGACGAGATCCCGGCCCCCGCCGACGCCTGCCGCCGCTACGACCTGCTCGACGAGCTCGGGCCCACTCCGGAGGCCTTCACCTTCGACGTGCCGTACGGCGCCGACGGCACCCGGGTCGAGCTCGACCACGCTCGCATCGAGCAGCTCCAGCGCCGCTGAGCCGACAGCCGCCCGTCAGCGCTGGCCGAGCTGGGCGGCTGCTCGGGCGAGGACCTCGGTGCGTCGACCGATGGTGGGGTGGGTGTCGTGCTCGCCCCCGCTCGAGGCGCCGGGCGCTGCGACGAACGCCGCGACCAACGCCTCGCGCAGGTCGCGCACGGGGATGTCGCCCGGGGCCGGGTCGCACGACACGAGCGCGTCCATGAGCGCGCGCGGGGCACCGGTGAGCAGCGCTGCCGCTCGGTCGGCCGAGAGCTCCCGCTGGCGCTCCATGCGACGTACGCCGCCGAGCACGTACTCCGCCACGACGGACGGCGCACGGTCGTCGACGACGCGCGCCACGTGCTCGAGGCGCCGCACGAGCACGGTGTCGCCGTGCGCCACGTGGAAGAGCTCGTGCGCGAGCATCGCGTCGAGCTGCTCCGGCGGCAGCTCCTCGATCGCCCGGCGGGAGATGCACAGCGTCACCGGCTCGCCCGGCACCTCGACCACGAACGCGTTGCGGACGCCCATCACGACCTCGACCAGCCGCGGCGTCGGCACGTCGGCGAGCGCGCTGAGCCGGGCCAGCTGCTGCGCGACCGGTTCGTCGGCACCGACGACCCGCGCACCCGAGGGCACCGTCGCCTGCCGCGACGCACGCCGGAAGGCGCGCACGGTCAGCAGCACCACGAGGCACACGAGAGCCACCAGTCCCCAGCCGCGCAGCAGCTGGAACTGGCGGGTGAAGAAGAGCACCTTCCCGAACACGAACGCGAACGAGAGTGCGACCGCGAGCACCGCGACGACGAGGGCACCGACGACGTGCAGCACCGCTGCCCTGGTCGCCCGGGTGAGCTCAGGGTCGTCGCCGTACCGCTGCCGCGCCGCCACGTCCCGAGGCTACGCCCGGGCCGGAGTCAGCGCTGGCCGAGCTGGGTGGAGATCTGCGCGAGCTGCTCGAGCCGCTTCTCCAGCGGCGGGTGCGTCATGAACAGCGTCGACATCGAGAACTTGCTGGTCAGCGCCGGGGCGAAGGCGAAGGCCGAGACGGCCTCCATCGAGCGCAGGTCGCGGTCCGGGATCGCGCTGATGTCGCCGGAGACCTTCTGCAGCGCCGTCGCCAGCGCGCTCGGGTTGTCCGGTGAGCAGCGCGCCGGTGCGGTCGGCGGAGAGCTCGCGGTAGCGCGACAGCGCGCGCGTGAGGACGAAGGACACGACGTACACGAGCACGCTGACGGCCATCACGACCATGAACATGAGCGCGGCGTTCTGGTCGCGGTTGTCGCGGCCCATCCCGGTCCACAGCCACATGCGCGTGAGCAGACCGGCGAGCACGCCGGCGAACGACGCGACGGTCATGACCGTCACGTCGCGGTGCGCGATGTGCGAGAGCTCGTGCGAGAGCACGCCCTCGACCTCGGCCACGTCGAGCCGGCGCAGCAGGCCGGTGGTGACGCAGACGACGGCGCGCTTCTCCGAGCGACCGGTCGCGAAGGCGTTCGGCACGTCGGTGTCGGCGACCGCGATGCGCGGCTTGGGCATGTCGGCCATGGCGCACAGCCGGTCGACCACGGCGTGCAGCTCCGGCGCCTGCTCGGCGCTGACCTCGACGGCGCGCATCGCGCGCAGCGCCATCGTGTCCGAGAAGTACCACTGGGCCCACAGGCCGCCGCCCGCGATGATCAGCACGAAGACCGTCGAGAAGCCGAGCGCGATGAGCACCGCCGCGAGCACGACGTAGAGCAGGCCCAGCCCGAACATCGTGCCGATCATCCGCCGGGTCAGGCCGCGGTCGTTCTCGTACCGCGTCGTGGCCATCGTGTACGCCGTCCTCTCCTGGGCCCACGGCCCTCACCAGGTGCAACGAGCGGCGGGGTCCCCGGTGTTCCGCCCCGCCGTGAGAACCGGCTGAGAGCCGGCTCACCACACCGCCGACGACGACGCCCCGCCGCCGGATCGGGATCCGAGGGCGGGGCGCGGTCGAGCGGGTCAGCCCGGGATCAGGCCGTCGTCGTTGAGCATCGCGCGGATGTCCTCCTCGGAGGAGTCCGCGAACGGCAGGATCACGCCGGACTCCTCGAGCGAGTCCTCCGGCGGGCGTACGCCGACCGAGCGGACCTTCTCGAGCAGCGCGTCGAGCGCCGGACGGACGTCGTCCTCCGCGGTGTTCAACGCCGCCTCGAGGGCGCTGTCGAGCCGGTTGATCTCGTCGAGCTCGGCGTCGGGGACGACGTACTGCCCCTCGCCCAGGATGCGGATCAGCACGACGTCCTCCTCAGGCCTGCGACTGCTCGGGCTTGGCGGCCGGGGCCTCGATCGCCGGCGAGGCGGGCGCCTCGACGGCGGCCGGCGCGTCGGCGCCGCCGATCTCGGCCTTGAGCGCGGCGAGCTGGTTCTCGACGTCGTTGCCGCTGGCCATCCGCTCGAGCTCGAGGGTGATCGAGTCCTTGCTGGTGCCGGTCGGGTCGTCGAGCGCGCCGGAGGCGAGCAGCTCGTCGATGGCCTGGCCGCGCGCCTGCATCTGCGCGGTCTTGTCCTCGGCGCGCTGGATCGCCATGCCGACGTCGCCGAGCTCCTCGCTGATGCCCGAGAACGCCTCGTTGATCTTGGTCTGCGCCTCGGCCGCGGTGTAGGTGGCCTTGATGGTCTCCTTCTTGGTGCGGAAGGCCTCGACCTTGGCCTGCAGGCGCTGGCTGGCCGCGACGAGCTTCTCCTCCTGGTCCTGCAGCTGCGCGTGCTGCGCCTGGAGGTCGGAGATCTGGCGTGGCCAGGCCGGAGCGGCGGGTCAGCGCCTCGCGGGCGAGGTCCTCGCGGCCGCCGGCGAGCGCGGCCTTGGCCTGCTGCTCGAGCTTGGTGCTCTGCTGCTCGAGCTGGGCGATCTGCAGCTCGAGACGCTTGCGGCTGGTGGCCACGTCGGCCACGCCGCGGCGCACCTTCTGCAGCAGCTCGAGCTGCTTCTCGTAGGAGTAGTCCAGCGTCTCGCGCGGGTCCTCCGCCTTGTCCAGGGCCTTGTTCGCCTTGGACTTGAAGATCAGGGTGAAGCGCTGCCAGAGGCCCATCGCGGGGCGCCCCTTCCGTGGTGTGACTCGTGGGGGAACGACGTCCGGGGACGCCGCACTCGTTCCAACCTATCCGCCACCCGCCGCACCTGGCGACCGGTCGGGCCCCCACGGCCGCCCTCGGGGCGCCCGGGCCGGGCTCTGAGTAGCCCGCGGCCGGAGATGAGTAGTCGCTACCCATCCGGTACGCCGGCCCGCTGCACAGACTCGACCTCGAGCGGCGCACCGAGCGCCACGACAGCCCGAGGCCGACCGGCCCCCGACCGATGGAGCACCCCATGAGCACCCTGCGCCGCACCCTCGCCCGCATCGCCGCCGCGACCGCCCTGGTGGGCGCCGCCGCGGCCCTGCCCGCCGCCCCCGCCTCGGCGGCGAGCACCTGCACCACCGACTGCCTCACCGCCGTGTCGGTCACCGCCGACACCCAGAAGGTGCGCGTGAACGCCACCACCTACGGCTCGACCCACACCGTCGCCGAGGTCTGGAAGGCCGACAAGAGCGTCCGCCTGTCCTCCATGTCGGCGACGGCCAGCCGGCTACTGGGCCACCTCGTTCAGCTTCGCGAGCTCGTCGTACCTGCCGCAGAACACCTACTACGCGGTCAAGGTCGTGGCCACCGACATGCTCGGCGCCACCCGCACCGAGTGGCTGAGCGTGCGCGTCAAGCAGCGGATCGCGACGTACTACATCAGCCGGATCGACCTCGCCGACGACAGCGACGCCGCCGGGGCCGGCGAGTTCCGCGCCGGGTGGAAGGCCGGCACGACCGTGAAGCCCGCCCTGTGGAGCGGCGTGAGCTCGAAGTCGTCCGGCGGCTACTGGACCTTCACCTCGACCAACGCCAACGCCGTGATCACGCGCGCCGGCGAGAGCGCGACCCCGAAGGTGTTCCTCGAGCTCTCCGACGACGACCGCGACGCGGGCGACCCGTGCGGCACCGGCGCCTGGACGCCCACCTGGGGCAAGGGCTCGAACACCTGCGCCGACTGGACGACCGCGGGTGCCTCGCTCGTGCTGCCCGAGACCTCGGCGACCACGCCGTTCAAGCTCTACGTCGCCAAGAACTCCCCCGTGATGTTCACCGTCACCGGCCGCGTGGTCACCACGGTCTCCTGACCCGACCCCGCGACGTACGCCGCCCGCAGCCCCCGTCCACCCGACGGGGGCTGCGCCGCGTCCGGGTCGGGCTAGCGTCAGCGCATGAGCTGGTGGAGCACCCCGTTGAGCGTCTCGGTGCCGTGGGCGAACCGCCTGCCCACCTCGCCGGTGCTCGTGCCGGTGACCGGCGTCCAGCGCGTGGCCGGCGCCGTGAGCGTGGTGCTGCCGACCGCGCTGGCGGTCATCGGCATCGTGATGGCCGTGGGTGGAGCCGTGGTGGCGGAGCGACCCGGGACCGAGGCCGCCGGCACGCTGGCCACCGAGCTCGGCGCGGCGCTGTGGTTCGGCGGCGTCCTCACCCTCGGCGCCCGCAGCGGTGCGACCGTCGGGCGTGCGATCGGGCTGGCCGGCCTCGCCCTGGGCGGTGCCCTGCTCGTGGCCCTCGCCTGGTTCCTGGCCTGGGAGGGCGCCGGCCCTGGCCCTGGCCATGGAGCTCGGCGTCGGCGCCGTAGCCGTGGCCGTGCTCGACGTCCTCCTCCTCGGCCTGCTCTACGGCGGGCTCACCCGGATCGCCGACACTCCCGAGTCCGTCGTCCACGTGACGGTCACGCGCGTCCCCCCGTTCGTGCGTGCGCGCATGGTCCCCCCTGCGTCAGGTGCGACGGGCACCCCGGTCGGTGACGGGACGGATGCGCCGTAGGCTCGGGGTGTGTTCCGACGCAAGACCACCGACGCTCCCGCCCCCGAGCCGTCCGACGAGGTCGCCACCAGCCAGGGCAAGGGCCGCCCGACGCCGACGCGCAAGGAGGCCGAGGCCGCCCGCAAGGCTGCGCTGACCGGCGTCCCGAGCGACCCGAAGGCCGCCAAGAAGGCGGCGCGCGACGCCGACAAGCAGGCGCGCTACGAGGCCCGCATCGCCCTGCAGAGCGGCGACGAGCGGCGTCTGCCGCCGCGCGACGCCGGTCCGGTCAAGGCCTGGGTGCGCGACTCCGTCGACGGCCGCCGCAGCGCCGGCGAGCTGTTCATCCCCGTCGCCGTGGCCGTGCTCATCCTCGGCTTCGTGCGCGTGCAGTGGGTGCAGGTCGCCTTGCTGTGGGTCTGGATGGTCATGATCGTCGGCGTCGTCCTCGACTCGCTCTGGCTGATCTGGCGCCTGCGTCGCGAGCTGCCGCAGCACTTCCCGGACCCGGCCTCGCGCAAGGGTGCGATCTCGTACGCCGTGCTCCGCAGCCTGCAGCTGCGCCGCCTGCGCCTGCCCCCGCCGAAGGTCAAGGCCAACGGCCAGCCCGTCGTGCCGAAGGTCAAGAAGCAGTCCTGACCGCTGCGCCGTCGCGCTGACGGCGTAACCGCGCCCCGTCGCGCCCGTCGTGAGCGGCGCATAGGGTCGAGGCATGCAGCATCGGTTCCTCGGCCGTTCCGGCCTCAAGGTCAGCGAGATCTCCTACGGCAACTGGATCACCCACGGGTCCCAGGTCGAGGAGGACGCCGCGATCGCGTGCGTGAACGCCGCGCTCGACGTCGGCATCACCACCTTCGACACCGCCGACGTCTACGCCGCGACCCGCGCCGAGGAGGTGCTGGGCAAGGCGCTGAAGGGTCAGCGTCGCGAGGGCCTCGAGATCTTCACCAAGGTCTACTGGCCGACCGGGCCCGGCGTGAACGACCGCGGCCTGTCGCGCAAGCACATCAGCGAGAGCATCAACGGCTCGCTGCGCCGGCTCGGCACCGACTACGTCGACCTCTACCAGGCGCACCGCTACGACCACGAGACCCCGCTCGAGGAGACGCTGCGCGCGTTCGACGACCTCGTGCGCGCCGGCAAGGTGCTCTACGTCGGCGTCTCCGAGTGGGACGCCGCGCAGATCCGTCGCGCGGTCGAGATCGCCGAGCAGATGGGCTTCGACCGCCTCATCTCCAACCAGCCGCAGTACTCCATGCTCTACCGCGTCATCGAGGCCGAGGTCGTGCCCACGAGCCAGGAGCTCGGGCTCGGGCAGATCGTGTGGAGCCCCATCGCGCAGGGCGTGCTCACCGGCAAGTACCTGCCCGGCCAGCCGCCGCCCGAGGGCTCGCGCGCCACCGACCCCACCAGCGGCCACTTCACCGAGCGCCTGCGCACCGACGAGATCCTCACCGCGGTGCAGGGCCTCAAGCCGCTCGCCGAGCAGGCCGGGCTGTCCATGGCCCAGCTCGCCGTGGCGTGGGTGCTGCAGAACGACAACGTCGCCTCCGCGATCATCGGCGCCAGCCGTCCCGAGCAGGTCACCGAGAACGTCAAGGCCGGCGGCGTCGTCCTCGAGCCCGAGCTGCTCGACGCGATCGACATCGTGCTCGGCGAGGTCATGGTCACCGACCCGCGCCTCACCGTCTCGCCCGAGAAGCGCCCCTGACGTGGGCGACTGGACCTGGCGCTACGAGCGCACCGACGGCGAGGTGCTCTCGCTGACCCCCGCCGACGCGCCCGCCACCTTCCCCTCCCAGGCCGACGCCGAGAGCTGGATCGGCGAGGAGTGGAAGGGCCTGCTCGAGGCCGGCGTCGACGCCGTCACCCTGCTCGAGGACGACCGCGTGGTCTACGGCCCGATGTCGTTGCATCCGGCGGGCTAGCTGCCGACGCTGGAAGCGCGCCGACCGGCCCGAGCATCGTCTGACACGAGGCTCGGAGTGGAGAGCAATGCCGTGCCTGCGATGGGCACTACGCCGAAGCGGAGCGGCCCCGAGGGCGGAGCGTGGCCCGGGCGAGGAACGAGCCCGGGTCACCGGAGCCCGAGTGCGGCGCCTACCGATCACGTGTCATACGCCGCTGGAACTGCGCCGCCAGGGCCGCGCAGCGGAGGCGGCCGCGACGCGAGGAGCGAGGAACGAGCGACGAGCTTGGAGCGGCAGCAAACACAGCGAGATGAGAGCAGCGAAACGCCTGTGACTCTGAGGAGCGGACTGAGTGATTCGTTGCTCTCCGCTTCGGCTGTGTTTGCTGCGCCTCCAAGCTCCCTCGCTGGCGCTCGGTCGCGTCGGCGCCGCCTCCGCTTCGGGCGCTGGTCGGCGCCGTTCCAGCGGCGTATGGCACCTGATCGGTAGGCGCCTCCCTGTCGGGCGGTGAGGACCCGGCTCGTTCCTCGCCGGGCCCGTCCCCGCCCTCCGCGCCCTCCGCTTCGGCGTACTGCCCAGCTCATGCCTCGCGATGCTCGCGGTTCGGCGCGCCCGGTATTCGCGTTCCTTTGACTCTGGGGCAGTGCGCATGGTCAGGTTGGGTCGGCGCCCGCCGGGTGCTGTGACAACTGAACAGCAACGCGTCTGACGTCCAGGGGAAGCCGGTCCGATTCCGGCGCTGACCCGCAACCGTAGGCCGCTCGTCGCCGGGATCCTTCCGCGCGACCGACGGCGAGCCGGAGCACCTGGCGGGCGCGAGAGGCTCACCCCGTCGAGGTCTACGGAACGAGCCCGGACCGCACCCCGGTCCGTCCGTCTCGCCCCTCGCGCCAGGTCCCTCGTGGACCACCGGCCGGGGGGTTTCGTGCGTCTACGGGGAGCAGTCCGGTCTGGTCGTGCGACCGATCACAGCAAGGACTGAGATGACCACGCTCCACCGCTCTGCACGGCTCCGCACTCCGGCGTACGCCGGACGCCTGGCCGTCACCACCCTGCTCGGCGTCGCGCTCGTGGCGCCCGTGCTCCCCGCATCGGCCGCCCCTGCTGCCGCCCCGGCCCTGGGCTCGGTGCCCGCAGCGCCGTCGCGCGCCGCCGTCACCGGCCTGTTCGGCTCGGCCGACGCGACCTACGACGGCGTGTTCCGCCAGGGCCTCGCGATCACCGGGCTGGTCGCCGTCGGCGCCAAGGTCCCGGCCGCGTCGGTCACCTGGCTCACCCGCCAGCAGTGCGCCGACGGCTCCTTCGAGGCCTACCGCTCCTCGCTCGCGACGCCGTGCCGCCCGGCCGACCCGGTGACCTACACCGGCAAGGACACCAACTCGACCGCGCTCGGGGCGCTGGCGCTCGACGCCGTCGGCCGCTCGACGCGCGCCAGGAAGGCTGCGGCCTGGCTGCGCGCCACCCAGAACAAGGACGGCGGCTTCCCCTACTACCCGGGCGGCGCGTCGGACGCGAACTCCACCGGCCTCGTCCTCGTCGCGCTGCGCGCCTTCGGCCTGCGCGCCGGCGAGCTGCGCGCCACCCGTCGCTCGGCGACCGCGATCGCCTACCTGCGCTCGGTGCAGGCACGGTGCGGCGCGAAGGCCGCCGACCGTGGCGGCTTCGCCTACCAGGGCCCGCGTCCGGTCGTCCCGGACGCCCTCGCCAGCGGGCAGGCGGCGCTCGGGCTCTCGGGCACCCTTCCCGTGACGCCCCGCCGTCCCGCCGCCACCGCGAAGACCCTCCGCTGCGTCGACGGTCGCGCCACCTCCGGCGCCACGGTGGCCGGCGCGGCGAGCGGCTGGCTCTCGCGCACCCTGCGCGCCAACAACGGCGGGATGCCGAGCGCGTTCGGCCCCGGCACCGACCTCGCCGCCACGGCGTGGGCCGTGCTGGCGCTGCGGGCCCGGCGTACGCCGACGACCGCCAACTCGGTGGCCATCTCGACGATCACGCTCGAGCGCGGCGCAGCCGGCTTCGTCCGGGGCAGCGACGGGGTCGACCGCCCCGCCGCTCTCGGCCTGCTCCTGCTGGTCGCCGACGCCACGGGGCGCCCGCCGCGCAACTTCGGCGGCATCAACCTCGTCGCCCGGCTCCGCGCGACGGTGCAGAGCTGATGTCCGGGGCACGCCGGGGGGCGGCGGTCGCGCGCACGAGCGCGGCCGTCGTCCTCGGCGTGCTCACGGCCGCGGCCGCCACCGCCGTCGGCATCGCCGCAGCGCCTGCGGCCGACGCCACGACCTACCGCTACTGGACCTACTGGTCGGGCGAGCGCCCGGGCACCGCGCCGGCGTGGACGTTCTCCTCGCGCGGCCCGGCCTCGGACGTCGTCAAGGACGGCACCGTGATCGGCTGGCGGTTCGCCGTCACCAGCCAGGCCGGCACGACCAAGCCGCGGCAGTCGCCCGCTCTCGCCACCACCTGCCCTGATCTCGCCGATCCCGTCACCGGACGCACCCGGGTCGCGCTCGTCGTCGACTACGGCACCGAGTCCGACGCGCCGCCCGGGCAGACGCCCCCGCTGTCCGGCAGCGTCCGGGTCGAGTGCCTCACGTTCCCGTCGTCGGCGCGCGTCACCGGGGTCACGGTCCTCGACGAGGCGGGCATCTCGGTGCGCACGGAGAACGGGCTGCTCTGCGCGCTCGACTCCTACCCCCGAGGCGAGTGCGCGCCGGTCGTCTCCGACCGACCCCCCGTCCGAGCGCGTCGCCCAGCCGTACGCCGACCCGCACCGCCTCCGCCGCTCCGAGCGCCTCGACCACGTCGCGCTCCGCGGCACCGGCGAGCCCGTCGACCGCGCGGTCGAGCAGCCCGAGCGCATCCACGACCACCGCGGCGGCGATCGTGGCGACGCCCTCCGGCTCGACGCCTCTCCCCGACGCCTCCGCCTCCGCGACGGTCTCGACCGAGGAGACGCTGCCCGCCGTCTCGGGGTCGCCCGCCGCCGCCGAGCAGTCCTCGAGCAGCGCGACCGGGTTCGTCGGCGGCGCACTCGTCGTCGCGGGCGTCGCAGCTGCGGCGTGGTGGACCTCGCGCCGCCGAGGCGTGTCATGAGCCGGCGTACGGCGAACGCGCTGGGCGACGGCGCCCTGCCTCGCTGGACCCACCCCGGTGCCTGGTGGGTGTGGGCGCTCGGCCTGGCGACCGCGGCCAGCCGCACCACCAACCCGCTGCTGCTCGGGCTCATCGTGGCCGTCGCCGGCTGGGTCGTCTCGCGACGCCGGCCCGACGCGCCGTGGGCGCGCTCGTACGCCGTCTTCCTGCGCCTCGGCCTGCTCGTGATCGCGATCCGGGTGGCCTTCACGGTCGTCCTCGGCGCCGGCGCGGGCACGCACGTGATCCTGACGCTGCCCGAGGTGCCGCTGCCGGAGTGGTTCGCCGGCGTGAGCCTCGGCGGGCCGCTCACCCTCGAGGAGCTCCTCGCCGCGGTGTACGCCGGCGCCGTGCTCGCGACGCTTCTCGCGTGCATCGGCGCGGCGAACTCGCTCGCCTCCCCGGCGCGGCTGCTCACCAGCGTGCCGCGGCGCTCTACGAGGTCGGGGTCGCCGTCGTCGTCGCGATGACCTTCGCACCGCAGCTGGTCGGCGACGTCGCACGGGTCCGCACCGCCCGACGCCTGCGCGGCCGACCCGACCGCGGCCTGCGGGCGCTCGCCGGGTCGGTGATGCCGGTGCTCGAGGGCGCGCTCGAGCGCGCGGTCGACCTCGCCGCGGCCATGGACTCGCGCGGCTACGGGCGCACCGGACCGATGCGCCGCTCGACCCGGCTCGCGTCCGTGGCGCTGCTGCTCGTCGGGCTGGTCGGCATCTGCGTCGGCGTCTACGCGCTGCTCGACGCCGGCACGCCCGGGCGCGCTCGGCCTGCCGCTCCTGGTGCTCGGCGCGGCCGCGGCCGTCGTCGGCATGCTGCTCGCCGGACGGCGCTCCATCCGCACGCGCTACCGCCCCGACCCGTGGGCGCTGCCGGAGTGGCTGGTGTCGCTGTCCGGTGTCGTCGCCGGCCGTCGTCCTCGTCGCCGTCTCGGTCGCCGACCCGGAGGTGCTCGTCGGGCCAGGTGGCGCCGCCCGCGTGGCCCACGCTGCCGCTGGTGCCGGCGGTCGCGATCGCCGTCGCCGCGCTCGCCGGGGTCGTGGCACCGCGGCCGCCTGGCTCGGTCGTCGTACGCGACGTCCCCGCCGACGCGCCGAGCTCGAGGAGGTGGCGGCGTGATCCGCTTCGAGGACGTCAGCGTCACCTACGACGGCGCCTCCGCGCCCGACGCTCGCGCACGTCGACCTGCACGTGCCCGAGGGCGAGCTGGTGCTGGTCGTCGGTCGCACCGGCAGCGGCAAGTCGACGCTGCTGCGCTGCGTCAACGGCCTGGTCCCGCACTTCACCGGCGGCACGCTGTCCGGCCGGGTCACCGTCGCCGGCCGCGACACCCGCACTGCACCCGCCGCGCGAGCTCGCCGACGTCGTCGGCGTCGTCGCGCAGGACCCGCTCTCGGGCTTCGTCACCGACATCGTCGAGGACGAGCTCGCCTACGGCATGGAGTCGATCGGCCTCGCGCCCGACGTCATGCGCCGCCGCGTCGAGGAGACCCTCGACCTGCTCGGCCTCGCCGACCTGCGGCACCGCGCCGCTGCTCTCCCTGTCCGGCGGGCAGCGCCAGCGCGTCGCGATCGGCGCGGTGCTCACCAGCCACCCGCAGGTGCTCGTGCTCGACGAGCCGACCTCGGCGCTCGATCCCGGTGCGGCCGAAGAGGTCCTGGCCGCGCTGCAGCGCCTCGTGCACGACCTCGGCGTGACCGTGCTGCTCGCCGAGCACCGGCTCGAGCGCGTCGTGCAGTACGCCGACCGCGTCGTGGTCGTGCCCGGCGCGGGCGAGCCGCTCGTCGTCGGCACGCCCGACGAGGTCATGGTCGACGCACCCGTGGCCCCGCCGGTCGTCGAGCTCGGCCGCCTCGCGGGCTGGTCGCCGCTGCCGCTGTCGGTCCGCGACGCGCGGCGCGCGGCCGGTCCGCTGCGCGAGCGGCTGGCGCCGCTGGTCGACGACGCCGCCGCCCGCAGCCGCGCGTCGATCCACGTGCTGTCGGGTCAGCCCGCGCTCACCGTGCGCGACGTCGTGGTCCGCCACGGCTCGGTGCCGGCGCTGCGCGGCGTCACCCTGGCCGCCGACCGCGGCGAGATCGTCGCGGTCATGGGCCGCAACGGCGCAGGCAAGTCGACGCTGCTCTCCACGCTCGTCGGCCTGCACGACCCGCAGACCGGCAGCGCGACCGTCGGCGGTGCCGTCCCGGCGACGCCTGCGCGGCCGCGACCTCGTCACCCGCGTCGGGCTCGTGCCGCAGGAGCCCACGCGACCTGCTGGTCGCCGACCGCGTCGGCGAGGAGTGCCGCGGCGCCGACGCCGACTGCGGCGTCGCGCGCGGGCACGACGCGAGCGATGCTCGACCGCCTCGCTCCCGGCGTCGACGACGCCACCCACCCGCGCGACCTCTCCGAGGGGCAGCGCCTCGCGCTCGCGCTCGCCGTGGTGCTCGCCGCCTCGCCCCCGGTGCTGCTGCTCGACGAGCCCACGCGCGGCCTCGACTACGCCGCCAAGAAGCGCCTGGTCGCCATGCTGCGCGACCTCGCCGCCGACGGCCACTGCGTGCTGCTCGCCACCCACGACGTCGAGCTGGTCGCCGAGGTCGCGACCCGGGTCGTGGTGCTCGCCGACGGCGAGGTCGTGGCCGACGGCCCCGCCACCGACGTCGTGGTCGGCTCGCCGATGTTCGCCCCGCAGGTGAGCAAGGTGCTGGCCCCGCAGCCCTGGCTCACCGTCGCCGAGGTCGCCGCCGCGCTGGCGGCGGCGTCGTGACCGCCACCGCGACCGCCGCCGCGCAGCCGACGTCCGCGTGCGTGCCGTCGGCCGACCGGCCGCCGTGCGCATCGGCGCGCGCCGCTCGCGGCGCTGATCCTCGCCAGCGCGTCGGCGTGCTGGCGTTCGGCTGGCCGCTGCTCGCGCGCGCCGGCTCGTCGCTCGTGGCGCACGCCGCCGACGCCCCGCTGGCTGTTCGCCGCGCTGCTCCCGCTCGTGCTGGCCGTCGTCCTCGCCGAGGTCGCCGACGGCGCGCTCGACGCGAAGGGCGTCGCCCTGCTCGGCGTGCTCGCCGCGGCGGCCGCGGCGCTGCGGCCCTTCGGCAGCGGGCACGCCGGCTTCGAGCCGATGTGGATCGTCGTGGTGCTCGGCGGCCGCGCGCTCGGGCCGGGCTTCGGCTTCTGCCTCGGCGCGGTCGGCATGTTCGCCTCGGCGCTGGTCACCGGCGGCGTCGGGCCGTGGCTGCCGTTCCAGATGCTCGGCGCCGCCTGGATCGGTCTCGGCGCCGGGCTGCTGCCGCGGGCCGACGGGCGCCGCGAGCTCGGGCTGCTGGCGGCGTACTCCGCGGTCGTCGTGCGTCGCCTACGGCTTCCTGCTCAACCTGTGGTTCTGGCCGTTCCTCACCGCCGACTCGGGCTTCCCGCCGGGGCTGTCGTTCGTGCCCGGGCGCGCCCGTGGCCGAGAACCTGCAGCACTGGTTGCTGTTCAACCTCACCACGTCGCTGGGCTTCGACCTGCCGCGCGCGGCGCTCACCGTGGCGCTCGTGCTGCGTCGCCGGCCGGCCGGTGCTGCTCGCGCTGCGGCGGGCGTCGCGGCGCGCCGCGTTCGACGCGCCCGTGGTGTTCGACGCCGAGGACGTGCGCCGGTGAGGGTCCGGCTGCTGGGCACGGGGTCGGCCGACGGCTGGCCCAACCCGTGGTGCCGCTGCGCCTCCTGCACCTGGGCGCGCGCGGCCGGGCTCGGTCCGCGCGACCACCTCCGCGCTGGTCGACGACGTGCTGCTCGCTCGACTGCGGGCCCGGACACCGCCGCGGCGGCCTCGCGCGCCGGCGTGCCGCTCGCCGGCGTGACGCACTCTGCTGCTCACCCACGCGCACCCGGACCACCTCGCCCCGCTCGCGCTGCTCGCGCGGTCCTGGGCGCGACCCGCCGTCGGCCTGCGCGGTGGTCGGGCCGCCGTCGGCGATCGACGCGCTGCCGCGACTGGGTCGGCCCCGACGACGACCGTCGCGCTTCGTGCGCGGTCGGCGCACGGCGACCGCTCGAGCTCGACGGCGCACACCGTGCGGTGCACGCCGCGGCGCACGACGTCGGCGTCGACGCGCTCGCCCGCGACGCCGTGCTGTACGACGTCACCGGCGCCCGACGGCGCGACGCCTGCTGCTACGCCACCGACACCGGGCCGCTGCCCGACTCCACGATCGCGGCGTGCGCCGGTTCGCCGCTTCGACCTCGTGCTGCTCGAGGAGACCTTCGGCGACGTACCGACCACGGCACCGGCCACCTCGACCTCGCCACCTTCCCGCGCGAGCTCGCCCGGCTGCGCGCGGTCGGCGCCGCTCGCCGACCGCGACCGACGTCGTCGCCGTGCACCTCGGGCACCACAACCCGCCCGGCGACGAGCTCGACCGGCAGCTCGCGTCGTGGGGCGCGCGGGCGTCGCCGGACCTCACCGAGATCGTCGTCGGCGGCGACGTCGCGGCGGCACCGGCGCCGCCGCCGCGCGCACCCTGCTGCTCGGCGGCGCCCGCTCGGGCAAGTCGCACGAGGCCGAGCGCCGGCTGCTCGCCGAGCCGCCGGGTCGCAGTACGTCGCCACCTCGGGCGACGCGCGACGGCGACCCCGAGTGGGCCGCGCGCGTCGCGGCTGCACCGCGCGCGCCGACCCGCCGGCGTGGACGACCGTCGAGACGCTCGACGTCGCCGGCGTGCTGCGCGACGTGCCGCGCCGGCGAGCCGGTGCTCGTCGACTGCCTGGCGCTGTGGCTCGCCGGGCGCCTCGACGCCGCGCGCGTGTGGGACGCCGAGCCCGGCACGCCGGCGTACGCCGAGACCCTCGCGACGGTCGAGCGCGACGTCGCCGCGCTCGTCGGCGCCGTCCGCGCGACGACGCGGCACGGGTCGTGCTGGTGAGCAACGAGGTCGGCAGCGGCGTGGTGCCCGAGCACGCGTCGGGCCGGCTCTACCGCGACCTGCTCGGCACGCTCAACGCGCGCGGTCGCCGCCGAGTGCGACGAGGTGGCGCTCGTCGTCGCCGGGCGCGTGGTGCCGCTGTGACGCCGGACGCGGCACGACGATGGCACCGGTGACCCTCGACCTCGACGCGCTCGACCGCGCGCATCGCCCTGCCCGACGCCGAGGCGCGCGCCGCCGCGGCCGAGCGGCAGGCGCGGCTCACCAAGCCGACCGGGTGCGCTCGGTCGGCTCGAGGAGCTGTCGCTGTGGCTGTGCGCCGTCCAGGGCAGCTGCCCGCCGCGCGCCTTCGAGCGGGTGCGCGTGGTGGTCTTCGCCGGCGACCACGGCGTGGCGCGGACCGGCGGCGACGAGCGCCTACCCGCCCGAGGTCACCGCGCAGATGGTCGCTCAACTTCCTCGCCGGCGGCGCGGGCGTGAACGTGCTCGCCCGCCAGACCGGCGCGAGCGTGCGCGTGGTCGACGTCGCGGTCGACGTCGACTGGGCCGAGCTCGGCGCCACCGTGCCGGACGAGGTCGTCGCGCGACCGCGTACGCCGCGGCGTCGGGTCGATCGACCGCGAGGACGCGCTGACGCCGCGAGGAGGCCGAGCGCGCGTTCGCGCTCGGCGTGCGCATCGCCGACGAGGAGGTCGACGCCGGCGCCGACCTGCTCGTCGCCCGGCGACATGGGCATCGGCAACACCACGCCCGCCGCCGTCCTCGATCGGGCTGCTCGCCGGCGTCGCGCCGGCCGAGGTGGTCGGCCGCGGCACCGGCATCGACGACGCGACCTGGATGCGCAAGACCGCCGCGGTGCGCGACGCGATGCGCCGCGGGCGACCGGTCAAGGGCGACCCGATCGGCGCTGCTGGCCACCGTCGGCGGCGCCGACATCGCGGCGATGACCGGCTTCCTGCGTGGGCGCCGCGGCACGGCGTACGCCGGTGCTGCTCGACGGCGTCGTCTCGTGCGCGCCGCGGCCCTCGTCGCGCACCGCATCGCCTTCCGCTCGCGCGAGTGGTGGCAGGCCGGGCACCGCTCGACCGAGCCGGCGCAGCGCGCCGCGCTCGAGCGCCTCGACCTCGAGCCGATCGTCGACTACGGCCTGCGTCTGGGCGAGGGCACCGGCGCGCTCGTCGCCCTGCCGGTGCTCACGGCGGCCGGCGCGACGCTGCGCGAGATGGCCACCTTCGACGAGGCCGGCGTGTCGGACCGCGACCGCTGATGCCCGACTCGCTGCGCCTGGCCCTGGGCACGCTCACCGCGATCCCCGTCCCGCCGCCGCGCACCGTCGACCGGTCCGTGGCGCGGGGCGCGATGCTGCTCGCACCGCTGGTCGGTCTGCTGCTCGGGCTCGTCGCCGCGACGGTGCTCACCGTGATCCGCGTCGTCGCGCCGGACGTCCGCTCGGTCGAGGCCGTCGACACGCTCGGCTCGGTGCTCGCGCTGGCCACGCTCGCCCTGCTCACCCGCGGCCTGCACCTCGACGGCCTGGCCGACACCGCCGACGGGCTCGGCGTGAAGGCGACCGGCGACGGGGCCGAGGAGCGGCGGCTGGCCGTGATGCGCGCGCCCGGACGTCGGCGCCTTCGGCGTGGCCACCCTCGTGCTGGTGCTCCTCGTCCAGCTCGCCGCGCTCACCATGTGCTCCCTCGCGGGGTACGGCAGCGTCGCGCTCATCACGGCGGTCGTCACGGGCCGCCTCGCCGCCACCTGGTGCTGCACCACGCCCGTGGCCCCGGCCCGCGCGGACGGCCTCGGGGCGGTGATGGCCCGCAGCGTGCCCGTGCCCGCGGCGGTCGGCGTCACGGTGCTGAGCGCGCTCGCCGTGGCGGCGCTCGGCTTCCTCGACGACGACGGTGCGCTGCGGATCGGCCTCGATCTCGTCGCCGCCCTGCTCGTCGGGCTGGCCGTCGCGGCGTGGGTGCTGCTGCGGAGCACGCGACGCCTCGGCGGCGTGACGGGCGACGTCATGGGTGCTGTCGTCGAGCTCGCCACCGCCGCGGCGCTGGTCACGGCGGCGCTGGCGCTCTGAGCACGTCCACGGCCTCTCACATCGCGAGACGGAGGGCTGCGATGTGGCGGACCTCACGCCGGCGACGCCCGGATCGTGAAGCAGGTCACGTCATCGCGGCGATTCGTGCGCGACCGGCTCGGCAAGGCTGGACACATGACTACTGCGACCCTCGACCTCGACCTCGCCCCGCAGACCCAGCCCGCACCGGCGCCCACCACGGCCGCCGAGCGTCGCGCCGCCGCCGCCCTGCGCCGTGCGACCGACGACGCCGCGAACGCCGCGCGCACCCGTCGTCAGGACCGCGTGGCCTTCGGCGCCCTGATCCTGGGCCTGGTCATCTCGATGGGGACCTTCGCCCTGGTGGCCTACGACAACTCGATGGCTCAGGGCACCCCCGCGTCGGTGTCGACCACCCCGTGACCTGAGGCGGCACCGCGCCACGAACGCGTACGCCGTCCCCGCACCTCGCCGAGGCGCTCCCGCACCCGCGGGGGCGCCTCGTGGCGTTTCCGCGGAGCAGCGGGCGCGGTCAGCGCGTGGAGCGGTCGATGAACGGCGGGGTCGTCACCGCGAAGCGCTGCGCGCGGCCGCGGACGTCGACGAGCACCTCGTCGCCGACCTCGAGCCCGGCGCTCGTGGAGAGCAGCGCCAGCGCGATGCCGACCTTGAGGGTCGGCGAGAAGGTCCCGCTGGTGATCTCGCCGAGGGGCTCGCCCTCGGCGGTCGTGACCGTCATGTGCGGGCGCGGGATCCCGCGCTCGAGCGCGACCAGCCCGACGCTGCGGCGTACCGGGCCGCGCTCCTTCTCGGCGACGAGCGCGTCGCGGCCGTGGAAGGCCGGCTTGCTCCAGCCGACGGCCCAGCCCGCGCGCGCCTGCACCGGCGTGATCTCGAGGGAGAGGTCCTGCCCGTGCAGCGGGTAGCCCATCTCGGTGCGCAGGGTGTCGCGGGCGCCGAGGCCGCACGGCAGCACGCCGAAGGCCGCGCCCTCGGTGAGCACCGCGTCCCAGACCGAGCCGGCGTCGTCCCACGGCACCACGAGCTCGTAGCCGTGCTCGCCGGTGTAGCCGGTGCGGCAGACGGTGAGGGCCACGCCGTCGCGCACGGTCTTCTCGAACGCCATGTACTCGAGCTCCGACGGCAGCCCGAGGGCGTCGAGGAGAGCGGCCGATCGAGGCCCCTGCACGGCGAGCACCGCGTGGTCGCGGTGCCCGTTCTCGACCACGACGCCCTCGGGCGCGGCAGCCGCCAGGATCCGGACCACCTCGGCGGTGTTGGAGGCGTTGGGGATGAGGAAGACCTCGTCGTCGGCGGCGAGGTAGGCGATCAGGTCGTCGACCACGCCGCCGTTCTCGTCGCACAGGAGCGTGTACTGCGCCTTGCCGGGCGCGATGCGCCCGAAGGAGTTGGTGAGCACCGAGTCGAGGAATGCAGCCGCGCCCGGCCCGGTGACCGACGCCTTGCCGAGGTGCGAGACGTCGAAGACGCCGACCCTCTCGCGCACGGCCGTGTGCTCCGCGACCACACCGCCGCCGGTGTACTCCAGCGGCATCGACCAGCCGCCGAAGTCGCCGAGCTTGGCGCCGAGCGCCAGGTGCCGGTCGTGCAGCGGGGACAGCAGGGGCTGGGCCGGGTCGCTCATGGGCGAGAACCTACCGGCAGCCGCCCGAACCGGCGGCTTGGCGCGGGCACACCCGGGCTGGGCATCCGGCGTACGACCGGGCCGGGACGCGAACGGCCGTCGGGCGATAGGTTCGGCGGAACGAAGCATCACCCGGCGCATGCCCACGACGCAGGCGCCCGGACCCGCCCTTGTCGAGGAGACCCCGTGACGACCCTGGCCCTGTCCTCCGCGGACCTGACCACCCTGCCCACCGACGCGCTCGTCGTGGCCACGGCTCCGGCCGGCGGCCGCAAGAAGGGCGTGGTGCTGGCAGGGCCGGCCGCCTGCGTTCAAGGCGGCGCCCAAGCGCAAGCTCGAGGAGGCGCTCGCCGCACTCGGCGCCACCGGCAAGGCCGGCGACGTCGTCCGCCTCCCCGGTGCCGGGATCGCCGCCGCGCCCGTCGTCGTCGCGGTCGGCGTCGGCGCCGGCCCGTGGACGGACGAGGCCCTGCGCCGCGCGGCCGGCAACGCCGTCCGCGCGCTCGCGGGCACGCGCCGCGTCGCCTTCGCCCTGCCGACCGACTCGGCCGCCGCGCTCGACGCCGTGGCCCAGGGCGTGCTGCTCGGCGCCTACTCCTACGACGCCTACCGCGTCGACTCCAAGTCCGCCCAGAAGTCGCCGGTGCGCAGCGCCACGCTCGCCGTCGCCGGACGCCAAGGACCCCGACTCGGTCGCGGCCGTCGCCCGCGCCAAGGCGATCGCCGGCGGCGTCAACCTCGCGCGCGACCTCGTCAACACCCCGTCGATCGACCTGCCGCCGGCCGCGCTCGTCGAGGCCGGCGCCGACGCGGTCGCCGGGCTGCCCGGTCGAGGTCGAGATCCTCGACGAGGACGCGCTGGTCACCGGCGGGTACGGCGGCATCCTCGGCGTCGGCCGCGGCTCGGAGAACCCGCCGCGCCTCGCGCGCTACGCCTACCGGCCGGAGGGCGCGACGGCGCACCTCGCGCTCGTCGGCAAGGGCATCACGTTCGACACCGGCGGCATCTCGATCAAGCCCTCGGCCAACATGCACGAGATGAAGGGCGACATGGGCGGCGCCGCCGCCGTCATCGGCGCCGTCGTCCGCGATCGCGCGCCTCGGCCTGCCCGTCGCCGTCACCGGCTACGTCTGCGCTGCGGAGAACATGCCGAGCGGCAGCGCGCATCAGCCGGGCGACGTCCTGCACACCTACGGCGGCAAGACCGTCGAGGTGCTCGACACCGACGCCGAGGGCCGCCTCGTGCTCTCCGACGGCCTCGTCCGCGCCCAGGAGGACAAGCCCGACGTCATCATCGACATCGCCACGCTCACCGGCGCAGCGGTCGTCGCGCTCGGCGCGCGCACCACCGGGATCATGGCCAACGACGACGACCTGCGCGAGGCCGTGCACGACGCCTCGAAGCGCGCCGGCGAGCCGATGTGGCCGATGCCGCTGCCCGAGGAGCTGCGCGCCAACCTCGACAGCACCGTCGCCGACATCGCCAACATCCCGCTCGCCGGACGCCGCGAGGGCGGCATGCTCGCCGGCGTCGGTCTTCCTCGCGCGAGTTCGTGGCCGACGGCGCAGCGTGGGCGCACCTCGACATCGCCGGGCCGTCGTACAACGCCGTCGGCGCCGTACGGCTACACGCCCAAGGGCGGCACCGGCGCCGCCGTCCGCACCCTCGTCCAGGTCGCCGAGGACATGGCCGACGACGCCGTCTGTAGAGCGACCACCGCACGACGACGCACGCCCCGTCCGGCATCGCCGGGCGGGGCGTCGTCACGAGAGCGAGGCCCCGTGCATCGGGAGCACATGGCGGACGCAGCGCCGCTTCCTGGTGCTGCACGGCTACACGAACCGCCGGCCCGACGGGCACTGGCAGCGGCGTCTCACCGACCGCGCTGCGCGACGCCGGCGAGCAGGTGGTCTACCCGGCGCTGCCGGACCCCGACGCGCCGCAGCTCGAGGCGTGGCTCGACGTGCTCGGCACCGAGCTCGACCTGCTCGGCGACCCGGACCGCGTCGAGCGGGTGGTGGTCGGCGCACTCCCTCGGCCGCCGCCCTGTGGCTGCACGCCTGCGCCCGCGGGCTCGCCGCGCCGGTCGACCGTGTGCTGCTCGTCGCTCCGCCCGGGCCGTCGCGCTTCGCCGAGAACTTCCCCGGCTTCGCCCTGCCGCCGACGGCCTCGACGCCGCGGCGGTGGCAGCCGCCTCCGCCAGCACCCTGCTCGTGTGCAGCGACGCCGACCCGTGGTGCCCCGAGGGGGCGGTCACGGCGTACGCCGAGCCCCTGGGCATCCGCTCGGTGGTCGTCCCGGGCGGGCTGCACTTCGCGCTCGGCGACGGGTTCGGCGCGTGGCCCGAGGTGATCGCCTGGGCGCAGGACCCGGCGTCCACCTGGCCTGACCCTGCGCCGCGGAGCCGTCCGCGTCCGCCCGGCGCTCACCCGTGGTCACGTCCGCGCCACCGAGGTGGAAGGATGGCCGCCGGCGCTCGGTGCACCGACCGGAGCACCCGTCCGACCGCTGTCCGACCACACGCACCCACGAGGAGCGCCCGTGTCCGGGACCCAGTTCGACCTCGTGATCCTCGGCGGCGGCAGCGGCGGCTACGCCGCGCGCTGCGCGGCAGCCCAGCTCGGCCTGTCGGTCGCCCTGATCGAGAAGGACAAGCTCGGCGGCACCTGCCTGCACCGCGGCTGCATCCCGACCAAGGCGCTGCTGCACGCGGCCGAGGTGGCCGACTCCGCCCGCGAGAGCGAGCAGTTCGGCGTCCGCGCCACGCTTCGAGGGCATCGACATCGCCGAAGGTCAACACCTACAAGGACGGCGTCGTCGCGCCGCCTCTACAAGGGCCTGCAGGGCCTGGTGAAGAGCCGCGGCATCACCTACGTCGAGGGCGACGGGCCGCCTGGCCGCCGCCGAACACCGTCGAGGTCGACGGCACCGACGTACACCGGCCGCAACGTCGTGCTCGCCACCGGCTCCTACGCCCGCAGCCTGCCCGGCCTCGACATCGGCGGCCGCGTCATCACCAGCGACCAGGCGCTCGAGCTGGACTACGTGCCGGCCAGCGTCGATCGTGCTCGGCGGCGGCGTCATCGGCGTCGAGTTCGCCAGCGTCTGGAAGTCCTTCGGCGCCGAGGTGACCATCGTCGAGGCGCTGCCCCGGCTGGTGCCCGCCGAGGACGAGGCCTGCTCCAAGGCGCTCGAGCGCGCGTTCCGCAAGCGCAAGATCGCCTTCAAGACCGGCGTGCGGTTCGCCGGCGTCACCCAGGACGACACCGGCGTCACCGTGCACCCTCGAGAGCGGCGACGACGCTCGAGGCCGACTTCCTGCTCGTCGCGGTCGGCCGCGGCCCGAACGCCAGCGGCCTGGGCTACGAGGAGGTCGGCGTCGCGATGGACCGCGGCTTCGTGCTCACCGACGAGCGCCTGCGCACCAACGTGCCCGGCGTCTACGCCGTCGGCGACATCGTCCCCGGCCTGCAGCTGGCGCACCGCGGCTTCCAGCAGGGCATCTTCGTGGCCGAGGAGATCGCCGGGCTCGACCCCGCGCGTCGATCGACGAGGCGGGCATCCCGCGCGTCACCTACTGCGAGCCCGAGGTCGCCTCGGTCGGCCTCACCGAGGCCCAGGCCGAGGAGAAGTACGGCGCCGACGACGTCGAGGCCTACGAGTACAACCTCGGCGGCAACGGCAAGAGCCAGATCCTCGGCACCACCGGCTTCGTCAAGCTCGTCCGCGCAGAAGGACGGCCCGGTCGTCGGCGTCCACATGGTCGGCGCGCGGGTCGGCGAGCTGATCGGCGAGGCCCAGCTGATCGTACAACTGGGAGGCCTACCCCGAGGACGTCGCCGCGCCTCGTGCACGCCCACCCGACCCAGAACGAGGCCCTGGGCGAGGCCCACCTCGCGCTGGCCGGCAAGCCCCTGCACGCGCACGCCTGAGCCGTCCGCACCCGGCCCACCTGACAGATCACGCCGCACGCGCGAGGATCTGACTCGTCCGTCCGAACCGAAGGAGTCACGCAGGCCATGTCGGTCTCCGTCACGATGCCCCAGCTCGGCGAGAGCGTCACCGAGGGCACCGTCACCCGCTGGCTCAAGCAGGTCGGCGACACGGTCGCGGCCGACGAGCCGCTGCTCGAGGTCTCGACCGACAAGGTCGACACCGAGATCCCGGCGCCCGCCTCCGGCGTGCTGCTCGTCGATCGCGGCCGGCGAGGACGAGACCGTCGCAGGTCGGCGGCGAGCTCGGCGTCATCGGCGACGCCGGCGAGGCGGCCGGCGCCGCGCCGCCGCGCCGCCGCGCCGGCCGCCGCCCGAGCCCGCACGCCGGCCCCGGCCGCTCCGCCCCGCGCCCGCGCCGGCCGCCGCGCCGGTCGCCGGCCGCCGCGCCCGCCGCCGCCCGCCGCGCCCGGCCGCCGCGCCCGCCGGCGCCGGCGACCGCCGGTCGATGCTGCCCGCCCTCGGCGAGAGCGTCACCGAGGGCACCGTCACCCGCTGGCTCAAGGCGGTCGGCGACACGGTCGCCGTCGACGAGCCGCTGCTCGAGGTCTCCACCGACAAGGTCGACACCGAGATCCCCTCGCCCGTCGCCGGGCACCCTGCTCGAGATCACCGTCGGCGAGGACGAGACCGTCGAGGTCGGCGGCCACGCTCGGCGTCGTCGGCGCCGCCGGCGCCCCGGCCGCGGCAGCACCGGCGCCCGCCGCCGCCCCGGCTCCCGCGCCGCGCCCGGCACCCGCCGCGCCCGGCGCCCGCCGCCGCCCCGGCTCCCGCCGGCGCCCGCTCCGGCTGCACCCGCCGCTCCGGCGCCGGCTGCGCCTGCCGCGCCCGGCTCCGGCCGCCGCCCGCGGCGCCGACCGACGGCGGCGACGCCTACGTCACGCCGCTGGTCCGCAAGCTCGCCGCCGACAACGGCGTCGACCTCGCCGACCGTCACCGGCACCGGCGTCGGCGGCCGGATCCGCAAGCAGGACGTCCTCGCCGCCGCCGAGGCCGCCGAAGGCGGCCGCGGCCGCGCCGGCGCCGCGCCGCCGCCGCCGCGGCCGCCGGCTGCCGCGCCGCCGCCGGTCGCCGGCGTCGCCCGCTGCGCGGCCGCACCGAGAAGATGACCCGCCTGCGCAAGGTCATCGCCGAGCGCATGGTCGAGTCGCTGCACGTCTCGGCGCAGCTCACCACGCGTCGTCGAGGTCGACGTCACCCGGATCGCGGCGCTGCGCGCCAAGGCCAAGAACGAGCTTCGAGGCGCGCGAGGGCGTCAAGCTCTCGTTCCTGCCGTTCTTCGCCAAGGCCGCCGTCGAGGCGCTCAAGGCAGTACCCGCTGGTCAACGCCTCGATCGACCAGACGGCCGGCACCGTCACCTACCACGACGGCGAGCACCTCGGCATCGCCGTCGACACCGAGCGCGGCCTGCTCGTGCCCGGTCATCCGCGACGCCGGCGACCTCAACATCGCCGGGCCTCGGCCGCAAGATCGCCGACCTCGCCGAGCGCACCCGCACCAACAAGGTGACGCCCGGACGAGCTGTCCGGCGGCACCTTCACGCTCACCAACACCGGCAGCCGCGGGGCCCTGTTCGACACCCCGATCATCAACCAGCCGCAGGTCGCCATCCTCGGCACCGGTGCGGTCGTGAAGCGCCCGGTCGTCGTCACCGACGAGACCGGCGCGCGACTCGATCGCGATCCGCTCGATGGTCTACCTCGCGCTGACCTACGACCACCGCCTCGTCGACGGCGCCGACGCCGCGCGCTTCCTGGTCGCGATGAAGACGCGGCTCGAGGACGGCAGCTTCGAGGCCGAGCTGGGGCTGTAGGGAACCGGCTGGCGCTCTGCGGCTGATCTGGCGGGCTCACGCGGCTCGTTGCTCTCCGCTTCGGCTGTGTTTGCTGCGCCTCCAAGCTCGTCGCTCGCGCTCCTCGCGTCGGCGCCGCCTCCGCTTCGCGGCCCTGGCGGCGCCGTCCCAGCGTCGTATGACGCGTGCGTTGGGTGGCGCCGCACTCGGGCTTCGGTGACCCCGGCTCCTTCGTCGCCGGGGCCACGCTCCGCCCTCGGGGCCGCTCCGCTTCGGCGTACTGCCCAGCTCTCCGTCTCGATGCTCGGGCGTCCGGGCTCGCGCGTGGCGCGCTTGTTCACCCCGCGGCGCTCATCACCCCGCTGGCTCCGGGTCGGTGACGGCCTTCGCTTCGCTCGGCCTCCGCGTGCTGTGGGTGGCGCGCCCGGCGGCCGGGGTCCGGCGTTGCCTGCGGGTCGGGTGGGGGGTCAGACTCGCGGTATGAGGCGTTGCGGGGTGTCGGGGTGAAGGTCGTCGTCGCGGGGTCGTCGGGGTTGATCGGGACGGCGCTGCTCAGCTCGTTGCGGGCTGACGGGCACGACGTGGTCGCGCTCGTGCGGCGCGAGCCCCGGGGGGCGCACGAGGTGCGGTGGGAGCCGGGGCTGGGGGCTCGGGGGGCCGACCTCGCCGTACGGGATGCGGTCGACGATGCCGGCGCGGTCGATCAACCTGGCCGGGCGCGGGCGTGGCCGGCAAGCGCTGGGACGACGCCTACAAGCGGCAGATCCTCGACTCGCGGGTCTCGGCCACGATGTGCCTCGCGACCGCGATCGCCGAGAGCGGCACGCCTGCCCGCGTGCTCGTCTCGGGCTCGGCCAGCGGCTACTACGGCGACACCGGGCCCGACGGCGTCGACGAGTCCGGGCCGGTCGGCTCGACCTTCCTCTCCCGCGTCTGCGTCGCCTGGGAGGCGGCGGCGGACCCGGCCCGCGAGGCGGGCGTCCGCGTGGTGCACCCGCGCACGGGCACGGTCGCCGACCCCGACGGCGGCGCCTTCGGCCGCTGGCTGCCCGATCCTGCGCCTCGGCGCGGGTGGACGGCTCGGCTCGGGGAAGCAGTGGTGGTCGCTCATCTCGCTCGCCGACGAGGTCGGCGCGATCCGGCACGTCATCGACCACGAGGAGATCGTCGGGCCGGTCAACCTCGCCGCGCCGGAGCAGATCACCAACGGCGCCCTCACCTCGGCGCTCGGCAGCGCGCTGCACCGCCCGACCCTGGTGTTCGCGCCGAAGCCCGCGCTCTCGCTCGTCCTCGGCGAGTTCGCCGACGAGCTGCTCATCGACCAGCGCATGCTCCCCGCGGTGCTCGAGCGCACCGGCTACGAGTTCCGCCACCCCACCGTCGCGGCGATCATCGACGACCTCCTGGGCTGAGCGTCGCGTCGGCGACCTCGGCGATGCGCCACCGCGTCGGCGACCCGCCGCGCACCAGCGTGACCGTCCAGGTCCGCGCCGCGCGCTCGGGAACCTCCTGCCGGCTGCCCTCGGCCACCACGGCGTAGGCGGCACGCCGGTCGCGCACCTCCAGCACCGCGGTCGTCGCGTCGACGTCGACCGGGCGCACCTCCTCGAGCACGAGCCCGCCACCGTCGATCCGCGCACCTGCCGCGGCGACCGTCCGCGCCAGCGCCAGGTCGGCGGCGTACGCCGTGCCCGTCACCCAGGCGCGCAGCTGCTGGGGCGAGCCGGCCGCGAGCGCCGCGGTGCGCCCGCGGTCGATCTCGGCGAGCACGGCACGTCCCACGCGGTGCCGGCCGACGTCGCACGGAAGGGCCGGCGTCGGCGCCGGGGTGGCGGGCGCTGCCGAGCGGGCGGCGCCGGCTGCGTGGCCGCAGCGGCGGTGGTCGGCGCAGCGACGACGTCGCCGCGGCCGGAGACGGCGAGCGCCGCCCGCGACGACCCCGACCGCGAGCACCGCCACGGCGAACAGTCGCCACGGCGAGGCGGCACGACGGCTCGCCGCGCGGCCGCTCGAGCGCGATCGACGTCGGCGCCGAGCCGGTCGAGCGGCCTCGCGGGGTGGGCGCAACGACGACGGTCGCGTCGTCGCGGCGGCCCGTCGCCGGCTTCTCGACCGCGTCGTCCGGGATGGCGGCTCCCGGCCGCCGGGGCCTGCTGCGGCCGCGTGCACCGCGACCTCCCCGGGGCGGCGTCGCGCGGCGACCACAACGCGTCGAGCAGCGGCTCGGGCCGGCCGCACCTGTGCAGCGCGTCGAGCAGCGAAGCAGCGTCCGGACGCAGCGCGAGGTCGGGGTCGACCGCCCGCACGACGGCGACCACCAGCGGCGCCGGCGCGGAGCCCGGCCCGAGCAGGTCGCGCAGCAGCTCGCCCACCGCCGCGACGTCGTCGGCAGGCGACGGCCCGTCCGGGCTCCCCCGGGGCCGCGGCCCACGACGACACCGGTCGCCGGCGAGCACGACGCTGCCGTCGGGCGCGACGAGCACCGACTCCCCGTCCACGCCACCGTGCGCCAGCCGCGCGGCGTGCAGCGGCCACGAGGGCCTCGAGCACCGCGACGCCGACCGCGAGCACGTGCCCGGCCCGCAGCGGCCCGTCGGCGCGCAGCGACGCCAGGCCCACCGCATCTCGCCGGCACCCGGTGCGTCAGCGCGACCCCGCCCGGCACCGCGGCGGAGCGCACGAGCGGCGCCAGCGTCCGGCCGCGCAGCCCGGCGAGCAGCACGAGGGCACGGCGTACGTCGTGGGTCTCGAGCTCGTCGAGCGCCGAGGACGCTCGTGCGCTCGACACCGGGGGCGGACTCGGACGCGTCGGAGGCGGTCTGCTCGCTCATCGGCCCAGGGTGGGCGAGCGCACGTCTCGCGGCCGCCGCGGCCGTCCACAGCCCCCGGGTGCGACGCGGGCCCGGCTTCGACACGATCAGGGCATGACCGGCACCGACGTCCTCGTGGTCGGGGCCGGCCTTGCCGGGCTGGCCGCGGCCCGGCACCTCGTCGCGGCCGGGCGCGAGGTCGTCGTCCTCGAGGCGGGCGACTCGGTCGGCGGTCGCGTGCGCAGCGAGCGGATCGACGGCGTCACGGTCGACCGCGGGTTCCAGCTGCTCAACCCGGCCTACCCCGAGGCGCAGCGCGTCCTCGACCTGCCCGCGCTGCAGCTGCGCCCGTTCACCGCCGGCGTGCTGCTCGCCACGAGCCGCGGCCGGCATCTCGTCGCCGACCCGCGACGCACCCCGTCGGCGCTGTGGTCGTCGGTCAGGCACACTCCCGGGTCGCGTCTCGACCAGGCGCGGTTCGCGGCGTACGCCGTGCGCGTCGCGACCGGCGATCCCCGGCGTCGCGAGGCCGAGCCCGACGAGGAGGTCGGGGACGGCGTACGCGCCGTTCGGCGACGTGACCCGCCAGGTGCTCGAGCCGTTCCTCGCCGGCGTGCTCTTCGACGACTCGATGACGACGTCGCGGCGCTTCGCCGACCTGCTGCTGCGCTCGTTCGTCCGCGGCACCCCGGCGGTCCCCGCGCGCGGGATGCAGGCGATCCCCGAGCAGCTCGCGGCCGGCCTCGACGTCCGGCTCGGCGTCGCCGCGCACGCCGTGACGCCCACGACCGTGACCACCGACGGACGGCGTGCTCACCGCGCGCGCGGTGGTCGTCGCGACCGACCCGACGACCGCGGGACGCCTGCTGCCCGGCCTCGACGTGCCCGTCATGCGCTCGGGCACGACGTGGTGGCACCTCGCCGACGCGCCGGGCACCGCGCTCACCGACGGAGCGCCGGTGCTGGTCGTCGACCCCGAGCGTCGCGGACCGGTCGTCAACAGCGTCGTGGTGAGCAACGCGGCACCGTCGTACGCCGCCCGCGGCCTCGCGCTGGTGGCCTCCACCGCCCTCGGCACGGGTCGCAGCGAGCGCGACGTGCGCGACCATCTCGCCCTGCTGCACGGCGTCGACCCCACCGGCTGGGAGACCGTCGCGGTGCACGAGCTCGCCGCGACCGTGCCCGCCGTGCCCGTCGGCTCGCCGCTGCGCCGGCCGGCGAGCCACGGCGGCGTCTACGTCGCCGGCGACCACCGCGACACCGCCTCGATCCAGGGAGCGCTCGTCAGCGGACGGCGCGTCGCGACCGCCCTGCTGCGCGACCACCCCTGACCCGGCGCTCGCGTCGGCACGGCGGCGCACGACGGCATCGCCTAGGTTCGCTGCGTGACGACTCCTCGCATCCTGGCGACCAGCGGCGGCTTCGTGCCCAGCGGTCGCGACAACGCCCGCCTGCCCGGCGAGCTGTTCCTCGAGGCCCTGCGCCTGTCCGGCAAGGACCGGCCGCGGGTGCTGTTCGTGCACACGGCGTCCGGCGACGACAAGAACTACCTGGCGCTGAGCTACCAGGCGATGCGCGACCTGCCCGTCGACGCCGACCACCTCGTGCTGTTCCCCTACCCGAACCAGACGCCGGAGGAGGCGTTCGGCCGCGCCGACGTCGTGTGGGTCGGCGGCGGCTCGCGTCGCGAACCTGCTCGCCCTGTGGCGCGTGCACGGCGTCGACGACGCGGCGCGCGACGCCTGGGAGCGCGGCGTCGTGCTCGGCGGGGTGAGCGCCGGCTCCATCTGCTGGCACGTCGGCGGCACGACCGACTCGTTCGGGCCCGACCTGCGCATCGTCACCGGCGGCCTCGGCCTGATCCCCTACGGCAACGGCGTGCACTACGACTCCGAGGCGCAGCGCCGTCCGCTGCTGCAGCACCTCGTCCGCGAGCGCGAGCTGCCGCTGTCCTACTGCACCGACGACCGGGTCGGGATCCTGTACGAGGGCACCGAGCCGGTGCGCGTGCTCACCGACCTCGAGGTCGACCCCGCGACCGGACCGGCGGCGTACCGCGTCGAGCGCACGGCCGACGGCGGCGTGGTCGAGACGCGGTTGGCCCCCGGCGCGATCGACTGACCCGCGTGGCAGGGTGAGGCCATGCGCCACACCTCGATCCCGCTGCTCACCGACAAGCCCGTCCCGGTCGATCGGCACGGGCGCGATGCCGCTGTCGAACGCGCGCGCCGACGGCACCCTGATGCCGCGCGACGAGGCGATCGCGCTGCTGCACCACGCGTTCGACCAGGGCCTCACGCTCGTCGACACCGCCGACATCTACGCCCCCGACGGCCACAGCGTCGGGCACAACGAGAACCTCGTCGGCGAGGCCGTGCGCACCTGGTCGGGCGGGCGCGACGCGATCGTCGTGGTGACCAAGATCGGCATCGTGCGCACGCCCGGCACCCACGGCGACACGTGGAGCCGCGACGGCTCGCGCGACTACCTGCTGCGCGCCGCGGAGGCGAGCGTCGGCCAGCTCGGCTTCGTCCCGGACGTGATCATCAACCACCGGGTGAACCGCGAGCAGGCGCCGTACGCCGAGACGGTGCGCGGCATGCTCGCGGTGCGCGAGGCCGGGTTCGCGCCGGCCATCGGCATCGGCAACGTGCACGGCGACGAGGCGCGCACCGCGTGGGAGGTCTCCGAGGGCACGATCGCGGCGGTGGAGAACGAGCGCAGCCCGCGCTTCCGCGGCGACACCGACGTGCTCGAGTGGGCGATCGAGCACGGCGTCGCGTTCTTCCCGTGGTCGCCGTTCGGCGGCGGGTCCGACGCGAAGGAGCTGCCCACCCGCTACCCCGAGTTCGCGCAGGTCGCCGCCGAGCTCGCGGCCTCGACCGGTGGCGAGGTCACGGCGCACGAGGTGGCGCTCGCGTGGCTCGTGGCGCAGGGGCCGACCGTCGTGCCCATCCCCGGCTACACCCGCCCGGCGTCGGCGGAGTCCGCCGCGCGCGCCGCGCACCTCGAGCTCAGCGCCGAGCAGAAGGCGCGCCTCGACGCCACGACCGGCACCGACACCTCGGTCTTCCCCGACTAGCGCGACGGCCGGATCCGCTCCGGCTCATCAAGTGCGCGCGCTCGCCGGCCGAGACAGCCCCCATGACGGGGGATCACGAGCGGGCGTCGTACGACGACCGCACGCAGCAGGGCACGACGACGACCACCGGACCGGCGGCGGGCTGGTACCCGGATCCGGGCGACCCCGCGCAGCTGCGCTTCTACGACGGCGGCGCGTGGACCCACCACGTCGCCCCGCGCCCGGCTCCGGCGCCGGCGTACGCCGGCGCTACGCCGACCGCAGCTCCGGCGTACGCGCGCCGCGCTACGGCGCGACACCCGCCTACGGCGCGGCGCGGCGTACGCCGCAGCACCCGCGTACGGCAGCGGCCCCGCCTGGTCGACGGCGCCTGCGACCCCGTCCAGCAACGCCGGCGTCGTGCGGGTGATCATCGTCGTGGCCGTCGTCCTCGTCGGCAGTGAGCGGGATCGTCGGCGGTCTGCGCGGAGTCGCCAAGGGGCGCGCGACGGCTCAGCCGGCCCCCGGCCCCGCGCTCACCCTCTCGAACGTCGCGCCCGAGACGGTGGTCGGGCGCACGCCGTCCGACCGGCGCCGAGATCGCGCAGGAGCGGCTCACGCTGCTCGCGCAGACACGGGCGGTGCTGGGTCAGCTGCCGGGCATGAGCCCCGCGAAGCTGGAGATCTACGGCCCCGGCCCGAAGAACGGCCCCCGAGCGCGGCCTCGGCATGGCGATGCTGGTCTGGACCGGCGGCTCCACCCCGCTTCGACCAGGACGAGTTCGCGCGCGGGCTTCGCCGACGGCGCCGTGCGCGGTTCCGGCGGACGGGCGACCACGACCACAGCGCCGGACGGCGGCCTCGTGGTCTGCCACGAGACGGTCCAGGAGGTCGGGCCGACGACACTCTGCGCTCTGGATCGCGCTCCGGCACCGGTCTGGTCATGCTGGCCGAGTACGACGTCGCGACGCGACACCGTCCGCACGGACCTCGCAGGCGTCGTCGCACAGATGGCCCGGCCCTGACTTCGTCGACGCCGGAGTACGCCGGTAGCGCACAGCCGAGGAGCATCGCCGAGACGCGGTCTAGGCTCGGCGGGTGACCAGCACCCCGGACACCCTGGCGCCCGCGCAGCCCGGCGTACGCCTGCGACGGCTGGGCTTCGGCCCCGACGCCGTCGCCTACCAGGACGCGTGGGACGAGCAGCGCCGCACGCACGCCGCCGTCGTCGACGGCTCCGAGCCCGGCACGGTGCTGCTGCTCGAGCACCCGCCGACCTACACCGCGGGCAAGCGCACGCGCCCGGCCGACCGTCCCAGCGACGGCACGCCGGTGGTCGACGTCGACCGCGGCGGGCAGATCACGTGGCACGGCCCGGGCCAGCTGGTCGGCTACCCCATCGTCACGCTGGCCGAGCCGATCGACGTCGTCGAGCACGTGCGGCGCATCGAGCTCCTGATCATCGACGTCTGCCGCGAGCTCGGGCTCGAGACCGTGCAGGTCGACGGGCGCAGCGGGGTCTGGGTGCCGGCCGACCTCCCGCTCGTGGGCACCCGGCCGGAGCGCAAGGTGGCCGCCATCGGCGTACGCGTGTCGCGCGGCGTCACCATGCACGGCTTCGCGCTCAACTGCGACTGCGACCTGTCGTGGTTCGACCGCATCGTGCCCTGCGGCATCACCGACGCAGGCGTCACGTCGCTGACCGCCGAGCTCGGGCGCACGGTCACCGTCGACGAGGTGCTCCCGCTGGTCGAGCGCCGCCTGCTCGCCCTCTACTCGCCGGCGACCGGGGGCGCGTCGTGAGCGGCACGGTCCCCGAGCCCGGCTCCGCGGCACCCAGCACCGCGTGGGCCGAGCGAGCCACCCCGGACGAGGCCAAGCGCTTCGCGAGGTACGCCGACGAGATCGGCGCCATCCAGATCCGCAAGAGCCGCCGCTACGGCGCGGGCCGTGCCCTGCACCGCAAGCAGCGGGTGGGCCTGCGCGGCGTGCTGACGATCCCCGCCGGTCTGCCCGACCACGCGGCGCACGGGCTGTTCGCCCGGCCCGGCGACCACGACGTGCTCATCCGGCTCTCCAACGGCGGCGTCGCGCGCGCGAAGGACTCGACCCCGGACATCCGCGGCTTCGCGATCAAGGTGCTGGAGGTCCGCGGCCCCGGAGCCCTGGGCTTCGAGACCAGCACCCAGGACTTCCTGCTCATCAACCAGCCGGTGTTCGGCATCGGCAGCGCCGACGAGTTCGTCGGCCTCGTCGACGCCTCGGCCATGGGCCGTCGCCAGCTGTTCGGCTACATGATCGGGCGCTACGGCGTCTCCGGCGGGATCGCGAAGCTCAAGGCCACGGCGGCCGGCCTCGCGCGTCCGTTCACCGGGTTCGCGACCGAGGAGTTCTTCTCCGCCGCCCCGATCGCCTGCGGCCCGTACGCCGTGCGCGTGCGCCTCGTGCCGGTCGACCCGGCACCGCCGACGCCGAACGCGAAGAAGGACTGGGCGGCCGACGTCGCGGCGCGGGTCAAGGCCGCGCCGCTCGTCTTCGACCTGCAGCTGCAGTTCTTCACCGACGAGGCCACCACGCCGATCGAGGACGCGACGGTCGACTGGCCGACGCCGTACCTCACCGTGGGCCGCCTCACGGTGCCGCAGTCCGACCTCACCGCGCCTCCGGGCGCCGCCACCCAGGAGGCCGCGGAGTCTGCCGCGTTCGACCCGTGGTCGGCGCTCGTCGAGCACCGCCCCCTCGGCGAGATCATGCGGGCCCGGAAGGCGGCGTACCGCACCTCGCAGCTCGGCCGCGGCCTCTCGTGAGACGCGGCACCTGCAGCGGCGACGTAGGGTGGAGCACGTGACCGAGGTGAGCGACGGCGTCCGCGCCGACGACGCGATCGTGGCCACGGCACCCGACGGCCGGCGCATGCTGCGCATCGAGGCGCGCAACGCCGAGGTGCCGATCGAGAAGAAGCCGAGCTGGATCAAGACCACGCTGCGCACCGGCCCGGAGTTCCGACGCATCACGGGCCTGGTGAAGTCCGAGGGCCTGCACACGGTCTGCCAGGAGGCCGGCTGCCCCAACATCTACGAGTGCTGGGAGGACGCCGAGGCGACCTTCCTCATCGGCGGCTCGCAGTGCTCGCGCCGATGCGACTTCTGCCAGATCGACACCGGTCGGCCCGACCCCCTCGACCGCGACGAGCCGCGCCGCGTGGCCGAGTCCGTCGCCACGATGGGCCTGCGCTACGCCACCGTCACCGGCGTCGCCCGCGACGACCTCCCCGACGAGGGCGCCTGGCTGTACGCCGAGACCGTGCGCAAGATCCACGAGCTCAACCCCGGCACCGGTGTCGAGGTGCTCATCCCGGACTTCTCCGGCAACCCCGAGCTGCTCGGCCAGGTCTTCGACGCCGCCCCCGAGGTGCTGGCGCACAACCTCGAGACGGTGCCCCGCATCTTCAAGCGCATCCGCCCGGCGTTCCGGTACGAGCGCTCGCTCGACGTGCTCACGCAGGCGCGCGCCGCGGGCATGGTCACCAAGTCGAACCTCATCCTCGGCATGGGCGAGACCATCGACGAGGTCGTCCAGGCGCTGCACGACCTGCACGAGGCCGGCTGCGACCTCATCACCATCACGCAGTACCTGCGCCCCTCCCCCAAGCACCACCCGGTCGAGCGCTGGGTGAAGCCCGAGGAGTTCGTGGCGCTCGCCGACGAGGCGACCCGCATCGGCTTCGCCGGCGTCATGTCCGGCCCGCTCGTGCGCTCGTCCTACCGCGCCGGACGGCTGCACCAGCAGGCGCTCGAGGCCCGCGAGCGCGGCGGCAGCGCCACGATCGTCACCGGCGGCGCGAGCGCCTGACGGCGTCCGCCCGGCCGCGCGATCCGATCCCCTGACCAGCCCGTTCGTCGGCGGCCGGGCCCGGGACATACCCTGGGGGCCGACATCCCCGGAACCTCGGAGCACACACCCGTGAGCAGCACCGCGCCCGCACCGGCCCCTCGCGGCCGCATCGCGCAGATCCGCGAGACCTACCGCATGACCCGCAAGGCCGACCCGGCCCTGCCCTGGGTGCTCCTCGCGGTCTTCCTCGCCGTGTTCGGCGTGTTCCTGCTCGCCGGCTACTTCCTCGGCTCCGATCTTCTTCTGGGGCGTCATCGGCTTCCCGTTCGCGCTGCTCGCCGTCACCTATCTCTTCGGCCGCCGTGCCGAGACGGCGGCGTACGCCTCGGTCGAGGGCCAGGCGGGTGCGGCCGCGTCCGTGCTCACCACCCTGCGCAAGGGCTGGTACGTCACTCCCGCGGTCGCGGTGAACCGCAACCAGGACTTCGTGCACCGGGTGATCGGCCGTCCCGGCGTGATCCTCGTGTCGGAGGGTCCGTCGACCCGTGCGGTGGCGCTGCTGGCCAACGAGCGCAAGCGCACCGCGCGCTTCGTCGGCGAGACGCCGATCATCGAGGTGCAGTGCGGCGACGGCGAGGGCCAGATCCCCCTGCGGAAGCTGCAGCGCCACATCATGCGCCTGCCGCGCGCGCTCAAGCCCGCGCAGGTGAGCGCCGTGCGCAAGCGCCTCGACGCGCTCACCGCCACCCCGCTGCCGATCCCCAAGGGCCCGCTGCCCAAGAACGCCCGGATGCCGCGCGGCTGATGACCGCGCTCCCCGCCATCGGTGCGCCCGCGACGCGGGCGCTGGAGTCGGCAGGGATCACCACGCTCGAGCTCGTGGCCGGTCGCCCGGCGAACCGGCTGCTGGCGATGCACGGTGTGGGTCCGCGCGCGATCCGGATCCTGCAGACCGCTCTCGCCGACGCCGGCCTCGAGCCGTTGACCTGAGGCGCAGTCAGAGGCCGCCGCCGGGCAGCAGCCCGGACAGCCCGTTCCAGCGCGCGATCTGGCAGCCGTCGGTGCGCGAGAACGACGCGTCGACCGGGGCTCCGCGCCACGTGCCGGTGAGCCGGGCGGTCTCGGGACCGCCGTAGATCTCGGTGCAGGCCATGTCGGCGGGCACCGGTCGCAGGTAGCGCGAGCCGACCTCGAGCGCGGCGCAGGCCGCCGCCGGGTCGGGATGGTCGCCGCCGGGCGGGTCGCAGGTGAGGGTCCACGTGGTGGTCGTGCCGCGTCCGTCGTCGAGCTCGAGACGCAGCTGCGAGGCGGTGGTCATCGTGGTCCCTCCCGAGCTCCCGGCGCCCGGCGACGTCGGTGATGCAGAGCCTCCGGAGACCTGCGAGCCGCAGCCCGCGGTCACCGTCAGGATCACGAGCGCGATACCGACCGTCACCGCGCGTGATCTCCGAGTACGACTCATGACGGTCCGACGCTTCCACCGATCGGCCCGTTCCACCACGGAACGACGAACAATCTTCCCGAACTGCCGCCGGATCTCCGAAGGCTCTGTTAGACAGCGCCCTGGCAGTCCCATGCCGTGGGGGGCACTGGGCTGGACGGCGGCACCATGCCGCCGCATCGATGAGGGGAAGTCGTTGATGAAGGC
This sequence comes from uncultured Actinomycetota bacterium, assembly GCA_963827145.1. Lineage (GTDB taxonomy): Bacteria > Actinomycetota > Actinomycetes > S36-B12 > CAIYMF01 > Longivirga. The sequence goes on along the minus strand of CAWGZO010000002.1, from coordinate 839,996 downwards.
ATCTCGACGTGTGCGCATGTCGGTCGGGCTCGTGGCGGCATCGGGGATGGTGATCGCCGGCACCGTGGCGGCCGTCCCCACGCAGGCGGGCAGCAAGGGCGACCTCCGCGGGCTGAGCCTCGCGGCGAAGCAGCCGGTCCAGAAGGGCGACACCATCACCTCCGCGCTGGAGGCTGCCAAGAAGGCCAAGGGCGCCGACGGTCGCGTGCACGTCGTGGTTCGGCTCAAGGACAAGCCGCTGGCCTCCTACACCGGAGGCGTGGCCGGCCTCGCCGCCACCTCCCCCCGGGTCACCGGCGCCAAGCGCCTCGACGTCGACTCGGCAGCCTCGCAGGAGTACCTGAGCTACCTCGGCAGCCGGATGACCGCGTTCGAGAAGCGCGTCAAGGCGAACGCGCCGGGCGCGAAGTTCGGCACCCGGCTGAAGAGCGTCGTCGGCGGCATCGCGGTGAGCATCCCCGTCGAGCAGCTCACGGCCCTGGCCAACGACCCGCAGGTCGCGGCCATCTACACCGACACGCTCGCCAAGCCGACCGCTGTCGACCGCTCCCCCGGCTTCATCGGTGCACCCAGCGCCTGGACCAAGGCCGGCGGCGTCAGCAAGGCCGGAGAGAAGGTGATCGTCGGCGTCCTCGACTCCGGCATCTGGCCCGAGCACGCGTCGTTCAGCGACCCTGACCCCTCGGGCAAGGCCTTCCCGGCCCCGCGTCCCCGCACGGACGGCAACCCGCGCAAGTGCGACTTCGGCAACGGGGCGAACCCCGGTGCTGCCGTTCACCTGCAACAACAAGCTCATCGGCGCCTACCTGTTCATGGACACCTACGCGAGCGTTGTGGGCTTCGTCGGCGACGAGACCACGTCCGTGCGCGACGACGACGGCCACGGCACCCACACCGCCAGCACCGCAGCCGGCAACGCGAACGTGCCCGCCACGCGTGTTCGGCGTCGACCGCGGCACCGTGAGCGGCATCGCTCCGCGTGCCCAGGTCATCGCCTACCGCGTCTGCGGCACCGACGGCTGCTTCAGCAGCGACTCGGCCGCAGCCGTCCAGCAGGCCATCATCGACGACGTCGACGTCATCAACTTCTCCATCAGCGGCGGCAGCAACCCGTACGGCGACGCCGTGAGCCTCGCGTTCCTCGACGCCTACAACGCCGGCATCTTCGTCGCCGCCTCGGCCGGCAACTCCGGCCCCGACGCCGACACCACCGACCACCGCGAGCCGTGGGTCACCACGGTCGCGGCGAGCACGCTCGACCGCGTCGTTCGTCGGCTCCACCACGCTGACCTCGACCGACGGCAGCACCCTCACGGTCGAGGGCGCCACCATCTCCGAGCCGCCTGACCGCGGCGGCACCGGTCGTCGACGCCGCCGCCAGCGGCGACCAGAACTGCACCGATCGGCACCGCCGACGGCGCGTTCGCCGGCAAGGTCGTCCTCTGCCGTCGCGGCGGCAACGGACGCGTCGCAGAAGGGAGCCAACGTCCTCGCCGCGTGGCGCAGTCGGCATGATCCTGTACAACGGCGCCGAGACCGACCTCGAGACCGACAACCACTTCCTGCCGGCGATCCACCTCGCGGGTCCCGACGGCGACGTCGGTCCGCACGTTCCTCGCCGGCCACCCGGGCGTCACCGCGACGATCACCAGCGGCGTCGCGACGACGACCCAGGGCGACGTCATGGCGTCGTTCTCCTCGCGCGGCGGCCCCGGCCAGTCGCTCGGCATCTGCAAGCCGGACGTCACGGCACCCGGTGTGCAGATCCTCGCGGGCAACACCCCGCTCGCGGCGCCCGGCGGCCAGCTCTTCCAGGCCATCGCCGGCACGTCGATGTCGAGCCCGCACGTGGCCGGCGCCGGCGCGATGATGGTCGCCCTGCACCCGACGTGGACACCGGGTCAGATCAAGTCCGCCCTCATGACGACCGCCGTCACCTCGACGGTCAAGGAGGACGGGGTCACCAAGACCGACGCGTTCGACGACGGCTCCGGTCGCATCGACCTGCGTCGCTCGCCCGAGCCGCTGTTCACCATCGACGAGACCGGGGCCAACTACATGGCCCTCAAGAGCACGCTCTACAAGGCCAACTACCCGAGCCTCTACGTGCCTGCGCTCGCCGGTCAGCTGACCGTGCAGCGCACGCTCAAGAGCGTGTCGAGCCGCACCCAGTACTACGGGGTGACGGTGAAGTCCGACAAGGGCCTCCGCGTGTGGGTGTCCTCCCCGGTCTTCTCGCTCAAGCCCGGCGCCTCGAAGACGCTGAGCATCACCGTCGACGGCCGTGACATCCCGCTCGGGGAGACGCGCTTCGCCACGGTGACGTTCTGGAACGGGAGCACGAAGACCACGTTCCCGGTCACGGTCGTGCGCAAGCAGGGTCCGGTCGCGGTCGACAAGACCTGCGCGCCGAACCCCGTCGTCAAGGGCTCGTCGACCACGTGCACCGTCACGCTGGTCAACAACTCGACCGAGGACGCCACCGTCACCGTGCGCGACCGCGTGCCCTACCAGCTCGTCGGTGAACTCCGGCAGCGTGGTCGACGGCACCAAGTACGGCAACACCGTGACGGCGACGCGCACGATCCCGGGCAAGCAGGCGCCGGACATCAGCGTCGCACCGGGGCTCAGCCCCGCGGGCTACCTGCCCTGTCCCTGTTCGGCATCGCACCGATCGGCGGGGTGGGTGACGAGACCATCACCAACTTCAACGTCCCGGCGTTCACCCTCGCCGGGATCACCTACAACCGCATCGGCGTCGTCAGCAACGGCTACGTCGTCCTCGGCGGCGGCACCGGTGCGGACGTCGACTTCGTCAACACCGACCTGCCCGACTCCGGCACCGCCGAACAACATCGTCGCCCCGTTCTGGACCGACCTGAACCCGGCCGAGGGCGGCGCGATCCGCGTCGGCACTCTCACCGACGGCGTGGACACGTGGATCGTCGTCGACTACAACGCGGTGAAGGAGTACAGCAGCGCCAGCACCGCCTCGTTCCAGGTCTGGATCCGCACCGGCGGGACCGAGGACGTCTCGATGACCTACGGCACCGTGCATGGCAACGGCGACGGCGGGTTCCTCACCGTCGGCGCGGAGAACCCGGACGGCACCAAGGGCCAGGCCGTGTACGTCGACGGCGCGGGCACGCTGCCCACGTCCACCACCGAGCTGGTGGTGACGGGCACTCCGGGCGTGACCTCGTCGGCCACGCTCACCTACACCGCCAAGGGGGTCTGGACCGGTGACTACGTCAACTACGCCGAGGTCACCGGCAGCGCGTTCGACGGCATCGCCATCGCCCGCTTCGCCGGGAAGGTGATCCGCTAGGCACGACCGGTCGCACCGCGGCCGCACGTCACGCCTCCGCCACCGGGCGATCCCGGTGGCGGAGGCGTCGTGCATCCCGGCCGCGCGAGGTGCTGGACTCTCGGGTGACCCGAGACCCCACGATGACGGCATGGAGGACATCCGCGTGAGCGACAGCGGTCGGTCAGCCGGTACGTCGGCCTCCGGCGGCCTGCTCACGATCGGGCAGTTCGCCCGGCTGACCGGGCTCTCGATCGGCACGCTGCGGCACTACGACGACGTCGGGGTGCTGGTGCCGGCGCAGGTGGATCCCGTCACCGGCTACCGGCGCTACCGCCGGGGCCAGGTCGGCGACGGTCGCACCGCGGCACTGCTGCGCGAGCTCGAGCTGCCGCTCGAGGAGGTGCGGGAGGTGCTGGCGCAGGACGACGCGTCGGCACGTCGTGCGCTGCTCGCCCGGCACCGCGACCGGGTCTCGGCCCGGGTCACCCGGCTGCACCGGGTCCTCCACCAGCTCACCCACCTCGTCGACCCCGACGCCGACCCGCAGGAGCACGCCATGACCACCACCGCCACCACGCTCTCCGAGCTCGACGCCGTCACGCGCAAGTCCCTCGCGAGCAACCTGTTCAACCGGGTGTGGGAGCTGCTCGAGCAGCCCGACCGCACCACCGCCGACGACGAGGAGCTCGTGCACGCCGCGCACGCGAGCCGCTGGTTCTGGATCGCGAACGGCACACCGAAGGAGTGGGCGATCGGCGACTGGCAGATCTCGCGCGTCTACTCCACCCTCGGCCGCGGCGAGCCCGCGGTGCACCACGCGCGCGTCTGCCTCGGCTACGCGCAGCAGGTGCCCGAGGAGATCTGGCTGCTGGCCTCGGCGTACGAGGGGCTCTCCCGCGCCTACGCCGTCAGCGGCGACCGCGCGGCAGCCCTCGAGTGGAAGGACAAGGCGGTGGCGCAGCTCGAGCTCGTCGAGGACGCCGACGACCGCGACATCGTCGCCCGCGACGTCGACAGCCTCCCCGTCTGAAACCCCTGGCGGCTAACGCCGTAGAAGAGCGAGGCGCAGGCCGCGGTCGTGCAGGCCGCGGCCGTCGCGGTCCCACACCAGCGGCGGGATGAGCAGGCAGACCTGCAGGCTGCGCAGGAACGCGCGCACGAGGCCGGGCGGGCCGCCGTCGAGGCGCACCACGGCCAGGCCGAGCAGGCGCTGCCCGAACGACGCCCCCACCAGCCAGGTGAACAGCGTGAGCTCGGCGAGGAAGAAGCCGAGCGTCACCAGGCTCGACGCCGGGGTGCCGTACTCGATCTGCGGCAGGAACAGCCGCACCAGCAGCAGGCAGGCGATCCAGTCGACGAGCAGCGCGCCCAGTCGCCGGCCCCAGCCGGCCAGCGACCCCGGGCCCGACTCCGGCAGCCCGAGCCGCTGGCCGCGGTAGTCCTGGTCGCTCGGGATGACCGAGCCCGGGCCGGACAGCCAGGAGCCGACGTCGGCACGGGTCAGGCGGGTGCTGCGCGGCTCCGGATCCGGGGTCTGCTGGCTCACCGCTCCAGGCTAGGCGCCACCGGGGTACGCCGCTCCAGCAGGGCGACCGCGCACAGCGTCGAGCGCCCCCGAGACCGGCGGCCGCCCTCCAGCAGCCGGGCCTACGATCGGATCAGGGACCCGGCACCCCGGTTGTGACGAGTGGAAACATGCGCGAAACAATCGGGACACCGACGGGAAACCGCTGCACCGTACGGTCCAGGGGAACGCCACGACGAACCCGTCGTGGACCATGTGATGGCGATGCGTCCTTGCGAGCCGAGGACCCCGCGAGGAGGAATGGATGTTCAACAACGCGGACGAGGTCCTGCGTTACATCAAGGACGAGAACGTCAAGTTCGTCGATGTGCGCTTCACCGACCTTCCGGGCGTGCAGCAGCACTTCAACGTGCCGGCGCAGTCGGTCGGCGAGGACTTCTTCACCGAGGGCCAGATGTTCGACGGTTCGTCGATCCGTGGCTTCCAGGCGATCAACGAGTCCGACATGAAGCTGATCCCGGACGTCACGAGCGCCTTCGTCGACCCGTTCCGCGCCGAGAAGACCATCGCCGTCAACTTCTCGATCGTCGACCCGTACACCAACGAGCCCTACAGCCGTGACCCGCGCCAGGTGGCCGCGAAGGCCGAGGCGTACCTCAAGTCGACCGGCATCGCCGACACCGCGTTCTTCGCGCCCGAGGCCGAGTTCTACATCTTCGACGACGTGCGCTTCGAGACCAAGCAGAACGAGGGCTACTACCACATCGACTCGATCGAGGGTGCGTGGAACTCGGGCCGCATCGAGGACGGCGGCAACCGCGGCTACAAGACCCGCTACAAGGGCGGCTACTTCCCCGTCCCGCCGACCGACCACTTCGCCGACCTGCGCGACGAGATCTGCATCATCCTCGACGAGCTCGGCCTCGAGGTCGAGCGCTCGCACCACGAGGTGGGCACCGGCGGCCAGGCGGAGATCAACTACCGCTTCGACACCCTGGGCCGCTCGGCCGACAAGGTGCAGCTGTTCAAGTACGTCGTGAAGAACGTGGCCTGGCGCGCGGGCAAGACCGCGACGTTCATGCCCAAGCCCCTCTTCGGCGACAACGGCTCGGGCATGCACTGCCACCAGTCGCTGTGGAAGGACGGCGTGCCGCTGTTCTACGACGAGCTCGGCTACGGCGGCCTCTCGGACATGGCCCGCTGGTACGTCGGCGGTCTGCTGCACCACGCGCCGTCGCTGCTGGCCTTCACGAACCCGACGGTCAACAGCTACCACCGCCTGGTGCCGGGCTACGAGGCGCCGGTCAACCTGGTCTACTCGGCCCGCAACCGCTCGGCCTGCATCCGCATCCCGGTGACGGGCACCAACCCCAAGGCCAAGCGCATCGAGTTCCGCGTCCCCGACCCGTCGGGCAACCCGTACCTCGCGTTCGCCGCGCAGCTCATGGCCGGCCTCGACGGCATCAAGAACAAGATCGAGCCCGCCGCCCCGGTCGACAAGGACCTCTACGAGCTCCCGCCGGACGAGGCCGCCTCGATCGCGCAGGTGCCCGGCAGCCTCTCCGCGGTCATCGACCGCCTCGAGGCCGACCACGACTACCTCTCCGAGGGCGGCGTGTTCACCGAGGACCTCATCGAGACCTGGATCGACTACAAGCGCCACGCCGAGATCGCCCCGATCCAGCTGCGTCCGCACCCGCACGAGTTCGAGCTCTACTACGACGTCTGATCCCGACGTCACGACCATCAGGAAGGGCCGCTCCCCCCGGGGGCGGCCCTTCCTGCCGTCGCGGCAGCGGTCGCGCCCGCCCTCTTGACGACGATCGCGGAGGAGGCGCACGCTCGGGTCGCCGACGGGGGAACCCGACGGAAGGGACGCGCCATGAGTCGAAAGATCGCGGACTGCCGCGATTTCCCGAGCGAGTCAGGCTGCACGCTCACCATCGCCGGCGAGGAGGGCGAGGTGGTGCGGGCCGCGAGCGAGCACGCGGTCTCGGTCCACGGCCATGAGCCCGGCGCCGAGCTCGAGGCCGGGATCCGCGCCACGCTCAAGGACGAGGTGCTCGCCTGATGGGCGGGGAGCCGATGTTCGGCAGCGTCATGATCGGGCGCAGCACGGCACCCGTCGAGGTGATGCGCTCGATCGTGAACGACTGGGCCGACACGATCGGGGCCGCAGCCGGCTTCGTCGACGAGCGCGCCCTGGTCACCGAGGACGGACGGGTCGTGGTCTGCGTCCGTTTCGCCGACCGTGCGTCGTACGAGAGGCTGGCTGACGACCCCGCCCAGTCCGCCTGGTGGGACTCCACCCTGCGCCCGATGCTGGACGGCGATCCGGACTGGATCGACGGCACCTGGCACGACATCTGATCGACGCCGCCGGCGATGGCCCCGCTGCCGCGAGAGCAGGCAGCGGGACCTCCCGGTGTGCCGGATCAGCCGGTGGGGCGGATCTGCTGGGGCGGCACCGACGAGGTGGCCGACCACTTCCCGCCGGTCTTCGCCAGCTGCTTGCCGAAGTCCTTCAGGCAGGCTCCGGAGAGGAACTCCTCGATCGTGCAGTTCTGACCCTGCGGCGCGGTGAGCCCCATGCCGTTGAACTGCGTCACCTGGGCGCTGGGCGGGTCCTGCGAGAGCGGCAACGACGGGTTCGCCGACTGCGGGCACGGAGCGCCCGGCGTGGCCGAGTTGGCGCTCAGGGCGTTCTTCCAGGTGGCGTTCTGGCCCTTCTCCCGGATGACGAGCAGGTTGGGCGCGAGCGCGGTCTGGATGCCGCTCTTGAGCAGGTTCCAGCCGTTGGCCTTGACGACCGCGGCGATCTTCTCGACCTGGTCGGTCGTCGCCGACTGCGGCCACAGGACGACGGTCGCGCTGCCGTCCTCCGCCACGGCGATCTGCGTGTTGCCGATCTGCGAGTTGTCGTTGGTGCCGTAGGCGTCGAGCTGCTTGGTCGCCCCGTAGATGACCACGCTGTAGAACTGCACCTCGTAGTCGGTGGACGTGTTCACCGTGTCGGCCGTGGCGCCCTTGTACGACGGGAAGCTCGGCACCTTCGGGATGTGCACGAACGACACGACGTCGTTGGGCAGATTCGCCATGACGTACCCGCCGCACGCGTCCGGCGGATCGCCGGGTGCCGGTGCCGACTGCACGTCGGCGTACGGCGTGGTCCCGGCAACGTTGCGGTAGAACTGCACCTGCTCCGCCACCGGCGACGGCGGGAACTCCTTGCCCATCGCGCCGGACACGGACCCGGTCTGCAGGAGGTAGTGCGGAAGGTCGCCGAGCTCCTGCTGGGTGGGGACCGGGGCGTCCTTGAACGTGATGACCGGCGAGTTCGTCTGCGCGTCGAACCAGATCTTCTTGGGCAGCTGGCTCTGCGCGCTGCAGTTCTCGACCGGAGTCTCGGTGATCTCACCGGTGGTCGCGTCGGTCAGGACCGCGGTGATCGTCGGAGCCGGCGTGTCCGTCGGGCCGCCGTACCCGAACCGGTCGTAGCTGCCCAGGTTGTCGTTGGCGAACGACCAGTAGCTGCGGCTCACGATCGACACGCCAGGAGTGGTCGACGCCGCCGGCAGCAGCGTGACGTTCTTGCCCTCCGACTGCATGCTCGAGACCACCGAGCTCGGGGTGTCGCTGGGCATCAGGTAGATGTGGTAGCTGCGCTCGGGCGCGAGCACCTTGTTGCCGACGACGTACGGGTTGGTCGACCCGGGGTCGGCCTTGATCGCGCTGTCGGAGAACTTGAACAGCGGGACGCCCTTGGTGCTGTAGAGGTACCAGGCCATCCACTGCGAGTAGGGGAAGTCGCCGCTGATGACGTACGCCCAGTCCTCGGTGGCGCTGTTGAGACTCTGGGCCGTCACCGTGTAGCCCGCCGAGAAGCTGGGCTGGATCGGGTAGAAGTCGGCCTCCGAGGCGTCGAGCACCATCGGGCACACGTTGCCGCTGACAGCTGCGGTCGTCGACGCGGCGCCCTCCGAGGTCCCGCCCTCCGACGAGCTCGTCGACCGGGCCACGATGGCCGGCGACGAGGTGCAGGCCGTCAGCGCGAGGAGCGCGCCCACCACCAGTGCTGTCGTCCTGTGCACGCGCATGCCCCGCTCCGATCCCAGCTGCCCCCAGACCCGACGGGCACGACGCACGACGGGCGTGGCCATCGTGGTGGCGCCACCGTGGGCACCGGATCCCCCGGATCGGGTGATCCGCCCCGCGGGTGATCAGGAGTAGAACGCTGGGAGCGCCGCCGGACGCCCGCCGTGCGCGGCCGGGGCCGGGCCGGGAGGAGCACGCATGGACGAGGTCGCGGGTGTCGACGAGGTGCTGCGCGCGCACGAGTCGGCCGGCAGCAGGTTCACCGCCGACGGCATCGGCTCGTTCGTGCTGCGTGCCGGCGCGGGCGAACCCGTCGTGCTCATGCACGGCGTCCCGGCGTCGAGCTTCCTCTACCGCAAGGTGATCCCGGAGCTCGCGACCCGCGGGTACGACGCCCTCAGCTTCGACCTGCCGGGCCTCGGGCTCGCCGACCGCTCCCCCGACCTCGACTACACCGTGCCCGGCCTCGCCCGGTTCTCCGTGGCTGCCGTCGACAGCCTGGGCCTCGACCGGTTCCACCTCGCGGTGCACGACGCCGGCGGGCCGGTCGGCTTCGAGATGTGCCGGCTGCTCGGCGACCGGATCCGGTCGCTCACGATCCTCAACACCGCCTTCGAGCTCAGCAGCGTGCCCTATCCCGGTGAGCTGTTCGCCCGCGTGGCCGGCCGCATGCCCGGCCCGATGAACCGTCCTGACGTGTGGCGCCTCATGATGCGTCGCGTCGGGGTGGCCGACATGGACTCCGTGCCGGACGCCGAGCTCGACGCCTGGCGCGTGCTCGCCCTCGGCCCGGACAACGGTGCGGGCTACCTGCGGATCATGCGCAGCCTGCGCCCGAGCCACAGCGAGGCGCACGCCGGCTTCGCGGCGGTCGTCGACAGCCGCAGAGCGCCGTACCCCGTCTCGGTCGGCTGGGGCGCGCTCGACCCGATCCTGTCGCTGCGCCGACAAGGGCTGTCGGTGCTGCGCGCCACCGGCCTCACGTCGATGACGGTCGTCCCCGGCAAGCACTACCTGCAGGAGGACAACGCCCCTGCGGTCGCCGAGCTCGTGGCCGCTACGGCCGCTCGCGCGAGCGCCTGACCCGGACAGCCATCGGGCCGGGCTCGACGAGTGCGAGCCCGGCCCGATGAGGTGGGGAGGAGTGGGCAGACACCTCCCCGTACCCCGTCCCGTTGACGGGGAGCAGTGCTAGGCCAGCGCCTTGGCCTTGAGGCTCTGGAACTCGTCCTCGGTGATGGCGCCCTTGTCGCGCAGGTCGGTGAGGCGAGCGATCTCCTCGGCAGGGCTCGTCGTCGACGCGCCGGCCACGCTCTGGATGTAGGCGCGCTGCGCGTCCTGCTGCTCCTGGATGGCCTTGACGTTGCGCTCGGCCATGCCCTTGCCACGCGCGATCAGGTAGATGAACACGCCGAAGTAGGGGACGACGATCACGAAGATGATCCAGAGCGCCTTGGCGAACCCGCCCATGTCGTCGCTGCGGAAGATGTCACCGAACACGGTGATCAGCAGCCAGATCCAGATGAAGAACAGCGTGAACCAGACGAACGACCACAGCACCTCACCGGTGCCGAACTGAGCCAGCGTCTCCACGGGCTTCTACCTCCTGTTGTCGTGCGGGACGTCGAGCTCGGGGTGGTGACGTGGGGCGACCGGCTCGACGACGGCGTCCACGGATCGGGTCAGAACCGGCGGTCGCGACGGTCGTCGCGGCGGTCCTGGCGGCGGTCGACGCCGTTGCTGACGACCTTGGCCGTGCCGACGACGGCAGCGGTGCGGGCCACGGGTGCGCCGATGACGCCGACTCGGGCGGCGCGGGCGGGACGGAGCGGCATGTCAGGCACCTTCCTCGGCAGCGATGGCGGCCAGCTCGGCCTCGAACGAGGCGGCGATGGCCTGGATCGGGATGCGCCCGCTGGCGACCAGTTGCCCGCCGGCGCGACGAGCCGCGCTGCCGAACGGAGCAGCCCAGCTGTTCTCCCACACGATGACCCCGGCGACGGAGCCGGGCGCCATCGCGTTGGCGAGGTGCTCGACGTCGTCCGCAGCGAGGATCTCCGCGACGTGCGCCTCGAGGGCCCGGACGTCGTCGCGACCGGTGGCCTCGTCGATCTCGAAGGCGTCGATGCCGCCGTCCTCGTCCTTGACGATGACGAGGAGGTCGAGCACGCGGATGATCCCCGAGTCGACGAGCCGCAGGAGCTCGTCGGCCATCTCGCCGCTGAAGTTCTGCGTCCCCGCCGGGAACTCGACCACCAGGTAGTCGACAGGACCGAGCTCGTCGATGCTCGGGTCTTCGGTCGTGGTCACGGTGACCCCCTTTCGCCCGACCACGACGCTAGTGAGCCCGCACGCGCCGGCGGATCCTCCGGTTCGGGTGAGAGTGGGGGTTCACCTCATCCCGCGGCGCCGTGCGCGACGCCGGCACGGGACGTCGCCTCGTGCAGCGCGAGCTCGTCGTCGTGGTGGTGCGGGGCGAGGTCGAAGATCACCTTGTCCACGGTGCCGGTGAAGGCGTACGGCGCGCGGTCCTCGTAGTCGAGGTCGACCACCCCGCCGTTGTCCCGCCCGACGTCCATCCCGGCGTACGTCGTGAAGATGAGCGCGATCGTGCGTGGGATCCGCCCCGATCCGATGGGCCTGTCGTCCGCGAACAGCGTCACCTCACCACCGGTGCCCGGTGTGGCCGCATCGGCCTCGAACAGCATGGTGAGCTTCACGTCGCCGGTCGGCACCGGCTCGCTGCTGCTCTGCTTGTAGGTGTCGACGCCGAGGAACTGGTAGGTGTGGTGCAGATAGCCCTTCTCGTCGATCCAGAGGGCGAACCCGCCGATGAAGTCGGCGAAGGCGACGAGCACGCCCTCCGCCCCGCTCTCGGGGATGTGCACGTCGGCCTCGATCGAGTACGACCGGCCGACGATGCGGGGAATCATCGACGTCTGGATGTTCTGCACGTCGCCGTAGAACGTGAAGCGCGTCTTCGTCGGCAGCGGCGGCAGCATGCCGAAGAACACCGCGTAGCCGCCGAGCAGCGGCAGCACCTTGTTGCGCTCGGCCTCGGCCCAGAACAGGTCGACGAGCTCGGACACCTTGTCGGGGTTGTCCGCCGCGATGTTGTGCGCCTGCGAGAAGTCGTCCGGCAGGTAGTAGAGCTCCCACACGTCGGACGTCGGGTCCCATCCGCTCCCGGGCGCGAACCGCGCCAGCGTCGCCGGCGAGAAGTCCCACGGCAGCTTGTCGAGCTTGGTGCAGGCCCACCAGCCGTCCTTGTAGATCGCCCGGCTGCCGTACATCTCGAAGTACTGCACGGTGTGCCGCTCCTCACCGGCGGCGTCGGAGAACGTGTGCGCGAAGCTCGTGCCGTCGATGGGCTCCTGCGCGATGCCGTCGACCACCGTCGGCTCCGGGATGCCCGCCACCTCGAGCACCGTCGGCACCACGTCGATGCAGTGCGTGAACTGGGTCGCGGATCGTCGCGTCCGCGGCGATGCGCCGGGGCCACGAGATCACCATCGGGTCGCGCGTCCCTCCGAGGTGGCTGGCCATCTGCTTGCCCCACTGGAACGGCGTGTTGTTGGCGTGCGCCCACGCGGCTGCGAAGTGCGGTGCCGTGTGGAAGCCGCCGAGCTCGTCGATGCCGCCGTACTTGTCGATGAGGGCGAGCTGCTCCTCTGCGTCGAGCACGAGACCGTTGAAGAAGGTCGTCTCGTTGAACGAGCCGGTGAGCGTGCCCTCCATGGAGGCGCCGTTGTCGCCCCAGATGTAGATCACGAGGGTGTCGTCGAGCTCACCCATGCGCTCGATCTCGTCGAGAAGGCGACCGACGTTCCAGTCGGCGTTCTCCGAGAAGCCGGCGAACACCTCCATCTGACGCGCGTAGAGCTTCTTCTCCGCGTCCGAGAGTCCCTCCCAGGCGGGGTAAGGGTCCGGGCGCGCCGCGAGCTCGGTGTCCTCAGGGACGATGCCGAGCCGCTTCTGCCGCTCGAGGGTCTTCTCGCGGTAGGCGTCCCACCCGTCGTCGAACTGGCCCTTGTACTTGTCGGCCCACTCCTTGGCCACGTGGTGCGGCGCGTGCGTGGCGCCGGTGGAGTAGTAGACGAACCAGGGCTTGTCCTGGTCCTGCGCGCGCACCGCGTGCAGCCACTCGACCGTCTTGTCGGTGATGTCGTCCGGGAAGTAGTAGAGCTTCCCGTCCTCCCCCTCCGGAACGCCGAGCGTCGAGTTGTCCTGGGTGATGATCGGGTCGTACTGGCCGGCGGCACCGGTGAGGAACCCCCACCAGTGGTCGAAGCCCCACCCGGTCGGCCAGTGGTCGAACGATCCCGCGGCACCCATCTCGTGCCCCGGGGTCATGTGCCACTTGCCGAACCCGCCGGTCGAGTAGCCGTTCTCCTTGAGGATGCGCGGCAGAGCGGTGCACGAGCGCGGACGGATCCCGGTGTAGCCCGGGAACGGCCCGGGGAACTCGGCGATGCCGCCCATGCCCACCCGGTGGTGGTTGCGACCGGTCAGCAGCGCAGCCCGGGTCGGCGAGCACACGGCAGTCACGTGGAACCGGTTGTAGGTGATACCGCGCTGCTGCACGCGGGTGAGGTTCGGCGTACGGATGTCGCCGCCGAAGGTGTCCGGGCCGCCGAAGCCGGCGTCGTCGATGAGCACGATGAGGACGTTGGGTGCGCCCTCGGGAGCGTGGTTGCCGGCCACGATCGACCAGTCGCCGACCGACTGGTCGATGGTGTGGCCGATCGCCCCGCCGAATGCGCGGTCAGGCACCGGCAGGATCGTGCGGTCAGGGCTGAACTTGCCCATGGCCTCGGCCAGCTTGGCCTTGAGCTCGTCGATACCGCCCTCGTCGCTCTCCACGACCGACTTCAACGGCGAGCCGGGCAGCGACTGCTCGACCGCGAGGCGGTCGGCCGCCGGGAACACTCCGATGATCGCTGCCGTGCCGTTCTTGAGCGCAGCGCCGATCTGCTCCTGGATCGCCGAGGTCAGCTTGTGGCCGGTGAAGTGCCCGACCACGGCTCCCGCCGCGGCTCCGACGGCCACCGCGCCCAGCATCGGCGGCGCCGCCAGCCCGACCAGGACACCGGCGCCACCACCCCACCCGGCGCCGCGCCGGCCGAGGTGGTTGCCCGTGTCGGCCACGCGCGGGTTCCCGTCCTTGTCCTTGCCGACCAGGATCATGCCGTCGGAGCGCAGCTCCTTCGAGGCGACCCTGGCTGCCAACGCCTGGAACTCCTGCTCGGCCAGGTCGACGTCCTGGTAGCCGGCGACGATGAGCATCCGCGTGTCGGTCATGGGTGGGCTCCCTCGAGTGGGCCGGCGGTGCTGCCGACGGTGGGCGTGCTCACGGGCTGGTCGTGATCGACGGGGTCGGGTCGTCGGCGTACGCCTGCATCACGGTGGCGGGGTCGCCACCCTCGCGCACGACGCGAGCCATCGCGCGCATCGGGCGGTCGATGTACTCGAAGAAGTGCAGGTAGCTGGCGCAGAGGTAGTTCAGGCCAGGGTCGCCGTCGGCGGTGACGAGGAATCGGTCCTTGGGGCAGCCGCCGTTGCAGGCGAACCGCATCTCGCAGCGGCGGCACTGCGGCGGCAGGCCGTCGCGCTTGGCCGCGCCGAAGGCCACCTGCTCGGGCGAGTCGACGATCTGCAGCAGCGTGCGACCGTCCGCCAGGTTGCCGACCTTGTACGTCGGCTCGACGAAGTGGTCGCACGAGTAGACGTCGCCGTTGTGCTCGAGCGCCAGCGAGCGCCCGCACGTCTCGGCGTGCACGCACAGACCGACCTCGGACATGCCCAGCCACGCGGCGAGCGCAGTGTCGAAGGCCTGCACGAAGACCTCGCCCACGTCGTGGCGCAGCCACTCGTCGAACACCTCGACGAGGAAGCGGCCGTGACCCGAGCTCGACACCGAGCGCTGCGTGACCAGGTGCCCCTCCTGCCGGTACATCGGCCGTCCGGGGCGCCCTCCCCATCCGTCCTCGACCAGGGGCAGCAGCTCGGGCGTCGCGCGCTCGACCACCGGGATGAACTGCAGGTGCCGCGCACCGAGGTCGTCGCGCAGGAAGCGGTAGACCTCGAGGCCGTGCTCCTCGTTGGCCGCGTTGACCGTCGTCAGCGAGTTCCACTCGACGTCGTGCCGCTGCATCGCGCGCAGGCCCCGCACGACGCGGTCGAAGGTGGGCTTGCCGCCCTTGTCGCGCCGGTAGGCGTCGTGCAGCTCCGCCGGCCCGTCGATCGAGATGCCGACGAGGAACCCGTGCTCGGCGAGGAACTCGCCCCAGTCGTCGTCGAGCAGCGTGGCGTTGGTCTGCAGCGTGTTGAGCACCCGCTGGCCCGGGGCCGCGAGCTGCCGCTCGAGCTCGACGACGCGCGCGAAGAAGTCGAGCCCCATGAGCGTCGGCTCGCCGCCCTGGAAGGCGACCACGACCTCGTCGACGCCGCGGTGCGCCGTCGAGCAGGCCGCCGAGGTACGCCGCGAGCACGTCGTCGGGCATCCGGAACCCGCTGCCGGCGTACATCTGCTCCTTGGACAGGAAGAAGCAGTAGTCGCAGTCGAGGTTGCACACGGCGCCGGTGGGCTTGGCCATGAGGTGGAACGCGCGGGCTCGCCCTTGCGGCACCGGCACCACGCTCCCGCCCTCCTCGACTCTCCCCATCGTCATCCTGTCCACGCCCGCCGCGCAGCGGATCATCCGGATCAGGTGAGGTGCGGCCGGCCGCTGAGTGCGGACCCGGGAGCACGGCCGTAGGCTCGAGGGGTGGGCGAGGGGAGGGCCGTCGGGCAGGTCGGCATCGACGCCGATGCCGCACGCCCCTGGCCCGTGGCTCCCAGCCTCGTGCTGACCACGCGCTACCTGCTCCTCGACCGCCTGGCCGAGTCGGTGGACGCGGCCGTCGTCGTGGTCTCGGCTCCCGCCGGTTCGGGGAAGTCGGTGCTCCTCGCGCAGTGGGAGGCGCGCGACCTGCGCCCCCATCGCACTGTCCGGCTGGCACCGTGGCACGACAACCCCGCCGCCCTCGCCGAGCTGCTGCTCGACGCCCTCGACGACCTCGGGCCCTCGACGTTCGAGGTCCGCAGCGTCGTCACCGACGTCGAGCCCCGCTTCTCGGGCACCCTCCTCCCTGCGCTCGCGGAGGTGCTCAGCACACGCGACCGCTCCTTCGTGCTGGTGCTCGACGACGTGCACCTGCTCGCCGACCCCGGGTGCGCCCGCGTTCTCGAGGTTCTCTGCTCGCACGTGCCGCCGGGATCGGCGATCGCCCTCTCCTCCCGCTCGGCCACGCCCGACTGGCTGGCGCGGGCGAGGGCCGAGGGCCGGTTGCTCGAGCTGACCGGGCGAGACCTGTCGTTCGCGCCGGACGAGGTCGCGTCCTTCGTCCGCGACCAGGGTCTCGACCTCGACCCCGGTCTCGTCGCCGACCTGGCCGTGCGCACCGAGGGCTGGCCG
Source organism: uncultured Actinomycetota bacterium (assembly GCA_963827145.1). Lineage (GTDB taxonomy): Bacteria > Actinomycetota > Actinomycetes > S36-B12 > CAIYMF01 > Longivirga. The sequence goes on along the minus strand of CAWGZO010000002.1, from coordinate 823,609 downwards.
GTCGGTCTCTACCTGGCCGCGCGTTCGCTGGCGGACGGCACGCGAGTGGGAGAGGTGCCCGCCGCCGGGGCCCGGGGGCTCGGGGCCGACCAGTCGATCCGCGACTACCTGCGCACGCAGGTGCTGGCACCGCTCGACGAGGAGGAACGCTCCTTCCTGCGTCGCACCTCGCTGTTCGAGACCGTCACCCCGGACCTGTGCGACACCGTCCTCGAGCGCGACGACTCCGCCGCGATGCTGCCCGCGCTGCACCGTCGGCTGCAGCTCGTGGTGCCGCTCGACCGGGCGGGCACGGCGTACCGCTACCACCATCTGCTCGGCGAGGCGCTCGCCGCCGATCTGGCCGAGCACGACCGCGCGGCCGTCGCGCAGCTCCACGCGCGGGCTGCCCCCTGGTACCTCAGGCAGGGCCAGATCGACGAGGCGATCCGCCACGCGACCGAGTCGGGCGACCTCGTCCTGACCGGGCAGCTGGTCTTCCTCTGCGTGCCGCTGGCGGTAGGAATCGGCAATCCGGACCGGCTCGCACGATGGCTCGCCGCGATCCCCGAGTCGGACATCGCGGCGGAGCGATGGCTCACGCTGTCGGCGTGCTGGCTCGCGATCATGCTCGGCGACGACACCGACGGCGTGACGCGCTGGCTGCTGCGCGCCCAGCAGCACGCCGGCCCGACCTGGCGCGTCGACTCTGCGACGGAGGAGTACGCCGCCCACGTAGCCGTCGTGGCCATGGTCGCGGGTCGGGGCGGGATCGACGAGACCGTCGAGCTGGCCGCACGCGCGCCGCGCGGACTCCCCCAGGACTCGCCGTTCCGCGCCCCTGCGCTGTTCATGGCCACGCTCGGCGCCGGGGTCTCCGGGCACGACGACGACGCCGAGCGCTACTGCGAGGAGGGACTGCAGATCGCCCGGTCGTTCGGCATCGCCTCGGCCGAGGCCTACCTGCTCTCCTGGCGCGCCCTGGCGGCGCTGCGCCGGGGCGACACGGCGACCGCCGTCGACGTCGGAAACGCGATCGGCGCGCTCGTCCGCGAGCACCACCTGGAGCGGCTGGCCACGACCGGTCTCGCCATGAGCGTGCTCGCCGCCGTCGAGGCCTCCGCGGGGCGGCTCGAGGAGGCCTCGGCCGCATTGGGCGCGGCGCGCCGGCTCACGCTGCTCATGCGCGCGATCACCCCGTGGTTCAGCGTGCTGGGACCGGTCCTGCAGGCCCGCTGCTTCGTGCGCCTCGGCGACCACGACAGCGCCCGGCTGCTGCTCGCCGAGGGACGCGCCCACCTCACCGACGACCTGCGGCGGACGTGGCTGGTCGACCTCGCCGACGACACCGACGCGCTCATGCGCACCGTGCCCCGGCAGGTCGGCCGGGCCACCGCGCTGACCGCGGCGGAGATGCGCGTGCTCCAGTTCATGCCCACGCACCTGACCTACCCGCAGGTGGGCGAGCACCTGTTCCTGTCGGCCAACACCGTGAAGACGCATGCGCTGTCGATCTATCGCAAGCTCGGGGTGACCTCGCGCGACCAGGCCGTCGTCGAGGCCCGCTCGCTCGGCCTGCTGGAGTCCGTCCCGTCGTTGTGACTGCGGCCGCCACGTAGCGGACCGCTCAGACCTTCGACGGTGCGGGCTCGTCGGCGTCACGGCCTCTGTTCGGCCGCGTCCGCCCGCTGCGAGCCCTCGGGGGAAGCGGTTCCGGCGGCGCCGACGGCACGCGCCGAGACCACCTCGGAGCGGTGCACGACGATGTCGCGTGGGGCCTCGATGCCGAGGCGCACGGTGGCCCCGGACACCATGAGCACGCGAACGTGGCCCCGGACACCATGGCCCCACACCGTGACCACGACGTCCTCGCCGATCACGATGCTCTCCCCGACGTTGCGGCTCAGCACGAGCACGACGACCTCCGCTTGCCTCGGCCTCGGCGCAGCCGCCGGGTACGCCGAAGGCTAGACCCTGCCTTCGCCCAGCGAGCCCGCGCGTGAGACGCAGCGGCTCCAGGCGCCGAACGACGTGGCAGTGACCCCTCGATCACGCCGAGTGTCCTCGGCCTCCGCCGTACGAACCACCAGCCGGCGCCGTTCGGATGACTGCGCTCAAGGCTCCCTCAACGGGCTGGCTACGCAGAGTGGCAGCCCTCAGAGTCGAGACGTCAACCACCAGACACTCACCCCACCCCGAAAGGCTCGTCCATGAACTCCACCGCCCCCCGCCGAATCGCCCTGGCTGCTGGCGTCCTGTCGATCGCCGTCGTCGGCGCCGCAGGCCTCGCCTCGTCGGCACTGTTCACCGACGCCGACACCAGCACCGGCAACTCGTTCGCGGCCGGCACCGTCGACATCGCCACCGGCGGCGGCACGGCCGTCTTCAGCCTCACCGACCTGGCCCCGCGCTCGGTGCACTACGCCTCGATCGACGTGTCGAACGACGGCAGCCTCCAGCACCGCTACGCCATGTCGTCGAAGACCAGCGACACCAAGGGCCTCGGCGACCAGCTGCTCCTGAAGGTCGCTGTCACCGAGAAGGGCGCCACCTGCGACGCGACCGCCGTGAAGTCGACCGATCTTCGACGGTGCGCTGTCGGCCGCCTCCTTCGGCGACGCGACCGCGGGCAAGGACACCGGCGACCGCGTCCTCGACGCCGCCGGCGCCGAGAGCCTCTGCCTCGAGGTCACCATGCCCGACAGCGACGGGCGACAACGCCTTCCAGGGCGGCACCGCGTCGACGACCTTCTCCTTCGACGCCGAGCAGACGCTCAACAACTGACCCCGTCGTCGCGGGGAGGTCGACCGACCTCCCCGCGACACGGTCATCGACCAGCACAGCACCCGAGACTCCCGAGGACGTCATGAAGACCCCGTCCGGCCGCACCCTCCGCGTCGCGATCGCCTCAGGCGCCCTCGTGGCACTCAGCGGCGCCACGCTGACCAGCCTCGCGAGCTCCGCACTCTTCACCTCGACCGCCTCGAGCACGCCCGCGTCAGTCACCAGCGGCTCCGTGCTGCTCGATCTTGCCGGGACGTCATCGACCACCCTCGCCGTCACCGCGATGGCCCCGGGCGAGGCCCGATACGGCGTCGTCGCCGTGACCAACGCGGGCAGCCTCCAGTCGCGCTTCTCGGCTCGCGCCGCCTGGTCCACGGCCAACGCGCTGACGTCCACACTCACTCTCTCGGTGCGAGAGATCCCCGGAGCCGCTGCCGCGTGCGACGCCTCGCTGGGCTGGGGTTCGGGCGACCTGTCGTCCGAGCGCGCGGCGGGCACCGGCCAGACCAGCGTGCCGCTGTTCGGGGACCTCGCCGCTGGGGAACAAGCCGGCGATCGCACGCTCGACGCGGCGGCCACCGAGCACCTGTGCGTCCAGCTGGCGCTTCCGTCGTCGGCCGGCAACTCGGTGTCGGGGCTCACCTCCGCGTTGAGGCTCGAGTTCAACGCCGAGCAGACCGCCAACAACGCCTGACTCCGGAGCCGACGCCATGACCACGCACCTGATCCCGCGATCCCCGACAGTCCGGACGATGGCCGTCCTCACCGTGCTCGGGCTCGCCGCCGCGGGCGCCTTCGGTGCCGAGGTGCTGTCGTCCGCTGCACGGTTCACGGACAGCCAGACGACGTCGGCGGCGACCGTGAGCACCGGCACGCTGGCGCTCACGGCGGACGACGGTGCGAGCGCGGGCAGCTGGGTCGGATCCGTGTCACTCGTCCCCGGCGACGAGAGGTACGCCGGACTCACGATCACCAACGCCGGCTCGCTGCCGCATGCGGTACTCGGTCACCGCACTGTCGTCCAGCCCGCTGGCCGCCACGCTGCGACTCGGCGTCGTCGCACTCGGCACCGGAACGACGTCCTGCACCGCAGCCACCTTCGCCCAAGGATCGCCGGCAAGCGCCCTCGACGAGCCCTTCGGGGCGACCCCCGCGCTCGAGCTGATCGGCTCGGACTCTGCGGGGCCCCAGCCAGGGGACCGGGTCCTCGCCGCAGGCGACAACGAGCGGCTGTGCCTGCGAGTGGGCTTCCCGACGGGCGCCGGACTCGGCGCAGCGGCACGCGGCACCTCGGCGTCGACGACCTTCGTCGTGACGGCGGAGAGCGCATGAGCATCGTGGAGCTGACGGACGACGCGCAGCAGGCGCCCGCTGCGGCCCCGCGTGCATCGCTCGGCCGTCGCGTGGTGGTCTGGACCTACCGCGCCGCGCTGCTGTGCATGGTCGCGGTCGCGGCGTTCGTCACGATCGTCCCGCTGCTCGTGCAGCGGTCGGACACTCGCCTCGTCACGATCACCAGCGGGTCGATGGCACCGCTGTTCCCCGTGGGGTCGACCATCGCCGTCCACGACGCCCCTGACCCGACCGCTCTCGAGCCGGGGCAGATCATCACGTTCAAGGCGCTCGGCAACGGCACGGTGATCACTCACCGCATCGTGGCACGCATCGATCGCCCGACGCTGTCCGGGATCCACTACCAGACCAAGGGCGACGCCAACCGCACCGCCGATCCCGACCTCACGCCGGCCACGAACATCATCGCGGTCGCCGACGGTGTCCTCCCGCGCTGGCAGGAGCTGGCAGTCTCGGCCCAGACCCCGCGTGGACGCCTCATGGTCTACGGCGGCCTCTTCCTCCTCATCGCACTGGGCGAGCTCGCCGATCTGGCAGGCATGTGGACACGACGTCGGCAGGTGGCCGCATGAGGCTCCGTCTCCTGGTCCTCGGCGCACTGCTGGGAGTGCTCGCACTCGTCGCGGGAACCTCGGCAGCATTCACCCCGCTGCCGAGCGCCGCCGCCTTCAGCGACATGGTCGAGCTGTCGCCCAACACCGCCACCGCAGCGACCTGCCCCGGCACGACCACCTGGTCATCCCTCGTCAACGCCTCCTTCGTCGGCACGACGCGTGAGCTGTGGCAGACCATGAACACCGCCACGTCGGCTGTTCCGAACGACAGGTGGACCAGCGACAACTGGTCCGAGAGCTCGCTCGTCACCGATCAGCCCGGTGCCTTGTACTGCTCCGACGACCGCGCGATCGCACTTGACGCCACCGCCGACCGGGCGTCGTCACCGGCGAAGACCTACTCCACCTGGTCGGCCAGCTCGACGATCACGACGCTGCTCTGGATCCGGGGGACGTCGACCACCGCTGGGCGAGTACTCACGCTGGCCGAGGGGGCGAGCGGAGGCACCACGTATGCCGAGCGGGCGCTGTGGGTGACGGCGACCGGGGGCGTGGTGGCAGGTGGCCGCTACTCGTCGGCGGCGTCGTGGACCACCTCGACATCCGGGGTGCAGGTGAACGACGGTCGGTGGCACCTGCTGACCGTCGTCTGGACGAACACGGCAACCTCGAACGTCGCTCCGAGCATCAGGATCGACGGCGTCGCTGCCACGACCACGACATCCGGAACCGTGACCTACCGTGCCCGGACGAGCTCCGGCAGCTCTGCCTCCTGGTACGTCGGGGCCAACAGCGCAGGGCGGCTGCCCAGCGGTGCCCCGACGGCCGCGCTCCAGGCCGCCTACGACGAGTTCATCGTCGTGGCCGGAACCCCGTCCGCCACGCTGCTCGGCTCGGGTCCGGGTTCGCTGTACACCGCCGCGGACCTCTGACCCGGTCGGGTGACATCGCTCCAGTCCTTCGTCCCAGCCTGCCGACACCGCACGGGCACCGGTGACTCAGGCGTCCGCCTGCTCCGGGCTCCGCGGAGGCGGCCATGGGACGGGCAACGACGCGAGCGGCTCTCCACCCGGTCGCCCCTCGCGCCCGTGACGCGATCCGGTGCCTGCTCAGCATCGGCGTCGCTGCATCGGCGTTCGCCTGGCTGGTCCCCCCTGCGGTCGTCGGCGCTCCCGCGGCCACGACAGCGACCCTCCCCTCCGTCTCCCTCGTGGGGAGCCTGTCGACGGTCGGTCTCCCGAGCACACCGGCGGTCAGTCGGCTCCTCGTGCGCAACGACGGCGCCGAGGCGATCCGCTGGTCGATCACCGCCGAGGTTGTCGGCGAGGCGGCGCCGAACGTCACCGTGCGCGTCTGGGTGTCGGACGATGGCTCGTGCGTGCCGTCACCCGCGACGATCCTAGGAACGGGTTGGTCGCGCGATGCCCTCCCAGCGGGCACCGCACTGCCGATCTGCGTCCGAGTGTCGTCGGACGGCCGCGCCACGGGCAGCGCCCAACCCCGGGTCAGCGTGTCCGCGACGGCCGTGTGACGCACGCACGCCGCACATCGATCGCTGTGCTCGCTCACGCCTGTGGGCCGCATCAGCGCGAACCAGAGCGTCACGTGCGGCGTCGGGCCTTGCTCCGGTAGAGGGCAGCATCGGCGCGACGAAGCGTGACGGCCGGGTCCTCGTCCTCCTCGGCGAGGGCGACGCCGATGCTGATGGAGGGCACGATGTCGATGCCCCGAATGGTCACGGGTCGGCTGACGGCTCGGCCGATCTTCTCGACGAGGAGCCGGGCGTCCGATGCGGAGCCCAGGTCGTCCAGCACCACGACGAACTCGTCACCTCCCACGCGGGCGACCAGGTCTCTCATCCGCACGGCCTCGCGGATCCTCGAGGCAACGGCCATCAGGACGATGTCCCCCGCCTCATGACCGAGGGTGTCGTTGATCGGTTTGAGCCCATCCAGATCGCAGTAGAGGACTGCGACGAGGCCCTCCGAGGGGCGGGGTCCTCGTAGCTGGTCGAGGGTGCCCTCGAGCCTCGCCCGGTTCGCCAGCCCGGTCAGGGGGTCGCGGAATGCGCCCTCCGCGAGGCGTTGGCGGTGACGCACCCGCTCCGTGACGTCCCGCCAGGTGAAGGACACACCGTCATCGACGCGGGTAACGCGGTTGTCGAACCAGCGGGTCGCCGGCCGGCCGTCACTATCAGGCAGGAGGAAGGGGTAGTCGTCGAGCGCGAGGGGTTCACCCGTGGTGACCACGTGTGCGTACATGGCCAGGAGGCCCGACTCCTCATGCTCAGGGAACAGCTCCAGGAGCGTGCGCTGGAGCAGGACCTCGCGCTCGAGCCCATTGGCTGTGCACGCGGCGGCGTTGGCGTCCCGGTATCGGAAGTCGCAGATGGTGCCGGAGCCGTCCCGGACGGCAGTCATGAGCACCCAGGGGTCGAGTTGGCTGTCGATCACACCGCGGAGCTGGGCCTGGGCGATCCGGGCCGCCTCCTGGGACAGGGTTGCGCCGGTCACGTCGAGGATCTGCGACGCGAAGCACACCAGCCCGCCTGCCGGGTCTCGGACTCCTGTGACGGTCAGGTGTCCGTGCACGACCACGCCGTCGGGCTGCACGTAGCGCTTGGCCAACCGATACGTGTCGAGCTCTCCGGACACGACGCGCCGCATCATGGCGAGGTCGGCGTCCAGGTCGTCAGGGTGGGTCAACTCGTGCCACGTGGTGCTCAGCAGGTCCTCGCGCGAGCGCCCGAACAAGGCGCAGGCGGCCGGGTTGACGGTCAAGAACCGACCCTCCAGATCGACCAGGCACAGTGCCGTGGCGAACTGCTCGAGCACGAGGCGGAACACGTCCGGCACCGACGCGGACAGCCTGTCGATGCTGCCCGGCTCCCGCCGTCGCTCCACAACCGTCATCGGCACCTCCTCCCCTGCGGAGTAGGCATCGGCGCGCTCACGCCGTGGACTTGACCGCGAATGGACGGTCGCGGCCTTCCGGGGGCACCGGGCGAACGGAGCTCGGCCCGGACGCTTCCGGACCTGCGCGGGAGTAAGGCTGTCCTCATCAGATACCCCTAGGGGTATGGTCGGAGCATCCGATCCGAGACCCGGAGGACACATGGCACGCGTCGTCGTACTGGGGGCCGGCATCTCCGGCCACACCGCAGCGCTGCACCTGCGCAAGATGCTCGACCGCCAGCACGAGGTGGTCGTGGTGTCGCCCAACTCGCAGTGGAACTGGATCCCCTCCAACATCTGGGTCGGCGTCGGGCGGATGAGCGCCGAGCAGGTGACCTTCCCCCTCGCCCCGGTCTACGCCAAGAAGGGCATCGTGTTCCGCCAGGCCAAGGCCGTGGCGCTCCACCCCGAGGGCGACGCCGACGGCCGCGAGCCGTACGTCGACATCGAGCACACCTCGCCCGCAGCGCACGGGCGAGACCGAGCAGCTCGAGTACGACTACGTCATCAACGCGACCGGCCCCAAGCTCAACTTCGGCGCGACGCCCGGCCTCGGGCCGGACGGCCACACGTCGTCGGTGTGCACCTTCGGCCACGCCGAGGAGGCCGCCGCGAAGCTCGACGAGGTCATCGCCAAGCTGCAGCGCGGCGAGCACCAGACGCCTGGTCATCGGCGTCGGCCACGGCACCTGCACCTGCGAGGGCGCGGCGTTCGAGTACACCTTCAACGTCGAGCACGAGCTGCGCATCGCGCGGGCTGCGCGACCTGCGCCACGATCGTCTACCTCACCAACGAGTACGACCTCGGCGACTTCGGCGTCGGCGGCCTGACCTTCGAGCAGAACGGCTTCGTCACCAGCAGCCAGCTCTGGACCGAGTCGCTGTTCAAGGAGCGCGGCGTGCTCTCGATCACCCGCGCGCACGTGCAGAAGATCGAGGAGGGTCGGATCTTCTACGAGACGCTCGACGGCGACGAGGCCACGCTCGACTTCGACTTCGCCATGCTGCTGCCGCCCTTCCGCGGGCAGGACCTGCAGGCCTTCGACCGCGACGGCACCGACATCACCTCCGAGATGTTCGCCCCCAGCGGCTTCCTCAAGGTCGACGCCGACTACACGGCCAAGCCGTACGCGGAGTGGAAGGCGAAGGACTGGCCGAGCACCTACGTCAGCCCGCGCCACGGCAACGTCTTCGGCATCGGCATCGCGTTCGCGCCGCCGCACCAGATCTCCGTGCCCCGCACCAGCCCGCGCGGCACCGTCATCACGCCCGCTCCCCCGCGCACCGGCATGCCGTCCGGGCTCATGGGTCGCGCGGTGGCCAGCAGCATCGCCGACATGATCAAGGCCGGGACGACCGACGCCCACGCACAAGGCCTCGATGTCGGAGATGGGCGCGGCCTGCGTCGCCTCCGCCGGTGCCGGCTTCCGCAAGGGCACGGCCGCGTCGATGACGATGTACCCCGTCGTCCCGGACTACGAGCGGTTCCCCGGCACGGCCGCAGCCTCGACCGAGACCACCGGCGAGATCGGCCTGGCCGGCGCACTGGATGAAGCACCTGCTCCACCACATGTTCATCTACAAGGCCAAGGGCAAGCCCGGCTGGTCGTTGATCCCCGAATGACGCCCCCGACCCCGACGACACCACCGAGGTCAGCATGAGCACCGACACCCGCCCGGACCCGGCGCCCGCCGACGCCCGAGGCCGACCGAGGAGCCCGCCGTACCCGCGGGCGTCCCGGACGACCTGAGCGGCTCCACCGCACCGATGCCCACCGCGCGCACGATCCGCCAGCGCAGCAGCCTGCCCGTGCAGGCGGTGCGGTTCTCCGCGGTGAGCCTGAAGATGATGCGGATGATCCTCCGCTCGCACGGCTGAGCAGCACCCTCGACGTTCTTCCCGGACCGCGCCGAGCGGTCCGGGGAGCGCTGCTAGCGTCTGCGCACGCTCGTCGACCCCGACGGCGCCGAGCCGGAGAGGCCCCGCAGCGATGCCCGAGTCGTCCAAGACCGCCCTGCACGAGACGATCGCCGCGATGGGCGGCACGTTCAAGGAGGACGGCGGCTGGTTCTGGAACCAGGGCTTCGGCGACTGGCCGGCGGAGCACCGCGCGGTGCGCGAGGACGTCGGCGTCTGGGACGTCTCGGCCCTGGTCAAGTGGGAGTTCCGCGGCCCCGACGCGCTCGCGGCGGCCAACCACGTCAACACCAACGACATCGCCTCGCTCGAGCCGGGGCAGGTGCGCTACGGCCCGTTCATGAACCCCGACGGCACGATGCTCGACGAGGGCACCGTCTACGTCGTCGCGCCGGACCACGTGCTCGTGATGATGAACGGCGAGGGGTACGCCGACTACTGGGCCGAGCACCTCGGCGGCTTCGACGTCACGATCACCAACGTCACGCGCCAGATGCCGCACGTGGCCATCCAGGGCCCTCGCTCGCGCGAGGTCGTCCAGTCGTTGACCGACACGGACATCTCGGGCCTGCGGTACTTCCGCTTCCTCACCGACGAGATCACCCTCGGCGGGGCACGCGGGCTCCTCGCCCGCACTGGCTACTCCGGCGAGCTCGGCTACGAGTTCTTCTCCCACCCGGACGAGATCGCCACGCTGTACGCCGCCCTCATCGAGGCAGGTGTCACGCCGTTCGGCGTCCACGCCGTCTACCGCCTGCGCGTCGAGGCGGGCTTCGTGCTCAACGGCGTCGACTACGACGGCGGCGAGACCAACCCCGTCGACATCGGGCTCGACCGCTTCATCAAGCTCGACTCGGGCGACTTCGTCGGCCGCGACGCGCTCGCCGCCACCATCGCCGAGGGCCGCCACGTCTACCGGACGCTGCACTTCGCCGGCGACATGCCGGACTCGGTGGCTCCGGTGCTGCTCGACGGCGTCCGCATCGGCACGTGGCGCACCGGCTCGGACTCGCCGCTGTTCGGCAACATCGGCGGCGCGATCCTCGAGCGGGAGCACGCGGTCGACGGGCTGGTCGTCGAGGTCGACGGCTCCCCCGCCACCGTGATGCCCTGGGGCCTCTACGACCCCGAGAAGAAGCGGCCCCGTTCCTGACGCGGCGACCCGGTCCCGTGTTCAGCGTTCGGTAATCCTGCGCCGGGGGCCAGGCGCCCCGTCGTGCCCTAGCGTCGGCGCATGACCTCCTCCGCCACGCCGGCCACCGACCTCACGCTCTACGGCGCCGCCTGGTGCCCGGACTGCCGACGCAGCAAGGCGTTCCTCGCCGAGCAGCGCATCCCGTTCCACTACGTCGACCTCGAGGTGCACCCCGAGGAGAACGCGACGGTGGAGCGCTACAACGACGGCAAGCGCATCATCCCCACGATCGTCTTCGCCGACGGCAGCCACCTCGCGGAGCCCTCGAACGAGGAGCTCGCCGACAAGCTCGGCCTGCGCCGCGACGCGGCCGATTCGTCCTACGACCTGGTCATCGTCGGCGGCGGTCCCACCGGCCTCACCACGGCGATCTACGCCGCGCGCGAGAACCTGCGCACCATCGTGATCGAGCGCTCCGCCCTCGGCGGCCAGGCCGCCGTGACCGAGCGCCTCGACAACTACCCCGGCTTCCCCGAGGGCATCGGCGGCGCCGACCTGGCCGACCGGTTCGCCCAGCAGGCTGCGCGGTACGGCGTCGAGATGCTGCCCGCCGTCGGCGTCACCGGGATCGAGTCGAGCGACGGGCGCACGCGCGTCACGACGTCCACCGGCCAGACCCTCGACGCCGGTGCCGTGCTCATCGCCACGGGCTCGACCTACCGGCGTACCGGTGCCGAGGGCGAGGGCGACCTGATCGGCGCGGGCGTGCACTTCTGCGCCACCTGCGACGGGCCCTTCTACCGCGACGCCGACGAGGTCGTGGTGATCGGCGGCGGCAACTCGGGCTTCGAGGAGGGGCTCTTCCTCACCCAGTTCGCGAAGCACGTCACCATCGTCGAGCGCAGCGCGAGGCCGGTGGCCTCGCGGCTGCTGCAGGACAAGGTGATGGAGCATCCGCGGATGAGCGTGCTCACCGGCACCGCCGTCGACCGCTTCACCGCGCGCGACGACGGCAAGCTCGCCTCGGTGTCGCTCACCGGCGATGACGGCGCGACGGTGGAGCACCCCGCCGATGCGGCCTTCGTCTTCGTCGGCCTCGACCCGAACACCGGCTGGCTCGACGGGCTGGTCGCGCTCGACGAGCGCGGCTTCGTGGTGACCGACCGGATGATGGAGACCTCCGTTCCCGGCGTCTTCGCGGCGGGCGACGTGCGCGCAGGCTCGACCAAGCAGCTCGCGAGCGCCGTCGGCGAGGGCGCGGCGGTCGCCCTCCAGATCCGCCACCACCTCGACGCCCTCATGGCCGGCATGCCCGCCTGACCCGCAGATGTGTGCCCAGCGGCGGCGCCGTCCTCCGCTGGGCACACATCTCGGCATGGACCGTCGCACCGCGGGCCTAGGGTCGGCGGCGTGACGGAGCGGACGAGGACCGAGGGCGACGCCGTGACCCCGGCGGTCGCCCGCGAGCGGTTCCGGTCGCAGCTGCTCACGGGTGAGCGCGCCGCCGACCCGCTCGGCGTCGTCGAGCGGCTGCTCGCCGTGCAGGCGCAGGATCCGCGCGGGTTCCGTCTCGCGGTGCGCGCCAGGTCGCACGCGGCCTCGGCCGCCGAGGTCGAGCGGGCGCTCACTGTCGACCGCACGCTCGTCGTCGACTGGCTCTGCCGCGGCACCCTGCACCTGGTCCGGGCCGACGACCACGCGTGGCTGCACGCGCTCACCACGCCGCAGCTGCTCACGTCCAACCGTCGGCGCCTGCACCAGGAGGGCGTGTCGCCCGAGCAGGCGGAGACCGGCGTACGCACGATCGAGACGGCGCTGCGCGAGGACGGCCCGCTCACGCGCGACCAGCTGCGGGCCCGGCTCGACGCTGCCGGCGTGCCGACCGCGCGGCAGGCGCTCGTGCACGTGCTCGGCCTCGCGTCGTTCCGGGGTGTCTGCCTGCGCGGCCCCGTGGTCGACGCCGAGCAGGCGTTCGTGCACGTCGAGGACTGGCTGGGTCCACGACCGCCCGTGGATCCCGAGGTCGCGCTCGGCGAGCTCGCGCGCCGCTACCTCGTCGGCCACGGCCCGGCCGGCGAGCGCGACCTCGCCGCCTGGGCCGGCATCACCCTGGGCGCAGCCCGTCGCGGCCTCGCCCGCATCGCCGGGTCGCTGACCGAGCTGCCCGGCGGCCTCGTGCGCCTGACGAGCGCAGAGCGGGACGCCGACGACCTGCCGGCGCCGACGCTGCTGGGCGCCTTCGACCCGGTGCTGCACGGCTGGCCCGACCGGCGCTGGGTGCTCGGCGACCTCGAACCCGGGGTCGTGACCAGCAACGGGATCTTCCGGCCGGTGGCGCTGGTCGGCGGGCGGGCCGTCGCCACCTGGGGGCTCGCAGCGGGCCGGCTGACCCGTGACCCGCTGCCGGGCGTGCAGATCGCGGCGAGCGACGCGCGCGGCCTCGACGCAGACGCCGAGCGCGTGGTCGCCTACCTCGGCTGACCCGCGCCGCCGGAACGGTGGCCCGCTGGGCGGAACGGTCCTAGGGTCGGAGCACGTCCGACGAAGCGGAGCCGTGATGACCCAGCCCAGCGTGAGCGCGAGCGAGACCGCCGCCGCGGAGCTCGACGTCGCCGGCATCTGCGCGGCCCTCGAGGGCAAGATCCGCGGCAGCGCCGTCGCCGTCACGATGTTCCGCGACGAGATCCACCCGGCCTACGCCCTGAGCCCGCGGGTCGACGCCTGCGGGATCCTGCGCATCGCGCGCGACGAGCAGCGCGCCGTCCACATGGACGCGACCCGCCACGACTGCTCGCACGGCGAGTTCCTGCTCGGGTTCGCCGAGGGCGACGAGCTCATGACCACGGGCAAGCTGCTGCCGGTCTTCATCCCGGCCTACACGCTCGAGGCCGGGCTCGCCGTCAACAGCGGCGAGTTCCGGCTGCCGCGCGACGCGGTGCGCGGCATCGGCGCTGCACCGCTCGAGGCCGTGCCCGCGGGCGCGCCCGTCGAGTGGATCGTCGTCGTGGCCGAGCCCGTGTGGGCCGGCCAGATCGCGGCCGCCCGCTCGGTGGTCGACGGCACTCCCCCGGGGTCGGCTGCCGGGTCGTCGTTCTGCACCGATGCGTTCGTGACCCCGTGGTACGACGACAACGTCATCATCACCACCGGCGACTTCGGCGGCCGGATGGCCAACAAGCTGCGGCCCAGCGAGATGTTCGTCATCGTCCCGGCGCGCTGGGCGAACAACCTGGTCTCGATCCTCGCCGCCGCACCGGACGTCAAGGGTCTCTACGAGGCGACGCGCACCGCCGAGTCCGACTACTGGGCCCGCAAGCAGGCGCGCGAGCAGAAGGCGGCCGCGCGCGAGGCATCGCCGACCAGCTCCGACGCGGCCGCGAAGGCCGGGCTCAAGGTCAGCATGGAGTGGGACGACGAGGCCGTCGCCATGGTCGCCAAGGCACCCGGCTTCGTGCGCAAGTTCGCCGTGGGCAACCTCGAGGACTACGCCGAGCAGAACGGCTACGACCGCGTCACCGCCGCCGTCGTACGCGAGCAGATGGAGGCCGCCGGTGTCGGCGGCATGGCAGGCGCGACCCGCAACGCGGGAGGCATGATCCGCTCGCTGTTCCGGCGTACGCCGAAGTCATGAGCACCCCCGCGCCGTGGCGCGCGATGCGCGCCGAGATCGACCTGCCTGCGCGCACCGCGACCTGGGTGCTCACCGCGCACGTGCTCACGATCCTCGCCCCGCTCGCCGTGATCGCCGTGGTGGCGCTCGAGTGGGAGACCGTCGCCGCGCGCACCGAGGTGCCGTGGCTGCTCTACGCCGGCGCCTCGATGCTCGTGGTCGCCAGCGTCGCCGAGTCGGCGCAGAACACGCTCGACCGCTGGTACCTCGTCGCGGTGCCCCGCACCCTGCTCGACGCCGTGTTCAGCACGCTGGTGATCTGCTACCTCGCCGCGACGGTGGTGGCGGTCTGGGGCTGGGACTGGCTGCTGCCGGCGGTGGTCGTCGTGCTCGCCTTCCTCGCGCTCTACCTGCTCGGCGGTCCGATCGAGCCCGTGCAGACGGTCGCCGGCGTCGCGTCCGTCGTCGCGCTGTGGAGGGCCTTCGACGATCCCGTCGTGGTGCTGTCGCTGCTCGCCGTGTTCCTCACGGTGTTCTTCCTCGACATCCTGCTGCGCACCCACCAGCAGGCGATGCACGGGTTCGTCACCCTCGTGAACGCCGTCGGCCTCCTCGCGGTCGTGCTCGCGATATCGGACGCCGCGCACGGAACCGCGTGGGCGTGGTGGCAGGTCATCGTGCTCGCCGGGCTCACCGTCGGCACCGTGCTGGCGCTGCGACCGCGCCTGCTGCGCCTGCCGGCGACGCCCCGCCGCGCCTCGGTGCCCGTCGACGCCTGAGCCCTCCGGCGCGACCGACCGCTCACCGGTCCGGCGTACGCCGATCCGCCGCGTCGCGACGTACCGTGGGCGGGTGAGCCGCACCCGTCGCACGCTGCCCGCCGCCGTCGCGGTGCTGGCGACAGCCGTCGCGCTGCCGCTCGTGCCGTCGTCCGCCGTAGCGGCTCCGGCCTCCGTCCGCGCCGTCGCCGCAGCCAGCACCGCGAGCCCCGGCGTGAGCCTCGCGGGCCGCGTGAGCGCCTCGGCGTACGCACCTGCGGTGCCGGGTGCGCGGCGCTACACCGGGCGCATCCCCGCGACGGTGAGGCAGATCGTGCTCGTGCGCGCGGCCCGGTGGAGCAGCACGAGCGGCACGCTCAGCTGGTGGACGCGGACGGCCACAGGGTGGCGCAAGCTCGGCAGCACGCCGGCGCGCCTCGGCTACGGCGGTCTCGTGCCGGCAGCGAAGCGCCGCCAGGGCACGGGCACCACCCCGGCCGGCCAGTTCCGCATGACCGAGACGTTCGGGCGACGAGCCGATCCCGGCACCGCGATGCCGTACACGGCGCTCAACGGCGACCACTGGTGGGTGCAGGACCGCCGCTCGGCGTACTACAACCAGATGCGGCTCGGCAGCGCGGGCGGCTTCGCACGGCGCACGAGCGGCTACAACTCCTCGGAGCACCTCGCGTACATGGGGTCGCAGTACGCCTACGCCGCCGTCGTCGACTTCAACCGGCCGAACCCCGTCATCGGCCGGGGCTCCGGGATCTTCCTGCACGCGTACGGCGACCGCACGACGGTCGGGTGCGTCTCGGTGCCGCGCTCGGTGATGCGAGGGCTGCTGCGCTGGATGTCGCCGTCGGCTCAGCCGCGCATCGTGATCGGCCCGCGCGCCTGGCTCTCCCGCTCGCGCGCCTGACACCAGGCGGCGGGCCTCAGTGCCCGGCGGCCTCGAGCTCGCGGACGTCGGCCCGCAGCTGCGCCGCCGGCCAGCACCCAGAAGCGCGACCGACACGATCACCAGGCCGAGCACCGCCATCACGGTGACCGCGAACGCGGGGCTGGTGCGCGTCGGCGATGAAGCCGGCGACGAGGTAGCCGAGGGCCGTGAGCGGCGGCGAACCCGGCGCTCGCGATGCCGATGACGCGACCGCGGTGCTCGTTCGGCGTGAGCAGCGTCGTGAACGACATCACCGGGCACGAGGAACGCCTGCGCCGCGCCCGAGAGGGTCCAGAGCACGACCAGGATCCACGTCGGCGGCTCGATGCCGGTCACCAGCAGCGGCAGGCACACCGCGATGGCGAGCGGCAGCAGCAGGTCGAGCTGCTCGCGCGGGCGGACGGCGTCCGACGAGACCGAGCCGAGCGCGGCACCGGTGATGACCGACGCCATGAGCACGCCGCCCCAGGCGTCGGGCTCGCCCTGGTCGCGGACGTAGGCGAGCGCCACCGCCTCGGGCGCCACGAGCGAGGCCGCCATGCGCCCAGCCGAGCAGCACGAGCGCGCGCCGCGACCGGTCGGCCATGAGCAGCGACCAGCCCTCGCGCGAGGTCGGCGACCAGAGTCGCCGAGCGACTGGGTCGACTCGAGCGTCGCGGGCGCGGCTTCATGCAGAACGACGACGAGCGCGAACGACAGCAGGAACGAGATCGCGTCGACGAACGAGCGCTGCCTGCGAGCCGTGAGCTGGACGACGACGCCGCCGAGCACCAGGCCGATCGCCTGGTTGGCGAGGTGCAGCGAGCGCGTGAGCCCGGTGCCGACCGTGACGAGCTGCGGGCGTCTCGAGGATGTCCGGGATCGGACGCCGCGCGCGCCGACTCGAACAGCGGGGTGAACAGCTCGGCGACGAACAGCAGGACGAACAGCACCCACAGCGGCAGCGTCGGCGCCGGCGGCGAGCGCGAGCACGCCGATCGACGATCGCCCGCGCGACGTCGGCGACGCAGCATGAGCGACTGCGGCGGAGAACCGGTCGGCGAGCGGGCCGAGCAGAGCGGCGCCGAGGAACGTCGGGCACGAACGAGACGGCGAAGGTGGCGGCGGCGAGCAGCGCGGAGCCGGTGTCGGCGAGCACGAGCAGGGCGAGCGCGACGCGGGCGATCTGGTCGCCGGCCTCGCTCGTCACCTGGGCGAGGACCAGACCCCGGAACTCGCGGACGGCGAGCACGTCGCGCACGCCCACGCGCGGCTTCACGCGCGAGCGTCCGACCGGCGTCGCGTCCGTCGCTCACGCGTAGAACACCCTCTCCACGACCCCTCGTGCCCGACGCGTGATCCGACGGTAGTCGTCCAGCAGCGCTCCGCTCTCGCCCGGAGGGTATCCGAGCACCTGGGACACGGCGGCGAGGTCGCGCGCGTCGGTCGGCACCATGTCGCTCGCCGTGCCGCGTCACCAGCATGACGGCGTCGCGCACCCGGGTGGCGATGCGCCACGCCGCGACGAGGTGCTCGGCGTCCTCGGCGTCGAGCAGCCCCGCGTCGACCGCCGCGGCCGAGCGCGGGCAGCGGTGCGGGTCGTCCGCAGTCCGGGCAGCCTCGTGCCCGTGCTGCAGCTGCAGCAGCTGCGCGACCCACTCGACGTCGGAGAGGCCGCCGCGACCGAGCTTGGTGTGCAGCCCGGGGTCGGCGCCGCGCGGGCAGCCGCTCGGCCTCCATCCGCGCCTTGAGCCGTCGGATCTCGCGCAC
The DNA here is from genome assembly GCA_963827145.1 of uncultured Actinomycetota bacterium. Classification (GTDB taxonomy): domain Bacteria; phylum Actinomycetota; class Actinomycetes; order S36-B12; family CAIYMF01; genus Longivirga. The sequence goes on along the minus strand of CAWGZO010000002.1, from coordinate 805,871 downwards.
GGCGGTCTCGGTGATGCCGCCCTCGGGGTAGCGCAGCGGGTCGATGAGCTCGACGAACGCGCGCACCGAGCGTCGGCGTCGCCGGCGACCGGCTCGGCGCGCAGCAGCGCCTGCGCCTCCCAGGCCGACGACCAGCGCTCGTAGTAGGCGGCGTACGACGCGAGCGTGCGCACCAGCGGACCGTTGCGGCCCTCGGGCCGCAGGTCGGCGTCGATCTCGAGCGGCGGGTCGGGCGTCGGGCAGCATGAGCAGCCGGCGCAGCTCGTCGGCGACGGCGAGCGCCGCCTCGTGCGCCTCGCGCTCGTCGGCGCCGGGCAGCGGGTCGTGCACGAACATGCACGTCGGCGTCGCTGGCGAAGCCGAGCTCGCCGCCGCCGAAGCGGCCCATCGCCACGACGAGCATCCGCGTCGGCAGCGGCGCTGCCCCGCTCGCGCCTCCACGGCGCGCACGGCGATCTCGAGCGCGCCGGTGACGGTCGCCGCCGCGATCGCCGAGAGCGCGACGCCCGCCTCGTCGACCTCGGCCACGCCGAGCAGCTCGGCGACCGCGGTGCGGAACAGCTCGCGGCGGCGCAGCGCGCGCACCGCGGCGACCGCCACCTCCGGGTCGTCGTGGCGCCGGGCCGCGGCGAGCGCCTCGCGCGACGAGCGCCTCGCGCGCGCGCGGCTCGAGCTCGTCGTCGTCGGCGAGCATCGTGACGCGCCTCGGGCGCGCGCAGCAGCAGGTCGGCGGCGTACCGGCTCGAGGCGAGCACGCGCGCGAGGCGCTGCGCGGCGAGCGACTCGTCGCGCAGCAGCCGCAGGTACCACGGCGTCGAGCCGAGCGCGTCGCTCATGCGACGGAACGCGAGCAGGCCGGCGTCGGGGTCGGGTGCGCCGGCGAACCAGCCGAGCATCACCGGCAGCAGGGTGCGCTGGATCGCGGCGCGCCGCGTGACGCCGGAGGTGAGCGCCTCGAGGTGGCGCAGCGCCCCTGCGGGGTCGGTGTAGCCGAGCGCCTCGAGCCGCTGCCGCGCCGCCTCGGGCGTGAGCCGCGCCTCGCCGGCGTCGAGCCGCGCCACCGCGTTGAGCAGCGGCCGGTAGAACAGCTTCTCGTGCAGCCGGCGCACCTCGCGGCGGTGCCGGCGCAGCGCGTCGGTGAGCTCGGCGACCGGGTCGCTGCGCATGCCCATCGAGCGCGCGATGCGGCGCAGGTCGTCGTCGCGCGTCCGGGACGACGTGGGTGCGGCGCAGCCGGTGCAGCTGCATGCGGTGCTCGAGCGTGCGCAGGAAGCGCGTACGACGTGCTCAGAGCGCTGGCGTCCTCGCGCCCGACGTACCCCCACGTGGCGAGCGACTCGAGCGCGTCGAGCGTGGTCGCGCTGTGCAGCATCACGTCGCTGCGGCCGTGCACGAGCTGCAGCAGCTGCACGCTGAACTCGACGTCGCGCAGGCCGCCGGCCCCGAGCTTGAGCTGGCGGTCGGCGTCCTTGACCGGCACGTTCTGCTCGACGCGGCGGCGCATGGCCTGCACGTCCTCGACGAAGTTCGGCCGGTCGGCCGCCGCCCACACCATCGGCGTGACGAGCTCGACGAAGCGCGCGCCGAGGTCGAGGTCGCCGGCGGCGGGCCGCGCCTTGAGCAGCGCCTGGAACTCCCAGGTCGACGCCCAGCGCTGGTAGTAGCCGTCGTAGGAGGCGAGGGTGCGCACCAGCGCGCCCTGCTTGCCCTCCGGCCGCAGGTTGGGGTCGACCTCCCAGATCGTGCCCTCGGCCGTCGGCGTCGACGCACGCGCGCATCAGCGTCTGCGCGAGGCGGGTGGCCGGCTGCAGCGGCCTCGATCTCCTCGACGCCGTCGACGCGGCTCGGCGACGAACAGCGACGTCGACGTCGGAGATGTAGTTGAGCTCGCGGCCGCCGCACTTGCCCATCGCGACGACCGCGAGCCGGCAGCGCAGCGCGTCGTCAGGGTGCTCGGCGCGCGCGATGGCGAGCGCGGCCTCGAGCGTGGCGTCGGCGAGGTCGGACAGTGCGGCCGCGACGCGCGGGAACGGCGTCGCCGTCGGCGATGTCGGCGCCGGCGATGTGCGAGCTGACGTCGGCGGTAGGCGGCGCGCAGCGCGTCGAGCGCGCCGTCGTCGTACGCCGATGCCGTCGGCGCATCGCCGCGCGGGTCGGCCCCGACCGCGGTCAGCAGCTCGGCGCGCACCGCCGCCGCGTCCGCCAGCACGAGGCTGCCGGGGTCGTCGTCATCCCGGGGACCACGTCGGGCTCGGTCTCGTCCGTAGGCGCCGCGCTGCCGGGTCCGTCGTCGACGACCAGCACCCGCCAGTCGTCGGGGTGGCGCACGAGGTGGTCGCCGAGCGCGACCGACGTGCCGAGCACGGCGTACACGCGGGCGCGCAGCGCGGCGATCCGTGTCGAGCGCGGCGACGAGCGCGCGCGCCCCGCTCGCCGGAGTCGGCGATGCGCGAGAGCGCGGTCAGGGCGAGGTCGGGGTCCGGCGCGAGCGCCGAGGTCGTCGACAGCGTCGACGCCGAGGGCGACGAGGCCGGGGTCGCTGAGCAGGCGGACGGCGCGCGCCGAGTCGGCGAAGCCCAGCCGGGCGAGGCGGCCCTGCAGGCTGCCCGACCGTCGCCTCCGGTGCCCCGTCGACCGCCATGTCAGCGCTGCGGCGTGCTCGCGGACGACGTCGGCGAAGGCGTGCGCGAACGGGCGCCAGACCTCGCACCATCTCCGGCCCGCGCTCGCGCAGGCCGGCCACGACCGCGTCCGGCTCGAGGCCGCAGCGCTGCACCGGCGCGGGGTCGTCGTCGGTCCACGACTCGACGATGTCGGCGTCGACCTCGGGGTGGAACTGCACCGCCCAGGCGCGCTCGCCGAGGCGGTAGGCCTGGTGCGCGCAGTCCGGCGTCGAGGCCAGCAGCACGGCGCCGGCGGGCAGCGCCGTGATCGCGTCGCCGTGGTACTGCGCGACCGGCGGCGTTCGGCGGCAGCACCGAGAACAACCGGTCGTCCGCCGCGTCGGGCAGCAGCGTCGAGCTCGCTGACGCCGACCTCCGGCGTGGGCGTGCGCTCGACCGCGCCGCCGAGAGCCAGCGACATGAGCTGGCCGCCGAGGCACACGCCGAGGACCGGGCGCCCGGAGCGCACGCCGTCGACGAGGAGCGCCCGCGTGGCCGGCAGCCACGGCGCGACGTCGTCCTCCCACGCCGCCATGGCGCCGCCGAGCACCACGAGGCCGTCGACGTCGTCGGGCAGCTCGGACGGGGACCGGCTCGCCCTGCGTCGGCCCGGATCTCGACGAGCTCGACGCCCGTCTCCTCGCCACCACTCGCCGAGCAGCGCCGGAGGATCGGTGGGGTCGCTCTGGACGACGAGCAGCCGCACCGGTGCGGTCGCGGCGCTCACAGCACCGGGAGGTAGCGCGCGAGCTCGAACGGCGTGACCTGGCGGCGGTACTCCGCCCACTCCGCGCGCTTGTTGCGCAGGAAGAAGTCGAAGACGTGCTCGCCGAGGGTCTCGGCCACGAGCTCGCTGCGCTCCATGACCTGCGACGGCCTGGCCGAGCGAGCTCGGCAGCGGCTCGATGCCCAGCGCGCGGCGCTCGGACTCGGTGAGCGACCACACGTCGTCCTCGGCGCCCGGCGGCAGCTCGTAGCCCTCCTCGATGCCCTTGAGCCCGGCCGCGAGCATCACCGCGAACGCGAGGTACGGGTTGGCCGCGGTGTCGATCGAGCGGAACTCGATGCGCGTCGAGTTGCCCTTGCCGGGCTTGTACATCGGCACGCGCACGAGCGCCGAGCGGTTGTTGTGGCCCCAGCAGACGTACGCCGGCGCCTCGCCGCCGCCGCCGAGCCGCTTGTAGGAGTTGACCCACTGGTTGGTGACCGCGGTGATCTCGGGCGAGTGCTGCAGCAGGCCGGCGATGAAGCTGCGTCCGACCTTCGACAGCTGGTACTCCGCGCCCGGCTCGTGGAACGCGTTGCGGTCGCCCTCGAACAGCGACAGGTGCGTGTGCATGCCCGAGCCGGGGTGCTCGGCGAACGGCTTGGGCATGAAGGAGGCGTACACGCCCTGCTCGAGCGCGACCTCCTTGACCACGAGGCGGAAGGTCATGATGTTGTCGGCGGTGGTGAGCGCGTCGGCGTAGCGCAGGTCGATCTCCTGCTGGCCGGGCGCGCCCTCGTGGTGGCTGAACTCCACCGAGATGCCCATCGCCTCGAGCATCGTGATCGCCTGGCGGCGGAAGTCGTAGCCGATGCCGGTGCGGGCTGTGGTCGAAGTAGCCGACGTCGTCGATCGGCACCGGCACCTCGCCCTTCGTCGCAGCCCTGCTCGAGCAGGAAGAACTCGATCTCGGGGTGCGTGTAGAAGGTGAAGCCGAGGTCGGCGGCCTTGGCGAGCGCGCGCTTGAGCACGTGGCGCGGGTCGGCGTACGACGGGCTGCCGTCGGGCATGAGGATGTCGCAGAACATGCGGCCGGTGCCGGGGCTCTCGCCGCGCCACGGCAGCACCTGGAAGGTGCTCGGGTCGGGCTTGGCGAGCATGTCGGACTCGGACACGCGGGCGAAGCCCTCGATCGCCGAGCCGTCGAAGCCGATGCCCTCGGCGAACGCGCCCTCGAGCTCGGCCGGGGCGATCGCCACCGACTTGAGCATGCCGAGCACGTCGGTGAACCAGAGCCGCACGAATCGGATGTCGCGCTCCTCGATCGTGCGCAGCACGAACTCGGTCTGCTTGTCCATGGCGCCCATCTTGTCCTAGGCGGGCGGCGCGCGGGACCCCGACCCGAGCGCGCGTCCGGGACGCGTCGCGGCGCGGGCTCAGCCGGTCGTCGTACGGAAGCGCGAACGCAGCGCGGCGAGGTCGTCGGCGGTCGGCTCGACGCCGGTCGCGACCAGCTCGGCGACCTCGCGGAAGTAGTCCTCGTAGCCGGCCGGGGTCAGCACGCACCGCAGCAGCGCGTCGGTGCCGCCCGCGTTGCGGAACGCGTGGCGGACTCCGCGCGGCACGCTGACCCAGCCGTCGTCGCCGACCACGACGTCGTCGCTGCCGACCGTGAACGTCACCTCTCCTCCGACCACCTGGAAGGTCTCGACGTGGCCGTGATGGGTGTGCGGTGCTGCGCCGACCGCGCCGGGGACGAGCACGCAGTCGACGACCGCCAGCTCGCCGCCGGTGTCGGCACCCGACAGCCGCACGAGGTAGGTGACGCCGGCCGCTCCGTGCAGCTGCTCGCCCTCGCCGGCGGCGCGCAGCACCGGCAGCACTCCGCCCACGTCGGCTCCGCTCATGGCCCCATCCTGCCGTCAGTAGGGTGAGCCCGTGCCTCAGCTGCGTGTCGCCCTGGCCCAGGTCAACCCGTGCGTCGGCGACCTCGTGGGCAACGCCGCGCTGGTCGTCGAGCGCACGCGCGGACGCCGTCGCCGCGGGCGCCCGGCTCGTGGCCTTCCCCGAGATGGTGCTCACCGGCTACCCGGTCGAGGACCTCGCGCTGCGCCCGTCGTTCCAGGACGCGTCGCCGCGCCGCGCTCGACCGACCTGGCCGCGCGCCTCGAGGCCGAGGGGCTCGGCGACGTGCCCGTCGTGGTCGTCGGCTACCTCGACCGCACCGACGACGGCCGACGAGCGGCTCGGTCGGCCCCGCGGCGGGCCGCAGAACGCCGCCGCCGTCCTGCACGGCGGCGGGGTCGTCGCGCGCTACGCCAAGCACCACCTGCCCAACTACGGCGTCTTCGACGAGTTCCGCTACTTCGTGCCGGGCGAGGGCACGACCGTCGTGCGCGTCGACGGCGTCGACGTCGCGCTCGCGATCTGCGAGGACCTCTGGCAGGACGGCGGCCCGGTCGCCGAGGTGCGCGGCACCGGCGCCGGGCTGCTGCTGGTCGATCAACGGCTCGCCGTACGAGCGCAACAAGGACGACGTGCGGCTCGAGCTGTGCGCGCGGCGCGCCCGCGAGGCCGGCTGCGCGCTCGCGTACGTGAACATGGTCGGCGGCCAGGACGAGCTCGTCTTCGACGGCGACTCGATCGTCGTCGACGCCGACGGCGAGCTCGTCGCCCGCGCGCCGCAGTTCGACGAGGCGCTGCTCGTCGTCGACCTCGACCTCCCCGCCGGCCGATGCGGCCACCAGCCGCGCGTCGCGCCGAGCTCGGCGCCGTGCGACCGGCGTACGACGCGCTGCCGGCGGTGGTCGCACCGCGAGCTCTCCGACGACGCGGAGGTCTGGGCGGCGCTCGTGACCGGGCTGCGCGACTACGTGCGCAAGAACGGCTTCCGCTCGGTCATGCTCGGGCTCTCCGGCGGCATCGACTCGGCGCGTGGTCGCGGCGATCGCGGTCGACGCGCTCGGCGCCGAGCAACGTGCACGGCGTCTCGCTGCCGAGCGCCTACTCCTCCGAGCACTCGCAGGGCGACGCCGCCGACCTCGCCGAGCGCACCGGGCTGCACGTGCGCACCGTGCCGATCGCGCCGATGGTCGACGCGTTCCAGGCGCAGCTGTCGCTGACCGGGCTCGCCGAGGAGAACCTGCAGGCGCGGGTGCGCGGCGTCACGCTGATGGCGATCTCGCAACGCCGAGGGCCACCTGGTGCTCGCGACCGGGCAACAAGAGCGAGCTCTCGGTCGGCTACTCGACGATCTACGGCGACGCGGTCGGCGGCTTCGCGCCGATCAAGGACGTGCCCAAGGTCGACGTCTGGCGGCTCGCCCGGTGGCGCAACGCGGACGCCGAGGCGCGCGGCGAGACCCCGCCGATCCCGCCGATCGAGCATCGAGAAGCCGCCGTCGGCCGAGCTGCGCCCGGGCCAGCTCGACACCGACTCGCTGCCCGACTACGACGTGCTCGACGACCTGCTCGACGACTACGTCGAGAACGACCGCGGCGCCGCCGAACTGGTGGCGGACGGGTTCGACCGCGCACTGGTCGAGCGCGTGCTGCGGCTCACCGACGTCGCGGAGTACAAGCGGCGCCAGTACCCGCCGGGCACCAAGATCTCGGTCAAGGGCTTCGGCCGCGACCGGCGGCTGCCGATCACCAACCGCTGGCGCGAGACCGCGCCCTAGGCGAGCGGCGTACGGCGCTCAGCCGCGCGCGACGAACCCGGCGAGGATCGCGTCGACGACGTCAGCCGCGCTCGGCGCCCGGCGCGGGGTCGCGGCCGCTCGAGCGGACCTGCAGGGTGTAGACGCTCGACGCGATGATCAGCGTGGTCGAGCAGCTCGACGTCGGTGTCGGCGCGCAGCTCGCCCTGGTCGATGCCTCGGCGGATGCACCGCGCGGTAGAGGTCGCGTCGCGGCTCGATCACCGTGTCGTAGAACGAGCAGAACATCCGCGGGTTGTTCTTCGCGTGCGCGAGGACGCGCGGGAAGAGCTGGCCCGACGGGCGTCGCGTGCTGCGCCCACCAGGCCGTGCACCAGCGTCACGCAGGGCGTCGCGCACGGGCCCGTCCGCGGCGAGCCGCGCGGCAGCGACTGTTCGAGCGAGGCGAGCGCAGCCACCACAGGTCGTCCTTGGTCGCGAAGCGCCGGTAGATCGTGGTCTTGCTGACTCCGGCGCGCGCGGCGACCTCGTCGACGGACAGCCCGGTGGGACCGACCTCGGCGAGCAGATCGAGCGTCGCGGTCATGATCGCGGCGTCGGCGCGCTCGTCGCGCGGTCGACCCGGGCCGCGTCCCCCGACGGGACCGTGACCGCCGGGATCGCCGACCCCGACGGTGTGCGCACCGGCTCCCTGCGCGGCGAGCATCGCGACCCCTACTTCTGCTCGGGAGCGGCCAGGCTCCCGGTGGTCGCGTCGTCGGCGAGCTCGAGCGGGGCCTCCTCGACGTGCTCGAGACCGTCGCCGTGCTCGTCGACCACGTGCACCTGGTGGGCGGCGTCGGGTGCGCCGTCGCCCTCCACGCCCGTGCCGGGCGCCGTCGAAGGCGCGCCGCCGGGCGCGCCGGCGCCGGCCCAGGCCACGGCCTCGGCGTTGGCCGGCAGCCGCGTCAGGAACGACGACGAGCGCGATGAGCAGCAGACCGAGCGAGATGAAGCCGGCGGTGTGCAGCGACGGCATGAACGCGTCGATGCCGGCCTGGCGCAGCGCGTCCGTGGCGCCCGCGGGCGCGGTGCCGGCCTTGTCGATCGCGTCGGCGACGCCGAACGTCGACCCGATGGAGTCGGTCGCGGCCGCCTGCAGGTCGGCCGGCAGCGCCGACTTCTCGAGCACCGGGGTGAGGTTGTTGGCGTACACGACGCGCGACGATCGAGCTGATGATCGCGACGCCGAGCGCGGCGGCCACCTGACGCACGGTGTTCTGCACGGCCGAGCCGGAGCCGGAGCGCGCCGGCGGGGTCGCCAGCGTCATCCGCGTCGTGGACGGCGCGATCGTGTTGCCCAGCCCGAAGCCGAAGATGAAGCCGATGAGCGATCAGGTACCAGACCGGGGCGTCGACCGGCAGCGTGGCGATGAGCAGCATGCCGATCGGCGCGCCAGCGAGACGCCGAACGAGATCACCTTGCGGGCACCGAAGCGCTTGACCATCTTGGCGCTGCGCGGGGCGGCGAGCAGCTGGCCCGACGGCGAACGGCAGCGTGAGCAGGCCGCTCTGCAGCGGCGACCAGCCGCGCACGATCTGGTAGTAGAACGCGAGGAACAGCAGCGATGCCCTGCATCGCGGCGAACGGCGAGCGAGACGCCGGTCAGCGGCACCGAGAACGACCGGATCTTGAACAGCGACAGGTCGAGCGAGGGGTGCTGCTCGTCGGCGCTCGAAGGCGAAGAAGCCGATCAGGATCAGCACGCCGGCGACGACGATCCAGACGTACGGCGAGACCTCAGCCGCCAGACGCGGCTTCCTGGATGCCGTAGACGAGCAGCGAACAGGCCGACGATCGAGAGCACGAGACCGATCGGGTCGAGCTTGCCGGGTCGTGCGGGTTCTTCGTCTCCGGGACGAGCAGCACGATGCCGATGATGCCGATGATGACGATCGGCACGTTGATGAAGAAGACCGAGCCCCAGTCGTTGCCGGTCAGCCAGTTGAACCACTCGGGTGCTCGAGCAGGAGGCCGCCGAGCATCGGGCCCGAGCGCGACGGCGCCGCCGACCGCGGCCGCCCAGAAGCCGATCGCCTTGCCGCGCTCCTGCGGCGGGAAGATCACCGTGATGATCGACAGCGTGATCGGGCAGGACCGACGCGCCGCCGATGCCCATGAGCGCCGCGGAAGACGATCAGCTGCGCCGGGGCTGGTGGCGAACGCGCAGAGCGCCGAGGCCAGCGCCGAACAGCACCAGGCCGATGATGAGGATGCGCTTGCGGCCGAACCGGTCGCCGAGCACGCCCCAGGTGAACAGCAGCGCGGCGAAGACCAGCGATGTAGGCGTTGATCGCCCAGACCAGCTGGCTCTGCGTGGCGCCGAGGTCCTCCTGGATCGTCTTGAGCGCGACGTTGAGGATCGTGTTGTCGAGGATGACGACGAGCAGGCTCGACGACCAGCACGGCGAGGATCTTCCAGCGGCGCGGGTTGAGCGACTCGGTGCTCGCGTGCGAGTCCACCGATCCGGTGGTGGGGCGATCGGTGGCCATCGTCGGGCTCCAGACAGGTGCGGTGGTCGTCGTCTCCGGGTGGGCGCGACCGGACGCAGGCGACCCTAACTCCGTCAATAACGAAACGCAACCGTACCGTTTCTATATTCGCCGCTCGCCGGGTGCTGGGCGCGGAGGCCGGTCCGTGCCACCATGGATCCCGAACGGGTACCCCACCTCGGGGACTCGAGTCGTTGGAGGTCTCATGACCAGCACGTCCCCGCACGTCCCGGAGCCCCTGTACGGCGGCTCCCCCACCGGTCGACGCGTCTCCGTGCGCGACCTCGCCGAGGCCAAGTCGCGCGGCGAGAAGTGGCCGATGATCACGGCGTACGACGCCCTCACCGCCGGTGTGTTCGACGAGGCCGGGATCCCCGTGCTGCTCGTCGGCGACTCGGCCGCGATGGTCGTCTACGGCCACGACTCCACCGATCCCCGTCACGGTCGACGAGCTCGTCCCGCTCGTGCGCGGTGTCGTGCGCGGGTCGTCGCGCGCGATGGTCGTGGCCGACCTGCCGTTCGGGTCCTACCAGGGCTCGCCGCAGCAGGCGCTCGAGACGGCGGCACGCTTCATGAAGGAGTGCGGCGCCCACGCCGTGAAGCTCGAGGGCGGCGCGCGCGTGCTGCCGCAGGTCGAGCTGCTCGCGTCGGCCGGCATCCCGGTCATGGCGCACCTCGGGCTCACCCCGCAGTCGGTGCACGCCTTCGGCGGCTACCGCGTGCAGGGTCGCGGCGAGGACGGCGTACGGCTGCTCCAGGACGCCAAGGCGCTCCAGGCGGCCGGCGCGTTCTCGGTCGTGCTCGAGGTGGTGCCGGCCGATCTCGCCGCGCAGGTCACCGCCGTTGCTCGAGATCCCGACCATCGGCATCGGCGCCGGCGCCGGCACCGACGCGCAGGTCATCGTGTGGCAGGACATGGCCGGCCTCACGCCCGGACGCACCGCGAAGTTCGTGAAGAAGTACGCCGACATGCACGGCGTGCTGCTCGCAGGCTGCCCAGGACTGGTCCGCCGACGTCGTCAGCGGCGCCTACCCCGCACCCGAGCACACCTACACCTGACCGATTGGTCTGTTGAAAGTGCCGTGGACCTCACCTGGTGAGGTCCACGGCACTTTCAGCATCAGTCAGGCGCCGTAGCGCCAGCCCCTCTGGTGGGCAGCCGCGTGGGTCGTGCTCACGACTCTCACGTCCGGACGTGGCCGTTGGGACGCTGCCTGGCGCGCGGCTTGGATGGTCTTGAGCACTGTCGCCGGGTGGTTGCGTTCATCCGACGGGAGCACCGGGACGACGATGATTCCGGCGGCGGCGTACCGAGCGTTGCGGCGCAGCGTCCGGTCATAGCCGTCGTCTGTCGCGTGGTGCTCACGGCTGTCCACCTCGACCGCGACGCCGACGTCGTCGAGCCACGCGTCGGGCGTCCCGATGTAGAGCCCGTCAGCGCCGAGCACGCGTGCGTTGAAGACCACGTTGGGGATCTTGCCCGTCTTCATGATCTGGACGAGATCGACTTCGGGACCCGATCGCGCTCCGGCCTCCACCGCTGTCAGGGCGTCGCGGAACAACCCGCTGCCACGCCGCTGACCGAGCTCCAACTCGGTCCTGAGGCTGTCGATCGTGCACAGCTGGCGGCGGACCACTTCGGCCACGATCGCGTCCACGTCGGATGGACTGCGCATCCGCCGTACGGCGTCTGCGACCGCCCGGGCGACCGGGGATAGCGGCATCGGGACGCCGGCTACCCGCACCGGTTCCGGCAGCCGCCCCGTGCGTTCGATACGAGCGTAGCCCGTAGACAGACGGCGCCGCGAGCTCTCAATCAGCAAGTGCGCCGGCTCGACGCCTGGCTGGCCTGCGACACGCGCCGATTGCAGATCCACAGCCCGCACGCCGTGATGGCGCATCGCCGTGAGCCCGGTGACTTGCGAGCCTGGTCCGGCGTAGAGGTAGGCGGCGTACTCACGCTGCAGGCGATTCGGATTGCCGCCGTCGACGAGATGGACGCCGGGAAGCACGCGTGTCCACATCCCGCCAGCTACGCGTCGTGAAGTGACACCAGTGCGGATACCGAGCTCCGCTAGCTGCGCGGCGGTCACGAGGCCCGATTGCGTGTCCGCGACGTCCCGCAGGTGCCGCCACACGATGGGTGACCGAGTCATGCACGTGATGATGCGCGTGCGCTCAGAACCCGTGCCTGCGCGATCGTGCTCCCTGTGGACGACGCGCCGCAGATCCGTACGCGTTGAAAGTGCCACAGACCTCACATGGCGGGGCTCACGGCACCTTCAACAGAACGACCGGAAGGTCAGACGTCGGTGACGCGGAGGCCGGCGTGCGACTTGTAGCGGCGGTTCATGCTGATGAGGTTCGCGGTCATCGCCTCGACCTGGCCGGCGTTGCGCAGGCGGCCGGCGTAGATGCCGCGCATGCCGGTGATGCGAGCGGCGAGCGCCTGGACGAGGTCCGTCGCGCCGCGGTCGTCGCCCACCACGAGCACGTCGGTGTCGATCGACTCCACCGCGTCGTCGAGCAGCAGCACCGCCGACACGTGGTGGAACGCGCCGACCACGCGCGAGCCCGGCAGCACAGCGGCAGCCTGCTGCGCCGCCGACCCCTCCTCGACCGCGAGACCGAACGCGCCCTGCTTGTCGAAGCCGAGCGGGTTCACGCAGTCGACCACGACCTTGCCCTCGAGCACAGCGCTCAACGACTCGAGCAGCTCGCGGTGGCCGTCGTACGGCACGGCGACGATCACGAGGTCGGCCGCCGCGGCGCATCCGGCGTTGTCGGCGCCGGTGACCCCGCGTCCGAGCTCGTCGGCCGCCGCCTGCGCGCGCTCGGCCGAGCGGGAGCCGATCACCACGCGCTGCCCCACACCGGCGAGACGGTGGGCAAGGCCGCGGCCCTGCTCGCCCGTTCCGCCGAGAACGCCGACCACGAGGTCGGAGACGTCGGGGAGGTCGTACGGCGACGGCGCGGAGTTCTCGGTCATGGGTCGATCCAACCAGTCGACCTCGCGGTACGGCACGATGCCCCCGTGGACCAGTCGATGTCGCAGGCGCTGCGCGAGGTGCTCTCGAGCACGGGGTGGGTCGACCGCACCCGCGGCTTCGCGCGCTCCCTGCGCCGGTCGACCGACCACGGCGACGGCCTGCTGCTCGTCGGTACGCCGACCCACGAGCCGTGGCACCTCGCCGCGCACCTCGACGACGAGGCGCGCTACGCCGGCATCACCACGCTCTCGCCGACGCTCGTGCGCTGGTCCCCTCCCCCGGGCGCACCCGAGCACCTCGCGTACGGGCTCGACCGCATCGAGGCGGCGCGCCGCGGCGAGACGCTGTTCGTCGTCGCACCCGACGACCCGACCGAGGGCTTGCTCGAGCGCCTGGCCGACGCCCGCCGAGTCGGCGCGACGCTGCTCACGATCGACGGCGGCGACAAGGACCTCGAGGGGCTCGCGCACGAGCAGCTCGTCGTGCCGAGCCGCGGGCTGACTGCCGTCGGCGAGCCCTCGGGTCTCGCCGTGCCTCTGCGCCTGGCCGGTCTGGGGCAGCTCGACCTGTCCACCGCCGACGACTCCTTCGAGGTCGTGCAGCACCTGGTCTCCGCAGCCGCGGGCGACGCCTCGATCCTCACCCTCCCGAGCCGCGAGCGCCGCGGGCTCCGCGAGCGGCTGGCGCACGCGCTCGACGGCATCCAGGGCACGCCCGCCACGCGCGACTGGTGACCGTCGGGCATTACCTGCGTGCGCTCGACGCCGGCCCTTGTCACACTCCCACCTCGTGAGCGACGACCCGGACCAGCAGCAGCGCCGCCTGCGGCTCGACGTCACCCCGCTGCGGGTCTCGCGCGACTTCCGTCGACTGTTCGCCGCCGGCGTCGTGACCTACCTGGGCTCGATGTTCACCTTCGTGGCGATCCCGCTCCAGGCGCAGCAGCTCACCGGATCCTTCATCGTCGTCGGCGCGCTGGGACTGGTCGAGGTGATCCCGCTCATCGTGTTCGGCCTCTGGGGCGGAGCGCTCGCCGACCACGTCGACCGCCGCGTCATGATCCTGGGCACGGAGGCCACGAACTGCCTCTGCGCGCTCCTGCTGCTCGGCAACGCGATGCTCGCCGAGCCTCACGTCTGGGTGCTGTTCGTCGTCGGTGCGCTCTTCGCCGTGAGCGACTCGCTCCAGCGCCCGTCGCTGGAGGCGCTCGTACCCCAGACGGTCGAGCACGCGCACCTCGCGGGCGCGGCCGCACTGATGTCGCTGCGCTGGAGCGTCGGGTTCATCCTGGGCACCTCAGTCGCAGGACTGCTCGCCAGCTACTTCGGCGTGGGCGTCGCCTACGCCATCGACGCCGCCTCCTACGTCGTCTCCTTCGCGATCCTCGCGGGGCTGAAGAGCCGGGGTCGCGTGTCGCAGGAGGACGGCGTGCCCGGGATCGCCGCGATCACCGAGGGTCTGCGCTACGCGTGGGGACGCAAGGACCTGCTCGGCACCTACGCCGTCGACACGCTCGCGATGGTGCTCGCGTTCCCGTGGGCGGTGTTCCCGTTCGTGGCCGAGGCCTTCGACGCACCGTGGGCGCTCGGCCTGCTGTACGCCGCTTCTGCGATCGGCGCGACGGTCGCGTCGCTCACGAGCGGATGGACGTCGCGTGTTCATCGGCACGGTCGCGCCATCGTCGTCGCAGCGGCGTCGTACGGGCTCGCCATCGCCGGCTTCGGACTGTCGCCGACGTTGTGGCTCGCACTTGTGTTCCTCGTCGTCGCAGGTGCGACCGACATGGTCAGCGGTCTGTTCCGATCGCTCGTGTGGAATCAGTCGATACCGGACGAGCTGCGCGGTCGTCTCGCCGGCATCGAGCTGCTGTCGTACGCGATCGGTCCGCAGCTCGGCAACGCGCGCGTCAGTTTCGGCGCGCAGTGGCGCGGCTTGAGCGCCTCGATCGCTGTCGGCGGATTCGCTTGTGCCGCAGGCGTTGTGGCGCTCGCCTTCGCGCTCCCGACGATGTGGAAGTACGACGTGCGCACGTCGCCCGACGTCGACGCAGTGCGTCGTCAGCGCGCGGACGAGAGCGCGTGACGCACGCCGTTCGACGTCATGCGCGCTACCACGAGGCCGACACGAACTTCCGCTACGACGCGAACATCCCGCAACTTTCTGGCACGCTCTGACACAGTTCGATTGAAGGCTTCCGACAGCAAGGTTGGAAGACGACTCAGGGAGGCATCGTGGCGGCTGCTAAGACCACCGCGAAGAAGGTTGCCAAGAAGGCGCCTGCGAAGAAGGCTGCGGCCAAGAAGGCCCCGGCGAAGAAGGCCGCTGCCAAGCGCGCTCCGGCCAAGAAGGCTGCAGCGAAGAAGGCTCCGGCGAAGAAGGCTGCCGCCAAGAAGGCTCCGGCCAAGAAGGCTGCAGCGAAGAAGGCTCCGGCCCGCAAGGCTCCGGCCAAGAAGGCTCCGGCGAAGAAGGCTGCCGCCAAGAAGGCTCCGGCCAAGAAGGCTGCAGCGAAGAAGGCTCCGGCCCGCAAGGCTCCGGCCAAGAAGGCTCCGGCGAAGAAGGCCGCTGCCAAGAAGGCTCCGGCCCGCAAGGCTCCGGCCAAGAAGGCCGCTGCGAAGAAGGCTCCGGCCCGCAAGGCTCCCGCGAAGAAGGCTCCGGCCCGTCGCGCTGCCAAGAAGGCCTGACCCACGCACTGACGTACGACGCAGAAGGCCGGCACCTCACGGTGCCGGCCTTCTGCATGTCCACCAGCGTGCGCTCAGTCGTCGTCCTCCGCGTCGAAGGCCGCGTTGCGGTCGCGCATCCGTGCGAGCACGCCCTCGGCCTCGTCGCGCGTGGCGTACGGCCCGAGCCGTTCGGCGTTCGGGTCGCCCTGACCTTCCTCCACCTGCTGCGTGCGCAGGTTGAACCACCACTGCCCGTCGTCCATCGCTCCTCCTCGAACCGGCCGAGGCCAAGGCGTGCGCCCTCGGCATCGCGCGCGGCAGGTGGGCCGGCGCGCTCCTCGTAGAATCGCACCCATGCCGCTCTCCCCCGGGGTGATCTCCCCGATGCGTCCCGTCCCGCCGCACATCCCGCGTCCCGAGTACGTGGGGAAGCCCCGTGCCGCCCGATGGACCGGCGGCGAGGTCAAGGACGCCGACACCATCGAGCGCATGCGCATCGCCGGCCGTCTCGGTGCCCAGGCCCTGCAGGAGGTCGGGCGCCACATCGCCCCCGGCGTCACGACCGACGAGCTCGACCGGGTCGGCCACGAGTTCCTCTGCGACCACGGCGCCTATCCCTCGACGCTCGGCTACCCGGGCGGCGGTCGAGGCCCGGTGTTCCCCAAGGCCCTGTGCTCGTCGCTCAACGAGGTGATCTGCCACGGCATCCCCGACTCGACGGTGCTGCGCGACGGCGACATCTGCAACATCGACATCACCGCCTTCATCCACGGGGTGCATGGCGACACCAACGCCACCTTCCTCGTCGGCGAGGTCGACGAGGAGTCGCGGCTGCTCGTCGAGCGCACGCACGAGGCGACGATGCGCGCGATCAAGGCGGTGGCGCCCGGCCGCGAGCTCAGCGTCGTGGGCCGTGTGATCGAGTCCTACGCCCGCCGGTTCGGGTACGGCGTGGTGCGCGACTTCACCGGGCACGGCATCGGCGAGGCGTTCCACAGCGGTCTCGTCGTCCCCCACTACGACGACCCGTCCGCGACGACCGTGCTCGAGACCGGCATGACGTTCACGATCGAGCCGATGCTGACGCTCGGCACGTACGACTGGACCATGTGGCAGGACGGCTGGACCATCGTGACCGCCGACCTGCGCCGCTCGGCGCAGTTCGAGCACACGATCCTGGTCACCGAGTCCGGCGCGGAGATCCTCACCCTTCCGTGAGTGCGCGCGCGCGTCGGTGCGCGGGGTCGCTAGCCTGCCTGGCATGAGCAGCGACTCGCACCCTCTCGGCTGGCCGGACGACGTGCGCACCCTGGCCATCGACATCGGCGGCAGCGGCTTCAAGGCCGCCGTGCTGGATCCCGGCGGGGTCATGCTCACCGAGCGAGTGCGGATCGACACGCCCTACCCCTGTCCGCCGGAGAAGCTCGTGAGCTCGCTCACTGCGCTCACCGAGCACCTCGGCGTCTACCACCGGGTGTCCGTCGGCTTCCCCGGTCTCGTCCGCAACGGTCGGGTGCGCAACATCCCGTCGCTGTCGCGTCTCAAGTACGGCGCCGAGGCGGATCCGGGTCTCGAGAAGCAGTGGCGCGGCTTCGACCTCGCCACGGCGCTCGCCGACGCGTTCGGCGTGCCGGTCAAGGTCGCCAACGACGCAGACGTGCAGGGCTGCGCCGTCGTCCAGGGCGAGGGTTTCGAGTTCGTCATGACGCTCGGCACCGGCGTCGGCACAGCGCTCTTCCTCGACGGCCGGCTGCTGCCGCACATCGAGGGCGGGCACGCTCCGTTCCGCAAGGAGGAGACGTTCGAGGAGCAGCTCGGCAATGTCGCGCGCAAGGACGTCGGCAACGCCCGCTGGGGCCGGCGCGTCGTGAAGGCGATCGCGGCGTACGACCGGTTCCTGTTCTTCGACACCATCTACCTCGGCGGGGGCAACGCCAAGCACCTCGACCCCGAGCAGCTGCCCACGCACGCCAAGGTGGTCGACAACACCGCCGGGATCGTCGGCGGGGTGCGGCTCTGGGACCTCGATGCGTGACGTACGGAACGACTAGTCAAGGCTTCAATCACCGCTCGTCCGGCGTACGCTCGTGGCATGACCAGGTGGCTCACTCCGGAGCAGCAGTCGTACTGGCGCGCCTACATCGCGGCCACGGAGCTCCTCCAGGACCGGCTCTCCCGCGAGCTCCAGGCCGCGCACGGACTCACTCTCGCCGACTACGAGATCCTCGTGCGGCTCTCAGAGTCGTCGGACAAGCAGCTGCGCATGAGTCAGCTCGCCGACGTCACGCTCTCGAGCCGCAGCCGCCTCTCCCACCAGATCGACCGCATGGAGAAGGCGGGCCTGGTGCGCCGTGAGGCGTGCGAATCCGACCGGCGCGGCGCGAACGCCGTCCTGACCGAACACGGGTGGCAGGTGCTCGTCGCCGCGGCTCCGACGCACGTGGCCGGGGTGCGCGAGCACCTCGTCGACGTTCTGTCGGAGAAGGAGTTCGCCGCACTGGGCAAGGCGCTCGGCAAGGTCGCCGAGCACCTCCTGGACGATTCTCGCGCGGCCGCGGCCGGCTGACCGAGCGCGCCCCAGACACGCAGCAGGGCCCGACCACCCCCCGGTGGCCAGGCCCTGCCGTGTTTCGCGAGGGGATCAGACCTCGCGACGCTTGCGGCCGGCGACGAGCACGAAGGTGCCCGCCGCGAGCAGACCGGCGCCGAGGAGCGCGATGCTCGAGGCCTGGGTGCCGGTGTGCGCAAGCTCGGTCGGGACCGCCGAGGACGACGTGACGTCGTCGACGATGACGGTGCCCGAGGCGTTGTCCGAGCTGTCCTCCGGCCCGAACGGCGAGGAGGGGTCGGTCGGGAAGGTCGGCTCGGTCGGGTCGGTCGGCTCGGTGGGGGTCACCGGCGTGGGGTCGACCTCGGTGTCGCAGGGGAAGGTCAGGTCGTCGACCGGGCCGACGAGGTCGTGGTCGTGGCCGGCGTGGCCGGAGAGACCGTTCGCGTCGATCTCGAGGCGGACGACGCTGCCCTCGTGCGCGGGCACCCAGTGGCAGACGATGACGCGGGGCGTGGTCGGGGTGGGCTCCTCGGTCGGCGTCACCTCGGGGGTGGGCTCCTCGGTCGGGGTGACCTCGGGGGTGGGCTCCTCGGTCGGCGTGACCTCGGGGCTGGGCTCCTCGGTCGGCGTCACCTCGGGGCTGGGCTCCTCGGTCGGCGTCACCTCGGGGCTGGGCTCGTCAGTCGGCGTCACCTCGGGGGTCGGCTCGCCCGAGTTCGAGTCCTCGTGGTCCGAGCCCTCGTTGTCGTTGTCCGAGCCCTGGTTGTCCGAGCCCTCGTTGTCGTTGCCCGAGTTCTCGCTGCCCGAGCCCGTGTTGTCGTTGTTCGAGTTCTCGTTGTCCGAGCCCTCGTTGTCGTTGTCCGAGCCCTGGTTCCGTCGCTTGTCCGAGCCCTGGTTGTCCGAGTCCTCGTTGTCGTTGTCCGAGCCCTGGTTGTCCGAGTTCTCGTTGTCGTTGTCCGAGTTCTCGTTGTCCGAGTTCTCGTTGTCCGAGTTCCCGTTGTCCGAGCCCTGGTTGTCCGAGCCCTGGTTGTCCGAGCCCTCGTTGTCGTTGTTCGAGTTCTCGTTGTCCGAGCCCTCGTTGTCGTTGTTCGAGTTCTCGTTGTCCGAGTTCTCGTTCTCGTTGTCCGAGCTGTCCGACTCAGCGGCCTCGCAGTCGAAGCCGGTGTCGCCGCGCGGGCCGACGACGTCGCGGTCGTGCCGGTCGTGGCCGTTGAGGCCGGACTCGTCGATCACGGTCCGGACGTACGAGCCGCCGTGGGCCGGCACCCAGTGGCACACGACCACGCTGTGGGAGCCGGTGCGGGGCGCGGCGGCGGCCGGCGACAGGAGCGGCGCGACGCCGAAGCTCGCGGCTGCGGCCAGCGACAAGGTGGCCGCCGACATGGTGGCCACGCTGCGGCGCGAGCGGCTGGTCGAGGACGTGCGGGTACGCAGGACGGTCATGGGGGGGTCCTTCGGATCGGGGCGTGCGCGGTGAGCCCTGACGCGGGGGCGGCAGGGAACGAGGTCGGTCTCACCACTGGCTCTCCGCGACCATCCCCCGCGAGCGGGGTGGGTGACCGTCTAGGACGGTCGCGGGTCGATGCCTCCTCGATCGCGGCCCCCGGGGGAGGGCCGCATCACAGACAGTGCCCGGTGCACCCGGGTCGACGACAACGCAACGTGCGCAGGATTGCTCCGACCGGATGACGTAGGGCCCGGACGATGACCGAACGGTGGAGAGCCGCTCCCCTCGCGAGGGGAGCCACCTCACGGGAACCTCAAGAGCCTCAAGCAATCTCGCGGGTGCAGTCGATCGCGATCGATAGCCTCGAGTGGATCGCCACGGGACCTCTGCCGGGAACACGGTGCCGCGGCGGCACGGCCGTGGCAGGCTGGACGGAGTTGCTGTCGTCGCCGGAAGGACCGCAGTGCCCGAGCTGCCCGCCAGCACCCGTGTCGTGGTCGTCGGTGGGGGCATCGTCGGATGCAGCGTGGCCTACCACCTCGCCCTGCGCGGCGTGACCGACGTGGTGCTGCTCGAGCGCAGCGAGCTCACCAGCGGGACGACGTGGCACGCCGCCGGGCTCGTCGGCCAGCTACGGGCCACGCACAACCTGACGCGGCTCGCGAAGTACACGACCGAGCTGTTCGCCACGCTCGAGGCGGACACCGGCCAGTCGACCGGGTTCCGGGCATGCGGCTCGGTGGCGGTAGCGAGCACCCACGAACGCCTGGAGGAGCTGCGTCGCGGCGCGTCCATGGCCCGGGTCTTCGGTCTTCCCGTCGAGCTCATGACCCCCGCCGACATCGCACGGATGGCCCCGCTCGCCCGCACCGACGACCTGATCGGCGGCGTCCACCTGCCCGGCGACGGGGTGACCAACCCCGTCGACACCACGCGCGCCTTCGCCAAGGGAGCGCGCGACCGCGGCGTGCAGATCGCCGAGCGCACAGCCGTCTCCCGCATCCTGGTCGAGGACGGCCGCGCGGTCGGGGTGGAGTACGAGCACGACGGCGAGCCCCGCGAGCTGCGCGCGGCCGCGGTGGTCAACGCCGCCGGCATGTGGGGGCGCGAGCTGGGCGCGACGGCCGGTGTCAACGTCCCGCTGCACGCCGCCGAGCACTTCTACATCGTCACCGACATGGTCGACGGCCTCCCACCGACGCTGCCGGTGCTGCGCGACCAGGACGCGCGCGCCTACGTCAAGGCGGAGGCCGGCAAGCTGCTCGTCGGCTGGTTCGAGCCGGTCGCCAAGCCCTGGGGCGCGCCCCGGCGGCACGGAAGCGGCATCCCGGCGGACTTCAGCTTCGGCACGCTCCCCGCCGACCTCGACCACATCGCGCCCCTGCTGGAGGCAGCAGCGCATCGCGTCCCCGTGCTGGAGGACGTCGGGATCCAGCTGTTCTTCAACGGCCCGGAGTCGTTCACCCCGGACGACCGGTACCTGCTCGGTGAGACGCCCGAGGTGGCAGGGCTGTTCGTGGCCTGCGGCTTCAACTCCATCGGCATCCAGTCCTCGGGCGGCGCGGGCAGGGTGCTCGCCGACTGGATCGTGGACGGGCGCCCGCCGATGGACCTGTGGGACGTCGACGTCCGTCGCATGATGCCGTTCCAGAGCAGCCCGGCGTACCTGCGTGACCGCACGGTGGAGACCCTCGGCCTGCTCTACGACATGCACTGGCCGTTCCGGCAGCCGGCGACGGCGCGCGGCGCACGGCGCTCGGCCCTGCACGACCGCCTCGCCGCTCGGGGCGCCTGCTTCGGGGAGACGGCAGGGTGGGAGCGGGCCAACTGGTTCGCACCGGAGGGGGTGGAGCCGGTCTACGAGTACAGCTACGGACGGCAGAACTGGTTCGAGCACTCCGCAGCCGAGCACCGGGCCGTGCGCGACGGCGTGGGGCTGTTCGACCAGTCGTCGTTCGCCAAGTACGTGGTGCAGGGCGCGGACGCCGAACGTGTGCTCAACCGGATCAGCGCCAACGACGTCGCGGTGCCCGAGGGACGGATCGTCTACACCCAGTGGTTGAGCGACGAGGGCGGGATCGAGGCCGACCTCACGGTCACGCGCCTTGCCGGGGACCGCTTCCTCGTCGTGACCGCGGCCGCCACCCAGATCCGCGACCTCGCCTGGCTCAAGGGTCACGTGCCGTCCGAGGCCCGGTGCAGCGTCGAGGACGTGACGTCCGCGTACGCCGTCGTCAGCGTCATGGGACCTCTGTCGCGCGAGCTGCTGCAGCCGCTGACCCTGACCGGGCTCGACAACGACGAGTTCCCCTTCGGCACCTCTCGGGAGATCGATCTCGGCTACGCGAAGGTGCGCGCGAGCCGGATCACCTACGTCGGCGAGCTGGGATGGGAGCTGTACGTCCCCACCGAGTTCGCGACCGGTGTGTTCGACGTGCTCACCGAGGCGGGCGCGGGCCTCGGGGCGAGCCTGTGCGGCTACCACGCGCTGAACTCGCTGCGCATGGAGAAGGGCTACCGGCACTGGGGCCACGACATCACGCCGGACGACACTCCGCTGGAGGCCGGTCTCGGCTTCGCGATCGCGTGGGACAAGCCTGGGGGCTTCCTCGGCCGCGACGCCCTGCTGCGTTCGAGGGAGACCGGAGTACGACGCCGCCTGGTGCAGCTGCGGCTGCACGACCACGACGCGCTGCTCTACCACAACGAGCCCATCTGGCGGGATGGCGAACTGGTGGGCTCGACGACCTCGGGCATGTACGGCCACACGGTCGCCGCGCCCCTGGGCATGGGGTACGTCACCAACCCCGACGGCATCGCCGATCGGGCGTTCCTCGAGTCCGGGGACTACGAGGTCGAGGTCGCCTGCCGGCGCATCCCCGCCACGGTGTCGCTCATCCCGTTCTACGACCCCGCAGGGCTGCGCGTGCGTGCGTGACGGATCGCGATCCGCGCCCGACGCCGACCGGATGCGCCCGGGCGGCCGGGGTCCGGCTGGCTGTGTGCAGACGAGCCGGTCTGTAAGCCGGATTCTGTCCCGGTCGCGAACGACCGGGGGCGACCATCCATCTGGGGCCGTCGTCTCCGACGACCTCGGTGCGGTCTACCCGCAGGCTCGGACGGGCCGTCCTCGAACGCCTGCGCAGGAGGCCGGAGCCTCCCTCTTGACCTTGCTCCGGGTGGGGTTTGCCGAGCCGCGACGGTCGCCCGCCGCGCTGGTGGTCTCTTACACCACCGTTTCACCCTTGCCGCCGGTGCGAGCACCGACGGCGGTCTGTTCTCTGTGGCACTGTCCCGCGGGTCACCCCGGGTGGCTGTTAGCCACCACCCTGCCCTTCGGAGTCCGGACTTTCCTCAGCGCTCCCGAAGGAGCCACCGCGGCCGCCCGACCGACTCGTCTGCACCGTCAGGGTACCTGCACACGGGCACGGCGTACGCCGACGGCGCAACGCCGTCGACGCGCCCGAGGCCGGCGCGTAGCGTCCGCGGCATGCAGCAGCTGGTGCGGGTGGGTGCGGACGAGGTGTGGGTCGAGGACTCCGGCGGGCAGGGGCCGGTCGTGCTCCTGCTGCATCCCGGGATCGCCGACTCGAGCGTGTGGGACGAGCTGTGGGCGGCGCTGACACCCAGCCTGCCGACTCATCCGGTTCGACGTCCGGGCGTACGGCCGATCGCCGGCGGCCACGGAGGCCTACACGATCGTCGACGACGCGCTGGCCGTGCTCGACCACTGCGGGGTGCGCGAGGCGCACCTGGTCGGGTGCAGCATGGGTGGCGGAGCCTCGATGGACATCGCCGTGCTCCACCCCGACCGCGTGCTCAGCCTGACGCTCCTCTGCCCTGGGGTGAACGGGTACGACTGGCCGGACGAGCCCGAGCTCGAGGCCGAGTACGAGGGGCTCGTCGCCGCGGACGACCAGGACGGACTGCTCCGCTTCGGGCTTCGGCTGTGGGCCGCGAGCGACCCCGACGACGCGCGCGTGATCGCGCTCATGCGCGCCGCCGGCGACGCGCAGGCCAACGAGGAAGCGTTCCAGCGCAAGGTCGAGAGCACGTGGGAGCGCCTCAGCACCATCGTGGCCCCCACGGTGATGCTGGTCGGCGACCTCGACAACCCCACGCTCGTCGCCGCGGACCTCGAGGCGGCGGAACGGATCCCTGGTTGCGAGCTCGTGATGCTGCCCGGCGTCGACCACTACCCGATGCTGCGCGAGCCCGAGCTCGTCCTCACGACGGTCCGTCGGCAGATCGGCGTCTAGCGCGTCAGACCGCGACGAAGTCGACGCGCCGGCGCGCCGGGTCCGCGGCGGTCAGCCGCACCTGCACGCGCCGGCCGAGGCCGAGGCCGCCACCCGGCACTCGCGCACGCACGGCCGGCCAGTGCAGCTGCACGACGTCGTACTCGCGGCGCTCGTCGACGACGACGGCGGTGTACTCCTCCCCCACCTTCGACTCGAGCAGCACCGCCTCGACGAGGTCGACGCAGGCGCGGTCGAGGGCGCGGGCGCGCTGGTCGGCGCTGCGCATCTCGTCCGGCAGCGCCGGCAGCGCGCTCAGCACCCACTCGGGCACCGCGACCCCCGCGGCGATCGACAGGCAGCACTCCGCGGCGTACCGGTCGACGAGGCGCCGCAGCGGAGCTGTCACGTGCGCGTACGCCGACGCCACTGCGGCGTGACGCAGCACGTCCGGCACGTCGTCGCCGACGGCACGGGTGACCACGGTGTACTCCGCCGAGCGCAGCAGCACGGTGACGAGGTTGAGGAACGCCGCGTGCGAGGGAGGGCGGGGGTCCAGGTCGCGCACGAGCTGCGCGTACGAGACGTCCTGCGGCCAGTCGATCTCGAGGCCCGCCGCCGTACGCCGCAGCCGCTCGTAGTCGTCGGCGGCAGGCGGCGGCATCGTGCGCACGATCCCGACGCCGGCGTCGAGCATCATGCGGGCCGCGCTCATCCCGGTGAGCAGGGAGATCTGCGCGTTCCACGACTCCACGGGGTGCGGCGCCCGCATCGCCAGCCGGTAGCCCGGGCCGTCGTCCTCGATCTCCTGGTCGGGCACGCGCACGTCGATCCCGCCGCGCTCGACCTCGAGCTCCTGGCGCAGGAGGCCGACCTCCCGCAGGCACACGAGAGAGTCGTCCGCGGTGCCGCCGTCGAGCGAGCGCTGCACCTGTCCGTAGTCGAGCTTCGCGACGCTGCGCACCAGCGCCCGCTCCACGTCGACCTCGACGGCGTGGCCCGCGGAGTCGAGGTCGATGCGCCACAGGACGGCGGGTCGCACGACGTCCGGCAGCAGGCTCGCGACACCCTCGGAGAGCACCGGAGGGTGCAGCGACGTGCGCAGGTCGGGGCTGTAGAACGTGACGCCGCGCAGGTGGGCCTCGACGTCCAGCGCGCTGCCCGGGGCGACGAACGATGCGACGTCGGCGATCGCGTAGTTCACCCGGAACCCCGAGCCGCGGCGTTCGATGTGCACAGCCTGGTCGAGGTCGGTGGATCCTGCGGGGTCGATCGTGACGAACGGCAGGTCGGTCGCGTCGCGGCGCGCACCGCCGTCCGGGGACGGCGGCGGTTGCGGCGCCCCTGCGATCCGCACCGCCTCGGCGAGCACCTCGTCGGGGAACGCCGCCGGCACTCCCTGCTCGTCGCGCACCGCCTGGAAGCCCGCGCGCAGCACGTCGCCCTGGCGGGTCTGGGCACGCAGCCAGCGTCGTGTCACCGGCCCAACCTACGTGCGGCACGGCGACCCGGCACCCGCGTTGACCCGGGTTCGCGACGCGCCACCGCGTGGGCGAGGATCGACCCCGTGCTCGTGCTGCTGCCGCCCTCCGAGGGCAAGACCCCCGCCCGCCGCGGCAAGCCCCTCGACCTCGCCACCCTGTCGTTCCCGGAGCTCACGAGCACCCGCGAGCGCGTGCTCGACCGGCTCGTCGACCTCGCGGGCAGCGACCCCGAGGCGCTGCGCACCGCGCTGGGGCTCTCCGTGCGTCAGGACGACGAGATCGCCCGCGACGCCGCACTGCTCACAGCGCCCACCGCCACCGCCGGACGCGTCTACTCGGGCGTGCTCTACGACGCCCTCGACCTCGGCTCGCTCGACGCGCCGGCGAAGCGTCGTGCCCAGCGCTCGATCGTCGTGGCCAGCGCGCTGTTCGGTGCGCTGCGCCTCGGCGACCGCATCCCGGCGTACCGGCTCTCCGGCGACAGCGTGCTCCCCGGGCTCGGCGGCCTCCCCGCCGTGTGGCGCGACCCGCTCGCCACCGCCATGACCGCAGCTGCCGGACGTGGGCTCGTGGTCGACCTGCGCTCCGGGGCGTACGCCGCCCTCTGGAAGCCGACCGGCGACGTCGCGTCGCGCACGGTGGCGGTCCGCGTGCTGCAGGAGATGCCCGACGGCTCGCGCGCGGTGGTCAGCCACTTCAACAAGGCGACGAAGGGCCGGCTGGTCCGCGACTGGATGCTCGACGGGCGCCGATCCGCGCGACGCCGACGACCTCGCCGACGCCTGCGAGAAGGCCGGCGTGGTCGCCGAGCTCGCGCCGCGCGGCAAGCCCGGCACGGTGCGCCGCCTCGACGTCGTCGTCAGCGACCTCTAGCCGGTGTGGGTCGTCGCCGCGGTCGCGGGCGCGCTCACCCTGCTGACCGGAGCCCTGTCCCCGGACGGCGCGCTCGACGTGCTGGTGCGCCTCGCCCCGATCCTGGTGTTCCTCGTCGCGGTCACCGTGCTCGCCGAGCTGGCCGACCTCAGCGGCCTGTTCGACGTGACGGCCCGCGAGCTCGCGCACTGGGGCGGCGGGCGCACCTGGAGGCTCTGGCTGCTCATGGCGGCGCTCGCGACCGTGGCCACCATCACCCTGAGCCTCGACACGACAGCCGTGCTGCTCACCCCGGTGGTCCTCGCGATGGCGGCGCAGCTCGAGCTGCCCGCGCTCCCCTTCGCGATGCTCACGGTCTGGCTCGCGAACACCGCGAGCATGCTGCTGCCGATCTCCAACCTCACCAACCTGCTCGCGCAGGACACTCTCGGCCTGTCCACCCTCGGCTTCGCGTCGCTCAGCTGGCCGGCAGCGCTGGCGGCCGTCGTCGTGACCGTGGCAGTGCTCGCCGCGTGGTTCCGGCGCGATCTGCGCGGGACGTACGTCGTCCCGCCACACCCGGGGACTGACGACCGTGTCCTGTTCTGGCTCTCGGCCGTGGTGTGCGCCCTGCTCGGCCCGCTGGTCGTGGTCGGCCTGCCGTTCGCCTGGGTCGCGAGCGGTCTCGCGCTCGTGCTGGTCGTCGCCTTCGCCGTACGCCGTCGGTCGGCGCTCTCCCTCAGGCTCGTGCCGTGGCGGCTCGCGCTGCTCGTCGTGGGCCTGTTCCTGGTGGTAGCCGCCGCCCATGCCCACGGGCTCGACGAGGCGCTGCAGCGCATCACCGGCACCGGGGAGTCCGTCGGCAGCCTGCTGCAGCTCGGCGGTGCCGCGACCGTGGGCGCCAACGTGGTGAACAACCTTCCGGCGTACGCCGCCCTGGAGCCGACCGCCGACGGCGGGCTGCGCACGATGGCGCTGCTCGTCGGCGTGAACTGCGGACCGCTGATCCTGCTCTGGGGGTCGCTGGCCACCCTGCTGTGGCGCGAGCGCTGCCGCGCGCGGGGGCTCGAGATCAGCTGGCGCTCGTTCGCGGGGGTCGGGCTCGTGGGGGTCCCGATGGTCGTCGTCGCAGCGATCGGCGCGCTGGCGCTCGCCGCTGCCTGACCGGCAACGCCGCACCCGACGACGTACCGTCGGGGGTCCACGGGAGAAGGGGATCCATGACCGGCACGCGGCGCTACACCGCCGACCTCGACCTGATGCACCTCGGGCAGCAGATCCACCGGGCCGAGCGGGTTCTCATCCTCACCGGCGCCGGCATCAGCCGCGCCTCGGGACTGCGCACCTACCGCGGCGAGGACGGGATCTACGCCGACACCGAGATCGAGGCGCTGCACCACGCGCAGGGACTGCCCGACTCCCTGCCCGAGCTGTGGGGCTTCTGGGGGCCGCGGCGAGCCAAGATCTCGGCCGCGCAGCCCAACGCCGCGCACCTCGCCGTCGCGGCGTTCCAGCGCGCGAGCCTGCGGGACGGCCGCGAGGTGACGCTGGCGACGCAGAACATCGACGACCTGCACGAGCGCGCCGGTAGCCCGCAGGTGGCGCACCTGCACGGCTCGCTGTTCGCCACCCGCTGCTACGACGACTCGTGCCCCTACCGCAAGAACCCCGACACCTCGCCGTACGCCGAGCCCCCGCACTGCCCGATCTGCGGGAGCTGGCTGCGGCCGGACGTCGTTCTGTTCGGAGAGCCGCTCGGCGTCGACGCGCAGTGGACCGCCAAGCGCGCGGTGCGCGACTGCGACCTCCTGCTCGCCGTCGGCACCTCGGGCGAGGTCAGCACTGCCGCCGGCCTCATCCGGTACGCCGTCGACGTCGGCGCGCTGCTCGTGACGGTCGACCCCGCACCGGACGGTGCCGGCCTGCCTTCGACGTCCACGTCCCGCTGCCCGCCGAGCAGGTCCTGCCCGCCCTCCTCTCCTGAGCAGCGGGACGGGTACGGACCTCGAACGCCAGCGCGAACGCCACGTCTGTTCGGCTATCGCGGGTGACTGGCGCGTACCGTGGAACCACCTACGAGGTGATGACCATGAGCGACTCGGCCACCCTGCTCCTCGGCCTGCTTCTCGCGCTGGCCACTCCCGTCGTGGCCGTCACGTGGGCCATCCGGTCAGGGCGGGCTAGCCACGACGCCGGACATCCGAGTGCCTACGTCCCGGATCCATGGGGGGCAGCAGCACCCCTGAACTCCCAGGGCACAGCATCAACCGGCGCCGCCGAGGACGAGATCGGCATTCCACCTGGGTACTACCCGGACCCGACGCATGTCGCGGCGCGTCGATATTGGGACGGAGCCAAGTGGACGAAGGCGACGCAGGGCAAGCCACTGTGACGCGAACGAGAACGGCACTTCGGCGCGGGTGGAAGGAAACGATGCGGGACTGACGGAAGGCCCGTCCCCTGATGGGGCGGGCCTTCTGTCACGTCGGGCGTTCTTGGTTCCCGCGTCGGAACAGTTTGCGGGACATCCAGGCGTTCCCGGCACGGACCCGAGGGGGCTTTCCGAACCTCTCGGTGACCGCACTCCCATTGTGCGCCCATGCCTTGGACGTGTCCCGTCAACCGACCTCTATCGGCACTTAGGGGGCACCGTTTGCGTCGTGGAACGAGTCCACGGCGAAGCGAAGCTCCCCAAGCGCGAGCGCTGCCTCCTCACGTTGGAAGGCGGCCAGACACTCGATCCGATGGTGGGTCCCGTCGCGCATGACCAGTCGTGGAGCCCAGCCAAGTCCATCCCGCGCGATCTCCAGTTCCTCCACGTCTTGGCGTGCGATCCGTCTCGTGCCGAGTTCGTGGCCGAAGTCGATCCGGTCGGCAGTCACTGACCACCCGAGCCCGTACGCGGTTGACGACGACCGCTACGCCGGCGACCGCGATCGCCACCATCAGCCAGAGCCGCCATCCGCCCTCGCTGATCCCCACGGCGGCAACGCCCACCGCCACGACACCGAACAACGCGGTCAGGACATGAAAGGTCGTCGTTGGCGGCACAACATAGAACGGCTGCACGTTGGCTGGCCCCCTGCTCACGCGCCCGTCCCCCTCGTTCTCCACGCGACGATGATGCCCGACCGCCCGCCACCTCCCTCGGAGCGAGCGCTATCGACACTTCGCGGGCTACCGGCTCGGCGGGACGCCTTCGGCGGCGCTTTCGAGGAACTGCTCCACCAGTCGGAAGGGCAGCGGCTCTGTCGTGAGCGCGGTGAAGGTGAACAGCCGTGTGGTGTCGTCCCAGAACGCCACAAGGACCATGCCTCGCCCTGAGGAGCCCAACTCCCACAGCTCGTATCCGAAGCCATCGCGAGTCGCCACGTCGCTGGCCGCGATCACCTCATACGAGACCCCGTCGAAGGTCCATTCGCGTCCCGCCTCCGGCTTCGCCATGTGCCTCATCCTGCCGGACGAACTGATACCTAGTGCCGGGTATCGCGCGGGCGCGCGAGTACCCCGCGTGGATGGTGGAGCTCGGGTGAGGGGTGGTGCGCCCTGGTCGCGGCGGCCGCGGCTCAGGGCCGTCGTCGTGGTGGGGGTGTGAAGTCCCAGCCGTCGGGTTGTCCGTCCCTCACGCCTGGCTTGCGGGTGATGGTCCAGCGCTGCTTGTGGACGAGGGTGTGGTGGGCCTTGCAGATCAGGAGCATGTTCGACGGATCGGTCAGTCCGTCGTCGACCCATTCGGTGACGTGGTGGGCGTCGCAGCGGCTCGGGTCGACGCGGCAGCCGGGGAACACGCAGTGCTGGTCGCGGATGGCGAGGGCCTTGCGCAGTCTCGGGGGTGCGGTGCGGCGGGTGCGGCCGACGTAGAGGACCTCGCGGGCCGCGTCGTGCAACCAGTCGTAGCCGCCGTCGCGGTGGTGGTCCGCGTCGCCGGATCGGCGGGGCGGGTCAGGATCGTGGTGACGTCGGCGTCGCACAGGTACTGGTCCACCGTCGCTGCGGTGATGGGCTCGGCGTCGGTGCCGGGCAGGTGGAGCAGGCCGCCGAGGCCGGCGCGGAACTCCGCCGCATCGACCGTGACCAGGACGTGGGGACGCTGCTGGTGCTTGGAGCCGAGCGCCCCGGAGTCCAGCAGGTCCTGGCAGGCCTCGATCAAGGCGTCGGCGTTGAGCCGCGGGCGGCGCATCTTCCGCCGTCCCGGTGGACATCACGTCGTCGCCGCAGACCAGCTGCTGCTCCGGGGTGAGCGACCCGTCGTGGAACCAGCCGTCGATCTTCTGCTCCAGCACGGTGAGCAGGACCGCGGCGGACTCCTTGGTGAGGTAGCCGCGGACCTCGTAGCCGTCACCGACCGGGACCAGGGTGAGCTGCTGATCGTCGTAGGCCGCGAGGCGTGCGCTCGTCGACGCCGTCCTCGTCCAGGGAGATGCGCAGCTGCTTCAGCTTCTTCTGGACCTCCGCGATCGACTTCTCCATCGCGTAGGGCACGATCTCGGCTTCGATCTTGTCGATGAGCGCCGGCTGCTCGGCCACGTTGAGCCGCTGCAGCGCCAGCGGGATCCCCATCGTGATCACGCGGACCATGTCGTCGGAGATCGCCCCCGACAGCCACGCCAGGCGAGTACGCGCGAAGCCCTCGCGCAACGACATCGACCGCGCCACCTTCGCCCCCGCAGACCGCGACGACATCCCCGTCGCGACCTCGAGCCACCGCCGCGTCGACACGTGACCGGCGGGCAGCGCACCCGAGGTGTGCACCACGCCGACACCGCCCGACGCGACGGCGGAGAGCGCGTCACCGGTCTTGAGCAGCGACACGACCAGATCCGCGGTCGACGCCAGCGAGACCTGCGCCCACGCGCCGTCCGCCGCCATTCGTGACAGCGCGACGGCCTCGCACTCCATCCGCGCCACGATCGCGGCGAAGTCCGCGCTGATCGAGGTCGTGGAGGTGGTCATGACAGCAACTCTAGAGACCACCTCCGACAGTCACCCCACCGCGAAAGCCCAGTATCCACAAGCACTCTCAGCGATCGCCGTGTGTCACCGCGTGACCGGGAAGCCTCAGCCTGCGGCCTGCGCGAGGACCGCCATCGCCGCCGCGAGGCCGGCGTGGTCGAGCACCGTGCCGTCGTCGTACCGGCCGATCCCGCCGGCGGTGAACAACCCCGTCGCGGGATCGCGCGCCTGGGTCCACACCCGCTCGAGGTAGGCCTCGCACCACGACCGCACCCGCGCGTCGGAGTGCGAGGCATCGAGGCGCAGCAGCTCGCGCACGAGGATCGCGTCGAACGCCGGCGCGTGGCTCCACAGCCGCTCGTCGTCGAACGCGCCCATCACCCGCAGCGCGAGAGCGAGCGCGTCGTCCGCACGACCGAGCCCGGCGAGCAGCCCGACGAGCAGCCCCTGGTTGTAGGTGTACACGCCCGGGTCGACGCTTCCGTCGGGGCGTCGGTGGTCGGCCACCAGCCCGTCACCGTCGACCAGCCCTTCCAGGAACGCCGCGCACGCCGCTGCGAGCTCGAGCAGCGATGCCCGCTCCCCCGCCTCCGACACCGTGGTAGCGAGGCGCAGAGCCACGAGCCCGGTCGCGCCGGTCGAGCAGGCGTTGAGAGTGTCGCCGCCCTCGACCCACCGCACCCCCACCGATCCGTCGGCGAGCGGCACGCAGCCCTCGCGCAGGAAGGCGAGCACGCGCGCCGCAGAATCCGCGTCACCCGCATCGAGCAGCGCCAGCGCGATCCACGCGTTGTCGTCGTAGTAGCGGCGACGGTTGCTCGGACGCTCGGCGTACGCCGACCCTCGGCGGTACTGCTCGAGCGAGCCGCGCAGCGCCGGCAGCTCGTCGGCGCCGACGAGAACCGCGGCGTGCAGCACCTGGCTGAACGGCCACAGCGGTACGGCGCGCAGGCCGCCCGGCTCGCGCACCACGAGTCGACCGCGTCGCGTGACGACCGCGGCGCGCGCGAGCGCGTCCCACGCAGCCTCGGACCGCGACCTCCACCGGGTCGCGCCGTCCGCGGCGTCCGTCGTCACTGCGACGGCTGGCCCGGTGCGTGCAGGAGACCGTCGAGGTGCGCAGACTCGCCGAACGAGCGCATCGACGCGTTGCCGTCGGCGTACCAGGTCAGCGTGGTGATCGACGCGGGAGCGAGCTCCATGCGGTTCATCGCGGGCAGCGGCGCGCCGAGCGCCCGCGCCGTGAGCGAGCGGATCGTGCCGACGTGCGCCGCCATGAGGATGCGTCGCCCGGGGTACGCCGCCAGCACCTCGTCGAGCGCCCGACCGACGCGTGCCGAGACCTGCACGAGCGACTCGCCGCCCGGCGGCGCGACCTCCGGCGAGGCGAGCCAGTCGGCCATCTCGTCGGGCCAGCGGGTCATGACCTCGGCGAAGGTGAACCCGTCCCACTCGCCGAAGTCACCCTCCTGCAGGCCGTCGACCACGACGGGCTGGAGGCCGACCCGGCCGCCGATCAGCGCCGCGGTCTCGCGCGTGCGCAGCATCGGCGAGCACACGAGCACGTCGCCGCCCCCGCGCTTCGCGACCTCGGCCGCTGCGGCCTCCGCCTGTGCGACGCCCTGCGCCACCAGCGGCGGGTCGAACCGGCCGCCCGAGCCGGAGAAGCGCCGCTCCACCGAGTGCTGGGTGACGCCGTGGCGCACGATGAGCGTGACGGTCGGCGCGCCGATGTCCGGGCCCCACCCGACGATCGCGGGCCGCGGGCCGGCCGGCACCGGGTCGGCGTCGACCTCGGTCTCGAAGGCGTCCGCCGGCGACCGCCGGATGAACCCCGGACGACCGCGCTCGACGGCGTCCATCGACTCGTTCGCCAGCTTGTCGGCCGCCTTGTTCTTCTCGCGCGGCACCCAGGTGAACGAGACGCGCTCGCGCGGCACGACGTCGCGCGCCTGCAGCGCGATGCGGCGCAGCGTGTCGTTCTTGATGGCCCAGCGCCCGCTCATCTGCTCGACGACGAGCTTGGAGTCCAGCCGCGCCTCGATCTCGGCATCGGGATCGATGTCGACCGCGGCCTTGAGACCCTCGAGCAGGCCGGTGTACTCGGCGACGTTGTTGGTCGTCACGCCGAGGTGGTCGGCGAGCTCGACGAGCACCTCGCCGGTGGCCGCCTCGCGCACCACCGCGCCGTACGCCGCCGGCCCGGGGTTCCCGCGCGAGCCGCCGTCGGCCTCGACGACGAGCTTGCGGTTCACAGCCCCGACTCGGGCGTGCGGACGAGGATCCGTCGGCACTCCTCGCAGCGCAGCACCTCGTCGGGAGCCGCGTCGCGGATCCGGCCGATGTCGGTGGGCGTGAGCTCCATCCGGCAGCCCTCGCAGCGGCGCTGGTGCAGCGCCGCGGCGCCGACCCCGTTGTGGTCCTCGCGCAGCTTCTCGTAGAGCTTGAGAAGGTCGGCCGGGATCTCGGTCGCGACCTTGGCGCGCTCGCCGCCGACCCACTCGCCGTCACGGTCGGCGTCGGACCACGCCGCGTCGCGCTCGGCCTCGGCGGCCTCGAGCTGGGCGCGCAGCTCGTCGCGCTCGGCCGTGAGCACCCCGAGGGCGCCCCGCGCGTCCTCGAGCTTCTCCATCACCTCGAGCTCGGCGTCCTCGAGGTCGCTCTGCCGGCGCGCGAGCGACCCGACCTCGTGCTGCAGGTTCTCCAGGTCCTTCGCCGAGCCGACCCGGCCCGAGGCGAGCAGCTCCTGGTCGCGGGCGGCGCGCACGCGCACCTGCTCCACGTCGGCCTCGGCCTTGGTCTGTGCGCGCTCGAGGTCGTCGACCTCGGTCTCGGAGGCGACGATGCGGTCGCGCAGGGCGGCGAGACGGCCCTCGAGCTCGGCGATGGTCGCGAGCTGGGGCAGGCTGCGCCGCTTGTGCGCGATCTGGGCGAGGCGGGCGTCGAGCGCCTGCAGGTCGAGCAGGCGGAGCTGGGCGGCGGGCTCGGCGATCACCGGTCTCCTCGTGTTCTCGTGTGGTCGTGCGGTCGTGCGGGGCGGCGGGCCTACAGGCGCGCCGTCCACGGGTCGGTGACGATCGTCGACACGTGGGTGTCCACCGTAACGCCGTCCGCGGCGAGGTCCGACACGAGCCGGTCGCGCAGCAGGGCCAGCCACGGCCACTCCGACGCCCAGTGCGCCACGTCGACCAGCGCCGGCCCGCCCTCGGCCAGGAAGTCGCCCGCGTTGTGGTGCTTGAGGTCGGCGGTCACGACCACGTCGGCGCCCGCGGCCGCTGCCGCGGCGAGCGCGTCCGAGCCGGAGCCGCCGATCACCGCGACCCGTCGTACGACGCGGTCGAGGTCGCCCCCGACGCGTACGCCGTGCGCGGTCGCCGGCAGGCCGTCGCGCACCAGCTCGGCGAACGCCGCCAGCGGTAGTGCCTCCGCGAGCGCGCCGACACGACCCAGCCCGGTCGACGGGTCCGCCGCCGCCGGCACCAGCGGAGCCGTGCCCGTCACGCCGATCGCCGCCGCCAGCGCGTCGGACACCCCGTCGTGGGCCACGTCGCCGTTGGTGTGCACGGCGAGCAGGCCGCAGCCGCCGCGGATCAGCCGGTGCACGAGGCGCCCGGCCGCGGTGTCGGCCGCCACGCTCGACACGGGGTGCAGGAGCAGGGGGTGGTGCGTGAGGAGCAGGTCGGCGCCGGCGTCGAGCGCCTCGTCGACCGTGGCCGCGACCGGGTCGACCGCGAGGTGGATCCGGCGCACCGGCTGCTCGGGGTCGCCGCAGACGAGGCCGACGGCGTCCCACGCCTCCGCCGTGCCCGGCGGGTAGCGACGGTGGACGGCGGCCACCACGTCACCGAGTCGGACGCCCGCGTCTGTGCTCACGCCGCGCAGCCTACGCAGCGCGCCACCCGGGTGCGGCACACCTCATGGCAGCCGGGGAACACAGCGCCTACCGTCGTGGTTGTCGCCAATGCCCTCATCCGCGGACCAGGAGATCCCCATGGCAACGCAGTCCCTCACGGCAGCCACCTTCGACGACACGATCACCGGCTCGGACATCGTGCTCGTCGACTTCTGGGCGGAGTGGTGCGGCCCGTGCCGCATGTTCGGCCCCGTCTTCGAGAAGGCGTCCGAGGCCCACACCGACATCGTGTTCGCGAAGGTCGACACCGAGGCCGAGCAGCAGCTCGCCGCCGCCGCGTCGATCACCTCGATCCCCACCCTCATGGCCTTCCGCGAGGGTGTCCTGCTCTACGCCGAGGCCGGAGCCCTGCCCGCGCCGCAGCTCGAGCAGCTCATCGAGGCCGTCCGTGCCGTCGACATGGAGAAGGTCCACGCCGAGATCGCAGCCCAGGACCACGAGGGCTCTGCTTCCTAGGCCTCCAAGCGACGCCTCGTTCCTCGGCGTCGCGTCGGCCACCCCTCCGCTGCACGGCCTTGGCCGGCGCCGTTCCTGCGGGTGCTCGCTCCCCGTGTCGGCGCCGGCTGCTCGGTCGGTGAGGACCCCTCGTTCCTCGGGGCCCGTCACCGCCCTCGGGCCGCTCCGCTTCGGGGCACTGCGACTGAGGTTGATGTCGCGCGAAGCTCGGCCACATGCACGAACGAGCGCCCCACCGCTGTGTGCGGTGGGGCGCTCGTGGCGTTCTGGGGCTAGCGGCCCTGACGGCTTCTCGACTGGCCCTGGCTGCGCTGGCCGCTGCCGCTGCGCGAGCCGCCGCCCTGGCCCCGCGAGGAGGTCGACGGGCCACGGCGAGCGCCGCCGCGCGGCGGGCGCTGGCGCGACGCGGGCTCGGCCACGGGAGCAGCCGGGGTCACGTACGCCGCCTTCGGACCGGTCAGCTCGCTGATCGCCGGGGCGCCGGGACGCACCCGCGCCGCGGTCGGCCGGATCCCGGCCTTGCGGGCGAGGAGCGCGACGTCGCTGCGCTGCGCGTCGGTGGCCACGGTCACCACGACGCCGGCAGCGCCGGCGCGCGCGGTACGGCCGGAACGGTGCAGGTAGGCCTTGTGCTCGGCCGGCGGGTCGACGTGGACGACGAGCGTCACGTCGTCGACGTGGATGCCGCGCGCGGCGATGTCGGTGGCCACGAGCACCCGCACGCTGCCGCTGCGGAACGCCTCGAGGTTCCGGTCGCGCGCGTTCTGCGCCAGGTTGCCGTGCAGGTCGACCGCGGGGACGCCGGCCTGGGTGAGCTGGCGCGCGAGCTTCTTGGCGCCGTGCTTGGTGCGCGTGAAGAGCAGCGACCGGCCCTCGCCGGAGGCGAGCTCGTGCACGACGTCGTTCTTGTCGTTGGCCTCGACCGTGAAGACGTGGTGCTCCATGTCCGGCTCGGTGCTCGCGTCCGAGTCGACCGAGTGCGTGACCGGGTTGACGAGGTAGCGGCGTACGAGGACGTCGACGCCGTTGTCGAGCGTGGCCGAGAAGAGCAGTCGCTGACCGTCGGTCGGCGTCTTGTCGAGCAGGCGCTTCACACCGGGCAGGAAGCCGAGGTCGGCCATGTGGTCGGCCTCGTCGAGCACGGTGACCTCGATGTCGTCGAGGCGCACGTGGCGCTGGTTGAGCAGGTCCTCGAGGCGGCCGGGGCAGGCGACCACGATGTCGACGCCGTTGCGCATCGCGGACACCTGACGGCTCTGCGAGACACCGCCGAACACGGTCGTGGTGGTCAGGCCCATCGCCTTCGCGAGCGGCGCGATGGTCTCGTACACCTGCGTGGCGAGCTCGCGCGTCGGGAGCAGCACGAGGGCGCGCGGGTGGCCCGGTCGGGTACGCCGGCCGGTGGCCGCGAGGCGTGCGACGAGCGGCAGCGCGAACGCGATGGTCTTGCCGCTGCCGGTCCGGCCGCGGCCGAGCACGTCGCGCCCGGCCAGCGAGTCGGGCAGCGTCGCCGACTGGATCGGGAACGCCGAGTCGATGCCCTGAGCGGCGAGGCAGCTCACGAGCGCCGCGGGAACGCCGAGCTTCGCGAACGACGTCACGGCCGGGCCGCTCGGCTCGATCGCGACGAGCGGTGCGGCGTCCGGCGCCGGCGCGCTCGGGCGGCGGTTGTCGTCCCGACGGTTGTCGGCGTGGCGCGCCTCACGGCTGCGCTGGGTGTTCGCGGCCGACTCCGGACGAGGTGTCGGGGCGCCGGCAGCGCGCGACGCGGAGCGGCGGCGCGGCCGGTCGGGACGCGACGAGGCGTCGGTGGTGGTGCGGGGGGCGTGCGACATGCGGGGTCCTTTCCAGACCTGGTGGCCGCATCGACCCGGGCGTACGACGTGGACGTCGTGGAGCTCGGGGAGCGCGGGCTACCGCGCATCGGGCGACCGTGGTGCATCCCTTGGCAGGGGCACCGCATCCGGTCACTGGGCCGGAGGCACGGGGCCGCCGCATCGTGCGGGGCCACGTCGTGGTGGGGATCACCGGGGGGTCAGTGCCACCCGTCATCCGGTGATGAGGGCTCCAGTCTAGCGGACGACGGGTCCACTCCCGACCAGCCGCGACGCGCAGCAACGCGGAGGTCGGGAATCACCGGGAGGAGGATGATGTTGGCGTTGCGTCGACACCTCTCGGAGGGCTTGTGCTGATCTCCCTGCTGCGGATCTACCTGCAGCCGTACAAGCGCGCCCTCGCCGCGGTGGTCGCTCTGCAGTTCTTCGGCACGATCGCCGCGCTCTACCTGCCGACCCTCAACGCCGACATCATCGACAACGGCGTCGCCAAGGCCGACACGACCTACATCCTCCAGGTCGGCGCGATCATGCTGGCCGTCACGCTCGTCCAGGTGGCGTGCTCGATCGGCGCGGTCTGGTTCGGCGCCCGCTCCGCGATGGGCTTCGGGCGCGACACCCGCGCCGCGGTCTTCCACCGGGTCGGCACGTTCTCGGCGCGCGAGGTGACGCGCTTCGGTGCGCCCTCGCTCATCACGCGGACGACCAACGACGTGCAGCAGGTCCAGATGCTCGTGCTGCTCACCTGCACGATGATGGTGACCGCGCCGATCATGGCCGTCGGCGGCATCATCATGGCGCTGCAGCAGGACGTCGGGCTCGCCTGGATCATCGTCGTGAGCGTGATCGCTCTGGTCATCGCCGTCGGGCTCATCGTCTCGCGGATGATCCCCCAGTTCCGGCGCATGCAGACCCGCATCGACACCGTGAACCGCGTGCTGCGCGAGCAGATCACCGGCATCCGCGTGGTGCGCGCGTTCGTCCGCGAGCCCGTCGAGCGCGACCGCTTCGCCGTCGCGAACGACGACCTCACCACCGTGTCGCTCCGCGTCGGCCGCCTCATGGCCCTCATGTTCCCGACCGTCATGCTCGTCATGAACGTCTCGAGCGTGGCGGTGCTGTGGTTCGGCGGGCAGCGCATCGAGGCCGGCGAGATGCAGGTCGGCGCGCTCACCGCCTTCCTCGCCTACCTCGTGCAGATCCTCGGCGCGATCATGATGGCCACCTTCATGCTCGTCCTCGTGCCTCGTGCGGCGGTGAGCGCCGAGCGCATCACCGAGGTGCTCGAGACCGACTCGACCGTCGTCTCCCCCACCAACCCGGTCTCCACGGTCGTCGAGCGCGGCCACGTCGAGCTCCGCGAGGCGACCTTCCGCTACCCCGGCGCCGAGGACCCCGTCGTCTGCGACGTGTCGTTCACCGCCACGGCCGGACAGAACACCGCGATCATCGGCAGCACCGGCGCCGGCAAGACCACGCTCCTGTCGCTGATCCCCCGCCTGTTCGACGCGACCGGGGGCAGCGTCCTCGTCGACGGCGTCGACGTGCGCGAGCTCGACCCCGAGGTCCTGCACGCACGCATCGGGCTCGTGCCGCAGAAGGCGTACCTGTTCACCGGCACGGTCGCGGACAACCTCCGCTACGGGAAGCGGGACGCCACCGAGGAGGAGATCTGGGAGGCGCTGCGCGTCGCGCAGGCCGACGACTTCGTGCGCGCGCTGCCGGACGGGCTCGACTCCGAGGTGAGCCAGGGAGGCACCAACTTCTCCGGCGGCCAGCGCCAGCGCCTCGCGATCGCCCGCGCGGTCATCCGTCGCCCCGAGATCTACCTGTTCGACGACTCGTTCTCCGCGCTCGACCTCGCCACCGACGCGCGCCTGCGGGCGGCGCTCAAGCCGATCACCCGCGAGTCCACGGTCATCATCGTCGCCCAGCGGGTCTCGAGCATCGTCGACGCCGACCAGATCCTCGTGCTCGACCACGGCGAGCTGGTCGGGGTCGGCACCCACGAGGAGCTGCTCGAGAGCTGCCCGACGTACGTCGAGATCGTCGAGTCGCAGCGCCCCGCCGAGGAGGTGGCGGCGTGAGCCAGACGAGCCCTGCGCGCATCCCCAACGCTCCGCGCGGCCCCATGGGGCGGCCCGGTGGCGGCCACGGCGGAATGATGGGCGGCGCCGGCATGCCGGCGGAGAAGTCGCTCGACTTCTGGCCCTCGGCCAAGCGGCTGTTCGGTCAGCTCCGCCCGGAGCGGATCCTCGTCGTCGTCGTGGTGGCCCTCACGACGCTGGGTGTGGCGCTCAGCGTCATCGGACCCAAGCTGCTGGGCAACGCCACCAACATCATCTTCGAGGGCGTCATCGGCGCCCAGCTCCCCGCCGGCATCACGCAGGAGCAGGCCGAGGCCGGCCTGCGAGCAGCAGGGCAGGACGGCTACGCCGACCTGCTCTCCGGCATGACGGTCGTCCCCGGCCAGGGCATCGACTTCGACGCGCTGCGCAACGTGCTCCTGCTCGTGCTGTTCCTCTACGTCATGGCCTCGATCGTCATGTACATCCAGGCCTACGTCCTCAACGGCGTCGTCCAGCGCACCGCCCTGCGCATGCGCAGCGACGTCGAGGACAAGCTGCACCGGCTGCCGCTGAGCTACTTCGACACGGTGCCGCGCGGCGAGCTGCTCAGCCGCGTCACCAACGACATCGACAACGTCCAGACCACGATGCAGCAGACCTTCAGCCAGCTGCTCAACGCGCTGCTGACCCTCATCGGCGTCCTCGCCATGATGTTCTGGATCTCGCCGCTGCTGGCCCTCGTGGCGCTGATCTCGGTGCCGCTGTCGATCGTGGTCACGGCGCAGATCGCCAAGCGCTCGCAGCCGCTGTTCATCCAGCAGTGGGACCAGACCGGCAAGCTGAACGGCCACATCGAGGAGACCTACTCCGGCCACGCGCTCGTGACCGTCTTCGGCCACCAGGCGGAGGCGGAGGAGGCCTTCGCGCGAGCGCAACGAGGAGCTCTACAAGGCGTGCCTCGGGCGCCCAGTTCCTGAGCGGCATCATCATGCCCGCCATCACGTTCATCGGGAACCTCAACTACGTCTTCATCGCCGTCATCGGCGGTCTGCGCGTGGCCGCCGGCGCGATGAGCCTCGGCGACGTGCAGGCGTTCATCCAGTACTCGCGCCAGTTCAGCCAGCCGCTCACCCAGGTCGCGTCGATGTCGAACGTGCTGCAGTCCGGTGTCGCCTCGGCCGAGCGCGTCTTCGAGCTGCTCGACGCCGAGGAGCAGCTGCCCGATCCCGACGTGCCGCTCGAGCTCCCCGAGCCGCAGGGCCGCGTCGCGTTCGAGCACGTGTCGTTCCGCTACGCTCGAGGACACCCCGCTCATCGAGGACCTCTCGCTCGTGGCGCAGCCCGGCCAGTCGGTGGCCATCGTCGGCCCGACCGGCGCCGGCAAGACCACGCTGGTCAACCTGATCATGCGGTTCTACG
The DNA here is from genome assembly GCA_963827145.1 of uncultured Actinomycetota bacterium. Taxonomy (GTDB): domain Bacteria; phylum Actinomycetota; class Actinomycetes; order S36-B12; family CAIYMF01; genus Longivirga. The sequence continues at coordinate 765,440 of CAWGZO010000002.1, read as the reverse complement.
AGCTCGACGGCGGGCGCATCACGCTCGACGGCGTGGACATCGCGACGATGACGCGCGACGACCTGCGCGGCGAGATCGGCATGGTGCTCCAGGACACCTGGCTGTTCGGCGGGACGATCCGCGACAACATCGCCTACGGCCGCCCGGACGCCACCGAGGAGGAGATCCACGCAGCCGCGCGCGCGACCTACGTCGACCGCTTCGTGCGTGCGCTCCCGGACGGCTACGACACGGTCATCGACGACGAGGCCAGCAACCTCAGCACCGGCGAGCGGCAGCTCGTCACCATCGCGCGCGCCTTCCTCGCCGACCCGTCGCTGCTGATCCTCGACGAGGCGACGAGCTCGGTCGACACGCGCACCGAGGTGCTCGTGCAGAAGGCGATGGCCGCGCTGCGGTCCGACCGCACGAGCTTCGTCATCGCGCACCGGCTCTCGACGATCCGCGACGCCGACCTGATCCTCGTGATGGAGCGCGGCACGATCGTCGAGCAGGGCACGCACGACGAGCTGCTCGGCGCCCGCGGTGCCTACTACGACCTGTACAACGCGCAGTTCGTCGCCGCGATCGAGGACGAGTCCGCGCTCGCCGGCGCACCTGCCTGACCTGGTCCCACCGCACCGTCAGACCCGCTGCACATACCCCCCGGGGTAAGGCTTGCCTGCGTGTCGTACACCACTCAACTAGGTGCCGCAGGCACCTCCCATCCGGCGTCGTGCAGGTCGACACTGGTGGTGGACGACGAGCCCCGCGAGGGCTCACCAGGCTCCTGAAGGACTCGCCGCCTCGATGCACATCCCGTGTATCGCGCCGGAACTCGGGAGCACGTCATGAAGCACCTGCTGATCCTCGGCGGTGGCACCGCCGGCACCATCGCGGCGAACAAGCTGCACCGCAAGCTCGACAAGGCCGAGTGGAGCATCACCGTCGTCGACCAGGACGACAAGCACCACTACCAGCCGGGATTCCTCTTCATCCCCTTCGGGATGTACACGCCGGACGAGGTCACCAAGTCGCGCCGGGAGTACCTCGACGACGACATCCCGCTGGTCTACGGCGAGATCGACCGCGTCGACGCCGACCACATGGCCGTTCACCTCGCCAACGGTCGCGTGCTCGAGTACGACCAGCTCATCATCGCGACGGGCGTGACCCCGCGCCCGGACCAGACCCCCGGCCTCGACGACTCCGACGAGTGGCAGACGTCGGTGTTCGACTTCTACACCCACGACGGCGCGACCGCGCTGGCCAAGAAGCTCGCGACCTGGGAGGGCGGCCGGCTCGCGATCAGCATCGTCGACATGCCCATCAAGTGCCCGGTCGCACCGCTGGAGTTCGCGTTCCTCGCCGACTCGTTCTTCACCGAGAAGCACATGCGCGACCGCGTCGAGATCGTCTACGTGACCCCGCTCCCCGGCGCGTTCACGAAGCCGATCGCCGCGAAGCGCTTCGGCGGGATGCTCGACGACCGGAAGATCACGCTGGAGCCCGACTTCATGATCGAGCGGGTCGACGCCGACCGGCGCACGCTGGTCTCCTACGACGAGCGGGAGATCGAGTACGACCTGCTGGTGACCGTGCCCGCTGAACATGGGCGCCGACTTCGTCGGCCCGCTCGGGGCTGGGCAACGAGCTCAACCTGGTGCCGGTCGACAAGCACACGCTGCTGTCGAAGAAGCACAGCACGATCTTCGCCCTCGGCGACGCCAACGACATCCCGACCTCCAAGGCGGGCTCGGTCGCGCACTTCGAGATCGACGTGTTCATCGACAACTTCCTCGAGCACATCGCCGACAAGCCGATGACCGGGTCCTTCGACGGGCACGCCAACTGCTTCATCGAGACCGGCCACGGCAAGGCGATGCTCATCGACTTCAACTACGACACCGAGCCCCTGCCCGGGCAAGTACCCGGTGCCGGGCGTCGGCCCGATGAGCCTGCTCAAGGAGACCAAGGTCAACCACATGGGCAAGCTCGCGTTCCGCTGGGCCTACTGGAACGTGCTGCTCCCAGGGCGGCCGATGCCGCTCGCCGCCGACATGTCCATGGCCGGCAAGGAGAAGGCCGGCGTCTGACGCCGCATCCCCCACGACATCACCACATCCCAGAAGGAGCACGACCATGCCTGTCACCACCATCGCCGGCCACGAGATCCACGTCGACGACGAGGGCTTCATGACGGTGTACGACGAGTGGGACGAGGACCTCGGCGCCGCGCTCGCGGCAGCGATCGACGTCGCCCTGACCGACGACCACTGGAAGGCGATCCGCTTCCTGCGCGACGACTTCAAGACCGAGGGCAAGACCGCGACCCTGCGCCGCGTCCAGACCGTGGGCGGCATGGACGTCAAGACGCTCTTCGCGCTCTTCCCGAAGAAGCCGGCCAAGAAGATGGCCTACATCGCCGGCCTGCCCAAGCCCGCCGGCTGCGTCTGACGCCGGTCCCGGCACACCGTCCGCTCGTCCCTCGTGACCATTAGGAAGTGACCTGCCATGACCGCCACCCAGGACGCCATCGTCCCGAAGTTCGACGATGAGGCTTCGGAGGGCCGCAAGCTCGCGATCATCTGCTCCAAGGGCAACCTCGACATGGCGTACCCGGGCTGATCCTGGCCAACGCCGCACTGGGCGAGGGCGTGGAGGTGCACCTGTTCTTCACGTTCTGGGGCTTCGACATGATCGCGAAGACGCGTATGCACGACCTCAAGTTCAGCCCCACCGGCAACACCGCCATGCACATGCCGATCGGCGACGTGCGCATCCCGCAGGCGCTCGCCCCGATGCCCGGCATGCAGCCGATGGCGACGCACATGCTCAAGAAGCAGATCGCCGACCTCGGCGTGCCCGAGGTGCCGGACTTCCTCGAGCAGATCGTCGCCTCCGGCGGCCACCTGTGGGCGTGCCGCATGAGCGCGGACATGAACCACCTGACCATGGACGACCTCTACGACGGCGTCGAGGCGATCATCAACGCCTCCGACTTCATCGAGATGACCGACGGCGCGCAGCTGCTCTTCATCTGATCCGTCGTACGAGGACACCTCCGTCGCGGGCCGGTGCGGTCGCCGGCGCGCCCTTCCGGCCCGCGATGCACGGACGCCGACGACCCATCTCCGGGCCGTCGGCGTCTGCGTGCGCGATGGTGCCGCTTCCGTCGTGGGCAGCGGTGGGCGCAGAGGTCCCCTACTGCGCCGCCGTCCCAGCGGCGTACAGGCTCGCGCTCGGTGGCGGCACAGCGGGGGCCCACGAGATCCCGCGCTGTGGCACCACCGGAGGCGGGGTCCACGGTGGAGCTGTGGACCCCGCCTCCGGTGGGCGCAGAGGGACTCGAACCCCCGGCCACCTCCTTGTAAGGGAGGTGCTCTAACCAACTGAGCTATACGCCCGCGGGCGGTGGGGACCGCCGAGCGGCGAGGGTACCCCGAGGCCGAGCCGCGCACCCAACCCGCACGCGTGACGACCACGTCGCCGCGGTCTCGGGCCAGCGGCGGCGTGGTCGTCGTGACCTATCGTGCGACGGCTCCGCACAGCCCGCATCTCGAGACCAGGGCGGGCGGTCAGCCGTCCGCCGGCGACCGCCCCAGCACCCGGTCGAGCGCCTCGGCCACGTCCGTCGCCAGCGACTCGTCGTGGGTCGTCGAACCCGCCCTCTCGAGCGGTACGCCGTGGTCGCCGGCCTCCGCCATGGCCCCGCCGCAGGCGCGGCACGACACGACGCCGAGCTGCTTGACCAGCATCGTCGAGCCGCACGTCGCGCACGTGTCCAGACCGTCGGTCCAGCCCTCGACCTGGCAGTCGGGGCAGATCAGCACCTGCTCGCCGGCGACCACGCCGCGACGCCACGTCGAGGGGCCGCCGACGGGGTCGACCCGTCGACGCCCGCACCGCACGCATCCCACGCCCCGATGATGCCGTGCGACCGGCATCCGTGCCGCTCCCCCTGGCCCGACGCAGCGCACGCACTTACCGTGGGCGGATGAGGCACCAGCTCCGGCACGTGCGCACCCGACGCCCCGCCCGCGCGGCATGAGCGTGATCGCCGCCGTCGGGCGGACGCTCGGGGCGCACCCGCACAGCCAGCAGGAGATCACCGACGCCTTCGCCGCGGCCGTGGTCGGCGACGACGCCGCTGCCGAACGCCTCCTCCGCAGGGTGCACGCGAACGCGGGCGTCGACAGCCGCAGCCTCGTGCTCCCCCTCGACCGCTACGCCGAGCTCGACGGGTTCACCGAGGCCAACGACCTCTGGATCGAGGCGGCCGTCGAGCTCGGGGGACGCGCCGTCCTCGAGGCGCTGTCCGCGGCCGGTCTGACCCCGGGCGACGTCGACGTCCTCATGACGACCACCGTCACCGGCGTCGCGGCCCCCAGCCTCGACGCCCGCCTCGTGCAGCCGCTCGGTCTGCGCGCCGACGTCAAGCGGATGCCGCTCTTCGGCCTGGGCTGCGTGGCCGGAGCCGCGGGCACGGCCCGCCTGCACGACCACCTCGTGGGGCATCCCGACGACGTCGCGGTGCTGCTGGCGGTGGAGCTCTGCTCCCTGACGCTGCAGCGCGACGACACGTCACCGGCGCACCTCGTGGCCAGCGGGCTGTTCGGCGACGGCGCCGCGGCCGTCGTCCTCGTCGGGGAGCGGCGCGCCGCCGCGCTGGGCCTTCAGGGGCCGCGCGTGATCGGCAGCAGGTCGCGCTTCTACCCCGACACGTCCCGGGTCATGGGCTGGGACGTCGGCGGCAGCGGACTGCGCATCGTGCTCTCCGCCGGGGTCGCCGACGTGGTCACCGCGCACCTCGGCGACGACATGAAGTCGTTCCTCGACGCGCACGACCTCGACGTGGCCGACGTCCGGCACTGGGTCGCACATCCCGGCGGCCCCAAGGTGATCGACGCCGTCACCTCGTCCCTCGGGCTGGACGCCGAAGCCCTCGCGCCGACCCGGCGCTCGCTCGCCGCGATCGGCAACCTGTCCTCGGCCTCCGTGCTGCACGTGCTCGCCGACACGCTCGATGATCACGCACCGGGCACGGGCGAGCCGGCCGTGATGCTCGCGATGGGTCCCGGGTTCTGCTCCGAGCTCGTCCTCCTGGAGTGGTGACCCGATGTCGACCGGGTGGTACCTCGCGCTGCTGGGGCTCGTCGCTCTCGAGCGGCTCGCCGAGCTGATCGTCTCCACACGCAACGCGCGCCGCGCGATGGCGATGGGCGGAGTGGAGTCCGGCCAGGGCCACTACCCGGCCATGGTCGCCCTGCACACCGGCTTGCTGCTCGGCTGCGCCGTCGAGGTGGTGGTGGCCGACCGTCCGTTCATCCCGTGGCTCGGCTGGTCGATGCTCGTCCTCGTCGTGCTGGCGCAGGCGCTGCGCTGGTGGTGCATCCGGACCCTCGGCGTGCGGTGGAACACCCGCGTCATCGTCGTACCCGGCCTGCCGCTCGTGACGGGCGGGCCCTACCGCTGGTTGCGGCACCCCAACTACGTGGCCGTGGTCGTGGAGGGCATCGCGCTGCCCCTGGTGCACACCGCGTGGGTGACCGCGGTGCTGTTCACCGCGCTCAACATCCCGCTGCTGGCCGTGCGGCTGCGCTGCGAGGAGGCGGCGCTCGCATCCGCGCCCGGCGCGGCGCCGGCGCCCGAGGCTCGATGAGCGCCTCGACCACCGACCTGCTCGTGGTGGGAGGCGGTCCGGTCGGCCTGGTCACGGCGCTGTACGCCCGGCGCGCGGGCCTGCGCGTCACGGTGCTCGAGCCGCGCGCCGCCCCGGTCGACAAGGCCTGCGGCGAAGGGGTGATGCCCTCGGCGCTCGCCCGGCTGCGGTCCCTCGGTGTCGATCCCGACGGCCACCCCATCGCCGGCATCGCCTACACCGACGGCACGCGCCGGGCCGAGGCCCGGTTCGCCGTCGGCCCCGGTCGAGGCGTACGCCGGACGGTGCTGCAGCCGGCCCTGCTCGACGCGGCGCGCGACGCCGGGGTCGAGATGGTGCCCGGCGCTGCCGCCGACATCGAGCAGGGCCCGGGATGGGTCCGCGCCGGCGGCGTCACCGCCGCGTGGCTGGCTGCCGCGGACGGGCTGCACTCCCCCGCGCGTCGCCGGCTCGGCCTCGACGTACCTGCGCGTGGTCGCGTGCGGTTCGGCCTGCGCCGGCACGTGCGGGTGCAGCCCTGGACCGACCTCGTCGAGGTCCACTGGGCACCCGACGCCGAGTGCTACGTGACGCCGGTCGCCGACGACGTCGTCGGGATCGCGATGCTCACCTCGGAACGGGGGCGCTCGTGGTCGCAGTGGCTCACCGCGTTCCCCGTGATCGCCCGCCGGGTCGAGGGCTGCGCGGACGGCTCGGACGACCGCGGCGCCGGACCGCTGCGCCAGCGCGCCAGCCGGCTGCGCTCCGGCCGCGTGCTCCTCGTCGGCGACGCGGCCGGGTACGTGGACGCGCTCACGGGCGAGGGCCTCGCAGCCGGCTTCGCCCAGGCCGAGGAGCTGGTGCGGGCCGTCGAGTCCGGACGTCCCGAGAGCTACGACCGTGCAGCGCAGCGCGTCACACGGCGCAGCCGCACCCTGACGGTCGGTCTGCTGGCCGCGACCTCGCAGCCCTGGGTACGCCGCCGGCTCGTGCCCGCAGCGGCACGGGTCCCGCGGGCCTTCGGCACCGCCGTCGACCTGCTCGCCTGACCCGCCGACCGGATCAGAGAGCGGCGAGAGCCTCGCGGTAGTCGGAGGTGCGCCGCGCGTCTCCGGGGCCGTTCACGACCGACCAGCGCACGACGCCGTCCGTGTCGATGATGAACGTCGCCCGCATGGGGAACCCGCCCGGCTCGAAGAAGGCGCCGTAGCGACTGCGCGACCGCGCCGTGCGGCCAGAAGTCGCTGAGCAGCACGAACTCGTACTTCTCGGTCTCGGCGAACACCTTGAGCGTCGCGGTCGTGTCGGTGGAGATCCCGAGCACGACGGTGTCGTCGTTCTCGAAGACGCCCGTCTCGTCGCGGATGGCGCACAGCTCGCCGGTGCACGTGGGCGTGAAGGCCTTCGGGAAGAACACCAGCACCACGTTCTTCGAGCCGCGGTACGACGAGAGCCGCACCTTCTCGCCGAACTGGTTGGGGAGCTCGAAGTCCGGGGCCTCCTGGCCGACCTCGACCGACATGCGGGCATCCTCTCGACGGGGTGGGGTCGTGGCGGACGGCCCGCCACGGCAGGATTCGATCGTGGCACAGCTTCCCGAGGCCCTCATCCCGAGGCCGACCGACCGCGGCCTCGCGACCGTCGACCGCGCGCGGCTGGCGGCCGGCGTCGCGCAGTCGTGGGCGTTGTTCTCGGCGATGCTCGACGGCGCCGACCTCCACGCGCCCACCCGCGCGAAGGGGCTCACCGTCCGCGAGCTGGTCATCCCGCTCGGAGCGTGGGACGACAACCGGCCGCTGGCCCAGCTGCTCGACGAGGCGCGGCGAGGCGTCACCGGCGACCACGACCAGGGCGCGCTCGTCGACGCCGTCCGCGCGGCGCACGCCGACGCGAGCGACGCCGAGGTGCTCGCCGCCATCGTGCGCCAGGGCGAGTCGATGGAGACGTGGCTCTACGGCGACGACGACGGTCTGGCCGACGCCCCGGTCGCCTCGATGCTCGGCACCCTGCCCGTCATCACCTTCCTGCATGCCGCGACGTACCCGCTCGCCACCACCGCGCTGGACATCGCGAGCACCGGGGTCGAGGTGCCCGAGCAGCTGCTCGACAACGGGCTGCTCGGCCTCGTCGACACCATCGGCGCCCTCGCCGCGCGCCAGGGCCTCACCGCCTCGATCGCCGGGATCACCCCCACGACGCTGGTCGGCTCCGCGGCCACCGGCGGTGCGTGGCGCACCGAGCTGCTCGATCCCGTGGGGCTGACGCTGCCCGTCGACGTCGGGCCGTCGGTCGAGGGCTCCACGCGTCTGCTCCTCGAGGTCACCGCCGGCCGCGCCGACGTGCCCGGCGCGATCCGGCGCAAGGAGATCGCGGTGCACGACCTCAACGGACTGCTCGCGCTCGCGCCGATCGTCGAGCAGGTGCCGGGCATCCCGGGGCGCGGCGCGCTCGTGGGCGCGATCCGCGCGACCACCGCGGTGAGCTCGATGCTGCGCCGGCTGCCCTTCGGTCGTCAGGGCGGCTGAGTCCGAACCCCGTTGCGCAGCCGGGCCGGCGGCGTCACCGTGGTGCGATGGACCCGCTGCTGACCGCCCTCGACCGCGAGGCGGGACGCACCGGGTTCTCCGGCGTCGTCCGCGTCGACCGACCCGGCGACGCTCCTCTGGTCGCGGCGTACGGGATGGCCGACCGCGCGCACGGCGTGGCGATGACGCCCGAGCACCAGCTGGGCACCGCCAGCCTCACCAAGGGGCTCACCGCCATCACGGTGATGAGCCTGATCGCCGACGGCGTGCTCGAGCTCGCCACCACGGCGCGGTCGGTGCTCGGCGCCGACCTGCCGCTGATCGGGGACGACGTGACGCTCGAGCACCTGCTCAGCCACCGCTCCGGCATCGGCGACTACCTCGACGAGGAGCTGCTCGACGGCCCCGACGACTACGTGATGCCCGTGCCCGTGCACCGGCTGGCGAGCAGCGACGACTACCTCGAGATCCTGGACGGGCACCCGAGCGCGGCCGCCCCGGGGACGGAGTTCGTCTACAACAACGGCGCGCTTCGTCGTGCTGGCGGTGATCGCCGAGCGCGTCACCGGTGTGCCCTTCCACGAGCTCGTGGTCGCGCGCGTCTGCGACCCCGCGGGGATGGGCAGCACACGTTTCCTGCGCTCCGACGAGCTCCCCGGCACCGCTGCCACCGGCTACCTGCACGCCGACGGCCTGCGCACCAACGTCCTGCACCTCCCGGTGCGCGGCAGCGGCGACGGCGGCGCCTACACGACCGTCGGCGACGTGCGCGCCCTGTGGACCGCGCTGTTCGGCGGCGCGCTGCTCCCCGAGCGCTGGGTCGACGAGATGCGCCGGCCGCGGTACGAGCCCGCTGTCGACCGGCTCGGGTGCGGCCTGGGGCTGTGGCTGTGGCCGACGCGGCGTGGTGGAGCTGCACGGGTACGACGCCGGGGTGTCGTGCCGGACGATGCACGACCCCGCGACGGCGAGCACCTGGACCGTGATCGCGAACACGAGCTCGGGCTGCGGCCCGATGGCGGACGTGATCGAGACGGACCTGCCCGGCTGAGCCTCCGCCCGACGCGCAGGCGGCCCGTCGTACTACTGGCGAGCCATCGCCACCCGCCACCGGTCCGATGCGGTGATCAGGTGGTCGTGGTCGTCGGCGCCGACGTCGAGCTGCACCCACGCGATCGCGCCGGTGAACCGGTTCGACTCGGCGCCGTAGTCGTCGCTGACCGGCGAGGCCGTGTCGGCGCCGACGTCCAGCGTCTCGTCGGCCGAGAACAGCAGCGGCACCGTCCCCTCCAGACGTCCGGCTCCGGTCTGGTCGCCGTCGACGAACAGCGCGACGTCCGCGCCGCGGCCGAGCCCGCCGCCGTCGTAGCTGAACTCCATGCGTACCTGGTGGGTGCCAGCGGGCACGACGTCCGCGCCGCTGACCTTCGCCCGACCCAGGCCGAGCAGGTTGTAGCAGTAGGTCAGCCGGCCCTCGTGCAGGTAGAGCGACCACCCGGCGAAGGCACCGCCCTGCGCGACGATGACGCCCTCGGCCGGGTCGCCGCCGACGGTGATCTCGGCCGTGATGCTGTGCGACCTGTTCTTGAGGTTGAGCACCGTGTTCTCGGTGAGCCGGCCCATGCCCGGGAACAGCTTCTGCGAGGTAGCCCTTGATCAACGTCGGTCGCCCTGCCATCGCGGCGTCGAACCGCTCCACAGCGCGGTCGTCGAGCGGGAAGACGCCGTACTTCGAGGCCTCGAGCAGGAAGAGCCGCTGCAGGTGGTGGAGCTTCTCCGGATGCTCCAGCGCGAGATCGCGCGACTGCGTCCAGTCCGTGGTCGTGTCGTAGAGCTCCCACACGTCGTCGTCGAACGGGGTCATCGCACCGGAGACGATCCACGGGGTCCGGTGCTTCGTGACCGCGGTCCACCCCCGGTGGTAGATCCCGCGGTTGCCCATCATCTCGAAGTACTGCGTCTGCCGGCGGTCGACTGCCTCAGGCTCGTCGAAGCAGTACGCCATGCTCACGCCGTGCAGCGGCATCTGCTGCAGCCCGTTGACGAAGTCGGGGGCCGGCAGGCCGGCCACGTCGAGCACCGTGGTGGCGACGTCGATCACGTGGTGGAACTGGTTCCTGACCTCGCCGCGGGCCTGCATCCCGTTGGGCCACGACACGATCGTGCCGTTGCGGGTGCCGCCCCAGTGCGACGCGATCTGCTTCGTCCACTGGTACGGCGCGCACATCGCGTGCGCCCACCCGACCGCATAGTGGTTGTAGGCAGCGGGACTACCGATGCTGTCGACGTGCGCGATGAGGTACTCCGGCGTCTCCAGGTGTGCTGCGCCGTTGAAGATGAACATCTCGTTGATGCTGCCGTTGATCGTGCCCTCGGCGCTCGCCCCGTTGTCGCCGATGATGAAGTAGATGAGGGTGTCGTCGAAGACCTCCAGCTCCTCCAGCGTGTCGAGCAGCCGGCCGATGTGGTGGTCGGTGTGCTCCAGGAAGCCGGCGTAGACCTCCATCTGGCGCTCGAGAACCGGCTTGAGCTCGCCGGGCATGTCGTCGTACGCCGGGATCTCGTCGTGGCGCGCGGTCAGCACGGCGTCCGCCGGGACGACACCGAGCTCCTTCTGTCGCGCGAACATCTGCTCGCGCAGCACGTCCCAGCCTTCGGCGAAGCGCCCCTTGTGGCGGTCGGCCCACTCCTCCGGCACGTGGTGCGGTGCGTGGGTGGCACCGGGCGCGTAGTACATGAAGAAGGGCTTGTCGGGCATGAGCGCCTTCTGCTGCCGGACCCAGCCGATCGCCTTGTCCGTCATGTCCTCGGTGAAGTGGTAGCCCTCCTCCGGGGAGCTCGGCTGCTCGATGGGTGTCGTGCCCTCGTAGATGGCCGGGTAGTACTGGTTCGTCTCCCCGCCGAGAAAGCCGTAGAAGTACTCGAACCCGCTCCCGGTCGGCCAGTTCTCGAACGGCCCCATCGGGCTGGTCTGCCAGACCGGGACCTCGTGGCACTTGCCGAACTGCGCCGTGCTGTAGCCGTTGAGCAGCAGGGTCTGGGCGAGCGGCGCGGCGTTGTTCGGCCGCAGCGAGCTGTAGCCGGGCGCGGAGGTGGCGATCTCGGTGATGGCGCCCATGCCCACGGCGTGGTGGTTGCGACCGGTGAGCAGGGCCTGTCGGGTGGGCGCGCACAGCGCTGTCGTGTGGAACCGGCTGAACTTCAGGCCCTGCGCGGCCAGCCGCTCGGCGTTCGGTGTCGGGCACGGCCCGCCGAACGCGCTGGAGGCTCCGAAGCCCACGTCGTCGAGCAGGATCACCAGCACGTTCGGCGCCTGCTCCGGCGGACGCAGCTCCTCGATGGCCGGGAACTCGGTGTCCGGGTCCTTCGCGTCGTACGTCGTCAGTCCGGGCGTGGACCGGTTCGGGATGGGCAGGACGCTGCGGGAGCCGAGGTGCTGAGTCATCGCCCCAGTGTGTCGGCGACGCCGCGATCCGGGAACGGGTTCCGCGAGCCGGTTAGCGGCGGGAGGCCTTGGGAGCGACCAGGCGCGTGCCCTGCCAGTCGCGGGAGGCCGAGACCGTGCTGGTCGACTGCAGGCCGGCGGTGGGGGCGGCGTCGGCGATCTCGGCCGACTCGACGTGGCCGTCGCGGCCGGGCTTGGGGGTGAGCAGCCAGATGACGCCCTGGTCGGCGAGGATCCCGATCGCGTCGACGAGCGCGTCGACGAGGTCGCCGTCCTCGTCGCGCCACCACAGCATCGCGACGTCGACGACGTCGTCGTAGTCCTCGTCGACCAGCTCGGAGCCGGTGACCGCCACGACGGCGGCCCGCAGGTCGGCGTCGCAGTCGTCGTCGTACCCGATCTCCTGCACCACGGTCCCGGCAGCCATGCCGAGCTTGGCCACGAGACTGCGCTGGACCTCCGCGTCGTCCGCGGTCGAGGTCACGACGTCCTCCTCCGTGCTCGCGCGCCGGGCTGTCCGGCGAGGCAACCCCGAGGGGTTGGGCGTAGTCCACCGGACCTGCAGGGCACGACGCAAGCATCACGGGCCTCGACGGGTGGGCGCGTCGCGTCCGGATGCCGGGGAGAACACCCCTCACGCCATCCGACGTGACTGGCCGGTAACCGGCAGGATGGAGCCCTGCGACCCCCCGATCGGGGGTGCAGAGCCCGTCGGAACGTCGCGGGCCCGATGTGACCCGGGCCCGTGTCGACCAGTGCGACCCGAGGAGATGGATAGCCCCGTGGCACCCGGACGCGACCGCGAGCCCCTGCTCGCCGGAGGTCTGCCCACCCAGTACGTCGACGTCGACCCGGACGAGACCGGCGAGTGGCTCGACTCCTTCGACGCCCTCGTGGCGCACGCGGGCCCGTACCGCGCGCGCTACATCATGCTCTCGCTGCTGCGCCGCGCCGCCGAGCAGAACGTCGGCGTCCCGAGCCTGCGCAGCACCGACTACATCAACACGATCCCGCCCGAGCGCGAGCCGTGGTTCCCCGGCGACGAGGCCGTCGAGCGCCGCATCCGCGCCTACGCGCGCTGGAACGCCGCGATCATGGTGCACCGCGCGCAGCGCCCCGGCGTCGGCGTCGGCGGGCACATCTCGACGTACGCCTCGACCGCCACGCTCTACGAGGTGGGCTTCAACCACTTCTTCCGGGGCAAGGAGCACCCGGGCGGCGGCGACCAGATCTTCTTCCAGGGCCACGGCTCCCCCGGCATGTACGCCCGGGCGTTCCTCGAGGGCCGGCTGACCGAGCACCAGATGGACGGCTTCCGCCAGGAGCTCTCGCACCCGGGCGGCGGGCTGTCGTCCTACCCGCACCCGCGGCTCATGCCCGACTTCTGGGAGTTCCCCACCGTGTCGATGGGCCTCGGCCCGATCAACGCGATCTACCAGGCGCGGTTCAACAAGTACCTGCACGGCCGCGGCATCAAGGACACCAGCGAGCAGCGCGTGTGGGCCTACCTCGGCGACGGCGAGATGGACGAGGTCGAGAGCCGCGGCGCCCTGCAGATCGCGGCGAGCGAGGAGCTCGACAACCTCACCTTCGTCGTGAACTGCAACCTGCAGCGCCTCGACGGCCCGGTCCGCGGCAACGGCAAGATCATCCAGGAGCTCGAGTCGTTCTTCCGCGGTGCCGGCTGGAACGTCATCAAGGTCGTGTGGGGCCGCAAGTGGGACGACCTGCTCGCGCAGGACGCCGACGGCGCGCTCGTGAACCTCATGAACCGCACGCCCGACGGCGACTACCAGACCTACAAGGCCGAGGACGGCGCGTTCATCCGCGAGCACTTCTTCGGCCGCGACCCGCGCACGCGCAAGATGGTCGAGAGCTGGACCGACGACGAGATCTGGTCGCTCTCGCGCGGCGGTCACGACTACCGCAAGATGTACGCCGCCTACCGCGCGGCCACCGAGCACAAGGGCCAGCCGACGGTCATCCTCGCGAAGACCATCAAGGGCTGGACCCTCGGCAGCCACTTCGAGGGCCGCAACGCCACGCACCAGATGAAGAAGCTGACCCTCGACGACCTCAAGGCGTTCCGCGACCGGCTGCAGATCCCGATCGCCGACGCCGACATGGACGCCTACCTGCCGCCGTACTACCACCCCGGCATGGACCACGAGCACACGCAGTACATGCTCGAGCGGCGCCGTGCGCTCGGCGGCGGCGTGCCCTCGCGGCGTACGACGGGCAAGGCGCTCGTGCTGCCCGGCGACCCGGTCTACGACGTGGTCAAGCGCGGCTCGGGCAAGCAGCAGATCGCCACGACGATGGCCTTCGTGCGCCTGCTCAAGGACCTCATGCGCGACCCCGAGATCGGGCCGCGCATCGTGCCGATCATCCCGGACGAGGCCCGCACCTTCGGCATGGACTCGATGTTCCCGACGGCGAAGATCTACTCGCCGCACGGCCAGACCTACACCTCGGTCGACCGCGACCTGGTGCTGGCCTACAAGGAGTCGACGTCCGGGCAGATCCTGCACGAGGGCATCAACGAGGCCGGGTCCGTCGCGTCGTTCACGGCCGCGGGGTCGTCGTACGCGACGCACGGCGAGCCGATGATCCCGATCTACATCTTCTACTCGATGTTCGGGTTCCAGCGCACGGGCGACGCGTTCTGGGCCGCGATGGACCAGATGGCGCGCGGCTTCGTGCTCGGCGCGACCGCCGGCCGCACCACGCTCAACGGCGAGGGCCTGCAGCACGAGGACGGGCACTCGCCGGTGCTCGCCGCCACCAACCCGGCGGTCGTGGCCTACGACCCGGCGTACGGCTACGAGCTCGGGCACATCGTGCGCGACGGCCTACGGCGGATGTACGGCGACGCCCCCGAGGACGTCTTCTACTACCTGACGCTCTACAACGAGCCGTACGTGCAGCCCGCGGAGCCGGCGGAGATCGACGCCGAGGGCATCGTGCGCGGCATGTACCTGCTCTCGGCCGCAGGCGACGGCGCCGGTCCGCGCGCTCAGGTGCTGGCCTCCGGTGTCGCGGTGCCGTGGGCGCTCGACGCCCAGCGGCTGCTGCGCGAGGACTGGGGCGTGCACGCCGACGTCTGGTCGGTCACGTCGTGGACCGAGCTGCGGCGCGACGGCCTCGCCGTCGACCGGCACAACCTGCTCGAGCCGGAGGCGACCCCGCGCACGGCGTACGTCGCGCAGCGGCTCGAGGGGCGGCCCGGCCCGGTCGTCGGCGTCTCGGACTACATGCGCGAGCTGCAGGACATGATCCGACCCTGGGTCGCGACCGACTACGCCACGCTCGGCACCGACGGCTGGGGCATGTCCGACACGCGCGGTGCGCTGCGCCGGCACTTCCTGGTCGACGCGCAGAGCATCGTGGTGCGCACGCTGGCCTCGCTCGCCGAGCGCGGCGAGATCGGCCGCGACCGCGTGGCCGCTGCCATCGCGCAGTACCAGCTCGACGATCCCGCTGCCGCGGACGCCGGCAACACGGAGGGCGCGGGTTGAGCCCCGCGCACGGCCCTGCGTCTCGCACCGTCCTCGTGACCGGTGCGACGCGCGGGCTCGGTCGGCGTACCGCCGAGCTGCTCGCCGCGGCCGGCCACCACGTGCTGGTGGCCGGTCGCGACCTCGACGACGCCGACGCGGTGGTCGACGGCTGCGAGGGCCGGGCCACGGCCGTCGAGCTCGACGTCGCCGATCCGGCGAGCATCGAGCGCCTCGCGCGCGAGCTCGAGCGGCGCTCGTTCGCCGTCGACGTCCTGGTCAACAACGCCGGCCTGTGCCTGTCCGACGGGCCGCTCGGCATCAGCGAGGCGGAGCTCGCCGACGAGATGGCGACCAACGTCTACGGGCCGTGGCTGCTCATGCGGGCGTTCGTGCCCGGCATGGTCGAGCGCGGCTACGGCCGGGTCGTGAACGTCTCGAGCGGCTCGGGCTCGTTCGCCGAGGGCATGGAGCTCGGCACCTATTCGGTGAGCAAGGCGGCGCTCGACGCCCTGACGGTCACGGCCGCGCGCGAGGTCCCCCCGCGCGCGGACGTGCTCGTCAACGCGGTCTGCCCCGGCTGGGCGCAGACCGACATGGGCGGGCCGAACGCCACGGTGACCGTCGACGACGCCGCAGCGGGCATCGTGTGGGCGGCCACGCTGCCCGCGGGCGGCCCCACGGGCGGCTTCTTCCGGGACGGCGAACCGATCCCCTGGTGATCGCGCCGCGGCGTCAGCCGAGCTGGGCGTGCATCTCCCAGACGAGCACCTCGGCAGGTCCGCCCACCGCGGTGACGCGACGGCCCTCGGAGATCGTGATCCGGGCGGCGTCGCCGGTCTCGAGCAGCCCGGAGCTCTCGAGGTCGACCGCGCCGCGCGCCACGAACAGGTGGACGAAGGGTGCGTCCGGCAGCGTCACCGACTCGCCGTCGGCGAGCCGTGCGGCCAGGAGGCCGGCGTACTGGTTCTGGATCCGGATCGCCCGCTGGTCGGCGTGCTTGGCCATCCCCGAGGCGACGGTCACCAGCCCGCCGCGCTCGAGCTCCTCGGTGATGTCGAGCTGCTCGTAGCCGGGCTGGATGCCGGCGGTGTCGGGCACCACCCACATCTGGACGAAGTGCACCGGTTCGGTGTGCTGCTCGCCGCCGGTGAGGCGCCAGGAGTCGTTCTTCTCCGAGTGCAGGATCCCGGTGCCCGCGGACATGCGCTGCGCGAGGCCCGGGTGGATGACGCCGCTGTGGCCCTCGGAGTCCTGGTGCACGAGCCCGCCGTCGAGCACCCAGGTGACGATCTCCATGTCGCGGTGGGGGTGCGTCTCGAACCCGGTGCCGGGCGCGACGACGTCGTCGTTGTTGACCAGCAGCAGGCCGAAGTGGGTGTTGCGCGGGTCGCGGTGGTGCCCGAAGGAGAAGGAGTGATGGCTGTCGAGCCAGCCGGCGTCGGTGCTGAACCGGTCGGCGGCGCGGCGGAGGTCGACCGACGGGGTGGTCGAGGTCGTCGTCATGAGGTCCCCTCACTAGTAGTTGCCGATTCAACAACACATCGGGGTTGTCGCATTCCACCAATGATGCCGCCCACCCGGCCGGGTCGGCCCCTAGGCTGCCAGCCGTGACCAGCCGCCGCCGCGCCGCCACCGTGCGCCGCCTCGAACGGTCGACCGGGACGCTGGCCACGGCCGCCTCGGCACGCATGGAGAGCGAGCACCCCTGGTACGCCGCGATGTCGGCCGACGACCGCTCCTGGGTGAACCTCGTCGCGCAGGCCGGCATCGCCGCATTCGTCCAGTGGTTCCGCGACCCCGAGGGTGCGCAGGCCATCACGGCGGACGTGTTCGGCACCGCCCCGCTCGAGCTGGTGCGCGCCGTCTCCCTGCAGCAGACCGTCGACCTCGTGCGCACGACCATCGCCGTGGTCGAGGAGCGCGTGGACGAGCTGGCCGGCGAGGAGGACGCCGCCTGGCTGCGCGAGGGCCTGCTGCTCTACTCCCGCGAGATCGCCTTCGCCGCGGCCGAGGTCTACGCCCGCGCCGCGGAGGCGCGCGGCGCCTGGGACGCGCGGCTCGAGTCGCTGGTGCTCGACGCGCTGCTGCGCGACGACCTCGACGACGCCGTCGTGTCGCGCGGTGCGGCGCTGGGCTGGGGGATCATCACCGGCGTCTGCGTGGTCACCGGGCACGCCCCCGACGGCGATCCCGAGATGGTGGCCGAGGCGGTCAAGCGCTCCGCGCGGCACCACGGCCACGACGCGATCACCGGCGTCCAGGCCCAGCGGCTCGTCGTGGTGCTGGGCAACGTGACCGACCCGGTGCGTGCCACCCGAGGTGTGCTGGCCCACTTCGCGCGAGGTCCGGTCGTGGTGGGGTCGCTCGTGCCCGCCCTCGCCGACGCGACGCGCAGCGCGCGCGAGTCGCTGGCCGGCTTCCGCGCGGCGACGGCGTGGCCGGACGCGCCACGCCCCGTCGCGGCCCACGACCTGCTGCCCGAGCGCGCGCTCGACGGCGACCCCGACGCGATCGGCATGCTCGTCGACGAGGTGTACGTCGCGCTGCAGGCCGAGGACCCGGCGCTGATCGAGACGCTGGCGGCGTACCTCGAGCGCACCGGGTCGCTGGAGGGCGCGGCGCGCGAGCTGTTCGTGCACCCCAACACCGTGCGCTACCGGCTGCGCCGCGTCGCCGACGTCACGGGACTCACCCCGACCGTGCCGCGCGACGCCTGGTCGCTGCGGCTCGCGCTCGCGCTGGGACGGCTCGCCGACGAACGGTGGTCATCTCCCTGACATCGCGATTGTAGGATTCCTACAAAGTTCACCGGGTGACGTTGGTCGCGTCGTGAGCGCGACCGAGGTCACGGGAAGGACACGCTGGACCCGTGCTCGTCGTCGTCGCGCCCGGACAGGGCTCTCAGACCCCCGGTTTCCTCACGCCCTGGCTGGAGGTGCCCGGGTTCGAGGACCGCCTCCGCTGGCTGTCGACCGTCGCCGGCGTCGACCTCGTGACGCACGGCACCGAGAGCGACGCCGACACGATCCGCGACACCGCCGTGGCGCAGCCGCTGCTGGTCGGCGCCGGCCTCGTGACGCTGCTGAGCCTCTTCCCCCACCCGTCGGACGCCTACCGCAAGGTCGGCGCGGGCGCCGGGCACAGCGTCGGCGAGATCACCGCCGCGGTCGGCGGCGGCGTCATCACCGCCGAGCAGGCCATGGTGTTCGTGCGCGAGCGCGGCAACGCCATGGCCGCCGCCTCCGCGGTGACCGCCACCGGCATGACCGCCGTGCTCGGGGGCGAGCGCGACGAGGTGGTGGCCAAGGCCGAGGAGCACGGGCTCACCGCGGCGAACGAGAACGGCGCCGGCCAGATCGTCGTGGCCGGCACGCTCGAGCAGCTCGCCGCCTTCGCCGCCGACCCGCCCGCGAAGGCGCGCCTGCGCCCGCTGCAGGTCGCCGGCGCCTTCCACACCGAGCACATGGCTCCCGCGGTCGGGCATCCTCGCGAAGCACGCCCGCTCGATCTACATGCACAGCTCGCGGCTGCCGCTGATCAGCAACGCCGACGGCCAGGTGCTGCACAGCGGCAAGGAGGTGCTCACGCGACTCGTCACGCAGGTGAGCTCGCCGGTGCGCTGGGACCTGTGCATGACCACGATGCAGCAGATGGGCGTCACCGCGCTGCTCGAGCTGCCGCCGGCGGGCACGCTCACCGGCCTGGCCAAGCGCGGGCTGCCCGGCATCGAGACGCTCGCGGTCAACACGCCCGACGACCTGCCCGCCGCCTGGGACCTCATCGAGCGGCACGCGACCGCGAGCCCCATGTCGCAGTCGCCGACGTGGCGGCTGCTCGTCGCGCCGGCCAAGGGCACCTTCCGTCTCGGCGTCGACTCCGGCCCGGGCGACGCGCTCGTCGCCGGTGCCGCGGTCGGCTCGATCGTGAACCTGCGCGACGAGCAGCCCGTGGTCGCGGCGTACGGCGGCACGGTCGTCGAGTGGCTCGTCGAGGACGGCGACCCCGTCTCGCCCGGCCAGCCGATCGTGCGCCTGCACCCCGTGGCGGCGAGCGCATGACCGCCACCCTGCGCCTGCCGGCCACGCGGCCCGGCAGCCGGATCCTCGCCGTGGGCGCCTACCGCCCGGCCCGCGTCGTCACCAACGACGAGCTCGCCCCGCGCATCGACTCCTCCGACGAGTGGATCCGCGAGCGCACGGGCATCGTCGAGCGCCGGTTCGCCGCCGCCGACGAGTCGGTGGCCGACATGGCCCTGGCCGCCGCCGGCAAGGCGCTGGCCAACGCCGGCATCGCGCCGGAGGCGGTCGGCATGGTGCTGCTCGCGAGCGTCACGCACCCCTACCAGACCCCCGCGGCCTCCACCGAGGTCGCCGACCGGCTCGGCGCCGTCAACGCGGGCGCTCTCGACGTCGGCGCCGCGTGCGCGGGCTTCTGCTACGCGCTCGCGCTCGCCGACACCATCGTGCGCACCGGGACCAACGAGTACGTCGTCGTCATCGGCGTCGAGAAGCTCACCGACTTCGTCTCGCTCGACGACCGTGGCGCGTCGTTCATCTTCGCCGACGGCGCGGGCGCGGTCGTCGTCGGTCCGTCCGACCACCCCGGCATCGGCCCGGTCGTCTGGGGCGCCGACGGCGCGCAGAAGGACGCCATCACCATGACGCAGTCGTGGGTGGAGTACCGCGACGAGCCCGCCGAGACACTACCCCGTCCTGACCATGCAGGGCCAGGCCGTGTTCCGCTGGGCCGTCGGCGAGATCTCCAAGGTGTGCACCCAGGCGCTCGACGCCGCGGGCATCACCGTCCGACGACCTCGTCGCGTTCGTGCCGCACCAGGCCAACATGCGCATCACCGACGCGATGGTGCGCTCGCTCAAGCTCCCCGCGCACGTCGTGGTGGCCCGCGACATCGAGACCACCGGCAACACCTCGGCCGCCTCGGTGCCGCTCGCCCTCGACCGCCTGCTCGAGAACGGCGACCTGCCCAGCGGCGGGCTCGCGCTGCTCGTCGGGTTCGGCGCGGGGCTGGCGTACGCCGCCCAGGTCGTCGAGCTCCCCTAGAACTCCCGGCGCACCGCCCGGGCGCACGACCCCGCACCACCCCGTCCAGCACGCACCAGACAGCATCAAGGAGCGCACGTGTCCCAGGAGATCCTCGAGGGCCTCGCCTCGATCGTGAACGAGGTCGCCGGCACCCCCGTCAGCGACATCACCCCGGAGAAGGCCTTCGTCGACGACCTCGACATCGACTCGCTGTCGATGGTCGAGGTGGTCATGGCCGCGGAGGACAAGTTCGGCGTGAGCATCCCGGACGGCGAGGTCAAGAACCTCAAGACCGTCGGCGACGCGGTGTCCTACATCGAGAAGGCCACGGCCTCCTCCTGATCGACCGCGAGGTACGGCGCCGGCCCGGAACCGGCGACCGGCGTCGTACCTCAGCACCACCGCACGACGGATCGACCACCTCGACCGCACTCGAGCAAGGAGCACTCCCATGACCAGCCAGCGGCGCGTCGTCGTCACCGGACTGGGTGCCACCACCCCCGTCGGGGGTGACGTCGCCAGCACCTGGGACGGCCTGCTCACGGGACGCTCCGGCGTCCGGTCGCTCGACGCCGAGCGGTACGCCGACCTGCCCGTGCGCTTCGCCGGCCAGGTGGCCGTCGAGCCGACCGACGTGCTCGAGCGTCCCGAGTCGCGCAAGCTCGACCGCTACGAGCAGCTCGCCCTCATCGCGGCACGCGAGGCGTGGGCCGACGCGGGCCGGCCCGAGGTCGACCCCGAGCGGCTCGGCGTCGTCGTCGGCGAGCGGCATCGGCGGCATCGTGTCGCTGCTCGAGCAGGACGAGATCCTCAAGACCCGCGGCTGGTCGCGCGTCTCCCCCATGTCCGTCCCGATGCTCATGCCCAACGGCGGAGCCGCCTGGGTCGGCCTCGACATCGGCGCCAAGGCGGGCATCCACACCCCGGTCAGCGCGTGCGCGTCCGGCGCCGAGTCCGTCAGCGTGGGCCTCGACATGATCCGCAACGGCCGCGCCGACGTCGTGCTCGTCGGCGGCAGCGAGGCGTGCATCGCCCCCATCACCATCGCCGTCGTTCGCCGCCATGCGCGCGCTCTCGACGCGCAACGACGAGCCCGAGCGCGCGAGCCGCCCCTACGACAAGGGCCGCGACGGCTTCGTCATGGGCGAGGGCGCGGGGATGCTCGTCCTCGAGTCCGCCGAGCACGCCGCCGCGCGCGGCGCGCGGGTGTACGCCGAGGTCGCGGGCGTGGGCCTCACCGCCGACGGCCACCACATCGCGCAGCCCGACCCCGAGGGCAAGGGCGCCACCGCGCGATCCGGATGGCGATCGAGGCCGCCGGCCTCGTCGCCGTCGGACATCGTCCACGTCAACGCGCACGCGACCTCGACCCCGCAGGGCGACGTCGCCGAGGCCACCGCGATCCGCACGGTCCTCGGCTCGGCCGTCGACGGCGCGGCCGTCAGCGGCACCAAGTCGATGACCGGCCACCTGCTCGGCGGCGCGGGCGCCGTGGAGAGCGTCGCCGCCGTCCTCGCCCTGCACCACCGGCTCGCGCCGGTCACCGCCAACCTCGAGGACCCCGACGACGAGGTCGGCCTCGACGTGGTCAGCGGCGAGCCGCGAGCGCTGCGCTCCGGCGACATCGCGGTGCTCAACAACTCGTTCGGGTTCGGCGGCCACAACGTCGCCCTCGTCTTCCGGAGCGCCTGATGACCGCCACGCTGAGCGACGCCGGCGTCGAGGTGGCCGAGCTCGACCCGCGCCACCCGCTGGTGCGGATGCCGGCCTTCCTCGACGACGACTCGATGCAGCTCATCACCGACGTCGACGACTGCGGCGTCATCGCCTCCACCGGCACCGTGCACGGTCAGCCGGTCGTCGTCTTCTGCACCGACCCCACGGTGCAGGGCGGTGCCATGGGCATCAACGGCTGCAAGGCGATCCTGGTGGCCTACCGCCGCGCCCAGGCCGACGGCATCCCGGTCGTGGGCCTGTGGCACTCCGGCGGCGCGCGCCTGCGCGAGGGCGTCGAGAGCCTGCACGCGGTCGGCGAGGTCTTCGCCATCATGACCCGCGTCTCCGGCCGCATCCCGCAGATCTCGGTCGTGCTCGGCCCGGCCGCCGGTGGCGCGGCGTACGGCCCGGCGCTCACCGACGTCGTCGTGCTCGGCCCCGAGGGCCGCGTGTTCGTGACCGGTCCCGACGTGGTCCGCTCGGTGACCGGCGAGGACGTCGACATGCTGCGCCTCGGCGGCCCCGAGCCGCACGGCCGCCGCAGCGGCGTCGTGCACGTCGTGGCCACCAGCGAGCGGCACGCGCTCGACGAGGGCGCGCGCCTCGCGTCGCTGCTCGGCGACCACGGCACGCTCGACACCGCGGCCGTCGCCGACTCCGACCTCGCCGCCCTGCTGCCCGAGAACCCCAAGCGGGCGTACGACGTGCACCCGCTCGTCGCCGGCATCCTCGACGAGGGCAGCGCGCTCGAGCTGCACCCGAAGTGGGCGCCCAACGTCGTCACCACGCTCGGCCGTCTCGGCGGGCGCTCGGTCGGCGTCATCGCCAACAACCCGCTGCGCCTCGGCGGCTGCCTCGACGCCACCAGCGCCGAGAAGGCGGCCCGCTTCGTGCGCATGTGCGACGCGTTCGGCCTTCCGCTCGTCGTCGTCGTCGACGTGCCGGGCTACCTGCCCGGCGTCGGCCAGGAGTGGGACGGCGTCGTACGCCGCGGCGCGAAGCTGCTGCACGCCTTCGCCGAGGCCACCGTGCCGCGGGTGACGGTCGTGACGCGCAAGGCCTTCGGCGGCGCCTACATCGCGATGAACTCGCGCTCGCTCGGCGCGACGAAGGTCATCGCGTGGCCGGGCGCGGAGATCGCGGTCATGGGCGCGGTCGCGGCCGTGCGCGTGCTGCACCGCCGCAAGCTGGCCGACATCCCCGAGGACGCGCGCACCCAGGTCGAGAACGAGCTCGCCGAGGAGCACGCGCGCATGGCCGGCGGGGTCGACAAGGCCGTGGCGATCGGCGTCGTCGACGAGGTCGTCGAGCCGACGCGCACGCGCTCCGCTCTCGCCGGCGCGATCGCGACGGCGCTGGAGGCCGACCCCGAGATCCGCGGCCACCACGGCAACATCCCGCTCTGACGGCTCGCCGGCAGATCGCGGGAGGCGTGGGCGGGCAGCCGCCTAGAACTCGTAGCCGAACTCGTCGATGTCGACGGCGAACAGGTCGGCCACCCGCTGGCGGGTCTCCGGGGTGTAGTAGTCCCGGTAGTGCCCGTGCGTGCCCTTGTGCTTGTGCGGCATCGCATCCTTGGGACGCAACCCGAACCGCTCGCGGGCGACGTTGAAGTCGTCGACCATGTTCTCCGCACGCCCGATGAAGTCCGGCCGACGATCGCCGCTGGTGAGCAGCACCAGCTGCGGCCGTGCGATCTGTGCCACCTCGTCGGCGCCGCGGGTGACGAACTCCTCGAACGTGAAGCCCCTGACGGCCTTCCACTCGGAGTAGTTCTCGAAGCGCGCGATCTGCGCCTCGTTCCCCGCCTCGGCGGCGATCCGGGCGTTGTCGATCATGGCCCACCACGAGACCATGCGGGCCCACGGGTTCCGCACGAACCCGAAGATCCAGTAGTCGCCGACCTCCGGCTCGCGGGCGAGGACCTCCCCCAGCGTGCTGTGCCGCGGGTACGGGGCGCGGATGTCGGGGACGTTGCGGTCCAGGGCGACCTCGATGCTGGCGCCTCCCGTCTTCGGAACGTGGAGGAACAGGACGCGTCGGCTGTCGGAGATGCGCACGGCGCCGAGTCTACGGGCAGGCCGATCGTGGCGACCTCGTGCGACTCGCGCCGCGAGCCGCCGCCGGCCGGGCGTCCGGCGCAGACACGTCGGCCCCCGACCGGTCGTGCGGTCGGGGGCCGACGATCCCTCAGGGAGGAGGGGTCTGGGGTGGTCAGGACGCGTCCGCGTCAGACCACCTGGTGCAGCCAGCGCACCGGCGTGCCGTCGCCGGCGCGGCGGAAGGGCTCGAGCTCGGCGTCCCAGGGGGCTCCGAGCAGCTCCGCGATCTCGTCCTCGACCGGCGTACCGGACAGCGCGGCGCGGGCGATCGCGCCGCGCAGCCGCTCCTCGGGCACCTGGATGTCGCCGTGGATGCCGGTCGTGGCGCGGTAGATCCCGAGGCTCGGCGTGAGGCTGTAGCGGCGCCCCTCGGTGGTGGCGGTGGGCTCCTCGGTCACCTCGACGCGCAGCTTCGACCAGGTGTGCAGCAGCGAGACGATCTGGGACGCCGTGCCCGCCGCCGCGGTCCACGAGAGCTCCGCGCGCACCGAGCCGGTCTCGACGGGCTGCGGGATCCAGTCGAGGGTGACCCGGCTGCCCAGCACGTCGGCGAGCGCCCACTCGACGTGGGCCGCGAGCGCCCGGGGGCAGGAATGCACGAAGACGACGCCCCGGGTCATCACCCGGGCGCCGGCGGGCACCGCGCGGGTGCCGGCGTGATCGGCCATCTCGGACCTCCTCGTTGAGCGACGCCTTCCCCAGCGGGCTCCGAGGTCGTGTTCGAGATCGACCGCGGTCAGCCTAACCTCTCCCGTCCCACCAGCACCACCCGCGCGCGCCGGACGAGCACTATCCGTGCTCGGTTCGTTACTCTGCGTCTATCGCGCACGTTCGGGTGAACCAGCCCGCCCCGGGCTTCAGGAACCGCCCGAACCTGCCGATACCTGCGGGTGAGTCCCCGTCCGTCCGACGAGGACCGCTGCGACCGGGGCCCGAGGCCCCGGGGATCGCGAGGGAGGGTGTCGCCGTGGCGGACCCCGAGATCGTCATGACCGAGCTGTACGACGAGGGCGTCGTCACCGAGGTCATCCGGCCGGCCGCCGTGGTGCCGGAGGAGTCGGCCCGCGCGGTGCTCGTCGAGCTCGCGCTGCGCGACGTCCAGAACGGCGGGCTGTGGCTGTCCGACCCCTCGCGCTGGGCGCGCTACGACATGCCCTGGGTGGGCCTCGGCCAGCCCGGACCGGCGCAGCTCATCGGCACGATCCAGGTCGCCTACGGCACCCCGACGCGCTACGAGATCACCATCTACCGGGCCACGATCACGCGGCACGGCACCGAGCTCGGCTGGACCGTCACCCGGCTGTGCGACGAGGCGCTCGGCTTCGGCAGCCTCGACCTCGCGACCTGTCCGCGAGCCTCGCTCGGCTCTCCGCCCAAGCCGTTCCACTTCTGACCGGCGCTGGCCGTCCTAGAACCAGCTGGCGCCCACGAACACCGCGACCAGCATCGAGACCATGAGCACCAGGGCCACCACGACGACGACAGCGCGGTGCCCGACCTTGGTGATCATCCCTCGACCCTAGAGCCCTTCCCCGAAGACCGCCGACCAGGGCACCCTCACCGCGCTGCTCGCGCACTCGCGAGCCCGGCTCACCGCGCTCACACCGGCCTCACAGGTTCGGCCGCCACGTCGTCGTCATGAGCAGTGCAGTCCGCAGCCGGCCGGTGCCCCCGCCCGCCGCGCCCGCCCGGAGCCCCCAGCGCGCCGCCGCGTCGCGCACGCGCGGCGCGACCGTCGCCCTGTGGCTGGCCGGCGCCGGGCTCGGCCTCGTCGTCGGGCATCCAGCTCGTCACCCGCACCGAGGTCTCCGGCCCGGGCGCGCTGCTCACCGAGCTCGGCCGCTGGACCGGTCTGCTCGGCACGTACGCCGCCCTCGTCATCCTGCTGCTCGTCGCGCGGGTGCCGTTCCTCGAGCAGTCCGTCGGCCTCGACCGGCTCATGAGCTGGCACCGCAAGCTCGGCCCGATCTCGCTGCTGCTCATCGCCGCGCACGTCGTCCTCATCACCGCCGGGTACGCCGCCGGCGAGGCGGTCTCCTACCTCTCGGAGACCTGGAGCCTGGTCTCGCAGTACCCGTGGGTGCTGCCGGCGTTCGTCGGCTTCGGCCTCATGCTGCTCGGCGGCATCACCTCGTGGCGCGTCGCCCGTCGTCGGATGAAGTACGAGACCTGGTGGGTGACCCACCTCTACTTCTACCTCGCGATCGCGCTCGCCTACGCCCACCAGGTCGACCTCGGCCAGCCCTTCGCGACCCACCCGTGGGCGCGCTGGATCTGGATCGGCTTCTACCTGATCACGCTCGGCGCGCTGATCGTCTTCCGCGTCGGTGCCCCGGTCGTGCGGTCGCTGCGCCACGACCTCAAGGTCCACTCCGTCGTGCGCGAGTCCGACGACACCGTGAGCGTGTGGATCTCCGGGCGCCGGCTCGACCGGCTCCACGTGCGCGGCGGCCAGTTCTTCGGCTGGCGCTTCCTGACCCGCGCCGACTGGTGGCAGTCGCACCCCTACTCGCTGTCGGCCGGTCCCGACCCGCGCTTCCTGCGCATCACGGTCAAGGACCTCGGCGACCAGAGCCGTTCGCTCGACCGGCTGCGCCCCGGCACCCGGATCATCGCCGAGGGTCCGTACGGCATCTTCACCGCGGACGCCCGGCAGACCGACCGCATCGTGCTCGTCGCCGGCGGCGTGGGGATCACCCCGATCCGCGCGCTGCTCGACGACCTCCCCCACGACGCCCGGGTCGACCTGCTCTACCGCGCACCCAAGCGCGAGGCGCTCGTGCTGCGCGAGGAGCTCGAGGCGTTCGCCGCCCGTCGTCCCGGCCTGCGGGTGCGCTACCTGGTCGGCAACCGCCGCGACTATCCCGTCCACGCCAAGGCGCTGGTCTGGCTCGTGCCGGACATCGCGGCCTCCGACATCTACGTCTGCGGCCCCACGGCCCTGGTCGACGCCGTCGTCGAGT
This sequence comes from uncultured Actinomycetota bacterium, assembly GCA_963827145.1. Classification (GTDB taxonomy): domain Bacteria; phylum Actinomycetota; class Actinomycetes; order S36-B12; family CAIYMF01; genus Longivirga. The sequence goes on along the minus strand of CAWGZO010000002.1, from coordinate 738,526 downwards.
CGGCGCACGTGCTCGGCATGCCGGCCGACCGGGTCCACCACGAGGCCTTCTCGTTCCACTCCCCCGACACCTACGGCTCCGGCCGTCGTACGAAGGAGACGTCCCGATGAAGCGCGCACTCGTCGTCGGCACCGGCACCGTGATGGGGGTCGCGGCGGTCCTGGCCCTCAACCCGGACGGCACCGTCGCCACGCCCGCCGCGTCGGCCGCCTCGTCGGCGAGCTCCGGCACCACTGCCGGCTCGTCGAACGGGACGTCGTCCGGCTCCGGCAGCTCGTCGGGCTCGAGCGGCACGTCCACCTACACCGGCAGCCAGGTCGACATCGGGCACGGCTACGGCACCATCGCGGTCGAGGTCACCGTCACCGACGGGCGCATCGTCGACATCACCGCCCTCGAGCTGCCGTCCAACGACCGCCGCAGCCTGATGATCTCCCAGAACGCGTTCCCCGCCCTCAAGCAGGAGGCCATCGCCGCGCAGAGCGCCGACATCTCCGGCGTCAGCGGAGCGTCGTACACCTCGGCCGGTTTCGCGGAGTCGCTGCGCGACGCCCTGACCCAGGCAGGACTGGCCTGATGAGCGTCGGTCTGCTGCCGGGCACGGTGCACACGCGCAGCGAGCACGTGTGGGGCACGGTCGTGACGCTCGACGTTCGCGACACCGATGCGACGGCGGCGACGGTCGACGCCGCATGGGAGTCCGTGCGCGCCGAGCTGCACCGCATCGACGCGGTCTTCTCGACCTTCCGCGACGACAGCGTCATCTCCCGGCTGCGCGCCGGCGGCACGCACGTGGTGGCCGACGACGTCGCCGAGGTCGTCGACCGGTGCCTCGAGGTGCGCATGGCCACCGACGGCAGCTTCGACCCGTGGAAGGCCGAGGGCGGCTTCGACCCGAGCGGTCTGGTGAAGGGCTGGGCCGCCGACCGCTGCGCGGAGATCGTGCGCCGCCACGGCTTCCGCACGTTCTCCGTCGACGCCGCCGGCGACCTCGCCTGCCGCGGGAGCATCGCCGACGCCGAGGGCTGGGCCGGGTGGCCGATCGGCATCGCCCACCCGGACGACCCCACCGCGATCGTCGCGGTCGTCGACGTGCGCGACGGAGCCATCGCGACCTCGGGCACGAGCCAGCGGGGCGAGCACGTCGTCGACCCGGCGTCCGGGGGTGCCGCGCAGGGCGCGCGTCAGGCCACCGTGGTCGGCCCGGACGGCGCCATGGCCGACGCGCTCGCGACCGCTCTCGTCGTCGCGGGTGTCGACGGTGCACGGTGGTTCGCCGCCCTGCCAGGATGGTCCGCGTACGTGGTGGACGGCGACCAGGCCACCTCCTGGGGCCCGGCGTTCGAGACCTCGTCGATCCCCGAGCAGGGGGCGAAGGAGCGATGACCATGACCCGCGCCGAGGACACCGAGCAGCCGCAGAGCTATCTGCGCGCGGCGGAGGGCGTCCCGCCCGTCCGCGTGCTCGTCGTCGACGACGAGCCCGACCTCGCCGACCTGGTGTCGACCGCGCTGCGCTTCGACGGCTGCCGCACGATGACCGCCGGCGACGCCGACGAGGCTGTGCGCATCGCGCGCGACTTCCGACCCGACATCGCCGTGCTCGACGTGATGCTCCCGGGCGACGACGGCGTACGGCTGCTGGCCCGCCTGCGCGCCGACCACCCCGACCTGCCCGCGGTGTTCCTCACCGCGCGCGGCGAGACGCGCGACCGCATCGCCGGCCTGCGCGCCGGCGCCGACGACTACATCGCCAAGCCCTTCAGCCTCGAGGAGCTGCTCGCGCGGCTCCAGGCCGTGCTGCGCCGCACCGGCCGGCTCGACGAGCGCGGCGCGGTGCTGCGCGTCGCCGACCTCACCCTCGACGAGCTCACCCGCGAGGTGCACCGGGCCGGCGAGCTGGTCGACCTCACGCCCACCGAGTTCGACCTGCTGCGCTTCCTCATGCAGAACGCGCGCACCGTCGTGAGCAAGGCGCAGATCCTCGACCGCGTCTGGCACTACGACTTCGCGGGCCGCAGCAACATCGTCGAGCAGTACGTCGGCTACCTGCGTCGCAAGGTCGACGCCGACCACGAGCCCCTCATCCACACGGTGCGCGGCGTCGGGTACGTGCTGCGCCCGCCGCGATCCGGCGACGCGAGTGGCTGAGACGGCGCCCGCACCCTCCGCCTGGGCCCGGCTGCCCCTGAGCCGTCGGCTCGTGGTCGGCCTGCTCGCCGTCATGACCGTGGCGCTGGTCGTGGTGGCGGCGGCGACGTACGTCGCCCTGCGCGCCTGGATGACCGAGCAGATCGACGCGAGCCTGCAGCAGCCCAAGCAGCGGGTCTACAGCGAGCGCGACGAGCGCGGCGCCGTCGGCGAGGCCGTGCAGTCGTGGACCTCCGCGGGCGCGACCGTCGTGGTCGTGGAGCAGGACGGCACCGCGCGGCCGCTGCGCCAGAACTATCCCGGTGCGCCGACTCCGGAGGCGCTGAGCCCGAGCGACGCCGCCGAGCTCGCCGCCGTGCCCACCAGCCCGGGTGCAGCCCCGGTGACCGTCGACATCGACGGCCTCGGGAAGAGCCGCGCGGTCGCGGTGCCCGCCTTCACCAACGGTCAGCCCGTCACGGTCGTGGCCGTGCTTCCGCTCTCGCGCGTCGACGAGATCGCCGGGCGGCTCGTCGCCGTCGAGGTCGTGGCCGTGGGGCTCGCCCTGCTGTTCGTGAGCATCGCGGGCACCTGGTTCGTCCGCCGCTCGCTGCGTCCGCTGCAGGACGTCGCGGAGACGGCCGGCGAGGTCGCCAGCCTGCCGCTCGAGCGCGGCGACGTCGTGATCCCGGCCCGCGTGCAGAACCCCATCCCCACCACCGAGGTCGGGCAGGTCGGACTGGCCGTCAACGCGATGCTCGACCACGTCGAGTCGTCGCTGCAGACGCGCGCCGACACCGAGGACCGCCTGCGGCGCTTCGTCTCCGACGCGGGCCACGAGCTGCGCACGCCGCTGGCCGCCGTGCGCGGCTACTCCGAGCTGATGCGCCGCGGCGCCGGGGCCGACCCGGCGCAGGCCAAGCAGGCGGCCGAGCGCATCGAGGCGGCAGCCTCGCGCATGGGCCTGCTCGTCGAGGACCTGCTGCTGCTCGCCTCGCTCGACGAGGAGCGCCCGCTCGCCCGCGACGTGCTCGACCTCCGCTCGCTCGTCGACGAAGCCGTCGCCGAGGCCGCCACCGCCGGGCCGGACCACCAGTGGTCGGTCGTCGGCGAGGAGTCGCCGGTGCCGGTCGTCGGCGACGGCGTACGCCTGCACCAGGCGATCGCGAACCTGCTCGCGAACGCGCGGGCCCACACGCCGGCAGGCACCCGCGTGCGCACCTCGATCGCGCGCGCGGACGGCTGGGCGTACGTCGACGTGCTCGACGACGGCCCGGGCTTCCCGACCGAGCTGCTCCCCCGCGCCACCGAGCGCTTCGCCCGCGGCGACGCGAGCCGGTCGCGCGCCACGGGCGGCAGCGGGCTCGGGCTCTCGATCGTGAAGGCGGTCGTCGAGGCTCACGGCGGCGGCCTGCTCGTGACCAACTCCGAGGGAGCGGGCGCACTGGTCCGCATCCGCCTGCCGCTGGTCGCGCTGCCCGACCAGGTCGTCATGGAACCGCCGATCCCGGCCACGATCCCCCCGGCCTGACCCCCCTACGGCACCAGGTGGGTGGACGCGTCGCACCTGTGCCGTGTCAGAGCTGACGGGCACAGAGCACCGCGTGGCCGGAAGCGTCGGCAGCTCGAACCGCTCCTCGGACGCTCCTACCGCGCCCTTCGCCGATCAGGGTCGCGTGCACTCGATGGACCGCGGTGTCGGCCCTGCCAGGTCGATCGTCGCCCGTGACCCGCCGTCCCACCGGACCAGCCCTTGGTACTCATCTGCGACACGTGTGCCCGACGCAACACCACGCTTGTTCTTGATCTCCACCACCGACACCTGAACCGGGCCGCTCTCCGGCAGCTGCGCCGGGATCCCCGAGATCACCAGGTCGTACCCGGCGAACGGCCCGGCTTCGGCCGCCAGCGTGCTCGACACCGTCAACGTCGCATCCGTGAAGGACCACACACCCCGGTCAAACACCTCCCCGTCCCGGGTCAGCGACCACCCGTCCTCGGTGAAGTCCAACGACCCGTCCGCCCGGTAGTCCCGGTCGGAGAAGGTCACGCCGCAGTCCCATCCCGCGGCCAGCACCGAGCGCAGCAGCGCATCCTGCGCGACTTGGCTGACCTCGTCCGTGGCCTGCTCCACCGTGGAGCACCCGGCCACGGACACCGCGAGCACCAGCATCAGGGCCGCCCCGGCCCGGCGGCGGCTGCTCAGCACAGCGCCGCCCCGTCGCCCCGCTCTCCACCAGTGAGCGGCGCCCGTGTGTCGCTGACGCCCGCCCGCGGTTCGTGCCCCGTGCTCACCGCCATCAGCCCCATCCTGGTCTCCACTCCCTGGTAGCAGTCTGCTACCCGTTCACTCCAGCGCAGTCGCCCGCGCGCAGCGCGACGAGACACGCGTCGCCCGCCGTCCGAGGGGGCGCCCGACGCAGGAGGGCCCCCCGAGGCGGCGCGCGCGAAGCGCCTGGCGACGCTCGCGCGCAGCGCGAAGAAATACAGCACGAGGCCCCGACCGCTATCGGTCGGGGCCTCGCCGCTGTGACCCGTTCAGCCACGGGGCACGGGTGCGGGGCGGTTCAGCTGACGCCGTGCTTGTTCGGCAGGTTGATCGGGCGCAGGACCCGGTCGATGCCGTGCGCGATCTGGGCGTTGCCCTTGTTGATGTCGACCTTGGTGAGGATGACGCGGGCGTTACGGGCGCCGCGGTCCTTGTCGATGAGGATGATCGCCGGCTTGGGCGTCACCTGAACGCCGACCTTCTTGCCGAGGGCGGTCTTGAGCTTCGCGCCGTCAGCCTTGAGCGCCGCCGAGGAGTCGATCGCCGGTCCGACCACGACGTGGTAGAGCAGCACCGCCTCGATGGTGGGGATGCCCAGCTTCGCGACGGCCTTGAAGGTGGCCTTCTCGGTCTTCGGCTTCTTGCCGGTGATCGAGGTGACGAGGGTCTGGAACGCGCGGTCGTTCGGGATGAACGCGGTCAGCGCGACGCTGCCGTCGGTGAGCGCAGCCACCGTCGAGGTGGGCTTGGCCTTGAGGACGGCCAGGACCGCTGCGGTGACGATGTCGAAGTCGCCCCACTTCTTGTCGAACTTGCCGCCGTTGTTCGCGGTCAGCACCGCGGCGAGCGAGGTGGTGCCCGTGGCGGCGGGGACGGCGGCCGGCTTGGCAGCAGGCACCGGGGCGGCGGAGGTGGCCGGCGCGAAGGCGAGGCCGGTGGCGGCGAGGGCGGCAGCGGCGGTGACCGCAGCGGCGCGGGTGCGCAGGTTCAAGGTCGCTCCAGGTGGGACGGTGCAGCCCGGCTGTTCCGGACGCTCATCCCTACTTCTGCCCGTACGCCGGGCCTGGATGCAGCAGCCGCGAACTTTCTCGGGTCGGCTCTCGCGACGCTCAAGACCGGCTCCCGGCGATGCCGATGTCTCGGGTCGCCACGGCTCCCCGCGGCGCTCGACGCGGCCCTCGCGGGCCTCGCCCGACCAGGAGGTCGCCATGCTCCGCCCCACCGTCCTCATGTGCGGACCCGCCCGGTGGGAGCACCACCACGACGCCCTGACCGCAGCCGGATACCGCGTCACCCCGGTGCCGACGATCGTGGGCGCCGTCGACGCGCTGAGGGCGCACCGTGCGGACCTCGTGGTCCTCGACGCCGACGAGAACGGGGTGGACGTGCACGAGGTGTGCCGGGCGGTGCGGGCCCTGGGCCGGGTGCCCGTGATCGTCGTCGGTGCGCCCCACGCGCACGGCCAGGTCGAGGAGATCGTGCAGCTCATGGCATTCGCCGCCGGCGCCGACGACGTGGTGCCCTCCGACCTCTCGCCGCGGCTGCTCCTCGCCCGCGTGGGCGCGGTGCTGCGGCGTACCGTCTCCGACCCCGCTCCTGCGGTCGCGCGACGGGTCGGACCCTTCGAGCTCGACGCCGAGAGTCGCATCGCGACGCTGGCGGGCACCGAGCTGGACCTCACGCGCATCGAGTTCGACCTGCTCGCCATCCTGCTCGAGCACCCGACCCGGGTCGTGCCGCGCGAGGAGCTCGTCAGCCGCGTCTGGGGCTCCTGGTTCGGCGACGACCACGTCGTCGAGGTGCACCTGAGCCGGCTGCGCGCCAAGGTCGTGCGCGCGGGCGGCCCGCGCATCGGCGTCGCCGTGCGCGGCGTCGGCTACCGCCTCGGACTCGGCACCCCGGTCGCCGTCTGACCCGCACCGCGCGCCCGATGCTCGGCAACCCGCTGGGCACGGTCGGTGGTCAGGGGCAGGATGCCCGCATGACCTCATGGACCGCACCCGACGTCGACCGATCACCCTCGCCGCGGCTCGGGAGCGAGCGCGAGTCGCTGCAGGGCTGGCTGGACTTCCACCGCCAGACGCTGCTGGCCAAGTGCGCCGGCCTCTCGCACGAGCAGCTCGCGACCCGCAGCGTGCCGCCGTCGCGGCTGTCGCTGCTCGGCCTGGTGCGCCACATGGCCGAGGTCGAGGCCTGGTGGTTCCGCACCTGCCTGCGCGGTGAGCACGCCCATGGCTTCTACGGTCCCGAGGACAACCTCGAGGGCGACTTCGAGGACCTCGACGCCGTGCCCGCCGAGGACGTCTTCGCGCGGTACGCCGACGAGTGCCGGCTCGCCGACGCGGCCGCCGCCGGGCTGGCGCTCGAGACGACCTTCCTCAGCCCGGGCCGCGCGCCGGGCGCCGAGCTCGACCTGCGCTGGCTCTACCTGCACATGATCGAGGAGTACGCCCGGCACAACGGCCACGCCGACATCCTGCGCGAGTGCCTCGACGGCGTCACCGGCGACTGAGGGCCACCGCACCCGCCCGGCAGGATCGCCGATGCGCGAGGATCGCGGGATGACCGACACGATCTGGGACGACCTCGCGACCCTGCGCTGCACGTTCGCGCCCGAGCCCGTCGCCACCGACGACGGTGGCAGCACACGGCTGCTCGTGGTGCGTCTGGCCAACCCCGCCGGCGACCTGCTCGACACGTCGGTGTTCGCCGACCTCGACCAGCTCGGCCTGCGGCTGCGCGAGCGGCCGGACATCGGCGGCGTCGTGGTCACCGGGCGCGAGCCCGGCGTGTTCGCCCCGCACTTCCGCCTCGGCGAGATCGCCGACGGCGCCGAGGCGATCGGGCGCCCGGTGCCCTACCCGCTCGCGCGGGCGGCGTACGTCGGGGTCTCGGGTCTCTCGCGGATCCCGGCCCTGCGCTCGGCGCTGCTCGGGTCGCCCGCGGCCGGCATCGCCGAGCTGGCCCGCACCCACGCCGCGCTCGACCGGCTCGGCACGCTGCCGCAGGTGGTCGTCGCCGCCATCGACGGCGACGCCCTCGCCGGCGGCTGCGAGCTCGCGCTCGCCTGCGACCTCCGCGTGATGGTGCAGGGCGAGGGCCGGATCGGCCTCGTCGAGGTCAGCGCAGCCATCCCGCCCGGTGCGGGCGGCACGCAGCGCCTCGCGCGCGCCGTCGGTCCGGCGCGGGCGCGCTCGATGATGCTGCGCGCCACCACGCTCGACGCGGTGTCGGCGTACGACCTCGGGCTCGTCGACGAGGTGGCCACCTCGGCCGGCCTGCTCGACACGGCGCTCGCCGTCGCCGCCGAGGTGGCGCGACGCAGCCCCGGCGCCGTCGCGGCGGTCAAGCGCTCGCTGCGCGGAGGTCGCACGTGGCGCTCGGGCATCGCCGACGAGGCCGCCGGGTTCGTGAGCACCGCGTCGACGGCACCGGCGATCAGCCGCCTGCGCGAGTTCGCGGCGCGCAGCGACGATCGCGGCACCAGCACCCCCTGGCGCGATCGCTCCTGGTTGCGCTGAGCCGACTCAGCGCAGCGCCATCGCGCGCTCGGCGAGCGCGGTGATGGTCAGCGACGGGTTCACGCCGATGTTCGAGGGCACGACGCTGCCGTCGAGCACCCGCAGGTCGTCGTGCACGTCCCCGTCCGGGGTGGCGAAGAGCCGGTGCGCCGCGTCGACCGCACCGCCGGCCGGCGTCGGGGCGATCACCGCGCCGCCGAGGATGTGCGCGGTGGCTCCGATGCCCAGCACCGGGTCGAGCAGCGTGCCGTAGGGCGTGCCCCCGCTCGCAGCCGCCACGGCGCGCGCCGCCGCGTTGGCCTGCGGCAGGTAGGTCGGGATCGGAGCGGCACCCGGGGCGAGCCGCGAGCGCAGGCCCCAGCCGAACGGTCCCCGCCGCAGCTCGAGCGCGATCTCGTTGTCGTCGTGCTGCATCACCGTGAGCACCGTGACGCGGTCGTGCCAGTCGCGCGCGCGGACGTTCGCCGTGGCAGCCCTCGGGTCGCGCAGCATCGCCGCGAGGGTTCCGCGCGCCCGCTCGGCGCGCGACGGCGAGTCGACGAGCGGCGCGAGGTACCACCGCATGAAGCCGTACGACGCCGGGAAGCGGTTGTTGGTGACGTGGGTGCTGGCGTCCGGGTGGAAGTCGCTGCTGATCGTGGCGCCGTCGGTGACGTCGTCGGAGTCGTCGGGCTGCAGCACCGCGGTGAACGCCTCGGAGTTGGTGCGCACGTGGCGCCCGAGGGTGGACGAGGCCCACGGCAGCGTGCGCCACCGGTCGCGCGACGCGAGCAGCAGCTCGGTCGTGCCGAGGACGCCCGCGGCGAGCACCACCTCGCGGGCCGTGAGCGACCCCGTGCGCGCACCGCGCCGCAGCGGATCGACGACGTCGAGCCGCCACCCTCCGCCGGGCAGCCGCTCGATCCGCTCGACCTTCGACCGCGGCGTGATGCGCGCGCCCAGCTCCTCCGCCTGCGCGAGGTAGGTGCGGTCGACGCTGTTCTTCGCGCCGTGCGGGCAGCCGGTGATGCACGCGCCGCAGCGCAGGCAGTCGGCGAAGGAGATGCCCTGCGGCGTCGCGGCGTACGTCGACCCCGCGCCCATCGCGTGCGCCGCGGACTCCAGCCACCGGTCCTGGGCGCTGGCGAACGGGTTGGTCTCGACGCCGAGCATGCGCGAGGCGGTGGTGTAGTGCTCGTCGAGCTCGCCCGCCCAGTCCAGGCCGGTGGCCGCGCCAGCCCGGGCGCCTCCCAGGCGTGCGGCGTGGGGCGCAGCAGGACGGCGGCGTACACCAGCGAGCCGCCACCGACCCCGATGCCGTGCACGACGACGACGTGGCGCAGCAGCGTCTGGCGGAAGTAGCCGCGCAGCCCGAGCTCGGGCGCCCACAGCAGCTCGCGGGTGCTGCGCCCGCCGCGTGAGAGGTCGGCGGGCGAGAGCCGACGGCCCTGCTCGAGCACCGCGACCGACCGCCCCGCCTGCGCGTGGCGCAGCGCGGCCACTCCCCCGCCGAATCCTGAGCCGACCACGGCGACGTCGACGTCCCACACGCTCACGGCACCACTCTGCCTCAGCGCCCTGCGGGCGGCGGCTCGATCACCGGAGGCGGGATGTGCGGAAGCACCACCTCCGGCGTCGGGCGTACGACGATCCACACGCGCTTCTTCCCGATGAGGCGCAACGGCCAGCGCGCGGGCCACATGACCGAGAAGTGCGTTCCGTACTTCGCGCGGTGCGCGCGCACGCCGGGCCGGAACTCGCTGCGGTCGAGCACCTCCGCTCGGCCGGCGACGTACTCCGCGCCCGGCAGCAGGCTGCCGTAACCGTTACACGCAGCGACCGCCACGAGCGGGTTCGCGGCGGCGCGGCGCACCTTGAAGGAGTGGCCGAACGTCGAGACGAACAGCGAGGTGCCGTCGCCGCTGACCCACACGGGCGTATGGGCCGGGCTGCCGTCGGCGCGGAAGGTCACCAGGTCGACGAACGGCTCGGCCGCGAGCTCGCGCGCCCAGCGATCCGACTCGTCCACGGGTCGACTCTGGCACGCGTCGACGGCGCGGGAGCGGCGGCCACGCCCTAGGGTGTCGCTCATGAGCGACCAGACGCCGTCCGCCGGAGCCGACGCCCCCGTCGAGGCTGCCGGGCCGCGCCCCGGGCTGGACAAGAAGAAGACGATCATCGGCGCGGTCATCGGGCTCGTCGCGCTGGGGCTCATCTTCTTCAAGGTGATCCCGCAGATCGGCTCGTACGAGGACGCCTGGGTCGCCATCCAGGCGATGAACGCGTTCGACATCGCGATCATCGTGATCACCGTCGTCATCTACAACACCGTCTACGGATTCCCGTTCATGGCCGCCGTGCCCGGGCTCAGCTACCCGCGCTCCTTCCAGCTCAACCAGGGCGCGTTCGCCATCAGCAACGGCATCCCCGCCGGCGGCGCGTTCGGGCTCGGCGTGCAGTACGCGATGCTCGCGTCGTACAAGGTGCAGCCCACCGTCGCGACGGCGGCGATCGGTGCCACCGGAGTGTGGAGCGTGTTCGTCACGCTCGCCCTGCCGATCTTCGGCCTCGCCGCGATCGCCGCCTCAGGGACGATCTCCATCGGGCCGTACGTCTACATCGGCTTCATCGGCTTCGGCGCCCTGGTCACGATGATCGTCGTGTTCGCGCTCATCATGCGCAGCGAGCCGCTGGCGATCCGGATCGGCGGCTGGGCGAACGCGCTGGCCCGTCCGCTGTTCCGCATGCTCAAGAAGGACGCCCCGGACCTCGTCCCCACGGTCGTGAAGTTCCGCACCGACACCGTCGACCTGGTGAGCAAGCGCTGGCACGTCATCACCGTGTCGCAGGTGGCCGTGTCGCTGTGCCAGTTCGCCATCTTCTACGCCGCGCTGCGCGGCGTGGAGGGGTCGGGCACGGTGACGCCGTTCCTCGTCGCCTTCGGCGCCTGGGCGGTCGCCCAGATCGGCATCATGATCCCGATCACCCCGGGCGGTCTCGGCACCGTCGACGCGTTCATGATCAGCCTGCTCACCGCCATGGGCGTGAGCGCCGGCGACGCGACAGCCGCCGACCTGGTGTGGCGCGCGGCGTCGTTCGTGCCGCAGATCATCATCGGGATCATCGCGCTGGTCACCTGGAGCAAGCGCGCAGCGCAGACCTTCGCGGCCGCCTCGCCCGCACCCGCCGCCTGACCTCGACCGCGACCGACTCCGCCGGACCCGTGGCGCAGCGCATCGCCGCGCGTTAGCGTCCCGCCCATGAGCTCACGCGGCACCGACGGTCGACGCTCCCCGCTCCACCTCCACGGGGCGCGGTCTGGTTCGTCGTCAACGCCGTGGTGGCGTGGTTCGGCCTCGCGGCCCAGTTCGTGATCTCGGCGACCGGCATGTACCCCAGCACCCAGACCGTGCTGAGCCAGCTCGGCGCGGGCAACCCGTCGGGGATCGCGGGCGCCCTGCCCCGCATCATCGACTTCTTCTCGTACTTCACGATCTGGAGCAACATCGTCGTCGCCCTGGTGCTCACGGTGCTCGCGTCCAACCCGAAGCGCGACACCCCGGCGCTGCGCGTCCTGCGGCTCGACGCCCTGCTCATGATCACCATCACCGGGATCGTGTACGCCGTGATCCTCGCGCCCACCGCGGAGCTGCGCGGCTGGGAGGTGCTCGCCAACACGTTCATCCACATCCTGACCCCGATCGTCACGATCGTGGTGTGGCTCGTGGCCGGCCCCCGCGGGTGGATCGGCTGGTCGACGATCGCCAAGGCGATGATCCTGCCGGCGGTCTGGCTGGCCTACACGCTCGTGCGCGGCGTGGTCATCGAGGCCTACCCCTACCCGTTCATCGACGTGGTGCGGCTCGGCTACGGACAGGTCGCGATCAACGTGGTCGCGATCGTCGTGTTCGCGGTCGTCCTCGGGGCGATCATGCTCGGCATCGACCGGCTGCTCTCGCGCCGCACCGACTGAGCTCAGGCGGCGTCGGACAGCGCGACGTCGAGGGTCTCCTCGACCAGCGCGAACACCTGCTCGCGCTCCACGAGGAACCCGTCGTGCCCGTACGGCGAGGCCACGACCCGCAGTCCGCCCACCGTGGTGGGCACCAGCGCGGCGATCTGCTCCTGCTGGTGCAGCGGGTAGAGCCGGTCGCTGTCGATGCCGCCGACCACGAGCGGCACCCGGATGCCGCGCAGGGCCTCCTCCGTGCCGCCGCGACCGCGTCCGAGGTCCCACGTCGTCATCGCGTCGGTGAGCACGACGTAGCTGCCCGCGTCGAACCGGTGCGCGAGCTTGGCGGCCTGGTGGTCGAGGTAGGACTGCACGGCGTACCGGCCGTCGGCGGTCGGGTCCTCGCCCTGCTGCGGCTCGTTGCCGAAGCGCTCCTGCAGCTCGTACTCGCTGCGGTAGGTCAGGTGCGCGATGCGCCGCGCGACCCCGAGACCCGCCGTCGGGCCGTCGCCGGCAGCCGCGTCGTGGTAGTCGCCGCCGCGCCAGCGCGGGTCGGCGGTGATCGCCAGCGACTGCGTCGTCTGCGTGCCGATCTGGTCGGCGCTCGCGGCCGCGCCCACCGCGAGCACCAGCGCCGAGCTCACCCGGTCGGGCGCGCCCGGCAGCCCACTCGAGGGCGCGCATGCCGCCCATCGAGCCGCCGATGACCGAGGCCCAGCGGCGTACGCCGAGGACGTCGGCCAGTGCCGCCTCGGCAGCCACCTGGTCGGCCACCGTGATGCGCGGGAAGCGCGAGCCGTAGGGCCGGCCGTCGGCGGCGAGCGACGCGGGACCGGTCGTGCCCTGGCAGCCGCCGAGCACGTTGGGCGCCACGACGAACCAGCGCCGCGTGTCGAGCGGCGCACCCGGGCCGATCAGCCCGTCCCACCAGCCGGGCGTGGGATGCCCCGGCCCGGCATCCCCCACGACGTGCGAGTCGCCGGTGAGGGCGTGCAGCACGAGCACGGCGTTCGACCGGTCGTGGTTGGGCGTGCCCCAGGTCTCGTACGCCACGCGGACGGCGTCGAGCCGCCCGCCCAGCTCGAGGGCGAGCGGCCCCACGTCGGCGAAGCGCCGGGAGCCCGGCGCGTCACCCTCCCGCCAGGCACCGCTGGCGGGAGGGAGGACGGTCGACGTGGGCACGTGCTCAGGCGCCCTTCGCGGCCCGGAAGCCGGCGTCGAGGTCGGCGAGGATGTCCTCGATGCCCTCGAGGCCGACCGCGAGGCGCACCAGTCCGGGCGTGACGCCGGAGGCGAGGCGCTCCTCGTCGGTGAGCTGCGAGTGCGTGGTGGACGCCGGGTGGATCACCAGCGAGCGCACGTCGCCGATGTTGGCGACGTGGCTGTGCAGCTCGAGCGCGTCGACGAACTTCTTGCCGGCCTCGATGCCGCCCTGGATCTCGAAGGCGAGCACGGCGCCGGCGCCCTTCGGGGCGTACTTCTGGCCCGCGGCGTACCACGGCGAGCGCGGGCAGCCCGGCGTAGTTCACCGAGAGCACCTCGTCGCGGCCCTCGAGCCACTCCGCGACCTTCTGGGCGTTCGACACGTGGCGCTCGATGCGCAGCGACAGCGTCTCGAGACCCTGCGCGATGAGCCACGCGTTGAACGGCGCGACCGCCGGGCCGAGGTCGCGCAGCAGCTGCACGCGCGCCTTGATGATGAACGCGATGTTCCCCGAGCGCCTCGGCGTAGACGAGGCCGTGGTAGCTCGGGTCCGGGGTGTTGTACTGCGGGAACTGCTCCTTGTCGGCGGCCCAGTCGAACGTGCCGCCGTCGACGATGACGCCGGCGATCGCGGTGCCGTGGCCGCCGAGGTACTTCGTCGCCGAGTGCACGACGATGTCGGCGCCCCGCTTGAGCGGCTGCACGAGGTACGGCGTGGCCACCGTGTTGTCGACGATGAGCGGGACGCCGTTCTCGTGCGCGACGCCGGCCACGCCCTCGATGTCGAGGACGTCGTTCTTGGGGTTGGAGATCGTCTCGCCGAAGAACGCCTTGGTGTTGGGGCGGACGGCGGCGCGCCACTGGTCGAGGTCGTCGGGGTCGTCGACGAACGAGACCTCGATGCCGAGCTTGGGCAGCGTGTAGTGGAAGAGGTTGTAGGTGCCGCCGTACAGGCTCGGGCTCGACACGATGTGGTCGCCCGACCTCGGCGAGGTTGAGGATCGCGAGCGTCTCGGCCGCCTGGCCGCTGCTCACCAGCAGGGCGGCGACGCCGCCCTCGAGCGCCGCGATGCGCTCCTCGACGACCGCCTGGGTCGGGTTCATGATGCGGGTGTAGATGTTGCCGCTCTCGGCCAGGCCGAACAGCGCGGCGGCGTGGTCGGTGTCGCGGAAGCCGTACGACGTGGTCGAGTAGATCGGCAGCGCGCGAGCCCCGGTGGTGGGGTCGACCTGCTGGCCGGCATGGATCTGCTTGGTCTCGAAGCTCCAGGTGTCGCTCATGTGATGTCTCCGGTTCGACGGGGTGCGGGTGAGGGTCGTTCGCCGCTCGAGGCGGCCGAGCTGGGGGCGCGGGCTGCGCGGGGTGCGGGTGCGACGACGAAGGCCGGAGACGGGAGTCTCCGGCCTTCGTGGCGCGTGTCGGGGTGCCCTCTCAGGGGCGGTCGCACGGCCGCATGCCGGGCATTCGACACATCTGCGAGGCCAGCCGACCGAGGTCGACGTGGCGGCGCGAGACGAGTGCCGGGCGGCGGTACATGTGCTCGACCGTAGCAACGCGGCCAGGGACCGGCAATGCAGGGTCCCGGCGAACGCAACTGCTGCAAGGACTTTGCAGATAGCCGTCGGAGCGAGGAGCCCGTACCGCTAGGCGGAGAAGGTGAGCACGAGCAGGCGAACGACGCAGCCGACGAGCAGGACGAGCGACACGGTCGTGAGCAGCACCTGGACCTTGGGGCCGCTGAACTTGGTCGCGACGCTGGCGAAGAAGAGCACGAGCGCGAGCAGCACCGCGAGCAGCACGTACTGCGTCGACGTCTCGGCGGCCACGTTGGCCTCGGCGAGCAGCTCCTCGGCGCGGGTGGCGTCGGCGTCGGCCTTGACCTGCTCGGGGACGACGTAGCTGGGCAGGTCCAGCGGCGTGCCCGGCGGGATCGTGACGGGCACTCCCTGCGCGTCGAGCTGCACCCCGGTGAGCCACTCCGTCTGCGCCACCTTCAGCGACGGCGAGAAGCGGTTGTCCAGGAAGTCGGCCTTCGCCTTCTGGCCGGCGGCCACGGCGCTGACCCACTCGAGCCAGGTCTGCGAGTCGATGATGGTCTGCTGCGTCGCCGCCGTCTGGGAGCGGCCCGAGTCCGCCCGCAGGATCGACGACGCGGCCTGCAGGTCGGACTGCTCGCCGCTCCAGTTGCTCGCCTGGAACGACGCCCACGCCGTGGCGACCGCCGCGATGGCGAGGATGATCGCGGTCCACGAGTCGAGGATCCGCTGCCGACGCTCCCACGGGGTCTCCGGCTCCTCGGGCGCGATGCCCTCGCCGAGCACGACGTCGACGACCTCGTCGAGGTTGTCGAGGACGCCGTCGTCCTCCTGCGGCTGCTCGCTCACGATCTCGCCTCCCTGCGGTCGGACGGCAGCGTAGCCACGCTCCGACCGGGCTCGGGCCCGCTCGCGCGAATCGATCAGCGCTGTGCCGCGTCCAGGTGGTGCGACACGAAGGCGTTGCCGAACACCGACGCCGGGTCGGACCGGCGGATCAGCTCTGCGGCGTCCCCGAACCGCGGGTAGACCGCAGCCACCTGCTCGGGTGCGAGCTCGAAGACCTTGCCCCAGTGCGGGCGCGGGTCGAACGGCGACAACGCCCGCTCGACGTCGGCGACGACCGGCCGCACCGCGTCAGTGTCGGCGACCCAGGTGAAGTGGATGGCCAGCGAGTCTCGGCCCTGGGCCATGCTCAGCCACAGGTCGTCGGCCGCGACCGTGCGCAGCTCGCCGATCTGGAGCACCGGCGCGATCCGGTGCCGGATCCCGTGGAGCGCGGCCAGCGCGGCGGGGCCGTGCTCGCGGGCCACGAGGTACTCCGTCTGCAGCTCGTCGCCGCTGCTCGGCGTGTGGTCGAGCCGGAAGTGCGGCACGCGCTCGAACCACGGACCAGCCACGCCGTCCTGCACCGTGCACGCCGTCGGCGAGACGCCAGGCACCGGGTGCCGAGCGCCGTCGGCACGACGTGCTCCGGTCCAGGCGAGATCCGGTGCGGGTTCGTCGGTACGCCGCTTGACCCAGACCTGCTCGACCTCGTCCTGCCAGCGGGTGAACAGGCTGACGCTCGACGCGCTCGCCATCACCGCGTCCAGGTCGCGCAGGGCGACCTCCCACGACAACCCGTCGAGGACCGTCTGCTCGACGTCGTAGGTCGGCTGCACCTCGAGCGTCACGGCCGTGACGATCCCCAGGGCGCCGAGCGCCACGACGGACCCGGCGAAGTCCTGCTCTCCGCGCGAGATCCGCCGCAGCTCGCCGTCCGCACCGACGAGCTCGAGCGCGACGACCGCGCTCGCCAGGCAGCCGTGGCGGTCGCCCGACCCGTGCGTGCCGGTCGCGACCGAACCCGCGACGGAGATGTGCGGCAGCGAGCCCAGTGTGTGCACGGCGTATCCCGCAGCGTGCAGCGCAGGTGCGAGCTCGCCCCATCGCGTCGCGGCATCCACCCGCATCGTCGACGCAGCGGTGTCGATCTCGAGCGTGCGCGGCATCGACGACAGGTCGACCTGCACGCCCGGGGCGTCCGCGACCGTGGAGAACGAGTGCCGCGTGCCGATCGCGCGGATGCGGGGCGAGGCGGCGACCAGCTCCTGCAGCTCGGGCACCGAGGTCGGCGCCACGACGGACGAGGCGCCGTAGGTCACGTTGCCCGCCCAGTTGCGCCGAGATCCCGCAGTGTCCGGCACGAGCGCCTCCTCCTCGCGGACGCCGGCCCGCGTCTCGCCGGCCCGCGCCTGTGTCCCGCGAGGGTAGCCGCCGTACGTCGCGTCGCAGGCCTGTGCGGTCAGCCGACGCGCACGGCGCGGTGCACCGCGACGATGCCGCCGTGCAGGTCGCGCCACTCGACGCCGAACCACCCGGCTGCGCTGATGCGCTTGGCGAGCTCGGCCTGGTTCGGCCACGCCGCGATCGACTCCGCGAGGTAGACGTAGGCGTCGGGGTTGCTCGCGACGCGACGGGCCACGCCCGGGATCGCGCCCATGAGGTACTCCGAGTACGCCTTGCGCAACGGCGCCCAGTGCGGGTGGCTGAACTCGCAGATGACGAGACGACCGCCGGGGCGCACGACGCGGAAGAGCTCGCGCAGGGCGACATCGGTGTCGGCCACGTTGCGCAGGCCGAAGGAGATCGTGGCGGCGTCGAACGACGCGTCGGCGAAGGGCAGGCTCAGCGCGTCGCCCGCGGTGAAGGGCAGCGCCGGTCGACGCTCGTGCCCGACCGCGAGCATGCCCGGCGAGAAGTCGCAGGGGATCACGTGCGCGCCGAGCTCGGCGATCGGCAGGCTCGAGGTGCCGGTGCCGGCAGCGATGTCGAGCACGACCTCGCCGGGCCGGGGGTCGACGGCGGCGACGAGCGCGCGGCGCCACATGCGGGTCTGCCCGAGCGCGAGCACCTCGTTCGCGACGTCGTAGCGGTCGGCCACGCCGTTGAACATGGTGGCCACGTCGCGCGGGTGCTTGTCGAGGGTCGCACGACGCCACGTGGTGTCCATGCGAGGAGCCGTCGTACCGAGGAGCGTGGCCATCGCGCTCGCACTCAGCCTGGTCATGGTGGTGCCTCCTGCCCCCGCGTCGGAGGCGGCGGATACCACGTCCGGCGCAGTTCTGATCCTAGAGAGGCATCGACCGCGAATTGCTGAACGAGCAACTATCCGTGACGTCTCGTCCGTCACACGGCAGCTCGGCGGGGCCCCGGGCGCTGCTCCGCTGCGGCGGTGCCGCGCCCGGGGACGGCACCTCAGCAGCAGTGGCCGGGGCCCTGGACCGTGCGGAGGCTCCCGGCCGAGGCCGCGGTCTGACCGGTCTGGAGGAAGGCGAGGAGGGCGAGCAGGACGAGGGCGGCGGTGCGGCGACGAGCAGACATGGTGGTGTCCTTCCGGTGGTCAGGCGCCGGATGCGCCTGTCACCACGGAGGGTGACTCACTGTCATGGCGGTGTCATGCCGTCGGGTGACACGGTCGTCACACACCGGTGCAGACCGGGCATCGAGCCGGGCGCCCGTGGTTGACTACACCGTTGACAGGCGAAGGGGGACTGCTGTGACCGACCAGTCAGGGCCGCGGCCCGCCCCTGGCGACTCCTTCGGCGAGCGGCTGCGGCGCCTGCGCGAGGCCGCCGGGCTGTCCCAGGTGGCGCTCGCCGGCGACGCCCTGCACCCCAGCTATGTGAGCCTCCTGGAGTCCGGGCGGCGCACCCCCACGGCCGACGCCGTCGCCACGCTGGCCGCGCGGCTCGGCGTCTCCCCTCAGGAGCTCTCCGGCGACGTCGACGTCGACCTCGAGCAGCCGGTCGTGCTCGCCGAGGCCGCGCTCGGGCTCGGACGCGCGAGCGAGGCGGTCGAGCTCCTCGAGCCGTACGCCGACCGGTTCACCCGCGAGCGGTGCACGCACGACCCCCTGACCTTCCGGGCCGGCACCGCCTACGCGACGGCTCTCGAACGCTGCACGCGCATCGACGAGGCCGCCGCGCTGCTCGAGGTGCTGCGCGCCGCCGCCGACGCAGCGCCCGCCCGGCTGCCCTGGCTCCCCGCCACCATCGCGCTCGTGCGCTGCTACCGCGACGCCGGCGACGTGTCGCGCGCCATCGAGATCGGCGAGGAGGCGATCGAGCGGAGCCGCGGCCTGCTCAGCCCGCGCGTCGACACGCACGCAGCCCTCGTGTCGACCGTGGCAGGGGCGTACTCCGAACGCGGGGATCTCCTACGGGCACAGATGCTTCTGGACGATCTGCTCGGTCAGGTGGCCGGCGGCGATTCGCCCGAGGCTGAGGCGTTCGCCTGCTGGAACGCAGCCATCAACGCCGTCGAACGCGGTCGCCCCAAGGACGGACTGCAGCTCGCCGAGCAGGCCGCCGTGCTGCTCGAGGTCGGCAGCGACGTCCGCGCCCGTGCGCGGCTGCAGGTGTCGCGCGCGTGGGTGCACCTGGCGCAGTCCCCGCCCGAGGCCGCCGAGGCACGGGCGCTCCTGCGCGACGCGCTCCCCCAGCTGCGCCAGTACGCCGGCGCCACCAGCGTCGCGAGCGCCGACACCGAGCTCGCCCGGTGCGAGCTGATCCTCGGACGTCCGGAGGTCGCGCGCCGGCACGCCTTGTCGGCGCTCAAGCGGCTGAGTCCCGAGAACCGCATCGAGCGCGCCCGGGCGCTCACCGCCCTCGGCGCCGCTCTGGTCGCCCTCGGCGAGCCGGCCGCCGGAGTGCACAGCCTCGACGAGGCGGCGGAGGCGCTCGAGGCCGCTGAGGCGCCGCGCGCGGCCGCCGGGGTGTGGCGCCAGCTCAGCTCGGTCTTCCGGGCCCTGGGCGACCCCGCCCGCGCGTTGGACGCCGCCGACCGCGCGCTCGACGGCGTCGGGCTGCCCAGCGAGCCGGTGAGCGCAGCCGTCGCGCCTGCGTCCCCGCGCCGCCGAGCCGCCCGCAGCACCGTGCACTGAGGCCGACTCCGTCCCGCAGAGCGGGATTTCACCCGATCCGACGCATCTGGGCGCGCCAGAACGTCCCATTTCTTGACTGAATGTCATAGGGTTCAGTCACAGCAAGGACGAGGTGTCTCTGCCCGCGCGACGGGGGCGGGCAGCGGCACCCGGGGGGTGCCATGCCGCGGACGGTTCGAGCAGTCCGGGTCTGGCACGTCCTGATGTCCGACCCTGTCCTGCGCCACCTGGCCTGTGACCCGAGATCGGCGATGCGGTGGGCCGCGGTGCGGGAGTCCCAACCCGGCCGCGGCGTCGGCCCCCTTCGACGCGCACCGCGCACCACGTGCGCCACGTGCTCGTCGCCGGCGCCGCTGGCCGTGGGATCGGCGTACGACGACCGCGGTCGTGCCGCTCACGAGGCGCCTGCCTGCCGCAGGCATGTCGAGCAGATCGCCATGGGTCGGCTCGCCGAGACCGGCACGCGCGTGTCCAGCTACCCGACCCGGCGGACATGGCGCGTCTGGTGGCGCAGCGCACCTGCCGCGGTGGCCTGGCGCAACGCCGCAGCGCTGGTGCCACGGACGCCCGACCTTCAGCAACCCGCCGTTGAGACGGCGACGCCGGTGAGCGCCCAGGTGTTCCGCGAGCGGCCGTCCTTGTGGTGAGCGGTCGGCGCCGGCGGCCGCAGGCGGATCAGCTGCGCTGAGGCGGCAGCTTGCTCTGGATCCACGCGACGAGGTCGCTGCTGCTGCGCGTCTGCAGCCACACCCGGCCCGGGCCGGTGAAGTCGGTGACGAGCCCCTCGGCGCCGAGGATCGTGGACTTCCAGCTCCCCGCCTTGCGCACGGCGTAGGTGACCGAGTCGTCGAAGGCCACGACGTGACCGGTGTCGAGCGTCAGGACCTCCCCCGGGGCGAGCACCATCGAGCGGATGGCGCCGTACGCCGACATGAGCACCTCGCCCTGGCCGGTGCAGCGCAGCAGGATCAAGCCCTCACCGCTGAAGAAGGTCTTGCCGCCGCCCCACTTCGCGTCCACGTCGATGGACGCGTCGGACGCGATCCACGACCCGGACTGGACCATGAGGGCGTGCGAACCGTCGAGCGTCACCTCCGCCATGTCGCCCGGCAGTGCCGCGGCGACGCCGACGATCCCGCCGGTGGCCGAGCTGAAGTCGTTGACGAAGAAGCTCTCGCCGCCGAGCGTGCGCTTGAGCCCCTTCATGAAGCCGCCCTGCGTCGACGTCGTCATCGCGACGTCGCCGCGGGTCATGGCCATGGCTCCCGCCTCGACGCGGACGGTGCCGCCGGGAGGGAGGGTGATCTCGCCGAACGCGAACGCCGGCCCGGAGCTGATCTCAACCTGCATGACTCGAGCCTAGGGCGCGCCGCTCCGGCACGCTCGCGGCGTCGGTGGGGCGGGTGGGGCTCGAACCCACGACCTGACGGATTATGAGTCCGCTGCTCTGACCAGCTGAGCTACCGCCCCGACGGGAGCGCCAGCCTAACGGCGTGCTCGACGACGTCCCGCCGGGTCGTCGTGTTCGGCAGGAGTCACCGGGGGCAGGACCGTTAGCCTCGTGCCATGGAGCAGGGGGCGCCCCCGGCGTCGCCTGACGCGATCGTGCTGGACACCGCACGCGACTCCCTGCGTCGCGCCGCCCAGGCCTGTCGGCTGCTGCTGCTCATCGCCCCGCCCGCGGCGATCGCGCTGGCCTTCATGGTGGCGCTGCCGTCGGTCGGGCGTCGCGTCGCCTTCGTCGCCTACGCCGTCGTCGCGGCGGTCGCCGGCATCGCGGCGCTCACCCGCCTGCTGTCGCGGATCATCGATCCGTCGGCGGACGTCCGTGGAGCAACCCGCCTGGCCATCGCTGCGCTGGCCGTCTCCGCCCTGACCTGGCCGCTCGCTGTCGTGGTGCTGCAGCCACGCCGCGACGCGGGCGACTACCTCGTGCTGTTCTTCTGCGTCGCGGCCTCGGCGTCGTCGCTCACCGCGAGCGCGGGCTACCGCCCCTTCTTCGTGGCCTTGATCGGCGCCAACCTCGGACCGACGACGGTCCTCATCGCCGCCGGTGTCGCGGGCGCGGAGGTCCCGCGGGGGCTCGCGCTCCTCTCGCTGCTGTTCATCGCCGTGCTCTACTCCAGCTTCGTGCTGGTCAACCGGACCATCGCGGAGGCGATCGAGGCGCGCAGCGTGTCCGAGGCGCTGTCGATGGAGCTCTCCGAGGCGAACGCACGGCTGGCCTACCGCGCTTCTCACGACGACCTGACGAGCCTGGCCAACCGGTCGCTGTTCCGGGACGTCCTCGAGCGGCACGTGACCGACAGCGCCGCCTCGGGGGCGCGCATCGCGGTGCTCTACCTGGACGTCGACCGCTTCAAGGTCGTCAACGACTCGCTGGGCCACGTCGAGGGGGACGCCCTGCTGCGGGAGGTCGCCGCGCGCCTGCGGCACTGCGTCCGCGGCGACGACCTGCTCGCCCGGCTCGGAGGCGACGAGTTCACGGTCGTCGCGCCCGGGATCGACACCGACGACGCGCTCGCGCTCGGCGAGCGGATCCGCAGCGCGTTCGACGAGCCGTTCAGCGTCGGCGGCCTGCGCACCGTCGTCTCGGTCAGCGTCGGAGTCGCCATCGGGCACGGCGAGTCGAGCGCGACCGACCTCATGCGGTACGCCGACGCCGCTCTCTACGAGGCCAAGGGCAACGGCCGCAACCGGGTCGTGCTCTTCGACGAGACGATGCGCTCGACCCTCTCGACGAGGCTCGAGCGCGAGAACGCGTTGCGCCTGGCGCTGCGCGAGCACCAGTTCGAGGCCTGGTTCCAGCCGATCGTCGACCCGCGGACCCGTCAGATCGTCTCGGCCGAGGCGCTCGCACGCTGGCGCCACCCGCGTCGCGGAATCCTCGCGCCTGGCCTGTTCCTCCCGCTCATGGCCGAGTGCGGGCTCATCGGCGAGCTCGACGCCGAGATCTCCCGGCAGGCGCGCCGGTTCCGACGCTCGCTGACCGCGGTCGCCCCGGCCGGGTTCCGGATCTACATCAACGTCAGCTCGGGCACCGAGCCCCTCGCCGCCACGATCGAGCGGCAGCGCATCGCGGCTCAGGAGGACTTCACCGCGCTCAGCGGCCTCGGCATCGAGATCACCGAGCAGGCGATCGTCTCCGACCCGGACGCGGCGTCCCACGCGCTCGCCGCCGCGCGCTCTCAGGGGCTCGCCATCGCCCTCGACGACGTCGGCACGGGCTACTCGTCGCTCTCGCTCATCCGCACCCTCCCCCTCGACGGCCTGAAGATCGACGGCTCGTTCATCGACGGCATGGATCGCGACCCGGCCGACGCTGCCGTCGTCTCCTCGGTCGCCGCCCTGGGGCGCCGGCTCGGTCTCGCCGTCACGGGCGAGGGCGTCGAGACCGAGAGCCAGCTCGCCGCGCTCGTGGCCGAAGGGGTGAGCACCGTCCAGGGCTACCTGTTCTCCGGCGCCGTCACGGCCGCCACCCTCACCACCTGGCTGGCCGACGGGCCGCCCTGGGTCGAGCCGCAGAGCACGATCTCGCTCGTCCGCTGACGCGCGAGCCGACGCACGACCGCGCCGAGCGCTGAGGCAGAGTGTCCCCGTGAGCGACGAGCCGGAGGCGAGCCCAGCGCCGTCCCTCGTCGACCGCGTGCGCGACTGGGCCGACGGCCTCCAGCAGCGGTACGCCGTGCTCGGCTTCCCCGTCGCGGTGGTGAAGAAGTACGGCGACGACGGCGGCGCACGGCTGGCCGCGATGTTCACCTACTACGCGTTCCTGAGCCTGTTCCCCGCGCTGCTGCTCGTGGTCGTGGCGCTCACCCGGGTGCTGCAGGGCAACGAGGAGCTGCGCAACGAGTGGATCGACGCGATCGTCCCGAAGGAGTTCCAGTCCACGGTCGAGAACGCGCTCAACGCGCTGCCCACCGACGGGCTCCCGCTCGCCATCGCCGTCATCGCCCTGCTGTTCTCGGCGCTCGGTGTGGTGTTCTCCGGCTACAACACCCTCAACGCCCTCGCGAACGTGCCGCACCGCCGGCGACTGCCGTTCGTCCCGCGCTACCTGCGCATCGTCGCGATGCTGCTGCTCCTGCTCGTGGGCGCGGTCGGCATCGGCGCCCTCACCGTCCTGACCGGAGCACTGCCGGACCTGCCCGGGCTCTCCCGCCTCTCGCTGTTCCTCGGCAGCGCGCTGCTCGCGTTCCTGCTGCTGTGGGCCTCCGTCGAGCTGCTGCTGCCGCACCGCGCGCGCTTCGCGATCGTGTGGCCGGCGGCCACCGTCGGGTCGCTCGCCATCGCCGGCCTGCTCTCGCTCGGTGCCGTGCTGCTCCCCCGGCTCGTCGCACGCTCCGGCGCGGTCTACGGCAGCTTCGCGACCATCGTCGGCACGTTCACCCTGCTGCTCATCGTCGGGCAGGCGCTGATCTTCGCCGCCGAGATCGCCGTCGTACGCCGCCGACGTCTGTGGCCCCGCGGCCTCGATCCCGCTGACGCCCACGGCGGCCGACCGGCGGGCGCTGACCCTGCTCGCCCGCGAGCAGGAGCGCACGAAGATCCAACGGGTCGACGTGCGGTTCGACGGCTCCCCCGACTGAACGCCGGACGGCTCCTGGAACGACGAACGCCGCCCCGGATCGGGACGGCGTCGGCGGGTGCTGGCTCCCGCGTCTGGATTCGAACCAGAAACCGCCCGATTAACAGTCGGGAGCTCTGCCGTTGAGCTACGCGGGATCGATCTGCCGCCGCACCGGGGTGCCGCAGCCCCGAGAGGATAGCAAGAGCGCCGGGGCCGACGCGAAACCGGTAGGGCCGCGCGAGGTGACGTGCAGCACGCCCGAGGACGCGGCCGGTCAGACGCCCGAGCGAGGCGCGCAGGTCGGCCAGCGCGGTGTCGGCCTGGTCGCGCAGACCCGGGTCGGACGGGTCGAGACCGGCGTCGAACACCACCGACCAGCGCAGCTGGTCGGAGCCCGGAGTACGCCGAGCCACGAGGCGTGCGCCGCTCTCGCCGACGAGCGGCACGTGGTGCTGCACGACGATGCTCGAGTTGACCCGCTCGCGCACGGCCTCGGCCATCGCCTCCGGCGGGCCGACCACCGGGACGCGGTGCACCACCGGGCGCGCGCCGGCGCGCTCCTGCGCAGTGACCTCGACCGCGTCGGCGCTCCACGTCACGCGGACGACGAGGTCCCACGGGATCGACTCCGGCGTCGAGCCCTCGGGCAGGACGAGCTCGGTGTCGGTGGCGAGCAGCGACGACCCGCCGCTGGGCAGCCACCCGAGCAGGCGATGCCCGCGCGCGCGGCGCCGGACCTCGGCAGGGGGCCGGAGCCTCATGCCGGACCGCCCGCGACCTGTTCGCGCAGCCCGCGCCGGTAGGCCTCGAGCGCCAGGACGTCGGCGAACAGGGCCTGGTAGGCGTCGGGGTCGCCGGCCGGCTCGATGCGCTGGAGGCGGGCCTTGAGGTCGGTGATGCGGCGCGAGGCGTCGATCTCGAGCAGCCGCGCGATCACCGACTGCGCGTAGCGCGCGTCGACCTCGTCGATCGGCAGCGGGTCGACCGCGAGCTCGTGCACGACCGCGCGCACCGCGTCGTCCGGGCAGGCGGCGAGCACGGCGTCGAGCCACGCGCGGTCGGCGAGGCCGGTGGCCGCGCCCCCTGCCGCGACGATCGCCCGGTGCACCGCGGCGTACGCCGGCGACCGGAAGGCGTCGGTCTCGAGCGCGTCGACCCACGAGCCCGCGAGCTGCGGCGCCTGCAGCGCGACCTTGAGCGCCTCGCGCTCGACGCTGGCGACCTTGTCGCGGGGATCGGGGCGAGGCAGCCGCGGCACGGCGGCGGCGTCGGCGGGCACCGTGGGCGCGGAGGCGTCGGCGGGCCTGCGCGGCTGGCGGGCGGCTGGGCGCGACCCGCGGCCTGCACGGCGCGGCGTACCTCGTCGTCCGGCAGCGCGAGCCAGCCCGGAGACGCGGCGGACGTACTCCGGACGCAGCGCCTCGTCGCGGATGCGGGCGACGACGGGCGCGGCCGCGCGCAGGCCGGCGATGCGGCCCTCGGCGTGGTCGAGGTCGAAGCCCTTGAGCTCGGTGCGGATCGCGAACTCGAACAGCGGCACCTTGTGCTCGACGAGCTCGCGCACCGCGTCGGGCCCGCGCGCGATGCGCAGCTCGCAGGGATCCATGCCGCTCGGCTCGACGGCGACGAAGGTCTGGGCCGTGAAGCGCTGGTCCTCGCCGAACGCGCGCTGCGCGGCCTTCTGCCCCGCGGCGTCGCCGTCGAAGGTGAACACGACCTCGCCGGTGAAGACGCCGTCGTCCATGAGCAGACGGCGCAGCACGCTGATGTGGTCGGAGCCGAACGACGTGCCGCAGGTGGCGACGGCGGTCTCGACGCCGGACAGGTGCGCGGCCATCACGTCGGTGTAGCCCTCGACGATCACGGCCTGCTTGCGCTTGGCGATCTCCTTGCGGGCGAGGTCGATGCCGTAGAGCACCTGGCTCTTCTTGTAGAGCGGGGTCTCCGGGGTGTTGAGGTACTTCGGGCCCTCGTCGTCGTCGTAGAGCTTGCGGGCGCCGAAGCCGACGACGTCGCCGCTGGTGTCGCGGATCGGCCAGACCAGGCGGCCGCGGAAGCGGTCGTAGATGCCGCGCTGCCCGCCGCGCGCGACCAGCCCGCCCTCGACGAGCTGGTCGTCGGTGAAGCCCTTGCCGCGCAGGTGGGTGAGCAGGACGTCCCAGCCCTTGGGGGCGTAGCCGACGCCGAAGTGCGTCGCCGCCTCCGCGTCGAAGCCGCGCTCGGTGAGGAAGCGCGCGCCCGATCTCGGCCTCGGGGCTCGCGAGCCGCTCGACGTAGAACGCGGCCGCCGCCTTGTGCGCCTCGATGAGCCGGCTGCGGGTGCCCGCCTGCCGGTTGGGCGCGGCCGAGCCCTCGGCGTACCGGAGGGTGACGCCGTAGCGGCCGGCGAGCTTCTCGACGGCCTCGGTGAACGAGAGGTGGTCGACCTTGCGCAGGAAGCCGATGACGTCGCCGCCCTCGCCGCACCCGAAGCAGTACCAGGCGCCCTTGGCGGGGTTGACGTTGAACGACGGGCTGCGCTCGTCGTGGAACGGGCAGAGGCCCTTGAGGCTGCCGCCGCCGGCGGACTTGAGGGTCACGTAGTCGCGGACGACCTCGTCGATGCGGGCCTTCTCGCGCACGAGGGCGATGTCCTCGTCCCTGATGCGCCCGGCCACGTCCCGATCCTACGGACGGCGTCCACCGCGCATCCCCGCCGCCCCACAGCCGCCGGATGTGGTGGGATCGGCCGCATGAGCCACGCCTTCCCGGTCCCGCCCGCCGTCGACCCGTCGGGGCTCGACGCCGCCGCTGTGGCCCGGCTGCGGGCCGACACCCCCGGGCGCTGCCCGGGTGCACCACCTCAACAACGCGGGCTCCGCGCTGCCGCCGCAGGTCGTGGTCGACACGATGGTCGCGCACCTGCTCCGCGAGGCGGAGATCGGCGGCTACGAGGCCCACGACGAGGCGGCCGAGCGGATCGACGCGGTCTACGCCTCCTGCGGGCGCCTGGTCGGCACCGACGCTCGGCACATCGCGCTCACGACCAGCGCCACCGACTCGTGGCTGCGCGCCTTCCTCTCGGTGCCGCTGGCGGAGGGCGACCGCGTGCTGGTCTCGCACGCGGAGTACGCGAGCAACGTCCTCGCCGTGCTCGCCGCCTCGCGCCGCCTCGGGGTCGAGGTCGTCGCCGTACCGGACGACGCGACCGGGGTGCTCGACGTCGAGGCGCTGCGCGGGCCTGCTCGACGACCGGGTGAAGGTCGTCGCGGTCACCCACGCGCCCAGCCAGAACGGCCTGCTCAACCCGGCCGAGGAGATCGGTCGCGCCCTGCGCGAGAGCGGTTCGGCGGCGTGGTACCTGCTCGACGCGTGCCAGTCGATCGGGCAGATGCCCATCGACGTCGACGCGATCGGCGCCGACTTCCTCTCCGCCACCGGCCGCAAGTTCCTGCGCGGCCCCCGTGGCACGGGCTTCCTCTACGCCTCCGACCGGGCGCTCACCCTCGAGCCCGCCCTCATCGACCTGCACGCCGCGACCTGGACCTCGGTCGACTCCTACGAGGTGGTCGACGGCGCGATGCGCTTCGAGAACTGGGAGAAGTCCTACGCCGCCCTGCTCGGGCTCGGCGCCGCCGCCGACTACGCGCTCGACCTCGGCCTCGACGTCGCGCAGGCGCGCATCACCTGGCTCGCCGACCGCATCCGCGCCGAGCCTCGCCGCGCTGCCCGGCATCTCGGTCCTCGACCGCGGCGACCAGCGCACCGGCATCGTCGTCTTCTCCGTCGACGGCCACGACCCCGCCGAGATGGCCCGCCGCATCAAGGCCGCCGGCGTCAACGTGAGCCTCTCCCCCGCCACCTACGCCATCCGCGACTTCGAGTCCCAAGGCCTCACCGGAGGAATCCGAGTGAGCCCCCACATCTACACCGACGACACCGACCTACAAGCCCTCGTCACCGCAGTACGCAACCTCACCTAGCCCCGCCAGCGCACCGCCAGGGCCGAGAGCATCGAGCAACCTGAGGGGCCGAGCGAAGCGAAGGCCAGAGCACGCGAGCATCGCAGGCGTGTGAGCTAGGCAGTACGCCGAAGCGGAGCGGCCGCGAGGGCGAAGCGTGGCCCCGGCGACGAAGGAGCCGGGGTCACCGAGCCCTCGCTGCGGCGCCACCCAACGCAGGCGTCACACGCCGCTGGGACGGCGCCGCCAGGGCCGCGAAGCGGAGGCGGCCGCGACGCGACGAGCGCAGCGAGGAGCTTGGAGCGGCAGCAAACACAGCCGAGATGAGAGCAGCGTCCCGCCTCAGCACAGCCGCGAGTGCCACGCCACCACAGACCGATCCGTCAGCGACGCGACCTGATCGATCACCACCCGCAGCCGAGCCGCATCGTCGGCCGCGTCCTCGTACGCCGAGCGCAGCACCGGGTCGAGCGACTCCGGGCGCCCGCAGCCGCAGCGCCGACGACGAGCTCCTGCACGAGCTCGCGCTGCCCGGCGTAGACCGACGCAGCCCCCACGCGCTGCATCACCCAGCGGTTCGCGACCGCCTTGAGCACGGCCACCTCGAGCCGCTGCTCGCGCGGCACCTCGAGGTCGGCGGCGTACCGGGTCAGCCGAGCGCCGCCCCAGGCGGCGCGGGTCTCGCGCTCCGCGGCGGTGCAGAACCGCCCGATGAGCTGCGAGGTGAGGTTCTTGAGCGCCGCGAGGTCGCGCAGCGATCCGTCGTACGACGTCGGCCAGAACGGCAGCGCGGTGAGCCGGTCGATGGCAGCGCCGAGCTCGTCGGCGTCGGCGTCAGGCGCGTAGCCCGCAGCGGTCTCGAGCAGCCCCTCGGGGTCGCCCGCGTCGCCGGCTCCGCTGAGGGCACGGATGTCGAGGTGCCCGGCGACGAGCGCGTCCTCGACGTCGTGCACGGAGTAGGCGACGTCGTCGGCCCAGTCCATGACCTGCGCCTCGAAGCAGCGCCGCTCCCCCGGTGCGTCGGCGCGCAGCCACGCGAAGACGTCGAGGTCGTCGGCGTACACCCCGAACTTGCGCTCGCCCTCGCGCCGGGGCCACGGGTACTTGGTCGCCGCGTCGAGCGCGGCTCGGGTGAGGTTGAGCCCGACCGGCCCGCCCGGGCGCGGGCCGTCCTGCGGGCTGAACGACTTCGCCTCGAGCCGGGTGAGGATGCGCAGCGACTGCGCGTTGCCCTCGAACCCGCCGATCGTCGTGGCGACCTCGTCGAGCGCCTCCTCGCCGTTGTGCCCGAACGGCGGGTGCCCGAGGTCGTGCGAGAGGCAGGCGACCTCGACGAGGTCGGGGTCGCAGCCGAGCGCCGCGCCGAGCTCGCGGCCGACCTGCGCGCACTCGAGCGAGTGGGTGAGCCGGGTGCGCAGGAAGTCGCTCTCTCCGGCGGCGAGCACCTGCGTCTTCGCGGCCAGCCGGCGCAGCGCGGCGCTGTGCAGCACCCGTGCGCGGTCGCGGGCGAAGGCGGTGCGACCGGCGCGCTTGGGCGGCTCGACGACCCACCGCGCCTCGTCCTGCGGCAGGTAGCCGTCGGAGAGACGGTCGTCGTCGTACGCCGGCGCCGGGTGCTGCTCCATCACCCCGGACCCTAGCGAGAACCGGCGCGACGGTGCGCTGCGAGGAGCGTCAGACCCCGACGACCTGGTCGACGTCGCGCCGCTCGGACAGCCAGAACCACAGCAGGCCGCCGGCCTCGCGCAGCACGTAGTCGAGCGTGAGGCGCGAGCCGTCGCCGGACCGCGACGGGGAGCCGTGGGCGTCGATGCCGAGTGCGCGGGCCATCGCGAGGCTGCGCGCCTCGTGCGCCGGATCGGTCACGATCGTGGCGGAGGTCCAGCCCTTGCGCGCCATGAGCTCGGCCGCCGCCGTCAGGCTCGACAGCGTGTCGCGGCCGGTCGGCACAGCCGTGACCGCCTTCGCGGGCACCCCCGCGTCGACGAGCCACTGCTTGCCGGCCTGCGCCTCCGTGGTGATGTCGCCGCTCTGCTTGCCTCCGACGGTGATGATCCGCGGCGCGACGTCGTCGGCGTGCAGGTCGCGGGCCTGGCCGAGGCGGGCCTCGAGCACGGGGCTGGGCCGGCCCCAGAACTGAGCCGCGCCGAGCACGATCACCGCGTCGGTCGGGGTGCGGTCGTCGGTCGTCGCCGCCTGCACGACCCGGCCGACGGCCAGCAGCGGGACGACGATCAGCACGACGAGCACGACCACGAGGACCGCGCCCAGCGCACGCCGGACGGGCGAGCGCCGCACGGGCGCCGCCTCCGGGGTGCGCGGCTCGGTCCGGGTCGACATCGCACCAGTGTCCCTGATGTGGAGGGGTGCTCCGTGCACAGAACGTCCGCTCAGGCGGCGTACAGGCACCCGCACCACCCTTCACAGGTCCGGTCGGCAGCGTGTGGGACGAGGACGACGCCCCCGGGCGCCGACCTCCCCGAACCGGGATCCGTCCCGGACTGAGCACACCGACGAAGGAGCCGACCATGATCGACCAGGAGACCCAGAACGAGACCACCGCCTCGGCACGACGTTGGGGCACCGCCGCAGCGCTCGTGGCCGCGGGCCTCGCCGGCGGCGTGATCATCGCCGGCACCGTGAGCGCCAACGCCGCCGACTCGACCCCCACCCCGTCGACCTCGGCGTCCTCCGGCGCCACCGCCGGCGAGGGCGGCACGACGGTCGACCCGTCGAAGCCGCAGCGCAGCGACGAGACGCTGCTCACGGGCGAGACGGCCGACAAGGTCACGGCCGCCGCGCTCGCGAAGTACCCCGGTGCCACCGTCGAGCGCGTCGAGACCGACAGCGAGGGCGTCTACGAGGCCCACATCGTCACGGCTGACGGCACCCACGTGATCGTCGCCGTCGGCGAGGACTTCACCGTCACCGGCACCCAGGAGATGGGCGCCGGCCGCGGGGGTCATGGCGGCAAGGGCGGCGGCGCGGGCGAGACCCCGCTGACCGGCGAGACCGCCGACAAGGTCACGGCCGCCGCGCTCGCGAAGTACCCCGGCGCCACCGTCGAGCGCGTCGAGACCGACAACGAGGGCGTCTACGAGGCCCACATCGTCACCGCGGACGGCACCCACGTGATCGTCGCCGTCGGCGAGGACTTCACCGTCACCGGCACCCAGGAGATGGGTGCGGGCCGCGGCCCGCACGGCGACTCCGACGGCACCGAGCCGAGCGCCACGCCGTCGGCGAGCTCGACCGCCTGACCGCACGTGCTCGCAGCAGGTGGCTGACCGCTGCGAGCTCCCCCTCCCCCGAGGAGCAGGCGGCCCCGCGCGACCACCGCGTCGCCGGGGCCGCCCGCACGCCGAACGCACGCCGCACCGAGCGGCCGACCCCACCGGAGCCCCGCATGACCCAGCCCCGCACCCCCGACGACGCCGACAACGGCACGCTGCACAACGTGCCGGACGGCCTGCTCGACACCCCGAGCGCCGAGCGGCCCCCGACGGCCGACACCCCGTTCGTCCCGCCGTACGCCGAGCACGTCGACACCGCGGCCGCGTCGGTCCCGGGCGCCGGCGCCTTCGCCTTCGCCGACGTGCCCGCCGAGCCCGTAGCCCCGCCGGCCGCACCCGGCCAGCCGGCGACGAGCGAACCCCCGACCGTCTCGACGACCCTGACCGAGCGAGTACGCCGCTGGGGCGCCCCCGCCGCGCTCGTAGTGGCAGGCCTCATCGGCGGCATGGCCGTGACCGGCGCAGTCACCAACGCGAGCGCAACCACCCCGGCCTCCACGTCCACGGTCCTCGACAACGGCCCCCGCAGCGACGGCCCGACCACCGACTCCGGCTCAGGCCTCACCCTCGACCAGCTCGAAGGCACCCCCGACACCGACGACGACGTACGGCGACAGCGACAGCGACGCCGACGGCCACGGGCACCACGGCGGCCGGGACGACGATCACAGTCGCAGCGTCTCCGACGGCTTCACCCTCGCCCCCCAAGGCACCACAGGAGCCAGCAGCTGACCGCGACCCGGTCTCCGCGAGCAACGAGAACCTCAGGGCCGAGCGCAGCGAAGGCCAAACCCCCAGCATCGAGCAGGTGCGCAGGGAACTACGCCGAAGCGGAGCGGCGCGGAGGCCGGGGACGGGCCCGGCGAGGAACGAGCCGGGTCCTCCCCGGCCGACCGGGAGGCGCCTACCGATCAGGCGTCACACGACGCTGGAACCGCGCCGACCCAGCGCCCGAAGCGGAGGCGGCGCCGACGCGACCGAGCGCCAGCGAGGGAGCTTGGAGGCGCAGAATCACCGCGTGTCTGAGCTAGCCGCGGCCAGCGCCGCGCGGCCGGCCTCGAGCCGGGCGACCGGCACCCGGAACGGCGAGCAGGACACGTAGTCCAGCCCGACGCGGTGGAAGAAGTGGATCGACTCGGGGTCGCCGCCGTGCTCGCCGCAGACGCCGAGCTTGAGGTCGGGCTTGGTCGCGCGGCCCTCCTCGACGGCGATCTCGCACCAGCCGGCCGACGCCGTCGGCGTCGAGGGTCTCGAACGGCGAGACGGTGAAGACGCCCTTCTCGAGGTAGGCGGCGAAGAACGCGGCCTCGACGTCGTCGCGGGAGAAGCCCCACGTGGTCTGGGTGAGGTCGTTGGTGCCGAAGGAGAAGAAGTCGGCGGCCTCGGCGATCCGGTGCGCGGTCAGCGCGGCGCGCGGCAGCTCGATCATCGTGCCGATCGGGATGTGCAGCGTCGACGCCCTCGCGGTCGGCGACCTCGGCGAGGATGCCGTCGGTCTCGTCGCGCGACGAGGTGCAGCTCCATCACCGAGCCGACCAGCGGCACCATGATCTCCGACCTGCGGGTCGCCGCCGGCCTTGATCCGGCTCGACGGCCGCCTCGGCGATCGCCCGCACCTGCAGCGCGAACAGGCCCGGGCACGACCAGGCCGAGCCGGACGCCGCGCAGGCCGAGCATCGGGTTCGACTCGTGCAGCCGCTCGACCGCGGCGAGCAGCTGCAGCGTCGGCGGCGTCGGCGTTGCCCGCGCGCCTCGGCGACGCGCGACCTTGACCGACAGCTCGGTGAGGTCGGGCAGGAACTCGTGCAGCGGCGGGTCGAGCAGCCGGATGGTCACCGGCAGCCCGTCCATCGCGCTCGAGCAGCTCGATGAAGTCCTCGCGCTGCAGCGGCAGCAGCGCGGCGAGCGCGGCGTCGCGCTCGTCGTCGGTCGTCGGCGAGGATGACCCGCTCGATCAGCACGCGGCGGTCGCCGAGGAACATGTGCTCGGTGCGGCACAGGCCGATGCCCTGCGCGCCCAGCGTGCGGGCCCGGGCGGCGTCCTCGGCGGTGTCGGCGTTGGCGCGCACGCGCAGCCGGCGGCGTGTCGTCGGCGTGGGCGAGCAGCCGGTCGACCGCGCTGCACCAGCGCGGCGGTCTCCTCGTCGGCGCCGTCCAGCGCGGCGTCGAGGCCGTCCTCGAGGTAGGTCGCCACCGGCGACGGCACGACCGGCATCGCGCCGAGGAACACCTCGCCGGTCGAGCCGTCGATGCTGATCGACGTCGCCCTCGTGCACGGTGACGTCGCCGACGCGCGACGGCTTGCGCGGCGCGACGTCGACGTCGAGCTCCTCGGCGCCGCACGACGCAGGTCTTGCCCATGCCGCGGGCGACGACCGCGGCGTGCGAGGTCTTGCCGCCGCGGGCGGTGAGGATGCCGTCGGCGGCGATCATGCCCTCGAGGTCGTCGGGGTTGGTCTCGCGGCGGACCAGGATGACCTGCTCGCCGCGGGCGGCCCACGCCTTGCGCGGTCGGCGGAGTCGAAGACCGACCTCGCCCGACCGCGGCGCCCGGCGAGGCGGCCATGCCCTTGGTCGAGCAGCGTCGCGCGTCGCCGGCGCGGTCGAACTGCGGGAACATCAGCTGCGCCAGCTGCGCGCCGGTGACCCGCGTCGAGCGCCTCGTCCATGGTGATCAGGTGCTCGTCGACCAGCTGCGTCGGCGATCCGGAACGCCGCCGCCGCGGTGCGCTTGCCGACCCGGGTCTGCAGCATCCACAGCTTGCCGCGCTCGATGGTGAACTCGATGTCGCACAGGTCGCGGTAGTGCGTCTCGAGCCGGCGCATCACCTGCCGTCAGCTGCTGTGTGCGACGCCGGGTCGAGCTCCTCGAGGTCGTCCAGGCGACAGCGTGTTGCGGATGCCGGCGACGACGTCCTCGCCCTGCGCGTTGGCCAGGTAGTCGCCGTAGACGCCCGGTCTGCCCGGTGGCCGGGTCGCGGGTGAACGCGACGCCGGTGCCGCGAGGTCTCGCCGAGGTTGCCGAACACCATCGTGCAGACGTTGACCGCGGTGCCCAGGTCGTGCGGGATCCGCTCGCGGCGCCGGTACAGCCGGGCGCGGTCGGTGTTCCAGGAGTCGAAGACCGCGTGGATCGCCAGGTCGAGCTGCTCGCGCGGGTGCTGCGGGAACTCCTGGCCCGGACTGCTCGCGCGACGATCGTCCTTGAACGTCGTCGACCAGCGCCTCGAGGTCGTCGACGTCCAGGTCGACGTCGGTGGTGACGCCCTTGGCCGCCTTGCGCCTTGTCCAGCGCGTCGGCGAACACGCTCGCCGTCGATGTCGAGCACCGTCTTGCCGAACATCTGGATCAGCCGGCGGTAGGAGTCCCAGGCGAACCGCTCGTTGCCCGACTGCCTCGGCCAGGCCCTTGACGCTGGCGTCGTTGAGCCCGATGTTGAGCACCGTCTCCATCATCCCGGGCATCGAGAACTTCGCGCCGGAGCGCACGCTGACCAGCAGCGGGTCGTGCCGGTCGCCGAGCCGGCGGCCGATGCGTGTCCTCGAGGTGCCGCAGCGCCGATCGTCACCTGCACCCGCAGCTCGGCCGGGCTCGCTGCCCGTGCGCGCAGGTACGCCCGGCACGCCTCGGTGGTGATGGTGAAGCCGGGCGGCACCGGCAGGCCCAGCTTGGTCATCTCGGCGAGGTTCGCGCCCTTGCCGCCCGAGCAGGTCCTTCTGGTCCTTGGACCCCTGCGAGAAGTCGAAGACGTACTTCGTCGGGCTGCTGGCCATCTCACGTGCCTCCGGTCTGTACGTGCTCAGACCGCGAAGGGACGCGGCCGATTGTCGAGGGCCGGGTGTCCTCATGATCGGACGCTAGCAACGCGCGGGACAGCACGGAGGCACGGGTTCCATCCCGCGGGTCGATCGTGACCAATTGCACAGCCCCGCAGGGCTGCGCCGGTCAGGCTCCGGCGCGCTCGCGCGCCTGCTCGAGCAGGTGGGCGATGGTCCGCGCCGGCTGCGCGCCGGACACGGCGATCGCCGCGGCCGAGAGGCCGAGGGGCTCGTCCGAGGCGTCACCCGCGTCGGCGACGAACAACGGGACGGCGTCGACCCCGAGCTCGCGCGCCACCCGCAGGTCGGCGTCCAGCGGTGCGTGGTCGTCGAGCCGCGGGTGGATCTCGGCGACCGCCTCCCCCGTGACCTCCGCGATCGCGGCGGCGAGCACCTCGCGGTCGGTGATGTCGAGGCCCTGCTCGAAGTACGCGGCGTACAGGCGCAGGAGGACGTCGCGCTGACGCGGGTCGCCGTCGTAGGACAGCACGGCGGCGTGCGCGAGGCGGGTGTTGGGCGCCTTGGGCATCGCGTCGAAGTCGAACTCGATGCCGACGCCGCGCCCGACCTCGGCCACGCGGTCGATCATCCCGGCGACCACCTCGGGCCCGCCGAAGGTCGCCTCGGCGAACGCCTTGTAGGGAACGCCCTGGGGCGGCATGGTCGGCTGCAGCTCGAACGGGCGGTGGCGCACGTCGACCTGGCGCCCCTCGGCCTCCTCCTGCGCCAGCACGGTGTCGAGGTGCCGGGTGCCGATGTAGCACCAGGGGCAGGCGATGTCCGCCCACACGTCGAGGCGCAGCGCAGAGATGGGTCCGGTCGCGTCAGTCATGGCTCCATCGTCACCCGAGGGCGCCGGGGCCGCCACCGCCGGGGTCAGCCGCCGGAGACGCTGAGCTCGGCCGCGGCGATGTCGTCGAGGAACCCCGTGAGGTCGTCGGGGTCGTCGAGCCAGCCGTGCGGCAGGGCGACGCGCTTGCCCGGCTGGGTGCGCCCGCGCGGGCCCTCGGAGACCTCGCCGGGCCACGGCTGGTCGAGGTCGAGCTGCGCCAGCAGCGCGTCGATCTCCTCGAGGGTGCTCGCCAGCGCGAGCGCCTGGCGGATCTCGCGGCGTACGGCGAAGCCCTTGAGGTACCACGCGATGTGCTTGCGGAAGTCGCGCGGCCCGGTGTGGTCGCCGAGCACCTCGCACAGCAGCTCGGCGTGGTGGTGCATGATCGCCGCCACCTCGCGCAGGCCTGGGTCGGCCGGGATCTCGCGCCCGGTGAACGCCGCCGCGAGCTGGCCGAACAGCCACGGCCGGCCGAGGCACCCGCGCCCGACCACGACGCCTGCGGCACCGGTCTGCTCGACCATGCGGGTGGCGTCGCGCGTGGGTCCAGATGTCGCCGTTGCCGAGCACCGGCACGTCGTACGGCGCCAGCTCCTCGACCAGCCGCGCGATCGCGTCCCAGTCGGCGACGCCGCCGTAGAGCTGCGAGCGCGGTGCGCCCGTGCAGCGCGACCCACGCGGCGCCCTCCTCGGCGGCGGCGCGCCCGGCCTCGAGGTAGGTGAGGTGGTCGTCGTCGACGCCCTTGCGCATCTTCACCGTGACCGGGACGGGGTCGCGACCGTCGGCGCGCGCCACGTCGGAGGCGGTCGTCACGGCCGCGGCCACGATCGCGCGGAACAGGCCGCGCTTCCACGGCAGCGCGCTGCCGCCGCCCTTGCGCGTGACCTTGGCGACCGGGCACCCGAAGTTCAGGTCGATGTGGTCGGCGCGGTCCTCCGCGACGAGCATCCGCACGGCGCTCGCCACGGTGGGCGGGTCGACGCCGTAGAGCTGGACGCTGCGCGGCGACTCGTCGGGATCGGTGGCGATCATCCGCATCGTCTCGTCGTTGCGCTCGACCAGCGCCCGCGAGGTGATCATCTCGGTGACGTAGATGCCGGTGGCGGCACCGTCGGTCGCGGCACGGGCCTCCTCGCGGGCCAGCCGCCGGAACGCGCGGTTCGTGATGCCCGCCATCGGCGCGAGCACGACCGGCACGCCACCGCGCGCCAGCAGCTCCATCCCGGGGTTCCCGCTCACCGGAGCATTGTCCCTCACCCGGAGAGCCGTCCCTGACCGGAGCACGCTGCCTCGTCGGGCGGTGCGATCGCGCGCCGTTGGCTACGGTCTGCGCATGGGTGACTGGTACCAGAGGGCGTTCGTCGAGACGGGGCGGTCCGCGGCGCTGTGGGTGGTGATCGGGTT
This sequence comes from uncultured Actinomycetota bacterium, assembly GCA_963827145.1. Classification (GTDB taxonomy): domain Bacteria; phylum Actinomycetota; class Actinomycetes; order S36-B12; family CAIYMF01; genus Longivirga. The sequence continues at coordinate 701,149 of CAWGZO010000002.1, read as the reverse complement.
CCTGTCACGTACGCCATCACCCGCCGCATCACCCTGAAGATCCGTGCCCGGGCGCTCGTGCCACCCGACCAGCCGATCCCCGAGGAGGAGAAGGGCGGGATCATCAAGGACATCACACATCGGCGGTGTCCACGTGCACCACCAGGTGTGGGGCATCCTGCTCGTCCTCATCACCGGCCTGCTGGAGTTCCGCTACTCGCCCGGGCCCGCCGTGGCAGGAGATCCTCGGCGCGCTGTTCGGCGCCGGCGCCGCGCTGGCGCTCGACGAGTTCGCGCTCTGGCTGCACCTCGAGGACGTCTACTGGTCGGCCGAGGGCCGCAAGTCGATCGACGCGGTGATGGTCGCGGTCGTCGTCGGTATCGGCCTGCTCATGACGACCAGCCCGCTGGGCTTGCAGGAAGGCACCAGCGACGAGCTGGGGCTGTGGGGCGCCACGCTCGTCGTCGTCGTGCACATCGGCTACATCATCGTGTGCCTGCTCAAGGGCAAGATCTTCACCGGGCTGATCGGCCTCGCCGTCCCCATCGTCGGACTGATCGGAGCGATCCGGCTGGCCAAGCCGGAGTCGTTCTGGGCGAAGCGCAACTACGACGAGGCCAAGCTCGAGCGCAGCCGCGCCCGCCACGCCGACGACGACGCGTACATCCAGAAGTGGCGCGACCGGTTCGGGGCTGCGGAGAACCTGCGGATCGAGGCGAGCCCCCGGTCAGACCCGCTCGACGTCGATGCGGAAGCCGGCGGCACGCAGCCGGTCGGCGAGCACCGCGCCGATCCCTGACGCGGGCGTGAGCACCCCCGCCCGGTCGGGCAGCCGATCGCGGTCGAGGACGAGCGCCAGCGCGCTCTCGCCGATCATCACCGCCGTGGCCTGGTAGCCGGGGTCGCCGTCGGCCGCGATGACGCAGCGGTACGCCGCCCCGGTCGAGGTGCGGGTGCGCGTCTCGGTCTCGAAGCTCCCGCCGCGCCGGGTCTCCTCGTCGGGGCCGTCCCCCGGCGCCGGGAGCACCCTGTCGAGAAGCGCGCGCGTGGGGCCGAAGGCCATGGCCGCGATGCCGGCCGCGACACCTGCCGACACCGCTGCGGCGCGCAGCGGGGCGCCGAGGTCGTCGCCGTACGCCATCACCTCGCGGTAGCGGAAGCGTCGGCCGTAGCCGTGGTCCTGGAGCGCGTTCGAGAGCCGGACGACGCGGGTGTTGTACGGCGCCATCACGAACGGGCCCACCCACGACCCGACGCTGCCGTCGCGCCGGATGGGCGCGGCATCGGGCGACGGCCCGACGTCGGGCTCGTTCTCGCGGTCCGGGCTCAGGGCGTAGACGTCGGTCATCGCGCCCAGGAGCGACCGGTCGGCAGCGACCGCCTCGGCCATGGCGCGCGCCGAGTCGATGGTGCCGCCGCTGATCCCGCCCTTCATCGACCGCACCACCATGGCGGTGTCCTCGAGCAGGCCTGCCTCGTCCGCGCGGGCGGCCTCGGCGAGCAGCAGGACGCCGAGGTCGGAGGGCACCGAGTCGAAGCCGCACGAGTGGACGATCCGGGCTCCGCTGGCCGCGGCCGCCTCGGCGCAGTGCGCGAGCGAGTCGCGCACGAACAGCACCTCGCCCGTCAGGTCGACGTAGTCGGTGCCGGCGGCAGCGCAGGCCTCGACGAGCGGGAGCCCGTAGCGCAGGTAGGGACCGACCGTGGTGAGCACCACGCGCGTCGCCGCGGCGAGCGCCTCGACGTCGGCGCGGTCACCGGCGTCCACGACGAGGATCGGCCACGCCGCGGCGCGGCCGCCCAGGTCGTCGCGGACGGCCTCGAGCTTCTCGCGCGATCGACCGGCCAGCCCGATCCGGACCTCGTCCGGAGCGTGCGCCAGCAGGTGCTCGGCGGCGAGGCGACCGACGAACCCGGTCGCCCCGAACACCACGATGTCGAGGTCGCGATCGCTCATGCCACGACGCTAGCGCAGGCAACATCCGCGGGATGCTGGCCGAACCGATGCCGAGTCGGTGCGCTCGGCGACACCTGGGCCAGCATCGCGTGGCATCACGTCAGGTCACGGTGCGATCAGCAGCCGGGCAGGCGCTGGGCGAGCCAGCCGGGCAGCGCGTCGAGACCGATGCGCTCCTGCTCCATCGTGTCGCGGTCGCGCACCGTCACGGCGTTGTCGTCGAGGGTGTCGAAGTCGACCGTGACGCAGTACGGCGTGCCGATCTCGTCCTGGCGGCGGTAGCGGCGACCGATGGCGCCGGCGTCGTCGAACTCGACGTTCCACGACTTGCGCAGCTCGGCGGCGAGGTCCTTCGCCTTCGGCGTGAGGTCGGCGTTGCGCGAGAGCGGCAGCACCGCGACCTTGACCGGGGCGAGGCGCTTGTCGAAGCGCATCACGGTGCGCTTGTCGACGCCGCCCTTGGCGTTGGGCGCCTCGTCCTCGTCGTACGCCTCGAGCAGGAACGCGAGCACCGCGCGCGTGAGCCCGGCTGCGGGCTCGATGACGTACGGGAACCAGCGCTCGTTGGCCTCCTGGTCGAAGTACGACAGGTCGACGCCCGAGGCCTCGGAGTGCGTCTTGAGGTCGAAGTCGGTGCGGTTGGCGATGCCCTCGAGCTCGGCGAACTCCGAGCCGCCGAAGTTGAACCTGTACTCGATGTCGACCGTGCGCTTCGAGTAGTGGGAGAGCTTCTCCTTCGGGTGCTCGTAGAAGCGCAGGTTGTCGGGCGAGAGCCCGAGGTCGACGTACCAGTCCCAGCGCGCCTTGAGCCAGTACTCGTGCCACTCCTCGTCGGTGCCGGGCTTGACGAAGAACTCCATCTCCATCTGCTCGAACTCGCGGGTGCGGAAGATGAAGTTGCCGGGCGTGATCTCGTTGCGGAACGACTTGCCGACCTGCCCGATGCCGAACGGCGGCTTCTTGCGCGCGGTGCCGGCGACGTTGGCGTAGTTGACGAAGATGCCCTGCGCGGTCTCGGGGCGCAGGTAGTGCAGCGAGCCCTCGTCCTGCACCGGGCCGAGGTGGGTCGAGAGCAGGCCGTTGAAGTTCGCGCGGCTCGGTGAACTGCCCCTTGATGCCGCAGTTGCGGGCAGTTGATGCCGGCGAGGCCGCCCTCGGGCGCGCGGCCGTGCTTGGCCTCGTACGCCTCGATCGAGGTGGTCCTCGCGGAACCGCTTGTGGCACGAGAGGCACTCGGTCAGCGGGTCGACGAACGCGTCGAGGTGGCCGGACGCCTTCCACACCTGCGGGGCCAGGATCACCGCGGAGTCGAGGCCGACGATGTCGTCGCGGCCCTGCACCATCGTGCGCCACCACTGCCGGCGCACGTTCTCCTTGAGCTCGACGCCCAGCGGGCCGTAGTCCCAGGCGGAGCGCGTGCCGCCGTAGATCTCGCTGCAGGGGAAGACGAACCCCCGGCGCTTGGAGAGGTTGACGACGGCGTCGACGCGATCGAGGGCCATGGGGTGCTCCATCCGGCTGGAATGTCGGCGAGGTGGTGGGCGGTGCTGCGGTCGCTGCGCGACCCGCGGGGGCTCAGGCTACGCGACGGTCTCGTCGTGCCCGCGCAGGGATCAGCAGCACGAGCAGGCGCGCGGCGACCCGGCGCCCGCCGTCGGCGAGGTCGGCGAACCTCAGCCGAAGTCGCCGCGAGGCACGTGCGGTGCGGCAGCGTGGCCGAGCCCGACCTCGTCGGCGTCCTCGCCGCGGTCGCTCGCCGACTCGACCACGGAGTCCGGCGTACGCATGACGAGCACCTCGAACGCGCTGGCCTCGTCGGCAGCCGTGGCCAGCACCGGCCAGCGCAGCTTCACCTCGTACGCCGACAGCGCCCGCCGGTAGGAGCCGACGTCCTCCCACTCGTGCGCGAGCACCAGCAGGTCGGGGTCGTCGACGGCGCGGGTGAGCCATCCACGCACGTAGCCCGGGCGCTCGGCGAGCAGCGCGAGCAGCTCGCGCAGCGGCGTCGAGCGCGGCCGCGGTGCTCGGGAACCCGGGCAGCGGGAGGCGGTGGCGGGTCACGACGAGCACAGACCCACCGTAGGCCCCCGGCGCGCCCGGCCCGGCGGGTGCGACGATGGGTGGCAGTCGTCCCCCACCCACGAGGACCGGTCGTGCCCCAGAGCAAGCGTCACCCCGCCCGCCGCCCGCAGCAGCGCTCGGCCCGCCCGAGCCACCGCAACCCCGCGAAGGAAGCCGCCCCGGCGCCCGTCCGCACCGGGTGGCGGGCCGGGCTCGAGCGTCGCAGCGTCGGTCCGCTCATGGTCCTCAACTCGCTCCCCGGCTGGCTCGTACCGGTGGTGCTCGGTGTGCTGCTCGTCGCCGGCCTCGCCCTGCCGTTCGCGTGGTCGGGCCTTCCTGCTGCTCGTGCCGATCGCTGTTCCTGGGCTGGCTGCTCCTGCTCTCCTGGCCGGTCATCTCCCCGAGCGGGCGCCTGCTGCGCCTGCTGGCGGTGCTCGTCCTCATCGGCGCCATGGTCTTCCGGGTGCAGGGCCTGTTCTGACCCGTCCGGACCGTCGCGGGCGCCAGCGCAGATGGTTTTGACAATCATTGTCAACAGTGCGACCGTGGTCCCATGCGACGCCGACTCCAGGCCCTCGCCGCCCTGCCCGTGGCGGCCCTCGCTCCGACTGCGTGCGGATCGAGCTCCACCGCCGGATCGTCCTCGAGCGCGGGCTCGGCCCCCCTGCCCGTCGTGGCGGCCTTCTACCCGCTGCAGTTCGTCGCCGAGCAGGTGGGCGGCGACCGCGTCTCGGTCACCTCGCTGACCGCCGCCGGCGCCGAGCCGCACGACCTGGAGCTCACCCCGCAGCAGGTGGCCGCGGTGTCCGACGCCCAGCTCGTCGTCTACCTCAAGGGATTCCAGTCCTCCGTCGACGAGGCGGTCGACCAGGCGGGCGGTGCCAACGCGCTCGACGCGGGCGCCGGCGTCACACGATCGCGCCGACGCAGGGCGAGATCGACGAGGCCACGGAGGAGGGCGAGGAGCCGCCGGCCTACGACCCCCACATCTGGCTCGACCCCACGAACATGACGCGCATCGTCGACACCGTCGCCACGCGGCTGTCGAGCGTCGACCCCGCGGGTGCCGCCGAGTACGCCGCCAACGCCAAGGCCCTCAACGAGAAGCTCGACGCGCTCGACGCGGAGTGGAAGGCCGGCACGACCACGTGCCAGAACCGCGACCTGGTCGTGTCCCACGAGGCGTTCGGCTACCTCGCCGAGCGCTACGACTTCACCCAGGTCGGCATCTCCGGACTCTCGCCGGACGCCGAGCCCAGCCCGGCCAAGGTCGCCGAGGTCGCCGACTTCGTGCGTGCCAACGGCGTCCGCACGATCTACTACGAGACGCTGGTCGACCCGAAGGTCGCCGAGACCGTCGCCGCCGAGACCGGTGCCGCCACCGCGGTGCTGGACCCGCTCGAGGGGCTGGCGGAAGGATCGACCGACGACTACCTGTCCGTCATGCGCACCAACCTCGACACCGTGAGGAAGGGTCAGCCCTGCAGCTGAACCGGAGCACCCGCCCCGAGGCGGCCGGCGAGTCGCCGGTCGCGTCGGTGTCGCGCGCCTGCGTGACCTTCGACGGCGAGTGCGTCGTCGACGAGGTCGACCCTCACGATCACCGCCGGCGAGTTCGTCGCGGTGCTCGGCGAGAACGGCGCGGGCAAGACCACGCTCATGCGGGCGCTGCTCGGGCTGACTCCGCTCTCGCACGGCGCGGTGCGGCTGTACGGCGTACCCGTGGAGGACTTCCGCGACTGGAACCGCATCGGCTACGTGCCGCAGCGACTGCTCTCCGCCGGCGCCGTCCCCATGTCCGTGCACGAGGTCGTGGCGTCTGCGCGGTGGGGTCCCCGCTCGCGCTGGAAGCTGCGCACGAAGGCCGACCACGAGGCCGAGCGCGAGGCGCTCGAGACCGTCGGGCTCTGGGACCGGCGCGACGACCGGCTCGACACGCTCTCCGGCGGGCAGCAGCGCCGCGTGCTCATCGCCCGTGCGCTCGCGACCGGCGCCGACACCTTCGTGCTCGACGAACCCACCGCCGGGATCGACGCCGACAGCCAGGCCCGGTTGGCGGCGACGCTGCGGACGCTCCGCGACGCCGGCCGCACGGTGCTGCTGGTGACGCACGAGCTCGGCCCGCTCGCCGACCTCGCCACCCGCGCGATCGTCCTCGGCCGTGGCGAGCACGGCTCCGTGCGCTTCGACGGACCGCCGCGACGCGAGGACCTCGCGCACCACCACGCCTGGCACCACAGCGACGAGCTCGGTCCCGTCGACCCCGCCCCCCGGATCCTGGAGGGCTGAGGCGTGTCGATGCTCTCCTACGACTTCATGCAGCGCGCCCTGGTCGCCGCTGCGCTCGTCGGCCTGGTGGCCCCGCTCATCGGGGTGTTCCTCGTGCAGCGGCGCCTCGCGCTGCTCGGCGACGGCATGGGGCACGTCGCGCTCAGCGGGGTGGGCCTCGCGTTCCTCGTCGGCTCGGCACCCGTGCCCACCGCGCTGCTCGCCGCCGCGATCGGCGCGGTCGTGATCGAGCTGATCCGCGCGCCGCTCGCGCACGGCCGGCGACCTCGCGCTCGCGCTGATCTTCTACGGCGGCATCGCGGGCGGCGTCTTCTTCACCGCGCTGGCCGGTGGCAAGTCGTCGACCGCGCTCAACCAGTACCTGTTCGGCTCGCTGTCGACGGTGGCGGCCACCGACCTGGTGTGGCTGGGCTTCGCCGCGGCCGTGGTGCTGGTCGTGCTCGTGATCTACGGCCGCGAGATCTTCGTCATGGCGCTCGACCCCGACGTCGCGCGCACGCAGGGCATCCGCACCACCGCGATGAGCATGCTGCTCACGGTGCTCGCGGCCTTCACCGTCGTCATCGGCATGCGCACCGTGGGCCTGCTGCTGGTCAGCGCCATCATGATCGTGCCGATCGCCGCCGCCCAGCAGCTCACCCGCGGCTTCCTCACCACCGCGCTCGTCGGCGTGGTCGTGGGCGAGATCTCCGCCGTGCTCGGCCTGGTCGCGTCCTTCCAGCTCGACGTGCCCCCGGGCCCGGCCATCGTCTTCCTCGCACTGGGGCTGTTCGCGGTCTGCGCGCTGGCCGCCGTCCCGGTGCGACGCCGCCGGGCCGGCCGCGCCGGCGCACCGGCGCCCGTCGCCCACGCGGGCGTAGGAGGATGACGTCATGACCGGCCGCCGACCCACCAGCGTCCCGGGCGTGCGCACCACGCGCCAGCGCACGGCCGTCGCCGAGATCCTCGACGACCTCGACGCGTTCCGCACCGCGCAGCAGATCCACACGGCGCTCGCCGGCAAGGGCGAGACCGTGGGTCTCACCACCGTCTACCGCACGCTGCAGGCGCTGGCCGAGGCCGGCGAGGTCGACACGCTGCTCCTCGACGACGGCGAGGCCGCCTACCGCCGCTGCCGCGGCGCCTCGCACCACCACCACCTCGTGTGCCGCTCGTGCGGCGCCACGGTGGAGGTCGACGGGCCCGCGGTCGAGCGCTGGGCCGACCGCGTCGCGGCGGAGCACGGCTACGACGAGGTCAGCCACACCCTCGAGATCTTCGGCCGCTGCAGCGCCTGCCGCTGACGCCCCTACTCGTACGGGTTCTTCGGCACGGTCACCTCGTCCATCGAGATGGCCTTCACCCACGGGATCGCCGTCTCGCTCTGCGTCCCGCCCCCGGGCACCCACTGACCGGTGACCGTCACCCACGTGTCGCTCGGCGGGGCGTACGGCGCGTCCTTGACCGTGATCTTGGTCGCGATCGCATCGGCGGCGCAGCAGCTCAGGCTGAGCCGCGTGAGGTACCACCCGCCGTCGGGCGCGGCCGACACGAAGCCGGTGAGCGCGACGGTACGGCCGTCCAGGGTGCGTCCGTCGTCCCAGATCGCCCGGCTCGCGTAGTCGCTGAGCAGCAGGTCGACGGGGTCGCCCGGCGGCAGGGGCGGCACGTCGGAGTCGGCGGCGGGCGCGGTGACCACGGCGGTCTCGCGCTCGGCCGAATAGGCCCCGAGCGCGGGGGGCGCGATGAGGAAGATGGCCAGCACCGGGAGCAGCAGCAGCCACGCGGCTCGCGGCGCGCCGTGGTCGTCGTGGTCGTGCCCGTCGTCGCCGTGCGGCTCGGATGCGGGCTCCACCGGGGGTGCGGATGCGGCCGGCTCGGCGCGCGAGGCGCGCCAGACGTCGAGCAGGGTGAGCAGGCCGAGCAGCACCAGGATCGCGCCGGAGACGAGCAGCCAGGGCCGCAGCGACTCCTTGACGTAGCGCAGGTAGACGTCGCCCACGCTGATCCGCAGCACGGCGCCGCCTACGAGCACCAGCAGGACGCCGCCGACGTCGCGGCTCACCACAGCCACCACCCCACCAGGCTCGCGACCAGCACCGCCACCACGAAGGTGGTCGGCGCGAACCGCGCCGCGAAGCGGCGCCCGAAGGTGCCCGCCTGCAGCGCGTAGAGCTTGAGGTCGACCATCGGGCCGACCACGAGGAACGCGAGGCGGGCCGTCAGCGAGAACTGCGTGAGCGACGCCGCCACGAACGCGTCGGCCTCCGAGCAGATCGAGAGCACGACGGCCAGCGCCGCGAGCGCCAGGACGGAGAGGACCGGGTTCTCCGCCACGTTCTGCAGCCAGGTCGTCGGCACGAGGACGTTGAGCACGGCGGCGGTGATGCCGCCGATCACGAGGAACCCGCCCGCGTGGAGGAAGTCGTGGGCCGCCGTACGCCGGAAGGTCTCGAACTTCGAGTCGCTCACGAGGTGCGCGCGGCTCGGGATCCTGAGCCACTCGCCCTTGCCGAACCGCAGCCAGATCCAGCCCATGAGCACGGCGGTGACGAGGGAAGCGCCGAGGCGTCCGAAGGCCATCTCCGGGTTGTTCGGGAAGGCCACGAAGGTCGACACGATGACGACGGGGTTGATCGCCGGGCTCGAGAGCAGGAAGGCCAGCGCGGCCGCGGGCGCGACGCCGCGCGCCATGAGCCCGCTGGCGACCGGCACCGACGCGCACTCGCAGCCGGGCACGATCACCCCGGCGGCACCCGCCACGGGCACGGCCAGCGCGGGACGGTCGGGCAGCACGCGGGCGAAGAACGACGGCGGGACGTACGCCGAGATCAGGCCGGAGAGCACGACGCCGAGCACGAGGAACGGCATGGCCTGCACGATGATCGAGACGAACACGGTCGCCCCGGCCTGCCAGGCGGGCGACTGGAACAGCTCGACCAGACGCCCCTGCGCCACGATCAGCAGCAGCAGACCGGCGGTGAGCACCTCGAGGGCGCCGGGCCGCCAGCCGCGCTTGACGGCGGTCTCGGTCGACGTGGTGCCGGTCATGGCCCGTCGGGCAGGTCGTTGGGCACCGCTCCGCCGTAGCGGCGGTCGCGCGAGGCGTACTGCTCGCAGGCCCACCACAGGTGCCGCCGGTCGAAGTCCGGCCACAGGGTCGGGACGAAGACCAGCTCGGCGTACGCCGCCTGCCAGAGCAGGAAGTTGCTGGTGCGCTGCTCGCCGGACGAGCGCACGAAGAGGTCGACGTCGGGCATGTCCGGCTCGTCGAGGTGCCGGGCGATGGTGCGCTCGTCGACCTTGCCCGGATCGAGGCGACCGGCGGCGACCTCGCGCGCGATCGCCTGCGCGGCGTCGGCGATCTCGGCGCGACCGCCGTAGTTGACGCACATCGTGAGCGTCAGCGTGGAGTTGCCGGCGGTCATCCGCTCGGCCTCCTCGAGCTCGTCGATGACGCTCTTCCAGAGCTTCGGCCGCCGGCCCGCCCACCGCACGCGCACGCCGAGGTCGTGCATCTCGTCGCGGCGGCGCCGGATCACGTCGCGGTTGAAGCCCATGAGGAACTTGCACCTCGTCGGGCGAGCGCTTCCAGTTCTCCGTCGAGAAGGCGTACGCCGAGATCCAGCCGACGCCGAGCTCGATCGCCCCGTGCACGCAGTCGAGCAGGCTCGCCTCCCCGGCCTCGTGCCCGGCGGTGCGCGGCAGCCCGCGCTCCTTGGCCCAGCGGCCGTTGCCGTCCATGACGACCGCGACGTGGCGCGGCACGAGCTCGGCGGGGATGGCAGGCGCGACGGCGCCGCTGGGGTGCGGGGTCGGGGGCCGCACCGGTGCCGTGCGCGCGGCAGCGCCGTACGACTGCTGCTTCACCTTGCGGGCCACGCGCCCATCCTGACATCCGAGGTCGGGCCGGTCGCAGCGCGACTCACAGGGGCGGCGGCCCGTGGTGCCTCAGTGGCGCTCGACCAGCGGGAGGCTGCGCAGGCCGCGCTCGAGCTGCCACGAGAGGTACGCCGACGACCAGGCCCGACGCCTCGCGGCGGTGCCGCTGCTCGCTCGCGTCGGCCGTGGCCCAGTCGCCGGTGAGCAGCGCCCCGAGCAGCTCGAGGGTCTCGGGAGCCGGCGCGGCCGAGCCCGGGATGCGGTCGGCGGCGCACAGCGCGCCACCGGCGGCGCTGTGGAACGCCCGGTGCGGGCCCGGCGACGCCGCAGCGGGCGCACGCGTCGAAGCTCGGCGCCCAGCCCGGCGACCGCGAGCGAGCGCACGAGGTAGGCGTCGAGCACCAGGCTCGGGTCGTGCTCGCTGCCCACCAGGGTGCGCAGGCCGCCGACGAGCAGGAGGTACTGCTGCACCGAAGGCTCGCGCTCCTCCGGCGTCATCCGCTCGGCGGTCTCGAGCATCACCTGGCCGGCGGTGTAGCGGGCGTAGTCGTGCACGAGCGCGGACCCGAAGGAGGCGAGGGTCTCGACCTGGGTGACGCCGTCGAGGGAGCGGCCCTCGTAGAACTGGATGTCGACGTGCCCGAACGGCTCGAGCCGGGCCCCGATGCGCGACGAGGTACGCGCGGACGCCCTTGGCCACGGCGCGCACGCGGCCGTGCTCGCGGGTGAGCAGGGTGACGATGCGGTCGGCCTCGCCCAGCTTCTGGGCGCGCAGGACGACGCCCTCGTCGCGGTAGAGGCTCACCGGCCCATTGTCACCCCTGCCACCCACGCCGCCCGTCGTGGCGCACCGGGGAGGGCAGCCGCGTCGGGGTACCGTCGCCGGGAGGAGGCGTGCATGTCCGAGCAGCAGACCGACGACCGACCCTGCCGGCGCCGAGCCTGTGCGGCTGGCGCAGGGCGCGAACGAGCGGGCGGTCCCGGTGCGTTTCGAGATCGCGTCGCTGCGCCGCGGCGCGATCGTCGTGTTCGCGGTCTTCGCGGCCTTCCAGCTGGTGCTGTGGTCGATCTCGGTGCTCGGCGGCTTCCTCTTCCTGCTCCTGCTGGCCTGGCTGCTCTCGATCGCCATGGAGCCGGCGGTCGCGTGGTTCGTCCAACCGCGGCATGCGGCGCGGGGCTCGCCACCGGGCCTCGTGGGGCTCGCTCGTGGTGGCCGCCTCGGTCGTGTTCCTGACCGTGTTCGGCGAGCCTGTTCTTCACCCAGCTCGCCGAGCTCGTGACGCGGCTGCCCGACTACATCGCGCAGACGCGTCGACCTGGCTCAACTCGACGTTCCGCCTCAACCTCGACGTCACCAAGATCCTCGACGCAGCTGCAGATCTCCCCCGAGACGATCGCCGAGGTGGCCAGCAACCTCGCCGGCGGCATCTTCGGGGTGGTCGGGACCATCTTCGGCGTTCGTCTTCGACGGCCTCACCGTGCTGGTGTTCGCGTTCTACTTCTCGGCCGACGGCCCGCGCCTGCGCCGCGCCATCGGTTCGTGGCTGCCGCTGCGGTACCAGAAGGTCTTCGTCCAGGTGTGGGACATCGCGGTCACGAAGACCGGCGGCTTCGTGGTCTCGAAGGTCGTGCTCGCCTCGATGTCGGCCTTCTTCCACTGCGGCTTCTTCTACCTGATCAGCGTTCCGTACTGGCTGCCGCATGGGCATCTTCGCCGGCGTCGTGAGCCAGTTCATCCCCACCATCGGCACCTACATCGGCGTCGCGATCCCGGCCATCTTCGCCGCGCTGCAGGACCCGATCGACGTCATCTGGATCATCGCGTTCGCCACGGTCTACCAGCAGATCGAGAACTACGTGTTCACCCCGCGCGTGAGCCGCGCGACGATGGACATCCATCCGGCGATCGCGCTCGGCTCGGTGTTCGTCGGGTTCGCGTTCTTCGGGCCGATCGGCGCGATCATCGGAATCCCGCTGGCCGCAGCGGTCATCGCCGTCATCGAGACCTACGGCGACCGCTACGAGCTCGTGCCGGAGCTCGCCGTCCGCACGAAGGGCGAGAAGCCGAGCAAGCCGGGCGACTCGCTCGGCGGCGACCCCGAGGTGGTCGTGCCGGCCGGCGAGACCCTGGCCGAGATCGCCAGCGAGCTGCCCGCGCAGGGGGACACCGACGCCACGCCCACCCCGTGACGGACGCGCTGCGTCGCTGCGACGCCTACCTCGACGCGGTGGCGACCCTCGCGGCCGACGTCGTCGACGTCGGTCCGCTGCGTGCCTTCGTCTCGCGGGCGCCGTACGCCTACTACGTGCGGCCGATCCCCGGTCGCGACCTCAGCGTGCCGGGATCGGTCACCGGCGAGCACGTGCGCGGGGCGGCAGCCGTGCTCACGGACGCCGGGCACCCGGTGTCGTTCGAGTGGGTCGACGAGCTCGCCCCGATGCTCGGCGACGTGCTGCGCGGCGAGGGGTACGCCGTGCACCGCCACCCCCTGCTCGTGCGCGACCTCCGTGAGCCGTTCGACGACCCGCGCCGGGCCGTCGGGCTCACCGCCCGCCTGCTCGAGGCCGACGCGCCGGACCTGCTCGCCGCCCTCGCCGTGCAGGAGGTCGGCTTCTCCGTGCCCGGCACCGCGCGGGGCGACGCCGACGTGCGCGAGCGCGACACGCGCGAGGTCGAGCAGGCGCTGCTCGACTACGTGCGCGAACGCATCCGCGACGGCCGGGCCTCCGTGGCGGTGGCCGACGACCCCGAGGCGGGGATCGTCGCCTGCGGGTGGCACCAGGCCGTGGGCGCCGACACCGAGGTCGTGGGGGTCGCGACGCTGCCCGCCCACCGCCGTCGAGGTGCGGCCGCAGCGCTGCTCGAGGTTCTGGTCGACGATGCCGCGACGCACGGGGTGACGATGGCGCTGCTGTCGGCCGGCGATGACGCCGTCGCCCGGATCTACGAGCGGTCGGGCTTCACCCGGATCGGTTTCACCGGCGCCGCGGAGCCCCGCTCCGACTGAGCCGCTGGGTCAGAAGCCGAGCTTGCGCAGCTGCCGCGGATCCTGCTGCCAGTCCTTCGCGACCTTGACGCGCAGGTCGAGGTAGACGCGCGTGCCGAGCAGGGCCTCGATCTGCTGGCGCGACCGGCTGCCGACGTCGCGCAGCCGGGATCCCTTGTGCCCGATGATGATCGCCTTCTGGCTGTCGCGCTCGACGTAGAGCGAGGCGTGCACGTCGAGCATCGGGTTGTCGGCGGGCCGGTCCTCGCGCGGGATCATCTCGTCGACGACGACCGCGATCGAGTGCGGCAGCTCGTCGCGCACGCCCTCGAGCGCGGCCTCGCGGATGAGCTCGGCGACCATGACGAGCTCGGGCTCGTCGGTGAGCTCGCCGTCCGGGTAGAGCGGCGGGCCGGCGGGCAGCAGGCCGACGAGCAGGTCCTCGAGCAGCCGCACCTGGTCGCCGGACACCGCGGAGACCGGCACGACCTCGGCCCACTCCAGCCGATCTTGTCGCCGAGCCGCGCGACCTCGAGCAGCCGCTCCCCCACCGTCGCGCGGTCGACGAGGTCGGTCTTGGTGACGATGGCGACCTTCGGCGTACGCCGTGCCGTGGCGAGCTGCTGGGCGATGAACGTGTCGCCGGGGCCGATCGGCCTGGTCGGCCGGCACGCAGAAGCCGATCACGTCGACCTCGGCCCAGGTCTCGCGCACGAGCGCGTTGAGCCGCTCGCCGAGCAGCGTGCGCGGCTTGTGCAGGCCCGGGGTGTCGACGAGGACGAGCTGCGCGTCGTCGCGGTGCACGATGCCGCGCATCGTGTGCCGCGTGGTCTGCGGCTTGCTCGAGGTGATCGCGACCTTCTCGCCCACCAGCGCGTTGGTGAGCGTCGACTTGCCGGCGTTGGGCCGTCCCGACGAAGCAGGCGAAGCCCGAGCGGTGCTCGCGGGTCTGGTCGTTCACGGGGGTCGGTCACCGACCGATCATCCCCTACCGCGCGAGGCCACGACGCCCTGCAGCACGAGACCGGCCAGCACGAGCGCGGCACCGACCCAGCCGAGCAGCGTCAACGACTCCCCCAGCACGACCACGCCGAGGACCGTGGCGACCACCGGCTCGGCGAGGACGAGCGTGGTGACCGGGCCGGCCGGCAGGTGCCGCAGCCCACGGCCGAAGAGCACGTACGCCGCAGTCGTGGTGGCCGAGCCCGAGCCACAGCGCCATCGCCAGCCCGGACGGCGTGGTGATCCACGCCATCGGCTGCGTGAGCAGCACCGGCACGAGCAGGAGCCCGCCGAGGGAGAACGCGCCGGCCATCACCTCGTCGCTGCGGTGCCCGTCGGTCATGAGCCGCTTCGCCGCGACCGTGTAGACGGCGTACCCGAACCCCGAGGCGAGGGCGAGCAGCAGGCCGACGGGGTCGACCGAGGGCTGCGAGGCGCCGCTGCCGACGAGCAGCGCGAGCCCGACCACGCACACCGCGGTGGCCACGACCCACGACAGCCGGGGCCGCTCGCGCAGGAGCACCCACGACAGCAGGCCGGTGAAGACGGGACCGCTGCCGATGGTGACGAGGGTTCCGAGCGCGACGCCCGCGCGCGAGACGCCGGCGAAGAAGCAGACCTGGTAGAGCGCGGTCGTGATGCCGGCCGTCACTCCCCAGGGGGTCCGCCAGAGCGCCACGGCGTCGCGGCGGCGGCCGCCGAGCCGCGGCAGCACGGCGAGCAGGCCGGCGCCGCCGATGACGATGCGTGCAGCGCCGACGCCCAGGGGTGTCGTGCCCGAGGGTCCGAGCGCCTGCGCGGTGCCCGTGGTGCCGAACAGCGTCGCGGCCGCGAGCACGGACAGCACGGCGCGACCGCGGCCCTCGTGGCCGCCCTCGGTGGTCATGCGTCGGATCAGGTCGTCGTGCTCGCGAGCACGGTGCCGTCGCCGCCGGCGACGTGCAGCACGGTGCCGGCTCCCCCGAGCGCGCGCACCGCGGCGAGGTCGGCGTCGGCGACCTCGGCGTCACGGCGTACGACGACGGCGGCCTCGAGGCCGCGCGCACCGGACGCGGCCGCCTGCGCGACAGCCAGCGCCAGCGCCGAGATCGCGAGCCCGTCGAGCGCGACGGTGGCGCCCGAGTAGGTGCGACCGGTCTCGTCGCGGACCGCGGCACCCTCGGGCGCACCCACGCGACCGCGGGCACCGCGAGCCAGCGTCACGAGCTTGGCGTCCTCGGCGGACAGCTCGGCGGGGGCGGTCATCCGCCGTCCTCCTCGTCGTCGTCCGGCCGGGACGACCGGCTCGGCCAGCACCGTACCGATGCGGTTGCGCCGACCGGCTGCCGACTCGGCGGTGAGGTCCCAGCCGTGCACGGTGATGCGCGCGCCCGGGATCGGCACGAGCCCGAGCCGCTTGGCGAGCAGGCCGCCGACGGTCTCGACGCCCTCCTCGTCGGCGTCGAGCGGGATCCCGACGAGCTCGGCGAAGTCGTCGACGTGCATGCGGGCGTGGACGCGGAAGGCGCCGTGCGCGAGCGGCTCGACCTCCGGGCACCTCGTCGGTGTCGTACTCGTCGGTGATCTCGCCGACGATCTCCTCGACGACGTCCTCGATGGTGACGATGCCGGCGGTGCCGCCGTACTCGTCGACCACCACCGCCATGTGCACGCGCGCGGCCTGCATGTCCTTGAGCAGGTCGTCGGCCTGACGGCTGTCGGGCACCATGAACGCCGGGCGCATGAGGCTCGCCACGCGCTCGTCCTTCTCGGCGTCGCGGTGCTCGAAGGTCCGGCGCGTCATGTCCTTGAGGTAGACGACGCCGACGACGTCGTCGAGGTTCTCGCCGATCACGGGGATGCGCGAGAAGCCGCTGCGCAGCGCCAGCGACATCGCCTGGCGCAGCGTCTTGGTCGCCTCGACGAAGACCATCTCGGTGCGCGGCACCATGAGCTCGCGCACGAAGGTGTCGCCGAGCTCGAAGACCGAGTGGATCATCTGGCGCTCGTCGTCCTCGATGACGTCGCTCGCCTCCGCGAGGTCGACGAGCTCGCGCAGCTCGGCCTGCGACGCGAACGGGCCCTCGCGGTAGCCCTTGCCGGGGGTCAGCGCGTTGCCGACCAGGATGAGCAGCGTCGTCAGCGGCGAGAGGACGACGGCGAGGATCCGTGCGATCCGCGCCGAGCGCATCGCGATGCGGTCGGCGTGCTGGACGCCGAGGGTGCGCGGGGCGACGCCGAGCGCGACGTAGCCGATCACCAGCATGACGAGCGCGGCGGCGAGCATCTGCCACCAGATCGGGCCGGGCACCAGCACGAGCGAACGCGCGCGTGACGAGCACGATCGCGGCGACGTAGAGCAGCCATGTGCAGGAACAGCAGCACGTTGACGTAGCGCGCGCGGTCGTCGAGCAGCGGGCGCAGGCGCTTGGCACCGGCGACTGCCCTCGCGCACGAGCTCGTCGACGCGGGCGCGCGAGACCCGGCCGAACGCGGTCTCGGCGGCCACGCGCGAGCCCGGCGAGCACCACCAGCACGGCGGCCACGACGAGCGCCGACGACGTCGGGGCTCATCGGTCGCCCGCCACGTGCGCGACCCACTCGGCGAGCAGCCGTGCCTGCAGCCCGAACATCTCGGCATGCTCCTCGGGCTCGGCGTGGTCGTAGCCGAGCAGGTGCAGGATCCCGTGGGTGAGCAGCAGGGCGATCTCGTCCTCGGCGCGAGTGCCCCGCCGCGTCGGCCTGGCGCTGCAGCCACCTGCGGGCAGATGACGATGTCGCCGAGCAGGCCCTCGGCGGGCTCCTCGTCGTCCTTGGTGGGACGCAGCTCGTCCATCGGGAACGACAGCACGTCGGTGGGCCCGGGCTCGTCCATCCACCGGACGTGCAGCTCGCTCATGGTCGCCTCGTCGACGAGCAGCGACCGAGAGCTCCGCGAGCGGATGGATCCGCAGCCGGTCGAGCATGAAGCGCGCCTGGTCACCGAGCGCGTCGAGGTCGGCCTCGACGTCGGTCTCGTTGACGACCTCGATCGTCATCGCCGGCCCCTGACCGGCGTGCCGCGGCGGCCGCGCGTCGGCCGCGCTGCGCCGCCGCGGCGGTCTGCGGCGTCGTGCACGGCGTACGCGTCGACGATCTTGCCGACGAGCTTGTGGCGCACGACGTCCTGGCTGTGCAGCCGGCAGAACGCGACGTCGTCGATGCCGTCGAGGATGCCCTCGACCACCTTGAGCCCGCTGGCGGTGCCGGTCGGGCAGGTCGACCTGCGTGGTGTCGCCGGTGACCACCATCGTCGAGCCGAAGCCGAGGCGGGTGAGGAACATCTTCATCTGCTCGGGCGAGGTGTTCTGCGCCTCGTCGAGGATGATGAACGCGTCGTTGAGCGTGCGCCCGCGCATGTACGCCAGCGGCGCGACCTCGATCGTGCCGCTGGTCATGAGCCGCGGGATCGAGTCCGGGTCGATCATGTCGTGCAGCGCGTCGTACAGCGGCCGCAGGTAGGGGTCGATCTTCTCGCTCAGCGTGCCGGGCAGGAAGCCGAGCCGCTCGCCGGCCTCGACCGCGGGGCGCGTGAGGATGATGCGGTTGACCTGCTTGGCCTGCAGCGCCTGCACCGCCTTCGCCACCGCGAGGTAGGTCTTGCCGGTTCCGGCCGGGCCGATGCCGAACACGATCGTGTGCTCGTCGATCGCGTCGACGTAGCGCTTCTGGTTGAGCGTCTTGGGGCGGATCGTGCGGCCGCGGTTGCTCAGGATGTTGGCGGTGAGCACGTCGGCGGGACGCACGTCGGAGTCGTCGCGCAGCATGCGCGATCGTGCGCTCGACCGCCTCGGGCGTGAGCCCCTGGCCGGTGCGCAGCACGGCGAGCAGCTCGCCGACGACGCGGTCGACGAGCGCGACCTCGGCGGCGGTCGCCGGTGGCGGTGATCTCGTTGCCGCGGACGTGCAGGTCGACGGACGGGAAGGCGCGCTCGACGATGCGCAGCAGCTCGTCGCCCGACCCGAGCAGGGTCACCATGTCGAGGGAGGCAGGCACGACGATCTTCGCCTGCGTGTCGGTCGTGGTCGTCATGGGTCGGCCTCTCGGGGCCGCTGCTGCCCTTCGCTCGTCGTACGCCGCGACGTCCACGGCGGGATCCGGCGGAGCCGGAGGACCCATCGTACGGCGATCCGCGCGCTGCGGCCCCGTCGATAGCCCCCGGTCAGCCGGGGGGCCAGCCGAGGCCGCGGCCGCCCAGCACGTGGGCGTGCACGTGGAAGACGGTCTGGCCGCCGTCGTGCGCCGGTGTTGAGCACCACGCGGAAGCCCTCCGCGAGCCCCTCCTGCGCCGCGACCGCGGACGCCGCCGCGAGCAGCTCGCCGGCCAGCGCCGGGTCGGCGCTCGACGAGGGCGACGACGTCGGCGTGGTGGTCCTTCGGGATCGACCACGACGTGCACGGGCGCCTGGGGGCTGATGTCGCGGAAGGCGAGCACGCGCTCGGTGTCGAGGACGACGGTCGCCGGGATCTCACCGGCGACGATGCGGCAGAACAGGCAGTCGGGGCTGGGCTCGCTCATGCGCCGACCGTACCGGCGCCGCCTCAGCGGAAGTAGTCGAACCCGATCCGTCCGACGCGCTCCTCGGAGTCGAACAGCACCGATGCCGAGCCCGCGTCCGGCCACGCGTCGGCCGCGAGCTCCTCGCGCACCACGTCGCGCACCGAGGTCAGCCAGCCCTCCCACCCGGAGGGCAGCGGGCGGTCGGTCGCGGCGCCGGGCGACCACCAGCCGGGCAGCTCCTCGGACCGTGATCCGGACACCAGCACCCACACCACGAGGTGCTGCGTGCCGATGTCGACCGCGCCGTAGTGGAACACCGAGCTGATCGTGAGGCCGGCGTACCGCTGACCGACCAGTCGCGTCGACGCCCGCGCCACCACGCGCGTGGCCACCGCCTCCCACGGCCCCGTGGGCGGCAGCGACGAGGTGACCGGCGGAGCCGACGGCGTACGCCGACGTCGTGCACCGAACACGAACCAGCCGAGCATGAACACCACGACGAATCCGAGCACGACCCAGATCCCCCACGACGGCAGCCCGCTCGTGGTCAGTCCGCGCATCGTCGTCACCTCCTGCCCCGTCGGACGCGCCGACGCTAGCGCGGGCGCCAGCGCTTCCACACGGCCGTGGCCACGGCACGGACGCGCTCGTCGATCACGAGCTCGACCTCGGCGGTCATCTGCGCCTCGTCCGCCTCGACGACCCGGCCGCGCAGCTCGCTGGTCTCGAACAGCGGCGTGGGGCGCAGGTAGCGCACGTCGAGGCCGGCGGTCACGTACGGCAGCGCCGCTCCCGGCAGCGACGGCCATCCGCGCGCCTCGGCCTCGAGGATCACCGCGGCGGCGCTGTGGCAGTCGAGCACCGTGGAGATGATGCCGCCGTTGAGGTAGCCGAGGCCGTTGTCGTGCTCGGGCCACGGCGTGAACGACGCGATCACGCCGTCGGCGGCCGGATAGCTCTGCAGCTTGAGGCCCTTGGCGTTGGCCTGGCCGCAGCCGAAGCAGGCCAGCCCGGGGTAGAGCCGCTCCTGGATGCTCAGCCCGTCCACGGGGTCATCCTGCCCGTGCCGAGCGCCGCGGGACGATCGTTCCCCGGCCCCGGAGCCGAGGATGTCGTCCCGCTCAGTCCCAGCGGCCGCAGCCGGCGAGGACGACGGCGGCGGCGACGGCACCGGCGGTCGCGGTGCGCAGCACCGAGGGGCCGAGCCGCGCCGAGAGCGCGCCGGCGCGTTCGAGGGCCGCGCGCTCGTCGTCGCTGATGCCGCCCTCGGGGCCGACGACGAGCACGACGTCGCCGGACGCCGGGATCCGCAGCGACGCCATGCGCAACGACGCCGCCTCGTGCAGCACGATCGCCGTGCCGCCGGCGTCGACGCCCGCACGCAGCAGGGCGCACGACCTCGTCGGTCGTGGCCAGCGGCCGGATCTCCGGCACCCACGGCCGGCGCGACTGCTTGGCGGCCTCGCGCGCGGTGACGCGCCCACTTCTCCACGCCGCGCGTCGCCTTCTCGCCGCGCCACTGCGCCACCGAGCGCGACGCCGACCACGGCACGACCACGTCGACACCCACCTCGGTGAGCAGCTCGACCGAGAGGTCCGACGCGCTCCCCCTTGGCCAGCGCCTGCACCACGACGAGCCGCGGCGAGGGCTGCGCGACCTCGGCGTACGACGACGACCCGCACGTCGACGCGGTCGCGACCGACCACCTCGGCGACGACGCCGTCGACCACGTGGCCGAGCCCGTCGCCGACGAGCACCGGCTCACCGAGGCGAGCCGCTTCACGGTCGCGGCGTGGCGACCGTCGGCGCCGGTGATGCTCACGACCGCCCCGACCTCGCGCCGCAGCGCATCGGCCTCGACGAGGAAGAACGGCGCGGTCACGCGCTCATCCGATCACGAGTTGAAGGCGTCGCGCAGCCGTGAGAAGAGCCCGCCCGAGCTCGCGTTGCCGGTCTGCACCGTGCCGGTGGGCTGCTCCTCGTCGCGGAGCGCGGCGAGCTCGCGCAGGAGCTCCTCCTGCCGCGCGTCGAGCTTCGTCGGCGTGAGCACCTCGACGTGCACGTGCAGGTCGCCGCGGCCGGTCGCGCGCAGGTGCGCGGTGCCCTTCTGCCGCAGCGTGATGACCTGGCCGGACTGCGTGCCGGCGCGCACCTCGATGCGCTCGACCTCCGTCGAGCGTCTGCAGCTCCACCGTCGTGCCCAGCGCGGCGGCGGTCATCGGCAGCGACACCGTGCAGTGCAGGTCGTCGCCCTGGCGGGTGAAGACGTCGTGCGGCAGCTCGACGACCTCGAGGAACAGGTCGCCGGGCGGGCCGCCGCCGGGGCCGACCTCGCCCTCGCCGGTGAGCTGGATGCGCGTGCCGGTGTCGACGCCGGCGGGATCTTGACGGTGAGGGTGCGGCGCGTGCGCACCCGGCCCTCGCCGGAGCACTCCGGGCACGGGTGCGGGATGAGCGTGCCGTAGCCCTGGCACTGCGGGCACGGCCGCGAGGTCATGACCTGGCCGAGGAACGAGCGCTGCACCGACTGCACCTCGCCGCGGCCCTGGCACATCGTGCAGGTGACGATCTGGGTGTCGGGCGCGGTGCCCGCGCCGTGGCACGACGTCGCACACGACCGCGGTGTCGACGGTGATCTCGCGCGTCGACGCCGAACGCCGCCTCGGCGCAGCTCGACCTGCAGGCGGATCAGCGCGTCCTTGCCGCGGCCCACGCGCGGTCGCGGGCCGCGCGACTGCGTGCCGAAGAAGGCGTCCATGATGTCGCCGAAGCCGAAGCCCTGGGCCGCCGCCGAAGCCGGCGCCGCCGCCGCGCGGGTCGCCGCCGAGGTCGTACATCTGCCGCTTCTCCGGGTCGGAGAGCACCTCGTACGCCGCGGTGACCTCCTTGAACCGGTCCTGGGTCGCCGGGTCGGGGTTCACGTCGGGGTGCAGCTCGCGCGCCAGCTTGCGGTAGGCGCGCTTGATCTCCTCGGGCGTCGCGTCGCGCGCGACGCCGAGGACGGCGTAGTAGTCGGATGCCACGGTCGGTGAGCTCGCTGTCGGTGGTGGGCGGATCGTGCGGTGTCGTCGTACGTCGTCGGCTGGTGCTGCTCGCTACTGCTGCTCGGTGAGGATGCGGCCGACGTAGCGCGCCACAGCGCGCACCGAGCCCATCGTGCCGGGGTAGTCCATGCGCGTCGGGCCGACGACGCCGAGCTGGGCGACGACCTCGTCGCCCAGGCCGTAGCCGACGGTCACGACCGAGGTGGAGGTGAGCCCCTCGACCTCGTTCTCGTGGCCGATGCGCACGGTCAGCGCGTCGGTCGAGCGGCTCTCGCCGAGCAGGCGCAGCAGCACCATCTGCTCCTCGAGCGCCTCGAGCACGGGGCGCACCGCGCCGTTGAAGTCCTCGCCGAACGCGGCGAGGTTGGCCGTGCCGGCGAGCATCACGCGCTCCTCGTGCCGCTCGACGACGGTCTCGAGCAGCGTCGCGACCACGGCCGTCACCGCGGTGCGCTCGTCGGCGGGGAACTGCTCGACCACGTCGGCCACGCGGTCGGCGACGTCGACGAGGCGCACGCCGGTGGTGCGCTCGATGAGCCTGCCGCGCAGCCGGGCCAGCAGGTCGTCGGACATCGGCACCGACGGTCTCGACGACGCGCTGCTCGACCCGACCGGTGTCGGCGATGAGCACGAGCAGGATGCGCGTGGACCCGAGGCCCACGAGCTCGAGGTGGCGCACGGTCGAGCGCGTGAGCGAGGGGTACTGGATCAGCGCGACCTGGCGGGTGAGCTGGGCGAGCAGCCGCACCGAGCGCTGCATGACGTCGTCGAGGTCGACCGCGCCGTCGAGGAAGCGTCCCGATCGCGCGCCGCTCGGCCGCCGACATCGGCTTGACCGCCGAGAGCCGGTCGACGAAGACGCGGTAGCCCTGGTCGGTGGGCACGCGGCCGGCGCTCGTGTGGGGCTGCGCGATGAGGCCCTCGTCCTCGAGCGCGGCCATGTCGTTGCGGATCGTGGCGGGGCTGACGCCGAGCGCGTGCCGCTCGACGAGCGACCGCGAGCCGACGGGTTCGTGGGTGGCGACGTAGTCCTCGACGATGGCGCGCAGCACGGCGAGCCGGCGGTCCTCGACCATGCTCGCCTCCTCGCGCCTGGGAGCCGTCCTGGCACTCCCTCGAACTGAGTGCCAAGTCTAGATGACACCCCGCCACGGCTCCTCCCGACGACGCCGCTCCCGGCTCCGCGCCCCGGCGCCGCCTAGTCTCGGTGGCCGGACGCCGACGGCGTACGACGGAGCCCGGGAGGAGCGCGCGATGAGCGACCGGTACGGGCGCGACGTGCTCTCCGCCGACCCGCACGCCCCGCGCCGGGTGCGCGTCGAGGAGGTCGCGGCCGAGACCGGTCTCGTCGTCGAGTGCTCGGACACGGGCTGGTGCGGCGAGGTCGTCGGCACCACGAAGACCACCGAGGGCTGGGCGGTCGTGCTCGAGGACCGCCACGCCGTGCGTCGCCCGTTCCTCATGCGGCCCGCGGCGTTCCTGCTCGAGGGGCGCACCGTCACCCTCGTGCGCCCGGCGCCGTCGGCCGCGACGGCGGCGCCGGCCCGCACGGCCTCCGGCTCCATCGCCGTCGCCGACCTGCGCGCCCGCGTCGCCCGCGGGTCGCGGATCTGGGTCGAGGGCCTGCACGACGCCGAGCTCGTCGAGAAGGTCTGGGGCCACGACCTGCGCGTCGAGGGCGTCGTCGTCGAGCCGCTGCACGGCGCCGACGACCTGCTCGGCCTCGTGCGCGAGTTCGCGCCCGGCCCCGGCCGGCGCATCGGTGTGCTGCTCGACCACCTCGTCCCCGGGTCGAAGGAGACGCGCATCGCCGAGGAGGTGCGGCGGGCGTACGGCGCCCACGTCACCGTGCTCGGTCACCCGTACGTCGACGTGTGGCAGGCGATCCGGCCGCAGGCGATCGGCATCGACGCGTGGCCGGTCGTCCCGAAGGGTCGGCCGTGGAAGGAGGGCGTGCTCGCCGCCCTCGGTCGGCCGCACGCGACCCCGGCCGACGTCGCCGAGGGCTGGCGCTGGCTGCTCGGCCACGTGCACTCGTACGCCGACCTGGAGCCGAGCCTGCTCGCCCGGGTCGAGGAGCTCATCGACACGGTGACCGCCCCGGACGCGTGACGCAGCGTCGTCACACGCCGTCACGCCTCCGTCACGAGCCCGCGCGACGCGGGGTGACTCCCGCTCCGGTTCCACCCATCGGAACACCGGACTCGCTACGGTGACCGTGGGTCACGACCGATCTCGTCCTGTTCCGGTCCGCCCGCCCGTCTCGAGGAGGGACGCGTCTCATGTCCGACCAGACACCCCCGACCGGCGACCCGGTCGTCCCGGAGCCCGAGGTTCCGAGCACCCCGCCGCCCCCGCCGCCGCCCCCGCCGTCGGGTGCCACCCCGCCTCCGCCGCCCCCGCCGCCGCCCGCTCCCCCGGCCGGCGCCGGTGCCCCCGGCGTCGACGTCGGTGCCGCGTTCAGCTGGGCCATCGCCAAGCTGCAGCAGCACCTCGGGATCTTCGTCGGCCTCGCCGCCGTGGTGTTCGCGCTGCGCGCGGTGCAGGAGATCATCAGCCGCGTCCTCACCAGCGCGCCAACAACAACTGCAACCAGACCGCGATCACGATCAACCAGGACGGTTCGGTCAGCGGCGGCGGCGTCAACTGCGCCACCGGCGCTGTTCGCCAACCTCGGCGTCACGCTCGTGCTCGCCGTCATCTTCGGCGCGCTCGCCTGGCTGGCCTCGATCGGCGTCTACCGTGCCGCGCTGAAGCGCTCGAACGGCGAGACGCCCGAACTTCGGGATGCTCACCACCGGCGAGCACCTCGGCGCCTACCTCGTCGTCGCGATCGTCTACGGCATCGCGACGTTCGCCGGACTCGATCCTGTGCTTCATCCCCGGCATCATCGTGATCTTCCTGTTCCAGTTCGCCCCGCTCTACGCCCTGGACAAGGGCCAGGGCGTCGGCGAGGCGTTCGGCAACAGCTACCGCGCCGTCACGTCGAACTTCGTGCCCGTCCTGCTCGCGGCCCTCGTCAACATCGTGGCCTCGTTCCTCGGCGGCATCCTGTTCGGCGTCTTCACCCTGATCACGCTGCCGTTCGCGGCGCTGTTCACGGTGCACATCTACCGCCAGCTCAACAAGGAGCAGATCGCGGCCTGACGTCGACCTGCCCCGAACGTCCGGCTGCCGGGTGGCCCACGGGGCACCCGGCAGTCGCGTTCCCGGACCCGTCCGATCCCAGGGAGTTCCCATGTCCGACCAGCAGCCGCCCGCCGAGGGCGACCCGTCCCCCGACTACAGCGCGACTCCTCCTCCGCCCCCGCCCCCTCCGCCCGGCGCGGTCCCGCCGCCGCCTCCCGCGGCTCCGACGTACGCCGCACCGGTCGGCGAGCAGCCGCTCTCGCAGAGCGACGAGCGCCTCTGGGCGATGCTCGCGCACCTGAGCGAGATCGTGCTCGCCCTCATCGCGCCGCTGCTCATCATGGTGCTGCTCGGCAAGCGCTCCGCCTTCGTCAACGACCAGGCCAAGGAGGCGCTGAACTTCCACATCACGCTGCTCATCGCGTCGATCGTGAGCTGGATCCTGGTCTTCGTCTTCATCGGGATCTTCACCCTCATCGCGGTGATCATCTACGGGCTCGTGTTCGCGATCATCGCCGCGATCAAGGCCTACAACGGCGA
Organism: uncultured Actinomycetota bacterium; assembly: GCA_963827145.1. Taxonomy (GTDB): domain Bacteria; phylum Actinomycetota; class Actinomycetes; order S36-B12; family CAIYMF01; genus Longivirga. Next base: position 675,777 of record CAWGZO010000002.1, on the reverse strand, counting down.
GCTCTACCGCTACCCGATCAACATCCGCTTCGTGAAGTAGCACGCGTCCAGCGCCCGAGGGGCGGCCACCCGATGCCGGTGGCCGCCCCTCGTCGTACCTGCTGCTCGGGATGCCGACCCCGCCGACCTGCGTCACCATCGGTGCCACCAGGAGGTGAGACGCCATGACCGACGAGCCGTACGACGCGAGCGCAGATCTGCCCCTGCCGCCCGGCGACCCCGCGCCTCGCCCTCTGCACCGCACCACGCCAGGGGCTGCGCCCTTCGGCGACCGCGCGCCGCGCCTGCCCGAGACCGCGCCGCTGAGCCCTCGCCAGGAGCGCCTCTACGCCGCCCTCGCCCACCTCTCCCAGGTGGCCGGCATCCTCGTCGCCCCGGTGATGCTGCTCGGCTCGGTCGGCCGCGAGTCGGTCTTCGTCGACCGCCACGCCAAGGAGGCCTTCAACTTCCAGGCCACCTTCGTCCTGCTCTTCGTCGCGAGCGCGGTCGTCGCCCTGCGCGGCGCCGGCCCGACCGTGATCGGCGTGGTCGCGGCGTACGGCATGGTCATGGCCGGCCTCGCCGCCCTGCGCTCCTGGAACGGCGCCTTCTTCCGCTACCCGTTGGCCATCCGCTTCCTGCGCTGACCCAGGCCCGCAGCCCGGGGAGGCGGGTCAGTCGACGAGGTCGCGGACGAGGGCGTCGGCGAGCAGGCGACCGCTCAGCGTGAGGACCAGCAGCCCGTCGTCGTACGCCGACGCCTCGGCGAGCCCGTCGTCGACCGCGCGGCGCGCGACCCGGCGCCCGTCGTCGGTGAGCTGCTCCAGCGGCAGGCCTTCTCGCAGGCGCACGCGCAGCAGCACGTCCTCCACACGCCGGTCGTCGGCCGACAGCACCTCGCGCGCCTGCGCGGGGCTGTGCCCGGCGGCGATGCGCTCGGCGTACGCGCTGGGGTGCCGCACGTTCCACCACCGCACGCCGCCCACGTGCGCGTGCGCGCCGGGCCCGACGCCCCACCAGTCGTCGCCGCGCCAGTAGGCCAGGTTGTGCCGGCACTCGCCGCCCGGCCGCGCCCAGTTGGAGACCTCGTACCACTGCATGCCCGCGGCGCTCAGCGCCTGCTCGGCCTGCAGGTAGCGGTCGGCGGCGACGTCGTCGTCGACGTCGGGCAGCTCGCCGCGCCGGATCCGCGCCGCGAGCCGCGTGCCGTCCTCGACGATGAGCGAGTACGCCGAGACGTGGTCGGCGCCGCTGCTCGCGGCGGCCTCGAGCGACGCGGCGAAGTCGGCCTCGGTCTCGCCCGGCGTGGCGTAGATGAGGTCGACGTTGACGTGCTCGAAGCCGGCGGCGCGTGCCTCGCCCACGGCGTCGACCGCGCGGCCCGGCGTGTGCGTGCGGTCGAGCACCTGCAGCACGTGCGGCGCGGTGCTCTGCAGCCCGAACGACATGCGGGTGAAGCCGTCCTCGCGCAGCGCGGCCAGCGACGCAGCGGTGACGGAGTCGGGGTTGGCCTCGGTGGTGACCTCCGCGCCGGGCGCGAGCCCGAACTCGTCGCGGATCGCGGCGAGGATGCGGCCGAGGTCGCCGGGCGGCAGCAGCGTCGGCGTACCGCCCCCGACGAACACGGTCGACACCGGCAGGTCGACCTCGCCGAGCACGCGGCGCGCGAGCCGCACCTCGGCCACCGCCTGGTCGGCGTACGACGCACGGCTCACGCCGGGGCCGAGCTCGTCGGCGGTGTAGGTGTTGAAGTCGCAGTAGCCGCAACGCGTCGCGCAGTAGGGCACGTGCACGTAGAACGCGAACGGCCGCGTGCCGAGAGCGCTCAGCGCGGAGGCCGGCAGGGCGCCGTCAGCGGGCGCAGGCTCCCCCTCGGGCGGTGTCGACGGCACGGCATGACCCTACGTCCCCGCGGAGACGGGTCAGGTCTGCACGGCGGCCTCGAGGCCGGGCTCGGCCTCGGCCGTGTCGCGCGCCTGCTTGTCGCGCGCCCAGAGCACCGCGGCGACGTTGACCGTGACCACGACGAGGATGCCGACCCACTCGTGCAGCTCGAGCACCTGGCCGAGCAGGACGAGCCCGGCGAGCGCGGCGAAGACGGGGTGCAGGCTCTGCACGACGCTGAAGAACCGCGGCGACACGCGACGCAGCGAGATCATGTCGAAGGTGAACGGCACGACCGACGAGAGCAGACCGGCCGCGACCGAGAACGCCAGCGCCGCCGGCGTCAGGGTGCCGTTCACGACGAGCAGCACGACCACCGGGAAGTACGCCGCCGCCGTGAGCGTGGTCGCCGCCGCCGGGCCCTGCACGCCGGGCAGCCGCCTGCCCGTGAGCCGGTTGAGCATGATGTACGCCGCCCAGCAGCACGCGGCGTACAGCGCGAGACCGATGCCGATCCAGTCGCTGGCCGGGCCCGGGAGCACCAGCACGTAGACGCCGACGCCGACGACGACGGCGAGCAGGAGATCGCGCCTCGAGCGCGACGCTGCGAGCGCGACGGCCAGCGGGCCGAGGAACTCCAGCGTGATCGCGAGCGCGAGGCCGATGCGCTCGATGGCCGTGTAGAGCGACAGGTTCATCGTCGCGAACACCAGCGCGAGGAGGAGGACCGGCCACCACTGCGACCACGTCATCCGGCGCAGCGGCGGACGCGCGGCAGGCAGCAGCACGCAGACGGCGACGAGCTGGCGGATCGCCACCACGCCGGCCGGACCGATGATCGGGAAGGCGTGGGCGCCCAGGGCCGCGCCGGTCTGGGCGCTCATCGCGCTCGTGAGCATGATGCCGACCGAGCCGAGCACCGAGGGCGCCTCGGCGCTCTCCTCGATCTCCCGCTCCTCGGTCATCCGCCCAGGGTGCCCCTGCGCCGCTCATACGGGAAATGCACTTCATGACCGTGTCATACGCTGTGCGTATGGACATCGAGCTCCGTCACCTGCGCGCGCTCACGGCCGTCGTCGACGAGGGCGGCTTCACCGACGCGGCGGCCGTCCTCGACCTCTCGCAGGCCTCGGTCTCGCGCACGGTGGCCGGGCTCGAGGAGATCCTCGGCGTACGCCTGCTCGACCGCACCACGCGACGCATCGCGCCCACGCCCGAGGGGGTGCACGTTCTCGAGCACGCGCGCCGGGTGCTCGAGGAGGTCGCCGCGCTGCGCCGCGCCGCCGAGTCCGGTGCCGGCGAGCTGCGGGTGGGCTACGCGTGGGCCGCGCTGGGTCGGCGTACGACGTCGGTGCTGCGGCGCTGGGCGTCCGCCCACCCCGGCACCGAGCTGGTGCTGGTGCGCATCAACTCGCGCACCGCAGGCCTCGCCGAGGGGCTGTGCGACGTCGGCATCCTGCGCCGCCCGATCGACGACCCGAGGTTCCGCAGCGTGCTCGTCGGCGTCGAGGCCAGGTACGCCGCCCTGCCGGCCGACGACCCGCTCGCCCGCAAGCGCTCGGTGCGTCTGGACGACCTCTCCGGCCGCACGCTGGCCACCGACGCCGTGACCGGCACGACCTCGGCCGACCTGTGGCGGGCCGGCTCCGGGCCGCGCGAGACGGTCACGACGCACGACGTCGACGAGTGGCTCACCGTCATCGAGGCGGGCCGCGCGGTCGGCATCACGACCGAGGCGACGGTGCACCAGCACCCGCGGCCGGGCGTGGTGTTCCGTCCGGTCAAGGACGCGCCGCCCGTGCCGGTGCACATCACGTGGCGCACCGACGTGCCGCCGCGCGCCGTCGGGGACCTCGTCGACCTCGTCGTCGAGGCCTACGGCTCCTGACACAGCAACGTGATCGTGGTCGGCTGCTGGGCTCCCGCGCTGGGAAACCTGCATCCGACCACGATCACGCTGGCTGGTGCTGGGTGGAGGGCGGTGCTCAGCCCTTGGTGTACATCGTCTCGAGCAGGTCGGCGTACTTGGTCTCGACGACCTTGCGCTTGATCTTCAGGCTCGGGGTGAGCTCGCCCTCGTCGACGGAGAGGTCGCGCGGCAGGATCCGCACGTCCTTGACCGTCTCCCAGCGGTTGAGCCCGGCGTTGAGCTCGACGAGCGCGTCGCGCACCGCCTTCTCGACCTTGGGGTCGGTCGCCCACTCCTCCGGGCCGCCCGCGATGCCCTCGGACTCCGCGAAGCCGGCGGTGACGTCGGGGTCGAGGGTGACGAGCGCCGTGGCGTAGTTGCGGCCGTTGGCGTGCACGATGACGTTGGCGAGCAGCGGGCACAGCGCCTTGAACCGCGACTCGATCAGGCTCGGGGCGATGTACTTGCCGCCCGAGGTCTTGATGAGGTCCTTCTTGCGGTCGGTGATGCGCACGAGACCGTCGTCGTCGATCTCGCCGATGTCGCCGGTGGCGAGCCAGCCGTCGCCGATGAGCATCTCGGCGGTGGCGTCCGGCAGGTTGTGGTAGCCGCGCATCACGCCGCCGCCGCGCACGAGGATCTCGCCGTCGTCGGCGATCTTCACCTCGGTGCCGGGGAACGGCATGCCGACGGTGCCGACGCGGTTCTTGCCGGGACGTCCGACCATCGAGCCGGCCGAGGTCTCGGTGAGGCCGTAGCCCTCGAGCAGCTCGAGGCCGACGGCGGCGAACCAGGAGCCGACGTCCTTCGACAGCGCGGCCGAGCCGGACACCAGGTACTCGATGTTGCCGCCGAGGCGCGCGCGCACCTTGGAGAACACGAGCTTGTCGGCGATGGCGTGCTGCGCGCCGAGGATCGGCGAGACGGACTTGCCGGCCGCCTTGTGCTCGTTGACGGACTTGCCGACGCCGATGGCCCAGTTGAAGATCTTCTCCTTGGCGCCGCCCTCGGCCGCCTGCATCGACACGACGCGGGCGTAGACCTTCTCGAAGATGCGCGGTGCGCCGGCCATGAAGTTGGGCTTGATGACGGCGAGGTTGTCGACGATCTTGTCGACGCGGCCGTCGACCGCGCTGGTGAAGCCGATCTGCAGCTGCGCGGAGATGAGCACCTTGCCGAACGAGTGCGACAGCGGCAGCCACAGGAACTGCAGCTGGTCGCGGCGCAGGAGACCGAGGCCCTCGATCGCGGCGGCCTCGTAGGTCCAGTTGCCGTGGGTGAGCTCGACGCCCTTGGGCTTGCCCGTGGTGCCCGAGGTGTAGATGAGCGTCGCGAGCCGGTCGTTGGTGACGGCGTCGTTGACGCGGGTGACCGCGTCGGCGTCGGAGCTCAGCAGCGTGCGGCCGCGCGCAGCGAGGTCCTCCAGGGTGATGACCCAGTCGTCACGGCGGGTCGAGAGGTCGACCGCCGCGGTGTCGACGAGGACGACCTTCTCGACACCGGGGATCGCGTCGCGCTGCTCGACGAGCTTGGCGAGCTGGCTGCCGTCCTCGGCGAAGACGATGCGCGAGCCGGAGTCGCTCAGGATGAAGCCGACGTCCTCGCTGTTGGTCGAGGGGTAGACCGTCGTGGTCGCGCCGCCGGCCAGCATCACGGCGAGGTCGGCGAAGATCCACTCGAGGCGGGTCGCCATCGCGATCGCCACGCGCTGCTCGGGCTCGAGGCCGAGCGAGAGCAGGCCTGCCGCGAGCTCGGTGACGCGCTCGCCGCTGCGGCCCCAGCTCCACGACTCCCACCCGCCGCTCGAGGTGGGTGCCCGGAACGCCTCGCGAGCGGGGTCCGACGCCACGCGGGCGAGGAACAGCGCCCCGAGCGAGGCGGCCGGCTCGGGGAGCGTCTCGGGGCCCTTCGTGGTGCGCCCCGCGCTCGGGACGGACGGCTCTGCGGCGGTCTGGCTCTCGGACACGGACCCTCCTGGCTGCGTTCTCCGGGTGCCCGGGTCGTCCCGGGTTCGCGGAAGCGTACGCCGCGGGACCTCCCCGCGGTGTGTCCCCCACTCTGCCGCGCCGCGGCGCCCGGGGCCAGACGATCCCGGGATCAGCGACGGCTTTCGGGCCTCGGCGTACGCCGGGGGCGCCTACTTGGGCTTGGCGGGGGTGTCGTCGGTCGAGAGCGCGGCGATGAACGCCTCCTGGGGGACCTCGACGCGGCCGACCATCTTCATCCGCTTCTTGCCCTCCTTCTGCTTCTCGAGCAGCTTGCGCTTGCGGGTGATGTCGCCGCCGTAGCACTTGGCGAGCACGTCCTTGCGGATCGCGCGGATCGTCTCGCGGGCGATGACCCGGGCGCCGATGGCGGCCTGGATCGGCACCTCGAACTGCTGGCGCGGGATGAGCTCGCGCAGCTTGCCGGCCATCGAGACGCCGTAGGCGTAGGCCTTGTCCTTGTGCACGATCGAGGAGAAGGCGTCGACCGGCTCGCCGTGCAGCAGGATGTCGACCTTGACCAGGTCGGAGGCCTGCTCGCCGGTGGGCTCGTAGTCGAGCGAGGCGTAGCCGCGGGTCTTGGACTTCAGCGCGTCGAAGAAGTCGAAGACGATCTCGGCGAGCGGCAGCGTGTAGCGCAGCTCGACGCGGTCCTCGGACAGGTAGTCCATCCCGAGCAGGTTGCCGCGCCGGGTCTGGCACAGCTCCATGATCGCGCCGATGTACTCGCTCGGGGCGAGCACCGTGGCGCGCACCATCGGCTCGAAGACCTCGCTGACCTTGCCGCCCGGGAACTCGCTCGGGTTGGTCACCGACGACCTCGGAGCCGTCGTCCATGACCACCCGGTAGACCACGGTGGGCGCGGTGGAGATGAGGTCGAGGTTGAACTCGCGCTCGAGCCGCTCGCGCACGATCTCGAGGTGCAGCAGGCCGAGGAAGCCGCAGCGGAAGCCGAAGCCGAGCGCGACCGAGGTCTCGGGCTCGTAGACGAGCGCCGCGTCGTTGAGCTGCAGCTTGTCGAGGGCGTCGCGCAGCTCGGGGTAGTCCGAGCCGTCGAGCGGATAGAGGCCGGAGAAGACCATCGGCTTGGGGTCGCGGTAGCCGCCGAGCGGCTCGGTGGCGCCGTTGCGCTGCGAGGTGACCGTGTCGCCGACGCGCGACTGGCGGACGTCCTTCACCCCGGTGATGAGGTAGCCGACCTCGCCGACGCCGATGCCCGTCGGAGGGCGTGGGGTCGGGCGAGATGACACCGACCTCGAGCATCTCGTGGACGACGCCGGTGCTCATCATCTGGATGCGCTCGCGCGGGGAGAGATGGCCGTCGATGACGCGGACGTAGGTCACCACGCCGCGGTAGCTGTCGTAGACCGAGTCGAAGATGATCGCGCGAGCCGGCGCCTTCGGGTCGCCGATCGGCGCGGGGACCGTGCGCACGACCTCGTCGAGCAGGTCGTCGACCCCGAGACCCGTCTTGGCGCTGACGCGGAGCACGTCGGCCGGATCGCAGCCGATGATCTTCGCGAGCTCCGCGGCGTACTTCTCGGGCTGGGCGGCCGGCAGGTCGATCTTGTTGAGCACCGGGATGATGTGCAGGTCGTTCTCGAGCGCGAGGTAGAGGTTGGCCAGCGTCTGCGCCTCGATGCCCTGCGCGGCGTCGACGAGCAGGATCGCGCCCTCGCACGCGGCCAGGCTGCGGCTGACCTCGTAGGTGAAGTCGACGTGGCCCGGGGTGTCGATGAGGTTGAGCACGTACTGCACGCCGTCGCGGGCGGTGTAGGGCAGGCGCACGGCCTGGCTCTTGATCGTGATGCCGCGCTCGCGCTCGATGTCCATCCGGTCGAGGTACTGCGCGCGCATCGCGCGGCCGTCGACGACGCCGGTGATCTGCAGCATGCGGTCGGCCAGCGTCGACTTGCCGTGGTCGATGTGGGCGATGATGCAGAAGTTCCGGATCACCGACGGGTCGGTGGATCCGGCCTTCGGGGCGGTGCTGGTGGCCACGGCGGTCAGGTCGTCCTCAGGTTCGGGCGGTACGGCGGGGTGCTGCGACGCCGACCACCGGGCACGGGCCCGGGCGGCGTGGGGCACCATCGTCCCACGACCCGGGCGTCCGGCCCGACCGAGCGCCCCGCGGCGCCCGTGCGGCGGCCGAGCCGTCTGTGGCCCGGGCCACAGGGCCTCGGCGTACGCCGCTGACCTGGGGCGACGCACTCGCGGGGCGCCCAGGGGCGGATTTGGCCCCGGAACCCCCTGCCGGGTACCCTGGCGTGTCGCGCGGCGCGCTGTCCGCACGCGTGCCCGACACCGAAGACCAGGTCCCATCCGGTACGACGAACGCAAAGGCACAGGCTCTCCGTGGCGAACATCAAGTCGCAGATCAAGCGCAACCGCACCAACGAGGCTGCCCGACTCCGCAACAAGTCGGTCAAGTCGGCGCTCAAGACCCAGGTGCGCAAGTTCCGCGAGGCCGCCGACGCCGGCGACGCCGCCGCTGCCGCCGAGCTGGCGAAGACCGCCACCCGCGCGCTCGACAAGGCTGCCGCCAAGGGCGTCATCCACCAGAACCAGGCCGCCAACCGCAAGTCGGCGATCGCCTCCCGCGCGGCGGAGCTCCAGAAGACCGCCTGACGCACCCAGCACTCACGAAGGGCGCCACCCGCAAGGGTCGGCGCCCTTCGGCATTCCCGACTGTCCCCTCAGCCACATCTCGGCGTCGTGCCCGAGATGTGTGCCAGCGGAGACTCCAGCCTCCCCTCAGCCCACATCTCGGCGGGCGGCTGCCGGGTGTACGGCGCGGAGCGCAGCGCGCCCGGGACGTCAGGACTCCCTCTGGTGCGCAGGTGTGTGCTGGCCGGAGGCCCTGGCCTCCGCTGCGCACACATCTCGAGTCAGGAGCGGCTGCGGTTGCGTACGGCGTGCAGCAGGGCCCGCTCGAGCAGGTAGGTGCCCTGCTCGCGGTCGAGGCCGTCCTCGCTCATCGCGCGACCCTCGACGTGGCGGCCCTTGACCGCGGCGTCGGCCTCGGCCATCGCCACGAGCGCGGCCGCCAGCGAGGCGGGGTGCCAGCGCGAGGCCTGCTCGCGCAGCGAGCGCACCTTGAACGGCGGTACGCCGGCCTCGCGGGCGACCTCCGCCTCCGGCGTACCCCTCGGGATCGACGCGACCCTCGCCAGCCCGCGCAGGCCGGAGGCGACCGCCGCCGAGAGCGCCGGCCCTGCGCCCGGGTCGTTGGCCAGCGCCCACCGGCTGCGACGCAGCACCTCGACGGCCCGCCCGCCCAGCACGGCGTCGGAGACGAGGTAGCCGGGGACGTCGGCGACACCGTCGTAGTAGAGCGCCACCGACTCGGCGGTGAGCGGGTCGTCCTCGACGTCGCTGACCAGCTGGGCGCACGCGGCCGACAGCGAGCGCAGGTCGTCGCCGATCGCGACCCGCAGCGACTCGACCGCCTCGGGCGTCGCCTTGCGCCGAGCCGTGTGCAGCTCGCGGGCGATGAAGTCGTCGACGGCGCGGCCCTTCGCCTTCTCGCACGGCGCGACGACGTACCCCGCCTTGGCCAGCGCGTCGACCACCTTGCGGCCCTTCACGCCACCGGGGTGCAGCACCACGATGCGCACCTCGCCCTCGGCCGCCGCAGCCACCAGGGTGTCGACGCTCGCCTCGTCGGCCGACTCCGCGTTGCGCGCCACCACGACGGCCGCGTCGCCGAACAGGTTCGGCGAGCAGGCCTCGACGAGGGTGCCCAGCGCGGTGTCGCTCGCCAGGTCGACGTCGCGCCGCTCGACCGTGGGGTCGGCAGCGCGCGCATCGGCCACGATCGCGGTCACGACCCGCTCGGCCAGGAAGTCCTCCGCGCCCACCGCGACGACAGCGCGCGCCGACACGACATCGGCCTCGGGCGTCGTGGACGCAGCAGGCTTGCCGGCAGCGCGGCGAGGTGGCGGAGTCATCGAGGCGAGCATGCCACGAGCCGCCGACGCACCACCCAGGGACACCCGCCGACGGCAGCGAGGCGGAGCGGGCGCCTGCTGCGCGAGGCGATCAAGCCTGCCGCGCCTCGCGCGGCAGGCGCCCGACCCGCCGCCCCGCGCCAGCACACGCCTGCGTTCACCCCTGTCTGCTCGAACACCCGTGAATGCTCGAGAACGCGCCCGGAATGTCCGATTCCGTCGAGCATCGGGGGGTGATCGCGAGAACGAGGGTGAACTGAGCCGGGTCAGCGGCCGTGGCGGACGAGGCCGAGGCGGCCGTCGTCGTCGCGGACCACGGCGAGGTCGCCGTCGAGGTCCGTGCGTCCGACCAGCGGCGCCGGCCGCGCGGTAGGCGTTGAGGGTCGCGGGCGAGGGGTGGCCGTAGTCGTTGTCGAGGCCGACGCCGATGAGCGCGAGCTCCGGCCGCGCCGCTGTCACCCAGCCTGGCGCCTGCTTGGCCGAGCCGTGGTGCGGCACCTTGACCACGTCGACGTCGGGCACCAGACCCCCGGTGAGCACGGCGTCCTGCGCGGCGGGCTCGAGGTCGCCGCCGAGCAGCGCCCGCACGCCGCGGAGGTCGGCGAGCAGCGTGACGCTCGCGTTGTTGGGATCCGATCCCTCCCCGCGGATCAGCCGCGTCGGCCACACCACCGCGAGGTCGACCCCGCCGGCGCGCCAGCGGTCGCCCGGCGCGGCGACCCGCTCGGGTACGCCGGCGTCGGCAAGCCAGCGGCGTACCCGCGCGGCCTGGGCCGCCGGCTCGGCCAGCGGCGACACCACGACGACGCCCACCGACCGGCCGCGCAGCACGCCAGGCACGCCCTCGACATGGTCGGCGTGGAAGTGGGTGAGCACGAGGATCGACACCCGCGTCGACCCCGAGCCGGGTGAGGCAGCGGTCGACCGCGCGCGGGTCGGGCCCGGCGTCGACCACGACCGCCGAGCCGTCGTCGCCGCGCAGCACGACGGCGTCGCCCTGCCCCACGTCGCACATGACCGCCCGCCATCCCGGCGGCGGCCACGAGGTGCCCAGCGGCACGCCGGCCGGCGGGGCCAGCGCCACCACTCCGCCGACGGCCAGCACCGCGAGGGCGACCCGTGCGACCGCTCCCCCGGTACGCCGCGCCACGAGCACCGCCACCGCACCGCCGACCAGCACCCCGACCATCGCCAGCGCTCCGCCCCAGCCGGTCGGCCACGGCAGCACCCCGAACCACGACGCGCACGAGCGGGCGACGACCGCGATCCACCCGACCGACCAGCACCCCGGCAGCGCGACCACCGCCGCGATCCCCGGTGCCACCACGCCGACCACGGCGGCCACGAGCCCGAGCGCAGTCGCCGGCACGACTGCCGGCGCGGCGAGCAGGTTGGCCGGCAGCCCGCCGACCGGCAGCCCGCCGCCGATCCCCGCGACGAGCGGCGCCACCGCCACCTGCGCGGCCGCGCTGACCGCCACCACACCCACCACCGCGTGACGCGCGCGAGCGAGCAACCCGGTGCCAGGCGGAGGCCGCGCCCAGCGCCGCGCGAGCAGCAGAAGCGCCGCAGTGGCCGCCGGCCGACATCGCGAACCCGATCGACAGCGCGAGGAACGGGTCGAGCACCAGCAGCGCCGCCACCGACCAGCCGAGCGCGTCGAGCGGCGGCACGCGCAGGTCGGCGAGCAGCGCCACGAGCACCACGGCCGTCATCGCCGCCGCCCGCACCACGGATGGCTGCGGCCGCGCGAGCACGACGTACGCCGCGACACCGAGCGCCACCACGATCAGCTGCGCACGCCCGCGCCGCAGCCCGGCCGCGCGCGACACCGCGACCACGAGCAGCACCACGACAGCGACGTTCCCGCCCGAGACGGCCGTGAGGTGCGCGAGGCCGGAGTCGCGCATCGCCTGGTCGAGATCCGCCGGCACGGCCGTGGTGTCGCCGACGACGAGCCCCGGGAGCAGCCCGGCCTGATCGGGCGGCCGCCCGTCGACCGCCGCGCCCAGCGCGGCGCGCACGACCCCGGCTGCGCCCTGGATCGGCGGTGCGGACGCGACCTCGGTCGCCGATTCCGCCACGAGCACCACGGCCCGACCACGCAACGGCTCCCCCGTCAGCACCCGAGCTCGCACGGCCAGGCGCGCACCGGGGAGCACGTGCGCGATGTCGACCGTGGTGAGCACGCGCACCGGAAGATCGAGCTCGCGCGAGGGCAGCCCCGGCACGTCGAGGCGGACGAGCGCGGCGTCGAGGCTCCACCCGTCGTCGTCGCGACGCGAACCCTGCGTGCGCCCGGTGCGCGGCTGCGGGTCGTTCGACGCCACGAGCTCCGCCGACACCACCGAGCGCGTGCCGGCGAGCGCCACCACCGGATCGTCGAGCAGCGGCAGCACGCGCCACGCCACCACGGCGGGGGCGAGCAGCAGCACGACCAGCAGACCGCGCACGAGATCGGCTCCCAGGCGACGGCGTACGACGGCCCGCGCGGCCACCCCGACCAGCACCACCGCGAGCGCCCCGACGGCGCCCCACGCGACCGTGGCGAGGAGCGCGGCGATCGTGACCAGCCAGGCGACGAGCCCGGTGCGGACGCCGCTCACACGCGCACGTGCGGCGCGAGCCGCTCGAAGGTGCGGGCGCCGATGCCGGAGATCTCGCGCAGCTGGTCGACCGAGGCGAAGCGCCCGTGCGTGGCGCGCCACTCGAGGATGCGCGCCGACATCACCGGCCCGACGCCGGGCAGCGTGTCGAGCTCGGCGGCAGTGGCCGTGTTGAGGTCGACCACCAGGGACGCAGGATCGGTGCCGCCGCCCGCGCCCCCAGGCGCCGCCATGGGAGGTGCATCGGGCGACACCACGATCTGCTCGCCGTCCACGACCGGCCGCGCGAGGTTGAGCTCACCGCTGCTGCCGCCCTTGCTCAGCCCGCCGGCGGCCGCGATCGCATCGGCGACACGGGATCCCGCCGAGAGCCGCACGAGCCCGGGCCGACGTACGTCGCCGACGACATGCACCACGAGCTCGGCGGCGACGGTCGACGACGGTGAGGCCGACGGCGGTGCCGACGACGACGTGAGCGGCAGAGGCGTGCCCGCGACCAGCTCGACCGGCGCAGGCGCCGGCCCCGACACGACGCGCACCACCAGCCACGCAGTCAGCGCCGCCGCGACGAGCGCGACCACGACCGGCCGCAGCGGCCCCGGCCGTACGACGGTGACGGTCGGAGACTCGAGCAGGTGGGGAGCGTCGTCGTCCTCCGACGGCTCTGCTGCGGTCCGCCCCGACGCGAGTGCCTGCAGCCGTGCCCGCACAACGTCGACGTCGACACGGCGACGGGGACGAGGCAGCACCCGGGGACGTTAGGGAGCGACGTCCACCGTCCCGCACGCGACGCCGCACGGAGCTGTGGACGACATGGGCTCCAGCCCGCCTGGGGACAGCGGTCAGGACGGACGCGAGACGGCCGCGGCGATGTTGGTGCGGTGGCGTACGACGATGATGACCGTGAGGACCGCGGCGAAGACGACGTCCGGCGTGCCGTCGCCCCAGACCAGCGCGCAGGGCACGAGAGCGAGCGAGCCCGCGACCGACGAGATGCCGACGCGGCGGGTCAGCGCGAACGCGATCCCGAACACCACCACGACCACGAGCGCCCAGACCGGATGCACGCCGAGCACGGCGCCGAGCGAGGTGGCCACGCCCTTGCCGCCCTTGCCGCGCAGGAACGGCGAGGAGATGTGGCCGAGCACGGCCGCGATGCCGCCGATGAGGCCGGCCACCTCGCCGAACAGGTAGGTCAGCGCCAGCACCGGCAGCAGGCCCTTGAGGATGTCGAGCACCGCGACGAGCACGCCGACCTTCCAGCCGAACGCGCGGCCCGCGTTGGTGGCGCCGGGGTTGCCCGACCCGACGGCACGCAGGTCGGTGCCGCGGATCCGCGCGATGATCGACGCCGGGTTGATCGCGCCGATGGCGTACCCGACGGCGAACGACGAGATCCAGATCCAACCCGTGACGACCGGCTCGGGGATCTGGTCGACCAGGTCCTGCAGCTCGTTCACGCCGGCCTTGGCCGAGGCGACAGGCCCACCGCCACCATGCCCGGCCCCACGTGGGCGCCCACGACCGCACCCACCTCGCCCACGAGCACGCGCGAGTCGACCAGGCGCGAGACGAGCTTCCCGGCCAGGGCCTCGGCGCGCACCGGCGAGTCGAGGTGGTGCACCGCGATGTCGCACGGTCGCCCGGCGGCGCGCTCGACCACGAGCTCCTCGAGCCGTGCGAGCGCCTTCGAGCCGGTGCGCACCTTCTCCAGCGGCGCGACCCGGCCGTCGACGAGCTCGAGGATCGGCTTCACCGCCAGCGCCTGCCCGAGCATGGCCTGCGCGGCACCGATCCGACCGCCGCGGCGCAGATAGTCGAGGGTGTCGACGTAGAAGAGCGCGTTCGAGGTCATCGCGCGCTCCCGCACGATGCGCGCGACCTCGTCCGCGCCCGCGCCCGCCTCCGCAGCCCGCGCGCCGTCGAGCACCGCGAAGCCCATCGCCATCGCGACCGTGCGCGAGTCGACGACGGTCACCGGGATCGACGCCTCGCGCGCTGCGAGCGCGGCCGAGTCGTAGGTGCCCGACATGTCGCCGGAGAGGTGCACCGAGACCACCGCGGTGGCGCCGGCGGCTGCGGCGTCGGCGTACGCCATCGCGAACCGCTCGGGCGCGGGGCGCGACGTGCTCACGACGCTCCAGTCGCGCAGCGCGGCGGCGACCTCGGTGGGCGTGATCTCGGTGCCCTCGTCGTACGGGTGCCCGTCGATGATGACCTGCACGGGCACGACGCGGATCCCCCGCGACGCGACGAGGTCGGCCGGGAGGTACGCCGTCGAGTCGGTGACGACCGCTACGCGCTCCACCCGACCGACCCTAGCCGTCGCGCCCGCTCGTGCCCGGCGGTTCAGGCCGGGACGATGTTGACCAGCTTGGGCGCCCGCACGATCACCGTGCGGATGCCCGCGCCCTCCAGCGCCTTGACCACGCCCGGAGCGGCCAGCGCCAGCTCGCGCAGCTCGTCGTCGGAGATCGACGGCGGCACCTCCAGCCGGTCGCGGACCTTGCCCGCCACCTGCACGATGCAGGTCACGGTGTCCTCGACCAGCAGCGCCGGGTCGACCGACGGCCAGCCGGCCAGGGCGACCGCGGGCTGGTGGCCCAGCCGATCCCACATCTCCTCGGCGGTGTACGGCGCCACCAGCGACAGCATGATCGCGACGGCCTCGGCCGCCTCGCGCACCGCCGGGTCGCCACCGCCCACGCCCGAGTCGATCGCCTTGCGGGCGGCGTTGACCAGCTCCATGGTCTTGGCCACGGCCACGTTGAAGCGGAACGACTCCACGGCCTTCGTCGCCTCGTCGACCGACTTCGCCGTGATACGCCGCAGCGCCACGTCGCCGGTGGTCACGTCGACGCCGACCGGGCTGGTGACGTCGCCGCTCAACCGCCAGGCGCGCGACAGGAACTTCTTCGAGCCGCTCGGCGAGACGTCGGCCCAGTCGATGTCGTCCTCCGGCGGGCCGGCGAACACCATCGTCAGGCGTACGGCGTCGACGCCGTTCTTCTCCAGCTCCTCGGTCAGCGCCACCAGGTTGCCGCGCGACTTGCTCATCGCGGATCCGTTCATCCCGACCATGCCCTGGTTCAGCAGGCGGGTGAACGGCTCGACGAAGTCGACCATGCCCATGTCGTGCAGCGCCTTGGTGAAGAAGCGCGCGTACAGCAGGTGCAGGATCGCGTGCGTCACGCCGCCGGTGTACTGGTCGACGGGCGCCCACTCGCGCGCCTGCTCGGCGTCGAACGGGACGTCGTCGCGCGACGGGTCCAGGTAGCGCAGGAAGTACCACGACGAGTCGACGAAGGTGTCCATCGTGTCGGTGTCGCGCTTGGCGGCTCCGCCGCAGCGCGGGCACGGCACGTTGACCCAGTCGGTCGCGCCGGCCAGCGGCGACGTGCCCTTGGGCGTCAGGTCCAGGCCCTCGGTCGGCGGCAGCACCACCGGCAGCTGGTCGTCGGGCACCGGCACCTCGCCGCACGACGGGCAGTGGATGATCGGGAACGGCGTGCCCCAGTAGCGCTGGCGCGAGATCAGCCAGTCGCGCAGGCGGTAGTTGACCGCCCCGGTGCCCAGGCCCTTCTCCTCCAGCCACTCGATCGCGCGCGCCACGGCCTCGGTCTTGCGCAGGCCGTCCAGGAACCCGGAGTTCACGGCCACGCCGTCGCCGGCGTACGCCTCGCCCTCCCAGTCCGCGGGCGGCTGCACGACCGTGACGATCGGCAGGCCGAACGCGGTCGCGAAGTCCCAGTCGCGCTGGTCGTGCGCGGGCACGGCCATGATCGCGCCGGTGCCGTAGTCGGCCAGCACGTAGTCGGCGGCGTAGATCGGGATGCGCTCGCCGTTGACCGGGTTGACGGCGTACCGCTGCAGGAACACGCCGGTCTTGGGCCGCTCGGTCGACAGGCGCTCGATCTCGCTGATGCGCTTGATCTCCTCCAGGTAGGCCTCGAACTCAGCCTGCGCGGGCGTGCCGGCGGCCAGCTCGGCGGCCAGGTCGGAGTCGGCGGCCACGACGAAGAACGTCGCGCCGAACAGCGTGTCGGGTCGCGTCGTGTAGACGGTCACCGGCTCGTCGCGGCCCTCGACGACGAAGCGCACCTCGGCACCGGTCGAACGACCGATCCAGTTGCGCTGCATCAGCAGCACCTTCTCCGGCCAGTGGCCCTCCAGCTGCGTCATGTCCTCCAGCAGCCGGTCGGCGTAGTCGGTGATGCGCAGGTACCACTGCGTCAGCTTCTTCTTCGTCACCAGCGCGTCGCAGCGCTCGCACCGGCCCTGCACGACCTGCTCGTTGGCCAGCACGGTCTGGTCGTTGGGGCACCAGTTGACGCTGCTGTCCTTGCGGTAGGCCAGGCCGCGCTCGTACAGCCGCAGGAACAGCCACTGGTTCCAGCGGTAGTACGCCGGGTCGCTCGTGTGCAGCACGCGGTCCCAGTCGAAGCAGCACGCGTAGCGGCGCATCGAGCTCTTCTGCTGCTCGATGTTGTCGGCGGTCCACAGCACCGGGTCGGCACCGCGCTTGATCGCGGCGTTCTCCGCGGGCAGGCCGAAGGAGTCCCAGCCGATGGGGTGCATGACGTTGAAGCCCTGCTGCACCCAGTAGCGCGCGATGACGTCGCCCAGCGCGTACGCCTCGGCGTGACCCATGTGCAGGTCGCCCGAGGGGTACGGGAACATGTCGAGCACGTACTTCTTGGGCCGCGTGTCGTCAGGACGGCCGCTGCGGAAGGGCGCGATCTCGTCCCAGACCGGCAGCCACTTCTCCTGCACGGCGTGGACGTCGTACGCCTCGCGGCCCTCGGGCTCGGTGGTCGTGTCGTTCTGCGTCATGGTGTGTCGCCTCGTCGTCGCGTCGGGTCCCGGACATGAGAAAGCCCCTCGCTCAGGAGGGGTCAGCCGCACCGGGTCCGCCGGCGTGGAGCTAGCGGTGAGTGTTCCGGTGCGGCCCGGTAAGCAGGAGGGCCTGGCGCACGCGCCCAGGATAGCCGACGGCGGTCGCGGACCCTCACTCCGATACGGCGGCCCGCAGCCTACCGCGTCAGGATGTACCAGGTCAGCGCGAACAGCGGCACGAACAGGAACAGCGCGCCGGGGCCGACGATCACGACGAGCGGTGCAGGCAGCACGAAGCACGCGAACGCGATCCACCACGGGCTGGGCGGCCTCGGGTGGGCGATGCAGTTGCGGTCGTGGCGCGGGCCGTCGAGCAACCCGCACTCGGGGCAGAGGTGGGATCGGTCCTCGACGAGGGCTGCCCACTCGATCCGCTCGGTGCCCTCCGAGCCCAGCGCGAGCACCTCGGCGAGATCGATGTCGTCGAGGACGTCGGCGTGGGCGCCCGCCGGGTCGCCGGGGGCAGGCTCCCGGTCGGAGGCTCGCTCCGCCGCCTGCTCGCCGTCCACGCGCTCCCCTGCTCGTCGCTGCGACCCGTGCTGGTCGACGGCTCAGCGTCCCCCGGTGGTGCCGGGATCGTCCAGCGCGACGCCGCGCCGTCGCCGGATCGTGACGGGCGCCGGGCGCGGGCGCCCGTGCGGTCAGCCCGCCGGGTCAGGGCGCGAGGCCGTGGGCGAGCAGCTCGGCGGCGAGCGCCCGGCCGATGGCGGCGTGCGACTCCCAGCCCCAGTGCATCCCGTCGGGGTTGCCACGGCCCGCCTCGATCTCGGGGAGCACCAGGGGGTCGAGATCGACGAACCCGGCGCCGCGCTGCTGGGCCCAGCGGCGGCCGGCGGCGACGGCAGGCGCGTGGTGACGGTCGGAGGGGTAGGAGGCGGCGGCGTACGGCGAGGGCCCGAGCAGCGCGACCGGGAGGCCCGGGCGGTAGGTGTGCACGCCGTCGACGATCCGCGCGAGGTAGTGGTCGGTGGCGGCCTGCGGCAGCTGGCGCATCGTGCCGCGGGTCGCGCGGATGACGTGCGGCGAGGCGGCGGCGTACGCCCGGCGCACGCGGCGCCGCAGGCTGCCCGGCCGCACGTACGGGATGCCCTCGCGCAGCCAGGTGGGCATCGCCGCCGGGCAGGTGGTCCATGCCGCCGACGCCGAGCACGAGGGCGTCGGCGCGCGGCACCAGCTCGCCCCAGACGTTGGGGTCCTTCGTCACCGCCCACCACGCGTCGCGCGCGGTCCAGCCGATGCGGGCGACGAGGTCGGCGTGCACCGGCGTACCCAGGGCCTCGGCCAGCGCGGCGGCCATGACGTTGGGGTAGAGCCTCGGGTCGCTCGGGCGGTAGGGCTGGTCGGGGCCGTGGAAGCTCAGCGAGTCGCCGAGCACGAGCACGTGCCGTGCCTCCACGCGGACCTCCTGCCTCGATCGCTCGCCGGGTCGCAGGCTACTGAGCCGGTCGTGGGCGGGTCCCGCGGGCGGCGCACGGCGGCCCTGCGCCCCGAATGGGTCGGGGCACCGGCTCAACCCCGTCGTGGGGACGGTCGAGTACTCCCGTGTCGCCCGAACGGGTGAACGCACCCGAGGCGGGGAGACCGCATGAGCTGGGCAGTCCGACGACCCGTCGTCGCGCTGGTCCTGTGGGCGGTCCTGCTCGTGGGCATCGCGACGACCGCGGTGCTGCTGCGGCCCAGCCTCAACGACAGCTTCTCGCTGGCCGGAGTTCAGTCGACGACCGCGCAGGAGCTGCTCGAGTCGCTCGCCGACGGGAAGACCTCCGACGCCTCGGCCCGGGTCGTGTGGTCGCCGCAGTCGGGCAGCGCCACGGATGCCGCCGTGGTCGCCGCCGTGCGGCCGGCGCTGACCCGGATCGCGGACCTGCCGTTCATCACCTGCGTCCGCGGCCCGTCCGGCATCTCGTTGGGCCGGGCGTGCCCCGCGGGCCTGCCCGCCGACCTGCCCGCCGCGGTCGACAAGGCCATCGACGCCAAGATCGCCTCGACGCTGAAGATCCCCGTGGCCGACGTGCCGGCCGTGCTCGCACTGGTGCAGAAGCTCGCGCCGCTGGAGAAGGCCGACCCCGCCACGCTCGCGGCCGTGGGTCGCGCGCTGCCCCGGCTGGCCCGGCTCGCACAGGCTCCGCCGGCCACGCTCGAGGCGCTGCTCGCCCTGACTCCCGCGCAGTGGCGCACGCTCGTGGGCATCACGAGCGCCGAGGTGGTCGACGCGCTCGACGTCGTCGGCGGCCTCGACCGGCTCGCCAACCTGCCGCCGGCCACGCTGAAGAAGATCGAGGGGGCCGACCCCGCTGCGCTCGCGGCGTTCGCCGAGAAGCTGCCCGCCGAGGTGGGCACGCTCGAGCAGCTCATGGCCGAGCTCAAGGCCGCCGTCGCGAAGGATCCTGCCCTCGGCCGCGAGATCGTGGCGCTGGCCGCGAAGCTGGGAATCACCCCCGCGCAGCTGCGCGAGGCGGTCGTGGTCATCGACGCGCTGGCGCCGATCGCGAAGGCCGATCCCGCCGAGCTCGCCAAGGTCGCCCGCGCGCTCCCCCAGATCGCGAAGGTCGCAGCTGCCGACCGGACCACCCTCGACGCGCTGGCCAAGCTCACGCCCGCCGATCTCTCGTTCCTCGTGGGGCTCACGCAGCAGGAGGTCGACGACATCGAGCAGGCGTTCGGCGCGTTCCGCCGCTTCACCGAGCTGCCCCCGGCCACCCTCGCCGCGCTGGCGGCCGCCGATCCCGCAGTGCTCGCGCGGTACGCCGCCGCCATCCCCGCCGACGTGCGCAAGGCCGAGGCGGCGATGGCCGAGCTGAAGGCTGAGAAGGCCAAGCTCGACGCCGCCGCCACGGCCACGCAGGCAGCGCTCTCCCCCGTCTCGAAGGACGGTCGGGTGGCGTACGCGACGGTGACCTTCGACGACGCGACGGCCACCGCCGCGCAGGCCGACGAGGTGGTCGCGATCGTCGCTGCGACCTCGACACCGACGCTCACCGTCGGAGGCACCGGTGCGCCGCTCGACGCCGCCGGCACCGGCGGCCCTGACACCTCGACCGGCATCGGGCTGCTGGTGGCGCTCGTCGTGCTGCTCATCGCGTTCGGCTCGCTGGTGGCCGCCGCGC
This sequence comes from uncultured Actinomycetota bacterium, assembly GCA_963827145.1. GTDB lineage: Bacteria > Actinomycetota > Actinomycetes > S36-B12 > CAIYMF01 > Longivirga. The sequence goes on along the minus strand of CAWGZO010000002.1, from coordinate 655,460 downwards.
TGCCGCTCGTGGTCGCCGTCACCGGTCTCGTCGGCGGGCTCGCTCTCGCGTTCGTCACCGCGGCGTTCATGGACGTCGCCACCTTCGCCCCGACGCTCGCCGCGATGGTCGGCCTCGGCGTCGGCATCGACTACTCGCTCTTCGTCCTCAACCGGTTCACGCAGGAGACGCGAGCCGGGGCCGAGCCGCGTGCGGCCGCGCGCACGGCCGTCGGCACCGCCGGACGCGCCGTGCTCTTCGCCGGCTGCACCGTGATCATCGCGCTGCTCGGCATGTTCGTCCTGCGCATCTCGTTCTTCAACGGTCTCGCCGTCGCTGCCGCCGTCACCGTGCTCATGGTCATGTGCTCGGCGCTGTGGATGCTGCCGGCACTGCTCTCGCTGCTCGGCCGTCGCACCTTCGCGCTGCGGATGCCGTGGGGGCCGAAGAAGGGCGCCACCGGCGTACCGCCGGACCCGGACGCCTCGCGGTGGTCGCACTACGGCTCCCTGCTGCAGCGGGCGCCGGTCGTTCCGATGCTGCTCGCGCTCGTGATCCTCGGCGTCCTCGCGCGTCCTGCGCTCGACCTCGAGATGGGCTTCGCCGACGACGGATCGGCGGCCAAGGGCTCGGTGGTCCGCACCGGCTACGACCTGATGTCGGAGGGCTTCGGCCCCGGGGTGAACGGCCCGTTCTTCGTCGCCGTCCGCACGACCGCCCCGGCCGACGCCGCGGAGCTCGCGAAGGTCGTCTCGGCGCTCGAGGCGACGCCGGGCGTGGCCTCCACACTGCCCTCGACGGCGATGCTGCCGCTGGTCACGGTGGAGCCATCGACCTTCCGCGGCGACATCACCTCGGTGATCGTGCAGCCCTCGACCGGCCCGCAGGACGAGGCGACCCGCACGCTGCTCGACCGCATCCGCAGCACGACCACGCAGACGATCACCGACGGCTCCGGCGCGCAGATCTACGTCGGCGGCGCGCTCGCGGTCGACGAGGACTTCACGGGCGTGCTCTCCGCCGCGCTGCCGCTGTTCCTGCTGCTCGTGGTCGGGCTGGGCTTCCTCGCCCTCATGCTGCTCTTCCACTCGATCCTGATCCCGCTCACCGCGGCGGTCACGTCGCTGCTCAGCTTCGCCGCGGCGCTCGGCATCACGGTCTCGGTGTTCCAGGACGGCGTCGCGAACTCGCTCCTCGGCGTCACCGGCACCGGCCCGATCCTGCCCTTCCTGCCGATCATGGTGTTCGCGATCCTGTTCGGGCTCTCGATGGACTACCAGGTCTTCCTCGTCAGCCGCATGCGCGAGGAGTGGGACTCCTCGCACGACAACGCACTCTCCGTACGCCGAGGCCTCGCCGGCTCCGGCCGCGTCGTCGTGGTCGCGGCCACGATCATGACCTCGGTGTTCCTGGCCTTCGTGCCCACACCGCTGGACGCGATCAAGATGTTCGGCGTGGCGCTCGCCGCCGCCGTCGTGGTCGACGCGTTCCTCGTCCGGCTCGTGCTGGTGCCGTCGGTCATGAGCCTGCTCGGCCGCAGCAACTGGTGGATCCCGCGCTGGCTCGGCCGGATCCTCCCCACCGTCCGCCTGGAGTAGCCGCCGGCCCGCGCCGTCTGTGCCGCTCAGGCGTCGAGCGCGGCGAGGGTGGCGTCGAGCTCGGTGGCGAAGCGTTCGGCGTCGGCGTGCGAGAACACCAGCGGCGGCCGCACCTTGAGCACGTTGTTGTGCAGACCCGCGGTGCCGAGCAGCACGTGGCGGTCGCGCAGCCCGTTGACCACGTGCAGCGCGAGATCCTCGTCGGGTGCGCCATCGGCGTCGACGAGCTCGACACCGATGAACAGCCCGGCGCCGCGCACGTCGCCGATGCAGGGTCGGCGGGAGGCGATCTCGCGCAGCGACACCTGCAGCTCATCGCCGACGAGCCGCGCGTTCTCCTGCAGGCCCTCCTCGCGGACGACGTCGAGCGTGGCCTGCGCGGCCGCGATCGACACCGCGTTGCCGCCGAAGGTGTTGAAGTAGCGCATGTCGCGGGCGAACTCCTCGACGACCTCGGGTCGCATGATCGTCGCGGCGATCGGCATGCCGTTGCCCATCGGCTTGCCGATGGTGACCAGGTCGGGCACGAACGGGTCGGCCTCGCTGCCGTGGCGCGCGAAGCCCCAGAACGTGTCGCCGGTGCGGCCGAAGCCGGGCTGCACCTCGTCGGCGAGGTAGACGCCGCCGGCGCGCGCGACGACATCGCGGACCGGCGCGAGGAAGCCGCACGGGTCGGCGAAGACGCCGTCGGAGGCGAAGACCGAGTCGAGCACGAGGGCGGCGAAGCGGATGCCGTTGCGCGAGAGGTCGTCGATCGCGTCCTGCACCTGCGCGGCGAACCACTCCCCCAGGCTCGAGAACCCGGCACCGGCCCAGTCGACGCGGAAGGCGTCCGGCGCGTCGACCCAGCGCACCCACGGGGCGAGCGCCCTCGAGCCCGACGAGCGACGGTGAGATCGCGGCGATCTCGGTCGTCACGCCGTGGTACGCGTTGCGCGTCACGATGACGCCCGTGCCGCCGGTGTGCTTCTTCGCGATGCGCAGCGCGAGGTCGCCGGCCTCCGACCCGGTGCAGGTGAACATCACGTGCCCGAGCTCGGGCGGCAGCGTCTCGAGCAGCTGCTCGGCGTAGCGCACGATGCCCTCGTGCAGGTAGCGCGTGTGCGTGTTGAGCACCGCGGCCTGCTGCGCGATCGCGGCGGCGACCCGCGGGTGCGCGTGCCCGACCGACGGCACGTTGTTGTAGCAGTCGAGGAACTCCGTGCCGTCCGCGGCATACAGGTGCGCACCCTCGCCGCGCACGATCTCGAGCGGCTCGCGGTAGAAGAGCCGGTACGCCGGGCCCAGGGCGTCGAGGCGGCGGCGCACGAGGTCCCGCGTCGCACCCGGGAGCTCGTCGACCTTCGCGGGGTCGAAGTAGGTCGACGGTCCGACCTGGCGCGGCTCGCCCACGTCAGGCTCCCTTCGTGATGGCGGGCGGCTCTGCCGTGGCGAGCCGCCGCAGCGCGCGCGTGGCGGTCGCGACCGAGCGCGCGGTGTAGTGGGCGTTGGCCGGGTTGCTCGCGGCGAGCCACGAGTTCACGAGCAGGCGCTGCGCGAGCCGCGCGCGCACGAGGTGCGGCAGCAGCGCGAGCTCGTCGTCGTCGAGCGTCCTCGCGGTGAGGTAGCCGCGCGCGAGGTCGTACGGCGCCTGCCACGGGTCGAGGCCGTCGGTGTCGAGGCTGCCGTCGGCGCCCACGGCGTACGACATCGCGACCGCGAGATCGGCGACGACCGCGGTGCGCACCATGTCGCCGAAGTCGAGGATGCCGCTGACCTCGCCGGCGTCGTCGACGACGACGTTGTCGACGTTGACGTCGTTGTGCACCACCTGGTGGCGCACGGCCGCGAGACCGGGTCCGGTGACCGCATCGAAGCGATCGAGCTCGGCGCGCACGTCGTCGCGGGTGCGCGGGTCGACGACGTGCTCGAGGTTCGGGCGCAGGCCGCCGACGCGCTGGAGGTCCCACGCCAGCACCCGGTCGGCGCTCGGGATGCTCGAAGCCGTCGAGCGCCAGCGACAGCCGGCCGACGACGCGCCCGATCGACTCGCGCTGCTCGGTCGTGGTGCTCGGGTAGTCGAGCGTGCGGCCCGGCAGGAAGGTGAGCAGACGTGCGATCCGAGGCTCGCCCTCGACACCGGCCACCATCGACTGCGCGCCGCCGTCGACGTCGGGCACCAAGCGCGGCACGGGCACGGTCGGGTCGACGCGCTCGACGTGCGCCAGCGCCTGGCACTGCATCGCGATGAGCTCGGGGTCGTCGACGGGGTTCGCCACCTTGAGCACGAACGTGCCCTGCTCGGCGGTGAGGCGGAACGTGTCGTCGCGCTCGGTGTCGAACCGGCGAGCCTCGGTCACGGCGAGGCCGTAGCGCTGCGCCGCGATGGCGCGCGCGGCATCGACGTCCAGGGGCGCGAACGGCGCGTCGAGGGTGTCGTCGACCAGCGGCTCGATCACGCCCGCACGCTATCGCGCGACCGGCGCCGGTCGGCTCACGCCCAGCGGTCGCGCAGCAGCCGGAGGCAGGCGTGGCCGGTCCAGTGCTGGTGCGGACGCAGCCACGGCGAGCCGCCGGGGAAGACCGGGTCGTCGGCGAACCGGAGCATCAGCGCGCCGAGCCACGCCACGGCCGCGTCGAGGTCGTCGGCCGGCACGTCGGCGAGCAGCCACGAGTCGTACGCCGGAGCCAGGTCGACGCCGTCGGCGTGCACCATCGGCAGCAGCAGCGCGAGGTCGGACCACTCCGGGCCGCGGCACAGCCAGTTCCAGTCGACGATCCACGCCCGCTCGCCGTCCACCACCACGTTGTCGCCGCGCACGTCGCTGTGCGTCCACGCCTCGCCCTGCAGCGCCACCTCCGCATGCGTCGTCGCTGCGCGCAGCCGGTCGCGGTGCGCGGCCACCCAGGTGTCGAGCCCGTCCGGCAGGGCGGACTCGTCGTACGCCGACCAGAGTGCGGCGAGGTCCTCGCCGTCGGAGAAGTCGAGGACCGTCGCGCCGTCGTGCCAGTCGATCTCGCGCAGCGCCTCGGCCGACCGCTCCAGCGCGCGCACCACGAGCACGAGATCGTCGCTGGTCCATGGCAGCCCCGGCATGTGGCCGGCGACGTGCTCGAAGGCGAGCACGGTCCACTCGTCGTCGTCGGCATCGTTGACCCTGCCGGAGCGCAGCAGCCGCGGCGCCGGCGCCCCGGCGGGGAGCAGCGCGTGCACCTCGATCTCGCGCCGGTAGGAGGCCGCGATGTGCGTCACGCTCGCCGGCACGGCCTTCACGAACGTGGTGCGGCCGCCGGCGTCGGTGAGCGCGGCGGCGAACCCGCGGGTGAAGCCGCCGCCCGCGCTGCGCACCTCGACCGGCTCGCCGGTCCAACCCAAGATCAGCGCACGCACCGGCTCGGGCAGCTCGTCCCAGCCCGGCCGCAGCGCGGTCGCGTCGTACGGCGGTCGCTCCACCACCACGACACCCCCTCGCTCGACCTGGGCCGCAGCCTCGCACCCCGCCCGCTCGGCAGGCGAGCGAGATGACGGGTCAGGCGCGCTCGGGATCGCCGGTCTCGCCGTACCAGCGGGCGAGGCGTCCCTTGCGGCTCACCGCGCGCAGGCGCTGCTCGACCTTCGCGCGCAGCGGTCGGGGCACGACGAGGAGCAGCTGGTCGCCCCGGCGCATGCGTTGCGAGTCGAGCGGCACGAACGACTCCCCGTCGCGCACGACGAGGCTGACCGACGCCCCGCGTGGCAGGCCGAGCTCCCCGATGGTCACTCCGTGCAGCCTCGAGTCGTGCGGGATCTCGATCTGCAGCACCACCGCGTCGAGCTGACCGAGCGGCGCGTACTCGAGCTCGATCTCGGACGTGGCCTCGGCATCGAGGACGCCGGTGCGCCTCGCGACCCACGGCAGCGTCGGTGCCTGCACGAGCGTGAAGACCACGACGAGCACGAAGACGACGTTGAACACCAGGGTCGCGTCGCCGATCCCGCTGCTCAGAGGAATCGTGGCGAGCACGATGGGCACGGCCCCGCGCAGACCCGCCCACGACAGGAACGCCTGCTCGCGCCAGGGCACACGGAACCCGGTCACGGACACCACGACCGACAGCGGTCGGGCCACCAGCAGCAGCACGAGCCCGATGACGAGTGCCGGCAGCATCGCTGCGGGCAGCTCCGTGGGGCTCGCGAGGAGCCCGAGAAGGACGAACAGCGAGATCTGCGCCATCCAACCGAGCGACTCGACGAAGCCGATGGTCGTGCCGCGGTGCGGGAGCGGCGCGTTGCCCAACCAGAGCGCCGCGACGTACACCGCGGCGAAGCCCGATGCCCCGATGGCGCCGGCGCCGGCGAAGGCGAGCAGAGCGAGCGCCAAGGTCGCGATCGGATAGAGGCCCGAGGCCGGCAGCGCCACCCGCACGAGGACCGCCTGGCCCACGCGCGCGACCACGAGACCGACGAGGACACCCGCGACGAGCTCGTACGCCACGAGCAGGAGCGTCATGCCGACGTTGAGCGAGCCCCAGGCCTCGGACGCGAAGACCGTCACGAGCAGGATCGCGAGCGGGTCGTTGAGACCGGACTCGGCCTCGAGCGTCGAGGCCACCGGACGTCGCAGCGGGATGCGTCGGAGCACGGAGAACACCGCCGCCGCATCGGTCGACGACACCACCGCACCGAGGATCAGCGCCGTACGCACCTCGACGCCGAGCAGCAGGTGCGCGAACGCAGCGGTGACCGCGACGCTCACCGCCACTCCCACCGTGGCGAGGACGATCGAACGGCCCAGCACAGGGCGGATCGACTCCCAGCGGGTCGTGATGCCACCGTCCGCGAGGATCACCGCGAGCAGGAAGAAGCCCAGCGACGTGGTGAGAGCGGCGTCGTCGTACTGGATGCCGAAGCCCGACTCCCCCAGCAGCAGACCGAAGCCGAGGTAGAGCAGCAGCGCGGGTACGCCGGCCCAGGCGGTCAACCGCTGCGAGACCACCGCGAGCAGCACCACGAGGCAGGACAGCAGCGTGACGAGGTACAGCGCCTGGGTCGTCATGCCCGGCACCGTCCCCGCTCGGCGCGTCCCATCGCCGCACTCTAACGGGGTGCCGCTACGCCGAGGTTTCGCCGATCGGCGCCTCTCGCGCGCAGAGCCCCGGGTCGGCGCTGTCTGTTCGGGGCTGGCTTGCCCTGCGCTTGCCCGACGCTGATCGGGTTGTGGAGCTGAGGTCCCCTACTGGCGGCTGTTCCAGCGGCGCGTGACGCGTGCGTCGGGAGGCCGCCAGCGGGGGCCCACGTCCTTCGAACGCCAGGACATGAGAAGACCCCGACCCGGAAGAGCTGGGTCGGGGTCTTGCTCATGTACGTGGAGCTGAGGGGACTCGAACCCCTGACCCCCTGCATGCCATGCAGGTGCGCTACCAGCTGCGCCACAGCCCCATTCAGTCGTGCCGGAGAAGCATAACGGGCACCCCGGCCGGAGCGGAAATCGCCCCCGCGCGCGGGTCAGGCCTCGTCGCCGACGACCTCTTCGGGCAGCGAGCGGGCGTTGTGCTCGACGAGGCGCCAGCGGCCCTCGGGCTGCTCCTCGAGCACCGACCACGCGCAGTTCACCAGACCGCCGAGCACGGTCCAGTGCTCGATCGGAAGACCGAGCAGCGTCGCCGATGCCGGAGCGGGCCGCGCCGCCGTGCGTCGCCACCACGAGCGTGCCGCCGGGCGGCAAGCCCGCCACGTGACGGCGTACGGCGGCGGACACGCGGGCCGCCACCTCGGTGCGCGACTCTCCCCCGCCGGGCCGGACGTCGTGGCCGGCCGCCCACTCGGCGAACAGGTCGCCGTCGGCGGCGATGATCTCGTCGCGCGTGAGGCCCTGCCAGGTGCCGGCGTACGTCTCGCGCAGGTCGGGGTCGGTCGTGACGGGGAGACCGACGATGTCGGCCAGTGCCTGCGCCGTGGCCCGTGCGCGCTCGAGGTCGCTGGAGACGATGCGTGTGCGGCACGAGGGTCGACAGGTCGCGGGCGGCGCGCTCGGCCTGCGCGATGCCGAGGTCGTCGAGCGGCACGTCGGTCGTGCCCTGGAAGCGCGACCCGGCGTTCCAGGCGGTGCGGCCGTGCCGCCACAGCACGACGCGGCGGGCGGTCATGCCTCGGTCGCGGCGCTGCCCTGCGGACGGTTCAGGTGCGCCGGCAGCTCGATGCGCGCGCCGTCCTTCCAGAGCCGCTCGAGGCCGTAGTACGAGCGCTCCTCGCTGTGCTGCACGTGCACGACCATGTCGATGTAGTCGAGCAGCACCCAGCGGCCGTCGCGCTCGCCCTCGCGGCGTACGGGGTCGACGTCGATCTCGTCGAGCTTGGCCTCGATGGCGTCGACGATGGCGCGCACCTGACGGTCGTTGGACGCCGAGCAGAGCAGGAAGACGTCGGTGATGACCAGGGTCTCGGACACGTCGAGCGCGACGATGTCCTCGGCCAGCTTGTCCGACGCCGCCTCGGCGGCGAGCAGCGCCAGCTCGAGCGCGCGGGCGGATGCGGTCACGACGAACCTCACAGGTCGGTGCGGGGGCGCGGACCGGTCGGTCCGTCGCGGGCGTCCCACCGGAGGCCGACGGGAGGCCCCATTCTCTCACGGGTGAGCCGTGGCTCCGACCTCCGCGAGCGGCAGGGGCGCAGCTAGGAGGTGGGCTTGAAGTCGGCGCCGAGCACGACGATCACGTCGGCCACGCTCTGGCCCGTCGTGGCCACCTGCACGGCCGTGGCCGGCACCTTGAGCGCCGCCGCGATGTCGGCGCCCCACGTCAGCGAGTCCGGGGTGGTGTCCGGGACGACGATCGCGGTGGTCGCCTGCCCGAGCGTCGCGGCGTTGCCGCCGTTGACGAAGGTGTAGCCCGCGTCGAGGATCTGCTGACGGGCCTGCGCGTTGAGGCCCGGCGAGCCCACGCCGTTCTGCACCAGCACCCGCACCTTGGAGTTCGGGCCAGGCTTGCGCGCCGCGTCGGGGAACAGCTCGGCGACCATCGCCGCGTTCGCCTCCGGGTCGACGGTGTACGAGGTCGGCGTGCCGCCGTCCTGGATCGCCTTGACCGGGAGGTTGCGGTAGACGACGTCGTCGGCGAGCACGTCGGCGTTGAGGCGCAGGAAGAACGCCGCGATCTGCGCCGTGGGCACGGTGGCGCGCGACGATGCCCCGAGCCCGGTGAAGATCGCCTCGACCTTGCTCGCGTCCTGCGGCAGCTTCGCCACGACGAGGCGCAGCACCTGCGCGAAGCGCGCCATGCGCGCCTCCTCCGGCTCGCCGGGCGCGAGATAGGTCGCGTACGCCGCAGCCTGCGGCCCCTGCAGCGTCCGGCCCTTGCCCGCGGGCACGACGACGACCTCGGTGCCGTCGGGCTGCTCGACCACGACATCGACGTCGACGTCGGCGACGACGCCGCCGACCGCGTCGACGAGTCCCGAGAACGCGAGCGTGTCCATGCTCAGCGTGGCGTCGACGTTGATGCCGGTCGCGTCGCTGAGCGCGTCGGCGGAGGCATCGGGGTCGGGCAGCCGGGTGATCTCGCCGAAGGGCAGGGTGCCGCCGGTGGCCACGTCGACGACGAGCGTGTACGGCACCGTGACCATGTTCGCGCGACCGGTCGACCCGCCCACCGAGAGCAGGCGCGTTGTCGATCGCGATGCCCTGGGAGTCCTTGATCTGGAACAGCAGCGTGGGCTGGATCGGTCCCGTGGCCGTCGGGCTCGGGGTCGGCGCCGGACCATCGGCGCTGCCACGACCGAACACCGCCCAGACCAGGACCACGGCGGCCAGCAGGCCGAGCACCACGCCGGAGACGATGAGCAGCCGACGCCGGGAGTCCTGCGACGCCGCCTCCGCGGCCTCCTCGGCCGCGCGGCGGCGGGCGGCGCGGCTGCTCTCGCCCGTCGACGGCACCGCGGGATCGCTCACGCCCGGCACGATCGTGGCGGCCGGGTAGGAGCCGGCCACCTCGACCGACGAGCCGATGGTCGCCGGCGCCGCGGCGGGGTCGGTGGGCTGCGAGGGCGCGACAGGCTCGGTGCCAGGGACGGACGGCACGTCGGCGACGGGCACCTCGGGCACGGCTGCGGCAGGAACCTCGGGCACAGGGGCCCCCGGCTGCGGCTGCAGCGGCTCGTCGGGCGTGGTCACGACGCGGCTCCGGCGTACAGGTGCCGCTTGGCGACGTACTCGACGACACCGTCGGGCACCAGGTAGCGGATCGGCTCGCCGCGCGCCGACGCGCTCGCGGCAGTCGGTCGACGAGATGGCCAGCGCGGGGATCTCGACGAGGGTCACGGAGTCCTCGGGCAGACCGGACGACGGTGAGCGCGTGGCCGGGGCGCGTGACCCCGACGAAGTGCGCGAGCTCGAGCAGGTCGGCCGAGTCGTGCCAGCTCGCGATCGAGCCCAGCGCGTCGGCGCCGGTGATGAAGAACAGCTCGGCCTCGACGCCGTCGGCGGCGTACTCGGCCTTGAGGTCGCGCAGCGTGTCGACGGTGTACGTCGGGCCGTCACGGTCGACGTCGACCCGGCTCACGCGGAAGCGCGGGTCGGCGGCGGTCGCGATGACGGTCATGAGGTAGCGGTCCTCGGCGGGGGTCACGGGGCGGTCGCGCTTCTGCCAGGGCTGACCGGTGGGCACGAACACCACCTCGTCGAGCCGGAAGCGGTGCGCGACCTCGGACGCGGCGACCAGGTGGCCGTGGTGGACGGGGTCGAACGTGCCCCCCATCACACCGACCCGACGCATCCCGGCAGTCACGCTGGCGACGACCGCCGGTCAGCGGTCGATGTTGAAGCGCGTGGTGATGAAGAGCAGGAGCAGCAGGACCACGAGGGCGATGCCGCCGAAGACCCACTTGGAGGGCAGCGTCGAGGCCTCCTCGACGTTGGCGATCTCCGACGCGAGTACTGCGAAGGCGCTCATGCCCGTCCCCTCGAACCCCTGGTCGTCCCGAGCCCACGACGTGGGTCGGTCGAGGATAGCAACGAGCCCGGCCCGAACACCGTTCCCGGCCCGCGGTAACGGCTCGGCGTCGATCGCGGCCGCGCGGCGGCTCAGCCGCGCACGTGGCCGTCGCCGGTGACGACGTACGTCGTGCTGGTCAGCTCGGCGAGGCCCATCGGGCCGCGGGCGTGCAGCTTCTGGGTCGAGATGCCGATCTCGGCGCCGAAGCCGAACTCGCCGCCGTCGGTGAACCGGGTGGACGCGTTGACCATCACCGCAGCCGAGTCGACGCCGGTGATGAACGTCTGGATGGCGCTCGCCGAGTCCGACACGATCGCCTCGGTGTGGCCCGACGACCAGCGGCGGATGTGGGTGAGCGCCTCGTCGAGGTCGTCGACCACGCCGGCGGCGATGTCGAGCGAGTAGTACTCCGCGGCCCAGTCGTCGTCGGTCACCGGGGCGAAGGCGATGCCCGCGCTCTCGGCGTACGCCGCCATCCGCTCGTCGCCGTGCACCGTGACGCCCGCGTCCTTGAGCGCGGCGAGCGCCTGCGGCAGGAACGCGTCGGCGACGTCGCGGTGCACGAGGAAGGTCTCCGCGGCGTTGCAGACGCTCACGCGCTGCGTCTTGGCGTTCACGAGGATCGCGACCGCCTTGTCGACGTCGGCGTGCTCGTCGACGTAGACGTGGCAGTTGCCGACGCCCGTCTCGATCACGGGCACCGTCGACCCCTCGACGACGCTCTGGATGAGGCCCGCTCCCCCGCGCGGGATCAGCACGTCGACGAGACCGCGCGCCGTCATGAGGTGCTTCACCGAGTCGTGCGACGTGCCGGGCACCAGCGCGATCGCGTCGACCGGCAGCCCCACGGAGTCGAGCGCCTCGCGCATCACCTCGACGAGCACCGTGTTGGAGTCGTACGCCGACGACGAGCCGCGCAGCAGCGCGACGTTGCCGCTCTTGAGCGCGAGCACCGCGGCGTCGACGGTGACGTTCGGGCGCGCCTCGTAGATCATGCCGACGACGCCGAGCGGCACGCGGACCTGGCGCACCTGAAGGCCGTTGGGCAGCGTGTAGCCGCGCACGACCTCGCCGACCGGGTCGGGCAGCGCGGCGACGTCGCGCACGGCGTCGGCGATCGCGTGCAGCCGGTCGGGGGTGAGGGTGAGCCGGTCGACGATCGCCGGGTCGGTGCCGTTCGCGACCGCGCGGTCGACGTCGAGCCGCGTTGACCTCGACGATGCGGTCGGTGGCGGCGTCGAGCGCGTCGGCGATGGCCCGCAGCGCGGCGTCCTTCTCGGAGCGGTGCAGGGCGCGCAGGGCGACGGCGGCCTCGCGGCCGCGACGGGCGACGGCCAGCACGGCCTCGCGGTCGTCGGCGGGCTCGGTGGTGCTGGCGTCCAGCACGGCGGTGTCGGTCACGGGCACCAGCGTAGGACGCGGCGCGCGAGCGGTGCCGCGCGGTCGATCAGCGGCGGCCGCGGCCCTTGCGGTCGCGCACGGAGAGCACGGCGCCGTCCTTGGCCACCACGACGGTGAGCGTGCCGCGCTTGAGACGCATCCGGCCGTTGCCGGTGGGGTCGGGCTCGAGGTCGTCGGGCTCCTCGATCGCGCGCCGGATGGCCTCCTCGCTGACGCCGTCGGCGTTGGCGGCGGCGCGGGCGCCCTTGCTCAGGCGCAGCGGCTCGCCGTCGTCGCCGGGCTCGCCGGGGTAGTTCGTGGGATACGTGGCGATCTCGGCATCGTCGGCCGCGAGGTCGGCGGCGACCTCCTCCGCGCTGGGCGCGCGGTAGGCCGGAGGGGTGAACGAGAGCTCGAAGGCGGACGACATGGCGTTCCTTGCCTGACGACGTCGACCCCCGGGGGCCGGCGCTGTCGGTGCGGCCGGGGCGCGGGGCGCCGCTCGGCGGTGGTGCGCCCACCGGTGACGATCAGGTGGCGCCGTACCCACTGTACGGGTCGGGAGGCCCGGAACGGCGCATCAGGGCGCTCAGGGCACGACGTGCAGCCCGTGGCGGCCCCCGTCGCGGGGGCCGTCGGTCAGAAAGGGGAGACGCCCACCAGCGACACCGGCGGCAGCGACACGCGCCCCCGGCGGCGGAAGGTCTCGCGGTCGAGCACCTCGACGCCGACGACCTCCCAGTCGGGCAGCCCGGAGCTGATCCGGTGCTCGTCCCAGAGCTCGAGGGCCAGGCGTACGACGGTCGCCGCGTCCGGGCCCTCCTCCCAGTACCGCACCTCGGCGCGGTCGACGCCGTAGCGGCCGGAGAGCAGGAAGGGGTGGTCGTGGCTCAGCCGCTCGAGGCCGACGCGGATGTCGGGCTCGGGCACCGGGGTCCCGGCCAGCGGTGAGCGTGACGTGCCAGAACGGGCCAGCCGTCCATGGCACCTCCCGAGGTGGGCGCTAGTGGCGCAGGATCACCAGGTCGTCGCGGTGGACGACCTCGCGCTCGTACGCCGGTCCCAGCTCTCGGGCCAGCTCGCGGGTCGAACGACCCAGCAGGCCCGGAAGCTCTGATGCATCAAAGTTGACCAGTCCGCGGGCCACCGCGTGGCCGTTTTCGTCGAGCAGGTCCACCGGATCTCCGGCGACGAAGCTGCCGTCGACCCCGGTGACGCCCGCCGGCAGCAGCGAGAGGCGTCGGCGTACGACGGCCTCGACCGCCCCGGGGTCGAGCGTGAGGCTGCCGCGGCCGGCCGTGGCGTGCGCCAGCCACAGCAGCCGCGTGCCCGTGCGGCTGCCCGTGGGGTGGAACAGCGTGCCGACCGGCGTCGCCCGACGAGCGCCGCGCCGGCCTGCTCCGCGGAGGTCAGGCACGACGGGGATCCCGGCGGAGGTGGCGATGCGCGCGGCCTCGACCTTGGTGACCATGCCGCCGAGCCCGACGCCCGAGCCGGTGCCCCCGATGTCGACCGCTCGCGAGGTCGCCCTCGCCGTGCACCTCGGCGAGCATCCGCGAGCCGGCGCGCGACGGCGGGCCGTCGTAGAGGCCGTCGACGTCGGAGAGCAGCACGAGCAGGTCGGCGTGCACGAGGTGCGCGACCAGCGCCGCGAGCCGGTCGTTGTCGCCGAAGCGGATCTCGTCGGTGGCCACCGTGTCGTTCTCGTTGACGATCGGGACGACGCCGAGCTCGAGCAGCCGGTAGAGGGTGCGCTGCGCGTTGCGGTAGTGCGCGCGGCGGATGACGTCCTCGGCGGTGAGCAGCACCTGCCCGACGGTGCGGCCGTGGCGGGCGAAGGCGCCGGAGTAGTGCGCGAGCAGCACGCCCTGGCCGACGCTGGCCGCGGCCTGCTGCGTGGCGAGGTCGCGCGGGCGGCGCGTCAGCTTGAGGGTGGGCAGCCCGGTGGCGATGGCGCCGGAGGACGACGAGCACGACCTCGGCGCCGGCGCGCGAGGCGCGACGCCGAGCGCGTCGACGAGCGCGTCGACCCGCGCGTCGTCGAGGCCGCCGCGTGGCGTGCGTCAGCGACGACGACCCGACCTTGACCACGACGCGCGCAGCCTTCGTCACGACGCCCCGGCTGGTCACGCGCACATCCTGCCGCACCCCGTCGGCGCAGCAGTCGGTGGTCGGTGGTACCAACTGCTCGTGGACCTCGAGGCGACCTTCACCGGCCCGCTGTGGCGCTGGAGCGGCGAGAGCGCCTGGCACTTCGTCACCGTGCCGGAGGCGGTGAGCGACGACATCGCGTCGCGCGTCGAGCCCGGCCCCGGCTTCGGGTCCGTCAAGGTCACCGTCACCGTCGGCGCCAGCACCTGGTCGACCTCGGTCTTCCCGGACTCGAAGTCCGGGACGATACGTCCTGCCCGTGAAGGCCGCCGTACGCCGCCGAGAGCGGATCGACGACGGCGACGAGCTCCAGGTAGCCCTCGTCATCCACCTCTGAGCACGACCGTCGATGCGTGATGAGCGACGTCTCTTGGTTCCGCTGATCACGCACCGACGGGCCTGCGGCTACTGGTAGAGGCGGTCGTCGCTGCCGCGGGGGCCGGTGAGCGGCGAGCCGGCGGAGACGGTGGGCTCCCAGTCGAAGACGACGGCGTCGTCCTCGGGGCCGATGAGCACCGTGGCGCCGGCGGTCGCGCCGAGCTCGAGCAGCCGGTCCTCGACGCCGAGGCGCGCGAGCCGGTCGGCGAGGTAGCCGACGGCCTCGTCGTTGGAGAAGTCGGTCTGGCGCACCCAGCGCTGCGGGCGCTCGCCGCGCACGCGGTAAGCGACCTCGTCGCCGTCCTCCTCGCGCACGACCGTGAAGCCGGTGTCGTCGACGGCCTTCGGCGTGAGGACGATCCGCGGCGCCTCCTCGGGCGGCGCGGCCTTGCGCGCGGCGACGACCTGCTCGGCCATCGCGAACGCCGAGCGTCGCGCAGGCCCTCGTGGGCGACGGCGGAGACCTCGACGCACGGTCAGGCCGCGCGCCTCGAGGTCGGGCGCACCAGCTCGGCGAGCTCGCGCGCCTCGGGCACGTCGACCTTGTTGAGCGCGACGAGGCGCGGGCGGTCGGCGAGGTCGCCCTCGGTGCCGCCGTACGCGGCGAGCTCGTCCTCGATCGCGTCGAGGTCGCTGAGCGGGTCGCGGCCGGGCTCGAGCGTGGCGCAGTCGAGCACGTGCACCAGCACGGCGCAGCGCTCGACGTGGCGCAGGAACTCCAGGCCCAGGCCCTTGCCCTGGCTCGCGCCGGGGATCAGGCCGGGCACGTCGGCGACGGTGAAGATCGCGTCGCCGGCCGGTCACCACGCCGAGGTTCGGCACCAGCGTCGTGAACGGGTAGTCGGCGATCTTCGGCCGGGCCGCGGACATCGCGGCGATCAGCGTGGACTTGCCGGCGCTCGGGAAGCCGACGAGCGCGACGTCGGCGACGCTCTTGAGCTCGAGGACGACGTCGAGCGCCTCGCCCGGCTCGCCGAGCAGCGCGAAGCCGGGCGCCTTGCGCCGGGTGCTGGCCAGCGCGGCGTTGCCGAGCCCGCCGTGGCCGCCGCGCGGCCACGACCGCCTCCATGCCGGCGGCGACGAGGTCGGCGAGGACCTCGCCGTCGGATCGACTGCACGACGGTGCCGGGCGGCACGCGCAGCACGATGTCGCTCGCCGTTGGCGCCGTTGCGGTGGCCGCCCTCGCCCGGGCGGCCGTTGCCGCGCGTTGCGGTGCGGGCCGTGGTGGAACTCGAGCAGCGTGGTGACGTTGGCGTCGACGACGAGGACGACGTCGCCGCCGTGGCCGCCGTTGCCGCCGTCGGGGCCGCCGAGCGGCTTGAACTTCTCGCGGTGGACCGAGGCGCAGCCGTGGCCGCCGTCGCCGCCGGAGACGTGCAGGACGACGCGGTCGACGAACGTGGTCATCGCGCTCGGTCCTCTCCGTACGGCAGTGGTGCCGGGGTCGATCAGGGGCGGGGCATGCGTGAGGGGGCGAGCCGAGCGGCTCGCCCCCTCACGGAGTCATGCGTGGTGGTCGGTGACTACTCGCCGACGACGTTGACGACGCGGCGACCGCGAGCGGTGCCGAACTCGACCGCGCCCGGCGCGAGGGCGAACAGCGTGTCGTCGCTGCCGCGGCCGACGTTCGCGCCCGGGTGGAAGTGGGTGCCGCGCTGGCGGACGATGATCTCGCCGGCGTTGACCAGCTGACCGCCGAAGCGCTTCACGCCGAGGCGCTGCGCGTTGGAGTCGCGACCGTTCCGGGTGCTCGAGGCACCCTTCTTGTGTGCCATGAGTCAGTCCCTCGTCAGCCGGCCTCGATGCCGGTGACGCGCACCTGGGTCAGCTGCTGAGCGGTGACCCTGGCGCTTGCGGTAGCCGGTCTTGTTCTTGTACTTGCAGGATCCGGATCTTCGGGCCCTTGGTGTGCTCGACGACCTCGGCGGTCACGGTCACCCCGGCGAGGGTCGTCGGCGTCGCTGGTGACGGCGCTCGCCGTCGACGAGCAGGAGGGCGGGCAGGGTCAGCGACGTCGCCGGCCTCGCCGCTCACGCGGTCGAGCTCGAGGACGTCGCCGACGGCGACCTTCTCCTGCCGGCCGCCGGCGCGGACGATGGCGTACACCGCGGGATCTCCTTCTACGACGTTCATGGGGACGCGCACGGCACACCACCCCCGAGAGGGGGACGAGGCACTGCGGCTGCGTCAGGTGCATGGGCACCGAGGGTCAAGGGTACGAAGCGGGCACCCGGCGGGTCAAACCGCGGGGCCGCCCGTGCTGCTCAGCAGACCGTGGCGCGCGTCACGATGACTCCCCCGAGGCGCCGTCTCCGGCCGCCGGGACCGCCGCCGGGCCCGCCTTGCGGGTGGCCTTGCGCGGGTCCGCGGGTGCGCTTGGCCGGGGCTGCTCGGCGGCCGCAGGGGCCTCGGCCGGAGCCTCGGCGCTCCGTGGCGCTCGCGTCCGCTGCGGGGGCCCCACGGGCGTCCTGGGGCTCCTCGGCGGGGGTCTCGCCGCCGCTCGGCCGCCTCCGCGGCGTCGGCAGCCTTCTTCGCCGCGGCCGCGTGGATCTTCTCCATGGCCGCCGAGACGGCCGGGTCGATGACCCGCGGCTCGACCTCGACCTTGGGCGCGGCGGACGCGGAGGTCTTCTTGCCCTTCTTGCCCTTCGGCGCCGGCTCGGAGTCGGCGGCCTTGCGCTTGCGCGAGCGGCCGGCCGGGCCCTCGGACTCGTCCGACCCGCCGCCGCCCTTGCTCGCGACCGGCTCGGTGTGGACGTGGTAGCCGCGGCCCTGGCAGTGCTCGCACGGCTCGCTGAAGACCTCGAGCAGGCCCTGGCCGATCCGCTTGCGGGTCATCTGGACCAGCCCGAGCGAGGTGACCTCGGCGACCTGGTGCTTGGTGCGGTCGCGGCCGAGGCACTCGAGCAGCCGGCGCAGCACGAGGTCGCGGTTGCTCTCGAGCACCATGTCGATGAAGTCGACGACGATGATGCCGCCGATGTCGCGCAGCCGGAGCTGGCGCACGATCTCCTCGGCGGCCTCGAGGTTGTTGCGGGTGACGGTCTCCTCGAGGTTGCCGCCCTGGCCGGTGAACTTGCCGGTGTTGACGTCGACGACGGTCATCGCCTCGGTGCGGTCGATCACCAGCGAGCCGCCCGAGGGCAGCCACACCTTGCGGTCCAGCGCCTTGGCGAGCTGCTCGTCGATCCGGTGCGCGGCGAAGAGGTCGCCGTCGGCTCGACCCACTTCTCGAGCCGGTCGGCGAGGTCGGGGGCGACGCCGGCCGACGTAGTCCTGCAGCGTCTCCCACGTGCTCGTCGCCCTGCGACGACAGCGTGCGTGAAGTCCTCGTTGAAGATGTCGCGGACGACCTTGATGGCCAGGTCCGGCTCGCCGTAGCAGCAGCGTCGGCGGCGTGACGCCGACTTCGCCTTCTTGCGTGATGTCCTCCCACTGCGCGGCAGGCGCGTCGACGTCGCGGCGCAGCTCCTCCTCGCTGGCGCCCTCGGCGGCGGTGCGCACGATGACGCCGGCGTCCTCCGGGACGACCTCGCGAGGATCGTCTTGAGCCGGGTGCGCTCGGTGTCGGGCAGCTTGCGGCTGATGCCGGTCATCGAGCCCTCGGGCACGTAGACCAGGAAGCGGCCGGGCAGCGAGATCTGGCTGGTCAGGCGGGCGCCCTTGTGGCCGATCGGGTCCTTGGTGACCTGCACCAGCACCGGGTCGCCGGACTTCAGCGCGTGCTCGATGCGCTTGGGCTGGCCCTCGCAGGCCGGCGGCGTCCCAGTTGACCTCGCCGGCGTACAGCACGGCGTTGCGGCCCCGGCCGATGTCGACGAACGCCGCCTCCATGCGCGGCAGCACGTTCTGCACCTTGCCGAGGTAGACGTTGCCGACCATCGACGCGGACTCGGTCTGCGGTTGACGTAGTGCTCGACGAGCACGCCGTCCTCGAGCACGGCGATCTGGGTGCGGTCGTCGCGCTGGCGCACGACCATCACGCGGTCGACGGCCTCGCGGCGGGCCAGGAACTCGGCCTCGGTGAGGATCGGCGGGCGGCGGCGGCCGGCCTCGCGGCCCTCGCGGCGGCGCTGCTTCTTGGCCTCGAGGCGGGTCGAGCCCTTGACCGAGGTGATCTCCGAGGACGCCGAGCGCTGGCGCGGCTCGCGCACCTGGGCCACGGTGTTCGGCGGGTCGTCCTGCGGTGTCGTCGCCGTCCCCGAGCCGCCGCGACGGCGACGGCGGCGGCGACGGCTGCTGCTCGAGCCCTCGTCGTCGCCCGCGCCGGACTCGGCGTCGCCGGACGGCGTCGCCCTCGGCCTCGGCCTCGCGGTCGCCGCTCGGTCGTCGCTCGGCGTCCTCGCCGACCCTCGGCGTCGGACCCGGTCACGGCGACGGCGGCCACGGCCGCCGCGGCGACGGCGACGGCGCGGCGCCGCCGGTCGTCGTCGCCCTCGGCGTCGCCGTCGTCGCGGTCGTCCTGGGCCTCGCGTCGGCCGCCGGTCGTCGGCGGCCTCGACGGTCGGCGTCCGGTCCGTCGAGCTCCTCGACGACCTCGACGCTCGGGCGGCCTCGGCCTTCGGCGGCGCGGGTACGCCGGCGCGACGGCGGCGCCGTCGACGCTGGCGGGCGGCCGCGCTCGGCGCCTGGAACATGAGCATCGCCGGCGGCCGGGGCCTCGGCGGACCTCGGCGGCCACGGGGGCGCTCGGCGGCCGAGAACGCGGGCACCGCCGGGAGCGGCCTTGCGGGAGCGGGTGCGCTTGGCCGGCGCCGGGGCGGCGCTCGACCGACGGGCGCGTCGGCGGCGGCGAGCTCGGCGGCGGCGCTCGGGCTCGGCGGCGGCCGACTTCTTGGCGGGAGCCTTCTTCGCGGCCTTCTTGGCCGGGGCCTTCGCGGCCTTCTTGGCCGGCGGCCTTGGCGGCCTTCGCGGCGCGGCGCGGCCTCGGCCGGCGCTCCGCGGCCGGGGCCTCGCTGGGCGGTCTCGCTGGCAGTCGACGGCCGCCGGCGGGCCGGCGGGGCGGCCGGCCGCGCGGCGGCGGCGCGGTGCGGGCGGTGGTGGTCTCGGTGCGTGGGGGTGGACGAGTCGTCGCTCACGCGGGGTACTCCAGTTCCGACCTCCGCGCGGGGTGAGCCGCACCCGGAGGTCAAGGCGCCGGCAGCCGCAGCCGCCGACGAAAGCCGGTGGGATGCGCTCGGCACGTGCCCCGATGTGGCCGGGGCCCGGACGGGCGCCGACTCGGTCTAGCTGCGGTCGGCAGCGAGCGGATCGGACACCGCGAGGGTCGCGGGACCGGTGCTCGCGTCCGCGGCGAGGGGCCCCTGTGCCAGCCGGGTCACCCGGGCGGGGACCGGCGGCACGAGGTCGGCCACCTGTCGTAGCGCGGCGAGGACGTCGTCGGGTCGGACGGACGGTGTGACGTGCCGTACGACCAGGTCGAGTATCGCACAGGGAGGGGCCGGAGCCCGACCCTCGTCGGAGTCGAGCCCCGAACCGGGCGCGTCGCGGACCTCGAGGCGGACGACGGGCCGCGGGCGTCGAAGGTGCGCATGCCCGACTTCGTCAGGCGCTGGACCTCGACCACGGGTCGGCCGCGAGGAACGCCGCGACCGCCGCCCGGGCGGCCTCGCGGCTCGACCCCGGGCAGCTCGATGCCGCCAGACGACTGGCCTCCAGCCGGTCGGCGAGGTCCGAGCTGCGGGCCTCGACGACCTCGAGCACGTCCAGGCCCGGCGGCAGGGCCTCGTCGAGCGCCGCGCGCACCGTCTCGGGGTCGCAGCGCCGCGGTCACGCGCGATCTCGACGTACTCCGCCTCGCTGGCCGCGCCGGTGGGCGCGGCGTTGGCGTAGCGAGATCTTCGGGTGCGGGGTGAAGCCCGGCCGAGTAGGCCATCGGGCACGCCGGCCCGGCGCAGCGCCCGCTCGAGCGCGCGCTGGAAGTCGCGGTGCGTGGAGAAGCGCAGCGGCCCGCGCTTGGCGTAGCGCAGGCGCAGCCGCTGGACGGCCGGCGCGACGTCGCGGACCGGTGCCTGGCGCGCCATCAGCCCTCAGCGCCTCTGCTGCTGCCGCGCCGGCGGGGACGAGCCCTCGCCGCGCACCGGCAGCGCGGGCAGCCGAGCAGGGTGATCGCCGGTCGGGCCGACCTGGATCTCGGTGCCCAGCTGGTCGCAGACGCCGCAGTCGAAGCACGGCGTCCAGCGGCAGTCCTCGACCTCGACCTCGGCGAGCGCGTCCTGCCAGTCCTCCCAGAGCCAGTCCTTGTCCAGGCCGGAGTCGAGGTGGTCCCAGGGCAGCACCTCGGTCTGCTCGCGCTCGCGGGTGGTGTACCAGTCGACGTCGACGGGCTGCGTCGGCGAGCGCGCGTCTGCGCCGCGGCCATCCAGCGGTCGAACGAGAAGTGCTCGCTCCAGCCGTCGAAGCGCGCGCCGTCGCGCCACGCCTGCTCGGATGACGGCGCCGACCCGGCGGTCGCCGCGCGAGAGCAGTCCCTCGACGATGCCCGGGCTTGCCGTCGTGGTAGCGGAAGCCGATCGCCTTGCCGTACTTGCGGTCGGTGCGGATCGCGTCGCGCAGCTTGTGCAGCCGCGCGTCGGTGGTCTCGTGGTCGAGCTGCGCCGGCCCACTGGAACGGCGTGTGCGGCTTGGGCACGAACCCGCCGATCGACACGGTGCAGCGGATGTCGCGCGTGCCGCTGACCTCGCGGCCGGCCTTGATCACGCGGCTCGCGAGCTCGGCGATCTGCAGCACGTCCTCGTCGGTCTCGGTCGGCAGGCCGCACATGAAGTACAGCTTCACCTGCCGCCAGCCGTTGCCGTACGCCGTGGTGACGGTGCGGATCAGGTCCTCCTCGGTGACCATCTTGTTGATCACCTTGCGCATCCGCTCGCTGCCGCCCTCGGGGGCGAAGGTCAGCCCGGAGCGGCGGCCGTTGCGCGACAGCTCGTTGGCCAGGTCGATGTTGAACGCGTCGACGCGGGTGCTCGGCAGCGACAGCGCCGGTCTCGGTGCCCTCGTAGCGGTCGGCCAGGCCCTTGGCGAGCTCGGCGATCTCGGAGTGGTCGGCGCTGGTCAGGCGAGAGCAGCCCGACCTCCTCGAAGCCGGTCTTCCGCAGGCCGTTCTCGACCATCTCGCCGACGCCTGCGGTCGCGCGCTCGCGGACCGGGCGGGTGATCATGCCGGCCTGGCAGAACCGGCAGCCGCGGGTGCAGCCGCGGAAGATCTCGACGCTCATCCGCTCGTGCACGCGTCTCGGCCAGCGGCACCAGCGGCGCCTTCGGGTACGGCCACTCGTCGAGGTCCATCACGGTGTGCTTGCGACACGCGCCACGGCACGCCGGGGCGGTTCGGCGCGACGCGCTGGATGCGGCCGTCGGGCAGGTAGTCGACGTCGTAGAACGCCGGGACGTAGACGCCGCCGGTGCGGGCGAGGCGCAGCAGCAGCGCCTCGCGGCCGCCGGGGCGGCCCTCGGCCTTCCACGCGCGCACGATCTCGGTGATCGCGAGCACCGCCTGCTCGCCGTCGCCGAGCACGGCGGCGTCGACGAAGTCGGCGATCGGCTCCGGGTTGAACGCCGCGTGGCCGCCGGCGATGACGACGCGGGTGCGACTCGTCGCGGTCGCGCGCGTGCAGCGGGATGCCGGCGAGGTCGAGCGCGGTGAGCATGTTGGTGTAGCCGAGCTCGGTGGAGAAGCGAGACCCGAGCAGGTCGAAGGCGCCGACCGGGCGGTGCGCGTCGACGGTGAACTGCGGGATGCCGCGCTCGCGCATCAGCGCCTCGAGGTCGGGCCACACCGCGTAGGTGCGCTCGGCGAGCGCGTCCGGGTGCTCGTTGAGACCTCGTAGAGGATCTGCACGCCCTGGTTGGGCAGCGCCGACCTCGTACGCGTCGGGGTACATCAGCGCCCAGCGCACGGCGACCGACGTCCCAGTCCTTGGCGACCGCGTTGAGCTCGCCGCCGACGTACTGGACCGGCTTGGTCACCAGCGGCAGCACCGGCTCGAGCTGCGGGAACACCGACTCGACGGTCACAGAGAAGTCCTTCGACGTACGGAGAGGGAAGTGAGCCAATCCTAACGGCGCACCGAGAGCGCGCAGACCGAGCGCTGTCTCCTCGCCTCCAAGACGCGGCTCGTTCGTCGCCGCGTCGTCGGCGACCCCTCCGCTCGTCGGCCAGGCGGTCGCCGTTCCAGCGGTGCGCGCGCTGTCGATGAGCGGCGACCGCGTCTCGGCCGGCGACCCACCCTCCTTCGTCGGGCGGGATCCCCGACCTCGGGCCTCCTCCGCTTCGGGGTACTGCAGCTCTCCGTCTCGATGCTGCGGCCGCTAGCGTGACGCCGTGGCGTACGACGTGGAGCTGGCGGACCTCATGCGCGAGGCGCTCTCCGGGGTGCCCGGGGTCACCGAGAAGCGGATGTTCGGCGGGTTGGCGTTCCTCGTCGACGGGCACATGGCGATCGCGGCGAGCGGGGAGGGCGGTGCGCTGGTGCGCGTCGACCCGGCGCGCTCCGACGACCTCGTCGACACCACGGCCGCGGAGCCGGCGGTCATGCGCGGACGCCCGATGACAGGGGTGGCTGCGGGTCGGCCCCGACGCGCTGACCGACCTCGAGCAGGTGTCGTTCTGGACGGGGATCGGCGCCGACTTCGCGCGAACACTGCCGCCCAAGCAGGCCTGAGCAGCCCCTCTCCCCTACTTCTCCTGCGACCTCAGGTGCACGTTGAGCAAGAGACCGATGGCTATCCAGCTGGCGAACATGGATGTGCCGCCGTAGGAGACGAACGGGAGCGGCACGCCGGTCACCGGCATGATGCCGAGGTTCATGCCGATGTTCTCGAAGGCCTGGAAGCCGATCCACACCGCGATGCCGGTGGCGACGAGCCGGCCGAACAGGTCCGAGGCGCGCACGGCGATGCGGATCGCGCGCCAGAGCAGGATCGCGAGCAGCAGGATGATGCCGGTCGCGCCGACGAACCCGAGCTCCTCCCCCGCCACCGAGTAGACGAAGTCGGTCTGGTTGTAGGGCACGAAGCGGCCCTGGGTCTGCGGGCCCTGGAACAGCCCGGTGCCGAACAGCCCGCCCGACCCGATCGCGATGCGCGCCTGCTGGGTGTTGTAGCCGATGCCGCGCGGGTCGTTCGTCGGATCGGTGAACGCCGTGAGCCGGTCGACCTGGTACTGCTTGAGGATCCCGACCTGGAGCGCGACGAACGCCACCAGCGCGCCGCCGGCGAGCAGGCCGACGAGCCAGCGGGTCTTGGCGCCGGAGACGGCGATGATCGCGAAGACGGCGCACACCGTGACGAGCACGGTGCCGAGGTCGGGCTGCAGCATCATCGAGCGCGATCGGCACGCCGGCCACGGCGAGCGCATAGAGCACGTCGATGTCGCGCGGCTCGTTCTCGGCGTCGCGCTTCTCCGAGAGGATCATCGACATCCCGAGGATGATCGCGATCTTCGCGAACTCCGACGGCTGGATCGTGAAGCCGCCCGGCAGCGAGATCCAGGCCTTCGCGCCGTTGATGGTGGAGCCGAGCGGCGAGAGCACGACGAGCAGACCGAGGATCGAGGCGACGTACAGGATCGGCGTGTAGGCGCGCAGCAGCCGGTAGTCGAACCGCGAGACCAGCAGCGCCGAGGGCCAGGCCGATCACGAGGTTGATGACGTGCTTCTTCAGGTAGGCCTCGGGGTCGGTCTCGAACCCGATGAGCTTGCCCTTGGTGGCCGACCACACCAGCATCCCGCCGATCAGCGAGAGCGCCAGCGCGCACGCGATCAGCGTGAGGTCGTACTTGCGCAGCCACATCGAGCCGCCGGGGCGGCGCGGTGCCTGCGTCCCGGCCGAGGGGTACGCCAGCGTCATGGCGACCTCGTCCTCGTCGGCACCTGCGACGGCGGAGCCACGGCGGCGCGCGCGACGCCCGAGCAGCCCGCCGAGCATGAGCACCGGCAGCGCGAACCCGCTGGTGGCAGTCCCGGTGCTCGTCGTGGCACCGGTGGACGGCGTTGCCGCCGGCGTCGACGGCGCGGCTGCCTTGGGCATCTCCGGGTAGACCGGCGTGCCGTCCTTGCGGATCGTCGGGAGCGTCGAGCTGGGTGCGCCGCCGACGAGCACCGAGCGCGACGGGTCGATCGTGCGGCCCTTGATGCCGTAGATGGCCTCGTAGATCTTGCGCACGCTCGGGGCGCTGGTGCCGGCACCGGTGCCGCCCTGGCTGACCATCATGACCACGGCGTACTTGGGCTTGTTCGCGGGCGCGAAGGTGGCGAACCACGACGTCGACTGGTCGCCCGCGCGCGCCGCCTGACCGGTTCCGGTCTTGGCCGCGACCGGGATCTGGTCGAGGGGGAAGCCGCGGAAGGCGTTGTAGCCGGTGCCGTAGGGCTTGCTCGTCACCTGGGAGAAGGCGTCGCGCAGGAACGCGAGGTGCGCCTTGCTCACCGGCAGCTTGCCGGTGACCTTCGGCTTGATGAGCGAGACCACCTTGCCGTCGCTGCCGACGATGCCCTTGGCCACCTGGGGCTGGTAGATCGTGCCGCCGTTGGCGAGCGCGGCGTAGGCCTGCGCCACCTGCAGCGGGGTGACGACCGTGTCGCCCTGGCCGATGGAGAGGTTGACCGCGTCACCGATGCGGAAGACGCCGCCGTCGGCGCAGTTCTCCTTGGCCAGGGCCTTGAGATAGGTGGCGCGCTTCTGGTCGGTCTTGGCGACCTCGGGGTAGCCGGTGACCGCGCGCTGGCACCAGGCGTCGTGCAGCTGCTCGTTGAGCGCCGTCTTGAAGGCGCGTCCGCCGACGCGGCCGCGCGACTCGCTCGGCAGGTCGATGCCGGTGCGCTTGCCGTAGCCGAACGACTTGGCCATCTTCTCGAACGGGTCCTTGGGCTTGGCCACCGGCTCGAGTCCGCCGTCCTTGCGCCAGAACGTGTCGGCGATGCCGTACCACATCGTGTCGCAGGAGACCGCGAGCCCCTTGGCCAGGTCGACCGGTCCCGGCGACTCGCCCTCGAAGTTCGAGAACTTGCGGTTACCGACCTGCAGCACGCCCGGGCACTGGTAGGTCTCGTACGCCGTGTAGCCGTTCTGCGAGCGCCGCGGCCGCCGACACGATCTTGAACGTCGACGCGGGCACGAACTGGCCCTGGATCGCGCGCGAGAGCAGCGGCGTGTTGGCCTTCTTCGCGGTGAGGGCGGTGTACTCCTTCGAGCTGATGCCGCCGACCCACACCGCGGGGTCGTAGGAGGGGTAGGACGCCATCGCGAGCACGTGGCCGTTGGTCACGTCGAGCACCACGGCCGCCGCGGAGTCGGCCTTGTACTTGCCGGGGCCGGTGCGAGCGTCGGTGGCGCGGGCGCGCTCGACCGCGGCGAGCAGCTGCTTCTCGACCACGGTCTGCAAGCGGGCGTCGATGTTGGTGACGACGTAGTCGCCGGGCTTCGAGTCGGTCTCCCCCACGGTGCCCACGACCGCGGCGGACTGGTCGACCGCGAGCTGCTTGATGCCGGGGATGCCGCGCAGCGCCTCGTCGTACTCCGCCTCGAGGCCGGCCCGGCCGACGAGGTCGGTGCGGCGCAGCGTCGACTCGAGCGGCAGGGTCTGGCCCGCCTCGCGCGCAGCCTTCTGCGCGGCGAGCTCGTCGTCGCTGACCGGCCCGAGGTAGCCGAGCAGGTGGGCCGCGTTGACGCCGTACGGCGCCGGGAACTCGCGCACGGCCTCGAGGCCGGCGGTGACGCCCGGGTAGTCCGAGCGCTTCTCCATGATCGTGAGCGCGAGCGCCTGCGAGATGTCCTTGGCCACGGGGATCGGCTGGTAGGGCGAGCCGTTCCAGCAGATCGGCGGCTTCTCGTGGGCGGTCGGGCCGCACAGCTCGAGCTTGTAGCTCAGCGCGGTGTAGGTGGTGCCGAGCGCCTTGGCCAGGCGCGTGAGCACGGCCTTGCCGTCGTCCTTCTGCTTGCCGATCTCGGTGCGGTCGACGCTGACGACCAGCGAGGTGCGGTTGGCCACGAGCGGGCGGCCGGCCTGGTCGAGGATCAGGCCGCGGGTGGCGGGGCTGACGACCTCGCGGATCCGGTTGTCGGACGCCTGCTGCGTGTAGACGTCGGCGGAGACGACCTGGAGGAAGAACAGCCGGCCCACCATCGTGAGCAGCAGGGAGCCGAGCAGGATGCCGAGCACCGCGAGGCGCAAGGACGACCGCTCGCTCACAGGTCAGGTCTCCAGCACGGGATCGAGGGCGGGTCGCACAGGTGTCTCCACCCGTGGACGAGGGGCAGGCGGGGCAGGTTCCCGGAGGTGACGCACGACACCGGGGAACGTCGACCAGGCTACCCGGCGTACGGCGCCCGCCCACCCGTCTCGTGCGGGGGCGGTGGCGCATCCCACGCCGGAGGCGCTAGGAGCGACCGACCTCGTACCGCGGCGGCGGCGGGTCGACGCGGCGCCACAGCGCCCCCACGCCGGGCACCACGAAGGGCGCCAGGATCGCGGCGTACGCCGCCTGCGTGAGCAGGAGCATCGGGATGCGGTCCCAGGTGACGCGGGGGTCGATCACGATCCCGCCCACCATGGCCAGGCCCAGCACGGCCCCGGCGGCGAGCAGCGCCGGTGAGCCCGACGGTGACCAGCGGGGAGCGGTCCTGGTCGGCGCCGAGGAGGCCCGCGAGGTAGCCGACGACGACGAGCACCACGGCGCTCAGGCCCAGGATGCCGTCGGCCGGGGGCACGAGGTCGAGGAGCAGTCCGGCGGCGAAGCCGGCCGCAGCGCCCCGCGACGGGCCCGGCGGCCAGGCCGAGCGCCACCACGGTGACGCAGACGAGGTCCGGCACGGCGCCCGGCAGGCGCAGCAGCGGCAGCACCGTGAGCTGGATGATCGTGGCGGTCACCAGGAGCGCGCCGACGAGCAGCCAGCGGACGGCGGCCATCAGCTCGAACCGGGCGACGGCGTGGCGCTCGGCGACGGCGTCCCGCTGCCGCTCGGGGCGGGCGTGGGGCTCGTGGTCGGCTTGGGCGGCAGCACGGCGTCGCGCGGGTCGGTGCGGGGCGCCTGGGTGATGACGCCGACGAGGTCGAGGGTCGTGACGTCGACGAACGGCGTCACCTTCGCGACTCGCGTGAGCTGGCCGGGGGTGCCGGCGACCTCCGTGATGGTGCCCAGCGGGATCCCGGGGACGTAGGCGCCGCCGCGTACGCCGAAGGACACGAGCCGGTCGCCCACCTGCGCCGGCGCGAACGGGTCGAGCAGCTGCAGCTCGAGCACCCGGGGGTCGCCGGTGCCGTTGAGGAAGCCGACCTCGCCGGAGTTCTCGATGCGCGCGCCGACGGTCGCGGTGGCGTCGACCAGCAGCGCCACGACCGACGTGGCCGGGCCGACCCGGATCACGCGGCCGACGAGGCCCTGGCCGTTGACCACGTTCTGGTCGAGCTTGACGCCGTCGGTGCTGCCCGCGTCGATCGTGATGGTCCAGGCGAAACCCTGCGTGGGACCGAACGCGACGACCTGCGCCGGCACGGTCGTGTACTGCCCTGCGCCCGCGAGGCGGAGCAGGTCGTCGAGCTCCTGGGCGCGACGGCGGGCGTTGTCGCTGGTGTTGAGCTGGTTGGTGAGCTCGTCGTTGCGGCGCTGCAGGTCGTCGATCTGCTGGTCCTTGGTGCCCAGGCGACGAGACCGACCCGATGAAGTCCCGGATGGGCCGCACGACGGCGCTGGCCGCGTTCTCGACCGGGCCCGAAGATGCCGTTGGCGGTGTCGCGGGCGCCGTCACCGCCCCCGCGCAGGCTCAGCACGACGAGGGTCAGCGACACCAGCAGCAGCAGACCGAGAACGGTCCGCGTACGCCGGCTGTCCCTCATCGGGTGCTGTCTCCCTGCTCGACCGAGATCGCACGTGCCTGGTCATGCGTGCGCCCGCGGCGCCGAGGCGTCGCGGGCGCAAGCGTACGTGCGTCAGTTGCGCGGCTCGGCGATGAGGACCTGCTGCAGCGCCTCGAACTCCTCGACGCACTTGCCGGACCCGAGCGCCACGCACTCGAGCGGGTTGTCGGCGATGACGATCGGCATGCCGGTCTCGTGGCGCAGACGCTCGTCGAGGCCGTGCAGCAGCGCGCCACCACCGGTGAGCACGATGCCGCGGTCCATGATGTCGCCGGAGAGCTCCGGCGGGGTGCGGTCGAGCGTGGTCTTGACGGCGTCGACGATCGCGTTGACCGGCTCGTCGATCGCGCGGCGGATCTCCTCGGCGGTCACGACGACGGTGCGCGGCAGGCCGGTGACGAGGTCGCGGCCGCGGATCTCCGCGTGCGGCTCGTCCGGGCTCGGGAACGCCGAGCCGATCGCCATCTTGATCTCCTCGGCGGTGCGCTCGCCGAGCATGAGGGAGTACTCCTTCTTCACGTAGTTGATGATCGAGGTGTCGAGCTCGTCACCGCCCACGCGGATGGAGAGGCTGGTCACGATGCCGCCGAGCGAGATGACGGCGACCTCGGTGGTGCCGCCGCCGATGTCGACGACCATGTTGCCGGTCGGCTCGTGCACGGGGAGCCCGGCGCCGATCGCGGCGGCCATCGGCTCCTCGATGATGTAGACCTTGCGGGCGCCGGCGGCGTACCCGGCGTCCTTCACCGCGCGCTGCTCGACGCCGGTGATGCCCGAGGGCACGCAGACGACGAGGCGCGGCTTGGCCAGGTGGCGGCGCTTGTGCACCTTCTGGATGAAGTAGCGCAGCATGCGCTCGGTGGTGTCGAAGTCGGCGATGACGCCGTCCTTGAGCGGGCGGATGGCGACGATGTTGCCCGGCGTGCGGCCGATCATCTTCTTCGCCTCGGCGCCGACGGCCAGGATCCCACCGGTGGTGTTGTTGATCGCGACGACGCTGGGCTCGTCGAGCACGATGCCGCGACCACGCACGTAGACCAGCGTGTTGGCGGTGCCGAGGTCGACGGCCATGTCACGACCGATGAACGACATGTTGTTGGCCATGGGGCGGGGAAGCCTTCCGGTGCAGATCGTGCGGGAACTACCGACGGCGGCGACGATGCCGACCGAGCACTGAGTGCCCATCGTACGGCGCTGCGGGGGTGCCTCGTCCACGTCGGCGTCCGAGGAGCGGAGCCCCCGCGGGCGACGTGAGCGGGCTCACGTCGCCGCGGCGACGTCCGAGATGTCCCGACCTGGGCGGGTCGGGACGGGGGTCAGGCCAGGCCGGGGAAGAACAGCGCGATCTCGCGGGCGGCCG
This sequence comes from uncultured Actinomycetota bacterium, assembly GCA_963827145.1. Classification (GTDB taxonomy): domain Bacteria; phylum Actinomycetota; class Actinomycetes; order S36-B12; family CAIYMF01; genus Longivirga. The sequence goes on along the minus strand of CAWGZO010000002.1, from coordinate 625,813 downwards.
ACTCGGGCGAGTCGGAGCCGTGCGAGACGTTCTCGCTCATCACGGTGGCGAGGTCGCCGCGGATGGTGCCGGGGGCGGCCTTGGCCGGGTCGGTGGCGCCCATCATCGTGCGCCACGACGCGATGGCCTCGCGGCCCTCGATGACGGCGGCGAGCAGCGGGCCGGAGGTGATGAAGTCGACGAGCTCGCCGAAGAAGGGCTTCTCGGCGTGCTCGCCGTAGTGCGCCTCGGCGGTGGCCCGGTCGAGCGTGCGCAGCTCGAGGGCGACGAGGCGGAAGCCCTTGCGCTCGATCCGCGAGAGCACCTCGCCGACCAGGCCGCGGGCGACGCCGTCGGGCTTGACGAGGACGAGGGTGCGCTCGGACACGGGTGTGCTCCTGGGGAATGGGGTGCGGGGGTCGCGCTCGAAGGTGCGGCGACGCGGGCCAGTCTATCGGCTCGCGGGAGGCTCCTCGGCCGCCGCCGGGGCGGGCGGCTCCGGCCTCGGCCGCTGCGGCCGCGGCGCGGTTCTGCGCGGCGGCCCGGTCGGCCTTGCCGCCGTACACGAGGGCCACGATCCACACGGCCAGGAAGATCAGGCCGAGCGCGAACATCGCCGGCACCAGCAGGCCCGAGGCCAGCACCGCGACCTGCAGGGCCCAGCCGACGGCGATCCCGGACGGGCGACGGGCCATGCCCGCCCCGAGCACCAGGAGGACGGCGATCACGGCGAGGACCCACCCGGCGGCGGCGCCGCGGGCCGAGGTGGTCGACCGCCACGGGGATCGCCAGGGCGACGGCGATCGCCTCGAGCATGAGGACGGCAGGGGCGAGCACCTTCATGGCAGGACCCTCACGCCTCGCCGCGGCCGAGCATGGCGCGGGCCTCGGCGGCGGTGACGACCGAGCCGGTGACGAGCACGCCCGTGCCGCCGTCGAGCTGGGCGGCGGCCTCGTCGGCGCAGCTCGATGGCGGTGTCGAGGGCGTCGGCCAGCCGCGGGACGACCTCCACGCGGTCGGGGCCGAAGACCTCGACGGCCACCTCGGCGAGCAGGTCGGCGTCGAGCGCGCGCGGCGACGAGGTCGAGGTGACGACGACCTCGACGAGCACCGGCTCGAGCGCCTGCAGCATGCCGCGGGCGTCCTTGTCCGCGAGGACGGCGACGACGCCGACCAGCGAGGTGAAGTCGAAGCCGTCCTGCGATCGCCTCGGCGAGCGCCCGGGCGCCGTGCGGGTTGTGCGCGGCGTCGACCACGACGGTCGGGCCGCGGCGGACGACCTCGAGCCGGCCGGGCGAGCGCGACGTCGGCGAAGCCGGCGCGGACCAGGTCGGGGTCGAGCTGCGACTCGCCGCCGCCGAGGAACGCCTCGACCGCCGCGAGCGCGACGGCCGCGTTCGAGCGCCTGGTGCGCGCCGAAGCAGCGGCACGAACACGTCGTCGTACACGCCGCCGGGCCCCTGGAGCGTCAGCACCTGCCCGCCGACGGCGGCCTGGCGCTGCAGCACGCCGAACTCGACGCCCTCGCGCGCCACGGTCGCGTCCACCTCGACGCAGCGGCGCAGCAGCACCTCGGCGGCCTCGAGCGCCTGGTGGGCGAGCACGACCGAGGCGCCGTCCTTGATGATCCCGGCCTTCTCGCCGGCGATCGTCGCGACGTCGGGGCCGAGGTACTCGGCGTGGTCGATGTCGACCGGCAGCACGACCGCGACCTGGCCGTCGGCCACGTTCGTGGCGTCCCAGGTGCCGCCCATGCCCGGTCTCGACGACCGCGACGTCGACCGGGGCGTCGGCGAACGTGGCGAACGCCATCGCCGTGAGCACCTCGAAGTACGACAGCCGCGGGCCGCCCGCCTCGACGCTGCGGCGGTCGACGAGCCCGAGGTACGGCGCGATGTCGGTCGTGGATGCGCGACGAAGCGCTCGATGTCGATCGGCTCGCCGTCGAGGCGGATCCGCTCGCGCACCGAGTGCAGGTGCGGGCTGGTGAACAGGCCGGTGCGCAGGCCGAACGACGCGCAGCAGCGACTCGACCATGCGCGAGGTCGACGTCTTGCCGTTGGTGCCGGCGAGGTGGATGACCGGGGTGGCGGTCTGCGGGTCGCCGAGCAGGTCGACCACGCCGCGGATCGCGGTCGAGGGTCGGCTCGAGGATGCTCTCCGGCCAGCGGGTCGCGAGGTCGGCCTCGACCGCGAGGTAGCGGTCGAGCAGCGCGTCGGCCGCGTCGTCGTCGAGCGGCGGGAGCGCGGCGGGCTCCGTCCTCGACGGGCGCGTCGTCGAAGGCCGAGCCGAGCCCGGAGTCCGGGTCGGCGTCGTACTCGTCGGCGGCGGGGTCCTGGGGACCCAGACCGCGGCGGAGGTCGGCGAGCTCGTCCCGGGGATCCACGCGGCAACCCTACGCGGCGCCGCGAGCACGGTCGCCGTCGTCCCGTCACGCGCTGCCCGAGCCCGGCGTCGGCGTCGGACCGCGGCGGGCGAGAACGGGTGCGGGAGCACGGTCCTCGACTCCCTAGGATTGGGCGCCATGAGCACCCCTGCGCCCGACTCGCGCGTCCCGGAGAAGCCGACCATCGACGGCCTCGAGGAGCGCTGGGCGCAGGTATGGGCCGACGCAGGGCACCTACCGCTTCGACCGCACCGCGACCCGCGAGCGAGATCTACTCGATCGACACCCCGCCGCCGACCGTGAGCGGGTCGCTGCACGTGGGCCACGTGTTCTCGCTACACCCACACCGACTGCATCGCGCGCTACCAGCGCATGCGCGGGCTCGAGGTCTTCTACCCGATGGGCTGGGACGACAACGGCCTGCCGACCGAGCGCCGGGTGCAGAACTACTACGGCGTGCGCTGCGACCCGTCGCTGCCCTACGACCCCGCGCTTCGAGCCGCCGGCCGAGCCCGGCAAGAACCAGCTGCCGATCTCGCGGCGCAACTTCGTCGAGCTGTGCGAGCGGCTCACCGTCGAGGACGAGAAGGTCTTCGAGGCAGCTGTGGCGCCGGCTCGGGCTGTCGGTCGACTGGTCGCACAACTACCAGACCATCGACGCGCGACTCGCAGCGCCGCGTCGCAGCGCGCGTTCCTGCGCAACCTGGCCCGCGGCGAGGCCTACCAGTCCGAGGCGCCGACCCTGTGGGACGTCACCTTCCGCACCGCGGTCGCGCAGGCCGAGCTCGAGGACCGCGAGCGCGAGGGCGCGTACCACCGGATCGGCTTCCCCGCCGCCGACGGCACGCGCGTGTACATCGAGACGACGCGCCCCGAGCTGCTCGCCGCCTGCGTCGCGCTCGTGGCCCACCCCGACGACGAGCGCTACCAGCCGCTGTTCGGCAGCACGGTGCGCACGCCGCTGTTCGACGTCGAGGTGCCGGTCGTGGCGCACCACCTCGCCGACCCGGAGAAGGGCTCCGGCATCGCGATGATCTGCACGTTCGGCGACACCACCGACGTCACCTGGTGGCGCGAGCTGCAGCTGCCGACCCGCCCGATCATCGGCTGGGACGGCCGGATCCTGCCCGAGACGCCCGAGTGGCTCGCCACCGAGCCGGGCCGCGAGGCGTACGCCGCGCATCGCCGGCGCCACGTCGTTCACCGCCAAGGAGCGCATGGTCGAGGCTGCTCGCCGCGGCCGGGCTTCGTCGAGGGCGACCCGCGGCCGATCACGCAGCCGGTGAAGTTCTACGAGAAGGGCGACAAGCCGCTCGAGATCGTCACCACGCGCCAGTGGTACATCCGCAACGGCGGCCGCGACGAGCGACCTGCGCGAGCGCGCTCGTGGCGCGCGGCGCGCAGATCACGTGGCACCCGTCGTACATGCAGGCCCGCTACACCGCACTGGGTCGAGGGCCTCAACGGCGACTGGCTGATCTCGCGCCAGCGCTTCTTCGGCGTGCCGATCCCGGTCTGGTACCGCGCTCGACGAGCACGGCACGCCGGTCTACGACGAGCCGCTGCTGCCGCGCGAGGACGACGCTGCCGGTCGACCCGAGCTCCGACGTGCCCGCCGGGCTTCACCGAGGACCAGCGCGGCGTGCCCGGCGGCTTCATGGGCGACCCGGACATCATGGACACGTGGGCGACCTCGTCGCTCACGCCGCAGATCGCCGGCGGCTGGGAGCGCGACGAGGACCTGCTCGGCGCGCGTCTTCCCGTTCGACCTGCGTCCGCAGGCGCACGACATCATCCGCACCTGGCTGTTCTCCTCCGTCGTGCGCGCGCACCTCGAGGACGACGCGCTGCCGTGGACGCACGCGGCGATCAGCGGCTGGATCCTCGACCCCGACCGCAAGAAGATGAGCAAGTCCAAGGGCAACGTCGTCACGCCGCTCGCGCTGCTCGAGGAGCACGGCTCCGACGCGGTGCGCTACTGGGCGGCGAGCGGCCGCCCCGGCACCGACACCGCGTTCGACGTGGGGCAGATGAAGATCGGCCGCCGGCTGGCGATCAAGATGCTCAACGCGAGCAAGTTCGTGCTGGGTCTCGGGGCGGCGCTGCCCGACGACACGGCCGATCGTCACCGACCCGCTCGACCGCGCGATGCTCGCCGAGCTGGCCGACGTCGTGACCGCGGCCACCGCGGCGTTCGACGACTACAACTACGCCCGCGCGCTCGAGCTGACCGAGACGTTCTTCTGGTCGTTCTGCGACGACCACGTCGAGCTGGTGAAGGACCGCGCGTACGGCGGTCGCGGTCCGGAGGCCGCCGCCTCGGCGAAGGCCGCGCTGGCGCTGGCGCTCTCGGTGCAGCTGCGGCTGTTCGCGCCGGTGCTGCCGTTCGTGACCGACGAGGTGTGGTGCTGGTGGCGCGAGGGCAGCGTGCACCGCGCCTCGTGGCCGAACGTCGACGAGCTCGCGGGTGCCACCGGCGACGCAGCGATCGTCGGCGACGTGGCGGGCGTGCTCTCGCGGCATCCGCAAGGCCAAGAGCGAGGCCAAGGTCTCGATGCGCGTCGACGTCGCGTCCGCCGTCGTGAACGGTCCGGCCGAGGCGCTGGAGCGGGTCCGCCTGGCCGCCGGCGACCTCAGCGCCGCCGGCCGCGTGGCCGATCTCGTGCTCGAGGAGGGCGACGCCCCCCTCACCGTCACCGTCACCCTCAGCGACCCCCCGGCCTGACATTTCTGCGTTGAATGTGCCGTGGACCTCACCTGGTGAGGTCCACGGCACATTCATCGTGGGTCGTCGGCGCGGTCGATCACTGAGGGTGATGTGGCTCAAGTGGTGCGGGTGACCGGTCGATCCACCGATCAGGAGACGGCCGACGACTCGCGTCGGCCGCCCGGGTTCGTTCGGGGTGATCGACGTGGCGACACTGATTCCGCAGCACGACGACGAGGGCCGGTCGGCGACCATCCTCCCCGGCGTGCCCCTGCCGGAGTGGGCGCTGCCTGCGGGTCCGATCGCCCCGGAGCCCGACCCCGCCGACGTCGCGCCCCCGGCACCCCCGGTCGAGGCACCCGCCCCCGCTGAGGCGCTCGTCATGGCCGGCGGGCCGGCGCTCGAGGCCGAGATGGCCGCCGAGACCGTTCCGGCGTCGCCGTACGCTCCCCCGCTGCCCCTCGGCACGAACGGCCCCGGGCCGATGCGGGCCGGCTGGGACTTCCCCGGCAGCGACTTCCGCGAGCAGGCGCACGACGAGGCGCTCGCCGAGGCGGCCGAGGAGGCTGCCCTGGAGGCCGATGCCCCGACCGGCGCGCCGATCGACCCCGAGCTCGCCCTCGCCCTGACCGCCCCCGTGCCCCAGCTCGAGCCGCTGCCCGCCCCGGAGCCCGCCGGCCTCCCGGTCGCCGACCTCCCCGCGCCAGAGCCGACCGACGCCGCCGGTACGACGCCGACCGAGGCGACCCCTGTGGCGGGTGCCGAGGACACCGACGAGGACGGCGACCCCGAGTCCGCGCCGTCGTCGCGCCGCCCGCTGGTGCTGCTCGCAGCCGTGGGTGGTGTCGCCGTCGCCGGTGCCGTCGCCGCGTTCGTGTGGCCCGGATTCCTGGTCTCCGCCGAGCCGGCGGCCGCGCCGGTGGTCCCGCCCGTCAGCGCCCCTGCCGCCGCCGACCCGGTGGCGCTCACGACGCCCGCGAGCGTCGGCCCCTACACGAAGCTCACCGGCGCCCCGGCGGCCGCGCTCACCCAGGCCGTCACGGGCAGCACGCTGCCCGGGCTCACCGGCCCGGTCAGCGCGGTCTACGGCACCGGCACCACGCCGGCCGTGACGGTCATCGCGTGGAGCAGCGCGACCCCCGTGGGCGCGTCGGCGATCCCGTCGGCCTTCGCCGGGTTCCAGGGCGCGACCTCGGCGGTCGTCACCGACATCACGACGACCCCGGTCAGCGCCGGCGGCGAGATGCGCTGCGGCACCACGGTGGTGTCCGGTGCCCCGGCGTCGCTGTGCTTCTGGGCCGACGAGGCGACCTTCGGCTCCGTGACGGTGCTCAAGCCGACCTCGGCCGAGTCCGCGGCCGACACCGCGACCGCGGTGCGCGCGGCCGTGGTGGGTGGCTGAGCCTCAGGCGCTCTTCTCGCGGCGCTCGCGGCGCGGCGGGGTCGCGTCGCGCGGCACGAGCGTGGGCAGGACGTTGTCGAGGACGACCTCGCCGGTGATGACGACCCGCGCGACGTCGTCGCGGCTCGGGACGTCGTACATCACCGACAGGAGGACCTCCTCCATGATCGCGCGCAGCCCGCGGGCACCGGTGCCGCGCAGGATCGCCTGGTCGGCGACCGCCTCGAGCGCGTCGGTGCTGAACTCGAGCTCGACGTTGTCGAGCTCGAAGAGCCGCTGGTACTGACGCACGAGCGCGTTGCGCGGCTCGGTGAGCACCTTGACCAGAGCCTCGCGGTCGAGCGCGACGACCGAGGTGAACACCGGCAGTCGGCCGATGAACTCCGGGATCATGCCGAACTTGAGCATGTCCTCCGGCATCACGCGGCCGAAGACGTTGCCCGGGTTGGTGTCGAGCGCGGCGTCCATCGAGGCGGTGAAGCCGAGGGCCTTCTTGCCGATGCGCTGCTCGATGATCTTGTCGAGGCCCGCGAACGCGCCACCGACGATGAACAGCACGTTGGTGGTGTCGATCTGGATGAACTCCTGGTGCGGGTGCTTGCGCCCGCCCTGCGGCGGCACCGACGCGGTGGTGCCCTCGAGGATCTTCAGCAGCGCCTGCTGCACACCCTCGCCGGAGACGTCGCGCGTGATCGACGGGTTCTCGCTCTTGCGCGCGACCTTGTCGATCTCGTCGATGTAGATGATCCCGGTCTCGGCCTTCTTGACGTCGTAGTCGGCGGCCTGGATCAGCTTGAGCAGGATGTTCTCGACGTCCTCGCCGACGTAGCCGGCCTCGGTGAGGGCGGTGGCGTCGGCGATGGCGAACGGCACGTTGAGCATGCGCGCCAGCGTCTGCGCCAGCAGCGTCTTGCCCGAGCCGGTGGGGCCGAGCAGCAGGATGTTGGACTTGGCCAGCTCGACCGCGTCGTCGGCGCGGCGCTCGGCGCCGGCACCCGCCTGCACGCGCTTGTAGTGGTTGTAGACGGCCACCGAGAGCGCCTTCTTCGCGGCGTCCTGCCCGATGACGTACTTGTCGAGGAAGTCGTAGATCTCGCGCGGCTTGGGCAGCTCGTCGAACTGCAGGTCGCTCGACTCCGAGAGCTCTTCCTCGATGATCTCGTTGCACAGGTCGATGCACTCGTCGCAGATGTAGACCCCAGGGCCTGCGATGAGCTTCTTGACCTGCTTCTGGCTCTTCCCGCAGAACGAGCACTTGAGCAGGTCGCCGCCGTCACCGACTCGCGCCACGTGTGTCGTCCTCTCGTCCGGCGTACCGGGATACCGGTGCGCGCGTCGGCACGCCCTCTCGGCCGACACCGATGACGGTACCCCGCTCGGGGCCGCGACACAGGATCGGAAACACGGGTGGCGGGGTCGTTACGCCGACAGCGCAACGCCCGCCCCGCACGGGTGCGGGACGGGCGTCGTGCCTGGTCAGCCGGGGTATGAGACCAGCTGCATCAGGTCGTCAGGAGGCGCTGGCCGAGGCCTTGCGCGACGGGATCACCGAGTCGACGATGCCGTACTCGACGGCGTCGAGGGCGGTGAGGATCTTGTCGCGCTCGATGTCCTTGCGGACCTGCTCGACCTCGCGACCGGTGTGGCGGGCGAAGATGCCCTCCATCTCGGTACGCATGCGCAGCAGCTCGTTGGCCTGGATCTCGATGTCGGTGCCCTGGCCGCCGCCCTCGGTGTAGGGCTGGTGGATGAGCACGCGGGCGTGCGGCAGGGCGTAGCGCTTGCCGGCCGACCCGGCCGCGAGCAGCACCGCCGCGGCCGAGGCCGCCTGCCCGAGGCACACCGTGGTGATGTCGGGCTTCACGAACTGCATCGTGTCGTAGATGGCCGTCATGGCGGTGTAGCTGCCGCCGGGGCTGTTGATGTAGATCGAGATGTCGCGGTCGGGGTCCATCGACTCCAGGCACAGCAGCTGCGCCATGACGTCGTCGGCGCTCGCGTCGTCGATCTGCACGCCGAGGAAGATGATGCGCTCCTCGAACAGCTTCGAGTAGGGGTCGTACCGCTTGTAGCCCTGGGCGGTGCGCTCCTCGAACTGCGGGAGCACGTAGCGCGCCTCCGCAGCGAGGCGTCCGAGGCCCGACGGCATGGGGAACTGGTTCATCGTCATGTCTCCGTATCCGTCGTCAGGCCGTGCCGCCGCCGCCGGAGACGTCCTGTGCGGACGTCACGACGTGGTCGACGATGCCGTACTCCTTGGCCTCCTCGGCGGAGAACCACTTCTCCCACTCGGAGTCCTCGACGATGCGCTCGACGGGCTGTCCGGTGTGGTGCGCGATGAGCTCGGCCATCTGCTTCTTGATGAGCAGCATCTGCTCGGCCTGCTTCTGCACGAGCGACTGGACGCCGCCGAGGCCGCCGAGCGGCTGGTGCATCATCACGCGGGCGTGCTTGAGCGCGTAGCGCTTGCCGGGGGCGCCGGCGGTGAGCAGGAACTGCCCCATCGACGCGCACATGCCCAGGCCCACGGTGGCGACGTCGTTCTTGACGAACTGCATCGTGTCGTAGATGGCCATGCCCGCCGAGACGCTGCCGCCGGGCGAGTTGACGTAGAGGTAGATGTCGCTGTCGGGGTCCTCGGCGGAGAGCAGCAGGAGCTGGCGGACGATCTCGTTCGCCATCTCGTCGCGCACCTCGCCCTCGAGGAAGAGGATGCGCTCGCGCAGCAGCCGCTCCTTGATCGAGTCGGCGTAGCCGGCCAGTCCGCCGCCACCAGGCCCTCGATCGGTCCAGGTACCGCTCACGGTCATCCTCCTGCGTTCGTTGTTGTCTCTCGCTCAGCGACCCTAACCACAGAACACCCCCGTGCCATCCCGGGCACGGGGGTGTTCGCCGTAGGCGTGATCGGGCGTGCTCCGCCCGGGTCGAGCGAGAGGTCAGTCGTGGTCGTGACCCTCGTGGTCGTCGTGGTCGTGACCCTCGTGGTCGTGACCCTCGTGGTCGTCGTCGCCCAGCGACTCGTCGAGCGCGCTGAGGTCGATGACGGTGCCGTTGGTGTCGACGATGCGCGCGTGCTCGAGGACGTGCGCGAGCGCCTTGCCGCGGCGCACCTCGGCGACGGCGGCCGGCACCTGGCCGGCGTTGACGAGCTCCTGCGCGAACTGGTCGGGCGAGAGGCCGTAGCGCGGCGCCTGCTGCACGAGCCAGGAGGAGAGCTCGGCCTCGGAGACCGACAGGCTCTCGGTCTCGGCGATGCGGTCGAGGATGAGCTGGCTCTTGAGCGACTCGCGGGTCTGGGTCTCGACCTCGGCGCGGTGGTCGTCGTCGCCGTGGCCGTCGGCGAAGTGGTCGTCGACCTGCTGGGCGATGACGCCCTCGGGGATCGGCACGTCGACCGACTCGATGAGCGCGGTGGCGACCTTGTCGCGGGCGGCGTACCCCTGCTCCATGCAGCTTGACGCGGCCGAGGCGGGTGCGCAGGTCGTCGCGCAGCTCGTCGATGGTGTCGAACTCGCTGGCGAGCTGGGCGAAGGAGTCGTCGGCGTCGGGCAGCTCGCGCTCGCGCACGCCGGAGACCGTGACGGTGACCTCGATGTCCGTGCCCTGGTGCTCGCCGACCTCGGGGACGAAGGTGAAGGTGCGGACGTCGCCGGCCGACGCGCCCTCGAGCGCCTCGTCGAAGCCGGGCAGCATGCCGTCGGTGCCGAGCTCGTAGCTCAGGGCGGTGGCGACGAGGTCCTCGATGGTCTCGCCGTCCTTGGCGCCGGTGATGTCGAAGAGCAGGACGTCGCCGGTGGTGGCGGCGCGCTCGACGGTGCTCAGCGAGCCGAAGCGGCCGCGCAGGCCGTCGAGCTGCTCGTCGACGTCGGCCTCGGTGACCTCGGCGGGGTCGACGGTGACCTCGATCGAGTCGTACGCCGGGAGCTCGAACTCCGGGCACGACGTCCATCTCGGCGGTGAACGACAGCGGCGTGGCGTCCTCGAAGTCGGCGATGTCGACCTCGGGGCGGCCGAGCAGCTTGATCTCGTTCTCGCGCAGCGCGTTGTCGAGGTTGGTGTTCACCGCGTCGCTGAGCGCCTCGTCGAGGACGGCGGCGCGGCCGACGCGCTGGTCGATGACGCGGTTGGGCACCTTGCCCTTGCGGAAGCCGGGCACCTGGATCTGGGCGGCGATCCGCTTGTAGGCGGCGTCGAGCGCTGGCTGCAGCTCCTCGAACGGCACCTCGACGGTGAGCTTCACCCGGGTGGGCGAGAGGGTCTCGACAGCGCTCTTCACGGGGATCGTTGCTCCTGGATCGGGTGGCTCCGCGGGTCGTGCGTCCCGCGGGGTCGGGCAGGCAGGTCGGCATCGTCGACCGGCGGTGACGATGGGCGCGCGGTGCGGCCGTCGTCCGAGGACGTCGACCGCGCGGATCCGGGTGCAGGACCCCGACCGCAGTCGGGGCGGGGAGAGTCGAACTCCCGATCTCCTGCCCCCAAAGCAGGCGCGCTAGCCACTACGCTACGCCCCGCGGCGCCGCACAGAGTCTAGACGACCGGCCACCGGTCCCCCGACCCGCCGCCGAGCCCGTTCGGCCTCCGACCCCGGTCGTGGAATGATGTCCCGCGCAGGGCCTCGCGCCCCGCACGCGGGTGTAGCTCAATGGCAGAGCCCCAGCCTTCCAAGCTGGCCATGCCGGTTCGATCCCGGTCACCCGCTCCACCGTGGAGACCCCTGCTGAGCAGGGGTTTTCCCATTTTAGGCCCCCGACGCGGCCCGTGGACAATGTCCCCTGGGACCGCTCATTGACCCCTAGTTGCCCCACGTTCTCCCACGGGGCTCCCACGGACGGGCCATCACGCGGTTGAGAGATAGCCCGTTGACGAAGCCCCACAACTGAGGCGAGCCACGGATGCACGGCTAACTCACTGATCCAAATGATCATGAACGGAGATGGATCCTGCGCGGGCCAGCCGCAGGCGAGGTAGGCCACGATTCCTGTCTCGAGCGCCCGAAGGTGACGACGCCCGTTCCCCGGGTCGTCCCGTTGGGTCGGGTCAACGGTGGTAGCGCGGCGCGCCTCTTCGGCATCGTGAACTGAGCCCGAGCGCTGTGTCCTCCCGCTTGCTCGGCAGCGTGGGCGGAGGGGCGTCGGCGGGGCCCCATGCACCGTCGAGAAGACTGAAGGCGACGGATCGCGTCGCGCGGCCGAAGGGGTCGGCCCTCGCCTAGGCTGGACCAGTCAGGCGAGGCTAGGGAGCGACAGTGGCGCGATCCGACTTGATCATCGACTTGGTCGAGGCTCAACGGCGAGGAGACGATGCGCGCTTCCGTGTGCTCGTAGAAGCGATCATCGCCGAGGAACGAAGCAACCAGCACCATCTGGTCGCCGACCGGCTCTCAGCGCTCATCACGACATCTGGGTCAACAGAAGTGCGCGGGCGCGATGAGGTGGCCCGCTCCGTCACCGACCTGCTCCAAGAGGTTGTGCCGCGTCGGCGGCTCAGCGACATCAGGTTGCCCAAGATCGTTCACACTGCCGTCGCTGAAGTCATCGAGGAACAGCATCGGGCGGAGTTGCTTCGAAGCCACGGCTTGGAACCGCGCAATCGGCTCCTGCTTGAGGGACCGCCGGGCAACGGCAAGACCACCCTCGCGGAGGCCATCGCCTCCGAGATTATGGTTCCGTTCTACGTAGTGAGATACGAAGGACTCATCTCCAGCTACCTCGGTGAGACCGCCGGGAGGCTGGACCGGATATTTGAGTTCGCTCGAACCAGGCGCTGTGTCATGTTCTTCGATGAGTTCGACACGATCGCCAAGGAACGGGCCGATCAGCACGAGACCGGCGAGATCAAGCGAGTTGTCTCGACGTTGTTGCTCCAGATCGACCGCCTTCCCTCGCATGTAGTGGCGGTCTGTGCCACGAACCACGGCGAGCTACTCGACAGGGCGGCTTGGCGACGATTCCAACTCCGTCTGCCGCTTCCGGCTCCCACGCGTGTTGAGGCGACTGAGTTCCTCGCCACACTGTCGCTTCGATTGGGTGGGGAGCTAGGGCTCTCACCAAGGACTCTGGCCGACAAGTTGGCAGGTGCGAGCTACGCAGAGCTTGAACAATTCGCGCTTGATGTCCGTCGGCGATACGTGTTGTCGCTACCCAACGGGCAACTGCCCGAGATCGCGAGAACACGGCTGGACCAGTGGCGAGCTCAACACCAAGCATGAGTGATGGTCGACCAATCCTGGCGTTTGCTCCTCCGACGGCTGGATCCATCCCCGCCGGACCGCCTCAGTTCCCGCCCGGTCCGCGGCGACCAAGTGCCGCACAGCAGGGCGCTCGGCTGACTCCGCGTTTCACTGCGCTCAGCGAAGCCCTCGACAATCGCCGGATCGCTGCGTCAGCAACAACCGCAGCACCCGATCCAGAGCTCGTCGTGGTGTTTGACCTGGCTGGCACTGTCGACGGCTTCATGCGAGCAGTACGGGACATCCCAGGACTCGAGTTCCTGGCCGAGTACGAAGAAGAACCGCGGGAGCCAGACGAGAACTTCGCACTTGTCGGCAAGCACGGCGAGGATGTCGACCGAAGCATCCCCGAGACGCTGTATCTGGTGATGTCGAACGCGCAAGCGGTGACGGAGCTTGTCCGCCTCTTCGCCTTGTGGCAGCAGGATCAGTCCGTTACGTTCCCGCTTGGCGCTGCTCCGCTCAAGGCTGCTTTCGGGCTCCTCCGTGATGTTCGGCTCTGGGGGCCAGAGGACCGGGTCAGAGAGACGGGTCTCCTGGAGCGCTGGAACGAAGACGTCGCGGTGACGGGGGCCTCAGGGAGCGCTCGTATCGAAGTCGAGCTCTGGTTTCGTTCCCAGAGCGCGACCCGATCGGCAGCGGAACAAGACGTTCGTCAGATCATTAGTCGCTCCGGCGGCGCGGTGATTCGATCGGCGGTGATCGAGGGCATCGATTACCACGCGATCCTGGCGGACCTGCCCTACAGCCAGGTGCAGAGCGTCCTGGACGACGGCGTCGGATCGATCGAGATCCTCCGGTCGGAGTCCGTCATGTTCGTCTCACCCGCTGTGCCGATGGCATACCGGGCGGTGGAGTCCCAACCTGACGGATTCGACGCCGCTGCCCTGCCGGCGCCTCCGACGGTTGCGCCGCGGGTCGCTCTGCTCGATGGCGCCCCGATGGCGAACCACGATGTTCTCACTGGCCGGCTGATCATCGATGATCCAGACGGCATCGCTGCTTTGTACACGAACGCGCAACAGATGCACGGCACGGCCATGGCCTCGATTATCTGTCACGGGGACCTCTCGAGCCCTAAAGCACCACTAACGACGAGTCTCTACGTGCGACCGGTTCTGCAACCTCACCCTTTCGCAGCCGACGTGGAACAGGTCATCCCGGATCAGCTATTAGTTGATCTTGTACATCGTTCATTCGTGCGCATCTTCGAAGGCGACGGCACCAATCCACCGAGCGCGCCATCGGTTCGAATCGTCAATCTCTCCATTGGTGATCCCGTGCGCGCGTTCACCCGTCACCTCAGCCCATTGGCGAAGCTTCTCGACTGGTTGAGCCACAAATACAACGTTCTCGTAGTAGTCAGCGCCGGCAACCACGACACCCGTTTCACCGTCGCCTTCGATGCCCTGCAGGATCCCGATGCGCTCCAACGCACGCTGCTTCAGGGCCAATATGAGCAGGTGAGACTCCGGCGGCTTCTGTCGCCCGCCGAAGCGATCAATGTGCTCACAGTGGGCGCCACGCACGATGACGCCTCGACGGCGCCCAACGTCGGCACAGTGGTCGATGGAATCGGGCGCGGGCTTCCCGCACTCTACGGAGCCACAGGCGGAGGGCTCCGGCGGTCAGTGAAGCCGGAGGTCCTGTTGCCCGGAGGACGCCAGATGCTTCGGGTGCCTCCGGCAATGACTGGGATCGACGACGTTGATCTCGTCGGCGCTCAGCACCCATCGACCGGTCCCGGCGTTCTCGTGGCGGCGCCATCTCCAGGCGGAGGGACAAGGGGAACTTCTTACCTGCACGGGACGAGCAACGCTGCAGCACTAGCCAGTCACATGGCATCCCGAGTCTTTGACTTGCTCGAAAGCCCGACGACCGATCCGCAGGACTCGCCATTGCCCGGCGCTCAGTATCATCCTGTCGCTTGTTAAGGCGCTGCTCGTCCATGGTGCCCTCTGGGGCGACGCAGCGGACGTGCTCCGTGACGCGATCGAATTCGACGGAACTTCGGGTCAGCTACTACTCCCCCAACTACTCGGATACGGAGTGCTGGATCCCGATCGAGTCGCTACCGCGTCGACCCACAACGTCCTGCTGGTCGGTGCGGGATCCATCACAGACGGTCAGCGACATGTCTTCCAGCTCCCGCTCCCTGGATCACTGGCGGCCATCACCGAATGGAGACGCCTGACTCTCACTCTGGCCTGGATCTCTCCAGTGAACACCCGTTCCCGGATCCACCGCCAGGCCCGGCTACGAGCTCACCCTCCGGGCCAAGATCTGGGAGCAACCGGGGTCGACGTGACCAATCCCGCTGCCCGCCGAGGCACGGTTCAACACGAAGTGTTCGAAGGCAACCGCGCGCTCGCCTTCACGACCGGGGACTCCGTTTCGGTTGCGGTCGATTGCCGAGTCGACGCGGGACGCATCGCTGAACCCGTGCGGTATGGGCTGGCGGTTTCGATCGAGCTCGCTACATCCGTTCAAGCAGATATTCACGCCGAAGTGCGCGACGCGCTCCGCGCCGTGACCAGATCTCGCACGCAGGTAACGCCCCGCTAGTCACCGTGTCGATCCTGCTCGGATCCGTCCTCAACAGCTCGTCATGCGATGCGACTGAGTGTCGTATGCCCATCCGAACGCTACCCACTGGATTGCCCCCGATATGCCCGCCGTCGAGGTACTCCGGGCCTGTCATTCGGTGGCCCACCTCGCACTACCGGCGGTGCCAGGACCTCCATCAACTCCCGTGCGTAGCGCTCCTGCTCGGCGGCCACAACCTGACGGGCCAGTTCGACTTCTGAGATGTCGACGGCGCCTGGCGCGCTTCTCGGCGATGTCGCTACGTCGGGCGTAGTCGTCGAAGAGCCTGCGCTTGGTGTCCAGGATTTCAAGCATCCGCTGGTCCACGCTGTCCGCATTCAACAAGTCGGTGGACCTGCACTGACCGCAACTGACCCATACGGTGCGCCCGAGCGATCGCCTGTTCCTCCATGGTCGGCTTGACCTGCGGCTCACACAGAATGACCACTGACGCGGCCTGCAGGTTCAGACCCACTCCGCCCGCTTGGATCTGGGCAACCAGGACAGCTGGACCCTTGGCAGCTGTGAACTGATCCACCAAAGCCTGACGCTTCGGCGCGGGGACGTCGCCGGCGAGCGGGCCGATGGCCCGTGACCCCAACGACGAGTGGACCGTGCTGAGCACGTTTCGGAAGAACGAGAAGACGACGACCTTGTGTCCGTTGTCTCCGGCCTCGTCAGCGATCTCCATGAGTCGGCTCAGCTTCGCTGATGAACGTGGGTCCGTCGCCGCAAAGCCTGCACGGCGCATGGCCATGAAGTTGCCTTCCGACAATGCCTCCAAGTAGGCGTTCTTGTCCGCATGTGTGAACTCGGTCCATTCGTCGACCTGGACGAGCTCGGGGAGCTCGGTCAGTACGTCCTCTTGGTTGCGGCGCAGGTAGACGGGAGCAACCGACTGTCGGAATGCGTCCGGGCCGGCGACGGCGTGGCTACCGCGTACTCGAGCCGTGAGACCGGGTTGGAGGTACTCCACCAGGTTTCGGAACTCATCGACGCGGTTCTCCATCGGAGTTCCAGTGAGGAACAAGACCCGGTCCGTGCGCGATGCCCACGCCGCGACCGAACGCGACCGCTGAGCGTCGGGGTTCTTCACGTAGTGGGCCTCGTCCACGATGAGGAGCCCGACGGTGACGTTCGGGGGGACCTGAAGGGAACGAAGAGACTCGTAGGTCGTGACCGCGAAGTCGCCCCACTTGATCCAGTTGGTGAGATTCCTCGATCGGTCTGCGCCGTGCAGTGCGTACGCCTTCATGCTGCTTCGGGAGGAGATCTCCCGCGACCAGTTGATCAGAACGCTGGTGGGGCAAACGACCAGGAAGTGAGTGGTTCCGAGTGCTTTGAGGTGCGCCGCAGTGGCGATGGCCTGGATGGTCTTCCCGAGTCCCATCTCGTCGCCAAGGATCACTCGCCTCTGGACGAGCGCGAAGCGCGCTCCGAACGACTGATAACCACGCAATGACACTGTGCGGAAGGTGTCGTCGAGCTGCTGCTCGTTGACGGCGGCCACGATTTCGCTCGGCAGGAAGCCCTGTGCCGCTGCCACATCGAGTCTGAGGTCGACGATTTCACCGAGGAGTCCGTAGTACTCCGGAGAGCGTCGCTCGAAGTCCTTCCACACGGCCGCGCTACTCACGGCTGGGCCGCGACTCGAGTCGAGGGCCTTCTCAAGGCTCGTGCCAACAGCCGACGAGTCGGCCCAGGCGCTCCACTGATCGAGTTTCGCAAGCGCGGCCAGCGCCTCTGTCTTACGGGACTTGCTCGAGAAGAACATCCTCAATCGGTTTCGCGTCAGCGAGGCCGCAGAGACGATTGCGGGCAACTCGGTCGTGAGGCGCACCGAGACATCGCGGACCGGACGCACGGCCCGCTCGGACAGCCTCGCGTGCACGGAGCTCAGTCAGCAGCGCAGTCGAGCTGGGGTTGCTGGGGTCCAGATCCACGCGCACCTTGAGAGCGTGCTCGACTGCGGCCGCGATCTGTCGCGCGGCTGCATGGGCTTGCATCGCTGTCTGTGATCCGACACCGTTCACCATCTCGAGGCGAGCCGGTGCCGCTTCGTAAACGCTCAGGACAGTGCGAAAGCCGGCCTTCTCGAGCGCTCCCAATCTAAGACGACCATCCGTCGCCTCGCGGAGCCTGTCGACGGGGATGTTCGACAACTCACGACGGACCATCTGCGCACGCAGCTGTTGGTACGACGACGACACGCGGGCCACGGTCGACGTCTCAACATCGAGAACGTCGGCCGCTTGTCGCTCAAGCTGCTGCATGCGCCTGACGAGATCGCGTGCCGGTGCACCTGCGGCAGGAGGAACGGTGTCGATGCTGTCAGTCACGACACGTTCACGCGTTCATGACGCCAGCTGGGTCTCCCCCGGCGGTGATCCGGCTCGCGAGCTCACCCGTCGTGGTCGGATTCGTCATGAGGACCGACAGACGTGCGTAACGCTGGTTCTGCGTCCAGGCCGACGTCTTCCCCGATGCCGACACAGTCGTGTTCTTGATACCTGTCGCCAGCAGCACTGTCCCCGAGTCATCCGGACGCGGACAGCAGTAACACCTTGTACTGCTGTCCCGGGTACGCGCCGGTGCTCAGCAAGTGCCCATCGGATGAGCACGGCGATCCGCTTGTCGTCCGCCTTTCCGGTCGACTCAAGGTGCTCCGCGTTCTCCCGGGTGAAGAGCACTTGGTCGTGCACCGATCCGATCGAGGCGATCTGTGGCTTGATCTCGCCGTCGGCGTAGAAGCCCAGATGTCCGATCCCTGCCTGGAAGCTGCGACCTGACTGACAGATGTACGCCGCGCTATGGAGGTACTCCGGATAGGCAGCTCGCGCGGCGACGATCACGACGTCGTCGAAGTCCAGCAAGCCGTCCGCTCGGAACAGAGCCTGAAGTTCGCGGAGCAGGAACTCCGTTCGCTCTCCCGCGAGTTCAGTCGGATCCGCTAGAACGCATCGATGGCATCCGAAATGGACGCGAAGTTCGTCCACGCAACTCTCTGGATCGTTGAGTGCCTCGATCACGGCTGGCTGCACGGCGTCTGGCGTCACGGCGAGGAGTCGCTCATCGGCGTACGTGCCGTCGAGGTGTTCGAGGTGACCCAACAGTTGGTCCTTGGTCAGGTTTGCCTCGGACCGTCTTGACCTCGAACAGCCACCGGAAGTTGGCACTGATCGCGGCATCCGGAACGGTGTGAGTGCCAGGGCCAGGCTTCGTTGCCTGGTTGGTGAATGTCAGCATGGTGACCGTCGTCTCGGCGAGCGCCGCCGCGACGATCCGCTCCACCAGGTGGATGTCGATGCGCTCGAAGACGGCGATCAGGGAAGACGTGACGCGATTCTCCCCTGCGCGATACGTCGAGAACAGAGGATTCAGCGGCATAGCAGTGTCAGCTCACTCGTCCTCGAACGAGGACTGCTCGAACTTGAGTGTCCGGGCGTTCTCCAAGACGATCCGGACCTTGTCATCCGGGAACCCCGCCTCCGATCGCGCATGGACCTCCACCGACACTGCCAGCTCGACGCCGTCCACCGCTGACAGCTGCTGAAGGATCTCCTGACTCAGAGCGTGTGAGATCGCGTCCATAGCGCTCGGGGTCCACCTCTGTACACGCCAAAGAAGCGCACATTGTGCACCTGCGCTGGTATCGGAGTCGTGACACCACGCTCAGCGGGATCGACTTCCGACTCTTGGGAGGTGGACACCTCAAGCGTGGCCTTGTCTTCTTCCTTCACCTGCCTCGCCGCTACCGCCGGTGTGACGAGCAGCGTGGCATCGGTGATTTGACCAGAGCGAGCGTCACCGCTCGGGAGGACCAGACCTGTGTACTTGCCGCTCGCCTCGTCGAACCCATCGGCGAGAGCGAAGCCTTCGCTCTCCCAGGTGATATCCGACAGAACGGACAAGACACCATCGTCCAGGACGCTCCGATCACGCAGACGCGTCAGATACGGGTACCTGCAGTAGTAGCCCCACAGCTCGCCAACGCGTATATGCCCGGTATCCCACACCGAACTCAACTTCTGGTCCAGATCCAGCCGCAAACTGCGCGCCGCGATGGAGGACGTCAAGAGACCCGCTCGGGTGAGTTTGTCCGTCACTCGCGACGCAAGACGCTCGCTTGCTCCCTCCGCCTTCTCGACGGAAATCACGCCGGGGCCATCGGGTCCGGCTGCTCGGGCACAAGGACCCAGTAGTAGGTCGCGGCGATGCGAGCGGATGCGGTCTCGTCACTTCGCGCCTTGTTGACCTCCACCTGCTTCGCCTGCTGAGGCGACAGGTTGAGTTCGTCGACCCGATCCGAGATCCAGTCCCACGCGAGATAATCCCGTGCCGCCGTATCGAGTTCCTCAAGCCGCTTGCCGTCTGGCGCGAGGAAGATGAGCATGTTTCGGTTGATCCGCTGGCCGGTACCACGCTTGTCGAACGCCTCGCGTGCGAAGCGGAGGGCCGCCGATTCCTCGTCTCCTCGGCTATGCGCTTGCGATGGGTGCAGAACGACGAGCCGGACCCCTTCGGAGTCCGGGATGTCGCCGGTTCCGTCCGGCGCGATGTGAACGCCGACGAACCCACCGAGGTAACGTCCCTCGTCCGGCGCGGAGTCGCGGATGATCTCCGCCCACGACCTCTTCCGGTCGATCCCGAAGGCCGTCGGCGAAGTCGGCCGCAGTGCGGGCCACTGACGGCTGCGTGTCGTACCAGTATCGATTGCCCTTCGGCGTAGAGGTAGGTAGCCCGCTGCGACAACAGATCAAGCGACGACCCGAAGTTGCCGACGGTGTCCCCGGGCACGGCGGTCCCAAGCCAGAGGCGAGGGCGCTCGACGCCACGGTGTGCGGACTTCAGCGTGGGCGCCGCACCGATGAAGATCGATCGAGCCAGCCGACGAGTGACGGCCCGGGCGCCGAAGAGCGGTCGCTCGGTATCGATGCGCACCGGCGTCGAACCGACGCCGTCGATGTCTGTATCCAGAATCGGCTTCCACGAGTCCGGTAGGTACTGCGTCAGTTCACTCGTTACGGCCGCCGAATCGAGCGGCACCGTGCCCGGAAGAATCATTGGCGAAGCGTCCTGCGCCACCCACAACTGATGAACGACAGAGCTCATTAGCCGCAGGACGCCACGGGTGCGCTGAAAGCGATCGAGTGTCGACCAGTCCTCGTAAAGCCGGTCAAACAGCTCGGGATGAATCGGGTAGGCGGCCCGGATCCGGGCCTCATAGGCAGGGTCGATCACTTCCCGCGGGAACTCACCGGTGTGTCTCGCGTAGAACTGCGTGAAAGCCCTTGCCGTCGCTGCGATCTGGTCGCGTGATTCGGCGTTCGGCTCCTCGAACAGCCGCCGACGCACGATTTCAAACGACTCCTGAGCAGAAGCAGGCCGCCACTGATCTGCGACGCGGCGGACGACGTTCTGTAGTCGCTGCAACGCTTCTTGCCCGTTTGGACCGCCCACTTCAAGAGCCGATCCACCTGAGTTTCCGTCCCGATCGGGGTCGTGCGAGGCCGGAATCGAGATGACCAGCATGGCACCCGGAACCGTCTTCACCACTTCCGTAAGCGCCTGCGCGAAAGTGAACTGGGTATCGAACGTACCGGCTGGCAGATCCTCGCGACCCCACAGCTGGCGGGCATACGCCACCCATTCATCGATCAGGATTAGGCAGGGCGCATAGGCAGCAACGAGGTCACGGAGAACGTCCCCGGGGCTTGTCGCCGCTCGGTCATCGGCGGCGACACGGGCGTAACCCTCAGCTCCCCCCAACTGCCAGGCGAGTTCACCCCAGATCGTGGCGACCTCGGTCCCATCCGGCTTTCGACTCGCCGACCCCGGAGACATATGTGTCCCCACGAGAGCCACCCGACGAACCTTGGGGGGCAACTCCCGGCCGGCCACCAAGTCCTGGACCTCCTGCGGAAACGACTCGAACAGGAACCCCCGACAGGAGGTGCCACAGGCCGAGCATCGAGTGTGTCTTGCCACCCCCGAAGTTGGTCTGCAGGTTGATGATCGGAGATGCATTGTCGTCCCCGCCCATCCTGGCAACGGTTCGGTTGAGCAACTCGCTGAGTCCGGCAGTGAGGTACGTGCGCCTGAAGAACTCCACGGGGTCTACGTACTCAGCGGCTCCTTCGCCATGCGCCACCATGTGCAGGTCGGCCGCGAACTCACTGGCCGAGAAGTTCCCCGTTGCCACGTCATGGTGGGGTTGAATCACCTCGCGCCATGGCGCCAGCCCTGTGCCAGTAACGGTGACGACCGACTCCTGCTGCCTGATCCGCTTCTTCGTGTCTGACTCAAAGGCAGCCTTCTGGTGATCCAGTCGAAGTTGCCGTACTTCATCCGCTTGATCGGGCGCCCCGACGGCGGTCAGAAGCCGCTCCATCGTGTCCAATGCACGGTACGTGTCGTCGCCACTAAACGCGTCGTTGTGTGCCCAGCGGTTTCGTACATCCCGCAACTCAGAGGCGAAGGACTGCTCCACGCGCGAAAGGTGGTCCTTGAAGACTCGCCAATCCTCCGTGACCACCTTGAGCAAGAATGAAGGATCGGATATCGAGAACCTCTTGTTGCCGCCGTTCTTCGCCTGGTCGCGAGCTTCAATCACGGCCACCCAGTCGGTGCCGTCTGGCACCGCACCGGACATCCGTGCATTGACAAACGGGCCGAGGCCCAACGCCAGTTGCTCGAAGGCTCGCCCGATGCGATCCCGATTGCTCAACGCCATCCTGTTCCCCAGTTCCCGCTACTCATCGTCGTCGAATGCGAACGTGGCTTGCTCCCGACCGTCTGGCGCGGGCACTCGCCGAGCCGCCGAGTTCAAGTCCGACCAGGAGGTTCCGAGCGCGTTGAAGAGCAAAGCGGACTGCGCCCATCCCTTCTTCTCCGAGAGGCTGAACAACAAGTAGGCAAGTTCCTTAGCCGTGTCGAGATCCACCCTCTTGGCACACTCGATCATGAGCGAAGACGCAGCCTCGGCGCCGTCCAGATCCAGACTCTTCGCAAGTCGCAGCACGACTTCCCAGTCACTGATCCGATAGTCCGTGTTGGGATCCCAGTTCTCGCTCAGGTCCTCCGGGGCGACGAGAGCTGCCCGCCCAGCCACCGCGCGAAAGACCCCGCCCCGAACCAGGCCGTCCACAGAGGTGTTGGCAGCTCTGGCAAGCACGTCTGCCTCTCCAGACAGCGCCTCATTCCAACCAAACTGTGCAAACCACTTGACGCAGAATCGCGTGTCCGCGTCGAAGTCGCCTTCTTGCTCGGAAAGCACTTCATCCAGGACCTGGTTGATCAGAGCCAGCGCCGTCCTGACAGTCATGTCTGATCCGTCTGCCTCAACAACCTTCGCAAACGACGAGAAGACAGCCATGCCTGGTCCGATGGCCGCCTGAGCGAGATCCACGGGTGCAATCGAAGCCTGCTGCAGGGCTCGGAGCGCGCCTGGCAAGGACTCTCTCAGCGAGCCCAACAACCCGCGTCTAGTGGTTGCCTTTGCACTCGCAGATCTCGGCCTACAGGCGAGCACGACCGATGACGCGAGGACATTCGTACCGGTCTTGAGCCCCTGGTCTCGTTCGGTCCGCATCGGCCAAGTCGCGGAGACCGACAAACCAGCGTGCATAAGACCGTTCAACATCGTCTCCCAGCCGGTAGACGCGATGCCATCCGCGTCTGTCTCTGTCTGCTTGAAGGCGTAAAAGAGCGTCAACGGGTAGTTCGGATCCTGGGCTTTTGCCATTTGCGCGAAGGCTGCCACCAGCCCCGACTCAAAGTGCTGTTGAGCGCCCTCCCGCCCGCCATGCCTGAACGGAGACGCGATGAGTTCGGCGTCCTTCGGAGTGAGAATGGTGGTTGTCTCTAACGGGAACTGCCCGCGCAGACTTCGACGCAGCCACAAATAGAAGAAGTCCGAAAGGTCTGCGTACCCGATGTTGTCGTAGTAGGGCGGGTCTGTAGCGATCACAAACCCACCACCCACGTTGCTCGCTAGGTCGCGAACGTCCAGCAGCTGTGCCGAACCGTGTCCCGCAGGTCGCAAGCCGTCGAGCACCCGGGCTTGCGAGTTGGTGGCGACGCGCAAGTCGCCAGCCGCGCGGGCGAACGGATTCACCTCTGCGTAGTCCCAAACCATGGGAATCGCCTGACGACCAAAGAGGTGGACTGCTTGGTCTCGGGTGTTCGACCACTGCACGAACGAGTTGTTCATGTCCGCAATCCGCGAAACGGCCAAGGCGAGGTAGAGCGAGACGCACGTGGCATAAGCATCTGCGGAATCCTGATCCCGTCCAGCCTTCACGGCGTCTTCCGAGATCCGCACTGTTGCCTCGGCGACAAGATCTGCCAATGCGCCGAGGGTGACCAACTGTCGGCTAGTGAACAAGTCCGAGAACGAGCGGAGTCCGAAGGCCGGCGGCGAGAACCACCGTGGGTTCTCCGACATGAATACGTCCGGCGCATCGCTCGGTCGTTCGATTGCTGCGGCCAACTCCTGCTCGGCCGAGGTCGCAACGTAGTGGCGTTGCCGACCCCCTTGAACGACCATCCCCATCAGCCGAGCGCTGATTCGGCCCGACATGCCCTCCGCCTTGACGTAGGAGTCGGTCGTTGTGTCGCCGCAGACGAGGCACTCAAACTTCGCGCCCCGACCCTGCTTAGGCGGTTTGGTCGGGCCCGCACCTCGATCTCGAACCTCGAAGTGCAATCGCCCATCTACTACCGTCGGCTCGATCCACGTTGGATGTCTCTTCGTGTTGGACAGCCACCAGGTGCTCGCAAGGGGAAGCTCCACCTGGCAGGCCGGGTTCGGGCAGGCGACAGTTCGAACCCAGATCCAGGCGAGCACCTGTGCGGACGAACCATCAGCCAGCGTGACATCGGGGTAGAACTGGCCAACACGAGATTCGGCTTCCGCGGTGAGCCACTCTCCGTACCTACGAAGATCCTCGGCCAGCCCTGTGAGCCACGGCCAATCTCCCATTCGTTCATCGACCGCGCCCGGGAAAACAGGCGCACTACCGATCCACCGAGGCGGCTCTTCGACTAGTGCCTTGTTCAGCAGCACTGCCACGGGGTTCAGGTCGGACGCAACAGCGTCTAGCCCGAGCCTCTGGGCCTCGAGCGGGATGGAACCCCCGCCTGCAAACGGGTCTCGGATGGTAGGCGGATGCGGTCCTGCAGACTTGGCGATCTCAAGACGCGCCTCCTCTAGGACAGCAGGGTCCATGCTGTTCTCCCAGACGACAAGGCGCTCAAGTAGTGCCAGTAGGCGGGCGCGCTCAACTGCCTGAGCTTCTTCAGTGGGAAACTCGGACGGGTTCTCAGACGGGTCATCCACGATCTGTGCGAAGACGACAGCGCGAGTCGCGGCTAGGGGCCTGCGCGCCCACCAAAGGTGAAGGATCGAGGGATGCCCGTGGCGAATCGACTTCTCCCGAATGGACTCACGGTTGATCGCCTCAAGCGGCAGTGCAACCTCGATCAACTTCCGCTTATGTGTAGTCACCGCGGAGCACCTCCTTCGGCCCAGGTTCTGGACCAGTTGAGCGTGAACCTCGTGACTCTGAAATCGTCAGTGCCCGTGGAGTCGAACGGATGTGTCAGGTATCGCACCTGGTCATGGTCATGTCCCTCCGGGCTTACGTCCACCAGCGCAAGCCGGTAGTTCTCGCCGAGGTTCTTGGCAGTGAGGACCTCGTTCCTCGTGATCACGAAGTCGTCCGATCCGCTTATCCGGCCCTTCACCTCGAGCCTGATGACCGGACCGTCAGGTGGCGTCGAACGGATGTCATAGCCCGGGTGATTGTGTGCCATTTCCTGTGCGGTCCGCCCGAGTCTCGCCTCCGCGGCGAGAACCGCGTCCACCGCGCGCCGCTCGACTTCAGCTGTCTGGCGGGCGTAGTGAGCAACCGGCTCGGAACGCCGACCAGCAAGTCGTTCTAGGAGTCCCTGAGGAATCACGAGTGCTGCCCCAGCCATAACCGGGGGTTCAGCCGTGAGGCGGCCGTCCATCTCCAGGTCCGCCAGCCGACCTTCCAAGCGGCGTTCTAGGTCACGCGCGCGGCGATAGGCGGTCTCCGGTCGGATCTTGAGCTCTCGTCCCGCGGCCTCGCGATCCAATAGCTCCGCGTTCCGCGCATCCCAGTAGTTGATCTCGCTGGTGAGCCTTTGGCGCACTTGATCTCTGGCCTTCGCAGCCAAGGGCAGCACGCGACCAACGACATCGCGGTAGTGATCCGCCAGGGAATGCTCGATGGCCCACCCCACAGCAAGACCATCGGCGCCTCGTGCCAGCCATGGATCCTGAGCTGCCCGCGAAACGATGTCGACTTCGTCGCCCGAAGCGGGCTCATAATCGAGATATGGGGCTGGCCCTGCCTGGCGGAGTTGGTCGTCCGGAGTGAGCTCGACGAAGTCAAATCTCTTTGAAACGGTACGTGACGGATCATGTCCGTCTCGAATGGACTGGGTCATTGCAACGAGCAACCGAGGCGTCTCGCCAGGGTCCGCCCGATCAATCAAGACCGTCCCGTGCTTGAGCGTCGAACGGTTGCGCTCGACGGTGAGGTCCACGACAGCATCAAGGAGTGCGTGACCCGGCGCGAAGAGGTCGGCTCGAGGCGTTCCCGCGACATGCATCCTGTCTCGCTCGAATGTCACTCGTTCGTACTTGGGGAGCACCGGGGCGCCATTGCCGATCTGCCGATCCCGATCCCGAATGTCCGCAGGTACGTGGGTCACCTCGAACCGGCCGGCCTCGCGCGGCGTGATGCGACCGCCGAGTCGCGCGAAGGCAGTGAGGAAGAATGCCTGGATGTAGTGCGGCTGAAGCCGACGGGCCTGGGCATCTTCCACGCGCCGGCGGATCTCGTCGACATCTGCTTCGGACAGCACGTCGTGGTTGAGCGCACGCTCGGCGAGCAGACGATCTAGGCCCTCACCGACGGTCGCGTCAATGACCGTGTTGAGACGCTCGCGCACTTCGGGACGGTCTCCGTACCGGATGGCCTGCCACAGCAAGTCCCGCAGGGGCTGGTTCTCGAAAGCGTCGCCGAGGACGTCGAAGACCTTCCCGGCGTATGCCTCTCGCTGCTGCTCGATCTTCTCGAGCAGCCGTGCGAAGACCTCCCCCTCGCGTGTGTCTGACGGCGACCAGGTTCCACAGGTGGCAGACCTCGGTCTGGCCGATGCGGTGGATACGACCGAACCGCTGCTCAATCCGGTTGGGGTTCCAGGGCAGGTCGTAGTTGACCATCAGGTGGGCGCGCTGAAGGTTGAGGCCCTCGCCAGCCGCATCCGTCGCGACGAGGACCCGCACATCCTTGTCCTGCGTGAAGCGCTCTTGGACCTTGCGGCGCTCCTCGCGGCGCACCCCGCCGTGAATCGCCACGACCGCGTCGTCGCGACCAAGCAGGGTCCGGATCTGGTCGACGAGGTAGTTGAGTGTGTCCCGGTGCTCGGTGAAGACGATGATCTTCCGCAAGTTGCCGGCGTCGTCCACGGCCAACTCGTTGTCCGTCAGGATCGAACGCAGTTCGGTCCACTTCCGGTCCGTGCCGGAGTTGCGTACGCGCCGCGCAAGCTCCGCCAGATCACCCAGCTGAGCGATCTCGATCTGCAGCTCCGCCACCGTCCGCGCTGCCGTCGCGGCATCGACGACGTCCTCTTCGAGCTCCTCCGCTTCAGCAGGGTCGAAGTCCTCCAGGTCATCGATACCTTCCTCGGCATCACGGCCCAGCAGATCACCCAGGCGACGCTGCAGCGGCAGTTCGTTCGCCGAGCCGCCGGCGGCTACCGCTGCCATCTCTCGACGACGCTTCTCCAGACGGTCGCGGCGCCGCTCGAGGCTGCGCAAGATGGCCTCCGGACTCGAGGCAAGCCGGCGCTGCAGCACCGTCAGTGCGAAGCCGACAGTGTTGCCCCGGCGACCCTCGCCTTCAGCCTTCAGCCGGTCGGCGCGGTTCATCTCCTCGCGCACGTACTGCGTGACCGCCTCGTAGAGGTCCTGCTCAGCGTCTGAGAGCTCGTACGGGACCGTGTAGGCGCGACGCTCGGGGAAGAGCGGTGTCCCCGACATCGTCAGGAGCTCTTCCTTGACCATGCGGCGCATGAGGTCACCGGGATCCACGGTGTGCACGCCGTCGCGGTAGCGGCCCTCGAAGCGGTCGCCGTCCAGCAGCGCCAGGAACAGCTGGAAGTCCTCCTGCTTTCCCGAGTGCGGCGTTGCGGTCATGAGCAAGAGGTGACGAGTGATCCGGCCGAGAAGCTGACCGAGTTGGTAGCGCTTGGTCGTCTTGAGCTCAGCACCGAAGTAGTGGGCGGACATGCGGTGCGCCTCGTCGACGACGATGAGGTCCCAGTCGGAACGCTCGAGCATCGCGGCGATGTCTTCGTTACGAGAGAGCTGGTCCATGCGGGCGATCAGCAGCGGGTGCTGCTCGAAAACCTGCCCGTCGAGCCCGGACTCGATCAGCGTCCGGTGACAGGATCTCGAACCGCAGCCCGAACTTGTCCCAGAGCTCGTCTTGCCACTGCTCGACCAGGCCTCCGGGTGCGACGATCAGACACCGCGCGAGGTCGCCGCGGAGCATCAGCTCCTTGATGTACAGACCGCACATGATCGTCTTGCCGGCACCGGGGTCGTCGGCGAGAAGGAATCGCAGCGGCGTCCGTGGCAGGAGCTCGCCGTACACGGCCTTGATCTGGTGCGGCAGCGGTTCGAGATCGCTCGTGGCGATGGCCAGCATGGGGTCGAAGAGTGCGGCGTACCGGATTCGGAGAGCCTCGGCCGCCAGTCGCCACGACTCGGGATCGCCGTCGAAGGCCCGCGTCTGTCCAGCCGTCGCCAGGCTCATTCGGGGCTCGTGATCGCGCCCCAGAACCGCCTGCGCTGGTGCCCCGACATGGTCGCGGTAGGTGACGGTCACGAAGTTGGCCCCGTGCCACTGCACAGCGATTACATCGACTGCGTGGGGGCCCGCGAGGCCGGCCACGGAAGCGCCAGGGACGAGGTCCTCGAGCCGTAGGCGTACCTGGTTCTCGAGGGCAGACGGGTCCGTCGTGCCCCCTAGCCCGTCCGTCACTTGACCCCCTATGCGCTGCGTCTCGAGACCTGCCGCCAACCGTAGTGGGTGACTGTGACGAACCCCGGCGGAGTGCCAAGTGGCCGCGCCCCAGGGTTGCCTGATCACCGGGTCGCAAGCTGGGTGGCGGTGAGACCGTCAGGACGACGAGTTTGACTCTGACGCACCTCAGAGTGACGTGAGGTCGTCCCAGCTAGCTAGTGTGAAGGCAGTGCCTGAACGGCTGACCCCACCAATCGGACTGCCGCGCTGCTACCCGGAGAGTCGACGAGTCGCCGGCGCGCTCCGCTCGCGGCGTGGCTCCACGAGATTGGCCACCTGTCCGCCGCCGACCCGACAGGCCACCCGGTAGGCGTCCGCCAGCACACGGACCTGCTCCGGAGGCGCCAGCACGAGCGACCCCGTCAACTTTGCGTCGACCAGCGCTGGGCTGTCGCTGACCTGGTCCCCGGTCAAGGCGAACCCGACGACGAAGAGCTGCCCGCTCGTGGCGAGGTGGTGGAGAACCTGTCCGTTCCATTTGCCGATGTCACCGAAGGCTCGGACGCTCCCGTTCGCGAGAGCTCTCAACCGACGAAGGTCCTTCGGGCCGGCATCGGAACGAGGACCTCGGAGCGGCCAGACGTCCTGGCACAGTTCGCGGATTGCCGCGACGTCGTCGCGCAACGCGGCC
The DNA here is from genome assembly GCA_963827145.1 of uncultured Actinomycetota bacterium. GTDB lineage: Bacteria > Actinomycetota > Actinomycetes > S36-B12 > CAIYMF01 > Longivirga. The sequence continues at coordinate 596,764 of CAWGZO010000002.1, read as the reverse complement.
GAGCCTGGCGTCGCTGTGCGGAACTGACGGGTCTGCTGGTTGACCTCGGCCCACCCGGTTCGTGCCTCGCTCGACATACGGGCCACCGAATTCACAGACGCGCCGGCTATGTCCTTGGGCGAGTCGCGCGTCAGGTAGTCACGAACGTGGGTGTGGACGATCACCCCGGCGGTAGCGAACTCGGTGAGACAGCTCGCCCCCACGTACTGCTCGCGCGCGAACTGCCAGGCGTTCTGTCGGAGCCGCCGGATCCGATCACCGAGCTCGACGATGGGATCCGTCGTCCGGATCGTTGGTCGAGCCAGCTCGAGGTCGGCGGCCGGTCCGGGGCCGAGCGCTCCGAACGCGGCTTCGCGTCCGAGGTCTCGAGCGGCCTGCCACGTCGGTTCGAGGTCGGGCAGACGTCGGGACACCTCACGCCACGACACTCCGGACTGACCGGTGCGTAGCGCTAGGTCGCGCTGTGCGGTGAGGGCGGTCACGGCGATGTCGGCGAGGTCCACGAAGCCTGTCGCCCGGAATCGCGGGTCCTCCAGCTTGGCGGCTTCGGGTGTTCGTGGTTCGGCGTCCTTGGGCTCGCGGTGAGTGGCCAGGAGGTCGTTCGCGAGTAGAAGGGATCGCGTCGCGTGCCGCCAGCCGTGCGCCACCGAGCCGGCTGCGGGCTCGTCCCAGGTCGGGGGGTGGCGGGCCGCGATCTCCAGCGAGTCGATGAACCGGACGGCCGCCCGGTCCCATGGGTCGGGGTTGCCCGAGGCGCTGACTCCCGCGAGACGTCGCGACCCACCGGAGAGCGACCAGGCGTGCCGATGCAGCGCAGCGAGAAGACCCCAGTAGGCCTCGACAGCGGCGCGTGCGGTCTCGACATCGGTGAACCGGTCCCGGCCCAGCGCGGACGAGGCCTGCGCGACGTGGCGCGCCGAGTCGGCCATCAGGTCGCGGTAGCTGGTCCGGCCGGTGGTCCCGGTCACGGCAGGCGCCCGGTGATGCGGTCGTGCGCGCTCGTGATCAGGTGGATCACGCGAGCGACGGCCAGGGCGTCCGCGCTGCCGAGGTCGCGGTCATCTCGCACGATCCCCGCGGCCACTTCCAGTGCTCGGCTCAGTAGTGCCGCCAGCGCCTCGCGACAGTCCTCGACCCAAGCCGCCGACGCGGGCCCCAGGTCCACAGCCGGCGACGTCGCCGGCAACTGCGGGTAGGCCCACTCCAGCTCGCCGATGGCCTCGCCGAGGTCGATCGCGGCGTAGGTCAGCGACAGGTCCCGATCCAGGTGCGGATCAAGCGCCAGCCGCAGCACGCCATGCTGCGCGGCGTAGATCAGGGACCACAGCCCCTCCATCCCGGCGCAGCGCTCGACCAGCACCTGCGCGGGCTGCCTCCAACTTGTCGTCACTTCCGACCGCCCTTCGCTCGCCGAGTCGTGTCACCGGACCGCCGTGCTGGTCGAACCCTGGGCCCGCTCCCCCGCCCGCGACCGACGTGAGCGTCGACCTGTGGACCACGAGCCACCCGAAGACAGGTGTGCACGAATGCGCCCCAACACCGAGTGATCGACCAAGATCTTTTTCCATGACTCGTCTGGCTCCTCCGGAAACTCGTCGGCCGATCACTCGGTGTTGGGCCCTTTCTCTGCACACCTAGGGGTGTGAGCAACCACTGCGAATTCGGCCGAGGACCGGCACACCTGTGTCGCCTGGGCGGTGACCGGTCGTGATGTCGCTGCACCGGCTTTCGGCGGGCGCCGGGTACCAGTACCTGCTGCGGCACACCGCCTGCGGCGACGTCGAGCGGGACCCGTCGACACCGCTCACGGCGTACTACACCGACGACGGCTACCCACCGGGCCGCTGGCTGGGCACCGGCCTGGCCGGGTTCGGCGACGGCACCGGCATCGCCTCGGGGACCGCGGTGTCGGAGGAGGCGATGTCCGCAGTGTTCGGCCACGGCCGCGACCCCGTCAGCGGCGCGCCCCTGGGCAACGCCTACCCGACCTACCGCACCCTCGCTCAGCGCATCGCCGACCGCACCGCCGCGCTGCCCGCCGACCTCGACGAGCCGGTCCGGGCCCAGCTGCTGGCCCGGATCGAGGCGACCGAGATCGCCCGCCGGACCCCCGGTGCGGTAGCCGGGTTCGACCTGACCTTCACCGCACCGAAGTCAGCCAGCGTGCTGTGGGCGCTCGCCGATCCCCGCACCCAGACGCGCATCGTCACCGCCCACCGGGCGGCGGTGGACGAGGCGCTGGCGTTCCTCGAGGACCGGGCGCTGTTCACCCGGGTCGGGGCACGCTCCTGCGCCCAGGTCCCAACCCGAGGCATGGTCGCCGCCGCGTTCGACCACTGGGACACCCGCACCGGTGACCCCAACCTGCACACCCACGTCGTCATGGCCAACCGCGTCCAGGGCCTCGACGGCCGGTGGCGGTCGGTGGACTCACGCGCCCTGCACCACGCCGTGGTCGCCGTCTCGGAGATCTACGACGACCTGATCGCCGACCACCTCGCGCGCGAGCTCCCCGTCGCCTGGTCGTGGCGGTCCCGCGGCCCGCGGCGCACGCCGGCGTTCGAGGTCGACGGCGTCGAGGACCCGCTGCTGGCGGAGTTCTCCACCCGCTCCAACGACATCGACACCGCGTTGAAGGGCGCGGTGGTCGACTTCCACGCCGCCCACGGGCGCGGCCCGAACCGGGTCGAGATTCTCCAGCTGCGCCAGCACGTCACCCGCACGACGCGACCCGCCAAGACCGCGCGACCCCTGACCGAGCTGCTGCGCACGTGGCGGGACCGCGCCGCACGACTGACCGGGTACTCCCCCGACGCCATCACCCGAAGCGTCCTCGGTGCCCCGAACGGAGCCCGCGGTCGGCGCGGACTGCGCAGCACCGACGTCCCCGACGCCGACGTGGCCCACCTGTCCACCCAGGCCCTCGACGCCCTGATGGGCCGCCGCTCGACCTGGACCCGGTGGAACCTGCTGGCCGAGACCGCCCGCACCACCCGCAGCCTGCGGATGGCGAGCCCGGAGGATCGCCATGCCCTGCACGACCGGATCGTCGCCGCCGCGCTCGGCTCCTGCCTCGCCCTGGACCCACCCGAGCCGTTCACCGTGCCCGAGCAGTACCGGCGCCCCGACGGCGGCAGCGTCTTCACCCGACCCGGCGAGGACGCGTTCACACACCCGGTGGTCCTCGACGCGGAACTGCGGCTCCTCGACACAGCCGACGACACCACCGGACCAACCTCTTCCGAAGCCACCGCGCACCGCATCGCGACAACCCCGCAGCCGACCCGGCACGGAACCCCACCGGTGCGCCTGGCCCAGGACCAGGTCGACGCGATCGTCACCGTCGCGACCTCCGGGCGACGCCTCGAGGTGCTCGTCGGCCCGGCCGGGACCGGGAAGACCACCACCCTGCGCGCGCTGCGCGCCGCGTGGGAAACCAGCAACGGCAGCGGCTCCGTCATCGGCCTCGCACCGTCCTCCACCGCCGCCCACGAGCTCGGCGCCGCCCTGTCGATCAGCTGCGAGAACACCGCGAAGTGGCTCCACGAAACGGTCGGTGCCGGCGCGCAGCAACGCCGCGCGATCCTCGAAGGGCTCACCGTTCACCGCGACGCCGCCGTGGCCCGCGGTGACCGGGCGACGCTCCACCGCATCGACACGGCCACCGAAGCGCTGCGGCGCGAGCAGAGCACGTGGACGCTGCGACCGCGCCAGCTCCTCATCGTGGACGAGGCGTCCCTGGCTGGCACCTTCACCCTCGACACCCTGACCGCCCAGGCTCGCGAGGCCGGCGCGAAGGTGCTCCTCGTCGGGGACCACCGCCAGCTCTCCGCGGTCGATGCCGGCGGCGCGTTCGCACTCCTCGCCGAAGGACCCGCGTCCCTCGAGCTGCGCTCGCTGTGGCGGTTCCGGCAGCGGTGGGAAGCCGACGCCAGCCGGCTGCTGCGCCACGGCAACCCCCGCGTGCTCGACACCTTCGACGACCGGGGGCGGATCACGGCCGGGCCGACCGAGACGATGCTCGAGGACGCCTACCGCGGCTGGCAGGAAAGCGTCCGCGACGACGCCACCGCGATCCTCGTGGCCGCCGACAGTGCCAGCGTGTCCGCGCTCAACACCCGCGCGCGCGAGGACCGGGTCACCGCGAGCATCGTCGAGCCGACCGGCGTACCCGCAGTCGACGGTGTCACCGTCGGTGTCGGCGACCATGTCGTCACCCGTCGCAACGACCGCAGCCTCACCGTGTCCGACGCCGGCCACGTCCGCAACGGTGCTCTCTGGTGCGTCGTCGCCACCCAGTCCGACGGCTCCCTCACCCTGAGCCGGCTGCAGCCCGGCTCGGCCGGGTCCGGCGACCAAGCGCCTGACCAGCTTCGCGAGAGCAGCGCAGCCCAGGTGACGGTGCCGGCCAGCTACGTGCGCGACCACGTCGAGCTCGCCTACGCCACCACCATCCACCGCGCGCAAGGGATCACCGTCGACCACGCCCACGTCCTGGCCGTCCCAGGGATGCGGCGCGAGGCGCTCTACGTCGCGATGACCCGCGGGCGGGCCAGCAACCACCTCTACGTCGCAACCGACACCGTCGCCGGTGACGACGCCGCCTGCCACCAGGACCATCCCCACGATCCGGGATCTGATGCCCGAGCGATCCTCGAGACCATCCTCGCCACGGCCGGCAACGAGGTCTCTGCGACCCAGTCCCTCCGCGATCGCTATGACGCCGCCACATCAGTCGCCACGCTCGACCCGATCCGGGACACCGTCTTCGCCGCCCTCGAATCCCGCCGTGGCATAGCGGATGCCACGACGGCAGCGACCGCGCAGCCCGACCCCTCCACGACACCCGGGCAGGTTGCGCGGCAGGCGTCCGACCCGGTCGGCCCGGACGCCAGCGATGCCGCGGCCCCGTTGCAGGCAACGCTCGACGAGCTGGACGCGTTGATCCGAGCCCGCCTCGAGCAGCGACCCGTCGCGGTCACGACCCGCACGACGGCTCACTCCCCCCACCGCAGCGCAGAGAGGGCACTCACGAGATGACCGAGCACACGATCGAGGACGGCTTCTACCCCAAGCACGACTTCCAACGGGCACACCTATCAGACGCCCCTGTCTGCTGGCCCGTGCTCAGCGACCAGGAAAGGCATGACGCCGCAGAGGACCTCAAGGACTGGGTCCGCTGGCTCGTCGATCGCTACGGCCTGGACCAGCGATCGGTGACGCCGTGCTGGACCATGCACGAGGAGCTGGTGGAGGAAGTCTCCGCGCTCCGCACGGCGTGGATCGCCTGCTACACGTTCCCCTTTGACGGCAGCGCTCCCCTGGCCTGGCACGCGTCGTTCGCGGAAGCCCGAGCTCGACTCTCCGACTGGGTCTCGCGCAACGGGTGCCGCCCCGGAGAGCACCGCGGCTGAGAGGTAGTCACGGGGCCGGGAAGTATCAGGTCAGTTTGGCCCGCGTTGCACGAGCCGGCCAGCCGACGTAAGCGCGCTAGCCGTACTTCATGCGAGTTCGAAAGGATGGATCATGGGATCCATCGAAAGCGTCTGTTGGAGTCGCGCTGACGGCGCTCCGACGCGACTCGCAACCCAGAGACGGAAGATGAGGCGGCTCTCGCGGAGGGTGTTGATTGTGAGCAGTGGATCGGGCATTGCTCGGTTCGCGTGCTTGAGCCCGTTGTAGACCGTGGCGGCGTTCGTCGCCCAGGTGGCGAGGTCGAACGGAGGAACCACTTTGAGTTCCTGCGCCACCCGAAGCAGCCTCGCCTCGTGCTTCTCTTCCTTCGCCTGCTTCAAGCCTTGACCGCTGTCACGCGCGAGTTGATACCCGATGCCGTCTAGGCCGATGCCAACTTGAGCCATCGTTCCTTCGATGGTCGCTCGCCCCGAGTCAAGGGTGGACAGAATCGGCTCGATTCCCCGGGCGAAGTTCTCGCGCAGCCTGAACCATCGCCGCACACCGGTCGGCCCAACGTCTTCGAACGTGAACAGAAACTGGGGACGGGACTCCGAAGGCGTGTGCTTCCTTACCGTGTGCGTTGTGACCTGGGCCCATCTCGGTCCCACAGCATCGCCTGACAGGACTCGTTCAGGATCGGACGCGAGGTTCGCCCACTGCGCCGAGTAGCCGAACGGCCTCCACGCGGAGATTGAAACGAGGTCACGTAACGTCTCATGCGCGCGAACGTGCTCCATCCAGTCGCGTGGATGTTGAACCAGGGTTTCGATCTGCAGGGACTCCCGAATGAGAGCCCCGTCAGGTGTGCTGGCGAGGTTGAAGCTGAAGTTCGGACGTATGCACAGATTCAGCCGGCGAACGATCGGGACAGGATCAGGCGCTTTGAGCTCGAGGTGGAGGCTCTCGAGTCGGCCATCGGCGTCGTTCACCGTCTTTTGGCTCAGGCTGCTCAGCCTCATCCAGTCGCCCAGACCTGGTAGATCGGACCGAAGCCCATTGATCGTCCGATAGTCCGGGCCACCCTGGCCGCCCAGCACAGCAAGTCGAACGTGGACGCGTCCCTGGCCCTGAACGAAGTTGGACGTGCTGCCCAGACTGCTGCACCCGACCAGCGTCACCGTGCCGTTGTGGTCCGTGAACCAGAGCAACTCTGGTGGCTTGTAGCGAAATCGTTTCTGATCTGGATCGTCACCGAACGACACGCCCTGCGCGAACCACCGGCCGTAGACGCTATCCATTTCGATCCACGGGACTGTCAACACGATGGCTCGTCCGTCGTCTTGCAGCATGGTTGAGATCATTGGGGTGTTGTCGTCCCCATCGATCATCCATCCGAGACGAGGCGTTCCGACTTCCAGGGTGTTAGGTGCCACGACGACCCTCGCTCACGAGATCGCAAGCGCCCGAGGACGATGCGCTCGTGGGAGGACCTAACGCCGGCTGGCATTTCGGATTACGAGTCGGGCGAGGGCCAGGGCTATAGGCGGTCAACATTTGCAACTCAAACTCCATGTACTCATGGTGCCGGTCGCCACCCCGATGCGAGTGCGAACAGCTTCCATTCGGCGCGCTGGAGGTGCACTCCCTGCCTCCTTCGGCGGCGTGGCCATCGAGGTTGGCACGTTGAGCACGCTCCTCGTCGTGGTCGTGGTCGTGGCCGCAATGGGCCGCCAGGGGTGGAGAGTGCGCTGTCCGGGGTGCACGTCAACCAACATGCGGAGAGTGCGGGTCGCCGGATCACACGCGCGCGCGGATAGGCGGATATGGGCAGGGGGGCCGCGGCCAAGTCAGCGGGCGAGCCCCGGCGCCGGGCGCACACTCGGGCACCGTGTCGCCACACTCGGTGTGTGGGCCTGCGACCGGGATGCCGTCCAGTTGGCCGGGGCCGTTGCCGCACGATGACGAAGATCCTCCTCGATCTTCTCAGCGCTCCGCAGGACGACCGTGGCGCTGGCGCGCAACAGGCCCGGATCGCCTCCGGCCCACCCGGTGACGTAGGGCACGGAGTACGCGCCGGCGTCGAGTCCCGCCGTCGAGGTGATGAGGTAGGCGATGGATTCCGCCTCGATCTCCGCGACCCCACGGCACTCGAACCGGTGGTAGCTAGCGGCGAACCGGGCGCCGTGGTCGGCCCTGATGTGGCCGAGCTCGTGGGCCAGAGTCTTCACCGCCTGCGCCGGATCGACGTCCGAACGAACCCGGACCATCTTGTCGTCGAAGCGGGTGAACCCGTTGGCGCCGTTGCAGTCGCCGCGTTCCACCTCGAACCCGTCGTCGGTGACCAACGCGACCAGATGCTCCCACAATCGATCCGGTGCGGCTCCCCTCAGCAGATCCGGTGCGACCTCGGGCAACGGCTCGCCCTCGGTCTGGGAGACGTCGAAGACGTGCACGACCCGGAACCCTCGAAGCTCGCGGTGCGCCCGGTCCTGAGCCGCCCGCGCTTCCGCCAACGCGGCAATCGGGCCCGGGTTGTCGAGATCCGGTCCGCGGTAGAGGCAGGGCGCGAGTATCGCGATGCCCTTCTCCCCCTTGCACACCGACCTCCCGAGCGTCTTCCAGGTGCGGAACCCCGCGACGCGGGTTGCGTCGGGTCGCTGCACGGCGATCAGCAGGACGTTGGACGGGCTGTAGGTCGGGAGTCGTGCGGCGGTCTCGAGCATCCGCCGCCAGGCGTCGGAGTTGGCCAGGTCCTCGACCGCTGCGGTGAGTTGGGCGTGCAGTGCCGCGAGCCGATCGGGTCGCGCGGTGTTGTCGCTTGCCACGGTGAGCCTCCCGTCATCTCTGCACGGGCAGGGGCGAGCCGGCGCAGACGGGGTCGGACCAGCCGCGATATCCGCCGGTGGAGACGAATCCGTTCTCGATTTGCGCGAGCGTTGCGAGGTAGACGCCGCCGTCGAACCCGGTGACGTTGTTGAACACGTCGTTGGACACCACCTTGATCCGGTCCGGTGAGCAACCCGGATCGGACTGCACGACCAGGGACACGTGACCGTCGGGGCCGCGGGTCGCCCAGAACACGAACGCGCCTACGGGTGGGCACCGGTCGCCGGGGTGGGCGTGGCCGGTGGCGACCATGGCGTACCAGTGCGCCGAGGCCGAGTCGTAGCCGCTGTTGGCGAACCCGTACGCGCGGCAGGCCAGACGGTCGCACTTGTTGTTCCACCCGGTGCGGCTGCCGACCAGGTCGAGGGAGTTGCGCACGGCCGTCGCCACATCCGCGGCGGTGCCCGGCGGGACGACGACGGTGCCGACGGAGCTCAGGCTCGCGATGCACCCGGTGTCGGCCCTCGGCCCTGCAGAAGTCGGTGCGCTGCCACCGGTCGGGGACGTGGGTGCGGTCCACGCGGTGGCGTCGTCCCGCACCGTGGTGATCAGCTGGCTGGCCGCAGCGGGGATCGACGGGAAGCCGACCAGCCCGGTCCCGCCCAGCGTGTGCTTGAGCAGGACGGCGTCGAGGTCGCCGAGGTCACGGGTCGACACCCAGGTGGGGTGAGCGGCGCGGACGGCGCGCACGTCGCGGAGCTCGCCGCAGAGCAGCTTCGCGCCGATGACCGCATGGATCACGGCGTCCTCGATGTCGGGAGTGCCGTTGTGGTTGAGGTCGGCGTCCCACGGCGCACCGTAGGTCGCCTGCCAGTCGGCGGCGTCGATGCCGAGCAGCCCTCGCCGACCCGTGGCCGCGTCGGAGAAGTCGGGGCGGAACGCGGACTCGGCGTTGACGACGGCGGCGATCCACGGTTCGGGCAGGTCGGGGCAGGCCGCGTGCGCCAGCGAGACCCAGATCCGGGCCGGCGCGGGCACGGGTGCGGTGGACGCGAGCGTCGTGTCGGTGACCGGCGTGCAGGTGATGGCGGTTCCGGTCAGCCCGACGAGGGTGAGGACGGCGACCGCGGGTGCCGCGACGATGCCGAGCAGTGCGGTGCCGTAGCCGAGGAGTCTGGTCATGAGTCCTCCGTCCCTGTCTCGGTCGTGGCCGTGGATGGAGTCGACGTGGCGCTGGCGCTCTCGACTCGCCTCCGGCCGGCGCGGAGCGCATCGGCGTCCGCTCGGTCGGGCCAGGCGGCGAGGTCGATGACCACGGGGCGGGTGTGGCGCAGCAGCAGGACTCCGGTGCCGAACGGCAACGTGCGCAGCACCGACGGGGGCATGACCGGGACCTGGCGCAGGCTGGTCGACCGCTGCGCTCACCGCCGCGCCCGCGGGAGCTGGGTCTCGGCTGGTTCGTCGATGTCGCCGAGCAGGCGGGAGACGTCGTCGAGGTCGCGCATCTTGGCCAGCCCGCCGAGGACGAGCTTGACGGTGGCGGCGTCCCAGATCGCGTCGGCGGCGTGCTCGCCCCACCGGTGCCGGGCCTGGGCCAGGGACTGCAGCACGGCCAGGGTGGTGATCCCGGACCCGCCGCCCTCGGCCATCAGCGACGGCAGCGACGGCAGCGGGGTGAGGTTGGCGATCTCGTCGAGGGCGAGCAGCAGCGGCGGGTCCAGGCGGGCACCGGGCGAGCGGGCGGCCAGGGTGCGGGCGGTCTCGGTGATGTCCTCGACGAACGCGGCGACCAGCGGCGCGCACGACGCCGGACGCGACGGCGGAGGCGAGCAGGTACAGGGTGCCGCGGTCGTGAGGAACGTCCGCCGGGTCGAAGGCCTCGTCCGGGCCGGGGTCGACGGCGGCGCAGGACGTCGGGGTCGGCCAGGGCGGCGAGGGACTGGCGCACGCCGAGCCAGATGGTGTCGCGGGTGCGGGGGTCGGCGTGGATGGTCGCGTCCAGCGCGTCGGCCCACCCGGGCGGCCGCGCCGGACTGGCGGTTGAGGATGGTGACGGCGTCCTCGGCCAGGACGGGGTTCAGCGACCACCGGTACAGGTCCAGAGCGCCGCGGCCGTCGAGGGCGGCGGCGTGCAGCAGGCAGCGCAGCGCGGTCTCGGTCTGCCCGGACCAGAAGTCCGAGTCCGAGACGCTGGCGCCCGAACCCGGCGCCGGCGGCCAGCCCGCGGGCGCGGACCAGCGCGGTCTGCGGCGTCTCGCAGCCGCGGACCGGGGACCAGCGCAGCCCGTCGGGCAGGCCGGCGAGGCGCTGCGGGTCGAACACCGCGACCGGGCCGCGTCCGGTGCGGGCGTGGCAGGTGACGGCGAGGGTGTCGGGGCGGGTCGAGGTGGCGACCACGGGCCCCGGGGCGTCGAGGATCCACGGGATGACCACGTGCAGGCCCTTGCCCATCCGCGGTGGGCCGACCAGCAGCGCGGAGTCCTCGACCGAGCACCACAGCTCCCGGCCCCGGACGCGCCCGAGCCGGTACCCCACGTCGGCGGGCGATGCGCCGGTGCCAGCGGAGGGTCGGATGATCGGCGCTCGACGCAGCAGTGCGTCGCGACCGGCCGCAGCCTCGGCATCCTTCGCCGTGGCCAGTCCCGGCAGTGACCGGATCGAGTCGGCCGAGGCCGCTCGCGCGTCGGTGAACCCGCGGAGGGCGCGTGCGCCAAGGACTGCCGCAATCGCGACGACGGCACTGACCAGCACGGTGCAGGCCCAGTACGCGAGGGGGCCGGGGACTCGCTGAGGCGTCGACCACGCCGAGGCCGGGTCACCGATCCTGGTCAGCGCAGACAGCGCCGCCATGAGCCCGCCGTCGGGTGGGCGGTGCCCGGTCAGGACTGACGACAGCGCGGCCCCGCACCACAGCACCGTCCCGACCGTGAGGATCCCGGCGAGGGCCACCAGGCCCCAGGTCGCGGGGTCACCGGCGGACCCGGAGGCGTGCGTCTGGGCCGGACGCACCGGGTTTCGCCGCGGCGGCCTCATCGACCCACCTGCAGCACGACGGCTGGCGCAGGACCACGGGAACGAATCCGTGCCGCGGTTCGGCCGGGTGCGCGCGACGGCCCGATCTCCGCCACTTGCGGCGAGCTCAGCGCCGCGGCGGAGTCCCGCAGCGCACCCGTCAGCAGGTGCCCGGTGGCAAGGACGTCGGTGAGGTCGACCCCCGGGTTGGCCGCGGCGGCGTGCAGCGCCTGCGCGGCATGGTCCGCGGTGCGGCGCAGGTGATCCCCGGCCACGGCCCGGCCCAGAAACGCGGGGTCGTCCGCGGCGTGCGCGTCGACGGCGTCGCGCAAGTCGCGGGTGCCAGGCCCGGGCCCGAGCCGTGCCGCGGTCCGCCGGACCTCCCACGCGACGGTGACCACGTCGACGGGCTGCGCGAGCTCGGTGAGCTGGACCGCGGCGGCGTAGACCGGCCGCCACGCCGGATTGCTGATCGCGTCGGGACGCAGCCACGTGGCGGCGCCGGCGATCTGCTCGGGGTGCGAGACCAGCGCAGCGATCAGGTCCGCCTCCCGCTCGCACACCGCTGCGGCGTCCAGGGGCGGGTGGACCTGCAGCAGCCGGTCGGCACCCAGCCCCGCCAGCTGCCACTCGGAACTCCGTATCGGTCGCTCGGAGCTAGACCCGACCGCCACGTGCTCGACCTGACTGGCGCCCGCTGCCGCGCTCCAGCGGTGCTCCGCGCGGTCGAGCGCGTCATCGACCGTCGCGGCCACGCCCGCGACGGGCCGGCCGTGACCGGACAGCGCGGCCGAGAGCGCGGCTGCCCTCAGCAGGACACCCTGACCCGCGACCTGGCGGCGCAGCGACGCCTCGAGCACCATCGCCGCGTACCGGCGTCCCTGCGGGCGGATCGGTGCTGCCTGCAGCAGGTCGATCAGGTGCGGCTGATGCGCCTGGCGGTGCCCGACCCGGTCGATCAGCGCGAAGGCCACCCGCTGGGGATCCAGCGCATCGTGCGCGGCGTGGAGCTCCCGCATGCTCGCGTACACCTCGCGGTGCCACGGGTCCGCGAAGTCCTCGGCGCGCAGCCATCCGGTGACGGACTCGGCGAGGTCCCTTTCGAGCATCAGGGCACCGAGGGTGGCCTGCTCGGCCAGGTGCAGGGCGTTCATCGCGCACCCGCCAGCGGGAGGTCACGCATGGCGGCGTCGGTGTCGAAGAGGTCGAGCTCGTCGACGTGCAGCCGATGCCGCACGACGTAGGACCGGCCGGCGACCTTCCACAGGCCGGTGCCCCGTGGCAGTGCGGGCAGCAGGTCGCGTTCGGTGCGGGTCAGGCCCAGCGTCGTCGCGGTTGCGGTGAGCTGGTCGCTCTCCTGCCGGTACACCACCCGGGTCGAGCAGTCCGCGAGCAGCCCCTCGGCGATCGCCCGCGCCTCGACTGCCGGCGGCGCCAATCGCGTCGAGGTCGGACAGGCGATGCAGGACGAGCAGGTTCGCGATCCCGTAGCTGCGCGACAGCTTCCACTGCGCCTGCATCCGGCGCACCAGCGGCAGAGACCGCAGCAACCGCCACGCCTCGTCGTAGATGACCCACCGCGGCCCGGTCGACGCCGACGTCAGCGCCGCCTCCAGCCACGCCGACCCGCAGGTCATCGCGACACCGAGCGCCGTGTCGTCGGTCCCGATCCGAGACAGGTCGAGCACCACCATCGCCGCGGTCGGGTCGAGCACCTCGGTGGAGGGTCCGTCGAAGATCCCGCCGAGGTCCCCGCGGACGAGCCGACGCAGCGCGTGGGTGAGATCGGCGCCGTCGGACACCCGCTGCGCGGCCGTCGTCCCATCGGCTCGTGTGAGGGCCGCGTCAGGCCGGCTCAGGGCCAGCAGGACGTCACCGATGGTCGGGACGTCGTGGGTCTCGGCCACCGCCAGGGCGGCCTCGAGCGCGCCGTGCTCGACTGGTCGCAGGTCCCGGCCCAGCGTCGCCTCGGCCACCGCCGCGAGCAGCCGCAGCCGCCGCCCCCGCACCAGCGTTCGCCACGCGTGGTCGTGCAGGTCCGGGGGCGGGGGTCCCGGGTCGAGCGGGTTCAGCCTGGCCGGCAGCCCGGCACCGAGCGCGACGACCGTGCCGCCGACCGCGCGTGCGACCGGCGCCCATTCGCCCTTCGGGTCCCCCGCGACGTAGACGCGGCGCCCGGCGGCGATCGAGCGCACCGCGAGGGACTTGGCCAGGGCGGACTTGCCCTGCCCGATCACGCCGGCGAGTAGCACGTTCGGGTTGGTCAGCGCACCCGCGGCGTAAAGCGACCAGGGGTCGAAGCAGAACGCTGCGCCGGTCAGCGCGTCCACGCCCACGTAGACCCCGAGGTCGGCCGGCGGCGACGCCAGGAACGGGTAGGCGCCAGCCAGGGTCGAGGAGCTGGCCCGGTGCGGCGGCACCCGCAACGGAAGCCAGGATCCCCACCGGGTCGCCCGCGACGCGAACATCTCACGTCGCGGCCTCCCGCCACGGGACATCACCGCGTTCACAGCAGCCCCCGGGCCAACGGCAGGGACGCGGCCGCGTGCGCCTGACCCTGCTGGCCGACGAGGCGGCGCAGTTCGCACATGGCCTGCGCCGCAGCAGCCTCGGTGGCACGGCAGGCCGCGTCGAGCTCCTCGGCGGTGGCCGCGCTGACGGTGATGAGGCCGGCGAACCGAAGGTCACCGTGACCGGCGACCAGGTCCTGCTCCCGGCGTACCAGGTCGCCGGCCTCCGCCTGGGTCGAGGCGTCCTCGACACGCCCGATGCGGGCCCGCTGCGCGGCGTCCGCGGTGTGCTCGACCTTGGCCCGCCGGATGTCGCGCAACGCCTTCCCGCGGCGCGAGCGGCTCGGCGATCAGGGTGAAGGTGCGGCGGGCACCCGGGGCGAGGAGCACGGGTCGCAGGAACGTGGCGTGGACGTCGCTGCGCGGCCACTCCTGCACCAAGTAGACGACGTGGTGCGCGGAGTCGGTGCGCAGCCGGTCCCAGGACTCGACCACCCCCATCGGCCCCACCCACCCCGACACCGGGAAGTCGGTGCCGTCACCCGGGTCGCGGAGATACGACGTCTCCGGGTCATACGCCTCGCGGAGCAGCGCAGAGAGCCGACGCGGTGTGACGGGTCCCTGCACGTCGAGATCGGTCGCGTGCAGCGCATCGGTGAGCGCGGCGACCTGCTGGTCGATCCGCGACCAGTCAGTGTCGCGTCCGCGACCCCGGCCGCGCGGCACACGGACAGCAATCGCGAGCAGGCACTCCTGCCGGTCCGTGGTCTCCTCCGCGTCCGCGAGGAGGTCGGCGAGGATCCGCGACGCGAACGGCGCGTCCGCCAGCGCGTGCTCGGCCCACCAGCTGTGCGCCCCGGCGGCGCCACCGCGGCCGGTGCGGTGCAGCACCTGGATCCGGACGATGTCGGGCTGCTGGCACAGCGAGGCCAGCACGCTGCCCCACCCGCCGACGCGGCGGTCCTGCTCGCCGGGGTCCTCGAGGATGAAGCCCCGGCCGCGCAGCTCGAGGATGGCGGTGACGGTCCCCGACCGGGGATCCGCGAGGTAGACGGCCCCGGTTGCCGCGGAGCTCACCACGCTCAGGGTCCCCGGGATTCCCGGCAGCACCAGGCCATCCCCGGGCTCGCGGCTCATCGGGCGAGTCAGGTGCTCGGTGCGCCGCAGCGAGCGTCGTGCCGTCCAGTCCGCCGCGATCGGCGCCCACGTCACGAGCGGGCGTCCCGCGACTGAGACCAGTGCGAGCACGGAGCAGAGCAGCCAGACCGGGGCGCTGGCGACGACACCGAGAGCACCCGCGGCGTACTCCGCGACGACTGCCACGCTCACCGCGATGCCGAGCATCACCAGCTGCGCGCCCGAGAATCCGAGCAGCATGCCACGGCGCTCCAACCGGCCGAAGCGGAACGTCGCGGGCGCTGGCGCGGTCATTACCGGTCCCGCTTCGCGGACGTCCCGGACCCGCCGTCGAGCAGGGCGGTCGCCGCGCGTCCCCCGCTTCGCTCACCCACGCTCGCCGTTGCGGCACCAGCCGGTGCGGCTGCAGGCGACGCGGCCCCGCCCGCCGCACCGGCGCCACCTGATGCCGCCGCCCCACCACCGCCCGCGACGGCGCCACCGGCCCCGCCCAGGACCATCGTGGTCACCGCGGACTGAGCCATGAACCTGGCCTGCGACCCCGACGCGCGGACCGCCGACGGCACCGGCCCCGCGGCGACCGCGGAGTGCATGACCGCGGCAGCCTCCATGCCCGACCAGTGCACGAACCGCCAGGTCAGCCAGGGCGCGAACACGGCGATGGTGAGCAGCAGCAGACCGACCAGCAGGTCGGACAACGACCCGGTGTCCGAGGCCGCAGCACCGGTCGCTGCCGTCGGGGTGGACGTAGTGGGGCCGACACCGCTGAAGGCACTTGCGCCGACGACGAAGACCACGACGATGACGACCTTGCAGAACACCAACGCGACGACGATCTCGATCCAGCGACGCGTCCAGACCCTTGTGTGGTCCCAGACAGAACCGGCGAACGCGAGCGGGGCGAAGACGACGATGAGCAGCAGCGCGGCCTTGCGGAACAGCAGGACCGCCCACATCAGCAGGAACCCGACGATGATCGCGAGCCCCAGCACGAGCTGCAGGACGGGCCCGGCCTGCGGTCCGGCCAGCCAGGTCAGCGCGAGGAACCGTGAGGCCGCACCCGTGACGGTGGTCCCGGCCGAGCCTGCGACGAACGCGCAGATCCCGTCGGCTGCCGTCAGTGCGGTCTGAGTGACGGCCACCGCGACGGCGGCGCCGAGGATCGCCTTGCCGACGCCTAGCACGGCACGGCCGAGGCCACCGGGCTCGCGGCGCAGCACCGAGGTGATCACCTGAAGCACGAACATGCCGACGACGACCGGAAGGGTGACCGCGGCGATCACGGCGACATTGCGCTGGAACCAGTCGGCGGTCAGATCCACGGGGGTGGTCGCGTCGAGTGCCGCAAGCGCGACCAAGGAGACCTGGTCGGCAGCGGCGACGAAGGCCGAACCCAGACCTCCCAGCACCGCATCGGAGGCCGCGCCACCGACCGAGCCGGCGACGCCGCCGACCACCTGGCAGACCGGGTCCAACGGCCCGGTGCAGACATCGACGGGGATCCCAGGCATGTCAGTGGATCCCGCCGCCGAGGGCGGAGAAGAACGCGACGATCGCGTTCGCGCCACCAATCAGCACGGCACCGCCGGAAGCGACCAGGACACCGGTCTTCCCGCTGGTCGCCTGGGAGTAGTTGCCACCGTGGTGACCCAGCGCCCAGATGATCACCGACACCACGAGACCCGCGACGCAGGCGACCAGTCCCCAGGTGAGCAGCGCGCCCACCATCTCCTTGAGGACGCTCAGGCCCGGCAACCCGTTGTTGTTCGGGTTGATCCCCGGATCCGCCGCAAGAATCGATGCCCACCCTGACCTCGACACGATTGACCGCCTCCCAGCTGACTCGCCGCGGCCACAGCGCCACGTACCAGGAGGTGTGCACGAAAGGGGGGCAACACCGAGTGATCCGGGAACGAATCTGAAACTTCTCCGACCTGGCCGGGCTACGGCGGGTTCTCACCAGGCTCTGTCAACGCTGCGAGGGTTCGCGTAGCGTCGCGGCTACGGCTCGGCGCCCGTCTCCCCCGTCGGGCGCCGAGCCGACCAACTACCGGCTCCGAGCGAACGGTCGCGGTCAGCGCCGAATCCCTCGGAGGTGGACCTCAGCGACCGCGTTACGGTGACACGCATGGACGTGACGGGGGCCAGACTCAAGGTCGAACGCGCGCAGCACCACATAGCCGACCTCCAAGAGCAAGTGAGCACGTGGCTTGCCGCTGCCTCCGAACCGCAGTTCACGCAGGAGGTCCTCGACGGTGGGCTAACGCATGTCGTGCGGTTGGTTCACGCCCCTGAGACGCCGGTGGGATGGTCGCTGATCCTCGGCGATGTCCTCCACAATCTCCGCTCGGCCTTGGACCTCCTTGCGTGGCAGGCGGTCCTCGCCGGGGGCGGCACCCCGACGAAGCACACCAAGTTCCCCGTCCACGACCACAACAAGGACAAGTCCGCTGACAAGAGCGTCACTGTGGCGCTCAAAGGCGCCTCAAGCGATCTCGTAGAGGCGATCCGCCGGTTCCAGCCGTACAACCGGTGCCCCACACGCGAGGTTCTCCGTGGCGATGCTCTCTGGCTGCTCCACCGGCTCAACATCGAGGACAAGCACCATTTGCTCGTCGTGTGCCCCATGGTGATCCGCGACATCTCCCACAACGTCCCCGTCGAGGCCGTTGGCTGTACGGTCACGGTCAACCTCCAACCCGCCCACGACGGCTCCGAGGTCCTCCGCTACACCAACCTGCCAACGCCTCTCGAGGCGGTGGCAATCGACCCCGCCGGCGAGTTTGACGTGTGGGTTAGCGAGACCGATGACACGGCATACATCGAGGTCTCCCGCCTCGAGATCCTTGTCGTCCAGGTCACCGCTGTGATCGATGCATTCGAGCGGCATGGCTGAGGCGTCCGGCAGTAGCTCCTTTGGGCGGAAACGGAACGCCGATGTCGTCCTTGAACGCCTTCATCGCAGAAGTGGCCCGAACCCGGTAGCCCCACATGCCGTACTCATCGCCTTGAGATGCGGGTCAGCAGCTCGATGGACTCATCGCTGAGATCCAGGTCAGGGTCGATCAGCCCCACCTGGGCCCGCAGCCGATCGGACAACCGGAGCGCTTCCTCGTCGTCGCCGCGGGCGTGCGCCGCACGGATTGCGTCACAGTGCAGCAGCTCCGATACCGGATCGGCCAAAAGTCCCCGCGTCGCTGCTTCCTGCGCGGCGAAGAAGTTGCCCTGGCTCAGGTGAGTGAGGGAGAGCACGTGTGCCACATCGACGATGGTGCTGATCATCTCCTGGGTGTCTGCCTCGGCCCACAGATACGTCGCGGGGTCGATGCCCAAGAACGGTCGGGCACGCACCAGCGACATCGCCTGTTCGAGGGCGTTGAGCACCCCGAGCTCGTCGACCTCGGCGGACAGGCCGGCACGGGCCAGGTCCAGGAAGTCGCTCCAGTCCGACGAGACGCCGTGCAGCCGGTAGTCGCCGTGCTCGCCCACGAGGCCCACGTGCGGCTCACCGTCGCTGTCGGTGCCCAACCAGGAGCGCGCCCGTGACATCACCGAGTTTCGGGCGTCCTTGGTGATGCGTTGCCCTGGCCAGAGCGCTTCATCGATCTCGTTGGCGGAGGCGCCTGGATGGAGCGCGAGGTAGGCGAGCAGCTCGGTCGCGCGCCCTCGACGACCTCGTGCCTGATCGTCGGTCGTGCCCACGATCTGGGGTCGCCCCAGCAGCAGCGCGCGCGGTCCCGAAGGCCCCTGATCGGCCTCCTCCCACAAGACCATGGGTGGTCGGGGAAGCGCGGCGACGACCGCATGACGTGTCGATTCCAGGGCCGCAGCCGTCCCGGGATACACGACCGCGTCCACAGCCGAATCGTTGTCCTCTATGACGGCTTCGCTCTCGACGACGTCGGTGTCGCACGACGCGCGCAGGACACTGATCAGGGCGTCGTAGTCGACCTCGTTGAGCCGCTGTGCGTGCAGCTCGAACCCGAGGTCGGCGAGCTGCGCTCGGCCGTCCTCGTCGACGGTCAGGGTCCAGCCGGGAGTCGCCGCGTCCTTGGTGGTGATCGCCGCGACACCGCTCCACGGTGCCGCGTCGACCGGTCCGGCCGTCACGAGCAGGAGCGGTGTCGATGCATCACCGAGGACGTCACGTGCGCGAGCGTCGTGCAGGTCGATGACCCCGGCGTCGCGCAGCATGCCCGCCACTGAGGTCAGGTGGACGCTGGCGCGACGAGCGGCCGCGTCCGGCTCCGCGCTGCATACCCGGCAGACGTCGCTGACCATGGCGACCTCGGCCATCGCCGGAGGGAGGATGAGCACGCTTCGCTCGTTCAGTGCGCTGGTGGCGAGCTCGAGAGCCAGGGCACGCAGGACATCGCGTGCCGCACCCTCGTCCCCGCTGATCGTCAGGGTCCCGGCGGCCTCGAGGTTGACCAGAACGACGGCGTCGGCCGCGACCCCGATCGTGACCAGAGCCGGGTAGCGGGACGCCGACGCGAAGGCAGTCCCGGCGTCTGTCCGCGCTGTGGGATCCCTGCGCCATCTCCCGGGGTCCGTCGCGACGAAGGGCGCGACCGGGTCCCCGTCGTCGTCGACGACGAGCTCGAGTGACTCTCTGGAGAGCACGGCAGCGAGGATCCGGGGCAAGGTGCGACCCGTGTCTCGGCACCGGGCGCTCATCTCGTCCAGTGCGTCGGTGAGGGTGGCCAGGCTGTTCGGGTCCTGGGCCGCCCGCAGGGTCACCTCTGCGTGGGCGGGCTCGGGGTCGGGCATCGTGATCCGTCGGCCGGCGCGTCGCAGCCGCTGCTGGTTGCGGCGTCGCCGGGCGAGCTCGGTGAGGAACCCGGCAGCGGTCAGGACCGTGAGTCCGAGAACGAGCTCGTGGATGGGGACGCCGGGGTCGTCCGCTCCGTCCGCCACGGGCGCGACGTCGCTGGTGGCGCCGCGGTGATCCGTGCCGGTCGAGGCGCCTGTCTCAGGTGGTGCCGGCGAGGCTGGTCCGCGGTCGGCGGGCACCCTGGCTGACCCCGGTGCCGTCGTCGGCGGGGCGGACGGCTGGGTGCTCGGAGGTGCCGAGGGTGGAGGTGCCGGCGTCACCGTGGGGCGTGGGTGCGCCGTGGCCGTTGGCGTCGTCGGACGCGTTGATGTTGCGTGGTGGGTCGGTGCGGGTAGTCGAAGGATCCAGCCAGGGAGGATGACGTCGGGGTCGGTGAGGCTGCCGCCGACGCGCTGGGGCTTGTCCGCGTTGAGGTCGTAGATCTCGCGGTAGCGGGCACCGTCGCCGAGGTGGTGCTGCGCGATGCTCCACAGTGAGTCTCCGTGCCGGACCGTGTAGGAAGCGGTGTCAGCGTGGCTCTGCGCGCTGTGCCCTTGGCTCGGTGCCGTCGTGGGCCGGCCGGCCGTGGCGCCCGGCAGGACGAGCACCCAGCCCGGGTAGATCCAGTGGGCGTCAGTCAGTGCGCGCCCGTCGGGCTGTCGTCGCCCGTAGTTGAGCGATGCGATCTCACGGAACCGGCTCCCGGACCCGAGGTGGGTCTCGGCCAGAGACCAGAGCGTGTCCCCGCGTCGCACCGTGACCGTGCGCTGCTGCGTGCGCTGCTTCGCCGCCGGGGCCGCGGGGTGAGCGTCGGCTGTCATGACTCGGAGGTCAATGTCTGGTGCGGCCTCGTGGATGCCTCGCCCGCTCGACGCGGACGACGTCGTGAACGCCACCGTCGTGAGCGCCGGACCACTCGCCCGGGGCGGATCCACCGTGGTCGCCAGCGGATGCGAGCTGAGCAGTACCGCGGCAGCAGCCACCAGCGCGGCGGCGGGACGCTGGACGGAACCAAGCAGCGGAAGCCGAGGCGTCGGCAGTCCACGGATCACCGCCACCGCCTCGAGCACGACGCTCGTCGTGAAGACGAGCCACGCCAGCCACGCGAGCACGCTGAGCGCGGACAGGAACAGGTGGCCGTCGTCCGGGCGGGTCAGCGCACCGGAGATCCCCGCCCACGTCGGGACGCCGAGCGGGCCCAGGGGCG
Source organism: uncultured Actinomycetota bacterium (assembly GCA_963827145.1). Lineage (GTDB taxonomy): Bacteria > Actinomycetota > Actinomycetes > S36-B12 > CAIYMF01 > Longivirga. The sequence continues at coordinate 575,862 of CAWGZO010000002.1, read as the reverse complement.
CGACTACGAGGAGGATCCACGGGATTCCCACACAACACAGCAGCAGGACGACGAACGCCGCCGCGCCGCGGGCCACATCGACCGCGGTCCGTGGTGGGGACAGGCGGCGCGAGGAGTCGAGTGTGGCGGTGGCGCGTCGTCGTGTTGCGGTCCGGTTCATGGAGTGGCTCCCGTCACGCCGCGGATCAGGACGACGCTCGCGTTCCCGTGCACGGTCATCGTGGTGATGCCGATGAGACCGAGAAACACCGTCGGTGTGGTGGAGGTGACGGTGACGTCGAGGCCGCGTCCGGCGTCGGTGACCACGACCGTTCCCGTCACGCCGTGGGCCTGCAGGTAGGTCTCGGCCGCGCGGACCGCGGCCCGGGCATCGATGGTCGGGGTGGCGCCGGTGATGGCTGCGGGCACGGCGATTGCCTGGCCGCCGGTGCGGGCGGCCTGCGCGGCGACGTCGTCGGCACGTTGAACGGCGTGGACCTTCGCGCCGCCGTCGACGACGAGCCCGACCAAGACCAGGAGCCCCACCACGGTGATGGTGAGGAACAGCGTCACCGACCCGCGGTCCCCCGCCTCGGGAAGGTCCCGCGGTGAGCGGTGGTGCTCGTGGCGGCTCATGCGCGTCCTCGGTAGGTGTCCAGGCTGCTCTGCGAGGAGGCGGTGATGGTGCGGGTTCCCGGCATGCCCGGGACCGAGAGGTCGCCGGTGCTCAGCGTGCAGGTGACGCGCGCGGTGACCTGCGCGGGTGTGCCGACGGGCACGGCGAACCCAGCGGTGTCGACGGTGACGCGGACGTCGGTGCAGTGCAGGTTCTGGGCTGCCAGGTTGGCGGTCGCCGCGCGGGTGGCGGCCGCGCGGGCCGCGGCTGGGGTGCGGGCCAGTGAGGCTTCGCGTGCCGCAGCGGCCGAGGCCTGGTCCACGGCAGCTGAGGCGACCTCGATGCGTCCGGCGACCACGACCAGGCCGAGGAGCATGAGCAGGGCGGGGGTGAGGATCGCCAGCTCGAGGGTGACCGACCCGCCGTCGCGCCTGCTGCGCGCGCGTGTTGCGCGGTTGCCGGTGGAGTCGGCGTGGAGGGTCATGGTGTCGAGTCCGTGGTGAAGCGCTCGACGGGCGCGGTGACCGATTCGGTGACGGCGAGCCCGTTCACTCCGGGCAGTAGTGACAGGGAGACGCCGGTGACCTCGATGCGGACCTGGGTCGCGGTGCTCCCGGCGCTGGACACCACCGTGCGGGTCAGGGAGTCACCGGCCTGCTGGGCGAGGAACGCCTTCGCGCGGTTGGTTCCGGCGTCGGGGCGGGCACCGAATCCGGCAGCGGCGGTGACGCCTTCCTGCGCTGCGGCGTGGGCGAGGTTGCGGGCGTAGAGCCACAGGCCGGTCTGGACGATGGTGAACACGACGAGCAGCAGCGCAGGCGCCAGGATCGCGATCTCGAGGCTCACCGCGCCGATGTCACGGCGCGGTCCCGATGACCGTGACCGTGGTCGCTGTCGCAAGGTCATGGTCGGGCACCTACTTGATCTGATCGGTGCGTCGGGTCACGGCCAGGGTGATGGCGGTGACGAGCAGCGTCGCGACCGCGATCAGCCCGAGGGTGATGATCACCATCTCCAACGTCGACACACCGCAGTCGCTGGAGTCGCTGACTCGGGTGCGGGCGCGGGCGGTCAGACCGCGCACGATGATCAGCAGGGGCAGGATCAGGTCCTCGGTCACGGCGGGTCTCCCTCGAATCGGTAGGGCTCGAACGTGGTGGGTGGGTTAGCCGAACAGGATGCGGGCGAACGCCGGGTAGCCGATGAGGGCCATGAACGCGATCCCGAGCAGCGCGACCGGGACGATCATGTGCTCGGACGCAGCGTTGGCCGCCGCCGCATCGGCGGAGAGCAGCTGCGAGCGCAGCGACGCGGCGCGGGCGCGCAGCGTGGTGTACACGGCGGCGCCGTCCTCCCCGGACAGGCGCATGATGTCGGCCAGGTCCCCGAGCTCCGCGACACCGACCTGCTCGGCGAGCGCGGACAGGCCCGACCACGGCGGCACGCCCGCGAGCTGGGCCCGGGTCAGGGCGTCACGGATCCGCACGAACGCCGGCGAATCGGCGACCGTTGCGGCGCGTTCCAGCGCCTCGACCGCACCGGCGTCACCGGCGCGCTCCAGCGCCACGAGCTCGAGGTAGGCGCACACCGTGCGACGCAGCTCGTGGCGTGCCGCGGTCGCGCGGCGGCGCACGTCCAGGTCGGGCACCATGAACAGCGTCGCGCCCAGCACGACCGAGACCAGCACCGGGATCGCCACCGGCGGGACCACACCGATCAGTGCCATCACCGCGACCAGCACGGGCGGGAACAGCAGGCCCAGCAGCCCGTATCCGAGCTTGCGGACCGCGAGCGTCTCGGGTGTCTCCCCCACCAGGTCCAGGTCCGCCCGGTAGCGACGCAGAGCCAACGCGTCGACCAACCACGACACGGCCGCGTCGAACGACCGGGATCCCCTCCATGTCGCTGCGGTGTCGACGTCGGAGGGTGTCGGCGCGCTTGTGGCATCCAGGCGGCGCAACGCCGCCGACAGGTCCGGCACGGGAGCCGCCAGGGAACGCACGATCACACCCAGGCCCGCTCCCGACACAGGCACCGGCGAGGACGACCGGCACGCTGATCATCGCGAACCCTCCGCACCCGCGAACGGCCGTGCACTGCGCGCGCCCTCGTCCGGGTGGGCTGCGCGAGTGAGGAAGCGAGGCTCCGGGGTGGACAGCGTCAGGGCTCGCATCCACCCCAGCGCACCGACGAAGCCCAGCGTGATCATGGCCAGGACGAGCTGACCCAGCGGTGTGCCGTACGGGGCGAGATACGTCCCGTTGAGTGCACCGACAGCCACGACACCGAGCGTGATCAGGGTGACCGCGCGGGCCGTGGCTCGAGGCTTGGCACGCTCCGCCTCGACCTTGCGGCGCATCGCGACCTCCTCGGCCACGGAGTCCGCGATCGCGACCAGCACCCGCGCCAACCCCGGCCCGCGACGACGGGCGCCGAGGATCAACGAGGCCGCGACCAGGTCCCCGGTGGCGTCGTCGAGGTCGTCGGCGAACGCGCGCAGCGCATCCTCGGTCGGCCACCGGGCAGCTATCCGTGCGGCCAGCGCCGAGACCTCGGACTCGATCGGGGCCGGGCACGTGCGCACCGTGGCGGTGATCGCCTGCTCAAGGCCGACGCCGACGACCAGGACGTCCGAGAGGCGCCTGGTCCACTCCTCGAGCGCCTCGACCCGGTCGATGCCCGCCGCGGCGACGCGGGACGTGGACAGCACGATGGGCAGACCCCAGACCGTCAGGGCGACGATGAGTCCCGCCACCGGCCATCCGGTCAACAGCCAGGCAGCGGCTCCGGCACCCACGGCCAGCGCGATCCTGGGTCGCGACAGCGCGCCGGCCCCGGCGGTCCGTCGCACCGAACCCTTGCGCCGGAATCGCCGGCGGTCGCTGCGCACCGGCCGTGCGTCGTCGTCGACGACGGTGACGCCGGCCACCACCAGGACAAGCCCGGCGACGAGCCCCGCACCGGCCAGTGCGGCCAGCAGCGCGGTCATCGTCCGACCCCGACCGTGGCCAGTGGCGCGGTCCAGGTGCCCGCGCGGGCGTCGAGGAACCCCGGGTCGAAACCGGCGCGGACGAGCTCCGGCAAACACCCCGGCGCATGCGCCGACACTGCACGACCATCAGGGCCGGGCGCGAACACGCTTGTCGAGGCCGGTCTACCGAACTCCCCCATCCCGTTGATCTCCACCACCTCGGACACGAACCGGTGACGCGCACCGCCGAGCGCGGTCTCATCGAGCAGATGCACATGCACGAGGAAGTCGACCGACCCGGACACCAGGCGGTAGGCGAACACGTCGGTCATCCCGACGCCCGCCGACAGGCACAGCGTGACGATCCGGTCCAACGCGTGGTGGGCGGTCCGCGCGTGGATCGTGCACAGCGACCCGTCGCCGGTGCTCATCGCCTCGAGCATCGGAATGACCTCGCTGCCACGGACCTCCCCGACGATGATCCGGCGCAGGTTCATCCGCAGCGCGTCGACCACCAGGTCCGACAGCGTCACCTCACCCGCGCGGCGACCCGCAGCGTCCTTCTCGCTGGAGCCCTCCCGAGCCTCCATCGCGACCACCCGGGGATGGCGCTCCGGAAGGTCGTGCAGGTGCAGCTCGTACTCACGTCTCGATCGTGGCGAAGCGCTCCATCGGGGCGAACTCGTTCGCCAACGCCCGGATCAGGGTCGTCTTCCCCGCGTTCTGCAGACCCGGTCACCACGATGTTCTTCCCCGCCCGCAAGGCCGCGCGGAGGAACGGCGACCAGGGCCGAATCGAGGGTGCCCAGCTCGACGAGGTCATCGAGGTCGACGTCGCGGACCCGGTGGCGGCGCACCACGACCTGGGGTCGCGGCGTCGTCCATGCCATCGCGGCCAGCCGCGACCCGTCGGCTAGCCGCAGGTGCAGGCTCGGGTGCGCGGTGGTGAAAGTGCGCTCCGACCCGCCGACCCGGGCCGCGAGGAGCTGCAGGTGCTCGATGAGCTCCTCGTCGGAATCCGCGACCGCGGGGCCCGGCTCCTCGCGGCCGTCGGCGTAGGACACCCAGACCTGGTCGCACCCGTTGACCTCGATGTTCTCCACCAGGGGGTCGTCGACCAGCGGCTGCAGCCGACCCAGGCCGAACAGGGCCGCCATGACGGCCTCGGATACGGCGAACTCCTGATCCACGGTCCAGGGCGCGAACCCGGCGTGCACCCGGTCGCGGGCTTGGGCTTCCACGACATCGGTGAGCAAGGAGCGGCACAGTTCCCGCTGGGCGATCGGGTCCGTCACCGGTTCCGACGCGAGCCTGGCCGCCAGTGCCTCGGCGACGTGCCGGCGGATCTCGCGCACCAGCGCGTGATCCACGACGTCCACCGCAGGCTGTGGCGCACTCCAACCCTGGTCGAGCTCCTCGACTCTCCACGCAACTGAGGGGAGACGATCGGCGAGCGGCCGGGCAGGCAGCTGGTCCGTCACGGCGCCACCTCCCGCAACCGTGTCTCGCCCGCGGCGAAGGCTGAGGTCACCTGTTGATCCGAGGCATCGACGCGGACGAACGTCCAGGCCGGGCGGCCAGTGGTCGCGGTTAGCGCCGAGGCGACACTGCGCGCCGAACGCATCAACGCGGACCTGGTGAATCGCCAGCTCGCCGGTGCCCCGACCGAGAGCACCCCCGCCGATGCCGGATCCCAGGCCAGCGCTCCGAGCACCGGAAGCTGCACGGCGTCGGCGATCTCGGCTGCGCCGTAAGGGTCGCCCTCCCCCACCAGCAGGCACGCCACCGTGGCAGGGTCCCCACCGGCCATGGTGCGCTCCTCGAGCAACCTGCGCGCCGCCCAGTGTGCGGAGGCGACGGCCGGCAGCGACGATCGCGTGACCAGGAGAACGAGGTCAGCTGCCTGCCGCAGGGCCGTGGCCTCACCGACCGTGCCGACTCGGCCAAGGTCCACGATCACATCGGTGACGCTTCCTGCGTCGTGGGCACCAGCGTTGAGCGCTGCGCCAAGGGTCGACCAGAGAGTGCCGAGCGATCGCGCCTGCGCCGGGTCCGAGATGCCGGTCAGCACCAGGCGGGCTCCGTGCTCGTCCAGGGCAACCGACCGGCTCCACACGGATTCTGTGATGTCAGGTCCGCGATCGGAGACCAGCCCCAGGATGCCGTCGGCAGCCGAGACGGCGCCGCGCAAGTACCCCGCCGCGATGTCGCCGCCGGCCATGTCGGCGTCCACCAGGAGAACTCGTCCTCCGGGTGAGGCACGTGGCCAGGTCAACGCGAGCGCCAGCGCAGCGGTGGTCACCCCCGGCGACCCTTTCGCCGAGGTGAGCGCGATCAGGCTCATGAGCCGCTCCGAGGCTGCAACACCAAGGCGATCCGACCCGTCGCCGAGCGAGCCGCGAGCGAGGGGCCGTCGGCCGTCGCGGCGGTCACGTCGAGGACAGCGATGCCATTGAGGTCCACCCCGCCGACGCGAACCACCGTCGCGGCGATCGTCTCCGGAGCGGAGGCCGACGGGTCCGCATCGGTGGCGGGGGTACTCACCACCAGCACGCGGTCACCCGGTGCCAGCCCCCCAGCAGGCATCCGAGTTGCCGGGACGGCGACCGCGACCAGGACCTGTCCCGGACCCGGAGGTGAGCTGGTCGTGAGCTGCGAGCGCGACAGCAGCGTCCCCGACGTGAGCGACGTGGCAGCCACACTGCCCACGACCGAGTCGAGCTGCGAAGCCGGGATCGTGGCGACGTTGCCGTCGACGGACACGTCCGCCGAACCGACATCACCTGAGGTCAGCACCGCCCCGTAGGGGACGTCGCGAAGCACGACCACGACCGGAGAGCGCTGCCCCGCCGCGCTGACCAACCACACCGCGGTCAGCGCACCGACTGCGACCAGTGCGACGCCCAGAGCGAGCAGCCCGGGTCGCCGCCGACCTCGCGGAGGAGCAACACGCGGCGGGGTCGGCATCGGCCGGGACCCGTTGACGTCCGGTCGCGTGCGCGCCTGCGTCGGTGTCGAACCGTTCGTAGTCGTCGCCATCTCGCCCTCCGGGACGTTGCTCGTGCGTCGGTCAGGACACCAGGACCTGCAGCTCGCCGATGCGCACCTGGGTGGTCGAGGTCCGGGTCACCGTCAACGCCCCGGACTGGCCACCACCGGTCCACGTGACCGACCACGTCGTGGTCGCCGTCACCGTGTAGGCGTGGTTGGGTTGCGCCGCCGAGGACGCGGCGTAGACGTGACCGCACGTCGGGGACCGGCTGTCACCCTGGGACGTCGTGTAGGGCGTACCCGGGCCCGTGCACGTGACCGAGTGCCCGTCGCCCATGTCCCACACGATCCGGGTTGCTTCCGCGCGTGCAGTGACGGAGACGCCCGGGACGGATGCGGTCGCGGACGTCGGTCCCCAGGTGGATGCCGACACGGCCGTCCAGAGCCACACAGGCAAGCCGACCAGGCCGGTCTTCCCTGCGCCCGGCGCCATCCCGATGTCGGGACCAGCCAGGCGCATCAGGTCAACTGCCCGCTGGGCCAACGTGGCCGGGCTCGCAGCGACACCGCCATAGCCGTCCGGGTTGTCCGCGAGCCACACCCAACCGCCCCCGGATCCCGGGCTTCCGAGACATGTCGTCTGGTAGACCCGCCCGCTCGGGTAGTGCCCGTTCCACGCGGAGTCAGTCGGCGGCGGCGGCGGCTCCACCACCTTGAAGTAGCAGCCGTCGATGTTGCTCCACCACCCGAAGGTGGGGTCGTAACACGGCGTCACGGCTCCGGTGCTCGGGACCGTGCACACTCGCGTGCCAGGAGGATCGGTCGGTCCGGTTCCACCCGTGCCCGGAGCGCCAGGATCAGTTACCACGACGATGCAGATTGGTTGGTCCGGGGGGCACGTCACGCCGCCGCTGTCCGCGCTAGCACGCGGCACATTCGTGACGAGAAGCGCCACGGCGACCAGCGCTACGCCGAGCGCTCGCCGCGTCAACAAGGCTGGTCCCGGTGTGCGACGGACTCACGAATGACCCAATGCCCGTTGTAGACCGTCGCAAGGGAGTCGACGACCACTCGCAGGGATTGCCCCGGGGCGAGGGCCGACTTGCCCGTGGCGGCGTACACGGGGGTCCAGTCCGTGGAGTCGAGGCAGTCTTGGATCGACACGGTCTTCGGATCTCCGAGATTCACGGCCGTCGCCTTGGCGTCGTGGCGAGGTTGGCCGTGCATCTCGACTCCGCTGCGGCGGAGCAACAGGACGGTCGCCTGGGCGTCAGCGAGCGCCTTGTCGATCGAGTAGGTCGCAAGATCAGGGCCCGGCTTACGCGTCGGATCGGCCTGCGAAGCGACCTTGGCTGTCCAGAACGCGTCATAGCTCGCGAGCGCTGCAGTTGCCGCCTCGGCGGTAGGACTCGGGGTCGGCGAGGGCGACGTTGTCGAAGGCGTGGGTGCCGTGCTGGACGCCGTGGGGCTCTGCGTTGGCGGAGTGGTGGCAGAACTGCACGCCGTCGTCAGTGCGGCGACGACCGTCACGACGGCGACGGCTCTGGCGAGCGATCGTCTGTTGGAGTGCATGGAGATCACCGCCTCGAAGCGCGACTCGATCACCCGCTCTAAACACGGGCCAAGCCCGTATCCCAGACTTTGTACTCCCTCGGAACGACAGGCGAAACCGCTTTGAGCGATCTTGTGGACGACGCGGTCGCGGTGTGTCACCAGGTGCTGGCTTGTGCTTGTGCGGCGCTCACCCTCAGTGTCCGAGCGCGCATACGTAGCGCTGCTCATCCGCGATCACGCAGCCTTGCTCGACGAGCGATGTGCCCGACGTTCTGCGCGTTCCGCCGCGGTGATCGGGTTCGGCAACCACCACAACGTGGTAGATCGCAGCGCCGCGAGCATGGACGGATCGGTGAGCACGTCCGGCCCCTCCAGCACGAGCCGCTTCAGCAGCCCCGGCCAACCCTGAGCGCCCAGCAGCACGATCGCCACGCGACGTACCTGCCACGGGGGCAGACCCAGGTGAACCGCGAGCTCTCGCCAGCCCTGGGGCCACGCACTCCCGCGATCATCAAGTTCGACGACGGCCGCCAGCTCGTCGATCGTTCTGCGGGCGACAGTCTCGGACCAGCCCTCCCGCACGAGCGCCAGCGCCACCGCAGACAGGTGCGCTCCGCTGCACGCGCCGTCCGGCGTCGGGTCCGCCGGCTCATAGCCCGCGTCGGCGAGGGCGTCGAGGCTCACGAGGCCCACGCCGATTGCTGGCGACCTGGCCCCCGTCCCTGTCGACCGGGCGATGCCGGGGTCGGCGTTCGCCAAGGCGCGCCACGCCTTGCGCGTCCCCGTGCCGAAGTCGCCGGCGACAGCCTCACCAAGTGCCGCCCGGCGTGCAGTGGCCCACAACACGCCCCAGGGTGATTCAGCACGGCGAAGGTACGGGCCCGTCATCGCCTCCCACGTCGCGGACCAGGCACTCGCCTCTGCCTGATCCGCCGCCGAACCCCGGATCCCAACCGAGCCGATCGCGGGACGCACGACGGTCTTCCTGACGTACTCAAGCAGGGACTCCCCGGTCGGGCTGTCCCACCCCGTCCGGTCGATCACGTCGAGCACGGCCAAGAGTCCGTCGCGATCCCGCTGGAGCGTGACCGACAACGGGTCGGGCGCGAACAAGGTGCTGCCACTCGGCAGCAGGTCAGGGTTGTGAAGCATCAGGGGCCTCCCGGTTGACGACGAACACCGGGAAGGCTGCTCAGCGAGGGTTGTCACCGGGCTGGCGGCGGAGTCCGTTAACCGGTGACAGCCCGCACGACGGTGTCGCCAGCCACCGGCAGGGCTGTCGCCAGCCCCGTGACAACCCGCGCGTACAGCACTCGGACGGTCCTGGCGCGCCGACGCCGGGGCAGCTCGAACGCCAGCCCGACGACAACAGCACCGCCAAGGGCCTGCGCCCTCGAGGTGCATGCAGCGGGGCTGGCGCCAGCCGCGTGACAACCCTCGATGCGCAGGTTGGACGCCACCGTCTCTCCGCGGGAGCACACCGTGACCGACCACGCACAATCTGGCCGCCGGGCAACGCTCGAGCACGACCCACGCCGACGCTCAACCGAACAAGATCAACTGCTGTCGGTTGAGCAGGTTGCCGAGCGGCTGGGAACGCCGACTCGATTCGTCCGCCGACTCATTGCCCAGCGCCGGATCCGCTTCTGCCGAGTCGGCCGGTACGTGCGGGTGTCGACAAGCGACCTGGCCGAGTTCATCGAGGCCGGCTATGTCGAGCCGATAGGAAGAGGCCGGCGTGCCCTGGATTCGTGACCGGCCGCGGCGACGCTGGGAACCGTGAGGGCTCAGCGCAGTGACTCTGTCGGACCGTTCGAGCAGGGTCGGCCCATGCCCACCGACGAGGAGATCATGGCCGCCCGATCCGCCGCGGGCGGCTGGACACGGGAGACGCTCGCCTCCTGGGGTGTGCCGTGGCGTCCACCCGGCGGATGGAAGGTAGCTATCACCACTGAGCCTTCAGCACCCCGCAGACCCGACGCCGGGGGTGCGGACGGGCAGCCCTGGATTCGCAGCCCTCACGGCATGGCGCTGCGCGCGAAGTGCCTGCGTGCTTGGCCGACAAGGGCCTGCCGTGCGACCCGGCAGACCCCGACTACGTGCACGTTGTGAGGGTCGGTCAGCGAGCCAAGAACGGACCTTCACGACGCCGTCCTCCCGAAGACGGAACGCCGATCCATGGTTGAGCACGAGAACGACCGCGGGGTGCGCCGCTCGATCAAGGCTGGACTCGCGTCGAGGCGCGTGCCTTCGGGAACAGTCGAGCCTCAGAGCTTGTGAGTCCGGCGTCTCGACTGCCGCCCACGTCGGAGGACCACCCGGCATCGCAGCGTCGGTTACTTCTTGCCGGCCAGGTACTGCTCCATGACCTGGGCGGGGATTCGGCCCTGCTGCGCTACAGCGATGCCTCGCCGTTTCGCCCACACACGCACTTCAGCGGCAGAAGGCATCGCCTTCGGCTTGGAAGCCGTCGATCGCTTGGTAGTCGCAGGTCGCTCAGACGTTGAGGACTTCCGTTTCGTGTCCCTGGGTTGCGCAGCAGCCTTCCGCTTCGGCCCTGAACTGGATGCGCCGAGTGAGACCTCCTCACCGTAGGCGGCGGTCAGTGTCGCAACGACCGTCGCCAGCGAGTCCGTCTCAGTATCGATTGTCAGCCGCACGCCATCGTCCCCTTGCTCACGAGCACCGTCAGTGTCCCTGATACTCCCACTACTCGAGGGAGCTCGGTGTTCTCGCTCATGCATCAGCCATAGCTGACTCGCCAGGCGGCCACAGCGACCGTGCCGCGGGGCACGAGACCCGCTCCACGGCGGGGCCACGACCCTCCCCGCACGCGAGGACACCGCGCGCCTCCCGATCGGAAGCCCAGAAGCTTCGGCAAGGTCAGGAGGAGATCGCCGAATCGCGGTGCGACTTCCACCGGCACAAGGGCGGTTACACGCTCACGATACCCAACCAAGATCCGCACCGATTGCCCGATCGGCGTCGTGAAGCGATGCAGATCGGCACATCGCGTGCGGTTGGAGTCCGCCGACTGAATCCTCGTCAGGCTCAGCTGACAGCCGGTTTACTGGCTTAGCACGCCGTTGGTGATAGCAGTGTGCCGTGGGTGAAGTCGCTGTTGTGATCGGTCCAGGCTCATTCGGTCCGGCAATCGCCAGACGGGTCAGCGCTGGAAAGCATGTCCTGCTTGCGGACCTGCGGAAGGAGAACGCGGAGGCGGCGGGCGTTGTGCTGAGCAACGTTGGTTTCGGCAACACGGTCACGGCCGTGGATGTGTCGACTCGCGAGCGGTGCTAGGCCTGGTCCAGTCGGCTACCGACCTCGGCGGCCGTGCAAGCGTCGCCGGAGACGATCCTCCGAGTCGATCTCTACGGCACCGCCCTCGTGCTGGAGTACTTCGGCGCGATCCCCGCTCCGGGGGCGCCGGAGTCGTCATCGCCTCACAGTCCGAACACCGATTGCCCGCCCGTACAGCGGAGGAGGACAGGGCCCTCGCTACGACGCCGGTTGACGAGTTGCTGAGCCTGCCGATGCTCCAACGTGACCGGGTGACCGACCCGCTCAACGTCTACCAGTTGTCCAAGCGTGGGAACGTGCTGCGAGTCATGGCCGAGGCCGTCCGGTGGGGCATCCGGGGAGCGCGGCTCAACGCGATCAGCCCAGGAATCATCATGACGCCACTGGTGCGCGACGAGCTGACCGGTCCGCGGCCTGAGGGCTACCTCGCGATGCTCGCCGGCTGGTCGCGCCGGAACCCCACGAGGTTGCCACCGTCGCGGCCCTCCTGATGGGGGCGAATGGGCATTGATCACCGGCAGCGACGTCCTCATGGATGGTGGAGTCACTGCCGCCTACTTTTACGGAGACCTCGCCCCGCAGTAGGGATCAGCCCGACGGCTATTGCCGATCTGGACTCACCCGGGCGAGTCAGAACGGTTCCCCTCTGTGTCAAGCCTGGTCGAGTTGCCACAGCAACAGCGCCGCCAGCGACGGGCCATCGGCGATGTCACCGTGGCTGATCATCGCTCGCACCTCAGCGTCGGTGACGAACCGATGCACCATGTCCTGCTCGGTGATCTCGCGGGCGGTCGGACCAGGAGTGAGGTCCGTGGCAAGGAAAACGTCGAAGCCCTGCGTCGAGTAGCCGTACGCGGCGAACAAGTGGCCAAGATGACGAAGGGACCCTGCCCGCAGGCCAGTCTCCTCAGCCAGCTCCAGGTTCGCCAGAGACTCCATGTCCGCCGCGTCGAGAGATGATCCCTGCGGGAACTCCCAGGCGCGACGGTCGACGGCGTAGCGAAACTGCTGAATCATCCAGAACCCATCGACACCCCGCGGTAGGACCACGGCGAAGTCTGGCTTCTCCACGACGCCGTAGATGCCTTCCGAGCCGTCGCCACGGCGAACGACGTCCTCCCGGACGAGCATCCAGGAATTCCGGTAAACCTCGCGACTGCTCAGGCACTCCAACGACGCGCTGCGCTGCACGTCCTCGCCGTCAGTCACCCGGTTGATTCTGCCGGATAATGATCTGTGGACAAGTGTGGAGCACCGCGGAAACAGTGGCGTGCATGGGCCAGCGTCGGACGTCCCGCTGCCCGGCCCTTCGCGCTCCACTGCCCAGGCCAGGTTCGCGGGTCACTCGGCGATCGCTGACGCCGGCACTGGAAGTTCCATTGCCGAGGACAGGGCATCGGCAAGCAGGTGGTCGCGGTCTGCTCTGGCGTGGAGGTAAACCAGTGCGGCGGCCGGGGTGGCGTGGCCGAGTCGTGCCATCAGCTCCGGCAGGGTCGCGCCGGCTTCGGCGGCGTAGACCTGCGCGACGTGGCGCAGGTCGTGGAAGCGCACCTGCGGCGCGCCAGCGGTCGCCAGGGCCCGGCGGAAGGTCGTGTTCAGGTTCGATCGGGCCGGCAGCGTGCCGGTGGCTGTCCTGAACAAGGGTGCGTCTGGCTCCGGCCCGACGAAGGCCGTCATGTGTTCGGCCAGGGAGACTGCCAGCGGGGCCGGCAGGGACACGGTCCGGATCGACGCGGCGGTCTTGGGCAGGTCGGTGCGGATCGTGCCGGATTCGCTGCGTCGAACACTGCGCCGAACCCGGACCACCGGGGGTACCGCGGCGAGGTCGATGTCGGCCCGGGTCAACGCCAGAAGCTCACCCTGGCGCAGCCCTGACCACGCTGCCGCCAGCACCAGGACCCGGAAGTGGGCCGGCATCGCGTCCGCCACCGCCGCGACCTGCGCCGGCGACAGCAACCGATCGGAGACGTCCAGGACCCGCCCGAGGGTCTTTTGTGGTGTCCCGGCGCCCTTGATCCGGCACGGCTGCTCCGCGATGACCCCGTCGGCTACCGCGGTGGCCATCGCTGCACGCAACAACCGGTACGCCTGCGCCTGACGGGTCCGCCCATCCCACACCGACGCGGCGCTGGTCTCCCGTCCTCGAGCGAGCAGCGCCTCATGGCGGCGCTGGGCATCCGCGGCGAGGCGCTCCCCCAACTCGAAGTGCCACCGGCGCACCCGCGACGCAGTCAGCGCGCGAAGGGAGGCCCACCCCAGCTCCTGCACGATGCACGTCCGCAGCAGCCCCGCGTACAGCTCTTTGGTGCCGGGGCGCGCCGAGGGATGCTGCGCGATCCAGTTGCCCACGTACTCGCCCACCGTGGGTCCCACGCCGCGGCGCTCGGGGGCCTTCCAGACACCTCGGACCTGGTCCGCGCGTTGAACGTCGAGCCATACCCCCGCATCCGTTCGGGTATCGAACGTCATCGGCGCCGACACGTACTTCCGGTCCGGGCCGAGCACGCGTGCCCGGAACCGGCCCGAGGGCAGCAACTCGACCGTCCCGAACGCCCGACGCCGGCGGGCAGACCTCTTGATCCTGTTCGTGTCGCTCTCTGCCATGGCCCGATGCCTCCTCCGGAGAGGGGACGCGACCCCCGCCGCAGTCCCACGCCTACTCCAGGAGGTGTGCACGAAACGGGGCCAACATCGAGTCCACGCCAGAGGATTCCATGATCAACATCGACGAACCGTCCGCTCAACTGTCATGGCGGCGCTGAGTTCCTCAGTGAGTACCTCGTCGCGGTCGGATCGGGCGTGGAGGTAGACCATCGCTGCAGCGGGGGTGGCATGCCCGAGGCGGCAATTGCGCCTCCTCGCGAGCCCCACGCGGGGATGGAGCGTCGAGTTACGATCCCGTGGTTCGCCGCTCCTTTCGATTGATCGTTGACGTACGAGCCTCAGACCCGACAGGTCGGCCGCAGCCTCTCGGATCACCTGGAGTTCAGCGCGTGTCGGCGAGCTCGACCTGCTGAGTCAGTTGTGCCGCGGCCTCTCGGACGTGGGCTACCAGTTCGCCGAGACGAGCCTTCGATACGCGGTGCGACAGAGTCGCAATGCTGACAGCCGCGATCACCCTGTCTCCCTCGAAGATGGGCGCGGCCACTCCCAGGACATCCTCGTCGAGCTCACCCGAGCTCACTGCGTGACCGTCGCGCCGGATGTCCGTGAGACGGTGACGGAGCTCACTGGTGTCGACGATCGTCGAGGACGTGAACCGCTCCAGAGGCCGTTCGAGAAGCTGAACGAGCTCTTCCTCGGGCGCCCAGGCCAGGAGGGACAGAGCGGCGGCGCCAGCGTTGATCGGAAGCACCTGGCCGCGCTCGTACGACAGGCGCAGAACGCTCGCGGCCTCCTCGCGCTCGACACACACTACGGCTGTCCCAGTGCGCCGGGTGAGCAGTGCGGGTGCGTTCGTGCGCTCGACGAGTGACCGGAGGATCGGACGGGCCAGGTCGGAAAGCCCAACCCCGCGACGCGCGATGCGCGCCAGGTCGAGGACGCGCGGGCCTAGACGGTAGCGACCGCCCGCGTCTTCGAGGAAGCTGTTGGCCGTGAGGGACTCCAGGTAGCGGTAGGCCGTTGATCGAGCGACGCCGAGGTGACCAGCGACCTCCGTGGCGGACACGTGGAGGTGGTCGTCGTCGAAGAGCAGGAGGATCTCCAGAGCCCTGTCAGCGGTGGAGTTCCGTGCCCGGTAGCCGGAAGCAGGACCCGCTGGCCGGGCTGCCGCCATGTCCGTCCGTCGAGAAGGCAGCTGGTTCGCGACCGGCCCGCGGCGGTTCACGGCACCGGCTGGTACGCCGGACCCACGTCAGCCAGCATGCGTTCGGCATCGGCGTAGATCTCGTCCTCGGACTTCCCGAAGTCGAGGCTCTTGCGGAAGGGTTGCTGGACGTCACGCTCGAGGCGCAGGTAGACCTCGTTTCGGTTGCCCTCGGGGTCGAAGAAGTAGATGCCGAAGGCGTTGCCGTGCGTGACTTCCTGCTGGACCGGGATGCGTCGCTCCTCGAAGACGCGATGGAAGCGACGAAGGTCCTCGAGCGTCTCGACCCGCCACGAGATCTGGTGCTGGAGCTTGTCGCCGATGGCGGCAGTGCGCCCGGTCTGCAGCACGAACTCGTGGTGTTCATCCTCCGGGCGTGCGCTGAAGAACACAATGCCCAGCGAGTCGTCCTCATCGGTGACGGGGAGCCCGAGGACCAGTTCGTAGAACTCGCGCATCCTCGGCAGGTCGTAGACCCAGAGACCGGTGTGGCCGAGCCCCGTGATTGCCATGATGCTCCTTCCGATGTGTCCTGATTTTCAGGACATGTGACGCATAGAATAGGACGAGGCTAGGTTTCACCCGAAGCAGGGTCAAGAAGGAGGGAGGTCCGATGCGCCTGGCGACATTGAGAGTGGGGGGTCGCACGCACGCGGCGCACCTCGTCGGTGACGAATTCGCGCTACTCCCCCAGGCGGACGTGGGCGACCTGCTGCGCGCCCACCCCGCACTTGAGGACATCGAGGGCGATCTGGGGCGAGTGCGCGTCGAGGACGCCGACTACGCGAGCCTGGTTCTCCACCCGAACAAGATCATCTGCCTCGGGCTGAACTACGCCACGCACATTCACGAGATGGGGCGCGATACCCCGCGGTACCCCACGCTCTTCGCCAAGTACGACGGCGCACTCATCGGCGCTCGCGACGAGATCCGCCTTCCTTCCGTGAGCGACACCGTCGACTGGGAGGCCGAGCTGGGTTTCGTCATCGGGGTGCCGGCCCGCAGCGTGCCGCGGGAACGAGCACTCGGGCACGTCGCCGGCTACACGGTCGTCAACGACGTGACGGTCCGGGAGTATCAGCGGCGCACGCGGGAGTTCCTCGCGGGAAAGACCTTTGAGAGCATGACTCCCGTGGGTCCTGTCCTGGTGACTCCCGACGAGCTCGGCGACGGCGAGCCCGACCTCGAGATCCGGTGCGAAGTGGATAGCGAAGTGATGCAGGAGTCCCGCACGTCCGACCTGCTGTTCGGGATCGCCGACATCGTGTCCTACGTGAGCGACATCATCACGCTGTTGCCTGGTGACCTCATCTGCACAGGGACCCCGGGCGGGGTCGGCGACGGTCGCGACCCGAAGGTCTACCTGCGCCCCGGGCAGGTGCTCCGCACCTGTATCGAGGGCATCGGCGAGACCGTCAACCGTTGCGTGCCCGACGGGCCGCGACGCGCAGCAGGTTAGGACGCGGTCCGGGCCGGGCGCGGCGCGCGCCGGCCCGAACCGCGATCCCTGCGCTAGCCCTGACCGAGCATCCGAGCCAGGCCCTCGGCGTCCAGCGTGAAGTCAACCTGCGTGATGGAGTCGAACGGGAAGCCCACGCGCTCGAACTCCCGCTCCACATCGTCAGCCGTCGGCGCGTCGTAGACCGTGACGATGAAGCCCTGATCGGTGTTCACGAGTAGCTGCTTGAAGGTGGCGTGCACGCCCTTGGCGACCTCGGGCATGTAGCCCTGGATCTCCTCCGGTGACAACCCGGGTGCCTGGTGAAGACCAACGAAGAGCGACATGCGAGTTCTCCTTGTGTCATCGTACGGAACAGTGATGCGCAGTATGAGACTGCCCGGCCTTGACGAGCAAGCGTTTGAGCGGGCCCGCCTGCCAGCGGTGACGGCGCTGTCCTGACCTGCAGGACGGGAAAGCTCCGTGCGCACACGCCATGTGTCGCTGCGCGTCGGCTCAATGTGTCGCGCCTTGATCCGTGTCGCACTATGCGGTTCACTGTGCTGCATCGTGCCACATTGCGCTTTCCGGACGAACAGGAGAACTGGATGCCCGGGATCGCCCTTCTCGTGCTCAGCGGGATCTGGACGGGTGGCATCGCGACGATCGCGTGGGAACGCATCCCGATCTGGCGCCGGATGACGCCGCTCGAGCGTGCGGTGGACTTCAGGCGCACCCTGTATCGCATGGACCCCACGATGCCGATCCTCGCGGTCGCCATCGTGGTTCTCGGGATCGCCTCAGCACTGCAGCACGACGGTGCCGCCCGCACCCTCACATGGGCTGCCATCGGATGCGTCCTGCTGATCGTCATCGGCACGACAGCCATCCTGGAACCGATGAACAGCAAGTTCCGTCGTCTGCCTGAGGGCACCCCGCCGGACAACGCCGACGCCATCCTTGCGACCTGGGGGAAACTGCACATCGCACGCACGGCAGTGGCCGTCGTGAGCCTCATACTCTTCGTCACTGCGCAGCTGTCCTAGGAGGACTCGTGAACCACATCCCAGCCCCCAATCCGTCGCGCGAGCCCATCAAGGTCAACGTGTACGAGCGGATGTCCGCCGCTGCGAACCAACTCCTGCCGCTCTTCCCCTATGACGACGCCGGGTCGATCGTCCCGTGCGGCGCGGTGCTCTGGGGCGGACCCGATTTGGAGTACGGCCACTTCTTCCATGGCAACTCTGTCGCCGAGGTGGTCGTGGTCTACGGATCGAACCAGTCGCTTCTGTCCTCTGGCCAGATCTTCGCGACGCAGCCTCTCCATGGTGTCAACTCCTTCCTGCGCGACGAGAAAGACCCGCAGGCGTTTGCGGTGATGACCATCACCCAGCACCAGAACGAGGGCGGGGACCAACGCGAGTACCTCATCGCGCGGTGCAAGGGATGCAAGGCGGAGCTGGTCCGGGTGGACTACGACTCCACCCCCCACGGGGTCGAGGGCTTCGACCCCTTCCGGTTCGGTGGGGCTCCCGACGACCGGGTCCGCCAGTTCGCGACCACGGCGGGTTCAGAGGAGTTCACCTACAGGCGCAACAGCGACGAGGGCCGCACGTGCGACGGGTGCGGCATGGTCAACGACGTCTTCCCGACCCATCAGTGGGGTTGGGCCCGACAGGTCCGTCAGACACGTGTCGTGAACGACGCCCACCGCGCGCTGTTGGAAGAGGGGACCTCATGAACCGCAGGCGGATGCTGCACGCGTTCAAGGCGGCTCAGGAGGTCGGCAACTACGCCGACGTCCCTGTGCTTCAAGAGGAGGTCGACCCCCAGATCTATCTCGCACGCAACTGGCTACCGCAGCCCTTCCATCTCGTCTGCTCCAAGGACACTGTCATTACGCTCATCAGCGGCGCGGGCGACATCGACCTCCGGAAGAGTTCGGTCAATTCGTTCAAGATGAGCGTCGGCGACATCGCCTACATCCCTGCTGGAACCCCTCACGCGATCCTCCCTCGCAACGAGGGCGTATGGCTCAGATACATGCCGCTCGATGCCGGGTACGTCGGCGCTGCGTGGTTCTGCCAGGACTGCGGCGCGGAGCTTTTCCGCTACGAGTGGGAGCACCAGAACGACGTCCCGCCGTCACGCTGCTACCTCAAGGCCTGCGAGAAGTTCAACGCGGACGACGCGCAGCGGACGTGCGGCAAGTGCGCGGCCGTGCACGGCCCGGTGGATGTCGCCCCGTTCGAGTGGGAGCCCAGCCTGTGAACGCACCCACCGTCGAGTAGGTCTCCGCAGAAGTGGCGCGTCTCCTCGTCGAGGATGACCGTCGCGCACCTGGGGAGTTTCGAGGATCGCTTCAACGCGTGCTCCCGGAACGTCATGGGCCGGGCGAAACCTATCGAGGACCCTGGGGACGTTGAGCGCGGATGGCCTGCACGGATCGGTCCAGGCTCAGTTGCGCATGGCGGTGGCGACGCGGTCCGCGGCCGACCTGTCGCCGGCGTCGATGACAGCGGCGACGTAGCGATCCGGACGTACCAGGACGAAAGCGCCCACCGCGCTGCTCAGAGCACGGTCCAGCCGACGGTCCATATCCGCCATGGACGCACGATCGGGTCGCAGGTGCGGGAGCCGGTCGCGGAGCACGGCATCCACCCGCTGGACTGGCACTCGTAGATCCTCCCACTCGTCGAACAGGCTCCAGGCCGCGTCATCGACGTCGACGCCCACGAGGGCGAAGCCGTTCCCGAGCACCTCGTCGAGCCGTACCGCACGCAGGCTCGGCGGGGTCAGCACCCACGGTTGAGGCAGCAGCGTCCCGGTCAGCTCGTGAGCGTCATGGACGAAGCCGCTCCGATGCCGCGGCACGGGACGGAAGCGCATCTCCGTGAGGTAGCGCCGCCCCGCCGGAACCATCTTCATCGCGCGGACTGTCACATCACGGATGAACGCCCTGGTCCGAGAGGTCGTCATCACGACGCCGCCGAGCCTGGCTGAGAACTCGACCATCGCGGTCGAGTGGGTCTTCCGTTCCGGTTCGTAGCTATCAAGGATGGCCTCCGGCAGGCGGCCGTGCCAGACGTCGCTGACCTTCCACGCCGCGTTGACCGCGTCACGAACTCCCGAGTTGAGGCCCTGGCCGGCGAAGGGCGGCATCATGTGCGCCGCATCGCCGAGCAGCAGCGACCGACCCTGGCGCCACGTGTCGGCGACGAGAGCGTTGAACGTGTAGTTCGTGGCCCGCTCCACCTGTTCGGGCCGAAGCTCCCGGTACGGTGCGACGAGCTTGCGGATAAGCTCGAAGTCCGCCGGGCCCTTCTGACCCTCGCCGACGTGCAGGAGGAACTCGTAGCGGCAGCGGCCGTCCCTCCCGGGGACGATCACCGTCGGTCGGCTAGGAACTCCCAGGTGCATCCCGTAGCGCTCGTCGTGGTGATCCTCGAGCGTGTCCACCACCAGCCAGACATGCTCGTGCCTGTCACCCGACATGCCGATCCCGTGGAGCTCGCGCACCGTCGATCGCCCGCCGTCGCACGCCAGGATCCAGCTCGCCGTCAACGAATCAGGCGCTGCGGATGACGGGTCGGTGCGACGCAGCTGAACGCGGGCTCCCTCGTCGCCGAGTTCCTCGATGCCGACGAGCTCTGTGGAGAACCAGATGGTGGTGTTCTTGCGACCCTTGAGTGAGTCGCTCAGGACTCGCTCGAACTCAGGTTGTGCGAATTGGTTCTTGAACCCGTAGCCGTGCCGGTACGGCTCTGGCCCGTCGGCGTGCAGCAGGGTGCGCCCGTGACGATCGAAGTACCGGGTTCCGGTCCCAGGGACGATCACCTCGAGCACTTGCTCCGCGATGCCGGCGGCCTGCATCGTCCTCAGCGACTCGTCGTCGAGGCTGATTGCCTTCGCGGCGTCGCTCGTCGTGACGTTCCGCTCGATCAGGATCACCGGCACATCGTGGGCAGCAAGCAGATTCGCCGCGGTGAGACCCACCGGTCCTCCGCCCACCACGAGGACGGGAGCGACCGTTGCCTTCACGACCTCATCACCGAGATGGCTGTCGCGGTGCGGCGGTCGGGCATGTCAGGAGCCTTGCTTCTGCGCGATGCCCTGGACCAGGGCCGTGTCAGTTCCGACCGTTCCGACCACGCTGGAGCCGCCTGGCTCTCCGAGGGGTTCGTCGCGTCCGTCGAGCTTCACAAGAAAGAAGTCGGCATTGTCCTGGCGCCACTCCCCCGCAGCCTCGTCCGAGGGTTCGAGGATGGCGTCGACCGGGCACTCGGGCAGGCATGCCCCGCAGTCGATGCACTCGATCGGGTTGATGTAGCGCTTGCGTGCACCTTCGTAGATGCAGTCCACGGGGCAGACGGCGACGCACGCGCCGTCGAGCTCGTCGATGCACGCGTCGTTGATGACGTATGCCATGAGGTCTCCTGATGTGGCCCTAGCGGATGAGGTCGGCCAGGAAGTCCTGGGTGCGTCCCCAGGCGTCCGCCGCCGCGGTGGCGTTGAACAGGTTCGGCCGAGCGTGGCAGTGGAATGCGTGCCCGGCGCCGCTGTACACGTGCGACTTGTAGCGCACTCCTGCGAGGTCGAGCGCGGAGGTAACCGTGGCGATGTCCTCGCGCGAGATCGTCGGGTCGTCAGCGCCGTTGACGAGCAAGACCGGCGCGTCGATGTCCGACACCCGAGTCACGAGGTCGGGCTGGGAGAAGCCGGGCCCGTAGAACACGATCGTGCCGACAACCCCGAGGCCCGACACGGCGCCGCTGAAGGCGGCGCGACCACCGAAGCAGAAGCCGAGGACTGCGGTCCGTTCGCGGCCGATGCCCTGGTCGGTCACCCAACCGAGCGCGGCGGAGAGGTCCTCGACGATCTGCTCCCGCGTGATTGCCCCGATCGTCGCCATGGCGAGTTCGCGGTCCGCGTAGGAGCGCGGAACCTGCTGAGCACGGTGGAACAGGTCGGGCGCGACCGCGAGGTAGCCGGCCGAGGCGAGTTGGGCTGCGACATCCTGGATGTACCGGTTCACGCCGAACGCCTCCTGGAGCACGAGGACCGCTCCGCGAGGCTCGTTGTCCGGCCGGACCACGTATAGCCCCATGGCGCTCTCGCCCACAGGAACTGCGGCCATGCCGCTAATCACATCAAGGGTCATGTCAGCTCACCTCTTCGTCGGGACGGTTGCCCCAGATGGGGACACCGACACGGGTGTCGTCCTCGCGTAGGCGCTCGTACATGGTGGCGGCTGCTGGGTGCAGCGGCACCGGGGCCGACATGAGCATGTCCACGGTGATCGGGCACTCCACAGGGCCTCGGCCCGGCGGGAACATGGCGTACTGCGCCTCCAGCGCGGAACGGGTCTTCACCAGGCACCACGTCACGAGGGCCGCGACGGAAGGATCGAGGTCCTCATGGCAGAGCAGCACGAAGTCCGAGAAGTCGAGCGCACGGAGCTCATAGCCTTGCTGAGGCAGGTACCCGGCGGGAAGCGGGTTGATCGGCCAGGCCCAGTCCGCGAAGGCTCGTTCGGTTGCTTCGTCCACGGCGAAGTACGTGACATCACGATCGTTTGCGATGGCCTGCCACCCCGGCATCATGATCGCCTCCTGGATGAGCACGTTCGCCTCCCCCGTGCGCATCGCCTCGATGCAGCGGAACGGGCGCTCGTCGTAGAGGAACCGTCCACCAGCTGCGGTGACGGACTCGACAGTCAGGCCGCTGGCCTGGAGAAGGCGATGGGCCGCCCACCCGACGAGGTTCACCCCGTCGTCGGGGCAGGTTGCGATCACGAGCCTGTCGAGGTTGTCCGACAACTGGCCGAGGGAGGTCGCGCCCAGCGAAGCGTCCCCGCAGGCGATGAGCCGGTCGTCCTGACCGATCGCGCCGAGGGCACGAAGCCACCGCAGAGACCCCGCGGTGCTTGCGAGCCCCCGCGCGTGCATGCGTGCCGCCGCAGCCGGCGTCATGATCGCGATGTCCACCTCGCGGGCCGCGAGCGCTTCGAGGCTGTCGATGCCACCGCGGCCGGACCAGATGCCAAATCGCGATCCCGCAGGAGCCCGATCACCGACCTCCTGCGCCAGCCATCCGCAGATGCGGTGCATGTTGGCCTGTCCCCAGTCCCCTCGGAACTGGAGCGTGACGGGTCCGGAAAGCCCAGGAGCATTCACCATCGCCAGCGCCTCTCCCCAAGGATCACCCGGAACCCCGTCGCTCGATCGGCGAGTCAAAAGGGTTCGCATCGCGGAACGTGTGGCCGCATAGTGCTACGTTTTGCGGCGTCGTGCAAGGTTGTGGATGACTCTCGGCGTCTGTGGCGCGACAATGGCTCGCCCTGCACATCACCTCAGCCGAAAGAGGGACCCGTGGACGACGTCCTCGAGCCGATCGACGCTGGATCGAGCGAGCGTGTCGGCTCGGTGATCGGTGCGGTGGACAACGTGCTCCGACTCCTCCGCCTGTTCGAGGACCGCGAGATCCTGCGCGTCAATGAGATCGCACGCGAGATGAGCCTGTCCCGCTCGACGGTCCACCGGATGCTCACCACGCTCGCCGTACACGGGTACGTCGAGCAGGACCCCCTCTCCCGCGGGTATCGGCCTGGCCCGACCCTCGTCGACGTAGGGCTGGCCGTCGTGCGGAAAATGGGGCTGCGCGCGACAGCGCGGCCGATCCTCGAGTCGCTCGCCGTGGCGACCGGGGAGACCGTTCACCTCGCGGTGCTCAGAGGGCGCGACGTCGTCTACCTCGACGGCATCGAGAGCGAGAAGGTGCTCCGCGCCGGAGAGAGAGTGGGGACACGTCTGCCGGCCTACGCGACCGCGGCCGGCAAGGCGATCCTGTCGCGCCTGCCGGTCGATGACGTTCAGCGCCTCTTCCCTGCGGAGCTCGCATCGGTCACACCCGCCTCGGTGACCACCCGGGACGAGCTCATCGAGCAGATCCACTCGGCGGTGTCACAGGGCTACGCCGTGAACATGGGTGAGAGCGAGAAGGACATCGGCGCGGTCGCGGTGGCTGTCGTGGATCAACGCGGCCACGTCCATGGATCACTGGTGACCACGGCCCCGCTGACGCGGATCGACCGGTCCTGGATCCTGTCCGCAGCGGGCGAGACGTTGCGGGCCGCGGAGACGCTATCGACCCGCCTGCCCTGAGACCTAGGAGTAGCGGCGGCGAAGGTACGCCCAGAACCCCTCGACCGAGGAGTCGGACAGCGTCCTGGTCGCCTTCGCGACCGCCTGATCGCGGGCGACCTCGGAGGCACGGTCACCCAACAGCACGTTCGTCCGGCACAGCTCCTCGAGCCACACTCCCGTGACCGCCGCCTCGGCGATCGAGGTGCCGCAGAACACAACGCCGTGGTGCGTGAGCAGCGCACCTCGACCCTGCCCCACGACCGATGCGACGGCACGGCCCAGCTCGAGGTTCCGGATCAGGTCGGGTGTGTCGCCGTACAGCGGTACGCCGTCCGGGAATGCGACCGCGTGGTTGCCCAATGGTCGGACCGGACCCGTCAAGCACGCCGCAAGGTGACCCCACCGCGGATGGGTGTGACCGACGGAGTGGACGTCGGGGCGAGCCTGGTACAACGCGGCGTGGATCGGCCATTCGATGTGCAGTCGGGCGTCCGGGAGCTCGGGAACCCCATCGAAGGAGACGAGCACGACGTCGTCCGACGTCACCTCGTCGAGGCCGAGGCCCGAGGCCTTGAGCCAGAAACCCCGTCCATCGGGGTCTCGCAGGGAGATGTGCCCGAGCGTGACGTCGTTGTGCCCGAGCGAGGCCAGAACCCTACAGGCGGCGGCGATCTCGGCCCCGGGCTGACTCACTTCCGTCACAGCTTCCCCGTCTCGTCCTCGACCTCGCTGGGTGCGTCGCGCGACCCATGGTGGATTCTTGCGCCTGGGCCGATCCCGACAATACCTTGACATCTGCGCCCGATGCATCAAGATACGGAACACGTAACCGTATGGCGATACGTGAGGACCGTGATGCGCGAACCAGTCGACTCGACCGCTGAAGCTGGCCTCTACCGGCGCATGGAGGAGCTCCACCTGCACCCCCTGTGGCGTCTCCAGGGCCTGCTGACCCCGACCCCCGTCGGTCGCACGACGGCCCACCGATGGGACGGCGGCGATCTGCTGGACGTCGCCCGCGAGGCCGGACGGTTGGTGAGCGTCGATCGTGGCGGCGACCGGCGGGCGATCGCTTGCGCGAACCCCGGGCTGGACGGCCGGCCCTACGCCACCGGCCCTGCGTGGGTCGCCGTGCAGTTCCTCGGACCCGGCGAGCGCGCACCGGCCCATCGCCACACACCGGCCGCGTTGCGCTTCGTGCTTCACGGCTCCGGAGCGTGGACCTCCGTCGACGGCGAGGCTCACTACATGGCTCCTGGGGACCTGATCCTCACCCCCAGCTGGTCGGTGCACGAGCACATCAACAACTCGAGCGATCCCCTGGTCTGGCTCGACGTCCTCGACCTGCCCATCGTGGAATTCTTCGAGGCCATCTTCTACACCGACGTCGACGACGAGACGAAAGTGCCTGACATGCCAGGGCCCGCCCCCTCGGAACGGCGCATGGCATCCGGTCCAGGACTCCTGCCCGTGGACGTGGCCGCTTCCGCTAGAAGCGACGAACCCGCAGAGCGGCTCCATGCATTCCGGTGGAGCGTCACCGACGCCACACTCGACAATCTTACGGAGCCTGCCGGATACGCCACCGTCAGGTTCGTCGACCCACGCACCGGGCGCGATCCCATGCCGACCCTCACCTGCGAGATGACCCGCGTCCTGGCGGGCGTGCGGTCACCGAGCGTGCGGGAGACCGGGCCGCGCGTCCTGTGCGTCTTCCGCGGTCACGGTCGAGTGACCGTGGGGGACGTGGCGTTCGACCTCTCGGCTGGCGACGTCGTGACCGTCCCCTCCTGGACGCACTGGGCACTGGAAGCCGGTGACGATCGACTCGACGTCTTCTCCGTCAGCAACGAGTCCCTGCTCTCCCTGCTCGGGATCCATCGTCGAGAGGTGGTCCGGTGAACCAGATCGAAGACGTCGTCATCGTCGGCGGAGGCATCGGGGGCCTCGCCACAGCCCTAGCGCTCGCGCGCCGCAACATCCGCGCCGTGGTCCTGGAGCAGGCCCCCACCATCCATGAGATCGGTGCAGGACTGCAGGTCGGGCCCAACGCGGTTCGAGCGCTATCCAACCTCGGGCTGCTCGACGCCGTGCTCGACATCGCCGTTCAGCCCTCGTTCGGCGTCCTCAAGAGTGCGACGACCGGCGAGGAACTCACGCGGCTGGACGTCGGACCCAGCTTCCGTGCCCGCTACGGCTTCCCCTACCTGGTCATGCATCGCCACGACCTGTTGGACGCGCTGCTTCGGGGATGCGTCGCGGCAGGCGTCGATGTGAGGACCGACCACAAGGTGACCTCGATCAGCCAGAACGGCGAACGAGCGTGGGCCGAGACCGAGCACGGGGTGATCGCGGGGGGCGTGCTCGTCGGGGCGGACGGCCTGCGATCGATCGTCCGCCGCGGCATCGACGACAGCGAGCCCGCGGCGAGCGGCTACGTGGCCTACCGCGGGGCGCTCCCCGCCGACGAGGTCCCCGGTTCGGACAACAACGACGTCGTCATCTGGATCGGACCTGGCGTTCACCTCGTGCAGTACCCCGTGCGCCGCGGGGCCATCTACAACCAGGTGGCGGTCTTCCGCAGCGACCGGCTTGCTGCCGGTCGGAGCGACTGGGGAGAGCCCAGCGAGCTCCACGAGCGATTCGCCGGTGAGTGCGAAGCCGTGAGATCCGCCGCGTCGATGATGGACACGGGTATGCGCTGGCCACTCGTCGATCGCCCGCCGATCACACGCTGGGTAGACGGCCGGTTCGTGCTCCTGGGCGACGCGGCGCATCCGATGCTGCAGTATCTCGGCCAGGGTGCGTGCCAGGCCCTCGAGGACGCCGAGCTGCTCTCGATCCTCCTTGCGGAGGCGCCGCTCGATGAGGCGTTGGCCGACTACCAGCGTGTTCGAGTTCCCCGAGCCACACGGTGCCAACGCAGCGCCCGGCCCTGGGGCGAGGTGTGGCACACGACGGATCCGATCACCCAGCGGCTGCGCGACCGCCTGATGCGCTCCCGGGCCTGGGATGACTTCGGTGAGGTGGACTGGCTCTACGCGGAGGACCCAGCAGCGGTGGCGCTGGTGTCCGGGCTGAGCGGGCAGGTGGTGGGCGCATGAGGCTCGTGAGCTTCGTCCACCACGGTGTAGCCGGCGTGGGTGTCGCCTCCGAGACCGGCGTAGCTCCGCTCACCTCCTACATCGCAGCATCCTCGAGCTCTGAGCTGTCACCGATGCGTCGCTTCCTCACCGACGCCGCCGGGGACGTGACTGGGTACGCCGCCGATCTGGCTCGAGGGACCGAGATCACCTGGGACGACCTGACCGTGTCAGCTGTCATCCCCGACCCTGCGAAGATCGTTGCGGCCCCGGTGAACTACGTCGACCACCAGCAGGAGATGAATGAGGACTACCACATCGACTCCCTCGGCATCTTCCTCAAGGCCACCTCGTCGGTGACTGGTGCCGGAGGGACGGTCGTTCTGCCCTACACCGATCGGCGTTTCGACCAAGAAGGTGAGCTCGCGGTCGTGATCGGGCGTCCTGCACGCTTCGTGAGCCCGGAGGACGCGATGTCTCACATCGCCGGGTTCACCTGCCTCCTCGACATCACCATGCGAGGTGGAGAGGATCGATCGACCCGCAAGTCGTTCGACACCTTCACCCCCGTAGGGCCGTGGCTGGTGACACCGGACGAGGTCGGGGACCCGGGCGAACTCACGCTCGAGTGCAGCGTCAACGGCGTCCTGCGGCAGCGGGCAAGCATCTCAGACCTGATCTGGAGCATTCCTCGACTCGTCTCCTACGCGTCGTCGGTCATGACCCTGCTGCCGGGCGACGTCGTCACCTCCGGCACTCCCGCTGGCGTGGGAGTGCTCGAGGACGGCGACACGATCGAGGTCGTCATCGACAGGGTCGGCCGCCTCGCAGTCTCCGTGAGCGCCCGCGACGCTGTTGTCTGCCCCACCCGCGGTGCCCGTCGCGGCCCGGTCCCGCCACCGGACGTGACCCCGATCACAAGCCCGAGATAGACGGCGGGAAGGCGGCACTCGAGGGACCTCTCCCCCGCTAAGCCGCATCACCGTAGGTCAATCCACCCCGCCAGCTGTGACCGCCGGGTCAGCGAGCAACCCATAGGGCGACGATCATCTTCGGCCCGGTCGACGACAGGACCTCGTCTACGCTGACGCCGGTTGCGGTCTCGCGCAGGACCAGGCCGTCGGGAGTGACGTCGATGACGGCGAGGTCGGTGATGATCCGGTCGACGACGGCCTTGCCGGTGAGCGGCAGCGAGCAGTCGTCGACGATCTTGTGGGAGCCGTCCTTGGCGACGTGCTCCATCATCACGATGACCCGCTTGGCGCCGTGGACGAGGTCCATCGCGCCGCCCATGCCCTTGACCATCTTCCCCGGAATCATCCAGTTCGCGATGTCGCCGGTCGCCGAGACCTGCATGGCACCGAGGATCGCGGCGTCAATGTGACCTCCGCGGATCATGCCGAAGGACTGCGCGGAGTCGAAGAAGGTCGCGCCGGGTAGGACCGTGACGGTCTCCTTGCCGGCGTTGATGAGGTCGGCGTCGACCTGGTCGTCGGTCGGGTAGGGGCCGGTGCCGAGGATCCCGTTCTCCGACTGCAGCACCACCGTGACTCCAGCGGGCAGGTGCTGCGGCACGAGCGTGGGCAGGCCGATGCCGAGGTTGACGTACTCGCCGTCGTTGAGCTCGAGGGCGACGCGGGCGGCGAGCTCGTCGCGGGAGAGCGCCATGTTAGGCCTCCTTCGTGATGGTGCGGCGCTCGATGCGCTTGTCGGCGGCCTGCTCCGAGGTCAGCGCGATGACGCGCTGCACGAAGACTCCGGGAGTGTGGATGGTCTGCGGGTCGATCTCGCCCGGCTCGACGAGGTGCTCGACCTCCGCGATCGTGACCCGGCCGGCCATCGCGACCAGCGGGTTGAAGTTGCGGGTGCTCTTGTCGAACACGAGGTTCCCGTGCCGGTCGCCGACGCTGGCGCGGACCATCGCGAAGTCGGTGACGATGCCGCGCTCGAGGACGTAGTCGCGGCCGTCGAACTCGCGGGTCTCCTTCGCCGGCGACGCGACCGCGATGCCGCCCTCGCCGTCATAGCGCCACGGCATCCCGCCGTCGGCGACCTGGGTGCCGACGCCTGCGGGCGTGTAGAACCCGGGGATCCCGGACCCGCCCGCGCGCAGCCGCTCGGCCAGTGTGCCCTGCGGGATCAGCTCGACCTCGAGCTCGCCGTGGAGGAACTGCCGCTCGAACTCCTTGTTCTCCCCGACGTACGACGACGTCATCCGCGCGATGCGCTTCGCGAACAGCAGGACCCCGAGCCCCCACTCGTCGACCCCGCAGTTGTTCGACACCACCGAGAGGTCCTTCGCGCCCTGCTCGAGCAGCGCGGCGATGAGCACGCTCGGCACGCCGCACAGGCCGAATCCACCGACCGCCAGGGTGGCGCCGTCGCCGATGTCGGCGACGGCCTCCGCAGCCGTCCCCACGACCTTGTCCAGTGCCATACCGCTCCTCAACCTGAGTGGGCGTGCTGGTTGCCCCGGCCTTCGATCAGCCGGGCGTCAGATCCTGACCGTCTCGCGTCCCTTGAGCTTGAGCATCTGACGGGCCTCGTCGGGCGTCGCGATGTCGTGGCCGAGCTCAGTGAGCAGCCGAGCCACCTTGGCGACCTGTTCGGCGTTGTTGTTGGCCAGCTCGCCGCGGTTGAGGTAGAGGTTGTCCTCAAGTCCTACTCGGACGTGTCCGCCCATCAGGGCGGACGCGGTGGCGAACGTCATCTGGTGACGCCCGGCGCCAAAGGCCGAGAGGTAGTAGTCGTCGCCGAACAGCTTGTCCGCGATGCTCACCATGTGGGTGAGGTTGTCGACGTCCGGCCCGATGCCCCCGAGGATCCCAAAGATCGCCTGGATGAAGAACGGCGGTTCGGCCAGGCCCTTCTCCACGACGTGCGCGAGGTTGTAGAGGTGTCCGACGTCGTAGCACTCGAACTCGAAGCGGGTGCCTCGCTCCTTGCCCAGCATCTGCAGCGTGGTCTCGATCTGGGTGAAAGAGTTGGCGAAGATCGCGTCCTTGCTACCGAGGAGGTAGGGCTTCTCCCAGTCGTGGAGCCACTCCCGCGGCCGTTCTGCGGCGGGGGCGAAGTTGAAGTTGATCGATCCCATGTTCAGCGAGGCGACCTCGGGCTCGAACAGTGCTGCGGCCGCCAGCCGCTGCTCGACCGTCATCGTGATGGCCCCGCCGGTCGTGATGTTGATGACGGCGTCGGTGTCGTGAGCCAGCGCGGACACGAAAGGGCGGTACACCTCGGGATCAGGCGACGGGCGACCGTCCTCCGGAACCCGCGCGTGCAGGTGCAGGATCGCCGCACCCGCATCGACGGCGGCCTTCCCCTGCTCAACCATCTGATCCGCCGTGATCGGGAGCGCCGGCGACATCGACGGGGTGTGGATCGAGCCCGTCAGGGCACACGAGATGATGGTCTTGTTGGCTCGCTTCATGACGAGAGTCCCTGTCCTGGGTCAGAAGTCGCTGATGATGGAGTGCCGCAGGACGCGCCAGCGGGAGCCGTCATAGACGACGTCTTGTTCGATTCGGCCGCTCACAGCGACGTACGGTCCGCTCTGGCCAGCCTGGAGCCGGAAGTAGTAGACCCGGGCAGTGACGACCTCGTCGCTGGCCGCGTCGTCGACGATCAGGTTGCTCACGTGGTGCTTCGTGACGCGACGACCATCGGGCAGCGGTGGAGGCTGACGAGTCTCGTAGAAGCTGCGCAGCGTTGCGGGGTCGGTGGTCGTCACGCCGCCGGAGGTGACGGCCGCCCCGTCGAGGATGTCCATGACAGCGTCGATGTCATACCCGTCGCAGGCGTCGAAGTAGCGGGCGAAGTGCTCGATCAGCGAGGTGTGGCGTCCAGCGTCGTTCATCCTCATCAGACACCCGCCGGCGCAGCGGCGCGTTGGGCGATCACGACGGCGCCCACGGGAACAACGTCGCCGTTGGCGGCGTCGGTGATCGCCGCCCAGATGTGCCCTGCGCAGGTCTCCGGGCTGGTGAACTCCCCTGCTGCTTCGACCTGGCGGAAGTACTTCACGAGCGGGACCTCATCGGGGTCGCGGGTCA
Source organism: uncultured Actinomycetota bacterium (assembly GCA_963827145.1). Classification (GTDB taxonomy): domain Bacteria; phylum Actinomycetota; class Actinomycetes; order S36-B12; family CAIYMF01; genus Longivirga. Next base: position 544,925 of record CAWGZO010000002.1, on the reverse strand, counting down.
TGACACTGCGGGTGACGTCGGTCAGCACGGCATACGGCACCACCGTCACGATCCGGTTGCCGGACTCGAAGGTCTGCTCCATCGCGACGATGGAGCCCCAGTGCTGCAGCCCGCCCTTCCCCGCGCAGTACTGCGCCATGCCGGGCACGTCTTTCTCGGCTGCCGGGGAGCTGGTGAGGACGAGGGTGGCCCGGATGCCGCGCTGGTGGCAGGCCCTCAGGAAAGCTTGGCCTAGGGCAGGACCGGCAGCAGCGTTGAGTGTGACCACGGTCGCGTACTCGTAGGGATCGAGGTCGACGACTCTTCCGATGGGGTCGCCGGTGCCGGCGCAGTGGAAGAAGATCGCGTGCTCGGGCTGCTCGGCGTCGAGCGCCGCGTCGATCGCGGCCCAGACAACGGGCCACTGCCTAGGGTGGCCGAGGTCCACCTGGGTCCAGTGTCCGGCGGAGGGCCTCCGGCTGAATGTATGTGCGGAGTTCACGCCCGCCGGAACCTTCTCCAGGAAGGCTGCGCCGATGCCGCTGGAAGCGCCTGTGACGAACAAGGAGGTGGTCATGGTGCTCCGGCTCAGGTGGCGTGCTTGAGCAGCACGTTGGTGGTGTGGGAGATGTGCTTGTGGAGCTCCTCCACGGCTGCGTCCGGGTCCCCGGACTGCACGGCGTCGAAGATTGCCCGGTGCTCGCCGACGATGTCACGCTTCATGTCCCCGCCGATGGGTGAGGACCAGCGGCGGTAGAGGTCGGCGGCGTCGCGGAGCGACTCGGCGATTTCGAGGAGCCGCGCGCTGCCACAGGCGCAGATCAGCTGCTCGTGGAATGCCTTGTGCGCGGTGGCCCAGTCCTCGTTCATCGTGGGCGGGTCGAGCTCGTCGTACTGCGGTGTGTGTTCGAGGACGTAGTGGGCGGCCACGAGGCCCGAGCGCCATCCGACATCGCCGCGCTCGACGGACCGTCGCAGCGCGAGCGTCTCGATGTCGAGCCGGACCGAGGTCAGGTCGAGGAGGTCCTCGCGCGAGATCGGCGTGACCTGGAATCCCTGCTGCGGCTGGGACACGACGAGTCCCTGTTCGGCCAGTCGGGTCAACGCCTCGCGGACGACGCCGAGGCTGACCCCGTACTTCTGGCTCAGGACAGCGGGACCGAGCTTCTCGCCGGGGCGCAGCCGGCCGTTGAGGATGTCGCTGCGCACGGAGGTGTAGATCTCGAGCACGCGGGTCTTCTCCTTGCGGACCACCGCAGACGTACTACTCACACCGACCCCCTTGACGCGTGCACGGAGCCTCAAGCATGGTGCACCGCCTCCCGCGCGCCCACAGGTGCCTCGGGCGTCTGCGGGCGACGCCGTCCCACCAGGGCCTTCAGCCACGCCCACCCCTGCGTGATCAGTCCCACGATGCCCGAGGGCGCCAGGACGATCACGGCGATGATGAGGACGCCGCTGAGTAGCGCTTGCAGGACGGGTTGCCCGTCGAGTGCGCGGTCGACGAGATAGTAGATGACGAAGGCCCCGATGACAGGGCCCCACAGGGTGCCCATGCCCCCCACGATGACCATGACGAGGGCGGTGACCACCCAGGTGAGGCTGAACATCGAGTTCGGTTCGATCGACACCTGGTTGAGCGCGACGGCGCCACCCATGAGACCGGTGAGCAGTGCGCTGAGCACGAGGGCCCGCTGCTTGACGTGGCGCGGCGAGACACCGAGCGCGCTGGCCGCCGACTCATCATCCCGAACGGCCATCAGCCGGAGACCGAACGTGGATCTCAGGACGAAGAACACGACGACGCACGACAGCACCGCCAGTCCCGCGACGACCTGGAACTTCAGGTTGCGACCGGGGACGGCGTCGAGAGGGATGTTGAGGCCCTGGCTCTGACCGGTCCAGTCCCAGGTGACCATCCACGCCAAGGTGGCCAGTGCGACTGCCGAGGACCCGATCGTGAAGTAGACCCCGGACAGGCGCAGGAGCGGGAAGGACAGCCCGTAGGCGATCAGCGCGGACACGACACCCGCAAGGACGAGCGCCACCGGCCAGCCCAGTCCGGCCTTGATGATGACCACCGCGACCGTGTATCCGCCCGCGCCGACGAAGACCGAGTTGCCGAGCGAGAGCTGTCCGCCGATGCCGCCGATGATGTTCCATGCCTGGGCGACTCCGACCCAGATGAGCAGGCTCAGGATGATCTCCTGCGTGCCTCGCGAGATGTGGCCGGGGAGGTAGAGGAGGACGCCGAGCAGTACCAGCCATGCGACGATGCCGGTGATAGTGCCTTTGGCGGAGCCGATCATGCGACTCTCCTCAGCTTGATGGGGACCAGTAGGCCTTGGGGTCGCAGGATGAGGACGACGATCAGCAGCAGGTTGACCGCGATCGGTGCGTAGACGGGCCCGATCACCCCGCCCACGACTGCCGCGACTACTCCCACGGTGACTCCGCCGACGAGGGTCCCGGGCACCGAGCCCACGCCACCCATCACCACGACGGTGAAACCGAGGACGAGCAGGGGCAGCCCTGCGTTGGGGTCGACGGAGAAGGCCGTGCCGTAGACGATGCCCGCGAGAGCGGCGATCGCTGCCGCGGCGCCGAAGGTGAGGGCGTGCATGAGGTTGATGTTGACGCCCAACGTGCTGGCCGTCGCCGGGTCCGCAGCCGATGCTCGCAGCGCCGTGCCGAAGCGCGTACGTGTGAGCACCAGCTGCGTTCCTACGATGACGAGGACGGCCAGCACGAAGGCGATCAGGTTGACCAGCTGGATTGTCATGCCCAGCGCGGTGATGCCTTTCGATCCCCACGGCGCGTTGAGCGAGAGGGGGTTGGTGCCGAAGCCGTAGGTGAACAGTCCCTGACCGATCAGGAGCAGACCGAAGGTGGCGACCAGCGGCGCCTCCAGCGAGTGACCGAGCAGACGCTGGAGGAGCAGCCGCTGAGTAAGTGCGGCGATGAGGAACACCACCGGACCCACCACGAGGAAGGTCAGCAACGGGTCGATCGGCACCGCTCGTGTGATCACGATGGCGAAGTACGCCCCCGCGAGCACGATGATGCCGTGCGCCAGGTTGACCACTCGCATGATGCCGAACACCAGGGAGAGACCGAGCGCTACCAGGGCATAGAGGCCTCCGAGGAGGGCTCCGTTCAACAGGGCTTCGGCGGACACGACAGTGCTACTTCGCCAGTCCGGAGACGGGTGCCTCGAGCTTGGCCGTCGACTGGTCCGCCGGCCAGACCGTGGGCTGGTTCTTGCCCTGCCACTGAACAGCACTCGCCGGGATGACGGCGCGATGGTCGGTGCCGATCGTGATCTTGGCGAGGACGGTCGCGAGGTCCTTGGTCTCGCCGAGCGCCTTGTTGATGGCGTCGGGCTCGGTGCTGCCGGCGCGCGCGATGGCGTCGGCGATCACCTGCACCATGGCGTAGGACGACACCACGGTCTGGCTACCGAGGCCGTCGCCGAACTGGGCCTTGTTGGCGTCGTACACCGCCTGCCCGCCGGTGTTGCCGTTGGTGGGAGTCCACCAACCGAACACGGAGGCGCCCTCGGCGAGCGGACCGGCTGCGTCGGCGAAGCCGACCGTTCCGCCCTTCTCAGGCCACGCGGTCTTGGGCTGGTACCCCAGTGCCTTCATCTGCTTCCAGAGCGCGACCGCGTCCGGCGGGATGACCTGGGCGATCATGACGTCGGCTCCGGTGTCCTTGGCCTTCTGCACGAACTGGCTGAAGTCCGTGGTGCCGACAGGGAACTCAGCGCGATAGGCGATCGTGTAGCCGAACTTCGAGGCCTGCGACTCCCAGAGGGCGCCCATGGCCTTGCCGTCCTCCCCCGTGTCGGTGAACAGGGCGACCTTCTTGTTGTTCGGCACGAGGTCGGATGCCTGGAAGTTCACGGCGGTCTGCTCGACCTCGTCGATGAAGACGTCGTAGGCGTACTTCCAGCCGCTGGCGCTGGCGCTCTTCCACGCGAGGGTCGGGGTGAGGCCGGACAATGCCGGGATCTGCTCCTGGTCCGCGACCACCGAGAACGGAATGGTGAGCGGCGGGCTGACCGAGCCGAGCAGGGCCACGGCGCTCGAGTCGTTGATGAGCGACTTGGTACTCGTGGTGACGACGGTCGGGTCGCTCTTGTTGTCGAGGACGACGAGCTTGAGCGGGCGCTTGGTGCCCCCGACATCCACGCCGCCGGCGTCGTTGATCGCCTTGACGCCCTGCTCGTAGCCGGCCTGGATCGGCGGGCCGAATACGCCGAGGGGACCGGTGAGCGGCAGGGAGGCGCCCAGGACGATCGGGTCGCCGCTGGGGGCGCCGGTCGAGGACGCCGAATCGTTGGTCGAGGACCCGCACGCGGCCAGGGTCATCACCAGGGCCGCGCCCGCAGACACCGCGAGCAGTGACTTCCTTCGATACATCGGGAGACCTTTCGTTGTGCCGCGGGACGTTCCCGGGCGCGGTTGACGTGGGACAGCAGGCCTAGTGGGCTGCTCCGAAGTAGGCCTCGGACAGACGCTCTTCGTCGTCGAGGTCATGGGCGGGTCCCTCGAAGGTGACCCGTCCGCGGTCGAGCACGTACGCGTGGTCGGCGATGGAGAGGCTGCGGTGCGCGTTCTGCTCGATGAGCAGGACCGAGAGCCCTGAGTCGCGGATGGACGAGATGGCTTCGTAGACGGTCTCGACGGCGACCGGGGAGAGACCGAGCGACGCTTCGTCGAGGATGAGCAGACGCGGGTTCGACATGAGAGCGCGAGCCATGGCGAGCAGCTGCTGCTGGCCACCGCTCAGCGTCCCGGCCGGTTGCGGGCGCCGTTGGGCGAGGATGGGGAACATGTCACAGAGCTCGTCGGATCGCGAGGCACGGGCATGCTTGTCCAGGGTGAAGCCACCGAGCATCAGGTTCTCCTGCACGGTGAGCTCGGCGAAGATCTTGCGGCCCTCGGGACAGCACGCGACGCCGCGAGTGAGTCTGCGGTGCGCCGGCAGGGCGTTGACCACTTCGCCCGACATGCGGACTTCGCCGGAGGTCGCGGGGAGAAGGCCGGTGATGACGCGTGTCATCGTCGTCTTGCCGGCGCCGTTGGCTCCGAGCACCGAGACGACTTCACCGGGCTGGACTCGCAACGTCACGTCGTCGAGAGCGACCGCCTTGCCGTAGCGCGCGCTCACGCCGCTGAGCTCAAGAAGTGGGGCGTCGACGGCCTCTTTGCGGTGTCGCTCCTCGGTGCGCACCCCCGATGACGCCTCACCCAGGTAGATGGCGCGCACCTGGGGATCAGCGGCGACCTCGTCGGGAGTGCCCGAGGCGATGACCTTGCCCCAGTCGATGACGATGACCCGAGTCGCCAGCTCCCGGATAACGGTCTCCACGTGCTCGACCACCATGAGGGCCACTCCCTCGGCGTGCACCTTCCGGACGATGTCGATCATCTGCTCGGTCTCGTGGGCCACGAGCCCCGCGCCGACCTCGTCGAGGAACAGGACACGGGGGTGCAGCGAGAGCGCGCGCGCCATCTCGAGCCGTTTCAGGTCCAGCAGCCCGAGGCTCCCCGCCGGTCGCTTGGCCTTGTCCGAGAGGCCGCACAACTCGAGCACGTCGACGTCGCGCAGGCGATCACCCCTCGCCAGGCTGCCGACATGGACGTTCTGCTCGACCGAGAGCCGCAGAAAGGGTCGCGGCACCTGGTTGGCGAGGGCGACGCCCGCGCGGGCCACGCGATAGGTCGGCCAGCCCAGCACGGACTTCCCGTCGAGGAGCACGTCGCCTGAGTCCGGGCGGATCTCGCCGAGCAGGGTCTTGAGCAGGGTGCTCTTCCCCGCCCCGTTGGGACCCATCACACCTACCACATCGCCGGCCTCGATGCTCAGATCGAGACCGTCGAGGGCGGTGACCCCCCCGAATCGCTTCGTGAGGGCGCGCGCCTCGAGCAGGGGCATGCTCAGACCACCGCGGGAGACGCCGCGTGCAGCTTGCCGCGGAGCTCGGTGACCGCCGCGTCGAGGCCGCCCAGCGCCCCAGCGTCGTAGATGTAGAAGTCGGGACGGATGATCACAGTGTCGACGCCGAGCTCGGCGAACCACGCCGCGTAGTTCCCGTCGACATCGATGAGGTCGGAGTCCTCACCGGCGCCGATACTGGCCAGGATGACGCCGTTCTCCGCCGCCCAAGCGAGGTTCTCGGCTCCGAGCGCGGCGGCGGGCGCGCCGGCCCCGCTGATGACGACCCAGCCGTAGCCCTTCACATGGTCGAAGAAGTCCGTGGTGGCTCCGTCTCTGACCTCGTACTGGTGTGACAGATGGCCGGCCGACGGGTGGGTGCCGATGACACCGGCGGTGAGGGACGGGGGCGGCGGGGGCGGCGGCGCGAGAGTCGGGTCGGCGACCGCGGCCTTCATCGCGGCGTCGCGGGTGGCGGCTGCCTCCGGATCCAGCACACAGATGACATTGCCGAGCCCGACGGCGAAGTTGATCCAGTACTGCATGTTGTTGCTGCGCTCGGGCCCGTAGGTGTCCAGCAGCTCCTCGGAGGAGCGGCCAGTGAGAACCGCATCGAGCTTCCAGGCGATGTTCTGTGCGTCGCGGATCCCCGCGCACATGCCCTGCCCGGCGAACGGTGGTGTGAGGTGGGCTGCGTCTCCCGCGATCAGGACGCGTCCCTTGCGCCACTGTTCGGGCTGCGCCCACATGGCACGGAAGGTGTAGACGGCGTGGCGCTCGAGGATCGAATTCTCAGGTGTCAGACCCCACACCGACATCCGCTTCCACGCGGTCTCCACGGTGTTGAGCTGCTCGATCGTCTCGTCCGGGAGCCGCATGAACTCCCAGCGACGCCGTCCAGGACCTCCAGGGACGACGGTCGTGGGCGCGGCGGGGTTGCACCACTGCCAGGCCGGCGGATCGAAGGTCATCGGCTCGTTCGGGACCATGTCGACGATGAGCCAGTCGAATGCGAAGCCGAGGTCGTGCATCTCCGCGTCCATCCAACGGCGCACGAGGCTGTTGGCCCCGTCGCAACCGACGACGTACTTGGCGCGGTAGGTCCGGGTCGCCAAGGCACCGACGTCCTCCGGGCGCATGGATCGGGCTGTGACGGTGACGCCGTCGGCGTCCTCAGCAAGCTCCTGAACCTCCCACCCTCGAACCACGTCGACCGTGGGGAGTCGCTGGATGTAGGAATCGAGCTCGGCCTCGAGCTGGGGCTGGGAGAAGAAGTTGGACGTGTGCCAACCTGACGGGCCGATCCCGGACCAGTCGACGTCGAGCAACGTCTCCTTCTCGGCGTTCACCCACCGATAGAGGTTGTCGTAGGGCTCGATGATCGGGTTGGTGCGCGAGTCGAGCCCGATGGACTTGAGCAGCCGCGCGATCTCGTGGTCGAAGTGCACGGCGCGCGGGAGCCCGTAGGAGACCGGCCACTTCTCGACGCAGGCGACTGAGTAGCCGGCCTGGCCCAGCTTGAGGGCGAGGTACTGGCCCACCGGGCCGTAGCCGACAATGACGACGTCGTAGGTGTCGCTCATGAGACTGCTCCTGGTCAGTTGTTCTGCGCGGCGATGAGGTCGGCGATGTCGCCGGGAGGCATGAAGTTCTCCGGCACGGGGCCCCACTTGTAGAAGCCGCTCTTGCCTTCGCAGACCTCGGGTGTCCAAAGCTCGTCGTCGGTGATCTGGTCCATGTCGGCGTAGTACTCGCTGAAGGTCCCGGCGGGGTCCTTGAGGTACCAGAAGAAGTTGGAGCCGGCGTAGTGGCGACCGAAGCCCCAGCCCTTCCGGTCGGCGTTCGCGGTGAGGAGGTCTTCCGCGCCGCGACCGATGTCGTCGACGTCGTCGACCTGCCACGAGCTGTGGTGCGGGAAGGAGACTGGCCCGCCGAAGATCGCGACGTTGTGGTGGTCCGCCGAGCAGCGCATGAACGCGCTGCTCTTGTCGCCTGCGTAGTCGCTGATCTTGAAGCCGAGACCGTCGACGAAGAACTTCATCGAGCTCTCCGACTCGCCGGACACGAGGGCGACGTGGCCGAGGCGGCGAGGCTTCACCGGTCCATTGCGCAGGATGCCTGCTGCGCGGGCGTTGACCCGCTCGACCCGCCCCGGACCGTTGAGCCCGGCACGCTCGATGGTCGGCTGCACCGGGCGCGGCTGAACCACGACCTCGACGCGCAGCTTCATGATCGGCTCGACCGTCACCAGCCGCTCCGTGCCGACGTGGCAGTCGACGCCGAGCGAGGCGAGCGCGGATGCGATCCGGCCCAGGTCGTCACTGTCGTCCGCTCCGAGCTCGATCCCGCTGATGCGGCGGTACGGACCCTGCTCGACGTGCAGCTGGGTGCCGCCATCCACCGTGGCGAGCGAGCCGTCGCCGTTGTCGGTGAGGCCGAACTCCGCGTAGTAGGAGATCACCTCGGCGACGTTGGGGACCGCGTAGGTGAAGGAACTGAGCCGGTGCAGTGTCACGGGTCCTCCTAGAAGCCGTTGACGACGGTGATCGAAAGGTCGCCGATGCCCTCGATGGTGCTCACGAGGGTCCCGGGCACGAGGAAGCGCTTGGGGTCGCGGCCCATGCCGACTCCCTTTGGGGTGCCGGTGAAGATGAGGTCCCCGGGGTAGAGGGTCAGCGACTGGGACAGCCGACTGACGAGTTCGGCGACCGGGAAGATGAGGTCGCTGGTCCGGCCGTCCTGGAGGACCTCGCCGTCGAGGGCGCACCCGATGGCGAGGTCGTTCTTGTCGGGCAGCTCGTCCGGGGTCACCACGGCCGGGCCGACCGGGCTGAAACCGGGGTAGGACTTCCCGATCGAGAACTGCGGCGCCGGCCCTCGGGTCTGAACCGCTCGCCAGGAGAGGTCCTGGCCGACTGTCAGGCCGGCGACGTGCTCCCAGCCCTGCTCGACCGAGACCTGGTGGGCCTCGCGACCGATCACGACGACCAGCTCGACCTCCCAGTCGACGCCGTCACTGGGCAGCTCGACGACCGCGTCCGGGCCGGTGAGCGACGACTGGAACTTCGCGAAGACGACCGGGTGCTCCGGGATGGCGAGGTTGCTCTCGATCGCGTGCTCGCGGTAGTTGAGCCCGATCGCGATCAACTGCCGCGGTGCCGGCACGGGCGGGCCGAACGGGCCGGTCACCACCGGTGCGTCGGCGGGCAGGCCGTTCGCGGCCCAGGCAACAAAGTCGTCCCAGCGGTCGTAGACGGCCTGCGGGTCGGAAGAGAACTGACCGCCGCTGGCGAGTGCCACATCGACCCACACGTCACCGGATCCGAGGGCCAGTCGGCCGCCGACGTTCGCAACTCGCATGAAACATCTCCCTGGTATGGCCGGCGCTGTGATGGCCGTCACTCAAGCACGTGAGGATCGACATGGCAAGAGATAATCGACTATTGCTCGGATATCGGTTTTTCTTCCCCGTCGGCGTAGGGTGCTCCGGCGAAGGGTGGTAAGCCATGAGCGGATCTTCGACACACCGTCAGGTAGTGCTGGCCGCGCGCCCCGACGGCATCCCCCAGGCCGAGCACTTCGCCCTCGTCGAGACCTCGGTCGTACCACCTGGTCCCGGACAGGTGCTGGTACGCAACGAGTTCCTCTCGGTCGACCCGGCGATGCGCGGCTGGGTGAGCGCCGTAGCCAACTACTCCGATCCGGTCCCGGTGGGCGCAGTCATGCGGTCCTTCGCCGTAGGCGTTGTCATGGAGTCGCAAGCCGAGCACGTCACGGTGGGAGATCGAGTCGTCGGCGAGTTCGGCTGGCAAGAACTGGCGACAGTCGACGAAGGCAAGATCCAACGGCGTCTGCCGAACGACGGCACCCCCGCATCATGGGCCCTCGGTGTCCTCGGTCTGACCGGTGCCACGGCCTGGTTCGGCATCACCGACGTCGCCCGACCGGTCGCCGGCGACACCGTCGTCGTGTCCACCGCGGCGGGGGCCGTCGGCTCGGTCGCGGGACAACTCGCACGAATCGCCGGAGCCCGGACCGTCGCCATCACCGGCGGGCCGCGCAAGGTCCTGCTCTGCACCGAGGAGTTCGGCTACGACGCCGCCCTGGACTACACGTCGCCCGCCTTCGCAGCTGAGCTCGCAGCGGCCTGCCCCGACGGGATCGACGTCTACTTCGACAACACCTCCGGGCCCATCAGCGACACCGTCCTGCCTCTGATCGCCCGCCGCGCGCGCATCGTCGTCTGTGGCACCGCCGCCATCGACAGCTGGGACCCGTGGCCGGTCGGGCCGCGCGTCACGCGACACCTGCTCACCAAGTCCGCGCGCATGGAAGGCATGCTCTATTTCGACTATCAGCACCGGCTCGACGAAGCGGTGGCACGCCTCGCACCTTTGGTCCACCAGGGCCGGGTGAAGCATCGCGAGGAGTTCCTCGACGGACTCGAGTCGGCGCCCGATGCGATCGCGGGGCTCTACCGCGGGGAGAACCTGGGCAAACGACTCATCCGACTCAGCTAGATGAACGCGCACCAGCGCGCAGCATCTGTCCCAGCCCCGCAATCCGAGGAGCACCATGCGAGCTGCCGTCCTGCACGAACCCGGCAGCGCACCGACCATCGCCACCGTCCCCGATCCCGCCGTCGCCGAGGACCAGGTCCTCGTACGCGTCACCGCCGCGGCCATCGCAACCATCGACAGGCTCGTCGCCTCCGGGAAGTCGTATTTCGGACCTCCTCCCACGCCCTACGTCCCCGGCATGCACGGCGTCGGCGCGACCCCCGACGGGACCAGGGTCTGGTTCGCGACCGGCGCCGGCATCGGCGAAGCGGCGGATGGCAGCATGGCCGAGCTGGCAGCGGTGCGAAGGACCCAGATGGTGGCTCTGCCACCGGGCGACGTCGTCGCGGCCGCCCTCGAAGGCTCCGCGATCGCGGCTCTCGGCGCCCTGCGTCGCGGCGGCCTCACCCGCGGGCTGACCGTCGTCGTGCTCGGCGCCAACGGTGTAGTCGGCCAGCTCGCTCTCCAGCTCGCACACCTCGCGGGAGCGCGTGTGGTCGCCGTTGCCCGCGGGGCGGCTGCGCTCGCGAGAGCAGGCCAGCTCGGCGCGCATGCGCTGGTCGATGCGACGACCGACGACATCGACGCGCTCGCCGCCGCTATCGCCGACGCGTGCGGTACTGGCGCCGACCTCGTGCTCGATCCGGTGTGGGGCGTACCTGCTGCTGCTGCGCTGCGCGCTCTGGCGCCGCACGGACGGCTTGTGAACCTCGGCGACTCCGCCGGGGCCGTCCTGACGCTGCCCTCGGCGCTGCTGCGCAGCCGCAGCCTCCAGATCCTGGGCTGGACCAACGCAGACAGCCCGTGGGACACCCAGGGCGCCTTGCTCGCAGAGGTCGTGCAGCACGCCACGGAAGGCAGGCTCGTGGTCGACACCGAGACGGCTCCGCTCGACCACGTCGAGGATGCGTGGGAGCGCCGTACGGCAGGCCGGATGGTGCTCCTGCCGTGACCAGGCTCGTGCTTCTCCACGGCGCCTGGCATGGCGCCTGGTGCTGGAGGCCGCTCCAGGATGCGCTCCAGGATCTGGGTGTGGACAGTGTGGCGCTCGACCTCCCCTCCGACGAGCCCGACGCCGGGGCGCATCGCTATGCCGAGGTCGTCGCCGACGCCATCGGGACGAGCGACGACTTCATCGTCGTCCCCCACTCACTGGCGGGTCTCTACGCGCCGGTCGTGGCCGAACACATCGGAGCCCTCGGTGTCGTCAACCTCGCGGCGCTGACCCCCGAGCCCGGCTCGTCAGGTCTCCAACAGAGCAAGGCCCTGCCCGGGATCTACACCAAGCCCTACCGCACCGCACCGATGACTCGGCTCGCGGACGGCGGCACCGCGATCCCCCAGGACATCGCGTGCGAGCTGCTCTTCCACGACGTCGCCCCCGGCCGTGCGATGCAGGCGTGCGCGCAGCTGCGACCGCAGTTCTGGACTCCGTGGGTCGAACCGTGCGCCATCACGGCATGGCCCGATCTGCGCTACGCGCACATCGCGTGCGAGGGCGATCGAGTACTCGGCGCCGAGGGCATGCACGACGGTGCCGAGCGAACGGCCGCACCTCTGCAATGGATCCCGGGGGGCCACGTCCCCATGCTGTCGCACCCGCGCGAGGCCGCGGAGGCGCTCCGAGCCGCGATAGCGAACTGGTAGCTGGGTCAGGGTCGGTCTGCCGTTGCCAGGGCCCAGTCCAGCAGGCCGGTGCCGGAGATCCGAGCCCACGTGGTGGTCGATGTTGTGCCCACTTCCCACCTCGAGTAGCTCGGCGACGGGGATCGGTGAGCAGTCCGGTGTCGCGGCCTGAACGACGGTGGGGTCGTAGGTCCCTTCCGGCCCGTTCATGAACTCCAGCATCGGATACGGGCGAGGACTGGTCGCCAGGCACGACGTTCGCACCGCCCATCGAGTTCCCGACCAGGACGACTCCGGGGAAACCGTCGCCCGCCGTCTCCCACATCTGACCGATGGCACTGATGATGGCCGGTTCCCACGGCACTCCCACGAGATCCTTCGGGCGAATGGACGGCGAGAGTCGGAGCGAGACTGCATCAGCGGGCTTGTATCGACGACTGCTATCAGATATAACACTAGTCATGACGGGCACGCAGGCGGAGGCGCCGATCGGCGAAGGGCCGCAGGGAGATCGACCGGACTTGGGTCTGCTTCGGGATGTCGAGCGTCGGGTCCTGTGGCTGTCTACCGCGATGATCGATCATGCGAACCGGGTGCGTCCGAACGCGTCCGGGATGAAGGTCGGCGGTCACCAGGCGTCCTCCGCCTCGATGGTCACCATCATGACGGCGCTGTGGTTCCACCATCTTCGCCGCGAGGACCGTGTCTCGGTGAAGCCGCACGCGTCGCCGGTGCTGCACGCGATCAACTACCTGCTGGGCGAGCTGGACCAGCAGTACGTGACTCAGCTCCGCTCCTTCGGCGGGCTTGCAGAGCTACCCGAGCCGTTCCAAGGACCCGGATCCCGTCGACTACTCGACCGGTTCTGTCGGGATCGGTGCCACGGCTCCCGTCTGGGGCGCGATCGCGCGCACGGTACGTCGATTCCAAGGGTGGCGCCGCCGGGACGGGGCGGCAGTACTCCCTGGTGGGCGACGCGGAGCTCGATGAGGGGGCTGTCTGGGAAGCGCTCATGGACCCGATGGTGTCGGGGCTGGGCGAGCTGGTCTGGATCGTGGATCTCAACCGGCAATCGCTGGACCGGGTAGTTCCGGCGAACGACGCGAAGCGTCTTCAGGGCATGTTCGAGGCGGTCGGGTGGCAGGTGCTCACGGTCAAGTACGGCGGCCTGCTGACCGGCCTGTTCGAGCGGCCGGGCGGAGACGCACTGCGGCAGCGGATCGACTCGATGAGCAACCCCGAGTACCAACGCCTGCTCCGCTGCGACGCCGACACGCTGCGGCTTCGCCTGCCGGGCACCGGTCCTGACGCGTCGCGCGTCGCGGCGCTGATCGCCGACATCGACGACTCGACGCTGCTCGCCGCTCTGCGCAACCTCGGCGGGCACGACATGTCGGCACTGATGGAGGCGTTCGACGAGATCGACGACGCGCGCCCAACCGTGGTCTTCGCCTACACGGTCAAAGGACACGGACTCGCCTCCGAGGGTCATCCTCAGAACCATTCGTCGCTGCTCACCGAGACGCAGCTTCAGGCCCTGGCCGAACGCGTCGGCGTCAGCATCGACGATCCATGGCGCACCTTCGAGCCCGACTCCGCACCCGGTGTTCTGTGTGCGGAGGTGGCGTCGAGGTTGCACCGCGACACGGTCCCCGACAGCCCGACGACCATCGTTCCGCCGGACCTGGGACGGACTCCGACCGGTCGGGCTACCACGCAGGCAGCCTTGGGCCGCGCGCTGCTCGACCTCACGCGCCAGGCGCCCGAGGCGGCGCGGCGCATCGTGACGCTGTGCCCGGACGTGGCGTCGTCGACGAACCTTGCCGGCTGGGTGAACAAGGTCGGTGTGTGGTCCAGCCGGGAGCAGCAGGACTGGTTCGAGGATGATCCCGACACGCTGCTGCACTGGCGGGAGAAGCCGAGCGGTCAGCACATCGAGCTAGGCATCGCGGAGGGGAACCTGGTCGGCCTGCTCGGTGAGCTCGGCGCGACGTGGAGCCGTTGGGGCGAGCCCCTGCTGCCCATCGGTGTGCTCTACGACCCGTTCGTCGAACGGGCGCTGGAGCCGTGGTCGTTCGGCATCTACGCCGGTGGCCAGTCGATCCTGGTGGGCACGCCGTCGGGGGTGACGCTCGCAGCCGAGGGCGGCGCGCACCAATCGATCACGACCCCCTCCGTCGGGCTCGAACAACCGGGCTGCATCACGTACGAACCGGCGTTCGCGCTCGACACCGAGTGGGCGCTGCTGTCGCTATTGGCGCAGCTCGGCAAGCCGGGCGGATCGTCGGGCTACCTGCGTCTCTCGACCCGATCGGTCGACCAATCCCTGGCCTCAGTGCCGCAGGACCCGGCTGCTCGCGAGCACCGGCGCGCCCAGGTGGTAGCCGGGGCCTATGTCCTGCGGCGTAGCTCACGCCCGCCGTCGCTGACGATTGCCGCGATGGGCGCGGTCGTGACCGAGGCCATCGAAGCGGCAGAGCGCCTCGAGACGCTGGGCACTGCGGTCGACGTCGTGTGCATCACGAGCCCGGGACAGCTCTTCGACGCGATCCTGAACCGATCGGGCAGGAACGACAGATCCAGCTGGATCCTGGACTCTGCCTTCCCGGCCGACCGTCGTGCCCCGCTGGTGACGGTGCTCGACGGCCACCCGCACACGCTCGCGTTCCTGGCCGGGATCCACCAGGTTCCGTCCCGGCACCTGGGCGTCACCCAGTTCGGGCAGTCCGGTGACCTCGCCGAGGTGTACCGGCTGCACGGGCTGGACACGGACTCGATCGTGCGCGCGGGGCTCGATCTCGTCTGAACCAGGTGCCCGCCCCGGGACCCTGGTGTTATCACATATGTCAGAGTAGTTTCTCGCCACACGAGCCGTACTCACCCACGGCGCGACGTGCTCGACGTGTCAGATGGAGGACCCAGGATGTCTGCTTCACCCAAGTTCGCCCACGTCGTGTTCCGCACGGGGCAGCCCACGCAGATGCGCGACTGGTA
The DNA here is from genome assembly GCA_963827145.1 of uncultured Actinomycetota bacterium. Classification (GTDB taxonomy): domain Bacteria; phylum Actinomycetota; class Actinomycetes; order S36-B12; family CAIYMF01; genus Longivirga. The sequence continues at coordinate 529,824 of CAWGZO010000002.1, read as the reverse complement.
CTGCGACCTGCTCGATGCGCATGTCGTGTACGAGGACGAGGCACTCACGTTCATGACCTACGACGACGAGCATCACCGCGTCGCGCTGCTCCACCCGCCGGTGCCGATCGATCAGGTCAAGACGCCCAACACCGCCGCGGCGCACCATGTCGCCTTCACGTTCCCGACCATCGACGACCTCCTCGACCGGTTCGAGGAACTGCGTGACAAGGGGATCCGGCCGGCGGTCTGCGTGGCGCACGGGGTCACGACCTCGATGTACTACCAGGACCCCGACGGCAACTTCGTCGAGATGCAGATCGACCGATTCGCCGAGCCCGACGACGCGACCGCCTACATGCACGGTCCGGAGTACGCCGCCGACTCGGTCGGCCCGGCGTTCGACCCCGACGCCCTGCTCGCGGCGCGTCGGGCCGGGGCCAGCACCGAGGAGCTCTCGGACCGTGCCTGGGCGCTGTCGACGAGTGACCTGCCCCCCGCGCTGACGGTGCTGCTCGGCCTGTCGTGATGAGCGACGAGGCCGACTGCGCGATCTGCGCCACCGAGCGCGGCCCTTCCGAGGCGGTGATCTTCCGCGACGAGCACTGGGCGGCAGAAGTCGTCGCCGGGTATGAGGTGCCCGGCTGGGTGATCCTGCGGGCGCGGCGACACGCTGAGCGGATCACTGCGCTCAGTGACGACGAGCTCGCCTCGTTCGGCTTCCGGGCACGCGACCTGGTCGCGGCAGTGTCGACGGTGATGGATGCACCCGCGACGTACCTCATGGTCTTCGGCGAGAACTACCCGCACTTCCACGTGCTCATCGCACCCCGTGGTGCCGATGTGCCGATGGAACGGCGAGGCGGAGACATCCTGCGCCTGCGCGGTGAGCTGGCCGATCCCGACGCCGCGTTCGCGCTCGTGCCGGCCATGCGCGCCGCCTATGGCAGCGCGTAGATCCGATCCCGATCGACGACGGTCAGACCTAGGGTCCTGCCGCCACCAACCGAGGAAGGCTTCACATGCGGGTAGCGAACCTGAACGGACGACTGGTGCTGCTCGACGGAGATCGCGCGCTGGACGTCGCCACCGCGAGCAGCGGTGCCTTCGGTCCCGATCCGCAGACTGCCTACCAGGACTGGGACGTCTTTCGCAGGATGGGCCCGCGGTGCCAACGTCGCCGACGCGATTCCGTTCGATGCGGCCCAGCTCGGTCCGCCGGTCCCGGCGCCGTCGCAGGTCATCGCGATCGGTCTGAACTACCGCGAGCACGCGATCGAGTCGAACCTCGCCATTCCCGACGCGCCTGTGGTGTTCAGCAAGTTCGCGTCCTGCCTGACCGGACCGGTCGGCGACATTCCCCTCGTGCCGGGCAATGTCGACTGGGAGGCGGAACTGGTCGTCGTCATCGGCCGTTCCGCGCGCCGGATCTCGGTGGCGGACGCCTGGTCCCATGTTGCCGGTTTCACCATCGGTCAGGACATCTCCGAGCGGGTGCTGCAGACCTCCGGGCCGGCACCTCAGTTCGGGTTGGCCAAGTCCTTCGAGTCCTTCGGCCCTACCGGTCCGGCCGTGGTGACCGTGGACGAGCTCGATGATCCTGATGATCTCGCCATCGGGTCCAGCCTGGATGGTGAGGTCATGCAGGACAGCCGCACCAGCGAGCTGATCTTCCCAGTCGCCGAGCTCGTCGCTCGCCTGTCACACGTCCTGGAGCTGCGGGGCGGGGACCTGATCTTCACCGGCACTCCTTCCGGGGTGGGGATGGGCCGCAAGCCTCCGCGGTTCGCACGCGCCGGTCAGGAGCTGCGGACGCGGATCGAGGGGCTCGGCGAGATGCGACACCGGTTCGTGGCCGTCGACGGCCCGACTCGTGTCTGACGCGCGACGCCAGCGCTGCGAACCCCCACGGGGAGCTGCGTAGCGGACGGCCTCAGGTCGCGGTGGCGCGCTCGGACTGCTCGGCCCCTCGGCTGCTGAGTCCCTGCTTGGCGATCTCCTCGTTGCGCGTGAGGTGCTCCAGCACGGCGGCCGATGCGCGCTTGGGATCGCGGCTGCGGAACCCTTCCAGCAGCGTGTGGTGGGCGTCTGCTCGCCGGTGATGCTCCTGCGGGTCGGGGTCGAACGCACCGAACCCGATGCGGACGTAGCGTTCGGCCGCGCGCCACAACGTCGTCAGGATGCGGATGTCCCAGCTGCTCGTGGCCGGGGCGAGCAGCGCGAGGTGGAAGGCGATGTGGTTGTCGTAGATCGCGTCCATGCTCAGCGTCTCGTCACCGAACTGCACAGCGTCACTCTCCAGCCGGTCGAGGTCCTCATCCGTGATGAGGCGGCAGGCGCGTCGGGCCATCTCGGGTTCGAGCTGGCGGCGCAGCCGGTAGATGGCGTGGAGGTCGTCGAGGTCGAGCGGCGCGACCATGGCACTGCGGCCAGGCCGGGTGACCACGAGGCCTTCGCCCTCGAGGTTGCGCAAGGCCTCGCGTACCGGGATGAAGCTCACCTCGAGCATGCCCGCGACCTGACGCAGCGAGAACGTCTCCCCCGGCGCCAACGAACCCGACAGGATCGCCCGTCGCAGCTCTTCGGTGACCCGGTCCGCGATCGAGCTCGCATCAACGGGCCGAACTCCCGTGGCGACCGGCTCCATGGTTCATCTCCCTCGCGCTGGAACAACGAACGGGCATCGACGGGCCAGCGATCCGCCGTCACCGGGCGAGGCGAAACATACCGTCTGGCAACCGTTGACCGTGCTCAACGATATACGTTATAACACCCGTGTTACAGACTTGTGTCGCACCATCCCGAGGAGGACCCATGAGCGCGCTGGATGTCACGGTCGACGGAGTCAGAATCACCGCAGCGCTGCATGCGGCGGCGCAGCCGCTGGCCGGTGCCCCGCTGCTCGTCGCGCTGCACGGGGGCACCTACAGCGGCGAGTACTACCGCGTCGCGGGTTCGGCGGCGGGCTCGTACGTCGATGTCGCGAACCGCAACGGATTCTCCATGCTGGTCCTCGACCGCCCCGGATACGGCGGCAGCGATCTTCTGCCCGAGGACGAGAACACCTTCGCCCGACAGGCCGAGCTCCTCGACGCGGCAGTGGGCGAGATGCTGCACGGCATCGACTCGTCCTCCGTCGTCCTGGTGGGCCACTCCATCGGCGGGATGATCAGCCTCGAGCTCGCGGCCCGCCACCCGAGCTGGCCCCTGGTCGGCGTCGCGATCACCGGCATGGGCGCACGCATCCCTGCCGGCGGAGCGGCTGAAACCCTGGGCTCGCTCCCGTTCGAGGGCGTCATCGACCTGCCGGTGCCGGATCGCGAAGGCGTCATGTTCGGACCGGCAGGCACCTTCTCCGAGGACGCCGCAGTCCGGGCCCGGGCCTCCTACGCTCCGACCCCGTTCGTCGAGCTCGTTCGTGCACCGCAGTGGGCACGCGAGCGGCTCTCTGTCGTCGCGCCCGAGGTCGCGGTGCCGGTCCATCACGGTCTCGCCGAGTTCGACGCGCTCTGGGACACCTCACCCGAAGCACGCGACGCGTTCATCGCTGCGTTCGCTGCGGGCGTCCCGGTCGAGTCGTCGATCGTGGCCGGTGTCGGTCACTCGATCGACCACCACCTGCTCGGCGTCGTCGTCCAGCTCCGTCAGCTCGCGTTCGCCCTCGAGGTCGCCGGCCCGAACTGACCGCCGTGGGCGCACGCCCTTGAGTAGGACCAGCCCCAGGCCGAGCGATGGAGTGACGGGTACCGAATGAGCAGCGGCGACCTCGCAACTGAAGGTGCAGGCTTCGCTGCCCTGCCCGAACACGTCCAGGTCGTCATCGCTGGCGGTGGTCCCGTCGGGCTTTCGACTGCGGTCGAGCTGGGCCGACGCGGCATCAGCTGCGTGGTGATCGAACCGCGGGCGGAGGTCTCCCACCTGCGCCCGCGGTGCAAGACGGTCAACGTGCGCACCATGGAGCACCTGCGCAGGTGGGGCATCGCGGACGCCTTCCGCGACGTCGCACCGATCCCCGTGTCGTGGTCGAACGACGTGGCCTTCTGCACCTCGATGGTCGGGCATGAGCTGTCCCGGTTCCACGGTGTGCTCGGCCTGGTGCCCGACGGTGATCGCTTCCCTGAGGTCGGCCAGCAGGCACCTCAGTACCTGCTGGAGGAGCTGCTGCGCGACACGGTCCGCGGGCTCCCGGCGTGCACCCTCGTCACCGGCGCCTCGGTCGTAGGAGTGCACCAGGACTCCGATCGCGTCCGGATCGACGTCGCCGGCCCGGATGGTGCAACAGCGACCATCTCGGCCGACTACGTCGTGGGCTGCGACGGTCCGCGCAGCGTCGTCCGTGAGCAGATCGGCTCCGCCTACGTGGGCGGACAGGCGTTGCGCCCCAACTTCGGCATGGTCTTCCGCTGCCCGGAACTCGCCGAGCGAACTCCGCTCGCACCTGCGGTGCAGTACTGGGTCGTCAACGCCGCCGCCCCCGCGCTCATGGGTCCCCTCGACCTCGAGGGCAGCTGGTGGATCATCCTGTTCGGCGTCGAGGAGGCCGACGGACGAGCTCGCGGGGCAGAGCTGATCCACGCGGCCATCGGCGCACCTCTGCCCGTCGAGATCATCTCGACCGATCCGTGGACCGCCCGGATGCAGCTCGTCGATCGAGCACGCGTGAACCGGGCGTTCCTGGCCGGCGACGCCGCACACCTCAACCCGCCGTTCGGAGGGCACGGCCTCAACACCGGAGTCGGCGACGCCGTCGACCTCGGGTGGAAACTGGCCGCGGTGCTCCAGGGCTGGGGCGGACCCGGCCTGCTCGACACCTACGAGCTGGAACGGCGACCGGTGCAGGACCGGGTGATCCGCGAAGCCACCGCGAACATGAGCGTCCTGTCGACCGAGCTCACCGATCCACTCCTCGATACCCCAGGAACCGACGGCGATGACGTCCGCCAGCGTGCGCACACCCGCATCCAGGAGACCAAGCACGCCGAGTTCCACGCCCTCGACCTCGTCCTCGACGTCGGCTACGACTCCCCCATCATCAGCCGGGGTGACGCCCACAGCCTCGCGGGATACCGCCTCCCGCACGCGTGGCTGGCCCCGGACCATTCGCTGTTCGATGACCTTGGCCCTGGATTCAGCCTCCTGGTCCTCCGGGGTGACGATGACCGGGCAGCGCCGTGGGTGCAGAGCGCGCAGTCGCGCGGCATGCCGTTCACGGTCCTCGACCTCCGCGGCCGAGACCTGCTCATCCGCCTCGACGTTGACCTCGTCCTGGTCAGACCCGACCAGTACGTCGCCTGGGCTGGACCGCACAGCGCTGACGCCTCCGCGATTCTCGATAGCAGCGCGAGGTCAGACCTCGCCAGTCGCACACTCCACGCCCCCACCGAAGGAGACCCCAGATGACCACTGACTCCACGGTGATCCGGCGCGCACGAGTCCTCCAACGCGACGCTGTCACGGCGGAACAGGACATCCTGATCGTCGACAGCAGGATCGCCGCACCCGGGACCGACATCCCCGCGGAGGCAGCCGTCATCGATGCAGTAGGAGGTGTACTACTCCCCGGCCTCATCGACGCCCACGTGCACCTCGACGGACCCGACGCGCTGGCGCAGCTCGCCCAGTGGGGGGTCACCACCGTCCTCGACATGGGCGAGCGTGCTCCCCAGGACCTGCGCGGCAGCACCGGGAACGCGCTGCCCGCGGTGCTCGGCGCAGGCCTCCCGGCGACGGCGCCGGGTGGCATGCACACCCACAAGATGGGCTTCCCCGCCGCCAGCGAGATCGTGAGCCCCGACGACGCGACCCGATTCGTGCGGGACCGCATCGAGGGCGGCTCGGACTTCATCAAGATCATCGTCGAGGACCCGAAGGTTCCCGGCACCAAAGCGTTACCCCCGGAAATCCTCGCCGCCCTCGTGCGCGAGGGTCACGCCGCCGGCAAGCTCGTGGTCGCCCACGTCGTGACGGCGGCGGCGCTCGACCTCGCCGACGACGCCGGCGTCGACGTCATCACGCACACACCACTGGACGCGCAACCCTCACCAGAGCGCATGGCGCACCTCGCCGAGCGCCAGGTGGTGCTGGTACCCACTCTCACGATGATGGGTGAGGCGGCCACCTCGATCACCAGCAAGCTGATGTTCCGACTGCTCATGGCCGTGCACATCGCGCCCCGGCTCGACTACACCCACGCCCAGCAGCTGGTCCGCACCTTCCACGACCGCGGGCTGACAGTGCTGGCCGGCACCGACGCCAACACCGAACCCCTGGTGCCGGCCCGTCCCGTGTTCGGCAGCTCGCTGCACGACGAGCTCGCGCTCCTCGTCGCCGCCGGCCTCAGCCCGGCCGAGGCTCTCTGGGCCGCCACCGGTGCCACCGCGACCGTGTTCGGGCTCGAGGACCGCGGCGTCGTCGAGGTGGGACGCCGAGCCGACCTGGTCCTGGTCGGTGCCGACCCAACGCGCGATATCGCCGCCACCCGCGACATTCAGGGAGTGTGGATCGGTGGCGAACGTGTGCGTTAGCCGTCGAGCCGCTGCGCGGGCGAAGGACGGAGCAGCGTGATCCTCGTGACCGCCGCAGGGGGCAACCAGGGCAAGCACCTGGTCCCCCTGCTCGTGGCCGCCGGCCATGATGTTCGGGCTTGCGTCCAGTCCGATGCATCAGCCGAGTTGCTGCGCTCCCGAGGTGTTCACGAGGTGATCGTCGGGGACCTCAGCGACCCCGCGGTGGTGACCCGCGCCGTCGCTGGTGCGGAGAAGATCTACCACGTCGGCCCGACCGTCCACCCCCACGAGCGGGCGATCGGCATGGCTGTCGTGGACGCCGCCCGCGCGGCAGGCGTGCGGCACTTCGTGTTCAGCTCTGTGCTGCACGCGATCACCACCGACCTGGTTCAGCACGAGATCAAGCGCGACATCGAAGAGCACCTGCTGTCCTCCGGGCTCGAGTTCACCATCCTTCAGCCCGCGAACTACATGCTCCCCCTCAAGCTCCGGCCGGTCTTCGAACGAGGCGTGTTCGAACTGTCCTGGTCGCTGGAACGCCGTCAGTCGCTCGTGGACCTCGCCGACGTGGCGCAGGTGGCAGCCCTCGTGCTCGGCGACTCCGCCGCGCACGCCGGCGCGACCTACGAGCTGGCCTCCGCCGGTCGCTACACCGCCGCCGACCTCGGCGCCATCATCTCGACCGTGCTGCAGCGCCGCATCGACGTCCGTCAGATCGACGCCGACACCTACCTCAAGGCCTGGGTCGGCGACGGTGACCCGGAGGACTTCCCCCACCAGGTCCGCGTGCTGCGCGCCATCACCGCCCGGTACAGCTCCCACGACTTCGTCGGGAACCCCAACGTGCTGCGCTGGTTGCTCGGTCGGGAACCCACCACCTTCGAGGCCTTCGTCCAGCGCGAGTACGACCGACACCAGCAGGCGCAGCCGACATGAGGCTCACCGGCAACACCATCCTGATCACCGGCGGCGGCGCCGGCATCGGGCGCGGCCTGGCCGAGGAGTTCCACCGCCGCGGCAACCAGGTCATCATCGCCGGCCGCCGCGGCAACGTCCTGCGCGAAGTGGCACGCCAGCACCCCGGCATGCACGTGGTCGAGCTCGACGTGTCGGACCCGACCAGCATCACCACGATGGTGAGCGCCGTGCTCGACGAGCACCCGACCCTGAACGTCGTGGTCAACAACGCGGGCATCATGTTCGACGACGACGTCACCCACCCGCTCGACGACGACGCCCTGACCCGCATCGTGACGACCAACCTGCTGGGACCCGTGCGCCTGGTCTCGGCCACCATCGAGCATCTCCGAGCTCAGCCCTCGGCCACGATCATCAACGTGACCTCGATGCTCGGCTACGCCCCGCTCGCCTCGTCCGCGCTGTACTCGATGACGAAGGCAGCCCTGCACTCCTACACGCTGTCACTCCGGTACCTCCTCGACGGGACGTCCGTCGACGTGATCGAGATCGCTCCGCCGTACACCCGCACCGCGCTGATGGACGTCAACCTCACCGACCCCCGCGCCATGCCCCTGGACCAGTACCTCACCGAGACCTTCGACGTCCTGGCCACCGATGCACCCGAGGCATACGTCGAGCGCGCCCGAGTCAGACGCGATCAACAACGCCCGCAGGAGATTGACGTGGTCAGGGGATTCAATGACCTCATGCGCCAGAATCGCTGACTGCCTCACGGCTCAGAGGGTCTGCCAGCGGTCGGCGTTGCGGGTGATGAAGTCGACGAGGGGGGTCGCGGGTCGTCCGAGGAGGGTGTCGAAGGTGGGGCTGATGTTCTCGGCGTCCCCGCGTCGTAGGCCCAGGTGCAGGATCGTCTGGACGGCGATCGCCGCCACGGGCAGTCCCCGGTGGTGGAGGTGCTGGAGGTATCCGAGGGCGGTGGCGGGCTGGTAGCGGATGGGTCGGCCCAGGGCGGCGGTGAGCAGGTCGGCGACGTGGGTGAAGGTGAGGGCCTGGGGTCCGGTCAGGGTGTAGCCGAGGCCGAGGTGGGCGCTCGGGTCGGCGAACACGGTGGCGGCGACCTCGCCGAGGTCGGTGACGTCGATGAACGCGACCCGGCCGTCGGCGGCGGGGACGTAGAGGCGATGATCGTCGCGGATGTCGAGGCGGTAGGCGTCGGTGAGGTTCTGGGCGAAGAACCCCGGGCGCAGGATCGTGTAGGGCAGTCCGCTGGCCTGCAGGTGGGTCTCGACGCGGTGGTGGGGCACGATCTTGTTGGTGTCGGCTCCTTCGACGGAGGAGAACACGACGTGCTCGATCCCGACCTCGGTGGCGACGTCGAGGAGCCGGTTGAGGGTCGGCTTGACTCGGGAGATCGGCGGTGGCCGGAGCAGGAACAGGGCGCGGCACCCGGTCAGGGCGGGCCGGAAGGTCGCGGGGTCGAGGAAGTCGAGGCGGACCGGTTCCGCGTCGGGGAACCGGGCCGTGATCGCGGCGGGGTCCAGGTCGCCGGCTCGGACGGTGTCGCCGAGGGCGAGCAGCGCGGTCGTGGTGGCGCCTCCGACGTTGCCCAGGGCGCCGGTGACCAGGACCGGGCGCGCGCTCATCGCCCGGTCCCCGGGGTGGTGGCGGTTGTGTTGGTGGTCATGGTGGTCTCCAGGTTGCTCAGGGCTCGGTCCACGCAGCGGTCGGCCAGCGTGCGGGTCGGGGGGACGCCTTCGACGTAGCGCCGGTAGAACAAGGGTCCGGCGATCGAGCGGATCACCCCGTCGGCGCCGTCGAGCCGGGATGGGCTCGCCGCGGCGCCGGGCCCGTTGCAGGACTGCGCGGACCACGGTGTGCCGGTCGCGGGTGGCGCGGGCTCGGATGTCGTCCAGGGCGCGGTCACCGTCGGGGAACGCGATCGCGCCCAGCAGGGCGGCGGTCCGCGGGTTGCCGAGCCCGCCGGCCAGGCCGCGCGCCAGGGCGCGCAGGTCCCCGTCCAGCGAACCGGTGTCCGGTGCCGCCTGGGCGGGCAGGGCACTGGCCAGGACGTCGGCGAGCAGCGCCTCACGGGAGGCCCAGTGCCGGTAGACGGTGGTCTTGGCGACCCCGGACCGGGCCACCACCGCGTCCACGGTCACCGCGGACAGCCCACCTTCGACGATCAGGTCGATGACCGCGTCGGTGACCAGCGCACGGGACCGCGCCACCCGCGCCGCCTGTCGGTCCATCTGCTCGCCTCCCGGTCTCCCACCCGCTACAGTACGACACCGTAGCGTAGCGTTCACGGTGAAGTGTCGTCGTCGAGGGTTGGGTGGTCGGGTCGTGTCGTCGTCAGGGTTCGCGGTGCAGCGCCAGCAACCGCCGAAGGGTCCGTTCGTGGTCATCAACGCCGTCATGCGGGGGCTGTTGCGGTCCCCGGTGCACGGGCTGGTCGGTGATCGGATCGCGCTGCTGAGCTTCACCGGGGCCAAGACCGGCACTCGCCTACCGGACCCCCGTCGGTGTACACGACCTCGATGGCGGAATCCTGACCCTGACCAGCAGCGGGTGGCGGCACAACTTCCGCGGCGGCGCCCCCGTCACCCTGCGCCGCGCCGGACGCGACCTGGCGTTGACCGCGACCCTGATCGAGGACCCCGACCGGGTCGCCGAGGTCTATTCCACGCTGATCGACCGGTTCGGCTGGGCGAAGGCCGGGCGGCGACTCGGGATCAAGATCACCGTGGACCGGGCACCCACCCATGACGAGCTCGCCGAGTCCGCCCGCCACTACGGCCTGAGCATCATCAGCTACCAACCCGCCTCCTGACCTTCGACCGCTTTGGGAGGCGCCATGGCCGACCGGGTGGTGATTGCCGGCGCGACCGAGCAGATCGGCCGGCCCCTGGTCCGGCGGCTGGTCGGCGACGGGATGGAGGTCGTGGTCGTCTCGCGTCGCCCCGCCGAATCGGTCCAGCTCGTGCCCGAGGCCGTCGAGCACCTGCCCTTCGACCCGACCCGCCCCGGGCCCTGGCAGGACGCCATCGACGGGGCACACGCGGTGATCGCCCTGGGCGGTGCGCCGTTCTTCGGCAAATGGGCCAGCTGGGCGGAGTTCGAACGCGTCGCGACCGGGGGGCGCGTCACCGCCAACCGGGCCCTGGTCTCCGCGATGGCACGCGCCACCCACCGACCCGAGGTGTATGTCACCGCCTCCGCTGTCGGCTACTACGGGTTCGGGGACTCCGACGACCTGGTCGCCGAGGACACCCCCGCCGGGACTGACCGGTGGGCCACCGGCACCCTGGCCTGAACACGAAGCCACCAGCGCCAGCGAGCTCGGCGTCCGCGTGGTGTGCATCCGCACCGGCATCGTGCTCAGCCCCGAGGAGGGCATGGCCGCCCAGATTGAAGCCCAGTAGGGGCGGGTTAGGAGCGATCATCCTGCCCGGCACCCAATGGCAGCCCTGGATCCACATCGACGACGAAGTCGCCCTGTTCGCCATGGCCATCCACGACCAGCGGGTCACCGGCGGCCTGAATGCCAGCGCACCCAACCCCGCACGCTTCACCGACGACGCGCACGCGATGGGCCACATCTTCCACCGCCGCGTCTGGCTGCGCCTACCCGGAACCGTCATGCGCCTGACACTCGGAGACGTCGCCGACGCCGTCCTACACAACCGGCGCATGATCCCCGCCAAAGCCCTCCACCTCGGCCACGAGTTCACCCACCCCGTACTGGAATACGCACTGGCCGATCTGCTCCTCCCGGTGCGAAGGACTGAGGGCGCCCACCTCAGCGAGTCCGTGTCGACGGGCCTCGCCATTACCGATCAACAGTCTGCGGTGGCGCGACTAGTCCGCCAGTTCCTTCACCAGGACGTTCGACGCCCAGCTCCGGGCGAGGCTCGCGTCGAGGATCGCGGCACCCGGGACCTGTGTGTTGGCTGCGGCGGCCGCGCTTGCCAGAGCGAGTGCTTCAGCGACGGATGTCCCGCGTTCCATTCCGACGACGAGTCCAGCGAGGAAGGTGTCCCCGCTACCAATCGGAAAGCGCCCGAGAGATGGTGGCGTGACCGACCACGCGTGCTGGTCGGTCACGGCGAACGCGCCGCGCTCCCCCGCCGTGACGATGGTGAGCCAACCACGGTCTCGACGCTCGTGCAGCAGGCGAGCACAGAGCAATGGGTCGTGGCTGCCTGGCGCTACCAGCTCGGCCGCTTCGTGGACGTTGACCTTGACCACGTCAGGACCCTGCTGGAGCGCGGACCGGAGGGCATCGCCGTGGGTGTCCAGCGCCACTCTCGCTCCTGACTGGTGGGCCCGCTCGACGAGGTGTGCCACTTCGTCGACCCCCAGGTTTCGGGGCATGGATCCCGACACGGTGACCCATGCCAGACCGGCGGCCAACAATTCTTCCGCGTGACTCGTCAGAGTCGCCCACGTTGCGGGTGGCACCAACGGGGTGGCTTCGTAGAAGTCGGTCGACTCGCCTGTCCGTTGGCACACCACGGTCGTGCAGATCCGGGTCGGGACATCGCCGGGAATGACGTCTGCCCGGATCCCCTCCGCTTCCAGCATCTCGCGGGCTACCGCGCCAGAGTGTCCACCCAGCACAGCCAGAGCCGTGACGTCGGCTCCGAGCCGATGCGCAGCTCTTGCCACGTTCAGACCTTTGCCTCCCGCGAGCTCGAAGACCTCAAGGGGGCGATGCACCCGGCCAACGACGAGCTCATCCACGAGCAACGTTCGATCAAGCGCCGGGCTCGGTGAAATGGCCAGGAGCACTGGTGTCGATCCTTCCCTTCACTTCTCGGCATGGGGTCGGACGATGACGTTCAGATCGGGCCTTCCCTCAACGCACAGCCAGTCAGACGTGGTGTTGTTCGTTGAAGAAAGTCGTTGGGGCCTCAGCCACCCACGACCTTCAGGGACCACAGCCGTGCGGGTTCTCGGGCCGACGCCATCGGTCAATCTCGGGGGGTCTTCCCCATCGCGTGCGGGTCGAGGAGGTCGAGGGCGACGTCGAGAATCATGTCCTCCTGCCCACCGACCATTCCTCGGCGACCGACCTCGACGAGGATCGATCGCGCGTCCAGGTGGTGAGTTGCGGCTGCCGCCTCCGCGTGACGGAGGAAGCTGGAGTAGACCCCGGCGTAGCCCAGAGTGAGGGTCTCGCGGTCCACCCTTACCGGGCGGTCCTGGAGGGGTCGCACCAGGTCGTCGGCGGCGTCCATGAGCGCGAAGAGGTCGCAGCCGTGCTCCCAACCGCTGAGCTCCGCGACAGCGACGAACGCCTCGATGGGGCAGTTCCCGGCCCCTGCACCCTGCCCTGCGAGGGAAGCGTCGACCCGGTTGGCCCCCTCTTGGACGGCGACCACGGAGTTGGCGACTCCGAGGGCGAGATTGTGGTGGGCATGTACGCCGATCTGGGTCTGCGGTGCGAGGGCGTCGCGCACGGCTCGGATCCGCGACCGGTATCCATCCATGGTGAGACGGCCGCCGGAGTCGGTGACGTACACGCAGTGGGCGCCTGCCTTCTCCATGATCTGGGCCTGTTCGACAAGGGTCGCGGGTTCGGCCATGTGGGACATCATGAGGAACCCGGAGACGTCCATCCCGAGGTCGCGGGCGTGGGCAATGTGTTGGACGGCGATGTCCGCTTCGGTGCAATGCGTGGCGACTCGCACGGACCGAACGCCGAGGTCGTAGGCGTGGCTGAGGTCGTCAACGGTTCCGATACCGGGGATCAGCAGGGTGGTGAGCGTCGCACGGGTGATGACGTCGGCGGCAGCGGCGATCCACTCCCAGTCGGAGTGTGCTCCGGGGCCGTAGGTGAGCGAGCTCCCGCCGAGGCCGTCACCGTGCGCGACCTCGATGGCGGCGACCCCTGCGTTGTCGAGCGCGGCCGCGATGGTGCGGACCTGCTCGAGGGAGTATTGGTGGCGGATGGGGTGCATTCCGTCGCGCAGGGTGACGTCTTGGATGTAGACGGGCGTGTTCATGTCCCGACCTCACGATGCTCGGTGGTCCCGTTGGCTGCTATGCGTTCGGCGACCTGGACGGCGGCTGAGGTCATAATGTCGAGGTTGCCGGCGTAGCTGGGCAGGTAGTGTGCGGCGCCCTCGACCTCGAGGAACACGGTGACGACGAGTCGGTGCGCCGAGGGTAGGCCCGGTGTCAGGGTTCGCTCGGGATCGGTAGGTCCGATGTCACGAAATTGCACCGGCTGTTTGAGCCGGTAACCAGGGACGTATGCCGCGACCCGGGTGACCATGGCCTCGACCGAGGTGGTGATGGCGTCGCGATCTGCGTCATCGACGATGGCCAGGACGGTGTCGCGCATGAGCAACGGTGGCTCCGCCGGGTTGAGCACGATGATCGCCTTCCCCCGTCCCGCTCCTCCGACGGCTTCGAGGGCTCGGGAGGTGGTCTGGGTGAACTCGTCGATGTTGGCCCGGGTGCCGGGTCCTGCCGACTTGGACGCGATGGAGGCGACGATTTCTGAATAGTGCACGGCGGTAACCCGGGAGATCGCCGCGACGATGGGGACGGTGGCCTGCCCGCCGCAGGTGACCATGTTCAGGTTTCGCGTGCTCAGATGGGCTTCGAGGTTGACCGAGGGCACGACGAAGGGTCCGATCGCCGCCGGCGTGAGATCGATGAGCTTCAGCGGCGCATGCTTGAGCAGCGCGTCATTGCGTCGGTGGGCGCTCGCGGAGGTGGCATCGAACACAAGGGCGATGTCTTCGAAGCCGGGCAATGCCATCAAGCCCTCGACGCCGCTAGGTACGGCAAGGACTCCCATTCGGGCGGCGCGGGCCAGGCCGTCACTAGCCGGGTCGATGCCGACAAGGGCGGCCATCTCCAAGGTCGTTGACGTGCGCATCACCTTGATCATCAGATCGGTCCCGATGTTCCCGGAGCCGATGACGGCGACCTTGGTGGTCATGTTCGCTTCATGGTTGGGCTCGCAGTCGGTGGGTTGGGGGTGGTGGTTGGTGGCAGGTAGGCCTCGAGCCAGTCGAGGGTGCGGGTGAGGTGGTCGACGACTGCTGGCCAGGCGTGAACGTCGTGGCCCTCGTGGGGGTAGATCGCGATGTCGGTGTCGACGTTGAGCTCGACGAGTGCGCGGTGCATGAGAAGGGCCTGGGCTGGTGGGGTGGCTAGGTCCAGTGAACCGGCGGTGAGGAGCAGCGGGCTGGTGTTCGTCGACGCCGCCATGAGTGGGCTCCGGGTGCGGTACTGGGAGTCGGGGTCCCGGGGGTCTCCGGTGAGGTACCGGGCGTCGCTTTGCGGGATGTTGGTGGTGAAGTGTTGGGACACCCAGTCTGTGGCGGGTGAGATCGCAACAGCGGCAGCTACTTGCGCTTGGGTGGCGAGCCAAGCGCTGAGGAAGCCGCCGTAGCTGGCACCGACAACCCCGACGGTGTGTGGTTCGGTGACACCGTTGGCGACGAGGTGGTCGATGCCGGAGACGATGTCGTCCACGTCGAGGCCGCCGACCTGTCCCACGATGGCCCTGGTGAACTGCTCGCCGTGGCTTTGGCTTCCCCGGGGGTTGGGCAGCAGCACAGCGAATCCGCGACTGAGGAGGGCGAGGACGAGGGGGATCCGTGCGAGCCAGATGTTACGCCAGCTCCAGACCGGGCCGCCGTGGATCACGGTGACCAGCGGGTGCGGTCCCGCTGTCCGGGGTCGCAGCAGGTAACCGTCGATGCCGGTCGCGTCGGTCGAGGTCCACCGCTGAGGCTCCCAGATGTGCCCGGGTGGGTCAGAGTCGTGCGTGGGTGGGTCCGGGTCGATCAGCGGTTCGAAGCCAGCGTTGGTGACGACACCGAGCGTGGGCGGGCGGTCGTGGCTCTCGAGCACGGTGGCGATTCGACCCGGGCCACAGAGTGTCACGGTAGGGGTGAGGTCGCCCGGGCCGAAGGTCTCATGGGTGGCCCATTCGGTGAGTGCGCCCTCGACGTTGCGCCAGACCACGACGGTGCTTTGGCCGCGTTGTCCGGCTGCGACCAGGGAGCCGTCGGGTTCCCAATGGTGCGACGTGACGTGGACCGGCAGGTGCGGCTGGGTCGTGTGTCCGTCGCTGAGGTCGATGACGGTGACTGTTCCGGCGAGAAGCCCGCGGTCGCTCGCTGTCCCGACGAGCACGGACACCTGGGTGCCTGACTGGTTGGCGCGCGGTTGGCCGAGCTGAGGCTCGGCGCGCAGCAGGATGCGCGGTTCCGACCGGTCCAGGGCAAGCAGGACGAGGTCGGCGTCGTACCAGGCATCTTCGTTCGGGTCCGGGGACGCTACGGCGACCAACGCGTGGTTGGCCGTCCATGCGGCTTCCCAGATGTTCCACTCGGGAGCCAGGGGCGCCAACTCCGCTCCGGGCGCCCCGGTCCACAGGATACGGCGGCCGGAGCGGCCGTCGCCCGACACTTCTGGTTGCCAGTCGGCGGCGGAGGCGGCTGACGTGACGCGTCCGGATCCGTAGACGTCGGAGATTTCGGCACCGGGTGCGGCGACGATGAGGGCGAGGTTTGACCCGTCGGGTGCGACGAGCGCACTTTCGATCCGACCTTCGAGTGGGGTTGGGGTCGCTGGGCTGACGGTCCCGTCGAGGCTGAGCAGCACCGGACGGTCTCCGGTGCTGGTTGTGTGGATGGCCAGGAGCCGGTCGCTGCGGGGGAACCAGTCCGGGTGATGGAGGTTTTGGCCGGCGAGGGTCCGCAGCGCACGCGTGGCCAGCGTCAGGATCGCGACGGTGGGGGTTAGGTCACTGGACACGGTGCTGCGTCGCCACGCCGTCATGGCGATCGTGGTGCCGTCGGGGCTCGTCGTGAGATCGGTCAGGTCCACGATGTGATCTGGACGTGTTGCGCGCAGGTCGTGGAGGAAGCCTTCGACCCATTCGTAAGTCGGGGTACCGCGCAGGTCCGAGGGGAGCATGGGGCGGGTCATGAGCTGCCTTCGGCGCGGGGGGATATCGAGCGAGGAGCGTCGCCCGCGGTGCCACAGTGCTCCAACACGGTCAGGGCCAGAGTCTTCGCGGCGGTGAGGACTTCTTCGGTGGGGACTCGTTCTCCGGGCCCGTGGGCGAGGGTGACGTCGCCAGGCCCGTATTGGACGGTCGGGATCGCGCCGAGGGCCGTGAGCAGTCGCAGGTCGCTGCCGTAGGGGGCGGCCCAGCGTTGCTGGGCCCGGTCGGTGACGGCGTAATGGGCTCGCGTCACGGTGGCGAGGATCGGTGAGTCGTGCGCGGTGGCGCCGGTGGCGAACTGCCCACCCCACCACTGGACTTCCACCGGGGTGGTCCGCAGCCAGGGGTGTGCCTGGTTGGCCGTGGCGATGGCTTCTTCGAACTGGGCGCGGGCGTGGTCGGTGTCTTCGCCGAGCCGGACCCCGTAGCGGCCCTCGGCGACGAGCAGGTCTGGGACGGTGGAGGACCAGTTTCCCGCGGTGACGGTACCGACTTCGATGGGGTACGCCAGGTCCCAACGGCTCATCAACGGGTCGATGTCGCGGTTGCGTCGACCCTCCAGCTCGCGCAGCGCGACGAAGATCGGCCAGAACACCTCCACCGCGCTGACGCCAGCAAGGCGGCGGCTCGCGTGCACCGCGCGGCCGTGCACGGTCAGCCGGAAGGTCAGGGAGCCAGCGTTGGCTGGTACCAGATCCAGGGAGGTGGGTTCGGGGATGACGCAAGCGTCGGCGCGCCAGCCGCGTGCCAGGGTCGCGTAGGTGCCGAGGCCCCCGTCCTCCTCCCCCTGGACGCAGGCCAGCAGCAGGTCACCGCGCAGGGGGACGCGCAACTCCGTTAGGGCTCGGACTGCCCACAGGGCGGCTGCGAGGCCGCCCTTCATGTCACAGGCGCCGCGTCCGTGGATGCCGTCGTGGTCGACATGCGCACTGAACGGGTCGGCACCGGCCCAGGTGGCGGTTTCTCCCGGGGGGACGACGTCGACGTGGGCGTTGAGCATCAGCGACGGGCCGTCCCCGGATCCGCTCATGCGGGAGATCAGTCCCCAGGCTTCGTCGCGGTGGACCTCAACCCCCGGGAAATCCGGCGCGCCCAGGGTCTGCGTCAACGGGATCTGCCAGTGGTCCACCTCGTGACCCAGCTCGGTGAGGGTGACGGCGAGCGAGGCCTGGATGTCGTTCTCGGCGTCTGACCCGGAGATGCTGGGGACACGGATGAGGTCGCGCACTGTGGAGATGGTGTCCGATGCATGCTCATCGAGGTAGTTCAGGACCCGAGTCGCCCACGTTCCGGCCGCGGGGTCCGTGGCCGGGGTTGCCTGCGTCATCGATGGTCTCCGGTGGTGTGGTTGGGCGTGTGGGTCGGGGTGCTGGGAGTGGTTCAGCTCATGTGGGCTTTGGCGTGCACGGCTCGACGCCGAGAGAACGTGCCCATGTTCACCGTCTGCCCGGTCGCGGGGGCGGGCAGACGCAGCGGTTCGGTGTCGTGGGGATGTCCTGCCTCGCACCGGGTGATCAGTGCAGCCATCAACTCACCCACGACGGGTGCGGATTTGAAGCCGTGACCGCTGGTGCCGATGGCGACGTAGAAGCCGTCCAGGGCGGTTCGGTCATAGATCGGGATCCAGTCGTCGCTGACGTCATAGACCCCGACGATGCCGGTGGGGCGTCCCGGGATGCCGACGGTGGGGAGTCGTCGGGCGACCCGAAGGGTCTGGGTGGTCCAGGTGTCCGCGTCGATGTTGTCGCGGGCTTGGCGTGGATCGTCGAGCCAGGTCAGTGGGTCACACGGTGCTTCCATGCCGCCGACGACGAGGGTCTCGCCGGGGTGGGGTCGGAAGTAGGTGCCGAGGTCGGCGTCCGCGACGCACGCACCACTGGTGGTGGTGAAGCCATCCGGCGCTGGCATAGTGACGATCTGTTGCTCGAGGGGTCGGGTGGACGGGGCGAAGTCGTCCAGCACGCTGGCGAGGGTGTTCAGCTGCGCGGACCACGGGCCCGCCGCGTTGACGACGACGTCGGCGTCGAGTTGCTCACCAGTGGCCAACTGCACGCCGAGGACACGGTCGTTGTCGCGGCACACCCCGGTGACCTGGGTGCGGTAGCGGAACGCTGCACCGTGGCCGGTGGCGGCGTGGGCGAGGTTGTGCGCGGCCAGCTGGGGGTCGTCGACGTAGCCGCACTGTGGCATCCAGTACGCCGTGTTGTCTCTGTGCGAGTCGGCCCAGAAATGGTCGTCGTCCGGGCGCGACGGAGGACCGAATCGTGCCGGGTCCAGCGCCGGGAACCGGTCGCGGACCTGGTCGGCGCTCAGGTCAATGACGTCGATGCCCAGCGCCTTCATGTTCGCCAGCGGGCCGTCCATGTCGATCAGGGCGCCGGGGAGCAGCAGCAACCCGCAGGGATGGAACTGCGCTATCCCCGCGGGGTCACGGTCGCCGAGGTGGGTGGCCCACGCGGCCCAGCGTTGTGCGCTTTCCCAGGCGATGGCGGCTTCGTCGAAGTTCGCGTAGTGGTAGCGCACGATGGCCGAGGAGGCGCTGGTCGACCCGGTGCCCGGTCCGGGGCCGGCGTCCACGACGGTGACCGTGTAGCCGTTGCGGGATAGTTCCAGGGCGATGGCTGCGCCGATGATCCCGGCTCCGACCACGACGGCCGTCGGTTCCATGCTCACTGCGGTTCTCCTGCTCGTGGGAGGGGGGCTGCGGTCTCTCCCCAGGCGCTAGGTGAGCTCGGTGAGCAGGTGTGCCACGAGGGTGGCGATGCCGTCTCGGGCCGGCCGCAGGTAGACGCGGGGGTCGACGATCGTGGGGTCAGCCGCCAGGGTGGAGCGGACGGCACCGGTGTAGGCCATCGCAAGGGCGGTGCCGACGTTGACCTTGCGCATGCCGGCAGCGACGGCGGAGCGGAGACCCGCATCAGGAACCCCGGAGGACCCGTGCAGGACGAGAGGTACGGGAACGGCGGTGCGCAGCCGGGTGATCAGGGCGTCATCCAGGACGGCCGTGCGTGTGGTCATGGCATGGCTGCTGCCCACCGCTACCGCGAGCGCGTCCACACCGGTGGACGTGACGAACGCGGCGGCCTGCTCGGGGTCGGTGCGGACTCCGGGGTCGTGCGCGGACTGTGCCTGGGTGGCCTTGCCTCCGACGAAGCCGAGCTCTGCCTCGATCCACAGCCCTTGCTCGTGCGCCCAGCTGGCTGCCGCACATGTCGCGGCGACGTTGTCGTCGTAGGGGAGTCGACCCGCGTCGAACATCACCGAGGTGTAACCGGCCCGGGCCGCAGGCTCGAGCAGGGCGGCGTCTTCGACGTGATCGAGATGCAGCCCCACCTCCACCTCGGTGTCGTTCGCCGCGGCCACGGCCGCAGCGGTCAGCGGGAGCAGCTGCCCCTGGTGGAAGGCGACCGCGTTCTCGCTGACCGCGATCACGACCGGTCGCCGGGCCCGGTTGGCCCCCTCCAGCACTCCTTCGATGTGTTCCAGCGTCACGACGTTGAACGCCAGGACGGCCCGCTCGGTCCGCGTTCGGTCCATCAGGTCGCCCGTGCGGACCAGGGTCATCGCAGTTCCCCCTGGAGCCTGGACGCGCGGGGGGTGTTCATCGGATCACCGAGCGGGACAGCAGGTACGGGGTGTCAGCGTCGCGGCCGGCGAGGTCGGCACGTTCGACCGCGAAGCGGTGTGCGCGGACAAGTTCGATCAGCGGCTCTCCCCCGCCGTGCTCGACGACTCCGCCCGCCGCCTGCACCGTGGCGACGATGTCGTCGGGGAGCCGGTCGAAGCCCCAGACCAGGGACCCCGGGCCGCAGGTGGCCACCGGTCCGTGCCTGTATTCCGGTACCGGGTAGGACTCCACCCAGGAACCTGACGCCTCACGTACCTTGAGTGCGGCCTCCTGAGCCATCGCAGCGCCCCACCCGGAGGCCAGAAACACGATCTGGCGGACGTCACTGTCGGGGAGTTCGCGCTGCAACGCGACCCTGGCTCGGTCGGGCAGCGCGAGCAGGTCCGGGGTGAGACCGTCGAGGCTTGCCCGCAGTAGCACGAGCTGGGTGGTGGGGAAACGGGTCTGCACCACGCTGCGCTCGTCCGCGAAGGACAGGTCAACGACGTCGTCGGCGAGCTCGGCGATGGGGGTGGCTTGCTCGCCGAGCAGCACAGTGACCCGCGTCGCCGGTGACTCCGCGCGGATTCGGGTGACGGCGTCGATGAGTTCAGAGGAGGTGCCCGACCGGCTGATCGCAACGACCCGGTCGTAGGTTCGCAGGCGGGCGGGGAGGTCGCCGGCGATCAACGCGTCGCTGACCCCGTGCCCGGCCGCCTCGCGCAGGGTCGCGTACGCGGATCCGACGTAGTAGGACGTGCCGCAGCCCAGCGCCAGCATCGACTCCCCCACTTGTGGGAGCCCCGCCACACCTGCGTCTGCGCGACGGAGGGCTTCGGCCCAGCAGTCGCGCTGGCTGGCGATCTCGGCTCGGGTGCGGCTGCTCCGCGCCACGGTGTCACTCACGGGTGTCCCTCTCAGATCGTGAATCGGTCACAGCCAGCGCGGTGGCCAACTGCTGCGTGCGTTCTTTGTCGGGCTGGGCACCCGTGCCACCTGCCCCGGTGGTCGACAGCGTCGCCGCGGCGACTCCGTGCGCGAGTGCGACCGTCCAGTCCTCCCCCGCGAGCAGGTGCGCGAGGACCGTTCCCGCAAGCGTGTCGCCGGCTCCGACCGTGTCGACGACGACGACCGCCGGCGCCGCGACGTGCACGCGGCCGCGATGCGTCACCACCGTGGCCCCGAGCGCGCCTTTCTTGTGCACCACGGCGGGGAGAAGGTTGTCCGATGTGCGTCGCCGTCCCTGGTTCAGCCGGGTGAGCAGGACGTCGACCGCGCTCGACGCGTCGTCGACCGGAGCGTGACCGGCGAGCCCCAGCGCCTCACTGTCGTTGCAGAACAGCAGGTCGGACTCGGCGAGCAGCTCGCGGGCACCGCCGGACCATTCGCTGGTCGGGTCGTCGTTGGTGTCGAGACTGGTCGTCGCTCCGGCCACCCGGGCCGCGGCGAAGCGTTCGTGCAGACCCTCGCGAGCGGCCGTGTGCATGAAGAACGACGCGACATGGAGGTGGGCCGCGTCGCGGAGCAGGTCGTCGGTCACGTCGTCGACTCGCAACTCGGCCATGGCGCCGAGGTGGGTGAGGATCTGGCGGTCGCTGGGATCGTCGCGGCTCACGAGGATCACCGAACTGCCTGTGGGCACGTTCTGGACGACTCGCACGGACGTGCCGTCGACGCCACGGTCGCTGACCCACCGCAGGCACGTGCGCCCGAGGTCGTCGTCGCCGATGACGGCGACCAGCGTGACGTCGGCGCCGGCCGAGGCCGCGGCGCTCGCGGTGATGGCGGCGCTGCTGCCGAGGGTGAGCACCGTGGCGGTGACCAGGTCCTCGGCCTGCTGGAACCGCAGGCGACCCGCCTCGGCGGGCACACCGGTCACGATGATGTCGGGGTTGAGCTCCCCGACCACCACGAGGCGGGTGCGCATCAGCGCCCGCCTGACACGTCGAGGGTCACGCCCGTGATATAGCCCGCGGCCGGAGATGCGAGCCATCGCACGGCTTCCGCCACCTCAGCCGCCGTGCCGACGCGGTGCAGCGGAACCGTCGCGATGAGGCGCTCGACGCGTCCCGGCTGGCCGGAGTTCATGTCCGTGTCGATCAGTCCCGGTCGCACCCCGACGACCCGGATGCCCTGGCGCGCGACCTCCTGGGAGAGACCCGTCGTCATGATGTCGAGGGCGGCCTTGCTCATCGCGTAGTCGAGGAACTCCCCGGCGGCGCCGCGCACCGCGGCGCGAGAGGAGACGTTGACGATCACCCCGCCTTCCCCGCCCGAGGCCGTGCTCATCCGGCGTACCGCCTCGCGCGCGTGCAGCAGGGGGCCGACCGCGTTGGTGGCCATCACGCGCATCGCGCGCTCGCGGTCGATCCCGTCGACCGTGGCGGGGTCGGGCAACACGCCGGCGTTGTTGACGAGGACGCACAGTTGGTCGAGATGAGAGTCGGTCGCACGGAACAGCTCGGCGACGCCCTCGTCGGTGCCAGCGTCCGCGCAGACAGCGAACGCTCGTACGCCGTGCGACTCGCAGGCCCGCACCACCTCAGCGGCTTCGTGGGACCGGGATCGGTAGGACAGCACCACGTCGTAGCCGTCACCGGCGAGCGCCACCGCGACAGCGGCACCGATGCCCCGGCTGCCGCCGGTCACCACCGCCCCCGGTCCACGGGCCTGTTGCGCAGCCATGTCAGTCCGCGATCCGCTGGTAGGCCGTGTTGCTCACGGCGTAGCGGATCCCGGCATCGAGCAGCGCCTGGCCGGCCAGAGTGTCAGGGTCGAACGGTCGACCGTAGAGCCAGGCGAAGGCGGTCGGTGCCTGGCCGGTGACGGCCTCGATGTGCCGCAGCGGTTCCAGGATCTCTCGCTCGACGTCCTCGGCGGTGCGGATGTTGACGGCCTGCTCGTGGTTGGCGGTGTGCCCCGCGATGACGTGGCGGCGGCTGATGCGCTCGAGGTCGTCCCAGCTCATGGCCAGGCTGGGCTGACCGCGTTCCTCGGCGACGAGGTCGATGTCGTGCGCGTCGGCGTAGGCTTCCTGTTCCTCCGGCGCGATCGACAGGAACGTGGTCGGGGGGAAGAACCAGGCACAGATGCCGAGGTCGTCGCACACGGGCGCAGCGACGGTCGCGTGGTTGAGGTAGCTGTCGTAGAAGACGGGGATGAAGCCGGGGCGACGCAGGCTCCAGGTGCCGGTGTCGAAGTAGCGGTCGAGGTCGGCGGGCAGCACCGGGTCGAACCGGTCGAGGTACCAGGTGAGCTCGCGGTGCAGCGTGGCGCGTTCGCTTTCCGGGGTGTTGTGCCAGTTGACGACGCGCAGGAACTGCCCGGCGCCGAAGGCATCGCGCTGGAAGTCAGGTGTCAGCACATTCATGACTCGGCGTCCTCAGGTGCTCGCAGGTGCTGGTCGGACAGCACGACGAGCACGTCGATGAGCGCCGAGGCGCCGGTCGGGTCGTTGCCGGGGTCGCGCGTCGGCACCGAATCGGCCAAACCCCGACGGTAATGGTCGAACAGCTCCGCGAGGCGCCGCGCCTCGACCGCGTGCGGCCCTTGCGCCGCTGTCGCTGCACGCGCGGCGGGGCGCGCATCGTGCAGGGCGACGAACATCGGGATGCCCTCGCGCTCGAGGATCTTGGTCTGGCAGCGGGCCAGCACGGCAGCAGCGTCGGGCGCGGGCGGCGACTCGAGCGAGCGACCGTCGGCGGACGTGGTCACTGCGACCTCCGCGGGACGATCGCCGTCTCGCTGCCCACGAGGAAGTCGAAATCGGCTCCCTCGTCGGCCTGCAGCACGTGGTCGACGTAGAGGCGCTGGTAGCCGCGCCGCGCCGGCCACGGCGCGGACGTCGACTCGGCGAGGCGAGCGGCGATGGTGGCGTTGTCGACGTCGAGGTGAAGGCGGCGGCCGGGCACGTCGAGCTCGATCGTGTCGCCGTCGCGGACGGCTGCGAGCGGACCCCCGACTGCCGACTCGGGGCACACGTGCAGCACGACGGTGCCGTAGGAGGTTCCCGACATGCGGGCATCGCTCACGCGCACCATGTCGGTGACGCCCTGGGCCAGCATCCGGGCCGGGAGGGGCAGGTTGGCGATCTCGGGCATCCCGGGATAGCCGCGCGGGCCGGCGCCCCGGAGCACGAGCACGTCACCGGGCTCGACGTCGAGGTCGGGGTCGTCGGCGTCGCTGAGGTAGGTCTCGTAGTCGTCCCAGACTCGCGCCCTTCCGCGGTGCACCATGAGGTCGGGGCTGGCCGCGGACTGCTTGATGAGGGCGCCCCGCGGTGCCAGGTTGCCCCACAGCACCGCTGTGCCGCTGCCGGCGGGCTTGAAGGGTTCGGCCATCGTGCGGATGACGCGTTCGTCCCAGCGCGGCGCGTCGACGTAGGCCGTCGCGAGGGTCTGCCCGGAGATGCCGATTGTCTCGCGGTGCAGCAGGTCACCGAGCTGGTCAACGACAGCCGCGAGCCCGCCGGCGTAGGTGAAGTCCTCCATGAGGAACTGCCCGGACGGCATCACGTCCACGAGGGTCGGCACGTCGGCTGCGAGGGAGTCGAAGTCGGCGAGGTCAAGCTGCACCCCCACGCGACCGGCCAGTGCGAGCAGGTGGACGACGGCGTTGGTGGACCCGCCGATCGCGGCGTTGACGCGGATCGCGTTCTCGAAGGCCTCGCGGGACAGGATCGCGCTAGGTCGCAGGTCTTCCTCGACCATGGCCACGATCCGACGACCGGCCAGGTGTGCCGACGTACGTCGACGGGCGTCGTCAGCGGGGAGCTCGGCGGACTTCGGCAGCTGCATCCCGAGGATCTCGGTGATCAGCGCCATAGTCGACGCCGTGCCCATCGTCATGCAGTGGCCGTGGCTGCGCGCCATGCACGACTCAGCGTCGAAGAGGTCCGCGTCGCTGAGCGCACCGGAACGGTGCTGCTCGGTGAGCTGCCACACCGCGGTACCCGACCCGACGGTCGTCCCGCGCCAGCGGCCGTTGAGCATCGGACCGCCGGTGATCAATAGGGTCGGCAGGTCGGCGCTGGCCGCACCCATGAGGTAGGCCGGGGTGGTCTTGTCGCAGCCAGCCAGCAGCACCACGGCGTCGAGCGGGTTGGACCGCACGGTCTCCTCGAGGTCCATCGCGACGAGGTTGCGCAGCATGAGCGCCGAGGGACGCACCATCGTCTCGCCGATCGAGGTCGTCGGGAACTCGAACGGGACGCCGCCCGCCTGCCAGACGCCTCGCTTGACGTGCTCGGCGATCTCACGCAGGTGAGCGTTGCAGGGAGTGAGCTCCGACCAGCTGTTGGCGATGCCGATCACCGGACGTCCGGTGAAGGAGTCGTCCGGCAGCCCCTCGCTGCGCAGCCACGAGCGGTGCAGGATCCCGTTCTTGCTCGGGGCGGCAAACCACCCCGCGCTGCGCAAGGTGCTCATCCGAACGCCGGCAGGTGCTCGGCCTGGGCCGCGATGAGGGCCGAGCTCAGGGAGCGCGCGGTGTCCGGGTCACTGATCGCGCCGTCGGCAAGCATCGCCTCGACGACGAGGTCGCGGTCACCTGACATCGCGGCGTCAACGGCGAGATAGACCGAGGCGAGCCGCTGGTTGAGCACGGAAGTCAGCGGTGTCGAGAGGTCGGGCACCGACACTGGACGCAGGCCGCGGGCCGTCGCGACACCGGGGATCTCCAGCGCGGCGTCCGCGGGTAGTCCGGGAACGCTGCCACCGTTGAGCACGTTGACGGAGAACATCTCGCGCGAGTCGTGGATCACCGAGCGCAGGATCGCGATGAGCTGCTCCTGCTCACCGGTCGAGCGGGAGAACACCGTCTCGTCGAGCGGTGCGCGCCCCTCGGCTTGCGCCTTCATCGACTGGTAACGGTCCTCCCCCCAGGCGAGGATCTCCGGCACGGAGAACGCGTCGATGCCCAACGTCTTTCCGTAATAGGCGCCGCCAGGGAACCTGCGGGCGAAGAACTCGGTGACGTGGCGGTCGTTGGCTGCGGGGTAGGCGCCGTAGGTGTCGAACAGTTCCCAGGAGAACGGGTTGTGGGCGGCCTTGACGCCCTCGTTGAAGATCTGTCCGATGTCGTCGGCGCTCGCCGGCTGGGAGCGCTCGTGGGCACGCTTGGCCTCGACCAGGGGCCACGCGTCCCTGCCGTTCCACCTGAAGTCGTAGATGAACGTGAGGTGGTTGATGCCGGCGTACAGCGTCGATGTCTCGGCGAAGGGGGCGTCGATGTACTGAGCCAGTTCGCGCTGCACGTGGTGCATCCCGTGGCAGAGCCCGACCACGTCGGCGCCGGCGAGCGACGTCATTGCCATCACGTTGGCGGTCATCGGGTTGCTGTAGTTGAAGAACAGTGTGTCGGGGGCGAGCTCGACGACGTCACGAGCGATCGCCACCATCACCGGGACAGTGCGCAGAAGACGGCTGATGCCGCCGGGCATCACGGAGTCGCCGACGGGCTGGAAGACTCCGTGCTCCATGCACACGGTGTGGTCGCGGAGCCACGCGTCGCGTCCGCCAACCCCGACGCACGTCACGACGATGTCGGCGCCCACCAACGCGTCACGGCGATCGACATGACCGGCGACTGAGATCCTGGCTCCGGCATCGCACGCGTCGACCATCAGGTCGGCGAGACGCACGGCGACACCGAGAGCGACCTCGTCGACGTCGACGAGGGCGATGTCCCACGCGCCGACGTCGTCGGCGGAGATCAGGTCGGCGAGCAGCCCGCGGGTGAACACAGCGCTCCCTGCGCCGATCAGGACGAGCCGACGTCGGTCATCGAGTGCCACGGGTTCTCCTACGTGCTGGTGTGGGCTGACCTGGGGTCGAGGCGACGTGCACGGCGACGCCGTGCTCGCGCAGTTCGGCGAGGTCGGCGCCCGGGGCATCGTCGGTCGTCACCAGGTCGGTGACGGTGTCGAATCCGACGATGCGGTGTGGGCTGCGTCGCCCGAACTTGCTGGCGTCGGCGAGCACGGTCAGGCGCAGGGCCGACCGGGCGAGATGACGGTCGGTCTCGCACTCCTGCGCGCTGGCGCCGAGGATCCCGCTGCGGGCGTCGATGCCATAGGCGCTGGTGATGACGTGGTCGATGTGCAGCTCCGCGATGGCCGCGGACACGAGGTGACCGAGCAGGCTCAGCTCGGGGCGGCGCAGTGAGCCCCCGAGGACGATGAGGTCAACGTCGGTCGTCGAAAGCCGGGTCGCCACGTCGAGGGAGTTGGTGACGACCACGAGGTCGGGCACCGACCCGAGCAACGGGAGCAGGGCAGCCGTCGTCGTGCCGCCGGTGACCAGTACGACGCTCCCGGGGTTCACCAGGTCGACTGCGAGCGCGGCGATGGCGTGCTTGTCTACGGCATGCTCGACCTCGCGCTGGTCGGGGCTGAGCTCCGGAGCGTCCGGCTCGGACGGGCGCGTGAGCACGGCGCCGCCGTGCACACGCCGGAGGATGCCCTCGGCCTCGAGCTCGTCCAGGTCGCGACGCACGGTCGACACGCTGACGTCCAGCTGCGCGGAGAGGTCCTCCACCGACATCGCGTCGGTGCGCGACAGCAGCTCGATCGTCGCCTTGCGGCGCTGCACGGCGAGCATCAGTACCCCGTCCGTCGATCGGCGACGTTCAGCATCGGTTCGCCGAGGAGGTAGCGCCGCAGGTTCTCGGTAAACAGTGCCGCTACGGCCTCCTCGTAGTCGGGTGCGAAGCCGGCGACGTGTGGTGTCACGACTGACCGCGGGTGCGACCACCATGGGCTTTCGGCGGGCAGCGGCTCCTCGTCGAAAACGTCGCTGGCCACCATCTCCACCTGCCCTTCGTCCAGGGCCGCGAGCAGCGCGCGCTCGTCGACGACTCCGCCGCGGCTCGCGTTGATGATCACGGCACCCCGCCGTGTGTGGCGGAGCGCGTCGGCGTCGATCATGCCGTTCGTCTCTGGCGTGAGCGGCACGGTCAGGGCGATGTAGTCGCTGGCACCGAGAAGCTCGGGCAGCGATGCCGATGAGAGCACGCGGACTCCCGGAACCTCGGGCAGCGTTCCGTGACGGTCCCCGGCACTAGTCGCGGGGTCACGCCTGGTCGCCACCACCGTCATCCCGAAGGCCTGGGCGCGGCTCGCGAGAGCGCGGCCGATGCGTCCGTAGCCCACGATGCCCAGCGTCGCGCCGCGCAGGTCGCGGGGCATGAGCTGCGACCAGCGCTCGGCACGGGTAGGCCAACGGTGCTCGGCTTGCAGGAGCTCTGTCCTACGCAGGTGGTGGGCGTGCGCGAGCAGCATCATCATGATCCACTCGGCCAGCGGTGCCGGGCTGATGCCGCCGAGGGTCGTGATGGTCACATCGCCGTGCCACAAGGCCGACTCACGGACGTGGTCGACTCCGGAGGTGTCGAGTTGTACCCAGCGCAGCCCCGGCGCGTGCCCGGGCCCGGGGAGAACGTCGCTGGTGTAGATGATCTCGGCGGTGTTCAGAAGCTCCTGCGGGACCGTGTCACCGGCCTCGCACGGGTGGTGGTGCACCACGATGCGCGGATCGACGGCGGCCACGGCGGCGAGCACGTGGTCGGGGAACGGCAGCGTGACCACGACGTGGATCGGCATCGAGGGCTGACGGGTCACTTGATGCCCGTCCGGGCGATGCCCTCGACGAAGTAGCGTTGGAACACGCCGAACACGAGCAGCATCGGGATCATCGAGACGAACGACATCGCGAGCAGTGGGCCGTAGTTGCTGCCGAACTGCTGCACGAGGAACTGCAGACCCACAGGGAGGGTGTAGGAGTCGGCGTCGGTCAGCACGATGAGCGGCCACACGAACTCGTTCCACCGCCACATGAAGGTGAAGATCACCAGCGCGGCGATGAGGGGCCGGGACAGCGGCAGCACGATCGACCAGAATGTGCGCAGGTACCCGGCGCCGTCGACGCGGGCGGCCTCGAGCAGCTCGTCGGGAACGCCGAGGAAGAACTGCCGGGCCATGAAGAGGCCGAACGCCTCCGCCAGACGCGGGATCACCACGGCCCACGGGGTGTTGAGCATGTGCAGGTCGATCACGATCTGGAACTGCGGGATCATGATCACCTGCACCGGCACCATGAGGGTGCTGATGATGAGCAAGAACAGCACGTTGCGGAACGGGAACCGAAGCTTCGCGAACGCGAACCCGGCCGAGAGGTTGATCGCGACGGTGAGGATCACCGAGGCCGTTGCGATGACCACGGAGTTGGTCAGCCAGCGGGAGAAGGGATAGTCCTGCCACGGCTGGGTGAAGTTCTCCCAGTGCCACTCCTGCGGCCACAGCGGGATGGGCAGGTTGCTCATCTCGTCAGTGGTCGACACCGCGGTGCGCAGCATCCAGTAGATCGGGAAGATGAGCAGGGCGACCAAGAGGCTGGCCACAACCACACGGGTGATCACGACTCGCCGTGGCTGTCGATGGCCGGTGAACTCGGCCACCTCATCGGGGGGGAGCTCACCCACGACCGTGGTGATGGCGACGCTCATGCCTCGTCCCTTCCCCGCGAGAGTCGCCATTGGGCGACGGTGAACGCCAGCACGATGAGGTAGATGATGACGCCGATGGCGGCGGCGTAGCCCTGGCGTCGTTGGTTGAAGCCCTCGTCGTAGGCGTACTGCACCAGGAACGTCGTCGACGTGCCTGGGCCGCCTCGGGTGAGCACGTACACGACGTCGAAGACCTGGAAGCTGACGATGATGCTGTAGACCACGAAGAAGAACGTCGTCGGGCGCAGCAGCGGCCATGTGATACGACGGAATTGAACCCATCCCGTCGCGCCATCCACCGACGCTGCCTCAAGCAGTTCACGGGGGATGCCCTGCAGACCGGCCAGATAGACGACCATGCCGAAGCCGATCCCCTGCCACGTCGTGACGACGATGATCGAGATCAGCGCGGCCGTGCCGTTGCCCTGCCAGTCCACGGCCGGGAGGTGAACGGCGGTCAGGAACTGGTTCAGGATGCCGATGAGTGGGTCGAACAGTCGCAGGAAGATGATCCCTGCTGCTACGCCGGAGATCACGACCGGGACGTAGATGAGCGCGCGGTACAGGCCACGGGCCGGCATGATCTTGTCCAGGAGCACAGCGGCGCCGAGGCCCAAGGCCATGCCGATGGGGACCGAGATGGCTGTGAACAGCACGGTGTTGAGCAGCGCGGCCCAGAAGGTCGGGTCGTGGACGATCTCGGCGAAGTTCTGGAGACCGATCCACTTCATCGGCCCGAACCCGCGGTAGGAGTGCAGGCTGTACCAGAACGTCAGGACGAGCGGCACGAACATGAACACGACGAAGACCAGCAGGGCTGGGCTGGCCAAGGCCAAGCCAGCCCAGCGTTCTGCACGCGCCCCGACTCGCTCCGGTGCCTTCGACCGCCCACCCGTCGGGTCGGGGGTGACCAAGGTGAGAGACACGGTCAGGCGCTCTTCTGGGCCTTCTGAATGGCAGCGGTCAGCGTCGCGATGAGTTCATCGGTCGAGGAGTTGGGGTTGGACAAGTACTGGTCCATGTTGTCCACCAGTGCCTGGTTGATGCCCGGGAATGCTGGTGACGTCGACACCTTGACCAGGTTCGCGGGCATGGTCGTGGCCTGCTTCTGGAAGACCGTCATGAGTTCCGGTCGTGTAGCGAAGGCCAACTGTGCGTCCACCAGATCGTTGCGGACGGGCAGAACTGTCGTCTTCTCGCAGAAGAACTTCATGTTCGCTGTGGTGACCAGGAACTTGCTGAACTCGGCGGCGACCTCCTTGTTCTTCGCCTGCTCGGTCACGACCACCGCGTTGCCTCCCAGGTCGGTAGCCGCAGCGACGTCGTGCATCAGGTAGGTCACGCCCCAGTCGAACTTCTTTCCGATCGCCGCATCCAGCGAGGGGATCAGGAAGTCTCCCGTCTGAATCATCGAGATCTTCTGTGTCGGGAAAATCTCGTCCGGGTAGGTAGGCCGCTTGACCAACACGCTCGGTGCGTGAAGTCCGTCGGTGTACAGGCTGCGCATCCACTCGAAGGCCTTTCGCGCCTCCGGGGTGTCCAGAGTCACGTTCGCCAGCGAGTCGTCCAGCACGGTGCCGCCGGCCTGGTAGACCGTGTTGAACAGCCGGTAGGCGCCGTAGAGCTGGTAGTTGAAGGCGAACGGTGCCGCACCCAGGTTCGCGGCCTTCAACTTCTTGAGAACCTCCACGAACTGCTCCCACGTCCACGCCGTCTCCAGCGTGGTGGGTACGTCAGTGATCCCGGCCGCCGCGAAGTGCTTCTTGTTGTAGGCAATCGCTGAGGTGTCCGTGTGGTGGGGCACACCTACAGGCTTCCCGTCCACCGTCACCGAAGCCCACAGTGCCGGGAAGAACGCCTGACTGAACGAGTCATCCATGTACTCAGACAGGTCCGCCAGGGCACCGCTGGCGCCGTAGCCGGCAACATCGGTGTAGGACACTCGGAACATGTCCGGCGGCTGATTGGCCTGCAGTCGACGATCCACCACCGTGCGGATCTGGTCGTAGGGCAGGACCTCGATCTTCACCTCGGCACCACGCGCGGCCTTGAAGTCAGCCGCGATCTTCTTGAATGCCGCGATCTCCTGATCGCTGCCCCACGTGGTCAACGTTGCGGTACCCGTCAATGGAGCGGCTGATGCACCTGACGCGTTCGGCGACGAGGTGTCTGAGCTGGACGACCCCGCCCCGCAAGCGGCCAGCGCCGTACCGACGCCCACGAGCCCGGAAACCTTGAGGAACGTGCGACGGTCGAAGGTCGACATGTACTGCCCTTCCGTAAGGGTCCCCTGGGATCGGGACGTCGACACTCAACCATCGACGTTGACCAGGATCAAGGGTTTGCGAGCAAAAACAGTCAACTGTTGTCAATCACGATCAGGTAACGTCCCGGTGCACAGTGCCGGCGTGACCGGCGGGCACCCACACTTCGGCCCGCAGGCGACGTTGCTCCCAGCTCTCGGCGCCGACGCTGGGTGCCTCGCCCTGAACCAGGTGCGTCAGCTGTTCGCCGAGACGGGTAACGAGATGGATGGCTTCCTGCCCGTCAAGGGTGACGATCGCTGCTGCCGCCCTGTCGGCGAGGGCAGGGATCCGGTTACCTCGGACAGACCCGGAGGTTGTCAGGCGCAGGTCGCCCGTCGAGTCCGCGAACACCACGCGACGGTCCGCGTCCCCGACGACCAAGCGCGCCCACGCGCGCGCCGGCCCCGCGTCGTGGGTTGACCCGATGCAGCGCACGACCGTCCTGCCCGCCGCCGTCGTCATCACATCGAGGTGGTCGTCATGCCACGCGGCGCTGACCCCGTGGTCCCCCGCGCCAACACGTCGCTCGTCCGGCTCCCACCGCGGCGCTGCCGTTGGCTCACCGGACAGCACGATCACACCGTCGTCGTCCAGGACCGCCAGGTGGTGGCATCCGTCGGGAGCGACCACGAGCGCAGAGTGGTCCCGTACATCGGTGCGCAGAAGCGGCTGCTCCACGAAGCCCTGCTCGGGCGACCAAACGTGGCGAACTAGCTCACCGTTGTCCGTCAGCGCCACGACTTCGAGCCAGTCCGGCCCGACCGCGAGCTGTGTGATGTCCGCACTGACGTAGCTTCGGCCGCGGCCGAACCGCAGGGCGCTGCTCCACGACCTCGAGCGCGTCGTGCTGCGGTCGTCCTCCGTGTCGCCGTTGAACCATCCGACCCACAGTCCGTCGTCGACCGCCGGCACCACGAGCTCCACGTTCCCCTGCGTGCCGTACCGACCCTGCGCCAGACCCGGT
Source organism: uncultured Actinomycetota bacterium (assembly GCA_963827145.1). GTDB lineage: Bacteria > Actinomycetota > Actinomycetes > S36-B12 > CAIYMF01 > Longivirga. Next base: position 497,063 of record CAWGZO010000002.1, on the reverse strand, counting down.
CGCCCCGCCGTCGGGGGCCAAGGCTCACGATGAAGATGGGCAGCGTTGGTTGCCTGACGCACAGATGCTCCTCCTTCTCATTGGACCCCGTCATCAACCTGTGTCAGCGCGGGCGATCTTCCCAGGGCCGGATCACCCCGAGGACGGAGTACGCCGGGAAGCCCCCAGTCATCACCGCCATGACGGCGGCTGACACCTCGTCCGGGTTGTGCCACGAGTTGCCAGTGCTGCGCCAACCGAGTTGCAGCACGCTCACGCCGTCGCCGGTGGGCCACGGTGCCCCCGGTGCGTCCGGCGCCGCCCAGGTGCTCGTCGCCACGACTACCAGCCTGCCGGCCCACCCGTTCCAAAGCGCCCAAACCGCGTCTCCCACAGCCGGTGCGTAGGCGACCACGAGGTCGGGACCCCCCGAGAGACTCTTCATCCAGTCCCGCACCGCCTCAGGATCTTGGGCGTCGAGCCGCACAAACTCGTCGTAGCCTTCGCCGACGGGGCGTTCGCCGCGTGCAACTCCCCACGTCGCGACCCCGGAACGGTGCAACGCAGCACCGAGAGGTGCCAGGATTCCCGACGCACCGACCACGACGGCACGACGCACCTGGGCACCGTCGGCAGCATCGGTCATGACCGAAGGATCACCCATGCCCTGGATCCACGTCACGGCACCACCACCAGACACGACGACGCCGGCGGGACACGTCACCTCGAGCGACTGGGCCACACACTGCGCCACGGAGGTCGCGGCACTCGTCGGTCTTGAACCCACCGACGTCATCGTGCTCGTCACGCATGCCGATGCTGTCAGCGGCCCTGGCGCCGTCGTGACTGTGACTGGACGTCACCGTGGCGACGAGACAGAACGTGCCCTCTCAGCGCTGCTACACCTCGAGGTCGGCAACTGGACCGGCGTCGAGCAAGAACGAGTCTCGCTCATGCGGCTGTAGAAGGGGTCGCCAGGCCCGCGGTCCTCCATTCGGTTTCCTCGAAGCCGCCATGACGTGGTTTCCGGACTACTTCAGACGTGTCCCGGTGGACGCGAAGAGCTGACCACTCAGGTGATGCGAAGTCCCGCGGTCGCCTAGCCAGCCAACCACGAGTTGCGCGGTTCCGAGCAGTCCCGGGCGGAGGCGGAGTAGCGGGTGTTGCAGGCTGAATTCTCGCTCAAGGAGGGTGGCCCAGGGCGGGTCACAGCCCAAGGGTCATGGCGGCACTGAGTGCTTCGGTGAGCGCGTGGTCGCGGTCGGATCGGGCATGGAGGTAGACGAGTGCCGCGGCGGGGGTGGAGTGGCCGAGGCGTGCCATCAGTTCTGGCAGGGTCGCGCCGGCTTCGGCGGCGTAAACCTGGGCGACGTGGCGGAGGTCGTGGAAGCGCACCTGCGGCGCACCCGCCGCGACCAGAGCCCGGGCGAGCGTCGTGCTCAGGTTCGACCGGGCCGGAAGCGTCCCGGCCGCCGTCCTGAATAGCGGCGCGTCGGGTTCCTCGCGGACGAACTCGGCGAGGTGCGCGGCCAGGACGTGCGCCAGGGGTGCCGGCAGTGACACGGTCCGGATCGACGCAGGAGTCTTGGGCAGGTCGGTGCGGACCGTGCCGGACTCGCTGCGACGTGTGCTGCGCCGGACCTCCACGGTTGCGGGCACCTTGTCGAGGTCGAGGTCCGCGCGGGTCAAGGCCATCAGCTCACCCTGGCGCAGCCCGGACCACGCCGCCGTGAGCACCAGTGCCCGGTAGCGCGGCGGCATCGCGTCGGCCACCTTGGCGACCTGCACCGGGGAGAGCAACCGGTCCGCCAGGTCGGGGACCCTGCCGAGTGCCGCCTTCGGTGTTCCCGCGCCGCGGATCCGGCACGGTTGCGCGTCGATCACCCCGTCGGTCACCGCCGTCGCCATCGCGGCCCGCAACAACCGATAGGCCTGCGCTTGCCGGGTCCGCCCGTCCGAGACTGATGCCGTGCTGACCTGCCGCCCCTTGGCCAGCAACGCCTTGCGGCGCCGGTCGGCGTCAGCGGCGAGGCGCTCCCCCAGCTCGAAGTGCCACCGGCGGACCTGTTCCGCGGTCAGGTCCGCGAGCGGGACCTTGCCGAGGCCTTCCACGATGCAGGTGCGCAGCAGCCCGGCGTAGAGCTCCTTGGTGCCGGGACGGGCCGATGGATGCTGGGTGATCCACTCCCCCACGTACTCCCCCACCGTCCGCACGTCGGTCCGCCGGGCTGGGGTTGGAGCCGGGACTTGCCACAGCCCTCGGACCTGGTCCGCGCGCTGCAGATCCACCCACACCGTCGCGTCCGCCTTGGTGGCGAACGTGATCGGCGCCGACACATACTTGTCGCCCGGGCCGAGCACGCGGGCCCGGAAGTTGCCCGACGGCAGCCGTTCGACCGTTCCAAACGCCCGTCGCCGGCGTCGGCCGTCGCCGCCTGCTGTTGCGTCCCTGCTTGTGGTGCTGGCTGACACGGCGTGGCGCCTCCTGCGGAGCGGGGAGCACGGCTCACGCCGCTCTCCCACGTAGATCCCACGAGGGCTCCGAAACGGCGGCGGAAGCCGTATCGGTGCAGGTCAGAGCCATGATCAACCCGTCGGTTAGTCAGCCTTCCAAGCTGGCCATGCCGGTTCGATCCCGGTCACCCGCTCCACGCCTCCGCGCCCCTCGCGGCCGAAGGCCGCTCGGCGCGCTCCGGCGTGGAGCGGGTCCGGCGGATCGGGAGGAACCCCACGCGCCGAAGGCGCCCCACGTGACGGACCCGGTCACCCGCCAGGCGACGCGAGCAACCACCAGGCCCGAGCCAGCAAGCCACCCACCACCAGAGCCACCCCGAGACGTGCGCCGAAAGCCGCCTCCGCGCCCCTCACAGCACACATCTCCGGCAGCCCTTCGCGAGATGTGTGCGGTACGCCGGGTCTGGCGGACGCTCAGCACACATCTCGCGGCCTAGACCTCGCCGGTGTCGCGAGCCGCCCTCCGGGCCGCCTTCTTCGCCGCCTTGTGCGCGGCCTTCTCCGCACGGGCGAGGGTCTCGGCATCGCCGGGCAGCAGCGGGTCGCCCCCGTCGTCTGCCTGCGGGTGGTCGACGGCGATGCGCTCGTCGGTCACGACCTCGTCGTCGGCCGGCGTCCGGATCCGGCAGCGCGTAGCCGTCGGGCGTCGCGGGGCGGCCGACGCCGTACACGTCCTTGGCGGCTCGCACGCCCGCGCTGATGCTGTGCCACATGTGGTCGTCGCCGAGCCGCTCCAGGAATCCCGCGGCGTCGAGCACCCGACGTGCGCGGTGGAACACGCGCACGAGATAGAGGACGACGCCGCGGTCGGTGAGCCGCGTGAGGAGCAGGTCGAGCGCGTCGATGCTCGTGGTGTCGAGCTGGCTGGTCGCCTCGAGGTCGAGCAGCAGCACGCGCGTGCCGGGGTGCTCGTCGACCGCGGCGAGAACCCGCTCCTGCACCTCCGTGGCGTTGGCCCAGAACAGCGGCACGTCGAGGCGCAGCACCAGCACGCCCGTCGGTCGTGCGCCGTTCGGGGTGCCGCGACACGCTGCCCCACGCCGCCTTCTCCCCCGGCACCTTGCCCATGACGTCGAGGTCGACGCGGCTCGACCGGTAGACGAGGCCGAGCACCGCCTGGCCGACAGCGGCGAGCAGGCCGTACAGCGGCCCGAGCACCACGACCCCGCCCATCGCGGCGAGCGCGCTGATGAGGTCGTTGCGACGGATGGCGGCGTACCTCCGCAGGGCCGCGACGTCCATCAGCCCCCACACCGCCTGGATGACGACGGCCGAGAGCACCGTGCGCGGCAGCGACGACAACGCCGGCGCCACGAGCGCGAGCACCAGCAGCACGAGCGTCGCCGCAGCGATCCCCGTGATCTGCGAGCGGCTGCCGGTGCGGTACGCCGCCGCCGTCTTCGACAGCGAGCCGCCGACCCCGAGTCCGCCGGAGAACCCCGCCCCGATGTTGGCCGCGCCGGTGGCGAGCAGCTCCTGGTCGGCGTCGACCCGGTAGCCGCCCTGCGCGGCGAACAGGCGCGCGGCCGAGAGGCCCTCGGCCAACGCCACCAGGGCGATGGCGAGACCGCCCACCGCGACGGGCGCGAGGTCGGTGGTCGCGATGTGCGGGCACGCCGAGCGGCGGGATGCCGCGCGGCACCTCGCCGACGGTCGCCACCCCCTGCGCGGCGAGGTCGAACCAGGACGACAGCACGATGCCGAGCACCAGCACGACGAGGCCCCACGGCACGCGAGGCGCGAACCGCGCGCCGAGGAACAGCACCGCCAGCGAGCCCGCGCCGATCGCGGCCGTGAGCGGCGTGATGTCGCCGAGGTGCGTCAGGACCGACCAGGCCCGCTTGAGCACGTCGCCCGACTCGGGCGGCATGCCCAGCAGGCTCGGGATCTCGCCGATGATGATGAGCAGCACGAGGCCGAACACGAACCCCGTCACGATCGGCTTGGACAGGAACTCCGCGGCCCAGCCGATGCGCAGCAGACCACCGATGACGAGCGCGAGGCCGGCGGCGATCGCGAGCGCCGAGGTGAGACCGACGGCCCGCTCCGGATCGCCCTGCGCGAGGCCCGCGACGAGCGAGCCGGAGAGCACCGACACCGTCGAGACCGGCCCGACCACGAGGTGCGGCGAGGAGCCGAGCACGGCGTACGCCAGCAGCGCCAGCGGGATCGCGTAGAGCCCGACCTGAACCGGCACGCCGGCGATGCCGGCGTAGCCGAGCGCCTGGGGAACCGCGAGCGCGGTGACGACGGCGCCGGCCAGCAGGTCGCCGGGCAGGTTGGCCCGCGAGTAGCGCGGCAGCCACGCGGTCATGGGCACACGGCGGAGCCCGGTGCGCGTCCCGCCGTTCATCCGTGGCTCACCTGCCGTTCATCTCGACGCGCACGCTAGCGGCCGTCGACTCTCCGATGCGGGACGACGACGGACACGGCGACCCGCAGCATCGGGGCACCACGACGGGCTTGTTAGCGTTCGCGGGTGGACGGGGACCGCACGGACGACGCCGAGCTCGGCACGCCGCCGTCCGACGGCGCGCCAGCCGCGCCCGCACCCGTGGGCTTCGCGCCCGTCGACCCGCGCCCGGCGCCCGCCATGCCGGTCCCGACCGCACGTCCGCTCACCTGGTCGTCGCCGCCCGACCCGACCTGGGCGCCGCCCTCCGCGCCCGCACCCGGATGGAGCCCGCCCGACCCGGCCACCGCGCTGACGCCCGCGCCGCCGACGACCTGGTACGCCTGGCAGCCGCCTGCGGCGCCTCCCCCGCGCAGCAACGTCGGGCGCGTCGTGGCCGGAGTCGCGGCAGGAGTCCTGTTCTTCGTGGTCGCCGCCGGCGGCGCGGGTGCGCTGCTCGGCGGCGGTGGCGACGACGACGCCCAGGTGTCGGCCTCGCAGGCCCAGCTCGACGCCAAGCTCCCGGAGCTGAAGGCGTTCGTGGCGAGCAGCACGGGACGCACCTGGGTCGAGGAGGTCAGCGTCGAGCTGCTCTCCGAGGAGGACTTCCTCGACGCCCTCGACGCGAGCGGCGGTTCGCGCAACCTGCCGCCGAGCGACGACGAGGACGACATCGGCGCGACCTTCGAGGCGATGCGTCTCGTGCCGGACGCCGAGACCTTCTACGAGACCTGGAACCAGCACGGCACCCGGTCGAACCCGCGCTGGGACGCCGACGAGGACACCGACGTCGTCGGCTTCTACGACGACCGCACCGGTCGCATCGCGGTCCGCGGACCGATCTGGGACGAGTTCACCGAGTACACCGTCGTCCACGAGCTGGCGCACGCGCTGCAGGACCAGACCTTCGACCTGTCGTCGATCGACGCGGGCGACCGCAGCGACGACGAGTCGGCCACCGTCACGACCGCGGTCGTCGAGGGCGACGCCGAGCTCACGGCGCGCGACTACTACGACGCGCAGCTCCCGAGCTGGCAGTACGACTTCGGCGACGTCGACGGCAGCGGCGCGTCCTCGGACCCCGACGAGCTCGTCGCCTCGACGCTGACCTACTTCCCGTACGAGGCGGGGCCGGAGTTCGTGCGCGCGGTCCGCGACGCCGGCGGTCACGCGGCCGTCGACCGGCTGTTCACCACGCGCCCCAAGGCGACCCGCGACATCGTGGCGCCGCAGCCCTGGATCGCCGGCCAGGCGCCCGAGGTCGCGCAGCCGTCCTTCCCGTCGCCGTCGCCCGGCACCGCCGGCGACGTCGTCGACTACGGAGCGCTCGGGGTCCTCGGCCTGTGGGTGACGGCCGCCGACACCACGCCCGACCTCAGCACCGCCAGCGCGCTGGATGGCTGGCGCGGCGACGCGTACATCACCACCGAGATCGGCGGCGAGATCTGCATGACCGACGTCGCGGTGTTCGCCGACGCCGCATCGCGCACCTCGGCACGCACCTATCTCGCCCCGTGGGCGAAGCGCAGCGGCGGCACGGTCGTCGACGAGGGCGCCACCGGGCTGCGCCTGAGGTCCTGCCACCGCTGAGGCGCCGTACCCGGCGGCAGTCCCCTCGGCGGGACGCCCGCTCGACCCCGGCCCCCGCGCTCCCGATACTCGCGCCGTGACCCTCGACCTCGACGCGGCCGGATCCCACCTCGACGTCGCCGGTACGCCGACGTACGTCATCGACACGGGCGAGCCGCCGGACGGCGCGGACGGGCCGCCGGTGCTGCTGCTGCACGGATCCGGTCCCGGCGTCTCGGCGCTCGCGAACTGGCGCCTGGTGATCCCCGCACTCGCGACGACGCGACGCGTCATCGCACCGGACCAGCTCGGCTTCGGGCGCACGGCCGACGGCTCCGCGCGCACCTACGGCCGCGGGCCGCTGGACGGCGCACGCCACCGCGCTGCTCGACCGTCTCGACGTCGACGAGGTCGACGTGGTGGGCAACTCGATGGGCGGCGCGATCGCCCTCTCGCTCGCGGCCGCGCACCCCGGACGGGTGCGCCGCCAGGTGCTCATGGGCACGGTGGGCGTCGCGATGCCGCTGCCGCCCGGTCTCGACACGGTGTGGGCGTACGAGCCCTCGGCCGAGGCCATGGAGCAGGTGATGCGCCTGTTCACCGACGACGAGTCGCTCATCACCGGCGACCTGATCCGTCTGCGCCTCGAGGGCAGCCTCGTGCCGACGGTGGCCGACTCGTGGGCGGCGATGTTCCCGCCGCCGCGGCAGCGATGGGTCGACGACCTGGCCCTCGCACCCGACGAGCTGCGGGCGATCACGACGCCGACCCTGCTCATCCACGGTCGCGACGACCACGTCATCCCGCTGGCGTCCTCGCTCGAGCTGCTCTCGCTGCTGCCCCACGTCGACCTGCACGTGCTGGGCTCGTGCGGGCACTGGACGATGATCGAGCGCACCCCCGCGTTCCTGGCCCAGGTCGTGACGCACCTCGGTTCCTGAAGCCGGGTCGGGTGCCGTCGGACTTGGGCCGGGCGGGAATGCCGTGGTCCCCTGGTCGCATGCGTCCCGCTGCCGCCGCCCTCGTCGCCGTGCTGGCGCTGACCGGCTGCACCCAGCAGGAGCCGGTCGCGTCGTCCCCCTCCGCGAGCCGCTCCACGGATGCCGGAACCCCTGCGCCGACCGCCACGCCTCCGCCCCGCTCCCGTCGCCGTCGACGACCGGTACGCCGCGCGATCCCGAGGCTGACGCGCGGCTGATCTCCGCGGCGGGACGCGGCGACGTGGCCGCCGCGCGCCGTGCCCTCGCCGCCGGTGCGAGCGTCCGCGCCACCGACGGGAGCGGCGCGACGGCGCTGGTGCGCGCGGCGTACCGGAACGACCTCCCGATGGCGCGACTGCTGATCGACGCCGGTGCCGACGTGAACCACCAGGACGACAGCAGGCAGAGCGCCTTCCTCATCGCCACGAGCGAGGTCGGCGACGACACGCGGCTCCTCGACCTCACGCTCCGCAACGGCGCCCGCATCCAGGCCAAGGACAGCTTCAACGGCACGGGGCTGATCCGCGCCGCCGACCGCGGCTTCCCGCGCATCGTCGCTCGGCTGCTGGAGGCCGGCATCGAGGTCGACCACGTCAACCGCCTCGGGTGGACGGCCCTGCACGAGGCGATCGTGCTCGGCGACGGGAGCGACCGCTACGTCCGCACGGTCCGTCTGCTGGTCGACGCCGGAGCCGACGTCATGCTCCCGACGCAGCGCGACCAGGTCCGACCGCTGGCCCATGCGCAGCGCCGCGGGTTCGACCGGATCGCCGCCATCCTCGAGCCGCGCCGTCCGGTCGTCGACGCCGCGGGCACGCCTGCTGCGGCATGCTCGCAACGGCAGCGTGGTGGCGGCCGAGGCGGCCCTGCGCGACGGAGCCCGGCTCGAGGTCCGCGACGGTCGCGGTCGTACGCCGCTGCTGCTGGCCGCGACGTACGACCGGGTGCGCATGGCGCGGATGCTCGTCGCGCGCGGGGCCGACGTGAACGCCGTCGACGACCGGCGCGACACCCCGTTCCTCGTCACCGGGGTGACCGGCAGCGTGGCGATGCTCGACGCGCTGCTCCCCGGCGACCCGGACACCCGCCTCACGAACCGGTTCGGCGGCGTCGCGGTGATCCCGGCCTCGGAACGCGGGCACGCGGCGTACGTGCGCGCCGTGCTCGACCGCACGGACATCGACGTCGACCACGTGAACGACCTGGGCTGGACCGCGCTGCTCGAGGCGGTGATCCTCGGCGACGGCGGCCCCCGGCACCAGCAGGTGGTGCGCGAGCTGCTCGCGCACGGAGCCGATCGCAGCATCCCCGACCGCGACGGGGTCACGGCGCTCACGCACGCCCAGCGGCGCGGTCAGCGCGAGATCGTCGCCCTGCTCACGGCCTGACCCTCGGCCCGCCTGCCCGCGCTCAGTGGAACGCCGGTCCATTCCCGAGATGCGGGTTCGCCGATAGGGGTCCACCATGGGTGCGTGCTCAAGAACTTCTGGTACGCGCTCGAGTTCTCCTCGCGCGTCACGCCCACCGCCCCCACGCCCGCCCGCATCCTCGAGCAGGACCTCCTGCTCGAGCGGGACGCCTCCGGGCGAGTCTCGGCGTACAACATCGCCCGCCCCGACGACGAGGTGCTGCCCGTCGTCGAGCGCTACGGCTTCCTGTGGGTCTTCATGGGCGACGGCACGATGCCCGTCGAGGCCGCGCCGCCGATCCCCGTGTGGCCCGAGTGGGACGACCCGCGCTACGGCGGCCACAACGTCAAGGGCGACTGGCTGTGGAAGGCCAACGTCAACCGCGTCGTCGAGAACGGCTGCGACGCCGCGCACACGCCGTTCGTGCACGCGGGCCAGTTCGGCAACCCCGAGCTCCCCGAGATCCCGGACTACGAGGTCGAGATCCCCAACGACTGGGAGGCGCGTCTCTCCGTCGAGCTGCACCCGCCGGCGCCCAAGGGCCTGTTCGCCCTGCGCAACAAGGCGCGCAAGGGCCTGCAGGAGCGGCCTCCGGTGCTCACGCGCACCGGGTGGCAGCTGCCGTCGCTCATCCGCCTCGAGGTCAACCTCTCGATCGGGCAGATGGTGCTCTACGACACCAACATCCCGATCGACGCGACCACCACGCTCACCAAGTGGGTCTCGCTGCGCACGTTCTTCACCGGCACGTGGGCCGACAAGAACGCCGCCAAGCGCGTGCCGCCGATCTTCATCGCGGACGCCGAGATCGTGGAGAACCAGCGCCCCGAGCTGCTGCCCTACGACCTGGGCGCCGAGCTGCACGTCAAGAGCGACGCGATCGCGGTGACCTACCGCCGTCGTCTCACCGAGCTTCGCGAGCAGGGCTACGACTACGACGGCGAGCTGCTCACCGGCTTCCGTCCGGGCCTGGTGGCCGGCGGCGCCGCGGCGCTCTCCGCCTGATCCCGCACGCCTGACACGGCGCCCCCGGCCCTCACGGGCCGGGGGCGCCGTGCTGTCAGGGCACCGCCTCAGGTCTGGCAGCCGGGGCACCAGAACAGCCGACGGCCGTGGAAGTCGGCGGCCGCGATGATCGAGCCGCAGCGCAGGCACTCTCGCCCGTCGCGCCGGTAGACGTAGACGCCGGTGCTGCGCCGCACGCGTCGACGGGCCTGCGGTGTCCTCTCCCCCGTCGAGCTCCGGGTCGTCGGGTGCGGGCCGGTCGTGGTCGAGCTCGGCGAGGGCGGCGACGTCGTCGGGGTCGACCGTCACGATGCGGCCGCGGCGTACGCCGTCCTTCATGAGCACCACGAGGTCGTCCCACATCGCCTGCACGGTCTCGGGCGGCAGCGCGCGTCCCTCGAGGTAGCGGCGAGACGCCGTGCCGGTAGAGCACCTCGGCGCGGTAGACGTTGCCGACGCCGGCCAGCACCGACTGGTCCATGAGCATCGCGCCGACCGGCGCCCGGCTGCGCGTCACGCGGTCGACGACCTTCTGCGGGTCGGCGTCCTTGCGCAGGGGGTCCGGGCCGAGCCGGTGCGAGGATCGTCGCGCGTCCGTCGCGCCCGACCAGGTCGCACGCGGTCGGGCCGCGCAGGTCGGCGTACCAGGTGTCGTTGACCAGCCGCAGACGTACCGCGCCCCACGGCTCGGGCGCCGGCGCGGCCGAGCGCACCCACGTGCCGTAGAGGCCGAGGTGCACGTGCAGCACCTGCTCCCCCTCGAAGGCCACGAACAGGTGCTTGCCGTAGGCCTCGGCCCTCTCGAGCACGCGCCCGTCGAGCAGCGCGGCTCCAGCGGCGAACCGACCCTGCGGGCTCGACGCCTCGACCGCGCGCTTCCCGAACGAGCGCGTCAGGCTGCGCGCGAGCCGATGCAGGCTGTGGCCCTCGGGCACGGCGCTCCTCGTGGTCGACGGGTTCGGCGTACCGTCGACGCCGTGGCCCGACCCCAGCCTGCCGTGCGCGGCGACGACGAGCACCCCGATGACCGCGCCCTCGACCGCCTCGCCGACCGCGGACCGTCGCGCGTCGGGGTCGACGGCGCGCGCCGGGCCCGCGACGTGAGCCGTCCCGCGGCCGCCGACCTGGCGAGGGCCGAGCGCACCGTCGTCGTACGCCGGGCCCGGCCGATCGACTCCTGACGACCCGAGCCTGACGACGGACGCCACGCCTCCGCAGGTCCTGCGCCCGCAGGCGCGGCGGAGGAGACGATCAGCGGCGGATCCGTGCGGACGTGCGAGGATGTCCCGGTTGCCGCACGGGGGCCGCAACGGCCTCCGGGCGACCGACCCGACGCGGCCCGCACCTCCCGGAGCAGGCCACCCCTGGCGGTCACGCCACGACGAAGGAGACCCACGCGGTGTCGTCCACGAACATCACCCGCGCCGAGGCCGCTGAGCGCTCGACGCTCGTCGCCGTCACCGGGTACGACGTCCACGTCGACCTGCGCGGCGTGCAGGCCTCCGACGCCACCACGTTCCACAGCACCACCACGGTGACGTTCACCGCGACCCCGGGTGCCGCAGACGTGGATCGACATCGTCGCCCCGTCGCTGCGCTCCGCGGTGCTCAACGGCGTCCCGCGTCGACCTGGGCTCCTTCGACGGCACGCGCCTCGCGCTGCCCGGCGCTGGCCGCGGAGAACGTGCTCGTCGTCGACGCCGACTGCGCCTACATGCGCACCGGCGAGGGCCTGCACCGCTTCGTCGACCCGGTCGACAAGGAGGTCTACCTCTACAGCCAGTTCGAGATCGGCCGACGCCCGCCGCGTCTACGCCTGCTTCGACCAGCCCGACCTCAAGGCGCCGTTCACCCTCTCGGTCACCGCGCCCTTCGACTGGCAGGTCGTCTCGAACGCCGCGACGCCCGGAGCCCGCGCTGCTCGGCGACGGCTACGCCCGCTGGGACTTCCCCGCCACGCCGCGCCTCTCGACCTACATCACCGCGCTCGTCGCCGGCCCGTACGCCGTCGTGCGCGACGAGTACGCCGGCCCGCACGGCACCTACCCGCTCGGCCTCTTCTGCCGCGCCAGCCTCGCCGAGCACCTCGACCCCGACGACCTGTTCACCGTGACCAAGCAGGGCTTCGAGTTCTTCGAGGAGTCCTTCGGCACGCCGTACCCGTTCGGCAAGTACGACCAGCTGTTCGTCCCCGAGTTCAACGCCGGGCGCGATGGAGAACGCCGGCTGCGTGACGATCCTGCGAGGACTACGTCTTCCGCTCGCGCGTCACCGACTCGGCGTACGAGCAGCGCGCCAACACGGTGCTGCACGAGCTCGCGCACATGTGGTTCGGCGACCTCGTCACGATGACGTGGTGGGACGACCTGTGGCTCAACGAGTCCTTCGCCGAGTGGGCCGCGCACCACGCAGCGTCCACGCCACCCGCTACGCCGACGCCTGGACGACGTTCCTGCAGCCAGCGCAAGAACTGGGCCTACCGCCAGGACCAGCTGCCCTCGACGCACCCGATCGCCGCCGACATGGTCGACCTCGAGGCGGTCGAGGTGAACTTCGACGGCATCACCTACGCGAAGGGCGCCTCGGCGATCCGCCAGCTCGTCGCCTGGGTGGGCGAGAAGGAGTTCCTCGACGGCCTGCGCGCGTACTTCGCCAAGCACGCCTACGGCAACACGCGGCTCGCCGACCTGCTCGGCGAGCTCGAGGCGACGCAGCGGCCGCGACCTGTCGGCGTGGACCACCGAGTGGCTCGAGACCTCCGGCGTGAACCTGCTGCGCGCCGAGGTCGAGATCGACGACGAGGGCCGCTACACGTCCGTCGTCATCGTGCAGGAGCCGCCGTCGCAGCCCGAGGGCGTGCCGCACGTGCTGCGCTCGCACCGCATCGCGCTCGGCCTCTACGACGAGGGCGCGTCCGGCCTCGAGCGCTCGCGCCGCGTCGAGATCGACGTCGTCGGCGCGCGCACCGAGGTGCCCGAGCTCGTCGGCGTACCCGCGCCCGACCTGCTGCTGCTCAACGACGACGACCTCACCTTCGCCAAGATCCGCCTCGACGAGCGCTCGCTCGCGACCGCGGTCGCACTCGCTCGGCACGCTGCCGCGACTCGCTGCCGCGCGCGCTCGTGTGGGGCGCCGCGTGGGACATGACCCGCGACGCCGAGATGTCGACGAGCGACTACCTCGCCCTCGTCGAGTCCGGCCTGCCCAGCGAGACCGACATCGGCGTCGTGCAGGTGCTGCTCGCGCAGGCGAAGAACGCGATCGAGCTCTACGCCGACCCGTCGCACCGCGCCGACTACCGCGACCGGCTCGCCGCGCTCGCCTCGCGCCTGCTCGCCGACGCCGAGCCCGGCAGCGACCACCAGCTCGCCTTCGCCCGCGCGTTCGCCGCCGCGGCGCGCACGCCCGAGCACGCCGCGGTGGTGCGCTCGTGGCTGTCCGGCGACGCGCCCGGACGGGCTCGCGATCGACACCGACCTGCGCTGGACGCTGCTGCAGCGGCTGGTCGCGCTCGGTGCGGCCGACGAGGCCGAGATCGACGCCGAGCTCGAGTCGCGACGACACGGCCACGGGTCTGCGCCAGGCGGCCCAGGCACGCGCGGCGATCCCGACCGCGGAGGCCAAGGAGCGGGCGTACGCCGCGGTCATGGCGACCGAGGACGAGCTGCCCAACGCGCTGCTCACCGCGACCATCGGCGGCTTCGTGCAGCCCGACCAGCGCGACCTGCACCGCGCGTTCCTCGACGCGCTACTTCGACTCGCTGCCCGCGGTCTGGGAGCAGCGCACCAACGAGACGGCGCAGTCGATCACGATGGGCTTCTACCCGACGCTGCTCGTCGAGCCGGAGACCATCGCCCTGACCGACGCGTTCCTCGCGCGCGACGACGTGCCGTCAGGTGCGCGCCGCCTCGTGCAGGAGGCGCGCGACGGCGTCGAGCGCTCGCTGCGCTGCCGGCTCAAGGACGCCTGACCGGCACCTGACGCCGACGCGCTCGGGACCTACAGGGTCTCGAGGTGGCGGCGGGGCTGGTGCCGGGCGTGGTCGGCGAGGATCTGCACGCCGTTGCGCACGCCGCCGACGAGGTCGCCGGCCGAGAACGACGAGGTCATCGCGAGCGCCGCCAGGCCGCACGTGCGGTCGTCGAGCGACGCCGCGGCGCGGGCACCCGTGACGATCTCGAGCGAGCGGGCGCCGGGGTCGACGGCCACGAGCACGGTGTCGGCGGCGCCGGCCCCGCACGCGGCCAGCTGCTCGAGCGCCGACTCGCGTCCGTGCGCGAGCGCGCCGACGTAGAGCCGGAACGTCAGGTGCGACGACTCCGACGCCGAGCGCAGCACGCCTGCGAGCGTCGCGCGCTGGTCGTCGGTGAGACCATCACCAGCGCGCACTCGTGCCTCCAGCCGCATCGGTCTCGCCCTCGCCGAGCGCGGGCGCCGAGGCACCTGCCTCGACCGGGGCGGGCCCGTTCGAGTCGAGCACGAGCGGGTCGCCCGTCCAGGCGTCGACGTCGCCGCCCGACCGCCGCGCGTCCAGCCGGGTGCCGAGACCAGCAGCCAGACCAGCGCCGAGAAGGCCAGCGGGATGCCCACGAACAGCAGCAGCGCGGTGCCCCACGACATCGTGTCGCCCGGCTGGTCGCCGTCGTCGACGGACGGCGGCGTACGCCGGCGACGCGACGGCGCCGAGCGCGACGGTCAGCGAGGACGACGGCAGCGGCGCGCAGCGGAGGTTCGCGAGTGGGTCACCATGCGACCGATCCTACGGTCACCCCGTGCGACCGGCAGCCGCGCCGCCGAGCCGACCCCGTCCGCCCGGGTCATCCGCGCAGCGTGGCGACGAGCCGGCGCAGCAGGTCGACGCGCGGCAGGTCGTCGAGCGAGGACGGCGGTGCCGTCGGCGTCGGTGAGCGGCACCCGCCAGTTCGGGTACTCCTGGTCGGTGCCCGGCTGGTTCTGCGCCCGCCGGTCGCCCACGGCGTCCGCCAGCGAGATCGCGAGCAGCCGCGACGGCGTGCGCGCGAGGTACTGGTGCAGCGCCTCGACGATCTCCACCTCGCCCGCGCCCTCGCGCAGCAGGCCGCGCTCGGCAGCAGGGCTGCCACCCAGGCCGCGAGGTCGGCCTCGTGCGCCGCGAGCTCCTCGTCGTACGACGTGGCCAGCAGGCCGAGCTCGTCGCGCAGCCGCACGTGCTCGCCCGCGATGAACCCCGCGGTCGGCGGCAGGTCGTGCGTCGTGACGCTGGCGAGCGTGAGCTCGCGCCAGTGCTCGGGCGGCAGCGGGGCGGTTGTCGTCGGTCTTCTCGAACCACAGGATCGAGGTGCCGAGGATGCCGCGCTCCTTGAGCGTGTCCTGCACCCACGCCTCGACGGTGCCGAGGTCCTCGCCGATGACCACGGCGCCGGCGCGCTGCGCCTCGAGCGCGAGGATGCCGACCAGCGCGTCGTGGTCGTAGCGCACGTAGGTGCCCTGGTTCGCGGGCATGCCGCGCGGGATCCACCACAGCCGGAACAGGCCGAGCACGTGGTCGATGCGGATGCCGCCCGCGTGCCGCAGAACCGTGCGCAGCATGTCGCGGTAGGGGATGAACGCCTGCTCGGCCAGCGCGTCGGGGCGCCACGGCGGCTGCGACCAGTCCTGGCCCATCTGGTTGTACATGTCCGGCGGTGCGCCGACGGCGACGCCCTTGGCGAGCACGTCGCGCAGCGCCCACGCGTCGGCGCCCTCGGGGTGCACGCCGACCGCGAGGTCGTGCATGACGCCGATGGCCATGCCGGCCGTCGGTCGCCGCCGCCTGCGCCTGCGCCGAGCTGCTCGTCGAGCACCCACTGCAGCCAGCGGTGGAACTCGACCTTCTCGGCCAGCGTCACGCGCGCGGCCTCGGCCGCCGCGCCGTGCGGGTCGGCGAGCTCCTCGGGCCAGTCGTCCGGCTCGCCGTAGGTGTCGCTCAGGGCGCACCACAGCGCGAAGTCGTCGAGTCCGGCGCCCTCGCGCTCGCGGAACTCGTCGTACGCCGCCTGCCGGCCCGGGGTGCGCGGCACGTCGTGCACGACCTCGAGCGCAGCCCGCTTCGCGGCCCAGACCGGGTCGCGCTCGAGCAGCTCGGCGCTGGTGTTGGTGACCTGCACGGTCGCGGCGAGCGCCGCGACGGAGCCGCGCACGCCGTCGGACAGGTAGGCGAACTCCGGCACGCCCTCGACGCGCAGGTAGATCGGGTTCGCGAAGCGGCGCGTCACCGGGAGGTACGGCGAGGGCGCCATCGGCGGCACGGGCGAGGCGGCGTGCAGCGGGTTCACCAGGATGAAGTCGGCGCCGAGCTCGTGGCCGCTCCACGCGGCGAGGTCGGCGAGGTCGGCGACGTCGCCGAGGCCCCACGAGCGCGACGACCGCACCGAGTACAGCTGCGCGGCGAAGCCCCAGCCGCGGTGCGAGCGCAGGGCCTGCGGGCAGCTCGAGGCGGCGAGGCGTCACGACGAGCACGGTGGTGGCCGGCGTGCTGCCGCCCTCGTGGTCGCGCACCTCGACCTGGATGCGGTGCCAGCCGGTCGGCAGGTCGGTCGGCAGCGCGAAGGTCGCCTCGCCGACGACGCGTGCCGTCGACGTCGACCGGCTCGACCCAGCGGTCGACCTGGCTGACGTCGTGACGCTCGCCGCCGTCCTCGAGCACGACCCACATGCGGGCGCCGTCGCCGTGCGGCAGGTGCACCCAGCAGGTGGCCGCGTCGCCCTGGCGCGCGACGAAGACGGGGGGCAGCGTGCGGCGCCAGTGCAGCAGCCGGCGCTCGTCGATCGCGGCCCGTGCCGCCTCCGGCGTGCTGCCGTCGACACCGAGCGCGGCGAGCACCGCGACGACGGTCTCCTCCGAGACCGTCTGGTGGGCTCCCGCCTGGTCCCAGAACTCCGTGGCCACGCCGTAGGCGGCCGCCAGGGCCGCGAGATCGCTGTGCACGTCGCCATCCTGGCCCGTGCGCGCGGCCCGGCACCACCTCACCCCCCGGATTCGTGCAACCGTTTTCACCGGCCGTGCTCAGGACCGGCCCGTGGGGTGCTCCCGGCTCACCAGACCGGGGGTCGCCGGTGCGCCCAGGGGCGCGCCTCCTCGAGCTGGGCGGCGACCGAGATCAGGGTGCGCTCGTCGTGGGGCCGGCCCACCAGCTGCACGCCGATCGGCAGCGTCGCGCCGCCCACCTCGGCCCAGCGACAGCGGCACGCTCATCGCCGGCTGGCCGGTCACGTTGTAGGGCGAGGTGTAGGGCGTGAAGCGCCTTCTGTGCCTCGAAGTCCGCGACGGGATCGGCGTCGTCGCGCAGGCCGCCGACCAGCGCCGGCACCTTCGCGAGCGTCGGCGTCAGGACGACGTCGTACGCCGCGGTCGCGTTGATCACCATGCGCGTGATGAGCCGCATCATCGAGACCGCGCCGGCCAGCTCGATGCCCGAGACGGCGCGGCCGCGCTCGCGCAGGTAGCGCGTCAGCGGCCGCAGCCGCTCCTCGTCCTCGGGCGCGACCGGGGTGAGCAGACCCAGCACCGACCAGACCGACTCGAACGACGCGACCTGCTCGGGGGCGAACGGCGGCGCGATGTCCTCGACCTCGTGGCCCGAGCTCGACGAGCAGCGCGCTCGCCTCGTCGTACGCCGCCATGCACTCGGGGTCGACGTCGGTCACGGTGATGACCGGCGTCGAGTAGCGCCCGATGCGCAGCCGGCCCGGGTCGCGGCCGGCCGCGGCGAGGAACGTCTCGCCGGCCGGCAGCGGCGGCGCGGGGAACGGGTCGTCGGGGAACGCGCCCGCCATCACGTCGAGCAGCGCGGCGGCGTCGCGGACCGTGCGCGCGAGCACCCCCTGGTGCGGCAGCTCGCCGACCGGGTCGCGCAGCGGTCCGTTGCTGATGCGGCCGCGTGCCGGCTTGATGCCGACGAGCCCGGTGACGCTCGCCGGGATGCGGATCGACCCGCCGCCGTCCGACCCGTGGCCGGCGCTGGCCAGCCCGGCGGCGACCGCGGCTGCGGCACCGCCGCTCGACCCGCCCGCCCCGCGCGTCAGGTCCCACGGCGTACGGGCCGGCGGTGCGACCGCGGGCTCGGTGTAGCAGGGCAGGCCGAACTCCGGCGTGTTCGTCTTGCCGGTGATGACCAGGCCGCCCTGCTTCATCCGCGTGACGACGTGGTCGTCGCCGTACGGCGTCATGTCGTAGGCGACCGAGCCGAGGGTGCAGCGCACACCGGCCACGAACACGAGGTCCTTCGCCGGCACGACCGTGCCGTGCAGGACGCCGAGCGGCTCGTCGGGATCGGCGTCGGCCACCTTCTGGTCGGCGGCGCGGGCCATGTCGCGCGCGAGGTCGTCGGTGCGCGTGATGAACGCGCCGACCGTGTCGCCGTGGCGTCGGTGCGCGCGATGTAGTGCTCGGTCAGCTCGAGGCTGGAGATCTCGCGACGCCGGATGGCCGCCGCCTGCTCCAGCGCGGTCAGCTCGTGCAGCTCGGTCACGTCGGATCCCTTCGCGGTTCGTCCCGGGCAGCCAGCATGACTGCTCGGGCCGGGCGCGCGAGGGCGATCGTCGACGATCAGCCGTGGGCGAGGCCGACGTACATCAGCCACAGGACCGCACCCGTCGTCGCCGCGACGGCCAAGGTGGCGGCGCCGAGGCGGGCCGGCGTCCACCAGGCCTGCTCGTGCCGACCCGCGACCACGACCGTCACGAGCAGCGGCGCCCAGGAGCCGACGACCAGGACGCTGATGACGCTCACGAGCGCCAGTCGCGGCCAACCCAGCCCGACGTACAGCAGCGTGCCTGCCACGGCCACGAGGATCGAGGCGGCCAGAGCGAGCGTCAGCAGCACGGTCAGCACGACTCCCGCCGCGCGGCTCGCCAGCGGCCTCGCCTGGTCCACGGCCAGCACTGCGGTCTCGTCCCCCATGGCTCGATCTGGCACCGAGTCGGCTCCCTCGACAGTGCGCCACCCGGGCGTGCGGCGTGGCGTGGTCTCGCCGTCGAAGGCATGTGCTCCTAGGGTGTTCGTCGTGCCGACCTACCCCGATGCGCCGCGCCTCGACCTCGTCGACGACCTGCACGGCCGCCCTGTGCCCGACCCCTACCGCTGGCTCGAGGACAAGGACGACGAGCGCACGCTCGCGTGGTCGGCCGCGCAGGACGAGCTGCATGGACGCCGAGCGCGCGCAGTGGACCGCGACCGACCGGTTCCGCGAGCACATCGCCGAGCTGCTGCAGGGCGGCTTCGTCGTCGCCGCCGTACCGTCGCGGCGAGCGCACCTTCTTCATGCGCCGCACCGGCGACCAGCAGTTCCCGGTGCTGTGGACCATCGACCCCGACGGCACCGAGCGCGTGCTCATCGACCCGATCGCGCTCGACCCGGACGGGCTGACCACGCTCGACTCGCTGGCAGCCGAGCAAGGAGGGCGACCTGCTCGCCTACCAGCTCTCCGAGGGCGGCACCGAGGAGTCGATCGTGCGCGTCATGGACGTCGCCACCGGCGAGGTCGTCGACGGCCCGATCGACCGCGCGCGCTACTCCCCCATCGCGTGGCTGCCCGGCGGCAAGGCGTACTACTACGTCCGCCGGCTCGACCCGTCGCTGCTGCCCGAGGACGAGCAGCAGTTCCACCGCCGCGTCTACCTGCACCAGGTCGGTGCCGACACCGCGACCGACGTCGAGATCTTCGGCGCGGGCCGCGTCGATCACCAACTACTACGGCGTCTCGGTGAGCCGCGACGGCCGCTGGCTGCAGATCTCGAGCCAGGAGGGCACCGAGCCGCGCAACGACCTCTGGCTCGCCGACCTCACGACCTCGCCGCTCGAGTCGCCCGCCCTCGTCGAGGTGCAGATCGGCGTCGACGCGCAGACCGGTCTGCACCTCGGCCGCGACGGCCGCGTCTACGTGCAGCACCGACCGCGACGCGCCGCGAGGCCGCCTCGCGGTGACCGACCCGACGTCGCCGGCGTACGAGAACTGGGTGGACCTGCTGCCCGAGGACCCGACCGCCGTGCTCGAGGACGTCGCGATCCTCGACGGCGACGAGCTCGAGCGGCCGCTGCTCGTGGCCGCGTGGACGCGGCACAGCGTGGGCGAGCTGACGCTGCACGACCTCGCGACCGGCGAGAAGATCCGCGACATCGAGCTGCCCGGCGTCGGCACCCTCGGCGGCCTCGTCGAGCAGCCCGACGGCGGCCCGGTGATCTGGTTCGTCTACACCGACTACACCACGCAGCCGCACGTCTACACCTTCGACGGCCGCACGGGCGCGGTCGAGCTGTACGCCGCGCCTCCCGGGCTCGTCGACGTGCCCGCGCGTGCACTCGCGTCAGGTGACCTACACCTCGGCCGACGGCACCGAGGTGCGCATGTTCATCCTCTCGCCGTCCGACGGCCCCGACCGCCCGCGGCCGACGATCCTCTACGGCTACGGCGGCTTCGGGATCCCGATGCACCCGGGCTACTCCGCGACGATGCTCGCGTGGGTCGCGGCCGGCGGCGTGTACGCCGTGGCCTGCCTGCGCGGCGGCGGCGAGGAGGGCGAGGAGTGGCACCGCGCCGGGATGCTGGGCAGCAAGCAGAACGTCTTCGACGACTTCCACGCCGCGGCGGAGTGGCTGCAGCGCGAGGGCTGGACCACGCGCGAGCAGCTCGCGATCAACGGCGGCAGCAACGGCGGCCTGCTCGTCGGCGCCGCGCTCACGCAGCGGCCGGACCTCTACGGCACCGTGGTCTGCGCCGCGCCGCTGCTCGACATGGTGCGCTACGTGACCAGCGAGCTCGGCCGCACCTGGACCGTCGAGTACGGCGACCCCGACGTGCCGGAGGAGCTCGACTGGCTGCTCGCGTACTCGCCGTACCACAACGTCGCCGAGGGGCGGACTACCCGGCGACGATGTTCATGGTGTTCGGCAACGACACGCGCACCGACCCGATGCACGGGCGCAAGCTGTGCGCCGCGCTGCAGCACGCCACCGGCGGCGAGCGCCCGATCCTCATCCGCGCCGAGGCGAACGTGGGCCACGGAGCCCGCGCGATGTCGAAGTCGGTCGACGAGAGGTGCCGAGATGCTCGCCTTCACCGCGCGGTGGACGGGGCTCGAGCTCGCCTGACGCGTCCGGGAACCGCCGCAGCCCGCTAGTAGTCTCAGGGCCGTGACCCGGACCCTCGCCGCCGACACCTGGTACCAGACGATGTTCGCCTGGACTCCTCTCCAACGGCATCGCCGTGCTCATCACGATCGCGGCCGCGGTCATCATCTGGTGGGTCCTCGGCCGCGTGATCAAGCGGGTCACCCGGGACGCCGTACGCCGTGCCAGCGTCGAGCGCCCGGCACAGCAGCGCCGTCCGGATCACACGCAGGAGCTCACCGACGCCCTCATGGGGCAGCGCCGCGAGCAGCGCGCGCAGGCGCTCGGGCAGCTGCTCAACAGCGTGATGACGTTCACCGTGTTCGGGCTCACGATCCTGCTCGTGCTCACCGAGCTCGGCATCGACATCACGCCGCTGCTCGCGAGCGCCGGCATCGTCGGTGTCGCCCTCGGCTTCGGCGCGCAGACGCTGGTCAAGGACTTCCTGTCCGGCATCTTCCTCGTGATCGAGGACCAGTACGGCCCCGGCGACGTCGTCGACCTCGGCGCCGCCGTCGGCACGGTCGAGGAGGTCACGCTGCGCATCACGCGCATCCGCGACATGTCCGGGGTCGTCTGGTACGTCCGCAACGGCGAGATCCTGCGCGTCGGCAACCGCTCGCAGGGCTGGACGATGGCCGTCGTCGACGTCCCCATCGCCTACAACGAGGACCTCGACCGCGTGCGCCGCATCGTCGAGAAGATCGGCACCGAGATGGACGCCGACCCGCAGTACGACGGCGTCCTGTTCGGCACCCCGACGTACGCCGGTGTCGAGAGCGTCAGCGGCGACGCCGTCTTCGTGCGCGTGACCGCCAAGGCCGCACCCGACCAGCAGATGAGCGCGGCGCGCGCCCTGCGCGAGCGCATCAAGGTCGGCCTTCGACGAGGCCGGCGTGCGCGTGCCGGTGCTCGCAGCGGCAGAACCTGCCCGGCCAGCCCCCGCCTGCGGGCGGCGCCGCGCCCGGCCCCCGCGCCTAGTCTCGGAACTGGATGGCGGATCTCGCGCCCTGCTGCGACATCGACCATCCAGCTCGCTCGCGGCCGCGCGGCGTGGCCCTATCTGCGACCGCGCTGCCTACCCTGACGCCATGGCGGTCGCTCGCACCCGCAAGGCCCGCGCCACGCGCAAGCGCCGGCGTCGGATGGCCGCGGTCGAGCACGACCTCAGCGACGAGCAGTGGGCGGCGCTCCAGGACGGCCTGGGGCGGGTGCGCCTACTGCGGCGCGACCGACCGGCCGCTGCAGCGCGACTGCGTCCTCGCGATCTCGCGCGGCGGCCGCTACACGCTCGACAACATCGCGCCCGCCTGCGGCCCGTGCAACGCGAGCAAGTGCAACGACGAGGTCACCGGGTGGCTGCGCCGCAAGCGCCTCGACGAGCGCGCCTTCCTGCTCCGCCACGCCCAGATCCAGGCCGAGCTCAGGTCCTAGCGTTCATCCGCAAGCAGCGCGAGCCGCGAGCGACGACGGCAGATCCGGGTTGGCCGTCGCCTGCGTTCTTGGGGACGGTCAGCCGGTCTCCGCCCGGTCCGGGCGAGAGGCCGGTTCGACGGGGACCGGGCAGTAGCCCCGTCTCCTCGCATGAAGGATGTTGAGCACCCCGGCGGCGGCTCCGGCAACGATGACCACGATCGGTGGCAGTTTGAGGGCGAAGCCGAGTAGCACCAGCCCGACTCCCAAGCCCACGGCCCACAGGACCGGATGAACCACGACCCAGTCACTCAGCCGGCTCAGCAGAGAGCGCATCTGCTACCACATCCCTCGCTCGGCCTCCCGAGGACCGTACGTCCAACCCTCGCGAGGTGTCGAGCACGATGCGCCGGTGGATGCCGGGGAGTATCTCGGGTCGGCAGGGAACGTCACTCTGTGTGCATCCGCGGCCATCCCAGTTTCACCGTCGCCAAGGCGATCGATCCGGAACGGAACTGATCTCGAACGGGCCAGCCCGGACTTTGGTCGGGCGCGAGCGTAATCGCGGCGTGGGCTGGGGTGTTCGGGTGAGGGGTGGTGCGCCCTGGTCGCGGCGTGCCGCGGCTCAGGGCCGTCGTCGTGGTGGGGGTGTGAAGTCCCAGCCGTCGGGTTGTCCGTCCCTCACACCTGGTTTGCGGGTGATGGTCCAGCGCTGCTTGTGGACGAGGGTGTGGTGGGCCTTGCAGATCAGGAGCATGTTCGACGGATCGGTCAGTCCGTCCTTGATCCATTCGCGGACGTGGTGGGCGTCGCAGCGGCTCGGGTCGACGCGGCAGCCGGGGAACACGCAGTGCTGGTCGCGGATCGCGAGGGCCTTGCGCAGGCGTCGGGGGTGCGGTGCGGCGGGTGCGGCCGACGTAGAGGACCTCGCGGGCGGCGTCGTGCAGCCACCCGTACGGATCGTCGTCGCTCTGGGTGGTCCGGCGTCGCCGGGTCGGCGGGGCGGGTCAGGATCGTGGTGACGTCGGCGTCGCACAGGTACTGGTCGACCGTCGCTGCGGTGATGGGCTCGGCGTCGGTGCCGGGCAGGTGGAGCAGGCCGCCGAGGCCGGCGCGGAACTCCGCCGCGTCGACCGTGACGAGCACGTGGGGGCGCTGCTGGTGCTTGGAGCCGAGCGCCCCGGAGTCCAGCAGGTCCTGGCAGGCCTCGATCAAGCGCATCGGCGTTGAGCCGCGGGCGGCGCATCTTCCGCCGTCCGGTCGACATGACGTCGTCACCGCAGACGAGCCTGCTGCTCCGGGGTGAGCGACCCGTCGTGGAACCAGCCGTCGATCTTCTGCTCCAGCACGGTGAGCAGGACCGCGGCGGATTCCTTGGTGAGGTAGCCGCGGACCTCGTAGCCGTCGCCGACCGGGACCAGAGTGAGCTGCTGCGCGTCGTAGGCCGCGAGGCTCCGCTCGTCGACGCCGTCCTCGTCCAGGGAGATGCGCAGCTGCTTGAGCTTCTTCTGGACCTGCGCGATCGACTTCTCCATCGCGTAGGGCACGATCTCGGCTTCGATCTTGTCGATGAGCGCCGGCTGCTCGGCGACGTTGAGCCGCTGCAGCGCCAGCGGGATGCCCATCGTGATCACGCGGACCATGTCGTCGGAGATCGCCCCCGACAGCCACGCCAGGCGGGTACGCGCGAAGCCCTCGCGCAGCGACATCGACCGCGCCACCTTCGCCCCCGCCGACCGCGACGACATCCCGGTCGCGACCTCGAGCCACCGCCGCGTCGACACGTGACCGGCGGGCAGCGCACCCGAGGTGTGCACCACGCCGACACCGTCCGACCGCGACGGCGGAGAGCGCGTCACCGGTCTTGAGCAGCGACACGACCAGATCCGCGGTCGACGCCAGCGAGACCTGCGCCCACGCGCCGTCCGCCGCCATTCGTGACAGCGCGACGGCCTCGCACTACCATCCGCGCCACGATCGCGGCGAAGTCCGCGCTGATCGAGGTCGTGGAGGTGGTCATGACAGCAACTCTAGAGACCACCTCCGACAGTGCCCCGACCGCGAAAGCCCAGTATCCACAACTACTTTCGGCGATCCCGCCGCAACTCTCAGCAGTCGTTCGATCACCCAGACACACCCACGCGCCCGCCTCGACGAGCGAGCACCGAGCGACCGCACCAGACTGGGGACATGCGCACCCTCGTCACCGGAGCCACCGGCTACATCGGCGGTCGGCTGGTGCCGGAGCTGCTGCGCGCGGGCCACCAGGTCCGCGTGCTGGCGCGCCACCCCGAGCGGCTCGGCGACCGCACGTGGGTCGACGACGTGGAGATCGTCGCCGGCGACGCGACCGATCCCGACGCCGTCCGCAAGGCGCTCACCGGCATCGACGTCGCCTACTACCTCATGCACTCGCTCATGCAGGGCGACACCTTCGAGCAGACCGAGCACGAGATCGCGCGCCTGTTCGGCGAGACCGCGCGCAGCGAGAAGGTCGGCCGCATCGTCTACCTCGGCGGCCTGCAGCCGGCCGACCCGCCGGCCGACCTGTCGCACCACATGCGCAGCCGCGGCGAGGTCGGCCGGATCCTGCGCTCCAGCGGCGTACCGACGGCCGAGCTGCGCGCCGCCGTCATCATCGGCAGCGGCTCGGCCAGCTTCGAGATCATCCGCTACCTCACCGAGCGCCTGCCCGCGATGATCACGCCGCGCTGGCTGCGCACCCGCACGCAGCCGATCGCGATCCGCGACGTCCTCTACTACCTCGTGAGCTGCGCGACCCTGCCGCCCGAGATCAACCGCACCTTCGACATCGGCGGCCCGGACGTCACGACGTACGAGGGCATGATCGAGGGGTACGCCGCCGTCGCGGGCCTGCGCAAGCGCATCATCGTGCGCGCGCCCGTGCTCACGCCGCGGCTCTCCAGCCGATGGGTCGGTCTCGTCACCCCGGTGCCGAGCATCATGGCGCGGCCGCTGGTCGAGAGCCTCACCGCCGAGAGCGTCTGCGGCGAGCACGACATCGCGCAGTACGTGCCCGACCCCGAGGACGGGCTCATCCCCTACCGCACCGCCGTCGACCTGGCGCTGCAGCGGATCCAGCACGCCGAGGTGCGCACGACCTGGTCGAGCTCGAGCACGCCCGGCGCGCCGAGCGACCCGCATGCCTGCCGACCCCGACTGGGCCGGCGGCCTGCTCTACACCGACGCGCGCGAGACGGTCGTCAACGCCTCCCCCTCCGACCTCTGGGCCGTCATCGAGGGCGTCGGCGGCGAGCGCGGCTACTACTCGTTCCCGCTCGCGTGGGAGGTCCGCGGGTGGCTCGACCGCGCATCCGGCGGCGTCGGGCTCTCCCGCGGACGCCGCGACCCCGACACCCTGCGCACCGGCGACGTCCTCGACTTCTGGCGCGTCGAGGAGCGCCGACCCCTCGAGCTGCTGCGCCTGCGCGGCGAGTTCCGCATGCCTGGCCTCGCGTGGCTCGAGCTCGGCATCCGCACCGAGGACGACGCGCGCGGCCGGCCCGTCACCGTCTACACCCAGAAGGCGTACTTCCACCCGCGCGGCTTCCCCGGCGAGGCGTACTGGGCCGCGATGAAGCCGTTCCACGGCATCATCTTCGGCTCGATGCTCACCAACATCCGCGACAGCGCCGAGGTGCTGTCGCGCAAGAACCGCGCGCCGCTCACGCCTTCTGCGTGAACGCCCCGACGCCCTTGAAGGTCCCGCGGTTCGGGAACACCTTGGGCAGGTCGGCGACCTTCTGCCGGCAGCGCTCGGTCAGCACCTCGGCCAGCACGTCGCGATAGTCGGTGGTGCCCGCGAGGTCGCCGTCGTCGAGCTTGTCCGGCGCGAGCCCCGGCCACGCGCCGTGCACCTGGCCACCGGCCACGCCGCCGCCGAAGAGCAGCATCGCGTTGCCGTGCCCGTGGTCGACGCCGCGGTCGCCGTTCTCCTCGACCCGGCGCCCGAACTCCGACAGCGTCACCATCGACACGTTCGCCATGCCGTCGGTGCCGAGGTCGGTGAGGAACGCCGCGATGCACGCCGCCCACTCCGCGAGCCGGTCGTGGAAGCGCCCCGACCCGACGGTGCCGAGATCCGCGTGCATGTCCCAGTCGTCGTAGTCGAGGCACACGATCTGGAGCCCCACCCGCGCCCTGATCAGGCGCGCCACGTCCATCAGAGCCTTGGACAGGTCGCTGCCCTCGTAGGGGCCGGCCCCGACCTGGTGCGGGTAGACCGCGCCGTTGGCCGGCGTGTAGCCGGTGGCCTTGAGCTGGCGCGCCGTCGTGACGGCACCCAGCACCGAGCGCGACGACCCGGCCAGGCTCGGGATCCCGCTGTGCAGCGTCGTGAGCGCCTTGGCCCACCGCGCGCCCTCCGCCGCGATCTCGGCAGGCGTGTCGCCCCAGACGCCGTCGAGCTCGAAGTCGTCGATCCCTCCGAAGGCGAGCTCGTCGAACCCGCCGTTCATCGCCTGCGGCGCGAGCGAGTCGCCCAGCGCCACGCCCTGGAACACACCGCTGCGGGTCCGCAGCCCGAGAGTGCGGTCGATCCATCCGGTCCGCAGCGACGAGCCTGGAGCAGCGCGCTCCATCTCCTCGGTCGCGGCGAAGTGCGAGCGCGTGGGGTCGGGGGCGCCGACCGCCTGGATGGCGCCGAAGGTCCCGGCGTCCCACCACGGCTTGAGCGGCGCGAGGTCGGGGTGCAGACCCCAGAACGGGTCGCCGGTGGGCAGCGCGGCGCCGGTCGGCACCTTGATCGTGGGGCGGGCCGCGGCGTACGCCGGGTCGCCGAGCGGCACGACCGCGCTCAGCCCGTCGAACCCGCCGCGCATCGACAGCACGAGCAGCACGTCGCCGTCGTACGCCGGTGTCGCGGCGAACGCCATGCGCGAGGTCACGGCGGGCGCCGACAGCCCGATCATCGCCGCGGCCGACGCTCCGACCGCACCGCGCAGGAACGATCGGCGGTTGACCAGGTTGGCCTTGCCGATCTCCTCGGAGTGCCGCACGCACTCGGGGCAGGAGGTGCTCATGAGGTCCTCCTACCTGAGCTGGTGGTTGGGGGTGTCGAGGATGAGCGCGACGAACCGCGCGGCATCCCAGGTCACCCAGCGGTCGGTGGACCTCACCTTGTCGGTGGGGCGCTTGCCGAGGAACGTGAGCACGGCCGCCGAGTGCGCCGCCGGCAGCACGAGCCCGGTGATGCGCAGCGCGGCCGCGTCGACCAGGCGCCCGTACGTCAACGACGCGGTCACGGGCGGCAGCAGGCTCGTCGCCTTGGGCACGCCGATCGAGCCGCTGTCCGGCCACCATCCCGCCGCCAGCCCGAGGTGCATGTTCCAGCGCTCGAGCAGACCGCCGGCCGCCGTCCATGCGGAGGCGACGTCCGGGTAGCCGTCCGGCTGCGACCACGCGAGCGGAGCCTGTTGCAGGTTCGAGGCCCGCCAGTAGAGCGCCTCGGGGCCGGAGCGGCGGTCGACGCGCGGGTTCGCGGTCGAGAGCAGCCGGTAGCCCAGCGTCCGCAGCGTCGCGATCATGTCCTCGTACGGCCGACGCACCTTGCGGTAGCGCGCCGCCTTGAACTCCGGCGAGGTCAGCAGCACGCGCAGCACCGGCACGATCGCGGTGTCGTACTTGAGGTAGACGGCCGCGAGCCGGTTCACCAGCGCCGCGGGAGGGTTGTCGCTGACGAACCGCACGGCGAGCTTGTGCGCGATGCGCTTGGCCGTGGCGGGGTGATGAGCGAGGTACTTGATGTACGCCGACGCCACGGCGCGACCATCAGCGGCCGTGTTGGCGTGGGTGAAGCCGAGGACGCGGACGCGGCCGGTCCAGTGGATGCTGCTGTCGTAGACGTACTCGCCGTACCGCGGCTTGTTGTCGTCCCACTGCAGCGTGTAGCCGGTCATGATGCGCGCCGAGTCGAGCACCATCGCCTCGGTGTAGCCCGCCCCGACCCCGACCGTGTGCAGCTCGAGGATCTCGCGGCCGTAGTTCTCGTTCGGCGCGTACTTCGTGGAGTCGGCCTGGTTGAGGTAGTTCAGCATCGCGGGGTGCGCGGCGCTCGCGGCGAGCATGGTGCTGAACTTGCCCATCGCGTTCGCGCGGATGACCGCACGGTCGTAGTGCTGACGGCTGTCCCAGACGCTGTCCGACGGGTTGGCCACGTTGAGGTGGTTGCTCCAGAAGTCGACCATGACCTCGTAGAGCTGGCGCGAGCTCCACGTCGCCATCGCCAGCGAGTACTGCGAGAGCGGGAACATCACGTCCCACGAGAAGCGGTCGATCTTGCCGGCCGCCACCTGCTGGTAGACCTGCGCGACCGTCCACTGGCTCTCGGGGTAGAGCGCACGGATCGCGTCGCCGGCCGGGTCGGGGATCGTGCTGGGCGCCAGCTGCTGCTCGAGCCACTTCTTGGTGCCGAGCTTGGTCACCGAGGCGATGAGCGCGGGCGTCGCGCCGTAGGTGGTGCGACGCAGCAGGTGCATGACCGTGGCGCGAGACGGCTTCTTCTTCTTCTTCTTGCGCTTCTTCTTCTTCTTCTGCGACCGGGAGGACGCCGGCGGCCGCCCGCTCGGCGATCACGGCTGCCTCGGGCACCACCACGCCGGCCGGGGCCGCGAGCGCGTCGGGAGCAGCGAGCAGGTCGACAGCAGGGACTGCCGCGGCAGCGACTGCAGCGGATGCGCCGAGGATCGCGCGCCGGCTGATCTGGGGCGACCGGGGCGCGGTGTCCGACGGGAGGGGGGCCGTCATCTGTCCTTCTTCGACGAGCCGCGCCGAGGGCTCGTTGCTCCGAACGGGTGACGCCCCGGCACAATGTCCCCATGACAGAGCCGCCCGTGACGCCGTACGACCAGATGGGCGGAGCCCCGTTCTTCGAGACCCTCGTGCACCGCTTCTACGAGGGAGTTGCCGCCGACCCCGTGCTGCGGGCGATGTACCCCGAGGACGATCTCGCCCCCGCCGAGCGCCGGCTGCTGCTCTTCCTCGAGCAGTACTGGGGCGGGCCCGACGACCTACAGCGACGAGCGCGGCCACCCGCGCCTGCGCATGCGGCACGCGCCGTACGTCATCGACGAGTCCGCCCGCGACCGGTGGCTCGACAGCATGCGCGCGGCCCTCGACGTCGCGATGGCCGAGCACGGGCTCGACCCGGCACTCGAGCAGGAGCTGTGGCGCTACCTCGTCGGCGCCGCCCTCGCCATGCAGAATGCCGAGACACCCGAGCCGCCTCGACAGGGGATGACGATGCACGAGAACCCGCGATGACCACCCCGACCTCCCGGTGCGGGAGGGCAACGCGGGTCTGCCTCCCGCGCGACGAGCGGCTGTGGTGGCGCGACGCGGTCGTCTACCAGATCTATCCGCGGTCGTTCAGCGACTCGGACGGCGACGGGATCGGTGACCTGCCGGGCATCCGCTCGCGGCTGCCCCTACCTGGCCGACCTCGGCGTCGACGCGATCTGGCTCTCGCCGTTCTACCCCTCGCCGCTGCTCGACGGCGGCTACGACGTGGCCGACCCGCGCGACGTCGACCCGCGGCTCGGCACCGTCGACGACGCGCGCGCGATGGTCGCCGACGCGCACGCCCTCGGGCTGCGCGTGTTCGTCGACGTCGTTCCCAACCACTTCTCGTGGGAGCACCGCTGGTTCCGCGAGGCGCTCGAGACGGCGCCCGGACTCCCCGGAGTGGGGTCGCTTCCACGCCGTGCGCGGCCGCGGCGAGAACGGCGAGCTGCCGCCGAACAACTGGCCCAGCGCGTTCGGCGGGCCGGCCTGGACCCCGGTGCCCGGCCACGACGGCTGGTGGTACCTCCACCTCTTCGACAGCTCGCAGCCCGACGTCAACTGGGAGAACCCGGAGATCCACGAGGACTTCGCGGCGACCCTGCGCTTCTGGTTCGACATGGGCGTCGACGGCTTCCGCATCGACGTCGCGCACTCGCTGATCAAGGAGGCCGGCTACCCCGACGGCCCCGAGCCGGAGGACCTCACCCCGCTGGCCGGCAACGAGTCGCGGCCCGGCGTGGGACCAGCCGCGCGTGCACGACGTCTGGCGCGAGTGGCGCCGGCTCGCCGACACCTACGACCCGCCGCGCGCGTTCGTCGGAGAGGCGTGGGTCGCGACGACCGAGGCTCAGGCGGCGTACACCCGCCCCGACGAGCTGCACACGACCTTCAACTTCCACTTCCTCAAGGCCTACTGGGACGCGGCGGTCATCCGCGACGTGATCGGCACGTCGCTGCTCACGTCCGCGGCCGTCGGGGCTCCGCCCACCTGGGTGCTGAGCAACCACGACGTGTGGCGCCCGGTCACCCGCTTCGCACCGTGGCTCGACGCGACCACGATCGACGTCGAGGCGGGGCGTCGTCGCGTCGCTGGCGATGTCGCTGCTCTCGCTGGCACTGCCGGGATCGGCGTACCTCTACCAGGGCGAGGAGCTCGGCCTGCCCGAGGTGCTCGACCTGCCCGACGAGGCGCGGCAGGACCCGACGTTCTTCCGCACCGACGGCG
Organism: uncultured Actinomycetota bacterium; assembly: GCA_963827145.1. Classification (GTDB taxonomy): domain Bacteria; phylum Actinomycetota; class Actinomycetes; order S36-B12; family CAIYMF01; genus Longivirga. The sequence continues at coordinate 466,148 of CAWGZO010000002.1, read as the reverse complement.
AGATCAAGGGCCGCGACGGCTGCCGCGTGCCGCTCCCGTGGTCGGGCGACGCGCCGCCGTACGGCTTCAGCACGGGTACGCCGTGGCTCCCGCAGCCGACCGACTGGGCGGGTCTCACCGCGCAGGCGCAGATCGACGACGAGCACTCGACCCTCGCGCTCTACAAGCGCGCGCTGCGCGTGCGCAAGGCGAGCCCGGTGCTCGGCGACGGCGAGCTGCTGCTGGCGCGAGTCCGGCCACGACGACGTGCTCGCGATCGAGCGCCCCGGCGACGCGGCCGGTGCTGGTGCTGCTCAACATCGGCGACGGCGACCGCGCGGTCGACGTGCGAGGGCGAGGTGCTCGTGAGCACGCGCGACGTGCACCGCGACGCCGACGGCGCGCTGCGTGCATCCCGCCCGAGACCTGCACCTGGTTGCGCCTGACGTGACCTGGCGGCACCGGGCCTGGGCGGTCGCCGCGCGTCACCTTCCTCGCGCTGGTGTCGGCGGCGGCCTTCCGGTCGAGCACCGGCGTGCTGATCGAGCCGGTCTCCGACGAGTTCGGCTGGTCGCGTCGCGACGGTCTCGTTCGCGGTGCTCGGTCAACCTCGCCCTCTACGGGCTCGTCGCGCCGTTCGCCGCCGCCCTCATGGAGAAGTGGGGCATCCGGCGCGTGGTCGCCGCTGCCCTGCTCATGCTCTCGCGTCGGCATGGCGCTCATCGACGCGTGATGACCCAGCCGTGGCAGCTGGTGCTGCTGTGGGGCGTGCTCATGGGCGTCGGGCGCCGGCTCCATGGCGCTCGTGTTCGGCGCGATCGTGGCGCAGCGCTGGTTCGTCGCCCGACGCGGGCTGGTCACGGGCGTGTTCTCGGCCGCCTCGGCGACCGGTCAGCTGATCTTCCTGCCCACGATCGCGCGGCTCGTCGTCGACGACGGGTGGCGCAGCGGCACGCTCCTGCTCTCGGCCCTGGCGCTGGCCATCGTGGTGCCGGTGCTGCTGCTGCTGCGCGACCGGCCCTCGGACGTCGGCCTCCTGCCGTACGGCGCGCCAGCCGGACTACGTCGAGCCGGCGCCGCTCGACACGCGGCCTGGGTGCCGGACGCGTCGCGCTGCTGCGTCTGCGCGAGGCGTCCCGCACTCGTGCCTTCTGGCTGCTCGCCGGCGGCTTCTTCGTGTGCGGATGGTCGACCAACGGCCTCGTCGGCACGCACTTCATCCCCGCCGCGCACGACCACGGCTTGCCGACGACGACCGCCGCCGGCCTGCTCGCTGTCATCGGCGTGTTCGACCTCGTCGGCACGATCGGGTCCGGCTGGCTCACCGACCGCTACAACCCGCGCATCCTCCTGCTCGTCTACTACGCGCTGCGCGGCGTCTCGCCGCTGGTCGTGCACCTGCTCTGGGCGCCGACGGTCCAGCCCCCGATGTTCTTCTTCGTGGTGCTCTACGGCCTCGACTGGGTGGCCACGGTGCCGCCCACCGTGGCGCTGTGCCGGGAGTGCTTCGGCGCTCAACGTGCCGGAGTGATCTTCGGCTGGGTGTTCGCGTCGCACATGGTGGGCGCCGGCGTCTCGGCCTGGGTCTCGGGCATCATCCGTGAGACGACCGGCAGCTACGACGTCGCGTGGTGGATCTCCGGCGTGCTCTGCATCGGCGCTGCGCTGGCGAGCTGGGTGATCCCGCGCGGCGACCAGCTCGCGCGCGCCGACGAGCGCGACCCCGATCCGGCGCTCACGCCGGGCTGAGCCCGGCTCCGGGTGCGAGCTCCTGCTCCTGAAGCGCCCGACGCGCGCTCCGACGAGCCCACCACTGCAGGGTGAACCCGACGACGAGCAGGACCGCGGCAGCGAGGAACCACGGCCACCGGATCGACCCGGCTGGCACCCACTCCGTGCACGTCTCCACGCCGATGCTGTCGATGCTCCCGGTGTTGCAGATCCGGTCGACGCGCCGACCCGCGACCTAGCCGAACGTAGCGCGAGCGGCAACGCCAGTCCCGACGAGCAGCCCGCCGACCGCCGTGCGACCGCCGGGCCGCACCGCGGCGAAGACACCGACGACGAGGGGCAGCCACAGCGCGAGCGTCACGAAGATCGACCGTCACCAGCCCGACCACGGAGCCGACGACGATCCACAGCACGAACCGCGACCAGGCGGCCAGCGCGGCCTGCTTGTCCGGCGACGCCATGACCTCACCCCCGTGGTGGTCGTCGGCTCAGTAGAGCGCTCCGCACCGACGGGAGGGCAAGACCCCGAGGGTGTCAGGCCTCGGCGCCGACCAGCGTCCGGTCGTACGCCGGCAGCTCGAGCCCGGCGTCGCGGCGGCGCGCCAGCTCGACGAGCGTGACGACGGCGTTGGTGCTCAGCGCCATGAGCGCGCTGACGATCACGGGCACGTCGAGCGTGAGCAGGGCGAAGGTGATCCAGCACGACTGCGAGGCGAGCTTGAGGCCCTGCGAGGTGAGCGAGATGGCCGAGGGGCCCATGCCGCGGCGCGCCCACACGGTCTCGTAGACCTGCGGCCACATCCCGAACACGCCGATGCCGAACGCGAGGAAGCCGACCTGCTCCGGCGCGAGCTGCGTCGAGGCGAGGACGAGGCTGCCGGTGACGGCCGCCAGCAGGCAGCGCGCGCCGACCGCGGCTCCAGGCCGCGGGCACGAGGAGCACGATCGCGACCGCACCGCTGACCAGCAGCACGTTGCCGGGGATCTGGGGCAGCGAGCCGGTCCGCACGCCGTAGGTCATCCAGAGCGACGCAGGACGTGGCCGTGATCGCCCACGTCCACGGCGAGACGCCGCCCATCGTGCGGGTGGCGCACGATGCGCAGGATCTGCGGGATCACCATGGCGACGCCGATGGCGGAGCCGAGGTAGGCGAGCCCGAGGGCGAGGGTCGTGATGCTCACTGCAGGTCTTCTTCCGGGTTCTGTATCGATACAGTCTGGAACGATACAGTACAACACGGCCAGAACCGAACCGCATTCCCCGGGAGGGCGCATGGGCGAGGAGCGACCGACGCTCGACACCGTCGCCGCGGCCGCCGGCGTCTCGCGCATGACGGTGTCGAACGCCTACAACCGTCCCGACCAGCTCTCCCCCGCCACGCGCGAGCGGGTGCTCGCCGTCGCCGAGCAGCTCGGGTACGGCGGACCGGACCCTGCGGCCCGGTCGCTGCGCCGCGGGCAGGTCGGGCACGGTCGGAGTCCTGCTCACCGAGCGGCTCTCCATACGCGTTCACCGACCCGGGCCTCGTGTCGCTGCTGCGCGGCCTCGCCGGCGAGCTCGGCGCGGCGGGCCAGTCGATGCTGCTCGTGCCCTCGGAGGCCGACGACGTCGGCGACCTCGTGCGCGGCGCGCTGGTCGACGCCTTCGTCGTCTGCTCGATGGACGAGACACGACGAGGCGGTCGCAGGCCGTCGCGCAGCGACGGCTGCCCCTGGTGACCGTCGGCCACCCGCGGCTGCCCGGAGTGCCGTTCCTCGGGCATCGACAACGCGTCGCGCAGCGGCCGCGTGCCGCCGACCACCTGCTCGGGCTCGGCCACCGCCGTCTCGGCGTCGTCGGCCTGCCCGGTCGCGACCCCGGAGACACGACGAGCACCGGACGTGCCCGTGCGCATCGGGCGTGCGCGACCGCGTCGAGGCGGTTCGCGCCGTGCGGCGGCGCAGGTGCCTCGCACAGCGGTCACCGCAGCGTCGACGCCGAGGCGAACACCCACGAGGAGGGCGTCCGCGCTCGCGACGGCAGCTGCTCGACCTGCCGGCCTCGACGCCGACCCACGGCGCTGTTCGCCGTCACCGACGTCCTCGCCCTCGCGGCGTTCGACGCGGCTGCGGCTCGGGCCTGTCGATGCCCGGACGACCTCTCGGTCGTCGGCTTCGACGACATCGAGCGAGGCGCACCGCGCGGATCCTCCGCTCACCACGATCGCCCAGGACCTCGAGGGCAAGGGCCGCATCGCGGCTCGCACGGTGCTCGACCTCGTCGCCGGCCTGAAGCCGCGCGCACCGCGCCTGTCGGCCGAGCTCGTGGTCCGGGACTCGACCGCTCCGCCACCCCGCGCACGCTGATGCGGAGGAGGGTCAGCGCGCCTGCGGCACCAGGCTGAGCCGCACCGGCCCTGCGGTGTTGCGCACGAAGATCTGGCCGGCCGGCGTCACCAGCCGCTTCCAGCCGGACGACGGTGGCCGTCTCGACGCGCGCACCCGGATGCGTGAGGAAGCCGAGCAGCCGTGCCGCGTGCAGCGCGCGCATCGGCACGCCGCCCCAGCCCGGCCGGTCCCACGTCGCCTCGGCGACGAGCTCGGCGTGCACCGACCCGCTGCGCGGCACCGAGGCGCGGAACTCGGCCACGGCGGCGTCGATCCGCGGCGTGAGATCGCCGGCCATCCCGCGCTCGCCCGGCGACCACGGCGAGGTCGGCGGCAGCACGGCCAGCGTCGGCGACCCGGTGATCTCGTCGGGCAGGACCAGCTGCGTCGAGGGCGCCGAGGCGCGAGACGTCGCCGATGATGTCGCGCACCCGCCCGGCCGACACCGTGCGGTCGATCGACTCGTCGACAGAGGCGACCAGCGGCAGCGCGACGAACGCGAGCACGTCCAAGCGGGCTCGGCGCGTAGACGCCGAGGACGGCTCCGCGCACCTGCACCCGGACCGCCGAGCGCTCGTCCCAGCCGGTGACCCGGCCGAGGAAGGCCGCGAGATACGCCGCCTCGTCCTTCGCGAGATAGACAGGCACGTCGGTCACCGTTCCATTGTCGCGTCGCTGACGAGTCCGGCCACCGCAGCGTCGCCGTCCGCGATCTCGCCGTCGTCGAGGAAACCCGCCAGAGCCGCTCGCATGCGCTCGTCGACCGGGGCAGGCGTGCTCGTCGCGAGGTCGACGCACACCATGACGGTCGAGGCCGTGGCGTAGACCACGTCGTCGTCCGGCTCGCGGACCTCGTAGGCGACGGCGTACGACGTGCGCCCGACGTGCGTCGACCCAGGTGTCGACCACGACCGGCTCAGGGCGGAAGCAGCAGCGGCCGGCGGTAGTCGATCTCGTGGCGCACGACGACGACCCCGAGCTCGCTCTCGAGCGTGCGCCGCCCGGCCTCCACCATCATCTGGACGCGCGCGTCCTCGAGGAAGCGCAGGAACTGCACGTTGTTGACGTGCCGCAGCGCATCCATGTCCGACCAGCGGAGCTGGACGTGATAGCGGTGCCGGGCCATCGCCGCGGCTCAGCCGCGGGTGAGCTTGCGGTAGGTCGCCCGGTGCGGACGAGCCGCGTCGGGGCCGAGACGCTCGATCTTGTTCTTCTCGTACGACTCGAAGTTGCCCTCGAACCAGAACCAGGTCGAGTCGCCCTCGTAGGCCAGGATGTGCGTCGCCACGCGGTCGAGGAACCAGCGGTCGTGCGAGGTGATCACGGCGCAGCCGGGGAACTCGAGCAGCGCGTTCTCCAGCGAGCCGAGCGTCTCGACGTCGAGGTCGTTGGTGGGCTCGTCGAGCAGGATCAGGTTGCCGCCCTGCTTGAGCGTGAGCGCCAGGTTGAGCCGGTTGCGCTCGCCGCCGGAGAGCACGCCGGCCTTCTTCTGCTGGTCGGTGCCCTTGAAGCCGAACGCCGAGACGTAGGCGCGGCTGGGCATCTCGACCTGGCCGACCTTGATCCAGTCGAGGCCGTCGGAGACGACCTCCCACACGTTCTTCTCCGGGTCGATGCCGCCGCGGTTCTGGTCGACGTAGGACAGCGTCACCGTCTCGCCGATGCGGATGTCGCCGGAGTCGGGCAGCACGTCCTTGTCGTCGCTGTCGCCCTGCGCGGCTCGCGCCACGATCATCTTGAACAGCGTGGTCTTGCCGACGCCGTTGGGACCGATGACGCCGACGATGCCGTTGCGCGGCAGCGTGAACGACAGGTCGTCGATGAGCAGGCGGTCGTCGAAGCCCTTGGTGAGCCCCTGCGCCTCGACCACGATGCTGCCCAGGCGCGGGCCCGGCGGGATCTGGATCTCGTCGAAGTCGAGCTTGCGCGTCTTGTCGGCCTCGGCGGCCATCTCCTCGTAGCGGTCGAGGCGGGCGCGGCTCTTGGTCTGGCGGGCCTTGGCGTTGGAGCGCACCCACTCGAGCTCGTCGGAGAGGCGCTTCTTGAGCTTCGCGTCCTTGGCGCCCTCGACCTTGAGGCGCTGCTGCTTCTTCTCGAGGTAGGTCGAGTAGTTGCCCTCGTACGGGAAGGCGCGGCCGCGGTCGAGCTCGAGGATCCACTGCGCGACGTTGTCGAGGAAGTACCGGTCGTGCGTGATCGCGATGACGGTGCCGGGGTACTTCTCGAGGTGCTGCTCGAGCCAGTGCACGCTCTCGGCGTCGAGGTGGTTGGTGGGCTCGTCGAGCAGCAGCAGGTCGGGCTGCTGGAGCAGCAGCTTGCACAGCGCCACGCGACGCTTCTCACCGCCGGAGAGCACCGAGACGTCGGCGTCCGGCGCCGGGCAGCGCAGGGCGTCCATCGCCTGCTCGAGCTGGCTGTCGAGGTCCCACGCGTTGAGGTGGTCGATCTCCTCCTGCAGCGTGCCCATCTCGGCGAGGAGCTTGTCGTAGTCGGCGTCGGGGTCGGCGAGCTCGGCGGAGATCTCGTTGAAGCGGTCGACCTTCGCCTTGGTGGGCGCGACGCCCTCCATGACGTTGTCCCAGACGCTCTTGGTCTCGTCGAGGCCGGGCTCCTGCGCGAGCATGCCGACGGTGTAGCCGGGCGAGAGGAACGCGTCGCCGTTGGAGGCCTGGTCGATGCCGGCCATGATCTTGAGCAGGGACGACTTTCCCGCGCCGTTGGGGCCGACGACGCCGATCTTGGCTCCCGGCAGGAACGACAGCGTCACGTCGTCGAGGACGACCTTGTCGCCGTGAGCCTTGCGGGCCTTGCGCAGGGTGTAGATGAACTCAGCCATAGGCCGACAGCCTACGGGCTGCGGAGGCCCTCCTCCTCCCCGAGCCGCCGAGAGCGCGACCGGCACCGGTCGAGGACCGGGCGGTGTCGGCAGTGCCCGTCAGACTCGGAGCGAGTGGTCGACGGACGGGGGCGCTGTGAGAGGACGACCGGGTGTCTGGCCGGGCTGGCCGGACGAGTCCGGCGCGGGGCGGCCGGCGTCGGCCACCCCGGCGCCGTCCTCGGGGCTGACGAACGCCGAGCTCTGTGCCATGGCCGACTCCGGCTTGACCCACGAGGAGGCGCGCCGCGGCTGCGCGCCGACCTGTGCCATGGCCGACTCCGGCTTGACCCCGAGGAGGTGCACGAGGCGTGGGAGGGAACGACCGGGACATCCCTGACCTGCGCGACGGTGCACATCGGCCTCGTCCGGGCGAGATGCGATCCCACACCCAGGGCGGAGTACTTCTCCTGGGTGCCGTGGCGGGTCCAGCGGTCCCACGGCGGAGAGCATGCCCTCCGCATGCTCCGCGCCTGGGGCCATCGCGAGATGGGCGTGCCCCTCGAACCGCGAGCCGCACATCGGGTCGAGGGGTTCATCGCGATGCTGGCCCGGGAGCAGGCCGTGATCGGCTACGACCCCGTCGCCCCGCCGGGTCAGGGCTTTCTGCTGCTGCCGGAGTCCTGGCGTGCTAGCGCGGCGGGCCTGCCCCTCCGGGTGAGGCCGATCGACGGGTGGGCCAGCATCGACGCCCGACCGGTGCCGCCACCGGATGACGCGCAGATGCCGCCCGCCTGCCGCCACGACCTGCTTGAGCGCATCCTCCGCGGACCCCTGGCGACCTGACTGCGGGCGACGCGGGCTGCATGTCCGCGCAGAGCGACCGTGATCAGCGCGCGCGCGAGCCTCCCCCCCGCGACCCGCGCCTCCGGCGCTCCCGGCCCCGGCGCCCGCCACTCGGCACCGCCACGCACCGTCCAGCCCGTTACGGTGCTGCCGGGGTCCACGCGGACCTTGGGCAGCAGGGACAGGACGGGACCCATGAGTTCGGACTCGAACGCGGCACCGGCGGCGCAGGAGCAGGACCCGATGGCGCTCATGCGCTCCCGGGCCTACGTGAAGGCGCTCATCCTCGCCGCGCTCATCGGTGTGCCCATCTCGGCCATCGCCTACGGCTTCCTGGCCCTCATCGAGAAGCTGCAGGAGTACCTGTTCAGCGAGCTTCCCGGCGACCTCGGCCTGAGCAGCACCCCGTGGTGGTGGCCCATCCCGCTGCTGGCGCTCTCGGGCCTGCTCGTCGGGCTGACGATCAGTCGCCTGCACGGCAACGCCGGGCACTCCCCCGCCCTCGGCTTCCAGGCCGGCGGCGGGCCGACGCTTCCGGCGGACATCCCCGGTGTCGTGCTGGCGGCCCTCGCGACCCTCGCGCTCGGTGCCGTGCTCGGCCCCGAGGCGCCGCTCATCGCGCTGGGCAGCGGGCTCGGCGCGTTCGTCATCCTGCGCATCCAGAAGGGTGCACCGCCGACCGCCGTCATGCTCATCGCGACCGCCGGCAGCTTCGCCGCGGTCAGCACCCTGCTGGGCAACCCGCTCGTCGGCGCGTTCCTGCTGCTCGAGGCCGCCGGGATCGGCGGCGCGATGCTCGGCGTCGCCCTGCTCCCGGGCCTGCTGGCCGCGGGAGTCGGCTCGCTGATCTTCACCGGGCTGGACTCGCTCACCGGCCTGGGCACGTTCTCGCTGCAGATCCCGAACCTGCCGGCGTTCACGACCCCCACGGTCGCGCTCCTCGGGTGGGCCATCGTCCTCGGACTCGTGTGCCCGCTCATCGCCTGGGTGATCTACAGCATCGCCCGGTCGTTGCGCCCGCTCGTGCACGCACGACGCGTGCCGGTGACGGTCGGGATCGGCGTGCTCGTCGCGCTCTGCGCCATCGCCTTCGAGGCGCTGACGGACCAGGGCGTCGAGCAGGTCCTGTTCTCCGGGCAGTCCGCGCTTCCGGCCCTGGTCACCAACCCGGGCGCCTGGACCGCCGGCGCGCTCGCCCTGGTGATCCTCTTCAAGGGCATCGCGTACGCGCTCTCGTTGAGCGCGTTCCGCGGCGGACCCGTGTTCCCGAGCATGTTCATCGGTGCGGCACTGGGTGTGCTCATGATGGACCTGCCCGGCATGGAGCTCGTGCCGGCGGTCGCGATGGGCATCGGCGCCATGTGCGTGTCGATGCTGCGCCTGCCGTTCACCTCGGTGCTGCTCGCGACGCTGCTGATGTCGTCGTCCGGCATCGCCGCCATGCCGCTGGTGATCGTCGCGGTCGTCATCGCCCACGTGGTGATGGCCAGCCTTCCGGCTCCGCTGACCTCGCTGTTCGGACGCTCCCTCCCGGCCGAGGCGGCGCAGACGGCCTAGGCGGCCGAGGCGTCACCCGCGCCGCCGGTCACCCCGGCCACCGGCACCGCCGGGACGACCACCGCCTGCTCGAGCGCCGCGATCTCCGCGGTCTGCGGACCGCGCGGCCGTCGGGTGAAGCTCGCCCGGCCGCGGCTGAGGTCGTGCCCGACCAGGTCGGCGTCGACCTCGATGGTCGAGCGGTGCACCCCGTCCTTGTCGTCCCACTCGCGCTGGCGCAGCCGGCCCACGACCACGACCGGCTGCCCCTTGGCCAGCGAGTCGGCGACGTGCTCGGCGAGCTGCCGCCAGGCGGACACCTGCAGATAGGTGACGCGCTCGGCCCATCGCTCGGTGCGCTTGTCCCACCACGACTCGGTGACGGCCATCCGGAAGTTCGCCACCGGGCCGGCGGCGGTCGAGCGCAGGGCGACGTCGGTGACGACGTTGCCGGACAGGGTGACGGTCGATCGCACGGGAGCCTCCTGCGTCGTCGGGCCGCCCGTCGCGGCCCGGTCGTCCGGCAGGTTCGCAACCGGATCCGTCGTACGCCGACGGGTCGAGGACGCCCGCTGTGGACGACCGGCCGACGCCGCGGCCTGGGGACGATCGCCTCGCACGAGCCGCACGGCACAATGGGCGCGCGCGACGCGTCGCGCAGGCGCCCGTAGCTCAACGGATAGAGCCGCCGGTTTCTACCCGGCTGGTTGGGGGTTCGAGTCCCTCCGGGCGCGCTCGTGACTGGTGCCGTCGCGCCGCTGTGATCGCAGCCGCCGCGACGGCGCACCACGCCGTTGCGAACAGCCAGCCGCCGACGACGTCGCTGGCCCAGTGCACGCCGAGCCACACCCGGGTCCACCCGACCGCCGCAGCCCACACCGCGGCCGCGGTCCACACCAGCACCCGTGCGCGGCGGCTGGTCACGCGCGCCGACAACGCCCACGCGCTGCAGAGCGCGAACGCCGTGGCCGCCGTGGTGTGGCCCGACGGGAACGACCAGCCACCCGCGGCACCTGCCCAGTCGGCTGCGTCGGGCCGCTCACGGCCCGTGGCGCCGTTGAGCAGCAGACCCGCATACACACCGGCGCCGCTCACCGCGGCGAGCAGCGCCCCCGCGGTGAGGCGGGACCGCCACGACGGCCGGCCACGCAGCGCGAGCGCGCCGACCATCGCCGCGGCCGGGATGGTCAGCGCCGTCGCACCCCCGGCGGTGATCACGTTGGCCACGGCGATGTCGCGGGCCCCGCGATGCGCGAGCACCCAGTCCTTCACCGCCTCGTCGAAGGTCGCGAGCGTCCCGCCCCGAGCCTGCACCGCGATCGTGACGATGCCCACGGCTGCGGCCGCCGTGAGCCCGACCGCGAGGTGCGGTCCGATGCGCGGTGCCCGTGGGTCGACGGAGTGCTCGAGATCGACGGCATGCTCGACATCGGTCGTGAGGTCGGACGCGGACGCCGCGGCATCGCCGCGGTCGACCAGGTCATGGTCCGCGCGCTGGTGCTGGTCGGCCGGCCCAGCGCCCGCGGTCACCGCGCCGCCTCGGTGGGCGCCGACCCCTCGTCGAGCCGGGGCCGACGCCGCTCGCGCGGGTCGTCCCGCGGCAGCAGCGTGGTGACGACCACCAGCAGCCAGATGCCTCCGCCGATCAGACCCATCACCACGTCCGAAGGATGGTGCATGCCGCGGTAGATGCGCGAGACGCCGACGACCAGCGGCACGGCGCACAGCAGCGCCACGATCACGCCGGCCCAGAACCGGTTCCGCATGTTCCGCCAGACCACATAGGCGAGGCAGCCGTAGATGGCCACCGCCGCGGCCGTGTGCCCCGACGGGAAGCTCGAGGTAGGAGGCGCCTCGTCGAGCTTGGGAACGTCGGGCCTGTCGCGCTGCACGAGGAAGGTCACCGCCAGGAACACCAGCAGCTCGCCGATGATCGCCGCGGCGAGAGCGAGCGACTCGCGCCAGCGGCCCAGCCACCGGCGCAGCACCAGCATCATCACGACGAGCACCACGACGCATGTGATCGTGTCGGACATCCTGCTGCCCGCGGAGCTCAGGGTGTCGAGCGTCGGCGTGCGGCCCTCCACGGCGCCGTCGTTGACCTCGCTCTCCCACTGCGTGAGCGCCGACGGGGTCAGTCCGTCGACGATCAGCAACCCGATCAGGCACAGCCCGATCGCGAGCGCCGCCGCCCCGCCCACGAGGCGCAGCGCCACGTGCCTGACCGCCGGGCCGTCGCTGCGGTCGCCGTCCTCCTCCGCGGCGGACTCCACCAGGTCGGTCATCGCGGATCACCGTCCTGCACGCGGCGCCACCGGGCCTCCGCCAGCGCGTAGACGCCGAACAGGATCAGGCCTACGCCGAGCGCACCGACCAGCGCCGGCCCGAACGGCGCCGAGAGCAACGACTTCAGTGCGGTGTCCACACCGCCGGCCTTGCTGGGGCTGGCGGTGATCGCCGCCTGTACGACGAGCAGTCCGGTCACCGCGAACACGAGCCCGCGCGCGACCGTGCCGATGCGACCGAGCAGGACGATCCACCGGCGGCTGCCCGGGGGGAGATAGCCGAAGTACCGCATGAACTTCGAGCTCCAGCCCTCGACGATCATGCTTCCGCCGACGGCGATGACCACGAGCCCCACGAGGCCGACGAGCCAGCGCCCGCCCGTGTGGCTCATGACCTCGGCGGCGATGCCCTTCTGCTGGCCAGCCTGGGTCGCCCGCGCGCCGGACAGCACCGACAGCGCGGTGCCGGCGAGCACGAGGTAGGCGATACCGCGTGCCGCGGACTTGATTCGTGCGCCGGCGCCGTCCGGCTCGCCGGTCGGACCGGTGACCGCCTCGACCAACCGCCAGGCGGCGTACGCCGCGAACCCCACCGCGAGCAGCACCACGAGCACTGTGCCGAACGGTGCGGCGACGACCTCCGTGAGGGCGCCTCGCTGGTCGACGTTCTCCTTGCTGCCCGCGCCGACCATGACGGCGAGCCAGCCCATCACGAGGTAGACCACGCCCCGGGCGGTCAGCCCGACCCGGGCGAGCCAGCCCATCGGCCTGCTGTCGGCGACCGACTCGGCCGCGTCGGAGACCGGAGCTGCGACGTCGCTCATGACGCGCTCGTTCCGGCCACGGCGTCGACCCGCTCCTGTGCCGAACCGGCGTCCTGCGTCGGCACGCAGATCCTGATCGACGACGGGCCGCACCGTGATGCGGAGCTTGTCGGCTTCCGGTCGGTCTCCGCCGTCGACCTCGCACATCACCGGCCGGTCGAAGCGCACCCGGATCTTCGCGCCGCGCGACGTCGTCACGAACGGCGAGCGCTCGGCGCGGCCGAGCACGACGCGGCCCACGGTCCTGACCCACTGGCTGCGGCTCTTCGCCGTCACGATGCCGACCTCGAGCAGGCCGTCGTCGGGCCGCGCCCCGTCGAAGAGCTCGAGCCCCCCGAACGCCGAGCCGACGTTGCCGACCAGCACGCAGGTCACGGTTCCCGAGAAGACCTTGCGGCCGTCGACCTTGATGCGCGCCTTGACCGGGCTGGCACTCAGGTTGCGGGCGCCCGTCCAGATGTACGCCGCGCGGCCGATGCGGTCCTTCATGCCCTTGTCCGCGTCGCGGATCATCAGCGCGTCGAGACCAGCGCCTGCCATCACGGCAAAGTGCTCACCATTGAGCGTCCCGGTGTCGATCGCGCGGCGGTCGCCGTGCAGACCGATGTGCACAGCCTCAGGGAGCTCGGCCGGCACGCCCAGGTTGGTCGCGAGCAGGTTCGCGGTGCCGGCGGGCAGGATGGCGAGGTCGACATCCGACCCCGCGAGCGCGTCGATGCAGCGCTGCACGGTGCCGTCGCCGCCCCACACGAAGACGAGGCCCGCCCCCTTCTCCAGAGCCTCGCGAGCGCAGTCCGGCGCCTGCTTGCTCTTCGCGACCTCGTACCAGAGGGGGTCGGTGATCCCGGCAGCGTCCAGGAGGTCGCGAAGCTCGCCGATCCCCCCTCCGAAGGTCTTGCCCGAGTGCGCGATCACGGCCACGGTGCTCATCAGTCGCCCCTTCGTCCCGTCCGAGCGTCGGACGGTGGGCCTGACTACCCCCCAGGAGCCGTTCCAATCCTGCCCGGCCGTGCCGATCTCGCGGGTGGTGGCGTCGTACGCGCGGGAGGGCGTCCCCCGGCTCTCCTACAGTGAGGACATGCGGCCGCGAGGCCGCAGCGATCCTCGGGGGCGGAGGAGTGCGGATGGCTCGGCGTCCTGGCAGCTCGGCGGGCCCGGTCGTGCTCGTCACGGTGCTGGCCCTCGCCTTCGCCGCCGCGATGCTGTGGCCGGTGCTCGCCGGCCTCGGCTCGGGCTCCTCCTCCGACGCCGACGACCCCGTCACGGTGACGTCGTACGACGCGCGCTACGTCGTCGCGGCCGACGGCACGTTGACCGCGGTGGAGACCATCACGGCCGCCTTCCCCTACGGACGCCACGGCATCTTCCGCTACTGGGACGTCGCCGACACCGCCGACCCGCACGTGCGCTACGTGCCGCAGATCGAGGCGGTCACGCGCGACGGCACGCCCTGAGCCGTACTCGCTGTCGTGGCAGCAGGGCAGCCGGTTCCGGGTCGCGAAGATCGGCGACGCCGACGTCACCCTGACGCCCCGGCTCGCACACCTACGTCATCGCGTACACGATCCCGGGCTCGATCTCGCCCTACCGACCCCCCACCGGCGAGTTCACCGGCAACGACGGCACCGAGGCGGCGAACCCCGGCTCGATGTTCGTCTGGGACGTCGTGGCACGCGGGTGGGAGATGCGGATGGACTCCGCACGGGTCACCGTGACGCTGCCGGGCGTCGTGCCGAAGGCGCAGTGCGCGGCGCTCGGCTCGGCCGCGGGCTGCACCGTCAGCGGCGCGGGCACCTCGACGATCGTCGTCTCCGCGACCGACCTGCCGGCCCGCAGCGGGCTCTACCTGCGCGCGCCGCTCGCGGCGGCCGCCCCGGGACAGGTCACGGTGCCGTGGTCGGTCGCGCTCGACCCGTGGCTGGGCACCTCGCTGCTCCGCGTGGTGGTGCTGCTGCTGATGGCCGTGGCCGCCGGGTTCCTCGGCAGGCTGCTGGGACGCGGCAGCGTCGAGGCGCCGCCGGGCTTCCCCGTCATGTACGCCCCGCCGCAGGGCTTCGGACCGGTGCAGACCGTCTACCTGGCCACCGAGACGATCGGCGACAAGGCCCTCGTGGCCAGCGTGCTGCACCTCGCCGAGCGCGGCCTGGTCTCGCTCACGCCCACCGGCCCGGACACCTGGCAGGTCACCGGCACGGGCACACCCGAGCAGTGGGCGGCGATCGACGCCGGTCTCGCAGCACGTCGGTGCCGCGCTCGGCGTCACCACCGCGGGGTCCGCGTTCCTGGCCGACGGCTCGATCTCGGCGGGCAAGGTGCTCAAGTCCGCGGCCGGCAGCATCTCGGGCGCCACCACGTCGTGGTCGCGCGCGGCGGGCCTCACGCTCGGCGCGGGCGGCGAGCGCTGGGCGCAGGTCGCCGTGATCGCGAGCGCCGTGATCGCGTTCGCGCTGTTCGCCTGGTCGCGGCCCACGCTCAACGGCCTGCCGTTCGCCGCGTTCGCGCTCGTCGGCGGCTGGTTCCTGCTGCGCTCCGGCGTCGGCTCGCGGCGTACCCCGACCGGCCGACTCGCCTGGTCGCAGTCCGGCGGCTTCCAGCGCCTGCTCTCCACCGACTCGGCCGAGGACCGCTTCGACTACTCCGCCCGCGGCGACCTGTGGATCGCCTACGTGCCGTACGCCGTAGCCTTCGACGTCGCCGACGCGTGGGCCGCGAAGTACCGCACCGCCACGGGCATCGAGCCCCCGTCGCCCGTCTGGTACCCCGTCTACGCCCACAGCTCCTCCGGGTCGGGCTTCGGCAGCTCGTTCGACAGCTTCGACAGCGCCGTCGCGTCGTCGATCTCGGCCTACTCCGCCTCGCAGTCGTCGTCGTCCTCCGGCGGCGGCGGCGGCGGGCGGCGGCGGTGGTGGCGGCGGGGGCGGAGGTTCCTGGTGATGCACGATCCGCGGCCGACCCGGCCCGACACGAGAGGCACGTCATGATCGCGACCGTCATCGTCCTGGTGGTGCTCGTCGCCCTGGTGCTGTTCGGCATCTCGGCGTTCAACCGGCTGCGCACCCTGGACGTCAAGGCGCAGGAGGCGCTCGGCGGCATCGACGTGCAGCTCACGCGCCGCGCCGACCTCGTCCCCAACCTCGTCGAGACGGTGAAGGGGTACGCCGCCCACGAGAAGGGCGTCCTCGAGGAGGTCACCGCCGCGCGCGCCGCCGTCAGCAAGGCCGCGGCATCCGGCTCGGTCGAGGAGAAGGCGGCGGCGAGCGACGCGCTCGACGCCTCGCTGGTCAACGTCATGGCCGTCGCGGAGAACTACCCCGATCTCAAGGCCTCGACGAACTTCCTCGACCTGCAGCGCCAGCTGGCCGACACCGAGAACCAGCTCGCCTTCGCGCGGCAGTACTACAACGACGCGGTGTCGAGCCTGAACACCGCCGTGGTGACCATCCCGACCAACCTGCTCGCGGGCGTCGCCGGCGTCGCGAAGCGCGCGTTCTACGCCGCCCCGCCCGGTCAGACCGCCCCGCCGCAGGTCTCGTTCTAGGCCGGCCGGGCGGCGTCCTGAGACCGGGCGTTGCCAGCGGTGCGTGATCTCTCGATCACTCACGGTGAGAAGACATCGCGGTCGTGTGCGTGACCCTGACACGATCGAGTTCTCCTGGTTCCACTCCCCTGGCCGGGGGTGGCGCGGGTGACTAGCCTTCGTCTTCTGCGCCGAGTCCAGCGGCGCCGCTGTCACGCGAGGGGAGCGCGCACCTCATGGCCGACCAGCCGTACCAGTTCGGCGATGTCGTCGACGGCCATCGCTGGACGATCACCGGCTGGGAGCCGGTGGAGGCGCCGGAGCGCACGGTAGGAATCCCCAAGCTGCTCGAGAAGCGCTACGCCGCCTCCCAGGAGGCCCAGGCCCGCCAGCAGGCGGCCACCCAGACCCTCGAGCCGGAGGCCCTCGTCGTCACCGACGAGACCCCGGTCGTCGTACCGGACGACCGGCCCGTCGTGGTGCTCGACGACGTGGACGAGGTTCCCGAGGTCGTCGCCGACGAGGTCGATCTGCGCGAGGCGGATCCGGTCGCGGACCACGATCCGGAGCCCGAGCCCGAGCCCGAGGCCTATGTCGAGCCGGAACCGATCCAGGAGCCCGAGCCGGTCGCGGAGGCCGACGTCGCGGCGGCGCGCGACTCCGTCGAGGACGCAGTCGCACCGGCGCCGGTGGCGCCGTCAGCCGCCGCCGCCGACGACCCCGACCGCACCTACAGCCTGGACGAGCTGCTCAGCCGTCGCGTGGTCGCGGCGCCGACGCGCGCGGTGGAGCAGAGCGAGGACGACGCGGAGCCTGAGGTCGAGGCAGCGGTCGAGCCGTGGTCGGCCGAGACGACGGCCGACGAGGCCGCGATGCAGCACCCCGACGCGGGGCCGACGGTCGAGGAGATCGTCGTCGACGCGCCCGAGCCCGTGGAGCCGACGGTCGAGGAGCTCGTCGTCGACGAGCCCGTTGCTGAGGAGCCGGTCGTCGACGAGGCTGTCGTCGAGGAGCCGGTCGTCGATGCCCCTGCTGTCGAGGAGCCCGTGGCCGACGTGCTCGTCGCCGAGGAGCCGCCCGTCGACGCCGTCCCGGAGTCGGACTGGTCCGAGGTGGAGCTCGCCCCGGAGCTGTCCGACGACACCGTGATCGACCTCACCGACGAGGCAGCCGGCGGCGTACCGCTCAGCCGACCCGACCCGGAGCCCGAGCGGCACGACGCCCGGCCGGCGAGCATGCGCGCGTGGTACGGCCTGGGCATCGACCCGGTCGAGGAGCCTGAGCCCGCACCGATGCTCGGCACCGAGGACGACTCGGATGCGCCCTTCGCGGCCGCGCTCGCGCTGGGAGCGCAGCGGTTCGCGCAGGACTACCAGCCGTCGGAGATCGAGATCATCGCCCGCTCCGCGTCGAGCGCCGCGCTGCGGCCGGTGGATCCCTGGAGCGCTCTGGTCGCCGAGCCGATCGACGAGTGGACGTCCGCGCCGACGGTGGTGCCGCCGGTCGAGCAGCTCGATCCCCGAGCGCTCACGTACAACGCCACCACGCTGCCCGCGCAGGCCCCGGCAGCCGAGGGCCGCACCACGACGACGTTCGAGGCGCCGACGCCCGATCCCGCGCCGGAGCCGGAGCCCGCCCCCCGGGTGGTCACCTACACGCCCGCGCCGCCGGCCGGGTGGTATCCCGGATCCGGCTGATCGCGGGACGCGCAAGGATTCACGGCGCGCTGGTGCCGCTGCGGCCGTAGCGGTCGGCGAGGCGGACGACGTCCTCGCGCCATCCGGGTGCAGCCGTCGACGCCTCGACGAACGTCACGTCGGTCACGGCGGTGATCCGGTGCAGCACGCCGGGCGGGATGTGGATCGATCTCCCCCGCCTGCATCGACCGGCTCAGCAGCAGGTCGACCGACGGCCCGTGCTCGACGATCGCCTCGCCGGAGACGATCGAGATCGTCTCGTCCTTCTCCTCGTGCAGCTGCAGGCTGAGCGCCTGCCCCTGGTCGACCGACGATCACCTTGCCGACGTAGCCGTGCTCGCCCGCGGCGAAGATCACCTCGTGGCCCCAGGGCTTGGCGGTGCGCGGCGCGGTGGAGATCTCGGCCGCGGCCACCCGCGGCATCGGGGCGGTCGCGAGCGGGTCGTCCTGCGCGAGCGCGGGCGGGGCGGTGCGGCGGATCATCATGAGGGCTCCCAGTGGCGACGGGGTCGGGCGGACGGCGACGGCGTACGCCGATCGCTAGCCCGGACGCAGGTCGTCGAGCAGCCGGTCGAGGTCGACGAGCGCGACCCGCGACTCGGTGTCGCTGCAGCCGTAGGGCAGCACGAGCGTGCGGCCGTGCAGCGAGCGCACCGCACGAGTAGACGACGTTGGGCACGTAGCCCGAGCGTTCGTCGGGCGCCGGCGTGAGCAGCGGCCGACGTCAGCCGCCCGAGCACGACGGTCGGGTCGTCCAGGTCGAGCAGCAGGGCGCCGATGCTGTAGACGCGCATCGGCGCCGACCCCGTGGGTGAGCACCAGCCAGCCCGCCTCGGTCTCGATCGGCGGCCCGCAGTTGCCCAGCTGCACGATCTCCCAGGGCTCGCTCGGCGTCTGCACCAGCTCCGGCTCGTCCCAGTGCCGCAGGTCGTCCGAGGCCGTGATCGCGTTGCTCTCGCGGTCGGCGCGCGAGAGCGCGAGGTAGCGCCCGCCGACCCGGCGCGGGAAGAGCGCGAGTCCCTTGTTGCGCGACCCCGGTCCGCTGAGCTGGATGCTCTCGAAGCGTGCGGAAGTCGTGCGTGCGCAGCAGCTGCGAGGTGATGTTGCGGCCGTCGTACGCCGTGTAGGTGGCGAGGTACTCGTGCGTGCCGTCGTCCTCGGTGAACCGCACGACGCGTGCGTCCTCCATGCCGTGGCTCTCCGCGGGACCGCGCGGCATCAGCACGCGCTCCTGCAGCGCCGACGACTCCGGGAACTCGACGGCGTAGTTGGAGTCGGCGATCCAGGTCGAGGCGGTCGATCGCGCGCACGCCGGACCCGCGCGTGAGTCGCTGGTCGAGCAGGTCCGAGAGCGCCTCCTCGAGCTCGGCTGCGGGTGAACGTCGGCGGCAGCAGGTCGAGGACGAAGTCCGAGTTCGAGTGCTCGCCGACGACGTCGTCGCAGCTCGTGCTCGAAGGCGTCCCGGCTGTACGTCGCCGGCAGCGGCGCAGGCAGGACGGCGTACTCGGGAGGCGGGTCGAGGACGAGCCGCGTCGTCCAGCGTCGATCACGCCGGTGCGCAGCTCGATGCTCGAGATGTGCCCCTCGCCGACGGCGCGCAGCGTCATGAGGAAGCGGGTCGATCCGGCGGGGAGCCCGCTCTGGTCGGGGTGCGCCACCATCGACGGGTTGAACAGCGCCGCGCCCTCGATCGACGTACTCCTGGCGTGAAGTAGGCGCCGATCAGCCGACGGCGCTGCGCGGAGAGCAGCTCGCCGGGCTCCAGCCGGTGGTCGACCAGGTCGGCGTTGGCGTCCCAGGTGACGGTGATGTCGCGGTGCCGGTGGTCGAAGGCGTCGTGCGCCTCGGCGAGACCGGCCTCGACCTCGGCGTCGGAGAGCAGCCGCACGCGCTCGAGCACGGCCGTGGAGCGCGACACGCCCAGCAGCCGGCATCTCCTGACCCGGCAGGAAGATCCGGCTCACGACCCGGGCGGGGTCGGGTCGCAGCACGTCGACGTGCGCCGCACCCACGATCGCGTCATCGCGTCATCGCCGGTGCCGCGGCGCCCGCGAGCTCGCACGTCTGCACGGTGGACAGCCAGGCGAGCGTCGACTCGGCGCCCTGGTTGGCGTTGACCGACCCGTCCTCGAGGCCGTCGTAGCCCGCCGCCGCTGACGTCGTCGTGCATGACGAGCCCGGCGTCGTTGTCGCCCGTCGAACCACGCGCCGCACAGGCCAGCGCCTCGAGCCAGCGGTCGTCGCAGGTCGCGTCGTACGCCGTCCGGCACGCCTCGGCGAGGGCACGCGACCTCGATGGGCTGCTGGTCGAAGCCCGGCCGCGGGTCGTCGTGCCGGCCGAGCCCGGCGACCGGGACGACGGAGAGGTGACCGTCGGAGGTCTGCAGGTCGAGCAGCCAGCCGAGCAGCGCGAGGCCCTGAGCACGCAGGCCGCGGCTGCTCGAGCGTCGTCGCCGAGCACGATCATCGCCTCGGGCAGCACGGCGTTGGCGTAGGTGAGCCGCTGCTCGGGCCACGGCCAGGCCGGCGACGTCGCGACCCGCGAGCAGCGACGGACGGGCGTCGGCCAGCAGCCGGCGGGCCGCGCGGTCGTCCGGGTCGCGGCGCAGCACCTGGTGAGCGCCGAGCACGGCGTAGGCCATGGCCCGCGGCCAGCGCGAGCGCGCCTGCATCGCCCGTTGCGACGCCGTCGTGGGCCCGGGCGCGCTCGACGGGGTCGTCGAGCTCGGCGTACGCCGTCCCGAGCGCCCACAGCGAGCGGCCCCAGTGGTCGTCGGTCGTGGCGGCGTCCCCCCACGAGCCGTCCGGGTTGCGGCGGTTGTGGCATGAGGCCGTCGTCGTGCTGGGCGGCGAGCAGGAAGCGCAGGCTCAGCTCGCGTGAGGCGCTGCACGTCGGGCGCGACCGCCGCGCGCGCCGTCACCACCAGCACGCGCGCCACGTCGTCGACGCAGTAGCCGTGCTCGGGCCGGGGCTCGGTGAGCGAGCGCGTGCTCGTAGACGCCCCACTCGCGCGGCGAGGTGGAGCAGGTGGTCGAAGCGCAGGGGCGACGGCATCAGGCGACGGACCGGGCGCCGACGGCGGTCAGCGACCGGGCGAGGTCGACGTACTCGGTGGCCACGGCCGGCCAGAGCAGCGACGGCGCGATCCGGCGCGACTCGGCGGCCATGCTCGCGGCGAGACCGGGCTCGGTGAGCACCCGCCGCAGCGCGCGGCGAGAGGGCCTCCGGATCGCGCTGGGGCACGAGCAGTCCGGCGCCGCTGGAGAGCAGCTCGACGGCGTGCGGGAACGCCGTCGACACGACCGGCTTGCCCGCGGCCACGGCCTCGATGAGGACGCCCGAGGTGACCTGCTCCTGCGAGTCGTACGGCAGCAGGATGACGTCGGCCTCGCGCACGATCGCGCCGCAGCCGGTCGCCCGGCGAGGTACTCGGCGTCGAAGTGCACGGAGTCGTCGAGGCCGAGCTCGTGGGTCAGGCCGACCAGCCGGTCGCGGTAGGCCTCGCCCTCGCGCTCGCGCACGCGCGGGTGGGTCTGCCCGACGATGCGGTACTGCGGGGCGGGCGACGACGTCGGCGAGCCCGGCGAGGGCGCGCAGCGCCCACTCGATGCCCTTGCCGTCGCGAGCAGGCCCCACGTGAGGACGGTCGCCGGCGTCCGCCGGGACGTGCGCGGGCTTCGGCACGAGCGGGATGTTGTGCACGGCGCCGTGGGTGATGACCTGGATGCGCGCCGGGTCGATGCCCCAGCCGGCGACCAGCCGGCCGCGAGCGGTCTCGGTCATGGTGATCGATCGCGTCGGAGCGCCTCGCACGAGCGCGGCCAGGACGGAGTGCTGGTGCGGAGTCGGGTGGGTGAGCACGGTGTGCAGCACGGTGATGACCGGGACGTGCAGGAGCGCGACGAGCTCGAGCACGTCCTCGCCGTCCGGCCCGCCGAAGATGCCGTACTCGTGCTGCACCAGCGCGACGTCGAAGTCGTCGAGCACTCCGGGCCGCCTCGCGCGTGCGCGTTGCGGCGTCCGGTGACCCACTGGTGCACGACGGGGAGCACCTGCACCTGCGGCTCGTCGACGATGCGCACGACGCCGACGTGGGTGCCGTGGTCGAGCAGATAGCCCACCAGCGACTGCGTGAAGGTGGCGATGCCGCACTGGGTGGACGGATAGGTGGACAGAACGCCGATTCGTACGCCCATGAGGGCCTGCTTCCGCATCATGCTCTGCAGCTGGAGCGCTGCCGTACCGACGAGGAGAGTGGCCATCCCGCGGCGCTCAGGGAGAGCGCCGGACCGGACGCCGGGTCTGTGACCCAGGTCTGTCTGTCGAGTTGAGTCTACCACTACTCCAGGTGGCGAAATCCCTTGTAAATTCTGAGGAAATCGCCTCTCGAGGAGTCCTCGTCAGAATCGCCGTGCTCGCCTCGATCGCCCATCGCGTGCCCCCGCGCTCCTACGGTCCGTGGGAGCAGGTGGCCGCCACGCTGACCGAGGGCCTCGTCGCCCGCGGCCACGACGTCACCCTGTTCGCCACGGCCGACTCGGCCACGACCGCAGCGGCTGCACGCGGAGGCTCCGGCCGGCTACGAGGAGGACGCGACGGTCGACGCGAAGGTCTACGAGGCGCTGCACATCGCGTCCGTCTTCGAGCGGGCCGACGAGTTCGACGTGATCAGCAACCAGTTCGACTTCCTGCCGCTGGTGTTCAGCCGGCTGACGCCGCACCCCGATGGTCACGACCATCCACGGCTTCTCGTCGCGAGCGGATCCTGCCCGTCTTCCGCGCGTACGACGACGTCGCCCACTACGTGTCGATCAGCGACGCCGACCGGCACCCCGACCTCACCTACGCCGCGACGATCCACCACGGCATCGAGCGTCGACCGCTTCTCGCTCGGCGCGGGCGACGGCGGCTACCTGCTCTTCCTCGGGCGGATCCATCCGGACAAGGGCACGCACGAGGCGATCGAGGTCGCGCGCCTGGCGGGACTGCCGCTCGTCATCGCCGGCGTCGTGCACGACGAGGACTACCACCGCCGGCTCGTCGAGCCGTTCGTCGACGGCACGTCGGTGTCGCTACGTCGGTCCCGTGGGGCCGGCCGAGCGCGACCGGCTGCTCGGCGGCGCGGTGGCCCTGCTGCACCTCATCGGGTTCGACGAGCCGTTCGGCCTCTCGGTGGTCGAGTCGATGGCGACCGGCACCCCGGTGATCGCCTACCCGCGCGGGTCGATGCCCGAGCTGATCGACGTCGGGGTGACCGGCTTCCTCGTCACGGACCCGGTCGCGGCTGCGGCAGCGGTGCGGTCGGCGTACGACCTCGACCGGACGGCGTGCCGCGACCGACGCGATGCTCCGGTTCTCCGCCGACCGCATGGTCGACGACTACCTCGCCCTGTTCGCCGGCATCGTGGCGCAGGCGCGTCCCTGACGTCGTCCGGGTCGATCAGCCCAGCGACCCGTCGAGGTACGCCTCGAGCTTGCGGTCGGCCTTGACCCTGGCCTTGGTGATGGTCAGCGCGTCGTCCTTGCGGAGCTTGCCGGGCTTCTCCACCAGGAACGGCGCGATCGCGTCCTGGTAGCGCTGCTCCGCCTTGCGCCATGCGTCGCGGGCCTCGGTGCTGTCGAACTTCGCCATGCTCGCGACCGTAGCCCGGCCAGGTGAACGGCAGGTGTCGCCGGTCAGCTGGCGGTCGGGATGCGGGCGTCGCGGGCGAGCTCGCCGCGCAGCAGCCCGATGAGCCGGTCCATCGTCTCGGGGTCGACGCCCTGGTCGAGCAGCCACGACAGCGCTCCCCCGTGCCGCCGCAGGTGGGCGAGGAACAGGCGCATGGCCTCCTCCGAGGGTTGCTGCGCCTCCCAGTCGGGGTGCGCGAGGTGCTCGTACGCCGGCCGCGCGCCCAGCCGTTCGACCACCGGTCGCACGGCCGGCGCGGTCATGAGGTGGTCCTCGACCACCGCGTCGTCGCTCGCACCTGCCACCTTGAGCAGCAGCGCGGTCACGACGCCGGTGCGGTCCTTGCCCACGGCGCAGTGGATGTAGAGGGCGGTCGGCGCCCAGGCCTCGCGGGCGAGTGCGCGTGCCAGCTCGGTGCCGCCGTTGTGCAGGTAGCGCGCGTAGGCATCGGCGGTCTGCTCGCCGCCGGGCACCCGGCCGACGGGGTCGGTCGCGATGTCGCCGCCCACGAGCGGCACGCGGTCGACGACCAGCTCGCGCGAGGCGTACGCCAGGGCCAGCGGGCCGTCGCCGTCGACCAGGGCCTCGTCGGGCTCCCGCAGGTCGAGCACGCGACCGACGCCGAGCTCGCGCAGGCGCTGCGCCCCGGCCGCCGTCAGGTGGACGACGGTCTCGCCGCGGAAGACCACGCCGCGCGCCGTCTCGCCGCCGTCGATCGGCACGCCGCCGAGGTCGCGGACGTTGTGCATCCCGTCGACGTCCACCCTGCGCGAATCCATACCGTCATGATCGGCAGCGCGACGCGTGACCCGAGGATGCGCAGGCGAACGTCAGACGAACGTCTGCGGTACACCCCGGGACTGCGGTCAGCCGACGAGCGCGGCGGTGTCGCGGGCGATGACGAGCTCCTCGTCGGTCGGCACCACCAGCACGGCGACGGCGCCACCGGCGTCGATGCGACCGCGCGACCCGACGCCGTGCACCGCGTTCGCCGCCTCGTCCTCGACGACGCCGAGGTAGCGCAGGTGCCCGAGGATCGCGCTGCGCGTGGCGACGTCGTGCTCGCCGATCCCGCCGGTCAGCACCACGGCGTCGACGCGCGGCAGCGCGGCCGCGAGCGCACCGACCGCCTTGGCCGCGCGGTAGGCGAACACGTCCAGCGCCGTCTGCGCGTCGACGGATCCCGTCGCAGCGGCTGCACGCAGCTCGCGCACGTCGTGCGTGAGACCCGACAGGCCGAGCAGTCCGCCCCGGCTGGTGACGTCGGCGAGCAGCGAGTCGAGATCCGCGCCCGTACGCCGCCCCACGTGCCCGAGCACGCCGAGGTCGAGGTCGCCGCTGCGCGTCCCCATGACCAGACCCTCGAGCGGCGTGAGCCCCATCGTCGTGTCGACCGACCGTCCGCCCAGCACCGCGCACCCGCTGCACCCGTTGCCCAGGTGCAGGGTCACCAGCGCCAGGTCGTCGAGAGGGCGACCGAGCAGCTCGGCCGCTCGGGCGCTGACGATGCTGTGCGAGATGCCGTGGAAGCCGTAGCGGCGCACCCCGTGGTCGGCGTACCACTCCCCCGGCACGGCGTAGCGGTAGGCGTGCGCCGGCAGCGTGCGGTGGAACGCCGTGTCGAACACGGCGACGTCCGGCACGCCGGGGAGCGCCTGGCGCGCGGCGCGGATCCCCGCGATGTTGCCGGGGAGGTGCAGCGGTGCCAGCTCGGTGACCTCGGCGAGACCGTCGAGCACGTGGTCGTCGATGCGCACCGACGCGGTGAAGCGGTCGCCGCCGTGCACCACGCGGTGACCGACCGCGCTCACCGAGGCCAGCTCGGCGTCGGTGAGCGCGTCGACCAGGGCGGCCACGGCGCCCCGGTGCGACGTGTCGACCGGAGCAGGCAGCTCGGCTGATTCGCCGTCGCGCGTGAGCCGAACCGCGACGGCCGGTGTGGAGACCCGCTCGGCCAGGCCTTCGACCGAGCGGATCCCCGTGACCGGGTCGACGAGCGCGAGCTTCACCGACGAGCTGCCGCAGTTCAGCGCGAGGACGTACCGGCTCACGCGGGAGCGCCGTCGTCACCGACCACCGGCTGGTAGACCCAGTCGCGGACCTCGGGCATGTCCTCCAGGTGCTCCACGACGTAGGCGTCGTGCTTGGCCAGCTGCGACTCGCACCAGGCCTTGAGCTCGCTGGCGCCGGGCGGCGTACGACGGGCGTTGTTGATCGCGTCCATGACCAGGTGGTAGCGCGAGACCCGGTTGCGCACGACCATGTCGAACGGCGTCGTGGTGGTGCCCTCCTCGATGAAGCCGCGCACCCGGAACCGGTCGGCGTCCGGACGGCCGTGCACGAGCTGGTGGATCGCGCCCGGGTAGCCGTGGAAGGCGAAGACCACGTCGACGTGGTCGGTGAACAGCTCCTTGAACAGCGTCTCGTCCATGCCGTGCGGGTGGTCCTTGCGGCGGGGCAGCGTCATCAGGTCGACGACGTTGACCACGCGGGTGCGGAAGTGCGGCAGCCGCTCGCGCAGGATCTCGGCGGCGGCGACCGTCTCCATCGTGACGACGTCGCCGGCGCAGGCGAGCACGATGTCGGGATCCGCCGACCCGTCGTCGGTGCCGGCCCACTCCCACATGCCGGCACCGCGCGTGCAGTGCTCGACCGCCTCGTCCATGGTCGAGCCACTGCAGCTGCGGCTGCTTGTCGATGACGATGAGGTTGACGTAGCTGCGCGACCGGAAGCAGTGGTCGGCGACCGACAGCAGGCGGTTGGCGTCCGGCGGCAGGTAGACGCGGCCGATGTTGCCGCGCGTGGTGATGACGTTCTGGATCAGGCCCGGGCCCTGGTGGCTGAAGCCGTTGTGGTCGTTGCGCCACGCGGTCGAGGTCAGCAGGATGTTCAGGCTGGGCACCTGGCCCGCCACGGCAGGTTCGCCGCCTCCTGCAGCCACTTGCCGTGCTGGATCGTCTGCGACGCGCTCACCATGGCGAACGCCTCGTAGGTGGCGAACAAGCCGTGCCGGCCGGTGAGCGTGTAGCCCTCGAGCCAGCCGTGGCAGTTGTGCTCGCTGAGCACCTCCATCACGCGGCCGTCGCGGCGAGAGCGACACGTCCTCCGGGACGACCCGCTCCATGAACGCGCGGTCCGTCACCTCGAACACGGCGCCGAGCCGGTTGCTGTTGGTCTCGTCGGGGCAGAAGAGGCGGAACCGGTCGTCGTTGGCGCGGTAGATGTCGCGCATCAGCTCGCCGAGCTTGCGCGTCGACTCCGCGCGCACGGTCGCCGGGCGCCGGCACGTCGATGGCGTAGTCGCGGAAGTCCGGCAGGTCGAGGTCGCGGGTGAGCAGGCCGCCGTTGGCGTGCGGCGTCGCGCTCATCCGCAGGTCGCCCTCGGGGTTGGCGCGCAGCACGAGCTCGGTCGGGCGGCCGTCGGCGTCGAAGAGCTCCTCGGGCCGGTACGAGCGCAGCCACTGCTCGAGGATCGCGAGGTGCTCCGGGTTGTTCTTGACCCCGGACAGCGGCACCTGGTGCGCGCGCCACGTGCCGAGCATCTGGACGCCGTCGACCTCGTCGGGCCCGGTCCAGCCCTTGGGGGTGCGCAGGACGATGAGCGGCCAGTGCGGGCGTGCGCCGTCCCAGCTGCCGGCGCGGGCGTCGGCCTGGATCGTCGCGGATGCGGCTCCACGCGGTCGCGAGCGCCTCGGCGAAGCGGTGGTGCATGCCGGGCAGGTCGTCGCCCTCGACCTCGATGACGTCGTAGCCGTGGCCCTCGAGCAGCTCGCGCACCTCCGTCGGGGTCCTTGCGCGCGAGCACCGTCGGGCCGGCGATCTTGGCGCCGTTGAGGTGCAGGATCGGCAGCACGGCGCCGTCGCGCTCGGGGTTGAGGAACGAGATGCCCTTCCACGAGCCCTCGAGCGGGCCGGTCTCGGCCTCGCCGTCGCCGACGACCGCGAGCGCGATCAGGTCGGGGTTGTCCATGACCGCGCCGAACGCGTGGACGAGCACGTAGCCGAGCTCGCCGCCCTCGTGGATCGAGCCCGGCGTCGGTCACCGACACGTGGCTCGGGATGCCGCCGGGCGCGGAGAACTGCCGGAACAGCCTGCGCATGCCGTCGTCGTCCGAGCGCGACCTCGGGGTAGACTCTCGGTGTAGGTGCCCTCGAGGTAGCCGGCCGCCACGAGCGCGGGACCGCCGTGGCCGGGGCCGGCGAGGTAGATCATCTCCTGGCCGGTCGCCTTGATCAGGCGCGAGGCGTGGGCGTAGATGAACGACAGGCCCGGGCTCGTGCCCCAGTGGCCGAGCAGGCGCGGCTTGATGTCCGCGTCGTCGAGCGGGCGCGCGCAGCAGCGGGTTGGCCATGAGGTAGATCTGGCCGACGGTCAGGTAGTTGTTGGCGCGCCACCAGGCGTCGAGGCAGGCGAGCTCGTCCTCGGTGGGACGGGCGAGCCGCTCGACGAGCCGGGCGTCAGGACGGAGTGCGGTCGTGTCGATCGAGGTCACCGGGTGTGCTCCCCGACCCGGTGCTAGAGGAGAGCCGGGCCGTCGAGTTCGACGCTACCGGCGTCCGGCACGACGCACCCGTCATCGACGGCGACCGGAATGTGAACTCTGTCGCCGCGAACCGGTCGTCGTGTGCCGCGGGGAGGAACGTGGATCGCGTTCCTGCACGCAGGTCCGACCGACCGTTCGGCGTACCGATCGACCACCCGACTCAAGGTTTGGCGAAGAACCGTCATCTGGGGACACACGCCGGTAACGTCCGGCCCCATACGACGGCCATCGGGCTGGCTGCCGCTGACACTCCACACCCCTCTAGAGGAGACAGTGATGACCCATATCGGCGTCACGGTCGACGGGATCCACCGCCAGGGAGAGGTCGAGCCGCGGCTCCTCCTCGTCCACTGGTTGCGTGAGGACCTCGGCCTCGTCGGAACCCCGATCGGATGCGACACCTCGAACTGCGGTGCCTGCACGGTCCTCATCGACGGCCGCAGCGCGAAGGCCTGCAGCGTCCTCGCCGTCCAGGTCGACGGCAAGGAGGTCACGACGATCCAGGGACTCGCGAAGGACGGCGAGTGGCACCCGGTCCAGAAGGCGTTCAAGGAGTGCCACGGCCTCCAGTGCGGCTTCTGCACGCCCGGCATGGTCATGGCCTCGGTCGACCTCCTCTCGGAGAACCCCGACCCCACCGAGGCCGAGATCCGTGAGGGCCTCGAGGGCAACCTGTGCCGCTGCACGGGCTACCACAACATCGTGAAGGCGGTCGCCATGGCGGCCGACGAGATGAAGGGGGCGTCGGCATGACCGAGACGGTCGAGCGCACGGACGGTCCCGCCATCGGTCGGCCGATCCGCCGCAAGGAGGACGCGCGCCTGCTCACCGGGCGCACGAACTGGACCGACAACATCCAGCTGCCCGGCACCCTGCTACATGGCGACGCTGCGCAGCTCGATCGCGCACGCGCGCATCACCGCGATCGACACCAGCGCGGCCGCTGCGGCCGAGGGCGTCGTCGCGGTCTACACCGGCGCCGACTTCCCGGACCTGCCCGGCTCGACGTGCGTGTGGCCGGTCACCGACGACATCAAGATCGCCACGATGCCGGCGATCTGCAAGGACAAGGTCAGCTTCGCCGGCGACGTCGTCGCCATCGTGCTGGCCACGGACAAGTACCTCGCCATCGACGCCGTCGACCTCATCGACGTCGACTACGAGCCCCTGGGCGCGGTCGTCGACATGGAGCAGGCGCTCGCGCCCGGCTCGACGATCGTCCACGACGACCTCGGCACCAACGAGTGCTTCACGCTCAACGTCCCGTGGGGCGACTACGCCGCGGCCAAGGCCGAGGCCGACGTCGTCGTGACGCGCCGGTTCATCAACCAGCGCCTCATCCCCAACCCGATGGAGCCGCGCTCGGTCGTGGCGGCGCCGATGGGCATGAGCGAGGAGCTCACGATCTGGACCTCGACCCAGATCCCCCACGTGCTCAAGGTGCTGCTGGCGCTGCGTCACCGGCATCCCGGAGAACAACATCCGCGTCGTCGCGCCTGACGTCGGCGGCGGTTTCGGCGCCAAGCTGCAGATCAACCGCGAGGAGGTGCTCTGCCTCGTCCTCGCCAAGAAGCTGGGCCGCCCGATCAAGTGGACCGAGGCGCGCAGCGAGCACATGGTCTCCACGCACCACGGGCGCGACCAGATCCAGGACATCGAGATCGCGGCGAAGTCCGACGGCACGATCCTGGGTCTCAAGGTCGACCTCAAGGCCGACATGGGCGCCTACCTGCAGATCATCACGCCCGGCACCCCGCTGCTCGGCATGTTCATGTACTCCGGCATCTACAAGATGAACGCGCTCGACTTCACCTGCACCGGCGTCTACACGACCAAGACGCCGACCGACGCCTACCGCGGCGCCGGTCGTCCGGAGGCGACGTACGCCATCGAGCGCATCGTCGACGAGCTCGCGGCCGAGATCGGCATGGAGCCGATGGAGCTGCGCAAGAAGAACTGGATCAAGCACGAGGAGTTCCCCTACACGCAGATCGCCGGGCTCACCTACGACTCGGGCAACTACGAGGCCGCCACCGAGCGAGCCCTCGAGCTGTTCAAGTACGACGAGCTCCGCGCCGAGCAGGCCGCACGACGGGCCGCCGGGGACACGGTCCAGCTCGGCATCGGCATCTCGACGTTCACCGAGATGTGCGGCCTCGCACCGTCTCGCACGCTGGGCGCCCTCAAGTACGCCGCGGGCGGCTGGGAGCACTGCACGATCCGCGTGAACCCGACCGGCAAGGTCGAGCTCGTCACGGGCACCTCGCCGCACGGCCAGGGGCACGAGACGGCGTGGAGCCAGATCGCCAGCGACATCATCGGCATCCCCGTCGACGACATCGAGGTCATCCACGGCGACACCGGTCGCGCGCCGTACGGCATGGACACCTACGGCTCGCGCTCGCTGGCCGTCGGCGGCCAGGCCATCAAGCTGGCCGGCGAGCGCGTGGTCGAGAAGGCACGGCTCATGGCCGCGCACCAGCTCGAGGTGAGCCCGGACGACATCGAGTTCAACGCGGGCACGTTCTCGGTCAAGGGCGACCCGGAGAAGAGCACGACGATCCAGGCCGTCGCGTGGGCCGCGTTCACCGCGCACAACCTGCCCGACGACATGGAGCCCATGCTCGCCGGCGAGTCGACCGTCGACCCGCAGGACTTCTCGTACCCCCACGGCACGCACCTCGCGGCCATGGAGGTCGACACCGAGACGGGCATGGCCACGCTGCGCTCGTACGTCTGCGTCGACGACTGCGGCGTGCAGATCAACCCGCTCATCGTGGAGGGCCAGGTGCACGGCGGACTCGCCCAGGGCATCGCGCAGGCGCTCTACGAGGGTGCGCTCTACGACGCCGACGGCAACCTGCTCACGGCGTCGATGGGCGACTACCTGCTGCCGAGCGCGTCCGACCTGCCGTCGTTCGTCACCGATCGCACGGTGACGCCGTCGACCACCCACCCGCTGGGCACCAAGGGGATCGGCGAGGCCGGCGCGATCGCGTCGACCCCGGCGATCATCAACGGCGTCGTCGACGCGACTGCGCCCCCTCGGCGTCAACGACGTCTTCATGCCGGCCAGCCCGCAGAACGTCTGGAGAGCCATCCAGGCGGCGAAGGGAGGTGCCGCATGATCCCCTCGACCTTCGACTACGTGAAGGCCTCCACCGTCGACGAGGCCGCTCGCGGCGCTCGCGGCGGCGGGCGAGGACGCCAAGGTGCTCGGCGGCGGCCAGTCGCTGCTGCCGGTGCTGCGGCTGCGGCTCAACGCGCCGTCGGTCCTCGTCGACGTCTCGGGTGTCGACGAGATGCGGAGCATCACCGACGAGGGCGGCTCGCTGCTCATCGGCGCGGCGGTCACCACGCACGAGATCCTGCAACGACGCCGGCGGTCAAGGCCTCGGTGCCGCTGCTCGCGCAGACCGCGGCCGGCGTCGCCGACCCGGCCATCCGCCACCGCGGCACGTTCGGCGGCTCGTGCACCCACGCCGACCCCGCGGGCGACATGCCCACGGTGGCGCGGGCGCTCGACGCCGAGTTCGTGATCGCGGGCGCGGGCGGTCGTCGTACCGTCGGTGCGGCGGACTTCTTCGTCGACTACTTCACCACCGCGGTGGGGCCCGACGAGGTGCTCGTCGCCGTCCGCGTGCCCAAGCTCGACGGGCTGGGGCACGCACTACGAGAAGTTCCACCGCACCGCCCAGGCGTGGGCGATCGTCGGCGTCGCCGCGGCCGTCAAGGTCGACGGCGGCACGCATCAGCGGTGCCCGGGTCGCGCTCACGAACATGGGTCCCAGCCCCGTGCGCGCATCGTCGGTCGAGGCCGCGCTCGTCGGCGGCCCGGCCACCGTCGAGGCCATCACGGCCGCCGCGCAGAGCGCCGCGGACGGCACCTCGCCGACCAGCGACGTGCACGCCCAGGCCGACTTCCGTCAGCACCTCGCGCGCGTCCTCACCGGTCGCGCCGTGGCGAAGGCCGCCGGCCTGTAGCACCACCACGCACCGACGACGTGCGCCCCGGTCCGCCGCGGACCGGGGCGCACGCACGTGCACGAGTCGACGATACCGCTCCGCGTCAGTGCGTCAGCGGCCGGGGTCAGGCGGGGTAGACGTCGAGCTCGGTGGCCTTCGCGGCGAGCCAGACCTCGGAGCCGCGCGTGAGGTCGAGGTCGGTGACGGCGGCGGGCGTCACGTCGACCACCACGCTCGGGGCGCCGACCACGCTGATCCGGACGCGGTCGCCGATCGGCTCGACGCCGTCGACCGTGCCGCTCCACACGTTGCGCGCGCTGCCCTCCGGCCGCGTGCCGTGCAGGGAGATGGCGCTCGGTCGCACGGCCACGAGCACGGCGCCGCGCACCGAGGAGTCCGGCACGTGCAGCGACCCGCCGGACGTGAGCTCGACCGTGCCCCCGTCCGCACTCCCCCGCAGCAGGTTGAGCCCGAGCAGCCGCGCGACGTAGTCGGTGGCCGGCCGCCGCGCGACGTCGAGGGCGACGCCCTCCTGCGTGACGCGGCCGGCCTCGAGCACGACGATCCGGTCGGCGAGCACGAGCGCGTCGAGCGGGTCGTGGGTGACGAGCAGCGTCGGGCCGCGCGAACCCGTGCAGGTGCTCGCGCAGCTCGGCGCGCACGTCGAGGCGGGTGCCGGCGTCGAGCGCCGCCAGCGGCTCGTCGAGCAGCAGCGCGAGCGGGTCGCCGGCCAGCGCCCGCGCGAGCGCCACGCGCTGCGCCTGCCCGCCCGAGATGCCGCCCGGCTTGCGCTCGGCGAGGTCGTCGATCCCCAGCCGAGCCAGCCAGGTGCGGGCCGCCTCGCGCCGGGCGCCCTTCGACAGCCCGTCGCGGCGTACGCCGAAGGCCACGTTGTCGAGCACGCTCAGATGCGGGAAGAGCCGATAGTCCTGGAACACCATGCCGATCCGGCGCTCGACCGGCGGCACCCAGACCTCCGCGCCGTCGTCGACCACCCGCCCCCCGAGCTCGATCGCGCCCGAGGTCACCGCGGTGAGGCCGCAGACCGCGCGCAGGAGCGTCGACTTGCCCGCGCCGTTCGGACCGAGGACCGCGACGACCTCGCCCGGCTGCACCGCGATCGCGACGTCGAGCTGGAACGGCGGCCGCTCGACGACCGCCGCGACCCGCAGCGCCGACGCGGTCACGACACGGCCCCGGTGCGCAGCCACTTGTCGCGCAGCGCGACGAGCACGCCCACCGACACCGCGAGCAGCACCAGCGAGAGCGCCACGGCCTCGCCCGGGTCGCCCTCGAGCCCGAGGTAGACGGCGAGCGGGAGGGTCTGCGTGACGCCCGGCAGGTTGCCGGCGAAGGTGATGGTGGCGCCGAACTCGCCGAGGGCGCGCGCGAAGGTGAGCACGCCGCCCGCGATGAGCGACGGCGCGATGAGCGGCAACGGTGACGCGGCGGAAGATCTCGAGCCGGCTCGCACCGAGCGTGGCGGCGGCGTCCTCGAACCGGGTGTCGAGACCGCGCAGCGCGCCCTCGACGGTGATGACGAGGAACGGCATCGCGACGAACGCCTCGGCGACGATCGACGCCCGGCGTGGTGAACGGCAGCGTGATGCCGAACCAGGCGTCGAGGTACTGACCGACGATGCCGCGCCGCCCGAACGCGAGCAGCAGCGCGATGCCGCCGACCACCGGCGGCAGCACCAGGGGCACGGTGACCAGCGCACGGGCGAGCCGGCGGCCCGGGAACTCCGCGCGCGCCAGCAGCCACGCCAGGGGTACGCCGACCACGAACGAGATCGCGGTCGCGGAGGTGGCGGTGACGAGCGAGAGCCGCAGCGCGTCGAGGCTCGCGGGCGTCGTCAGGATCTCGACCAGGCGCCCCCACGGGGCGCGGATCAGCAGCCCGGCGAGCGGCAGCGCGAGGAACAGCAGCGCCAGCGCCGCCGGGACGGCGACCGGCCACGGCGGCGCCGCGGCGGCGCGGTCACGACGGCTCACGCCGGCTCGAACCCGGCGAGCTGCAGCACCTTCTGGCCCGGGTCGGAGAGCACGTAGGCGACGAACGCGGCAGCCGTCTCCGCGTTGGCGCTGCTCGTGACCGGCGCGATCGGGTAGTCGGTCGTCACGTTCTGGTCGGCGGGGATGTCCACGCCGACGACGGTGTCCTTCGCCGCCTGGATGTCCGTGACGTAGACGATGC
Organism: uncultured Actinomycetota bacterium; assembly: GCA_963827145.1. Taxonomy (GTDB): domain Bacteria; phylum Actinomycetota; class Actinomycetes; order S36-B12; family CAIYMF01; genus Longivirga. Next base: position 432,170 of record CAWGZO010000002.1, on the reverse strand, counting down.
CGGCGTCGACCTCGCCGAGCTGCACCTTCGACAGCACGGACTTCACGTCGACCTCCTGGCTCGACGGGGTCACCGTGAGGCCGTTCGTCGCGAACAGCTTCTCCGCCGCAGCGCCGCAGGGCACGTCCTGCTGGCACACCGCGACCTTCACGCCGGCCTCGGTGAGATCGGCCAGCGAGGTCACGGGCGTGGTGGGGTCGATCGGGGGTCGCGATGGCCATCGTGTTCACGGCGAACGTCGTGGGCGGCGCGACGTCACCCGACTGCACGACGGTGTCCATGGTCTTCGTGCTGGCGGAGGCGAACACGTCGGCGGGCGCCTTCTGCGTGATCTGGGTGGCCAGCGTGCTGCTCGCTCCGAAGTTGAACGTGATCGTCACGCCAGGGTGCTCCTCGCGGAACTTCTCGCCGATGATCGTGAACGACTCCTTGAGCGACGACGCCGCGAACACCGTGATGGGTCCGGTGATCTGCGGCGTACCCGGGGTGGGGCCGTCGACCTCGAGACCCGACGAGCCGCACGCGGCGAGGGCGAGGGCGGAGACGGCGGCAGTGACGATGCCGGCGAGACGGAGGCGCACGGGAGGTTCCTCTCAGGACAGGTCAGGACGGAGCGCTCAGCGGTGCTCGGGGATCTCGATCCCGACGTTGGTCGACTTCACCGTGGCCACGGCGAGCACGCCCGGCTCGAGGCCGAGCTCGTCGGCGGCCTCGCGGCTCATCAGCGAGACCATCCGGTGCGGCCCGACCTGCAGCTCGACCTGCGCCATGACCGTGTCGCGGACCACCCGTGTGACGATGCCGACGAGCCGGTTGCGCGCCGACGCGCTCACCACCGGGCTCTCGAGCGCCGGCTCCTCGCCCGCCCGCTCGGCCATGAACCGCGCGAGCTCGGCACCCTCGACGACCGCCCGGCCGGATCCGTCGGTCGTCGTGGCGAGCCGTCCGGAGTCGGCCCAGCGCCGCACGGTGTCGTCGCTGACCTGGAGCAGGGCGGCCGCCTCGACCGATCCGCAGTTGCGTCATGCAGGCACAGAGTACGGCGTAGATGCGGATTGCAGCAGCCTGCATCGATCCGCACGTGCGGATCTGACGAGGAACGCTGACCGAGCGTCTGCCGCGGGTCAGACCGGCGGCTGGGCGTCGAGGTCCTCGCCCGTGGCCACGTCGCCGACCTCGACCAGGCGCGGCTCGTGCGCCGCGAGGTAGCGCCCGGGCGCCTCGGTCGCCCGTCGCCGTCGCAGCCACGCCGGCCCAGTGCTCGCGGCCGAGGAGCACCGGGTGCCCCCGCTCGCCGTCGTACGCCGCCGCCGCGAGGTCGGCGTCGACGTCGAGCAGCCGGCGTACGGCCGCCGACGTGAGACCGGGCAGGTCGACGAGCGACACCAGCACCCGGTCGACCTCCGTCACGGCCCTCGAGCGCGGCGAGTCCGCACCGCAGCGACGAGCCCATGCCCTCGGCCCACTCGTCGTTGCGCACGACGTCGGCGCCCGGCACCTCGCCGACCCAGGCACCGAGGACGACGAGCACCGGGTCGCAGCCGCCCTCGCGCAGCACCCGCACCGCGCGGTCGACGAGCCGCTCGCCGTCGAGCACGTACGGCGCCTTGGGACCGCCGAAGCGGCGCCCCTCCCCCGCGGCCAGCACGAGGCCGGCCGTACGGGTCACCGGATCACCGCGGGGCGCCCGCGTGGATCGGGCCGTCGGAGTCGGCCAGCTTCTTGCCGCGAGCCGCCCCAGCGCGCCTGCACGATCTCGGCCGCGATCGAGATCGCGGTCTCCTCCGGAGTTCGCGCACCGAGGTCGAGCCCGATCGGCGAGTGGATGCGCGCGATCTCCTCGTCGGTGAGCCCGGCCTCCTTGAGGCGCACGAGGCGGTCCTCGTGCGTGCGCCTCGACCCCATCGCGCCGATGTACGCCGCACGCGTGGTCACGGCCTGCGCCAGCGCGGGCACGTCGAACTTCGGGTCGTGGGTGAGCACGCAGATCACGGTGCGCGGGTCGACCTCCTGCGAGGCGAGCCACCGGTGCGGCCAGTCGACGACGACCTCGTCGGCGTCGGGGAACCGCTTGCGGGTGGCGAAGACCTCGCGCGCGTCGACGACGGTGACGTGGAACCCGAGCAGCTTGCCCGCCTTCGCGAGCGCGGCGGAGAAGTCGATGGCGCCGAAGATGACCATGCGCGGCGCGGGCGCGAACGAGGCGACGAACACCTCGAGCTCGGTGCCGAGCCGCTCGCCGTCGGGCCCGTAGTGCAGGAAGCCGGTCGTGCCCGACTCGAGCAGACCCAGGACGTCGGCGCCGATCGTGTCGTCGAGGCGCGACGTACCCAACGAGCCCTCGACGCCGTCGGCCCGCACGACGAGGTGGCGCCCGACGTGGTGCGGGCCCTTGACGATGGTGGCGACCGCGACCGGCACCTCGGCCTCGACGCTCGCCGCGATGCCGGGCAGCTCGGGCCAGGTCTCGCGGCGAGACGCGCTCGACGAAGACCTCGAGGATGCCGCCGCAGGTGAGGCCGACCGCGAACGCGTCGCCGTCGGAGACGCCGTAGGTCTCGTACTGCGACGCCCCGTCGGCGAGCACCTCGGTGCCGAGCTCGAAGAGCGCGCCCTCCACGCAGCCGCCGCTCACCGAGCCGACCGCCTCGCCGCCCTCGGTCACGAGCATCGAGGCCCCGGCGGGTCGCGGAGCCGAGCGCCATGTCCGGACAACGGTCGCCATCGCGGCCGCCTCGCCGCGCTCGTACGCCGACATCAGGGCAGGCAGGACCTCGCGCACGGAGCCGCTCCTCGTCTCACCGGGTGGTCAACGTCGGGACGATCGGACTGCAGGATCCGACGTGGATCCCATAATGACCCCATGACCGACGTCAGGCGCGCCGATGTGGTGCACGAGCAGATCTCCGTCCAGGAGGTCATCTCGCTCGTCGCCGACCGCGCTGCCGGCGCGGTCGTGAGCTTCTCCGGGGACGTCCGCGACCACGACCACGGCCGCGACGTCGCCCACCTCGAGTACGAGGGCCACCCCACGGCCGCCGCGGTGATCGCCGAGGTCGCTGCCGACATCGCCAAGCGCCACGACATCATCGCGATCGCGGTGCTCCACCGCGTCGGGCCCGTTGCAGGTCGGCGACTCGGCGCTGGTGGCCGCGGTGAGCGCCGCGCACCGCGGCGAGGCGTTCGCCGCGTGCAGCGAGCTGGTCGACGAGACCAAGCACCGGCTCCCGGTGTGGAAGCACCAGGTCTTCACCGACGGCACCGACGAGTGGGTGAACTGCGCATGAGCCCCACCCCGCTGCCGCTGGTCGACACCTACGGCCGCGTGCACCAGGACCTGCGCGTGTCGCTCACCGACCGCTGCAACCTGCGCTGCACCTACTGCATGCCGTCGGACTTCGCCGACTGGCTGCCCGGTCCCGAGCTGCTCTCGACCGACGAGCTCATGCAGGTCGCTCGACGTCGCGACCTCGCTCGGCATCGACGGCGTACGCCTCACCGGCGGCGAGCCGCTGCTGCGCGCCGACGTGGTCGACGTCGTACGCCGGATCAACCAGCTGCCGCACGTGCCCGAGGTCAGCGTGACCACGAACGGCCTCAAGCTCACGACGCTGGCGCAGCCGCTGCGCGACGCCGGGCTCGACGCGCGTCAACGTCAGCCTCGACACGCTCGACCCCGCGCGGTTCAAGGCCATGACGTTCCGCGACCGGTTCCACGACGTGCTCGCGGGCATCAAGGCCGCGCAGGCCGCCGGGCTCGCGCCCGTGAAGGTCAACGCGGTGCTGATGCGCGGGGTCAACGACGACGAGGCGCCGGCACTGCTGCGCCGCGCGCTCGACGAGGGCTGGCGACTGCGCTTCATCGAGCAGATGCCGCTGGACCCGAGCGGCGTGTGGCTGCGCTCGACGATGATCACGGCCGACGAGATCTTCGAGACGCTCTCCGAGCACCACACCCTGACCCCGCTGCCGGGGCGCGGCTCGGCGCCGGCGGAGGAGTTCCTCGTCGACGGAGGCCCGGCCACGGTCGGGATCATCGCCAGCGTGACGCGCCCGTTCTGCGCGTCGTGCGACCGGCTGCGGCTCACCGCCGACGGCCAGCTGCGCAACTGCCTGTTCGCCCGCGACGAGCTCGACCTGCGCACCGCGCTGCGCGACGAGTCCTACGACGACGACGCGAGACGCGCCGAGATCGAGCGCCGCCTGCGCCTCGTGGTCAAGGACAAGCTCCCCGGCCACGGCATCAACGACCCGAGCTTCATCCAGCCCACCCGCCCCATGTCAGCGATCGGTGGGTAGCGAAACCGCGAGCAACGCGACTCCTGCGCTGGGCAGTACGCCGAAGCGGAGCGGCCCCGAGGGCGGAGCGTGGCCCCGGCGAGGAACGAGCCGGGGTCACCGAAGCCCGAGTGCGGCGCCACCCAACGCACGCGCCATACGACGCTGGAACTGCGCCGCCAGGGCCGCGAAGCGGAGGCGGCCGCGACGCGACGAGCGCAGCGAGGAGCTTGGAGCGGCAGCAAACACAGCCGAAGCCGAGAGCAACGAGCCACCTGCGCCAGGGGTTCAGGCCCTACCCGCCCGGCGAACGGCGGCAGGACGTCGAGCCGCGAACCCGGCGGAACGTCGCGGTCAAGGTCGCTGGGACGCGCAGCCACCTCGTCGACGAGGTAGGAGCACCGAGGCAGCACAGCCGCCAGCCCCGGAGCCGCGACGACCATCCGGTCGAGCACCTCGCCGAGCGATCCGGCCTCGACCTCGAGCGTCGGGACGCCGGCCGCGGCGCGCGCCGCGGCGAAGAGGTGGACCTGCACGAGGGTGGGCTCCGGCACGGCGCCACCCTAGGCGACCGCGCCTAGCGCACAGCCCGGCGACGGACCCGTCGACGCACCGCTGCGCGGGACGAGCCGGCAGTTCCTCCCGGTTGGCTCCAGGTTCCGGCGTACGAGTAGCGGACTGCCTGACCTGGGGTTACGGTCCCCTTACCTGCGTGGCGCAGGTCACATCTGAGCCGACCCCGGAGCCGTCTTTCATGGATCTGCAGAACTCGTTCGTCGTCCCCTCTGACATCGAGACGGCGTGGAAGACGCTGCAGGACGTGGAGGGCCTCGCGCCGTGCATGCCGGGGGCCACCCTCACCTCGCACGACGGCGACGACATGACCGGCAGCGTCAAGGTCAAGCTCGGCCCCGTCGCGATGACCTTCGCCGGGCAGGCCCGCTTCGTCAGCAAGGACGAGGCCACCCACACGATGGTCATCGAGGGCTCCGGCAAGGAGACCAAGGGCACCGGCACCGCGAAGGGCGTCGTCACCGCGGTGCTCGTCGAGGAGGCCCCCGACCGCACGCGGGTCGACATCAACACCGAGTTCTCCATCACCGGCAAGGCGGCGCAGTTCGGCCGCGGCGTGATGCAGGACGTCGCCGGCCGCATCATCGACCAGTTCTCGGCCAACCTCGCCGCGACGATGACGGCCTCCGGCGCCGCCGCTGCTGCCGCCGAGAGCGCAGCCGACGGTGCGGAGGCTCCGACCGCCTCGACCACGACGGCCGCACCCGCCGCGGCCCTCCCGCACCACGAGGACAGCATCGACCTGCTCGGCACGGCCGGCGCCCCGGTGCTCAAGCGCGCGATCCCGGCGGCCATCGCCGCGGTCGTCGTGATCGTCGTCGTCGTCTGGGTCGTCCGCCGCAAGCGCTGACACGGCGTACGCCGCCCGCACCACCGCTCGACCGCACGACAGCCCGACCGCCCCGGGCTCCGGGGCAGCAGGCAGGTACGACGTCCGGCACGGCGCCGCCGTCCGGTGACCATCACTCACAACGAGGTGAGGCCATGCAGACCCCAGCCCAGGTCGACTACGCCAAGGCGACGTCGGTCTCCGACGCGCTCGCGCTGCTGCAGTCCCATGGTGAGGAGGCGCGGGTGATCGCAGGCGGCCACAGCCTCCTGCCGATGATGAAGCTGCGCCTCGCCCAGCCCGAGGCGCTCGTCGACATCAACGACATCCCCGAGCTCGTCGGCATCCGGATCGAGGGCGACGAGATCGTGGTCGGCGCCATGACGCGCCACCGCGACATCCTCGACTCGGCCGTCCTCGCCGAGCACTACCCGATCTTCCGCGAGGCCGAGAAGGTCATCGCCGACCCGATCGTGCGCAACCGCGGCACCATCGGCGGCTCGATGTGCCAGGCCGACCCCGCCGCCGACCTGTCCGCCGTCGGCTCCGCGCTCAAGGGCACGGCCGTCGTCGTCGGCCCCGGGGGCACGCGCCGCGTCCCGCTCCGCGAGTTCCACGAGGGCCCGTACGAGACCGTCGTCCAGTACGGCGAGATCCTCACCGAGATCCGCTACCCGATCCGCCCCGGTGCGGGGTCGGCGTACGAGAAGGTCGAGCGCCGCGCGGGCGACTGGGGCGTCGCCACCTCCGGCGTCTACGTCGTCGTCAGCGGCGGCGTGGTGACCGAGTGCGGCATCGGCCTCGCCGCGGTCGGCGCCGACCACTACTGCTCCCCCGCGGGCGAGGCCGCCCTGGTCGGCAAGGAGCCGACCGAGGAGAACCTCGCCGCAGCCGCGGCCGCCACCGCCGACTCGGTGAGCCCGAGCGCCGACCAGCGCGGACCGGTCGACTACAAGAAGCACCTCGCGAACGAACTCACCCTGCGTGCGCTGCGTCGCGCCGCCCGAGCCAGCCAGGGAGCCTGAGCATGCAGGTCAACGTCACGATCAACGGCGTCGAGGTCTCGCGCGACGTCGAGCCGCGCACGCTGCTCGTCCACTTCATCCGCGACGACCTGCAGATGCGCGGCACCCACTGGGGCTGCGACACCTCCAACTGCGGCGCCTGCACCGTGTGGGTCGACGACGAGCCGGTGAAGAGCTGCACGATGCTCGCGGTGCAGACCGACGGCAAGGCGGTCACGACGGTCGAGGGCCTCGCCAAGGGCGGCGAGCTCGACCCGATCCAGAAGGGCTTCATGGAGTGCCACGGCCTCCAGTGCGGCTACTGCACCCCGGGGATGATGCTGGCCGGCCGCGCGCTGCTCGACCGCAACCCGCACCCGACCGAGGAGGAGATCCGCGAAGGGATCTCCGGCAACATCTGCCGCTGCACCGGCTACAAGAACATCGTCGCCGCGATCCAGTGGGCAGCCGACAACCCCGCCACCCAGGACGCGACCAGCGAGGTGACCGCATGACCGCCGTCGAGGACGCGCCCCTGAGCGCGGCAGGCAACCCCATCGGCTTCGGCCGCATGCACCGCAAGGAGGACGTGCGGTTCCTGCGCGGCGAGGGCAACTACGTCGACGACGTGCAGCTGCCCGGGATGCTGTACGGCGCGATCCTGCGCAGCCCGTACGCCCACGCGAAGATCCTCTCCGTCGACACCTCGGCCGCCGAGGCGCTGCCGGGCGTGAAGGCCGTCATCACCGGCGCGGTGCTCGAGACCCTCGGGCTCGCGTGGATGCCGACGCTGTCCTACGACACCCAGGCCGTGCTCGCCACCGACAAGGTGCGCTTCCAGGGCCAGGAGGTCGCGTTCGTCGTCGCCGAGAGCCGCTACATCGCGCAGGACGCGCTCGAGCTGATCGTCGTCGACTACGAGCCGCTGCCCGCCGTCGCGGACGCGAAGAAGGCGCTCGACGCCGACGCGCCGATCATCCGCGACGACAAGGAGGGCAAGACCGACAACCACATCTACGACTGGGAGGCGGGCAACCTCGCCGACACCGAGGCCGCGTTCGCCGGCGCCGAGGTCGTCGTCACCGAGGACATCCTCTACCCGCGCGTGCACCCGGCGCCGATGGAGACCTGCGGCTCGGTCGCGCACATGGACCCGGTCACCGGCAAGCTCAAGCTCTGGACGACCACGCAGGCGCCGCACGCGCACCGCACGGTCTACGCGCTCGTCGCCGGTCTCCCCGAGCAGAACATCCAGGTGATCAGCCCGGACATCGGCGGCGGCTTCGGCAACAAGGTGCCGATCTACCCCGGCTACGTCTGCTCGATCGTCGGCTCCATCGTCACCGGCAAGCCGGTGAAGTGGATGGAGGACCGCGCGGAGAACCTCATGTCGACCGGGTTCGCCCGCGACTACCACATGAAGGCGTCCATCGCGTCGACGAAGGAGGGCAAGATCCTCGCCGTCAAGGTCGACGTGCTCGCCGACCACGGCGCGTTCAACGGCATCGCGCAGCCGACCAAGTACCCGGCCGGCTTCTTCCACATCTTCACCGGCTCCTACGACTACCCGGCGGCGCACTGCAGCGTGAAGGCCGTCTACACGAACAAGGCTCCGGGCGGCGTCGCCTACGCCTGCTCGTTCCGCATCACCGAGGCGGTGTACGTCATCGAGCGGATCGTCGACTGCCTCGCGGCCGAGCTGAAGATGGACCCGGCCGAGCTGCGGCTGAAGAACCTGCTGCGGCCCGAGCAGTTCCCGTACACCACGCCCACCGGCTGGGAGTACGACTCGGGCGAGTACGAGAAGACGATGCGCGTGGCGATGGACATCGCCGGCTACGACGAGCTGCGTCGCGAGCAGGCCGAGAAGCGCGCCCGCGGCGAGTACATGGGCATCGGCATCTCGTTCTTCACCGAGGGCGTCGGCGCCGGCCCCCGCAAGCACATGGACATCCTCGGCCTCGGCATGGCCGACGGCTGCGACCTGCGGGTGCACCCCACCGGCAAGGCGCAGGTGCGGCTGTCCGTGCAGACCCAGGGCCAGGGCCACGAGACGACGTTCGCGCAGATCGTCGCCCACGAGCTCGGCATCCCGCCCGAGGACATCGAGGTCATCCACGGCGACACCGACAACACGCCGTTCGGTCTCGGCACCTACGGCTCGCGCTCGACACCGGTGTCCGGTGCGGCGGCGGCCCTCGTCGCGCGCAAGGTGCGCGACAAGGCGCGGCTCATCGCGGCGGCGGCGCTCGAGTGCGCGCCCGACGACCTCGAGTGGGAGCTGGGCCGCTGGTACGTCAAGGGCGACCCGGAGCGCGGCCGCACCATCCAGGAGATCGCGATGGACGCCCACGGGCCGCTCGAGCTGCCCGGAGGGCGTCGAGGGCCACCTCGACGCGCAGGTGGTCTACAACCCGCCGAACCTCACCTACCCGTACGGCTGCTACATCTGCGTCGTCGACGTCGACCCGGGCACCGGTCAGGTCAAGGTGCGCCGGTTCATCGCGGTCGACGACTGCGGCACCCGCATCAACCCGATGATCGTCGAGGGCCAGGTGCACGGCGGCCTCGCGGACGGCATCGGCATGGCGCTGATGGAGCTCATCGCGTTCGACGAGGACGGCAACAACCTCGGTGGTTCGTTCATGGACTACCTGCTGCCGACCTCGATGGAGTGCCCCGACTGGGAGCTCGGCGAGACCGTGACCCCGTCGCCGCACCACCCGATCGGCGCGAAGGGCGTCGGCGAGTCGGCCACGGTCGGCTCCCCCGCCGCCGTCGTCAACGCCGTCATCGACGCGATCTCGCCGTTCGGCGTGCGTCACGCCGACATGCCGCTGACCCCGGCGAACGTGTGGCGGGCCATCCAGGGCCGCCCGGTGCGCACCGACATGGCGGTGGAGTAGGTCATGGCCGCGCAGGCGTTGCACGAACGGGCCGAGTCGCTCCGTGCGAGTCGCGTCCCGTTCGTGCACGCCCGCGTGGTGCTCGCCGAGCGGCCGACCTCGGCCAAGCCCGGCGACGAGGCGCTCGTGCTCGCCGACGGAGTCATCGAGGGCTTCGTCGGCGGCACGTGCGCGGAGTCGACCGTGCGGCTGCAGGCGCTCGGCCTGCTCAGCTCGGGCGACTCGATGCTGCTGCGCATCACGCCCGAGCCGGAGAACGACCAGCCGGGCAAGACCGTGGTGCACAACGTGTGCCTGTCCGGCGGCACGCTCGAGATCTTCCTCGAGCCGGTCCTCCCGCTGCCTCTGGTCGCGGTGCTCGGCGAGAGCCCGATCGCGGCGGCGATGACCGACGTCGCGCGGGCCCTCGGCTACGAGGCCGCGACGTACGACGACGCCGACCTCGACCGCCGCCGACGCGGTCGTGGTCGCCACGCACGGCAAGCGCGAGGAGGAGACGCTCGTCGCCGCCGTCCGCATGGGCGTGCCGTACGTCGGTCTCATCGCGAGCCCGAAGCGCGGCAACGCGGTCGTGGCCTCCCTCGAGCTCGACGACGAGGAGAAGGCCCGCATCCACTACCCCGCCGGCCTCGACATCGGTGCGCGCACCCCGCAGGAGATCGCGCTGAGCGTGTTCGCGCAGATGGTGAGCGAGCGCCCGCGCGTGCCGCGCACCGCGCACGCCGGCACGCACCCGCCCGTCACCGAGCCGCCGGTGACCCGCCTCGGAGTCATCAGCCTCGAGCCGCAGACCGCGATCGACCCGGTGTGCGGCATGACCGTCACGATGTCCGACGACGCGCTGTTCGCCGACGTCGACGGCGAGCGCGTGTGGTTCTGCTGCCCGGGCTGCCGTCGCGCGTACGTCGCCGACCCTGCGAAGTACGCCACCACGTGAGCCTCGACGACCTGATCCCCGACACCGCGTCGCTCGTGCGCGGTCTCGCCGACGTGGGCTACCTCGCCGACCCCTCGCTGGCCGCGTCGCTGTTCTGCGCCGTACGCCTGCCGCAGCCGCTGCTGCTCGAGGGCGAGGCCGGCGTCGGCAAGACGCAGGCCGCCAAGTCGCTCGCCGACCTGCTCGACACCCCGCTGATCCGGCTGCAGTGCTTCGAGGGCATCGACGCCGCCGAGGCGCTCTACGAGTGGAACTACCCGCGGCAGCTGCTCGGCATCCGGCTCGCGGAGGCGCGCGGCGAGGACCTCGCCGAGGCGTCGCTGTTCGGGCCCGACTACCTGGTGCAGCGGCCGCTGCTCACCGCGCTCGAGCACCCGGGCCCGCGCCCGGCCGTGCTGCTCATCGACGAGGTCGACCGCGCCGACGAGGAGTTCGAGGCGTTCCTGTTCGAGCTGCTCGCGGAGTCGAGCGTGACGATCCCCGAGCTGGGCACGCTCAAGGCGACCCATCCCGCCGATCGTGATCCTCACCTCGAACCGCACCCGCGACCTGCACGACGCCCTCAAGCGCCGCTGCCTCTACCACTGGATCGACTACCCGCCGCTGGCCCAGGCGATCGCGATCGTGCGAGCGCGCGTGCCGGAGGCGAGCGAGGACCTCGCGACGCAGGTCGCGAGCGCCGTGCAGCGGCTGCGCAGCCTCGACGTGCAGAAGCCGCCCGGCGTCGCCGAGGCGATCGACTGGGTGCACGCCGCGCAGCTGCTCGGCCTCGAGAGCCTCGACGAGGAGGGCGTCGAGCTCACGCTGGGCTCGGTGCTCAAGTACCGCGAGGACCACGACGTGGCGCGCGCCGCGAGCCTGCGCTGGATCGCCGACCCGGCGCGCGCGGCCAAGGAGGCTGCCGCCGACATGACCGCGGCCGCCACCGAGACCGATGCCGGCTGAGAAGGCCGATCTCGCCGCCGTCGTCGCGGCGTTCGGGCACGTGCTCCACCAGGCGGGGGTGCCCGTCACCCCCGAGCGCAGCAGCAGGTTCGCCCGTGCGGTTCTGCTCGCCGACCCGACATCCCTGACGGAGCTCGCCGCGCTCGGCCGCACCACCCTGCTGAGCTCGCGCGACCAGATCGAGGTCTTCGACCGCGTCTTCGGCCAGGTGTTCAAAGGGCTCATCGACTACGCCGACTTCCGCTCCGACTCGGCCGAGCCTCCGCCGGTCTCGTCGCTGCCCGGCGACGACCGCGAGCACGGCGAGGGCGACCGCGAGGGCGGCGGCGAGTCGAACCCGCAGGGATCCGAGGGCATCCCGTCGGACTCCGAGCAGGACGGCGAGTCCGACGAGGAGGCGATCCTCGCGGCGGTCAGCCTGCAGGAACGTCTGGGCGAGAAGAACTTCGCGGCCTGCTCCGAGGACGAGCTGGCCCTGATCAACGCCCTCGTCGAGCGGCTGCCCTTCGTGGCGCCGCAGCGCACCGCTCGACGCATGAAGCGGCACAACTCGGGACGCACCCTCGACGTGCGCGCCACGCTGCGGGCGTCGCACCGCACCTCGGGCGACCCGGTGCACCGCATCCACCGGCGCCAGACCACGCGTCCGCGCCGCGTCGTCCTGATCGCCGACGTGTCCGGGTCGATGGAGCCCTACGCGCGGGTCTACCTGCACCTCATGCGCGGCGCCGTGCGCGCGCTGGGCTCGGAGGCGTTCGTCTTCGCCACGCGGCTGACCCGGCTCACCCGGCAGCTGGCGGAGACGCACCCGGACGTCGCCTACCGCAAGGCCGCAGCCGCAGCCCCGGACTGGTCGGGCGGCACCCGCATCGGCTCGGCGCTCAAGACGTTCCTCGACGAGCACGGCCGCCGCGGCACCGCGCGCGGCGCGGTCGTGGTGATCGTCTCCGACGGCTGGGAGCTCGGCGACCCCGAGCTGGTCAAGCGCTCGATGGAGCAGCTCTCGCGGCTGGCGTACCACGTCATCTGGGTCAACCCGCGCAAGGCGGCACGCGGGTATGCGCCGCTCGTCGGGGGCATGGCGGCGGCGCTCCCCTACGTCGACACCTTCGTCAGCGGGCACTCCCTGCGCGCCCTCGGCGAGGTGATGACCGCGATCCGCCAGGCGGAGGTGGCGGGACGGCGTACGCCGACGCCGACCGGGCGCTCGGCGCTGCCCGACACCGACGCTGGGGTCGAGAGCCAGCCGAGCCCGGCCGAAGCAGCCTCGGTGCGCTCGCGCGACGTGTTCCCGACCGGCTCCCTCGTGGCCGGTCACCCGTCAGGATGAGGCCATGAGATCGGTCGAGGAGCACCGCGCGATCGTGCTCGACGGGGTCGAGCCGCTGCCCGCCGTCGACACCCCCCTGCTCGACGCGCTCGGGCAGGTGCTCGCGAGCGACGTCGTCGCGCCGTGGCCGCTGCCCCTGTTCGACAACTCGTCGATGGACGGGTACGCCGTGCGCGCCGACGATGTCGCCCGTGCCGCAGCCGACTCCCCCGCCACGTTGACCGTCCTCGGCGATGCGGCGGCGGGATCGGGGGGCGGCCTCGAGGTCGGTCCCGGCACCGCGATCCGCATCATGACGGGCGCGCCGATGCCGCCCGGCGCCGACGCGGTCGTGCCGGTCGAGTCGTCGGACGGCGGCACGGCGACCGTGGCGCTGACCAGATCGGTCGATGCCGGCACCTACGTGCGGCGCCGTGGCGAGGACGTGGCCGAGGGCCAGGTCGTGATGCGCGCCGGCGACGTCGTGACGGATCGCGCGATCGCGGTGCTCGCCTCCGTCGGATGCGCCGAGGTGGCGGTGCATGCGCGGCCGCGCGTCGTGGTGATCGCGACGGGCGACGAGCTCGTCGAGGTCGGCACCGTGCCGGGCTTCGGCCAGATCGTCGACAGCAACGGGCTCATGCTGACCGCGTGCGCGCGCTCGGCGGGCGCGGTCGGCGTACGCGCGCCGCGGGTGCGCGACGTCGACGCCGACGTGCGCGCGGCCCTCGACCGCGCGGCCGCCGAGGCCGACGTCGTCGTGACCAGCGGCGGGGTGAGCATGGGCGCCTTCGACACGATGAAGGCCGTGCTCACCGCCTCGGGCGAGGTCGAGTTCGTCAAGGTCGGGCAGCACCCCGGGATGCCGCAGGGGTTCGGCCGCCTCGGCGGACGGCGCGTGCCGATCGTGACGCTGCCCGGCAACCCGGTCAGCTCGTGGATCTCGTTCCAGGTCTACGTGCGGCCGCTGATCCGCCGCCTCATGGGCCACGCCGAGGTGCTCCCGGTGGTCGAGCCGGCCGTGTGCGACGAGGGCTTCGACTCGCCGGTGGGCAAGCAGCAGTACGTCCGTGCCGTGCTGCGCATCGACCCCGACGGAACGCGCCGCGCGACGCCGATCGGCGGCCAGGCCTCCCACGTCGTGGGCGCGCTGGCCCACGCGCAGGCCCTCATCGTGGTGCCGCCCGACCAGGCCCGCGTCGACCCCGGCTCGACCGTGTCTGTCATCGACCTCAGCCGCGCCTGATGCTGCGCCTCTCGACGACCTCAGCCGAGGCTCAGGCCCTCGAGGGATGACGACGGCTCGATGTCGGGCAGTCGCACCATGCGGAACGCGTTGATCAGGCCGAGCAGGCAGGCGAGCACCGGCACGAGCATCGCCACCTGAAGGGACAGGGCCCTGGCGGCGTCGTTGATGGCGAGGATCTCGGCCTGCACCGCGGGCGGCTCCTCGGCGACGATCACCTGCAGCTGGGTGTCGCTGACCACCTCGGCGTTCTGCTCGAGCGCGGCGGAGATGGTCTGCTTCTGCCCCTCGGGGATCACGGTGCTCGCGTTGGTCATCGCGGTGAACGACAGCGACAGCGTGGCCAGCATGATGCCGCCTGCCACGGCCAGTCCGAACGACAGGCCGAAGTTTCCTCCTGCCGAGTTCACCCCTGCGGCCTCGCTCGCGCGCTCCTCCTCGATGGGCGCGAGGGTGTAGTTGTTCAGCTGCGAGACCAGCAGGCCAAGGCCAGCGCCGGCGATCAGCAGCGGAGCGAACAGCACCCACGCTCCCTGGCTCGCCTCGGCCCGTGGAACGACCGGGATCGACGAGCGCCATGCCAACCAGCGCCAGAGCGAAGCCCGTGCGGACGATCACCGCTGGACGACGCTTGCCTGCGCGCTTGCCCGCGACCATCGCGACCACGAACATGCTCAGCGAGAGCGGAGCGATAGCAAGGCCGGCCTCGAGCGCGTTGTACTCGAGAGCGATCTGCAGGAAGAGCGGGATGACGATCATCGAGCCGCCGAGAGCGATCTGCTGCAGCATCTGCTGCGTGATCCCGACGCGGAAGTGCGGCAGCGCGAACAGGCCTGGGTCGAGCAGGAACGGCTTGCCGTCCCGCTTGCGCCGGACCAGCCAGCGGGCGAGCGAGAACAGACCGACCGCTCCGACCGCGAGCAGAGCGAGGACGGCCTCGCCGCCCTCCTGCCACACCAGGATCCCGAGGACCACTCCGCCCATGCCGACGACGGAGAGTACGGCTCCGACGCCGTCCACGGAGCGATCGCCGGTGTAGGCGACGTCCTTGACCAGCCGCATCCCGGACAGGACCACGACGATGATGACGAACTCGAGCGCGAAATTGATGCGCCATGACCAGAACGTGGTGATGACCCCACCGATGAGCGGGCCGATGGCCGCGGCGATCGCCATCGACGCGCCGACCAGCGCATAGACCTTGGCGCGTGCCGCGCCCTCGAAGTTGCCGTGGATGAGGGACTGCATCGCGGGGAGCAGAAGGGATGCGCCGAGGCCGCCGATGACCGCCCAGAACACGACGATCGCGGTGACGCTCTGGGCGAGCGTCATCGCCAGGGCGCCGACGGCGTACGCGACGAGACCGATCACGTAGGCCCGCTTGCGGCCCATCAGGTCGCCGAGCTTGCTGTTGATCAGGATGAACGCCGCTGACACCAGCGCCTCGAGAGCGATCGCCGACTGCACGCTGCTGACCGTGGCGTCGAGGCTCTCGGCGACCGCGGAGATGGAGACGTTCATGATCGTCGTGTCGACGACCAGGACGAACATCGCCATCGCCAGCAGCAGCGGGAGGAAACGGCTCGGTGTGGCGCCCGGGATCGGCGCGCCGTCAACGGGGTGCGCGCCCTCGGGAGACGTGGCACCGACAGGCTGGTCGTCTCGCGACATCGCAGGCTCCTTCGCTGAGTCGTCGTCGGACTCGAGCGACGGCCCGCAGGGCCGATGGGACACGATGCGTGCCGTCAGGATCAGGTCTAGCACCGCGCACGCGGAGATGGTCGGCGATCGCCTGCACAGACAAGCGTGATCTTGGTCCCGTTGTCGCTTCCCGAGCGGGTAACGACAAGGGGACCAAGATCACGCGAGGTCTAGCGGTGGTGCTGGGGACGCCGGTGGGGTGTGCCGTGCTGGAGTGCGCGGTGGTGGCGGCGTGCACCTGTGCCGACGACGGCGAACCAGGCGACCGGGATCAGCAGCCACAGGTGACCCGTGGCGACCGCGACGGTCGCGAGGATCGCGAGCACGACCAACGGTGCGAACACCGGCCGGCGCCCGTCGAACCGGGTACGCCCGGAGACCGTGCGCCCGCTGGCGCCCGCAGGTGCGGGCACGACGGCACGCGGAACGGCGTACGGCAGGTCGACGAAGAGCGGGTCGAGCTCGTGCAGGTAGGTGGCGGCGTACGCCGCGCTCACCCGAGCCTCGAACTCGTCGGAGTCGAGGCGGCCGTCCGTGACGTGGTCGGTGAGCGCGAGGACCGCTTCCGTGCGGTCCTGGTCGGATGCGCGCATGGGGCGCATCCCGGGCGTGTGCTGCGGGTCGTCGGCCGCCTCGCGGCCCGGGATGGCTGCTCATGGGCCTACTCCTCCTCGGCGAGGATGCGGTAGAGGTCGCGGCGCGCGTTGGTGAGCACCGTGCGGGCTGCGGCGACCTGGTCCGGCGTACCGGCCGAGACCACCTGCACCGCGGCGGAGCCGACGGAGAACAGCAGCTGGCGCAGGTCGGTCACGCCCTCGTCCTCGGCGTCGGCCGAGTTGGAGTCGAAGACGTTCTCGAACTCCTCGGCGCGACCCGCGACGTACTCGGTGCCGGCCTCGGTGAGGGCGAAGACCCTGCGGCCCTCGATCTTCTCGTCGTCGACGAGACCCTCGTCGGCCAGCGCGGCGAGCGCCGGGTAGACCGAGCCCGGGCTCGGGCGCCAGGCGCCCTCGCTGCGCTCGGTGATGTCCTGGATGATCTGGTAGCCGTGACGGGGACCGTCGGCCAGCAGGGCCAGGATGGCGGTGCGGACGTCGCCGCGACCCGCACGCCCACGGCCTCGACCGCCGCGGCCACCGGGACCGCCGGGGCCGAACGGCCAGCCGCCGGGGCCGCCCATGCCGGGACCGAAGCCCCAGTCAGGACCGCCGCGTCGGCCGCGACCCCCCGGCGGCGGACCCCAGGGCCCGCGACCGTGGCCGCTCATGTGGGCGCGCTTCGCGCGCCGGATCTCGTCCGGGATGGCCCAGGGGCCGCGGCTCATGCCGGCGGGCCCGAAGGCGAAGGATGACGTACTCATGGGTGGAGCTCCTCTCCAGAAGTGCCACCGGGCTCGAGGCCCGGGATCCGACCAGATCCGTCTGGTCGATGGCTCGACGATATATCGCCGAACAGTCGGTCGTCAACCATTCATTCCCGAGGTGTGTGCTCAGCGGCGCGCGGCGCCGCCGCTGAGCACACATCTCGGGGGGTCAGAGGGGCAGGCCGGCGGCGAGGCGCTCCCCCGGCGCGCAGCCGGGCAGGAGCGCGAAGACCGCCGAGCCCACCGGGGTGACCCACGCGTTGAGCAGGTCCGCCTCGGCGATCCGCCGCTGCACCGGGACGAACTGCCGGTCGACGTCGGCCATGAGCGCGCAGAAGATCAGCCCCGCGTCGCCGCCGGGCTCCGCGGTGTCGTCGTAGGTGAAGCCGCGGCGCAGGAACCGCTCGTCCGGCGACTGCGCCCGCGCCGCGCGCACGTGCGCGGCCTCGGGCACGACCGGCAGCCCGTCGCGGTCGACGGCATCGAGGTCGACCGCGTCGCGCTCGATCCCGCCGGTCAGCGGCGACCCGTCGGCCAGCCGCCGGCCCACCACCAGCTCGCGGTCGAGCCGGCCGAGCCGTTCCCAGCGGTCGAGGTCCATGCGCATGCGGCGTACGACGAGCATGGTGCCGCCGTGCCACCACGCCGGCCCCTCGGTCGCCCACACCACGCGGCCGAAGTCCTCGGTGCCGGGCTGCGGGTTGACGGTGCCGTCGACCTGCCCGAGCAGGTTGCGCGGCGTCTCTCCGCTCGGCACGCTGCCGCGGGCGCGGCCGAAGCCGCGCTGCGTCCAGCGCACCGTCGCGATGCTGCGCACGTCGCGCGTGAGCACCCGCACGGCGTGCGCCACGGTGAGCAGGTCGTCCGCGCCGACCTGCAGCAGCAGATCGGCCTCGCCCCACCGCGGATCGAGGCGGTCGGTGGCGAAGGCGGGCAGCGGGCGCAGGCTCGGCGGCCGGTGCGCCTCGAGCCCGAGGCGCGCGAACAGCGACGCGCCGACGCCCACCGTCGCCGTGAGGCGCGCGGGTACGCCGGCCAGCTCGCGCTCCTGGTCGGCGAGCGCCCCGCGACCCGACATGAGTCGCTCGATGTCGTCGGTCCACAGCGCGAGCAGCCGGGCGAGCGCGTCGCGGTCGGCACCCTCGACGAGGTCGAGCGCGACGAACCAGGCGTGCGACTGGGCCGGCGTCTCGACGCCGGACTGGTGCGCGCCGCGGAAGGGCAGCGTGTCGACGCCCCACGGCTGCTCGGCGGCCGCGGTGTCGTCGGAGGTCGTCGCCGCGACGGCGAGGCCACCGAGGGTGGCGCCGCCGAGAACGGCGGCACCACCCGTCAGCAGCCGTCGTCGCGTGACGTCGTGGTCACTCATGACGGAGGCCTCGTCACATCCCGGACATCGACGGCGACGGGTTGTAGGACTCCTCCGCGCCGGTGAAGTCCTTGCCCACCGCGGTGATCTCCACCGTGAGGCCGGAGGCGAAGGTGAGCGTCAGCGGCACCTGGTCGCCGGCCTTCACCGCCGAGGTCAGCCCCATCAGCATGATGTGGTTGCCGCCGGGCTCGAGGACCGCGGATCCCTTGGCGGGCACCGCGATCCCGCCCTTCTTCTCCTGCATGACCATCTGGCCGTCCTGCATGACCATCTCGTGCAGCTGCACCATCGGCGAGACCGGCGTCGTCGCGGAGACGAGCACCTGCTCGGTGTCGGTCGGGTTCGACAGCGTGACGAAGGCGGCGGTCATGCCGTCCGGCGCGCTCTTCACCCACGGGTCGGACGCGGTGACGCCGGACGCCGCAGCGTCGGAGCTCGCGGACGTCGTCGACGAGCTCGTGCTGCCGCAGGCGGCCAGCACGGTTGCCGCCATGAGTGCCACGGCGGCGGTCAGTACGTTCGATCGGTTCTTCAACGGAGTTCTCCTCCAGGCTCGAGTGGGATCGGTCGGCTCGGGCTCCGGAGGCATCGGCGTACGCCGACGGCACGCAGGCGTCGACGACGCCGTCACCAGGACGGACGCCGTGGTCGGCGAGGGCGTGCACGAGGTCCCGGCACCGCATCGGCGGGCCGGGATCAGGTCATCCGGAGCAGAGCGCCCCGGGAGGCGCGTTGCCGCGCATGACGCACAGCTGCAGCAGCGCGGGCACCGGGAGGCGGGCCGGCGACGGGAGAGGAGCCACCGTCGGGCGGCGTACGACGGACGGCCGGAGGACGACCACGACGCGCCGCACCCAGGCGGCGAGCATGCTCAGCGCGCGGTCGGCGGGCACCAGGGCCACGGCGAAGGCGACGGCCGCGACGACGTGCGCCGCCAGCATCCGCGGGGTGAGCGCGGCGTGGTCGTGGGCCATCGCGGCGTGGGAGTCGGCGAGACCACCGAGGCGTGGGTGCACGCTGCCCGGACTGCTCGTGACCCAGGCCAGCCCGTGAGCGAGGGCCTGCTGAGCGAGGAGGGCGGCCGCGACACGCGGCGCGGTCCAGGTCAGGCGCGAGACGACGAGGCCTGCGGCGAGCCCGAGGAGCAGGGCGGGCGCCACGAGGGCAAGAACGTCGTCGAGCGACCCGCCGCCCGCGCCGTGCCCGATGAGGCCGACACCGATGCCCGCGACGGACACGAGCAGGGCGCGGGCCGGGCGCAGGGCCCGTCCCGACCGGCGCGAGCCCGCGGACATGCCGACATCGTAGGCGTCCCGTGCGCCGACCCCCGCCCGGCCTCCCGCTGGAGATGTGTGCTCGCCGGAGGGCAGGGCCGCCGTAGAGCGCACGGCTCGGGTCAGGGGGCGGCGAGCTCGCGGATGCGGGCGGCGAAGCCGTCGACGTCGGCCTCGGTGGTCTCCCACGACGTCATCCAGCGCACCTGGCCGGTGGCCTCGTTCCACACGTAGAAGGCGTTCTCCTGCTGGAGCGCGGCCGTGACCGCGGGGTCGAGGATCGCGAAGACCGCGTTCGCCTGGACGACGTCGGTGACCGTGACGCCGGGAGCGCCGTCGACCGCGGCCGCGAGGCGTGCGGCCATCGCGTTGGCGTGCTCGGCGTTGCGCCGCCACAGGTCGTCGGTGAGCAGCGCGACCAGCTGCGCGGAGACGAAGCGCATCTTCGACGCGAGCTGCATGGCCTGCTTGCGCACGTAGGGCATGACCGCGAGCAGGTCGGGGTTGAGCACCACCACGGCTTCGGCGCCGAGGCCGCCGTTCTTGGTGGCGCCGTACGACAGGACGTCGATCCCCGTGTCGGTCGACGAGCTCGCGCAGCCCCACGCCGAGCGCTGCCGCCGCGTTGGAGATGCGCGCGCCGTCGAGGTGCACGAGCAGACCGCGCCCGTGCGCGAACGTGGCGAGCTCGCGGAGCTCGTCGACGGAGTAGACGGTGCCGAGCTCGGTCGACTGCGTCAGCGAGAGGACGCGCGCCTGCACGTGGTGCGGGTCGCCGATCCCCCACACCGCGCGGTCGACCATCTCGACGGTGAGCTTGCCGTCGGGCGTGGGGACGTCGACGAGCTTGCAGCCGAGGAACCGCTCGGGCGCACCGCACTCGTCGACGTTGATGTGCGCGGTCTCGGCGCACACCACGGCCTCGAACGGACGCAGCATGGTCTGCAGCCCGACGACGTTCGCGCCGGTGCCGTTGAAGACCGGGAACGCGTCGACGTGGTCGCCGAGCTCGTGGCGGAAGAGCCGCACCGCCTCGGCCGTGATCGGGTCGTCGCCGTAGGCCACGGCGTAGCCCTCGTTGGCCGCGACGACGGCGGCGAGGACGTCGGGATGGATGCCGGCGTGGTTGTCGCTGGCGAAGCTCGCCCCGGTCACGGTCGGGCACCTGTGCTGCGCATGGGGGCCATCCTGCCGTGACGGCAGCGGCTCCCGGCGGCCAGGTGGGGCGGGCCTACTGAAGGACGACGAGGCCGTCGACGCCGAGGCGCTTGCCCTTGCTCAGGTTCACGACCGACACCGTGTGCGAGCGCGTGGTGGTGAGCGCCGATGGCCCAGGCGATCCGGGTCGACGCGCTGCCGGCCCGCAGGTCGAGCACCGCGACCTTGCGACCGTCGAGGTAGACCGCGGCCCTGCCGTTCTTGGGGCCGCGCTGCAGGAGCAGCCCGACGCTGCGCCCGGTCACGGTCATGGAGACCTTGCCGCGCAGCGCCGTCGTGCGCCGGATCGAGGAGCCGGTGGCGCCCGGCGTGCGGGCGGAGGCCCAGGCCTTGGCGTACCGCACGGTGGCCGAGGGCTTCTCGGCGACGTAGCGCGCGATCGCGGTGCCCGTGGGGCTCAGCGCGGTGCCCGCGATGCTCGCGGCCGAGGCGCGGTACGTCGTCGCCCGCGTGCCGGAGACCGGCAGCGCGAGCGAGCGGTCGCCGCGCTTGGTGGTCGATCCGGAGCCGACGCGCACGGTCCAGCTCCAGCGCAGCGGGACGGTCAGCGAGCTGCGCGAGGTGGGCACCGGGCCGACGCGCACAGATGCGCGCGGCGTGCTGACGACGGTGGCCGACACCGGGCCGGTCGCCGACATGACCGGGGTCGAGGGCGCACCGGCACCGGTGCGGAAGTCGATCACGGCGCCGGAGGCGTTCTGCGAGATCACGCGCACGCCGAGGCGACCGCCTGCGAGGCCCATCCACGTGCCGACGGGGAGCCTCGCGCTGAGCTGTCCGAAGGAGGGGTCGTCCGTGCGCGGGTCGCCGTCGAGGAGGTACGACGCGTGCAGCGGGAACGACATCCCGGCAGGCACGGAGGCGGGGTCGAACTCGCGGCGCACCGTGACGCCCGGCGCTCCCCACCCGGGGTCGGTGGCCATCCACGCGTCGAGCCCGGTAGCGGCGCGGTACTCGACGACGTACCGCGTCGCGCCGTCGGAGAGCGTGAGCACGCGGCGGCCGGTGGCGCCGGCGAGCGGCGCGAGCGTGACCTGGCCGCTGGCGGTCGGCGTCGTCTCGGCTCCGGGCTCCAGCACCCCGAGCCGGCGCAGGTGCGAGGCGTTGAGGAAGCCCTGGTTCCACCAGGAGACGGCCATGATGTCGTGGGTGTCCCAGTAGGAGCGCGCGACGCACGAGGCGGCCGGCGCGTCCATGATCCGGGTGCCGGCGAGCGAGCAGTCGAGCTCCTGGCTGTGCCCGAGCCCGAGGTTGTGGCCGAGCTCGTGACCGAGCACCCCGGTGGAGGTGTGGCCGTTGGTCCAGACCATCCCGCCGGAGGCCACGCCGTTGCCGAGCGTGCCGAGGCCTGCGGTGCCGCCGCACGCGGCGAGCTTCTCGAAGTAGACGACGAGGTGCTTGCCCGCGCCCTGCGTCCAGCCGGTCTTGGCGGCGACCTCGTCCCAGAACGCCCAGGGGTCGCTGAGCGCGTTGTTGGCGCAGGGCGTGGTGGTCGTGGTGACGGCCGTCGGGTACGCCGTCGCCACGAACGACACCGCGCCGCTGGTGACGGTCGACCAGTAGTCGCTGACCGCGTTGTTCACCGCGTTGGCCACGGTGGTCGGGCTCGTCGTGGGCGCCGTGCCGTTGCTCGGGCGCACGACGACGACGGTGACCTGGTGCGGGGCGAGCCCGGCCTCGAGCGCGACGCTGGGCACCGCCACCGACGTACCCGTGTCGACGGTGCCGGCGGCGCGCCCGGCGACCACCTGCACCGAGGCGATGTCGGCCCCGGCCTCGGGGTCGCGGGCCTCGGCGGCGGTCGGGGCGAGCGAGACGGCGCCGCCCGGGGTGAGCCGCAGCCCGCGGCTGCTCGCGAGCCCGAGGCGCACGGTGGCGCCGTCGGGCACGCGCTCGAGCGCGGAGCTCGGCACGCGCACGGTGCCGCCGGCGGTGCGGACGAAGGTGAGCACGTCCTCTCCCCCGTCCGCGGAGGCCGCGGCGGAGAAGTCGTCGAGATGGAGTCGCTCGACCGTCCCGGTGACGACTGCGGGTGCGCCGGAGAATGCGTCGCTCCCTGCGGTCCCCAGGGCCCCCGCCCCAGGAACACCGACGCCCGCGAGAACGGTGAGGGCCGCCACCAGTGCGATGACGGTGCGACCCCCCGACCAGCTCGGCACACCACGCCCCCGAGGCGTGCCGTCCGCTGCCGCGAGCGACTCCATGTGTGGTTCTTCGACCGTCGGGCGCGTTCATCTGTACGCCGTTCGGGTGATGGACGTCACGGGGCAGCGCCTAGGGTGGGCGCCATGACGACTGCACCGGACGCCGCCCCGAGCACCCCCAACGGCAAGGCCGGCGACCGGATCGTCTGGATCGACTGCGAGATGACCGGCCTCGAGCTGGGCTCGGACGCCCTGGTCGAGGTGGCCTGCGTGGTCACCGACGCCGAGCTGCGCGAGCTCGACGAGGGCGTCACGGTCGTGATCCGGCCCCCGGACGCGCCGTTCGCCGCGATGCCCGACATCGTCCGCGAGATGCACACGGCGTCCGGGCTGATCGAGGAGATCCCGCACGGCACGACGCTCGAGGCCGCCGAGGCGCTCGTCCTCGACTACGTCCGCTCGCACTGCCCCGACCCCCGCAAGGCGCCGCTGGCCGGCTCGAGCGTGTACGTCGACCGCGGCTTCATCGCCCGCGACATGCCTACCCTCGACGCGCACCTGCACTACCGGCTGATCGACGTCTCCTCGATCAAGGAGCTCGTCCGCCGCTGGTACCCCCGCGTCTACTTCAACTCCCCGCCCAAGCGCGGCAACCACCGCGCCCTGGCCGACGCCCGCGAGTCGATCGCCGAGCTGCGCTACTACCGCGAGGCCGTCCTGGTCCCGCTGCCCGGCCCGGACACCGACACCTCGCGCGAGATCGCCTCGCGCCACGTGCTGGCCCCCTTCGAGGCCTGATCCGAGCCGGTCGGCGTACGCCGGTCGCGCCGACGTGACGGAGGTCGCGGAGGCCGGATTTCGGGCCTGGGCGCGGCCCCCGGTACACTCCTGCACGGTCGTGCGTCAGGGTGTGATCCATCCCGAGGCACGGTCATGGTGGGTGTAGCTCAGCTGGTAGAGCACCTGGTTGTGGTCCCGGTGGTCGCGGGTTCAAGTCCCGTCACTCACCCCATGCACGACAGAGGGCCGGCGCTTGCGTCGGCCCTCTGTCGTGCCCGGCGTGACCGGCGGACTTGGGAGGAGCCCCACGCCGCGCAGCGGCCCCACGAGACGGCTCCCGTCACTCACCCCATGCACGACGGCTCCCGTCACTCAGCGGGTCTGTCCCTTAGCCGGTCGTGGCGACGGCGCGGAGCACCTGCGGCAGGAAGCGGAACGGGAGCGGCGGCGAGGCGACGTCGAACGTCCCGGCCAGGACGACGCCGAGGTCGGGGCAGTGGAACAGCCACGTGGCGGTGGATCCGGTGTGGCCGACCATGGGCGGGATGGCGAACAGCGGCGACATCCACCGGGCAGGGGCGTAACGCATCACGCCGAGCCCGTAGTCGACGGGGAAGAAGACCCGGTTCGGGTGGGCCTGCATCCGCGCCCAGGTCGACGGGTCCGCGAACACCTCACCGGAGACGATCGCCGTCATGAACCGGACCTGGTCGGCGAGCGTCGAGATCATGCCCCCGTCGGGCACCTGATGGCGCAGGGCGCCCGCGGGACGCAGCACCGTGTCCTTCGCCCAGACGTCCGTACCCGGTTCGGGGGAGGCACCCGACCGTGGTGCGTACGGATACGAGGCGGTGTCGTCCAGGGCGAGCGGCTGCAGCAGCAGCGTGTCGAACAGCGTCGGGAGCGGCTGGCCGGCCACGGCCTCCAGGACGGCGCCGAGGAGCTGGTAGTTGGTGTCGGCGTACCGGGCGCGTCGCTTGGGCGCGTCGACGTCCTGCGGCGGGAAGTGCGGGGTGAGCTCGTCGCGGACCAGGCGCACGACCTCGTCGAAGGGCACCGGGGCGTCCTCGCCGGCCAGCAGGCGCGCCTGGGCGCTCCGGCCGCCTGCGGGAGCCTCGTCGAAGTAGTCCGGCAGGCCCGAGGTGTGCGACAGGAGATGCTCGACAGTCACCAGCTCCGTGCGGTCCACCCCGTCGAGGACGTGCAGCCGATCGGTGACCGCGCCGGGCAGGAGATCCACGATCCGGTCCGTCAGCGCCAGCTGCCTGCGCTCGCACAGCAGCATCGTCACGGTCGCCGCGAACAGCTTGGTGACACTCGCGATCGGATAGCGAGTGGTGGTCGTCATCGGCGTCCCGGCGACGTCCGCCGTCCCGTGCGCGCCCTGCCACTGCCAGGCGCCGTCCACGCGTGCCACGACCAACGCCCCGTGCCGCACGTGACGCCGTCGGTCCACGGCACGGGTCAGCAACGACGTGAGCCGGTCCGCCAGCTCCTCGCTCGCCGGACCGAGCGACTCGTCCGGCATGGGACCTCCGCGCGCTGTTGGTGAGCCCCAGTTCGGGTGCCGACGCAGCCACGGACTGCGACACCGGCCGACAGGGCCGAACCTACCGTTCCTCGGCGCAGTAGGTCGCGGTTCGACCGGCGGCCCGCCCCTCGTGGCTGCGTCCGCGATCACGGCAGCGGTTTTCGGATGGCACCCACCCCGCGGCCGACGTGGTGTCAGCATGGGCGCACGGGAGGGACATCGTGGGCCGGGATAGGCAGGAGCCGCAGACGGTCGCTGTCGTCCTGACGGCCCGTCGACGGCCGGATCTGGCGAACCGGCCCGGTGACGCACCTGGCGGCGCGAGGGCGGTCGCATGAATGTCGGCGATTGGCAGATGACGTTGTCGGATCCCGCCTGGATCGCCTTCGCCTTCCTGGCCGGTCTGACCGCACGCGCGCTCGGCCTCCCCCCTCTCGTCGGCTATCTCGGAGCGGGATTCACCCTGCACGCGCTCGGCGCCCAAGGCGGCCCCGTCCTGCAGGAGATGGCCGATGCGGGGGTCACCCTGCTGCTGTTCACCATCGGGCTCAAGCTGAGCCTCCGGGAACTGACCCGTCCTGAGGTGTGGGTGGTCGGGGTAACACAGGTCGTGCTCGCCACCGCCGGCTTGTCCGCCGTCGTGTGGCTGTTGGCCTACGTGCAGGTCGGCCCGTTCGGCGGTCTGGATCCCCGGGCCGCGCTCGTGCTCGGCCTGGCGCTGTCGTTCTCCAGCACGGTGTTCGCCGTGAAAGTGCTGGAGGACCGCGGAGCGGGGTCCACGCACCACGCGCGGCTGGCGATCGGCGTGCTCGTGCTTCAGGACGTCGTGGCGGTGGCCGTCCTTGCCGCCACCGCCGGGGCGTGGCCCAGCATGTGGGCAGGGCTACTCCTGCTGCTGATCCCGGCGCGGCCGTTGATGCGAGCGGCCATGGATCGAAGCGGCCACGGCGAACTCCTGCTGCTCTTCGGCGTCGGCGCGGCGCTCATGGCCAGCGTCGCTTTCGAGGCGGTCGGCATCAAGGGCGGCGCCGGCGCCCTCGCCGTGGGCATGCTGCTGGCAGGCGGACCCAAGGCCGACGAGCTCAACAAGACTCTGCTGAGCCTGAAAGACCTGTTCCTCGTCGCGTTCTTCCTGAGCGTGGGCATGACCGCTCTGCCCGACGGGAGCGGCCTGCTGGTCGCCGCCTCACTAGTCCTGATCCTGCCGCTGAAGACCGCGCTGTACCTCGCGCTGTTCTCGCGGCGGTTCGTGCGAGCCCGGACGGCGTGGCAGGCCAGCCTGGACCTGACCAACTACAGCGAGTTCGGGCTCGTTGTTGGGGTCGCCGCCGTGGCAGCGGCGTGGCTGCCCGGCGGATGGGTCGCCGTTCTCGCGCTGGCCGTCGCCGCCTCCTTCGCCTTCTCGGCACCCCTCGCCGAGCGCGGCGATGTCCTATACGGCCGGTGGAGGTCCCGACTCAAGACGCTCGAGCGCAACGGACGGCTACCCGGGGACGAGGATCTGCACGTCCACGACGTGGACATCGTCGTGTTCGGTCTCGGGCGGATGGGGTCGCGAGCCTACGACGCGATGCACGCGGACTGTCCGGGCCGGGTGCTCGGCGTCGACGTCGACGCGGCCGTCGTGGCCCGCAGCATCGCGCGGGGACGCGCAGCCGTCGTGGGCGACGCGACGGATCCCGAGTTCTGGTCGCGCGCCGAGGGGCTCGTCGAGCGCCTGCACTGGGTACTGCTCACGATGTCCTCGCACGAGGCGAACGTCGCGTCGGTGAATCGGCTCCGCGACCGCGGTTTCGTCGGACGCATCGCGGCGACGTCCGGCTATCCCGACGATGCGCAGGAACTGCGGCAGCTCGGGGTGGAGTTCGCGTTCGACGTGTTCGCCGAAGCCGGCGCGGGCTTCGCGACGGACCTGAGCGGCAGGCTCAACGCGGCGCGGGACGACGCGACGCCCCAGGACGACGGGCTGAGGGCGCCCGGAGACACTCAGCCTTGACCGGTTCCGGATGCCCGAGTTCCATACGCGGCGAGTCCGGTCAGGGCTGCGCCTGAGCCCTCAGTCGGTCGGCTTCGGGTCCCGTGGCAGGTGCCGGAGGTGCTCGACGTCGCCGAGCAGCTCGAGGCGCCGCCAGAGCACGCTCCCGGGAACCGCTTGGCTCGGGTGGCACGCGATGGCTCGACGCTGCCTGGCACGGTCCACCGCCACCACGACGTCCGCATCGTCGTGACCGGTGAAGGCGGCGCCGTACTCGGCGTTGAGCTGCTCCGCGACGTGAGTGGGGATCGTCCAGCCGAGCACCGGCAGCCCTCGCTCGGCGGCCACCGACAGCGCTGCCTCGGACGCTGCGCGGTGGTCGGGATGACCGGTGACGCCGTCGGGGTCGAAGACGACGATGCCGTCGGCAGCCACGGCGTCGGCCATGGCGACAACCTCGCCGTGCAGCAGTCCCAACGGGACATCCGCGAGACCGCCGTCGGGGTGACTGCCCAGCTGCACGGCCGTGAGGCCCAGCTCGTGAGCGGCGTCCGCGAGCTCACGGGCGCGCACGGCGGCCAGGTCCTCGTTCCCGTCGTGCAGCGTCGAGGCCTCGCCGCGGGTGAAGCACAGCACGGAGACCTCGGAGCCCGACGCTGCGAACGCCCCGAGCACTCCTCCGAGGCCGAACGACTCGTCGTCAGGATGGGCGACCAGGGCGAGCACCGATCGCCAGGTCGGCAGCATGGCGCTCATCCTGCAGCGCGACGCAGCGCCACCGCCAGCACCGGCGTGATCGGCAGCGTCGGCACCAGCGCCGCCTGGTAGACGTGGTACGCGTCGGGCTTCCCGCTCCACGTCGCCGCGGTCGGCGAGTTGTCGGTGTCGAGCTCGTGGTGCCACGACCCGTCGATCCCGTCGACGAGGTGCGCGTCGGCGTACGCCCACCACTGCTCGAGCGGCGCGCGTATCGCGGCTCGCCCAGCGCCTGGTCGAGCACCCAGCCGGTGTTCAGCGCCTCGGCCACCACCCAGTGCATGCGGTTGCGCACGACCGGAACGCCCTCCCAGTCGGTGGTGTAGACGAAGCCGTCGGCGCCGTCGACCGCCCACCCGTCGGCGATCGCGCGATCGGCGAGCCGCACGGCAGCATCGGTCAGGTCGACGTCGGCCACCAGGTCGCCGCGTCCGTGCGCCTCGGCGGTGGCCGCCGTCGCGACCAGCAGCCGCGCCCACTCGAGCCCGTGCCCGATCGTCGCGCCGAACGGCCGGAACGGGTCGGCCGGCGTGTCGAGGTTGTACGACGGCAGCGGCATCCACGCCTCGTCGAAGTGCTCGGGGATCCGCCACGCGTGCGCCTCGGCGACGTCGCGCAGCCGTCGCGCCATGCGGACGGCCCGCTCGACCCACACGCGCGTCGCCGGTGACGTCGGCGGCGGCGAGGTAGGCCTCGACGGTGTGCATCGTGGCGTTGATGCCGCGGTAGGGGTCGAGCACCGTCCAGTCGCGGTTCCACGAGTCGACGACCATGCCGTGCTCGTCGTCCCAGAACCTGCGCCCCGAGACCTCGAGCGCGTCGGCGAGCAGCCGGTCGGCGCCGTCGATGCCCGCCGCCGCTGCGGAGGTCGCAGCCAGCACCACGAAGGCGTGCGCGTACGCCGACTTCTCCTCGACCACGGGGCCCTCGGGCGCGATCTCCGCGAACCAGCCGCCGTGCTCGGCGTCGGCGAACGACGTGAGCAGCGACGCGACCCCGTGGGCAGCGAGGTCCTCGAGCTCCGCGGCATCCGGGCCCCCGACCGCGGGCGGTTCGGCGGCCAGCACGGCGAGCGAGAAGACGTGCGTCATCCGGCACGTGATCCACAGCTGGACGGTGCGGGTCGGGTCGACGAGCCCGTGGTCGTCGAGCCAGCCGAACCCGAGCGGGTCGCGCGACCGCGCCGCGAAGCGCAGCAGGTCGGCGCGCAGGGCGAGCAGGTACGGAGGGCTCCCCGGCACGCGGGTCAGCGCGGCGCTCTCCACGGACCCTCCTCGCCCTCGTGGTGCCCCCGCCGGAACGAGCATGCCGCTCGCCGGGGCCACGGGTCGAGGGGAACCGTCCTGCCGTCGCGTGTCGAACCCGGCGTCACCCGTTCGCAGCAACGAGCGACGACGTCACGCGCCACGCCCGTGAAGGCCGATCGAGACCGTGCCCCCGCGACGGTCGACGGCGTCGAGCACCGACGACGGCACCCGGAAGACTCGGCCCGGTGCCGCCGGCCACGGCAGCCGCGTGCGCGAGACGACGCGTCCGTCCTGGCGCACCACGACCGTCGGCAGGTTCACGTGCTCGTCCGACCACAGCAGCAGGCGGCCCCGGGGCGGCGGCCCGTCGTCGACCGCCAGGCGCGACGGACTGACCCAGCGCAGCGGCGACTCCGCGACGAGGTCGACGTACGTCGACGGCGCAGGCCGCTCGCCGCGCAGGAACGCCAGCACGTGCGGCACCACCGCCGCGCCGTCGAGGGCCGCGACGTCGGCGGTGTCGGCCGGGTGCACGAGGTTGCCGATCGCGAAGACCCCGGCCCGCTCGGTGCGCAGCGACGCGTCGACGCGCGGCGACCCGCTGGCGGCGTCGACGGAGATGCCTGCGGAGCGCGCGAGCTCGTTGTCCGGGATCCAGTCGGCGGTGACCACGACGGTGTCGCACTCGACGACCCGGCGGCGTCCCGTCGGCGATCTGCTCGAGCTCCACGCCGGTGACGTCCGGCGAACCGAGGATCCGCGCGATGCGGACGCCGGTGGCGACAGGAGTGCGCAGCGCGGTTCGACCGAGCAGCTCGAGCGCGGCGTACGAGTCGGGCCGCGGCTGCTCGGTGGCCATGAGGACCGTCGCGCAGCCCGCCTCGCGCAGGGTGAGCACCGCCGACCAGCTCACGAGCTCGCCGCCGACCACGACGGCTCTGCTGCCCACGCGCCCGTGCTTGAGGTGCACGACGTTCTGCAGCTGACCTGTCGTGTAGACGCCGCGGCTGCGCGTGCCCGGGATGAGCCGCGCGGCGCGGGGCCGCTCGCGCACGCCGGTCGCGAGCACGACGGCCTCGGCGTCGACGCGCAGTCGGCCGGACGGGCGAGGTGACCTCCAGCGACCGCTCCCCCGCCCAGCCGGTGACGGTGGCGCTGGTGAGGATGCGCGCGCCGGACTCCTCGGCGCGTCGGCGCATCGCCTCGGCGTACGCGCGGACCGGTGGTGACGCGACGCAGGTCGCGCATCCCGTAGCCGAGGTGGTCGCAGTGCCGTGGGACGCCGCCGGCGACGCGCCTCCCGCTCGAGCACGAGCACCTCGCCGCCGACCCGCGGCGCGAGATCGGCTGCCGCGCGCAGACCCGAGGGACCGCCGCCGACGACGACGCACGCGCGGCGTGCGCACCTCTCGCACCGTCATGGTCGAGCACCTCGCTCGAGCCGCTCGGCGACCTCGGCGCCGCAGAAGAACCCCTGGCATCGCCCGTTCATCGCGCGCGTACGGCGCCGCAGCCCGCCGATGCTGCGCGGCCGGGATCGTCGACGGACAGGCGTCGCGGATCTCGCCGGCGGTCACGCGCTCGCAGAAGCACACGATGCGCCCGTACTCCGGGTCGGCCGCGATGCGCGCGCCGTCCTGGTACGGTCGCGGGAACGCCTCGCCGAGGTTCGGCATGCGCACGGTCGGCGGCAGGTCGTCGCGCTCGCACGAACGGCAGCGCGTCGGCGGCCCGCATGGCGTCGACGAGGTGCTCGGCGATCGACATGCTCGCCGTCAGGCCGGTCGAGCGGATGCCGCCGGCGAGCGGCGTAGCGCTGCGCCGCGTCGACGTCGACGACGTAGTCGGAGTGCTCGCTCGCCGCGCGCAGACCGGCGTACGTGGCGGTGACCTCCTCGTGCGCGCAGCGCGGGCACGAGCGTCGCCGCCTTGCCGGTGAGGAACGCGAAACCCTCCGCCGTGGTGGCGGTGTCGGTGCGGTCGTCGATGTCCTCCGCCGTCGGGCCGACCATGACGTTGCCGTAGACCGTCGGGCTGACCAGCACGCCCTTGCCGAGCGCGGTGGGCACCGGCAGCACGATGCTGTTGACGAGGTGCCGCGCCAGCTTGTCGTAGACGATCAGCTGGCCCTTGCGGGGCGTGATCGTGAAGCGCGTCGTAGCCGACCATGCGGTCGACGAGGTCGCTGCCCAGCCCTGCCGCGTTGACGACCCAGCGCGTCGTGAGCTCGCCGCGCGAGGTGTGCACCACGGTCGCGATCGTCGCCGACCTCGACCGCGCGCACCGCGTGCCCGAGCAGCAGCTCGGCTCCGCGGTTCACGGCGTCGGTGGCCAGCGCCAGCGTGACCGTCCACGTGCAGGTGATCGACTCGTCGGGCACCGTGAGGCCGGCCAGCGCGCCCGGCCCGAGGTGCGGCTCGGCGGCGTACACCTCGTCGGCGCCGACGAGCCGCGTGCGCGTCGTACCCGTTGGTCACCGCCTTGGCCTGCAGCGCCGGCAGCGCGGCCGCCTGCTCCTCGTCCCAGGCCACGAGCAGCGCGCCGGTGCGCTCGACCGGGATGCCCGCGTCGACGGCGTACGCCGAGAGCAGCTCGTAGCCGCGGCGCACCAGCCGCGACTCCAGCGTGCCCGGCGTCGCGTCGAAGCCGGTGTGCAGGATCGCGGTGTTGGCCTTGCTCGTGCCGTCGCCGACGTCGTCGCGGGCCTCGACCAGCGCGACCCTCAGGCGGTACGCCGACAGCGCCCGCGCGAGCGCCGACCCGACGAGGCCCGCGCCGATCGACGACGACGTCGAAGCGCGGTGCCGTCGGTGCTCACGTCGACCATCTCAGCGCACCGCCGCTGCGCGCGCGACCAGCGCGCGCGGAAGTCGCCCGCGCGGTCGGCCGACCACGCGGGCTCGTAGACCTCGTCGGGCTGCCACGGCGTCGACGGCGTCGGCCAGCGCGAGCCCGGGGTCGAGCGCGGTGCGCGCCAGCGCCGCCGCGCCGAGCGGCGGTGGCGTGCGGCGACGGGTAGACGTCGACCTCGACCTGCATCAGGTCGGCGACCGCCTGCATGAGCACGCGGCTGCGCGTGAGCCCGCCGTCGACGCGCAGTCGCGCGAGCGGCGTGCCCGTGTCGGCGCCCACCAGCGCACCAGCTCGGCGACCTGCGCCGCGATCCCCTGCAGCACCGCGAGCACGAGCTCGCCGCGGCCCGTCGACAGCGTCATGCCGGTGAACGACGCCGTCGCGTCCGGCGCGCCACCACGGCGCGCCGAGGCCGGCGAAGGCCGGGACCGCGAGCACGCCGCCGGCGTCGTCCGCCGCCACCGCATCGAGCTCCGCGGCCGACGCGACCAGTCCGAGGTCCTGCAGCCACCGCACCGCCGAGGCGGCCGTGAAGACCTGCCCGTCGACGCAGTACGCCGTCGTCGCCGCGCGACCCGCCAGGCGACCGACGTGGTGAGTCCGGAGCGCGACAGCCGCGGCTGCGGCGCCGACGTTGGCGAGCAGGAAAGCGCCCGTGCCGAACGTGCACTTCGCCTCGCCCGGCGCCAGGCACCGCTGCGCCAGCAGCGCGGCCTGCTGGTCGACGACGAGGCCGCCGACCGGCACGTCGCCGCCGAAAGCCGAGGTCGTCGCCCGCGATCTCGTCGTTGGCGACGATCCGCGGCATGCGCTCGTCGGCGAGGCCGAACAGCTCGAGCAGCTCGTCGTCCCACTCGCCCGTCGCCGAGGTCGGTCACCAGCGAGCGGCTGGCCGTCGACACGTCGGTGACGAGCTCGCCGGTGAGGTGGTGCAGCAGCCACGCGTCGGTGGTCGTGACCACGCCGTCGCGCGTGAGGTGGCGTCGTACCCACGCCTGCTTCGGCGCGCGAGAAGTAGGGGTCGAGCACCAGGCCGGTGCGCGCCGCGACGAGCTCGGCGTGCTCGCGCGAGGTCGTCGCACACCTCCTGCGCGCGACCGTCCTGCCACACGACGACCGGGGTGAGCGGGTCGCCGGTGCGCGGGTCCCACGCCAGCACCGACTCGCCCTGGTTGGCCAGCGTCGACGACGTCGATCGGCACGCCCGCCGCGGCGACCGCCTGCGCGACCCGCGACGAGCACCGAGTCGAGGAGCGCGCCGGGATCCTGCTCGACGGCGCCGCCGTCGAGGTACGCCGGCCGCACGGGCACCTCGCCGAGCCCGAGCACGGCGTCGTCGGAGACCACGACGGCCTTCGTGCCGGAGGTCCCCTGGTCGATCGCGAGGACGTGGGTCACCCGCCGATCCTCCATGCTCCCGTCGGTCGGCGCTGCCCGAACCCCGCGAATCCCGAGCCGGCCCGAGCAGCCGTCGCCGACCGGCGCCGGCGACATGCGCGGGATGCCGTTCAGTCGCGCCTCGGTCTGCCACAATCGCGGCGACCGAGGCAGCGGTCGTGCCGACGGGAGGCAGATCGTTGACGAGCACGGATGACCGGTCGCGGGGCGAGGATGCGCACCCCCGCAGCACCGGTCTCACCGCCGCGTCGCTGGCTCGTCCGCTGCACCGACTGACCGGCATCCGGTTCTACTCCTCGCAGGCCGACGCGCCCCGGGTACGCCGTCCCACCGACGTCATGCTGCTGGTGCTGGGACTCCTGCTCCTCGCCGTCACGGCGGTGGCCGCCCCCGGCCCGACCGGCCTCGACAACGCGGTCTCCTCGCTGATCAAGGAGTTCCCCGGGTTCGCGACCTGGGCCTGGAGCGTCAGCTACTTCGTGCTGGTGCTGTGGGGCGTCGTGATCCTCGCCGCGGCGCTGGTGCGACCCGGACGCCGCCGTCTGCTCGTCGACTACCTCGTCGCCGGTGTGCTCGCCTTCGGGCTCGCGGCGTTGGTGAGCCTGGCGAGCGGCACCAGCTGGTCGGACACGTGGCGCGCGTTCACCTCGGCGGAGCCGCCGTCGGTCTACCTCGCGATGCGGCTCGCCGTGGTCACCGCCGTGGTCATCACCGCCTCGCCGCACGTGACCCGGCCTCTGCGCTGGCTCGGTCGGATCGTGATCACGATGGGGGCGATCGCGGCACTCGTGCTGGGCATCGCGGTCGTCCTCGACGTCGTCGCGGGCCTCGCGGTGGGAGTGGTCGCCGCCGCCGTCACGCACCTGGTGTTCGGTTCGCCGGGCGGTCGCCCGAGCGCCGACCAGGTGCACGACGCACTGGCCGACCTCGGCGTGGACGTCGTCGACGTCACCGACGCCGTCGTGCAGGTGCCCGGCGTGGCGCTGTTCGACGCCGACACCTCCGACCGCGACGAGCTGCTGGTCAAGGTCTACGGCCGCGACGCCTGGGACGGGCAGTTCCTGGCGTCGATCTGGACCGCCATGTGGCGCCGCGGCGAGCGCCCGCACCTCGGGTCCGGCCGTCTGGCCCTGGTGGAGCACGAGGCGGTGGCGACGCTGCTGGCCGAGCGGGCCGGGGTGCCGGTCCTGCCGGTCGTCGCGGTGGGCCGCTCGGTCGACGGCGACGCCGTCCTCGTCAACGAGGTGAGCGGCAGGCCGCTCTCGCACCTGCCGGCCGATGCGCTGGACGACGAGCTCCTGCGCGCCACGTGGCGCTCGCTGGTGAGCCTGCACGCCATCGACATCGCGCACGGCCGGGTGGACGGCGAGCGGCTCGTGCTGCGCAACGACGGGAGCGTGGCGCTCGGCGACCTCGGGGAGGCCGTCGTCGCGGCGACTCAGGGCGACATACTCACCGACCGCGCGAGGCTCCTGGTCACCACCGCCATCCTCACCGACCAGGACCGCTCCCTGGCCGCCGCGCTCGACGTGATCGGCGTCGACGGCGTCGCGGAGATGCTCCCCTACCTCCAGCCCGCGGTCCTGGGACGGTCCACCCGGCGGGCGATCGCCGACGGCGAGTGGACGCTCGGCGACCTCGTCCAGGCAGCGATCGCCGCGACCGGGGTCGAGCGGCCCGAGCTGCAGAAGATCCAGCGCGTCACGTGGAAGTCGTTCCTGCTCGTGGTGGGTATCGGCGTCCTCACCTACTTCGTGATCTCCAAGCTGCTCAACGTCGACTTCTCGGCGATCTGGGCCGAGCTGCAGAGCGCGAACTGGGCCTGGCTCACCGCCGCCCTGCTGCTGGCCCCGACCGTGCAGATGGCCATGGCCTTCTCGACGATGGGCGCCTCGATGGCGCCGCTGCGCTACGGCCCTGTGCTTCTGCTGCAGTACGCGATCCAGTTCATCGCGCTGACGCTGCCCTCGACCGCGGCACGACTCGCGCTCGAGGTGCGCTTCTTCGAGAAGTTCGGCATCGCACCCGGCGCCGCGATCTCGATGGGCATGATCGACAGCTTCAGCGGCTTCACCGTTCAGGTGGCGCTGCTCGCGATCATCCTGCTGTCCGGGCTTCCCGGGCTTCACCAGCTCGGTCACGGGTCAGAGCTCGTCCTCGTCGTCCTCGGACACGTCCAGCGGCCCGTCGGCGTTGGAGATCGCCGTCGCCCTGGTCGTCATCGGACTGATCGTGTCCCTGATCGTGCCGCGGTTGCGCGCGCGCCTGTTCTCGTTCGGCCCCAGGGCCGTCGCCTCGATCCGGGAGCAGGCCGGCGAGTTCCGAGGCGCCGCCTCGGTGCTGCGCAGCCCGCGCAAGGTGTCGATGATGCTCGGCGGCAACCTCGTGGCCCAGGTGCTGCAAGCGATCATCCTCGGGATGTGCCTGGCGGCGTTCGACTCCAGCGCGTCGCTCTCGCAGCTCATCCTCATCAACACCGCCGTCAGTCTGTTCGCCGGGCTCATGCCCGTGCCGGGCGGCATGGGCGTCGCGGAGGCCGGCTACACCGCGGGGCTCCAGGCGGTCGGCGTACCGAGCGCCGTGGCGATGTCCACCGCGATCGCCTTCCGCCTCATCACGTTCTACCTGCCGCCGATCTGGGGCGGGTTCTCGATGCGGTGGCTGCACCGCCACTCCTACGTCTGACCTGCCGAGCTCAGCGGGCCAGGATGCTGCGATCGCGCAGCCCGCGCACCGTGAGCCACGAGACCACCAGCCACAGCACCAGCAGGCCGGCCCACAGCAGCGCGCCGAACGCCGTGATGCCCGCAGAGTCCCACGAGCGGCCGAGCTCGACGGTCAGCAAGGTCATGGCCGCGGAGGGGAAGACGAATCCCCAGGTGCCCACGTGGAACGGCAGGCCGCCGTGCGTCGACCGCGCCGCCAGCACGGCGCGCGTCGCGAGGATCGACCACCACAGGCCGAACCCCCACAGAGCGGTGGCCACGACGAGCCCGAGCAGCGGGAGCACCGCGCGCACCGCCTCGCCGCCCACCACCAGGGCGGCCATCCGGCTCACCGCGATCGCGCCCAGCCCGCCGGCGCCGGCCGGGGCGAGCCAGATCCACCAGGACGGCGCGGCGTGAGCGACCGGCGGGGGGCCGGTGAGCAGCCGCCACCCGATGATCGGCGCGAGCACGAGGAACAGCATCATCCCCGCGCCCCAGGCTGCCGCGGCGAGAGCGAGCATCGTGGTGGATGCCCACGAGGCGTCCAGCAGCGCGAGCCGCGTCACCACGCTCGGCACCAGCACCAGCACGACGATCGGGACGAACCACGCCCCGGTGATCGCTGCCATCGGCACCTCGTCGCGCGCCACCACCCGGTGGAAGAAGCCCACGCCGATGAGCAGAGCCGACGCGACACCGAGGACCAGGAGGACGGCGACCGCCCACGACGTCCACGTCGGCAGCCAGCCGAGCAGAGCGAGCTGTGCCCAGGTCAGGGCCACGACGATGAGCGCCGCCGGCCCCGTGCCGTACTGCGCACCCATGCCCGGGTTCGCGAGGTCGTTCGACGCGTGCTCCCGGTGGCGCACGATCCGCAGGACCAGCGCGATCGCGAGCACGACCGAGACGATCGTGGCCACCGCGGCGAGCACCGCCCCGAGCCAGACGTCGACAGGGAACCCAGGCACCGGATCGGCGAGCCCCGCGGCCGCGGTCCCGGCCGTGCCGAGGGCGACACCGGTCCAGCCGGGATGCCACGTCCGCAGCGTGCCGGGGGCCGTCGTGGTCTGGGGTCCGGTGCTGGTGGCCATGGGTCCGATGATACCCCTCGGGGTATGCGCGACGCGGACTCGCCGGGGTGCTCGGACGGCCCGCCCCGTCGACGGGGCGGGGATCGTCAGGCGGTGGTCACCCGCCGACCAGCACCGACGGGGCGACCGTCGAGGGGACCCACCCGCGGCGCGGGTCGCTCCTGCGCAGCTCCCCCGAGGCCGGGTCGACGCTGATCAGCGTGATCCACTCGCCGAGCACGAGACGCGCCACCTCGGGGTGCCGGGCGAGCACGGCGTCGATGGCGTCGGGCGAGGCGCACACGACCGCGAGCAGGCGCAGCGGCTCGTGGGTCGGCTCCTCCACCCAGCGGCCGTCGACCGGCGCGTGCTCCGAGACCGCCTGCCAGGGCAGCCCGATGCGCAGGTCGCCCCGCGCCCCGGTGATCACACCGGACAGCGCGCTCGGGTGGCCGTCGGACCCGCCGAGGACGTTGTGCGTCGTCTTGTCGCCCGCGCCGAACCGCTCGGGGTCCACCGTCGAGCACCAGTACTGCATGCTGATCCACTGCGCGACGACGAGCGGGCCGGTGAGCAGGGCCTCGAGCGCGCCACCGTCGGGGTCGAGGTCGGCCCGGTAGCTCTGCAGGAACACGCGGCCGTCCAGGTCGAGCGTCGAGGTCAGCGCCCGCGGGCCGATGACGATCGCCGCGTTCCCCGCCAGGCCCCACTCGGGTCGGGGCTGCGCCCAGTCGACCGCACGACGGTCGAGGTGCCGCCGACGACGACGCGTGCGACGAGGTCCGCGGCGCGTCCGGCAGGGCGGCGTACCTCTCGGCGACGACACCGTCGCACGCGACCGCGAGGTCGGCCACGAGCCGCGCGAGCACGTCGTGGTGCGAGACGGGCACGGTCTGCTCGTCGAGGATCTCGACCCGGTCGCGCGTCGTGTCGTGCACGGCGGCGACGAACCACGTGCTCGCCGGAACGACGACACCGGCGTCCGCGAGGCCGGCGCGCACCTGGGCATCGTTGAGCACGGCGACCATGGCGCGGGCGCTCACGTCGCCGGACTGCCCGCCGCAGGCGCCGCAGTCGTACGCCGCCACGTGCGGGTTGTTCGCCGCGTGGCCGCCGTGGCCGCACAGCACCACGAGGGGCGAGAGGTCGTCCAGGCCGGCGGCGCCCAGGAAGCCGGCCGCGTGATCGACGGCGGTGGCGAGGTCGAAGCCGGAGCCGCCGCTCTCCTGCTGCAGGACACCGAGGACACCGTGGGCAGGGGCGCCCAGCCGGCGCTCGGTGGCCTCGCTCGCCCGCTGCCACGCGGCCGGCGTCGCGGTGCGCGCGATCGACACCGGGCCGACGACCCAGCCCGCCGCCTCGGCGAGGGCGAACGGCGCGAAGGGCCGCTGCTCGACGGCGTGCGCGGACTCGGTGGTCTCGACCGTCGTCCACGCGGCGCCGTGCGCCGCTCCGGCCGTCTCGCGGACCGTCACGCTCGGCCGCAGGATCGCCGGGCACCGCTCGCTGCTGACCCCGGACGCCGACACGTGCATCAGCGGCAGCCCGAAGAACCCGGCGAACCCGAGCGTCTCCCACGGCCCCGCGGCCTCGAGCCGGCGGCGCAGCCGCTCGGATCGCACGTCGATGCAGGTGACGACCTGCGCGTCGCTGCGCGGTTCGCCCGCCGGTACGCCGAGAGCCCTGCCGTCCCCGACCAGCTCACGGGCGCGGTCCGCGAGGTCCGCGACGACCGGTGCCCGCCACGACTCCTCCCACGCGGTACGCCGGACCCTGTCGAGGCCCAGCGCCTCGACCTCGCGGACGACGCCGACGAGCGCCTCGGCCTCGTCCTCGGTCAGCGACCCGGCGTCGACGCCGAGCGCCGCAGCGCCGCGCGCGCGGGCGGCGTCGCGCCGATCGGCGTCGCTCGGCCCGGTCGGCCAGGGCAGTGCGCTCCACCGTCCCGGTGTCCCCAGCACCGTCGGGGCGCAGGCGCCGACGACGACCACCTCGAGGGCGAGCCGGACGGCGACGAGCTCGAGGAGGTCGCGCGCGGGGGCGAGCGGTTCCGCGCCCGACTCCCCGGACAGCGGCACGCCGGTGCGGGCGCGCCACGCGAGGTGCGCGGGCCAGCCCGGGTCGCGCGCCAGGACGCGGCCGAGGAACCCGACTCGAGCGTCGTCCGGCACGCCGAGCCGGTCGAGCAGGGCGGCCACCGCTGCGTCGGGCTCCTCGGGCAGAGCGGCGACGGCCGCCGCGGCGCCGTCGACCCACAGGGCCGCGTCGAGGCCCGGTTCGTCGGCGCGCAGGGCGGCCCACATGCTGCGCGGGCTCGGCCAGTCGGTCGAGCCGGCCGCCCGCGCGGCCAGGTGGTCGCCGAGGGTGCGGGCCCGCCGCGCCGCCCGGGCACCGGCAGCGTCCGCATCGGCGAGCAGGTCGAGCGGAGTGCGCCGCACGACAGACGGGGACGGGCTGTCGTCGGCGAGCACGAGGTGGCGCGCCACCATCACGCGCGGCATCGAGCGCCCGCCGCCGACGACGTCCGGGGTCGGAGCCAGCCCGGCCGCGACCAGCGCGTCGTCGACGTCCGCCGGCGAGATCCGCCCGCGCTCGATCGCCCGGCGCAGCGACGCTGCGTCGGGTCCCGTCGCCGAACCCCAGGCCCCGGCCGCGACCTGCAGGGCGTCGTCGAAGGAGAGGGACTCCAGACCGGCCAGCGGGCTGCTGGCCACGAAGGCGTCGAGCGGCCACACCGGGGCGACGAGGTCGCAGGCCACCCGCACCTGCACGCGCGCGCGGTCGACGTCGGCGCTCGACGTGTCGGGCACCGCGGCGACCGCCGCCTGGGCCCGCCCGCCCACCAGCTCCGCGGCCGTGGCCGGCGGCAGCGAGGTGCGCGACACGAGGGCGACGAGCCGCGGTCGACGACCGGCACGCACCGCGGCGTCGACCCGCCAGGCGACCACCGCGATCGCCACCAGCGCGACCACGACCGCGAGCACCCCGAGGGAACCGGGCTCGCCCCAGCGCGGCGTCGCGAGGGGCACGGTCGCCTCGACCACGGCGGTGAGCAGGCGCAGACCGAGCAGGTACGCCGCGACCGCACCGAGCACGAGCACAGCGGCGTACCCGAGGACGCGGCCGCCGTGGCGCTGCTCGCGCGCCGCGCGGACGGCGACGGTCGCCGCGAGAGCGGCGACGGCCCACGGCACCAGCGAAGCCGGGCCCTCGAGCAGCGAGGGACCCCACGGCCCCGGCACGACGGCGAGCAGCGTGACGGCCGCGACGCCCACCGCCGCGTCGCCGACGAGGGGAAGCAGGCGTCGGCGCGAGCCCGGCCGAGCCGTGGGCACGCTCGCGCGCTCGCGCGACACCGTGCCACCGGCACCCAGGAAGAGCGAGGCCTTCCACAGACCGTGGCCGACGAGGTGGGCGAGCACGGCTGCGGGGAGCCCGAGTGCGACCTGCACGCCGAGGTACCCCATCTGCGCCGAGGTCGACGCGGCGAGGCGGCCCTTCACGTCCGGGCGGGTGCGCAGCTGCGCGGTGGCCAGCAGGATGCTCGCGACGGCGAGCACCAGCAGCAGGCCGCGGGCCACGGCGGACGCCGAGACCAGCGGCCAGAGAAGCAGGGCGAGCACGCCGACGCCGTTGACGAGACCGGCGTGCAGCAGCGCACTGACGGGCGACGGCGCCGCGGCGGTCTCGGGCAGCCAGCGGTGCGCGGGCACGAGAGCGCTGCGCGCCGCGCCGGCGAGCAGCACGAGCACCGCGGCCGCGAGCACCCAGCCGGCCGGGGCCGCCTGCACGGCAGCACCGAGGCCGGCGAC
This sequence comes from uncultured Actinomycetota bacterium, assembly GCA_963827145.1. Lineage (GTDB taxonomy): Bacteria > Actinomycetota > Actinomycetes > S36-B12 > CAIYMF01 > Longivirga. The sequence continues at coordinate 390,941 of CAWGZO010000002.1, read as the reverse complement.
CTCCCAGGTCCCCAGCCCCAGCCCGACCACCAGGACGCCGGCCCACAGCAGGGCGTCGCCGGCGAGCAGCCGGGTCCGCACCACGGCGGCGGCGCGGCGCGCGTCCGGGGTGCCGGCGTGCGCCACCAGCCCCGCCATCGCCAGTCCGCCGACGGTCCAGCCGAGCGCGAGCAGCGGCAGCGTGGGGCTCAGCACCGCCCCCGCGAGCCCGGCCACGGCGACCAGCTGGAGGAGCGCGAACCGGGCGAGGCGCTGCTGGCCCGCCAGGTTGCGCACGGCGTACGCCGCGACGAGGGCCCCGATGCCGGTGACGAGCACGAGCAGGACGGCGGGCACGAGCGCCGGGGCGCGACCGAGGCGTCGCCGCCCGCCGCGAGACGGACCGCCAGCAGGCCGCCGGCCGCCAGGGCGGCGAGCACGAGCAGGACGCGAACGCTGCGCAGGAAGAACATAGGAAGGAGAATACACGAAATCTATTTCGTGTATAGAGATGCCGATCAGATGCGCGCCGCGAGCAGCGGCGACGCCGTTCCTGCACCAGACTGTCCCCGTGGCAGCGCCTGAGGGAACCCCGAGCCGGTCCTGGACCCTGCTCACCAACCACGGTCGGCTGCTGCTGCTCATCGCGCGCAACACCGACGCGCGCCTGCGCGACCTGGCAGCCGAGGCAGGGATCACCGAGCGCGCAGCGCAGACGATCGTCGGCGACCTCGAGGCGGCCGGGTACGTGACGCGCATCCGCGAGGGGCGCCGCAACACCTACGTCCTGCACCCCGGGCAGCCCTTCCGGCACCCGGCCGAGGCCGATCACGAGGTCGGCGAGCTGCTCGACCTGTTCGGCCAGCACGACGCCGGCTGACGCTGCCACCCCGTCCGACCGCCCGGACGCGTCGAGGCCCGCCCCGGCGTGCCGGAGCGGGCCTCGATGCGTTCCCCCCTCGGAAACGCTGAGCGGTCGATCAGACGGTCGTGTTGGTGACCACGAAGCAGTCGCGGCCGGCGAGGCCCTTCGCGGTGGCGAGCACCGGAAGCGTGTCCGGGTTCGCGTCGTCGACCTTGACGATCTTCAGGCAGTAGGTCGCGGCGGGCGAGCCCTTCGGGACCGTGACCTTGCCGAGCCAGTTGCTCACGACCTTGCTCGCACCGACCTTGCGGGCCGAGACCGTGATCGTGTCGACCACGGTGCCGGCGACCTTCTCGACGACGACGAGCTTGACCGAGGCCGGGTTGAACTTCTTGTCCTTGTCCTTGACCTGGACGCGGACCTTGACGACGGCGTCGGCAGCGGTGACGTCGTAGGTCTTCTTCTTGCCGACCACGACGAGCTTGGTCACGGCGAACTTCGGCTTGGCGGTCGGCGACTTCTTGGCATCTGTGCTGGGAGCAGCCTGCGAGGCGGCCAGCGGCGCGGCGACGAGAGCGGCGGAGATGGTCGCGGCGGCCAGCGTGCGGACGAGACGCATGAGGCGGTCCTTCCTGGTACGGCGGACGCGACGTGCGTCCCCGCTGAGGAACGCCCACCGAGAGCACCCCGTTACACCGCGCGCCCGATTCACCCGTCCGGTCTACGGACGCGGAACGGCGTGCCCGGACCCTGCTCAGGCCGTGGGGAAGGAGAGCAGGGAGCCGGTGCCGCGCTTGACGAGCTCGTTGGCGATGACGAGCCGCTGGATCTCGGAGGTGCCCTCCCAGATCCGGTCGACCCGCAGCTCGCGGTAGAGCCGCTCCACGGGGTACGACCGGTCGTAGCCGCGGCCGCCGAAGATCTGCACGCAGCGGTCGATGACGCGCCCCGAGGCCTCGGACGCGGCGAGCTTCGCGACCGACGCCTTGGCGTGCACCGTCTTGCGGTCGGCGCCGTTGTCGATCTCCCACGCGACCTGGTGGTAGAACGCCTTGTTCACCGCGATGTCGACCGCGCAGTCGGCGAGCATCGCCTGGATCATCTGGAAGTTGGCGATCGGCTCGCCGAACTGCTCGCGCGACACGGCCCAGTCGCGCGCGAGCCCGAGAGCCCGCTCCGCCGCGCCGATGGTGCGCGCGGCGATCATGAGCCGCTCCTCGGTGAACCAGCCTCGGGTGATGTCGTAGCCCTCGCCGATCTCGCCGAGCTGCTTGTCGTCGCCGACGAACACGTCGCTGAACACGAACTCCGGGTGCTCGTAGACGAAGGTGTGCATGAAGCGCGGCACCCGCGCGATCTCGACCCCGGCCGAGTCCTTGTCGACGAGGAACAGCGTGGGGCGACGGTCTGCGCCCGCGTTGGCGAGCACGATGAGGAAGGTCGCGTGGTCGCCCACCGTGACGAACCACTTCTCGCCGTTGATCAGCCAGCCGCCGTCGACCTTGTCCGCGGTGGTCACGATGCTCTGCGGATCCGAGCCGGCGTCGCGCTCGGTGACGGCGTACGCGTCGCGGATCTCGCCGCGGATGACCGGCTCGAGGTAGCGGGTCCGCTGCTCCGGCGTGCAGAAGCGCAGCGCGTTCGCCGGCCGCCACACCGCGTCCCACAGCGCGTTGGTCAGCTTGCCGAGCTCCTCCTGCACCACGACCTGCTCGAGGATCGTGAGCCCGGCGCCGCCCCACTCCTGCGGCATGTTGACGGCCTGCAGCCCCGAGGCGAGCACGCGCCTTGACCACCTGGTCGTGCTCCTGCGCGGTGAGGCCGTTGTTGGCCTCGCACGCGTCCTCGTACTGCGCGAGCTCGAGGTAGAGGTCGTGCGCGCGCGCCTTGAGGTCGGCCAGGCGGGGCGAGTAGCTGAAGTCCATGGGTGTCCGTCCGAGTGGGATCGAGGAGGTGTCAGGCGGTGGGCAGCTGCAGCACGGCGGTGCCGCGCTTGATGAGCTCGTTGGCGATGATGAGGCGCTGGATCTCGGAGGTGCCCTCCCAGATCCGGTCGACGCGCACCTCGCGGTAGATGCGCTCGACGGCGTACGACCGGTCGTAGCCGCGGCCGCCGAAGATCTGCACGCAGCGATCGGCCACCCGGCCCGCTGCCTCGCTGGCGGCGAGCTTCGCGATCGAGGCCTTGGCGTGCATGGTCTTCGGGTCGCCGCCGGCGTCGATCTCGGCAGCGACCTGGTGGTAGTAGGCGCGGTTCACCGCGATGTCGACGGCGCAGTCGGCGAGCATCGCCGCGACCATCTGGAACTCGGCGATGCGGCTTGCCGAACTGCTCGCGCTCGACCGCCCAGTCGCGAGCCAGCTCGAGCGCGCGCTCGGCGGCGCCGATCGTGCGGGCCGCGATCGAGAGCCGCTCCTCGACGAACCACTCCTTGGTCAGGTCGTAGCCCTGCCCGATCCCGCCGAGCACCTTGTCGTCGGCGACGAACACGTCGGTGAAGCCGATCTGCGGGTGGCCGAACACCGTGGTGTGCATGAAGACCGGGGTGTGCAGGATCTCGACGCCCGACGTGCCCTTGTCGACCAGGAACAGCGTCGGCAGGGCCTCCTCCCCCGCGTTGGCGTGCACGATGAGGAAGTCGGCGACGTCGCCGCACGTGACGAACCACTTCTCGCCGTTGATCAGCCAGCCGCCGTCGACCTTCGTCGCGGTCGTCTTCACGTTTCCGGCGTCCGACCCCGCGTCCGGCTCGGTCACCGCGAAGCAGTCGCGCCGCTCGCCGCGGATCACCGGCAGCAGGTACTCCTCCTGCTGCTCGGGCGTGCCGTGCACCAGGACGTTGGCGGGCCACCACGGGAAGTCCCACAGGCAGTTCGTCGCGCGACCGATCTGCTCCTGCACGATGACCCGCTCGAGCACCGACAGCCCGGCGCCGCCGAGCTCGGTGGGCATGTTCATCGCCCAGAGCCCGAGGTCGCGTGCACCCTGCTCGAGCTCGCGCTGGATCTCCTCGGCGAGCTGCCCGCCGGAGAGCTCGACGGCCTCCTCGTGCGGGTAGAGCAGCTCGGCGTACGCCGCCGCGCGACGCCGCAGGTCGGCCTGCGCAGGCGTGTAGGAGAAGTCCATGACGTGCCTCTCGTTCAGTGCGGGTCGGACGGGTCGCCGACGGGCACGGCGCGCGCGTCGAGCGCGAGGCATCCGTGCGCGGCGGCCAGGACGGGGTTGACCTCGAGCTCGGCGATCTCGGGATGCTCGACGGCGGCGCGCGAGACGGCGGCCACGACCTCGGCCAGCGCGTCGAGGTCCACCGCGGCACGGCCGCGCACCCCGTCGAGGATCGCCGCACCGCGCAGCCCGGCGAGCAGCTCGCGGGCCGTCGCGGCAGAGACGGGGGCGAGCGCGAACGCGACGTCGGCGAGCACCTCGGTGAGCACCCCGCCGAGGCCGACCATGACGACCGGGCCGAAGCGCGGATCGCGCTGCACACCGACGATCACCTCGACGCCGGAGCCGAGGTCGGCCATCTCCTCGACCGTGACGGCGGGCGGGTCGAGGCGGGCCACGAGGTCGCGGTACGCCGCGACGCGCCGACGCCGCGTCGCGCAGCCCGAGCACGACTCCCCCGGCGTCGGACTTGTGCAGCAGCCCCATCGCCTTGAGCACCACCGGGAACCGCAGCTCGCCCGACTCGAGCGCGTCCTGCAGCCCTGGCTCGTCGTGCACGACCCGAAGTCCGGGGAACGTCACGCCGTAGCCGGCGAGCATCTCGCGGGTCGCGACGTACCCCTGATCCGTGAGCGGCGCGGCGGGCGGCGGGAGCTCGAGCGGATCGAGCGCCGCCGCGCGCGGCGAGACGCACAGCGCGGCGAGCGATCCGGCCGCCTCGACGAAGCCGCGGTGCACCGGGATGCCCGCCTCCGCCAGCACCTGGACGCTCGGGCTCTCCGGGAAGATCGAGTGGACCACCAGCGGCTTGCTCTGCGCCTGGACCGCCTCGACGATCTCGTGCGCCGCCTGCACCTCGGCGTCGGCCAGGCTCGAGCGCATGGTGCGCGTAGCCGCCGAAGTAGCCCACCAGCAGGACGGCGTCGACCTCGTCGGAGCCGAGCAGCGTCGCGACACCGCGGGCGTAGCTGCTGGGGTCCTGCTCGCCGACCCCGGCGAGGTCGACCGGGTTCGACACCGTCGACTGCGCCCAGAGCGCGTGGGTCAGGCGCTCGCCGAGCTCGGCCGAGAGCTGCGGCACCTCGAGGCCGACGGCCGCGACAGCGTCGGAGGCGATCGCGCCGTGCCCGCCGCCGTCGGTGAGCACCGCCGTACGCCGACCATGGGCACGCCGCGGTCCGACGAGACCCACGAGCGCGTCGACCAGCTCGTGCGGCGTCTCGACGCGGTGCACACCGCCCGCCGTGCACGCGGCGTCGACGACGCGTGCCGGGCTGGTCAGCGACCCGGTGTGCGACGCGGCACCGCGCGAGGCCGCGGCGGAACGGCCCGGCGCGAGGAGCACTACCGGCTTGCCGACCGATGCGAGCGCCCGCGCCGCCGCGACGAAGGCGCGACCGTCGTTCACGTCCTCGGCGTACACCGCGACGGCGCGGGTGCCGTCGTGGTCGACGCAGGCGCGCATCAGCTCGGCCAGCGACACGTCGGCCTGGTTGCCCAGCGAGACGAACCGCGAGATGCCCAGGCCGCGGCGGGCCAGGAGGTCGTCGACGTCGATGACGAGGTTGCCGCTCTGCGAGAGCACGGCGACCGGGCCGGCGGTGAACGGCTCGGACGCGAGGAACAGCGACGAGGTCGTGTCGATGACGCCGAGGCAGTTGGGGCCGACGAGCACCGCGCCTGCCGCGTGGATCCGGCGCAGCGCCTCGAGCTCGATCTCGCGCCCCTCCGGCGAGGCCTCCGACAGGCCGGCCGTGATGCCGACGATCGCACGGGCGCCCGAGGCGAGCGCGTCGTCGACGGCGTCGAGGAAGCCGGCAGCAGGCACGCAGATCGCGACCAGGTCGACGGGGCCGTCGGCGTCCTGCAGCCGCGTGAGGGCCGGCCGGCCCAGCACTGTGCCGCCGCGCCGGTTCACCAGGTGCACGGTCCGGCCGCCCGGCGCGCGCAGCAGCTGGACGGCCAGGTGGTGGCCCCACTTCGCGGGGTCGTCGCTCGCGCCGACCACCGCGACCGAGCGCGGGTCGAACAGCGCGCTCAGGTCGCGGACGCCGGTGCCGGTGGCGACGGCGGTGCTCATGGGCGATCCTCCGGGAGTCCTGACTGACTGGTCAGTCAGTCAAGCAGACGGACGCGCCCCGAGGGAAGGGGCGCAGCGGGGCGGGTGTCAGACGAGTCGCAGGGCCTTGGCCGGGCACATCGCCGCGGCCTTCTCGGCGGCCGACTGCAGCTCGTCGGTGACCTCGCCGTCGCCGACGATCGTGGCGTAGCCGGCGTCGTCGAGCTCGACGAGCTCGGGCGCCTCGTCGGCGCACAGGCCGTAGCCCTGGCAGATCGTGGGGTCGACGGTGAGCTTCATGCGCGGTCCTCCGGGGTGTCGGTGCGGGTCGTGTGCGAGCGGGTCGAGCGGCGTGGGTCAGGCGACCTCGAGCTCGGCGCGCAGCACGCGCACCCGCTCCTCGAGGGCGAGGCGTTCGCGGCGGGTGCGCATCGACAACCACGGCGAGAGCCCCTGCAGCAGGCGGTGGTGGTCGCGCACGACCTCGGCGACGGTCAGGGCGGCCGGTGCGAGCTCGACGGGCACCCGCCGCCGGGCCAGACCGGCGGCGTCGGAGAGGTAGTCGAGCCAGTCGCGGGCCGAGCCGTGCAGGATCACGCCCTCGATGCGCTCGCGCTCACGGCGTACCGACTCCGGAGCGGGCGACGGCCGACCGTCGCGCAGGGACGCGACGGGTTCGGGCAGCACCCGCTCGGGCTCGGGGACGAGTCGCAACCAGGCCTGCCGCTGTGATCCTTGACACGGCATGAGGGTGACCTTAGCGTGCGGCTGACTGATTAGTCAGTAAGCCCGCGAGACCGGCCACGGAGAGGACACCTCGATGAGCCTCGACCCCAGCCCGCGCCCGGCGGCGGGCGATCCCGGCCCCGCGCTGCCCGGCGCGTTCTACACCGATCCCACGGTCTACACCGCCGAGCTGGCCGCGATCATCGAGCGCACGTGGCAGGCCGTGGGCCACGAGACCGACCTGCCGGACGTCGGGTCGCGCATCGTCGCGCACGTCGGGCCGCACGAGGTCGTCGTCGTGCGCGGCGAGGACCGCGAGCTGCGCGCCTTCCGCAACGTCTGCCGGCACCGCGGCACGAAGCTCGTCCAGCAGGCCGAGACCGCGGAGGCCATCCGCTGCCCGTACCACGGCTGGACCTACCGGCTCGACGGCTCGCTGCTCGGCGCCCCCGAGGCCCGGCAGATCCCCTGCCTCGACAAGCCGTCGCTCTCGCTCCTGCCCGCGCGGGTGGAGACGCTGCTCGGCTTCGTCTTCGTCAACCTCGACGTCGACGCCGCCACCCTCGCCTCGCAGGTGCCCGGCCTCGAGGAGCGGGCGGCGCGGTACGTGCAGGGCGACATGCAGCGCTTCGGCAAGGCGCGGCTGTCCGACTGGTCCGGCGCGATGCGCCAGCAGGCCAACTGGAAGATCGCCGTCGACAACTACCTCGAGGGCTACCACGTTCCGGCCGCGCACCCCGGGCTCATGCGGCTGCTCGACTACCAGCGCTACGCCGCCGACATCCACGAGGGCTACGTGTGGGTCGAGGCGCCGATGCGCCCGGAGCCGAGCAAGAACCGTGCGGAGCGGCTCTACCAGAAGACGGTGTCGACGATGCCGGGGCTGCTGCCCGAGGACGTCACGACCTGGCGCTACTGCCTCATCTACCCGAACACCGCGCTCGAGTTCTACCCGGACATGGTCTACGCCTGGACGATGATCCCGGACGGCGTCGGAACTGTCGTGATGCCCGAAGCGTCGTACCGCCCGGCGGGGACGAGCGTGCGCACCAAGTTCGCGGGGGCGGTGAACGCGTTCGTGAACCGCCTGGTGAGCGACGAGGACGCGCAGATCGTCGAGCGTCAGCACATCGGGCTGAGCACGCCGGGTTCCGGTGCGGTCCGCTGTCGCGCCGCGAGCTGCCGGTGTCGTGGTTCGCCGACGCCGTACGTCGAGACCTGGCCCGCGAGGGCGTCGTCGACGAGGGATACGAGGCCGACGTGATCGCCCAGCTGCCGAAGACCGCGACGGGACGCGCGAGCGCCACGGACGAGGTGCCCGCATGAGCCTGCCCGCGCACGAGGTCTCCGACACCCGCACGCGCATCCTCGAGGCGACCGCGGAGTGCATCGCCGACGACGGGATCGCGGCGGTCCGCATGGCCACGATCGCCAAGGCCGCCGGGGTCTCGACCGCACTGCTGCACTACCACTTCGCGACCAAGGAGCACCTGTTCGAGTCGGTGCTGCGCTACTCGTACGAGTCGACCACCGTGCTCGACGAGGACTCGCTGCGCGGGTCGGGCCGGCCGCCGGCGGAGCGCCTCGCGGCGTACCTCGACCGCTGCCTGCCCAGCGACGACGAGCTCGCGCGCGACTGGCTGCTCTGGCAGGAGCTCGGCCTCATGTGCCTGCGCCAGCCCGAGCTCGCCGCGGTCAACGCCGACCTCTACCAGGGCGACCACGAGCGCGTCGCGGCGATCATCCGCGACGGCGTGGCCGAGGGATCGTTCCGCGAGTGCGACGCCGACGCCGTGGCCCAGGCAGCCGTGGCGCTGTGCGACGGCCTCGGCAACCGCGTGCTCGTCCGACGACCCGCGCACGACGCTGGCCGACGCCCGCCGCATCGTGGCGACCACCGTCGGCGCGCTCGTCGGCGCCGACGGCCCCCTGCCGCTGCCCGGAGTGACCACCCGCAAGGCCACCAAGCGGACCTCGTCCGCCCGCACCCGAGGAGCAGCGCGATGAGCACTCCGCACATCGACCGACGAGACTTCCTGCGCGGGGCCCTGGGCCTCGGCGCGACCGCGGCCCTCGCCGGCTGCGGGTTCGCGGGCGGCGACGCCGCGAGCACCACGTCCTCGGCCGCCGCGGCCTCGACGGCGCCGGCGGCGAAGGCGAAGATCGACGGCGACCTCGTCTACTTCAACTGGGCCGACTACCTCGACCCCGAGGTGATGAAGGGCTTCCAGAAGGAGTACGGCGTCAAGATCATCGAGTCCAACTTCGACTCGATGCGAGGGCGATGCTGGCCAAGCTCGGCGCCGGGCAACCAGTACGACGTGATCTTCCCCGGCGCCAAGTTCGTCGACCAGCTGCGCGGCGCAGGGCAAGCTGCAGCGCATCGACAAGACGCAGCTGGAGAACGCCGACCAGGTGTTCGGCTCCGGCGGCTACTTCGACGACCCGTGGTACGACCCGGGTCGTCGGACTTCTCGGTGCCGTTCACCGTCTACAAGACCGGGCATCGCCTAGCGCAAGGACAAGGTCGACACGATGACCGGGCTCCTGGAAGGACCTCTGGAACGAGCAGGCCAAGGGCCGCATCTTCACCCTCGACAACCAGGACGAGGCGCTGGGCATGGCCGCGCTGCGTGCTCGGCTACGACGTCAACACCGCGAAGCCCGACGAGCTGGACGCAGATCAAGGACCTGCTGCTCAGCCAGAAGCCGCTGCTGCGCGGCTACTCCTCCGACGACATCAAGAACATGGCCAGCGGCGACGCCTGGATCCACCACATGTGGAGCGGCGACTTCCTCTACCTCGATCAGCGACGAGGTCGACGAGCCGAAGAAGTACGACTTCGAGCGCGCCCAAGGAGGGCACGCCGATCAACTCCGACGCCTACGCGATCCCGACGAACGCGGCCAGCACCCCGGCACCGCGATGCTGTTCATCGACTACATGCTGCGGCCCGAGAACGCGATCAAGAACATCAACTACCTCGGCTACCCGATGCCGGTGAAGGACGCCTGCCGGCACGTTCGCAGGCGCTGGCCGAGGACGTGCCGGCGTGCAACGTCAGCCTCGCCGACCTGGAGAACCCGACCGTGTTCCAGAACCTCACCCCGGAGGAGAACGCCCTGCGCCCGCGGTGTGGACCGAGGTGAAGGCGTCCTGATGACCGCCCCCGTCCTCGACGACGTGGTCGAGGCGCCGGCGCGCTCGCGACGGAGCGCGTCCAGCACGCGGCTCTGGGGCTGGCTGCTGCTGCCTCCCGACCGCTTGGATGGTCGTCTTCTTCGTCACGAGCATCGCCATCGTCGTCCTGCTCTCGTTCGGCACGACCACCGGCGACGGCCAGCCGCGCTTCGGCACGAGCCTGGCCAACTACGCGCGCGCTGTGGAACGCGACGTACCTCGCGGTGTTCCTGCGCTCGCTGGTCTACGCCGTCGCCGCGGTGGTCGTGTGCTTCGTGATCGCCTACCCGGTGGCCTACACGATCGCGCTGCACGGCGGCCGCTACAAGAACGTGCTCGATCGCCGCCATCGTGATCCCGTTCTTCGCCAGCTACCTCGTCCGGATGTACGCCTGGTCGACGCTGCTCTCCGACGAGGGCCTGGTCAACGAGCCTGCTGCGGCAGACCGGGCTCTCCGAGGGGATCCAGTTCCTCAACACCCCGGGCGCGGTGGTCGGCGGGCCTCGTCTACGGCTTCGTCGTGTTCATGATCCTGCCGATCTACGCCTCGCTCGAGCGGATGGACCTCTCGCTCATCGAGGCGGGCAAGGACCTCTACCACGGCCCCGTCCGCACGTTCCTCACCGTGACGCTGCCGGCGACCAGGGCCGGGCGTGCTCGGCGGCGTGCTGCTGGTGTTCCTCCCGGCGATCGGCGACTTCGTCAGCGCGCAGCTGCTCGGCGGGCCCGGCACCTACATGATCGGCAACCTGGTCCAGCAGCAGTTCTTCGAGAGCCAGAACTGGCCGCTCGGCTCGGCCATGACCGTCGGCCTGATGATCGCGCTGCTGGTGCTTCATGGTCGTTCTACCTGCGCGCCACCAGCACGAGCCGGCGGGAGTCCTGATGACCGTCGTCGAATCCGCCGCCACCGCGCCGCGCCCGACGCCGTCGCCGCGACGCCGCGGCCGCTCGGTCGAGGGCAAGCCGCGCGTCGCGGTCGCGTTCACGGTGCTGTTCTTCGTCGTGCTCTACCTGCCGATCGTCGTCGTCGTCGCTGTTCAGCTTCAACAGCAAGAAGTCGCTGTCGAGCTTCGGCGGGTTCAGCACCCGGTGGTACGAGCAGTTCTTCGCACGACGCCGCGCTGCAGTCGCTCGCTGCGCGCGTCGCCTGTTCATCGCGTTCGTCGCGATGATCGGGTCGGTCGTGCTCGGCACGATGCTCGCGCTCGGGCCTCGAGCGGGTGCGCTCCCGGCAAGGCGCGTGCGGTCGGCGTCGTCGCGCTCGCTCCCGCTGGTCACGCCCGAGATCGTCACCGGTGTCGCGGCGCTGCTGTTCTTCACCGGCCTCGGCGTCAAGCTGTCGCTGACCACCGTGATCATCGCGGAGATCACGTTCTCGATCGCCTACGTCACCGTCATCGTGCGCGGCCGGCTGGCTCGATGTCGCGAGGAGGTCGAGGAGGCCGCTCGCGACCTGGGCTGCACGCCGTGGCAGTCGCTGCGCCTGGTCATCCTGCCGACGATCCTCGCCCGGCCCTGGTCGGCGTCGGGGCTGCTGGTGTTCGCCCTCGTCTTCGACGACTTCGTGCTCGCGTTCTTCACCACCGGCGTCGACCCGCAGCCGCTGCCGGTGCGGATCTACTCCGCGATCCGGCTCGGCGATCTCGCCGGCCATCAACGCGGTCGGCACGATCATGCTGGCCGTGTCGGTGCTGCTGATCATCGCTCGCCCTGGTCGTCCCGCGCCTGTTCGGCCGCAAGGACTCCGGGCTCGACCTCATCTCCGGAGGATGACCGTGACCCACACCGCAGACCAGGAGCTCAGCGTGGTCCCCGACGCACCGTCGAGCCGCCGACCGTCGACGACCGCCGTCGGCGGTCAGCCTCGTCGGCCTCACCAAGCGCTTCGGCGGCAAGGTCGTCGTCGACGACCTCGACCTCGACGTCGCGGCGCGGCGAGTTCTTCTCGCTGCTCGGCCCGTCGGGCTGCGGCAAGACCACGACGCTGCGGATGATCGCCGGCTTCAGCGACGCCGACCGCGGGCATCGATCCTGCTCGGCGGCGAGGACGTCACCTCGCACTCCCCCGCACAAGCGCAACGTCAACACCGTCTTCCAGAGCTATGCCCTCTTCGAGCACCTCGACGTCGCGCGGCAACGTCGGCTTCGGCCTGCGCCGCAAGAGGCTCGACAAGGCGCACCATCGACCCGGCGGGTCGGCGACGCGCTCGAGCTGGTCGCAGCTCGGCGACCGCGGCCAAGGACCAAGCCGCGCGAGCTGTCGGGCGGCCAGAAGCAGCGCGTCGCGCTCGCCCGGGCGCTGATCAACCGGCCCAAGGTGCTGCTGCTCGACGAGCCGCTGGCCGCGCTCGACCTCAAGCTGCGCCACGCGATGCAGGTCGAGCTCAAGGCGATCCAGCGCGAGGTCGGCATCACCTTCGTCTTCGTCACGCACGACCAGGACGAGGCGCTCACGCATGAGCGACCGCGTCGCGATCATGAACAACGGCGTCATCGAGCAGTGCGGCACGCCCGAGGACGTCTACGAGCGCCCGACGCTCGGTCTTCGCCGCCGGCTTCATCGGCACCAGCAACCTGATGACCGGCACCTGGACCGGCGGCGCCATCGACCTCGCGCCCGGCGTGCGCGATCCCGGTGCCGGGGCACGCGGAGGCTCGGCCGAGCGGCGACGTCCGTGAGCGTCGCGGTCCGGCCCGAGAAGATCTGGATGAGCGACCTCGAGCCCGGGATGGTGCGCGTCGCCGGCACCGTCGCGGCGACCGTCTACCACGGCGCCACCACGCAGTACCTCGTCGACGTCGCGCCCGGCGTCCGCCTCACCGTCCTGGAGCAGAACCTCTCCCGCGCCCGCAGCGAGGACCGGTGGCGCGAGGGCGACCAGGTCGAGCTCGGCTGGCAGCCCGAGCACGCCGTCGTCATCCGCTGACCGGGCCGACGCCGTGACGGCCACCCCGAGAGCGCCGCTGCCGGACGCCGTGCGCGCGGTCGTGCTGCTCTGCGGCGCCGTCCTGCTCGTCGACACGGTGTTCTACGCCGTCCTGTCGCCCCTGCTCGCGGGCTACGCCGACACCGCCGGGCTCGACCGCTCCGGCGTGGGGCTCCTGGTGGCGGCGTACCCGCTCGGCATGGCCGTGGGCTCGATCCCCGCGGGCGTGCTCGCCTCGCGACGCGGCCCGCGCGCCGTGCTCGTCACCGGGGCGCTGATCACGGCCGTGAGCTGCCTGCTCTTCGCGACGGCCTCGAGCGGCTCCGCGCTGGTCGCCTTCCGCTTCGTGCAGGGCGTCGGCGGCGCGCTGTCGTGGACCGCGGCGCTGGTGTGGGTCGCGTCCGTCGCGCCGCCCGACCGCCGCGGCGAGGTCATCGGACGGCTGCTCGCCCTCTCGGTGATCGGCGGCATGCTCGGGCCGGCCGTCGGGGCCCTGGCCACGGTGCTGGGCACGCTGCCGGTCTTCGCCGCCATCGCGGTCCTGTGCGTGGCGCTCGCGATCGCCGCCATCCGCCGACCCCGGCCGCTGCAGGCCGAGCGCTCCGGGTGGGACGAGGCGTTCGGCCTGCTCGCCGACCGCCGCGTGCGGCTGGGCCTGTGGCTCACCGCGACCGCGGGCATCGGCTTCGGCGTCGTGAACACCTCCGCACCGCTGTCGTTGGCCGCCCTCGGGCTCACGGCGCTCGGCACGAGCGCGGTCTTCCTCGTGATGGCCGGCAGCGGTGCGCTGGCCAGCCCGCGGCTCGGTCGGCTCGCCGACCGTCGCAGCCGGGCCTTCGTGGCGGCCGGGCTGCTGGCCGTCGGTGCGGTGGCGATGGCGTGGGCCGGGCTCGCCGCCACCCTCGTGCTGCTGGTGCCGCTGCTGGTCGTGGCCGCCACCTGCCTCGAGGGCCTGTACGTCCCCGGCGGCGCCCTGATCGTCGACGGCACCGCCGACGCCGACGTGGCGGGCGGCGAGATCCTCGCGCTCACCAACCTCGTCTGGGCCATCGAGCATGGCCGTGGCCAGCGTCGTGTCGGGCGCGGCCGCCGACGTGCTGGGGCCGGCGGCGCCCTACCTCGCGGTGGCCGCCCTGGCGCTCGCGACCCTGCCCGTCGTACGCCGTCTGCGCACCTCGACCATCGCACCCGCCCCGACCCCGGACCTGAGAGGCTGACCGCCGTGACGACCGCGCTGCTCGTGATCGACGTCCAGGACGAGTACCTGACCGGCGGGCTGCCGATCGCGTTCCCGCCGCCGGAGGAGGCGCTCGCCCGCATCGGCGAGGCGATGGACGCGGCGTCCGCGCACGGGCTGCCGGTCGTGCTCGTGCGGCACACCGAGCCCGACCCGGCCGGCGGCCTGTTCGTCGCCGGGACGCCCGCCTGGCAGCTGCACCGCCGCCGTGGCGCAGCGGCCCCACGACGTGGTGGTCGACAAGCAGCTGCCCGGGTCGTTCACCGGCACCGGGCTCGCCGAGTGGCTGGCCGAGCGCGACGTCGACGCGGTCGTGATCGTCGGGTGGATGACCCACATGTGCGTCGACACGACGACGCGCCAGGCGATGCACCTGGGGCTCGAGGTGACCGTGCTCGGAGGACGCGACCGGCACCATCGACGTCTCCGACGACCTGCCGGCCGCGCTGGTGCACCGCGTGGAGCTCGGCGTGCTGGGCGACGGGTTCGCCTCCGTCACCCGGACGGACGCCTGGATCGCCGGACTCGCCTGATCCGCTCACCCGTCCGGGTCAGCGGACGCGGCGTCCGACTATGGGGACCGGGCTGCGGCATCCGGGTGACGATCCGCCGGAATCCCTTCCCCACGTTGCGTGATCGCGTGCTTACTGAATGCGACACGCCCACCTCCGGGGCAATGCCGGGAGTTCACCACTCTTTCGGCGCACCATGATCGTCATCGTGAGTCCGACATCTATCCAGGTAAGACCCAGGAGGTGGATTCAAGTGACGACACTGTTCGAGACCGCTCGTGAGAGCGACGTGATGGACCTGCTCCGGCAGGGCATCCCCCTGACACTGCTGCTCGATCTGGCCGACCCCCTCGGCCCGCACTCGGACGAGCTGTTCGTGCAGGAGGGCGCTGCGGCCTAGGCCGCGCGGTGCTCGAGAGCTCGACGCAGGCTCGGACGAGGTCCCGGAGCACGCGCGCCCCTCATGCGCGTGCGACGCCCCGTCCTTCATCCCCCCTCATACCTGCCTCATCCCCAGAGCCGCGACGACTCCCGAGCGATCACCCACGAACTCCCCGAGCCCGGCCGGCCACGATTTCGTGGCCGCGCCGGGCTCGGTGTATCCTCGTCCCGCACCATGCGCCGCTAGCTCAACTGGCAGAGCAGCGGACTCTTAATCCGCGGGTTGTAGGTTCAAGTCCTACGCGGCGTACTGGTGGAGAGGCCCGGTCTTCGGACCGGGCCTCTCCCATGTCCGCCCCGTCGCCGACGGCACGACGACGGCCCGGCGCGCAGCGCGCCGGGCCGTCGTCCGTGAGGCGTGCTCAGTAGCGGAAGCGCTCCACCAGGACCTGCAGCTCGCTCGACATGGCGGCCAGCTCCTTGAGCGCCTGCAGCGACTCGTTGACGCCCATCGCGGTCGACTGCGCCGACTCCGAGACGCCGGCGATGTCGCTGGCGATGTCGGTCGTCGCGGCGGCGGCCGTGGCCACGTTGCGGCTCATCTCGTTGGTCGTCGCGATCTGCTCGTCGACCGCGGCCGAGATGACGACCTGGAACTCGCTGATGCCGACGATGACCTCGCCGATCTCCGACGACGCTCGACGCCGCGCTCTGGCGCGTCGCTGCGGATCGCCTCGACGCGGCGGCTGATGTCCTCGGTGGCGAGCGCCGTCTCGCGGGCGAGGTCCTTGACCTCGTTCGCGACGACCGCGAAGCCCTTGCCGAGCTCGCCGGCGCGCGCGGCCTCGATCGTGGCGTTGAGCGCGAGCAGGTTGGTCTGCGCGGCGATCGCGGTGATGACGCGCAGCACCTCGCCGATCTGCTCGCTCGACTGGCCGAGCTGCACGACGGTCTGGTTGGCGGTGTCGACCACGTCGCGGCCGCGCTGGGCCATGGTCGCGGCCTCGGTGGTGTTGCGGGCGATCTCGGTGATCGCGGCGCCCATCTGCTCGGCGCCGGCCGCGACGGCCTGCACGTTGCTCGACACGGTGACGGCGAGGTCGGTGACCGAGCTGGCCTGCACGCTGGCCTCCTCCGAGGCCGTCGAGATCGCGAGCGTGTTGGCCGACATCTCCTCGGCGGCCGCGGCGACGGTCTGCGCCGAGCCGGCGACGTGAGCGATGACGCTCGCCGATCTGGCCGACGAACTTGTTGAACAGCGCCGAGATCGCGGTGATCTCGTCCTTGCCGCTCCTCGGCGACGCGGGCCGTGAGGTCGCCCTCGCCGTCGGCGATGTCGGCCGAGGCGGTCGCGCAGCTCGACCAGCGGCGCGCTGATCGACCGGATGACGGCGAAGACGATGAAGCCGACGAGGACCATGCCGAGCAGGATGATCACGATCATCTGGCGTCTTCGACGCTGCTGGCCTGCGCGCCGGCGGCGGCGACGGAGTCGCTGGCGTTGCCGGCGGTGTCGTCGGCGAGCGCCTGGAGGGCCTCGAAGGTCTTGGTGTAGTTCTCGATCTCGGTCGTGAGCACGAGCTCGTCGGCCTTGGCCTTGTCGGCCGGCGTGCCGGTGCGGTACAGCGCCATCATCTGCTCGTCGACGCTCATGAACGCGTCGTACGCCGCACGTGCCTCGCCGACGAACTGGACCTCGCGCCTCGTCGAGGTCGGGCGGGCAGCGAAGTCCGTCAGCTGCTTGTCGAGGGCGGCGGCGGAGTCGAGGAACGCCGCGCGGCTCGCGCCGGTGTCCGTCGTCGCGTCCTTGGCGCCGAGCGAGATGTCGAAGGCGTAGGCGGTCTGCCAGCCGTTCCAGTCGGCCGCCTGGTACTTCATGTCGAGCGCCTGCTCGGACTTGCCCGTGCTGTTCTGCGCGCTCGTCGGTCGACGCGATCTGCGCGGCTGAAGCCGGTGACGGCCATGAAGGCGATGAGCGCCACGAGGGCGAGCGGGATCACGGCGAGCGCGATCAGCCGCAGCCTGATCGAGAACCGGCGGAGCAAGGCGGTCATGGGAAGAGCCCTTCGCAGCACGGCGCACCGCCGGACGGCGGGCGCATGGATGTCCTGCAGCCCCTATCGCCCAGGACCCGGTCATCCTGAGCCGTTTCGCGCCGCTGGGCCGAACGGGTGACCGCGTCGGAGCGCGGGTCGCACAGGGAGGTCGTCGCTGTCTCTCAGCGTGCTCATACCTGCCGGGTGCACGCTGAACACGCCCGTAGGCGACAGGCGACGTCTCCGCCTGCCCGGATCGAGAGGACCGACATGGACCAGGACCGTCCCGGCTGGAACCCGCCGCCCCCCGGCTCCGAGCCCGGCACCGACGTGCCGCTCGAGCGCCCCGACCGAGGTCGCCTCGGCCCCGCGCCGCTCCCGTGTCGGCACGGGCGTCGCCGTCGCCGCCGTGGGCATCGGCGCCCTCGGCCTCGTGGGCACGGCGTACGCCGCCACCGGCAGCCCGTCCCCGACGCCGTCCGCCGGCTCGGAGTCCCCGGGCCTCACCGCCCCGAACGGCGAGCAGCCGGGCGCGCCGGGCGACCGGGGCGGCGACGGCGACCGCCGCGGCCACATGGGCGGCCCGGGCATGGGCGGCGGCATGGGCATGCGCGGTGCCGGCATGGGCATCCACGGCTCGTTCGTGGCCCCCAAGCAGGGCGGCGGCTACCAGACCATCCACACGCAGCGCGGCGTCGTGACCGCGGTGTCCTCCACCTCGATCACGGTGAAGAGCGAGGACGGCTACACCAAGAAGTACGTCGTCACCGCCGACACCGTGGTCAACGCCCAGCGCGACGGCATCGGCTCGATCAAGGTCGACGACGAGGTCATGGTGATCGGCGTCGAGGACGGCGACGACGTCACCGCGGTGCAGATCATGGACCGCACGCGCATCAAGGACGGCATGCAGCGCCTCGCTCCGCCTGGGCCGAAGCCGAGCGCGTCGGCGACCACCAGCGGGTCGACCGCCTGACCGGCCCGCGTCCAGCACTCCGGCACCCCCGTCGGCCCTCCCCCGGCCCGGGGGTGCCGGCACGTCCGGGCGTCGGTGGCGTCAGGAGACCGGCGGCGGGTCCTCGCCGACCGGGGCGAGCACGGCCCAGATCATCGGGATCTGCAACGGCATCCGCGCCCACGCCGCGATCGCCTTCGGCGACGCCAGGCCGTCCTGCTGCGTGGCGTCGATCGCGAACCACAGGTTCGACGGCCACACCGCGAGCAGGGTGAGCGCGCTCGACCGGTCCGGCCCAGCGACGACGGGTCACCAGCCCGTAGGCGCACACGAGCTCGACCGCTCCGGCGGCCACGTTGAGGGCGACCGGGTGCCGGCGTCCAGTCCGGGCAGGAAGTCGTCGAAGGCGGCCGGCCGCACGACGTGCAGGACGCCGGAGGCGGTGAACAGGCCGGCGACGCCGAGCCGGATCGCCGCGACGCGTGACCCGCGACGCGCTCGTGGCACTGCCGCTGCTCACCTCGGCGCGGCCAGGTCTCGGGCAGCGAGTGCCCGCCGTCGACCACGAGCGTGGCCCCCGTGACGAACGAGGCCGACTCGTGCGCCAGGAACAGCACGGCGGCCGCGATCTCCGCCGGCGTGCCCGAGCGCCCGATCGGACCCGAGTCCGCAGCGCCCACCTCGAACTCCAGCTGCGACCCCGTGGCCACGTAGCCCGGCGCGACCACGTTGACCGTGATGCCGGCAGCGACCACCTCGATCGCGAGCGCACGCGAGAGGCCGACCAGCGCCGCCTTCGCCGCGGCGTACGACGCCTGCCCGGGCATCGCCGACACGATCCCGGTCGTGGACGACACCGTGACGATGCGCCCGTACCCCTGCGCGCGCATCGCCGGGACGGCGGCCCGGCTGACGAGGAACGCGGTGTCGAGGTTGCGGGAGATCGAGGCCCGCCAGTCGTCGAGCGCGAGGGACTCGACGTCCGCGTCGACGTCCGACCCGGCGGCGGTGGAGGTCATGCCCGCGTTGTTGACGAGGACGTCGAGCCGGCCGAAGCGCTCGACCGCGGTGGCCACGAGCGCGGCGGCGTCGGACTCCCGGGTCAGGTCGCCGACGACGCCGACCGCGGACGTCGCCGAGCTCGCGCCGCGCGGTCGTGGACGCGGTCGCTCGTCGCCGCGAGCACCACGCGCGCGCCCTCCTCGACGAGCGCCCGGGCGCACGCCATCCCGATGCCGTCCGCGGCGCCGGCGCCGGTCACGACAGCCACCCGGCCGTCGAAGCGGCCGCTCGTCGCGCTCACCAGCCCCACGACCCGGGTGATCCCTTGAACGGTCCGACGACGGCATCGGTGATCCAGCCGCCGTAGAAGCCGCCCTCCTGCGGGCGCACGGTCTCGCCGTCGACGGTGCACAGGTCCATGCGGGCCGGGTACACGGCCACGTGACCGGCCATCGAGGTCGAACGCAGCCGTCGGGGTCGGGTAGGTCCAGGCCGCGGCGCGCTCGACCCGCTCGCCGCCGACGACGTCGAGGTACGCCGCCATCCCCTTCCACTCGCAGAAGCTCGACCCGTCACCGGGGCGCAGCGCACCCGGCGTCCAGTCCTCCCGCGGGAGGTACCACGACGGCGGGTGCGAGGTCTCGAGCACCTGGACGCCTCGCGTGGTCGCGGCACACCTCGACACCGCCGAGGACGATCACGACGAGCGCCGAGGACGCCCGCAGCGCGGGCGGGCGCGGGTAGTCCCAGACGGACTCCTGGCCGGGTCCGGGCTGCTCCGGCACGACGCCGCGCGGCAGCCGACCCATCCGGTCAGGCCCGACGGCGACGGCGCAGGAAGCCGCAGGCCCACGATCACCACGACGACGCCGGCGGCCATGAGCACCCGGTCGGGCTTGACGCCGCCGTACTCGTCGACGAACACGCCCTTGACCTTGGCGACCTGCCGGTTCATGACGTTCTTGGGGGCGACGTACTGCTGCAGGTCGTCGAGCCGGCCGGCGAGCCGCTGACGCGTGGCGTCGAGGTCGGCCTCGATCTCCTCGACCGTGCGCACCTTCGCGGCGCCCTCGGTGCCGCCTGCTCCGGCGGCGACCGTGCCGGAGGCCTTCGCGGCGGCGGCGTCGGCCGCCTTGCCCGCCTTGGCCGAGACGTCGGACGGCGGTGGCCGAGACCGAGTCGGCAGCCTTGGCCACGCCGTCGGCCGACTTCTCGACGGCCTTGTCGGCAGCCGCAGCGGCCTTGTCGGCCGTCTTCTCGACGGCCGCGCCGGCATCCTTCGCCGCGTCACCGGCCTTGTCGGCAGCGCTCGAGGCAGCATCCTTGACCGAGTCGGCAGCCGCGGCCGCCTTGTCGGCGACGGCGTCTGCAGCGTCGGAGGTCGTCGACTTCACGGTCTCGCTCAGGGAGGCGTCGGTCACGACCGTGAGCCTACGCCGACAGCCCGCGAGACGGCACGCCGATCCCGCCTATCCGGTCGATGCCCGCGCAGCGGCGCGACACGCATGCCGCCGAGGGGGCGCCCGACGCAGGAGGGCCCCGCGAGCTGCGCGGAGCGCCAGGCGATGCCGCCGCGCAGCGGCAGCAGCGGGAGACGGTGAGGGCGGTCGAGCTCGCGTCGGTGTGGTCGTCCATGCCCGCGGTGCGGCTGAGGCCGCGGCCGCGGGTGGCGATGAGGACGACGAGGAACACGAGCGCATTGGTGAGCACGATCGTGGTGCCCGACGGGATCTCGAGGTGGTAGCTGAGGTACATGCCGACCGCGCCGCAGACCGTCCCGATCAGCGTCGCGAGCCACAGCATCCGTCCGAACGAGTCGGTGAGCATGCGCGCCACCACTGCGGGGATGACGAGCGTCGCCGCCACGAGCGTGACGCCGATGATGCTGAGCGTGGCGAGGATCGACATCGACAGGACGATCATGAGGATCGTGTCCATGCGCGCGACGTTCACGCCGGAGACCGCGGCGACGTCGGGGTCGAACGTGGTGAAGAGCAGCTGGCGGTAGAGCACGGTGAACACCGCGATGGCGCCCGCGAGCACCGCCACGAGCAGCCACAGGTCGGCCCAGGCCACGCCGTTGATGCTGCCGAAGAGCAGGCTGTCGAAGGCCGGGCCCTTGTTGCCGAAGCGGGTCAGCAGCGCGACACCGAGCGCGAACGACGCCGTGGTCACGACACCGATCGCGGCGTCGGCCCCGATCCGCTTGGTGCGGGCGACGGCGTTGATGGCCAGCGCCGAGGCGAGCCCCCACAGACCCGCGCCGAGCAGGATGGGCACGCCGAGCAGCGGCGCAGCGGCGTACCCGCCGAAGATCGCGTGCGAGAGCCCGTGGCCGATGTAGCTCATGCCCTTGAGCGTGATGAACACGCCGAGCAGCCCGCACAGGGCGCCGGCCAGCGACGCGGCCATGAAGCCCTTGACGAAGAACTGGTAGCTGAACGGGTCGACCAGCGTCTCCCAGAGCGCGCCCATCAGCCGGCCTGCTTCGTCGAGTCGATGCCCTCGGCGCTGTCGACCACCAGGGGTACGCCGAGGTGCTGCAGGATCTCCATCCGCGCGCCGAAGACCTGCTCGACGCACCGACGGGCACGATGACCTCGGCCGGGGTGCCGCTCGCGATCACGGTGTGGTGCAGCGCGAGCAGGTGCGGCAGGTGCGCCGCCATGCCGTTGAGGTCGTGCGTGGTGAGGACGATGGCCAGGCCGTCCTGGTTGAGGTCGTCGAGCAGGTGCAGCACCTCGTGCCGCGTCTGCACGTCGACCCCGGACGTCGGCTCGTCGAGCAGCAGCAGGGTGGGACGGCGGATCAGTGCGCGCGCGAGGAACATGCGCTGCTGCTGGCCGCCCGAGAGCTCGCGGATGTGACGCGCGGCGAGGTCGGCGATGCCGAGGCGCTCGAGCACCTCGGCGACCTCGGTGCGCTCGGCCTTGGTCGGGCGCGGGATCAGGCGGGTCGGCTTGCGCGACATGATCACGCAGTCCGACACCGTGACCGGGAAGTTCCAGTTCGACCGTCTCGAGCTGCGGCACGTAGCTGACCGCGAGGTCGGCGCTGCGGGAGACCTGGCCGCGCGAGGGCTTCAGCGTGCCGAGCAGCAGGCGCAGCAGCGTCGTCTTGCCCGAGCCGGACGGCCCGACGATCCCGGTGAACTGCCCCTTCTCGACGGCGTACGAGACGTCGCGGAGCACCGGGCCGCCGCCGTAGGTGAACCCGACTCCGTCGAGGGAGATGAGGGGCGCGTCAGCGATCACTGGGGGTAGTCCGCCTTGTCGGGTGCCGGGACCGTGAGGTCGAGCGCGTCGAGGTTCGTCGTGGTGCCGCCGAGCCCCGCGATCATCGTGCGGTAGTCGTAGCGCATGAGCCCGAGCCACGAGTGGTCGGCATCGCCCGGAGCACCGGGGAGGTCGTCGTCGCGCAGGGTGTCCTCGTAGCGCGCACCGGTCTCCGTCGCGATCTGCTCGAGGACCTTCGACGGGAAGACCTCGGAGCCGAAGATCACCGGCACCTGCTCGGCCTTGATCTGGTCGACCAGCCGCGCGATCTCCTTGGGCTGCGGGTCCTCGAAGTTCGAGGGCTGCACCGCGCCGATGACCTTCCAGCCGTACGTCTTCGCGAAGTAGGCGTAGGCGTCGTGGTAGGTGAGCAGCTCGAGGCCGTCCGCGGGCACGGTCGCCTGGTCCTTCTTCAACGCCTCCGACAGCTCGGTCGCCTTCGCGACGAACGCGTCGTGGTTGGCGGTGTAGTAGCTCGCGTTCGCGGCGTCGCGGCGCACGAGGGTGTCCTTGATGACGCCGGCGTACTTGATGGCGTACGTGGGGTCGGTCCACAGGTGCGGGTTGGGCTTGCCGTCCTCCTTCGGGAAGGAGAAGTCGTAGATGTACTCCGACTCGGGCAGCACCTGCTCGCCGATCTTGATGATCTCCGCGCCGTCCTTCTTGTTGGCCTCGGCGAGCTCGAAGGTCGGCTCCTCGAGCTGCAGGCCGTTGACCAGGACGATGTCGGCCTTCTCGAGCAGCTTCGCGGTCTGCGGCGGCGGCTCGAAGGTGTGGCTGTTCGTGCCCTCGGGGACGATCCCGAGCACGTCGGCGCGGTCGCCCGCGATGCTCGCCGCGATGGAGGTGATGGGGGCGACCGTCGTCGCGATGGTGAGCCGCTCGGCGGACCCTGCGGACGAGCTGCTCGAGGAGCCGCAGGCCGAGAGGCCCAGCGCGGTCACGAGGGTGAGGACGGACAGGGACAGGATCGACTTGCTCCGGCTTCGCACATGCGAACTATACGCAACAAGCGCGCAGGCGCATCCCGGGGCAGCGATAGCCTCGCCCGGTCACGACGACCGCGCACCTCGAGAGGCCCCCTCATGAGCAACGTCCGCCTGGAGCCCGGCGACACCGCCCCCGCGCTCGACCTCCCCGACGACACGGGCACGGTGCACCGGCTGGAAGGACCACGCCGGCGAGCGGGTCGTCCTCTACGTCTACCCCGCGGCGATGACGCCCGGCTGCACCAAGCAGGCGTGCGACTTCCGCGACAGCCTCGACTCGCTCGCGGCGGCCGGCATCACCGTGCTCGGGCTCTCCCCCGACAAGCCCGAGAAGCTGGCGAAGTTCCGCGAGCACGACGCGCTCACCTTCCCGCTGCTGTCCGACCCGTCGCGCGAGGTGCTCACGGCGTACGGCGCCTACGGCGAGAAGCAGCTCTACGGCAAGACGGTCACCGGCGTGATCCGCTCGACGTTCGTCGTCGACGTCGACGCGAAGGGCCGGCCCACGATCGAGCGGGCGATGTACAACGTGAGGGCGACCGGCCACGTGGCCAAGCTGCGCAAGGAGCTCGGCGTCTGACCGCGTCCCGGCGTCACTCGACGGCGTAGCCGAGAGCACCCAGTCGCGGGTGCCGCCCTCGACGTTGACCGTGTCGTAGCCCTGGGCGTTGAGCCAGGCGACCGCCTGACCGCTGCGGCCGCCCACCGCGCACACCACGTAGACCGTGCGGTCGCGGGGCAGCTCGTCGTGGCGCACGGGCACCGTGTGCAGCGGCATGTGGGACGCCGAGGGCACGTGGCCGGCGGCGTACTCGTCGTGCTCGCGGACGTCGACCACGGGTGTGCTCGGGTCGGCGGCGAGCACCCCGGCGAGATCGGCGACGCTGATGCCGGGGATCGACGGGTTCGGGTGCACAGGGCCTCCAGGGACGACGCGGGCGGTGCACCGAGCCTACGAGCAGGCGGGGCGCGGCGCCGTACGGCGTCGGCTCAGGCCAGCGACATGAAGAGCTTCTCGAGGCGCGTGCGGTCCATCGGCGCCTCCTCGCCGCGAGCCTCGGCCTGCGCACAGGCCTCGAGCCCGCAGGCGACCACGGCGAACCCGGCGCGGTCGACGGCCTTGGACGCGGCAGCGAGCTGGGTGACGATGTCGGAGCAGTCGCGACCGGCCTCGATCATGGCGATCACGCCGTCGAGCTGGCCGCGCGCGCGGCGCAGGCGGGTGACGACGGAGGCGGCGTCCTCGGGATCCATCTGCACGATGCGGTCCTCACTCGTGGTGCCCGCGACTGCCGCGGGCTCCGGCTGGGAAGACTCGATGATACCCCCCAGGGTGTCGTCGACCGTCATGACGCACCTGCCGCGGTCCGGGCGTCCGCGACGTCGAGCACGAGGTCGGGCCGGGCGGCCTGCAGCGACTGCATGCCGCCGTCGAGGCTGGCCGAGTCGAATCCGTGCTGCGTCAGCACCCGGTGCGCGAGGTAGGAGCGGAAGCCGCTCGCGCACATGACCCGCACCGGCCGGCCCGCGGCGGCGGCACGTCACCTCGTCGAGCCGCTCGCGCAGCTCGGTGTGCGGCACGAGCAGCGCGCCGTGGAGGTGCCCGCGGGCGTACTCCGACCGGCTGCGGACGTCGAGGATCAGGGCCGAGCCGTCGCTCACGCTGTCGAGGTCGGCCGGCGACCAGGTGCGCAGGGTGCCGTCGAGCAGGTTCTGGGCCATGAAGCCGGCCATGTTGACCGGGTCCTTGGCGCTGCCGAACGGCGGCGAGTAGGCGAGCTCGAGCTCGGCGAGGTCGTCGACGTCCATGCCGGCGCGCAGGGCGACGGCGAGGACGTCGATGCGCTTGTCGACCCCGTCGTGCCCGACGGCCTGCGCACCGAGCAGCCGGCCGTCCGGGGCGAACAGCACCTTGAGGTGCACGGTCTCGGCACCCGGGTAGTAGCCCGCGTGGTTGCCGGGGTGCAGGTTCACCTGGTGGTGCTCGACGCCGGCGAGCCCGAGGCGGCGCGACGTCGGCCCGGTGACCGCGGCGGTGAGCCCGAAGACGCGCACGATCGCGGTGCCGAGGACCGGTCGGCTGGCGACCTCGCGGCCCATGATCGAGTCGGCGGCGTTGCGGCCCTGGCGGTTGGCCGGGCCCGGCGAGCGGCACGACGCCGGGGGCTCCGGTGACGGCGTCGACGACCTGGATGGCGTCGCCGACCGCCCAGATGTGCGGGTCGCTCGTGCGCTGGTCGGTCGTCACGACGACCGCGCCGGTCGGTGCGAGCTCGAGGCCCGCTGCGCGCGC
The DNA here is from genome assembly GCA_963827145.1 of uncultured Actinomycetota bacterium. Classification (GTDB taxonomy): domain Bacteria; phylum Actinomycetota; class Actinomycetes; order S36-B12; family CAIYMF01; genus Longivirga. Next base: position 365,354 of record CAWGZO010000002.1, on the reverse strand, counting down.
GAGCGCGGTCGCCGGCCGTACGCCGACGCCGAGCAGGACCAGGTCCGCGGGGACGCGTTCGCCGTCGGCGAGCACGACGTCGACGGCGTGGCCGGCGGTGCCGTCCTCGACCGCGGTGAAGCCGACGCCGACGCGCACGTCGACGTCGTGCGCGCGCAGCTCGGCCTCGATCATCGACGCCATGTCGGCGTCGATCGCCGGGAGCACCTGGGGCGCCATCTCGACGAGAGTCACGTCGAGACCGCGGTGCCGGAACGCCTCGACGGTCTCGAGGCCGATGAACCCGGCGCCGATGACGACAGCCTTGCGAGCGCCGGCGGCGAGCATCGACGCGCAGCACGTCGGCGTCGGGCACGGTGCGCAGCGTGCGCACCTCCGGGCGGTCGAGGCCGGGCAGCGGGGGCACGATCGGGTCGGCGCCGGTGGCGAGCACCAGTGCGTCGTAGTGGATCTCGAGCTCGGCGTCGGCGGCGAGGTCGCGGACACGCACGCAGCGGCGCTCGCGGTCGATGCTCACGACCTCGTGCCGCACGCGGACGTCGAGGTCGAGCGACTCGCGCAGCGACTCCGGGGTGTGCAGGAGGAGGTCGCGCCGGTGCACGATCTCGCCGCCCACGTGGTACGGCAGGCCGCAGTTGGCGAACGACACGTGCTGCCCGCGCTCGAGCACGACGATCTGCGCGGTCTCGTCCAGGCGGCGCAGGCGCGCTGCCGCCGACATCCCGCCGGCCACTCCACCCACGACCACGACCTGCATGACGTCCGCTCCTCGGCTCTCGGCGCGCTCTGAGATGCCATCCTATACCCCTGGGGGTATAGGATGCTCCGCGTGTGGCACGCCCCACACCCGAGCGCCCGGGCGTGGCAGGCTGCGTCCCGTGCGACGCCCCTGGCTCACCCGCAACCTGCTGGTGCTCACCGCGGTCTCGCTCACCCAGGACGCCGCCAGCGAGCTGCTCTACCCCCTGCTGCCGCTGCTCGTGACCGGGATCCTCGCCGCACCGCCCGTCGTGCTCGGCGTCGTCGAGGGCGCGGCCGAGGCGGCCGCCGGGCATCTCCAAGTACGTCGCCGGCCGGTGGTCCGACGGCCGCGGCCGGCGGCCGTTCGTCACCGCCGGCTACGGCGCTCGCCGCGCTCGGCAAGGTGCTCGTGGCGGCGGCGTACGTCTGGCCCGTGGTGCTCGTCGGGCGCGTCGTCGACCGGCTCGGCAAGGGCGTGCGCTCGGCACCGCGCGACGCCCTCATCGCGGCCTCGGTGCCGCGCGAGGACCTCGGCCGCGCCTTCGGCTTCCACCGGGCCGGCGACACGCTCGGCGCCGTCATCGGCCCGCTCATCGCCCTGGTCGGCCTCGCCCTGCTCGACGGCGACGTCCGCGCGGTGCTGTGGTGGGCGGTCGTCCCGGCGGTCGCCTCGGTGCTGCTCACCTTCCTCGTCGTCGAGAGGCGGCGTACGCCGGAGGCGCAGGCCGCGCCGGCGCCCGCGGTCGAGACCGCGCCCGTGCTGCGCAGCCCGCTCCCCCGCGCGTTCTGGCGCGTGACGCTCGTGCTGGTCGGCATCGCGGTCGTGAACTTCCCCGACGCCCTGCTGCTGCTGCGCGTGAGCGACCTCGGCTTCTCCACCACGCAGGTGGTGCTCGCCTACGTCGTCTACAACCTCGTCTACGCGCTCGGCTCCTACCCCGCCGGCGCGCTGTCCGACCGGCTGCCGCGACCGCTGGTCTACGGCCTCGGCCTGCTCGCCTTCGCCGTCGCGTACGCCGGCCTCGGGCTCGTCGACGGCGGGCCGTGGGTGTTCGTCCTCGTCGCCGTCTACGGCCTGTTCCCCGCGCTCACCGACGGCGTCGGCAAGGCCTGGATCTCCACCCTCGTCGGCGACGAGCACCGCGGGCCGCGCGCAGGGCGTCTTCCAGTCGCTGAACAACGGCGCGGTCTTCCTGGCCGGGCTCTGGGCCGGGCTCCTCTGGACCGTCGGGCCCGGCGCCGGCGTGGTGCCGCTCCTGGTCTCCGGCGGGCTCGCGCTGGTCGCCGGGCTCGTGCTCGTCCTGGGCCGCCATCGGGTCACCGGTGCACCGGTGGCGCTCACCTAGGCTGGGCCGCGTTCCGCGGGAGTGGTGGAACTGGCAGACACGCAGGATTTAGGTTCCTGTGCTTTCGAGCGTGCGGGTTCAAGTCCCGCCTCCCGCACTCGGTTGTCTTTCCGCTCCAAGCTCCTCGCTGGCGCTCGTCGCGTCGCGGCCGCCTCCGCTTCGCGGCCTTGGCGGCGCCGTTCCAGCGGCGTATGACCCTTGCGTTGGGTGGCGCCGCAGCGAGGGCTCGGTGACCCCGGCTCCTTCGTCGCCGGGGCCACGCTTCGCCCTCGCGGCCGCTCCGCTTCGGCGGACTGCCCTGCGCTCCGTGTCGATGCTCGGGTGGCGGCCTTCGCTTCGCTCGGCCTTCGCCGGCTGTGGGCGGCGGGCTGCGTCGGGGTGACGGCCGGGGTGGCGGCCTCTGTGGGCACTGGCCGTGGCGTTGCTCTCGGATCTCGAGGTGGGGTCGCCGAAGCGGAGGTCTTTGAGGAGCCAGGCGTAGGTGCCTACTGCGGCGATGGCGGTGAGGTCGATGGTGATCTGGCCGATCGGGAAGGCCCACCAGGCGACGTCGGCGGGCTGGCGCGCCTGGCTGCTGGTGAGGGCGAGGACCACGGCGGTGACGACGACGAGGGTCGCCAGGGTGGCGGCGAGTGCCGGGAGCGCTCGGGCGAGGCGGCCTGGCTCGGCGGCGAGGCCGCGCTCGCGGCTGAGGAATGCCGCGGAGAGCGACAGCCAGGCGGTCGCCAGGGCGATGCCGCCGATCGCGTCGCTGGGGCGGTGCCAGCCTGCGGCCACCACGCCGGTCGCGACGGCGCTCGACCACAGCAGGCCGAGCAGCGCGACGAGCGGCCGCCACCGGTTGTTGTTCACCATCACCAGCGCGAGCACGAACCCGGTCGCGATGGTCGCGTGGCCGCTCGGGTAGGTGTCGTAGTCCTTGCTCGCGAGGATCGCGAGCTCCGTGCCGTACGACGGCCGCGGCAGCACCGCCTTGAGCAGCTCCGCCGACGCGACGGCAGCGAAGAACGCGCCTCCCGCCAGCAGCGCGAGCCGCGCGCGGCGGCGCACGAGACCGACGACGACCACGACGACGACCATGAGGGCCAGCGTCACGGTGTCGATCGACTTGAGGAACCGACCCGACCTCGGCCCGGTCGGCGCCGCGCTCGCGCAGCCGACCGACCAGCGCCGCGTCGTCCCACGACTGCCCGATCGGCGTCAGCACCAGGAGGAGGTACGCCGCGACCAGCACGCCGACGGCGACGAACGCGAGCACCCGCAGCCGTCGCGCCGTCTCGAGGCCGTGCGCGTCCGCCTGATCGGTCATCCGCGCATCATGCCGAAAGGCCCACCGACGCACGACCCGGAGCAGGCGGCGCGGGGCGGTCTCAGCCGGGCAGGAGGTCGCGGAGCACCGGCGCGAGGGCGCGCAGCGCGTTGCCGCGGTGGCTGATCGCGTCCTTCTCCGCCGAGCTCATCTCGGCGCTCGTGCGGCTCTCGCCGTCCGGGACGAAGATCGGGTCGTAGCCGAAGCCGTTGGTGCCGCGCGGCTCGCGCACGAGCCGTCCGCGCATCTCGCCGTGCACGACCGCCTCGCGGCCGTCCGGCAGCACGAGCGCCACGGCGCAGCGGAACTGCGCGCCGAGGCGCTCGTCCGGGGTGTCGCCGAGCTGCGCCAGCACCAGCTCGAGGTTGGCGACGTCGCCGGCGCCGCCGCTCCAGCGCGCCGAGAGCACGCCGGGCATCCCGTTGAGCGCGTCGACGCACAGCCCCGAGTCGTCGGCGACGGCGGGTACGCCGGTGGCGGCGCAGACCGCGCGCGCCTTGAGCAGCGCGTTGCCCTCGAACGTCGCCTCGGTCTCCGGCGACCTCGGGCACGTCGTCGAACGCATCGATGCCGACGACCTCGACGTGCAGGCCGGCGTCGTCGAGGATGCGCGCCATCTCCTCGATCTTGTGCGCGTTGCGCGACGCCAGCACCACGCGCGTGGTCACGAGCGCGCCAGGGCTTCGATCTGCAGGCGGGTGAGCTCCGCGCAGCCCGCGGCCGCGAGCGCGAGCAGCTCGTCGAGCAGCGCGCGGTCGAACGGCTCGCCCTCCGCGGTGCCCTGCACCTCGACGTAGCGGCCGTCGCCGGTCATCACGACGTTCATGTCGGTGTCGGCGGCGACGTCGTCGTCGTAGTGCAGGTCGAGGCGCGCCTCGCCGTCGACGATGCCGACGCTGACCGCCGCGACCGAGTTCGCGATCGCCTTCGCGTCCGGCTTCACGTGGCCCTTGCCGCGCGCCCACTCGATCGCGTCGACCAGCGCGACGTAGGCGCCGGTGATCGCCGCCGTGCGCGTGCCGCCGTCGGCCTGCAGCACGTCGCAGTCGATGACGATCGAGTTCTCGCCCAGCGCCGAGAGGTCGACGGCCGCGCGCAGCGACCGCCCGACGAGCCGCGAGATCTCGTGCGTGCGGCCGCCGACCTTGCCGCGCACCGACTCGCGGTCGTTGCGGGTGTTGGTCGCGCGCGGCAGCATCGCGTACTCGCCGGTGACCCAGCCCAGGCCGGAGTCCTTGCGCCAGCGCGGCACGCCCGGGGAGAACGAGGCGGTGCACAGCACGCGGGTGCGGCCGAACTCCACGAGGCACGAGCCCTCGGCCTGGTCGAGCCAGCCGCGCTGGAACGAGACGGGACGGAGCTGGTCGGCGGCGCGGCCGTCGGATCGGGTCATGCGGGCGACCCTAACGGGCGGCTCAGACGTCGAGGACGAGCCCCTGGGTCGCGAGCACGAGCTCGCCGTCGAACACCGGCTCGGCCTCGGCCAGCGTCTCCTCGCGCGGGGTCCACGGCACGAGGTGGGTGAGCACGAGCCGACCGACGCCGGCGCGGTTCGCGTGCTCGGCCGCCTGCGCGGCGGTCAGGTGCAGGTTCGGCGGCAGGTCGGCGTAGCGGGTGAGGAACGACGCCTCGTACAGCGCGAGGTCGGCGCCGCGGGAGAGCTCGACCAGGGCGTCGCGACTCACCGGTGTCGCCGCTGAACACGAGGACTGGTGCCGCCGGCCTCCACGCGCGTGCCGTACGCCTCGACCGGGTGGTTCACCCGCGCGGTCGTGATGCGGAACGGCCCGATCTCGGTCACCTCGACGTGGTCGCGGAACTCGAACTCGCCGTGCATGCCCTCCTCGGGCGGCAGGTCGTAGGCCCGCGGCCATCCGGTCGGCGGTGCCCGACGGACCGAGCACCGGCACCGAGCCCTTGGGACCGTCCGGGTGGTAGCGGCGCGCCACGTAGTACGACGTGAGGTCGAGGCAGTGGTCGGCGTGCAGGTGCGAGAGCACGACCGCGTCGATGCCGTAGACGTCGGTGTGCCGCTGCAGCGCGCCGAAGGCGCCGTTGCCCAGGTCGAGGACGAGCCGGTGCCCGTCGTGCTCGACGAGGTAGCAGGACGCCGGCGAGTCCGGGCCCGGGAACGACCCGGAGCAGCCGACGATGGTGAGACGCATCAGGACACGACCTCCACGGCGTGCTCGACGGCGACGACCTCCGGACCGAGGAAGCGGCGGGCCAGAGTGGTGAACGGGGCGGGGTCGCCCGTGGCGAGGAAGCGGTGCACGGGTGCGGCCAGCGACGGGTCGCGCTCGAGACCGTGCGCGACCAGCGTGCGGTAGACGTCCGTGGCGGTCTCGTCGGCGCTGCTCACCAGGGTCACGTCCTCGCCCATGACGTAGGAGATGACGCCGGTCAGCAGCGGGTAGTGGGTGCAGCCGAGCACGACGGTGTCGACGCCCTGCTCGGCGATCGGGTCGAGGTACTCGTGCGCGACGCGCTGCAGCTCCGCGCCGCCGGTGACGCCCGCCTCGACGAACTCGACGAAGCGCGGGCACGCCTGCTGCACCAGGGTGATCGTGCGGCGCGGCGGCGAAGGCGTCGGCGTACGCCCCGCTCGTCACGGTGGCGCGGGTGCCGATCACGCCGACCCGGCCGGTGCGGGTGACGCGCACGGCGCGGCGCACGGCGGGCTGGATGACCTCGACGACGGGCACGTCGTAGCGCTCGCGCGCGTCGCGCAGGACGGCCGCGCTGGCGCTGTTGCAGGCGATGACGAGCATCTTCACGCCCTGGTCGACGAGGTGGTCCATCACGTCGAGGGCGAAGGCGCGCACCTCGGGGATCGGCCGCGGGCCGTACGGGCCGCGGGCGGTGTCGCCGATGTAGAGGACCGGCTCGTGCGGCAGCTGGTCGAGGACCGCGCGGGCGACGGTGAGACCACCGACCCCGGAGTCGAAGATGCCGATGGGCGCGTCGTTCATAGTGCGACGAGCGTACGACCCCGGACGGCTCGCGCTGTGTCAGCGAGGCGACACCTGTGTCGGACCCCACTCCGGGATCGACGCGGACGAGCGCGGCCTCAGGCCCAGAGCTGGCCGTCGAGGGAGTCCTCGGCGTCGTCGAGGGTGCCCTCGTAGGCGCCGGTCGAGAGGTACTTCCAGCCGCCGTCGCACACGACGAAGGCGATGTCGGCGCTGCCGCCGGCCTTGACCACGCGCGCGCCGATGCCGAGCGCCGCGTGCAGGATCGCGCCGGTGGAGATGCCGGCGAAGATGCCCTCCTCCTCGAGGAGCTCGCGGGTACGGCGCACGGCGTCGCGCGGGCCGACGGAGATAGCGGGTCGTGAGCACCGAGGCGTCGTACAGCTCGGGGACGAAGCCCTCGTCGATGTTGCGCAGGCCGTAGACCAGCTCGCCGTAGCGCGGCTCGGCGGCGATGACCTCGATGCCCGGCACGTGCTCGCGCAGGTAACGGCCGGTGCCCATGAGGGTGCCGGTGGTGCCGAGCCCGGCGACGAAGTGGGTGATCTCCGGCAGGTCCTCGAGGATCTCCGGACCGGTGGTGTCGTAGTGCGCCTGGGCGTTGGCCGGGTTGCCGTACTGGTAGAGCATCACCCAGTCGGGGTGCTCCTCGGCGAGGCCCTTGGCCACGCGCACGGCCTCGTTCGACCCGCCCGCCGCCGGCGACGACACGATCTCGGCGCCCCACATGCGCAGCAGCTGCTTGCGCTCGATCGAGGTGTTCTCCGGCATCACGCACACGAGCCGGTAGCCCTTGAGCTGCGCGGCCATGGCGAGCGAGATGCCGGTGTTGCCGCTGGTCGGCTCGAGGATCGTGCAGCCGGGGCGCAGCAGCCCGTCCTTCTCGGCGGCCTCGACCATCGCGAGTGCCGCGCGGTCCTTGATCGAGCCGGTGGGGTTGCGGTCCTCGAGCTTGGCCCACAGCCGCACGTCGGGCGAGGGCGACAGCCGCGGCAGCCCCACGAGCGGGCGTGCGCCCCACCGAGGCCAGCAGCGACTCGTAACGCATGGCGCGGGTCAGCCGCCGGCGACGGCGGGCAGCACGGTGACGACGTCGCCGTCGGTCACCTGGGTGTCGATGCCGTCGAGGAAGCGGACGTCCTCGTCGTTGAGGTAGACGTTGACGAACCGGCGCAGCCCCGCGTCGTCGACGATGCGCTCCTGGATGCCCGGGTGGTTCGCCTCGAGGTCGACGATGACCGCGCGCAGCGTGTCGCCGGACGCCTCGACCGCGCGTGCGCCGTCGGTGTAGGTGCGCAGGATGGTCGGGATGCGGACCTCGATGGCCATGTCGGTCGGTCTCCAGGAGTCGCGGTGGGTGGGCGCGCGGCTGCGCACCGGTACTGCTACCAGCAAGGACGAGGGTAGGGCGCCCTATTCCCCGGCACGAGCCAGGGTCGGCCGGCCCCGTGCTCAGACGACGCTGATCGGCTCCTCGGTCACGACGCCGTCGACGATGCGGTAGGACCGCAGCTCGTACGGGCCCGTCCTCGGTGCCCGTCTCACGGGTCGACACGAGCACGTAGTGCGCCTCGGGCTCGGAGGCGTAGCTGATGTCGGTGCGCGACGGGTAGGCCTCGGTCGCCGTGTGCGAGTGGTAGACGACCACCGGCACCTCGTCGTTGTCGTCCATCTCGCGGTAGAGCCGCAGCAGGTCCATCGAGTCGAACTCGTAGAACGTGGGCGAGCGGGCGGCGTTGACCATGGGGATGAACCGCTCCGGCCGGTCGCTGCCCGCGGGGCCGGCGATCACGCCGCAGGCCTCGTCGGGGTGGTCGGCTCGGGCGTGGGCGACCATCGCGTCGACGAGGTCCTGGCGGATCGTGAGCATGGCCCCAGCCTAGGAGGACGGCGTACGCCGTGAGCACGGCAGGGTGACGTGAAGCGTTTCACACGTTGTTCAACTTGCAGGCCCCGGACCGCGCGCCCACACTCGGGTCTGGTCGGACATCAGTTCCGGCTCCGCCGTTCCGGGAGACGACGGCCTTTCCTCGGGTTTCGCCTGTGGAGGCTTCCATGTCGTCCGTCGTCGACACGCTCTCGAACTCCCAGTTCCAGACCGTGTACAACGTCTTCTCGTTCGCGCTCGCCTCGATGCTGTTCACCGCCCTCTTCCTGCTCGTCTCGCAGGGCCGGGTGCTCCCCCGCTACCGCCAGGCGATCGTGGTCTCGGCCATGGTGTGCGGCATCGCGGCGTACCACTACATCCGCATCTTCAACTCCTTCAACGAGGCCTACGTCGCCACCGCGGTCGGCGGCGACTACACGCTCACGCCGTTCGGCTTCAACGAGGCCTACCGGTACGTCGACTGGCTGCTCACGGTGCCGCTGCTGCTGCTCGAGACGGTCGCCGTGCTGGCGCTGCCCAAGGCAACGCGCGCCTCGCTGCTCGGCAAGCTCATCCCCGCCTCGATCCTCATGATCGTGCTGGGCTACCCCGGCGAGGTCGCGGCCGAGACGCTGCCCAAGATGGTGTGGGGCGCGCTCTCGACGATGCCGTTCCTCTACATCCTCTACGTGCTGTTCGTCGAGCTCACCAAGTCGCTCGACCGCCAGCCGCCGGAGGTCGCCGCCACCGTCGGGCGCCTGCGGATCCTGCTCATCGCCACGTGGGGCGTCTACCCGATCTCCTACCTGTTCCCGGTCTTCGGGATCGACGGCTCCGACGCCTTCGTGCTGCGGCAGGTGGGCTACTCGATCGCCGACGTGCTCGCCAAGTGCCTCTACGGCCTGGTGATCTACAAGATCGCCCGCATGAAGAGCGCTGCCGACGACCCCGTCTACGCCGAGGAGGAGTTCGACGAGGCCCCCTCGTCGCACGTCCCGGTGACCGCCGCGGCCTGACCCAGCCGACCCGGCGACGCAGCACGACCCGACTCCCGCACGCCGGTCTCCCGGCCGACGTGCGGGCTGGGGCGGGCCCCGAGGTTCCCGAGGCCTCGGGGTCAGCCCGTCCCGGTCGTCCGGGCACCGCCGGGGCCGACGACAGGGTTCAGCCCTGGAGGTCGACGCCCGGTGGCGGCTCGGACACGAGCCCGGTCAGGGCCTGCACGAGGGTCTCCTGCAGGAACGTGAGCCAGTCGTAGACGTGGAACACCGCGAAGGCAGGGTGGTCCTCGGGCAGCGCGGCGAAGAACTCGTGGCTGTCCTCGTCGATGCCGAGCCGGCTGCCGAGCGTGAGCCGCAGGTCGTTGAGCGTGCCGAGCCACGCCCGGGCCTCGTCGTCGCTGACGACCACCTTGTCGTCGTCGCCGGCGCGGGCGAGCCCGTCGAGCACGACCCGCGCGTTGGCCAGCTTCGTCTCGCGCAGCGAGCGCTCGGTGAAGCGTCGGAACTCGTCGGCCGCCTCGTCGTCGTCGGCGTACGCGTCCGGGAAGAGCCGGGCCAGCGCAGGGTCGTCGGGCCGCTCGGCGTCCGGATCGATGCCGACCATGCGCGCGAGCGGGTCGGCGTCCGGGTCGTCCTCGGGGGTCACGAACTCGACGAGCTGCTCGACCACGTCGGCGAGGATCCCGCGCTCGATCTCGTCGGCGCGCAGCACGATGCGGCCGCCCAGCCGTCGTCGGAAACCGTGCACCGCCACGTCAGTCGTCCTTCTGCAGGGTGGCCCAGAGTCCGTAGGAGTGCATCGCCGTGACGTCGCGCTCCATCTCCTCGCGGGTGCCGGTCGAGACGACGGCGCGGCCCTCGTGGTGGACGTCCCACATGAGCTTCTGCGCGTGCTCCTTGGAGTAGCCGAAGTGCGTCATGAACACGTACGTCACGTACGACATGAGGTTGACCGGGTCGTTCCACACGAGCGTGATCCAGGGGCGGTCCGGCTCGGTGACGACCTCGGACTCCGGCCGCTCGAGCTCCACCGGCGCGATTCCCACGGGCGCCATCGTCGCACGGCGCTCGCGCCGTCGTCGGCACTGTCCGCCGGGTACCCTCGGGGGTGTGTCCGAGCAGCTGCTGAACGTCCCCCCGCGCGACCCGTCGCTGCCCGAGCCCGCGCTGCTGGCCCGCATCCGCGAGTCGGTCATCGGCGACGACCAGGTGATGCACGGGCCCTTCGGCCCCCGTCGCGTCACGTACGCCGACTACACCGCCTCCGGGCGGGCGCTGGGCTTCCTCGAGGACTTCATCCGGGCCGAGGTGCTCCCCCGCTACGCCAACACCCACACCGAGAGCAGCGGCACCGGGCTGCAGACCTCGCGGCTGCGCGAGGACGCGCGGGCGATCATCGCCGACTGCCTCGGCTGCGGCGACGACGCGGTGGTCGTCTTCACCGGCTCCGGGTCGACCGGCGCGATCGACAAGCTGGTCGGCATCCTCAACCTGCGGGTGCCGGCCGACCTCGACCGGCGCTACGGCTTCTCCGCGCAGATCCCGGCGGCGGAACGGCCGGTGGTCTTCATCGGACCCTTCGAGCACCACAGCAACGAGCTGCCGTGGCGCGAGTCGATCGCCGACGTCGTCACCATCCCCGAGGACGCCGACGGCCACATCGACGCCGAGCTGCTCCGTGCGGAGCTGGTCCGCTACGCCGACCGGCCGCTCAAGATCGGGTCGTTCAGCGCCGCGTCGAACGTCACCGGGATCATGACCGACACGCACGCGATCGCGATGCTGCTGCACGAGCACGGCGCGCTGTCGGTCTGGGACTACGCCGCGGCGGCGCCGTACCTCGACATCGACATGGCCGGCGACGCAGCGCTTCCCGGCAGCCACATGGACGCGGTGGTGCTCTCGCCGCACAAGTTCATCGGCGGTCCCGGCACTCCCGGAGTCCTGGCCGTACGCCGCGAGCTGCTCACCAACTCGGTGCCCGTGGTCGTGGGCGGCGGCACGGTCGCCTACGTGAACCCGGCCGAGCACGTCTACCTGTCCGACCCCGTGCACCGCGAGGAGGCCGGGACGCCGGCGATCGTCGAGTCGATCCGCGCGGGCCTGGTGTTCGACCTCAAGCGCAGTGTCGGTACCGACGTCATCCGTGCCCACGAGCACGACTTCGTGCGCCGCGCCATCACCGCGTGGGCGGAGCACCCGACCATCGACGTGCTCGGCAACCGCGAGGCCGAGCGCCTGTCGATCGTGTCGTTCACCGTGCGCCGTCCCGGCGGGCGCTACCTGCACCACAACCTCGTGGTCGCGATCCTCAACGACCTGTTCGGCATCCAGAGCCGCGGCGGCTGCTCGTGCGCCGGCCCGTACGGACACCGCCTGCTCGGCATCGACCTCGAGCGCAGCCACGAGTTCGAGCGCGAGATCACCCACGGCTGCGAGGGGATCAAGCCCGGCTGGGTGCGCGTGAACTTCAACTACTTCATCAGCGACGAGGTGTTCCGCTACGTCGTCCAGGCCGTGGGGATGGTGGCCGACCACGGCTGGAAGCTCGTGCCCGAGTACCGCTTCGACCTCGCCTCGGGCCGCTGGCGCCACAAGGACGGAGCCGTCGAGCCGCCGCTGCGCCTCTCGCAGCTGCACTACGAGGACGGCGTCCTGACCTATCCGCGGCACGACGACCGTGCGCCCGAGTCCGATCTCGCGATCTACCTCGAGCGAGGCGCACGACCTCATGGCGGCGCTGCCGGACCCCGGCGACGACGTGCATGCGGGCGCCGTGAGCGACGACTTCGAGCACCTGCGCTGGTTCGAGCTGCCCGCCGTCTGCCTCGGCTGACCGGACCCGACCGCGCGGGTCAGCGCACCGTCACGGTGAACAGCCGCGACGTGCCGAGCACGCTGCCGGTGCGCATCGCCTTGATCCGGTAGGTGTAGGTGGCGCCGCTCTTGGTGGGCGCGAACGAGAAGAAGGCGCGCCCGCTCCGGCCGGTGCGGTCGGTGTCGACCGTGACCCAGCGGCCCGCCTTGCGGACCTGCCGCTTGACCAGCTGACCCTTGACCACGGGCTTGAGCGCAGCCGTGACCGCGACCGTGCGACCCGCGGGCACGACGCTCGAGGTCGTGGCCACGGTCATCGCGCTGCGCAGCGGGACGAGGCCGGAGGCGCCCGCGCCGGCGGTGCGCTCGTAGGTGCCGCTCACGACCGTGCGGAAGTAGCCGGACCGCGTGGTCGTCGGGCGGAACGCGACGTAACCGGACGCCGACGTGGTCGACGATGCGACCTTCATCCACGTCTTCCACCCGGTCGCCTTGAAGTAGAGCGTCGCAGGGGCCCCGGCCACACCGACGCCGGCGGCCTTCGCGGTGGCCGCCACGGTCACGGGCGAGCCGTAGGTCGCCGAGCTCGGGGCGATGGTGCGCACGACCGTGGGGGTCGGCGCGATCGACGTCGCGAGCGCGCGCAGCGGCGCCCACTGGGCCTTGTCCTCGCGCCCGATCGTCCACTGGGCGATGCCGGCCAGACGGTAGGTGTCCACCAGCCCGGCGCGGACCTTGGCGGCCTTGGCCTCGTCGTACCAGCCCGCGCGGTAGACGGTGCACGACGTCGCAGCGCCCGTCGACGTGGTCCCCTTGTAGGTGATGTTGTAGGTGAAGTAGGTCTCGTAGGTGGGGCCGGTGCCGTTGTAGTCCTTGTTCCAGGTGCGCACCGCCGCGCTCTTGGAGACCGTGGCGGTCGAGGTGGCCTTCGTGGGCGCGACGCTGTCGATGCTGGCGGCGTCGAACGTCTGCACGGACTTGTAGTTCGACGGCCGGTTGGTCGGGCAGGTGCCGATGATCTTCGGCACCGACGCCGAGGTGGGGGTCGGCTTGTACTTGAGCACCCGGCTGCGGCCGTACGACGCGACGCCCACCTGGATCTTGCCGGAGGGCACCTGGGTCACGGCGTACTGGATGACGTTCTCGACCCAGTAGTACGGCGCGATCGGGTAGCCGGACACCGAGTAGTCGTAGGTCATGATGCGCAGGCGGTCGATGTGGCGCGCGATGCTCGCCCAGTCGTAGACCCAGTAGCCCGAGCTCGCGGACCGCGAGGAGTTGTAGATCGGCGGCGTGGTGACCGCCAGGATCTTGCCCTTGGCGTGCAGCGCGGCCGAGAGCTGGGCGACGAACGTGATCCACGACAGTCGGGTGGTCGACCAGGTGGAGCGCCCGTCGCTGAACGCGAACTTCTCGAAGTCGAGGTCGAGGCCGTCGTAGCCGTTGGTCACCGCGAGGTTGACCAGCCGGTTGATGAACGTCGCGCGCGCCGTGGGGCTCTTCATCACCGCGGCCATGCGCTTCGCGGGCATCCCGTCGGTCAGCGACGGCACGATCTTCACGCCGGCCGCGCGCAGCTCGGCGAGCGCCGAGGCCTTCGACGAGTTCGACACCTGCTGCGTGATCGCCGAGGTGGTGCCGGTCCAGGTCGCGGAGTACCAGAACGGCGAGACCTCGGAGAACAGGTCCTTGTTCTCGACGACCGAGGCGGTCGAGGCCGCCGTGCTCCAGTAGGGCATCCAGCCGGTGACGATCTTGCGCGGGGGCACCGAGGGGGTGGCCGCCTGCGCGGGCAGGAGCGTGCCCACCAGCGCGAAGCCGACGACGGCCGCTCCCATCGCGGCCCAGCGGCGGGCCGCCGATCGCGGACGAGGTGCGGTGCGCAGGTCGGTCATGGCTCTCCCGTGGTGTGCGTGGTGCCACCGACGCCGTGCAGCGTCGAGCAGACCGGTCGAAACTACCTGTCCATGGATGGTTCGTCCCACTGTGCCCCGTTCTTGAACGAGACCACCACGATCGACCGCACGCGTCACGCGATCGTCCGTTAACCGGGTCCGGGACGCGTGACGCCCCGCACGATCAGCGCGGCGAGCGTCCGCTCCAGGTCCAGGGGTACGCCGGGTCCTCGCACTCGCGAGCGGCGGCGGCGATCTCCAGGGGCCGGAACGTGTCGACCATGACGGCTGTCTCGTTCGTCGCGGCGGCGCCGATCGACGCCTCGACGCTGCCCGGCTGCGGCCCGTGCACGAACCCGGCCGGGTGCAGGGAGATCGATCCCATCTCGATGCCGGCGCCCTTGCGGCTCATGAAGTCGCCGCCGCAGTAGAACAGGACCTCGTCGCTGTCGACGTTGGCGTGGTTGTACGGCGCCGGGATCGCGAGCGGGTGGTAGTCGAACAGTCGCGGCACGAACGAGCAGATGACCAGGTTCGGGCCCTCGAACATCTGGTGCACCGGCGGCGGCTGGTGCAGCCGCCCCGTGATCGGCTCGAAGTCGTGGATCGACACCACGTACGGGTAGTTGCACCCGTCCCAGCCGACCACGTCGAACGGGTGGTGCGCGTAGGTGTAGCGCGTGAGCCCCTGACGCGTGCGCACCAGGACGTCGACGTCCTCGCCGTCCTCCTGGTGCAGCTCCTCGGGGCCGCGGATGTCGCGCTCGCACCACGGCGCGTGCTCGAGGAACTGGCCGCGGGGCGACAGGTAGCGGCGCGGCGGACCCACGTGGCCGAAGGCCTCGATCGCGAAGATGCGCAGCGGCTCGGGGCCGCTCGGCACGACCCGGTAGGTGGTCGAGGTCGGCAGCACGACGTAGTCGCCCTCGCCGACGGCGAGCACGCCGTACGACGTCTGCACCACGCCCGCGCCGGACTCGACGTAGAGGACCTCGTCGCCGATCGCGTTGCGGTAGAGCGGGCTCGGCGCCGTCGCAGCGACGTACGCGAGTCGCACGTCGCCGTTGCCGAGCAGCACCCGGCGACCGGTGACCGCGTCGGCCTCGGCCGGCATGGCCAGCGCGTGCGTGCGGTAGTGCGCGGGCAGCAGCGGCATGTTCGGCGTCAGCGCGTGGTCGGTGTCCGGCACCGCGACGGCGTCGACGATCGCGGTCGGGATACGACGGTGGTAGAGCAGCGCCGAGTCGTGGCTGAAGCCCTCGATGCCCACGAGCTCCTCGGCGTAGAGCCCGCCGTCGGGACCGCGGTGCTGGGTGTGGCGCTTGCGCGGCACGTCGCCGACGCTCCGGTAGTACGGCACGACCCGCTCCTCCTCGGTGCTCCGATATACGGACGTCCCCGTCCTATGTCAGAACGCCACGGTCCGCTAGCGTGGGCCGCGTGTCAAGCCTCACCCCCGCCGCGTCCGCCGGGCTCGACGGCGGCCGCGCCGCGCTGCTCGTGGCCTCGCTCGTCGACGACGCCGCCGTCTTCCCGCCGGGCGACGCCCCGGTCGCCGAGGCGGTGCGCGCGCACCGCGCGTGGCGGCGTACCGACCTCGGCGTGGTCGTCGGCCCGTTCCTCGCCCCCGTGTCACGGATGGGCGAGGTGCTCGACGCGCTCGACGCCGACCCTGCCGCAGAGCCGCTCGACCTCTCGCTGGTCGCCGACACCGGCCTCGTCGAGGCTGCCGAGGCGCGAGCGATCCTGCTCGACGACGACCGGGTGCAGCTGGTCGGGCTCGAGGTGGCGCTGCCGGTCGACGGCCCTCTCGCCGACTCCGCGCAGCTCACGCTCGACACCCTCGACTTCGCGCTGCCTGCCGCCCTGGAGATCCCCCGCGTCGCCGGCTGGGTCGACGCGCTCGCGGTGATCGCGCACGACGGCGCCGAGCGCGCCAAGTTCCGCACCGGTGGCCCGACGGCAGCGTCGGTCCCGAGCGTCGACGAGCTCGCCGACGTCGTCGCGGCCGCCGTCCGTCTGGGCGCCGCCTTCAAGCTCACCGCCGGCCTGCACCGGGCCCTGCGGCACACGACGGATGCGGGCGTCGACGAGCACGGCTTCGTCAACGTGCTCGCGGCCACCGCTGCGGCGCTGCAGGGCCGCGCCGACCCCGCACCTCGCGGCGCTGCTGGACGAGCGCGATCCGGCGCCGCTGCTCGC
Organism: uncultured Actinomycetota bacterium; assembly: GCA_963827145.1. GTDB lineage: Bacteria > Actinomycetota > Actinomycetes > S36-B12 > CAIYMF01 > Longivirga. The sequence continues at coordinate 349,204 of CAWGZO010000002.1, read as the reverse complement.
CGTGCTGGCCGACGCCGACCCGCTCGCGGTACGCCGACGCTTCACCTCGTTCGGCTCGTGCTCGATCAGCGAGCCGCTCGACGACATGCGCGCTCTCGGGATGCTGGTGGAGGTCGAGTCATGAGGTCGTGGGTCGAGGGTGCCGACGGATCGGGGTTCGGTGCCGCGCACCTGCCCTACGGCGTGGTCACGCACGAGGGCGGGCACCCCGAGCTCGCCGTGCGGATCGGTCAGCACGCGCTCTCGTTGGCACGGCTGCAGGACGAGGGCCTGCTCGACGGCGTGGTGCCGCACGGGGTCGCCGTCTTCGGCAACGGCACCCTCGACGCGCTGCTCGCGCTCGGCCCGCACGCGTGGCGCGACGTCCGCGCACGGCTGCAGGAGCTGGTCACCGACGACACCCACGCCGACATGGTGCGTGCCGCGCTGCTGCCGCTGGCCGACGTGACGACGTCGCTGGCCTGGACCGTCGCCGACTACGTCGACTTCTACTCCTCCGAGCACCACGCGACGAACGTCGGACGCATCTTCCGCCCGGACGGCGACGCGCTCACGCCCAACTGGAAGCACCTGCCGATCGGCTACCACGGCCGCGCCGGCACGATCGTGGCGAGCGGCACCGACGTCGTGCGCCCGTGCGGGCAGCGCAAGGCGCCCACGGAGGACGCGCCGACCTACGGCCCGTCGCGCCGCCTCGACGTCGAGGTCGAGGTCGGCTTCGTGGTCGGGCACCCCGACCTCGCTCGGGTCGCGGGTGGGCGCCGACGCGTTCACCGACCACGTCTTCGGCGTGGTGCTGCTGAACGACTGGTCGGCGCGCGACATCCAGGCGTGGGAGTACGTGCCGCTGGGCCCGTTCCTCGGCAAGTCGTTCGCGACGAGCGTGTCCGCCTGGGTCACCCCGCTCGAGGCGCTGGCGCAGGCGCGCGTCGTACCGCCGGCGCAGGACCCGGCGCCGCTCCCCTACCTCGCCGACCCCGACCCGTGGTCGCTCGACCTCGCTCTCGAGCTCGAGCTCGAGCGCGCGGGCCGCCGCGCCGTCGTGAGCCGTCCGCCGTTCGCGTCGATGTACTGGACGCCCGGTCAGCAGCTCGCGCACATGACCGTCAACGGCGCCGCCCTGCGCACCGGCGACCTGTTCGCCAGCGGCACGGTCACCGGCGCCGAGGTCGACCAGCGCGGGTCGTTCCTCGAGCTCTCCTGGGGCGGTCGTGAGCCGCTGGCGGTCGACGGTCTCGGCGAGGTCGCCTTCCTCGAGGACGGCGACGTCGTCACGATCCGAGGCACCGCGACCGGCACCGACGGCGAGCGCCTCACGCTGGGCGAGGTGCGCGGCCGGATCACACCGGCGCGGGAGTGACCTCGTCGACCTCGGTCGCGGGTGAGTCGTGCGAGCCGCCGAACCCCTTCGCCGGCCACCACACCTTCTCGCCGATGTCGAGCACCAGGCCCGGCACGATGAGCGTGCGCACCAGCAGCGTGTCGAGCAGGACGCCGAAGCCCACGACGAACCCGAGCTGAGCCAGCGCCACCAGCGGGAGAACGCCGAGCACCGCGAACGTGGCCGCCAGGACGAGCCCGGCGCTGGTGATGACACCGCCGGTGAGCGCGAGTGCACGGAGCATGCCCTCGCGGGTGCCGTGCACGGCCGCCTCCTCCCGGGCGCGCGTCATCAGGAAGATGTTGTAGTCGACGCCGAGCGCGACGAGGAAGACGAACGCGAACAGCGGCAGCGTCGGGTTGAAGGAGCCGAAGCCCAGCAGCCCGCTCAGCCACGCGGTGACGCCCAGCGACGCGGCGAACGAGAGCACGACCGTGCCCACGAGCAGCAGCGGCAGGACGAGTGCGCGCAGCAGCAGGATCAGCACGAGCAGCACCACGACCAGCACCAGCGGGATGACGCGGTCGCGTCCCGCCTGCTGGGCGTCGCGCTCGTCGACCGACTGAGCGGTGGTGCCGCCGACGATGGCCGTGCCCGATCCGGCGGAGTCGAGGTCGCCGCGGATCCGCTCGACCGTCGCGTACGCCGCGTCGCTGTCGGCCGGGTCCGCGAGCGTGACGCTCAGCTGCTGCCACTCCGCGCTCGCGGCGCCGGGACGCACGTCCGCGACACCGGCGTCGGCCTTGAGCGTGGCCGTGACGGCCGCGACGTCGGCCGGCGCGGCGAGCACGATCGTCTCGGAGCCGGTGCCGGCCGGGAAGTGCTCGGCGACGATGTCGCGTCCCTCGATCGAGGCCACGCTGCCTCGGAACGAGTCGGTGATCGCCTGGCCCAGCGAGAACTGGGTGAGCCCGAGGGACAGGACGCCGAGGACGGCGAGCCCGCCGATCCACACGCGGCGCGGGTTGCGCGCGACCCGGCGACCGATGCGGTCGTAGGTGCCGTGACCCGTCGTCTCCTGGGTGCCGTAGCGCGGCACGAACGGCCAGAACACCCCACGGCCGCAGATGAGGAGCAGGGCGGGCAGGAGGGTCAGCGCGGCGAGCATCGCGCTCAGCACGCCGATCGCGCCGGCAGGGCCGAGCGCTCGCTGGCCGGGGAGCACGGCGGTGAGCAGGCACAGCAGGCCGAGCGCCACCGTGGCCGCCGAGGCGACGATCGCCGGGCCCGCGCCGGCGAGGGCTGCGGCCATCGCGTCGCCGCGGTCGGGATACCGCCGCAGCTCCTCGCGGTAGCGCGCCACGAGAAGCAGGGCGTAGTCGGTGCCGGCGCCGAAGACGAGCACCAGGACGATGCCGGCGATCTGGCCGTCGACGAGCAGCCCCTGCTGCTCGACGAGCGCGGTCATGCCGGCACGCGCGAGCAGGTCGGCCATGAAGACGGTGAACAGCGGCAGCAGCCACAGGAACGGGCTGCGGTAGGTCAGCAGCAGCAGGATCGCCACGACGAGCGCGGTCGCGATGAGCAGCGTGCCGTTGATGCCGGAGAACACGCCCACGAGGTCGGCGGTCACACCCGCCCCGCCGGTGACCCGCACGGTGAGACCGCCGTCGTCGCCCTCCGACACGATGTCGCGGATGGTGGCGACGTCCTCCGCCAGCGCGTCCGGATCGGTCGAGGTGAGCGGGACCGCGAGGATCGCCGCCTGCCCGTCGGCGCTGGGCACAGGACCCGTGACCTCGCCGATGCCGACCCCGTTGGCCGTGAGCGCCGCCTTGTCCTCGGCGATCCGGGCCTGGTCGGCCGCGGTCAGCCCCGTGGTGCGCTCGTAGACGACGACCGCGGGGATCTGGTCGGCCCCGGGCAGGGTGCGGACGAGCTCGGCCACCCGGGTGGACTCGGCCGCCGGGCGCGAGCGCCGCGATGGGGTCCGAGGTCTGCACCTTCTCCAGCCGTCCGGAGAGCGGGGCGGCGAGGGCGAGGAGCACGATCCAGAGCCCGAGCACCGCCCAGCGCGCGCGCCGACCCGACGGCCAGGCCAGCACGCGGCGCCATCCCCGCAGGTCAGGGCGGGTGGGCGGGGTACCCGACGGCTCGGCGGGCAGGACCTCGGGCGTGGCGCTGGCAGACATGGGGTCAAGTCTAGAATCGCGCCAGAAGTTGTGCATCTTGACCTTCTCTTGACCTCCGTCACGGCCCTCCGCCGCCCTAGGCTGCGGTCGTGCCCGACGACGCCGCGCCTCGCGAGCCCGTGACCCTGGCGCTCGGGACGTACCTGCTCGACGTGCCGCGGGCCACCGACGTCGACGCCGTCGAGGAGGCGTTCCGCGACCCGGACATCGCCCTGTGGAACCCGTCCGCGCGACGACCCGGCCTGACCGTGCGCGACCGCGCCAAGCTCTGGGTCGCCGACCGCGCGGCGTGGACCGACGAGCATGCCTCCTGGGTCGTGCGCGGCCCCGACGGCCGGCTCGTCGGCCAGGTGTCGCTGCACCAGATCGACTCGCGCAACGCCTCGGCCGAGGTCGGCTACTGGCTCACCCCCGAGGGTCGCGGCCGCGGGCTCGCGACCGCCGCCCTCGCCGCCGCGGCCCGCTACGCCTTCGACGTCCTCGAGCTCGCGCGCGTCGAGCTCTTCCACGCCACCGGCAACGTGCGCTCCTGCCGGGTCGCGACGCGCGCCGGCTTCCTCCTCGAGGGCACCGCGCGGCAGAGCTTCGTGTACGGCGACGGGCTGCGCCACGACGAGCACGTGCACGCGCGGCTCGCCACCGACCCCGACCCCGAGCTCGCCCCCGGCCCGTGAGCACCGCCCCCGGGCCGTTCGAGCCCACGAGACTCCTGGTCGGGAGCGCGGCCGGTGCGCGAACCCACCACCGCGAGGCCGTCCGCGCACTCGTCGTCGACGACGACGGTCGGTACCTGCTGCTCGCGGAGGCGCGCAGCCAGGGCCTGAAGTTCCCCGGGGGCGGCGTGCTCGCCGGGGAGGGCGACGAGGACGCGCTCGCGCGGGAGCTGCGCGAGGAGACGGGGTACGAGCTCGCCTCGCTCGGCCCTCTCGTCGTGGTCGTCGACGAGCGACGTCCCGGCATCGAGCCCGACGTCGTCCTGGTGATGCAGTCGCGGTACTACCGCGTGACGCTGGGCCGACCCGGCGCCACCGCGCTGGAGGCCGACGAGGTCGCGCTCGGGCTCGAGGCGGTGCGGCTGCCGCTCGACGAGGCGCTGGTCCGTCAACGGCGGAGCATCGAGGACGACCCCCGGCCGTGGGCGCACCGCGAGCTCGCGGTGCTCGAGCTGCTCGCGTCGTCCGACGAGCGCGCCTAGCGCGACGCCAGCCAGTCGGCGGCCAGCCGCTTCGGTGCGCGGAGCAGCCACGACTCCTCGATCAGCTCGACCAGCTCGTCGACCGGCACGTGGTCGAGCTGGACGAGGACGGCGGCGTACCCGTCGAAGTGCGGCGTGGTGAAGCAGTAGTCGGGCTGCGAGGCGACGAGCGCCCGCTTGGCGCCCTCGTCCGCCACGCGGACACCGACGATCGGACCGGTGGGTGCCTCGGGCCCTAGGTGCGCCAGATCGGAGGCCCGCAGCGGGCGGTCCCAGACGAACATCTTCCCGCGCACGTACCAGGCCGGGTTGCCGTCGTGGGAGCCCCGACGCTCCACCTCGGGCAGTGCGGCGGCGGTGCGCTCGACGTCGTCCCAGGTGGCCATGGCGCGAGGCTAGCCAGCGCGCGCGACGGCGTCACGGGCTTCGCGTTCCCCGTTCGACAGGTCACCGACCGGCTTCGCCCCTAGTCTCGACAGATGGCGCGCTACTTCGACGTCCACCCCGACAACCCGCAGGCGCGCTCGATCGCGCAGGTGGCCGACATCGTGCGGGAGGGCGGGCTCATCGCCTACCCCACCGACTCGTGCTTCGCCCTGGGCTGCGCGATCGGCAACGCCGACGGCCTGCGACGCATCCGCGAGATCCGGCAGCTCGACGACAAGCACCACTTCACGCTGGTGTGCCACGACTTCGCGCAGCTCGGCCACTTCGTGCAGGTGAGCAACGCGATGTTCCGCTCGGTCAAGGCGAGCACGCCCGGCAGCTACACCTTCATCCTCCCGGCCACCAAGGAGGTGCCGCGCCGTCTGCTGCACCCGAAGAAGCTGACGGTCGGGGTGCGCATCCCCAAGCACACCGTGGTGCAGGCGCTCCTCGAGGAGCTCGGCGAGCCGCTGCTGTCGAGCACGCTGCTCATGCCGGGCGAGGCCGAGCCGATGACCAACGGCTGGGAGATCAAGGAGCGCCTCGACCACCAGGTCGACGCGGTCATCGACTCCGGCGACTGCGGCCTCGACCCGACGACCGTCATCGACCTGTCCGGCGCCGAGCCCGAGGTCGTGCGCGTGGGAGCCGGCGACCCGTCCCGCTTCGAGGCCTGAGCCGTTCCTCTGGCAGCGCGCGTCGCCGTGAGGTAGACACACCGCCATGTGCCACGACGACGACAGCCGCCCCCCGAGCCCGCCGACCGCCGGCGAGGTCGCCGACCACGGGCTGATCACGCTCACCGGCGCCGACGGCACCTCGTTCGCGGCGTACCGCGCCGTTCCCGCAGAGCCCAACGGCCGCAACGTGGTGATCCTCCCGGACGTGCGCGGGCTGCACGCGTACTACGAGCAGCTGGCCGTGCGCTTCGCCGAGGCGGGCTTCCACGCGGTGGCCATCGACTACTTCGGTCGCACCCAGGGGGTGGCCGAGCGCGCCGACGGCTTCGACTGGCAGTCCGAGATCGGCACCCTGACCGACGAGGGCGTCGCCTCGGACGTCGCGGCGGCGGTCGCGCACCTCGGCACGGTGCACGCCGGGCCGACCTTCACCCTCGGCTTCTGCTTCGGCGGCAGCCACTCGTGGCGGCTGTCCGCCGGGGATCTGGGACTGTCCGGCGTGATGGGCTTCTACGGGCGCCCCGCCATGATCGCCGACGTCGAGGACTCGATGCGCACGCCGCTCCTGCTCCTCGTCGCCGGTGCCGATGCCGCCACACCGGTCGAGGAGTTCGAGGCGCTCGACGCGCGTCTCAGCGCCGACGATGTGCCGCACGAGATGCACGTCTACGCCGGGGCGCCGCACTCGTTCTTCGACCGCGGCTTCGCCGAGTGGCGCGACGCCTGCGCCGACGCCTGGACCCGCATCCTCGACTTCACCGCGGCGAACTCCGTCGACGCGTGACCACGACGACCTGGAGACCGTCGTCGTCACGCATCGACGGTGGTCGGATCAGGCGACGGACTTGATGTTGCGCACGAGGATCGCCGACAGGATCGTCACGAGCCCGGTGAGCACGTAGAGCCCGATGTACCCCGTGGCCCCGACGACGATGGGTGCGGCGATCACCGGCGCGAGCACCTGCGGCGCGGCGTTGGCGATGTTGATGACGCCGAGGTCGCGGCCGCGGTCGACTGCGCGTCGGGCAGCACCTGCGTGACGAGCGCCTGGTCGACGGCGAGGTACATGCCGTAGCCGAGTCCGAGGATCAGCGCGGCGACCATCGCGGCGGTGAACACCGGGAAGAACGCGAGGATGCACGGCGCGCCACGGCCATCACGAGCGATGGACGACGATCACGTAGATCTTGCGGCGTCCCGGAGCGGTCGCTGAGCGTGCCGGAGACCACGGCCGTGACGATCGCTGCCGAGCGCGTACAGCCGCGATCACGTACGGTCTGCGCCTGCTCGGCGTCGTCGTACCTTCACCTCGTCCTGCAGCCAGAACAGCAGGTACAGCGTGGCCAGCGCGTTGCCGAGCATCATCAGGAAACGCGTGATCCACGCCCACGCGAAGTCGGGGTAGCTCGCGCGGGCTCACCCAGAACCGCGCAGCGAAGTCCCGAGAGCGAGATGCGCGGCTGCTCCTCCCGGGTGCAGCGGAGGTGTCGTGCAGCCGCGAAGACGAACGGGCAGCACGAGCAGCACGCAGCAGCACCGCGGTGACCACGATGCCCGCCGTGCAGGTCGGTGACGACGAACGACACGAGAGCGACGCCGAGCACGACGCCGACGGTCTGGGCGAGCGCCGACCCAGCCCGACACCAGGCCGCGCTGCCGCACCGGGACCTGGTCCGGGATCGATCGCCGTGAGCCCGGCGTACGCGCCGTTGATCGTGGCCTGGCACACGCCCCAGACGACCGCCAGCCCGAGCACCGTGGACTGGAGCGCCAGCGCGAGGATCGCGAGCGCGCCGAGCAGCGCGCCGAAGAGCACCCACGGCTTGCGCCGGCCGCAGCGCGACGGTCGTGCGGTCCGACAGCGCGCCCGCAGCGGGGTTGGCGACGATCGACACGAACGCCCCGACGCCGGTGATCCACGCCAGCGCCGCCTCCTTGCTGTCCGGCGCGACCGTCCTGCGGCCAGCCGCGGGAGCAGGTTCTGGATCGGCGTGTAGAACGCCAGCATGATGCCGAGGTTGGCCAGCATGACGGCGGCGATGTAACCCGCGCCGGACCGGGACGGTCGGCTCCGCGAGCGCCGGGACGGCGCCTTCGGCTCGACGCTCATCGCGATGACCGTCGCAGGAACGCGCGGAACCAGGCGTACGACGTCTTCGGGATCCGCCGCTGCGTCGGCGTAGTCGATGTAGACGAGGCCGAAGCGCGGACGGTAGCCCTCGGCCCACTCGAAGTTGTCCATGAACGACCACACGAAGTAGCCGCGGACGTCGACGCCGGCGTCGATCGCCTCGACCGACCGCGGCGACGTGCTCGCGCAGGTACTCCACGCGACGCGGGTCGTCGACGTCCGGGGCGTCGCCGCTCCACGAGCTCGTCGGGGAAGGCGACGCCGCTCTCGGTGACCATCACCGGCGGCAGCGCGTCGCCGTAGCGCTCGTGGATGCCGCACGAGCACGTCGCGCAGGCCGTCGGGCACCACCGGCCAGCCCATGTCGCGGTCTGCTCGGACGCGTCCTCGCGACCATCTCGAACGGGAACGGGTTGCCCTGCGCCGGGCGCCGTGACCCGGCGTGGGGTTGTAGTAGTTGACGCCGAGGACGTCCAGCGGCTGCGGCGATGATGGCCGAGGTCGCCCGTCGCGGACGCACGAGCGGTCGGTCGGCGATGCCGACCTCCTCCAGGCCCGGGTAGCTGCCCGAGCAGGCAGGGGTCCATGTACATGCGGTTCTGGATCGCGTCGAGCGCGGCGGCGGCGGCGGCGTCCTCGGGGGAGTCGCTCGGCGGTGCACGATCGGCGACAGGTTGTGGGTGATGCCGACCGAGGCCCCGGGGCCGCCGACGCGGATCGCCTGCACCGCCAGCCCGTGGCGCGAGCAGCACGTGGTGCGTGGCGGGAACGAGTCGAACAGCAGCGCCCGGCCCGGGGCGTGCGTGCCGAACGCGTAGCCGTAGGTCGGAGACCACGACGGCCTCGTTGATGGTGATCCAGGTGTGCACGCGGTCGCCGAGGCTCGACCAGCCACTGGCCGGCGTACTCGGCGAACCGCTGCGGCGGTGTCGCGCTCCAGCCAGCCGCCGCGGTCCTCCAGCGCCTGCGGCAGGTCCCAGTGGTAGAGCGTGACCACGGGTGCGATCCCGTGCGTCGAGCAGCCCGTCGACGAGCCGGTCGTAGAAGTCGAGGCCGCGCGGCTCGACCGCGCCGTCCTCGGGCTCGACGCGCGGCCACGAGACGGAGAAGCGGTAGGCGTTCACCCCGAGGTCGGCCATGAGCGCGACGTCCTCGGGCCATGCGCACGGTAGTGGTCGCAGGCGACGTCGCCGGTGCTGCCGTCGAGCGATCCTGCCGGGCGTGTGCGCGAAGGTGTCCCAGATCGACGGGCCCTTGCCGTCGGCGTCCGGCGACCCCTCGATCTGGTACGCCGCCGTCGCCGTCCCCCACAGGAAGTCCGACGGGAACGCCGCGGCGCGGCGGCCGTCGGCATCCGTGGCCGGCTGACCGCTGACCCAGTCCGGGAGCGCTCCGCTCATGCCCCGAACCTTGCCAGAATCCGGCTCACCGGGTGGGGACCACGACGGTCTTCGCTGTCTTGTCGTGCAGCGCCTGACGCCACGGCTTGTCCCACAGCGGCCACAGGTAGTCGATGAGCGTCCAGAGGGCGCCCGCGATCAGCGCTCCGGCGGCGTACGTGCCCCACCGGATCGTCGCCTGGGTCCAGGTGAGCGGCAGGTCCGCCGCCAACGGCCGGATGCGGATGCCGAGGATGCGCATCCCCACGGTGCGACCCCACAGGGCGGTCTGCGGCACCTCGTAGAGGAACGTGATCGCCGTCGAGATCAGCGTCAGGGTCAGGGAGAGCCCGAGCACCTCGGTCTGGAACTGCAGCAGGACCTCGTCGCTGGGCAGCGAGCCGTCCGCCGGCAGTGAGTCGCTGAAGTCGCGGATCGCGGGCCAGAGCAGCCACACGGTGAACGGCAGCAGGATCAGCGTCTCCAGGACGATGTCGATGATCTTCGCGACCGCGCGCTGCCCCCAGCTCGCGAGCGGGAACGGCGCGACCTGCTGGCCGGGCGGGGCGCCGTACGCCGGACCGCCGTACGCCGGGGGCGCGCCCGACGGGTCGCCCCACTGCGGCGGCGGTGGCGCGATCGGAGGCGCCGGCGCCGCAGGGGCGGGGGCGCCGGGCGCCAGGTCGGCCGCCGGTGCGTCAGCGGGCGCGGTCTGGGAGGGGCCCCAGCGCTGCCCGTCCCACCAGCGCACGTAACCGCCGCTGGAGAACGGGTCCGGGTACCACCCCGGCTGCATCGACATGGAGCGGAGCCTATGCGGCAGGGCATCGGGCCGCCGTGGTGGTGCCGCCGGTGGTCGCCGCGCGCCGCCGGGTGCCCCGGCTAGAGGTTGCCCCGGATCTCCTGCTCGCGCTCGATGGCCTCGAAGAGCGCCTTGAAGTTGCCCTTGCCGAAGCCGAGCGACCCGTGGCGCTCGATCAGCTCGAAGAAGACCGTGGGGCGGTCCTGCACGGGCTTGGTGAAGATCTGCAGCAGGTAGCCGTCCTCGTCGCGGTCGACCAGGATCCGCCGCGCCTTGAGCTCCTCGACCGGCACGCGCACCTGGCCGATGCGGGCGCGCAGCTCGGGGTCGTCGTAGTAGGAGTCCGGCGTCTCGAGGAAGTCCACGCCGGCGGCGCGCATCGCATCGACGGTGGCGAGGATGTCGCCGGTGTTGAGCGCGACGTGCTGCACACCGGGTCCGCCGTAGAACTCGAGGTACTCGTCGATCTGGCTCTTCTTGCGTGCGATGGCCGGCTCGTTGAGCGGGAACTTCACCTTGCGCGTGCCGTCCGCCACGACCTTGCTCATGAGCGCCGAGTAGTCGGTGGCGATGTCGTCGCCGACGAACTCCGCCATGTTCGTGAAGCCCATGACGCGGTGGTAGAACTCGACCCACTCGTCCATGTGCCCGAGCTCGACGTTGCCGACGCAGTGGTCGACCGCCTGGAAGAACCGCCGCTCCGGGGGCGCGACCATCGGCGCCCTGTCGACGAAGCCCGGCAGGTAGGTGCCGGTGTAGCGCGAGCGGTCGATGAGCGAGTGCCGCGTGTCGCCGTACGTCGCGATGGCGGCGACCACGACCGTGCCGTTCGCGTCGACGACCTCGTGCGGCTCCTCGAGACCCTGCGCCCCGTGCGCCATCGCGTAGGCGTACGCCGCCGGCACGTCCGGCACCTCGAGCGCGAGGTCCATGATGCCGTCGCCGTGGGTGGCGACCCGGGCAGCCACCGGCGCACCGGCGTGCACCGGACCGACGAGGACGAAGCGCGCCGACCCGCTGGTGAGGACGTAGGTCGCGTGGTCGCGATCGCCCTGCTCCGGGCCGCGGTAGGCCACGACCGTCATGCCGAACGCGGTGGAGTACCAGTGGGCGGCCTGCTTGGCGTTGCCCACGGCGAACACGATCGCGTCCATCCCCTGCACGGGGAACGGGTCGGGGACGACGGCCGTGACGTCGGTGTCGGGGCTGACGGCGGGGCGGTCGGCGGTCTGAGTCATGCGGGCAGAGTGACGAGCCACACATCGATACGGCAAGTCGCCCAGGACACGTCCCACAACCTGCCGATCAGGACTATCGTTCGGCCAGCATCACTGATCAGATCGTCCAGTCTTCTCGGGAAGGGGTGGTCGAGATGCCCGACACCATGGCGGTCGACCAGGTGGACGCCGCGATCCTGGCGCTGTTCGCCGAGGAGCCCCGCATCGGGGTGCTCGAGGCAAGCCGGCGGCTGCGGCTGGCTCGCGGCACCGTGCAGGCCCGGCTCGACAAGCTCGCCGCGCGCGGGGTGGTGATCGGCTGGGGCCCGGACGTCGACACCTCGCAGCTCGGCTTCCCGGTCACGGCGTTCGTGACGCTCGAGATCGCGCAGTCCGGCCACGACGACATCGGGGCGCGGCTGGCCGAGATCCCCGAAGTGCTCGAGGTCCACACGATCACCGGCAACGGCGACCTGCTGTGCCGCGTGGTCGCCCGGTCCAACGCCGACCTGCAGCGCGTGATCGACCAGGTGGTCTCCACCGACGGTGTCGGTCGCACGTCCACGGTGATCGCCCTCGCGACACAGGTCGGGCACCGGGTCATGCCGCTCGTGCACGCCGCTGCCTCGTTGTCGCAGTCCTGAGCCGGCGGCGTACCGCCGCGCCGTAACCCGCACTCCGGACGCGCGCGGCACGTCGCACGCACGACCGGCGCGGTCATCACTCCGCCGGCCGGTGCAGTGCCTGGACTCCGCGGTCGAAGTAGGTACCGTGTGGTCGGTCGGGTCGCGGGAGCGACGACCGGCTCCCCGCACCGCCGACGACAGGACGCCGCACTGATGACCTCGGTCCCCGCACGCCGCACCGCCGCCGCACTCGGGCTGGTCCTGGCCGCCACCGCGCTCACCGTGGCGCCGGCGAGCGCCGACCAGGCACCCGCACCGGCCGCCGCGACGACAGCCAGGGCCGCGCTCACCCCGGCGGCGGTCGCCGCGAACGCGCGCATCGCGCGGGTCCTGCCCAAGCGGATCAAGAAGGCCAAGCCCCTCGGGCGCAACCGCGCGATCCAGGTCGTGGACGTCGCGTCCGGCATCAAGCTCTACGGCTCGCGCACCAGCGTGGCGCTGCGCGGAGCCTCGGTCACGAAGCTCGCCACGGCGGTCAACTCGCTGAGCCTGCTGGGGACGACGACCCGGTTCCCGACCCGCGTGGTCGACGGCACCTCCGACAAGCAGATCATCCTCGTCGGAGGCGGCGACCCGCTGCTGTCGAGCCTGCAGCTGCGCTCGCTGGCGCTCAAGACGGCGACCGCCCTCGCGGCTCGAGTCCCGACCCCGCCACGCCCACCCCGACACCGACGCCGACGCCCACCGCGACGGCCACGCCCACCCCGACACCACCCCGACGCCCACCACCACGACCGTGTCCTTCCGCGTGCGCGTCGACGACACCCTCTACGGCACCCCCACCGGGGCGCCAGGCTGGTGGACCAGCTACCAGCCCTACGTCGTGACCCCGGTGCGCCCGCTCGTCCGCGACCTGCGCAACGGGTGGGACACCTCGGCCGACGCGGCGAAGTACTTCGCCGGGCGCGTCCAGGTCGAGCTCGCCAAGCTCCTCAGCAGCCGCACCGACCTCGTCGTCGACGTGCGCTACAGCGGCCGGCTCGCCGCGGCGGCCGACGCCCCCGAGGTCGCGCGCTTCAAGGGGAACACCTCCGGCGCCGCGCTCGCGTGGATGCTCAAGGTCTCCGACAACGACGTCGCCGAGATGCTCTTCCGCAACAACGCCCTCGCCCGCAAGGCGACCCCGACCTGGGCCGGTGCTCGCGCAGCGGCGCAGGCGCACCTCGCCTCGCTCGGGATCGACGTCCGGGGCTGGCAGCTCGTCGACGGCAGCGGGGTGTCGCGCAAGGACCGGCTGACCACCCGCGGCCTCATCCAGCTGCTGCGCCTCGCCCAGTCGCCCGCGCACCCCGAGCTCGCGCCGCTGCGCGCGATGCTGCCGGTCGGCGGCAAGTCGGGCACGCTCGCCGCGAGCAACGGCCGCTACACCACCACCCCCACCCGGTGCGCCCGCGGCAAGGTCTTCGCCAAGACCGGCACCCTGCACGACGTGGTCGGTCTCGCCGGCTACGCCCGCGGCAGCGACGGCCGCCTGCGCGCCTTCGCCGTCATGGTGAACTCGCGCAACACCCGCTACAGCAAGCTCACCGTCCGCCGAGCCGTCGACCGCATCCCGACGACGCTCACCGGCTGCTGGTAACCACCGAGCATCGAGGACCACGCCTCCGGGGGGCTCAGCGCAGGGCGCGGGCGACTTCTCCGGCGGCACGCAGGACCTTGGGGCCTACGTCGTCGACCGGCATCTCGGTGAGGGCTACCACTCCGACGGAGGCCTCGATGCCGGCGACGCCGAGCAGAGGGGACGCGACGCCGTAGGCGCCGGGCTGCAGCTCGCCGGTCGAGACGATCCAGCCGGGCTCGAACGGGCGACCGCCGGCGGCGCGGCCCGCCAGCACGGCCTTGCCGCCGGCACCGCGGTCGAGCGGGTGGCGCGCGCCGACGCGGTAGGCGACGTGGAAGTCCGAGCGCGTCGGCTCGACGACCGCGACGGCGAGCGCGTCGGAGCCGTCGACCACCGTGAGGTGCGCGGTCGCACCGACGGAGTCGGCGAGGCGGCGCAGCGCCGGGATCGCGGCCTCGCGCAGCACGGGCTGCACCTGCCGCGCCAGAGCGAGCACCGCCATGCCGAGCCGGCAGCGGCCGTCGGTGCCGCGACGCAGCAGCGCGTGCTGCTCGAGCGTCACGACGAGCCGGTAGACGACGGTGCGCGAGACACCGAGGCGTGCCGCGATCTCGGTGACGGTCAGGCCGTCGCTCGAGTCGGACAGCAGCTCGAGCACCGTGAGCCCTCGGTCGAGGGTCTGGCTGGTCTCCGCGACCATGCGGTCACCTCCGTCCCAACGACAGCGCGGCGAGCGCTGCGTTGACGATCGAGCCCGGCAGCAGGTCGTGCAGCTCGTAGAGCTCGTGCACGGTCCCGGACTGGCCGAAGGCGTCGACGCCCAGGGGCACGCACGGGACGCCGAGCGCCGAGCCCAGCCACGCCATCGCGTGCGACGCGCGCGTCGTGCACCGTGACGACGGGAGCCGCCTCCGGGAACGCGGCGCGCAGGGCGCCCGGGCACCGACGGGCGTCGTCGCCGTGCGGACGGCCTGGCGCAGCGTGCGCTGCCAGGCGACGTAGAGCCGGTCGAGGCGAGGTGACGTCGACGACGTGCGCCGCGACGCCCTCCTCGGCGAGCTCGGCGGCGGCGGCGAGCACCTCCGGCAGCACGGCTCCGCTGCGCGGCGAGGTGCACCATGGGCGGCACCCGCTCGGCTCGCGCAGCTCGGGGTGCGCCTCGAACGCGTCGACGAGCCGGTAGGCGCCCGCGAGCACCTGACGACGCAGCACGGCGTCGCCGATGCGCGCGCGCGCGGCCTCGAAGGGCGCCTGGTCGATCGGGCGCGTGGTGAGACGCAGGTAGTAGGCGCCGTCGTCGTACGGCGCGGCCGTGGTGGTCGCCGACGGGCCGGCGGCGATGCGGCCGAGCGCGTCGCACAGCAGCCAGTCGAGCGCCGCGGCGTACGCCGGCTCGATGAGCGTGACGCCCGGCAGCTCGAGGCCGACCGACGGCGTGATCGTCGACTGGTGCGCGCCGCCCTCGGGCGCGAGCGTGACGCCCGACGGCGTGCCGGCCACGACGAAGCGCGACCCGGAGTAGACCGCGTAGCACGAAGGCGTCGAGACCGCGCAGCACGAACGGGTCGTAGACCGTGCCGATCGGCGAGCAGCGGCTGCGCCGGACAGGTCCCACGACAGGCCGAGCTGGCCGAGCAGCAGGAACAGGTTCATCTCGCTGATGCCGAGCTCGATGTGCTGCCCGCTCGGGCCCTCGGCCCACTTGAGCACCGGGTCCTCGTTCCACGCGCGCCGCTCGACCGGGCTGAAGACGCCCGTGCGGTTGATGAAGCCGGCGAGGTTGGTCGACGTCGCGACGTCCGGCGCGGTCGTCACGAGGTACGGCGCGACCGCCTCGTCGCGGGAGAGGTCGACCAGGACGCGGCCGAACGCCTCCTGCGTGCTCGAGCGGCCGGGTCGGGCGCTGGCCGGTCTCGTGCGGCACCGCGCACCGGCAGCGCGGCCTCGACGGGCTCGCGGTGCAGGTGCTCGCGGCGGGCCGCCGCGTGGATGCCCGGCCGGCGAGGTCGGGGTCGAGGCGGTCCCACTCGCCGTCGCGCGTCGAGCCCGGTGGCGGAGCGGCAGCTCGTCGATCTGCTCGCCGGTGAGCAGCGCGGAGTGGTTGCGCGGGTTGCCGGCGATCGGGCAGGCCCCAGCCCTTGACCGTGTAGGCGAACAGCACGCTCGGCCGGTCGGTGACCGTGTCGCACTCGGCGAAGGCCTCGAGCAGCGCGGCGAGGTCGTGGCCGCCGAGGTCCTGCACCAGCGGCGCGAGATCGTCGTCGCTCACGTCGGCGACCGCGCGACCGGCGTCCGCCGGTGCGCCGTCGAGGAAGCGCTCGCGCAGCGCCGGGCCGGTGAGGGCGAACAGCGACTGGTACTGCTCGTTGGGCATCGCGTCGATCCACGCGCGCAGCGCCTCGCCGTACGGCTGCGTGAACTTCTCCTGCAGCCGTCGGCCGTACTTCACCTCGACGACGTGCCAGCCGGCGGCGGCGAACTGCGCGCGTCCACTGCTGGATGCGGATGCCGGGGACGACGCGGTCGAGCGACTGCCGGTTGAAGTCGACGATCCACGTGACGTTGCCGAGGCCGGCGGTGGCGTGGTCGGCGATGGCCTCCCAGACGTTGCCCTCGTCGAGCTCGGCGTCGCCGAGCAGCGCGTACGAAGCGCGACGCGGGGCGCGGCGCCGAAGTGGGCGTCGACGTAGCGGCGGGTCGGCGGCGGCGAACAGCGGGGCGGCCGCGCCGAGACCCACCGAGCCGGTGGAGAAGTCGACCTTGTCGGGGTCCTTGGTGCGCGACGGGTAGGACTGCAGCCCGCCGCGACTGCGCAGCCGCGTCAGGTAGGAGCGGTCGAGGTCGCCGAGCAGGTACTGGATGGCGTGGAACACCGGCGAGGCGTGCGGCTTGACCGCCACCCGGTCGGGCGCGTCGAGGTGGGCGAACCACAGCGCGGTCATCACCGAGACGAGCGAGGCGCTGCTGGCCTGGTGGCCGCCGACCTTGACGCCGTCACCGGTCTCGCGCTCGCGGTTGGCCGCGTCGACGATGCGGACGGCGAGCCACAGGACCCGGCGCTCGATCTCCTCCAGCGTGGCGACGTCCACGTCGCCCGTCCCGTACGTCGGCTGTCCGCTCATGCCCCCAACCTAGACAGCACGACGCGGTCGAGGTCAAACCTCGACCGCGTCGGTGCAGGTCAGAACAGTGTTCCGATCAGACTCCGGCGAGCTTCTTGACCTGGAACGCGCCGATGATCTCGCTGATGCCGAGCACGATGAGCACTGATGCCGGTGATCCACACGATGACGAGCAGGCTCGCCGCGGGCCACACGAACACGACGATCGAGCCGAGGATCATGAGGATGCCGCCGGTGATGAGCCAGCCGCGTCCGTCGACGCCCTTGCTCTGGATGCCGACGATGAGCTCGGTGAGGCCGCGGAACAGCCAGGCGAACCCGACGAACAGAGCCAGGATCTCCGCGGAGTTCGCGAGGCTCTTGAGGCACCAGACCGCGAGGATCAACGACAGGATGCCCGAGATGGCGAGCAGGGCCCGGTGCTCCTTGCGGCTGAACGACTGCACGATCTGGAAGATGCCGCTCACCAGCAGGTAGATGCCGAACAGAGCGGTGATGCAGCTTGAGGCTGCCGTTCGTCTGGAAGACGAACACCAGGCCCAGCAGGGTCGTGAGGATGCCGACCGTGAGGAGCAGCCCCCAGTGCTTTCCGACTGCGGCGAGCGTGTCGCCCTCGTCGATCTCGACCTCGGTCACGGACATACGAGCTCCTTCACCCTGTGCAGCCCCGTGGCCGCACGACAGGGAGAGCGTAGGAGCGCTCCCGCCACGGCCCCGGGATTGCGCGGCGATGACGTCTCCGCGTGTCGCAGCGGCGTACGCCGTGGGCTAGAGCCGGCCGGCCTCGTGCACGCGGCGCAGGAACTCGCGCGTCGCGGGGTCCTTCGGGTCGTGGATCACCTGGTCGGGCACGCCGCGCTCGACGACGACTCCTCCGTCCAGGAAGCAGACCTCGTCGGCCACCTGGGTGGCGAAGCCCATCTCGTGCGTCGCGATCACCATCGTCATGCCGTCGGCCCGCAGGTCGCGCACGACGGCGAGCACCTCGTTGACCAGCACGGGGTCGAGCGCCGAGGTGACCTCGTCGAAGAGCATGAGCCGCGGCGAGACGGCGAGCGCACGCACGATGGCCACCCGCTGCTGCTGGCCGCCGGAGAGACGGTCGGGGTACTGCGAGGCCTTGTCGGCGAGGCCGAACCGGCCGAGCAGCTCGCAGCGCCGTGCGCCTCGGCCGCCGCGCGCGGCGATCCCGTGCACGCGGCGCATCGCCAGGGTGACGTTGTCGAGCACCGACATGTGGCGGAACAGGTTGAACGCCTGGAAGACGATCCCGATCCGCTGGCGCACCGAGTCGGCGTCCTCGCGCGGGTCGGCGATGTCGATGCCGTCGAAGAGCACCAGCCCGTCGTCGACGAGCTCGAGCTGGTTGACGCAGCGCAGCAGCGTCGACTTGCCGGAGCCCGAGGCGCCGATGAGCACCGTGACGGTGTGCTCCGGCACGACGAGGTCGACGTCGCGCAGCACCAGCTCGTCGCCGAAGCTCTTGCGCACGCCGCGCAGCTCGAGCACCGGCGTGGTCGCCACCGCGTCCGACGCGGTCATGCCGCCCCCTGCGCGTTCTGGCGGGCGAGCTGCCGCAGCAGCACGCGGTCGGTGAAGCGGGTCAGCGGCACCGTGACGATGAGGAAGAGCAGCGCGGCCACGACGTACGGCGTGAAGTTGAACGACTCCGACGCCTCGATCTGCGCCCGGCGGATCGCGTCGACGACGCCCAGCACCGAGATGAGGCCGGTGTCCTTGAGCAGCGACACGAAGTCGTTGAGCAGCGCCGGGGCGACCGAGCGCACGGCCTGCGGCAGCACCACGAAGCGCATGGTCTGCGGCTGCGAGAGCCCGAGGGACCGCGCGGCGGCGCGCTGGCTCGGGTGCACCGACAGGATGCCGGCCCGCAGCACCTCGGCGACGTACGCGGAGTAGCTCAGGCTGACCGCGGCCGCACCGAGCCAGAACACGTCGATGGTCGAGACGCCCTCGAGCTGCAGCGCGGGCACGCCGAAGCCGATCAGGTAGATCACGAGCAGCAGCGGGATGCCGCGGAAGATGTCGACGTACGCCGTGGCCAGGAGCCGGAACGGCGTGAGCGCCGCCGCGCGCGAGGTGCGGGCGAGCGCGAGCAGCAGCGAGAGCACCGCGATCGTGATCGAGCAGACCACGAGCAGCTGCAGGTTGAGCACGAAGCCCTCGAACACCGCGGGCAGGACCTCGCGGCCGTAGGACGACGTCGAAGAACGTCTCCTGGACGACCGGCCAGCCCTTGGAGGTGACGACGACCGCGACCAGTCCGCCGATGACGACGACCGACGAGACCACCGCGACGAGGATGCGTCGGCGTGTTCTGGGATCGACGCGCCGCCCGGCGGGCACGTTCGTGCTCGCTCGGGCGTCCAGGCCTCGGCGGTGTCCCCGGGGGCGGCCGCGCCGCCCCCGGGGCTCAGGTCGTCGCTCACGACAGGACGGGTGCGCCTGCCTGTGCGAGCCACTCGTCCTGCAGCTTGGCCAGCGTGCCGTCGGCGCGCAGCGCGTCGACGGCCTCGGTGACGCACGCGGTCAGCGGGCTGTTCTTGGCCAGCAGCAGACCGAGCTGCTCCTTGTCCGTGGCGCTGTCGGGCAGCTGGCCGACGATGACGCCGTTGTCGATCTCGGCGGCGGCCAGGTAGAAGGCGGTCGGGCAGGTCGACGACGAGACCGTCGATCTGCTTGTTCTTCAGCGCGGTCACGGCGGCGGCGTTGTCGTTGTAGACCTTCGCCTTGCGTCGGTCGGCTGGATCTGGTCCTCGATCGCCTTGAGCGAGGTGGTGCCGATGGCCGCGCCGAGCTTGGCGTCCTTGAGGCCGGCCACGGTGGTGACGTCGGCGATCGGGCTGCCCTTGTACGACACCACGGCCTGGCTGAGGTCGTAGTAGCTCGAGGAGAAGTCGACGGCCTTCTTGCGCTCGTCGGTGATCGTGTACTGCTGGATGTTGAAGTCGAACTTCTTCGGTCCGGGCGCGATGGCGCCGTCGAAGGTGGTGCGGACCCAGGTCACGTCGGCGTCGGCGTAGCCGAGCTGCTTGGCGACGGCGTAGGCGACGGCGGCCTCGAAGCCCTTGCCGCTCTCCGGCTTGTCGTCCTCGACCCACGGCGAGAACGCCGGCTCGCCGGTGGCGACGGTGAGCTTGCCCGGCGCGAAGGTGGTCAGCGAGTCCTTGGTGCAGGTGGCCGACGGCGAGGCCGAGCCGGACGCCGACGGCGAGGTCGACGACGCGGTGTTGGTCGACGTGCCGCAGGCGGCGAGGAGCAGCACGGCGGCGAGGGGGGCGAGGGCGAGTGCCTTGCGACGCACGGGGGTACCTCCGACATGGTGCGCGGGAACGGCCCCGCGCCTGCGCACAGTCTGCCAAACCGACGGGGGTGCGCCGTCCACGGGTGAGCAGATTGAGCAGGCCCGCCCCGGAACCGAGTCCGATCCGATACCTGCGTCGGCAACGCAGGTCGTCGACGCTCCGGATCAGGCGCTCGGGGCGGCCTCGTCGGCCGGTGCCGCGGGCCACGAGCGGCCCGTCTTGGCAGGTGCCAGCGAGCGCGGCACCACGCCCACGAGCAGGTCGACGGCCGTACGCCGGTCGGCCCGCACGAGCGCCGGCGCCCACAGCAGCGCGAGCAGCGCGAGCCCCCACCCGCTGCCGGCGACCTGGGCCACGACGGCGAACGCCCCGACGGGCACCGCGCCGCGGAGCAGGTTGCGCCCGCGAGAGGCCAGAGCGCCGGAGGTGTCGTAGGGCCGCAGCGTCATGACGGCGTCACCAGGTGTCCCGATACCGCCGCGGCACGCGGTGAGCCACACCATGATCACGACCGCCAGCCACAGGGCGATCCCGAATCCTGTCGACCCCGCCGCTGGTGCCACGTTCGCAGGGCGTAGCGCGACGGCGCTGCTGCCGCTGACACCCGCCTCGAGCGGCACCTTGATCCCGAAGGCCACCTGAAGGAACCACACCCCGAGGCCGAGCACCAGCGTCGCGGCCGCAGCCACGAGCACGCACGCGATCAGGGTGATCGCGGTGCTGGATGCCCGCTCGCGCAGCGTCGGTGCCATCGCCTGGTCGTCCATCGCGATCCCCCGTCGTCGTGGTGCTCGCAGGCTAGCGCCGCTCGAGCGCCCAGGGATGCGGTTGCGCGTCCTTCGGCGCGGAGCCCGTGTGCGGGACGAGCCCGACGAGCAGGTCGACGGCGGAACGGCGGTCGCGGCGCACGAGGGCGACGGCCCAGAGCAGCACCACGACGAGGGCTCCGCCGGCCGGGCGCTCCAGGAGCACGCCGATGCCGAAGACGGCGAGGTAGATGCCGCTGCGGGCCCAGACGCGCCAGGCGGCGGCGTACCCGTGGTCGACGGACAGCACGCGCAGGGAGGCCACGGCGTCGCCCGGGGTGCCGATGCCGAAGCGGCACGACGCCGGCCACAGCACCAGGAGCACGACCACGAGCAGCACGCGGAACACCTGCACCGGCAGACCTGTCTCGGTCTGGTAGTCGGCGCTGCGGTCGGTCATCGCGATGTCGACGAAGACGACCACCGACCCGACGGCCACGACGGCCACGAGGCCGACGAGGATCACGGCGCCGATGGTCATCGCCGCGCTCAGGAACAGCTCGCGCCGAGCCGGCGGTCGCACGACCTCCGGCAGCGGCTGCGTGTCGCGGGTCCTCACGGGCCCCAGCGTGCCACCCCGGTGAGACCGGGCGCACCGGCGTATCCGGTCGCTCCCCGGTCGGACGCTCAGCGGCGTCGGCCGACGGCCCAGGCGCGGATCTTCTCGATGCGGGCTCGCAGCTCGGCACCGCTGGCCTTGGCCACCTCGGGGCCGCCGCACGCGCGGCGCAGGTCGGCGTGCACGGTGGCCTGCGACGTGCCGCTCTGGCGCGCGTACGCC
This sequence comes from uncultured Actinomycetota bacterium, assembly GCA_963827145.1. GTDB lineage: Bacteria > Actinomycetota > Actinomycetes > S36-B12 > CAIYMF01 > Longivirga. The sequence continues at coordinate 327,582 of CAWGZO010000002.1, read as the reverse complement.
TTCACGCAGTCGTTGAGCTCGCGCTTGAGCGCGGGGATGTCGACGGTGACGACGACCACCGGTGCGGCCGCTGCCTTGCCGCGGGAGCCGCCGCGCGAGCGCAGGAGGTCGGAGACCTGGTCGGCGTCGAGCAGCCCCGGGATGCCGAGGAACTCCTCCTCCTCGGGCGTGCCCGGCGTCGCGCCGAACTCGCCTCCGTCGAAGAGCACGCGGTCGAAGGTCGCCTCGCTCTCGAGCGCCTCGAAGCTGAGCTGGTCGTCGTCGAGGAGGTCCGGGGTGTCGCGGCGCGCGAGCGCCTGCGCCATGAGGGTGTCCTCCTCCGACCAGGTGCCGTCCGAGGCGCGCCCCAGGACGTGGTCGCGCTCCTCCTCGAGCTCACCGGCCAGACGCAGCAGCAGCGGCACGCTGGGCAGGAACACGCTCGCCGTCTCGCCACGGCGCCGGGCGCGCACGAAGCGACCCACGGCCTGGGCGAAGAACAGCGGCGTCGAGGTCGAGGTGGCGTAGACGCCCACCATGAGGCGCGGCACGTCGACGCCCTCGCTCACCATGCGCACCGCGACCATCCAGCGCTCGGTGCTCTCGGAGAACGCGGTGATCTTCGAGCCGCTCCGCGGGTCGTCGGACAGCACGACGGTCGGCTTGTGCCCGGTGATGGCCTCGAGCTGCTTGGCGTACGCCCGCGCCTTGGTCTGGTCGCTGGCGATCACCAGGCCGCCGGCATCGGGCACGTGCTTGCGCACCTCGGTGAGGCGACGGTCGGCGGCGCGCAGCACCTGCGGGATCCACTCGCCCTGAGGGTCGAGCGCGGTGCGCCAGGCCTGCTGCGTGACGTCCTTGGCCTGGTCGGCGCCGAGCACCGCGGAGACCTCGTCGCCCGCGCGCGTGCGCCAGCGCATCCGGCCGCTGTACGCCAGGAACATCACCGGACGCACGACATGGTCGCGCAGCGCGTCGCCGTAGCCGTAGACGTGGTCGGCCGCGCTGCGCGGCACGCCGTCGTGGCCCGGCGCGTAGGTGACGAACGGGATCGGGTTGATGTCGCTGCGGAACGGCGTGCCCGTCAGCGCGAGGCGTCGCGTGGCGGGCTCGAACGCCTCGCGCACCGACTCGCCCCACGACAGCGAGTCGCCCGCGTGGTGCACCTCGTCGAGGATGACCAGCGTCTTGCGGTCCTCGACGCGACGCCGGTAGAGCAGCGAGTTGGCGGCGACGCCGGCGTACGTGACAGCGATGCCGACGTAGTCGGTGCTCGTCGTGCCGCGCGAGCCGGAGAACTCGGGGTCGAGCGGGATGCCGACCTTCGCCGCAGCCTGCGCCCACTGCGTCTTGAGGTGCTCGGTGGGCGCCACCACGACCACGCGCTCGACCACGCGGCGCTCGAGGAGCTCGGTGGCGAGGCGCAGGGCGTACGTCGTCTTGCCGGCGCCGGGGGTGGCGACGGTGAGGAAGTCGCGCGGCTGGCGGCGCAGGTACTCGTCGACCGCTGTCTGCTGCCAGGCGCGCAGCTTCTCGGCGGCGCCGCGCGGGGCGCGAAGCGGGTACGCCGGCGGCAGGTGCGAGGCGGCGGTGGAGGTCATAGGCGGGCGACTCTAGGCGAGGCTGCGCGACGACATGCCGGGGTGGGTGGTGGGCGTGTCACGACCCGGACGTGCTAACGAGCGACCCGATCAGGCGCCCGGCGCCGCCACCGACGCGGTCGTGCCGGCGGTCGCGCCGAGGGTGGGCCGACCGATCCGGGCGGCGAGCAGCGCACCGGTGATCGCGATCACCGCCATCAGCCACCAGATCGCGGTGAACGTGCGGGCGCTGACCGTCCCGGCCGCCACCGCGGCGGCGTAGATGGTGCCGGCCGCCCCGATGAACAGCACCGAGCCCGACGAGTCGCAGACCTGCAGGGCCGCGGAGTTGGCGCCCTGGTCCTCGGGCTCGGAGAGCTCGAGGGTGAGCGTCGCGATCGCACCGAAGCACAGGCCCATGCCGAGCGCACCGACGAACCACGACACCGCCGCGAGGCCGTACGGCACCGAGGGCAGGAGCGAGAACGGCACGGTGGCGAGGCACAGCGCGACGAGGAAGCCGCCGACCTGGATGAGCCGGCCGCGCGGCACGCGCCCGTAGAGCCGTCCCTGGGCGGTGGAGCCGAGCGCCCACGCGACCGCGCCGACCGTGAGCGTGAGACCTGCCTGCGCGGTGCTCACGCCCTTCACGGTCTGCAGCGCGAGCGGGATGAACGCCTCGCCGGCGAAGAAGGCACCGGCGTACAGCCCGCGCATCATCACCACGGTGGGCAGGCCGCGCGCGAAGCGCAGCGAGCCGGCCGGCAGCAGCAGGCGCAGGGCCGGGAAGAACAGCGCGAGCCCGACCGCCGCCATGACGATGCCCTGCGGCCCGCGCAGCAGACCGCCCTGCTGCAGCAGCGCCAGACCGAGCGCCGCGACGAGCGCGAGCCGCACCCGGCCGCGACGCGGCGGGCCGTCGCCGAGGCTGCCGCCGAGCCGGGCCAGCCGCGGGCTCATGAGCAGCAGCGGGCGGGATCACGAACGGCACGACGAGCCAGAACACCGCCCGCCACGACACGTAGTCGGTCAGGAAGCCTGCGATGACCGGCCCGATGATCGCCGGCAGGACCCACGACGCGGAGAGCAGGGCGAAGACCTTGGGGCGCAGCGCATCGGGGTAGGCGCGGCCGATGATGACGTAGACCGTCACGATGCCGATGCCGCCGCCGAGTCCCTGCAGCACGCGCGCACCCACGAGCACCGGCATCGACCAGGCGGCGCCCGCGAGCAGGGCGCCGAGCGCCGAACAGCGAGACGCCGGTGATGAACGGTCGGCGCGGGCCGGCGCGGTCGCACCACTCCCCCGCGACCACCATGCCGACGAGGCTCGTGACCACGTAGCCGTTGAACGCCCACGCGTAGGAGCCGAGCCCGTCGAGCGCCTGCGCGACCACGGGCATCGCCGTGGCGACGCCGATGCCCTCGAAGGCGAACATCGTCATGACCGCGACGATGCCGATCGTGACCGCGCGGTACGGCGGGGACAGCATGCCCTCCGGACGCGCTGCGCCGGCCGGGGTCGCGGGGTCGGGTGCGGAGGGTGCGCCGTCGGGCGCGGTCAGGACCCCGACCCGTCGCCGCCGGAGCCGCCCTTGTCCGAGCGGTCGGGGATGCCGTCGTAGATCCGCTTGCAGTCCGGGCACACCGGGAACTTCTGCGGGTCGCGGCCCGGCACCCAGACCTTGCCGCACAGGGCGATCACCGGCGCGCCCGTCACGGCGCTCTCGACGATCTTGTCCTTCTTCACGTAGTGCGCGAACCGCTCGTGGTCGCCGTCGCCCGTCGAGGTGTCCGGCCGCTCCGCGACCATCGTCCCGAGCCCCGACTCGGTCTCCGGCTCAGCAAGAGGAAGCGGCTCCATCGGCGTCGTCATACCCGCGATGGTAGAGGCGAACTCCGCCCCGAGAAACCGCCGTGAGCATCGAGCACCTCAAGGCCGAGCGAAGCGAAGGCCGGGCGCCGAGCATCGAGACGGCAGTGCTGGGCAGTACGCCGAAGCGGAGCGGCCCCGAGGGCGGAGCGTGGCCCCGGCGACGAAGGAGCCGGGGTCACCGAAGCCCGAGTGCGGCGCCACCCAACGGCAGGTCAGACGAGCGCTGGACCTGCGCCGCCAGGGCCGCGAAGCGGAGGCGGCGCCGACGCGACGAGCGAGCAGCGAGCGACGAGCTTGGAGGCGCAGCAAACACAGCCGAAGCCGAGAGCAACGAGCAGCCCGTGTCCCCGCCCACCGAAGCGCGACACACCGGACGGGACCGCCGCCCTCAGTTCAGATCAGGATCCGTGCTCGGCGTAGCGACGAACGCGAGCTCCCCCCGCTGCCGTCGCAGCACAGCCCGCCACAGATCGCTCGGATCAGCAGCGAACACGTCAGCGGGCCCGCCGTCCACGACGTACCAGGAGCCCTCGGCGAGCTCGTCCTCGAGCTGCCCGGCCTCCCAGCCGGCGTAGCCGGCGTAGATGCGGACGGCGTCGAGCACGGACAGCGACGCGTCGGGGTCGACGTCGAGGTCGACGAGGCCGAACGGCCCGGCGACCCTCCGGAAGCCGTCGGGCTCGGGTCCGTCGTACGGCCCCGGGAGCAGGCCGAGGGCCGAGCGCGTTGTCGTCGGCGACCGGGCCCCCGGTGAACAGCACGTCGGTGCCGGTGGTGCGGCCGTCCCACGGCGGGAGCACGGCGCCGACGGGCACGTGCGAGGGCCGGTTGAGCACGACGCCGAGCGTGCCCTCGTCGTCGTGGTCGAGCAGCAGCACCACGGTGCGGGCGAAGTGGGGGTCCGAGAGCACCGGGGCGGCGACGAGCAGCCGGCCCGCGGCGGGCACGGCGGGCGGTACGTCGAGGGGCTGCAGCGTCACGGTCTCAAGGATGCCGGTCGCGGCCCGGGAAGGTCACGAGTGGGACACATCACTCGATCGGCGGGTCAAGTGCCACCCATTCGGGCTATCGCCACGTATCCTAACAGTGCGTGAGGATATGACCACTGGGCGTAGTGACAAGCCGGGTGTCGGTGAGCGGGGGCTCACCGCCGGACCGGCACCTAGGAGTCCGAGATGCCACAGCAACCGCTCGCTCAGGTTCCCTCCGACGCCACCTGGGAGTGGCAGGAGCACGGTGCGTGCCGCGAGGCCGACACCGCTCTGTTCTTCCATCCGCAGAACGAGCGCGGGCTCTCCCGCGTCCGGCGCGACCGCGCGGCGAAGTCCGTGTGCGGCCGCTGCGACGTGCGTCTGGAGTGCGCCGACTACGCGATCCGCGCCCGCGAGCCCTACGGGGTCTGGGGCGGGCTGACCGAGGAGGAGCGCGAGCGCATCTACGTGCGCGCTGCGCTCTCCCAGTACGGCCGCGAGAAGGGCGCCGGGCTCCGTGCCGCGGGCGACCTCGTGGGTCAGACCACCCGCGCCACCTGACACCACCGCACGTCGCAGGGCCCCGGTCACGCCGACCGGGGCCCTGTCGTCGTGCTTCGTGGTGCTAGGTCGTGAGCGGGCCTCCCAGCACCGGCACGGCCACGCCGAGCAGCATGAACAGGCAGACCAGCACGAACAGGATCGACCAGCAGCGGGAACACGAACCGCAGGTACTTGTCGTAGCGGACCTTGGCCAGCGCCAGAGCCACCCATGACGATCGCGGACGTCGGGGTGAACAGGTTCACCCAGCCGGACGCCGACTGGTACGCCGTCACGACCATGGCACGGCTCACGCCGGCGAAGTCCGCGAGCGGCGCGAGGATGGGCATCGCCAGCGTGGCGTGACCCGAGCTCGACGGCACGAGGAACGCGAGCGGGATGTTGATGACGAACATCATCACCGCGAACGCGCCTGCCGCCAGGCCGCTGACCACACCTTCGAGCGAGTTCAGGATCGTGTCCGTGATGCTCGCGTTGTTCATGATCACCGTGACACCACGCGCGATCGCGATGATGAGCGCGGCACCCATGAAGTCGCCCATGCCCTGGACGATGCCGTTCACCATGCCCTGCTCGCCGAGTCGTCCGATCAGGCCGATGACGATGGCGCCGACGAGGAACAGAGCAGCGAGCTCCGGGAAGTACCACGGCATGAAGAAGGTGCTGAGGAAGTCGGCGAACGTGCCGAACGGTGCCCAGTACTGAGCGAAGTCCGCCCACGGGATGACCGACACGATCATCAGCACGAACGAGAGCATGAACACCCAGATGACGATCTTCTGCCGGCCCGTCATCAGCGGCGGCTCGTCGGACGCCGCGGCAGCGTCGAGCTCGTCGAGCGCCACCTCGCCCGTGTCGAGGTCACCGTGCACGAGCGAGCGCTCCGGGTGCGCCTTCACCTTGCGCGCATAGCGCAGCACATAGAGCACGGCGACGATCGTGAGCACGATCCACATGAGGAAGCGCAGCAGGATGCCGTCGCCGGGCGGGATGCCGGCGGCGTCGGAGGCGACGCCCGTGGCGAACGGGTTCACCGTCGACGCCAGCGTCCCGACGCCGGCACCGACCATGATCGTCGCCACGCCGGTCATGCGGTCGAACCCCAACCCGACCATGATCGGCACGATCAACGCGTAGAACCCCAGCGTCTCCTCGGCCATGCCGTACGTCGTCCCGCCGAGGGAGAAGACGCCCATCATGATGATGATGAGCACCGCCCCTCGGGTGCGGAACCGGTGGGTCAAACGGCCGATGCCTGCATCGAGCGCGCCGGTGCGCATCGTGACGGTGATGAAGGCACCGATGCACAGGACGAAGAAGAACACCTGCACGGCGCCGGCCATGTCACCGGAGTTGTACGGGCCGGTGTTGCCCGGCGGCGTGACGATCTCGGCCGGGACTCCCTCTCCGCACGCCTCTTGAGCCTGCGCGAGCTGCTCGGGCGCCGGGTCGGTGACCGGTGCGGGGACCTCGCGGATGCCGTAGAGGCCGTTCACCGGTGAGAGGAACAGGTCGTAGAGGCGGTCGGAGAACGTGAGCCCGAGTCCTCGATCGACTGGTAGGAACCTGGGACGGGTTTGGCGTTCCCCCCGTCGCAGGAGACGTAGGTGTAGCTGCCGGGTCTGATGACGAACGACAATCCCCAGACCAGCAGAAGAACGAAGAAGAGCACCGTGAACGCGGTGGGGAACTCGAATGCCCTTCTTCTTCGCGGGTTCGGCAGTAGTTGGCTGCTCGACGTCGGTGGACATGACATCTCCCGTCGCGAAGTTCTTGCGGGGGCGCGCCTCTGGTCACTGGTCTACCAGCATCCGAGGGTGCTTGTGTGCCGCTCCGGAGAGGTCAGGGTGCCCTTCCACCGGACTGCGGGAGTTCATCCGCGACAGTTGTGCCTTCCCGGTGGCGGGTGCCACTCGCGCAGGGCCAAGATCAGAAGGCGGAGGTCTGCTCCGCGGCACGGCACGACGTGAAGGAGCCCGTCATGACATTCCACGTCGATTCCGAGGTCGGCCGGCTCAAGCAGGTCGTGGTGCACCGTCCTGGCCTCGAGCTCTCGACGGCTGACCCCGCAGAACGTCGAGGACCTGCTCTTCGACGACGTCATGTGGGCCGCCCGCGCCCGGGAGGAGCACGACGCGTTCGCGCAGAAGCTCAAGGACAAGGGCGTCGAGGTCCACCTGTTCGCCGACCTGCTCGCGGACGTGCTCGAGACCCCGGAGGGTCGGGAGTTCGTCCTCGAGCGGGTCGCGAACGAGCACACGGTCGGGCCGCAGCTGGTCGCGCCGCTGCGCGAGCTCGCCGAGAGCGTCGACGGCCGCACGATGGCCGACTACTTCATCGGCGGCATCCTCAAGCGCGACCTGCAGCTGCCCAAGGGTGCGTCGCTGTTCTGGGACTACCTCGACGACTACGACTTCGTCCTGACGCCGCTGCCCAACCACCTGTTCCAGCGCGACAACACGGCGTTCGCCTACGAGGGCCTCTCGGTCCACCCGATGGCCAAGCCGGCCCGCCAGCGCGAGCTGGTGCACTCGCGCGCCATCTGGAACTTCCACCCGAAGTTCAAGGACGCAGGCCTGCACTTCTACTACGGCAACGACGACGAGCACCACCAGCCCGCCACCTGCGAGGGCGGCGACATCCTCGTCATCGGCAACGGCGCCGTCATGATCGGCATGGGCGAGCGCACGACGCCGCAGGGCATCGGGATGCTCGTGCGCGGCTACTTCAGCGACCCGCGCAACCTGGTGAACAAGGTGATCGTCGTCGAGCTGCCGAAGACGCGCGCGTTCATGCACCTCGACACCGCGATGACGATGATCGACAAGGACGCGTTCAGCGTCTACCCGTTCCTCCCGCCGGAGCTGAAGTCCTACACGCTCACCAAGAAGGACGACGGCGGCGCCTACGAGATCCACGAGAACGACGAGCTGTTCCCGGTCGTGGCCGAGGCTGTCGGCGTGGAGAAGATGCGGGCGCTCAAGACACCGATCGACGAGATGGGTGCCGCGCGCGAGCAGTGGGACGACGGCAACAACTTCCTGGCCGTCGCACCCGGCGTGATCTTCGGCTACGAGCGCAACACCACGACCAACACGTTCCTGCGCAAGAACGGGATCGAGATCGTCACGATCGTCGGTTCCGAGCTCGGTCGCGGCCGCGGCGGCCCGCGCTGCATGTCCTGCCCCATCGAGCGCGACGCCGTCTGACCGGCGACCGACTTCCCAACGACACGACGGAGACGACCATGCCGGTGAACCTGCGCCATCGCGACTTCCTCAAGGAGATCGACTTCACCACCAGCGAGCTGCAGTTCCTGCTCGACCTCTCGCGCGACCTCAAGCGCGCGAAGTACGCCGGCACCGAGGTGCAGCGCATGAGCGGCAAGAACGTCGCGCTCATCTTCGAGAAGACCTCGACGCGCACCCGCTGCGCGTTCGAGGTCGGCGTGCTACGACCAGGGCGCCCGCGTGACCTACCTCGACCCGAACTCCTCGCAGATCGGCCACAAGGAGTCCGCGGCCGACACCGCGCGCGTGCTGTCCCGGATGTTCGACGCGATCGAGTTCCGCGGCTCCGCGCAGGCGACGGTCGAGACGCTGGCGGAGTACTCCGACGTCCCCGTCTACAACGGGCTGACCGACGAGTGGCACCCGACGCAGATGCTCGCCGACTTCCTCACCATGATCGAGCACGGCCGCGGCAAGCCGGTCGAGGAGATCGCCTACGCCTACATGGGCGACGCCCGCTCCAACATGGGCCACTCGCTGCTCGTCATGGGCGCGATCATGGGTGCCGACGTGCGCATCGTGGCGCCGAAGTCGCTGTGGCCGAGCAAGGAGATCCAGAAGATCGCCAAGGAGCGCGCCGCGCTGTCGGGCGCGCGCGATCACGCTCACCGAGGACGTCGCGGCCGGGCCTCGAGGGCGTCGACTACGTCCACACCGACGTGTGGGTCTCGATGGGCGAGCCCAAGGAGGTCTGGGACCAGCGGGTCAAGCTGCTCACGCCGTACCAGGTCAACGCGAAGGCGCTGAAGGCCACCGGCAACAAGAACGCCAAGTTCATGCACTGCCTGCCGGCCTTCCACGACACCAACACCGTCGTGGGCAAGGACATCGCCGAGAAGACCGGCATGACCAACGGCCTCGAGGTCACCAACGAGGTGTTCGAGTCGCCGGCCAACATCGCCTTCGACCAGGCCGAGAACCGCCTGCACACGATCAAGGCGATCATGGTCGCCACGATCGGCGACTGAGTCCGCCGCGCTCGTCCGAGAGCCCCGCACCGCCGATACCGGTGCGGGGCTCTCGTCGCACCTACCGCCGGACTACGGTGGTGGCATGACCGTGGCTGGCGCTCGCGGTGGGTGTCGACACGTTCGCGCTCAAGCTGTGGGCGCTCATCGACTCCGTCAGGCTACCCGGACACCGCCTACTTCGCGCCGCCGACCGGCTCACCCGCACGCTGTGGATCGTCATCCTGGCGTGCCGCGATCGGGCTGCACATCTGGGTCGGCGGCACTGGCCTGGGGCGGAGTCGCAGGCACGGTGGTGGCGCTGGTCTACCTCGTCGACGTGCGCCCGCGCGTGCGCGCGCAGCAGCACGACCCTGCGCTGAGCGGTCACGGCCCGGGGAAGGCGGTGCGCAGGTCGTCGAGGCCGCGCTCGCCCGACCGCTCCACGGCCGGGGCATGCGCGGCGTCGAGGCGCCCGTAGACCAGGCGCAGGAAGGCTTCGGCCGGCAGGGTCAGGTGGCCGTCGTACGCCGTGCCCTCGGCGTACGGCTCGATCGGCACCGGATCCGCGACGCGGACCAGCAGGTCGCGCTCGGGCCGTGGGTCGGGCGCGGACCGTGAGGCGACGTCGGCGCCTTGCCGCTCCGGGGCCAGCCAGCCCCAGGTCCGTCGATCAGGGCGGCCACGGCGTCCGGTGCGACCTGCGCGGCGGGATCGAGCACGACCTCGGCGTCCCAGGCGTGCACCGGCGTGCTCGCCTAGGCGCATGCGCGTGAACGCCGCGACGTCGAGCACCATCCCCGACAGCGGCAGCGACGAAGGCGTCGATCTCCTCGTCGTCATCGGCTCCAGCCGCGCCACCGAGCGCGCTCGCCGAGACCACGAAGCCGTCGCGCATCGTCTACTGGCGTGCTGGAGCGTCGCCGTTCCAGCCCGATCGCCTGGAACACCTCGCCGGCTCGGCACCGCGGTCGCCGGCGACGCCGGCGTCGAGGCACGGGACCGCAGATCGGCCGCCGCTCCCCAGGTGCGCGAGCACCTGCGCCATCGACCACTGGAGGCGATTTCGGCCCCGCGAGCTGGTCACGCGCTGCTGTCCATCCGGGTCGACAGGGCGACGCGCCGGTCGTGGGCTACGCCTGGATCGCGATTGCAGGTCGCGCGCGCTCGGCGTCGTGCGCGGGCGCGCTGCTGGTCAACGCGGTGGGGCGCTGTCACTCCCAGCCAACCCGCGCCGAGCCCGCGCTGTTCCCGCGGCACGATGACGGCCCGGACACCGAGGTGTCCGGGCCGTCGACGTGCGGCGTCAGGCGGTCAGAGTCGGGCCTTGATCGCCTCGAGCTGCGCGAGCAGCTCGGCCGGCACCTTGTCGCCGAACTTGGTGAAGTACTCCGCGGTCAGGTCGGCCTCGGCCAGCCACGACGTCGCGGTCGACCTCGAACAGCTCGGCGAGCGCCGCCGGGTCGATGTCGAGGCCCGTCGACGTCGAGGTCGCCCGGCTTGGGCATGCGGCCGATCGGGGTCTCGTCGGCCTCGGCGTGGCCCTCGAGGCGGTCGACGATCCACTTGAGCACGCGGCTGTTCTCGCCGAAGCCCGGCCAGATGAACTTGCCGTCGGCGTCCTTGCGGAACCAGTTGACGAGGAAGATCTTCGGCAGCTTGGCGGCGTCGGTGGCCTTGCCGATCTTCAGCCAGTGGCCGAAGTAGTCGGCCATGTTGTAGCCGCAGAACGGCAGCATCGCGAACGGGTCGCGGCGCAGCTCGCCGACCGTGCTCTCGGCCGCGGCGGTCCTCTCCGAGGCGACGGTCGACGCCGATGAAGACGCCGTGCTCCCAGTCGAAGCGCCTCGGTCACCAGCGGCACGGTGGTGGCGCGGCGGCCGCCGAACAGGATCGCCGAGATCGGCACGCCGGCCGGGTCCTCCCACTTCGGGGCGATCGACGGGCACTGGCCGGCGGGCGCGGTGAAGCGCGCGTTCGGGTGCGCGGCGGGCTCGTCCGACGCCGGGCGTCCAGTCGTTGCCCTTCCAGTCGATGAGGTGCGCGGGCGGCTCGTCGGTCAGGCCCTCCCACCACACGTCGCCGTCGTCGGTCAGCGCGACGTTGGTGAAGATGCAGTTGGCGTCGAGCGACCGGATCGCGTTGGCGTTGGTCTCGAGCGCGGTGCCCGGGGCGACGCCGAAGAAGCCGGCCTCGGGGTTGATCGCGTAGAGCCGGCCGTCGTCGCCGAAGCGCATCCAGCAGATGTCGTCGCCGACGGTCTCGACCTTCCAGCCCGGCAGCGTCGGCTCGAGCATCGCGAGGTTGGTCTTGCCGCAGGCCGACGGGAACGCCGCGGCGATGTACTTCACGTCGCCGTTCGGGTGAGGTCAGCTTGAGGATGAGCATGTGCTCGGCGAGCCAGCCCTCGTCGCGCGCCATCACCGAGGCGATGCGCAGCGCGAAGCACTTCTTGCCCAGCAGCGCGTTGCCGCCGTAGCCCGAGCCGTACGACCAGATCTCGCGGGTCTCGGGGAAGTGGACGATGTACTTGTCGTCGTTGCACGGCCACGCGACGTCGGCCTCGCCGTCGGCCAGCGGGTGCGCCGACCGAGTGCAGCGCCGGCACGAAGTCGCCGTCCTCGCCGATGAGGTCGAGGGCGGCCTGGCCCATGCGGGTCATGATGCGCATGTTGACGACGACGTACGGCCGAGTCGGTGATCTCGACGCCGAGCTGCGAGATCCGCGAGCCGAGCGGGCCCATCGAGAACGGCACGACGTACATCGTGCGGCCGCGCATCGCAGCCGGCGAACAGGCCCTTGAGCGTCGCGCGCATCGCGACGGGGTCGGCCCAGTTGTTGGTCGGGCCGGCGTCCTCCTCGTGCAGCGAGCAGATGAAGGTGCGGTCCTCGACGCGGGCGACGTCGCTCGGGTCGGAGCGCGGCGAGGAAGGAGTTGGGGCGCTTGGCCTCGTTGAGGCGGGTGAACGTGCCGCCGTCGACGAGCAGCTGCGTGAGCCGGTCCCACTCCTCCTGCGAGCCGTCGCACCACTCGACGCGGTCGGGCTGCGTGAGCGCGGCGACCTCCTCCACCCACTCGAGGAGCTTCTTGTTGCGGGTCGGGGGGTTCTCAAGGCCGGGGATCGTCGACATGACTCCGTTGTCCCATCGCGAGGTGCGTGTGTCCTTCTCTAGGAAGGGTGCCCCAAGCATGCCCACCTGCGCAGCCCCTCCCGGACGTGGGACCCGGTTACCGGCGCGTTTGTGATGAACTGCACAAGGTGCGCAGTGGGATACGTCGCATCCCGCGAAAACGCTTGCAGAACTCAGGACAGCGAGGTCGCGAGCCGCACCGTGACGCGGGCGTCCGCGGGAGCACCGCGCACCACGACGTCGGCGTACGCCGAGACCAGACCGCCGGCCAGCGAGCCGCTCGAGGCGATGGGCACGATGCACAGCGAGGCGGTGCCGCCCACGCCGACGACGGAGGGGTCGGCGCTCTCGAGGGTGAGCGGGCCGGCCGTGCGACGGCATGCCGGCACGAGCTCGACGGAGGCGCCGGGGACGGCTGCGCCCGTGCGCGCGTCGACCACGGACACGATGCGGGTCGAGAGGGTCCAGCCCTCGTCGGCGCCACGCAGGTCGGTCACCCGGATGCCGGCGATCCGGCCGCGACCGGTGCCGGTGCCGTCGGTGCTCACCGCGACGCTCGCGGGCGCGGCCGAGACCTCGAACGGGCCGGGCTTGATCGTCACGGAGATCACCTGCGAGGTGCTGCACGGCGCCGTGCACGACGCGGACGCCGGTGCGACGCGCACCGGGGTGGTGCCCCTCGTGCCGGTGGTGCCCGGCGGCGCCTCCGGTCTGCGGGAGGACCGGTGCCGCGGGTGCGTCGACGACCGGCACCACCGCGGGCGCGGCCTCGGCGGGGCCGGCTCCGGGCCACAGGCCGCCGCCCGGGAGCGCGGCGCTCAGCGCGAGGATCGTCGCGGTGGAGAGCAGGACCAGCCGCACGATCGGCCGGGTCCGGTCGGCGGGGACGACCGCCGGAGGGCGGCGGAGGTGCGCGGGGGTGCAGTCCCTGGCCTGCGTCCGCAGGTCCGAGAGTCCGAGGACGACCGTCGGCGCCATGGCGCACCCTGCTTCCGTCTCCAACGCTACGCCGGGACGGCTCCCGACGAGATGCTGGAGGCTTCGGCATCGCGGACCCCCGGTCCTGAGCCGGACGCCGCTAGCGGAACGGCGTTCCAGAATCGCCGTCGAGCCCGCTAGGCTCCCCGCGACGTCGACCGAGGGTCGACCCGCAGGGACAGGGGATCGCAGTGCGCGTCATGGTGCTCGGAGCAGGCAACGTCGGCCTCGAGGTCGCCACGCGCGCCCGCGCCCTGGGCTGGGAGGTCGTGGCCACCACGACCACGCCGGGCCGGGTCGAGGAGCTCTCGGCGTACGCCGACGAGGTCGCCGTCCTGGTCGGCAGCGACGCCGCCGCCGTGAAGGCCGCGGCCGAGGGCTGCGACGCGATCCTCGTGGCCGCGTCGCCGCGCGATCATGCAGTCGGTCACCGTCGAGGACCGCGCCCGCTCGCTACCGCGACGTCCTCGTCGCCTCGTGCGAGAGCGCCGCCGCCGCGTGCGACCGCGTCGTGTTCCTCTCGAGCATCTCGGTCTACGGCGACGGCACCCAGGCCACCGGCGACCAGCTCACCGAGGACGTGCCGCGCACCGACGAGCGACGAGCCCTCGAGCGTCTACTTCGGCATGGCCGAGGACGCCGCGCTCGCCTCGGGCCGCGGCACCGTGCTGCGCCTGGCCGACGTCCACGGCCACCCGCGCGACATCGACTACACCGCGCGCGTCCGGATGGTGCACGAGCACATGGGCGGCAGCACGTCGTTCTCCGGCGACGGCAAGCTGCACCGCGTGCACGTCGACGACGTCGCCCGCGCCGTGCTCTACGTCCTCGAGAACGACCTCTACGGCGTCTACAACTGCGTGCCCGACCTCGTGCCCGCGCCTCACCAACCAGGAGGCCTTCGACCTCCTCGCCGACCGAGCCGGCCTCCCCCACATCGAGTTCCGCGACGAGCTCCGAACCCCCACCCAGCAGGTCAGCAGCGCCAAGCTGCGCGCCACCGGCTTCGTCTTCGAGCACCCCGACGACGAGCTGAGCTGACGCGACGCGCCGAGCGAAGCGGCGGCCTGCGCGCGCGCGCGTCGCGAGCACGCCTCCGCTAGCGCAGGCGCCGAGGTCGGCGCCGGTCCAGCGACGGGCGACAGCGTGGCCCCGGCCGAGCGCCGCGCGCTCGGGCGTCGCGCGGAGCCGCCTCGCTCGTCGGGCGCCACGCCTCCGCCCTGGCGCCGCTCGCCGCTTCGGCGTACTGCGCCCGCTCCGCGCCGCGCCGCGGCGGCCTCCGCTTCGCGTCGGCGCGCCGCGGCTGCGGCGCTTGGAGCGCGCCCGTCGGCGCTCGGCCCGGGCTGAGTGCTGCGACCGCTGAGCCCTCGGCGATGCGAGCTCCGCCGAGCGCGGCTCGGAGCACCGTCCTCAGCTGACCAAGGGGAACGTGGTCGTCACCAGGTACGCGAGCGGGATGGCCTGCACCACGGCGGCCGCCCACGGAAGCCGGGCCCGGCGCGTCACCGTCTGGCCGTAGACCAGCAGCACGAGCAGCACCACGGCCATGAGCGGCACGAGCAGCGACGAGGAAGCTCGGTGCGCCGAGCACGACGACGGAGCCGAGCAGCACGGCCACCGCGACGACGCGCGTGAGCACCGCGAGCCACCAGCGCGAGCCCACGAGGCGGTCGTCGGCCCAGAACCACGTGATGAACGCGAGCTCGACCACGAGCAGCCAGCGCGCGCCGGTCGCCGGCGAAGGCGAACGCGGTCCAGGTCTGCTGCGCGACGAGCCCGAGCGCGACCACGGCGTACGACGTCATCGCCAGTGTCGCCCACAGGTCGCGCCACGGGAACGCGGGCGCGCGGGTCGTTGAGGTTGACCGTCGACCGGCGTGCGCGGCGAGCGACGGCGCAGCGAGCGCGACGACGAGGAACGACGTCGCGCCCGCCGCGGCGAACCACACGATGACGTAGCCGCCGACGGCGAGCGGCACGACGCCGGCGACGGGGGTCAGCGCCGTCGCGATCAGCGAGCCGACGACCGAGGCCACGACCGTCACGAGCAGCACGACGCCGACGCTGCGCCCGGGCGTCGCGTCGCGACCTGCGCACCGGCGAACGCCGCGGCCGGCGGCACGTACGCCTCCTCGACCACGGGTCGGCCCGGGAAGGCGAGCCGTGCGAGCGGCACGAAGCCGATCGCGGCACCGACGGTCAGCACGAGCAGCCACCCGACCGTGCCGCCGCCGACGGTGTGACCCGACGACGGCGCACCGACGCTGGAGTCGAGCCAGTCGACGGTCTGCTGCAGCGTGTCGGTCGAGAACAGGATCGTGATGTGGTCGGCGCGCGGGATGGCCGCCGAGCCGCGCGCGCTGCCGTCGACCGACGACCCGAACGACTGCCCCAGCGCCGCTCCGGGGTACGCCGCCGTCACGGCGCCGAGCGCGGCATCGGTGAAGCGCTGCTGCTCGTTCGCACCGACGAGCAGCAGGAGGTTGCGCGGCACGGTCGGCCTCGCCCGCGGGCACGGCCGTCGGCCGAGGGCAGGCTCAGCGCGACGGTCGCGGTGACGACCTTCGCGCCCTGCGCATCGGCGACGGCGTAGCGCACCACCGTGCCGGCGCCCATGCTGTGGCCGACGAGACCGACGCGCGCCGGGTCGGCCCAGGGCTGCTGCTGGGCCCACGACGACCACTGCGCCGAGGTCCGCGTCGAGCACGTCCGTGGTCGGCGAGGTGCCGTCGAGCGGCAGGCGGTCGCCGTTCGTGCCGTGACCGGTGAAGTCCAGGCAGCACCGTCGCGTAGCCCGCGCGGGCGAGCCCGATGCCGATGCCGTCCATGAGCTGCGCCGAGCCGGCGAAGCCGTGGGCGACGACGACCACGGGCGATCGCACGCCGGGGTCGGCGACCAGGGTCGTCACGGGCACGCCGTCGACCACGTCGCGACCGCGCACGAGGCCGTCGTCGGCCCGCGCGATCGCCAGGGTCGCGGGCACGGTGAGCAGCAGCGCGACGATGCCGAGGACCCAGGACGACCGACGTTGCTTCACGTCGCGACGCTAGCGGCCATCCGGTGTCCGGGCATGCCGGGACGCCCTGCGAACGCTCCGCGTCGCAGCCGCGCATGCGACCGCGTGCTCCCCTAGTCTGCGGGCATGACGCGCCGTGCCCTCTCCGCCCTCGTCGGCCTGCTCCTGCTGCTCGCCTCCGTCGCCGTCGGTGCGACGGCGGCCCCGGCGGCCGCCGCGCCTGCCCCGTCGTACCAGGTGACGTTCGTGTCGCGGGTGTGCCCGACGTACGGCGACATCATGGCCAACCGCGCGCGCAACAACATCCAGGAGAGCCTGCGCGACCTCGGCAAGGACACGGTCTACACGTCCGGCCAGCCGATCTCGCCGGCCATCGAGGCGCCGAACCAGCCGAACTGCGACCCGCTGTTCGACTGGCAGTTCGCGCTCGGCACCGGCTACACCGCGCAAGACGCCGGCGACCGACTACCTCTCGACCATCACCGGCGACTACGGGCAGACCATCCGCGTCCTGCCCACCACGCCGGAGCTCGACCGCAACGGCAACGACACCGGGCGCACGCTGCAGGCCGCCGTGACCGTGACGCTGACCGACGCCCAGGCGAAGCGCGCGCAGCAGAACAACGGTCTGTGGACCCAGGGCGGCACCAAGGCCGACCCGCTGCTCAACGGCGTCTTCGGCACCGACTACGGCTTCGGCGCGCTGCGCTGCGCGGTCGACAACCTCAACGGCGACAACGTCGAGTGGATCGGCTTCCCGTCCCAGAGCACGCACGTGTTCTGCTACTACTACGCCGTCACGCCGCCGCCGTCCGCCGGCACGATCGTCGTGCGCAAGCAGCTCGAGACCGGCACCAACGGGCCCGGCGCAGTTCCGCTACGTCGGCAACATCTCGTACACGACCACCAACGACTTCACCCTGACGCCGCAGAGCGACACCCAGCCGGCGTCCGCGTCGTTCGTGCGCGCGGCCGGCGACCGCTGGGACTTCGAGGAGCAGCCGACGGCCGGCTTCCGGCTGGTGTCGCTGACCTGCGCCCAGACCCGACCACCGAGTCGGGCCGGCCTCGAGCTGGACCATCACGGATGCCAAGGCGGTCGTCATCGTCGGTGACGGCGCGACCGTGACGTGCACCTACGTGAACCGCGACGTGCCCCCGCCGACCGGCGAGCTCAAGCTGAGCAAGGTGACCTTCGGCGGGGTCGGCTCGTTCCCGTTCAAGATCACCGACCCGGACGGCGACACCACCAAGAAGGTCGCCACCACCACCGTGGACGGCAAGCAGGTCGTCGTCGCCAGCACCGAAGCCGGCAAGACCGGCAAGTGGACGGCGCGCGAGACGCTGCCGGCGCCGACCTCCCGCGGTCGCTGGTCGGTCGACCTCCGTGCAGTGCAACGGCAACGACAAGGACGTCGACCTCAGCGACGGGCCGGACGGCACGCACGTACGTCACCGTCTCGGGCACGGTCGGCGCCGACTCAGGCCGTCGACTGCGTGTTCGCGAACACCTTCACCTCGGCCGGCCGCATCGTCATCGAGAAGCGCACCAGCGGCGGCACCGGCACGTTCTCCTTCCCGGTCACCCGCTCCGACCAGGTCGACGAGGACGGCAACCCGCGAGACCTGTTCACCTTCTACGACGCCCAGGTGACCGACGCGGGCGTGGTCACCGAGGCGTCGCCGCTCGACGGGCTCCCCTCGCTCACGAGGCTGCCCGTCGGCGAGGGCGCCGCCTCGACGTACTACATCGCCGAGCTGAGCCCGCCTGCCACCGCGACCGGCAGCTGGAACCTCATCGCCGTCACGTGCACGGACATCGACACCGACACCGTCGTGCCGATCACGGTGAACGAGGCGCGCGAGCAGGTGAAGGTCGAGCTCACCGACGAGCACGCGGCGATCCGCTGCGTGTTCGACAACGAGTTCGTCGAGTCCGGCACCACGCCCGACCTTCGGCGCGATCCTGGTGAGCAAGACCATCAAGGGCACCGACGCCGGCAAGCAGGGCGCCGTGACCATCAGGCTGTCCTGCGCCAACGGCACGACCGGCACGTTCAAGGTGCCGGCCGGGTCGACGGGCAAGGTCGGCCAGGAGGCGCCGTTCGTGGTCGACGCGAGCACCAGCTGCACCCTGACCGAGACCGGCACCGGCGAGAACTCGAACGCCCAGCTCGACAGCACCACCGTCGTGGTCGGCTCGGGTGCGGCGGAGGCGACCACCACCGTGCCGGTCGACCCCGTCGCCGACGAGACCGTCAAGGTCGCGTTCACCGACGTCTACGGCGGGCTCGCACCCAGCGGTGCGACGCCGGCGACCCCGGCGTACGGCCTCGGCGGCCTGCTGCTGATCTGCCTCGGTGCCGTCGCGTACGCCGCGGCCTCGACGCGATCGGCGCTGGAGGACTGAGCCGGCAGGTGACCCGCGCCACGCGGTGATCCGCGCCACGTGCCACGCGGCGGGCGACCGGAGCACCTCGCGGACGCGCACACCATGGACGGATGCGTCCGATCCGTCCTGCCGCGCTGCCCGCGGCCGCCCTGAGCACGCTCGCCGCCGCGGCGCTCGTGCTCGGCCTCGCCGGCGAGGCTCAGGCTGCCGCGAGCCCGGGGCCGACGTCGTACGTCGCGCCCTTCGTCGCGGACGCCACGCTCGCCCCGTTCGCCGAGGTCGAGTCCGTCGACCGGCGGGCGCTGTTCGGCCCCAGCCAGGTGGTCTGGGACGCCGCGTCACCGGACCCGGCGACCGACACCGCCGCCGACGCCGCCGCTCCCCCCGCCAGCCGCGACGCCGAGCCCGCCGCTCTGGGCACCGGTGCGATCACGGCCGGCAGCTCGGGAGCCCGGGTCGTCGCGCTGCAGCTGCGGCTCGCCTGGGTGGGCACGCGCGCGGTCCCGTCGACGGGCACCTTCGACGCCGCGACCGCCGCGGCGGTCGAGCGCTTCCAGGCCAAGCACGAGCTCGCCGCGACCGGCCGCGCCGACGCTCGCACCGTCGCCGAGCTCGCCCGGGTGTCACGTCGCGGTCCGGTGCTCGACCCCCGCTGCACCCGCGTCCCGGTCGCGGTGTGCGTCGACAAGACCCAGAAGGTGCTGCGCTTCGTGCGCGACGGCGAGATCGTCCGGACGCTGGACGCCAACTTCGGCCCCGAGAAGGGCGAGAAGGGGTTCGGCACCTACTCGCGCACCCGCGAGGGATCGTTCACCGTCTACCGCAGGAGCGCCGACCACGTCTCGACCGGCTACGGCACCCCGATGAAGTGGTCGCTGTTCTTCGACGGCGCCGAGGCCATGCACTTCTCCGACTACTTCCGCCGCGGCGGCTACCAGATCCGCTCGTACGGCTGCGTCGACATCGCCTCGTTCGAGGGCGCCAGGTGGGTCTACCAGCACTCCCCGATCGGCACGCCGTTCATCGTCTACCACTAGTCCCGGCGTACGCCGCCGCGCGGGACCAGCCCCACCAACGCCGACGCGCCCGCCCCCCGAAGGGGACGGGCGCGTCGTGGTGTCTGAGATCAGACAGCGCGGACGTTCTCAGCCTGCGGGCCCTTCTGGCCCTGGCCGATCTCGAACTCCACACGCTGGTTCTCCTCGAGCGAACGGTAGCCGTTGCCCTGGATCGCCGAGAAGTGCACGAACACGTCCGTGTCACTGCCGTCGGGGGAGATGAAGCCGAAGCCCTTCTCCGCGTTGAACCACTTCACAGTGCCCTGCGCCATTGCTGTGTCTCCTCATGGGGACGGTTCGGTCCGGGCACTCTGCCCGGTCCGGGCTGCTTCCCGTCGTTACCAGACCTGCCCATGGGGACGTGTCTTGCGCGGGCACCGGAGGGTCTCCCCGACCGGTGACCAGTACGAACGAAGTACTGCAACCGCGACGAGCATACCTGCGCCGGACGGGAGAACACCATGCCCCGGGCAGATGGCTGCGCCTGGCGTGTCACCCGCGTCCGGAATGGGCAGATCCGTTCTGGACCGGCCCCGGGATAGCGTCGGGGCATGGACGACGAGCAGCGCCCGCTCAACCGGGCCCACCAGATCGAGCTTCCGCCCGAGCACGTCGTGGGGGTGCCCGCGGACTTCGCCTCGGTGTGGCACACCCCCGAGTCGTTCGTCATCGACTTCCTGGCCGCGAGCGGGCCGGCCCAGGTCGGCGAGCACGACGGCGAGGCGATCGTGGTGCAGGACCTGGTCGTGAGCGCCCGGGTCCGGATGCCCCCGACCCACGTCATCGAGCTCATGAAGGCGCTCGAGCGCCAGCTCTCCACGTGGGAGACCGAGACCGGGCGCCGCGCGCCGGTCGAACCGCCGCACCCGGACCTGTAGGCCGCCGCTTCTTGAGCGGCGGCAGAGGCGGCCGAGACCGGTCCGAGAGCCCGGCCCGGCACGGTAGGACCTGCCTCCTCCAGAGGCGATGACAGCGTCCTCCCCGACGCGCCGGGGCGTCCCCCACGCCCCGAGCACCGACGGCCCCGCATCCCCCCGCGGGGCCGTCGTGCTGTCCCGGGGCGGTCGCAGGATTCACCGCCCCGCGTTGCTGACTCACCGATCAGCAACGGCGTACGCTCCCTCCCATGTCTGACCCGGTACTCCCCTCCCGCGCCCGCGTCGTCGTCGTCGGCGGCGGTGTCATCGGCTCGTCGGTCGCCTACCACCTCGCCGACATGGGCTGGACGGACGTCGTCCTGCTCGAGCGCGACAAGCTGACCTCGGGCACCACCTGGCACGCGGCCGGGCTGATGGTCACCTTCGGCTCCACCTCGGAGACCTCGACCGAGTTCCGCAAGTACACCCGCGACCTCTACTCCCGGCTCGAGGCCGAGACCGGCCAGTCGACGGGCTTCAACCCGGTCGGCTTCATCGAGATCGCGACCGACCCGGGCCGGCTCGAGGAGTACCGCCGCGTCTCGGCGTTCAACCGCTTCTGCGGCGTCGACGTGCACGAGATCTCGGCGCGCGAGGTCGCCGACCTGTTCCCCATCGCGCGCGTCGACGACGTGCTCGCCGGCTTCTACGTCGCCGAGGACGGCCGGGCGAACCCGGTCGACGTCACGATGGCGCTCGCCAAGGGCGCGCGGCTCAAGGGCGCGACGGTCATCGAGGGCGTGCCCGTCACCGGGATCACGACGTCGCGCGGCGCCGTCACCGGCGTGACGACGCCGTACGGCGACATCGAGGCCGAGTACGTCGTCAACTGCGCCGGGCATGTGGGCGCGGCAGCTCGGCGAGCATGGCCGGGGTCAACATCCCGCTGCAGGCCGCCGAGCACTACTACCTCATCACCGAGGAGTTCGACGCGATCTCCAAGTCGTTCCCGGTGCTCGAGGACCCGGCCAACTACACCTACCTCCGCGAGGAGGGCGGCGGCCTCATGGTCGGCCTGTTCGAGGCCGTCTGCGCGCCGTGGAACGTCGGCCGCATCCCCGACACGTTCTCCTTCGGCGAGATCCCGCCGGACTGGGACCGCATGGGTCCCTACCTCGAGGCCGCGATGAGCCGCATCCCGATCTCGAACGAGGTCGGCATCCGGAAGTTCTTCTGCGGCCCGGAGAGCTTCACCGCCGACCTGCAGCCCGTGGTCGGCGAGGCGCCCGAGCTGCGCAACTACTTCGTGGCCGCCGGTCTCAACTCCATCGGCATCCTCACCGGCGGCGGTCTCGGCCGCGCGCTGGCGCACTGGATCACCACCGGTCACGCCGACGTCGACATCACCGGCTTCAACATCGACCGGCTGCAGACCTACCAGCGCAACCCCGAGTACCGCGCCACGCGCACCGTCGAGAGCCTCGGCCGGGTGTACGCGACGCACTACCCGGACAAGCAGATGACCACAGCGCGCGGGGCGAAGCTCTCGCCCATCCACCACCGGCTGGCCGAGCAGCGCGCCTGGTTCCGCGACGTCAGCGGCTGGGAGAACCCGGGCTGGTACGCGCCCGAGGGCGCGGAGCCCGACTTCGGCGAGCCCACCTGGGGCCGGCCGTCGTGGTGGTCCGTACTGGGAGGCCGAGCACCACGCCGCCCGCAACGACGTGATCCTCATGGACATGTCGTTCATGGCGAAGTTCCTCGTGCAGGGCGACGACGCCGGCGCACGCCTCAACTGGATCTCCGCCAACGACGTCGACGGCGAGCCCGGCGTCATCACCTACACGCAGTGGCTCAACGAGCTCGGCAAGCTCGAGGCCGACCTCACCGTCACCAAGCTCGCCGACGACAAGTTCTGGGTCGTGGCCTCGGACACCGCGCAGCGACACGTCGAGACGCACATGAAGCGGCACTTCGAGGGCCACCACGCGTTCGTCACCGACGTCACCGGGGCGTACGCGCAGATCAACGTGCAGGGTCCGCGCTCGCGCGAGCTGCTCGCCGCGGTCACCTCGGCCGACGTGTCCGACGAGGCGTTCCCGTTCCGTGCCGCGCGCGAGATCGACCTCGGCTTCGCGCGCGTGCTCTGCATCCGCATCACCTACCTCGGCGAGCTCGGCTACGAGCTCTACGTGCCCGCCGAGCAGGCCGTGCACGTCTACGACCGGCTCGTGGCGGCGGGGCCGGAGTTCGGGCTGCGCCACGCGGGCACCAAGGCGCTCGCGAGCCTGCGCATGGAGAAGGGCTACCGCGACTACGGCCACGACATCGACAACACCGACACCGTGCTCGAGGCCGGGCTCGGCTTCGCCGTCGCGCTCGACAAGCCCGGCGGCTTCCTCGGCCGCGACGCCGTCGCCGCGCAGAAGGCGGCGGGTCCGCTGCGCAAGCGGCTGCTGCAGATCCTGGTGACCGATCCCGAGCCGCTCCTGTTCCACGCCGAGGTCGTGCGCCGCGACGGCGTGCCGGTCGGCTACATCCGCGCCGCGTCGTACGGCTTCACCCTCGGCGGCGCGGTCGGTCTCGCGATGATCGAGGCCGACGTGCCGATCGACGCCGCCTGGATCGACGCGGGCGAGTGGACCGTGGAGATCGCCGACCGCATCTGGCCGGCGCGCGCCTCGCTGCGACCGCTGTTCGACCCGACCAACGAGAAGATCAAGCGCTGACGACGCTCCACGCGCCCGCCGCCCGCTCGTCGATCGCGGCGCGCGCGTAGCGTGGCGACCGTGGCCGAGCGCGAGATCACCGAGCCCGTCGACCTGTGCCTGCCGGACGGCCGGCTGAACCCCGACGCCGTCGGCTGGAGCCGTCACCCCGTGCACCGCACGACGGTTCCCGGCTGGGGGCGCGGCAAGCGCTGGGAGTACTGGGGTCTGGTCACGCCGACGCACGTCGTGGGTCTGACCGTGTCCTCGATCGACTACGCCGGGGTCGAGTCGGTCTACGTCCTCGACCGTTCCACCGGCACGGAGACCACGACCGAGGCCGTGCTGCCCCTCGCACGCGGCGTGGAGCTGCCGGAGCGCTCCGGGGTCGGGCGCGCCGCGGTCACGACCCGGCACCTGCGCATCGAGATGACCGACGAGGCCGACGGCACCCGGATCCGCGCCCGCACGGCCGCGCTGGAGCTCGACGTCGTCGCCGGCCGCGCCGGCGCCGGCGAGTGCCTGGGCGTCGTCGTGCCCTGGAGCGCTCGCCGGTTCCAGTACACCGTCAAGGACGTCGGTCGACCGCTGACCGGTCGGCTGACCGTCGACGGGACGGCGTACGACGTCGATCCGGGCAACTCGTTCGGCGTGCTCGACCACGGCCGCGGCCGGTGGCCCTACTCGATCACGTGGAACTGGGGCGCGGGCCACGGGATCGTGGACGGCCGACGGATCGGGGTGCAGCTCGGCGGGCGGTGGACGGACGGCACAGGCTCGACCGAGAACGCGCTGTTCGTCGACGGCCGGGCGCACAAGATCAGCGACGAGCTCCGGTGGGAGTACGACACCCGCGACTGGCTGCGGCCATGGCGGATCGCCGGCCCGGGCGTCGACGTGGTCTTCACGCCGTTCCACGAGCGCGCCGCCCGCACCAACCTGGGGGTGGTCGCCTCCGAGGTGCACCAGTGCTTCGGCCAGTACGACGGCTGGCTGCTCGACGACAGCGGCGAGCGCGTGCGCGTCGACGGCGCGGTGGGCTGGGCCGAGGAGGCGCGCAACCGCTGGTGAGCCGGCCGCGAACCTGCGGCGGTTCGGCTGCGTTGGTGATGTCAGGAGCATCGGAACGGCGTACCGTCGGTCCATCCGCAGCGCGGACGAAGGGGGCGAGGGCCATGGCGGTCCGGGAGCACCAGCTCGGCGAAGGCACGATCAAGTACCGCGGCGAGTCGCGCGAGTACTACCTGTCCAAGGCGGGGCTGTGGCGCAAGGCGCGCTGGGTCATCGCCGGGGTCCTCGCCGTCCTGGGCCTGATGTTCGTCGTCGCGTCGAGCGCCCAGGTCGTGCAGGCCACGGTCGGCTCGGTCAGCGCCCCGGACGACATGGGACGCGCGACGGCGACGCTCGTGACGCCTGACGGGTCGAGCGGCACCGCGGGCGGCCTCGAGTCGTTGCTGCCCGAGGTCGGCGACACCGTCACGGTGATGGTGCTCCCGGGTGGGCGCGTGGTGCTGGGCGACTACACCGAGCAGGGCCGGATCACGGGCATCGCGTTCCTGCTCATCGCGCTCGGCATGGTGCTGTGGGGCATCCGGCAGGACCGCGTGCGCGGCACCGGACCGCGGATCACCGGACCGGTCGACCCACGGATCGGCGACGGCGACCAGTCGCGCTGATCCCGTTTCGCGCGGTCCGTCAGGGCAGGGTGACGCCGGCTCCGGCGAGCGCGTGCTCGATGCCGCCGTCGCGCAGGAACTCCTCGGCAGCGCCGAGCTCCGGTGCGAGGAACCGGTCGACGCCCGGCCCCGGCACCGTCTCGCGCAGCGCGTGCAGCACCGCGCCGGTCGCCGGAGAGGGCTCCAGCGGCGCGCGCAGGTCGATGCCGCGGGCCGCGGCGACGAGCTCGACGGCCAGGATGCGGCGTACGTTGTCGACGGAGCGGCGCAGCTTGCGCGCGGCCGACCAGCCCATCGACACGTGGTCCTCCTGCATCGCCGAGCTCGGGATCGAGTCGACCGAGGCGGGCACGGCGAGCCGCTTGTTCTCCGACACGAGGGCCGCCTGGGTGTACTGCGCGATCATCAGGCCGGAGTCGACGCCGGGGTCGTCGGCGAGGAACGGCGGCAGGCCGTGCGAGCGCGCCTTGTCGAGCAGCCGGTCGGTACGCCGCTCGGCGATCGACCCGAGGTCGGCGGCGACGATGGCGAGGAAGTCGAGCACGTAGGCGACCGGCGCACCGTGGAAGTTGCCGTTGCTCTCCACGCGGCCGTCGGGCAGCACCACCGGGTTGTCGACGGCGGCCGCGAGCTCGCGGGTCGCCACGAGCCGGGCGTGCGTGATGGTGTCGCGCACCGCCGCCGGTGACCTGCGGAGCGCAGCGCAGCGAGTAGGCGTCCTGCACCTTGCGTGTCGCCCTCGAGGTGCGAGGCCACGATCGGCGAGCCGGACAGCGTGGCGAGCATCCGGGCAGCGCTGCGGGTCTGGCCCGGGTGCGGGCGCAGCGGCTCGTGCAGCTCGGGCAGGAACACGCGGTCGGTGCCGAGCAGCGCCTCGACGCTCATCGACGCCGTGACGTCGGCGACGTCGCAGAGCTGCTCGAGGTCGACGATGGCCATGCAGAGCATGCCGAGCATGCCGTCGGTGCCGTTGATGAGCGCGAGGCCCTCCTTGGCCTCGAGCACGACCGGCTCGATGCCGGCCGCGACGAGCAGGTCGGCCGAGTCGGCCTCGATGCCGTCGGCGCCGTACGCGCGTCCCTCGCCCATCAGCACGAGCGCGCAGTGCGAGAGCGGCGCGAGGTCGCCGCTGCAGCCCAGCGAGCCGTACTCGTGCACCTTCGGCGTGATGCCGGCGTTGAGCAGCGCCGCCATGGTCTCGGCGACCACCGGACGGATCCCGGTGCGACCGGACGCGAGCGTCTTGAGGCGCAGGAACATCAGCGCGCGCACGACCTCGCGCTCGACCGGGTCGCCCATGCCGGCGGCGTGCGAGCGGATCAGCGAGCGCTGCAGCTGCGCGCGCAGCTCCGGCGAGATGTGCCGGTTCGCCAGCGCCCCGAAGCCGGTCGAGATGCCGTACTTCGGCTCAGGCGACGCCGCGAGCTCGTCGACGCGGGCACGCGCGACGGCGATGCCGGCCAGCGCGTTCGTCGGTGAGCTCGACCCGGGCGTTGCCGCGCGCCACGGCCACGACGTCGTCGATCGTGACGCCGTGGTCGTCGAGCCGGACGACGGTCTCGGACATGGGTGCTCCTTCGGGACGAGCGGGGACGGGCTGGAGTCGGGCTAGGGACGGTCGTGGACGACGGCGCCGCCGCGGACGACGGTGCGCACGAGCGGCACCCCCGGACGGTAGGCCAGGTGCAGGTGGCTCGGGGCGTCGAGCACCACGAGATCGCCGCGCGCCCCGACGCGCGAGCACGCCCACGTCGTCGCGGCGCAGCGCACGCGCGCCGCCGGCCGTGGCCGACCACACGCGCCTCGGACGGCGTCATGCGCATGTCGCGCACGGCCACCGCGATGCAGAACGGGATCGATCGTCGTGTAGCGCGAGCCCGGGTTGCAGTCGGCGGCGAGCGCCACGGTGACGCCCGCGTCGAGCAGCCGTCGCGCGTCGGGGTACGGCGACCGCGTGGAGAACTCGGCGCCGGGCAGCAGCGTCGCGACCGTGCTGCTGCCGGCGAGCGCCTCGACGTCGGCGTCGTCGAGGTGGGTGCAGTGGTCGGCCGAGGCCGCGCCGACCTCGACGGCGATCTGCACGCCGGGGCCGTGCTCGAGCTGGTTGGCGTGGATGCGCGGCGCGAGGCCGCGAGCCGACGCCGGCGCGGAGGATCGCGCGCGCCTCGTCGCCGTCGAAGGCGCCGCGGTCGCAGAACACGTCGATCCAGCGCGCGTGCGGCGCGCAGGCCTCGAGCATCTCTCCGCACCACCAGCGCGACGTAGTCGTCGCGCGCGGTCGGCGTACTCCGGCGGCACGACGTGCGCGCCGAGGAAGGTGACCTCGTCGACGAGCTCCGCGCGCGGCCAGCAGCGAGCGCGCTCGTCGTGCACCGTGAGCCCGTAGCCGGACTTCGACTCGATGGTCGTCGTGCCGCTGCGCGACGCCTCCGCGACCAGCCGCGCGGACGTTCGCGGCGAGCTCGCTCGTCCGAGGCCTCGCGCGTGGCCGCGACCGTCGAGGCGATGCCGCCGGCGGAGTACGCCTGCCCGGACATCCGCGCGGCGAACTCGTCGGCGCGGTCGCCGGCGAACGCCAGGTGGCCGTGGCTGTCGACGAAGCCGGGGACGACCGCGCGCGCCGCCGGCGTCGACCACGGCCGTGACCGGCGCGTCGGGCGCGCTCCCGCCGAGGCCCGATCCACGCCACCGCGCCGTCGACGACGAGCACCGCGGCGTCGTGGACGATGCCGAGCGGGCCGTCGCCCCGCGCCGGGTCGTTCGTGACGAGCTCGCCGATGCCGTCGACGAGCACGTTCTGCGAGCGCAGCCAGGCGGCCGCGTCGTCGCGCATCGGGTCGGTCACGTGGGCATCAGCCGTTCTCGCGCATCGGGATGCGCACGCCGCGCTCGTCGGCGACCTCGACGGCGATGTCGTAGCCGGCGTCGACGTGGCGGATCACGCCCATGCCCGGGTCGTTGGTGAGCACGCGCAGCAGCTTCTCGCCGGCGAGCGTCGTGCCGTCGGCGACCGCCACCTGGCCCGCGTGGATCGAGCGGCCGATGCCGACCCCGCCGCCGTGGTGGATCGACACCCACGAGGCGCCCGAGGCCACGTTGACCATCGCGTTGAGCAGCGGCCAGTCGGCGATCGCGTCCGAGCCGTCGGCCATCGCCTCGGTCTCGCGGTAGGGCGAGGCGACCGAGCCGCAGTCGAGGTGGTCGCGGCCGATGACGATCGGCGCGCTGCAGCTCGCCGCTCGCGACCATCTCGTTGAAGCGCGATGCCGGCGAGGTGCGCGCTCGCCGTAGCCGAGCCAGCAGATGCGCGCCGGCAGGCCCTGGTAGTGCACGCGCTCCTGCGCCATCGGGATCCAGCGCTGCAGGTTCGCGTTGTCGGGGAACATCTCGAGGATCGCGCGGTCGGTCTTCGCGATGTCGGCCGGGTCGCCCGACAGCGCCGCCCAGCGGAACGGTCCCTTGCCCTCGCAGAACAGCGGGCGGATGTACGCCGGGACGAAGCCCGGGAAGTCGAAGGCGCGCGCGTAGCCGGCCAGCTGCGCCTCGCCGCGGATCGAGTTGCCGTAGTCGAAGACCTGCGCGCCCTTGTCCATGAAGCCCACCATCGCCTCGACGTGGCGCGGCCATCGCCTCGCGCGAGCGCTCGCGTGAACTCCTGCGGGTCCTTCGCGGCGTACGTCGCCATGTCGTCGAAGTCGACGCCGATCGGCAGGTACGACAGCGGGTCGTGGGCCGAGGTCTGGTCGGTGACGATGTCGATCGGCGCGTCCATGGCGAGCAGCTGCGGGCACGAGCACCGCCGCGTTGCCGAGCAGACCGATCGACAGGCCGCGGCGTGCGTCGCGCGCCTCGACCGCCAGCTCGAGCGCGTGCTCGATGCTGTCGGCCTCGCACGTCGAGGTAGCGGTGCTCGATGCGCCGCGCGATCGCGCGACGGGTCGCAGTCGATGCAGATCGCGACGCCGTCGTTCATCGTCACGGCGAGCGGCTGCGCGCCGCCCATGCCGCCGAGCCCCGCGGTCAGCGTGATCGTGCCGGCGAGCGTGCCGCCGAAGTGCTGCTCGGCGACGGCCGCGAACGTCTCGTAGGTGCCCTGCAGGATCCCCTGCGTGCCGATGTAGATCCACGACCCCGCGGTCATCTGGCCGTACATCGTGAGCCCGAGGTGCTCGAGGCGGCGGAACTCCTCCCAGTTGGCCCAGTCGCCGCACGAGGTTGGAGTTGGCGATGAGCACGCGCGGCGCCCACTCGTGCGTGGTGAAGACGCCGACCGGCCGGCCGCTCTGCACGAGCATCGTCTCGTCGCCCTTGAGCGTGCGCAGCGTGCGCTGCAGCGCGTCGAACGACGCCCAGTCGCGCGCGGCCTTGCCGGTGCCGCCGTACACGACGAGCTTGTCCGGGTGCTCGGCCACCTCGGGGTCGAGGTTGTTCTGCAGCATCCGCAGCGCGGCCTCCTGCTGCCAGCCCAGGGTGCTGAGCTCGGTGCCGCGCGCGGCGCGCACGGGGCGGGGGCCGGAGACGGTGGGTGCGGACATGGCTGCTCCTGCGGGTCGGCGGGGCGGGCGCGCCCATTCCAGCGGGTCGCACCCTCCCGTGGCTGCCCCGCAGGTGATTCACTGTCTGGGATACCAGACAGTCGGTGCCGCGTCGAGACTCGAACCGACCGGTCCGGAGGCTGACGGCCGAGTGGCAGGAGATGGGGTCGGTGCCGGCGGCGCGGCAGACGCTCGCGATCCTCACCCACCTCGCCGGTCGCGCCGGGGCCGGTCGGCGCGAGCACGCTCGCCCGCGAGCTCGGGCTGCCCCGGTCGACCACGTACCACCTGCTCGCCGAGCTGCAGGCGGCCGACTTCGTGGTGCACCTGCCCGGAGGAGCGCGCCTACGGGCTCGGGGTGGCGGCGTTCGAGGTGGGGTCGGCGTACCTGCGCCACGACCCGCTCGAGCGGCTGGCCCGGCCGCTGCTCGCCCGCCTCGTCGAGCAGACCGGCGTGACCGCGCAGCTGGGCATCCTGCAGGGCAACGAGACGGTCTACCTGCTCAAGGAGCAGCCGCGCACGCCCGTGACGCTGGTGACCGACGTCGGCGTACGGCTCCCCGCGCACCTGACCGCCAGCGGGCGCGCGATGCTCGCCCACCTGCCCGACGCCCAGGTGCGGGCCCTGTTCCCCAGCGCCGCCGCCTTCACCAGCCGCACCGGCCGCGGGCCCGACTCGCTGCGCGCCCTGCCGCGAGACGATCCGCGTCGAGCGTGCGCAGGGGTACGCCGAGGAGCAGGGGCAGGTCACCGCGGGCTACAGCTCGGTCGCCGCGCCGGTGTTCGACCATGGCGCGCGGCCCATCGCGGCGGTCGCGCTCACCGTGGTCGACGACGATGCCCGACGCCGTACGCGGCTGGCGGCCGCGGCTGTCGCGGCAGCGGACGCGCTCACGGCGCGCATCTCCGGCCACCGACCGGGCTGACACGCGAACGGCCGGCGACCCCGTGGGGGTCGCCGGCCGCTCGAGCAGATCGCGGGCTATGCCTGCTTGGGCGAGTCGCCGTACTTGTTGGGGCCGGGGGTGCCGTCGATGAAGCAGAAGACGAGCACGATGAGCGCGCCGATGCCGCAGACGAACGTCAGCAGGTACCACCAGCCGGACCGGTCGGTGTCGTGCAGACGACGCACGGTCACCGCGATGCCGGGGATCAGCAGCGCGAGGCCGACCACGGCCGAGATCCAGCCGTACGGCGAGCCTTCGGCGAACGTGGTCTTGAGCACCGAGTCGGCGACACCTGCGAGGGCGCTCAGCAGGAAGACGAACAGGACCCAGTACCAGAACTCGCTGCGGCGAGCGCGTCCTGAGAATGTGGCGTACTTGCTGAAGACCGAGCTGATTGCCTGGCCGAAGCTCATGGTTCCTCCGAGGGGATGCGAGTCGCCACGAAGTGTGGCGGCTTATCCCTCTCGTGTCACGGACATCCGGGCGCAACGACGCCCGGCGAGCCGTCGTCGAGCAGCGGCGGATCGCCGGAGACGCGGACTCAGTGCTTCTTCGTCGAGGGGATGATCTCGGTCGTCCCTCCGGAGGCCTTCGCCTTCTTCTCGAGGCGCTTCTCCTTGATGGACTTGCCCCCGGCCTTCTTCTGCATGTGCTGTCGCGGCGACTTGTCGGCCATGGTGGCTCCTCACGAGCCGAGGGCCTGAACGGCCCCGTGGCTCACGACAGTACGCCCCGGACGGCCTGCGCGGTCAGGTCGCGGCGGTGACGGCGTCGCGCCAGGAGTGCTGGGGCTCGTAGCCGAGCAGGCGGCGTGCCTTGTCGATGGAGAGCAGCGTCTCCGTGCCCGTCACCTCGCGGGTCCACGGCACGTCCGGGAACACCTCGGCGGCGAGCTCCGGCGCTGGGCCGCGTCATGCACGTGTCGGCGTTGGCGACGATGAACACGTCGTAGCCGGCGATGTCGGCCTCCAGCGCCTTGCGCACGGCCTGCGCGCCGTCGCGCGCGTCGATGTAGCCCCACGCGTTCCACGAGCGCAGCCGTGCGTCGTCCTGGAACTCCGCGAACCCGGCGTACTCCTGCGGCTCCATCACGTTGGAGAACCGCAGCGCGATCACCGTGAGGTCTGGGTTCCACCGGCAGAAGTGGTGGGCCACCTCCTCGTCGACCGCCTTGCCGAGGGAGTACGACGTCTCCGGCCGGACGCGGTACTCCTCGTCGATCGGCAGGTACGGCGGCGGGGTCTCGAACGGCAGCCCGAGCACCGTCTCGCTCGAGGCGATGACCACGCGCGTGATCCCGGCGACCCGCGCCGCCTCGAGCACGTGGTAGGTCGCGAGCACGTTGTTGGCGAACGTCGCGGCGTTCGGCGCGATGCCGGGTGCGGGGATCGCGGCCAGGTGCACGACCGCATCCACGGTGTCGTAGCGGTCGTCGAGACTCGTGAGCGCGCCCACGCACCTGGCCGTAGTCCGTGAGGTCGACCCGGGTGATGCCCGCGTTCCAGCCCGGTGGCACCACCTGGTCGAGGACGACCACCTCGTGCCCGTGCTCGGCGAGGTCGCGCACCACCGCACGCCCGAGCTTGCCGGTCCCTCCGGTCACGGCGATCCGGGACATGCGGTCCTCCTCAGTGCGCAGCGCGCGCGGTGGGGCCGTCGGCGAGGGGGACCCCCATGAGCCGGCGGTAGGGCACGGTCAGCGGACGGTCGGCGCCGTGCAGCAGCGTGTCGGCGTCGGTGCTCGCGAACAGCTGCGCGAGCCGCGCCACCACGCCGGTCCACCCCGTCTGGTGCGAGGCCCCGATGCCGGCGCCGTTGTCGCCGTGGAAGTACTCGTAGAACAGCACGTTCTCGTTCCAGGTCGGGTCGGTCTGGAACTTCTCGGTGTCGCCGAACACCGGTCGACGGCCGTCGGCGTCGCGGGTGAACGTCGACACCAGCCGGTCGCTGAGCATCTCGGCGACCTCGTAGAGCGTCTTCTCCTGGCCCGAGCCGGTCGGGCACTCGATGCGGAAGTCGTCGCCGTAGTAGAGGTAGAACTGCAGCAGCGCGCGCACGAGCAGCACGTTGACCGGGAACCACACCGGGCCGCGCCAGTTGGAGTTGCCGCCGAACATCCCGCTGTCGGACTCCGCGGGCTCGTAGCGCACCGAGTAGGTCTGCCCGTCGAGCTCGAAGACGTACGGGTTGTCCTCGTGCTCCTTGGAGACCGACCGGATCCCGTGCGCGCCGAGGAACTTCTCCTCGTCGAGCATGCTCGCCAGGATGCGCCGCAGCTTGGTCTCGTCGACCAGGGCGAGCAGCCGGCGACCGTCGACGCCGGGCTTGCGCGGGTCGGCGATGCCGCCGAGGAGGTCGCCGTTGCGGTCGAGGTAGTCGCGGATCTGCTCGCACGACGGCCGGGGAACCTCTCGAGCGTCGCCTGCGGCAGCACCGAGGTCGCGCACAGCGGCAGGAGCCCGACGAGCGAGCGCACCTCGATGCGCCGTCCGGTGCCGTCGGGCAGGCGCAGCACGTCGTAGAAGAACCCGTCCTCCTCGTCCCACATCTCGTCCGGGTGCTCGCCGAGCGGGTCCATGGCCATGGCGATCTGGAACCAGTGGTGCACGAACTTCACGATGAAGCCCTCGTACGCCGGGTCGTGCTCGGAGAGCGCGATCGCCAGCTCGAGCATGTTCTGGCTGAAGAACGCCATCCACGCGGTGCCGTCGGACTGCTCGAGCGTGCCGCCGGACGGGCACTCCCATGCTGCGGTCGAACACGCCGATGTTGTCGAGGCCGAGGAAGCCGCCCTGGAACACGTTGCGCCCGCTCGGATCCTTGCGGTTGACCCACCAGGTGAAGTTGAGCAGCAGCTTGCCGAACGCCTCGGCGAGGAAGTCGACGTCGGACGAGGCCACCGCGTCACCGGCGCCGGATCCCGGCCATCTGCCGCTCGAGGCCGTAGACGAGCGAGAGCGCCCACGCGTGCACCGGCGGGTTCACGTCGCTGAAGTTCCACTCGTACGCCGGGATCTGGCCGGTCGGGTGGAGGTACGGCGCCGACAGCATGAGGTCGAGCTGCCCCTTGGCGAAGTCGGGATCGACCATCGCGAGCGCCACGGTGTGGAAGGCGAGGTCCCACGCGGCGTACCAGGGGTACTCCCACGTGTCGGGCATCGAGATGATGTCGTCGTTGACCATGTGGAACCACGCCATGTTGCGGATGCTGCGCTCGGGCGCGCGCAGCGGGTGCGCCGAGTGCTCGCGCAGCCAGAGGTCGAGGTCGAAGTAGTAGTGCTGCTTGCTCCACAGCATCCCGGCCAGCGCCTGGCGCATGACGTCGGCGGTGTCCGCGTCGAGCGCGGGCGGCGTGATGGCGGCGTAGAACTCGTCGGCATCCGCCTGGCGCGCGGCCAGCACCTCGTCGACGCCCGCCGAACGCGTCGGCGCCCGACGGCGGGTTCTGGTCGAGGCGCACGAGCATCGACACCTCGCCGCCCGCGGGCACGATCGCGTGCAGGCGCAGCCCCACCTTCGTGCCGCGCTCGCCGTTGACCGCGGAGGCATCGCCGTGCACGACCGCGGTGTCGATGCCGTCCTTGACGTACGCCGACTCGTTCGGCGTGCCGAACAGGCGCTCGTTGTTGGTCTCGTTCTCGCAGAAGAGCAGCTCGACGCCCGTCGGGCGCGTGCAGCCAGTACTCCCCCACCGACGGGTGGACGATCGCGCACCGAGCCGGTGCCGCCCGCCTCCAGGATCGGGCGCTCCGACGGGCGGCCCCACGACCAGGTGTTGCGGAACCACAGCTGCGGGATGCAGGTCGAGCGGGCGCGTCTCGGTCGCCGCGGTTGCGCGCCGTGATGCGCATGACGAGGTCGTCGGGCGACGCCTTCGCGTAGTCGACCTCGACGTCGAAGTACCGGTCGTCGTCGAACACGCCGGTGTCGATGAGCTCGTACTCCATGTCGTCGTACCCGCGCGCGGCGTTGGTCTCGACGAGGTCGCTCGTACGGGAACGCGGCCTGCGGGTACTTGTAGCGCCACCGCATCCACGAGTGGGTGGGGGTGTTGTCGACGTAGAAGTAGTAGTCCTTCACGTCCTCGCCGTGGTTGCCCTCGGCGTTGGTCAGGCCGAACAGACGCTCCTTGAGGATGGGGTCGGCGCCGTTCCACAGCGCCAGGCCGAGGCACACCAGCCCGCGGTCGTCGCAGACGCCGGCCATGCCGTCCTCGCCCCAGCGGTAGGCGCGCGAGCGGGCCTGGTCGTGGGTGAAGTACGACCACGCGTCGCCGTCGTCGCTGTAGTCCTCGCGGACCGTGCCCCACTGGCGCTCGCTGAGGTAGGGGCCCCACCTGCGCCACGGGACTCCCTCGCGGGCCTCGCGCAGACGGGCTTCCTCGGCGGTGACGTGCGTCATCTCGACCTCCCACCGCGACCCTAGTGAGCCGTGGCGGAGGTCACCTGCCGATGAGGTGAACGGGAGGTGTCAGCGGACCCAGGCGTTGCGGACGCCGACCTGGCCGCGGAGCTTCGTGTTGTGGGCGTCGATGGCGAGCCGGCGGCTCAGCGGGCGGGGCACACGACGCGCGAGGCGCGCGAGACGCGAGTCGTCATCGTGGCTGTCGACGTGGACGGGGGTCGTGCGGGGGGTGCTCATGTCGGTCCAATCGCCCTCGTGGGGCCTCGTGGTTCCTGCTGCCAGGGGTGCGGGCAGCCTCGCGGCTCCATTCTCCTACCCGCGGGTAGCTTCAGCCAAACCGGCGAGAGCCGCGCGAGAGGATCGTGCCGCCGAGGCCTCAGCGGCCGGACGCCACGGGGACGGCGACCGCGGCCATGCCCGACACGTCGACGTGCCCTGCCTCGGCGACGCGCAGGGCCCCGCCGAGGTGCAGCGGACGGCTGAAGACGTAGCCCTGGGCGAGGTCGCAGCCCAGGTCGCGGACGGACACGGCCGAGTGCCAGTCCTCGACGCCCTCGGTGATGACCGAGAGGTCCATCGCGCGCGCCATGGCGACGACGCCCTGCACGAGCGCGTGCGACCGCGGGTCGTGCAGCTCGCTGACGAACAGCTTGTCGAGCTTGAGGATGTCGACAGGCAGCCGGTGCAGGTAGCCCACCGAGGAGTAGCCGACCCCGAAGTCGTCGATCGCGAGACGGACGCCGCTGCCCCGGAGCCGATGCAGGGAGGCCAGCGTGCTCGGGTCGTCGCCGAGCAGCATGCCCTCGGTGAGCTCGAGGACGAGCCGCACCTGCTCGTGCTCGCGGTGCTTGGCGGTGACCCGGTCGTGCAGCTCGGAGTCGGTGACCTGCAGCGCGGAGAGGTTGACGCCCAGCGAGATCGGCTCGCCCGGCCGCGTCGGCGAGCATGCGCCCGCCGAGGTGCGCCCGCTCGAGGATCTGGATGCCGAGCTGCCGGATGAGGCCGATGCGCTCCGCGGCGGCGATGAACACGTCCGGCCGCACGCTGCCCAGCGTCGGGTGGTTCCAGCGCGCGAGCGCCTCGAAGCCGTCGACCCGACCCGTGCCGAGGTCGACGATCGGCTGGTAGTGCACGCGGATCCGGTCCTCGCGCACGGCGTCGCGCAGCGCGGCCTCGAGCTCGAGCCGGTCGAGCTCGGCGGCACGCATGTGCGGGTGGAACCGCTCGACGCAGCCCTTGCCGCGCGCCTTGGCGGCGTACATCGCGGTGTCGGCGCAGTTGATGAGGAGCTCGGCGGTGGTGGGCTCGGTGCCGGAGAACGCGATCCCGATGCTCACCCGGACGCGCACCTGCTGGTCGGCGGTGACGAAGGGCACCTCGAGCGCCTCGAGCAGGCGCTGGGCGACCGCCTCCGCCTGCCCCTCGTCGGTGATGTCGTCGAGCAGCACGCCGAACTCGTCGCCGCCCAGACGCGCGGCGGTGTCGCCCTCGCGCAGGCACGTCATGACGCGCTCGGCGACCAGCACGAGCAGACGGTCGCCGGCGTCGTGCCCGAGGAGGTCGTTGACCTCCTTGAAGCCGTCGAGGTCGCAGTACAGGACCGCGACCATGCCCGTGGCTGCCGCGCTCGTGCAGCGCCTGGACCAGCCGGTCGGTGAACACGCCCCGGTTGTGCAGCCCGGTCAGTGCGTCGTGGCGGGCGAGGTAGACCATCTCGTCGGAGAGCCGGCGGCGGTTGAACGCGGAGACCCCGACGGCGGTGAGCGCCTCGAGCGCCTTGCGGTCGTGCTCGTCGAACCCGCGACCGGACAGCTGCGAGCCCACCACCAGGTGCCGGGTGGGGCGGCCCTCGACCTCGATCGGCGCGCCGATCTCGTGCGGCTCGGCCGGCTCCTCGCGGAGGCTCGCGGTGGTGTGCCGCAGGGTGCGCTCGGCCTGCACGCACCAGCGACTTCTCGATCTGGCCCTCGTCCGACCAGTCGGGCGCGTGCGTCGCGGCCTCGAGCAGGCCCATGAGCCGCAGCTGGGCGAGGCGCGTCTCGCTGACCGACCGGACGGCGACGAGGATCGTCGCGACGGGCACCAGCAGCAGGACGAGGGTCCACCGGGTGTCGTTGAGCAGCCAGCCCAGGTAGCCCAGGGTGTCGACGCTGACGAAGCACGCCAGCCCCAGCGGCACCGAGCCCCATCGGAGCACCGAGCTGAGCGGTACGCCGTCCTCGAGCGCGAACGAGCACGCCGTGACGAGCATGTCGAAGGCGAAGTAGATGGCGCAGGCGACCATGATCGCGACGAGCGCGCGCGAGCTGGTCGCCGCCCGGGTCGATCAGCGTCACGACCCACACGAAGAGCGCTGCGCCGAGCAGCGTCAGACCGATGTTGAAGATGCGGCTGCGCCAGGACTTGCGCTGCGTCGCCATCGCGATCGTCGTCGCGATCGCCCAGATCGAGAAGGCCGTCAAGGGCGGCTCGGTGAGCACGAGGAAGACCAGGATGCAGGTCTCGAAGCCGAGCTCGATGTCGCCGGACTTGTGCGTGAGCATGAGCGGGAAGCGCGACATCACGACGACGAGCGCGATCCACACCAGGGCGAGCGCGTCGAGCTGACCGCCGTCGCGACAGCCAGGATCCCGACCGCGGGCAGCGCGACGCCCACGCCGAGCACGAAGACGGCCATGTCGAAGCCGAGGGACACCGCAGCTCGACTGACGCGCGCGGACGCCACAGCTGCCTCCTCGACTCGGACGGACACGATCCCCCGGCTCGGTATCGGCCTCGACGGCCGAATCCTTGAACGGGCTCCCCCGGGCCCCTCCACGCGCTCGAGTTGCGCCCGGCGTGAGATTCAGGAAAACTACTTCCGACATCGCAAGGGGAGTACCCCCTCGCCGCCGTGTCGTCAGTACGAGGAAGCCCGCGAGGGCGACCTCCGGCGCGGTGGGTCGCAGCCTCGGCTGCGGCGGCGGGAGACCTTCGACATCAGCGGAGCCGTGCTGTGCGGCTCACGAGTCGGAGGTAGTGCACGTGTCTGTTCCCCTCTGGGGCTGGGCCGCGGTCCTGGCGATCATCCTCGTGATGCTCGCCATCGACCTGCTCGCCCACCGCAAGGCGCACGTCGTCAGCGTGAAGGAAGCGCTCAGCTGGACCCTCGTCTGGGTGGCCCTCGGCGTCGCGTTCGGCGGCTTCATCTGGTGGCAGTACGGCGCCGAGCTCGGCGCCCAGTACTTCGCCGGCTACGTGATCGAGAAGTCGCTGGCCGTCGACAACGTCTTCGTCTTCGCGATCATCTTCAGCTACTTCGCCGTGCCGCGGGAGTACCAGCACCGGGTGCTGTTCTACGGCGTCCTCGGCGCGCTGGTCTTCCGGGCGATCTTCATCGCCGCGGGCTCGGTGCTCATCGCGAGCTTCGCCTGGATCCTCTACGTGTTCGGCGCGCTGCTCGTCTACACGGGCTACCGCATGGCGCGGACCCGCAACGAGCACATCGATGTCGCGAACAGCCGCACGGTCAGGCTGTTCAAGCGCTTCATCCCCACCACCGACGACTTCGTCGGGCAGAAGTTCACGGTGCGCCGCGCCGGTCGCCTCATGGCGACCCCGCTGCTCATGGTGCTCGTGCTCGTCGAGGTCACCGACATCGTCTTCGCGATCGACTCCATCCCGGCGATCTTCGCCGTCACGCAGGAGCCGTTCCTGGTGTTCACCTCGAACGCCTTCGCGATCCTCGGCCTGCGAGCCATGTACTTCCTGCTCGCCGACCTGATCCACCGCTTCGTCTACCTCAAGCTCGGGCTCTCCATCGTGCTCATGTGGGTCGGCGTGAAGATGCTGCTGCTCGAGGTCTGGAAGGTGCCGACGCTGCTCTCGCTCGGCGTCGTCACCGCGATCATCACCGTCGCCGTCGTGGCGAGCCTGCGGGCCACCCGCGGTCTCGAGCCGGCCGCCGACGACCACGCGACGCCGGCGGGTGCCGACGCCTCGCCGCACGACCCGTCCACGGCAGCCCCGCTGCCCGAGCCCCCCGGGCCGGGGCACTCCCCCGCCGAACCGCACGAGAGCCCGGCCGACACCCGGGCGACCACCACCGCAGGAGGCCAGTGATGACTACGTCGACCACGTCCCGTCCGACGACAGCGCGGCGCACCACGAGCACCACGACGGCCCGCGACCCGCGCGTGCTGCTTCGCGGCACGACGAGGTCCTGCTCACGGTGGAGGGCCGCGCGATGCTCGCCGAGCGCGCCCGGTACCTGCGCGACGTCGCGCTGCCGGACCTGCGGCCGCACCTGGTGGTGCGCGAGCGCGACGAGCGCGTCGTCGCCGACTTCGAGCGGCTCTCGGCCGAGGCCGAGTGGCTCGAGCGCATCGTCGCGACCGCGGCGCTGCTGCCGACGTACGCCGACGACGAGGTGCACCTCGGGTCGCGCGTGCTCATCGAGATGCCCGACGGCGAGCGCACGTGGGTGCGCCCGGTGCACGCGGTCGAGGCGTTCCTCGACGACGAGCGCGTCTCGCTGGCCTCACCGGTCTCGCAAGCCCTGCTGGGCGCGCGGCCCGGCGACCTGGTCCCGGTCGACGGGCCCGCGGGCACGTGGTCGTGCGCGGTCGTCGAGGTCGTGAACACCACGCCGGCGCGGGCGCGCCGCCGGCGGACGACCGCGGCCGCCTGACCCCCGGCCACGGACGGCTGCCCGACGGGGCGGTCACCTCGCAGCGGCGCCGGTGCTCCAGGGCACCGGCGCCGCTGCATGCCCCCTCCCGGGAGCCGCCTGCGCCCGCGGGTCGCGGTAGGGAAGGATGCTGCAGGACCGGCCCCCGCACGATG
Source organism: uncultured Actinomycetota bacterium (assembly GCA_963827145.1). Classification (GTDB taxonomy): domain Bacteria; phylum Actinomycetota; class Actinomycetes; order S36-B12; family CAIYMF01; genus Longivirga. The sequence goes on along the minus strand of CAWGZO010000002.1, from coordinate 287,848 downwards.
CAGGGCCGGCGGCGGCGAGGAGGTGCGCGGTGCGGGTGCTCGTCCGTCCGCGACTCACCGACGCGCGCCGCTCGGGGCTGCTGGCCGCCGTCGCGGTCTACCCGCTCAGCCGGCTTGCCGGCACCCTGCCGCGACCGACGCTCGACCGGGCCCTGGTCTCGGGCACCTCGATGGCGATCGCCTTCCAGGCCGCGGCCGCGACGGCCGCGGCGCTGCGTCGCACGTCGAGCATCGGCGACCCCTCACCGCGCGTGCGCGCCGTCCGAACGACGGCCACCGCCGTCGCGATCACCGCAGCCGCGGCGGTCGTCGCCTCGCGCGCCCGCGGCGAGGCACGCCGGCTGGCCGAGGAGGAGCAGCGCATGCCGCTGGCCTCGGCGGCGATCGGTGCCGGCGCCGAGCTCGTCACCGTCGCGGCCGGCTCGGTGGCGCTGGTCGGACTGGCCGACGCCCTCGGCCAGGAGCTGCCGGAGCCGATCCGCCCGACCCACCCGGCCGTCGTCACCGCGAGCGTCGTGGTCGTCGGTGCGGCGCTCGGCGCCGCCGCCCGCCGCCCCGAGGTGCTCGCGCACCTGACCCTCCCGCCGCCGCCGGGCGCGCCCGACGAGCACCCGCGCTTCCAGGACGGCGCGACCCTGCCGATCGCGATCGCCCGCTCGGCCGGGGTGGCCGTCCTCACCGTCATCGGGCTCACCCTCGAGACCCGCGCCGCCGAGGCGCTCGCGAAGGCGGTGAGCCGCGACGACGACCCCGGTCGCATCGCGATCGCCGGCGGCCACGCGGTGATCGCCGCTGCTGCGCTCATCGCCGGCGGCGCCGGCTTCGCGTTCTACTCCTCCAACGTCGCCGTGCAGGAGAAGCTGCTCGAGGGCGCGTACGCCGCAGTTCCGTCGCGGCGCGGCGTGAGCGGCGGTCCGGACTCGGCGTACGAGTTCGGCGACCTCGGCCGGGAGGGCCGCCGCTTCGTCTCGCAGGCGCACACCGCCGACGAGCTCATCGGCGTGCTCGCCGAGGCGGCCACCGACCCCGTGCGCGCGTTCCTGCCGCTCGACGTCATCACCGGTGACGCCGAGGCCGACGCCGCAGCTCGTGGTGGCCGAGGTCGAGCGCCTCGGCGGGTTCGCGAAGGGCACCCTCGTGCTCGCCGCACCGACCGGCGACGGCTACGTGTCGTACGTGCAGACCGAGACCGTGGAGATGCTCACCCGCGGCGACTGCGCCACCGTGGCCGTGCCCTACGCGAACGTGCCGTCGGCCATCGCGTTCCCGCGCCGCGCCAGGGCGGCCGAGGCGTACGCCGCCTACGCGCGAGCCCTCGGCGCGCGAGCCCGCGAGCTCAACCCGAATGCGCGTCTGTTCGCGTTCGGCGAGTCGCTCGGCTCGATCGTGGCGCTCGACGCCTTCGGCCCCGACCTGGCCGCGGAGCTCGACGAGGCCGGGTTCAGCGGCGGGCTCTACTGCGGGGTGCCGATCTTCAGCCGCACCGACCAGGCGCTGCGCCCCCGCAGCCCGGAGGTGCGCGAGCAGCGCGGGCTGCAGTACGCGACCGGACGCGACCAGGCGGCTCGAGGCGGCCCCCGGCCACCTCAACCTCTCGCACCCGACCGACCCCGTCGCGATCGCGGACCCGACGGTGCTCGTCCGGCACGCGGTCGACTACTGGGGCCGGCCCTACGGCGTGCACGTGCCGCTGGTGTCGTTCCTGGTGCACCTGTTCGACGTGAAGAACGCGATGAACCTCCGGCCCGGCGAGTTCACGCCGTCGCCGGGGCACGACTACCGCTACGACACCGCGATCGCGGTCGCGCGCGCCTTCGACCTGCCCTTCGACCAGGAGGAGGTCGTCGAGGCCGCGCTGCGCGAGCGCGAGCTCGCGTGGTCGGTGAAGCGCCTGCTCAGCAAGCGCTTCGGCGACGCGCGCGACTCGGCGGTGACGAAGCTGCGGTCGTGGGGCGTCGACCCCGAGACGCTCTCCACGCGGTTCGGCATCGCCGAGGGCCAGCTGCCCGACTGGCTGACCGGTCGCGACCCCCACGCCTTCGACGAGGACGACGTCCCCCAGATGTGAGTCCCGCGTCAGCCGACGCGGGCGCGGCCGTCGGCCAGGGCGAGCTCGATCGCCCCGACGACCGGTGGCTCCACCACGACCGAGAGCTCGGCGTACGCCGCCCGCGCCGCCAGCGCGCGGCGCGCCGCCGCCTCGAGCCGCTCGTCGCCGCTCGCACCGATGCCGCCGCCGAGCACGACGGGCACGGCCGCCTCGGCGAGGCCCAGCCGCGCCAGCAGGGATCCGGCGAGGTCGCCGATCTCCTCGCCCTGGCGCTCGACCAGTCCGACGGCGACGGCGTCGCCGGCACGGGCGAGCGCGAAGACCTCCGGCATCCGCGACGACCACGACGCGGCAGCGAGCTCGCCGCGGTGGACCGCCACCACGACCTCGTCGACGCCGGCCATCCCGGTCCACGACAGCAGCGCGTCGCGCAGTGCTGTGGGCTCGCCACGACCGTCCTCGGCCCGGGCGGCGTGCCAGAGCACCTCCTCCGCGAGGCCGCTCGCACCGCCCCAGTCGCCCGAGACGTGGCCGAGCGCGAGGATGCGTGCGCTCGCACCGTCCGCGCGCACCGCTGCGCCGTTGATCCCCGTGCCGCAGACGACGACCGCCGCGTCCGGCGACGCGGTGCCCGCACGGAGAAGTGCGAACACGTCGTTGGCCACGGTGAGCGACTGTGCGGCCCATGGCTGCGTGATCAGAGCAGCGTGCAGCTCCGCCTGCTCGTCGTCGAGGTCGATCGCGGTGAGGTAGCAGCCGGCGTGCACGACGTCGGACGCCGACGCTCCCGCCTCGGCGAGCGCCGCCCCGACCGCCGCATCCACGACCTGGGTCGCAGCCGCAAGGCCGATGCCGTGGAGGGAGCAGCCGGGTCCGCGGCCGCGACCGAGGACCGCCCCGGTCACGAGGTCGACCACGGCCGCGTCGGTCTTGCTCCCGCCGCCGTCGACGGCCACCGCGACCGGGCCCGCGTGGACTCTCATGACCGCGTCCACGGCAGGTGCTCCCGGTTGCCCGCGATCAGCGCGTCGGTCAGCGTCTCGGCGAGGTCGTACTGGCCCACGAGCGGATGCGCGAGCAGTGCCGAGGCGATGCGGTCACGGCCCCCGTGCATCGCCGCCTGCAGCGCGAGGTCCTCGTACGCCGAGACATGGGCGACGAGACCGGCGTACAGCGGTTCGAGCGGCGTCGTCGGTCGCGGTACGAGGCCCGACGCCCCGACGTCGCACGGCACCTCGATGACGGCGTCGTCGGCGAGGAACGGCAGGAACCCGTCGTTGCGCACGTTGGCCACGTGCACACCCGCGTCCTGCTCGCCGCCCAGCAACGAGGCGATGAGCTCGACGGCGGCTTCCGAGTAGTAGGCGCCTCCGCGCTGCTCGAGCAGCGCGGGCTTCGCCACCAGCGCCGGATCCCGGTACATCTCGAGCAGCTCGGCCTCGATGCGCTGCACCGCCTCGGCGCGCGTGCCGGTCGAGCGGAGCTCGCGCACGACCGCGTCGTGGGCGTAGAAGTAGCGCAGGTAGTACGACGGCACCACGCCGAGCGCGTCGAGCAGCGAGCGCGGCAGCTCGAGACGTTCGGCGAGCGCGTCACCGTGCTGCTCGAGGATCTCGGGCAGCACGTCGCGACCGTCGACCTCGACCCGACGGATCCACGTGAGGTGGTTGAGCCCTACGTGGTCGAGCCGCACCTCCGCCGGGGTCACGCCGAGCCAGCCGGAGAAGAGCCGCTGGAAGCCGATGGCCACGTTGCACAGGCCCACCGCGCGGTGGCCCTCCTGCAGCAGGGCGCGCGTCACGATGCCCACCGGGTTGGTGAAGTCGACGATCCATGCGTCCGGCGCCGCCCGTCGGCGCACGGTCTCGGCGATGTCGAGCACCACCGGCACGGTGCGCAACGCCTTGGCGAGCCCGCCGGCGCCGGTGGTCTCCTGGCCGACGCAGCCGCACTCGAGCGGGAACGACTCGTCGCCGGCGCGCGCCTGCTGCCCGCCCACCCGCAGCTGCAGCAGGACGGCGGAGGCGCCGTCGACAGCGGCGTCACGGTCCGCGGTGAGCGTGAGGCGGGTCGAGGCGCCGCGCTGGTCGAGGATGCGCTGCGCGAAGCCGCCCACGACCGCGAGCCGGTCGACATCCGGGTCGAGCAGCACCAGCTCGTCGACCGAGAGCGTCCCGCCGAGGCGGGCCAGCCCGTCCACGAGCTCGGGCGTGTAGGTCGAGCCACCGCCCACGACAGCGAGCTTCACCGGGTCGTCCCTTCGTCGGTCGCGACGCCCACGTGGGCGTCGTCGAGGATCCGTGCTCGTGCTCGGGCGGCGGCCACGTCACGTGCGCCGACGAGCGGGGCCTCGCCGGTGACTCGGCTCGCGATCACGCGGCAGGCCAGGGGGCTCGCCTCGCGGAAGGCTGCGGCCGTGCGGGCGGCCAGTGCAGACCCGCCCGCGCTTCCGACAGCGCCGCCGAGCACCACCACACCCGGGTCCAGCACCGCCACGATCACGGCCAGGCCGTAGGCGATACGGGTGGCGAGCTCGTCGAGCAGGGCGGCGGCTGCCGGGTCGGTCGCGACGGCTGCGGCAGCGCGCTCGATCGCGGCGGCCGGCGTACGACCGGGCACGCCGTGCTGCTGCGCCAGCCTCAGCACGGCCGCACCGCCGACGGCCGCCTGGAAGTCGCTCGAGGCCGCGCGCCGTTGCCCGCGCGCGGCGACGGTCGGCACCGGCACGGGGATGTAGCCCACCTCGCCCGCGCCGCCCGACACCCCTCGGTAGAGGGTGCCGCCCACATCGGTCGCGAGACCGACACCGGCGCCGAGCCACAGCAACGAGGCGACCCCCGAGCCCTCGGCAGGATCGTGCGCGCGCTCGGCCACCAGCGCGAGGTTCACGTCGTTGTCGATCGTGACGGCGCTGCCGGGGGGCAGCACCGGGGCGAGCTCCGCGGCCAGCCCCGGGATCGTCCAGTCGGGCACGCGGTCGGCGTAGCGGACGCGATCGGTGGCGGGGTCGTAGGAGCCGGGCAGCGACACGACGAGCTCGTCGACGGAGGTGACGGAGACGCCCGCCGCGCGAGCCGCGTCGGAGATCAGCGCGCGCGCCAGGTGCGCCGCACCTCGCGGCAGGTCCTTCTTCGCGCGGACGGCCCTCCCGAGCACCGAGCCGCGCGCGTCGACGATCTCGCACGTCGCGCGTGCCGGCTCCACCGAGAGCGCGGCAGCGCGGTGCCCGTCGAGGGTGGCGTCGTGCAGGCGGCCGTTGGGGCCGCGACGCCCGACCGTCTCGCCGGCCTCCACGATCAGGCCCGCCCGCTCGAGCCGGCCGAGCACCTCGGCGATGGTCGGCTTCGACAGCCCGGAGCGCACCGAGAGGTCGGCGCGGGAGGCCGCGCCGCCGGTCAGCAGCAGCTCGAGAACCGTGCGGTCGTTGAGCGACCGGAGCAGCGCCGGTCGTGCCGGCGAGGTCGGGGCCATCGTGCCTCTACTAATTGGAAGGTTTCCTGTTAGATTGCCGTCAACCTAGATCCCGCAGCACGTCCTCGTCAACGCGACCTGCCGCAGACCGCCCTGAGCGCGCCGCGGACGACCACCATGGAGACGCCCATGACCCCCACGGATCCCGGCGCGGTGATGCGCAGCGAGATCGCCGCGCAGCCGCAGGTGCTCGCGGGGCTGGTCGAGACAGGCGCGCCCGGGATCAGTCAGGCCGCTGCGGAGCTGCGCCGGCGCGCACCGCGCTTCGTGCTGTTCGCGGCCCGGGGCACGAGCGACCACGCCGCGCTGTACGCCAAGTACCTCGTCGAGCTGCGGCTCGGACTGCCGGCCGGGCTCGCGTCGCCGTCGACCATGACGGCGTACGGCGCCCGACCCGACCTGCGCGACGTGCTGCTCGTGGCGGTGTCGCAGAGCGGGGGCTCCCCCGACCTCGTCGAGACCGCGACGGTCGCGCGCGAGTGCGGCGCCACGGTGCTCGCGGTCACCAATGCGCCGGGGTCGGCGCTGAACGAGGCCGCGCACCTGAGCATCGACGTGCACGCCGGCGTCGAGGCCGCGGTCGCGGCGACGAAGTCCTACACGGCCGAGCTGCTCGCGCTCTGGCTCCTCGTCGACTCCTGGGCCGGTGGTGACGGGGCCGCAGCGCACACAGTGCCCGATGCCGTGGCCGCACGCCTGCAGCTGCTCCCCCAGGTCGAGCGGCTCGCCGACCGGATCGGGCGCACCGACCGCCTGGTGCTCACGGGGCGCGGCTACTCCTACCCCACGGCGCGCGAGGGCGCGCTCAAGCTGATGGAGACCTCCTACGTCGCGGCGCACGCGTTCAGCGGTGCCGACCTCCTGCACGGCCCGCTCGCGATGGTCGACGAGGAGCACCCGGTGCTCGCCGTGGTCCCCGACGGCGCGGGCGCCCTGGCCATGCGCCCCGTGCTCGAGCGGCTGCGCGAGCGGGGCGCGGATCTCACCGTCCTGGGCGGGCCTGCGTCGGTGCGTCCGGGCACTGACGACCTCCTGCTCGCGCCGGCGCTCCCTGAGGACCTGGCACCCGTCGCCGACATCGTGGCCCTGCAGCAGCTCGCGCTCGTGATGGCGACGGCACGCGGCTTCGACCCGGACAGCCCGCGCGGCCTGTCGAAGGTCACCGAGACCTGGTGAGGGGCCGGCGTACGCCGATCGGCACCCGCGGCCGGGCGCGCGAGCAGCGGGTGCGCCACGATGGGGCGACCACTCCTCGGCGCGACAAGGACATCACGTGACCTACTGCATCGCCGTGCGGCTCGACGAGGGACTCGTGTTCCTCGCCGACACGCGCACCAACGCCGGCGTCGACAACGTCGGCACCTACCGCAAGCTGCACGTGATCACGCCCGGCCCCGACCGCGTCTTCGTCCTGGAGTCGGCCGGCAACCTCGCCACGACGCAGGAGGTGCTCGACCGCATCCACCGCGACCTCGGCGGCTCCGGCACGAGCCTCGCGACGGTCGATCACCTCTTCGAGGCGGCGCTCTACGTCGGCCGGCTCAGCCAGGAGGTCGCGCAGTCGCACCGCGCCGCGTTCGGCAACCCCGGAGACGCGACCGCCACCTTCATCCTCGGTGGACAGGTGGGCGCGGAGGCGCCGGACGTCCTGCTCGTCTACCCGGAGGGCAACTACATCCGCGCCTCGGACGAGCGCCCGTTCCTGCAGATCGGCGAGAGCAAGTACGGCAAGTTCCTTCTCGAGGTCGGCATCCACGCGGAGGTCGACATGGTCACCGCGCTCAAGGTGGCGTTGAGCTCGATGATCAGCACCGCGCGCGCGAACCTCTCGGTGGGACCGCCCTACGACATCGGGATCTACCGCACCGGGTCTCACCGGCTCGAGGAGTTCCGCGTCGACGCCGACTCCCCCGCGCTGCTGCGCCTTCAGCGGTTCTGGGGCGAGCGCCTGCTGGAGTCGATCAGCCAGCTTCCGGCGATCTCCCCCGCAGACTTCGTCGCCCTCGACCTCGAGGACTGACCGCCGATCTAGGAAGCGGGGTCGGCCGACTCGGTGGCTCCCTCGGGAGCGAGCACGTCGGAGTCGAGCGCCTCGTCGAGGTGGCCGAACTCGCCGTCGAGCTGCTGCACCCCGTCGGACCCCATGCCGGAGAGCACGCGCTCGCCGACGCCGTCCTCGGTGCCGGGATCGGTGCCGCCCTCCGCGGGCACGATGGTCTCGACGTCGATCTCGTCGCTGTGCTGGTCGCTCATGGTGGGCTCCGTCCTGAGGCGGCGGTCGGGCGACCGCGAGCGCCTGCTACCCCCAGGGAGACTGTCGAAACGTCGGGTCGCACCGGCTCAGCGGCGCGCTAGCGTCGTCGACAGCAGGTGGGAGGAGTCGCGGTGGACGAGCAGTCCGGCACGCGGTGGGACGGCGCGGAGTACGACCGCGTCAACGACCTGCAGCGCTGGGTGGCCGACCGGTCGCTGGCCGAGCTCGACCTGCGCGGCGACGAGCGCGTGCTCGACGTCGGGTGCGGTGACGGGCGCATCACCGCCGAGGTGGCAGCCCGCGTGCCGCGAGGTTCCGTTCTCGGGATCGACCCGAGCCCGGGGATGCTCGAGGTCGCGCGCACCCGCGAGGCGCCCAACCTCGCCTTCGCCCCTGGCTCCGTGGAGTCCATGGCGTACGACGCGGAGTTCGACGCGGTGCTCTCGTTCAACGCGCTGCACTGGGTGGCCGACCACGACCTCGCGATGAGGCACGTGCGGCAGGCGCTCGTGCCGGACGGGACGGCGCTGCTCCAGTTCGTCTGCGACGGGGAGCGCCCCAGCATCGAGGACGTCGCCCTCTCCGTGATCCGCCTGCCCGAGTGGGCGGCGTACGTCGACGGCGTCGCCGCGCCCTTCCACCACAGCGACCCGCAGCTCGTCGCCGAGAAGGCGGAGCGTGCCGGCCTCGCCGTGACCGCGCTGCGGGTCGACGACCTCGCGTGGGACTTCGGCACGGCCGACGCCCTGCTCGCCTGGTGCCGTGCGGGGTTCGCCGACTGGCTCGTGCACCTGCCCGACGAGGCCGCGCGGGCCGGCTTCCTCGCGGAGGTCGGGGCGGCGTACGCCGAGGTGGTGGGCAGCGACCACGAGGTGCGGTTCCTGCAGCTGCGCCTGCACCTGCAGGCGACGTGACCCGCACGCCGAGGCATCGTCGCTCTCGCGCACGTTAACGCCGTGTCAACAACCGCTGCTGCTCTGGCCACGTGAGCGCGGGTGCGCCACGATGCGCACGTGTCCGATCACCCTGCCCAGACGATCGCCTACCCCGCGCCCGGTGCCCGTCCGTCCCGCCGCGGCGGCGTCGAGCCGATGGCGCCGCACGTCATCGTGCTGTTCGGTGCCACCGGCGACCTGGCCCGGCGCAAGCTGCTGCCGGGCCTGGCGCACCTCGCCACGTCGTCGCTCGCCCCGGACATCCGCATCGTCGGCACGTCGATCGAGGACGTACGACGACGAGCAGTTCCGTGCCTTCGCGCAGGAGGCCGTCGAGGAGTTCGGCAACCACCCGATGACTCGACGAGGAGTGGGAGACCTTCGCCGACCACGCTGACCTACGTGCCGCAGGAGCGCGGGTCCGGAGGGGCTGGCCGCGGCGGTCGACGGCGGCCGAGCGCGGAGCTCGGGCGACGAGCGCCGGCGGCTGCACTACCTGAGCGTGCCGCCGAGCGCCGCGCTCGCCGTGATCGGGATGCTGCGCGACGCCGGGCTCGTCGAGCGCGTCGCGGGTCGTGATGGAGAAGCCGTTCGGCACCGACCTCGACAGCGCGGTGCGGCTCAACGACCACGTGCACGAGATCTTCGACGAGAGCGCAGATCTTCCGGATCGACCACTTCCTCGGCAAGGAGGCGGCGCAGAACATCCTCGCGTTCCGCTTCGCCAACGGACTGTTCGAGCCGATCTGGAACCGCAACTTCATCGACCACGTCCAGATCGACATCCCCGAGACCCTCGGGCTCGGACCAGCGGGCGGCGTTCTACGAGTCGACCGGCGCCTACAAGGACATGGTCGTCACGCACCTGCTGCAGGTGCTGGCGTTCGTCGCGATGGAGCCGCCGACCGCGCTCGAGCCGCGGGCGATCAGCGAGGAGAAGAACAAGGTCTTCCGCTCGATGCTGCCGATCGACCCGCGCAACGTCGTGCGCGGCCAGTACAGCGGCTACCGCGACGAGCCGGGCGTCGCGCCGCGACTCGGACACCGAGACGTTCATCGCGCTGCGCGTCGACATCGACAACTGGCGCTGGGCGGGCGTGCCGTTCTACCTGCGCACCGGCAAGCAGATGGCCGAGGGGCGCGCATCATCTCGATCGCGTTCAAGGAGGCGCCGCGCACGATGTTCCCGGCCAACTCCGGCGTCGGGTCGGCCAGGGCCCGGACCACCTCACGTTCGACCTGGCCGACGACTCGCAAGGTGTCGCTGTCGTTCTACGGCAAGCGGCCCGGGCCGGGGATGAGGCTGGAGAAGCTGCGCATGCAGTTCTCCACGCAGGAGACCGACCGCGCCGGCGACGTGCTCGAGGCCTACGAGCGGCTGATCCTCGACGCGATGCGCGGCGACCACACGCTGTTCACCACGGCCGAGGGCATCGAGAGCCTGTGGGAGCGCTCGCAGGCCGCTGCTCGACGACCCGCCGCCGGTCAAGCCGTACGCGCCGGGCACGTGGGGACCGAACGCGATCCACCAGCTGATCGCGCCGCACGCCTGGCGGCTGCCGTTCGAGCGCGTCTGGCGCGAGTAGCCCGACGCCTGGATGCGGGCTCGTCGGGCCCGACGCATACTCGACAGATGACAGGCCGCGCAGCGCTCACGGCTCGCGCAGCCGCGGGCGCACTGGCGCTGGCACTGGTCGCGGGCTGCAGCACTGCGCCGAGCGCGGCGCCGGCACCCGCACCGGGCTCCACCACCGCGACACCCGGGCAGAGCACGCCGACGCCCGAGGCATCGGCGTCCAGCACTCCGACCCCTGCCGCGACCGGTGCCCCGGCCACGCTGCCGCCGGTCACCGATCCGGTCTCGCTGCCGGCGCTCATGCGCGACGAGATCGTCGGGCTCCGACCTGCGCCTCGGCCGCGTGCTGGCACGCAGCTCGGCGTACACCCGATACGCCGTCAGCTACCGGTCGGACGACCTGCGCATCACCGGCGTCATGAACGTGCCGCGCGGGCGTGGGCCGTTCCCCGTCGTGGTGCTGCTCCACGGCTACATCGACCCGGCGATCTACGTCACGGGCCAGGGCTACCTGCGCGAGCAGGACTCGCTCGCGCGCAACGGCTACGTCGCCTTCCACGTCGACTACCGCAACCACGCCGGGTCCGACGACGACCCGCGCAACGACCTCGACCTGCGCATGGGCTACACGCGCGATGCCGTCGCCGCCGTGGAGGCGGTCTCGAGCTCGACCCTGGACTTCCTGGACGGCGAGCGCATCGGCCTGATCGGGCGGTCGATGGGCGGCGGTGTCGCCTTCAACGCCCTCGCCGTACGACCGGGGCTGGTCGACGCCGCGGTGACCTACGCGAGCGTCAGCACCGACGCCGTCGACAACTACGAGCGCTTCATCAAGGGCGAGGGCGACCGGGCAGGGCTGGTGCGCCGGATCGAGGCCGAGCACGGCTCGCCGAAGGCGGATCCCGAGTTCTGGCGCGGCGTCTCGGCGCGCACCTACCTCGACCGGATCACGACGCCGGTGATGATGCACCACGGCGTCGTCGACGACACGTGCCCGATCGCGTGGTCGCGCGCCACGGCCTCCGGGCTGCGCGCGGCCGGAGTGCCGCTGACCTACCACGAGTACGCCGGCGAGAACCACTACTTCTACGGAGGCTGGGCGCGGTCGATGACCCGCACCCTCGCGTTCCTCGACCGGCACCTCGCAGCCTGACCCGCACCGCCGTCAGGTCGCGGGCATGAGCGTCCCGGCGAAGACCTGCCAGGCGAGCAGCGACTTCGCGACCAGGCTCAGGGTGATGTAGACGGTCTCGCCGTAGAGGTAGTCGCGCCACTTCCCGACCTGGCGGTACTGCAGCCACTGGTTGAGGGCGAAGCAGTTGAAGAAGCACGAACAGCGAGACGAAGATCCCGTACACGAACCCGGGCGGGCTCGCGGCGTTGCCGGGGCTCACGAGGTAGATGCCGATCGCGATCCACGGCGTGATGCCGGCGATGCAGCCGAGCCAGAACGGCAGCATGCCGCCGCCCGGGCTCTCGTACTTCTCCTGCAGCAGCCCGAACAGGATCATCGAGACGTTGACGCCGAAGAGCGCGACGAGCGCGGCGATGTCGCTGATGCCCGTGATCATCGCGATGAGCACGATCATCACCGACGAGCTCAGCGAGTACTCGATCCAGCGCGCGTAGTTGCGGCTGCTGCAGCAGGTTCGCGCGGTACCAGGGGAAGACCCCGGGCGCGGCGATGATGAAGTGCGCCGCCGCGGAGAGCAGCAGGAAGAGCGCGCAGCCCCACGCGATGCTGACGTCGAACAGCGTCACGGGATCCGCGGGCGTCGAGCCCGGCGCCCCGGTCATGAAGCTGGCGGTCACCGGCAGGGCGAACGCCGTGGCGAGCGCCAGGATCGCGACGGCCTGCGCGGCGTGCAGCGCCCCCATCACGAGGTTGTAGCGACGCAGCCCCGTGAAGCGCTGCTCGAGGACCTCGGTGGCGGGTGCGGGCTCCGGGTCGGTCAGGGGTACGGCGGTCACGGGAACTCCTCGACAGGCGGCGTCGGGGAGCCAACGGATCGAAGCGATCCCCCCTCGTTCGACGCTACACCTGCTGCGGGACAGCGCCACCCGTCGTCAGAGCCGCCCGACGTCCGTGATGGTGAGCACCGCCTCGCCGACCTCGTCGCTGGCGGCGAGGTCGACGTCGGCGGTGATGCCCCAGTCGTGGTCGCCGGCGGGGTCGTCGAGGATCTGCCGGACCCGCCAGTGCCCCGGCAGCTCGTCGACGATGAGCAGCGCGGGGCCGCGGGCGTCGGCGCCGGTGCCGATGTCGGCGTGCTCGTCGAAGTAGGGCTCCAGCGCCTCGCGCCACGCGTCCGCGTCCCAGCCGTCGGCGGCGTCGAGGTCGCCGAGGGCGGACCAGTCGCGCCGGGCGGCGAGCTCGACCCGGCGGAACAGCGCGTTGCGCACGAGCACGCGGAAGGCGCGGACGTTGGCGGTGACGCGCGGCGGGCCCGTGGGCACCGGCGCAGGTCCGGCTCCGCTGTCGTCGGTGCCGGCGCGCAGCTGCTCCCACTCGTCGAGCAGGCTCGAGTCGACCTGGCGCACCAGCTCGCCGAGCCACTCGATGAGGTCGTCGAGCTCCTCGGTGCGCGCCGCCTCGGGCACGGTCTGGCGCAGCGCGCGGTAGGCGTCGGCGAGGTAGCGCAGCACGAGCCCCTCGGAGCGGGCGAGCTGGTAGAAGCCGACGTACTCGACGAAGGTCATCGCGCGCTCGAACATGTCGCGCACGACCGACTTGGGGCGCAGCTCGTAGTCGGCGACCCACGGGTGCCCGCGCCGGTAGATCTCGTACGCCGCGTCGAGCAGCTCGGCCAGCGGCTTCGGGTGCGTGACGTCCTCGAGCAGCTCCATGCGCTCCTCGTACTCGATGCCCTCGGCCTTCATCGCCGCGACGGCCTCGCCGCGCGCCTTGTACCGCTGGGCGGAGAGCACCTGGCGCGGGTCGTCGAGGATCGACTCGACGACCGACACGACGTCGAGCGCGTACGTCGGCGACTCGCGGTCGAGCAGCTCGAGCGCGCCGAGCGCGAACGGCGACAGCGGCTGGTTGAGCGCGAAGTCGGGCTGCAGGTCGACGGTGAGCCGGACGGTGCGGCCGTCGGGCTCGGGCTCGGCGAGCCGCTCGACGACGCCGGCGGCGAGCAGCGCGCGGTAGATCGCGATCGCCCGGCGGATGTGCGCGCGCTGGGTGCGCTCGTCGTCGTGGTTCTCCGTGCAGCAGGTGCGCATCGCCGCGACCGGGTCGCCCGGGCGCGCGATCACGTTGAGCAGCATCGAGTGCGTGACGGCGAACTGCGAGGTCAGCGGCTCGGGCTCGGCGCCGACGAGCCGGTCGAAGGTGGGCTCGCCCCACGAGACGAAGCCCTCCGGCGGCTTCTTGCGCACCACCTGGCGGCGCTTCCTGCGGGTCGTCGCCGGCCTTCGCGAGCGCCTTCTCGTTCTCGATCACGTGCTCGGGGGCCTGCACGACGACGGTGCCGGCGTCGTCGAAGCCGGCCCGGCCGGCCCGGCCGGCGATCTGGTGGAACTCGCGGGCCTTCAGCGTGCCGCGTGCGGACGCCGTCGTACTTGCTCAGGCCGGTGAACAGCACGGTGCGGATCGGCACGTTGATGCCGACGCCGAGGGTGTCGGTGCCGCAGATGACCTTGAGCAGCCCGGCCTGCGCGAGCGTCTCGACGAGGCGGCGGTACTTCGGCAGCATCCCGGCGTGGTGGACGCCGATGCCGTGGCGCACGAGCCGCGACAGCGTCCGGCCGAACCCGGCGGTGAAGCGGAAGTCGCCGATGAGCTCGGCGATCCGGTCCTTCTCCTCGCGGGTGCAGACGTTGATGCTCATCAGCGCCTGGGCGCGCTCGATCGCCGACGCCTGGGTGAAGTGCACGACGTAGACCGGCGCCTGCCCGCCTGGCCAGCAGCTCCTCGATCGTCTCGTGCAGCGGGGTGAGCACGTAGCGAGTAGTAGCAGCGGCACCGGGCGCTCGCCGTTGTCGACGAGCGCGGTCGGGCGGCCGGTGCGCGCGGGTCAGGTCGCTCGCTGAAGAACGCTGACGTCGCCGAGCGTCGCCGACATCAGCAGGAACTGCGCCTGCGGCAGCTCGAGCAGCGGCACCTGCCAGGCCCAGCCGCGGTCGGGCTCGGCGTAGAAGTGGAACTCGTCCATGACGACGAGGCCGACGTCGGCGGCGGTGCCCTCGCGCAGCGCGATGTTGGCGAGCACCTCGGCGGTGCAGCAGATGATCGGGGCGTCGGCGTTGACGCTCGCGTCGCCGGTGAGCATGCCGACGTTCTCGGCGCCGAACGTGTCGCACAGGGCGAAGAACTTCTCCGAGACCAGCGCCTTGATCGGCGCGGTGTAGAAGCTGCGGCGTCCGCCGGCCAGCGCGATGAAGTGCGCGGCCGGTCGCGACCAGGCTCTTCCCCGACCCGGTGGGCGTCGCGAGGATGACGTTCGAGCCGGTGACGAGCTCGAGCAGCGCCTCCTCCTGCGCCGGGTACATCGCCAGGCCCTGGCCGAGCGTCCACGTGGTGAACGCGTCGTAGAGCGAGTCCTCGTCCGGCGGGTCGGGCATCAGCTCGGCGAGGGTGGGCGCGGTGGTCATGGCACCGCCATCGTGCCCTGTACGCCGCCTCGGGGCGAAACCCGAGGTCGCCGCAGGTCAGCCCTCGAGCTTGGCGGACGCCTCCTGCGCGGCGCGCGTCTCGGCCGAGTGCGACGTGCTCGCGTTGATGGTGCGGCGTACCGCCATGCCCTGGCCCCGGGCGATGAGGTAGACGAACACCCCGAGGTAGGGCAGGACGATCACGAAGAACAGCCACAGGGCCTTGCCGCCGCCACCGAGGTCGTCGCTGCGGATGATGTCGATGAACACCATGATCACGAGCCAGATCCACAGGAACAGCACCGTGAACCAGAGCAGGCTCCAGAGGAACTCACCGGTGCCGAAGGCCGCGAGCGTGCTCATGTCGTCTCCCCAGTCGTGTCGTGGCGCCGCATCTGCGCGCGGATCCGAGCCTGCCACACGTTCCGCCATGGGGCACGGATCACCACCTCGACCACCACATGTGGTGAGGCGCGCTCACCCGACCCGTTCCTAGCGTCCGGACTGCCGCCCAGCACCTCCGCCGGGCACCCAGGACCAGGAGCCGACATGACCATCACCCCCACCGGACTGACCCGAGCGGCCGGCATCAGCGCCGCCGTCGCCGGCTCGCTGTTCATCGCCGTCCAGATCAACCACCCGCCGATCGACGTCGCCACGGTCGACACGGCGGAGTGGGTGCTCCGCAGCTCCGCCAAGGCGGTCATGGCGGCGCTGGCGCTCGCCGGCATCACCGGCATGTACCTGCGGCAGGTGCGCCAGATGGGCGTCCTCGGACTCCTCGGCTACCTGCTGTTCAGCGTCGGCTACCTCGTCATGTTCAGCGTCGCTGTGATCGCCGCGGCCGTGCTCCCGCAGCTGACCGACGCCGTACCCGCGCTCGTCGACGACGTGGTCGTCGCAGCGGTGGGCGGCCAGCCGATCGGCGACATCGGCGGCATCCAGACCGTGTTCAACCTGTCCGGCATCGGCTACATGCTCGGCGGGCTGCTCTTCGGCGTCGCACTGTTCCGCGCCCGGGTGCTCGCGCGCACCGCCTCGGCCCTGCTCGCCGTGGCCACGATCTCGACGGTCTCGCTCGCGTTCCTGCCCGAGTCGTTCAACCGGCCCATGGCGGTGCCGACCGGGCTCGCGCTCATCGGTCTCGGTGTCTCGCTGTGGCGCTCCGAGCGCACCGCGCACGTCGACGTCACCGCCTCGCCGCTCGCGGCCGCTCCCGTCCCGGTCCGATGACCATCTCCCCAGCGGTCGGGCGGCCGGGGCAGCAGCCCCGGTCGTCCCGGCCGTCCAAGCCGCGTCGCCCCCGCAGCTGGCCGGTGCCGCTGTCGATGATCCTGCTCAGCCTCATCCCGCTGATCGCAGGTGCGGCGCGCCTCGTCGAGCTCGCGGGCGGACCCGCGACCATCCCGCACGACCTGCGCTTCACCACCTCGCCGGCTCCGGTGATCGCGCACATCGTCGGCGCTGCGGTCTACGCCGTCGTCGGAGCGTTCCAGTTCGTGCCACGGTTCCGCGCCCGCCATCTCGACTGGCACCGGCGTACGGGACGCGTCCTCACTGGCGCGGGCGCGCTGGTCGCAGGGTCGGCGCTGTGGATGACGTTGACCTTCGCCACCAAGCCGGGGACGGGCGAGGTCCTCTACGTCCTGAGGCTCGGGTTCGGCGCAGCGATGGCGGCCTGCCTCGTGCTCGGCATCGCGACGGTCCGGCGCGGCGACATCGCGGCACATCGCGTCTGGATGATCCGGGCGTACGCGATCGCGCTCGCGGCGGGCACGCAGGCGTTCACGGCCGGCATCGGCCCGGCCGTCTTCGGCCACAGCGTGCTCGTCGGCGACCTGTCTCTCGGCGCGGGTTGGGTGGTCAACCTCGCCGTGGCCGAATGGGTCATCCGACGGCCGGCGCGGGCGCGTGCGTGGTGATGACGGCGTACGACGCGCGCGTCTACGAGCTGCGGATCTCGGGACGGCTCGACGAGCGATGGTCGGACTGGTTCGACGAGCTCAGCGTCGCGCAGCACGACGACGGCACGAGCACGCTGACCGGCATGGTCGCGGACCAGGCGCAGCTGCACGGGATCCTGGCGCGGCTGCGCGACCTCGGGGTCACGCTGCTCGGGTGCCACGTCGTCGGCCCTGCGGATTCTTCCGACTCACCGTGACGCTGCTGGGTCAGCGCGTGCGCAGACCCAGCTCGCGGCCTCGGCGCACGGCCTCGCGGCGGCTGGAGACGCCGAGCTTGGCGTAGATGCTCTTCGTGTGGGTGCGCAGCGTGTTGAGCGAGATGAACAGCTGCCGCGCGATCTCCGGGCCGCCGAGGTCGGAGCCGAGCAGGGCGAGCACCTCGAGCTCGCGGTCGCTGAGCGGGTCGACCGGCGACGTCCCCTCCGTGCGTCGACCCACCGCGGCTTCGGCAGCGCCCACCTCCGTGCCCGGGTCGGCCATCGAGGTCCGGCAGGCGGTCAGCAGTCGGTCGAGGTACGCCGATCGCGACGCACGCTCCGCGACCGCCTCGAGCAGCGGGAGGACCACCGCCCCGTGGCGGGCGGCGTACCGCACGTGGCCCTCCGCCTCGCCGAGGAGAACGGCTCGGTCCAGAGCGTCGAGCGCGGCGCCCCCGTCGTCGTCCGCCTCCGCGGCGATCGCCTGGAGCACGAGCACGTCGAGCGTGGTGGCGGTGCGACCGCCCTCGACCGAGGCGTCGAGCAGCCGGTCGAGCAGCCCCCTCGCTGCGGCGAGCACCGAGGCATCGCCGTCACGGCGGTAGTGGGCCAGCAGCACCTCGGCGAGGGTCACGTGCTCGTACTCGCGCAGGTACGACAACGGATCGGTCGACGCGAGGCCGTGCTCGCGCACCCACCGGTCGGCCGCGTCGAGGTCGCCGAGACGCAGCTGCAGCCGCACCGCCATCGCGTGCAGCGGGCGCACGTCGGGTGAGAAGTCGCCGAGGTAGACCCTCTCGGCCTCGCGCACGAGCACGAGCGCGCCGGCGACGTCGCCCTCCGCCTCGGCGAGCATCGCCGCGACCATCCGCGAGCGGTAGGGGTAGCGCAGCAGGCCGAGCGCCTCACCCAGAGCGCGCGCCTCGTCGAGGCCCGCGCGTGCACTCGGCGAGCTCGCCGCGTTCGACGGCGACCTCGCTGCGCCCCACGAGAAGGTCCGCAGCGCCGCGCGCGGGAGATCCCGCGGACGCGCCGGCCAGCCGCGTGCCGTCGTCGTACGCCGCGAGCGCATCGCGGAGCCTGGCCCTGGGCCGCGTGGATCTCGGCCACAGCGAGCACGCAGCCGATCGCGTCGGGCACGTGCTGCGCGCGGCGGAGCCCCTCGATGCAGGTGGTGTAGCTGCGGCACGCGGCGTCGAGGTCGCCATCCGCCCAGGAGGCGAGCGCCGAGAGCCCGGAGGCACCGGCGCGGACGAGGTCGTCGTCGGCCACCGCGGTCTCGAGGGTCAGACCCGCGTGGAGCTGCGCGCCCGCGAGGTCGCCGGCCACCAGCGCGAGACCGGCGCGGTAGAGCTCGACCGCGGCGGGCACGCGCGCGAGCTCCGCCTCGTCGAGCACCACGATGGGCTCCGCAGGGCCGACGCCCGGGTCGACGGGCGAGGCTCCCGCGAGGCGTGCCCGCACCGCCGGCAGAGCGCGCTCCACGACGCGCAGCAGCTCCGCGGCCGGCCCGAACTCGTTGCACGACATGAGCGCACCGACGAAGCCGACTGCGAGCACCGGACGACGGAGCACGACGTCGGCGGGGATCTCGTCGATCCAGCGGCGCAAGGTCGCCTCCTGGCGCCGGCGCCGCAGACCCGGCATCGCCTCCTCGATGAGGTCGGCCGCGCGGTCGACGTCGCCCGCCGCGAGCGCATGGCGCACAGCCGGCACCGGCTCCCCGGCTGCGGCGTACCAGCGACTGGCCCGCGCGTGCAGCCCGACGACGAGGTCCGGGTGCTCGGCGCGCAGGTGCGCCTGAAGCACGTCGGCGAAGAGCCGGTGGTAGCGGTGCCAGCGCCGCTCGGCGTCCATCGGCACCAGGAACAGGTTGGCCCGGTCCAGCGACTCGAGCATCGCGCGGCTGCCGGTGCGCTCGAGCACCGCGTCGCACAGGTCGCCGCCGAGCAGGTCGAGCACGGAGCTGCGGAGGAGGAAGTCGCGCACGTCGTCGGGCTGGCGCGAGAGCACCTCGTCGACGAGGTAGTCGACGACGTGCCGGTCGGTGCCGGCGAAACCCTTCACGAAGTCGCCGACGTCGGAGCGACCCTGCATCGACAGCACCGCGAGCTGCAGCGCGGCTGCCCAGCCCTCGGTGCGCGACTCCAGCGCGGCGACGTCGTCGTCGGTCACGACGAGCCCGTGGCTCTCGGCGAGGTACGCCGCCGTCTCGTCGCCCGTGAAGCGCAGATCGCTCGCCCGAAGCTCCACCAGCTCGCCGCGGACGCGGAGCCGCGAGAGCGGGAGCCGCGGGTCGGCGCGCGTGCTGATGACGACGTGCAGGTTGGGCGGCCGGTGGTCGAGCACGTAGGTCATGCCCTCGCCGACCTCGACGCCGTCGGCGAGGTGGTAGTCGTCGAGCACGAGCTCGACCTCCTGCACCACCGAGGCGATGTCGTTGAGCACCGTCGCCAGCAGCGACACCGGCACCGGCTGCCCGGACGCCAGCTGCGGCATCACGGCAGCGCCGACCTCGGGCAGCACGGAGTTCAGGGCTGTGACCACGTACCGCCAGAAGGTCGGGGCTTCCACGTCGGCGTCGTCCAACGACACCCACGCCACGACGCGATCTCGCATCGCCGGGCCGGCCAGCCAGGAGCTCAGCACGGTGGTCTTGCCGAACCCCGGCGGGGCGGACACCAGCGTGAGCGCGGTGTCGGCGCCGGCGTCGAGCCGGGCAGCCAGGCGCGCGCGGGGCACGAGCGACCCTCGGGGACGCGGGACGAAGAACTTCGTCGCGACGAGGGTGCCGGTCATCCCTGGCTCCCGTCGCAATTGCTCGATGCGATCCCGAGGTGATCCGACCATAGCCCCGGGAGTCGCGCGCCGTCGTGCGTCGCGCACGAAGCCCGTCCACGGGGAGTGCGGGTCCGCGACGGGAGCCTGGACGTAGGGTGGCGCCGGGGTCATGGGCGAACCCCGACGAGACGAGGGGCCATCCATGGGCGTGCGCTGGCCGGTGCGCCGTGACACGTTGCGCCAGGACTCGGTGGCCGGACTCGTGCTCGGCGTGCAGAGCGTGCCGGACGGCCTTGCGACGGGACTCCTCGCGGGCGTGAGCCCGCTGGCCGGCCTGTACGCCTACCTCGTGGGCACGGTCGCCGGCGCCGCCGCGACGAGCTCGGTGTTCATGGCGATCCAGGGCACCGGCGCGATGGCGATGATCATCACCGACGTGCCCGCGGTGCACTCGGCGAGCGACCCGGCCACAGCACTGTTCACGCTGTCGGTGCTCACCGGCGTGGTGATGATCGTCGCCGGCCTGCTGCGGCTCGGCGCCGTGCTGCGCTTCGTGTCCAACGCGGTGATGGTCGGGCTTCATCAACGCCATCGGCGTCAACATCATCCTGGGCCAGCTCTCGAACTTCACCGGCTACTCGGCGCCGGGCGACAACCGCATCACGCGGGCTTTCCAGACCATCACCAGCCCGGCGCTCCTCAGCCCCACCACGGTGGTGATCGGCGTCGCGACGATCGTGCTCATCGTCGTGCTCGAGCGCACGCGGGTGGGAGCGATGGGCCTCGTGGTCGCCGTGGTGGTGACCTCCGGCCTCGCCTACGTCCTGGGGTGGGCGGACGTCGCCACCCTCAACGACCTCGGCGATGTCCCGAACTCGTTGCCGCGTCCCGAGCTGCCGAGCCTGGCCCTGGTGCCCGCGCTGATCGTGCCCGCGCTCTCGCTCGCCTTCGTCGGTCTCGTGCAGGGCGCGAGCATCTCGTCGCAGTACCCGAACCCCGACGGCACCTTCCCCGACCCGTCCCGCGACTTCACCGGGCAGGGCGTGGCCAACGTGGCCTCGGGCGTCTTCCAGGGGATGCCGGTCGGCGGCTCGGTGTCGGCGTCGGCGATCAACAAGGCGGCGGGCGCCCGCTCGCGCCAGTCGCTGGTCATCGCGAGCATCGTGATGGCGATCGTGATCCTCGTCTTCGGCGGCCTCATCGGCTACGTCGCGATGCCGGCGCTCGCCGGCCTGCTCATGCTCATCGGCTACCGCACGATCAAGCCGGCGGACATCGCCGCGGTGTGGCGCACCGGTGTCGTGCAGAAGGTCGTGCTGGTCACCACCTTCGTGCTCACGATGATCATCCCGCTGCAGTACGCCGTGCTCGTCGGCGTCGGTGTCTCGATCATCCTGCACGTCATCCGCCAGTCGAACCGCATCACCGTGCGTCGGCGCTACGTCGACCCGCGCGGCAACCTCGTCGAGACCGACCCGCCCACGATCATCCCGGCGAACGAGGTCGTGGTGCTCCAGCCCTACGGCAGCCTGTTCTTCGCCGCCGCGCCGGTGTTCGAGGCGCAGCTGCCGGCCATCGGCGACTCGTCGCGCAACTCCGTGGTGATCCTCCGGCTGCGCGGACGCACCGATCTCGGTACGACGATCATGGATGTCCTGCTGCGCTATGCGCAGTCGCTCGCCTCCGTCGACAGCCGGCTGATGATCGTGTCGACGACCGCCGAGATCGACGACCAGCTCGCCGTCACCGGCATCGCCGACGTCATCGGCACCGACAGCGTCTACCGCGGCGACGAACGCGTCGGCGCCACCACCGCGCAAGCCGAGCGCGAGGCCCTCGCCTGGATCGACGAGCGACGACCTCCGGAGACCCCACCTGGCGGCTGACGTTGCCGCGCTCCCTTCGACGGCGCGCTAGCGCCCCCAGCTCGACGGCGCCAGGAGAGCGAGCAGGCCGTGATGAGCGCACTATCGAGCCCGTCGTCATTGCTTGGTCGGCGTGCCAAGGGTGAGGATGGGCAGCGACGCCGACGGGAGTGGGGATCCGATGTCTGAGGTCGACGAGGTCGTCGAGATCGAGCTGGGTGACCGCGTTCACCCGACGCTCCACCTCGCTGCACCGGTGGTCGCCGTGGCCGTGGTGTGGCTTTCCCGGAAAGCGGTGACATGGACCTACACGTCGGTGTCCGGACGAACTCCGCCTAGCCCCACCGACCCCCGGACCACCTGGACCGCAGCGATCGGATGGACGGCGCTCATCGCGACGACCGCTGCCGTCGCAGAGGTCGTCGTACGCCGGCTGGCCGAGGAGCGCGAGATCGTGCAACGCCTTCAGACGCAGAGCCGGGCACTCGGCTCCTCGATTCAGAACCGTCGGCACAAGGCAGACCAGGGCTAGACCGCCCGGTTCCCCTGTCCCGTTGCAGGCGGGGGTCCGGCCGCATCGGCCAGCCCCGCGGTGTCTTTCGGCTAGTGGCTGTCGTACAGGTGGATCGACTCCCGGTGGATCGCGAGCGCCCAGATGACGAGCACGTCGATCGGCGGCGCGTCAGTCCGGAACGCGGTGCAGGTCGGACCCGCCACCATCCGGACGGAGCCGCCGCGCCACGCCTCCCCCGCTCCGAGCCGCCACGGCGTCACGATGGGGGTGGGCCGGCAGGGATCTCCTGCGGGCCGCCAACCCAAGGAGTACCGATGAAGAGATCCAGTCTCGGACTGGTCGCCATCGCACTCGCAGCCGTCCTCGGCGTGTCGGGGTGCAGCTCGTCGGGCGAGTCGACCGCTGACGTCGAGCTGCGGCTGCAGAACCAGATCAACGGACTTCAGGAACGTGTGACCTCGCTCGAGTCGCGGATGGCTTGGGTGGAAGTGGTGGGCCGCAAGGTCATCCAGTCGGACCCGACAGCGTTCGAGGACGAGCTCGTCGCGGACGTGGCACGCCTCGAGTCCCAGTTCGCGACCGCTCAGACCAATGCAGCCGCCGTGGCCGACAAGGTGGCGACGGAGAAGGCTGCCGCCGAGAAGGCCGTCGCCGAAGCGAAGGCGGCGGTCGACGCAGCCGTCGCTGCCGAGAACGCGGAGGACGCGGCGCAGGCGGCCGCGATCGAGGCCGCGGCGGCAAAGATCGCTGCGGCCAGGACCGCGCTCGAAGAGCTCAAGCAGAAGATCCAGGAGGCGCTGGGCGGGACGGCCTCCCCCAGCCCGACCTCGAGCTAGGCCGAGAGCGGCAGCCCGGAACGACGAGCGGGCGACCTCCACCGTGGTGGAGGTCGCCCGCTCGGTGCGTGCGTCAGGCGAGCGCCTTGGCCTTCAGCGCGTCGAACTCGGCCTGGCTGATCGCGCCCTTGTCGAGCAGGTCCTTCGCGGTCGCGATCTCGTCCAGCGGCGACGATGAGGGGGCCGCGACGCTGCGGATGTACTCCTGCTGCGCCGCCTGCTGCGCAGCCATGGCCTTGATGCTGCGCTCCTGCATCCCCTTGCCACGCGCGATGAAGTACACCAGCACGCCGAGCCAGATGAAGACGACGATGAAGATGATCCACAGCGCCTTGCCCCACCCGCCCAGGTCCTCGCTGCGGAAGATGTCTCCGAAAATGCTCATCAGCAGCCAGAACCAGATGATGAACATGAAGAACCAGAGCATGCTCCACAGCAGCTGCCCCGTTCCGAACTCGGCAAGAACGTCCACGTCGTATCCCCTCACAATGTCGCCCTGCAGGTCGTCATCGACCTGTCGGCCGAGCGGCGTCCCCATCCTCTCACCGCGCCGCATCATCGGCCGCACCGCCACTCGTGCCCGTACCGCGGAGGTCCCGACTCAGAACCCCGGCTCGGCCGTCGGGAGTCGGCAACCTCGGACGGCGAACCGCAGGTGAGAGACCTCGGCGCCGGTCGTCATCAGACTCGGGGACGAGTTCGACGGTCTCGCGGCAGGTCGCCGAACATCGGGATGCCGTCGCCGAGCAGGACGGGCACCTGGTGCAGGAGCAACGTGTCGACGAGCCCGGCCGCGAGCAGCTGCTGGGCGACGCACGGGCTGCCCATCACCACGACGTGCGGCGTCACCCGCGAGATCCCGTGCGGCGGCGACGATCTCCGACGGCGACCCGGAGACGAAGGTGAAGGTCGTGCCGTTCTTGGTCACGGGTGGTCGGTCCTCGTGGGTGACGACGACGACCGGCGACTCGAAGACATCCTCGTCGCCCCAGGGATCCTGACCGACGTCGTAGGTCCGTCGTCCGAAGACCACGGCACCCGCGCTGCGGAACACCTGGAGGAACGGGTCGTTCTCGGTGTCGACGGAACCGTCGAACATCCAGCGGTGGAGCCGGCTCAGGTCGTCGCCCGGCCCGGCGGCGTACCCGTCGAGGGAGATCGACCCGATCACGATGACGTCGCCCATGCGTCTCTCCTCCCGCGATGCGCTCTGGTCAGCGCTCGAGGTGGGCGGCGAGGGAGTCGAGCAGGCCTCGGCTGCCCTCTTCGCGGCGCGGTGCGTCGGCCCAGAACTGGTCGAAGAAGACGCCGTGCTCGACGTGCGTGAAGCGCGTGCCGCCGTCGATCGGCTCGAACTCGAACGACGCGACCGACGTCGACATGTGCACGCCGTCGAGCCACATGTCGTACGTCGTCACGATGCGGTTCCGCTCGACGATGTCGGTGTAGGTCGCGACGTACCGCGAGACCGGGCCGCCGTGGAACATGCCCTCGGCGACGTCGCACCCGCCGACGCGGAAGTCGAAGGACCACTCCCCCATCTCGAAGGCGTCGTCGGAGCCGAACCAGATCTTCTTCTCGTCCTCCTGGGAGAACGCGGCCCACACGCGCTCGACCGGCGCGGGGTAGTCGCGGGTCAGCGTGAAGCCGGCGCGGGCGAGGCGTCGTTCGGTCGTCATGACGTCGTCCTACCGCGTGAAGGTGACGTGGATCGTGCCGCTCTCGGCGACCTCCGAGGTCACCGTGTGGGTGAGCTCGAGGCCGCGCAGGTCGTCCCAGAGCCGCGTGCCGCCGCCGAGCAGGATCGGGGCGATCGCCGACGTGCAGCTGGTCGACGAGGCCGGCGCGCAGGAAGGCGCGCGCGGTGCTGACGCCGCCGCCGACGCGCACGTCCTGGCCGCCGGCGGCCTCGACCGCCTCGGCGAGGACGTCCTCGATCGCGCCGCTGCGGAAGTGGAAGGTCGTGCCGCCCGCCATCGCGAGCGGCGGGCGCGGCGCCGTGTGCGTGAGGACGAAGACCGGGCAGCCGAACGGCGGCTCGTCGCCCCACCAGCCCCGCCAGTCCGGGTCGTCGGGGAACGAGTGGAGGCCGAACATCGCCGCCCCCATGACCTCCGCGCCGACGCCCTCGAAGTACGCCGCGGCGTAGGCGTCGTCGACGCCCGTCGTCCCGGCACCGCTGGTGTCGCCGAGGACGCGCTGCTGGAAGGTGCGCGTCGCGGCGTACGCCGACGTCAGGCGCCCCCACCCCTCGCCCATCGGATGGTCGGGGGTCGGCTCCCCGGCGGCGTAGCCGTCGAGCGAGATGTTGAGGTCGATGCGGACGCGCGTCATGTCAGGTGCCTTTCGCGGCGGTGCGGGTGAGGTGGATGCCGAGCCGGTCGGCCTGGCGCTCGGCCGGGGTGCGCTGCTCACCCAGCCACAGGTGCAGCACGTCCAGGGCGCCGGGCCGCAGGCTCACGGTGCGGACCCGGCCGTGCTTCTCCGACGTGACGAGGCCGGCGTCCTCGAGGACGCCGAGGTGCTGCAGGAACGACGGCAGCGCCATCGCGAACGGTGCCGCGAGCTCCGAGACGACCGCGGGCGAGGCGGACAGCCGCTGCACGACGGCACGACGCGTCGGGTCCGCGAGCGCGCGGAGCACGACGTCCACCTCGTCATGATACTTAGGCACATGCCTAACTATGTCGTCGGCGGTGAGAGACGTCAACCCGCGAGCGCCCTGTGGGAGTTGGAGATACGGGAACCGTGCGCTCGTCGCGTGGCTACTGTGACCCCACCGGATCGGCTCGGCCCGCGGAGCCGGCCTGCGCCACGTGGAGGGCGGCATGGGGGACGCGACGATCGACGCACCAGCCCCGCTGGGCAGGTCGCGGCAGCGACGCGTCGCCATGGCGCTCGCAGCAGCCGTGCTCGCTGTGGCCGCGCTCGTCGCGCCGACACCGGCGCCGGCGAGCGGCGACACCAAGGTTCCGGCGTACCGCTTCTCGTCGCTGTGGGCGAAGGGCAAGCCGGTGCGGTGGGACCCGTGCACGGTGGTCACCTGGCGCATCAACTACGCCGCCGGCAAGGCGTTCAAGAAGGAGCTCCCGCGCGTCAAGAAGGCCTTCGCCGAGGTCGGACGCGCGACCGGCATCACCTTCCGCTACCTGGGCACCAGCCCCCGCGCACCGTTCACGCGGGCGGCGACCGGGAGACGGCGTCGATCCTCGTCGGGTTCGCCAAGCCCGGGCGCTCGTCTCTGCCGCGCCGCTCCTCCATCATCGGGTACGGCGGCGCCGGGACCGGCGTGCCGGACTTCGGCGTCGACTCGTTCTACTACCGGCTGCCCTACACCTCCGGCCAGGCGGTGTGGCTCTCGACCGCGGTGAAGCGCCTGTCCGCGTCGCAGAAGCGCACGCTCTACCTGCACGAGCTCGGGCACGTCATGGGGCTCCAGCACACCTCCAAGCGGTCGCAGCTCATGTACCCCTCGCTCAACTCGTCGACGCCGAGCCACTTCGCCGCCGGCGACAAGAAGGGGCTCGCGCTGCTCGGACGTCGCCAGGGCTGCGTCGCCATCCCGACGCGACCGGCGGCCCCGACCGTGACGGTCTCGGGCGCCAACCTGGTGGTGACCGTGCCGGCGGTGTCGTCGCCGCAGCCGGTGAGCTATCGGCTCGAGACCTGGGAGGGCTACCGGTCCTCGACCGGGAGCGCGCGCTCCTGGACGGTGCCGATCTCGACCTTCGTCGACGGCGACGGCTTCGGCCAGGCATCGTTCCACGTCGTCGCGATCAACTACTTCGGCGAGCGCACCGGCCCCGACACCGACTGGACGTCGGAACCGGCGCAGCCCTAGGGACACGGGGCCGGTAGGCCACGAGCACGGTGCGCGTGACCTACCGGCACCGGCCGGTCTGGCAGGCGAGGCGGCAGCAGGCGACTCAGTCGTCGATGAGGTGGATCGTCTCGCGGCGGGTGGCGATGGCCCAGATCACGAGGACATTGAACGCGATGATGATGATCGACCAGATCGGCTGGTAGGGCAGCCACAGGAAGTTCGCGAGGATGCTCAGGGCGGCGAGGGGGATGGCGATCACGGCGGCCCAGAACGCGCCCCGGAGTAGGAAGATCGCCACCACGAGGAGGGCGGCGCCGATCAGCAGGTGGATCCAGCCCCACGTCGTGAGGTCGAGCTTCCAGAGGTACTCCGCCCCGACGACGAAGACCTCGTCCTTGCGGATCGCGGAGATGCCGGTGAGTACCTGGAACGCGCCGATCAGGATCAGCACGACACCGGTGAAGAGGATGGTTCCCGATGCCCACTTGTCAGCCGTGGACGGATTTGTAGGAGTGGAACTGCTCATAGCGCACCCTTCCCGAGCGTCTGCCTCGCCATACGTATTCGTGGGCGAATCGGCGAGGGGTCTCCAGACATCACGCTAGTGGGCGTCATCGTCGAACGGCCACGTGTACACCGCGACAGCCATCCCGTGTCTCTTGCGAGGGGCGATGCGCACGCATGCACGAGAGCACCACTGGGGCAGCATCGAGTGGGAAGCCGAATCGAACCTGCGCAGTCTCAGTCGTTCGAGGGAATCCTTCTCAGTCCTGTGGGTGGAGGTGGCGGGATCCGTCGTTGTGGGACGGCCGCTCCAGGTCGGCGTCGCTTCGCTCCGCGGGGTGGAGCCGCCGTGGGCTGCTCCTCCCGATTCCCGCCACCTCGTCAGACCCCTGTTCACGACGAAAGCCCCTGCCGGATGGCAGGGGGCTCTCGTCGTGAACAGGGGTGAGTGGAGGTGGCGGGAATCGAACCCGCGTCCTTCGTTGGCGATCAGGGGCTTCTCCGGGCGCAGCCTGCTGTGCTTTTCTCGGCCCCGGCAGTCACGCAGGCAAGCTGCCGACAGGCCCAGTCACTGTGTGATGTCCCGCGCTACCCCGTGACCGGGTGTCGCAGTAAGTCCCCTAGCTGACGCCAGGAACCGGGTCGGGAACATCCCCGGGCTGACGGACTTCAGGCTCGCTTAAGCAGCGAGGGCGAAGTCAGTGCGCTGAGTATCGGCACTTGTATTTAGGTGCTGGATCGTTTGCGAGATAACCAGCATCCTCGGCCCGCTTCTCCCATCACGACAGACGAAGTCGAAACCGATCACCCCCTGTGCAGTTGTGGATCCAGTCTACGGGCACGCCGGACATCGGCGCTCCGTCGTTGATCCGGGCGTCCTCATCCACAGCCTCGGCGTGTCGTCGGGAAATCTCGAAAAGACCTGTGGATAAACGGGTTTCGCGGTTGCCACTGTCGGAGGGTCGACGTAGGGTTCATACATGAGTTCGATTTCCATCGACAGCCCGACGCTGTCGTACGCCGAGGCCGTGGCGCAGTTCGCCGCGGCCGGTGCGGCGGTGGCCGAGCTCACGGCGCGAGGCGCGATGGCGACCGTGCCGGCCGAGGACCTGCCCGGGCTGGTGGCCGCGGTGCACGTGACGGCCGATCGCGCGGGGGCCGCGGTGCACGCCGGCGTGGCCGCCGTGCACGCCTCGGGCGTCGCGCCGGGCGGGCACGGGTCGACCATCGGCTGGCTGCTCGAGGATGCCCGCGTCTCGAAGGAGCAGGCGATCGGCATGCTGGCCCGGTCGACCTCGCTGACCGAGCGCTATCGCGACACAGCCGCCGCCTGGCTCGAGGGCCGCATCAGCGGCGCAGCGGTCTCGGTGCTCACGCAGGGCATCGATCGTGCGCTGTGCGTCGTGCCGCGCGACGAGCACGCGCTCAAGGTCGCCGAGGCCGAGGAGATCCTGGTCGGGATCGCCGAGGACTTCCCCGTCGCCGACGTCGCCCGGGCGGTGAAGAAGCTGCGCTTCGTCGTCGACCCGGAGGGCGAGGCGCGCGCCGCCCGCGAGGCCCACGACGACCAGCGGCTGCGCTTCACGCCCGACGGCCACCTCGTCCGCGTCGACGGCCGGCTCTCGGCCGAGGCAGCGGCGCTGCTGCAGACCGCGCTCGACCAGGTCGTCGAGGGCTGGCACCGCGAGGGCGCGCTCCCCCAGGCCGACCGCATCGAGGGCGACGACATCCTCGCCGTACGCCGTCGCCGCCAGCGCCACCCGCACCTGATCGCCCTCGCGCTCGGGCACCTCGCCGCGACCTTCCTCGAGAACGGCGAGCTGGGCGAGCACCACGGCGTCCGGCCGCACATCACCCTCACCGTCGACGTCGACCGGCTCGAGGCCGGTCTCGGCGGCGAGCTCGCGATGCCCGGCGTCGACGAGCCCGTGCTGCTGCCGCCCGCGAGCATCCGCCGCCTGCTCTGCGACGCGACGATCACGCCGGTGGTCACGCGAGGCGGCTGCCCGACGGGCGGTCTCGCCGACCTGCTGCGGCCGTACGCGAAGGACGTGCTCTACGTCGGCCGCCGGCACCGCGTCGTCACTCCGCGGCAGCGCCGGGCGCTCGAGGTGCGCGACCGGCACTGCGCCTTCCCCGGCTGCCGCGTCGCGACCCGCCGCACGCAGGCGCACCACGTGGTGCCCTGGGAGATCGGCGGCGTGACGGACCTCGACAACCTCGTGCTCCTGTGCACGGCCCACCACCACGCGGTGCACGAGGGCGGATGGGGGATCTCGACCTCGGGCGGAGATGCCGGCCGCGCCGGCTACTGGCAGTTCCACCCGCCCCGACGATGACAGCCCTGCTCGCAGGGCGCGCGACCCGTCAGCTCACCGCTCCCCCGGCCGGCCGCACGTACGTCGGCTGTGCGTTCTCGCGCGGGTCAGCCCGGGATGCTCAGGGTGACGTCGGTCTGCCCCTTGTCGTCGGTGATGCCGACCACCGCGACCACCGTGAGCTCGTCGCGGGTGAAGGTACGCCGGCCCAGCTCGTTCTCCGCCTCGACGAAGCCGGCGTCCCTCATCGCGGCACCGAGCTCGGCGTCGACCGCCGCGCGGTCGCCGGGCAGCGAGGTCACCAGTCGGCACGAGCCGTCGCGCCCGCCGGTGGGGTCCTCGGCGAGCGCGTCGCCGAGCACCACGCCGCGCAGGGCCGCGACCTCCTCGGGCGAGCAGGCGTCGGCGGCCCGCTCCACGCCCGCCTGGTAGGCGCGATCGGCCACCCACACCGAGGCGATCGCGAGCAGCACGATCGCGACGTACGCCGTGATCGCCGTGCGGGCGAAGGACGGCGGACGCGGCAGCAGGGCGACGAACATCATCCGCGACGACCACGCGATGAGCAGGGCGGGCAGCACGCCGAGCACGAGCGACACCGGCAGGATCGAGGCGCTGCCGTAGGCCAGCGTGATCGTCACCCACACGAGGATCGCGAGGCCGGTCAGGGTGATGAACAGGACGGTCAGGATCACGCCGAGCACCGGGAAGCGCCGCGAGCCCGGCTCGTCCGGCGACCAGGGACCGCTCGTCATCGACGGTCAGCCGGCGTTGACGCGGTGGTAGAGGCCCTTGAGCGTGCCGGCGAGCTTGCGGTACTCGCCGTACCCCGTGACGTACGCCGATGCGTTCACCGGCTCGAAGCGCTGCGCCACGGGCACGAGCGCCGGCACCTCCTCGAGCGTGAGCTCGCCGAGGCAGATGCGGGCCCACAGGGCGACACCGCGCAGCTGGGCGTTGCGCGGGTCGGCGACCTGCTCGACCGGGCGGCCGAGGACGTCGGCGTGGATCTGGCACCACAGGTCGCTCTGCGCGCCGCCGCCGAGGATGCGCACCGTCGGCACGGGCTGCTTGAGGAACTTCTCGTACGAGTCGAACAGCCAGCGCACGTTGTAGGCGACGCCCTCGAGCACCGAGCGCACGAGCATCGCGCGGTCGGTGCGCAGCGACACGTTGAGCCAGCCGCCGCGCAGGTGCTTGTCCTCGAACGGGCGAGCGCTCGCCGTTGAGCCACGGCATGAACAGCAGCGCCCTCGCTGCCCGCGGGTGCGGTGGCGGCGAGCGCGAGCAGGTCGTCGAACGAGGGCGCGAGCCGCTCGGCCGCCATGCCCTCGCGGCCGATGCCGCTGCCGCCGCCGAGCAGGCCGTCGTGCGGCGCGATGATCTGCTCGCGCAGCCACTGCAGCGCCGCTCCCCCGGTCTCCTGGTTGTTGCCGACGAGCGGGAACGCCGGGTCGAGCCCGGGGATCGTGGCGATCGAGTGGAAGATGTCGGTGCGCTTGAACGGCACGCGCGCGCTGATCCACGACGTCGTCGAGATCGCGACGTGCGTCTCGTACGGCCGCACCGCGCCGGAGCCGACGACGGCCGCGTGCACGTCGGGGATGCCGCAGACGACCGGTGCGCCCGGTGCCACGCCGATCTCGGCCGCGACCTCGGCGGTGAGCGCGCCGAGCACCGAGCCGGTCGGGCAGCAGCTCGGGCAGGCGGTCGCGGTCGCGGCGGGTGCGGCGTACGAGGTCGTCGTCGTAGCCGTGCGCGGCGCCGGGCCGGTTGTCGGTGAGCCAGCTCGCGGTCATCGAGGCCGGTGTCGCGGCGGCGCGGCCGGTGAAGCGCATGCCGAGGTAGTCGACCGGCTCGAGCAGCACCCGGGTGCGGTCGTAGACCTCGCGCATCCGGCGCTGCAGCAGCAGCGAGTGGCCGGTCGGGTCGGCGCCGCTGGGCGTCGGCGCGCCGGCGGTGGCGCGGACGAACGGCAGCACCTTGTGCGGGGCGTAGCCGGAGACGCTCACCGGGCCGCCGAGGATCTCGTTCACGAGCGGGCGGGCGCGGGTGTCGGCCCACAGCAGCACCGGGCCCGACGGGCTCGCCGTCGGCTCCGACCGGCACGGTCGAGGCCCACTGGCCGGTGATGGCGACGGCGTGCAGCGCGTCGCGGTCGACCTGCGACTCCTCGATCACCTCGCGGACCGCGGCGAGCAGCTGCACCCACCACTCGGTGGCGTCCTGGGTCGCCGAGCCGTCGAGGCCGACGTGCACGGAGACCGGGCGCAGCGCCGTGCGCAGCAGCTCGCCCTGCAGCGTGACGGCCGCGACCTTGGGGCCGCCGTTGCCGAAGTCGACCGCGAGGATCCAGCGATCACCCATCGCGGGCGCCTCAGGCCGTCGGCATGTCGGGCGCGACCTCGTGCATCGCGTCGAGCACGCCGGCCATCACCGTCTCGAGCGTCGCGTTGCCCTGCGGCGTGCCGCCGAAGCCGTACATCGCGCCGGACTCGGCGGGCGTGCCCTGCTTCTCGATCGCGTACGCCACCGCGGTCTGCAGCGCGGCGAGGAACGCCTCGGCGGTGCCGGGCTGGGTGTTCGGCCGGGTGATGCAGAAGTGCAGCGCCGGCGGCAGCTGCAGCGAGTTCATCCGCCAGCCCTGCGCCTTGAGCGAGTCGTTGACGAGGTAGATGTCGAGTCGCCGACTCGTCGACGGCCTTGAAGCGCGACGAGGAAGGTCGGGTCGCCGATCACCTCGAGCTCGGGGATGTCGCGCGTTGATGCCGTCCTTGATCGCGGTCGCGGTGCGCATGATGCCGTCGGCCGCGGCGAGGTAGCCCGACGCGCCGGTGGCCAGGATGGCGGCCCACGTCGAGGCGATGATGCCGCCGCTGCGCGAGCCCGCGAGGCCCGGCGAGAGGTAGAGGCCGCCCGGCCAGTCGGGGTAGGTGAAGTACTGGTTCTTGCGCAGGTCCTTGCTGCGGTAGAGCAGCACGCTGGATGCCCTTGAGCGCGTAGCCGTACTTGTGGGTGTCGGCCGAGATCGAGGTGACGCCGGGAACCCGGAAGTCCCACAGCGGCACGTCGTACCCGAGCTTCTCGACCCACGGCAGCAGCCAGCCGCCGAGGCAGCCGTCGACGTGCATGCCGATGCCGCGCTCCTGCGCGAGCGCGGCGATCTCCTCGATCGGGTCGATGAGGCCGTGCGCGTAGTTGGCGGCCGAGCCGACCAGCGCGATGGTCTGGTCGTCGATCGAGCTCGGCCATCGCCGCGACGTCGGCGACGGTAGCCGTCGGTCAGCGGTGCGTGCCGCACCTCGATGCCCATCCAGTGCGCGCCCTTGTCGAGCGCGACGTGCGCGGTCGTCGGGCATGACGACGTTCGGCCGGGTGACGCCGCGGGTCTCGCGGGCGTGCTCGCGGTAGGAGTAGAGCGCCGTGATGAGGCTCTCCGAGCCGCCGCTGGTGACGACGCCGACGCCGGTGCCGTGCAGCAGGTCGGAGGTCATCGCGATGATCTCGGCCTCGAACTTCGTCGCGCTCGGGTACATGTCGCGCTGCAGCACGTTGGCGTGCGAGTAGAGGCTGAACACCTCGCCGAGGAAGCGCGTAGTGGTCGTGGTCGCCGCAGTAGAGGCTGCCCGAGACCGTGCCCTTGTCGCCCTGCGCGTCCTCGCGGTGCGCCATGTCCGTGATCTCGGCGAGGATCTGCGCGCGGTCGACCGGCTCGGCCGGGATGGTGCGGTAGGACTGCGTGGTCTTCCGGTACGGCCAGAAGCCGTCGAGCATCGCGTCGAGTCCGCCGTCGTCACTCACGTGCCGTCTCCTTCACCGCCCTGCAGGACACGCTCACCCTAGGCCTCCGGTCGTCCGGTCGGGTACGCCGGGCTCGCATGCGTCGTGTCGACGCCGTGGCGAGTCGGTGATGGACTAGGCCGAACGGGTGAACGCCGACGGTTTCGTGCAGATCCGGCGCCGCGCGGCCGACGGGGGCCGTGGGGGCGCCGCACGCGCGCCTCCGGGAGGGCGTCGTCATGACCCGCGAGACCTCGGCACGATCCGGCGCGGGCGGCGCGGCGATAGCGGCGCCTCCGCCGTCGAGTACGCACTGATCATCGCTGGCGCGGCCCTCGCGCATGGTCGGCGGCGTCGTGGTGCTCGGCGAGCGGTGCTGAAGGCCGCCTACGACGCGAGCGCCCAGGGCGCGGAGGTCGGCAGCACCGGCGACCGAGGACACCTCAGGCTGGGACTACTCGACGCCGGTCGCCGACCCCAGCGCCGACCACGCGAGCCGACGTCCACGCCGTCCGAGCGCCCGACACCCACCCCGACTCCCACGCCGACGACGACGCGGAGCGCGACCCCGACGCCGACTCCCGCGAACACCGGCGCGACCCCGGCACCGACGCGTCCCAAGGAGCCATCGGCGTCGAGCCCGGCGAGGATGCCAGGCCGGTCGACATCGGCGTGCCGAACGGTGCGCGCGGCTTCACCGCGACCGTCGATCCGGAGTGGGCGGGCGACGCCTACATCGACGGTGACGACGGCTCGTCTTCGACGCCGTCGAAGCAGGTCGATGCGGGCACGCTGGTCACCGTGTCGTGGAGCTACTCCAAGGGCGGCAAGCTCTACACGGGCACCACGACGTACTGGATCACCTGACACGTCCGCGCGGGAGCGGATGTCAGTCGGCCGGGCGGCCCTTGAGGCGACGGCCCATCTCGCGCTGGATGTCGCGCTTGGAGTCGCGCTCGGCGATGGTGTGCCGCTTGTCGTAGTTCTTCTTGCCGACGGCGAGCGCGATCTCGACCTTGGCGTAGCCGTTCTTGAAGTAGAGCGAGAGCGGCACGATCGTGCGCCCGCCCTCCTTCGTCTTGTGCGCCAGCTTCTCGATCTCGTCCTTGTGCAGCAGCAGCTTGCGGACGCGCCGAGGCGCGTGGTTGGTCCAGGTGCCCTGGGTGTACTCCGGGATGTGGACGTTGTGCAGCCACACCTCGCCGTCGCTCACCATCGCGAAGCCGTCGACGAGCGAGGCGCGTCCGGCGCGCAGCGCCTTGACCTCGGTGCCGCTCAGGACGAGGCCCGCCTCGTAGGTGGTCTCGATGTGGTAGTCGTGGCGCGCCTTCTTGTTCTGCGCGACGTACTTCGTGCCCTGCTCGCGTGCCATCTGCGCCTCAGCCCCGAGCCACGCCGTCGCTGGCGGCGACGAGTCCGCGCAGC
This sequence comes from uncultured Actinomycetota bacterium, assembly GCA_963827145.1. GTDB lineage: Bacteria > Actinomycetota > Actinomycetes > S36-B12 > CAIYMF01 > Longivirga. Next base: position 252,959 of record CAWGZO010000002.1, on the reverse strand, counting down.
ACCTCGAGCGCGCGCTGCTCGGCGGTCGCCGCGCCGCGCGCGGGGAGCGACCGCGACGTCGGGCTCGATGCCGACGCCGTCGATCGAGCGTCCCGGCCGGCGTGAGGTAGCGGCCGACCGTGAGCTCGATCGCCGAGCCGTCGGAGAGCGCCCGCGGCTCCTGCACGCTGCCCTTGCCGTAGGTGCGGCTGCCGACGATCACCGCGCGGTTGCGGTCCTGCAGCGCTGCGGCGACCACCTCGGCGGCACTGGCCGTGCCCGCCGTCGACGAGCACGACCAGCGGCACCGTGGTGTCGCCCGAGCCGACCGCGTCGAGGTGGTGCACGGGCTCGCCGCGCTTCTCGTACGACACCACCGCGCCGCCGTCGAGGAAGGCGCTGGCCACCTCGACCGCCTCGGTGAGCAGGCCGCCGGGGTTGCCGCGCAGGTCGAGGACGATGCCCGCCGAGCCGGGCTGGCCGGCGGCACCGGTGGTGGCGACGGCCTTGCGGACCGCCGCGCCGACGCCGCGGGTGAAGGCGGTGACGCGCACGACCTCGACGTCGCCCTTGAGCCGGCGCGACCTCGACGTCGTCGCTGGCGAGGTCGTCCGCGGACGAGCGAGAGCGCGACGGGCTCGCCGTCGCGCTCGACCGTGAGGCGCAGGACGCGTGCCCGCGTCGCCGCGCAGCTTCTGCGCGACCTTGGACAGCGACAGGTCCGTGACGTCGTCGCCGTCGACGGCGACGAGCCGGTCGCCCGCCACGAGCCCGGCCTTGTCGGCGGGCGAGCCGGGCTGGACGCTGCCGAGGTAGACCTCGCCGTCCTGCGCCGAGCGCAGCCAGACGCCGATGCCGGAGTAGCGGCCGTCGAGACCCGCCTGGAAGGAGGAGAACTCGGCCGGCTGGAAGTACGTGCTCCACCGGTCGCCCAGCGCCTTGAGCATGCCCTCGACCGCGGCGCGGTCGAGCTGCTCGCGCGAGACCGGGCGGGCGGCGTCGGCCATGATGCGGTTCGCCGCCTCGTCGAGGACTCCCTGCGCGGCGGGCGGTGCGTCGTCGCGCGAGCCCGACGACCCCGGTCACCACCCCGCCGGCGTACGCCGCGACGACGAGCCCGGCGACGAGCGCAGCTCGGCCGGCCCGACGCAGCGGGGGTGCAGGGGTGGACACAACACCGGAGTCTAGGTCGTGCTCAGCGCGCAGGTCGCAGCCGATACTCCGCGCGGGACGCCGAAGGCCGCGACCAGACCCCAACCTCGACCTGAGGTCGAGCGACTCGCCGCGCTGCCGATCCGCCGCGCAGCGGCCATGTCAACAGTTGATGGGGGCCTTGCTGCCGCCGAACCAGCCCAGCGGGTCGTAGGGCACGCCGTTGACGTGCACCTCCCAGTGCAGGTGCGCGCCGGTGACCCAGCCCGAGGTGCCGACGTAGCCGATGGTCTGGCCCTGGCCCACGATCTGGCCGACGCGCACGGCGACGCGCGACTGGTGCGCGTACATCGTCGTGATGCCGTTGCCGTGGCTGATCGACGGTGTGCAGGCCGTAGGGCGCCGCCGTTCTGGATCGAGATGACCTTGCCGGCGGCGGCCGACTTGATCGAGGTGCCGTAGCTGCCGCGGATGTCGACGCCGGTGTGGCAGGAGCGGTAGCCGTAGACCGGGTGGATGCGCGGGCCGGGCCGCTGGCGCGATGCCGCCGCCGGGGATGGGCCAGATCGAGGTTGCCGGTGGGAGTGCCGGTGAAGCCGCCGGGCTGCGAGGCGATCGCGCGCTGACGTGCCTGCTCGGCCTTGAGCGCCTTGTACTGCGCGAGCACCGTCGACCGCTCGCGCGCCGCGACGGCGAGCGCGTTCTTGCGTGCGGCGACGAGCGCGTCGACCTTGGCCTTCGCCGCGCGGGCCCGCTCGCGCCGCGTCGCGCGCCGCAGCGACGGTGGCCAGCGCCTCCTGGCGCTTCTCGTCGGCCTTGGCGAACGCCTGCTGCGCCTGGAGGCTCGCGAGCGCGAGGTCGGCCTTCGCCGCGTTGAAGTCGGCGAGCGCCCGGTTCTGCGAGCGCGACACCGAGCGGATGGCCTCGAGCTGGTCGGCGAAGTCCGACGGCGTCTTCGCCGAGAGGATCGCGGCGAGCTCGGCGTACGGGCCCTGGGTGTAGACGACGCGGGCGAGGTCGCCGATCTGGCCGTCCATCTCGACGATGCGCTCCTGCGCCTCGCTGACCCGCTGCTCGGCGGTGACCGCGGCGGCGCTCGCGCGCTGGGAGATCGCGGCGGCTGCCTTCTCCGCGGCGGCCGCCGAGCGCAGGGTCGCGGTCGCCGCAGCGACCTCGGCCTGGGCGGCGGGCAGCTGGGTGCGCGCCGCGCTCGAGCGCGGCGTTGGCCTTGCTGACGGCGCTCGACGCGGCGGCGAGGTCGTCGGAGGCGGCGTCGATCTTGTCGTCGATGGTGTCGGCGGACGCGGTCTGCAGCGTCATGACGGCGAGCACGGCCGCGAGCAGGGCGGCGACCAGGGCGAGGGCGCGCGACGCAGAGGCGTGCGGTGTCGGACGCACCGGACCCTCCCTCGTCGCCCCGGCAGTCCCACCACCGGATCGCCGCGTGCCGCAGCCGTGTGACTGCTGTGACTCGCGTGACGCCTGTGACAGGCGCCGCCCCAGGCTAGCGCGCATCGGCAGCCGACCCAACCCCTCGATCGGGCGGTTCATCGTCCGATCATCGGACATCGGCGTACGCCGTGCTCAGACGCGCAGGTAGCGGCGCAGGGTGAAGAACGCCGTCACGGCGGCCAGCGCGATGCCGAGGATGAACAGCGTGAGGCTCGCGCGCATGATCGCGTCCCACCCGATGAACGGGGTGATCGTGAACTGCGGGGTGAGCCGCTGGTCGATGAGGAAGACCTTGACCGCGACGAGCGACAGGCTGGCCACCGCCGCCCCGATCGCGGCACCGATGGCGGCCTCGAGCAGGAACGGCAGCTGGATGTAGAAGTTCGATCGCGCCGACCAGGCGCATGATCCCGGTCTCCCGCCGTCGGTTGAACGCCGCGACGCGCATGGTGTTGGCGATCAGCAGGACGGTCACGAGGAGCATCGCGCCGGCGATGACCAGGGCGAGCGGTCTGCAGCCCGTTGAGCACCTGGAAGAACTTGTCGAGCAGGCTGCGCTGGTCGATCGACGTTGTCGATGCCGGGGCGGCCGACGAACGCGCTGGCGATGACGTCGTACTTCGTCGGGTCGGACAGCTTCACGCGGAACGACTCGGGCAGCTGCGTCCGGGGTGATGTTCTGCGCGATCGGGCGAGTCCTTGAACTGCTCCGTGAACCGCTCGTAGGCCTCGGCGCTCGACTCGTAGTAGACCTCCTGCACCAGCGGGCGCAGCGACTCGAGGTCGGCGCGGATCTCGTCCGCTGCGCCTGCGGTGACCGGCGCCCGCCGCGCACGAGATCGACGCTCGGAGGTCTTGGTCCGCACAGGAAGATCGAGACCTGGACCTTGTCGTACCAGTAGTCCTTCATGACGTCGACCTGGGCGCGCACGAGCAGGCGCGCCGCCGAACAGGCCGAGCGAGACCGCGAACGTGATGACCACGGCGATCGTCATCGTGAGGTTGCGGCGCAGGCCGATGCCGACCTCGCTGAGGATGAACGTGGCGCGCATGCGGTGCCGGTCCTTAGGTCCGTGGTGCGGCGGGTCGGGCTGCCGTGCGTCGACGTCAGCGGGCGTACCCGTAGACGCCGCGGGTCTGGTCGCGCACGACGTGTCCGTCCTCGAGCTCGATGACCCGCTTGCGCATCTGGTCGACGATCGCGGCGTCGTGGGTGGCCATGACGACGGTCGTGCCGGTGCGGTTGATCCGGTCGAGCAGCTTCATGATGCCGACGCTGGTGGCGGGGTCGAGGTTCCCGGTCGGCTCGTCGGCGATGAGGATCATCGGCCGGTTGACGAACGCGCGGGCCACCGCGACGCGCTGCTGCTCGCCGCCGGAGAGCTCGTCGGGCATGCGGTCCTCCTTGCCCGCGAGGCCCACGAGGTCGAGCACCTCGGGGACGACCTTGCGGATCTGGCTGCGTCGGCCGGCCGATCACCTCGAGCGCGAACGCGACGTTCTGGTAGCACGGTCTTGTTCGGCAGCAGCCGGAAGTCCTGGAACACGGTGCCGATCTGGCGGCGCAGGTGCGGCACCTTCCAGTGCGAGCAGGTGGCTGAGGTCCTTGCCGGCGACGTGGATCCGGCCGCCGGTCGGGCGCTCCTCCTTCAGGCACAGCCGCAGGAAGGTCGACTTGCCCGAGCCGGAGGCGCCGACGAGGAAGACGAACTCGCCCTTCTCGATCTCGACCGAGACGTCGTCGAGCGCCGGCCGCGTCTGGTTGGCGTAGAGCTTGGTGACGTTGTCGAACCGGATCACGGGCGCGCTCCTCAGGGAAGGCACGGGCGGCCCCTCGACCGGCCCGTGCTGGGGCGGCACGAGTCTACGTTCCGTTCCCGGGTGCCCCGGACACCCGCGCGCCCGGGCACGGCGTGGCGCGCCGTGGGGCCGGTCCGCACGAGGCGCGCGACCCTTTGTCCGGGTCTGTCCTGGCCTGTCCCCCCGCTGGTCGGAGCAGTGCGACGCCGAAGCGTGACGATCGCGTCTCTGCGTGTCACGATGTGATCACGGCACAGAAAGTCCGGGGTGCGGGCTCAAGGTCCCGGGGGTTCCTGCCGAAGAAGGAAGCGAGGGACGGCGTACAGATCGTCCGGGGGAACTGCACGCGCCCGCCGCAGACCCTGTCGCACCCGCGACGCCGGACGACCCGGCCGCCGCCCCTCAGATCCTCTCCAGCGCTGTCCCCCGCAGCGCAACCCACCCTCCAGGTGGCAGGCCCCGAGAACCCCCCGTCTCGGGGCCTGCAGGGTGTCCGGGGCCAGAACGCCGCGGATGGTGCGCCGAGCGGATCAGGCGGAGTCGGCGGTTCCGGTACGACGCCAGCGGATCGCGGCCTCGATGAACTCGTCGATCTCGCCGTCGAGCACCGCGCTGGTGTTGCCGGTCTCGACCTCGGTGCGCAGGTCCTTGACCATCTGGTACGGGTGCAGCACGTAGGACCGCATCTGGTTGCCCCACGAGCCCGACGAGTCGCCCTTGAGGGCGTTCATCCGGGCCTGCTCCTCCTGGCGCGCGCGCTCGAGCAGCTTGGACTGCAGCACGATCATCGCGCTGGCGCGGTTCTGGATCTGCGAGCGCTCGTTCTGGCAGCTCACCACGATGCCGGTGGGCAGGTGCGTGATGCGCACGGCGGAGTCGGTGGTGTTGACGCCCTGACCGCCGGGGCCGCTCGAGCGGTAGACGTCGACGCGCAGGTCGTCGTCGGGGATCTCGATGTGGTCGGTCTGCTCGACGATCGGCAGCACCTCGACGCCCGCGAACGAGGTCTGGCGCCGGCCCTGGTTGTCGAACGGCGAGATGCGCACGAGGCGGTGCGTGCCCTGCTCGACCGAGAGCGTGCCGTAGGCGTACGGCACCTTCACCGAGAACGTCGCCGACTTGATGCCGGCCTCCTCGGCGTAGGAGGTGTCGAGCACCTCGAACGGGTAGCTGTGGCGCTCGCAGTAGCGCGTGTACATGCGCAGCAGCATCTCGGCGAAGTCCGCGGCGTCGACGCCGCCGGCCTCGGCGCGGATCGTGACGAGCGCCTCGCGGGCGTCGTACTCCCCCGACAGCAGGGTGCGCACCTCGAGCTCGCCGATCGACTTGCGTGAGCTTGCCGAGCTCGGTCTCGGCCTCGGCCAGGGTGTCGGCGTCGTCCATCTCGGCGGCGAGCTCGAACATCACGGCGAGGTCGTCGACGCGCTGGCGCAGCGCCGGTGACGCGCGCGATCTCGCCCTGCACGAACGAGAGCCGGGAGGTGACGGCCTGGGCCTTGGCCTGGTCGTCCCACAGGTCGGGGACGCTCGCCTCGGCCTCGAGGGTCGTCACCTCCTCGCGCATGGAGGGGATGTCGAGCACCTTCTCGACGCTGGTCAGCGTCGCGTCGAGCTCCTTGAGCGCCTCGCTCGGGTCCTGGATCGCCACGGGCTAGAGGGTAGTCGCCCCCGCGTGCTCCCCGCGCCGCGCGGTCGGCACGGTGGCCCGTCCGGGCCTGTCGGGCGAGGGTCGTCGTCGTTACGTTGCTCGTGCGGGGGCCGCCATCGCCTGGGAGGGCCCATGAACGCCGCCCGTCGACGCCTGTCCATCTCCGTCTCCGCCGCTGCGGGCATCGCAGCGCTCGCCCTCGGCGCCGTTCCGGCGCAGGCCGCGACGCCGCCGGCGTGGCCGACGGGCGGCAAGGTCCCGACCGGGTGTGCCGGCGTCGCCGTCGCGGGGGGCGGCTCCGCCAGCCTGTTCACCTTCACGGACCAGAGCGTTCCGACGGTGTCGAGCGCGGGCGTCCAGTTCGCCGGGGGCAAGCGTGTCGTCGTCGTACCTCCGACGGGCGCCACCGCCGTGTTCGAGGTCACCGTCACCAACGGCTGCAGCGGCGTCGGCGCCGTCGGCGCCTCGGTCATCCGGCCGGACGGCACGGGCTTCACCGGGCTCTTCAGCCCGGTCACCACCGACGCGTTCGGGGGGCGGTGGCAGAACGCTCCTGCCGTGGCGACCCCGAACAACGCCGGGCCCTTCACCTTCGTCTCGGCCGACGTCCGACGCCGCTACGACTCGTTCGTGCTCAACTCGACGTTCTCCTACGTGTCGTCCGTGCCCGCGGCCGGAGCAGCCACCAAGGTCGTCGGCCCGTGGTCGACGAAGCCGGTGTACATCCTGCGAGCGACCACGCTGACCTCGGCGGTGTCGAAGGCCAAGGTCGTCCGCGGCAAGAAGGTCACCGTGTCCGGCGTGCTGAAGGCGGCCGAGATCGGGGGCTACGTCGCGTACCCGGGCGCCAAGGTCGTCGTGCAGACGAAGGTCGGCACGGGCGCGTGGAAGTCGCGCACCACGTTGACCGCCAACGGCACGGGCGCGGTCTCGTGGTCGCTGAAGATCCTCAAGAAGACGCAGGTGCGGCTCGTGTCGGCCCAGGTGCTCGTCTCGCCGTACACCGCTGCGGTGACCTCGGCGACGCGCACGGTGAAGATCGCCTGACGCCGGCCCCTCACGCCGGGGTCGGATCCCCCCATACTCGCGGCATGGACCGAGCCGAGCTGCGCGCGCTGCAGGCGCCCGTGCGCGAGAAGTACGCCGCCGATCCGACCTCGGCGCGGACGGAGGTCCGCGGCGAGGGCTCGTGGACCGATCCGGGCATCACCGCGACCGTGGCCACCTGGTCGGGCCCGGTGCGCGCCGGGCTGCACCCCGCGACCGGCGGCGACGGGTCGGACGCGTGCTCGGGAGACATGCTCATGCAGGCGATCGTCGGCTGCGCGGGCGTGACGATGCGCAGCGTCGCGACCGCGATGGGGCTCGAGCTCGGCGAGGTGGAGCTCGTGGCCACCAGCCACTTCGACGCGCGCGGCACGCTCGGGCTCGACCGCAGCGTCGAGGTCGGCATCGGGCCGGTGACGCTGGTCGCGACCGTGGACGCCGAACTCGACGACACCGCACGCCAGCGCCTCGCGACCTCCACCGAGCGCTACTGCGTCGTCGGTCGCAGCCTCAACCAGCCGCTGACCATGACCGTGGTGACCCGGGGCGCCTGACCTCGGCGTACGCCGGTGCGGGTGGCGTCGATCACCTGCTGCCCCTTGCGGGGACATCCGCGTGCGCGCGGTGCGACGATCGGTCGCGCAGGCACGAGGGGGATCCGCAGTGGGGGACGACGAGGGCGCGAAGCCCAGCCGCGCATCGATGCGCGAGGTCAAGCGCGAGTACAAGCAGCGGCAGAAGCTGCTGGCCCAGGAGCAGGCGCAGCGCGAGCAGGCGGCGCGCGACTACTGGTCGCTCGAGACCGGTCAGAAGCGGGCACCGGCAGCCTCCGGCGGCGGGCCGCGCCGCGGGGCAGGGTTCGCAGTCGCCGCGCTCGTCGTGGCGGTCGGGTTCGCCGGCTTCGTCGGCTACCGCGCCCTGACCGGGCAGCAGGGCGCGGCGGCGGCGAGCTCGTCGACGTCGCCCTCGGCATCGGCTCCCTCCGCGAAGCCCGCGACGCCGAGCCCCGCGCCGTCGGCCGCGGACGACGACGGCACCGATCCCGCGATCGTCCCGGCGTTCGAGGGCTCACCCGCCAAGGACTGGCCGTCCGGCGCCGCCGGCATCAAGGCGCCGAAGGCCGAGCAGTTCGGCATCTACCGACCGGCCCAGGTGCGTGCCGCGTACGCCGCGACCGAGCGCTACCTGCGCGCCGCGCTGCTCGATCCGAAGGTGACGTACAAGGGCAAGCTCGACCCGGTGTTCGCCACGCTCGGGTCGCAGTCGACCGCGTTCCTCAAGAAGCAGCACGCCCGCGCCACGGCGACGAAGGGCAAGAAGGGCGTCTACTGGGACTCCGTCGCGAACCGCTTCCACGTGGGCGACTGGAAGGCCGCGGCCGAGGTGCGTGTGAAGGGGAGGATGAAGCCGCGCATCGGCAAGCAGGGCTCGCTCGTCGTCGGCTTCACCTACGTGGCGGCGTACTGGCTCGTGCCGGCGAAGGGCGGCGAGCCGCGCACCATCGCGATCCGCCGCCGCGGCGACATCTACTTCCTCGGCAACGGGCCGTCCGGCGTGACCCCGCCCGGCTACGGCGGATCCGGCTACACGAGCACCGCGAGCGTGTGCGGCTCGACGTGGCCCTACCCCGACTACGTGCAGGCCTGGATCGACAAGGACACCGTCGTCACGCCCTCGCAGGACACGCCTGACGAGTCCTTCGACGTCGGCGACCTCGACGCCCCCGAGCCGACCGGCTGCTTCGAGGACACCAGCGGCTTCTGACGGGTTCAGACCGCCGAGTTGCGAGCGGTCGCCTCGGCGACGACGGGGACGCCTCGCCCGGTGAGGAACGACAGGAACGGCAGCCGGACGGTCGCCTGCGCCCGCACCGAGACCGTCGTCGTGGTCGCGCTCACCGACGCGATGCGGAAGCCCGACGGCAGCTGGGCGGTCGGCAGCGCGCGGACGTAGGCGCGCACCGCTGCCCGCGCGGCGCGGGGGTCGAGCGCGAGGTCGCCGTCGGCGCCTTCGGCGTACAGCGTGGGCAGGTCGACGGCCTGGGCGCCGGCGAGCGCAGCGCCGTCGACGGTGGCCTGCACCGATCGGCGCGCGAGCCACAGCACGCTCACGTCGGTGACCACCGTGACGAGCATCGTCATGACGACCACCGCGCCGATGATGAGCGGCAGCACCGTGCCGCGGTCGTCGCGGCGCACGCGGCGGGTCATGGCGCCGACCGGTAGCGGTCGACGGGCATCGACTCGCGTCCGGTGACCGTGATCGTCGGGCCGCCGGGCAGCAGCGGGAGAGGTACGTCGACCTGCACGGCGACGTCGACCCGCGACCCGGGCACGAGGCAGCCGCCGCGGCAGCGCACGGTCGGCGCGACCGCAGCGACGCCGGCGTCGGCGAGCACCAGCGCGCGTGGCCGCACGCGCTCGTGCGTGCCCCCTGAGCAGGCGTGGCGGCGGTGACGTAGGCGCGGGCCGACTCCCGCGCCGCGGAGGTCGCGGCATAGGTCGCCGCCTGCACCGTCATCACCGAGACGACGGCGTACAGCAGCGGCACCAGCAGGCCGACGCCGAGGGCGATGCACCTCGAGCACGGCCGTGCCGTCGTCACTGCTCGGCGACCGCATGACCCTGCACCACCAGCGCGGTCGGTCCGAGGAGACCCACGAGGGGAAGCCGTGCGCGGATCTCCAGCTCGATGCTCGCCACGCCGCCGACGGTGCGACGACGCGCGGTCACGGACTCGACGACGCCGTCGGCGAGCGACGAGGCCAGCGCCTCGCGGGTGCGGCGTACGGCGACGGCACCGTCGCCGTCGGCGACCGCCGCGACGCGAGCACCCTCGGCCGCGGCCGACACGAGCGTCGAGCGGACGTGCAGCGCGAGCCCCACCTGCACGACCGCGAGCAGGAGCAGCACGAGCAGCGGCACGACGACGACGAACTCGACGATCGCCGACCCGTCGTCTCGCTGCCGATTCGGGCGGTGCATCGCTAGGGCTTGCTGACCGAGGTCAGCGCGCGCTGCAGGACGCTGGTGAGCTGGCCGTCGGCCACGAGCCAGATCGCCGTGACGAGACCCGCGGTCATGACGGCGACCAGGACCCAGCCCGGGACGTCGCCACGGTCGTCGGCGAGGCGCTGAGCCGCGCCGTCGGTGAGCCGGCGGTAGAGCCGGACGGTGCGCAGTGACATGGAGCTTCTCCTTGCGGTGGTGCGACGCGTGCGCGTCACGGGGTGAGGACGGACAGCGAGCTGACCGCCGGGAACAGCGCCACGAGGACGACGGTGGGCAGGATCAGGAACACGACCGGCACGAGCATCAGCAGCTCCTTCTTGCCGGCGATCTCGAGCAGCACGCGATGCAGGTCGGCGCGCGCGTCGCCGGCCTGCGCGCGCAGCACGTCGGCGAGCGGGGTGCCTCGCTGCACCGCGATCGCGAGGCCGTCGACGAATCGGCGTACGGCGGGGACGTCGACCCGGGTCGCCATCGCGTCCAGCGCGTCGACGAACGTGACGCCGCTCGCGGTGTCGGCGCACGCGCGCCGGCACTCGTCGGCGAGCGGACCGTGGGCGACGCGCGCGACGCGGTCGAGAGCAGCCGCCGGCGACTCGCCGCTCGCGACGGCGAGCGCGAGGAGGTCGGCGACGGCCGGCAGACCGGCGCGGATCGCGTCGCGCCGGCGCGTCGCCGCGGTCGACAGCCGCCGGTCGCACAGCAGCACCGCTGCGAGTGCCGCGGTCACCGCGAGGACCAGGGCGGCGATCGGCCGGACCGGACGTCCGACGCCGTGAGCACCGCGACCACCGCCCCGACCGCGGCGAGCGCACCGGCCGCCCACGTCACCTGCTCGAGGCGGAACGACTCGGCTGTCGTGCCGTAGCGGCCCGCGGCGAGCAACCGCTGCTGGAGCAGCTCGCCCCCGCCGAGCAGCGCGTGCAGGCGCGCGGCCGCCGCGCGCAGTGCAGGGGCGACGAGCCGTTCGAGGGTGCTGGCGTCGACCCGCACCCCGGCGTCGTCGCGCGCCACCGGGGATGACGACGGGCCGTCGAGGTACGGCGCGATGCGGTCGCCGATGGTCGGCGTACGCCGGGCCAGCGCGCCCGACGTCGCGATCAGGACACCCGCCGCTGCCGTGGCGCCCGACGAGCGCGCCCACGGTGCTCATGCCAGCACCCGCTCGTCGACGGGGAGACGCCCGAGCCGGCGCATGAGCAGGTAGGCCGCGGCGCTGGCCCCGGCGGCGATGAGCAGCACGACGACTCCCCCGGTCGAGTCGTACGCCGCCAGCGCCCCCGGGCGCAGCGACAGCAGCGCCAGCGTGGCCCACGGCGCGGCCACGGCGAGCCGCGCGGCGTTGACCGCCCAGCTCTGCCGCCCGAGCAGCTCGGCGCGGGTGCGCGCGTCCTCGCGCAGCACCGCCGAGAGCGTGCGCAGCAGACGGCCGAGCTCCGTGCCGCCGACGTCGCGCGCCAGACGCAGCGCCTCCACCACCCGGTCGCCGACGGGGTCGGACAGGTCGTCCTTGAGCCGGTCGAGGCAGGTGCCGAACGCGCCCGTCACGCGGTGGTCGGCGGCGAAGCGGCCGAACGGCCCACGCAGCACCTCGGGCCCGCGCTCCGCGAGCGCGCCGACCGCGTCGGGCAGCGACAGCCCCGCGCGCACGGCCGAGGCGAGGTCGTCGACGGCATCCGGCCAGGCCGTGACGAGGGAGAGGCGGCGCTGCGCGGCACGCCGGCCGAGGGCGGCCACCGGGAGCCATCCGGCCAGCACCCCGAACGCGATGCCGACTGTCGCGGAGCCGCTGACGACCACCATGAGCACCGCGCCGGCGATCCCGGAGCCGATGCAGGTGGCCACCACGCGCACAGCGCTGACGTCGCCGAGACCTGCAGCGTCGAGCCTGCGGCGCAGCGGACCGGGCCGGGCAGGTGCCGGCGTACCGGGGGCAGGCGGCCACCAGCGCCACTGCACGATCAGGAGCAGACCGAGGCCGAGCAGCAGCCCGGCGACCGTGCCCATCACGCACCTGCCAGCAGCGCTGCGACGTCGATGCCGTGCGCCTCGAACCGTTCGGCGTGCGGCGGGAAGCCGCGGCCGCGCACGAGCTCCTCGCCGCGGCTCACGAAGATGTCGGAGGTCTCGACCACGCCGTCCTCGACGCGCCCCGACAGCGCCACGACCTCGCGCACCCGTCGACGACCGTCGGGCCGGGTCGCGGCGTGCACCACCAGATCCACCGACGAGGCGACAGTCGGCACGATGTACGCCGCCGTCACGTTCTCGCCCGCGAGCATCGGCAGGACGCAGAGCTTGGTGACCGCGTCGCGCGCGGAGTTGGCGTGCACGCTCGTCATGCCGGGCATGCCGGAGTTCAGCGCCACCAGCAGATCCAGCGCCTCGGCCTGGCGGACCTCGCCCACGACGAGCCTCGTCGGTCGCATGCGCAGGGCCTCGACGACGAGACGCCGCAGCGTGATCTCACCCGTGCCCTCGAGGCCGACCTGCCTGGTCTGGAGAGCCGCCCAGTCGGGTCGGTCGACGCGGACCTCGAAGACCTCCTCGCACGTGACCACGCGCTCGTGCGCCGGGACGGCGTTGAGCAGGCACGACAGCAGGGTCGTCTTGCCTGCCTGCGTGCCACCGGCCACGACGATGTTGAGACCGGCGACGACCGAGGCGGTGAGGAACCGCGCGGCCGCGGAGGTCAGCGTGCCGAGATCGACGAGGTCGTCGAGCCGCGCCGCGGGCAGCACGTGGCGGCGGATGTTGACCGCCCAGTGCCGCCGCGTGACGTCGGGGATCGCGACGTGCAGGCGCGAGCCGTCCGGCAGCAGCGCGTCGACGAACGGCTGGCTGACGTCGACGCGGCGGCCGCTCGTGCGCAGCATCCGCTCGACGAGGTCGTGCACCTGCGCCTCGGTGAGCACCACGGTGGTGAGCTCGCTGCGACCCATCCGCGCGCAGAACACGCGCGACGGCTCGTTGAACCAGATCTCCTCGACCGCCGGGTCGTCGAAGAGCCGCTGCAGCGGCCCGTAGCCGGCGACCGTGTCGTGCAGCTCCTGCGCGAGCGCCGAGACGTCGTCGTACGACGGCACCTCGTCGGAGGCGCTCGCCGCGACGTCGTCGAGCACGTCGAGGATCGCGGCGCGGACGGCGCGCGGGTCGGCGAGCGGGTCGGTGCCGCGGTCGCGGACGAGCGCTCGCACACGGTCGACGACGACGTCGTGCGTGCTCGGGACGGACGGCACAGGGACCCCCGGCATCAGGCGGGGTCGGCGGACGACGACCTCGCGGCAGCGATGCACCTGGCGGACTGCGTGGAACCTCGGGCGTCCCTGCCAGGGGTCGGTGCAACGACGGTCACGCTAGGGACGTCGGCGTCCTCGACGGAAGGCCGTCCACGGATCTGGGGACGGACGTTGAGCGAACGGTGAGGCTGCGCCCCTCCATGTGGGTGATCCCCGTGCACGGCGTACCGGAAGCCCTACGCTCCGCACACCCCAGCGCCCCGTACGGGCTGCGGTTCACCCCTCCTTGCTCCAACACCCGCGACGGCTCCAGATCCCGCCCGGAATGTCCGTGCTCGTGCGAGCGCGCGGGGGTGATCGCGCGGTCGGGGGTGAACTGGGCCTGGTCAGGCGCCCTGCTGGACCAGGGTGCGGATGGTGCGCAGCGCGACCGAGAGGGTGGCGAGGTCGAAGTTCTCGAGCGTGCCGATCTCGTCGAGGGTGGCCTTGGCGCGGGCGAGGCCCTCGGCCTGCTGGGCCTCCCACACCTCGATGCGCGCGAGCTCGTCGGTCATGTCCGGCGTCGCCTCGATGACGCGGCGGGTCATGCCGACCAGCGCGCCGTAGAGGTCGGAGCGCAGGGCCGCGCGGGCCAGCGCGCTCCACCGGTCGTCGCGCGGCAGCTGCGTGATGCGGGTGAGGATGCGGTCGACCTCGTAGCGCTCGGAGAGCGCGAAGTAGAGCCGCGCGGTGTCCTCGGAGTCGCTGCCGGTGGCCTGCGCCACCTCGACCACGTCGAGCAGGCCGAAGATGTCGAGCAGCGCGCCGCTCTCGAGCGCGAGGTCGCGCGGGGCGCCGAGCGCCTCGAGCTCGTCGGCGCGGTCGAGCAGCCGCTGGCGCTCGACGCCGAGCAGCATCGCCGGGCACCAGCGGGGTGATGCGGGCGATCTCGCTGCGGAAGCGCTCGATCTCGGCCTCGACGTCGACCGTGCCGCCGCGGGCGGTGAGCACCCAGCGGGTCGCGCGGTCGAGCAGGCGGCGCGACTCGAGGAACAGCGCGCACTGCGCTGCCGTCGGTACGACGTTGTCGAGCGCCTCGACCCGGCGCCAGAAGTCCGGCAGGGCGAAGACCTCGCGGGCCACGGTGTAGGCACGCGCGATCTCGACCGGGCCGGCGCCGGTCTCCTCCCCCGCGCGGAACGCGAAGGTGATGCCGCCGCGGTTGATCATGTCGTTGACCACGAGGGTCGTGATGATCTGGCGGCGCAGCGGGTGGTTCTCGAGCAGCTGGTCGAAGCGCTCCACCACCGGCGTCGGGAAGTAGGCCCGCAGCGCGCGGCCGAACCAGTGCTCGTCGGCCAGCGCCGACTCGAGCAGGTCGTCGGTGAGGATGATCTTCGAGTACGCCACCAGCACGGCGAACTCGGGCGACGAGAGCCCCTCGCCGGTCGCGTTGCGGGCGTCGATCTGCGCGTCGGTGGGCAGGAACTCCAGGGCCCGGTCGAGCACGCCGCGCCCCTCCATCCACCGGATGAAGCGCTGGTGCACCGTGAGCATCGAGTGCGCCTGCACGCGCGCGTTGCCGAGCAGGATGTTCTGCTCGTAGTTGTCGCGCAGCACGAGCCGGCCGACCTCGTCGGTCATCTGCGCGAGCAGGGCGTTGCGCTGCTTGGGCGTGAGGTCGCCGTCGCGCACCACCTGGTCGAGCAGGATCTTGATGTTGACCTCGTGGTCGGAGGTGTCGACGCCGGCCGAGTTGTCGATGGCGTCGGTGTTGATGCGTACGCCGGAGCGCGAGGCCTCGATGCGGCCGAGCTGGGTGAGGCCGAGGTTGCCGCCCTCGCCCACCACGCGGCAGCGCAGCGCCGAGCCGTCGACGCGGATGGCGTCGTTGGCCTTGTCGCCGACGTCGGTGCTGCGTCTCGGTGGTGGCCTTGACGTAGGTGCCGATGCCGCCGTTCCACAGCAGGTCGACGGGCGCGGTGAGGATCGCGCGCATGAGCTCCGCCGGCGTCATGCGCTCGACGTCGTCGGCGATGCCGAGGACGTTGCGCACCTGAGGGCTCAGCGCGATCGACTTCGCCGCGCGGGAGAAGATCCCGCCGCCCTCGCTGATGAGCTCCTGGTCGTAGTCGGCCCAGCTCGAGCGCGGCAGGTCGAAGAGCCTGCGGCGCTCGGCGTACGACGACGCGGCATCGGGGTTGGGGTCGAGGAACACGTGCCGGTGGTCGAAGGCGGCCACCAGGCGGATGTGCTCGGAGAGCAGCATGCCGTTGCCGAACACGTCGCCGCTCATGTCGCCGACGCCGACGACGGTGAAGTCCTGCTCCTGGGTGTCGTGGCCCATCTCGCGGAAGTGCCGCTTCACCGACTCCCACGCGCCGCGGGCCGTGATGCCCATCGCCTTGTGGTCGTAGCCCACCGAGCCGCCGGAGGCGAACGCGTCGCCGAGCCAGAAGCCGTAGGAGAGCGCGACGTCGTTGGCGATGTCGCTGAAGGTCGCCGTGCCCTTGTCGGCCGCGACGACGAGGTAGGTGTCGTCGGCGTCGTGGCGTACGACGTTCGGCGGAGGCACGACGGCGCCGCCGACGAGGTTGTCGGTGACGTCGAGCAGCGCGGAGATGAACATGCGGTAGCAGGCGACGCCCTCGGCCAGCCACGCCTCGCGGTCGACGGACGGGTCGGGCGAGAGCTTCACGACGAAGCCGCCCTTGGCACCGACCGGCACGATGACGGCGTTCTTCACCATCTGCGCCTTCACCAGGCCCAGCACCTCGGTGCGGAAGTCCTCGCGACGGTCCGACCAGCGCAGGCCACCGCGGGCGACCGCGCCGAAGCGCAGGTGCACGCCCTCGACGCGCGGGCTGTAGACCCAGATCTCGAACTTCGGCTTCGGGGCCGGCAGGTCGGGCACGAGCGCGGGGTCGAGCTTGAAGCTGACGTACGCCTTCGGCTGCCCGTCGGACCCGGTCTGGAAGTAGTTGGTGCGCAGCGTGGCGCCGATCAACGCGAGGAACGAGCGCAGGATGCGGTCGTTGTCGAGGCTGGCGACCGACTCGAGCGCGCTCTCGATCTCCGAGCGCAGGAACTCGGTCTGGTTCTCGCGGTCGCCGGCGAACGCGGGGTCGAAGCGCGCCTCGAACAGCTGCACCAGCAGCCGCGCGATCGGCACGTTGGCGACCAGGCACGACTCGAGGTAGGTCTGGCTGAAGGCGGTGCCGGTCTGGCGCAGGTAGCGCGCGTACGCCCGCAGCACCATCGCCTCGCGCCACGTGAGGCCCGCGGCGACGACGAGCGCGTTGAAGCCGTCGGCCTCCGCGGCACCGCTCCACGCGGCGAGGAACGCGTCCTGGAAGCGCTGCTTGAGGCTGCCCAGCTCGAAGGCGAGCCCGGAGTCGAGACGCAGGCCGAAGTCGTAGACCCACATCGTCGAGCCGAGGGCCTCGATCTCGTACGGCCGCTCGTCGACGACCTCGATGCCCATGCGCTGCAGCACCGGCAGCACCGTCGACAGCGAGATCGCGCCGCCGCGGCGGTAGATCTTGAAGCGGCGCTCACCGCTGGCGGCCGCGTGCGGCTCGTAGAGGTTCAGCGCGACACCGCCGTCCTCGGCGAGCGACTCGAGCTGGCGGACGTCGATCACACCCGTGCGTGCGGCGAAGTCCTCCTTGTACGCCTCGGGGAAGGCGTCGGCGTACTTCTTGCCCAGGCGCGCGGAGAGCTCCTCGCCGCACTGGTCGATGAGCGCGTCGCTGAACTCGTCGTCCCACGAGCGGGTCGCATCCGTGAGGCGTGCCTCGAGCGGGTCGTGCGACACCACGGGCAGCAGCTGGTCGGGCCGGCGGCGTACGACGAAGTGCAGCCGCGCGAGCATCGACTCGGAGACGCGCGCGGTGTAGTCGATGAGATCGGTGTCGAACTCCTCGCGCAGCACGTCGGCCATGCGCAGTCGCACGGTGGTCGTGTAGCGGTCGCGCGGCAGGTAGACCAGGCACGAGGCGAAGCGGCCGTATCGGTCGCGACGCATGAACAGCCGCGTCTGCCGGCGCTCCTGCATGTGCAGCACCGCGAGAGCGGTCTCGGTGAGCTCGGCCGACTCGACCTGGAAGAGCTCGTCGCGCGGGTAGGTCTCGAGCACCTGGAGCAGGTCCTTGTAGGAGTGCCCGTCGACCCGGAAGCCCGACTGCTCGAGCACCTGGTCGACCGTGCGACGCAGCACCGGGATCGTCAGCACCGACTGCGTGTACGCCGTCGAGGTGAAGAGCCCGAGGAAGCGCCGCTCCCCCACCACGTTGCCGTCGGCGTCGAAGGTCTTGACGCCGACGTAGTCGAGGTAGGTCGCGCGGTGCACGGTGGAGCGGCTGTTGGCCTTGGTGAGCACGAGCACGCGAGGCTCGCGGGCCAGCGAGCGGACCTCCGGCGAGAGCGTCATGCCGGCGCGCTTGCTGGGCCGGTCGGAGCGCATGATGCCGAGCCCGGTGCCGGGCACGGGGTCGAGCGTGGTGCCGTCCTCGCTCAGCGAGTACTCGCGGTAGCCCAGGAACGTGAAGTGCTCGCCCACCAGCCAGCGCAGCAGGTCGACCGACTCGGCGACCTCGTCGACGGGCACGCTGACCGGCGGAGCGGCCTCGAGCTCGTCGGCCGACGCGACCGCCTTCGAGAGCATGCGCGGCCAGTCCTCGACCGCCTCGCGGACGTCGCGCAGCACCCGCTGCAGCTGCACCTGGATGTCGGTCAGCGCCGCCGAGTCGGTCTCGCGGTCGATCTCGACGTGCATCCACGACTCGACGATCGCGCCCTCGGGCAGCTCGGCCTCGTCGTCGACCTGGAGCACCTCCTGCAGGGCGCCGGCGACGTCGCGGCGTACGACGAACTGCGGGTGGATCACCAGGTGGATCGCGCGTCCCTGCACACCCAGGCTCGCCGTGACCGAGTCGACGAGGAACGGCATGTCGTCGGTGACGATCTCGATGACGGTGTGCCCGGCCGACCAGCCGTGGCCCTCGACCGAGGGCGTGAACGCGTGCACGACGGCGGTGCCCTGCGGGCGGTTCTGCGCGGCGCGGCGGTGGCTGACCACGGCGCCGAGCACGTCGACGGGGTCGCGGCCGAGGAGGTCCTCGGGGGCCGTGTGCCGGTAGTAGCGGCGCACCAGGTGCTCGAGGCCCGGGCCGTGCTGGGCTCCCTTGCCGGTGTCGAGCGCCCGGGTGAGGAGGTCGCGCTTGCTCTCCTCGAGCCGGCGGGCGGCAGCCCCGACGGACCCCACGCGGATGGGGTCGAACGGGAGGGTGGTGTCGAACACGTCCAGACTGTCGGACACGACGAGATCGCCTCTTCGCACTCGGTCGGCCGCACGCCGTTGTGCGACCGCGGCCACAGTAGTCCGCGCGCCGCCCCCGTGGCGGCACCCTGACGCTCCCGTACGGCATCCTTGACGTTCCTGACCGTCCGACCCGGAGGACCCCGTGGCCACCTCGCTCTCCGCCCGACTCGACCTGCCCGCCGACCCGGAGCACGCGTTCACGCTGCTCAGCGACCCGGCGTACGTCGAGGAGGTCGCCACCGGCACGGGCGGCCACGACGTCGAGGTGAGCGTGGAGCCGACCGACGACGGCGGTGCCACGATCGTCTCGGCCCGCACGCTGCCCGCCGAGGTGCCCTCCTACGCCAAGCCGCTCGTCGGCGAGCACGTGCGCCTCACCGAGACCCGTACCTTCGGCCCCGCGGCGGCCGACGGCAGCCGCGACGGCACCCTCGCGGTCTCGTTCGGCTCCGCCCCGGTCGGCATCACGGGCACGCTGCGCCTGCAGGCCGGCGGCATGGGCACCGAGGTGCTCGTCGAGCTGTCGGTGAAGGCCGGCGTGCCGTTCGTCGGCGGCAAGATCGAGAAGTTCAGCGCCGAGCAGATCGAGCGGGCGCTGGGCAAGGAGGAGCAGATCATCATGGGCCGCCTCGGCTGATCGGCCCGCGCGAGCGGCCATGATGACCGCATGACACGCACCCTGCTCGAGGTCATCGGCTGGCTGGGCTCGGCCCTCGTGATCGTCTCGCTCGCGCAGGCGCGGGTGCTGCGCTTCCGCGTGCTCAACCTCGCCGGCGCCCTGCTCGCGGTCGTCTACAACGTCGCGCTCGCGATCTGGCCGTTCGCCGCCATGAACGCGATCATCGCCGTGATCGACCTCTACTGGCTGCGCCGGCTCGTCGGCGAGCGGCACGACCCGTCGGCGTACTCGGTCGTCGAGGTCGGGGCGCACGACGCCTACCTCGAGCACGTCCTCGAGGTGCACCTCGACGACATCCACTCCTTCCAGCCGTCGTACGCCGTGCCCTCCGACGCCGACGGTGGTGGACGGCGCTGGGCGTTCCTCGTGCAGCGCGAGGCCGAGACGGTCGGGGCGGTGGTGGTGCGCGACTCGGGCGACGGCAGCGCGGTGGTCGAGCTCGACTACGTGACGCCGCGGTTCCGCGACTTCACGCCGGGCGAGTTCGTCTACGAGCACAGCGGCGTGTTCGCCGCGCACGGCCTGCGGCAGCTCGTCGCAGACCCCGAGCTGGCCACGCAGACGGCGTACCTGCAGCGCGTCGGCTTCCGCGACGACGCCGGCCGCATGGTGCGCGAGGTGCCTGCGGCGGCCTGAGGCGCCGAACGACCCCCTCCCGGATCGGCTGCAGCCGACCTAGCGTGGGCTCATGACCGATCCGTTGCGGCTCTCCTCCACGGTGCTGGGGTCACCCGACCCTCAGGTGCTCGCGCGCTTCTACCGCGAGCTGCTGCACTGGGAGGTCGTCGAGGACGAGCCCGACTGGGTCATGCTGCGGCCGCGAGGCGGCGGCACGGGGGTCTCGTTCCAGCTCGAGCCCGACCACGTCGCACCCGTGTGGCCTGCCGCGCCCGGCGACCAGCAGATGCAGGCGCACCTCGACATCGCCGTGTTCGACCTCGCTGCGGAGAGCGACCGCGCGATCGGGCTCGGGGCCACCAGGGCCGCGCACCAGCCGCAGGACGACGTCGTGGTGCACCTCGACCCGCACGGGCACGTCTTCTGCCTGTTCCTCGACCCGCTCGCCCGCGAGTGACCGGGTGCTGCCGGCCCGTAGCTCAGTCCGGTACGCCGGCGTCCGGGAGAACGACCACGTGAGCATCACGTGGGGGCTCTCCTGCGTGGCGCCGCCGCGGCGGTAGGTGCGCAGCGCGGCCTCGTTGTCTGCGTCGGTGAGCACCCACATGCCGTAGCAGCCCGCAGACCGGGCCAGGTCGGCCAGCGCCTCGACCAGCGCGGCGCCGACGCCGCGACCGCGGGCCTCCTCGGCCACGCCGAGCTCGTAGAGGAACATCTCGCGGCCCTTGTCGGGGTGCGTCATCTCGACGCCGGTCACGAACCCCACCGGGCTCGGCTCGTCGTCGAGAGCGGCGAGCAGCAGGTGGTGCCCCTGCCGGGCCACGAAGTCCGCGACCGCGTCGGGCTGCGCGGGGTCGTCGTACAGCGCGGAGGCGGCGACGACCTGCTGCGGGGTCGTGGCGCGTGCGACATGGATCACCTGCCGAGAGTCGCACGGGCGGAGCAGAAGATCGACCGGGTTGCCCGCCGCGGTCGTAGCCTGGAGAGGTGGAGACCTCCGAGTTCCGCGCCCGCGCCCGCACGCTCGTCGACAGCCCCGCGCTGACCTACCGGCAGCGGGTGCAGGCCCTCGCCGGCCTGGCCGAGGAGGCGCTCGACCCGCCCGCCGTGTCGCCCGCCTGCGCCGAGGCGCTCGCCACCGGCCTCGTGTGCGACCTCGCCGAGGGGCACGCGCCGTACCGCCCGCGCTACCTGCTGCCCGACTACGCCACGGCCCTGCGCCAGGGGTCGCGGTTCCTCGGGCTCGAGCCGCCGACCGACCTCTACGAGGCGGTGGCGTTCCTGCTCTCGATGTACTCCCAGGTGCCGTCGATCACCGGCTACCCGGTCTACCTCGGCGACGTCGACACGCCTGCTCGAGCCGTACGCCGACGGCCTCGACGACGACACGCTCACCAAGCTGATGCGGCTCATGTGGGTCACGATCGACCGCGCGCTGCCCGACGCGTTCACCCACGCCAACCTCGGCCCGGACGACACCCGCGTCGGTCGCACGATCCTCGCGCTCGAGCGCGAGCTGCTGCAGACCGTGCCGAACCTGACGCTCAAGGTCGACGCCGAGCGCACGCCCGACAGCCTCGTGCTCGACGCCGTGCGCACGGTCTTCGCCTGCGGCAAGCCGCACTTCGTCAACCACGCGATGATGACGGCCGATCTCGGGCCGGAGTACGGCGTCGTGTCCTGCTACAACTCGCTGCGCATCGGCGGCGGCTCGCACACGCTGGTGCGCCTCAACCTCGCCGAGTCCGCGCGCGCGGCACGACGGCGGCGCCGAGGCGTGGCTCGCCGACGCACGCTGCCCGCCCACGTCGCCCTCACCGCCGAGCTCATGGCCGCGCGCATCACCTCGCTCGTGGAGCAGTCGCGGCTTCTTCGACCACACCTGGCTCGTCGACGAGGGCCTGGTCTCGCTCGACCGGTTCTCGCGCGATGTTCGGCATCTACGGCCTCGCCGAGTGCGTCGACACGCTCGTGGCGCGCGACGGCGGCACGGGTCGCTACGGCCACGACGCCGACGCCACCGCGCTCGGGTGGCGCATCGTCGAGCGGGTCGCCGCGCTGGTCGCCGAGACGCCGCTGCCGTACTGCGAGGGCAACGCCGGGCACGCCTTCCTGCACTCGCAGTCGGGCATCGACTCCGACCTCGGCGTCACCGCCGGCACGCGCATCCCGATCGGCGAGGAGCCGCCGCTGGTCGAGCACCTCGCGGCGGTCACCCCCAACCACCGCTGGTTCGCCTCGGGCGTCAGCGACATCGTCCACTTCGACGACACCGCCGCGCGCAACCCGCAGGCCGTGGTCGACGTCGTGCGCGGTGCGCTCGCGCACCGGCATGCGCGACGTGACCTTCAACCTCGACAGCAACGACTTCATCCGCATCACCGGCTACCTCGTGCGCAAGTCCGACCTCGCCGCGCTCGAGGCCACCGGCACGGCCCGGCACGGCAGCGACGTGCTCGCCGCGGGCTCGGTGGCCAACTCGCACATCACCGACCGGGTCGCCAAGAGGGTGATCAGCCATGAGTCAGCCCCACGGGCTGCTGGCTGACGTCGTCCGGTTCTCCTGGGTCGACGGGCCCGGCAACCGGTTCGCCGTCTTCTTCCAGGGCTGCAACCTCGACTGCCTCGCCTGCCACAACCCGCACACGATGCCGCGCAGCACGCCGCGGGCCCGCGAGGTCACGCGTCGACGAGCTCATGGACGAGGTGCGCCCGCTCGCGCCGTTCCTCTCCGGCGTCACCATCGTCCGGCGGCGAGGCGACGCTGCAGGCCGCCTTCGTGCGCGCCTGGTTCGCCGCGCTGCGCGACGACCCCGCCACCGCCGCGCTGACGCGGTTCGTCGACAGCAACGGCTGCGCCGACGACGCCGCCTGGGACCTGCTGCTGCCCGACACCGACGGCGTCATGCTCGACCTCAAGGCCCTCGACCCGGTCGTGCACTGGGAGCTCACCGGGCACGGCCAACACCTCGGTGCTCCGCTCGCTCGACCGCCTCGCCGCGGCGGCCAAGCTGGTCGAGGTGCGTCTGCTGGTCGTGCCGGGGCACAACGACTCGGCCGACGGCCTGCGCCGCACCGGCGCCTACCTCGCCGAGCACGCACCCGGGGTGCCCGTACGCGTGATCGGCTTCCGCCCGCACGGCGTACGCGCCGCGGCGCGCTCCATCCCGGAAGCCGAGCGCCGAGCAGCGCGCGGCGTACGGCGCCTGGGTGCGCGAAGGCCTCGGTACCGACCCGTCACGGTCACCTGAGCGAAACGGCAGCGGCAGGCTCAGCCGTGCAGATCGTCGACCCAGCGCACCGTCTCGGGGTCGACGACGTCGAGCCCGTCGAGGTTCACCACGACCGGGTCCTGACCCGTGCGTACCAGCACGCACGAGAGCGGTTCGTCGTCGGCCGCGTTGATCTCCTGGTGCGGCACGTACGGCGGCACCAGGACGAAGTCGCCCGGCCCGGCCTCGGCGACGTACTCGAGCCGGTCGCCCCAGCGCATCCGCGCGCGGCCGCTCACGACGTAGATGACGCTCTCGACGTGACCGTGGTGGTGGGCACCGGTCTTCGCGCCCGGCTCGATCACGACGGTGCCCGCCCACAGCTGCGTGCGCCCCCGTGCGGGCGTGGGTGATCGCGGCGGCGCGGTTCATGCCGGGCGTCTGCGGGGTGTTCGCGTCGAGCTCGTCGGCGTGGACGATGCGCACGCCCCGATCCCGCCACCCCTCGGGCGGGGTGCGCCCGGCGGCGTACGCGGTTCCCATGCGCGCAGCATGCCGGACGGCGGCGTGCCTCGACAGGTGCTCCGGCTCGTCGGCCTCTAGATTGGCTCGACCGGGAGTCACCGGTGCCACGTCCAACCAAGGAGCCGTCATGGCCGCGCTCGAGCAGCCCCTCGCCCTGCCCGTCTCGACGACGTTCGAGATCGCCGGCCGCACCGTCTCCGAGCACATCGGGCCGGCCTTCGGGATCATCGCGTTCTCGGCCGGAACGGCCGCCGGCGTGAAGTCGTTCGGCCGTCAGTTCAAGCGCGGCGAGATGGTGGAGTACACCGACGTCCTGGCCGAGGCGCGCGAGATCACGCTGCAGAGGCTGGTCGAGCATGCGCAGTCGCTCGGCGCCGACGCCGTGGTGGGGCTCCGCTTCGACTCCAACACCATGGGCGAGTCGTCCGGCCTGCTCGAGATCCTCGCGCTCGGCACGGCCGTCAAGCTCGCCGGCTGACCGACTGCTCGCCGCGGCGCCACGGGACGGACGCGACCACGGCAGCCGGCCACAGCGCCTGTGCGCCGGCGGCCAGCCGCTCGGTCAGCCCGACGTCGGTCGCACCCATCACCACGGTCGCGAAGAACAGCAGGGTCAACGCCCCCAGCGCGGCACCGGCGACCAGCGCCGTGCGGCGCCGCAGACCCCACGGCGCACCGGGGTCGCGGACGCCGGCGTACGGCGCCCACACGGTGAGCAGCACGAACGACGCGAACGCCACCACGCTAGTGGGCGCCGGACGAGCCACCACCGCCGGGCAGCGGGAACAGCGCGACGAGCACCGTCGCGGCTCCACCGAGGGCGAGCAGCACGCGACCGGGCCGGGCCGCCGGGCGCAGCCCGAGCGCGGTGACCAGGTGGCACACCCCGGTGCCGCGCGATGCCGACGGTCATCACCCACCGGTCGGCGGCGTCGAGCGCGGCGAGGTCGCTGATGGTGCGCACGGAGGAGTCGAAACCGCCCGGCTGCAGCGCCGCGGCCAGCGTCCAGCCGCCGATGAGCAGCACCGGCGCGAGCAGCGACGACACCCGCGCCCACCACGGCACGCCCGCCGTGGTCGGCGGCATCAGCCCATGTGGGGGTAGCGGTGGTCCTTCGGCGGGACGAACGTCTCCTTGATCGAGCGCGGTCGACGTCCAGCGCTGCAGGTTCTGCGGCGCGCCGGCCTTGTCGTTGGTGCCGGAGGCGCGGGCGCCGCCGAACGGCTGCTGGCCGACGACCGCGCCGGTGGGCTTGTCGTTGATGTAGAAGTTGCCGGCGGCGAAGCGCAGCGCGTGCATCGCGTGGGCGACTGGCCGCGCGGTCCTGCGCGATGATCGAGCCGGTCAGCGCGTACGGCGCGATCGACTCCATCTGCGCGAGCACCTCGTCGTAGCTGCGTCGTCGTCGTAGACGTGCACGGCGAGCACCGGGCCGAAGTACTCGTCGGTGAAGTACTCCGCGGTCGGGTCGGTCGCACTCGACGCACGGTCGGGCGGATGAACCAGCCCTCGCTGTCGTCGTACGTGCCGCCGGCGATCGACCGTGACGTTCGGGTCGGCCTTCGCCCGGTCGATCGCGCCGGTGACGCGGGCGAACGCGCGGTCGTCGATCACGGCGCCCATGAAGTTCGAGAAGTCGGTGGTCGGCCCCATCGACGAGGCCGTCGACCGTGGCGGCGAGGTCGTCGCGCAGCGTCGCCCACAGCGAGCGCGGCACGTAGGCGCGCGAGGCGGCCGAGCACTTCTGGCCCTGGTACTCGAACGCGCCGCGCACCAGCGCGGTGCGCAGCACGTCGACGTCGGCGCTCGGGTGCGCCATCACGAAGTCCTTGCCGCCGGTCTCGCCGACGACGCGCGGGTAGGAGCGGTACGCGCGATGTTCTCGCCGATCGTCGCGCCACAGCTGCTGGAAGACGCGGGTCGAGCCGGTGAAGTGCACGCCCGCGAAGTCGGGGTCGCTGCAGCGCCGACCTCGCTGGTCTCGACGCCGTGCCCGGTGACCATGTTGATCACGCCCGGCGGCAGGCCGGCCTCCTCGAGCAGCCGCATCAGGAAGTGCGCGGCGAGCTGCTGGGTGTGCGCGGGCTTCCAGACGCACGACGTTGCCCATGAGCGCCGGCGCGGTCGGCAGGTTGCCGGCGATCGCGGTGAAGTTGAACGGCGTGATCGCGTAGACGAAGCCCTCGAGCGGGCGGTGGTCGAGTGCGGTTCCAGACGCCCGGGCGAGGAGATCGGCTGCTCGGCGAGCAGCTTGCGTGCCGAAGCCGACGTTGAAGCGCCAGAAGTCGATGAGCTCGCAGGCCGCGTCGATCTCGGCCTGGTAGCAGGTCTTGCTCTGGCCGAGCATCGTCGCGGCGTTGAGGGTGTCGCGCCACGGGCCGGCGAGCAGGTCGGCCGCCTTGAGGAAGATCGCGGCGCGGTCGTCGTACGACAGGTCGCGCCAGGCCGGCGCCGCCGCCTTCGCCGCGGCGATCGCCGCCTGCGGCGTCGGCGTGGGTCGCCGCCGTTGAGCGTGCCGAGCACGTGAGTGGCGCGCGTGCGGCTGCACGACCTGCATCGTCTCGCCGCTGCCCATGCGCTGCTCGCCGCCGATGGTCGCACGGCAGCTCGGGGCTCTGCGCCGCGAGCTCGGCGACCCGCGCCTCGAGCGAGGCGCGCTCGGGCGCTGCCGGGTGCGTACGAGCGGATCGGCTCGTTGATCGCGACGGGCGGGGTGGTGACGGCGTCCATGACGGTCCTCCGGGCGGCGGGTCGGGTCGTGCGGCGCCTGAGGGTGGGGCGCGTGCCCCATCCTGCCGCTCCGGGCGGGCGACGCCGGGCGGCTCAGCTCAGAGCAGGTCGGGGATCTCCTGCGTGGCGAACCAGAGCAGCTCGTGCTCGGTGAGCGAGACCGCTCCGAGGGCCTGACCGTCGCCGGCGAGGGCGGCCGGCAGCTGCGCGCAGCGCCGCGCCGACGTCGGCCTCGGCGTCGGCGTCGTCGACGTGCACCGCCTGGCGCAGCGGGCGAGCGGTACGTCGGCCGTGACCGTGACCGCGGTCTGGTCGTCGCCGACCTCGACGTGCGGGTCGTCGACGTCGGCGGCGACCACCACGCGGCGCGGCGTGTCGCGCCGGTCGCCGCGATGCGCGACGAGCGAGTCGAACGCCGCCGCCATGAGGGCGGCGTACTCGAGCTCCTCGTCGTCGCGCGCCGTCCCAGTCGCGGCGCAGCGCGCGGCGGTGACCGCGTGCGCCGGCGAGCGGTGCGGGGCCGATCGCGTCCGCGTGCGCGTGCAGCTCGGCGAGACCGGTCAGGGTCAGGGGCAGGTAGACGCGCACGGGTCCAGCATGCCGCGTCGGGCGGCGGGTCGGCTCAGGCGGGGTCGGTGCCGGACGGCCGCGCTCGGCCGGCGGCTTCGGCGCCGGCCGCGAGACGAGCCCGCGCGACGGCGCCGACGAGACCTGCTGGGGCCGCACGGCGGTGGCCCCGTCGGCCGGCGCGGCCGTGGCCGGCGTCGGCGTGGCCGGCGCGGGCTTCGTCGCCGCCTTCGCGGGGCGCCTTCGCGGGCGCGGCCTTCGCGGGGCCGCCTTCGCCGGCGCCGCGGCACCGGCGCGGCGTGGCCGTGCCGTCGGAGCCGGGCGTCGCCGCTTGGGCCGCGTGATCGGCCGCGGGACGGTGTCGAGCAGCGCCTGCAGCGAGGTCTCGAGGCACTCGGCGAGCACGTCGACGTCGGTCATCGCGTCGCGGTCGGCGTTGAGGCCGAAGAAGACGCCGCCGTCGTACGACGTGAGCCCGATCGCGACCGCCTGGCCCTTGGCGAGCGGCACGACGGGGTAGGCGCCGAGCATGAGCGCGCCGCCGGCGTAGAGCGGGAACTGCGGGCCGGGCACGTTGGTGACGACGAGGTTGAACATGCGCCGCGACAGCCCGTTGGCCGTGCGCGCGCCGAGCGAGTGCAGCGTGGGCGGCGCGAAGCCCGGCGACGCCGACGAGCGCCTGCGCGCCGACCATCTGGCCGGTCGACTTGAGCTGCTCCATCTCGTAGCGAGATGCGGTGCAGCCGTACGACCGGCTGCGGCTCGCCGACGGGCAGGTCGACGAGGAACGCCGCGATGTGGTTGCCGCGAGCTCTCGTCGCCGCCGCGCACGCTGACCGGGCACCAGCGCGCGCACCTGCGTGCGCGACGACACCGACTCGCCGCGCGTCATCATCCACTCGCGCAGCGCGCCGGACACCACCGCGAGCACGACGTCGTTGATCGTGCCGCCGTGCGTGCCGCCGGATCGCCTTGAAGTCGTCGAGGCGCGTCGTCGGCCATGCCGAAGCGGCGGGCCTCGCCGATCGGGTGCGTTGAGCGGGTTGGACGACGGCGGCCGCGCGATGGTGACGCGCGGCCGAGGCGAGGCCGAGCGCGCGACGGCCGAAGCGCTCGGCGGTCTCGCGGACGTCGACCGCGCCGGAGCGCACGCGCGTCGATCGCGGCGCCGGGGCTGCGCAGCGACCTCGGTGACGGCGCTCGGCGACGCAGGTCGACGTCGCTCGGCTCGCGGCGCGGGCGCCAGTCGACCGAGCGCCGGCGGGCTGCGGCTCGGGCGTGACGTCGAGGATGACCTGGCCGATGTCGATCGCGCCGGCGCCGTCGACCATCGCGTGGTGGGTCTTGGTGAGGATGGCGAACCGGCCGCCCGAGAGCCCCTCGACGAGGTACATCTCCCACAGCGGGCGGTTGCGGTCGAGCGGGCGCGCCATGATGCGGCCGACGAGGTCGCGCAGCTGCGCGTCGGTGCCCGGGCGCGGCAGCGCCGAGCGGCGCACGTGGTAGGCGACGTCGAACTCCTCGTCGTCGACCCACACCGGGTTGGCGATGCGGCCCGGCACCCAGCGCACCTTCTGGCGGTAGCGCGGGCACGAGGGCGATGCGGTCCTCGATCAGCCGCACCAGCCGGTCGTGGTCGAACCCGCCCTCGGGCGCCTGGAAGAGCACGACGCCGCCCACGTGCATCGGGGTCGTGGGCTCCTCGAGGTAGAGGAACGACACGTCGAGCGGGCTCAGAGCCGGTCGACCATCGCACCTCCTCAGGCTGTGCGCGCAGCGGCCGGTCGCCGCCGCGCACATGGTGTCACGCAGTCGCGCGCGCGCGACGAGCCCACGGCGGAGCCGGCGCCCGCTCAGCGCAGCGGAGCGGTCGAAGAGCACCTCGAGCTCGGCCAGCGACTCGTCGTACGACGTGTGCAGCACGCCCACCATGCCGACCTCGACGGCCGCGGCGATGTTGTGCGCGAGGTCGTCGACGAAGACGCACTCGGCCGGCTCGAGGCCGAGCAGGTCGAGGGTGTGGTGGAAGATCCCCGGCTCGGGCTTGCGCATGCCGACCTCGCCGGAGATGACCACGACGTCGAACATCTCGTCCCAGCCGTCGCGCGGGTAGTCGTTGCCCCACGAGTTCGACAGCAGCCCCGTGCGCAGGCCGCTGTGCGCGGGCGCGCCGCACGAGCGCGCTCATCTCGGGCGCGTGCTCGAAGGTCGGCGAACATCCGGCCGAGCAGACCCTCGGCCTCGTGGTCGCGTCCGGTGCGCTCGCTCAGCGCCGCGGCGAGGCGCACCTCGAAGTCGGGCACCGTCATCTCGCCGCGCTCGAGCGCGTGGATCGGGTTGAGCCGCGCCTCGCGCGCCGACCGGCTCGCCGAACCAGTCGCGCATGATCGCGCCGTACGCCTCGAGGTCGATGCCGTCGGCGCGCGCCCACGCCTGCGACGGCCGTGCGCAGGTCGCCGGTGAGGACGCCGCCCCAGTCGACGACGAGTCCGCGGAGCTCAGGCACCGCACACCGCCCGGGCACGGGCGAGCAGTGCCGGAACGCCGACGTCGAGGGCCTCGTAGAACGCGTCGTCGGAGAGCCCGGCGAGCCAGCGGTGGTAGTTGGCCTCGAGCAGGATCGCGAGCTTCCAGACCGCGAGCGCCACGAACCAGCGCGTGTCGCCGGCGTCGCGCCCGGTCGCCTCCTCCCACAGCGCGACCACCTCGTCGCGGCGCGGGAACCCGTCGTGCACCATCGCGAGCCCGGCGAGGGCGACCTCCTCCCCCGGCTCGCCCCAGAACGAGAGCAGGTAGCCGAGGTCGGCGCGCGGGTCGCCCACGGTCGCCATCTCCCAGTCGACGACCGCGCTGATCTCCGCGCCGGCGATCGTGGCGCCCGTGCCGTCGGCGTACGACGTCGGAGCCACGATGACGTTGTCGAGCTTGTAGTCGCCGTGCACGACCGCGGGCTGCGACTCCTCGGGCAGGTGCGCGCGCAGCCAGTCGCGGACCACGTCGTAGTCGGGCAGGTCGCGGGCCGTGCCCCCGGCGGCGGCCACCGCGGCCTGGATCCCCTCGCGCTGCCCGACCCAGCGGCGCAGCTGGCGCTCGAGGTAGCCCGACGGCTTGCCGATGCCCGGCCTCGACGAACGGGCTGCCAGTCGACCGAGTGGATCGTGCCGAGCACCTGCGGCAGCTGGACGCCGACCGCGCGCCGGGCCTCGCGCCCCTCGGGGCCGGACATGAAGCCCGGCAGCGACCCGCGGACCACCTCGCCCGCAGCGCGGTCCATGACGTAGAACGGCACGCCGATCACGTCGGCGTCCTCGCACACCCCGCGCACCTGCGGCACGCGTACGGCGCTGCCACCGGCGGCGAGCAGCTCGATCACACGGGCCTCGCGCACGACGTCGTGCGCGGTCGGCAGCAGCGGCCCGCGCGGCGGTCGGCGCAGCACCAGCTCGGCGCCGCCGCGGCTCACGAGGAAGGTCAGGTTGCTGTGACCCTCGCCCAGCGCCTCGACGACGGGGTCGCCCTCGCCGGGCAGCAGCCCCCGCGGGTCGAGCCACCGGCGCAGCGCCGTCGGGTCGGCGGGGCCGCTGTCGCTGTCGCTCACGCGCAGACCCTAGCGACCCGCGCGCGACGGCTGGACGTGGTGGGATCGGTCCATGGACCTCACCCCCTCTGCCAGGGCGCAGGAGCTGCGCGCCGACCTCGAGGCGTTCATGGCCTCGCACGTGCTGCCCGCCGAGCCGGTGTACGCCGAGCAGCGCGCACGTCTCGCCGAGCAGGGCCGCGAGCACGACCTCCCTCCGGTGGTCGAGGACCTCAAGCACGTGGCCCGGTCGCGCGGGCTCTGGAACCTGTTCCTGCCCAGCGAGTCCGGGCTCTCGGTGCTCGACTACGCCGGCCTGGCCGAGGTCACCGGCCGCTCCCCCGAGCTCGCCCCCGAGGCGCTGAACTGCTCCGCGCCGGACACCGGCAACATGGAGGTGCTGCACCTGTTCGGCACGCCGGAGCAGCAGCAGCGCTGGCTCACGCCGCTGCTCGCGGGCGAGATCCGCTCCGGCTTCGCGATGACCGAGCCCGACGTCGCGAGCAGCGACGCCACCAACATCGAGACGCGCATCGTCCGCGACGGCGACGACTACGTCATCAACGGCCGCA
This sequence comes from uncultured Actinomycetota bacterium, assembly GCA_963827145.1. Taxonomy (GTDB): domain Bacteria; phylum Actinomycetota; class Actinomycetes; order S36-B12; family CAIYMF01; genus Longivirga. The sequence continues at coordinate 221,851 of CAWGZO010000002.1, read as the reverse complement.
AGTGGTGGACCACCGGTGCGCTCGACCCGCGCTGCCAGATCCTCGTGCTCATGGGTCAGACCGACCCGGAGGCCGACGTCTACCACCGCCAGTCGATGGTGCTCGTGCCCATGGACACCCCGGGCGTCAGCGTCGTCCGCGACCTCACCGTGTTCGGCTACCACGACCAGCACGGCCACGGCGAGCTGCTCTTCGAGCAGGTGCGCGTGCCCGTCACCAACGTGCTGGCACGCGAGGGCGACGGCTTCCTCATCGCGCAGGCGCGCCTCGGCCCCGGTCGCGTGCACCACTGCATGCGTGCCATCGGCATGGCCGAGCGCGCGCTCGACCTGCTCATCCGTCGCGCCGGCGAGCGCACCGCGTTCGGCAAGCCGGTGGCGGCGCAGGGCGTGTGGCAGGAGCGCATCGCCGAGTCGCGCATGGCCATCGACCAGGCCCGGCTGCTCGTGCTGCAGGCGGCCTGGCTCGTCGACACCCGCGGCCCGGCCGACGCCGAGACGCGTCGTCAGGTCGCGGCGATCAAGGTGATCGCGCCGCGCGTGGCGTGCGACGTCATCGACCTCGCCATCCAGGTGCACGGCGCCGCCGGCGTCAGCGGCGACACCCCGCTCGCCCAGATGTACGCCTTCGCCCGGACCCTGCGCATCGCCGACGGCCCCGACGAGGTGCACGTGCGCTCGGTCGCCCGCTCCGTCCTCAAGCCCTACCGGCGCTGACGACCGGACGGCTCTCGAGGCCGAGGTCGCGCACGAGCTCGGCGGCGAGGCCGCGCAGCGCGGCGCGTGCGGGCGAGGACGGCGCCACCTCGGCGAGCGTGCGACCGGCGCGCAGGGCCGCGTCGTACGCCGGCCGGTCGTCCGGCACGCAGGTGAGCAGCTCGATGCCCGCGTGACGGTGCAGCGCCTCGGCCACGGCGGCATCGCCGCGGCGGCCGACCATCGACTCGCGCACGCGCGTGACGACCACGCGACGGTCGGCGCCCGGCACGACGTCGTCGAGCTCGACGATCCCGGCCACCAGGCGCACCAGGCCGATCGGGTCGGCGGTGCCGACGGCGAGCACCACGTCGGCCGTCTCCAGCGCCGCGAACGTGGCGGCGTTGCGTCGCGGGGCGTCCGTGTCGAAGACGAGCTCCTCGTCGCGCTCGAGCGAGAAGCCGCAGTCGACCACGACGACGTCCGCGCAGTGCCGGGCCACGTCGAGCAGCGTGATCATCGCGGCGGCGCGCACCTCGGTCCAGCGGCCCGCGCGCGGCAGGCCGGGCAGCACCGTGAAGCCCGGGCGGATCTCGCGCGCCAGCGCCATCAGCGCGGCGATGTCGAGGGTGCCCGCGAGTGCGCGACGACAGGCCGAGGCGAGCCCGGCGCCGTCGTCGACCATGCCGAGGGCGACGGTGATCGACGCGCCCCACGTGTCGGCGTCGACCAGCAGCACCGAGCACCCGCGCCGCGCGACCTCGTCGGCGACTCGCGACCGCCACCGAGGTGCGCCCCGGCGCGCCGGTCGGTCCCCACACCGCGACGAGGTTGCCGCCGGGCTCGAGCTGCGGCGCGACGTCGGCGTACGCCGGGTCCTCGTCGTCGTGCACCACCGCGAGCACCGCGTGCGCGACCATCCGCACCGCGGCTCCGAGCTCCTCGCGGTCGACGGTCACCACGGCGTCGGCGCCCCAGCGGCGCATGAGCGCGTAGGCCTCGTCGTCGCCCGAGCCGACGACCGCGACGACCGCGACCCCGAGGCGCCTCAGCCGGGTGACGACGTCGGCGTCGACCCGCGGCGCGTCCGCACCCACGATCGCGACACGGCCCAGACCCGACTCGGCGCAGGCCAGGAGGTCGGCGGTGTCGAGGCACCGGCGCTCGATGGCGACCCGGCTCGACGGGTGCGCGAGCCCGGCCACGAACGGCCCCTCCCACGGGGTGGGACCGAGCAGCAGCAGCACCGGGTGGCCGGTCACGGCGCGCTGCCCACCCGCACGAGATCGACCTCGCCGCCGCGCGCGGCGGCGACCGCGCGATCGGCGTCGGCGGCGGCCACGTCGAGCACCACGCCGACCTGGTCGGTGGCGCCGGTCGCGTCGGCGGCACCGGGATCGGCGACGAGGGCGCCGGCGAGCACCAGGGCCGGCAGCACGTCGACGCCGTCGCCGACCGAGGCGCCGTCGCGCGGCGAGACGTAGACGTCGACCCGCTCGCCCGCGCGCCAGCGACGGCGGCGCGTGCAGCGGGTCGACGGGCACGGTGACGAGCCGTCGGTCGACCCCGGCGGCGCGTGGCGAGCGCCGAGCGCGGCACGAGCTCGCCGGTGCCGAGGTCGCGGGTGAGCCGGAGGCCGACGAGGTCCTCGGAGCGTCGGCGGCGTACGCCGCGAGGTCGTCGACCGCGACGGGCGTGGCGACGAGGTCGTCGGCGGTCGAGCGTCGTCCCGGTGGCGAGCGACGCTGCGGCCGACCAGACCGGGACGCGGTCGTCGGCGGAGGCGAGCACCCGGCTGCCGATCACGACCGACGCGACCACCAGCACGACGCCGAGCGCGAGGCGCAGGTCGCGTCGTCCAGCACCGGCACGACGGGCGGGTGGGCTGGCGGGGGCGGCCATGCCTCGAGAGTGCTCGTCCCGGCGTCCACAACGCGCGGCGACGGTCACCCACGTGGCCGTCGGCCGATGCGAGGATGGGCGGGTGGCCCCTCGGTTCCTGACCCTCGCCGACGTGGCGGAGACGCTCAACATCTCGGCGTCGCAGACCTACGCGCTGGTGCGCAGCGGCGACCTGCCGGCCATCAAGGTCGGCGGCCGCGGGCAGTGGCGCGTCGAGGCCACCGAGCTCGAGTCCTACATCGCGCGCATGTACGCCGAGACCGCCGACTTCGTCCGCGCGCACCCGCTCGGTCGCGACGAGGCCGCGCCGCTCGACTGAGTCAGCGGCTCACCACGGCGATGGCCGCGTAGGGCACCGTCACCACGTCGCCGCCGCCGAGCGAGACCTCGAGGTGGTCGGCGTACGCCGCCGACGCGAGACCTGCGAGCACGGCGCCGTCGACGAGCAGGATCCCGATCTGCGACCGGTCGCGGCACCACGAGCGCAGCACCGACGTCATGGTGCGCGACGGCACCGGCGAGGTGCGGCGCGCGACGGCTCGGCCGAGCCCGCGCAGCGCGACGACGGCATCGAGCCGGATCAGGTGCTCCGCGCCGGGGTGCGCCGCGGTCGTCACGACCGAGGTGAGGATCACGGCGTCCTGGACGACCTCCGCGACGCGGCCCGCGTGACGCCCGTCGCCGAAGGTGGCGACCTCGACGGGCGAGCGCACGGCGCGCAACCGGTCGGCGAGGGTGAGCGCGCCCCGCTCGATCCGCGTGCGCTCGGCCACCTCGGCGTCGCGCTCGAGGTCGGCGTCCGCGGCCGCGATCGCCGCGAGGTCGGCCTCCAGCGAGGCCACCAGGCTGCGCTCGTCGTCCCGACTCTCCATGCCGCACCTCCGGCCAGTCGGCCCTCGCCCCCAGCCTGCACATCTCGGCGGCGATGAGGCGCGCCGGCGTCACCCGTGCGCCTGAGCCGGGTCATTGCCGGCGGAACACGCAGGGCGATGGGATCGGGACGGTGCGTGACGGTGGCGCGGCGCAGCGTCGCGGTCGTGGAATCTGGTCCGGGGCGTGCGTACCGTCATGCGGACGCGTCCCCGCTCGGAGATCCCGGTCCGGGACAGCCCGGCCGTCCGGCGGACACGGCGCAGCCGGAGGTTCCCTCATGACGGCACGACTGCTCCACCGCAGATCCACGCTGATCGCCGGGGTGGTGGCTGCCACCCTCGTGGTGGCGATCCCGACCACGGTCGTCGCGGTCACGAAGTTCACCGACGTGCCGAGCACGAGCCCGTACTACAAGGACATCCAGGCTGCGTACTCCGCGGGCGTCGTCGGGCGCTGCGCCCCGAAGAAGTTCTGCCCCAAGAAGGGCGCCACGCGGCAGGAGCTCGCCCGGCTCGCCAACAAGCTCGGAGCCCTGAGCCCCGGTGCCCGGCCCGTGGTGCGGGCGGCCACGGCGGTCACGGCGACGACGGCCGCCAACGCGACCAACGCGGCCAATCTCGACGGGCTCGACAGCACGGCGTTCGTGCGCAACACGGGCCAGATCCGGGTGCAGGCCGCCCCGTCGGCATGGCGGACCTTCTACACGACCTCGACGCTGACGGCGACGAACTTCTCCAGCCTGACCCAGTGGACGCGGCCGACTGCGGGATCCGAATTCCTCATGGTCCAGCCCGACCTGTCGCCCGTGCTCTACGGGCGCTCCCTCGCGCTGTCCGGTGTCGAGCTCTGCTACGAGGCCGGCACCGGGAACACGCTGACCTACGTGGAGATCAACACGCAGGGCTCGACCACCGGCGCCGGCACCCGCTCGCTCACCTTCAGCGATCCCACCAGCCGCACCGACACGGCCTGCCGCCTCTACTCGCTGCCGGCGCCGATCACGTTGTCGGGCGACCGCAGCGCCAACCTGTTCATCCAGGTCGCGTTCGGAGCCAATCCCTTCTCCATCTCGCGGACGTCCTTCGTCCTGATCCCGACCGCCGTGACGGCCGCGGCGGCCGCCCCGGTCGCCGTCACCGAGCTCACCCGTGGGGGGAACGGCCTGACCTCGCCGAAGTAGGCCCGGTCGGCCAGGGACGACCCGCGCACGGGTCGTCCCTGGCCGCGCGGCGACGACCCCGATGCCACGCCAGGCCCCGGGGCTCCCTCCCGGCAACCTCGGGCACCTGCACCGTCCCCAGGCTCGTTGCCGCGCCTTGCCATCGGATGCCGATGAATGCTGTCATAGGCAAACACAGGTAAACGAAGGCATACGGGAGACATCGTGGGGATGCAGCAGACGGCGGGCGGGGCGCTCGAGCTCGCCGTCGTCCTGCTCGGCGGCCTGGTCGTCCTCCGCGTGCTCCTGGTGGGCACGGCCGAGGTCCTGGCCCGCAGCACAGGGGCGCTCGCGTCGGCCGCCTCCCGCGCGGCACGGGCCCTGCGCCCCGGTCTCGTCCGCCGACTGGTCGCGACGGTCGTGGGGCTGAGCGCTCCGGCCGCGGCCGCGGCGCCCCCGGTGGCCGCCGCCTCGGCGCCGGCCCCTCCCGCCCCCTCCCGCCCCGCGCCTGCCTCCGCCACGGCAAGCGCCACGGCCGGCGTCGTACCTCGTCAGGTGTACGTCGTCCGTCCGGGCGACACGCTGTGGGACATCGCCCGCCGCCATCTGCCCGCCCGCGCCTCGGCCGAGCAGGTCGCCCGCGCGTGGCCGCGCTGGTACGCCGTCAACCGGGGGGTCATCGGTCCCGACCCCTCCCTCATCGTCCCGGGCCAGCGACTGCTGGTCCCGGGTCGCCGCTCGGCAGGGACGCCGACGCAGCCGCACGCCGCTCCCGCGCCATCCACCGGCACCCCCGTGCCCTCGGCGCTGTCCCTGGACCCTGATCGACGGTGACCCATGACCGCACGGCCCGCCCGCGCCGCCTCCGCGGCCGACCCCGCCCGCCCCTCCCCCGAGGTCGTCGCGCTGCGGCGTCCCGCTCCCGCCATCACGCGCACCATCCGGCGCCGTCCCGTGCCGCACGCACCGGTGCAGGGCACGCTCGCGCTCGAGTGGGTGCTGCCCGGCGGCGCCCCGGCTGAGCCCGCCGCCGACCACGCGCTGCGACTCGTGCCCCGGCCGGGCGCCGTCGACGACACCGATCCCGCGGTGGCCCAGGTGCCCACGGCGCGCGCCGACCTGCCCGACCCGGGGCCGTGGACCGCTCAGCTCGTGCAGGCCGTGCTCGAGGTGCTCGGCCGCGAGCGCCCGCGCCAGCAGCTCGTCCGCTGGCTCTCCCCGGAGGTGTACGCCGAGCTCAGCGCCCACGTCGCGTCCGGGCCGGTGCGACCCGCGGCGGGCGCGGCGAGCGGCCGGGCACGACGCACGGTGAGCTCGCTGCACCTGTGCGAGCCGGTCGACGGCGTCGTCGAGGCCAGCGCCGTGGTTCTCGGGGGCACGCGCGCCCGTGCCATGGCCGTGCGCCTCGAGGGCTGGGACGGCCGGTGGCGCTGCACGCGGCTCGCGCTGCTCTGACCCCGCCCGGGCCAGGACGCGCGAGGAGCCCCGGGCGTCGGCCCGGGGCTCCTCGCGATCGTGGTGGTGACTACTTCGTGTACACCCGGATGTAGTCGACCTGGAGCGTCGAGGGGAACGCCGTGTTCGCGTCGACGCCGCCGTAGTACGACCCGTCCTTGGCGACCTGCAGGTTCAGCCGCATGTTGGCCTTGCCCGCGAAGTCGGTGCCGCTGAACGCCCACGGCGCGTTGGCCGGGGTGGCGCGGACCTTCTCGACGCCGTCGACGCGCACGGCGATGAAGTCAGGGGCCCACTCGACCTCGTAGACGTGGAAGTCGGCCGAGAGGTCGGTGCCGGCGGGCGAGAGCCAGCCGGAGACCTTGCCCCCACCACCCATGGTGTTCTGGTGGATCGAGGTCGAGGCCGAGCCCACGCGGTAGTTGTTGATGGGCGTCGCGCCGGTGCCCCAACCCTCGACGACGTCGATCTCCATCGGGGACGTGTCGCCGCGCAGCCACAGCGGGCAGGGCCACAGGCCCTGGCTCTGGCCGATCGGGGTGTTGAGCTTGGCGCGCACCTTCCACAGGCCGTAGCGCTGCGAGAACTTGCCGATCGAGTCGAGGTAGCCCGAGGTGTAGTTCTTCGCGCCGACGGTCTCGCGCTTGGCGGTGACGTTGAGGACGCCGTCGCTCACGTTGACGTTGCGCGCCAGCAGGTAGGACTCCTCGTAGGACAGCGACGTGTTGTTGCGCGTGTTCCACTTCGTCGAGTCGACGGCGGTGCCGTTGAACTCGTCGGAGAAGCTCAGCTGCCAGCCGCTCGGAGCCGGAGTCGTCGGTGCCGGCGCCGGCGTCGTCGGCTCGGCGGACGGTGTCGGGGTCGTCGGGGCCGGGGCCGGCGTGGTCGGCTCCGCGGCCGGCGTGGTCGGGTCCGGAGCCGGCGTGGTCGGTGCTGGCTTCGCCGGCGTCGGGGCCGGCGCCGGCGCGGCGGCGGCCGGGCCGGGCAGCGGCAGCGAGACGTCGTCGACGTCGAAGAACGCCGCCGGCTTGAGCTGCCAGTTGAGGATGTTGAGGTCGAGCGTCGCGCCGTCGGTCGCGGCGACGTAGGAGACGGTGAGCTTCTTCCAGCCCGTGCTCGTCAGGTACGCCTTGCCGAGCGCCTGGCCCTTGTACGAGGACCCGGCGTACTCCATGAGGCGGATGGCCACGCTCTGCTTGGCGGCCGAGGGCCGGATCCAGGCGGTCGCGGTGTAGCGCTGGCCCTTCACCGTCTTGGCGACGGTGTTGACCTTGTCGTTGAGCGCGACGGTGAGGCTCTTGGTGCTGCTGTTGGTGACGCGGGCGGCGAAGTTGCCGCTGTAGCCGGGGGTCACCCGGGCGAGCTTCGCACCGGTGGTGACGAACCATGCCGACGTGCCCGCCTCGAAGCTGGGGTCGGGAACGGCGTTGACCTCGGCCTGGGCGGTCGACCCGAGGCCGAGGGCGACGGTGGCCAGCATCCCCGCGGCGGCGAGGCCGGCGATCGTGCGGCTGCGTGCGTCTGCGAGGCGCAGGGGGTTCTGACGTCCATGTCGGGCGGGAGCGTTGCTATGACGACTCACGTAGGTCTCCTCGGTCGTGCCCCCACAGGCGTGCCCGTGGAGGCGCTGGTCGCCGATGACCCGGTGCTGCTGGGCCTGGCTCACGTGCTCGGCCTTGTCCCGCGTTCCGCTCCGGGAACACTTGGTGGGCTTCGGCGGTGAGATGTCGACCCTTAAGTCCGGCCTACCCGATTGGCCCTGTCGTGGCCGAAATACGAACGCTGAGTGATCACTCCCCGCACGGCAGGTGAAGCAGGTCACACGACATCGGCCGGGCCCCCGAGGGGGACCCGGCCGGTCGGCTGGTGCGGTGGACGGGCCGGTCGGACCGTCCTGGCGCGGCTACTTCTGGCCGCCGCCGCGCTTGCGCGCCGCCCGCTCGGCGCGGCGACGCTCGGCGCGCGACGCGTCCGGACCGAGCTCGGGGATGGCCTCCTCGACCTCCTCGGAGGCGTGCACGACACCGGCCTCGCCGTCGACCGACGGAGCGGTGTACTCGAGGTGCGTGGGGCGCTGCGGCCCGAGCCCCTTGGCGCTGATCGCCGGCGCCGCGGTGACCGGGGCGTCGAGCAGGGCCTCGAGCGCCTCGACCTCGGCGGCCTCCTCGTCGTCGTCGACGCCGACACCGGGCTGCTCGCCGACCTCGACCTCGACGTTGAACAGGTAGCCGACGGACTCCTCCTTGATGGAGTCCATCATCGCGTTGAACAGCGTCGTAGCCCTCGCGCTGGTACTCGACGAGCGGGTCCTTCTGCGCCATGGCGCGCAGGCCGATGCCCTCCTGCAGGTAGTCCATCTCGTAGAGGTGCTCGCGCCACTTGCGGTCGAGCACCGAGAGCACGACGCGACGCTCGAGCTCGCGCATGACCTCCGCGCCGAGCGTCTCCTCGCGCTCGTCGTACGCCGCGCTGCGCGTCGGCCCGCAGCTCCTCGGTGAGGAACTCGCGCGTGAGCCCGCCGCGTGCCGCCGCCGGACGCCTCGATCAGCTCGTCGACTGCGTGACGCCGACCGGGTAGAGCGTGCCGAGCGCGGTCCAGAGCCGGTCGAGGTCCCAGTCCTCCGGCGTAGCCGTCGGCGGTCTCGGCCACGACGTAGCCCTCGATGGTGTCGTCGAGGAAGCCGCGGACCTGCTCGTGCAGGTCCTCGCCCTCGAGGACCCGGCGGCGCTCCTCGTAGATGACCACGCGCTGGCGGTTCATGACCTCGTCGTACTTGAGGACGTTCTTGCGGATCTCGAAGTTCTGCGCCTCGACCTGGGTCTGCGCCGAGCGGATGGCGTTGCTGACCATCTTCGCCTCGATCGGCACGTCGTCCGGCACGTTGAACCGGCGCAGGAACGAGTCGACGATGTCGGCCTTGAACAGGCGCATCAGGTCGTCCTCGAGCGAGAGGTAGAACCGCGTCTCGCCCGGGTCGCCCTGACGGCCGGAGCGGCCGCGCAGCTGGTTGTCGATGCGGCGCGACTCGTGCCGCTCGGTGCCGAGCACGTAGAGCCCGCCGAGCGTCGACGACCTCCTCGTGCTCGGCGGCCACGGCCTTCTTGGCCTGCTCGAGCGCCGCCGGCCACGCCGTCTCGTACTCCTCGGGGGTGTCGACCGGGCTGAGCTCCTGCTGCGCCAGCTCGGCCGCGGCCATGAACTCGGTGTTGCCGCCGAGCATGATGTCGGTGCCGCGACCGGCCATGTTGGTGGCGACGGTGACGGCGCCCTTGCGGCCGGCCTGCGCGACGATCGCGGCCTCGCGCTCGTGGAACTTCGCGTTGAGCACCTCGTGCGGCACGCCGCGCTTGCGCAGCAGGTTCGACAGGTGCTCGGACTTCTCGACGCTCGTGGTGCCGACCAGGACCGGCTGGCCCTTCTCGTGCCGCTCGGCGATGTCGTCGACGACGGCGTTGAACTTGGCCTGCTCGGTGCGGTAGATGAGGTCGGGCTCGTCGAGGCGCTGCACGGCGCGGTTGGTCGGGATCGGCACGACGCCGAGCTTGTAGATCTGGTCGAACTCGGCGGCCTCGGTCATCGCCGTACCGGTCATGCCGGAGAGCTTGTCGTAGAGGCGGAAGTAGTTCTGCAGCGTGATCGTGGCGAGGGTCTGGTTCTCCTGCTTGATCTCCACGCCCTCCTTGGCCTCGATCGCCTGGTGCATGCCCTCGTTGTAGCGGCGGCCGGCCAGGATGCGACCGGTGTGCTCGTCGACGATGAGCACCTCGCCGTTCATGACGACGTAGTCCTTGTCGCGGCTTGAAGAGCTCCTTGGCCTTGATGCGCGTTGTTGAGGTAGCCGACGAGCGGGGTGTTGACCGACTCGTAGAGGTTGTCGATGCCGAGCCAGTCCTCGACCTTGGCGACGCCGGACTCGAGGATGCCGACGGTGCGCTTCTTCTCGTCGACCTCGTAGTCGCCGGATGCCCTTCGCCTCGTCGCCGCGCTTGAGGCGCGGCACGAGACGGGCGAACTCGTTGTACCACTTGGTCGGCGGCGTCGGCCGGGCCGCTGATGATGAGCGGCGTGCGGGCCTCGTCGATGAGGATCGAGTCGATCTCGTCGACGATGGCGAAGTTGTGGCCGCGCTGCACGAGCTCCTCGATCGACCACGCCATGTTGTCGCGCAGGTAGTCGAAGCCGAACTCGTTGTTGGTGCCGTAGGTGATGTCGCAGTCGTAGGCGACGCGCCGCTCGTCGGGGCGCATGTTGGCCAGGATCACGCCGACCGACAGGCCGAGGAACCGGTGGACGCGGCCCATCCACTCCGAGTCGCGCTCGGCGAGGTAGTCGTTGACCGTGACGACGTGCACGCCGTCGCCGGAGAGCGCGTTGAGGTACGCCGGCAGCGTCGAGACCAGGGTCTTGCCCTCACCGGTCTTCATCTCGGCGATGTTGCCGAGGTGCAGCGCGCGCGCCGCCCATGATCTGGACGTCGTAGTGCCGCTGGCCGAGGGTGCGGCGTGGCGGCCTCGCGGACGGTGGCGAAGGCCTCGGGGAGCAGCTCGTCGAGGGTCTCGCCGTCGGCGTACCGCTCGCGGTACTCGTCGGTCTTCGCGCGCAGCTCGGCGTCGCTGAGGTCGACGAAGTCGTCCTCGAGCGCGTTGACCTGGACGGCGATCGACTCGAGCTTCTTGAGCAGGCGGCCTTCACCAGCACGGAGGATCTTGTCGAGGATCTTCGACACCAGTAATCGTCCTTGTCAGCCTGAGCGCACGCGCCCCTGTCGGGCGCGACGGTACGGGCGGGATTCCCGCCCTCCGGACGATGGTAACCGTTGGGTCACGAGGCGCCGCATCCGCAAGACCCAAACCCGCTCGGCGACCGCCCCGCCGGTGCGATGGGATGGCGCCATGACCGCCACGGCAGCACCCACCGCCCTGCCCCCGCGCCCGGAGCTCACCGACGGCGTCGCCCTCCTGCGCCGCCCGGTCGAGGCCGACGTGCCCGCCATCGTCGCCGCCGTCCGCGACCCGCTGGTCGTGCACTTCACGCGCGTCCCGACGCCGTACGCCGAGTCCGACGCCCGCGACTTCCTGCGGACCTCCGTGGAGCAGGGCTGGGCGGAGTCGACCACCGCGGTGTTCGGCGTGTGCGACGCGGCCGACCCCGGCACGCTGCTCGGGATGGTGGGCCTGCACGACATCGACCTGACCGGCGACCCCGGCGGCGTGGCCGAGGTGGGCTACTGGATGTCGCCCGCCGGTCGCGGGCGTCGGGCTCATGACGCGGGCGGTGCGCCTCATCAGCACGTGGGGCGTCGACGCGCTCGGCCTCACCCGCATCACCTGGTACGCCGTGGCCGGCAACGATGCCTCGCGCCACGTCGCCGAGGCCAACGGCTACGTCGTCGAAGGCCTGCTGCGCCGGGGCGAGAGCCGGCGCGGGGAACGCCTCGACCACTGGGTCGGCGGGCTGCTCGCCGAGGACCTGCCGCGCACCGACGTCCGATGAGCGGCGTCGATCCCACCGAGCTGGTGGCCGGGACGTGGCAGCTGCGTCCGTGGCCGGCGGCGTACGCCGACCTCGACGACCTGCTGCTCGAGCAGGGCTTCCACGGCGCGGACCTGCTGGCCGAACGGCACGCACGGCTCGACGGCTGGCGCCACGGCGACCTGCTCGGCTTCGCCGTCCGCGAGATCACCACCGGCGAGTCCGTCGGCGAGGTGGTCGTCCGGATCGAGGACGGCACCGCCGCGGTGCGAGGCCTCGGCGCGGGCCGGCTGCGCGCCCCAGCCGGAGGCGGCGGACGCCGTGCGCCGATGGGTGGGCGGCGCCCTCGGCCTCCGGGTGTCCTGAAGCCGGCCCGGAATCTCGATCAGCCTGGAGGCGCCGAGGCCTACGGTGGCGCCATGCCACCCCAGGACCCCGAGCTCGAGGCGCGGCGGGCCGCCGCCCGGCGCGGCTGCACCCGTTGGCTGCTAGGGCACGGCGACGTCGCGCCCGCCGCGTGGCTCGCGGAGATCGCGGCCGCGACGAGCGAGCCCGACCTCGATCGCTACGGCGAGGGCGGCGAGGTGGCCGCGCTCGAGGCCGAGGTGGCCGAGCTCCTCGGCATGGAGGCCGCCGTCTTCATGCCGAGCGGGATCATGGCGCAGCAGGCCGCCCTGCGCTCCTGGGCCGATCGCGCCGGGACGACGGCCGTCGCGGTGCACGGCATGTCCCACCTCGTCGTGCACGAGCTCGACGCTCTGCCGGAGCTGCACGGCCTGCGCCTGCAGCGCCTCACCGACGAGCCTCGCCCGGCCACGGTCGCCGACCTCGACGGGCTGGCCGGACCGCTCGCCGCGGTGACGCTCGAGCTGCCGCTGCGCGAGCCCGGCTACCTGCTCCCGACCTGGGACGAGCTGGTGGCCTTCAGCGAGCGGGCGCACGAGCGCGGGGTGCCGCTGCACCTCGACGGTGCTCGGCTCTGGGAGTGCCGGACGCACTTCGACCGGTCGTACGCCGAGATCGCCGCGCTCGCCGACTCGGTCTACGTCTCCTTCTACAAGGGGCTCGGCGGGCCGGCCGGCGCCGTCCTCGCCGGCCCGGCCGACCTGGTCGCGGAGGCCCGACGTTGGCAGCACCGCCACGGCGGCCGGCTCTTCACGCTGCTCCCGTACGCCGTCGCCGCACGCGACGGGCTGCGTCGCCGCCTGCCGCTGATGGACGACTACGTCGCACGAGCCGGGGAGCTCAACGCGGGGCTCGCTGCGATGGACGGCGTACGCGTGCATCCCCAGCCGCCGCACACCAACGCCTTCCGCGTGCTCGTCGACCTCGACCACGAGGCGCTCGCCGAGGCGTCGCTCGCGACGATGGAGCTCACCAGCACCGCGGTGTTCGGCTGGTGGCGCGCCGCGGAGGTGCCGGGGTGGTCGGTCACCGAGCTGACCGTCGGCGACGCGACGCTGGCGTGGGAGGTCGACGAGCAGCTGGCCGCCGTCGAGGCGGTGCTGCGGCTGGCACGCGCGGGGTCGCAGCCGGAGTGATCAGCGGCGCGGTCCGCGCCGGGTGGCCTCGCAGTACTCCTTGAGCCCCTCGGCCTCGAACTTGAGCGCGTTGCGCGTGTAGCTCTCGCCCATGATCCCGGTGAGCCGCGACGACAGGCCGGAGAACTCGATCGACAGGTGCACCGTGACACGGCCGACGGACGCCGGCTCGATCCGTGTGGCGGCCGGTGGACGTGGTGCCGAGGCCCTTCGAGCGCCACGTGAACGACTCGCCCGGCACCAGCTCGGTCACGGTCCACCGGGTGGGCGAGAGCTTCGGCTGCACGATCAGCGCCACCGAACCGACCGCGAGCGGGCCTGGCGTCTCGAGCACCACCGAGGTCATCGACGGCGACCAGCCGGGCATCGCCTCGACGTCGACCATGACCGACCACACCCGGCTCGCGGGCGCGGCGATCTCGATCGAGCGCTCGATCGTGCGCGGCACCGGGACTCCTCGGACGGCGTGGGCAGGGACTCGATGGTACGGCGGCTCAGGCCTCGGCCAGCGCCGCGGTCAGCGCCGGCGCCGCCGACTCCGGCACCACCCGCCCGAGCGCGACCGACCCGCAGCCGACCCAGCGGGCCGCCTCGCGCAGCGCCGACGGCGGTGCCGGCGACGGCCGAGGCGGGCACCCCGCCGCGCGGCCCGACCTCGAAGGTCACCTGGCGCGCGGTCAGCACGTCCTTCTCCCGCTTGGGGTCGACGCGCGCCACGAGCCTGCCGCCGTGCAGCACCGGCATCGTGAAGTAGCCGTGCAGGCGCTGCTCCTGCGGGACGTAGAGCTCCATCAGGTAGTCGAAGTCGAACAGCCGCGCCGTGCGGCCGCGGTGCCAGACCAGCGAGTCGAACGGCGAGAGCAGCGTGGTGCGCGAGCGCCCGCCGAGCTCCCCGGCCGCGAGCGCGTCGAGGCCCGCGGCGTCGGCGTACGCCGTGCCCTTCCACCCCTGCACCGTCACGCGCCGGACCTCGCCCGCCTCGACGAGCTCGGCGAGGAGACGCTCGAGCCGCGGGCGCGCGGCTCGGTGACGCTGCCGAGGCGGTGGACGTCGGCGACGTCCGTGGACGTACCGACGCCGCAGACGCGGACCGACCGCGCAGCAGCTCGCGCGAGGCAGGTGTCGTCGTCGGGCCCGGCGAATGCCGTCGTCGTCGATCCAGCCGGGGCCGGGCGTGCGCGGGCCTCGGGGATCGCGCGCTCGGCGAGGTCGTACACCCGCCGCCACCCGACGCGGCGCACGCAGACGACGTCGCCGATGTCGAGCAGCCACTCGACGCCCGACCTTCGACTCCGACCAGTCCCACCACTCGCCGCCCTTCTTGGCACCGCCGAGCTCGGTGGTCGTGAGCGGCCCCTCGGCGCGCAGCTTGTCGCGCAACGCGTCCAGCGCGGCGGTCGGCACGTCGTGCCAGCGGAGCCCGCGCCGACGGAGGAAGCGGCGACGGAAGGCGAACCAGGGCCACTCCTCCACGGGCAGCACGCAGGCGGCGTGCGACCAGTACTCGAACGACGTCGCCTCACCGGGGTGGTCGACGCCGCGGCCGCCGCCCCAGTACGCGGTCTCGACGGCCTCGCGGCCGACGGCGCCGAGCCGCGCGTACTGCACCAGCTCGTGGCTGCGCGCGAGCACGCTGACGGTGTCGAGCTGCACGGCCCCGAGGCGGCGCAGCGTCGCCTCGACCGCGGCGAGCGCCGTCGCGGCGGAGGCCGCGGCGCCTGCGCCGGCCGCAGCGGCAGCACGCCCGGCACCAGCCCCTGCGCGTGCAGCACCACCGCACGCGCCTCGTCGAGCGAGAGGGAGTCCGTCACGAGCGCCGAACCTAGCGCGCGGCGGGGACGGCGAGCGGCGTCACGCGATCTGCAGGACGCCCTCGCGCACCGCGCGCACGACGGCTTCCATCCGCGAGTGCACCTGCAGCTTCTCGTGGATGTTGCGGATGTGGTTCTTCACCGTGTTCTCGCTGATGAACAGCTGCTCGGCGATCGACCGGTTGTTGAGCCCCTGCGCGACGAGCGTGAGCACCTCGAGCTCGCGCCGTGACAGCGAGCCGGTGCCCTCCGCGGGCCCGTCCTGGCGGCGTACGAGGACCGCGAACTCGTCGAGCAGGCGGGTCGCCATCGCGGGCGAGAGCAGCGAGCTGCCGGCGGCCACGGCGCGCACGGCGTGGACGAGCTCGTTCGGCGTCGTGTCCTTGAGCAGGTAGCCGCGGGCGCCGGCGCGCACGGCGCCGGCCGAGGTCGGCGTCGTCGTCGGCGTGGGTGAGCACCACCACGCGGACGTCGGGCTGAGTGTCGCGCAGCACCGCGCAGGCGTCGACTCCCCCGCCGCGTACGCCGAGATCCAGGAGCACGACGTCGGCACGACCGCGGGTCACGACCTCGACGAGCGCTCCCGCGTCGTCGGTCTCCCCCACGACGACGAGGTCGGGCTCGTCCGCGATGACGTCGGCCACGCCGCGCCGGAACAGCGGCTGCCGGTCCGCGACGACCACCCGTACCGGTGAGTTCGGGCCAGGCGTCACGCGTCGCATCATGGCACGGGCGTCTCGCGCCCAAGGGCGGCACCGGAAAACCGGTGCCGCCCTTGGTTGCAGCGGGTCACGCCGTCGTGACTAGGAGCCGATCTCGACGTCCGGCGAGTCGTGCGAGGAGATGCGCAGCAGGCCGTAGTCGTAGCCGCGGCGCTTGTAGACCACCGTCGGAAGACCGGTGTCGACGTCGTGGAACAGGAAGAAGTCGTGCCCCACGAGCTCGAGCGCGTGCAGCGCCTCGGCGACCGTCATCGGCGTGCTCGGGTGCGTCTTGTCGCGCACCACGATCGGGCCGTCCTCGTACACGACGTCGGCCTCGACGTCGTCCGGGATCGCCTCGATCTCCTCGGCGACGACCTCCTCGATCACGCGCGGCACGACCGAGCTCTTGCGGTACTTGCCGTTGCGGCGGTCGGCGGCGCGGCGCAGGCGCTCCTCGAGCCGGCCGTAGGCCAGGTCGAGGGCGGCGTACTTGTCGGCCGCGGCGGCCTCCGCGCGGATCACGGGACCGCGACCCACGCAGGTGAGCTCGACCTCGAAGGCTCGCTCGCTCTGCCGCGGGTTGCTCTCCTTCGTGACCTCCACGTCGACGCGCGACAGGGTGACACCGAACCGATCGACGCGTGCCGAGCTTGTCCGTGACGTGGTCGCGGAACCGCTGCGACAGATCGAGGTGCCGACCCCGTACGACGATGTCGACGGGCGCATTCAGGGTGGTCATGCGACGTCACCTTCCTTCTCGAGGTGCACGAGCGGTGGCCTTGAGCGCGACACCCGTCCGGCCGACCTGGTCTTCGACCCCACATTCGCCTGCTGAGGGTCTCGCCGCGCCCGGTCGGGCATGTTGCGACTACTCCCCTTCTCCCGGACCCGCGAGCACTGTGTCTCGTGGACGGGGCAGGACTTACCTCTAAACCGCACCGTGATCGAACGACGAAGAGTCGCCTTACGTGGACCGTTTTGCCTGCGGCTGGCATCGGCTTGCCCCCGAGGGGCTCCGGCGACCGGAACCCCTTCAGGGACGCAACCACGGACCCGGACGGGTGCCACAGACCCACCCTAGGCCGAAGACGGCGAGGTGCGCGCGTCGCTGCGGAGAGCCGATCGGGTGGTGGCCGCCACGACGGCCGCGGCCACCGGTTCGACCCCGCACGCCCGCAGCGCGCGGGCCGCCTCCCCGAGGGTGGCGCCGGTGGTGACGACGTCGTCGACGAGCACGACGGGCACGTCGCGCGGGAGGCGCAGCGCCGCGGTGGTGGGCGCCATCGAGGCCGCCAGGTTGGCCGCCCGGGCGGCGCGGTCGAGGCCCACCTGGTCGCGGCGGCGGCGCACGGAGGTCAGCGCCGGGACGACGGAGACGCGCACGCCCTCGCGGCGGAGCACCTGGGCAGCGCGGTGCGCGAGCTCGCGCACATGGTCGCCGTCGCGCTCGCGCTGCCGATCCCGGCGAGCCGGGCGCAGGCACGAGCACGGTCCGCCGCTGGTCCGGCGCGAGCAGCAGCGCCGCCGCCACCGAGCGCGCGAGGGCGTCGCCGAGGTGCGTCCGCAGCGACCAGCGCCCGTGGTCCTTGAACGCCACGACCGCCTCGCGCACCGGTCCGTCGTACGCCGCCACCGCGAGCACCGCGGGCAGCCCCGGCGGGCGCGGACTCACGGGAGCGTCGTACGCCGGACCGCGCAGCAGCGCGGCGCACGACGCGCACAGCGGGCCGCCCTCGCCCCGGCACCCGGCGCACGTCGACGTCGCGACGAGCCCGAGCAGCGAGGAGAGCACGCCGCATGATGTCCGCGCGCCTGCGACGCCCGCACGCGCCGTCCCCAGGAGCGCCGTACTGTGGGAGGCATGTCGGAGCGCATGCTCGAGATCGTGCGCACGGCCGACGACCGCTACGTCGCGACGTTCGACGAGCGGCGCGACCCGGTCGAGGTCACCAGCTGGGACGACGTACGCCGTCTGCGCGGCAAGAACCACCTCGTCGACCACTGGGCCGAGGGTGCGCGAGAGGCGTTCATCGCCGCCCACGGGCATCCGTTCGACGCCTGGTGGGAGAGCCTGTCCGCGGCCTGCGCCGAGGCGCTGCGTCACGACCCGCACGGCGCGGTGCCGTCCGAGCACCACGCCGAGGTGAAGCGCTCGCTGCTGCACCAGCCGCGGCAGCAGGGCCTCGAGCTCGAGGGCTCGTCGTTCAGCCGCGAGCTCCGCGCCTACCTGGCCGCCAAGCAGGCCTGACCCCGAGATGCGGGTCCAGCGGAGCCCCTGGCCGCCGCTGAGCACACGTCATCGGTCAGCCGGGGTAGGTGGGGTCGGTGCCGGCGGCCAGGCGGGTCCAGGTGCTGCCGCCGTTGCGGTAGAGGTCCTGCGCCGTGCCGACGAGGGTCGCGCGACCCGGGCCCGCGGCGATGGTGACCGCACCCTCCGGAGCGCCTGCGCGGCGTACGCGGGAGGAGCCGACGCCCAGCGCCACGACCTCGAGCGACGAGGCGCCCGAGCGACCGAGGACGAGCAAGCGTGTCGGCGTCCTGCCAGGCGAGGTCGACCGCCTCGGTGATGACCGACTCGATGCGCTGCGGCGCCGAGACCCGCACGCTCTCCGCAGTGTTCTCGAGCCGCGCGACCAGCGGCTCGACGCGCGTGCCGCGGCGCACGAGCAGCGCCATGCGTGTGCCGTCGCGCGAGACCGCCACCGCGGTGAGGTCGACCTCGCGCACGCCCTTGGGCAGGCCCATCACCGGGACCACGGTGGCGACGCCGTTGCGCACGCGGACGAGACCGCGCCCGCGGTCGACGAACCAGATGGCACCCAGGCGGTCCCACGACGGCGTCGAGAGATCCGTGCCGACGTAGCGGCGCGACGCCGTCTGGTCGGCACCGAGCCGCGCCTCCCACAGCGACGCGCCGTCGGCGCCGACGCCCGCGACCCGGGTGGAGTCGAGACTGACCGCGGGTCGCAGGATCTCGGGCCGCGACTTGCCGACCACGGCGATCGCACCCTCGACGTCGATCGACACCAGACCGCGCGGCTCTGCGGCGTACGCCAGCGCCGCGTCCGGCAGCACGTCGGGGTCGTACGTCGCCCACGAGTCGACCGGCTGCACCGGACCCACGCCCGGCACCGACACGGTCTGGCCGCCGACGCTCATCCGGACGCCGGTGACGTCCGGCAGCTGCCGCAGCGTCCACACCAGCTGCGCCGACAGCGCCTGACGGGTCGCGTCGTCGGCCGTGAGCACCTCGTCGGTGAGCGCCACCTCGGCGACGCCGTCGCGCACGGGCACCGAGTCGAGCGCGAGGCGGGTGCCCTCGGGGAAGGCCGTGCGCACCGCCGGGGCCAGCCACGACGTGGCGCCGGCCAGCAGCCCGCGGACCAGCTGCGTCGGCAGGCCGGAGCCCGACAGCGGCACGGTGACCGGATCGGGCACGAGCGTGGAGAAGTCGCGCGTGAAGTAGTAGAGGTTGAACGTGCGGTAGCCGCGGTCGATGTCGCCGGGCGTGAGCACGAGGCCGTTGGGCAACGAGGAGATCCGCCACTCGCCCGCCACCTGGGCGACGCCGTACGACGCCTTCAGCGGCGTGCCCGGCGCCGCGACGGAGTACTGGCCCGCGTCGTCGATCGTGCCGGACAACGTGCCCTCGGCGCCGACGACGTCGTCCTTGGTGGCGAACTCCAGGCCGCGAGGTCGACGACACCAGGACGCCCGCGCCCGGGTCCCAGCCCCCGGCCGCAGCCACGGTGAGGTACTGCTCGGCCACGCGAGAAGCCGGGCTCGTTGCTGGCCGTCGCCTCCTGGAAGCCGCGCACGACCTCCTCGGGCGTCATGCCGGGCCGCGGCGGACGCGCGATGACCTGGATGAGCTGGTCCTCGCCCGGCGCCGCCAGCACCGGGCCCTGCTCGATCGGCCCGGACGTCGGCACGCCGGCGCAGCCGGTCAGGAGCGCGGCGACCGCGGCCAGGGCGGCGATCCTCCAGTGCCGCATCACGGCACCTCCTGCTTGCGGGGTGCGCGGTAGGGCGTCGCCAGCGACGCCGTGACGCGCGCGCCCGCGTCGGCCGGCTCGAGCGGCAGCGGCGACTCGTCGATGACGCGTGTCGGCCGTCACCGGCAGCGTGATGCCGGAAGTTGGCGCCGTCGCCCGGGCGCGCCCCAGGCCTGCAGCCAGCCGCCGTGCAGGCGCACGTCCTCGAGCGCGATCGACAGGCCGAGGCCCGTGCCCCCGATGGTGCGGGCGCGCGCCGGGTCGGCGCGCCAGAAGCGGTTGAACACCAGCGACGACTCGCCCGGCCGCAGGCCGACGCCGTGGTCGCGGACCGTCACGCGCCGCCGCCGTCTCGTTGCGCGCGACGGTGACCTCGACCGGCCGGCCGTCGCCGTGCTCGATCGCGTTGACCACGAGGTTGCGCAGGACGCGGTCGACACGACGGGCGTCGGCCTCGACGAGCGTGACGGTGGACGGCAGCTCGACGAGCACCGGCGTGCCCTTGCGCTCGGCCAGCGGTGCCGCGGCCTCGACGGAGCGCTCGACGAGCACCCGGAGGTCGACCGGTGTCGGCGTCGAGCACCGCGGCACCGGCGTCGAACCGGCTGATCTCGAGCAGGTCGGCGAGCAGCGCCTCGAACCGGTCGAGCTGGGTCTGCAGCAGCTCGGCGCTGCGGGCGGTCGCCGGGTCGAACTCGTCGCGCGACTCGTAGAGGACGTCGGCGGCCATGCGGACCGTCGTCAGCGGCGTCCGCAGCTCGTGCGAGACGTCCGAGACGAAGCGCTGCTGGACGCGCGAGAGCGACTCGAGCCGGGTGATCTGCTCCTGCAGGTTGCCGGCCATCTCGTTGAACGACCTCGCCAGCAGGGCGAGGTCGTCCTCGCCGCGCACGCGCATCCGCTCGGTGAGGTGCCCCGCGGAGAACTTCTCGGCCGTGCGCGCAGCGAGCCGCACCGGCGAGACGACCTGCCGGGTGACGACGTACGCGATGCCGCCGAGGGTCAGCACGAGCAGCAGGCCGACCGCGAGCACCGTGCGGCGCACGAGGTCGATCGTGGCCTCCTCCTGCGTGAGCGGGAAGAGGTAGTAGAGCTCGTAGGGGCCGACGCCGGGCACCGAGAGAGGCGCACCGATGGCGAGGCCCGCGGTGGTGCGGTCGTCGAGGTAGCGGATCTCGGTGTAGGTCCACGACTGGCGCTGGCTCTCCTGCACCGCCGCGCGCAGCTCGGGCGAGACGCTGGTCTCGGCCACGTTCGTCGTACGCCGCTCCGGGGTGTCGCCGCGGTTGGGCGGCGACGCGAGCAGCAGCACCTCGTAGAGCCGCGGGCTGCCGGCCCGCTGACCGAGGGTCTGCGTGACGGTGTCGACGAGCCGCGACGCCGACGGCGTGGTCGGTCCGGTGTCGGCGGCGGTCGAGCAGGCGCTGCGCCTCGGCCGCGCCGCTGCCGGCCTCGACGACGGACGCGCGCTCCTTGGCGTCGAGGAGCGCCGGCGCTGATCCGGCCGAGCAGCAGGACGCCGACGAGACCGACGACGAGCAACGACAGGGCGAGCGTGGTGGTGACCACGCGCAGCGACACCGACGTGCGCCACGCCTGGCGGGGTCGGCGTACGACGGAGTCGATCCGCGCTCGCACCTTCCGCCCAGAAGGTCATGCGATCACGTCACCGCGGCGGTCACGGAGGACCTGCCTTGTAGCCGACGCCGCGGACCGTGACGACGATCTGCGGACGCTCGGGGTCGTGCTCGATCTTCGAGCGCAGGCGCTGCACGTGGACGTTGACGAGGCGGGTGTCGGCGGCGTGCCGGTAGCCCCACACCTCCTGCAGCAGGATCTCGCGGGTGAAGACCTGCCACGGCTTGCGCGCGAGCGCGGCGAGCAGGTCGAACTCCAGCGGGGTGAGCGAGATCGGCCTCGCCGTCGCGCTTCACCGAGTGGCCGGCGACGTCGATCTCGAGGTCGCCGATGCGTCAGCGTCTCCGGACCGGGCTGGTCGGTGCGGCGCAGGCGCGTGCGCACGCGGGCCACGAGCTCCTTGGGCTTGAACGGCTTGACGACGTAGTCGTCGGCACCGCTCTCGAGCCCGAGGACGACGTCGACCGTGTCGCTCTTGGCGGTGAGCATGACGATCGGGACGCCGGACTCCGCGCGGATCTGCCGGCAGACGTCGATGCCGTCGCGGCCGGGGAGCATGAGGTCGAGCAGCACGAGGTCGGGCTTGGAGTCGCGGAACGCGTTCAGGGCCTTCGCGCCGTCGGCGCAGAAGAAGGGCTCGAAGCCCTCGGCGCGCAGCACGATGCCGAGCATCTCGGCCAGCGCGATGTCGTCGTCGACGACCAGCACTCGTCCCTTCACGCCGCTCATCGTCCCACCCGTCTCGACCTCACGCCGCCAGTCGGCCACGTTCATGGTGGTCATGATGCTGTCCTCCCGTGCCTGACGTCCGCAACGCGCCCAGCGGACCCGCCGCCGGTACGACGCCTGTGTGCCCCCCAACGTTCCCGACCAAACCCCAGCATGAGCCCCCGCACCGAGCCTCGCCGGCGGAGCGCCGAGCGGAGCGATGGCCGCCGCGCGAGCGATCGAGACCGGGAGCTGGGCACTGACGCCGAAGCGGAGGGCGCGGAGGGCGGGGACGGGCCCACGACGCAGGAGCCGGGTCCGCCAGCGCCGCGACAGCGGAGGCGGCCGACGCGACGAGCGCAGCGAGGGCTTGCGGCGCTGGAACGGCGCCGACCCAGCGCCCGAAGCGGAGGCGGCCGCGACGCGAGGAGCGGGAACAGCGACGAGCTTGGAGCGGCAGACAACACAGCCGAGATGAGAGCAACGAGCCGCCCGAGCCCCAGCACGGACACTGGGACGGACACCACTCCTCCGTACGGAGCACGGGTCGCTCGACCGAGCCGCTCCGCATGGCACGATCGGGGCTGCAGGCAGGCGCTCCAGCGACCCAGCAGAGAGGGAGGGCGGCGGTCGATGACCGAGACCCCGGACACGCCGCGGCCCGACGAGCCGGCGGCGCCGCCCCCGCCTCCCCCTGCCTGGCCCGCGCCGGACACGGACAGCACAGCCACGACCTGGGTGTCGCCGGCGCCGGGGGCCGACGCGACCCCGACGCAGATGACCCCCACGCAGCCGACCTCGGTCGACCCGCTCGTGCCCCCCGCGCCTCCCGTCCCGCCCGCCGCCGCGCCGCCGGTGGCGCCCGGCTGGGGAGCCGCCCCTCCGCCGCCGGCGTGGAGCTCAGCGCCGCCGCCTCCCCCGCCCTCCGCCTACCCGCCGCCGAGCGTCCCGCCGCCGGCGTACGGCCAGTACCCGCCGCAGTACGCCGGCGGCGCGCTGCCCGGGGTCGCCGGCTGGGGCGCCGTGCCGCAGGCGCCCAAGCCCGGCGTCGTCCCGCTGCGGCCGCTCGGTGTCGGCGAGATCCTCGACGGCGCGATCAGCTACATCCGTCGCGACCCGAAGACGGTGCTCGGCATCAGCGCCGTCATCGCGGTGGTGCTCGCGATCGTGCAGTTCGTCAGCCTCGCGCTGACGGCTCAGTCGTTGTCGGTGACCACCAGCTCGTCGGCCGACCTCGACCAGGTCATCGGGTCGCTGGGCTCGCTGACGGCCACGCTCCTGCAGACCGTCATCGGTCTGGTCATCGGGGTGCTCGCGCACCGGTCTGCTCACCGTCGTCATGGGGCAGGCGGTGCTCGGCCGGCGCGTGACCGCCGCGGAGGCGTGGGCGCGCACCAAGCCGCGCTTCTGGCCGCTGCTCGGCCTCACCCTGCTGGTCGTCGCTCATCACCTTCGGCGTCGTGATCGTCGGCATCCTGCTCGCGGTGGCCATCGGCGCGCTGCTCGGCAACGTCGCCGGCGCCGGGCTCGGCGTCGCTCGTCGGCGTGCTGCTCGGCCTCGGCGTGCTCGCGGTCGCGCTGTGGCTCTACATCAAGCTGCTGCTCGCGCCCGTCGCGCTCATCCTCGAGGCGGCGCCGCGTGGTGCGGTCGATGTCGCGCTCGTGGAAGCTCGTCGAGCGGCGCCTGGTGGCGCACGTTCGGCATCTACCTGCTCGGCTCGATCCTCGCCGCGATCGTCTCCTCCGTGCTCACGATCCCGTTCACCCTCGTCGGGGCGTTCCTGTCCTTCAGCGCGATGGAGAACGGCGACGTGCTGCCGTTGACGTACACGATCGCGGTGTCGCTCGCCACGCTCGTCTCGAGCATCGTGGTCATCCCGTTCAGCGCCGGCATCGTCTCGCTGCTCTACATCGACCGGCGGATCCGCCGCGAGGCGCTCGACATCGAGCTGGCGCGCGCCGCCGGCGTCGGAGCCTGAGGCGCCGGTGCCGCTCCTCGCGCCGCTGCTGCGGCCCCTCGACGTCCCGATCGAGATCGGGCGCGAGGAGGCGGCGCAGCTCGCCCGCATCGAGCTCGCCAAGCCGGTGTACGCCGGCGAGGACGAGCCCTGGGTGCAGCGCGCGATCCGCGTGGCTGCTCGAGCGCGTCGGCGAGCTGCTCGACCGCGCGGGCAGCACGTCGCCGCTCGGCTGGTTCGGGCTGCTGGGCATCGTGCTGCTGGTCGTCCTCGTCGTCGATCGCCGTACGCCGTCGCACCGGGTCGCTCGACCGCGGTGCGGCTCCCGACCTGCTGCTGCTCGGCGGGCCGCGCACGGCCGACGAGCACCGCGCCGAGGCCGAGCGCTTCGCCGCGGCCGGGGCCTGGGCCGAGGCCGTGCGCTCGCGGCTGCGGGCGATCGTGCGCGACCTCGAGGACCGCGGCCTGGTCGACGCGCGGCCGGGCCGCACCGCCGACGAGGTCGCGCGCGACGCGGGCGCCCGCCTGCCGAGCGCCGCCGCCGACCTGCGTCTCGGCGCCCGGATCTTCGACGACATCTGGTACGGCGGACGCACCGCCGACGCCACCTCCTACTCGCGGCTCGTCGAGATCGACGCCGCGGTCGCGCGCCGCACGGCCCGCGGCGGACGCTGGTCCGCGACTCGTACCCGGCGGTGCCGCGATGAGCCGCATCGCGCCGGCGCCCGTCGCCGACGAGGTCACCACGCCCCGGCTGCGCGACAGGCTGCGCGCCAACCGCGGGCTGCTGCTCGTCGGCGTGCTCGTGCTCGTCGGCGCGCTGCTGCTCGCGCTCGCGCAGAGCAGCCGCCAGCGCGGGTTCCTCGACCCGCAGGCCGTCGACCCCACCGGGTCGGCCGCGCTCGCCGACGATCCTCGAGGAGCAGGGCGTCCGCGTCGTCCGCATCGACCGACGCGGAGAGCCGCGCGCGCGAGCTCGACGAGCGGCCGGCGGCGCCGGCACGCTGCTCGTCGTCCCCGACCGCCCTGGTCTCCGAGCGCATGGCGCGCGCCGTGGGCCAGGTGCCGCGGGCCGGCGTCGTGCTCGTCGCCCCGGACGCAGCAGCTGCTCGACGAGTTCGCCCCCTGGGCCTCGCCCCGACGGCTTCCGCACGGACGACGACCGAGATCGAGTCCGGCTGCGCCTGGCCGGTCGCGACGCGCACCGGACCGCTGCGCGGCGCAGGGCGCTACGTACGCCGCGACCCGCGGCGACGTCACCAGCTGCTGGCAGCGGCGCCGTGCTCGACCAGGCCGCGGGCGCGCCGGGCGTCCCGTCGTTCACCACCGTCGTCGGCGACGCCACGGCCTTCACCAACGACCGGCTCGACGAGTCCGGCAACGCCGCGCTCGGCGCTCAACACTGCTCGGCCGCAGCGACACGCTCGTGTGGTGGCTGCCGTCGGCCAACGACCCGCTGCAGTTCGCCGAGGACGCGCCGGTGGAGCTCGACGCGACCTCATCCCGCCGTGGGTGGGCTGGGCGCTGCTGCAGGTGATCGTGGCGGTGCTGCTCACCGTGTGGTGGCGCGGACGGCGTCTCGGCCGCGTCGTGATCGAGCCGCTGCCCGTCGTCGTCCGCGCGACCGAGACCGTCGAGGGCCGCGCGCGGCTCTACCGCCGCAGCAGCGCCCGCGGCCGCGCCGCCGACGCGCTGCGCGGTTCCACCACCGGGCGGCTGCGCACGCGGCTGTCGCTGCCGCGCGGCGTACCGCTGACCGAGGTGGTCGCCGCCGTCGCGGCGCGCACCGGACGACCCGAGACCGAGATCGCCGCCCTGCTCACGCCGGGCGACGACCCCACCGACGACGCGGGCCTGACCCGGCTCGCGCAGGCGCTCGACAACCTGGAGAACGAGGTCCGACGCACATGACCGATGACCCCCGACGTTGCCGGCGCCCCCGCCCACGACCCGCGCGCGGCGCTGCTCGCGCTGCGCGAGGAGGTGGGCAAGGCCGTCGTCGGCCAGGACTCCGTCGTCACCGGCCTGGTGATCGCCCTGCTCTGCCGCGGCCACGTGCTGCTCGAGGGCGTGCCCGGCACCGCCAAGACCCTCATGGTGCGAGCGCTCGCGGCCTCGCTCGTCGCTCGACAACGCGCGCGTGCAGTTCACCCCCGACCTCATGCCCGGCGACGTCACGGGCTCGCTGGTCTACGACACCCGCACCGCGGAGTTCTCGTTCAAGCCGGGGCCGGTGTTCACCAACCTGCTGCTCGCCGACGAGATCAACCGCACGCCCCCGAAGACGCAGGCCTCGCTGCTCGAGGCGATGGAGGAGCGCCAGGTCTCGGTCGAGGGCCAGCCGCGACCGCTGCCCGACCCGTTCCTCGTCGCGGCGACGCAGAACCCGGTCGAGTACGAGGGCACCTACCCGCTGCCCGAGGCGCAGCTCGACCGCTTCCTGCTCAAGCTGACCGTGCCGCTGCCCGAGCGCGACGCCGAGTTCCAGATGCTCGCCCGTCACCTCGGCGGCTTCGACCCGCGCGACCTCGCCGCCGCCGGCATCCGGCCCGTCGCGTCCGCGGCCGATCTCGTCGCGGCCCGCGCGCAGGTCGCGACCGTGACCGTGGCGCCCGAGGTGGCGGCGTACGTCGTCGACCTCGTGCGCGCCACGCGCACGTCGCCGTCGCTGCGGCTCGGGGTGTCGCCGCGCGGCGCCATCGCGCTCGTCACCTCGGCGCGCGCGTGGGCGTGGCTGTCCGGCCGCGACTACGTCTCGCCGGACGACGTCAAGGCGCTGGCCCGGCCCGACGCTGCGGCACCGCGTCTCGCTGCGCGCCGAGGCCGAGCTCGAGGGCGTCACCGCCGACGCCGTGCTCGAGGGCATCCTCGCGACCGTCCCGACCCCGCGGTAGTCGGCGTACGTCGATGGTCGTCACCGGACGCGCAGCGCTCCTCGCCCTGCTGCTCACCGCCCCCGTCGCGCTCGTGGCGCGCTCGGTGGTCGGTGTGCTGCTGGTGAACCTCGTGCTGCTCGCGGTGCTCGGCCTCGACGCGTGGCTTGCGGGTTCTCCGCGCCGCCTGACCCTGAGCCGCAGCGGCGACACGACGACGCGTCTCGGCGACGAGGCGGTCGTGACGCTGACCGTGCGCAACGACGGCCCGCGCCGCGTGCGCGGGATCCTGCGCGACGCGTGGGCGCCCACGGCGGGCGTGGCGATCACGCGCCACGCGCTCGACATCGCCCCCGAACGGGTCGCCCGCATCTCGTCCGTGCTGCGTCCGGTGCGCCGCGGCGAGCGCCGGCCCGACCTGGTCACGGTGCGCTGCCTCGGGCCGCTGCGCCTCGCCGGACGGCAGGCCTCGCACGCGGTGCCGTGGGGCGTGCGCGTGCTGCCGGGCTTCCCGTCGCGCAAGCACCTGCCCTCGCGCCTCGCGCGGCTGCGCGAGCTCGACGGTCGTACGGCGCTGATGGTGCGCGGTCAGGGCACGGAGTTCGACTCGCTGCGCGAGTACGTCGGCGGCGACGACGTCCGCTCGATCGACTGGCGCGCGACGGCGCGCGCGTCCGACGTCATGGTGCGCACGTGGCGGCCGGAGCGCGACCGTCGGGTGCTCATCGTCCTCGACACCGGGCGCACGTCCGCCGCGCGCATCGGTGACGGCACCCGCCTCGACGCCTCGATGGACGCCGCGTTCCTGCTGGGCGCGCTCGCCGGGAAGGCCGGCGACCGCGTCGACCTGCTCGCCTTCGACCGCGACGTGCGCGCCGACGTGCGCGGCGCAGCGGCGACCGAGCTGCTGCCGCGGATGTCCGACGCGCTCGCCGCGGTCGAGCCGCAGCTGGTCGAGATCGACGCGCACGGCATGGTCGCCGCGATCAACGCGCGCGTGCGCCAGCACGCTCTCGTCGTGCTGCTCACCGCGCTCGAGCCAACGGCGCTCCAGGAGGGCCTGCTGCCGTTCCTGCCAGGGCTCGCGGGGCGCCACACCGTGGTGCTGGCGTCGGTGCGCGACGACCGCCTCGCCGAGCTCGCCGCCGGGCGCGGCACCGCCCCCGCGGTGTACGACGCCGCGTCCGCCGCGCAGGCGATCGCGGCCCGCGACCGCATGACCGAGTCCGTGATGCGCGCGGGCGTCGAGGTCATCGACGCCGGCCCCGACGACATCGCCCCGCGCCTCGCCGACCGCTACCTCGCCCTCAAGGCCGCCGGCCGCCTGTAACAGGGTGCGTTCCTTCTCAGACCGAGAAGGAACCGGCAACAGGCATCACTCGTCGACACGCGAGGCCGGGTGCCCGCGCGTAGGTGCCGATAGGGCCCGCTCGGATACTTACCAGGGAAGGCTGGGAACGTGCTCCAACTGCTGTGGCTCCCGGTCGTTCTCGCCACGGCATGGGCCGCCTGGAACGCGGAGCGCATCGGTGAGTGGTTCCTTCGCAACTCGGTCGACGGCTCCGTCCTGGAACCGACCGAGCGGGGCCGCCGGGTCTCACGCGGCTGGGACAGGTGGCTGGGGCGAGGCTTCGCCGTCTTCTTGCTCGCAGTCGCGGTCTGGTGGGTCGTGAAGCCCTTCTTGGGTGGCGCTGCATAGGTTCCGATCTCACCGGGCTGGCAGCGGAGGGGATGGCCGAGCAGAGACAGCCCTCTGAGAGGGTGTGTCCCTGTTCAGACCGAGAAGTAGCCGGCATTCGCGCCCGCGCAGTTGGCATCGATCCGCGGACGCGTTGACCGCGCGACCTCAAGCAGCTCCGCCCGTCGAAGGGTTCGTGCGCGGATTCGTGGCCACGAATATGGCCATCGAGCCGAGGGTCTCGACCTCCACCTGCGCGAACGATGCTTCGAGGATCTCGCGGAGGCCTTCCTGGGTGTCATCGAGGTTGTCGAAGGTGCCTCGCCGATTGTTGGCCTTGAGGACGCTGCGCGCCCAGCGGGTGTTGTGCCCTGGGTCCCCGAGGATCGATGCGCCGAAGAGGACGCCCGTCGGAGCGAGGACGGCGGCCACGTTGGCGATGGCGGCAGCCTTGCGCGGGAGCGGCCCCGGCAGGCAATGGAGAACGCCAGACAGCGCGGCAGAGTCGAACGGCCCTTGGACGGGGAGCGGCTTGCAGACGTCGGCCTCAATGGTGGTGACGTCCAGGCGCTGCAACCGCCGCGACGCATAGCCGAGTACGTGGGGGTTTGGGTCGAGAAGAGTGATCGGACTGCCGTCAGGGATGCCGGCTCGTGCCAGGAAGAAGCCAGTACCGGGACCTACGTCGAGGTGCCGGTTGCCGAGGTGCCGCCGGTACTCCTCCACTAGACGAGTTGCCGGGCACCGCCACACCACTGGCGCGAAGAAGCCGAGGATCAGGGAGTCATAGATCGTAAGGAAGAGGCGGGTGTACTCACGCTGGCCCTTGTAAGCGGCGTCGTCTCGGTCCATGTCACCTCATTGCGACTACAGCGGAGGGATGGTTCCAACGTGCACTCGCGTTGGTCCACGGTCAATGGTCAAGGGCGTCGACGGGCTTGTCGGCGAGGGCTCGCACGGCCACCTCGATCAGGCCGAGGAGGGTGAAGTGATCCCGACGAACCAAGGCAGTCCATGGGTGGGCGGGGTCCCGCGTCATGGGCCGGTCAGCCCGCGAGAACCACGCGGCCGCGAGGGCATCGACCCGCCAGTGGAGGCTGACTGCTCGGCGCCCAGGATCCGGAGCACGAGCATCGTCAGCACGACGAGCGGGAGCAGGACCGTCCATGCGGTGGCGAGCATCCCGAGCACCGCGCCGACGAGAACCGCCGCGAGGGCCCAGCCCTGTGGCCGGATGACGAAACTGCCGAGCAGGACGAGAGTCCCCCCGCCGCACAGAGCGATCGACCACCAGAGCACGGCCGACGCGTCGACGGGCTCATCGGCGAGCACCCGCACCGCCACCTCGATCAGGCCGAGGACGATGAACGTGATGCCGACGAACCAGGACAGTCCCCGGGTCGCGCGGTGCCGCGTCATCGCCGGTCAGCTCGCGAGTCTCATCCCGGCACCTTGGCCGTCGACGGGAACCGAGTGTGACGTCTCGCCGTGCAGGCGGGCACCGACCCCGACCAGGGCCGCTGCGAAGGTCACCACGGCGACGCTGAATCCGGCGAGAAAGGCCCATGGGTAGCCGCCGTAGATGTCCAGAGTCCCGAGCCGAAGTGCGTCGCCGAGGAACGCGACCGCGGCACCGGCGGGCCAGGCGAGGATGAGCGCCCAGTCTGACCATGCTCTGCCCAGTCCGACACTGGTAAGGCGGCGGACGGCGATGATCGCTGCGCCGGCGAGCGGCACTGCGGTGACGACCCAGGCCCAGGGGGCGACGGCCATCAGGAGCGTCGCCAGGATCATCAGTGCGAGTGCCGCGAACGCGGGCACGTCGCCGACACCACCCGAGCGGACGAGCATCCCGGCCACGACGGTGGTCGTGGCGATCATCGCCAGCACCACGAGGACGTTGACGGCCGGGTTCGACCAGGTCTGGTCCAGCGCGTCGGCCTGCGTGATCAGTGCCCCGGTGACACCCGTGAACAGCCAGAGCGCGGCTGCCAGGTAGGCGATCGTGCCGGCTGCACGGGTGAAGGTTGTGGTCATGGCGAGTCCTCCAGCGTTCGTGGCGTACGCCCGGGCGACGACAGTGAGGTCGCCGAAGCGATCGAGGGTGACCCGTTGTGCCGTGGTGGCCTCCACGCCTTGGGTCGTGAGGCGTGCGACTGACTCGCGCAGGTGGTCCTCGACCTCGGCCAGGACGTCGCCCAGGTTGCGGGTGCGGGGCAGCGAACGTCCGAGCTCACGCAGGTAGCGGTCGATCAGGTCGGGTTCCATCGGGCCCCCTTGAGCACCTGGGTCACCGCCGCGGAGAAGTCCTGCCACCCCGAGCGTTCGGACACCAGCGCAGCGCGACCTTCGCGGGTGAGGTCATACGTCCGCCGACGCCGACCCGCCCCCTCGCTCCAGCTGCTTGCGAGCAGCCCGGCCTTCTCCAATCGGTGCAGCGCCGGGTACACCGTGCCCTCGGGCAGATCGAAGACATCGCCACTGCGGGCCCGCAGCTCCTCGATCACCGCATACCCGTGCAACGGCCCCCGGGACAGGACGGCCAGGATGAGCAGGTCCAGGTGGCCCTTGAGAGATTCTCCTCGCATACCCAGGAACGCTAGGCCTAGCAACACTAGGTGTCAAGGTCCGTCGTAGGAACTTCCGGACGTGATCGCGAGGGCACTGCGCACCACCGCGGAGCGCGTGCTTGGTATGCGACGCCACCCGGGACGAGCAGGAGCATCCGAGGCATCCAGCCCGATGTGCCGGGAACGCCTGGATGTCCCGCACCTGTTCCGCCGCGGGAACCAAGAACGCCCGACGTGGCAGAAGGCCCGCCCCATCGGGGACGGGCCTTCGTCAGACCCGGGTCGTTTCCTTCCACCCGAGCCGTCATCGCCCGGATCCACGGCTCACGAACAGGGACACACCCTCTGAGGAGCGTCAGCCGGCGTACGGGAGGGTCTCGGTGACGGACGCGGACTCGGTGACGTCGCCGAGGTCGCCCTCGCGGACGCCGGCGCGGCCGAAGACCCAGACGTAGACGAGGAACGCGATCCAGACGGTCGCGCCCAGCGCGATGCGCGCCCAGGTCGGCAGCGGTGACGGCGTCACGAACGCCTCGACCACGCCGGAGACCAGCAGCACGACGATGAGACCGAGGGCGATGGTCAGGGTCGAGCGCCCCTCTTCGGCGAGGGCGACCGACCTGGGCCGTGGCCCTGGCGCGATGATCTGCCAGCCGAGCCTGATGCCGGCGCCGCCCGCGACGAACACCGCGGTGAGCTCGAGCAGGCCGTGGGGAGTGATGAGGCCGAGGAACAGGTCGAGCCTGCCGGCCGAGGCCATGAGACCGCCGACGAGCCCGATGTTGAGGGTGTTCGTCCACAGGATGTAGATGCCGGGCAGGCAGAGCAGCGCACCGCCGACGAGGGCGAGCGCCGCGACCCACGCGTTGTTGGTCCACACCCGGAACGCGAACGAGCCCGCGGGGTTCGAGGTGTAGTAGTCGGCGAAGTCCTGGTCGACGAGCTGCTGG
This sequence comes from uncultured Actinomycetota bacterium, assembly GCA_963827145.1. Lineage (GTDB taxonomy): Bacteria > Actinomycetota > Actinomycetes > S36-B12 > CAIYMF01 > Longivirga. Next base: position 189,868 of record CAWGZO010000002.1, on the reverse strand, counting down.
AGGTCCTCGGGCGTCGAGATCGCCGCGACCACGTCCGGGTTGCGCGCGATCCACGCGCCGATGACGACCGCGACGCCGATCGAGAGGACGGCCACGGTGATCCACCACGCGCGGGCGCGGTAGACCGCCACCGGGAACGAGCGAGTGACGAAGCGCGAGACGTCCGACCACGAGGCGCCGCTGGCGCCGGTGACCGCCGCCCGCGACACGGCCACGAGCGAGGACAGCCGGCCGATCAGCGCCGGGTCGGGCGCGGAGGACTGCACCATCGACAGGTGCGTCGCCGTGCGCTGGTAGAGCTCGACGAGCTCGTCGGCCTCGGCCCCGGACAGGCGACGCCGCCGGGTGGCCAGCTCCTCGAGCCGGTCCCACTCCGGCGTGTGCCGCGCGACGAAGGTGTCCAGGTCCACCCGTGCGCCTCCTACCGGTTCCGACGTCGTACGGGCGAGACTAGACCGGTGTCCACGTCCACCGGCGACTACACCACCCTCGTGCCCGTCACGGGCGAGGCGGTGGCGCTCGACCTGCGGCTCGCGCAGTTCCCCAGCCGGACGCTGGGGCTGACGCTCGACCTGCTGATCCAGGTGATCGTGCTGCTCATCGCCGTCTGGTTCGCCGGCGCGGTGGCCGAGCAGGTCGACGGCGCCGCGGCGTCGGCGATCATGCTGGTGGCGGTCGTGCTCGTGATCGTGGGGCTGCCCACCCTGATCGAGACGCTGACCCGCGGTCGCTCGCTCGGCAAGATCGCCGCCGGGCTGCGCGTGGTGCGCGACGACGGCGGGCCGGTGCGCTTCCGGCACTCGTTCGTGCGCGCGCTGTTCATGATCGTGGACTTCTGGATCTCCAGCGGCGCGGTCGGGCTCATCAGCTCGCTCACCTCGACGCGCGGCAAGCGCCTCGGCGACCACTTCGCGGGCACGATCGTCGTGCGCGAACGAGTCCCCGCTGCCGCCGGCGTACGCCAGCACACCTACGCGATGCCGCCCGCTCTGGAGCCCTGGGCCGCCTCCCTCGACCTCGCGCGCCTGCCCGACGTCACCGCGCTGCAGGCGCGCCAGTTCCTCGTGCGCACCCAGTCGCTGGCTCCCGAGGTCCGCGACACCATGGGCCGCCAGCTCGCCGCCGAGGTCTCGAGCTACGTCGCGCCTCCGCCGCCCGAGGGGGTGCCGCCGGAGGTGCTGCTGCAGGTGGTGCTCACCGAACGGCTGCGCCGAGCGAGTCGGCAGACGCCGGGCCGCGTCGGGACAGCACCGTCGCCGACCGCGCGGCTCGTGATGCCGGAGTCCGGCACCTCGTCGTACGCGCCTCCCGTGGCGCCCGACCTCGACGCCGGCCGTGGCCGGCACCCCGGACGGGTTCGCCCCGCCGGTCTGAGCCGGCTAGCGCCGCATCGTCTCGCGGATGAGCGCCGCGTACGCCTGGCTGCCGGCGCCCTTGGTGTGGATGCCGTCGGCGTAGAACCACTCGCGGTGGCCGCGCGCGTAGGAGTTCCAGTCGGCCACCCGCACGTTGGGGAACGACGCCGCGACCGACTTGATCACCGAGATGTTCTTGTCGACCCACGAGCGTGGTGCCTTGGGCGTCACGAGCACGACGCGCGAGCGGTCCGACAGCGCCGTCAGCATCTCGGTGAGGTCGGACGCGAGCACGGTGCCGTTGGTGCCGGTCGAGATGACGACGACGTCGCCGAGCTTGCCCGCGTCCTTGCGCGCCTTGACGCGGGCGAAGACCCCGCGGGACTGCCGGCTGACCGCCGCGTCGACGGTCATGCCGGGGAAGGTCTTCCCCATCGCCTCGCTGGCCGCGAGCAGGACGGAGTCGCCGGTGGCCGTGCTGCTGAGCCCGAACGCGTCGACCGCCCGGCGGACGCGCCGGCGGCACCCGGGGCGGGGGCGGTGTGGGCCCGGAGGCTCCTGGCGTGGGCGACGCGGTCGGGACGAGCGGGTCGTCGCCGACCGCGGTGATGCCGCCGAGGTCGTCCTCGAGGGTCGGGACCTTCGCCGCGGTGAGGCCGATGCCGAGCGAGGCGACGACGCCGACAGCCACCGCGCCCGCGAGCAGGGATCGGGTCACCACGCGGCGCGTGCCGTGCACGCGCCAGCTGCGCCAGGCGCGGCCCAGCGCACCGCGGCGGATGGGCATCTCGACGAAGCGGTAGGAGAGCTCGGCCGCGGCGAGGGTGAGCGCGATGCGCAGCACCTGCACCGGCCAGCCCTCGGCGTCGAGGTCGATGCCGGGGCGCAGCACGAGGAAGATCGGCCAGTGCCACAGGTAGATGCCGTACGAGCGCTGCCCCGAGGTAGGTCAGCGGCTGCCGGGCCATCCCGCGCGCGAACACCGTCGAGGTCACGCCGGCGGCAGCGACGACCATGGCGGTCACGAGGCCCACGACGAGGAAGCCGCCGCGGTAGAGCGTGGTCGACCCCGGGCCGACGAGCACGAAGATGGCGACGAGGGCGAGCAGGCCGCTCGTGCCCGACGGCCGTGACCACCTTCGACCCGCGGGACGGTCAGCGCGGCGTTGACGCGACCCGGCGACCAGAACGTCGCCAGCGCGGCACCGACGAGCAGCGTCATCGCGTGCGTGTCCGTGCCGAAGTAGACGCGGCTCGGGTCGGTGAGGTCCGGGACGTCCGAGCGCACCGAGATCAGCACCATGGCCACGGTGGAGAGCAGCGCGCCCGCGATCGCACCGACCTGCACGCCGCGCCGACGCCCGAGCCGCCAGAGGGCGTAGAGCAGCAGCGGCCAGATGAAGTAGAACTGCTCCTCCACCGCCAGCGACCACAGGTGCTGGAGCATCGGCGGACGACCGGTGGCCTCGAAGTACGACGTGCCGTGCAGCACGTACCACCAGTTCGTCACGTAGAAGAACGCCGCGATGGCGTCCTCGCGCACGCGCTCGGCGGCGTCCTGCGCGACCGTGATCGCCAGCAGCGCGGTGGCGACGAGCACGAGGAACAGCGCCGGCAGCAGTCGCCGGGCGCGGCGCAGGTAGAACCGGCCGAAGCGCAGCCCGCCCGTCGCGTCGAGCTCGGCCAGCAGCAGCGAGGTGATGAGGAAGCCCGAGAGCGTGAAGAAGACGTCGACGCCGAGGAACCCGCCGGGCAGCCACGTGGGGTCGAGGTGGAACACGAGGACCGCGACCACGGCGATGGCGCGCACGCCGTCCAGGCCGGGCATGTGGGTCCACGAGGACACGCGAGACCGCGACGCCACAGGCGCGTCGAGGGTCGAGGTCATGGGCGGTCCAGGGAAGAAGGTCGGGTGCTCCAGGGTACGACGACCACGCCGTCGAACCGGAATCGTGTCCGAGGTTCGGAACGTACTGATGAGCCGTGCAGGTCCGCGACGCCGCGGAGCGGCCATGTCACAGCGTCAGGATCGCGATGACGCCCCACAGGTTGTTGAACGCGTGGGCGACGACGCTGGCTCCGACGCGGCCGGTGCGGGCGCGCAGCCACGACAGCACGAGGCCGATGACGAGCAGCACGGGCACGCGGACGGGCTCGAAGTGCACGAGCGCGAACAGCAGCGCCGAGCCGATCGTGGCCCACGGCACGGCCGGGAAGCCGCGCGCGTACGCCCACTTCGCGAACGACGCGAACGCGAGCCCGCGGAAGCACAGCTCCTCGAACAGCGGCGCCCCGACGAGCGCGCCGAGCGCGAACGCGATGACCACCCAGCGCGGCACGTCGGCGTTGCTGACGGCGGCGCCGGCAGCCGAGTCGAAGTCGCCGAAGACCGCCTGCACCAGCGCCGCGGTCGCGCCGCCGAGCACGAGGCACGCCATGCCGCCGCCGAGCCCCCACAGCAGGTCGGAGCGGCGGAACACGAAGCCGAGGTCGATGCGTACGCCGTTGCCCTGCAGCTTCGTGGTGAGCCACGGCCACAGGCCGAAGCCGATCCAGGGCAGCACGGCGCTGCCGAGCAGGATCAGCGTCCCGTTGCGCGGCAGCACCGGCGGCGAGCGCCGCACCGAGCACGAGGGTCGGGCACGAAGACCGCGAGCAGCACCGCGACGGCGACGTCGACGCAGACCCCAGCGGGGAGCGCGCAGCTCGACGCCGGCCGCCTTCGCCTCGGCATACGTGACAGGGGCGCCCGGGTAGGGCGCCCCTGTCAGGCCGCTGAGGCAGCGGCAGGCTGGTCGGTCATCCGCGCAGGATCAGTAGCGGTAGTGGTCGGGCTTGTACGGGCCGGCGACGTCGACGCCGAGGTACTCGGCCTGCTTCTTGTTCAGCTCGGTGAGCCGTACGCCGAGCGCGTCGAGGTGCAGGCGCGCGACCTTCTCGTCGAGGTGCTTCGGCAGCACGTAGACGCCGACGGGGTACTCGTCGGTCTTCGTGAACAGCTCGAGCTGCGCGAGCACCTGGTTGGTGAACGAGTTGCTCATCACGAACGACGGGTGGCCGGTCGCGTTGCCGAGGTTGAGCAGGCGACCCTCGGACAGCACGATGATCGTGTGGCCGTCGGGGAAGGTCCACTCGTCGACCTGCGGCTTGATGGTCGATGCGCTTCGTGCCCGGGAGGCCGGCGAGGCCGGCCATGTCGATCTCGTTGTCGAAGTGGCCGATGTTGCCCAGGATCGCCTGGTGCTTCATCGACTTCATGTGGTCGACGGTGACGACGTCGTAGCAGCCGGTGGCCGTGATGATGATGTCGGCGCTGCTCGATGACGTCCTCGAGGCGCGCGACCTCGTAGCCGTCCATCGCCGCCTGCAGCGCGTTGATCGGGTCGATCTCGGTGACGATGACGCGCGCGCCCTGGCCGCGCAGCGACTCGGCCGAGCCCTTGCCGACGTCGCCGTAGCCGCAGACGACCGCGACCTTGCCGCCGATGAGGACGTCGGTGGCGCGGTTGATGCCGTCGATGAGCGAGTGGCGGCAGCCGTACTTGTTGTCGAACTTGCTCTTGGTCACCGAGTCGTTGACGTTGATGGCCGGGAAGAGCAGCGAGCCGGTCTTGTGCATCTCGTAGAGACGGTGCACGCCGGTGGTGGTCTCCTCGGTGACGCCCTTGATGCCGGCGGCGATCTCGGTCCAGCGGGTGGTGCTCTCCGCGAGCGAGCGGCGCAGCACGTCGAGGATGACGGCGTACTCCTCGGAGTCGCTCGGGTCGGTCGACGGCACGGCGCCGGCGAGCTCGAACTCGCGGCCCTTGTGCACGAGCAGCGTGGCGTCGCCGCCGTCGTCGAGGATCATGTTCGGGCCGCTCGCCGTCGGGCCAGCGCAGCACCTGCTCGGTGCACCACCAGTACTCCTCGAGCGTCTCGCCCTTCCAGGCGTAGACGGGGACGCCGGCGGGCGCCTCGGGGGTGCCGGTCGGGCCGACGGCGATCGCGGCGGCGGCGTGGTCCTGCGTCGAGAAGATGTTGCACGAGGCCCAGCGGACCTCGGCGCCGAGCGCGACGAGCGTCTCGATGAGGACGGCGGTCTGCACGGTCATGTGCAGCGAGCCGGTGATGCGGGCGCCGGTCAGCGGCTTGGTCTCGCCGTACTCGGCGCGCATGGCCATGAGGCCGGGCATCTCGTGCTCGGCGAGGCGGATCTCGTTGCGGCCGAACTCGGCCAGGCTGCAGGTCGGCGACCTTGAAGTCGGTCATGAGCTGTCTCCGTTCGATCGCCCGCAGGGCGGGCGCTCCGCGGTGGACGTCACGAGGCCTCGTTGGTCCGACCGGCTGCTCACGCGGGGATCAGTCACGCGCAGGGCAGGTCCTAGTGTGCCCGACGATCGTCCCGAGGTCGAACCGGTCGGCGGTGATGTCGCCCTCGCGTCCCGAGCCTCTCGGGCGCCTCTCCCCCGGGTGAAGCCACGCTCCTCGCCCGGCTCGCGTCACCCGGCGCCGAAGTGGGCCCGGATGTCGTCGGCGAGCAGGTCGGGCTCCTCGGCGGCCGCGAAGTGGCCGCCGCGCGGGAGCACGGTCCACCGGGTGACGTCGTACAGGCGCTCGACCAGCGACCGCGGCGGCTCGCCCTCGGGCACGAACTCGTTGGCGAAGACCGCCATGGCCGTGGGCACCCGCACGCGGTCGTCCGGGCCGATGGGGTGGCCGTGGAACCGGTTGTCGACGTAGTCGCGCATCGACGACGTGATCGACCCGGTGGCCCAGTAGAGCGTGATCGTGGTGAGCAGGTGGTCGCGGCCGAGGTGGGCGTCGACGTCGCCGCCGCTGTCGCTCCAGGCCCGCCACTTCTCCACCAGCCACGCCGCGAGCCCGACCGGCGAGTCGTTCAGGGCGTAGCCGAGCGTCTGCGGACGCGTCGACTGGATCGCGCTGTAGCCCCGCTCGGTCTCGTCCCAGCGGGCCACGTGGTCGAGGTAGGCGCGCTCCTCCGCGGTCAACGGCGCCGACCCCGGGCCGAGGTACGGGCTCACCTCGGGGGTGCTCAGGTGGATCCCGGTCATCCGCTCGGGCTCGGTCAGCGCCATCGACGTGGCCACCCCGGCACCGAAGTCGCCGCCGCACGCGCCGTACGTCGAGTAGCCCAGCCCCTGCATCAGCCGGTGCCACAGGCCGCGCGGTGAACGTGCGGTCGACGCCGACGTGCGCGGGCCGCGACGAGAACGCGTAGCCCGGCAGCGACGGGACCACCAGGTCGAAGTCGTCGCGCAGCCGGTCGACGAGCGGCAGCATCTCGGCGAACGTGCTCGGCCACCCGTGGGTCAGGACCAGCGGCGGCTTGCCCGAGCGCGCGTGCACGTAGTGCACCTGCACGCCGTCGACCTCGGCGACGAACTGCTCGTAGCCGTTGAGCCGGGCCTCCTCGCGACGCCAGTCGAACCCGTCGATCCAGTAGGCGACCAGCGCGCGCAGGTAGTCGAGATCGGTGCCCTGGCTCCACGGCTCGCCCGGCGCGGCGTCGGGCCAACGCGCCGCACGCAGCCGACGCTCGAGGTCGTCGAGCACCGCGTCGTCGACGTGGATGCGGAACGGACGCACCGGCAGCTCCATGCCGCCCATCCTGGCGCGCACCCCCGACGGCGTCAGGCGGGGTCGGAGACCGGCTCGGTGCGCTGGAGGTCGGGCTCGAGGAAGATGTAGCGCGCCTGGGGCACGGCCTCGCGGATGCGCGCTCTCGGCACCGTCGATCGCCTCGGCCACCTGGGCCGCGGTGTCGCCGTGGTCGACGGCGATCTTGGCCGCGACCAGGATCTCGTCGGGCCCGGTGTGCAGCGTGCGCAGGTGGATGATCGCGTTCACCAGCGGCTCGGACTCGATCGCGGCGCGGATCGCCGCGGTCTGCTCGGGCACGGCGCTCTCGCCGACGAGCATCGAGGACATCTCGAGCGCCAGGAACACCGCGATCACGAGCAGCAGCGAGCCGATCGCCAGCGCGCCGATGCCGTCCCAGCGCGCGTCGCCGGTGACGCACCGCGAGCGTGACGCCGATGAGCGCGAAGCACAGGCCGACGAGCGCGCCGAGGTCCTCGAGCAGGATCACCGGGCAGCTCGGGCTGACGGGCATCGCGCACGAACCGCGCCATCGACTTCGTGCCGCGGCTCTTGTTGGCCTCGCGGATCGCCGTACGGAAGGAGAACGACTCGAGCACGATCGCGATGCCGAGGACGCGAACGCGACCTGCGGGCTGGTGAGCGCCTCGGGATCGTGGATCTTGTGCCAGCCCTCGTAGAGGCTGAACAGGCCACCGAGGCAGAACAGCACGATCGAGACGACGAACGCGTAGACGTAGCGCACGCGGCCGTAGCCGAACTGGTGCTGCTCGTCGGCCTCGCGCTTGCGAACGCCGGCCGCCGATGAGCAGCAGCACCTGGTTGCCGGCGTCGGCGACCGAGTGGATCGCCTCGGACAGCATCGAGCTCGACCCCGTGACGGCGAAGGCGCCGAACTTGGTGATCGCGATGCCGGTGTTGGCGGCCAGCGCCGCCACCACCGCCTTGGTGCCGCCCTCGGTGCTCATGAGATCCGTGCCTTCAGCTCGATGATGGGTCCGATCGGCGACGGGTCGATGCCCAGCGCGATCGCGGCGTAGACGCTCGCCCAGTCGGCGACGCCGATGAGCGAGGCGAGGCGCTACGACGGGGTGGCCGTCGACCGCGCGCACGCACGTCGACCGGGACGTCGCGCTCCTCGGCCAGGATCTCGCTCGCATCGGCGCGGCGCGCGTCCTGCGGGTGCTCGTCGGAGTCGCGCAGCAGCACCAGGCGCAGTCGTGCCGGTGCAGCGCCGTCCTCGAGCGGGTCGCGGAAGATGTCGTCCTCGTTCGTGGCCGCGAACGGGCCGTCGAGCGCGACCACCTGGTTGTGGTTGGCCTCCGGGCAGCGTGCCGACCACGACCGGGAGCTTCGCGTTCTCGTTGAGCTGGCAGGCGAGCCGGTTGGCGGCGACGGCGCCGAGCGGCGAGGTGCCCCAGACCATCGGCAGCGAGCCGGCGAGCGAGACGCCGAGCAGCTTGCCGCGGTTGTCGACCAGCGGCGAGACCGGCCCGCACTCGACCGAGGTCTCGTCGAGGACGTCGGCGGCGCGCTCGAGCGCAGCGCGCGGGACGTCGGCCAGGCCGAGCGCGTGCGCGACGAGCAGCAGCGGCGTGGCGAGCAGCCACAGCGAGGCCCGCGGCATGAGCGCGCCGGCGTCGACCGGGATGAACGCCGACCCGGGCGTGCTCAGGACGCAGGTCGTGCAGCGGGCGAGCCGGCCGAGCCCACGCCCACGAGACGGGCACCGCGCTTGGCGGCCTCGGCGGCGACGCTGATCGTCTCCTCGGTCTGCCCCGAGCACGACACCGCGATCACGAGGTCGAGCGGGCCGACCCAGCCGGGCAGCACGTAGCCGCGCAGCGTCGAGACCGGGACCGAGCAGGTCGTGCCGCAGACCGCGGCGAGCACGTCGCCGCTGATGCCCGAGCCGCCCATGCCGGTGACGAGCACCGCGCGCGGCCGGCCGTCGTCGGCGATCGCGAGCAGCGCGTCGGTCGGCGTGGCCGTGAGCGCCCGACGCACCTGCGCGCCGGCGTCGGCCGTGGCGCGCAGCATGTCGCCGGGGTCGAGTCGGGCCAGCGCGTCCGGGTCGTCGAGCACCTGGTCGTCGGCGTAGCGCACGGTCACTCCCCCAGCGGGGCGCCGATGCCCTGGGGTCCGGGGGTGGCGTCGTCGAGCAGCATCACCGGGATGCCGTCGCGCACCGGGAACGTCGTACGGCAGCGACGGCACTCGATGGCCTCGGCCGGATCGCCCAGCACAGACACCGGCGAGTGGTGCTCGCACGGGCACGCGAGGACCTCGAGCAGGACTGGATCGAGCTGGCTCACGCGGAACCTCCGGTGATGATGGCGAGCGCCTCGTCGCGCACAGTGTGCATGAGCGCAGGGGTCGCACCCTCCGCATTGAGCCGCAGCAGCGGCTCGGTGTTGCTGGGCCGGACGTTGAACCACCAGCCGGCGCCCGTCTCGTCGGTGCCCGAGACGGTGAGGCCGTCGAGCTCGTCGAGCTCCACGCCGGGACGGTCGGCGTACGCCGCGCGGATGGCCTCGACCACCGCCGCTGGTCGCGCACCACGGTGTTGATCTCGCCGGAGGCGCTGTAGCGCTGGTACTGCGCGAGCAGGCTCGAGAGCGTGGTGCCCTCGGGGGTCTCGCCCAGCGCGGCGAGGGTGTGCAGGGCCGCGAGCATGCCGGAGTCGGCGCGCCAGAAGTCGCGGAAGTAGAAGTGCCCCGAGTGCTCGCCGCCGAAGATCGCGCCGGTCTCGGCCATGCGCGCCTTGATGAACGAGTGACCGACGCGGGTGCGCTCGGGGACGCCGCCGTTCTCGAGCACGATCTCGGGCACGGCCGCGCTCGTGATCAGGTTGTGGATGACCGTCGAGCCCGGCTCCTTGGCCAGCTCGCGCACCGCGATCAGCGCGGTGAGCGTCGACGGGTCGACGATCTCGCCGCGCTCGTCGACGACGAAGCAGCGGTCGGCGTCGCCGTCGAAGGCGAGCCCGAGGTCGGCGCCGTGCTCGAGCACGGCGCGCTGCAGGTCGCGCAGGTTCTCCGGGTCGATCGGGTTGGCCTCGTGGTTGGGGAACGTGCCGTCGAGCTCGAAGAACAGCGGCGTGATCGTGAGCGGCAGTCCCGCGAGCACCGCCGGCACGGTGTGCCCGCCCATCCCGTTGCCGGCGTCGACGACCACGTCGAGGTGGCGGCTGCCGCCGAGCGGCACGAGGTCGTTGAGGAAGGCGGCGTAGTCGGCGAGCACGTCGCGCTGCGTCACCTGGCCCGCGGCGCCGTCGTACGCCGGGATGCCGGTGGCCGACCAGGCGAGCACGAGGTCCTTGATCTCCGCGAGGCCGGTGTCCTGGCCGACGGGCGAGGCGCCGGTGCGGCACAGCTTGATGCCGTTGTACTGGGCCGGGTTGTGGCTGGCGGTGAACATCGCGCCGGGGAGGTCGAGCGAGCCGGCGGCGAAGTAGAGCTGGTCGGTCGAGGCGAGCCCGATCTCGACGACGTCGACGCCCTGCGAGGTCGCGCCCTCGGCGAAGGCGGCGACGAGCTCGGGGCCCGAGGGGCGCATGTCGTGCCCGATCACGACGGAGCCGGGGCCGCCGGCGGTGCGGGCGGCGCCGACCACGGTGACGAAGGCGGCCCCCACGAGGCGGGCGATGTCCGGACCGAGGTCGTCCGGCACGACGCCCCGCACGTCGTAGGCCTTGATCAGCCGGTCGAGGTGGTCGCGGGTGAGCGGAGCACCGGAGCGGGTCGGGGCGGAGTCAGGCACGCGCCGACCCTACCTGCCGCACGAGGGGCTCAGTTCCGGCCGCGAGGGGCACGGCCGCGCAGGACGGGGGTCAGCGGTGGCGCTGGGCCTTGGTGAGCACGCGGTCGACCGAGAGCAGGTCGTCGCCCTGCTCCCAGGTGCGGTGCTCGCAGTCCAGGCAGCTGGTGAAGTCGACCTCGGAGCCGTCGGTGAGCTCCATCGAGATGCGGGTGACCCGGGCCGAGCCGCACATGCGGCAGGTGGCGCCGGTGCGGGCTCCAGGCTGGGTCAGGGAGCCGAGCTGTGCGGGAACGGTGGCCTGCGTGCTGCGCGCCATGGGTCGAGATCCTCTCGTCTTCCTCACGACCGGTCCCCCCGGGCGTGCCGTGCCACGTGCTGGTCGGGCCTCGCTCGTCTGCCCCCGCACTGAGCGCCGCCGGGCGTCTGGGGCCGGGTCCGCCGAACGGCGGCACCTGGCTCCGGGCACTCCCGGCGTCACAACCTCATCGGCCCGACTGAGGCAGACCTTAACGGGCGATTCGGGCGCAGCGGAAGGGGATCTGGGACACCTGTGACGTCCTGTGACGGTTGTGACCACACCGTGACGTGCCACGACTACGCAGCGTCACCAAGTGGCCAGTCGAGCGGCGGGACCAGGACGTTCGGGCGAGGGCGGCGAGAGGCTCCCGTGAGCGCAGGGTCAGCGACCCTGCGGCGTCAGGCCTCGGACTCGGGGTCGCGCAGCACCCGCAGGTGGCCGCGGCGGCCCACCTCGACCATGGGGACCGTCTCGCGCACCCGGGGGCGGGCCGCCTCGCGGACGGCGTCGGCGAGAGCCTCGAGGTCGTCGCTCGAGGGGCGCAGCGCGTCCGGGTCGGGCTGCAGTCGCACGACCTCCCAGCCGCGCGGGGCGGTCATCCGGTCGGTGTGCTGCTCGCACAGGTCGTAGCAGTGCGGCTCGGCGTACGTCGCGAGCGGGCCGAGCACGGCGGTCTGGTCGGCGTAGACGTAGGTGAGCGTGGCCACGGCTGCACGCGTGCAGGCGGGCTTGGAACAGCGGCGGACGGGGCTCACGAGGCCGACCTTACGGCCGCGCCCCGACACCGCCCGGGACCGGCGCGCCGTGTCTCGCTCGCATCGCCGGCGTGCGCGCGGAGGCGTCGCCGGCGCTTCGCGCGCGCCGCCTCGGGGGGCCCTCCTGCGTCGGGCGCCCCCTCGGACGGCGGGCGACGCGGACCCTGCCCGCTGCTGAGGCGCGCTCAGGCGTCGTAGCCGGGGTCGAGCTCTCCGGGGTCGAGGCCGAGGAGCTCGGCGAGCTGCTCGGCCACGAGGTCGCGCACCAGGTCGACGCGCACCGGTCGCTCGGGGGCGCGGAGCTCGACGGGTCGGCGGTAGACCACGACCACCGGCGGCCGGTCGCCGCGCGCCGGCCGGTGCGCCGCCAGCGGCACCTCGCCGTCCACGCCTGTCGCCGAGGCCGGGGGGACGTCGTGCACCTCGACGTCGAGGGCCGGCAGGTGCAGACCCCAGCGCGGCTCGAGCCGGTCGACCGCCGCGACGACGAGGTCGCCGAACCGGTCGCCCCGGGAGACCGCGGCCGGCGAGCCGGGCGGTGCCAGCGGGCCTCGGACGCCGCGGCCGCGCCGGTCGCGGCGCGATCGGCGTACCGGATCGACGCTCGGCTGCACGAGCCCAGCCTAGGGACGGCGGCTAGCGCGTGGAGGAGCCCGGCAGGTTCACCACGGGCGGGACGAGCGTGCTCGGCCGGCTCGGCAGCACCGGGGCGAGCGCGAGCAGCGGGCCTCGGGCGCCCGCCTCGCGGATCTCGCGGCGCCACCGACAACGCCGCGCCGGACGAGGGCGTGATGACCAGGATCGAGCTCGCGGTGGCGGTCGTGACGGGCACCGGCACCCGCACCGACGTGCCCGACTCGACCGTCACGCTCGAGGTCCACTGCGGCGCCGTGGCACCGGGGACGTACACCGCGAGGTCGACGCTGCCGCGGCCGGTGGCGGCCGACAGCGCGAGCACGTGCTTGAGCGCGCCGCCCGCGAGGCCGACGACGATGCCCGGCGCGTTGAGCGGTACGCCGGCAGCGACGAGGTCGCGCTCGCGCAGCTCGGTGCCGCTGCCGGTGCCGGCCGCGGCGCCCGCGACGATCTCCTGGTCGGACTCGAGCACGATGCCGACCGCCTGGCCGTCGAGCACCTGCCGCAGGTCGAGGCTGGCGATGCGCCCGGCCTGCAGGTCGAGCTGCTCGAGCCCGACGGGGGTGATCGCACCGTCGGCGGTCAGCAGCTTCACCGAGACGGTCGCGTCGGCGTCGGGGGCGAGCACGAACAGCAGGGCGGAGCTCACCGGCGCCGGCACGTCGGCGATGACGAGCCGCGTGCCGGTCTGGGTGACCGGGAGGATCGACATGCCGAGCGGGATGAGGCCGTTGGCCGCCGTGTCGAGACCGACGAACCCGATGCGCCCCGAGCGCGCCACCACGTGCACCGCGGTCGCCGGCTGGTTCGGCGCCAGCGTGTCGAGACGCACCTGCCGGCGCGACGACGGCGGCAGCACGATGCCCGTGCCCGCCGGCGATGCGACCAGCCCCTCGGGGCCGTAGACGAGCAGGTCGACCTGCGCGGGGCGGTCGTCGTCGTTGACGAGCAGCACCTGCGTGACACGGCCGACGGTCGAGGCGCCGCCGATGAGCCAGCCGTCGGTGACGGGGCGCGCGCACGGCGAGGCGGCCAGGCCGCGCGAGGCGCCCTGGCCCGAGCGGATGACCTGGTCGGCGCCGAACCCCGTCGCGTAGGAGCCGGTGGCGCGGGCCAGCAGCGCCGGCCCCGGCTTCGCGGTGATCGTGCGCGAGACCGTGGTGCCGGGCTTGGTGATCACTGAAGCCGGCGTGGTCGGCTTGCCCGCGGTGAGCTCGCCGAGGGTGGCCACACCGCCCTCGACCGACGGCAGCGGCGCGACGCCCGCCGACACCGTGGAGACGAGCGCGCTGGTGGCGTAGGTGACCGGGCAGACCAGCTCCGTGGAGGCGACCGGCACAGCAGTGGCCGTCGACGTCGAGGGCCGCTCCGGAACGGGGGCCAGGGCCGCCAGCCCGAGCACCGCCGCGAGGCCGCCGAGTGCCGCGGCTGCGGCGTACCCCGGGCGGCGGAGCAGCGCGAGACCGGAGGTGCGCCCCGCGGACGCGGCAGCGCCGGCGGTCGTGGACGCCGCCTCGGCCCCGCCGATGCGGACGACCTCGGGCTGCGACGTGCTCGTGCCTGCCGGCTCGTCGTCCGGACGCCGGGTCTCGTCGGTCATGACGTCACCTCCCCCGCGCCGGCGACGACGGGCTGCGCCGCGCTGTCGCCCGCCTCGGCCTCGGCCGTGTCGTCGGCGGTGAGCTCGGGGTCGACCTCGTCGCTGTCGTCGTCGTCCTCACGGCGCCTCGAGGGCAGCGCCAGCACGACCACCACCAGCGCCACGGCCGCCTGCACCCACAGCCAGACGCGGCGCGACGTGCCGTCGAACTCCAGCGTCAGCTGGCCGGCCGCGGCCGGCAGGACGGCCTGCTGCACCGAGAGGTCGGCGGCACCGACGCCGACGATCTCACCGGGCGCGAGCTCGACCGCGGCGCCGTCGACGCTGAAGCGCCACCGGCTGTCGACCGCCTCGGCGAGCGCGAGGCGCCGGCCGGCAGGCCCGGCAGCCAGCGGGGTGTCGAGAGCCGTGGGGGTGCGAGGGTCGCCGCCGGTGGTGGGGATCGAGACGGCCGTGCGCACGGGTACGCCGCCCTCCTGCACGGGCGCCGGTGGCGCGACGGCCTGCGCGCGGGTGGCGACGGTGACGACCTGCCAGAGCGCGTCGCCGTCGCGGGCCGACAGGCGGCGCAGGCCGCGCTGCCCGTCGAGCGCCTCGACCAGGCTGTCTCCGCGGCGCCTCGAGTCCGCGACCACGACGTACCGGATGCCGTGCTCGGCGAGGCGGTCGACCTCGTCCGCACCGACACCGGCCGCGAGCAGCGCGACGATGCGATCGATCTCGTCGGAGACCCAGCGGGGGGCCGCCACGTCGAGGTCGCCGGTCTGCGGCTCCGGCACCGCGAGCAGGTCGTAGACGACGGTGCGCAGTGCCGGACGGCGCAGCACGAGCGCGCGCGGGCGGTCCGGGCCGCGCATCTCGGCCGCCACGAAGGCCGGCACGACCGCGCGGTCGCCGCGGCGCAGCGGCCCGTCGACACCGACGACGAGGAAGAGCAGCGACGCGACCGGCGCCATCACGAGCGCGGCGATGAGCAGCGCGGCCGAGGGCTGCCGCCAGCCGAAGTCGCGGCCGGCCAGCAGCGGAGGCAGCCGGTCGGCGGTCAGCGCGGCGCACAGGATGAGCGCGCCGCCCCAGATCATCGTGGGCACGCCGGGCCACGGCACCACCGGAGCCGAGAGCGCGTCCGGCCACACGAGCAGGTGCGGCTCGATCACGCCGAGGACGAGCGCCGCGCCACCGACGACCCACGCGAGCACCACGGGTCGGCGACCGCCGGGCACGGCGACCGCGACGACCCCGGCCACGACGAGGCCGAGGCCCAGCCAGATCGGCGACGACCCGGGGCCGCCGGGGCGCAGCAGCAGCACGTCGAGCGGGGTCAGCGTGGGGTCGGTCGGGCCGACGATGCCGGGCTCCAGCCAGAGCAGAGCCGGCTCGCGCAGCAGACGGAAGCTCCAGGGCACCAGCAGCGCCATCGGAGTGAGCACGACGACGAGCAGGCGCAGCCGGCCGGACCGGTCGCGGGCCACCGTGAACGCCGCCAGGACGGCGAGCACCGCCACGAGGATCCACACGACCGGCGTGAAGGACACGACGACGGCGAGCAGGATCGCGGTGCCGAACGCGCGCCGCCAGGTCGACGGTCGGCCGAGACCGAGCAGCCGGCCGCACGAGCGCGCGAGCACCGGCAGCAGCACCACGGTGACCGCCGTGCCGAGCCGACCTCCCGACAGCGCCCCGGTGACCGCCGGCAGGGTCGCGTACGCCGCCGCCGCCCAGATGCGCGCCCACGTCGAGGTGACGACGCCGCGCATCGCGAGGTAGGAGGTCAGCCCGGCCAGCGGCACCACGAGCAGCAGCACGACGTCGACGGCCGCGGAGGCCGAGCCGCGCAGGAGACCGGCGAGCAGGGTCAGCGGCACCAGCCAGGCGGGAGCGTCGGCGGCGGAGCCGGGGCCGACCTCGTGCCACGGCGTGACGTACGACGCCCACAGGTCGCCGGCGCCGTCGGGGGCCGGCAGCAGCGCCCCGCCGAGCAGGACCCCTTCGCCGAGCAGGGCGCGCACGCCGACGAGCGTCGTGGCGAGCAGAGCGAGCACGAACAGCGTGCCAGGGCGGGTGATCCACCGACGCAGCCGCGAGGGGCGGCGGTCGTCGGCGTACCAGCCGTCCGGGTCGTCCGGGGTCGAGTCGAGCACCGAGCGCTGCACGTCGCCCGGGTCGCGGCCGGCCACGACGTCGGCCACCGCCTCCAGCGCGTGTCGGGCCTGGGCGCTGCGCGAGGCGAGCAGCGCGCGCACGTCGGACTCGGGAACGGCGCCCGGCAGCTCAGCCGTGGCGGCCACTCGCGCGCGCGACGAGCGCAGACCGCCGCGGTCGCGCAGCGCGTCGGTGAGTGCGCCCCACTCGTCGCGCGCCTCCTCCGGCGACTTGCCGAGCAGGAACCCGACGATGCGCAGGAGCGACCCGACGATCATGCGCAGGGTCACGAAGATCCGGCCGGCGCCGCCGGCGTGCGACCGCATGAGGTGGACCGCGGCCGAGCGGTCGAGGCGGCGCGGGCGCTCGCCGTGCGGAGGGCTGCCGGCGGAGACGACGCGTCGACCGTGGGTGGCGGCCTCGCGGTGGTGCACGACCGCGTCGGTCGCGACCACGACGCGGTGGCCGGCGCGGCGCGCGCGCCAGCAGAAGTCGACGTCGTCGCGGAACAGCGGAAGGGCCGGGTCGAAGCCGGCCGACGGCGTCCCAGACCTCGCGGCGTACGAGCATCCCGGCGCTGCTGACGGCGAGCACGTCGCGGACGCCGTCGTGCTGGCCCTGGTCGAGCTCGCGACGCTCGAGGCCGGTCACGCGGTTGCCCGAGCGCGCGACCGTGACGCCCGCCTCGAGCAGCACGGCCTGGTTGTTCCAGCCGCGCACCTTGGGCCCGAGGACGTCGGCGCTGCGATGGATGTCGGCGGTCAGCAGGAGCGCGTCGAGGGCGTCGGGTGCCGGAGCGGAGTCGTCGTGCAGCAGCCACACCCAGCGCACGACGTCCTCGCCGCCGGGCTCGAGGGTGCCGGAGCCGGTGGCCAGCGCGGCCGCGACCGCCGCGCCGAACCCGGTCTCGCGACCGAGGGTCACGACGCGGTCGACGAGGCCGGCCGCCTCGGCCTTGGCCAGCAGCTCGGCGGTGCCGTCGGTGCTGCCCGTGTCGACGGCCACCATGCGGTCGGGACGCCGCCCCGAGCGGTGCAGCGCGGTCAGGACCGCGGGGAGCCAGCGCACGCCGTCGTGGGCGACGAGGACCCCGGTGACGCGGTGCTCGCGGCGGGGGACGTCCAGGTCGTCCTCGTCGACCAGCTCGTCGAGCTCGTCCACGTCGTCGAGGTCGCCCGCGACGTCCGGGACGCGCGGCTCGAGCATCGACGTCACGTCGTCCTCACCGGCAGGCAGGTCGGCCGCCACGGCACGGACCTGGTCGCCCAGCTCGGCCAGGTGGGCGCGCACGTCCGACCCCGCGGTGACGGCGGACGGGAGCGCGGGGGCGTCGGTGGGCATGGCCCGCAAACCCTATGCGACGATCCTGAGCGCGCAGATCCGCCGCGTCCGCCGACCGGCGCACGGACGAACGCATCGCCGCCGAGCCGAGGTGCGCCCGACGCAGGAGGGCCGCCGCGGGATCGGCCGCGCGCAGCGCCGGCGATGCCGCCGCGCAGCGGCCAGAGAACAGAGCGGCTAGCTACATCGCCTTCTTCAGGCGGCGGCGCTCACGCTCGGACAGGCCGCCCCAGATGCCGAAGCGCTCGTCGTGGTCGAGGGCGTACTCGAGGCACTCGACGCGGACCTCGCAGGTGGTGCACACGCGCTTCGCCTCGCGGGTCGAGCCGCCCTTCTCGGGGAAGAACGCCTCCGGGTCGGTCTGGGCGCACAGCGCCCGCTCCTGCCACCCGAGCTCTTCGGCTTCGGAGAGCGGCAGGACGGTGACCTCGTTCACGCGTGTACCTCCTCGACGCTGGCCCGGCGTGCTCGCGACACGCGGGCCTCGACGTGGTGTCGACCACAGTCCATGACCGGCACGGGTGAATTACATGGGTGTAAGAGGGTCCGAGTCAACCCCAGCGCCGATCTGGTCCCCGCACGGACGTGACGCAGAGTGATCTAGCGCAGGGCTGTGAGTGACAGGTTCGAGCGTCAGCTCGAGCCGTCGGGCGGCCGCGAGACGCTCCGCGGCGACCTCGCCGTAGGTCGTGGTGCGCTGCCGGGCGGGCCGCCCCGCGGCCGCGGCGATGGCCTCCAGCTCGGCCACGCTCTTGCGCGACCCGTGCTCGCGAGCCGGCCATGCGGCTGATGGTCTCCTCCATCAGGGTGCCGCCGAGGTCGTCGCACGCCGCCGCGCGAGCAGCGTGCGCGGCGCCCTCGGCGCCGAGCTTCACCCACGAGCACTGGACGTGGTCGATCGCGCCGTGCAGCATCAGCGCGGGCCATCGCGTGCACGGCCCGGTCGTCGCGCGCGGTCGGGCCCGGGCCGGGCGACGCCGGCGAGGTAGACCGGCGCGTTGTGGTGGACGAACGGCAGCGGCGACGAACTCGGTGAAGCCGCCGGTGCGCTCCTGGATCCGGCGCAGCAGCGCGCAGGTGCGCGACCCAGTGCGCCGGGGTGTCGACGTGGCCGTACATCATCGTCGAGCTCGACCGGATGCCCAGCTCGTGCGCCGTGGTGACGACCTCGATCCACGCGGCGGTCGGCAGCTTGCCCTTGGTCAGCACCCAGCGGACGTCGTCGTCGAGGATCTCCGCCGCGGTGCCCGGGATCGAGTCCAGGCCGGCGGCCTTGCGCCTCGGCGAGCCACTCGCGCACGGACATGGCCGGCGCGGGTCGCGCCGTTGACGACCTCCATCGGCGAGAACGCGTGCAGGTGGATGTCCGGGGCGCGCCGCTTCACCGCGCGGGCGAGGTCGAAGTACGCCGTGCCCGGCAGGTCGGGGTGGATGCCGCCCTGCATGCAGACCTCGGTGGCGCCGACGTCCCACGCCTCGCCGACGCGGTCGCCACCTCGGTCGAGCGAGAGCGTGAACGCGTCGGCGTCGGTACGCCGCTGCGCGAACGCGCAGAACCGGCAGCCGGTGTAGCAGACGTTGGTGAAGTTGATGTTGCGGTTGACCACGTAGGTGACGTCGTCGCCGACGACGTCGCGGCGCAGGTCGTCGGCGATGCGGGCCAGGGCGTCGAGCGCCGGGCCGTCGGCTGGTCATCAGCGCCAGCGCGAGGCGCTCGTGCTCGGGCCGGGCCAGCGCCGCGGGGTCGTCGGCCGCGCGCGCGAGCGCCGCGCGGACGTCGCCGTCGAGCCGCGGCACCGGCGTGCGTGCGGCGATGTCGTGGGCGTGCTCGCCGATGCGCGGTCCCAGTCGCCGTACACCTCGTCGAAGTCGCTGCGGCGGTCGTCCGTGCGGCCGGTCGGTGTCGACCTCCTCGTGCAGGTCGGTGCGGCCGCCGGAGTGCGCGACGGCGAAGGCCTCGTAGCCGGGGTCGGCCTCCTGCCACGGGATCCCGGCCGGCGCAGCCGACCCTCGACGCCGAGCCCGTCGGCGTCGGCGAGCGCGGCGACGTGCGGGCGCACCCGCGGGTCGAGCCACGGGTCGGGCCGCAGGACGTACTCCGGGTGCGCGGTGAGCCGCTCGCGCAGCGACGAAGCCGGCGTCGGCGGTCAGCCGGCGCGAGCTCGTCGAGGTGCGGCCAGGGGCGCTCGGGGTTCACGTGGTCGGGCGTCAGCGGGCGAGACGCCGCCCCAGTCGTCGACGCCGGCGCGCAGCAGCAGCGCCGACCTCGTCGAGCGTCGGTGAGGTTCGGCGGCGCCTGCATCCGCATCCGCGGGCCGAGCAGGAGGCGCGTGACGGCGATGGCGGCGAGGTAGTCGTCGAGCGGCAGGTCGTCGCGGTGGCGCATCGCGGTGTCGGGCTTGGCGCGGAAGTTCTGGACGATCACCTCCTGCACGTGCCCGTGCTCGCGGGCGACGTGCCGGATGGCGAGCACCGACTCGACGCGCTCGCGCGGCGTCTCGCCGATGCCGACGAGGATGCCGGTGGTGAACGGGCACCGACTGGCGACCGGCGTCGTCGAGCACCCGCAGCCGCACCGCGGGCTCCTTGTCCGGGCTGCCGAAGTGCACGGCCGCCCGGCTCCGACCACAGCCGCTCGGCCGAGGTCTCGAGCATCATCCCCATGCTCGGCGCGACCGGCTTGAGCCGCGCGATCTCCTCCCACGACATGACGCCCGGGTTCAGGTGCGGCAGCAGGCCGGTCTCCTCGAGCACCCGCGATCGGCCATCGCGCGGACGTAGGACGAGCGTGTCGTCGTAGCCGTGCGCGTCGAGCCACTCGCGCGCCTGCCGGCCACCGGTCCTCGGGCCGGTCGCCGAGGGTGAACAGCGCCTCCTTGCACCCGAGCGCGGCGCCCGGCGCGGGCGATGTCGAGCACCTCGTCGGGGCTCAGGAACAGGCCGTGCCCGTCGCGGCGCAGCGACGCCGGGTCGGTCGCGAACGTGCAGTAGTGGCAGCGGTCGCGGCACAGCCGCGTCAGCGGGATGAACACCTTGCGGCTGTACGTGACGACGCCGGGTCGACCGGCGTTCTCCAGCCCGCGGTCGCGGACCGCGCCGGCGAGGCCCAGCAGCTCGTCGAGCTCCGGCGCCGCGCGCGTGCAGCAGCGCGGTCGCCTCGTCGACGTCGACGGCGACGCCTCGCGGACACGCGGCCGAGCGCGCGGGCGATCTCGCGCGGCGTCGGCGCTCGTCACGGGCCGAGCGTACGTCGCGACCTGCGCGCTGCGCGCGGGCGTCGCCGGGCTCGCGCGCGCACCTCGGGCGCTGCGGATGCCCGCCGCGACGGGGGCGCACGCGGGTGACGGATCGGCGCATGCGCATCACCGTGCTCGCGGGCGGCATCGGCGGGGCCCGCTTCACGCGCGGCCTGCTGCACCACCTGCGCGCCACCGGCACCGACGCCGAGATCACCGTCGTCGGCAACACCGGCGACGACATCCGGCTGTTCGGCCTGCAGATCTGCCCCGACCTCGACACCGCTCATGTACACCCTCGGCGGCGGCATCAGCGAGGAGCGCGGGTGGGGCCGCGAGGACGAGACGTTCACGGTCAAGGAGGAGCTCGCGGCGTACGGCGTGCGAGCCGACCTGGTTCGGTCTCGGCGACCGCGACATCGCGACGCACCTCGTGCGCACCCAGATGCTCGCCGCGGGCTACCCGCTCTCCGCGGTCACCGCCGCGCTGTGCGCGCGCTGGGAGCCGGGGGTCACGCTGCTGCCGATGAGCGACGACCGGCTCGAGACCCACGTGGTCGTCGACGGCGACGAGCCCGGCACGCGGCGCGCGATCCACTTCCAGGAGTGGTGGATCCGGCACCGGGCGGCGCTGCCCGCGCACGAGTTCGTGCTCGTCGGCGTCGACGACGCGAAGCCCGCGCCCGGTGTGCTCGAGGCGATCGCGCGACGCCGACGTCGTGCTGCTGCCCCCGTCGAACCCCGTGGTCTCGATCGGCACGATCCTGCAGGTCGCCGGGCGTGCGCGACGCGCTGGCCGCGACCGCGGCGCCGGTCGTCGGCGTCTCCCCCATCGTCGGGGGCGCCCCGGTGCGCGGCATGGCCGACGCCTGCCTCGCCGCGATCGGCGTCGAGACCAGCGCCGTCGCCGTCGCCGCGGCACTACGGCGTCGCGCGTCCGCCGGCGGGCTGCTCGACGGCTGGCTGGTCGCACGACGCCACGCGACGCGTCGGCGGTCGACGAGCTCGCGCCGTCGGGCATCGCGACGCGCGCGGTGCCGCTGCTCATGACCGACCTCGACGCGACCGCGGCGATCGCGGCCGCAGCCCTCGACCTGGCCGAGGACCTGCGCCGGTGACACCCGAGCCCGTGCGCCCGCCGCTCGTCGTCACCTCGCTGGCCGGGCTGCCCGAGGTCGCCGCCGGCGACGACCTCGCCGCGCTCGTCGTCGACGCGGCTCGCCGCCGCTCGTCTGGCCCGACGGATCGGCGGGCCTGCGCCGACGGCGACGTCGTCGTCGTCACGAGCAAGGTCGTGAGCAAGGCCGAGGGCCGGGTGGTCGCCGCCGACGACCGCGAGGACGCGATCACCGCGGAGACCGTGCGGGTGGTCGCGACCCGTCAGACGCCCGCGGCACGACGCGCATCGTCGAGACCCGCACGGGCTGGTGATGGCCGCCGCCGGCGTCGACGCGTCGCAACACGCCGGCCGGCACCGTCGTGCTGCTGCCCGTCGACCCCGACGCGAGCGCCCGCGCGCTGCGCGCGGCGCTGCGCAGCCGCCACCGGCGTACGCCTCGGGCGTCGTCGTCACCGACACGCTCGGTCGGCCGTGGCGCGAGGGCGTCACCGACGCCGCGATCGGCGCTGCCGGCGTGCTGCGTGCTCGACGACCACCGCGGCCGCGTCGACGCGCACGGCAACACCCTCGAGATGACCGTCACCGCGGTGGCCGACGAGATCGCCGCCGCCGCGGAGCTGGTGAAGGGCAAGCTCGGCGGCGCGCCGGTCGCGGTCGTCCGCGGGCTCGGCGGCTTCGTCCTCGACGACGACGGTCCCGGAGCGCGCGCGCTCGTGCGCCGCCCCGAGGACGACCTGTTCCGGCTCGGTACGGCGGAGGCGATCGCGGAGGGCCGGCGCGAGGCGGTGCTCGGCCGTCGCACGGTGCGCAGCTTCACCGACGAGCCCGTCGACGCCGAGGCGCTGCGCCGCGCGGTCGCCGCCGCCGTCACCGCGCCGAGCCCGCACCACACCACGCCCTGGCGCTTCGTCGTGCTGCGCGACCCGCGCTGCGCACGCGGCTGCTCGACGCGATGGCCGCGCGCTGGGAGGCCGACCTGCGCGCCCTCGACGGCTACGACGACGACGTCGGTCGCGCGACGGCTGCGCCGCGGCGACGTGCTGCGCGACGCCCCGGTCGTGGTGCTGCCCGTTCCTCGAGCTCGACGGCGCCGCGCACCACTACCCGGACGAGCGCCGCCGCGGGTTCGAGCGCGACCTGTTCCTCGTCGCCGGCGGTGCCGCGGTCGCAGAACCTGCTCGTCGCTCTCGCGGCCGAGGGGCTCGGCTCGGCGTGGATCTCCTCGACCGTGTTCTGCCCGGAGGTCGTGCACGAGGTGCTCGACCTGCCCGCCTCGTGGCAGCCGCTCGGCGGTGTGGCCGTAGGGCATCCGGCCGCCGCCCTGGCGAGCGACCGCCTCGCGACCTGTCCGACCACCTGCTGGAGCGATGAGCATGACCGACGCCGGGCACGTGTCCCCCGCACTGCGTTCCATCGGTGCGCGCTACGACCACACGGCGATCGCCGGGCCGTCGATGGCTGCCCTCGTCGCCTTCTACCGCGACACGCTCGGCGGCGAGTTCTCGCACGGCGAGATCCTGCCGATCGGCGCTGTCGTGCTCACCTACCGCCTCGGCGGGTCGAAGATCGAGCTGATGGCACCGACGCCCGGCTCGTCGTTCTTCGCGAAGTTCTTCGCCGCCACCGATGGTCGCGGCGGGGTGCACCACCTCACCTTCCAGGTCGACGACATCGACGCCGCGACCGAGGCTCTGCACGCGCGCGGGATCGAGACCTTCGGGCTGGCCCACGACCCGGTGTGGTCCGAAGTCTTCGTGCACCCGCGCTCGAACGGCGGCGTGCTCGTGCAGCTCGCGCAGTTCGGCGACCTCTCCTCGGTGGTGCGCACGGACGAGGACGTGATCATCGCGGCAGCTCAGTGAGCGGCGGCCGCACCGCCGTCGTCGTCAACGGCCCGCCCGGCTCGGGCAAGTCGACGCTCGCCCCGGCGCTCGCCGAGGAGCTCGGCCTCCCGCTGCTCGCGAAGGACGCCGTGAAGGAGACGCTGCTCGACGAGCTCGGGTACGCCGACCGCGACGCCTCGCGCCGTATCGGTGCGGCCGCGGGCGAGGTGCTCTGGACCGTGCTCGCCACCTGCCCGGACGGCGCGGTGGTCGAGTCGTGGCTGGCGCCGTCGCTCCGCGACGTGGTGTCCGCCGGCCTGGACCGCGCCGGCGTCGTACGCGCCGTCGAGGTGTGGTGCGCCTGCCCTCCCGAGGAGGCCCGGCGCCGGTACGCCGCCCGCGAGCGCCACCCCGGGCACTTCGACGCCGCCCTGCTCGACGACCTCGACGAGGTGCTCGCCGGCGCCGAGCCGCTGGCTCTCGGACCGGTGCTGCGGGTGCCGACCGATCGCCCCGTCGACATCGCCGCGGTCGCCGCGACCGTCCGGATCCTGCTGGGCACCACGACGCCGGGCGAACCGCCGGGGCGATGATGCAACCTGCGGAACCCCGGATCGCGTGTGGTGGGTGAGGGACGCCGCAGACGACGGGGGTGCGCACGTGGACGGGGATCGCGACCAGGACTTCCGAGCCTGGGTGCTCTCGCGGCGGGAGCCGCTGCGGCGCACGGCGTACCTCATGTGCGGCGACTGGTACCTCGCCGACGACCTGGTGCAGGAGGCGACGGCCCGGGTCTACTCGGTGTGGTCGCGGGTCGCTTCGCGCGGTGAGCCCGATGCCTACGCGCGCCGCGTCGTGGTGAACCTGCTGACCGACCATCGGCGACGTCCCGCTCGGCGCGAGACCCCGACTCAGACCCTGCCCGACACCGCCCGCGACGACCTCGACCCCGCGCACGCCGGCGGACGCGACGACGTGCTGCGCGCGCTCGCAGCCGTGCCGCCCCGCCAGCGCGCGGTGCTCGTGCTGCGCTTCTGGGAGGACCTCTCCGTCGAGGAGACGGCTGCCCTTCTGGGCTGCAGCACCGGCACGGTGAAGAGCCAGACCAGCCGCGGGCTCGACACCCTGCGCGCCGCCCTCGCCCCGCTGACCATCGCCGAGGAGATCTCATGACCGACGTCCGCGTCCGCGAGCTGCTCGAGTCGACGCTCGCCTCCGCCCCTCCGGCCCGCTTCGACCTCGACTCGGCGATGCGCTCGGGTCGGCGCCGCCGCCGCACGCGCACCGCCGCGATTCTGGGGAGCAGCGCACTGGCCGTGGTGCTCGCCGGGTCGCTGGTGGTCTCGGCCGTGCCGAGGTCCGGCTCCGACCCGACGCTGACCGGGCCCGTCGCCGGCAGCCCGGTCGTGACCTCCCTGCCGCGGGGCGTCGTCGCCACCGGCCCATGGGCGTACGCCGTCCCGATCGAGCCGACGAGCTCCCGGGGTCAGCAGGCCTCGAGGCCGCCTGAGCTCGGCGTGTGGATCGACCCGCAGTGCCCGGCGTGCGCCACCGTCCACCGTGGGTCGGGTGCGGAGATCGGCGAGCTGGTCGACGAGGGCCTCGTCACCGTCTACTACCGGCCTGCCACCTTCCTCGACGACAACGTGGCCGACGAGAACGCCGCTGCCGGCGCACCGACGTCGTCGCGGCGCGCCGTCGCGGCGTGGGGCTGCGCCGTCGACCTCGGGCGTGGGCGCGAGTACCTCGACGCGCTCATGACCGGCCAGCCCGCGACCGAGGGCGACGGGTTCACCGACGCCAGGCTCGACGACCTCGCTCGGGCGGCCGGCATCGACGGCGGCGAGCTGGCCGCCTTCGGGTCCTGCCGGAGCTCGGGGCGATACCTGGCGTGGGCCGATGCCGCGCAGAGGGCCTTCCTCGACGCCAAGGTCCCCGGCACCCCGATGGTCGTGCTGGACGGCCGCGAGCTGCCGAACTCCGTCGTTGCGGATCCTGCGGCGCTCCGCGCCGCCGTGCTGGACGCAGCCTCGCGCACTCCCTGAGGTCGGCCAGGATGGGGGCATGAGCCCGGGTCGAGCGAACCGATGACCGAGGTGCTCGGCGAGATCCTGCCGATCGCTCTCGCCATCGCGGCGTCGCCGTTCCCCGTGATCCCGGCGATCCTGCTGCTGTTCACCGCTCGGCCGCGCGCGACCGGGCTGAGCTTCCTGGCCGGCTGGTCCGTCGGCGTGCTCCTCGCCACGACGGTGTTCGTGGTGCTGGCGACGTTCGTCGAGGTCAGCGAGGAGACGCCGGCGTGGGCGTCGTGGTCGCGTCTGGTGCTCGGCGCCGTCCTCCTGGTGCTCGGGGTGTCGCGCTGGCGGCACCGCAGCGAGAAGACCGAGACGCCGACGTGGATGGCCGCCCTCGACGACGCCACTCCGGGATCCGCTCTGCGGCTCGGGTTCCTGCTCTCGGCCGCCAACCCGAAGATCCTCCTGCTCGCTGCTGCCGCCGGGATCGCCATCGGCTCGGCCGAGCTCTCGGCGGCCGACACTGCGTTGGCGATCACCACCGTCACGGTCGTCGGATCGCTGTCCGTCGCACTGCCCGTGGTGCTCTTCGTCGTGCGCGGGGAGCGCATGCTCGAACCGCTCGGCCGGGCCCGGGACTGGCTGGAGCGGAACAACGCCGCGGTGATGGCCGTCGTCATCACCGTCATCGGCGTGCTGCTCCTGGTGAAGGGCTACCAGGGCTTGCGCTGACGTGCGGCCCCCGTGATCGTGAGGCCAGGAGGTGCCCGGTGCTGACCCTGGACGACGCGCGCGACATCGCCCTCTCCCTGCCCGAGGTGCTGGAGCAGGACCACCACGGCATGGCCTCGTTCCGCGTGCGCGGCAAGATCCTCGCCACCGTGCCCGACGACCGCACCGTGCGCGTGATGCTCGGCGAGGACGCCATCCGTGCCGCCGTGGCGGAGAACGACGGCGTATGCAGCCCCGTCCACTGGGGTCGGAAGCTGTCGTGCGTGGCCGTGGACCTGGAGGTGGCCGAATCCGCGCTCGTGCGCGAGCTGCTCACCGATGCCTGGCGGCACAAAGCGCCGCCGACGCTGCGCTCGTCGCACACCGACCTCGCCTGATGCAGCCCGATCGGGACGATCGTGCGGCAGGCTGGATCCCATGAGCGCTCAGGAGATCGACGACTACCTGGCAGCCGTGCCCGAGCCGCAGCGCACCACCCTGCGGACGGTGCGCGCCACCCTCGAGGAGCTGCTGCCCGACGCCGAGCCCGGCATCGCGTACGGGCTCGCGGCGTACAAGGTGGACGGCACGGGGGTGGCCGGGTTCGGCGCCTACAAGGACCACTGCACCTACGCGCCGATGAGCGGGTCGATCACCGCCGAGCTCGCGGACGAGCTCGCCGGCTACGACACCACCAAGGGCGCCGTGCGGTTCCCCGCCGACACCCCGCTGCCGCCCGAGGTGATCGCGGCGCTGGTGCGCGCCCGTCGGGCCGAGATCGCCCGCACCGGGCACTGACGCCTCGCGTTCAGCGGTCGCGGAAGTCCAACGGGCTGTAGCGAGGACCGCGCGCCGGCCGGGAGATCCCGGTCATCTCCACCAGTCGCACCACCCGTCCGCGGTGGCCGGCCCACGGCTCGAGCAGCTCGGCCAGTCGCTCGTCGGTGCCGTCCGTCTCGCCGGTCAGCGCGTAGACGATGTTCTTCGCGACGTGGAAGTCGCCATAGCTCACGGCGTCGGCGTCGCCGAGCGCCCGCGAGGCGACCTCCGCCGAGGTCCACACCCCGATGCCCGGGATCGCCTCCATGCGGGCGCGGGCGGCGGAGTGCGGCATTCCCACGCACTCCTCGAGCCGCCCGGCGTACGACACCGCCCGCAGCGACCGTCGCGGTGCGCGAGCCGTCGACGCCGGCGCGATGCCACTCCCACGACGGCACCGTCGCGACGACGGACGGGCACGGGGAACACACGCATGTGCTCGGGCGCCGGCCCCGGAGCGGGATCGCCGTACGCCGTGAGCAGCCAGCGCCACGAGCGCCGGGCCTCGAGGCCGGTGACGCGCTGCTCGAGCACCGCCGCGACGAGCGTCTCGAGCACCACGCCCGTCGACGGCGTCCGCATGCCCGCGCCGCGCACGTCGCCACTGCTCGGCGACGAGCGGGTGCAGCGAGGCGTCGAAGCCCGTCACGTCGTCGTCGACGCCGAGCATCACCGTCGAGGCGGTCGGCGACCCAGCCGGCACCGGCGCCCCAGCTCTGCGACTCGACGACGCCGTCCGAGCTCGAGAGTCGTTGCGTCGCAGGGCCATCCGGGGTCCGCGTCGTGCGCCACAGCGCACCGTCAGCCGCTCGGTGGTACGTCGGATCGCCCTTGCCCGCGGCTCAGCGCGCCCAGCGTCGCGCCGATGCTCACCGGCCAGGACGGCGTCCACCGGCGGACGACCGGCTCGCTGCTCACGCGGGGTCGGTGCCGTCAGCGGTCGGACGAGAAGCGCACCGAGGTCTCGGACAGCGCGACGCCGGGCCACACCCGCGCGCCGCGGACGAGCTCGTTGCCGGGCCCGATCACCGCACGGTCGCCGACGACGACGCCGTCGAGCACGCGCGCCCGAGCCGATGATGGCGCCGCTGCCGATGACCGAGTCCTTCACGTGCGCGCCGGCCGCGACCATCGCGCCGTCGAACAGCGACGACCCGTCGACGATCGCACCGGAGCCGACCGTGGCGCCGGCGCCGACGAACGTGCCGCCGGTCAGCACCGCGTCGGTGGCGACCTCGGCACCGGGCCGCACCAGGCTCTGACCGGTGCGGTCCCGGGCAGCGCCGGGCTCGGAGCGCGGCCCGGTCACGAGGTCGCGCGAGCCCTGCACGAAGTCCAGCGGCGTGCCGAGGTCGAGCCAGTAGCCGTCGTCGACGAACCCGGTGACGACGGCGCCGGACGCCATGAGGCCCGGGAACGTCTCGCGCTCGACCGACACCGGGCGCCCGGTGGGGATCGAGTCGATGAGCGACCGGCGGAAGACGTAGCAGCCCGCGTTGATCTGGTCGGTGACGATCTCCTCGGGCGTCGTCGGCTTCTCGAGGAACTGCAGCACCCGACCGTCGTCGTCGGTGGGCACGAGGCCGTAGGCGCGCGGGTCGGCGACCCGCGTGAGGTAGAGCGAGACGTCGGCGGCGTCCGCCTGCCAGCGCGTCACCTGACCGGCGATGTCGTGGCCGGTGAGCACGTCGCCGTTGAAGACCAGCACCGGGGCGTCCGGGTCGCTCTCGAGGTACGGCGCGACATGGCGGATCGCACCGCCGGTGCCCAGCGGCACGTCCTCGGTCGCGTAGACGCAGCTCGACGCCGAACCGCGACCCGTCGCCGAAGTAGTCGAGGAACACCTCGGGCTTGTACGACGTGCCCAGGATGACCCGCGTGACGCCCGCCTCGCGTGCTCGTGCGATCTGGTGCTCGGTGCACGGGACGCCGGCGACCGGGCAGCATCGGCTTGGGCGTGGTGACCGTCAGCGGACGCAGCCGCGTCCCCTGACCGCCCACGAGGAGAACGGCTTCCAGCATCTGCCCACTGTCCCACACGGCAGGCCCCGTCCCCGGCCCGTAGGGTCGAGGCGTGACCCCTCAGACCGTGCCCGAGGCCCTGGCCGACGCGCTGCGCGGCGACTCGGCCGCGCCGTTCGTCACGTGGGTCGGGCCGGACGGCGCCCGCACCGAGCTGTCGCTGCGCACCTACGAGAACAACGTCGCCAAGGCGGCGAACCTGCTGCGCGACGACGCCGACCTCGGGCCCGGGCGGAGTCGTGGCCCTGCACCTGCCGCTGCACTGGCAGGCGGCGGTCTGGCTCGGCGCCTGCGCGCTCGTCGGGCGCGACCGCGGCCGTCGGCCTCGACCCCGAGCAGGCCGACGTCGCGGTGCTCGGTCCCGACGCGCTCGACCTGCCGCAGGCTCCGCTCACGCTGGCGACGCTCGCTGCACCCCTTCGGCATGCCGTTCACGGCGCCGCTGCCCGCGGGCGTGCTCGACGCCGCCACCGAGGTGCGCATGCACGGCGACCGGTTCACGCCGTACGGCGACGTCGTGCCGACCACGCAGTGGCTGACCGTCGACGACACGTCATGGACGCAGTCGGAGGCGCTCGAGGCGGCCGCCGCGCTCGCCGACGTTCTGGGCCTGACGCCCGGCGGGAGGCTGCTCGTGGCAGCCACCGGGATCGACCCGCAGATCGCGCTCGCCCTCGTCGCGCTGCCGCTGGTGCTGCGCGGCTCGGTGGTGCTGCTCACCGACCCGACCGCCTCGACGGACGCGCTCGCGGCGTCGGAGCGCTGCGACGCGGTGCTGCACGCGGCCTGAGCCGGGAGTCAGCCGCCGATGATGCGGCTGACCCAGGTGCTCGGCAGCGACAGCTTCGAGCGCAGCGTCTCGCCGCGGATCGTCGAGCTCGTGCCCGACGACGACCACGCGGTCGCCGTGCTCACGGCTCCCGACGGCAGCTTCTTGCTGACGTCGACCCGCACCACGTTGGGGAGACCGAAGGCCGCCGCGACGAGCGCCTGCGACCGCACCCGCGGCGTCCAGCGCGACCACGGCACGGACGGGTCCATGCTCCAGTGGTCGTCGACCGAGGCCGCGTAGGGCAGCGCCGAGACCCACACGTTCTGCGAGGCCTGGGTGCGACCGCCCGAGGCTGCGAAGTAGAAGGCGGTGATCGGACGGCCGCCGGACAGGATCGCCTTGCCGGTCGTCGCGGTCACCAGCGTCGAGGCCACGGCCGCGCGCCAGTTCGCTCCGCCGGCGCCGGCGACCTTGCCGTTGCCCACGAACGTCTGGTCCCAGTAGGGGCCGCCGCCGTCGTCGACGTGGCAGCGGCATCCGGCGCGCAGACCCGAGGCGTAGCGCGCCAGCGCGTACGACCGGCTCGCCAGCACCTGGGCCTGCAGCGACGCGGTCGGCCACGACGAGGAGATCTCCGCGATCCCGAGCAGGTACTCGTCGTGCAGGCGCAGCTGGTTGACGACCTCGAGCTTCGTCGGCGCCGCCGCGGTGGTCGCGACGTCGAGCGTGCCGTAGCGGTAGCGGTGGCCCGAGGTGGAGAGGCCGGCGACCGTCTTGGCGACGTTGAGCACCGTGGCGCCCGCGCCGGCCGTGCCCGGCGTACGGGTGCCGGCCCAGCGCACCGTGACCGACGTCCCGGTGCCGACCGTGGTCGTGACCCCGGCGCGCGTGCGCGTGACGGTCACCTTGCCGGTGCCCGCCTTCACCGCGAACACGTCGGACGTCGTGCCCAGCACGGGCTTCCCGCCGGCCACGGTCACCTCGACCGCGCCGCCGCCGGCGACGAGCGCCTGCGAGCGCAGGTAGACGGTCTTGACGCGGTGCAGGAGGTTGACCCGGATGTCCATGTCGTCGCGGTACGGCGCCACCGTGGTGCCCGTGTAGTAGTGCTGCACGATCTGGGTGCTGGTGTAGCCGTCGAGCGCCATGCCGCGCGCGCCGTACTGCGACATGCCGACGCCGTGGCCGAAGCCGGACCCGTCGATGGAGAACGAGGCGGGCGGCGTCGTGGGCAGCGGCGTCGTGGTCGGCTTCGGCGTCGGCTTCGGCGTGGTGGTCGGCTTCGGCGTGGGCTTGGGCGTCGGCTTCGGCGTGGTGGTCGGCTTCGGGCGTGGTCGGCTTCGGCGTGGTGGTCGGCTTCGGCGCCGGTGCCGGGGCTGCCGTCCGCGTGGAGATCGCCGTGGCGAAGGTGCCCAGCGTGGTGTCGGCCCAGCGCGAGGCGGGCGCCACGACGAGCGCGTGCTTGACGGTCGGCTGCGAGGCCAGCCAGCGGGCGACGGGGGCGGTCGTGGTCGTGGCGCTGAGCACCGCACGACGCGCACCCACCGCGAGCACGCGGCTCACCGTGGTGAGGCCCGGGTACACGGTCACGCGCGAGGCGCGGATCGCGAGCACGCCGGCGACGGCGACCGCGGTCGAGGCGTCGTCCGCGCCGATGACGCGGGTGGGTGCCGGCAGCCGCGCGGCGACGGCCGCGCTCGCGGCGGTCGTCGTCGCGACGAGCGTCGTCGAGGTGACGCCGAGCGACGCGAGAGCGGCGGCGGTCGGAGCCGGTACGCCGGCCAGGCGCACGAACAGCAGCGGACGGCGGGCGATGGCCGCAGCCGCGGCTGCGGTCGCGAGAGTGTCGGACGAGCCGCTCAGCGACGCGACGACGGCCTTGCGAGTTGCGCCCCATGGCCGTTGCGACGGCCGCCGCGGTCGCGTAGTGGTCGGCGCCGGCGAGCCGGGTGACGGTCGTGACGCCCAGCGAGCGCAGCTGCTTCTCGACCGTGGTCGAGATCTGCGTGGTCGTGCCGACCAGGTAGGCGGTGGTCACCTTGCGGGTGCGGATGTCGGTCTGCACCGAGGCGGGCAGCGAGGCGGCGGCCGTGAGCAGGCGAGGCCCGCCCTTCACGACGGCCAGCGGCGCCGCGACGAGGGCCTCGATCTGGTCGGCGTCGGCACCCGGCGCCAGCACGATCGTGCGCGACGTCGGCGAGACGAGGCGGCCGATGCGCACTGCGGCCGAGTAGCGCTCGGTGTCGCCGATCCGGTCGACCTCGGCGCACGGCCCCGCGGGGGACGTCGCGGTCGGGGCCACGACCATGGTCGAGGTCACCGGGTACGCGACGGCGTTGCCGCTGCGCCCGGAGAGCACGAGCCGGTAGGTGCCGGGCAGGGCGTTGGAGCCGTCGGTACGCCGCTGGTTCCAGAGCACCTTGAGCGCTCCCGCGGCCTTCTGCGTCCCGGTGATCACGCGCACCGGTGCGCTCTGGCAGACCGAGTAGACCTCGAGCTTCCACGCCAGCGGCGCGGTCGTGGTGGCCGACACCGACGTGCCGGTGCCGGCGTACGCCGTCACCGACGGCGCGAGCGAGGGGGTCACGAGCTGCGCACCCATGTAGGCCTTGGCCAGCGTGCGGATGCGCGGCACCTGCGTCTCGAGGTAGCGGCCGGGGCAGGCGGTCGAGCCGATGTCGCGGTGGCCGGAGATCGCAGGCGTGCGCGCCTTCTGGCCCACGCCGTACCGCGAGGTGCCGGCGGAGCTGTTCGACACCAGCGTGGCGGTGGCGAGCGGGTCGACGTGGTTGAGCGCGAGCTTCCACGCCATGAGCTTCGAGACGTTCGTGACGATCGCGTTGTTCTCCGTGGCGGTCGGCTTGTAGGTGTCGAAGTTGCCGATCGCGGAGACCGCGAAGGTGTTCTGGTTGAAGCCGGCGGTGTGCCCGCCGAGGACGTTGCGGTCCATGCCGCCCGCGCGGCCCTCGTACAGGCGGCCGTAGCGGTCGACGAGGAAGTTGTAGGCGATGTCGGAGTACTTGAGGCCCTTGGTGTACCAGGCGTACAGCGCGCGCACCTGGGCGGTCGCCTGGGCGGGCGTGTACTTCGACGACGACGCCGTGTGGTGCAGGAACGCAGCCTTGATCGGGCCGGTGTAGACCGGGCCGCGGTTGCGCATCGACTCGTCGGCGCCCCACTGCGCGCGGGTGATGATCGCCGGGCGGAGCGGGTCGCCGGCCGCCTGGGCGCTCGAGACCGGCAGCGGGCTCGCCGTCGCGTCGGAGTCGGCGGCCTTGGGGTCGACCAGGGTGATGCGGGCGTCCTTGGGGACGACGCCGCCGGGGGTGTCGATGCGCACCTGGACGCCGTCGGCGCCGGGCGAGGTGAGCAGGGGGTCGGTGCCGTTGCGCGGGGCGAGGCCGGCGGCCTCCTCGGTGCCGGCGTCGGGGCCGTGGTCGACGGCGACCTCGAGCGACGACCAGGCGCCCCAGGCGCCGTTCTCGCGGACCCGGACCTGCACGACGGTGCCCTCGGGCGCCGCACCGTCCCAGTCGACGCCGACGAGGCTGAAGGGCGCGGTCGCCGTCTCGGCGGTGACCACCGCGGGGGCGAGCGGGCGGGGCGCGGCCGGGCGCGCGGGCGCGGGCTTGGTCGTGGACGACGGTGGTGCGCGAGCGCGGCGCTGCCGGAGCGGCGGCGGGAGCCGCGACGACCGCCGGGGAGGCCGAGCTGCGCAGACCCACGGGGTCGAGGCCGGCGAGCGCGATCTGGGTGACGGCCGGCGTGATCGGGCGGATCTCCGAGACCGGGCCGGTGACCACCGGCAGGACCATCACCGTGGGGGCGATGACCACGGCCGCGAGGCCTGCCACGAGCCGGCCGTGTCGCACGAGGTCCTCCAGGGGGTCGGTCAGGCACGCCGTCGGCTGGGCGTCACACCTGTCCCTTCACCCATCGGGGCCTGGGAGGCCGGACTTGACCACTCTGGCCACACGAGGCACACGCCTGCACGGACCGTCACATCGGAGCGAGGTCGGCCAGCACGGGGCAGGCTCGCGCCTCCGCACGGGCCGACCGAGACCGGTCACGGAGAGTGACGAAGGAGGCTCAGTCCTCGCCGACCAGCGTGAGGCTCATGGCGAAGCTGATGAGCAGCAGCTGGAAGCCCACGACGCAGAAGACCATCCCGAAGACGGGCACGCGGGCGCTGGAGACGATGTCGAGCGCGCCGAAGCCGGTGGCGCCCCATGACACGAAGGCGCCGACGAACAGCGCCACACCGACGAGGAACGACGTCACGCCGAGCGCGAGCCCGTGCTCGACGGTGTAGCGCTCGAGGAACTCGATGAGGCGTCGGCTCGGTGGCAGCAGCCCGAGGTGGGCGGCGTACGACCGTGCCACCACGGCCAGGCCGAGCGCCTGCGCGCCGAGCATCGTCATCGTCGCGAAGACCAGCAGGCTGATGAGGTCGAACCCGATGCCGGCGACGCGCTGGGGGCCGAAGGCCAGGAAGCCCATGCCGACGATCCCGATCAGCAGCAGGACCAGGGCCGGGTAGTAGAACAGCCAGCGCGGGCTGAACGCGAGCAGGAAGCGCAGGTGGCGCCAGCCGTCGCGCCAGGTGCGCAGGTGCGGCGGCCGGCTGCGGCCGTCGGGCCGCAGCGTGGTCGGCACCTCGGTGATGCGCCAGTCGGCCAGCGAGGCGCGCACCACCATCTCGCTGGCGAACTCCATGCCGGTCGTGCGCAGCCCGAGCGCGCGCGCCTTGTCGGCGCGGAACGCGCGGATGCCGCAGTGGAAGTCGCCGATGGCGCCCTTGAAGAACAGCCGGCCGATGAACGACAGCACCGGGTTGCCGAGGTACCGGTGCAGGAACGGCATGGCGCCGGGCTCGATGCCGCCCTTGAACCGGTTGCCCATGACCAGGTCGTTGCCCGCGCGCATCGCCTCGACGAACGGCGCCGAGGTCGTCGAGCGCGTAGCTGTCGTCGGCGTCGGCCATGAGGACGTAGCGGCCGCGCGCCGCGTCGATGCCGCCGCGGATCGCCGCGCCGTAGCCGCGCATCGGCGACGTCGACGACGCGCGCGCCCGCGGCGCGCGCGATCTCCTGCGAGCCGTCGGTGCTGCCGTTGTCGGCGACGATCACCTCGCCGGCGACGCCGAGCTCGCGCATCGAGGTCAGCGCCTTGCGCACGCAGACCTCGACGCGTCTCGGCCTCGTCGAGGCACGGCAGCACCACGGTCAGCTCGAGCTCGGCTGTGTCCGCGGGCTGCGCGGCCGTGTCAGTCATGGGGCTGTGTCCTCCGTCGGTCCCCCGGGGCGCGGAGGCACGGGGTCGAGGGTACGGGGCGGCCCGAACCGCTCGACGACGCCGTCACCCGCGAGCCACTGCGTGCCGCAGCAGCCCCGGCACGACGTCGCGTCGTCCGGCGCGCACGGCGGTGGGCACGAGCAGCAGCGCATGCAGCCGCGAGGTCAGGTGCAGCCGTGCGGCCCGCGCTGCGGCCGACCAGCCCGTGGCCTCGAGGTCGGCGGCCAGCGCCGAGAAGTACGCCGACTCCTCGGCGAACCGACCGCCCGAGAACCGCTCGGAGGACGACAGGCTCGCCTCGTGCCGCCGGTAGCGGAACAGCCGTCCCGGCACGAGCGACAGCCGCTCGCCCCCGCGCAGCATCCGCAGGTAGAGATCGAGGTCGAGCACGATGTCGATGCCCTCGACGAAGCCGTAGCGGCGTACGACGTCGGTGCGGAACACGACGGACGGGAAGTACATCCAGTTGCCGCGCAGCAACGACACCGCGAGCGGCTCCCCCGACAGCAGTGCCGGTGCCGGCGGGGTCATGCGCGCCTTGACGCGGTCGGCGGGCCCGGTCACTGCGCGCCCGTCGGCGCCGATGACGGTGACCTCGGGGTGGAAGAACGCCGACTCCGGATCGGCCTCCGCGGCAGCGACCATCGCGCCGACGTACGCCGGCTCCACCACGTCGTCGGCGCCGAGCACCGACACGAGCGGCGCGTCGGCGAGGTCGAGGCACTGCTGGAAGTTGCGGTTGATGCCGAGCCGCACGGGGTTGTGCCGGTAGGTCACGCGCGGCCCGAGGCCGGCCGCCCACGAGGCCAGCGTCTCGTCCACCGGTCCGTCGTCGAGCAGGGTGAGGGTCCAGTCGTCGCTGTCGGAGGCGAGCACGCTCGCCACGGCCTCGCGCAGGTGGGGCGAGTCGCCGTAGCACGGCAGCATCACCGCGAGCGCGGCGTCCGGCGTCCTCACGCGGACCCCGGCGTGCGGTCGAGGAACTCGTCGAGCGCCTCCGCCCACGGCCGCATCGGCGGGAGGCCGGCGCCGGCCCAGGCGTCGTGCCCGAGCACCGACCAGGCCGGCCGCTGCGCCGGTCTCGGGAACGCCGCGGTCGTCGTGGGTCGCACGCGCGCCGGGTCGGCGCCGCTGCGCTCGAAGACGCGTCGCGCCAGGCCGCACCACGTCGTGCCGCCGGCGTTCGTGCCGTGGTAGATCCCGCCGGGAGCCCCGACCTCCACCAGCTCGACGAGCCTGCCGAGCCAGGTCGGCGGCCGAGGTCGGCTGGCCGTGCTGGTCGTCGACCACGTCCACGGTCTCGCGCTCGGCCATGAGCCGGCGCATCGTCGCCACGAAGTCCGGGCCGCCCTCGCCGTAGAGCCAGGCCGATGCGCACCACCCAGGCGCGGTCGCGCGAGCTCCGCGCGCACCGCCCACTCCCCCGCGAGCTTGGTCCGGCCGTACGCCGACCGCGGGGCCGGATCGTGCGTCCTCGGCGTAGGGCAGCGACGCGTCGCCGGCGAAGACGTAGTCGGTGGAGACGTGCACGAGCCTCGCCCCGGCAGCGGCGCACGACCGCGCGAGGTGCTCGGCGCCGAGCGCGTTGACGGCGTACGCCGCGGCCTCGTGGCTCTCCGCGTCGTCGACCGCGGTCCATCCCGCGCAGTTCACGACCACGTCGTGACCGGCGACCGCGGCGCGCACTGCGCGCGCGTCCGTGATGTCCAGCCCCGCGCGGTCGAGCGCGGTGACCTCGCGCCCCGGCAGCGCAGCGACCACGTCGCGCCCGAGCAGCCCGCGGGCACCGACGACGAGCCAGCGCTGCGCGCCGGCACCCGGCTCGGTCACGACGCGGAAGCCCTCTGCTTGAGCGGCTCCCACCAGGCGCGGTTGTCGCGGTACCACTGCACGGTGGCGGCGAGCCCGTCGGCGAACGGCACCTGGGGCGCGTAGCCGAGCTCGTCGCGATCTTCGCGATGTCGACCGAGTAGCGGCGGTCGTGGCCCTTGCGGTCCGTCGACCGGCACGACGCGGTCCCAGCCGGTGCCGGTGCGCTCGAGCAGCAGCTCGGTGAGCTCGCGGTTGGTCAGCTCGGTGCCGCCGCCGATGTTGTAGACCTCGCCGGCCGCGACCGCCGGCGAGGACGAGCGCGATGCCGCGGCAGTGGTCGTCGACGTGCAGCCAGTCGCGCACGTTGAGCGCCGTCGCCGTACAGCGGCACCGTGCCGCCGTCGATGAGGTTGGTGACGAACAGCGGGATGACCTTCTCGGGGAACTGGTAGGGCCCGTAGTTGTTCGAGCAGCGCGTGACGCGCACGTCGAGCCCGTGGGTGCGGTGCGTACGGCCCGGGCGAGCAGGTCGCTGGCGGCCTTGGACGCGGAGTACGGCGAGTTCGGCTCCAGCGGCGTGCGTCTCGGTCCACGAGCCCGTCTCGATCGAGCCGTAGACCTCGTCGGTGGAGACGTGCACGAACGTGCCGAGCGCCGTGGCGCAGCGCGGCGTCGAGCAGGGTCTGCGTGCCGAGCACGTTGGTGAGCACGAACGTCGCGCGGCGCCCAGGATCGAGCGGTCGACGTGCGACTCGGCGGCGAAGTGCACGACGGCGTCGGCCTCGGCGACGAGCGTCGTCGACGAGGTCCGCGTCGAGGATGTCGCCCTCGACGAAGCGCAGCCGCGGGTCGTCCGCGACCGGGTCGAGGTTCGCGCAGGTTGCCCGCGTAGGTCAGCGTGTCGAGGACGACCACGCTCGGTCGGGTCGACGCCCGGGCAGCCGGGAGGTCAGCGCCATCCGGACGAAGTCGGAGCCGATGAACCCGGCCCCGCCGGTGACGAGGATGCGCATGCTCGGTCCTGTCGGGAAGGGGATACGACCGCGGCGAGTCTAGGTGCTCGGGCAGCGGTCCCCGGCCCGGCGGCGCCGCCGAGGGGCGCGCCGACGACCGCTACGCTCGACCCGTGCGCGGAATCATCCTGGCGGGGGGCACGGGGACGCGGCTGCACCCGATCACGCGCAGCGTGAGCAAGCAGCTGCTGCCGGTCTACGACAAGCCGATGATCTACTACCCGCTCTCCACGCTGCTGATGGCCGGGATCCGCGAGGTCCTGGTGATCACGACGCCCGAGGACGCCGCGGCCTTCCACCGGCTCCTCGGCGACGGCAGCGCGATCGGGGTGAGCATCACCTACGCCGAGCAGCCCTCCCCCGACGGTCTCGCGCAGGCGTTCGTCATCGGCGCGGACTTCATCGGCGACGAGCGACGTCTGCCTCGTGCTCGGCGACAACATCTTCTACGGCTCCGGCCTGGGGCTCTCGCTCGAGCGCGTGCACGCCGGTCGACGGCGGGCACGTCTTCGCCTACCACGTGAGCAACCCGCGCGACTACGGCGTCGTCGAGTTCGACGCCGACGGGCGGGCGGTGTCGATCGAGGAGAAGCCCGAGCACCCCAAGAGCCGCTACGCCGTGCCCGGCCTCTACTTCTACGACAGCTCGGTCGTCGACGGTCGCCCGCGGCATCACGCCGAGCGCGCGCGGCGAGCTCGAGATCACCGCGGTGAACGCCGCACTACCTCGAGCAGGGCCGCCTGCGCGTCACCGTGCTCGACCGCGGCACCGCGTGGCTCGACACCGGCACCGTCGACTCGCTCATGGCGGCCGGCGAGTTCGTCCAGGTCGTCGAGCAGCGGCAGGGGCTCAAGGTCGGGTGCATCGAGGAGATCGCCTGGCGGCAGGGCTGGATCGACGACGCGCAGCTGCTCGCGCTCGCGCAGCCGTTGCTCAAGAGCGGCTACGGCCGCTATCTCGCCGGCCTGCTCGAGGCCTGAGCAGCAGCGCTACGACCGCGTCGCTCCGGCGCCCTGCGACCGCGCCCTCTGGGCCGCCATCTGCTCGTCGAACTCCGCACGCCACGACTCGCTCAGCGCGATGCCCTTGCGCTGCGCCTCCTCGGTGCTGAGCTCGACGGGGAAGCCGAACGTGTCGTACAGGACGAACAGCTCGGCGCCCGTCACACCGGTGCTCCGGTAGCCGTTGAGCTGCTTGATGCCCTTGCGCAGCGACCGCCGGAACGCCTGCTCCTCCTTGGCGAGCACGGCCACCACGGTGTCGGCGTGCTCGGCGACCTCGGGGAAGTCGTAGGTGTAGATGCCCGGCGATGGTCGGCACGATCTCGCGGGAAGAAGTTCTCCTCCAGCCCGAGGTCGAACGCGAAGCGGGCCGCACGGCGGATGAGCCGTCGCATGACGTAGCCCTGCGCCTTGTTGCTCGGGCGCACCCCGTCGACCGCGAGGAAGGTCGCGCCGCGGAGGTGGTCGGCGATGACGCGCATGGCGCGCGTCTCGTCCTCGTACCGCTTGCCCGAGAGCTCCTCGAGCCGGGCGATGATCGGCCACAGCAGGCCGATCCGGAACACGTCGCTGCTGTCCATCGACGCGGCCGCGATACGCGCCAGTCCACCGCCGAAGTCGACGTTGCGGCGGGGCAGCGGCTCGAACCCGGTCGCGGTCCGGCGGTACTCCATGAACACCGAGTTGCCGATCTCGAGGAACCGTCCGCAGTCGCAGTTCTGGTGGCAGTGCGGCCCGAAGGCGGGGTCGTGCGCGACGTCGGGGAAGAGGTAGAAGACCTCCGTGTCGGGGCCGCCCGGCTCGCCCACCGGCATGTCCTCGGCGGTCCCGCCGCGGCACCACCAGTTCTTCTTGCCGTAGAAGGCGATGCGGGCGCCGCCGGTGCCGTGCTGCGGAGCCGTTCTCCTCGGTGTCGACGTCCACCTGGTCGGCGGAGACGCCCGCCGCGGTGAACAGCCCGGTCCAGATCGCCGCCGACTCGGTGTCCTTGGGGATCCCGTGCGCCGGGTCGCCGATGAAGCACGAGACGTAGATCCGTGCCGGGTCCAGACCGACCTTCTCGGTGAGGAAGGTCCAGAACTGCGTGATCTGGGCGTCCTTGAAGTAGTCGCCGAGGCTCCAGCTGCCGAGCATCTCGAAGAAGGTGGTGTGCCGGCTGTCGCCGACCTCCTCGATGTCCTGCGCGCGCAGGCAGGTCTGGCTGTCGGTCAGCCGCGAGCCCTCGGGGTGGTCGGCGCCGAGCAGGTAGGGCAGCAGCGGCTGCATGCCGCTGCCGGTGAACAGCGTCGTCGGATCGTCGCGCGGGATCAGCGGAGCGCGCGGGATGACCGTGTGCCCCCGCTCGGTCATGTAGTCGAGGAAGGCACGGCGGATCTCATCGGCGTCCATGGGCCGATCCCACACCAGTACGGGGCTGCCTGCCACACGATCGCCGGATGGTCGCCCGCGTAACGGTGACGCCGCTGTTGCGAGACGCCCGCCCCTCGGTTAGCGTCGTCGCCCTCGGGGGATGCGCACTTGGGGCGCCCCGCCAGGTTCAATTCCTGGGTCCTCCACCACTCACCGCCGGTCGCCGTCAGGCGACCGGCGGTGCTGCTTGTCCGGGCCTGACCCGCTCGAGCGCGGCGAGCATCGCCACGACGGCCACCACGCTCGACACCACGTACGCCGCCGCCACAGCGGTTCCGATCCCCGCCGCGCCGACCGCCGTCGCCACCACCGCGGCGACGACGAACGCCCCGGCCGCGAGCAGCCATGACCACGCCACGGCGCGCTGCCGCCGCGAGGCGACCAGGGCTCCCTGCAGCACGAGCGCGGTGACGAAGCCCGCGGTCGACACCGCGACCAGCAGCGACTGCGTCGTGTCGACCTCGTACGCCGAGCCGAAGAACGTGCGCGCCGCCCACGGCGCCAGCAGGCCCAGCGGCACGCATGCCAGCAGCGAGAGGCCGGCGGCCGCGCCGGCCGCGGCACGCGACGCGCGGCGGAAGGAGTCCGCGCTCCCCTGCTCGTACGTCCGCACGAGAGTGGCGAGCAGCCCGGAGACCACCGCACCGGCGAAGAACAGCGGCAGTCGCGCGATCACGAACATCGCCATGAAGCGACCGGTCTGCTCCGCCGTCCCCCACAGCCGCACGATGAGCGGCCCGACGTTGAACAGGACGATCGCGAGGTACGAACCGGCGAGCAGCCCCAGCAGGTCGGACAGGATCGGGCGCCAGGGCACCAGGGCCGCGCCGCGCGTCGTGAGCGGCGTCCACCCGGGCGCGGCGAGCACGACGGCCACGAGCGGCGCGACGGCGAGCAGGACGCCGTACCAGCCGACGCCCGCACCGCTGACGGCCAGCACGACGACGCCGACGGCACGCACGACGCCGTCGGCCGCCAGCTGCCACGCGGCCCAGCCGTACCGGCGCCGACCGAGCAGCGCGCCGCGCTGGTAGGACGCGAGCCCGATGGCCGGCACGGCGACCGCGAGCGCGATGCCGAGACCCGCGACGCCGCCGAGCGCCGCCTCGCCGAGCGACACGAGGAACACCACGACGAAGCGCCAGCGCCGGCACCGCGGTGACGACGGCGATGCGCGCCACGACGGCCGCCTCGGGAGCCGGCGCGCCCTCCGCCACCGCGACCACCCGGGTCGTCTCCTGCTCGACCGGGTACCAGAGCCCGGCCACGAAGCCGAACAGGAGCGCCCACAGGGCGGAGAGCTCGCCGAACTCGACCGGCTGCAGGCCGCGGGCGGCCACGGTGAGGAACACGTAGGAGCACAGGCCCAGGACAGCCGGCACCCAGCGACAGCGTGGCCGGGCCCCGCACGTAGCGCGCGAGCAGCTCGCGTCGCCCCACGCCGGGTCCCTCCTCGTGCCGTGCGGATGTGCGCCGGAGAGCGCGGGCGCCCGACCCGGGCACCGTAGGGTGTTCAGACTGGCACGGAGCACGGCGCGGACGAGGAAGGGGCACGCACACGATGGGCGACAGCGACCGCGTGGACGCGGCCACGGCGGGCGCCGACTACGCAGCCCGGCTGGAGTCGCGGGAGACCGCACGGTGGAAGCAGGTCCTCGACGTCCAGCGGCCCTACCGATGGAACCTGCGCCGGCTCGAGCTCGGACGCACCCTCGACGTCGGCTGCGGCATCGGACGCAACCTGCTGGCGCTCGAGGACGGCGTCGGCGTCGACCACAACGCGTCGGCGGTCGAGGTCGCGCGCGAGCGCGGGGTCCGCGCGTGGAGCACGGCCGAGTGGCCCACGTCGCCGGACGCCGTGCCCGCGTCGTACGACGCGATGCTGATCGCCCACGTGCTCGAGCACCTCGACGAGGCGGACGCCGACGACGTGATCCGCTCCTACCTGCCCTACCTCAAGCCGGCGGCGCGTCTGGTGCTGATCTGCCCGCAGGAGAAGGGCTACGCCACGGACCACACGCACGTGCGCTTCGTCGACCCGGCCGCGCTCGACGCCACCGCGCGGCGGCACGGGTTCGTGCCGACCCGGTCCTTCTCCTTCCCGTTCCCGCGCGCCGCCGGGAAGCTCTTCCCGTACAACGAGTTCGTCCTGGTGGCCGAGCGCCTGGGCTGAGGCGCGCGCACCCGGCACGACCGACCTCGACGACACGGAGCCTCGATGCAGATCCGCCCGCTCGCCGTGCCCGGCGCCTGGGAGGCGACGCCGCGCCAGTTCGTCGACGAGCGGGGCGTGTTCCTCGAGTGGTTCACCGCGGCCTCGTTCACCGGCGCCGCCGGGCACCGGTTCGACCTCGCGCAGGCCAACGTGTCGGTGTCCGCGCGCGGGGTCCTGCGCGGCATCCACGTGGCGGACGTGCCCCCGGGCCAGGCCAAGTACGTGACGTGCGTCGCGGGCGCGGTCCTCGACGTCGTCGTCGACCTGCGCGTCGGCTCGCCGACCTTCGGCGCCTGGGACTCGACCGTGCTCGACGCGGTCGACCGTCGCGCGGTCTACCTGTCCGAGGGTCTGGGCCACGCGTTCCTCTCGCTCGAGGACGGCTCGACGGTCGTCTACCTGTGCAGCGAGCCGTACGCCCCCGACGCGCGAGCACGAGATCCACCCGCTCGACCCGGCGATCGGCATCGCCTGGCCGGCGGACGTCGAGCCGCTGCTGTCGCCGAAGGACGCCGCCGCCCCCACCCTGGCCGAGGCCGCCGAGCGCGGTCTCCTGCCCTCCTGGCAGGCGTGCCAGGACTACGTCGCCCGCCTGCGCCCCTGACGAGCCCGGTGCCCGGGAACGCCGCTGCTCCGCGGGACGTCTCACCCGGGAGACACCCCCGAGGCGACGGTTAGGATGACCAGGTGAGCGATCCGGGTCCCAGCACGGGCAGCCGCAACGGCCGGATCCTGCGACGCACGGCCGCGGTCGTCTCGGTCCTGGCCCTCGTGGCCACCACCGCCAGCGCCGTCGGCTGGAGAGCGGTCACCAACCTCGCCGGCAACATCAGCACCCTCGACGTGGCCGCCGACCTCGGCACCGACCGCCCCACCAAGGCGACTCCTGAGACGCAGGAGGAGTACGACCCGGTCAACATCCTCATCATGGGCACGGACACCCGCACCGGTCAGGGCGGCGGGTTCGGCGACCCGTCGAAGACGGCGAGCGGCCGCGGTCACAGCGACACCACGATCCTCCTGCACGTCTCCGGCGACCGGAGCCGTGCGCTCGCGCTGAGCATCCCGCGCGACACCTGGGTGACCCGTCCCGCGTGCAAGGGCGGCGGCATGACGGAGGGCAAGTTCAACGAGGCGTTCTCCCTGGGCGGCCCGGCGTGCACGATCAAGGCTGTCGAGAGCATCACCGACGTGCGGGTCGACCACTTCGTGGTCGTGGACTTCCGGGGCTTCATCGGGGTCGTCGACGCGCTCGACGGCGTGCCGATCTGCCTCAAGGAGGCCGTGAACGACAAGGACAGCAAGCTCAAGCTGAGCAAGGGCACCCACGTGCTCAACGGCGAGCAGGCGCTCGCCTTCGCACGCACGCGCAAGACGCTGGGCGACGGCAGCGACATCTCCCGGATCAACCGGCAGCAGGTCTTCCTCTCGGCGGTGGTCCGCAAGGCGACCGAGAAGAACGTGCTGACCGACCTGCCGGCCCTCTACAACGTCCTCGACGCCACGACGAAGTCGCTCACGACCGACCCGGAGCTCGGCTCGGTCGACCAGCTCAAGGACCTCGCCGTCTCCATGCAGGGGCTCTCGCCGTCGAAGGTCCAGTTCGTCACGGTCCCGTGGGTGTCGCGCGGCGACGGCGAGAACGTGCTCGTCTACGAGCCCAAGGCCGCCCCGATCTTCAAGGCGATGCGCAACGACACCGCCTGGCCGCCGAAGTCGACGACACCGGAGGG
The DNA here is from genome assembly GCA_963827145.1 of uncultured Actinomycetota bacterium. GTDB lineage: Bacteria > Actinomycetota > Actinomycetes > S36-B12 > CAIYMF01 > Longivirga. The sequence continues at coordinate 145,380 of CAWGZO010000002.1, read as the reverse complement.
CCAGAAGCCGCTCACGACCGCGCCGTCCGACGTTCGCGTCAAGGTCCTCAACGGCAGCGGCACCGCCGGTCTCGGCACGCAGGCGGCGGCGGCGCTGGAGAAGCAGGGCTTCGTCGTCACCTCCGTCGGCAACGCCAAGTCCTCGGACTACGCGCAGACCACGGTCGTGTTCGACCCGGCGTACGACGAGTCGGCACGCACCCTGGCGTACTCGGCCAACGCGGCGGTCAGTCAGTCCACCGGCAGCGGTCGCACCCTGACGCTCATCGTGGGGTCGGACTGGTCGGGCGCGCGCAAGGTCACCATCGCCGGCGGCGGCGCGAGCGGGTCCGCGTCGAACCCCGCGCCGACCAGCGCCGACACCGAGTCCTGCGTCAGCTGACCGGCGCGATCTGCGCGCCCGCGACCAGCACGGCGACCCGGCTCTTCCTGCGGCGCGAGCCTGGATAGAGTCGCTGCGCACGTCGGACGCGGGAGGCGGTCTGCATGGCACTGGACAAGGTGGTCGGGTCCGCGGCGGAGGCCGTGGCGGACATCGGCGACGGCGCGACCCTGGCGGTCGGAGGGTTCGGGCTCTGCGGGATCCCGTCCGTGCTGATCCACGCGCTGCTCGACAAGGGCGTGACCGGGCTGTCGGTCGTGTCGAACAACTGCGGCGTCGACGACTGGGGCCTCGGCGTCCTGCTGCAGGCCAAGCGCATCGCCCGCATGACGTCGTCGTACGTCGGTGAGAACAAGGAGTTCGAGCGCCAGTTCCTCTCCGGCGAGCTCGAGGTCGAGCTGATCCCGCAGGGCACGCTGGCCGAGCGCCTGCGCGCCGGCGGCTCCGGGATCCCCGCGTTCTACACCCCGGCCGGCGTCGGCACCCAGGTCGCCGACGGCGGCATGCCGTGGCGCTACGCCGCCGACGGGTCGATCGCCCTGCCCAGCCCGGCGAAGGAGACGCGCGAGTTCGACGGTCGCGACTACGTGCTCGAGCGCGGCATCGTCACCGACTTCGCGCTCGTGCGCGCCAGCGTCGGCGACCGCCACGGCAACCTCGTCTTCGACAAGAGCACGCGCAACTTCAACCCGCTCGTGCGCCATCCGCCGGCCGCATCACGATCGCCGAGGTCGAGCACCTCGTCGAGCCCGGCGAGATCGACCCGCAGACCGATCCACACGCCCGGGCGTCTTCGTGCAGCGCGTCGTCGCGCTCACCCCCGAGCAGGCCGCCGACAAGCGCATCGAGCGCCGCACCGATCGAGCGAAGGAGAGCCTGAGCCATGGCGCTCACCCGTGAGCAGCTCGCCGCCCGCGTCGCCCAGGAGCTGCGCGACGGCGAGTACGTCAACCTCGGCATCGGCCTGCCGACCCTCGTGCCCAACTACCTGCCCGCCGACGTCACCGTCGTGCTGCAGTCCGAGAACGGCATCCTCGGCATCGGGCCCTACCCCGTCGAGGCCGACGGTCGACGCCGACCTCATCAACGCCGGCAAGGAGACCGTCACCGTCCTGCCCGGCGCCTCGTTCTTCGACTCGGCCACCAGCTTCGGCATGATCCGCGGCGGTCACATCGACGCCGCGATCCTCGGCGCGATGCAGGTCTCGCGCCACCGGCGACCTCGCCAACTGGATGATCCCCGGCAAGATGGTCAAGGGCATGGGCGGCGCGATGGACCTCGTCCACGGCGCCAAGCGCGTCATCGTGATGATGGAGCACGTCGCCAAGGACGGCTCCCACAAGATCGTCGACGAGTGCACGCTGCCCTACACCGGGCGCGGCGTCGTCGACCGCATCATCACCGACCTCGCCGTCATCGACGTCACCCCCGACGGGCTCGTCCTGCGCGAGCTCGCCCCCGGCGTCACCGTCGACGAGGTGCGCGCCGCGACCGGGCCGGCGCTCGCTCTCAGCGCGACGCTGAGCGCCTCCGCCTGATCCCGGCGGCCGACCGCCGGGGCCGGGAGTCAGCGGTGGTCGAACTCGCCGCGGGACTCCGCGACGAGCGACTCCTCCTCGGCCTCGACCGCCAGGGCCACCGCCTCGGCCTCGCCGTGCGGGGCCGGCGCCGACTCGCGGCGCACGTCGATGACGAGCCCGGTGTCGTGGCCGGCGATGACGTCGAGGCTGGTCTGGGCGACGAGCTCCGCGGAGAGCAGCGTGCCCTCCGGCTCCTCGCCGAAGGCGCGCGTGCGCATCGGCGTGGCCGTGCGCTCGGGGTTGATGACGTTGACCTTGATGCCCTGGGGCGCCCACTCCTCGGCCAGCGCCTGCGTCAGGTTCACCACCGCGGCCTTGGTCGACGAGTAGAGCGCGTAGTTCTCGCGACCGCGCGTGTACGACGAGCTCGTGAAGAACAGCAGGTGCCCCTGGGTCTCCGCGAGGTACGGGTATGCGGCGCGCGCGATGTGGACGGGCGCCAGGTAGTTGACCGCCACGGTCTCGGCGAGCTCGTCCTCGCTGGCCTCGGTGAGCCGGCCCATGCGCAGCACGCCGGCGCTCAGCACGACCGCGTCGATGCGGCCCGTCTTCTCGTACGCCTCGCGCAGGGCACGGGCGATCTCGTCGGGGCTCTGCACGTGCACACCGGTCGTCGACCGGCCGTGCGCCACGACGTCGGCGCCGGCCGCCTGCGCGATCTGGGCGATCTCGGCACCGATCCCGTACGACCCGCCCAGGACGACGATGGTGCGGCCCGCGAGCAGCGAGTCGCGCTGCGACCGGTCGATCGAGGAGGTCGTGCGCGCCGCGAGCTGGAAGAGCTTGTCGGCGATGAACAGGTCGACGGGGTGGGTGACCTTGAGGTTGTGCTCGGCGCCGAGCACGGTGACGATCGGGACGTCGGGGAGGTAGCGCAGCACGACGCCGCAGTCGTCCGAGGCCTGGAAGCCGGGGTCGTCGGCCGCGAGGCGGTAGGCCTCGCGGAGCACGCTGAGCCGGAACGCCTGCGGGGTCTGCCCGCGGCGCAGCATGGCGCGATCGGGGATCTCCGCGATGACGCCGGCGTCGTCGACGCGCACGATCGTGTCGGACGACGGGATCACCACGTCGACCGCATCGGCCTCGTCGAGGGCCCGGACGCAGTCGACGATGATGCGCTCGTCGAGCAGCGGTCGGACGGCGTCGTGCAGCAGCACCTTGCAGTCCTCGTCGCCGAGCGCCGCGAGCACCTTGCGGGTGGTCTCGTTGCGCGTCGACCCGCCCTCGAGGATGCGGGTGAGCTTGGGGTAGCGCGTGCCCAGAAGGGTGGCCGTGTGCTCGGTCCACCCCGTCGTCATCATGAGCACGACCTCGTCGACGACGTCGCTCGAGTGCAGAGCCTCGACGGTGTGCTCGAGGATCGTCTTGCCGGCGATCTTCACCATCTGCTTCGGGACGTCGAGGCCGAGACGGGACCCGACACCGCCCGCGAGCACGACTGCGACTGTGCGCAAGCCCCTCATCCTCCGACGTCCTCGTGGCGCCCTCACCACGATCGCGGAGGAGGGCTCGTACGCTCCAGAAACCCTACCGTGCGCGGGATCGCGCCCCGCGCGCCCGACGACGGTCGGTCAGTAGCGGTGCAGCGCCACCCGCAGCGCGGGCGCGTCGTCGGTGTCCCGGATCACACCGAGCCGCAGCCGTCCTGCGTCGTGCACGACCGGGAGCTCGCACCAGCAGGTCGCGCGACACCCACGACGACATCGCGGAGCCGACCGCCCGAAGGCGCCACATGCCGGGCGGCGGGATCTCGTCCCATGCGGCGACGAGGACCTCGTGCGCGCCCTCGGTCCGGCGCTCGAGCGGGATCGTCGCGCCCGCGTCGCCCTGGAGCACGAGGCGACCTGCCGGCGGCGGAGCCCAGCCAGCGCCCGCGGAGGTCGAGGCCCGTCGCCGCTGAGCGAGGCGCCGTCCACCACGAGCAGGGGGCGGGCGGCCGGCGGGCCGGCGGCCGCCGCGACGGCCTCGGCGTGCACGCGAATCCGCCTCGATCGTGAGGCCGGTCTGGGGCTGCCAGGTCGGTCGGAGCATCCGGGTGCCGTCGACCAGCACCTCGGGCCGGCCCCCGGCACCGTCGTGGTCGCGCACGGTCGGCGTCGCCTCGACGCGGACGCCGGCCACGACGTACTCCACGTCGAGCCGCCACCGCGCCCTGTCGCGTGGCAGGTCGTCGACGCGGACGCGGGCGACGCGCAGGTCGGGCCAGCGCGGGCCGGTGAACGGCTCGGCCCATCGCGCGACCGTCTGCGCATCGGCCGGCTCGCTGCCGAGGCGCACGCTCCGCCCCTGGTCGTCCGTGAGCAGCGACGGTGAGCGTCGCCTCGTCGAGCCCGGCGTCGACCGGGCCGAGGCGCGGAGCGAGCACGAGCACGAGGGCGTCGTCGACGACCGTCACGGTGCGCAGCGCCACGGAGAGCGCCAGCTCCCGCTCGCCGACGACGAGCAGCTCGGCGGGCGGCGGTTCGGCCCCGGCGAGGTCGACCTCGGCCAGCGCCACGCCGCCGTCGATCCGGGCGTGCACCACGGTCTCACCGGCGTCGCGGCGGGCCAGCAGGCGCCTCGAGGTCCGCACGACGGTCCTGGGCCACGAGCCAGGCGCGCACCCGCTGCTCGACGCGGACGTCGGCCCAGACCTGCGGCGTCGCGCGGTCGACATGCTCGCGCACGCCCTCGCGCAGCACGGCCCAGTACGTCTCGTCGACCCCGGGCACCTCGTCGATGAACAGCCGCAGGTCCATGTCCAGGACCCGGGCCTGCCACGCCGCGAGCACCGTGGGAGACGCCTCCTGCTCCAGCACTGCGCGCGCCCCGCGCTTCGCCTCGAGCCGGTCGCGCAGGTTCTCGACGGAGTGCTTCTGCTGACCGATGGAGGTGCCGTCCTCGCGGATGCGCCAGAGGTACGTCGTCTCGTGGAGGATGTCGAACCGGCCGCGCACGTACGCCGTCATCATCGGCACGTGGTCCTCGTAGGCGACGCCCTCGGGGAACGCCAGGCCCATGCGCGTCCAGGCCGACAGGCGGAACATCCGGTTGCACGCGATCACGTCCATGACCGCACGCGGGTAGTCGTCGATCGTGATGCCGACGCCGGGCGTCGTGGTGCACCTCCCGGATCCAGGTCGGGATCGACCTGCGTCCGCTGGTGACCCGGTGCGCCGCGCCGATCGCGAAGTCGGAGCCGGACTCCTCGAGCGCGGCCACCATCACCCGGTAGGCACGGGCCGGCAGGGTGTCGTCGGCGTCGAGGAACGTGAGGTACTCGCCGCGGGCGCGCGCGATGCCCGCGTTGCGCGCGGCGCCCAGGCCGCTGTTGGCCTGACGGACCACCTCGATGCGGCCGTCGGCGGCGGCGTGGCGCTCGTAGATGTCGCGGGAGCCGTCCGTCGATCCGTCGTCGACGACGACGATCTGGAGCCGTTCGTGCTTCTGGGCACGCAGCGAGGTCAGGCACTCCTCGAGGTAGGGCTCCGCCTGGTAGACCGGCACGATCACCGTGACCAGCGGTGCCGAGCGTGCGGCCCGCCAGCGCCCGACGACCCTGCGGGCCCGCCCGAGGACCCCCGGTGCGGAGCTCATCGGTCCTGGTAGGCGTTGTACGCGGCGAGCGACTCCCCGATGTTGCCGTCGACGATCAGCTCGCCCTGACGGATGTAGAGCCCGCGGGTGCAGAACCGCTTCAGGTCGTTCTCGCTGTGCGACACCATGAACAGCGTGCGGCCGCCGGAGAGCAGCTCCTCCATCCGCCCGTAGCACTTCTCGCGGAACTTCTTGTCTCCGACGGCGAGGACCTCGTCGACCAGGACGATCGGCTCGTCGAGCGTGGTGACGACGCTGAAGCCCAGTCGCACCTTCATGCCGCTGGAGAAGTGCCGGAACGGGGTGTCGACGAAGTCCTGCAGCTCGGCGAAGCCGATGATGTCGTCGAACCGCTCGTCGATCGTCTCGCGGGTCAGGCCGTGCAGCCCGCCGGTGAGATAGACGTTCTCGCGCGCCGTGAGACCCCCCTCGAAGCCGCCGGTGAGCTCGATGAGCGGCGCCACCCCGCCGCGTACGTCGACCGATCCCTCGTCGGGGAGCAGGACGCCCGCGATCAGCTTGAGCAGGGTGCTCTTGCCGTGCCCGTTGGCACCGACGAGGCCGACCGCCTCGCCCGGCACGACGTCGAAGCTGACGTCCTTGACCGCCCAGAACTCGCCCTTCGGCGAGGTGCTCTTCCCCTGGAACAGCACCTCGCGCAGCGAGATGTTGCGCTTGCGGTTCCGGTAGAACTTGATGCCCAGGTTGTGCGCGCGTGATCACGGGGTCCATGTCAGATCTCCTTCAGGACCGGACCCTCGAGGCGCCGGAAGACCCCGAAGCCCAGAGCGAGGATCACGACGCTGAACACCACGGAGGTGGCGTACACGGTCCACGGCGCGGTCGCCTCCGGCCAGAACATCAGCCGGTACATCGACAGGATGCCGGACAGCGGGTTGAGCGCCGCGATCCACTGGAGGTTCTCCGGGATGTTCGCGACGGCGTACAGCACGGGAGTCAGGTAGAGGCCGATGCGCAGCACGATCTTCACCAGCCGCGGGATGTCCGTGACGATGACCGTGAGCGGGGCGAGCATCAGGACGAGCCCGAAGATGAGCATGAACTGCAGCACCATCGCGACCGGGAACAGCAGGACGTAGAACGACACCGGCTGGCGGAACAGGACGGCGAACAGGACGATCACGGGGAGCGCGAGGAGGAACTCGATCATCTTCGACGTGACGGTGCGCGCCACCCACACCTCGCGCGGCAGGTTGGACGAGCGGACGATCTTGGCCTCGCCGGTCAGGCTGCGGCACCCCTCGCTGATCGCCCCGGCGAACCAGCTCCAGGCCAGCATGCCGACGACCAGGAAGAGGATGTACGGCTGCTCGCCGATCCGGCGGGTCTGGAAGATGACCGTGAAGACGAACCAGTACACGGCGGCCATGGCCAGCGGGTCGATGATCGTCCACAGGTAGCCCAGGAAGGTGCCCGCGTAGCGCAGGCGCAGGTCGCGGGTGACGAGCAGCCACAGGATCTTGCGCGAGGCGACGACCTCGCCCAGCCTGCTCACCGCGACCCGCCCTTCGCTGACCGGCATGGCGCCGACGCTCGCGCCATTGTGCCGGAGGTGGAGCCCTCAACCACGGCGGGACCCGCGGGACGACTCCGACGCAGTGCCATCAGGGGGTCACCCGGGGCAGGACGACCTCGTCGACGAACCGGCGCGTCGCCGTGCCGTCCGCGACGTCGAACGACTCGGCGGCGAAGGCACGCACGCGGTCGAGGTCGAACTCGCCCCGCGCGATGACCTCGCCGAGCTCCTCGGTGGTCTCGACGACCGGGCCGGGCACGCCGGCGACGTAGTCGTCGAAGTAGAACCCGCGCTCCTTCACGTACCTGTCGTGGTCAGGCGCGAAGAGCACGATGGGACGCCCGAGGAGGGCGAACTCGTAGATGGAGCTGGAGTAGTCGGTGACCAGCACGTCGGAGACCAGCATCAGCTCGTTGATGTCGGGCAGACCCGACGCGTCGACGGCGAAGTCGCCCATGCCGTCGGGGATCACGAGGGCGTCGCGGACGAACGGGTGCAGCCGCAGGAGCACCACGGTGTCGTCCCCCAGCGACTTGCGCAGCACCTCGAGATCGAGGTCGTCCTCGTAGCGCGCCTGCGCGACCGTGTCGCCCCTGAACGTGGGTGCGTAGAGCACCACGCGCCGGCCCTCGGGGAGACCGAGCTCCGCACGCACGCGGGCCGTCGCCTCGGCGCGCCTGACCGGGTCGCACAGGACGTCGGTGCGCGCCATGCCCAGCGCCGAGCTGAACAGCGACTCCGGCTGGTCGAAGGCCTCGGCGTAGAACGGCGCGAAACGCATCGACGACAGCAGGGCGACGTCGTAGTTGCTGTGGATCCTGACCCGATCCAGGAGCGTGGGCTTGGCCCCGAAGGTCTTCTCGCCCTTGCTCAGGCTGTAGCCGAACTGCTTGAACGCCCCGGCCGCGTGCCACACCTGGACCACGTACGTGCCCGGGCGGCGCTTCACCACGTAGAGGGGGAAGAAGTAGTCGTCGAGCACGACCACGGCCGAGCTCGCGAGGTACCACCCCGCTCGCCACCCGAACTGCCACTGGGAGAGCTTCCCCCGGCGACCGCCCTGGGCGCGCCGCACGAGCTCGACGACCTCGACCTCGGGATGCTGGGCCGCGAGCTCGTCCCGGATCGCCGCCAGGTTGCCGCTGATGCGGCCTCCCTGGCCGCTCGCCAGCACCACTCGGCGGCGCACCGGGAGGAGGCGCGCGAGGATGAAGGCGACCTGGGTGCTCAGGATCCGGATGCGCAGCAGCAGAATGCTCTTGTTCACGACGGGACGAAGGATACCTGACCGGGAGGTGACCACCGGGTGCGCGCGGCCGAGCTCAGGGCGTCCTCCGCGGTCCTCCGCGCGTGCGGACGCATCTCGCGGATCGTCCCCGTGCGCCGCGACCGCGTCGTGCTGCTCTCCGTGCGGGCCGACCACCTCACCGGCAACCTCGAGCACCTCGACCGCGCCCTCGCCCGGCTCCGCCCGGGCCACCGACGGGTCGCCCTCACCTGGACCTACCGCTACAGCCTGGTGGGCCGGCTCCAGTACCTCGCCCGCGCGGTCCGAGGCACGTATCACCTCACCACGGCGGCAACGGTCTTCATCGACAACGCCTACCTCCCCGTGGACGTCGTGCCCCGGCGGCCGGGCGTCACCGTCGTCCAGGTGTGGCACGCGGCCGGGGCGCTGAAGAAGTTCGGCCGCGACGCCGTCGACGAGGGCTTCCGCGCCGAGGACGCCGTGCTGCACAGCGGCTACGACTACGTGGTCGCCAGCTCGGAGACCACTGCGGACCACTACGCGACGGCCTTCGGTACGCCGCGCGATCGGGTGCTGGCGCTCGGCTGCCCGCGCGCCGAGGTGCTCGTCGACCCGGCCTGGGTGGCCGAGGCGCGGGAGGCGGTGCTGGAGCGGCACCCGGTGCTGCGCGGGCGGAAGGTCCTGCTCTACGCACCCACGTTCCGCGGACGCGGCGAGGCGAAGGAGCCCGGCCCGCGGCTGGACGGTGCCGCCCTGCGCGCGGCCCTGCCCGCCGAGTGGTGCCTGGTCCTCAAGCCGCACCCCGTCGTCGCGGAGGATCCCGACGCCATCGCCGGCTTCGACCTCGTCATCACCGACGACGAGGATCTCAACGAGCTCATGACCGCGGCGGACGTGCTCCTCTCCGACTACTCGTCGGCCGTGTTCGAGTGGGCCGTGCTCGACCGCCCGCTGATGCTGTTCGTGCCCGATCTCGACAGCTACGAGCGCTCGCCGGGCCTCTATCTCGACCTGCGCACCGAGATGGTCGGCACCAGGGTCGACGACGCCGAGCACGTCGCGGCGACCGTGCTCGCGCTGCCGGAGGCGGCCCCCGACCACAGCGGGTTCGTGGCCCGCCACCTCGGCACCGACCTCGGCGCGGCCAGCGAGCGGGTCGTCGAGCGGTTCGTCCCCCGCTGAGCGCCGCCTGCGCGAGGTGACTTCGCTCACCAGTCGCGGCGTTGCGGCACCGGAACGGCCCGCCGTGCGTCGTACCGTGGTCAGGCCCCTCCCCCAGCACCGGACGGACGATCAGCCCCCATGGCCGCAGCACCCCTGCCCCGACGCGGCGCCCGCGTCGCCGCGACCGTCGTGTCGGCTGCCGTGCTGCTGACCAGCGGTGTCGGGTACGCCGCGGTCACCCGCTACTCGGGCAAGATCACCCTGGTCGACGCCGGCACCTCCGGCGGCACGCTGGCCGAGGGCGAGCCGATCACCATGCTCGTGGTCGCCAGCGACGACCGCGACAACCTGAGCAAGGCCGAGCGCAAGCGTCTGCACCTCGGGACGAAGGACTACGGCGGCCGCACCGACACGATGATGCTGGTGCACCTGTCCGGCGACGGCCAGCACGCGACCGCCGTCTCGCTGCCCCGCGACACCCTCGCGACGATCCCGGCCTGGACCGACGCCGACGGCACCAAGCACGCGGGGCGCAAGGGCAAGCTCAACGCCGCCTACAGCTACGGCGGCCCGAAGCTCATGGTCAAGACCGTCGAGTCGATGACCGGCGTGACGGTCGACCACTACGCCGAGATCAACTTCAACGGCTTCCTCACGATGGTCGACGCCCTCGACGGCGTCGAGGTCTGCCTGTCGGAGGCGACGAAGGACAAGAAGTCCGGGCTCGACCTCCGGGCCGGCCGCCAGACCGTCAGCGGCGCGCAGGCGCTGGCCTACGTGCGGGCGCGCTACATCGACCCCAGCGCCGACATCGGCCGGATGAAGCGCCAGCAGAAGTTCGTCGGCGCGATGGCGAAGAAGGCGCTCAGCGCCGACACGCTCACCAACCCGGTGAAGCTCGACGCGTTCGTGTCGGCCGTCGCCTCCAGCCTCAAGACCGATGCCGGCATGGGCACCGAGCAGCTGCTCGACCTCGTCGAGCGGTTCAAGGGCATCAACCCGAACAGCATCGCGATGATGACCGTGCCGCTGGGCCAGGTCTACCGCGACCGCGACCTCGGCTCCGTGCTCACGTGGGACAAGAAGAAGTCCGCAGCGCTGTTCGAGGCGATCCGCACGGACCAGCCGATCGTGAAGCCGACGACCGCCCCGACCGTCACCGTGTCGCCGGGCGCGATCAAGGTGAAGGTGCTCAACGGCACCTCGACCGCGGGCCTCGGCGCGCGCGCCGCCAACGACCTCGCCGCCGTCGGCTTCGCCATCAGCGGCACGCCGGCCAACGCCACCGCGCTCGTGGGCGACACGACCGTCATCCGCTACGACGACCGCTACGACGAGTCGGCCAAGACCCTGGCCGCCTCGATCCCCGGCGCCACGCTGGTCGCCGTGAAGGGCCTCGGCCGCACCTTCGAGGTCACGGTCGGCGGCACCTGGGCGGGTGCCCAGAAGGTCACCGTCTCGGCCAAGCCCTCGTCGTCGTCGAACGCGCCGCGCACCGCCGCCGACGACATCTGCGGCTAGCCCCTCGGCTCTCAGCCGTCCGGCTCCGTCGCACGGCGGGCCCGGATCGCCTCGCGGCGCGCGAGCCGTGACTCGCGACGGATGATCGCCTCCGCGAACCGGCGGCGGTCCTGCTCGGTCTCGGGGATCACCGGCACCGCAGCGCGCGGCTTCTCGTCGTCGCCGATCGCGACGAACACGAGGTACGCCGACGCCACGTGGTGACCCACGGCGTCGGCGTCGTCCCAGCGCTGCGCGGTGACCCGCACGCCCACCTCCATCGACGACGAACCGGTCCAGTTGACCTGCGCCTTGCAGGTGAGGATGTCGCCGATGCGCACCGGCACCAGGAAGACCATCTCGTCCATCGACGCGGTGACGGCCTTGCCGCGCGTGTGGCGCGCGGCGCACGCGCCGGCGGCGTCGTCGACCGCCTTCATGATCACGCCGCCGTGCACGTTGCCGTGCAGGTTCGCGTCGCCGTCGTCCATGATCCGCGCGAGCGTGACGCGGCTGAACGACGCGGGGGTCGGTGCGCTCTGCGGGGCGGCCATCCCCCGAGGGTAGCCAGGCCGGACCCGGCCGGAACCGCGCGACGACGAACCGGAACGACGACACTGGGGGCGTGAGGGGGTGAGCGCAATGACGCTCCCCAGCGACTGGTGGCACCTCGCCGTCGCGCTCGCCCTGGGCCTCATGGTGGGGCTCGAGCGCGAGCGCAGCGGGCACCAGCACCCGGCCGGGTCGCGCACGTTCGGCATCGCCGGTCTGCTCGGCGGTGCCTCGGCGGCGATCTCGCCGTACGCCGCCGCTGCGGCGATCCTCGGCGCCGGCGTCGTCGCTGCCGCCGCCTACCGGCGCTCGTCGGAGCAGGACGCGGGTGCGACCACCGAGCTCGCGCTGGTCGCCGTGGTGGCGCTCGGAGCGCTGTCGTGGACCTCGCCCTCGTTGGCCGTGGGCGCAGCAGTGGGCGTCGCCCTGCTCCTGTGGGCCAAGGGCCCGATCCACCGCTTCGCCCGAGAGCTGGTGAGCGAGGAGGACGTGCGCGACGCCCTCACCTTCTTCGTCGCCGCCTTCGTGGTCCTGCCGCTGCTCCCGGACTCCGACCTCGGACCGTACGGCGTGCTCAACCCGCGCCGCATCTGGCTGATCGTCGTCCTCCTCACGGCGACGGGGTGGGCCGGCTACGTCGCCTCCCGGGTCCTCGGGGTCCGGAGAGGCCTCGCGGTGACCGGGCTCGCCGGGGGCTTCGTCTCCGCATCCGCCACCACGGGCGCGATGGCCCGACGCGCCCGCGACCCTGCGGTACGCCGCGAGGCACTGGGCGCGGCGCTGCTCGCCAGCGTCTCGACCCTGGTGCTGCTGGCGCTGATCTGTCTGTACGTGAGCACCGACGTCCTGCGTCTGCTCGCACCGTCGTTGGCGCTCTGCGCGGTGGCGCTGCTCGCCAGCGTGGTGGTCCTGCTGCGCCGCACGTCGCCGGAGGCGGAACGTGCGGACGCTGAGGGCGAGCCGGGTGCCGACGGCGCTGAGCGCGCGGCGCGGCCGTTCGCCCTCGGCCCTGCGGTGGTGCTCGCGGCGGTGCTGACCGGCGCCCTGCTGCTCGGCCGGTGGGGTCAGGAGACCTTCGGCGCCGCCGGGACCGTCGTCGTGAGCGGGGTCGCGGGGCTCGCCGACGCCCACGCCGGAGCGCTCGCGGCAGTCCAGCTCGCCGCCCAGGGGCAGGTGTCCGCGGTGACGGCCGCGTGGGCGGTGACGGCCGCGCTCGCGACCAACACCGCGCTCAAGGTGCTCCTGGCGTTCGCCGCCGGCGGGGTGGGCGTCGGGCTCCGGTTCGCCGCGCTGCTGGTGCTCCCCGTCGTGGCGTTCGTCGCGCCCCTGGTCGTCGCGCTGCGCTGATCCGTCGCCGTACCCTGCCGAGGTGATCCTCATCGACCCGCCCGAGTGGTGGCACCGCGACCGGTGGTGGGGGCACATGGTGAGCGACCACTCGTTCGACGAGCTGCACGCGTTCGCCGAGCGGCTCGGGGTGCCTCGCCGAGGCTTCGACCGCGACCACTACGACATCCCCGCGCACGCCCACGACGCGGCGATCGCCGCGGGTGCGGTGCTGGTCAGCTCCAAGGAGCTCGTGACGAGGTTGGCCGCCGCCGGACTGCGCCGTCCCAAGCATCTGCACCGGCCGCTCGCCGCCGACGCCGAGGGCTGAGCTCAGCCGCCGGCGGCCCACCGGCGGTTGTCCCACTCCGCCGAGCTGCCGAGCCGCCACGCGACCGCGCGCAACGGCGTCACCGCGAAGCGCAGCGTCGTCTCGTGCCCAGGAGCGTCGGGCAGGTACTCGAGGTCGGAGGGATCGGCGTACTTCGCGGCGTAGGCCGCGTTGACCTCGGGGTCGCCGCCCGCGGGGCCGACGGCGGCCGCGGTGCCGTGCAGGATCAGGACGTCGCTCGCGCTCTCCAGATGGAGCACGAGCCGCGGGTCCGCCGCGAGGTTGCGCGAACGCACGGCGTCGGGGGCGCCGTAGAACGTCAGCGTGTCGGCGACGACGACGCCCCACACCGGCACCGTGTGCGGGCCTGCTGGCCCGGTCGTGGCGACCCACCAGCTCGCGGCGTCGTGGAACCGGGACGCGACCTCGTCCCAGGCGAGGACACCCACGCCTCAGCCCTCCGTCGTGAGCTCGGTCAGCGCGCCGAGCAGCGCGGCGATGTCGTCGGGCGTCGTGTAGCGCACGATCCCCGCGCGCACGAGCCCGCCGGACTCGCGCAGCCCCAGCGCGTCGACCAGCTCGCACGCGTAGTTGTCGCCGTGCCACACGGCGATGCGGTGGCGCGCGAGATGGGCGTCGACCTCCTGCGGCGTACGCCCGGCCACGGTGAACACCACCGTCGGCGCGCGGTCGGGGGTCACCGACGGCCCGTGCACGGTCACCCCGGGCACCTCGTGCAGACCCTCCTGCAGGAGGGCCAGCAGGCGGGTCTCGCGCTCGGACGCGTCGGCCACGCGGGTCTCGAGCATGAACTCCGCGGCGGCCGCGACCCCGGCGAGCACCTCGATCTGGGCCGTCCCGGTCTCCCAGCGCGCAGGGCCGTCGTAGTCGGCGGGACGCACCCGGTAGGGCTCGATCTCGCGCAGCAGGTTCTTGCGCACCACCAGCGCGCCGGCGTGCGGGCCGTACCACTTGTACGGCGACGTCGAGAGCACGTCGACGTCCCAGGCGGCGACGTCGGTCGGCAGGTGCGGCACGCGCGCGACCCCGTCGACGAGGATCCGGGCACCGAACTCGTGCGCGATCGCGGTGGCCCGGGCGATGTCGGGAGCGTGACCGGTGAGGTTCGAGGCACCGGAGATGGCCACCCAGCGTGTCCGGCCGTCGCCGCAGAGCTGCTTGAGCGGCTCCACGTCCAGCGTGCCGTCGACCGGATCGACCGGCAGCATCTCGACGATCGCCCCGGCGTCGCGAGCCGCGAGCAGCCACGGCGAGACGTTCGAGTCGTGGTCGAGCTGGGTGCACACGATGCGGTCGCCGGGCTCCCAGTGCTGGGCGAGAGCGCGGGTGAACGCGAACATGAGGTTCGTCGTGCTCGGCCCGAAGACGACCTCGTCCGGACGAGCGTTCACCAGACGGGCGACACCCTCGCGCGCCCGCTCCACCACCGCGTCGCTGGCCCTGCTGGCCTCGAACTCGCCGCCGAGGTTGGCCGGGGCCGGCGAGCGCATGTAGTCGGCGATGGCGTCGACGCAGGTGTCGACGGGCAGCGTCCCTGCCGGGCCGTCCAGGCGCACCCAGCCGTCGGACAGACCGGGGAAACGGGAGCGGAGGTCGTGGGTCATGGCCGGATCCTGCCAGTCGGGCACGGTCCCCCGCCGCGAGAGTGTCCGGAGTGCGCACCCGGCTTAGGAGATCCGGGCCGGACCTGGGATCCTGGAGCCCCGAGCCACCGCCCGGGGCCAGCCGTCCGGAGGACCCATGCGCCTGCTCGTCCGCAGCGTCGTCGCGGGTGCATCGCTGGCCCTTGTCGCCTCGTCGGTGGGCGCCGCACCCGCCGGCGCCGCTCAGGGCGACCTGACCACGACCTGGGCGTCGTCGGGGAGTCCTGACCCTGTCCCTGGTCCTTCGGCCCGGTCGCGCAACACGACGAAGATCGCCAGCTCGCCCGGCGGCAACCTGTTCGCGGTCGGCCGACGACGGCGCCAAGGGCTGCGTCACGCGGCTGCACCCCGCGAGCGGTGCGCTCGACCCGGGCTTCAGCACGACGCCGGGGCTGATCGGGTCGGTCTGCGACTTCGCCGCTGGGCGCCGACGGCCGGATCGTCGCCGCGCAGCCGCACGGGCACGGGCGGCCTGGTCGTCGGCGGCCGTACGACGACGACCGGTTCGTCGTGCGCGTCGACGCGTTCGGCGGCTACCAGTCGCACGGAGCTCGCCGGGGAACTACACCGCGCGACGGCGGGCAGATCCTCGACGTGACGCCGATGACCGACGGCCGCACCGCCCTGCTCGAGACGCACGACACCACCGGTGCCGCGTACGTCACGATCGTGGAGGAGAGCGGCGCGTTCGCCGGCGAGTTCCTGGTCCCCTCGATCGACGCGTCGCACGACTTCGTCCCCGGCCAGATCCTGCCCGGGCCCGGGCGGCACCCTGGTGCTGATCGGCGACCTCGAGCAGGACGGCGGGCCCATCACCGCGGCGCTGCGCACCGACGCCGAGGGTCGGCCCGACCCCAGCTTCTCGACGGACGGCTTCAGCGACGGGCCCTCGAGCTCGTCGGCCCAGCGCGGCCGCGGCGCGATCGGGTCGGACGGGCGCATCGTCCTGGCAGCGGTCGACGGCACCAGCGTGGTCGTCCGCCGACTCACGAGCACCGGCGCGATCGACGCGACGTACGTGACCGTCGGCAACTCCGGGACCCTGCCGCCGGCGACCGACGGCATCGGCGACGTGGTCCTGCGCTCCGACGGCCGGGCCTACCTGTCCTTCGACGGCGACGCCGCCAGCACCGCCATCCACGTGGCCCGGGTCACCGCGACCGGCGCGCTCGACACCACGTTCTCGGGGGACGGCCACGCGTCGCACGACGCCGGCGCGGGTCACCTGCGCGGCGCGACGTCCGCGGCGCTCGCGCCTACCGGCGACCTCTACGTGTTCGCCGACGACCCGACCGGTACGGACGACCCCGTCGTGGTGCGGTTCGACGGCACCCCGCTGCCGCCGGTGCCGTCGATGACGCGCCCGACCTCGCTGTGGACGCTGTCGAGCTCGGTGCCCCTCGCGTGGACCGCGACCGGCGGCACGACGGTGGTCAACACCGACGTGCGCACCCGCCGCGCGCCGTACGGCGCCCTCGCCCCGGCGGAGTCGACCCCGCTGGTCACCGGGACGACCGCACGCAGCCGCACGGTCACGGGCGTGGCCGGCGGAACCACGTTGTGCGCCAGCACGCGCGCCCGCGACGTCTGGTCGCAGATCTCGGAGTGGAGCGCCCAGCGCTGCACGTCGGTGCCGCTCACGCCGGCCCAGCTCACGAAGGGGAAGGGCGTCACCACCAAGTCCTCCTCCGGCACGTACACCGGCAAGGTGCTCTCCGCGACCAAGAAGGGCGCGACGATCTCCCGCTCCGGCGTGAAGGCCAAGCGGATCGCGCTGGTGGTCACGACCTGCTCGACGTGCGGCAAGGTCAAGGTCTACCTCGGGACCGACCTGCTCAGGACGGTGTCCCTGAAGTCGGCCGGCACCCGGAAGAAGGTGGTGGTCAGCATCGCCGCCTTCAGCTGGATGCGCTCGGGCACCGTCAAGGTCAAGGTCGTGAGCAAGGGCAAGAAGGTGCTCGTCGAGGGCATCGGCATCTCCAAGGTCTGACGCCACGCCCGCCGGGTGCAGCGCGACGGCCTCGAGCAGGTCTAGCGTCCGCAGCATGGACTCCACCGTCACCATCCCCTTCTTCGGGATCCTCGTCGCCGTGGTCGTGGCGTTCTTCGCCAACTTCCTGTGGTTCGGTCCCAAGACCTTCTACCCCGTGTGGGCCCGCGCGCTCGGCCGACCCGACCAGCAGCCCGGCGAGGGCAGCTCGATGGCCCTGGTGTTCGGCCTCACCCTCGTCGGCAGCGTGGTCATGGCGCTCACGCTGTCGTGGGTGCTCCAGGCGGCCGCGGCTCTGTACGACGCGGACATCAACCTCGGTGCGGGCGCGCTCATCGGTGCGCTCATGGGGCTCGGGATCGCGGCCGCCGCGTCCCTCGGCCACCGGCTCTTCGCCGGGCAGGGTCTCGTCGTCTGGGCGATCGAGGTCGGCGGCGACATCCTCGGTCTCACGCTGATGGGCGCCGTCCTGTCGATCTACGTCTGACTGCCGGCGACCTGGTGACTGCGGATCGCGCACCCGACCGGCTGCCCGGCCCGCTCGAGTGGCTGCTGCGCGACCGGGTCAGCGGCGGGATCACGATCGCGCAGTTCCCCAACCCGGCGCTGTGGACCTGGCTCGTGGCGACGGTGCTGGGGCTGTGGTGGCGCCCCACCGTCGGCGGCGTCGACGTGCTGGCCGTGCTCTCGACCGGCGCCCTGCTCGTGTGGGCCGCCGACGAGGTGCTCCGCGGGGTGAACCCGTTCCGCCGCCTGCTCGGGGCCGGGGTGCTGGTCGTGGTGCTCCTCGGGCTGCTCCGGGACTGAATCGGGCCCGAGCGGTGCAGGTCGGCCGTCGAGGTGCCGATATCCCGGTCATGGCGACGACCCGCACAGGTCCCGACGCGCAGATCGCGGACCTGCTCTCCACGGCGCGCAGGTCGCTGCGCCTGAGCGTGGCGTTCCTGAGCCGGCTCGACGGCACGACGCAGCACCTCGAGGTCGTGGAGGCGGCCGGACCGGCGTCGCTGCTCTTCCGGGAGGGCGCGACGCAGCGCCAGGAGACCTCGTTCTGCCAGGCCATCCTCGACGGCCGTCTGCCCGCGGTGATCCCCGACGTCCGTCGGTTCCCGGCGGCGATGGCGCTGCCCGCGGCACGCATGCCCCGGATCCGCAGCTACGTCTCGGTGCCGGTCACCCTCAGCGACGGCACGCTCTACGGCACCTTCTGCGCGGCCGGGCTCACGAGCGACGCCGAGCTCAGCGAGCGCGACCGCGCGCTCATGGAGGTGCTGGCGAGGGCCGCTGCCCTGATCATCGAGCCCGGGGTCGTGGAGCGGTCGCGCCGCAGCGAGATCGAGCACCGGCTGGTGCCGCTGCTCGAGGCCGGCGGGCCGGTCGTCGTGGCGCAGCCCATCGTCGACCTGGCGTCCGGAGGGCGCGTCGGGGCGGAGGCGCTGAGCCGCTTCCCCGCCGAGTGGGCGATGGCGCCCGACATCTGCTTCGCCGAGGCGCACAGCGTCGGCCTCGGGGAGCGGCTCGAGCTCGTGGCGCTCGCCCGCGCCGCCGACCTGCTCGACGAGGTCGGCGGGTACGTCGCCATGAACGTGTCGCCCGCGGTCGCGCAGTCCGACGGGTTCGCGGCGCTGTTCGACCTGCTCCCGCTCGATCGCGTCGTGCTCGAGCTCTCCGAGCACGACCCGGTGGAGGACTACGCAGCGCTGGCGACCGCGCTGGCGCCGTACCGCGCGGCAGGGATGCGCCTCGCGATCGACGACGTCGGAGCCGGCTTCTCGTCGCTGCGCCACATCGTCGTGACCGAGCCGGACATCATCAAGCTCGACCGCACGCATGGTCGACGGGGTCGACCTCGACCCGGTGCTGACCCAGCTCGTGCGCTCGCTGGTCGATGTCGCAGGCGCCTGCGGCGCCAAGGTCGTCGCGGAGGGCATCGAGACCGCCGCCGACGCCGCGGCCCTGTTCGCACTCGGCGTCGACTACGGGCAGGGCTGGTACTTCGGCCGGCCCGGCCCCGCGCACGACCTGGCACCGTGCCGGGTCGACGCGGTCGACCGCACCCGGGCCGACTCGAGCCGTTAGCGGCCCGAGCGCGAGAAGTGCTGGTAGTCCTTGCCGTTCGACCAGGCGCCGCCCCAGCTCCAGCCGGCGGCGCGCATGCCCCGGTAGATGCTGCTGCGCCGGGTGATGACGCCCGGGTCGCCCAGGTGCGCGGACCGGTTCCAGTAGTAGCGGCCGGCCGCCGCGGCCGGGTAGATCCTGTTCCCGGCCCGTGCGGGGTTCTCGTAGGGGTTCACGTCGATCGCGAGGCCGTACGAGTGCTCGCTGAAGCTCGAGCGCCCGGTCTTCGGGCGGCAGTTGAACGCGGAGGTGTTGTCGGCCCTCATGGACAGCGTGTCCGACCGGGCGGGACCGACCGAGCCGCCCCGGTAGTAGACGTCGACCGGCACCATCCGGCGGATCCGGAAGCGGGCGTCGAAGGCGCGGGTGAAAGCGGTGCGCATGGCGGGCACCGCGCTCGCCCGCACCACCAGGGTGCCGCGGTGCACCTGCCCGTCGAAGCCCCAGTAGCCCATGGTCATCGCGCGCAGCTGGCGGGGGCGCACCGGGCAGCCGGGGCGCCAGGAGTACGGCACGTCGGCCCGGGTCAGGGGTCCGGACACCGAGATCGCGATCCGCGGGGCGGCGGCCGCGGACGCCGGGACGAGCGCCCCCGCACGGAGCGCGCCGGACGCGGGCGCGGTGCCGGCCTGGGCGGGACTGCCGGCGACGAGCACGGCGCCCACCGCGAGCGCGGCCGCTCCGCGCAGCACCGTCATGGCACGTCTCCCCTCGACCCGTCCCCCGATCATGCACGTGCGGCACCCTCGGGCGCGAGGGCCGTCAGGGTCGGTCCCGGGCGCCCTCAGAGCCAGGCGTCGACGATCGAGGAGCCGCGCGGCACGGCCTCCGGACGGCCGAACAGGTAGCCCTGCCCGTGCACCCAGCCCTGCTCGACGAGCACCCGCCGCTGGGCTTCCGTCTCGATGCCCTCCGCGATGCCGGCCAGGTGCAGCCCCTGCGCCAGTCCCGCGACCCCTGCTGCGAGCGCGTTCGCCGGGCTGTCGTCCTCGGTGAGGTCGCGCACGAAGCTGCGGTCGAGCTTGATCCCGGTGACGGGCAGGTCGCGCAGGAGGGAGATGGAGGAGAAGCCGGTGCCGAAGTCGTCGACCTGCACGCCGACGCCGAGGGCGCGCAGCGCGACGAGGTCCGAGTGGGTCCCGTCGAGCAGCGACAGGACGGCCGTCTCGGTGACCTCGACGACGAGGCGGCGGGGGTCGACGCCGTACCGCGTGATCGTGTCCACGACGTGCTCGAGCCATCCGCGGGCGGACAGCTCCACGGCGGAGAAGTTCACGTTCACCGCGCCGGGGAGACCGGGGTCCGCGGCGAGCAGCGCGCAGACCTCGTCGAGCAGCTGCCGCCCGATCCCGACGATGATGCCGGAGTCCTCGGCCACCTCGAGGAAGTCGCCGGGCTGCAGGAGCCCACGGCCGGGGTGCTGCCAGCGCACCAGAGCCTCGTGCCCGACGACCTCGCCGTCGCACAGGCGGACGATCGGCTGGTAGTGGACGACGAACTCGTGCGCCGGCGACCGCGCGGCGCAGCTCGTCCTCGAGCGTGAGCCGGGCGACGGCCTGAGCGTGCATCGCCTCGTCGAACAGGTGCCAGCGGGCGCGTCCGGCGTACTTGGCCCGGAACAGCGCCGAGTCCGTGTCGCGCAGCAGGCTGGCCGGCGTGGACGTCGAGGTCGACACCGCGATGCCCATCGAGGCCGTCGGCACGATGCGGTGGCCCTGGACGGTCAGCTCGGTGGCGATCGCGTTGCTGATGCGCTCCGCGACCTTCTCGACGCCGGGGCCGTTCTGCACGTCGGGCACGACGACGACGAACTCGTCGCCGCCGAACCGGCCGACGCGGTCCGACGGCCGCAGCACCGACGCGATGCGATCCGCGACGAGCGCCAGGACCTCGTCGCCGGCCGCGTGGCCGAGCGAGTCGTTGACCAGCTTGAAGTTGTCGAGGTCGATGAACAGCACGCCGACGCGCGAGCTGGACCGCCGGGCGGCGCGCAGGTCGGCCTCGAGCATGTCGAGGATCCAGGCGCGGTTGCGCAGCCCGGTGAGCGCGTCGTGGAAGGCCTGGTAGCTCAGCTGCTCGCGCGCCTCGCGCTCGGCGGTGACGTCGACGACCTGGATCATGAACGACGGCGGCTGCGTCGCCGGTGTCGACCTTCACCGCCGCGACGCGTGCCCACAGCAGCTGCCCGTCCGCCTTGAGCAGGGGCAGGTTGCCCTCGTACTTGTCCACGTGCCCGGCGGTGAGACCGTCGCGCACGCTGTCGACCAGGGCGTCGTGCTCCCCGCCCACGACCTCGTCGACGCGGTGCCGGAGCAGCCACTCCTCGTCCCGGCCGAGCATGGTGGCCAGCGCCGGGTTCACCAGCGTGAAGGCCCCGTGCTCGTCGGTGAGCGCCATGCCGATCGCCGCCGACCGCAGCGCCGTCCGCAGCACGGCCTCGGACTGCGCCAGCGCCTCGAGCGCCGCCACCTCGCCCTCGATGTCGCGCCAGCCGCCGACACGACCCACCACGGCGCCTGCCGCATCCCTCACCGGCCGGACCCGACCCTCGATCCAGCGGTACTCGCCGCTCTTCTCGCGCAGCCGGAACCGGATCGTGTCCGCGTCGCCGCGCATGACGGCGTCGTGGGCGGCGCGGGCGACGGACGCGTCGTCCGGGTGGACGAAGTCGCGGAAGTGCAGGCCCTGCATGTCCTCGGGAGCCCAGC
This sequence comes from uncultured Actinomycetota bacterium, assembly GCA_963827145.1. Taxonomy (GTDB): domain Bacteria; phylum Actinomycetota; class Actinomycetes; order S36-B12; family CAIYMF01; genus Longivirga. The sequence goes on along the minus strand of CAWGZO010000002.1, from coordinate 123,702 downwards.
CGAGCAGCGAGACCACGGAGTCCGACACCCAGCGCAGCACGCCGTCGTTGTCGCCGCGGAACACCACGCCCGTGCTGTTCTCGGCGAGGAGGGAGTACGCCTCCTCGAGCTCGATCCCCGCCGCGACGACCTGCGTGCGGGCGTCGACCTGCGCCTGGATGTCCCGCATGGCGGCGATGTCCGCCAGCGGCTGCCCGTCCGGGCCGAGGACGAGCCGTGCCGGACACCGCCATCCACCGCCAGCCCCCGTCGACGGTCGCGAACCGCATCTCGACGGTCGCTGCGCCGCCCTCGCCCACGGCGGATGCTGCGCGAGCGCGTGCGTCGCGCGCGCACCGACGCCGGGCACGTCGTCCGGGTGCACGAAGTCGAGGGCGGACGCGTCCGACGAGATCCGACGCCTCGCCAGCCCAGGGTCGCGGTCACCGAGGGCGACACCCACTGGATGCCGGTCGCCGACAGCGTCGCTGAGCAGGATGACGTCGGAGGAGTTCTCGGCCAGCAGCCGGTACCGGTCGTCGATCTCGGTCTCGGCGCTGATGTCGGTGTACGAGCAGACGACGGACCCGGTGTCGACGCCGTCGACGGTGATCACGGGTTCGACGTTGACCATGATCCAGGTCACCGTGCCGTCGGGCTTGGGCACGCCCATGACGACGTCGCGGACGGCGCGGTGCTCCCGCAGGGCGACCGGCACGGGGTGCTCCTCGCCCGGGAACGGCGAGCCGTCGCGGTGCACGACCCGCCACTCGGGGTCGAGCGACGTCCGCCCGAGCAGCTGGTCCATGGTCAGCCCGAGGATCCGCGGGGCGGCGTCGTTGGCCGCGACGATGGTGCTGTCGGCGTCCTGGATGATCACGCCCTCGCCCAACGACGACAGCGCGGCGCGGTAGAGCGCCTCCCCCTCCTCGACCGTCGACGGACGGACGTAGAAACCGGGCAGCTCGTAGTCCCAGGCGCTGCTCACGAGCACCTCCCTCACGGAGACGCTAGGCGCAGACCCGGCGACGTATCCATCCGAGCGGCGAGATCACATCCCGCGAGCTACTTGAGCAGCTGGCGCGCGGCGACGATGCGCTGCACCTGGTTGGTGCCCTCGTAGATCTGGGTGATCTTCGCGTCGCGCATCATCCGCTCGACCGGGTAGTCCTTCACGTAGCCGTAGCCGCCGAGCACCTGGACCGCGTCGGTGGTGATCTCCATCGCCACGTCCGACGCGAAGCACTTCGCCGCCGCGCCGAAGAAGGTGAGGTCGGGGTCGTTGCGCTCGCTCTTCGCGGCCGCCGTGTAGACGAGCTGCCGCGCCGCCTCGAGCTTGATGGCCATGTCGGCGAGCATGAACTGCAGGCCCTGGAACTCGGCGATGGCCTTGCCGAACTGCTTGCGCTCCTTGGCGTACTCGACGGCGTAGTCGAGCGCGCCCTGCGCGATGCCGACGGCCTGCGCACCGATGGTGATGCGCGTGTGGTCGAGGGTGTTCATCGCGATCGCGAAGCCGTCGCCGACCTCGCCGATGCGCCGGCTGTCCGGGATCCGCACGTTGTCGAAGTACAGCTCCCGCGTCGGGCTGCCCTTGATGCCGAGCTTCTTCTCGAGCGCGCCGTACGAGAAGCCCTCGTCGCCGTCCTCGACGACGAACGCCGTGATGCCGCCCCGGGTGCGCTTCTCGGGGTCGGTCACGGCCATGACGGTGTAGAACTTCGAGACGCCGGCGTTGGTGATCCAGCGCTTGGCGCCGTTGAGCACCCACTCGTCGCCGTCGCGCACCGCTCGCGTCTTCATGCCGCCCGCGTCGCTGCCCGCCTCGGGCTCCGAGAGCCCGTAGGAGAACATGCCCTCGCCGCGGGCGAGCCGGGGCAGGTACGCCTGCTTGATCTCCTCCGAGCCTCCGACGATCAGCGGCATCGAGCCCAGCTTGTTCACGGCCGGGATCAGCGAGCTCGAGGCGCAGGCACGCGCCACCTCCTCGATGACGATGCAGACCGCGAGGGCGTCGCCGCCGGCGCCGCCGTACTCCTCGGGGACGTGGATGGCGTGGAAGTCGCTGGCCGTCAGGGCCGCGAGAACGTCGTGGGGGAACTCCCCGGTCTCGTCGATCTCCGCGGCACGGGGCGCGATCTTGTCGGTCGCGAGCGCACGGATGGCCTCGCGGAGGGCGTCGTGCTCCTCCGACGGGCGGTACAGGTCGAAGTCCGGGTTGCCGAGGCTGGCCACGAGGCGCTCGCCCTTTCGTCACGCGGACCGGGCGGGTCGCACCCGGTCACGAGGTCGTCCGCCGCCGGGTGCGGCGGCAGGTCATCGTCGGTGCCGTCCGCGCAGGGGGACGGCCACGGTCCGGGCACCGTGCGGTCAGTCTCTCACGCGCCGTCGGCCGCGCATCTGCGGCCCCGCCCCGCGGGAGCCGGTCAGCGCGAGGTGCCGGTGCCCTTCTTCTTGCGTCGACGGCGCGGCGGCCGGCTGCCACGGACCACCCTGCCGAGGACGTCGGCCAGGGCACGTCCGGGCCAGGTGATGGCACGGCCGATGCGGAAGCTCAGGCTGCGTCGCAGGCGTGCGAGCCGTCGCTCCTCGCGTCGCAGCTGCAGCTCGCGCGCGGCCACACGGCCCTCGAGCCAGTCGATGCGGGCGTGCAGCTCCTCGGTCTCGCGGCCGAGCCGGGAGACCGCGATCATGCTCTCCCGGTGCCCGAGCGAGTAGGGCCCGCTCAGGGACCCGGGAGCGGCGTACTCGGACAGCAGGGAGGTCGCCAGGCCCATCTCGCCCTCGGGCGAGAGGTTGGACAGGGTCGCGAGCAGCTCGGCCTCGAGGTGGGTGGCCTCGAGCAGCCGGCCCGCGAGGTCGAGGCCGACGAAGGCGCCGAAGGTGATCGCGAGGTGGTCGACCGTGGCGCTCGCCGACCATGGGTGCGGGTAGCCGCCGCGCAGGAGCGTGGCGATGAAGCGGCGCACGTGCATCGCGAACAGGACCTCGGGCGCGACCCGGGTGCTCATCCGCCAGCTGCTGTCGGCGAGCTGCAGGCCGTCGAGCACGACCAGGTTCGCCGGGAAGCCGAACACGGCCCGCTCGTAGTCCTCGCCGCCCACGGCTGCCTGCTCCTGCAGCCACGCCCAGTACGCGCGGACGCTCGAGCGCAGGTCGTGCAGCCCGCCGGAGCCGATGATGCGCAGCCAACGCCGCTGCAGGCTCTCCCCCGGGATCACTCCGCGGCTGAGCAGGTCCAGGTCGCGCTGGACCCGTCGCTGCGCGAGCAGGCCCGTCTGCGTCGTCACCCGCGAGATGTGCTCGGCACCGGTGACGATCCGGGTCACCACGGCCCAGTAGGGGTCGATGCCCGTGTCGACCATGAGGCCGATGCTCTCGTCGCGCGGCGGTACGACGACCGTGCCGCGATCGACCACGAGCAGCCATCCCGGGCTGAGCCGGTCGCCGAAGCCGGCGAGCACGGCCGCCTCGACGGTGGCGAAGGGGTCCATGACGGTCGGGCGCTCGGACATCGCCTGCTCGACGACGAACCCGAGCAGGTCGGCCAGCTCGGCCGCCGACGCGGGGTCCTCCAGCGCGGCGGGGATGACCGCGATGGCCGGGTCGGTCGGGCTCGGGAACAGGCACATCCGCTCCGTGACGCGGAAGCCGGAGTCGACGAGGCGCGCCTCGACGTCGCGCAGGCTCGGACCGCCGAAGCCGCGACCCGGACGCGGCCAGTCGGAGCTGGCGTCGCGCTCGAGGCGCGTCTGGGCGGAGACGATCCGGTCGAGCCCGAAGGGGTTCTCGAGGGCCACGAGCAGGCGACCGTCGTCGGCGACGAACTCGACGAGGCGGTCGAGCAGCGCCTGCGCGTCGAGGGCGACGCCGTCGGGCGTCATGATCGCCTCGACGCCGGCCATCGCCACGACGAGGTCGTAGCGCGCCGTCGTCGGCAGCCGACCGGCGTCGCCGCAGTGGATGCGGACGTTGGGCAGGTGGCCGGTGTCGTGGGCGAGGGAGTCGGCGTCCTTCCAGCCGCGCACGACGACGTCGACGTCGGAGTGCTGGGCGGCGAGTCGCTCGAGCAGCTCGATCTGGTGCAGGCCCAGGACCAGCACGTTGCCCTTGCCGAGCATCAGCCGCTCGACGGCCGGCAGCAGGAGCGGGCTCATCGCGGTGACGCCGACCCCGGGCTCGAGGTCCGACCACAGCAGCATCTCGCCACCGATGAGCTGCACGTGCCCGGGCGACACGGCCGAGGTGTCCGGCGAGGGCGCCGGACGCTCGCCAGGAGCCGGCTGCCGCCGGCCGTCGAGCTCGTCGCGCTCGTCGTCGCCCGCCGCCCCGTCGAGCTGGTCGTCGGTGTCGACTCGCTGGTCGTCCCTCATGTGGCGCTCCAACCGAAGTCGCGGCGGATCTCTCCGGGCTCGAGCAGGCGGTCCATCCCGAGCTCGATGCGTGCGTGGTGCTCGGCGACGTCCTGGGGAACGTGCTCGCTCAGCAGGTCGGGCCACAGCCGCGACATCCGGGGCACGCCGCCGAACGCGGGGTTCTCGTCGGCGAGCACCATCGGGTCGCCGTACACGCCGACCTCGCACCCGACCGACGCGCCGTAGAAGATCGCCGAGCCGAGACGGTTGGAGGCGACCCGCCGGTGCCGCAGCAGCTCGTCGAGCTGCTTGTGCAGGAACTGGGTGTCCGTGTTGCGCCAGTGCAGGCCGCGGTAGCCGTGGCAGACGACGCGGAACCCGCGGTTCTCGTACATCTCGCGGATGGACGGGATCTGGTACTCGTTCCAGTAGAGGCAGATCGTGACGGGCTCGTCGCCCTCGACCTCGCGGATCGTGCGGATCAGGTCCTGGTGGTCGCCCACGACCTCCTGGCCCTCCCACCCGTGGAACGGGTAGAAGATCGTTCCGACGCGCTCGCGCGGCGCCTCGACCTCGGCCGCGCGCAGGCGGAGCAGGTACGCCCAGGGCGAGCCGATGACCTGGTAGCCGCGGCGCCCCATCGACCAGCCACGACGCATCGGGGCGTCGGACCACACGAACTTGGGGTAGCCCTCGACGAACGGCGTCCCCGGCGCGAAGCCGTCGAGGATGTTCCAGCCGTGCTGGAGGAACCCCTGGATCGGGGGCACCTGGCTCAGGCCGGCATAGCTCGCCATGACGTGGGCGTGCCCGTAGAAGTGGTTCGCGTGGTGCACGGCTCAGCATCCACCCGTCGGGGCTGGGCGGTCGGGGCGGCGGCGCACGGGACCATTGTGCCCCAGGCCGCCCGGGCGGCCCGTCACCTGCGCGTGCGGGAATGGCGCAGGTCACGGCCGGTCCACGGCCCGGTCGTCGGCCGGTCGGCATGCCCAGATCCCGTAGGATCGGGCAGGACCGCAGCACCCCCGCCGCCCACGTCGTGCGGCACGCCCTGACCGGTGCGGTCCACGACACCCGATGGGGAGCCCGCCCGCCATGTCCGTTCCCGTGCGCGACGCCGTCACCCAGGAGATCTCCGAGCTCCTGCTCGAGGACGGCCTGCCCGTGCCGGAGCTCGAGGACGACACGGTCCTGCTCGAGACCGGCCTCGACAGCCTCGGGTTCGCCGTCCTCGTGACGCGGCTCGAGCTGACGCTCGGGTACGACCCCTTCACGCTGATGACGGACGCGGTCTACCCGCGCACGCTCGCGGAGTTCGTCTCCGTGTACGAGCGGTTCGCCCCGACCGCATGACCGAGGAGCGCGCCCTGCGCCTGCTCGGCCACGGCGACGACGACCTCGCCGTCCTCGACCACGAGCACGCCTGGTCGGCGGCCCTGCTCCGCGGCGACGCGCTCGACCTGCGCGCCGAGGTGCCCCGCGGCGGCGCGGTCGCGCTGCGCACCCACCGCGCCGGCGCTGTCGCCGCTGCGATGGCCGCGCTCGACGGCTGGGCGTCCGAGGTGCACCTGCTTCCCGAGGCGTTGCCGGCGCCCGACGGGTTCGAGGGCGCAGAGCTCGCGCTCGACGACGTCGCACCCAGCGAGCACGCCGCGGTCGAACCGGGCGCCGGCCCCACCACCGCGTGGGTGCTCGCCACGTCGGGCACCACGGGCGAGCCCAAGCGCGTGCGCCACACGCTGGCGTCGCTGTCGCGCACCGTCCGCGGCGGCGAGCGTGCGGGCTCGCTGCGCTGGGGCCTGGTCTACGACCCCAACCGGATGGCCGGGCTCCAGGTGCTCCTCCAGGGGCTGCTCACCGGCACCCCGGTGCTCGACGCCGGCACCACCCGCAGCATCGGCGAGCGCGCCGCCTGGCTGGCCGAGCACGGCGTCTCGGCGATGTCGGCGACGCCCACGCTGTGGCGCCAGCTGCTGCAGTCGCCCCCGGTCGAGGGGCTCGACCTGCGCCAGATCACCCTGGGCGGCGAGATCGCCGACCAGCTCGTGCTCGATGCGCTGCGCGGCCGCTTCCCGGAGGCCCACATCACCCATGTGTTCGCCTCGACCGAGACCGGCGCCGCCTTCGGGGTCAGCGACGGGCGCGCCGGGTTCCCGACCTCCTACCTCGTCGAGCCGCCCCGGGGGATCCGCCTCGACGTCCGCGACGGCATCCTGCTGGTGCACGCTCCGGGCGTGAGCACCGCCGACGCGGACGGCTGGGTCTCCACCGGCGACGTCGTCGAGATCCTCGACGACCGCGTGCTGTTCCGCGGCCGCGACACCGGCGTGGTCAACATCGGCGGCACGAAGGTGTGGCCCGAGCAGGTCGAGGCGGCCCTGCGCGAGCACCCCGCCGTCGAGGACGCCGTGGTCGTCGCGCGGAGCAACGCGTTCTCCGGCCAGATCCTCACCGCGACCGTGAGCAGCGCGACCGACGACCCTCGGGGCCTGGGCCGCGAGCTCCGGGCCTGGGCCAAGGAACGGCTGACGGCTCCCATGGTCCCCGCCATGATCACGGTCGTGGACTCCTTGGGGACCTCCTCCACCGGAAAGGCCGAACGACGATGAGCGACAGCGACCGCGGCGATCTCGTGCTCCTCACGGGGACGAGCAGCGGGCTGGGGGCGGCGACCGCCGCCCGCCTGCTCGGGGCCGGCTACCGCGTCGTCGGCGTGGCACGCCGCGACGTCGCCGCCGAGTCCTTCGGCGACGCCGGCGCGGGCTACACCCACGTCCGGTTCGACCTCGGCGACATCGACGCGATCCCGGACCTCGTCTCGACCCTGGTGCGCGAGCACGGCGCGCCGTACGGCCTGGTCAACAACGCCGCCATCGGCAACGACGGGGTGCTCGCGACGATGCACCGCAGCGACATCGAGCAGGTGCTCGACGTCGACCTGCTCTCGCCGATCATCCTGACCAAGTTCGTCGTGCGCCACCAGCTCGCCGCTCGCCGCGGCCGCATCATCAACGTCTCGTCGATCGTGGCTCGTACCGGCTACCGCGGCCTGTCCGTGTACGCCGCGGCCAAGGCCGGCCTCGAGGGCTTCACCCGCTCGCTGGCGCGCGACGTCGGCTCGCGCGGCATCACGGTCAACGCCGTCGCGCCCGGTTTCGCCGACACCGAGATGACCGCCTCGCTCGGCGCCGAGAACCTCGAGAAGATCAAGCGCCGCAGCGCCATGGGCCGCTTCGCCGAGAGCGACGAGATCGCCTCGGCCGTGGAGTACCTGCTCTCCCCCGCCGCTGCCGGCATCACCGGCACGATCCTCACCGTCGACGCCGGGTCGACCGCGTGACGGGCGACCTCACGCTGCGGCGGCTCCGCGACGACGACCGGTGGCGGCTGTTCGACTGGCGCAACTCCGAGCACATCAGGGCCGTGTCGCTCGACTCCGCACCGATGCAGCGCGACGGGCACGCCGCCTGGTTCGACGCCACCCTGGCGACCCGGCACGACCAGGTGCTCGTCGTCGAGTGGCGCGCCCGCCCCGTGGGCGTGGTGCAGCTCGAGGCGTTCCAGCCCGACCAGGGCCTGTCGTCGTGGGGCTGCTACCTCGGCGAGACCGACGTGCCGCCCGGGCTGGGTGCCGCCCTCCCGCTGCTCGGGCTGGGCTACGGCTTCGGCGCGCACGGCCTGCGCCGCATGCATGCGCAGGTGCTCGGGCACAACGACCGCATGCGAGCCATCCACCGCCGTATCGGCATCGTCGAGGAGGGCGTGCAGCGTCGCCATCTCCTCCGGCCCGACGGCACCGAGGTCGACGTCCACCTCTACGGCGTCCTGCGCGACGAGTGGCCCCCGCTGCTCGAGCGCGGGCTCGCGCTGTTCCCCACCTCCCTGCGACCCGCGGTCGCGGACGCCTGCACCGGCGTCCTCGCCGACTGACCCGCTCCAGCCCAACGACCGAGGAGACACCGTGGCCCGCGAGTTCAGCATCGGAGCGCACCGCGTCGGACCCGACGCCCCGCCGTTCGTCATCGCCGAGATGTCCGGCAACCACAACGGCGACCTCGAGCGTGCCCGCGCCATCGTGCGCGCCGCTGCGGAGGCCGGCGCGCACGCGGTGAAGATGCAGACCTACACGGCGGACACGATGACGATCCCGGTCGACGACGACCCGCGCTTCGTCGTCTCCCCGGACCACCCGCTCTGGGGCGGCAGGACCTTGCACTCGCTGTACGAGGAGGCGCACACGCCCTGGGCGTGGCACGAGGAGCTGTTCGCCCTCGGCGCCGAGCTCGGCATCGTGGTGTTCTCCACGCCCTTCGACGACGCCGCCGTCGACCTGCTCGAGTCGCTGGGCGCGCCGGCGTACAAGGTCGCCTCGCTCGAGCTGGTCGACCTGCCGCTCATCCGCCGCGTCGCTGCGACGGGCAAGCCGGTGATCCTCTCGACCGGCGCAGCCGTCGTGTCGGAGATCGACGAGGCCGTCCGGGCCGCGCGCGACGCCGGCTGCCAGGACCTCGTCGTGCTCGCGTGCACGTCGTCCTACCCCGCTCCCCCGGAGCAGACCAACCTGCGCTCCATCCCCGTGCTCGCCGACGCCTTCGACGTCGTGGTCGGCCTCAGCGACCACACGATGGGCACGGCCGTGTCGACCGCATCGGTGGCGCTCGGCGCCCGCGTCATCGAGAAGCACGTGACGCTGAGCCGCGCCGACGGCGGTGTCGACTCGAGCTTCTCCCTGGAGCCGCACGAGCTGGCCACGCTCGTGGCCGACACCCGCGACGCCTGGGTCGCACTGGGGACGCCGACCATCGCACCGACCGCGGCCGAGGCGGAGTCGCTGCGCAGCCGGCGGTCGCTGCACGTGGTCGCGGACGTCAGCGCCGGCGACCTGGTGACGGCCGCGAACATGCGCGCCATCCGCCCCGGCGGCGGCCTGGCTCCCGACCATGCCGCGTCGCTGATCGGCCGCCGCTTCGCGGTGGATGCCAAGGCCGGTACGGCGATGGACTGGGACCTGCTGGCCCCGCGCGAGGGCTGAGACTCAGGCCCGCGCGTCGATCGCCGCTTCGAGGGCGTCGACGACGCGCACGCGACCGTCGCCGTCGACGGCCGCCCAGGCGCGCGCACCCAGCTCGCTGCGCGCCTCGGCGTCGGAGAGCAGGTCCCTCAGCAGGGCCACCGCCTGCGACGGGTCGGCCACGACGGCCGAGAGCAGGCCCAGCGGTGCGACGAGCCCGGACGCGCTCAGCCGCCCGAAGCTGGCCTCCTGGTTGTCGACGACCGCGACCAGCGCCGACGGGACGCCGAGGCAGAGCAGCTCCCAGGTCGAGGTGCCGGCGGCGGAGACCACGAGGTCGGCGTCGACCAGCAGCGCCGGGAGGTCGGCGACCGGGTCGAGCAGCTCGACCGTCTGCCCGTCCCCGAGCTCGACCGCGCGCAGCGACGCGCGCACCTCGTCGCCGACCGCGACGACCTGCGCGGCGAACGGGCGTCCGGTGGCCGCCAGCGCCGCCACGAGCCGCGGGGACGCGCCGAACGCGTCGGTGCCGCCGAAGAACGCGACGACGCGGGGCACCTCGGCCGTCGCGCCCCTCGGGGATGCCGGACGACGCAGGCGCACGACGTCGCGGAGCAGCGCGTTCTCGACGCCTGCCATCAGCCGAGCACCGGCGGGGACGGCGAGGTCGAGCGACTCGCTGCCGTAGTTCTGCTCGACGTAGACGTCGGCGACGATCCCGCGCGTCTCGTCGTCGACCACGGCCAGGACCGCGACCCCGGCCGCCTGCAGCGCCTCGCCCAGCCCGAGCGGCAGGGTGTAGGAGTCGAGCACGGCAGCACGCGCGCCGAGCGCCTGCACGGCGGCCGCGACCCCCTCGACCGAGGGGTCGTCGAGCTCGACGTGGGCGAACCCCCGGTCGCGGACCTGCGCCTCGACGAACGGCACGCCGCCCAAGGTGCCGAGGAAGACGGGCACCGCGCCACGGGCCGCAAGCTCCTCCGCGATCGCGACGCACCGCACGACGTGACCCGTGCCCGTGCGCGGGCCGGCGTCGCAGCGCAGGACGATGACGGTGCCGGGCGTCATCCCTCCGCGAGGGCCTTCTGCTCGATCGACGCGTTGAGGGCGACGACCTCGGGCCGCGCCTCGAGGAAGCCGACCACCGACTGCCAGGGGTGCGGGCCGTCGCCGAGCCCGGCCACGACGGCGCGCACGAGCGCGAGGTCCTCGGGGGTGTCGACGGTGACCCGCAGGTGGGACGCCGGCGGCGCGAAGGTGATGCCGGCGCAGCGGAACTCGTCCGGGTGCGTGTAGGCGTACGACGTCACGTGGGTGCGGTGGTAGTCGAGGGCGAGCTCGTCGAGCCGGCGCAGCGTGGCGATCGGGAACGCCTCGCAGTCGAGGCCGCGCGGGAGGGTGCGCGGCGTGCCCGTGCTGACGTAGTCGACGGATCCGGAGCGCACCGCGGCGCCGACGACGGCCAGCACGGCCGGGTCGAGCAACGGGCAGTCGGCCGTGAGCCGCATCACGGCGTCCGCCGAGCGCCCGTCGACGGCGAGCAGGAACCGCGTGAGGACGTCCTCGACCGGGCCGCGCACGACGTCGACCCCGAGCTCGGCACCGACCGCGACGATCGCGTCGTCCTCGGCGCCGGTCGTCGTGGCGATCACCACATCGTCGAGACATCCGGCCGCGCGCGCCGCGCGGACCGTCCACCCGAGCACGGACCCGGCGGCATCGTCGCCGGTCAGCGGCTCGAGGACCTTCGCCGGGAGCCGGGTCGAGCCCATCCGCGCCTGGATGACGCCGACGAGGCGACCGGTCATGGGTACCTCCGCGGTGGACGGGACGGGGCGGGCGTTCGGGTAGTCTAGGGGCGCTCGTCGAGCGACGTCCGGCACCATCGCCGGGCCCCCTTACCGCCCCCGTCACCGCGTTCGGAGAACCACTGTGAGCCTGCTGTCCGGTAGCTCGATCCTCATCACCGGTGGCACGGGGTCGTTCGGCAAGGCCTTCGTCCGCAACGTGCTCGACAACTACGACCCCCGTCGCCTGGTCATCTTCAGCCGCGACGAGCTCAAGCAGTACGAGGTCCGCGCCGATGTTCGGCGACGACCCCCGTCTGCGCTGGTTCATCGGCGACATCCGCGACCGCGACCGGCTCACCCGCGCGATGCACGAGATCGACTACGTCGTGCACGCCGCCGCCCTCAAGCAGGTCGACACCGCCGAGTACAACCCGTTCGAGTACGTCCAGACCAACATCATCGGCACGCAGAACGTCATCGAGGCATCGATCGACGCCGGCGTGAAGAAGGTCGTCGCGCTCTCGACCGACAAGGCCTCGAGCCCGATCAACCTCTACGGCGCCACCAAGCTGGCCGCCGACAAGCTGTTCGTCGTCGGCAACCACTATGGCCGCGGCGTACGAGACGCGCTTCTCGGTCGTCCGCTACGGCAACGTGATGGGCAGCCGCGGCTCGGTCGTCCCGTTCTTCGCGAAGCTGGCCGCCGAGGGCAAGAGCCTGCCGATCACCGACAAGCGGATGACCCGCTTCTGGATCACGCTCGACCAGGCCGTCGACTTCGTCGTCGACAGCTTCGACCTGATGCAGGGCGGCGAGCTCTACGTGCCGCGCATCCCGAGCATGAAGGTCGTCGACCTGGCCGAGGCCATCGCGCCCGGCTCACCGACCCACGAGATCGGCATCCGCCCCGGCGAGAAGCTGCACGAGGAGATGATCGCCGCCGACGACAGCCGTCGCACCCTGCGCCTGGACGACCGCTACGTCGTGCAGCCGACCATCGCCGACTGGGGCTACACGCCGCCCACCGAGGGCGAGCCGGTGCCGGACGGCTTCTCCTACCGCTCCGACACCAACGACCAGTGGCTCTCGGTCGACGACATCCGCGACGATGATCGCCAAGTTCGCCTGACCCGATGCTCCCCTACGGACGCCAGAGCATCGACGACGACGACGTCGAGGCTGTCGCGCGCGTGCTGCGCGGCGACTGGCTGACCACCGGACCCAGCGTCGACGCGTTCGAGCGCGACCTGCAGCGACTGGACCGGTGGCGTCCCCGCCGTCACCGTCACGTCCGGCACCGCGGCGCTGCACGTCGCCTACGCCGCGGCCGGCATCGGTGCCGGCGACGAGGTCGTCACCACGCCGATGACCTTCATCGCCACCGCCTCGTGCGCCTCGATGCTCGGCGCGACGGTCGTGTTCGCCGACGTCGAGCCCGACACGGCCAACATCGACCCCGACGCCGTCGCGGCCGCGGTCACCGAGCGCACCAAGGTCGTGGCCGGCGTCGACTACGCCGGCCACCCCATCGACATCGACCGGCTCCGGCCGATCACCGAGTCGGTGGGCGCGCTGCTGCTCGAGGACGCCGCGCACTCGATCGGCTCGACGTACAAGGGCCGGGCGGTGGGGTCGCTCGCCGACATCACGACCTTCTCGTTCTTCCCGACGAAGAACATGACCACGGCCGAGGGCGGCGCCGTCTCGGCGCTCGACCCCGACCTCCTGCTGCGCGCCCGTCGCTTCCGCACGATCGGCCTCGTGCGCGACGCCGGCGCGCTGCGCTACCCGGACGAGGGCCCCTGGCACCAGGAGGTCCACGAGTTCGGGCTGAACTACCGGCTCCCCGACGTGCTGTGCGCCCTCGGCTCGGCGCAGCTCACCCGCCTCGAGGCCTTCAAGGCGCGGCGCTGGGAGATCACCCGCCGCTACGACGCCGCTCTGGCCGACGTCGCCGGCGTGAGCATCCCGGTGCGTCGCGACGACGTCGACCCCTGCTTCCACCTCTACCCGCTGCGGGTCAAGGAGGGTCGGCGCCGCGAGGTGTTCGAGAAGATGCGCGCGCAGGGCATCGGGGTGCAGGTCAACTACATCCCGGTCTACTGGCACCCGGTCTACGAGGACCTCGGCTACCGCCGCGGCATGTGCCCCAACGCCGAGGCGTTCTACGCCGAGGAGATCTCGCTCCCGCTGTTCCCGGGCCTCGCCGACGACGACGTCGACCGAACGATCGACGTGCTGCTCGACGCCCTGCGCTGAGCCGTCCGGTCAGGCGTCGACGCGGCGCAGCAGCATGACCTCGGAGGTCAGCCCGCCCTCGGTCACGTGGCCGAACAGCACGCTGTCGCTCGCCGCGAGCTCGTAGCCCACGAAGCTGTCGAGGTAGAGCTGCCGGGTCACGGGCTCGGTCACGCCCACGCTCGCCGCGGACTTCTTCACCGGCTTGCCCGTGGTGGAGTTGCGCAGCAGCACGTACTTCGGCGAGAGCCGCACGACGTGGGACACGTAGTTCGCGACGACCTCGGGCTCCATCTCCTGGAACGAGATGAAGTTGACGAACAGGTCGATCGACCCCTGCAGCTGCGGCGTCTGCCACGCGCACAGCACGGTGGCCTCGCGGAGCTCGTCGATGGGCAGCGTGGAGCGGGTCCGCGTGCGGTCGTAGCTGTCGACCCGGTCGGCCCCGAGCACCTGCTGCAGGTAGTACGTGGAGATGAACGCCACCGGCGGGATGTCGATGTTGATGTAGCGCGCACCGCTGCCGTTGGTGAGCAGGATCTCGCCCAGCGTCCCGAAGCCGCCGCCGATCTCCAGCACCGTGCGCAGCTCGAGGTCGGGCACCTCGCGCTTGAGCATCACGAGGCCGCGCAGGTAGTTGAGGAACGACCGCGAGTAGCGCAGCCCGTCGAACTCGAACTGCTCCACGGGCTTGCCGACGGTGCTCTCGGACAGCCCGGCGAGGTTGGGGGCGCGGTCGGCGGGGTCGAGGTTCGTGACGATGGCGTGGTCGTAGCGCGCGAGGTGCTTGTTGGTGATGCGCGTGACCATCTCGGTGCGGTTGAGGCTGCGCATGAGGTCCTCGAGCGCCTTGGCGGGCTCGGTCATCTCGGCGTACGTCGGGACGTAGTACGCCGTGGCGCTGCGGTGGCCACGGAAGCCCTCGACGCCCTTCGCGCGCAGCTCGGCGACGATGGCGGCCATGCCCGAGCGCCAGAACGTGGTCGGCTGGTAGAGCTCGGGCGCCTTGTCGAGGTCCGCGAGCATCACGTCGAGCAGGGCGAGCTGGCGCGCGTCCACCTTCGTCACCTTCTTCGCAGGGGCACCGGTCATGCGCTTCTTGAGGCGGCGGGCACGGCGCCGGACGCCGCGCCTGATGCGCGTCAACATCGACTGCTCCCACCCTTCGGACCACCGCGGTCGCGGTGGTGGCCACCCTGCCACACGCGGACGGCGAAGGACGCGAGGAGTGCGCGGTCGACGCGCCGTCCTCGCCGCTGCGCCGCCGGGCTAGTCTGCGGCGATGCCCCGCGACCCGGACCTCTACGGCGACGACGAGCGCGCCGAGCGTCTGCTGCGCGACACCGCCGTGTGGGCCGTCGTCGGCCTGTCGGACACGCCGCGGATCCCGGCGTACGGCGTGGCCCGGCACCTGCAGGCGCGCGGGAAGCGCATCGTCCCGGTGCACCCGAAGGCAGGGACGGTGCACGGCGAGCGCGGCTACGCGACCCTCGCCGACGCGGTGTTCGAGCTCGGACCGGTCGACGTCGTCGACGTGTTCGTGCCGGCGAGCCGAGCGGGAGCGGTCGTCGACGACGCGATCGCCGTGGGCGCCGCCGCCGTCTGGCTCCAGCTCGACATCGTCGACGAGGACGCGGCCCGTCGAGCGCGAGCCGCCGGGCTCGACGTCGTGATGGATCGCTGCCCCACGATCGAGTGGGCCCGGCTCGGCCGCTGAGTCAGGACAGCGAGTCGCGCAGGGCCTGCCCCTTGGCCTTCGCGGCGCTGTTGAGCCCGTCCTGGAAGGTCGCCATGCGCTGGCGCAGCGTGGTGCCGCGGGCGTCGTCGCCCGCCCCGAGCATCCGGACCGCGAGGAGCCCGGCGTTGCGGGCGTTGCCGACGGCCACGGTGGCCACCGGGACGCCGGCGGGCATCTGCACGATGGACAGCAGCGAGTCGAGGCCGTCGAGGTTCGCCAGCGCGCACCGGGACGCCGATGACGGGCAGCGGGGTCAGCGAGGCGAGCATCCCGGGAAGGTGCGCGGCGCCACCGGCTCCGGCGATGATCACCCGCAGCCCGCGCGCCTCCGCGGACCGGCCGTACTCGACCATCTCCTCGGGCATCCGGTGCGCCGACACGACGCCGATCTCGTGCGCGATCCCGAACTCCGCCAGGGCCTCGGCGGCCGCCGACATGATCGGCCAGTCCGAGTCCGAGCCCATGACGATGCCGACCAGCGGCACGCCGCCCACAGCGGTGGTGAGGTCACTCATCGATGACTCCCGTCAGGTAGTCGGCCGCATGGTGGGCCCGGGCGAGCAGGTCGTCGAGGTCGTCGCCGACCACGGTCACGTGGCCGATCTTGCGCCCGGGGCGCACGTCCTTGCCGTACATGTGGACCTTCAGCCCCGGGTCGCGCGCCATGACGTGCAGGTACGCGGGGTACATGTCGGGCTTGTCGCCGCCGAGCACGTTGACCATCACGGCGTACGGCGCGACCGCGGACGGGTCGCCGAGCGGCAGGTCGAGGACGGCGCGCAGGTGGTTCTCGAACTGCGACGTGACCGCGCCGTCGATCGACCAGTGCCCGGAGTTGTGCGGGCGCATCGCGAGCTCGTTGACCAGCACGCGTCCGTCGCGCGTCTCGAACATCTCCACCGCGAGCATCCCGACCACGTCGAGCGCACCGGCCACGGTCAGCGCGGCCTGCTGCGCGGCCACCGCCTCGTCGTCGGTGAGACCCGGCGCCGGCGAGACGACCTCGGTGCAGATCCCGTCGGTCTGCACGGTGCGCACGACCGGGTAGGCAACCGCCTGGCCGTGGGGGCTGCGCGCCACCTGCGCCGAGAGCTCCTGGACGAAGTCGACCTTCTCCTCGGCCAGCCAGCGGGCGCCCGGAGCCAGCGTCGTCGACTCGATGAGGGCAGCACCGTCGGCGAAGGAGTCCACCACCCAGACGCCGCGTCCGTCGTAGCCGCCGCGCGAGGTCTTGAGCACCAGCGGCCATCCGGCCTCGGCGCCGAACTCCTCGAGCCTGCCCACCTCGTCGATCGCGGCCCACAGCGGGCAGGGCACGCCGGCAGCCGCCAGCGCCTCGCGCATGACGATCTTGTCCTGCGCGTGCACCAGCGCCCGGCCGCCGGGGCGGACCGCCACTCCCTCGTCCTGGAGGGTCTTGAGCAGCAGAGGCGGCACGTGCTCGTGGTCGAAGGTCACCACGTCGCAGCCGCGCGGCGAACTCGCGCAGGTCGTCGAGGTCGTCGTGCCGGCCGAGGCGCACGTCGCGCACGGCCTGCGCCGCGCTCTCCTCGATCGAGGTGGCCAGCACCCGCAGGCCCACGCCGAGGGCGATCGCCGGCTGCTGCATCATGCGGGCGAGCTGACCGCCGCCGACCACGCCGACGACCGGGAACCCCGGTGCCACGTGCGCGTCAGGGGCCTCGGTCACGGAGCAAGCCTATGGGCGGTCATGTCGAACACCGCGGTGACGGTCTCCCCCGGAGCCGCGCTGCGCAGCGGCCACCGCCCGGAGAACGGGTCGGTGGGGGCGGTCATCGGCTCGACCGCGACGAGGTCGTGCGTGAGCGGGCGCGTAGAGCACGCCGACCGGGTAGCCGGCGACGTAGTCGACCGTCACCGCGTGCCGAGCGCCGGCGACGCGGACGGAGGCGGCCGGCCGCACGTCGACGAAGACGTCGTCGTACGCCGACGTGCCGAGCGGGCCGGCGGCGGGCGACTCGTCGACGACCTCGCCGGTGGGCACGAACAGCTCGGAGAGAACCGCGCGGCGCGTGAACGGCGCGTCGAGCGTCCACTCGGCGCGCGGGGTGTCGGGGAAGGCGACGTAGGGGTGCCACCCGAACGCGACCGGCACCGGCGTCGTCCCGGTCGCGGTCAGCGACGTGCGGATCGTCAGCGTGGTGCCCCACACCTCGGCCTCCACGACCAGGTCGTGGGGGAAGGGGAACGCGGCGAACCGGTCCAGGCGCGGCCCGAACTCCAGACGCGCCCGCAGCACGGCGCGGTCGCCGTCGACGGCGATCTCCTCGACCTCGAAGCCGTCGAAGCCCGCCAGCAGACCGTGGATGGCCAGGCCGTTCTCGTCGACGTGCACGCCCGGGTCGCCGGGCCGCACGCTCCACGTCACGCCGTCGACCGACTGCTCGTGCTCGCGCAGCCGGTTGGCCCACGGCGCCAGCAGCGGGATGCCGTAGGTCGAGCCGCGCTCGAGGTAGGCGACGAGCCCGGTACGCCGACCCAGCAGCTCGACGCCGTCGAGCGTCATCGACGTCCCGACCATGCCGGCGCGCGGCACGAACGCCACCTCGAGGCCGCTCGGCGACGCCAGGGTGATCCGCTCGAGCGTCGGCACCTCGGGGTCGGGACCTCGGCGTACGCCGTACCCTGCCGCGGGGCGGTCGCCGACGTCGCTCATGCGTCCGGGAGCCCGAGCTCGCGCGCGATGAGCATGCGCTGCACCTCGCTCGTGCCCTCGCCGATCTCCAGGATCTTGGCGTCGCGGTAGAAGCGACCGACCGGGAACTCGATGATGAAGCCGTAACCGCCGTGCACCTGCGTCGCCCAGCGCGCGTTGTCCATCGCCGCCTCGGACGAGTAGAGCTTGGCGATGGCGGCCTCGCGCTTGAACGGCTCGCCGGCGACCATGCGTGCCGCCGCGTCGCGCCAGGCGAGGCGCGCGGTGTGGGCGCGCACCTCCATGTCGGCGACGAGGAACGCGACCGCCTGGTTGGCGCCGATCGGCCGCCCGAACGCCTCGCGCTGCGCGACGTAGGTGACCGACTCGTCGACGCAGCCCTGCGCGAGGCCGGCGGCCAGCGCGGCGATGGCGACGCGGCCCTCGTCGAGGATCGAGAGGAACTGCGCGTAGCCGCGACCGCGCTCGCCCGACCAGGTTGGCCGCCGGGCACCCGCACGTCGTCGAACGAGAGCTGGTGCGTGTCGGAGGCGTCCCAGCCGACCTTCGTGTACGTCGGCGCCACGGTGAACCCGGGCGTGCCGCTGGGCACGAGGATCGCGCTGATCTCCTTGCGCCCGTCGTCCCGCGTGCCGGTGACGGCCGTGACCGTGACGAAGCCGGTGATCGCGGTGCCCGAGTTGGTGATGAACGCCTTGGTCCCGTTGATGACCCACTCGTCGCCGTCGAGGACCGCCGTGGTGCGCGTGCGCGCCGGCGTCCGACCCGCCGCCCGGCTCGGTGAGGCCGAACGCCGCCGAGCAGCTCGCCCGCGGCCAGGCGCGGCAGCCACTCGCGCTTCTGCTCCTCGGTGCCGAAGCGCAGGATCGGCATGGCGCCGAGCGAGACCGCGGCCTCGAGCGTGATCGCGACCGACGAGTCGACCCGGGCCAGCTCCTCGATGGCGACGCACAGCGCGAGGTAGTCGCCGCCCATGCCGCCGTACTCCTCGGGGATCGGCAGGCCGAACAGCCCGAGCCGCCCCATCCCGCGCGACGATCTCGTAGGGGAACTCGCCCTGGGCGTAGCAGGTCGCCGATGACCGGGGCGACCTCCTTGCGCGCGAACTCCGCCACGCTCGCGCGCAGCGCCTCGTGCTCGTCGGACAGACGCAGGTCCACCGCGCTCCTCGGGTCGCAGGTCGCCGACGGCGCCGCCGGCGCCCGGGCGGCACGTGCTGCTCCCGGACGCCGCGAGGCTACCCCGCTGCGGCCACGGGGCGCGTGCGTGACGTACCTCACCACCGGCCTCCCGCTCCGTGCGCAGAGCCGGGCGCGACGGGCCAGGACCGGTCGCCCGTGAGGAGTTTGGGCTCCGACGAGCGGGTAGAGTCTCCTGGTGATCGATGCCTCCCGCCGCGGTGCCGCGTTGACGCGCTCCGTGTGGGCGCGAGCCGACCGCCTCATCCACGAGATCGCCAAGTTCGGCGTCGTCGGCATCGGCGCGTTCATCATCGACATCGGCCTGTTCAACCTGCTGCGCTTCGCCGGCGGCGAGGGCCCGATGTACGACAAGCCGCTGACCGCCAAGATCGTCAGCGTCGTCGCCGCCACCACGTTCGCCTACTTCGGCAACCGGTACTGGACCTTCCGCCACCGCGGCCGCACGAGCTTCGGTCGCGAGTACGTGCTGTTCTTCGTGCTCAACGGCGTCGGCCTCGCGATCAGCGTCGCCTGCCTGTGGTTCAGCCACTACGCGCTCGGCCTCACCAGCGCGCTGGCCGACAACATCAGTGCCAACGTGGTCGGCATCGCGCTCGGCACGATGTTCCGGTTCTGGTCCTACCGTCGCTGGGTGTTCCCGGACGACGCCGAGGCGGCCGACGAGGCCGCCATCGCCACCTCCGCCTGACCCGGCGCCGGCTCCGAGACCGGCGACTGCTCCTGGGCGTCGTCCCCCTGGCGACCGGCATCCTCCGCTGCGCCGCTCGCAGGCAGGAACATCGCGAACACGGCCGGTCGGGCCGAGACCATCTCGAGCCTCCCGCCATCCGCCACGACGAGCGTGCGCGCGAGCGCCAGCCCGAGGCCGGAGGACTGCGACCCGCTCACGCTGCGCTCGAAGACCCGCTGCCCGAGCTCCTCGGGCACCCCGGGCCCTTCGTCGCCGACCTCGACGACCGACCACGCGCCCGCCGGCCGCGTGCGGACCGTGGTCGTTCCCTCGCCGTGCACGAGCGAGTTCTCGATGAGGGTCGCCAGCGCCTGCGCCTGGGCGCCGGGCACGGCCCAGACCTCCAGCTCCCGCGTCCCGGTGCGGCGGAGCCTGCGACCGGCAGCGTCGAATGCCGGCGACCACTCGGTCATCTGGCCGAACACGAGCTCGTCGACCGAGACCCGCTCGGCGTCGGCGACCTGCCCGCGGTTGAGCCCCACCACCTCGTCGACCACGCCCGAGAGCCGCTCCACCTGGCCGAGCGCCGCGGTGGCCTCGGCGTGGACCTCCTCGAGGTCGTCCGAGGCGAGGATCTCCTCCAGCCGCAGCGACAGGCCGGTGAGCGGGGTGCGCAGCTGGTGCGACGCCTCGGCCGTCGCGCGCCGCTCGCTCTCGAGCAGCTCGGTGAAGCTGTTCGCGCTGCGGTCGAGGACGTCGGCGACGGCGTCGAGCTCGGGTACGCCGTACCGCTGCGACACCGGCCGGCTGTCACCGGTGGCGATGCGCTCGGCGGCGACGGCGAAGTCCTCGAGCGGGCGGGTGAGCCGCCGGGCGTAGTAGTTGGCGACGAGCATCGCGATGGCGAGGGCCACGATCGAGATGCCGACCACGAGCACGCCCTCGCCGACCGTCCGCTGGACGTAGAAGGCCTTGGGGATCGACGCGACGACCGTCACGCCGGCGTTCGTGGCCGTGCCGACGTAGGCGTCGCCCTGCACCGGTTCGCCGGCGGTGAACGTGGTGCCGTCCGCGAGCCGCACCAGGAGGGTGGCCTGGTCGCGCACGAGCTCGTCGACGATCTGCTGGTCGACCGTCCCGCCCACCTCGAGGATGCGGCCGAGCGCAGCGGCGTCGACCCGGGCGTTGGCCTCCGCCCGCTCGACGGCGGCGCTGTCGGTCGCCGCCCAGATCGCCGCCATGAGGATCACGCCGAGCAGCGTCAGCGCGAACAGCGTCGTGGTGAACACGAGCAGCAGCAGCCGGCGGCGCACGTCAGCCCTCCCGCTCCATGCGGAACCCGACGCCGCGGATGGTCGTGATGTCAGCGCCGGCGTCGCCGAGCTTCCGGCGCAGCGTGGAGACGTGCATGTCGAGGGTCTTGGTCGCCCCGAACCACTCGGTGCGCCACACCTCGCGCATGAGGTCCTCGCGCGCGACGACGGCGCCCGGTCGCCGAGCCAGGGCGACGAGGAGCTCGTGCTCCTTCGGCGTCAGCGCGACCTCGTCGCCCGCGACGGTCACGCGGCGCGCCACCGTGTCGATGCGCAGGCCGTGCGGGCCGGTGAGCACGGAGCCGGGCTCGATCCCCGAGCCGCGACGCAGCTGCACGCGGACGCGCGCCAGGAACTCCGCGAGCCGGAACGGCTTGGCCACGTAGTCGTCGGCACCGGCGTCGAGCCCGACGACGAGGTCCGGCACGTCGGTGCGGGCGGTCAGCACGAGGACGGGCAGCGAGCTGCCGCTGCTGCGCAGCGAGCGGCACACGTCGAGCCCGTCCATGCCGGGAAGGCCGAGGTCGAGCACGAGGAGGTCCGCGTCGCCGGCGAGGGCGCCCGCCAGCGCGTCCGGACCGCTGGTCACGTGGGTGACGTCGTACCCCTCACGCCCGAGGGCCCGCACCAGCGGCACGCTGATGTCG
Source organism: uncultured Actinomycetota bacterium (assembly GCA_963827145.1). GTDB lineage: Bacteria > Actinomycetota > Actinomycetes > S36-B12 > CAIYMF01 > Longivirga. The sequence goes on along the minus strand of CAWGZO010000002.1, from coordinate 102,082 downwards.
GGGTCGTCCTCGGCGACGAGCACGTGGGGCATGCCGCGAGGATACGGCTCGCCGGCTAGCGACGGAGGGCGAGGGCGATCCCTGCGCGCAGCACCGAGCCGTAGACCCGCATCGGCGCCGAGAGGTCGTCGCCGAGCACCTCCACCAGCCAGCGGTGGTCCTCGGTGTCCGTGCCGCCGCACATGACCATCTCCGACATCCCGGCGAGCATGAGCAGCGAGGTCTCGGCAGGGTCGCTGCGGGGGTCGTCCACGTCGACGAGCACGCAGTGGCCCGAGAGCGCGGCGTACGTCGCCGGGTAGTCGTCGAGCTTGTAGGCGTCCGGCTCGTAGTACTCGTCCGCCGAGACGTCACCAGGTCGGCGGACGACTCCCGACTCGCGCGTGACGACGTGCTCGTCGCCGGGCGAGATCGACGAGATCCACCAGCTGGCCGCGTCGAGGGTCTCGGAGACGGTGGCGGCCACCACCCGCAGCCGGGACTGCGAGTCGCGGTCGTCGGCGGCGTCGAGCCGGCGCATCAGCTCGTCGAGCAGCTGCCCGGGCTCGAGGGAGCCGCGGCCGCGGAAGCGGCGCCGCTCGGACGCCTCCCGCTCGTCGGCGATGAGCCCGGTCGGGGTGGACGTCCGGCCGGCGACCACCGGGTGCTGCGCGGACGAGCGCTTCGCGCGGTACTGCGCGGCGTCCGCCGCCCGCAGCAGTCGCGAGGGCGTCACGCCGACGGCCGGCAGCTCGTCGGTCGTGGCCACCCCGCAGGCCACGCCCTCGTCCAGCACGTCGTCGGCGCGCCGGCAGACGTCCTCGGCGAGCCGCACGACCTCGTCGGCGTCGGCGCCGACCGTGAGCAGGCAGAACTCGTCGCCGCCGAGGCGCGCCGCCAGGCTGCCCGGCACCGAGGATGCCGCGGCCGACAGCTCGCCGGCGAACGTGAGCAGCGCGGAGTCGCCGACGATGTGGCCGAGCCGGTCGTTGATGCGCTTGAGCCCGTTGACGTCCACCACCACGACGCCGACGGCGCGTCCGTCGTGCCGGTGCGCCGTCAGGGCCTCGTCGAGGCGGTCCTCGAAGGCGCGGCGGTTGGCCAGACCGGTGAGGTCGTCGGTGTAGGCGAGGCGCTCGACCCGCGCGAGGTGCTCGGCCTGGGCGATGCCCGCGCCCACCTGCGCGGCGACGAGGCGCGCGAAGTCGAGGTCGGCGTCGGTGAAGGGCCGACTCGGATCGTTCCGGGTCGCCCACAGCTCGCCCCACACGCGACCCTCGAACAGCACGGGGACGCCGAGGCAGGAGTCCTTCTCCTCCTCGCGGAGGACCCGCTCGACCTGCGCGTCGCCCGTGGGGCTGCCCAGCTGCTGGACGTAGGCGATGCCCTCGGTGGTCATCCGCTGGGCCATCGGGTGCTCGGAGAGCCGGTAGACCTCGTCGACGGGCGTCTCGACCTGGAGCGGGCCGAGGTCGCCGACGTTCACCAGCGTGCGCATCCCGCCTCGGTCGCGCTCCCAGATCGACAGGGAGACCGACGACGCCTCGAGCGCGTGCAGCGACTCGGTGGCCATCACGCGCAGCAGGTCGGAGTAGCCCCGCGCCGCCGCCACGAGGGAGACGAACTGGATCAGCGAGGACATGCGGAAGGAGGCGTCGGAGGTCGACGCCTCCGCCGCGCGCTCTCCGAGCTCGCCCACGTGGCCCATAAGACGGAGTATCGGCACCTTGTCGCAACCCTTGCGCCCGGCGAGCGGACGGTTTTCAGCGCCGTTCGAGCACGACGGGCCGCACGAGCCCGATCCCCCGCACGGCGCGGGGGCCGCAGCGGGCGCAGCCGGTAGGCCGCGGAGTCGCCCAGCGCGTCGGCGGTGACGCCGTCCACGAGCACGGAGTCGGGGCGCGCCACCGCGGTGAGCCGGCTCGCCAGGTTGACCGTCGTACCGAACACGTCGCCGCGCCTGGTCACCACCACACCCGTGGCGAGCCCGATCCGGACGCGCGGGATCGCCTCGTCGGCCTGGTGCTCGGTCAGCAGCCGGAGGCTCGCCTCGGCGGCGGCCACCGGGTCGGAGGCGACGAACAGGATCTCGTCGCCGAGGGTCTTGATCAGACGCCCGCCGGCGCCCACGACGATGTCGGCGGAGCGCGACTCGAACCGCTCGACGAGGGCCGCGAGCTCGGGCTCCTCCATGCGCCGGGTCAGGCGGGTGAACCCGACCTGGTCGGCGAACCCCACCGTGAGGTGCCCCGTCTCCACCTCGCCGGAGGCCTCCGCGTCGCCGAGCCCGCGCTCGAGCGCCGCGGCGAGCTGGCGCCGCCACCCGTGGACGAGCAGCTTCTCCAGCGCGGGGAGCAGGACGGCCATCTCCTGGCTCAGCCCGTCGGCCGAGCGCGGCGCCAGCGGGTCGCCGGGGTCGAGGACGCCGCGCTCGATGAGCTGGCGCCCGACGATGTCGACCTGCCAGTCGGCGAGACGGCTCGTGGTCTGGCCGAGGCTGCGCGCCACGTCGACGGCGATGGTGCGGTCGAGCACGCCGCGGTCGAGCAGGGTCACGAGCAGGCGCAGCGCGCCGATGTCCTCGTCGGTGAAGGCCACGGCGTCGCCGACGTCCGCGAATCCCATCGCACGCCACAGCCGGCGCGCGTCCTCGAGGGACACGCCGGCCGCCCGGGCCACCTCCTCGCGACGCCAGCGGCGCGGGGATCCGAGCACCTGGTCGACGAGCTCGTCGAGCACCTGCTCGGGGTGGCTGCGCGCGTCGTCGACGCCGGTCACGGGGTCGGGCGTCACTGACCGGCGCCACCAGGCGGGGTGTCCTGCGGCGGCACCTGGAACTGCGGACCCTGCGGCCCTCCGGGCGCGACGGGCGGCTGCTGGTAGCCCTGCGGGGGTTGCTGGTAGCCCTGCGGGGGCTGCTGGGCCCTGCCCGCTGTACTGGCGGCGGCGGCGCTCGTCGTCCTCGTCGTGCAGCCGGTAGATCTCGCGCTGGATCTGCTCGACGTCGGGCACGCTCTGGATCCGCAGCTGGCCCTGGGTGCCGGCCGACTCGACGAGCAGCGTGCCGCAGTTGAGGAAGCGCTCGATGGCCGAGTGCTCGAACGAGACGTCGTTGACGCGCGAGAGCGGCATGTCACGACCCTTGCGGGCGATGATCCCGGTGCGCACGATGATGCGGTGGTCGGTGAAGACGTACTGCGTCGACCACCAGAAGACGAACGGCCGCACGACCCAGAAGATCAGCAGCAGCACCATCACGGCCAGGATGAACCAGCGTCCGGCGCTGTTGTCCCACTTCGCCATCAGGTAGACGCCGACCCCGATGGTCAGCAGGAACACGACGATCGGGACGACGAGCGCACGCCAGTGGGGTCGCAGCTCGTAGACGATCGACTCGTCGTCGGCCAGCAGCTTCTTCGGGTAGCCCATGGCGGCATCGTCTCAGAGAGCGCGCCGGAGCGCGCGCAAGTCGGTCCGACCTCGCGCGGCTCAGCGCACGTGCTCGACGTCGCCCGCCGACACGGTGCGGGTGCCGCCGTCGTCGTCGCGCAGCACGAGGCATCCGGAGTCGTCGACGCCCTGGGCGGTCCCGGTCGCCAGCGCGCCACCCGGCAGCAGCACCCGCACGTTCCGCCCGATAGTGAGGCACCGCTCGGCGTAGGCGTCGAGCAGCCCGGTGCGGCGGGCGTCCCCGGACCCGGCGGTCCAGGCGGTCACGCGGCTGCGGAGCTCGTCGAGGATGTCGACGAGCAGCTGCTCGCGGGCGACGCTCGCGCCCTCGAGCCACGTCGACGTCGCCCGCGGCACCGGGCGCTCGTCGGCGCGCAGGTCGGTGTTCACCCCGATGCCCACCACCACCGCGTCGGCCTCGGCGACGCGTTCGACGAGGAGCCCGCCGAGCTTGCGCGGTCCGGCGCTGCCGTCGTACGCCGGGCCGTCGACGACGACGTCGTTGGGCCACTTGAGCGCCGCCGCCATCCCCTGGCGCGCCAGGGCGTCGACCACCGCGACACCCGCGAGCAGCGGCAGCCAGCCCCAGGTCTGGTTCGGGGTGCGCGGGCGCAGGACGACCGACATCGCCAGCCCGGCGCCGCTCGGCGACTCCCAGACGCGGTCGAGCCGGCCGCGGCCGGAGGACTGCTCGTCCGCGACGACGGTGAAGCCCTCCGGGCAGCCCTCGCGCGCCTGCTCGGCCGCATCCGCGTTGGTCGAGCCCGTCGAGGGCAGGACGGCGACGGGCCCCCAGCCGTCGTGGCCGGCGGCGTCGAGCGCGCGCTGGAGGGCCGTGTCGTCCCAGGTCCGCGTGCGTGTCGTGAGTTCGGTCTCACGGCCGGACGGGCTCCCGGGGTCACCGGAGATCGCGTGGTCCACGTGGCTAAGGTAACGAGAGGCGGACGGCCGCACGGGCCGCCGCCGAGACGCGAGGGGTGACGTGCGGTGACCGCAGCTCCAGAGCTCACCGACCAGACGCCGGCCGACGACCCGAAGACCACCGCGGGCAAGATCGCGGACTTCGAGGCGCGCCGCGAGGCGGCCGCGCACGCGGCCAGCGAGAAGGCGGTCGACAAGCAGCACTCCCGCGGCAAGGCGACCGCGCGCGAGCGGATCGACATGCTGCTCGACGAGGGCTCCTTCGTCGAGATGGACGCGCTCTCGCGGCACCGCTCCAACAACTTCGACCTGCCCGACAACCGCCCCTACGGCGACGGCGTCGTCACCGGCTACGGCACGGTCGACGGCCGCCCGGTGTGCGTGTTCGCCCAGGACTTCACCATCTTCGGCGGCAGCCTCGGCGAGGTCTTCGGCGAGAAGATCGTCAAGGTCATGGACCTCGCCATGAAGACCGGCGTGCCGATGATCGGCATCAACGACTCGGGCGGCGCGCGCATCCAGGAGGGCGTGGTCTCCCTCGGCCTCTACGGCGAGATCTTCCGGCGCAACGTCCTGGCCTCCGGCGTGATCCCGCAGATCTCGCTGATCATGGGCCCGTGCGCCGGCGGCGCGGTCTACTCCCCCGCCATCACCGACTTCACCGTGATGGTCGACAAGACCTCGCACATGTTCATCACCGGTCCCGACGTCATCAAGACGGTCACCGGCGAGGACGTCGGCTTCGACGAGCTCGGCGGCGCACGCACGCACAACAGCAAGAGCGGTGTGGCGCACGCGATGCTCGCCGACGAGGCCGAGGCGATGGACTTCGTCAAGGCGCTGCTCGGCTTCCTGCCCAGCAACAACCTCGACGAGGTGCCGGCGTACGACGTCGAGGCCGACCTCGAGCCGAGCGACGACCGACCTCGCCCTCGACACGCTGGTGCCGGACTCGCCCAACCAGCCCTACGACATGCACACGGTCATCGAGTCGGTCGTCGACGACGGCGACTTCCTCGAGATCCAGCCGCTGTGGGCGCCGAACATCCTCGTCGGCTTCGGCCGCGTCGAGGGCCGCCCGGTCGGCGTCGTCGCCAACCAGCCGATGCAGTTCGCCGGCACCCTCGACATCGAGGCCTCGGAGAAGGCCGCGCGCTTCGTGCGCACCTGCGACGCGTTCAACATCCCGGTGCTCACCTTCGTCGACGTGCCCGGCTTCCTGCCCGGCACCGACCAGGAGTGGAACGGCATCATCCGCCGCGGCGCGAAGCTGATCTACGCCTACGCCGAGGCCACCGTCCCGCTGGTCACGGTGATCACGCGCAAGGCCTACGGCGGCGCCTACGACGTCATGGGGTCCAAGCACCTCGGCGCCGACGTCAACATCGCCTGGCCGACCGCGCAGATCGCGGTCATGGGCGCGCAGGGCGCGGTCAACATCCTCTACCGCCGCGACCTGGCGAAGTCGACCGACCCGGAGGCGCTGCGCGCCGACCTGATCGCCGACTACGAGCACACGCTGGCCAACCCCTACATCGCCGCCGAGCGCGGCTACATCGACGCGGTGATCCGGCCGAGCGAGACCCGTGCCCAGATCACCCGCGCGCTGCGGGCGCTGCGCACCAAGCGCGCCGCGCTGCCGCCCAAGAAGCACGGGAACATCCCGCTGTGACTCCCGACCCGGTCGACGCGGCACCTGACGCCGCGGCCGAGCGCCCGGTGCTCCGCGTCGTGCGCGGCACGCCGGACGCCGTGGAGCTCGCCGCCCTGGTCGCCGTGGTGAGCGCGGCGGCGGCCGGCGACGACCCGACGCCGCGGCCCGCCCGTCCGGCCTGGGCCAGCCCGAGACGCAGCGTGCGCTCGACGCTGCCCAGCGGCGGCTGGCGCGCGTCGTTCGCCCCTCGCTGAGAGCCGATGACCGACCCTGCCGTCCCGGCGCCCGTCCGCGTCGTCCTGGCCTCCGCCTCACCCGCGCGCCTCGCCCTGCTGCGCGCTGCCGGCGTCGAGCCCGTCGTGCGGGTGAGCGGCGTCGACGAGGACGCGCTCGAGGCCGAGCTCGCGGCGCTCGGCCGCACCGACCCGATCGACGTCGCCTCGACGCTGGCCGAGGCCAAGGCGCGCACCGTGGCCGACCAGGTCCGCGAGGCCGGTGAGGGCTCCACGCTGGTCGTCATCGGCGGCGACTCCGTGCTCGACCTCGACGGCGTCGCGCTCGGCAAGCCGGCCGACACCGCCGACGCCGTACGCCGCTGGCACGACATGCGAGGTCGCGAGGGCCGGCTGCGCACCGGTCACACGGTCGTGCGCGTGGGTACGAGCAGCGCCCGCGACCGCGTCGCGAGCGCGGTGGCGACCACCCGCGTCTCGTTCGCCGACCTCGACGACGCCACCATCGAGGCCTACGTCGCGACCGGCGAGCCGCTGCGCGTCGCCGGGGCGTTCACGCTCGACGGCCTCGGCGGGCCGTTCGTGGAGGCCATCGACGGCGACCCGTCGAACGTGGTCGGCCTGTCCCTCCCCCTGGTGCGCCGTCTGCTGGCGGAGATCGGGATCCCGTGGACCTCGTTGTGGGCGCGCGGCTGAGTCACACGCTGTCGACGACGCGGGTGCCGAGCAGCCCTTCGGGGCGGAAGACCATGAGGGCGATCAGGACGAGGAAGACGACCGACTGCGACCACGCCTGGCCGAGCCCGTAGGGCAGCCCGTCGTTGAACGCCTGGATCAGACCGATGAGGAAGCCGCCGATCACGGCGCCGGGAAGGTTGCCGACCCCGCCCAGGACCGCCGCGGTGAAGGCGATGAGGCCGAACTGGAAGCCGTCGGAGTAGTTGGTGTTGCCGAAGCTCGCGTAGTAGAGCAGCCCGGCGGCACCGGCCAGCGCCCCGCCGACCGCGAAGGTGAAGGCGATGGTGCGGTCGACGTCGATGCCCATGAGACGCGCCGTGTCGCGGTCCTGCGCGGTGGCGCGCATCGCCTTGCCGTACCTCGTGCGTCGCACGACCAGGCTCAGCACCGCCAGCAGGGGCAGGGTCACCGAGGTGACCACGATCGTCGACCAGGCGATCGTGACGGGGCCGACGACCAGCCCGCCGTCGGGGATGATCGGCGTCCGCACCCGCTGGCCCGAGCCGTTGAGCAGCAGCCCGAACCACTGGAAGATGAAGCTGAACCCGACGGCGGTGACCAGCGCCGTGAGCCGGGGCGCCTCGCGCAGCCGGCGGTAGGCGACCCGGTCCGTGGCCGCGCTGATCGCCGCGCACGCGGCCATCACCACCGGCAGCATCGCGGCCAGCAGCAGCCAGCTGCGCGGCTCGCTCGACTCGGCCATCAGCCAGTTGCCCAGCAGCATCGCGGAGAACACCGACGCCAGCATGAACAGGTCGCCGTGCGCGACGTTGATCAGGCCGATGATCCCGTAGATCGCACGTGTAGCCCAGCGCGACGAGCCGAGCGCGCCCACGCGCGCCCCGCACCGCCACGTCGAGGAACTGCTGAGGCGCGGCAGCGAAGTTCCACCCGAGCCACGCGACGAGCAGCACCAGCAGCACGCCTCCGGCGGCATGGGCGAGGCCCCTCGCACGGGGAGATTGAGGGGCCTCGCCGCGAGCCTAGCGGTCCGCATCGCCGATCACCGGTCAGCCGAAGGGACGGTATCCAGGTCGGCGTCGCAGCGACTTGCCGTAGCCGACGCTGCGTGCCCGTACGGCGACCGCTACGTGACGCGGCTCCGTCAGACCGGCGGAACGCCGTGACGGCGGTGCGCTGAACGTGCCGGTCGCGTGCGCGCGGCCGACCGCGAGCCGTACGTCGATCTCGCGGCGCAGCTCCCCGGGCTCGACGACGGCGTCGATGACGAGGTCGCTCGGCGAGGCGCAGCAGGTCGACGTCGGCCTCGTACTCGGCGCGCATCGCGCGGCGACGAACGCGGCGCGCTCGGCCGTCGTCGTCGATCGCGGCGATCTTGTTGGCGTACACGGCGTTGACGGCCGCCTCCGGCCCCATCACCGCGATGCTCGCGGTCGGCAGCGCCAGGCACGCGTCGGGCCCGAAGCCCGGGCCGGCCATCGCGTAGAGGCCGGCGCCGTACGCCTTGCGCAGCACCACCGAGACCTGCGGCACGGTGGCCTCGCTGACCGCGGTGATCATCTTCGCGCCGTGGCGGATGATGCCCTGGCGCTCGACCTCGCGAGCCGATCATGAAGCCGGGCACGTCGGCGAGGTAGACGCAGCGGCACGTTGAACGCGTCGCACCACCAGATGAAGCGCGCGGCCTTGTCGGCGCTGTCGCACGAACAGCACGCCGCCGCGCACCGCGCGGTTGTTGGCGACGATGCCGACGGAGCGGCCGTCGAGCCGGGCGAAGCCCGACGACGAGCTCGGCGGCGAACAGCGGCTTGATCTCGAAGAACGAGTCCGTCGTCGACGAGTGCGTCGATGACCTGCGTGCATGTCGAAGGGCCGGCTCTCCGGCATCGGCACGCAGCTCGGCGTCGAGCGGGCGCGCCGGCGCCTCGGCCGCGTACGTGCGGCGGGTCCTGGCGCCAGCGACTGCGGCAGGTAGGAGAAGACCAGCTTGGCCTGCTCGATCGCGTCGTGCGTCGTCGTCGGCGAGGTTGTCGCCGCAGCCGGAGACGGTGGCGTGCATGCGCGCGCCGCCCATCTCCTCGAGCGTCACCGTCTCGCCGATCACCATCTCGGCCATGCGCGGGCTGCCGAGGTACATCGAGGCGTTGCCCTCGACCATGATCACGACGTCGCAGAAGGCCGGGATGTAGGCGCCGCCGGCGGCCGACGGCCCGAACAGGCAGCAGATCTGCGGCACCCGGCCCGAGAGCGCGACCTGGTTGTGGAAGATGCGGCCCGGCGCCGCGGCGCCCGGGGAACAGGTCGACCTGGTCGGTGATGCGCGCGCCGGCGGAGTCGATGAACCAGAAGATCGGCAGCTCGTCGCGCAGCGCGGCCTCGGTGATGCGCACGATCTTCTCGACCGTGCGCGCGCCCCACGACCCGGCCTTCACCGTGGGGTCGTTGGCCACCACGAGCACGGGCCGGCCGTCGACGGTGCCGCGCCCGGTGACCACGCCGTCGGCGGGCAGCCCGGTCGCGCAGCGCGTTGGCGAGCTGGCCGTCCTCGACGAACGAGCCCGGGTCCACGAGCAGGTCGATGCGCTCGCGGGCGTGCAGCTTGCCCTGGGCGGCCAGCTTCTCGGCCGCCGCCGGGGCGAGCCGCAGCGTCGCGGCGCGGGCCTCGCGGATCGCGTCCTGGGTCACGGCCGCTCCTGTCGATCGCTGTCGTCGGCGTACCGGATGAACCTCGGCACGTCTGACGTTGACGTTAACGTCAAGGTAGCGGTTCACTGTGCCCGCACGCCACCCCCGATCCAGGAGGACCCGTGGACCGCGAGACCTCCACCCGCGAGACCTACACCGTCGGCGAGCTCGCGGCCGAGCTGGGCGTCACCACGCGCACGCTGCGCTTCTACGAGGAGGCCGGGCATCGTCACCCCGGCCCGCACCGGGTCGGGCAGCGGCCCGCGGCTACGACGCCCGCGACCGGGCCCGCCTGGTGCTCGCGCTGCGCGGCAAGCGGTTCGGCATGTCGCTGGCCGAGATCCGCGAGATCGTCGACATGTACGACGCCGAGCCGGGCGAGTCGGGCCAGATCCAGCGCCTGCTCGCCTCGCTCGAGACCGTCCGCGCCGACCTGCTGGCCCGGCGCGACCGAGCTCACCCGCACGCTGCGCGAGGTCGACGACGTCACCCGTCGCTGCGAGTCCCGGCTCGCCGAGCTCGCCGCGGGTCGGGCCCGCACCCGGCACGTCGCGCACATCACGTACCCGGACATCGGCCCCGCCCCCCGCGAGGGGTGCCCGTTCTGGCAGGCTCGGAGCGGCAGCGAACGCCTCGTCCCAGCGTCACAGGAGCACACCACCGATGACCATCTCCAAGGTCCTCATCGCCAACCGTGGCGAGATCGCCATCCGCGTCGCCCGGGCCTGCCGGGACGCCGGCATCGCCAGCGTCGCCGTCTACGCCGACCCCGACCGCGACGCGCTGCACGTCAAGGCCGCCGACGAGGCGTACGCGCTGGGCGGCTCGACGGCCGCCGAGACCTACCTCGTCGTCGACAAGCTGCTCGACGTCGCCCGCAAGAGCGGCGCCGACGCGGTGCACCCCGGCTACGGCTTCCTGTCCGAGAACGCCGACTTCGCCCAGGCCGTCATCGACGCCGGGCTCACCTGGATCGGCCCGCCGCCCGCAGGCGATCCGCGTCCTCGGCGACAAGGTCTCCGCGCGCCACATCGCGCAGCGCGCCGGCGCCCCGCAGGTCGAGGGCACCCCCGACCCGGTCGCAGACGGCCGACGAGATCGTCAGAGTTCGCCCAGGACCACGGCCTGCCGATCGCGATCAAGGCGGCGTTCGGCGGCGGCGGCCGCGGCCTCAAGGTCGCCCGCACCCTCGAGGAGATCCCCGAGCTGTACGACTCCGCGGTCCGCGAGGCGGTCGCCGCGTTCGGTCGCGGCGAGTGCTTCGTCGAGCGCTACCTCGACAACCCGCGCCACGTCGAGACCCAGGTGCTGGCCGACCAGCACGGCAACGTCGTCGTCGTCTCCACCCGCGACTGCTCGCTGCAGCGCCGCCACCAGAAGCTGGTCGAGGAGGCGCCCGCGCCGTTCCTGTCCGAGGCGCAGCTCGCCGAGCTCTACCGCGCGTCGAAGGCGATCGTGAAGGAGGCCGGCTACTTCGGCGCCGGCACCTGCGAGTTCCTCGTCGGCGTCGACGGCACGATCTCGTTCCTCGAGGTCAACACCCGCCTGCAGGTCGAGCACCCGGTCTCCGAGGAGGTCGCCGGCATCGACCTGGTCCGCGAGCAGTTCCGCATCGCCGACGGCGAGGCGCTCGGCTTCGACGACCCGGTGCTGCGCGGTCACTCGTTCGAGTTCCGCATCAACGGCGAGGACCCGGGCCGCTCCTTCCTGCCCGGCCCCGGCGTGCTCACCGTGTGGAACCCGCCGTCCGGCCCCGGCGTGCGCCTCGACGCCGGCTTCCAGCGCCGGCGACGTGATCGGCGGCAACTTCGACTCGCTGCTCGCGAAGCTCATCGTCACCGGCGCGCAACCGCGAGGAGGCGCTCGAGCGCTCCCGCCGCGCGCTCGACGAGTTCGAGATCGAGGGCATCGCCACGGCGCTGACGTTCCACCGCGTCGTGGTCCGCGACCCGGCGTTCGCCACCGACGACGCGACCCCGTTCACCGTGCACACCCGGTGGATCGAGACCGAGTTCGACAACCAGATCCCGGCGTACACCGGTGCAGCGGCCGACGTCGCCGAGCCGGAGGAGCGCCAGACGCTCACCGTCGAGGTCGGCGGCAAGCGGCTCGAGGTCGTCGCTGCCCGGCGGGATCGCCCTGGGCGGCGGCGGCCACGCCGGCCCGAAGAAGGCTCCGAAGCGCTCGGCGAAGAAGTCCGGCAGCGCCGCCTCGGGCGACGCCGTCGCCGCCCCGATGCAGGGCACGATCGTCAAGGTCGCGGTCGAGGAGGGCCAGCAGGTCGAGGCCGGCGAGCTCGTCGTCGTGCTCGAGGCCATGAAGATGGAGCAGCCGCTCACCGCGCACAAGGCCGGCACCGTGACCGGCCTGGCCGCCGAGGTCGGCGCCACCGTGCCCAGCGGCACCGTGCTCCTCGAGATCAAGGACTGAGTCCCGAGCGCGCTGCCGGAGGCCGCGGGCCCGACGAAGGAGGGCCCCGCGCGGCCGACTGCGCGAAGCGCCGGGCAGCGCCGTCGCGCAGCGTCCAGAAATGGGTGAGTATGGAGACATGACCCGTGTGCGCACGTCCTGGCGCTCCGACCGCCCGTCGCCCGTCTCCGCGCTGACCGCTGTCCGTCGCCGGCTCGCGCTCGCCGCCTGGCGTCGCTGCTGGCCGCCGCCGGGCCTGCCGCGGCGACGACCACCTCACCGCGCGCTCGACGCCGCGGCGCCGCGAGCTGCAGGCCGGCGAGTCGGTCTACGTCGACCCGGCTGCCGACGACCTCATGACGCACGGCCGAGGCCGACCAGCTGCGCGCACAGATCCGCGACAGCGGGCTACCGTCTACTTCATCGCGGTGCTGCCCGCGCTCGGCCGCGGTCGGACGGCTCGTCCGAGCGACACGCTGCAGGCGCTGCTACGACGAGGTGCGGCATCGCCGGCACGTACGCCGTCTACCTCGGCGACGGACCGACGAGCGCGTTCAAGGGCGACAGCACGCTCGCCGACGTCGGCGACCAGGTCGCCACGGTCGCCTACCGCGACAACAAGGACGCCGGCGCGTACGCCGTCATCAGCGCGTTCGTCACCGAGCGCGGCGCCCGTCCTCACCGGCGAACGGCTCCGGCGGCTCGCCGGACGAGCGCGTCCGGCGGCGGCGGGCGGGCGTCCTCGCGTTCCTCGCGATCGGGGCCGCGGTCGTCGGCGGCGGCGGCTACTGCGCTCAGCCGCAAGGCCAAGAAGGCCAACGCCGAGCGCACGGCCGCGGTGCGCCGGACGTCGACGAGGACGTCACGTCGTACGGCGAGGTCGTGGCGCGGCATCGACGTCGACGACCCGCGGCTCGACGAGGCCGGCCGCGCCGACGCGCAGCGCGCGCTCGACTCCTACGAGACAGGCCAAGCGCGAGCGCCGACCTGATGAAGCGCCCCGAGGACGCCGCGCACCGTGACCACCGCGCTCGAGGACGGCCGCTACGCGCTGGCCTGCGTCGACGCGCGGATCGACGGCGAGCCGCTGCCCGAGCGGCGCCCGCCCTGCTTCGTCGACCCGCGCCACGGCCCCAGCGTCGAGGACGTCGATGTGGTCGCCCGACGGCGGTGCGGCCGCGCCCGATCCCGGTGTGCGCGCGCGTGCGCGACGACGCTCAACTGCGGCCGGCTGCCCGCCGCCCGCGAGGTCGAGGTGCCGGCGGCGGCCGGGTGCCGTACTGGCAGGGCGGCCAGCGCCTACGCGCCGTACGCCGGCGGCTACTACGCCAACAGCGGCGCGAACATGATGTCGGCGATCTTCATCGGCTCGATGCTCGGCGGCGCCTTCTCCGCGCCCGACCGTATCGTCGACCGGCGCGTCGGCGCCGGTGGTGGCGACTCCGGCGGTGGCGACTTCGGCGGCGGCTGGGTCGGCGGCGGCGGCGACTTCGGCGGCGGGGGCGACTTCGGCGGCGGCGGGGACTTCTGATCCGCCGCGTGCGGCCCGCGCGGCGGTCACCCGACCGGCGGGCACCCGGAGGGCGGATCAGGCCGGTTCCGGCGTACGCCGATGACCTCGGCATGACCTCGCCCCGCGCTGCCCGACGCGCGACGCGAGCCGCTGCCGCATGGGGCGCCGTCGGCGCGCTCGCGGTGGGCGCGCTCGCCGTCGTCCCCACGGCCTCTGCCGCACCGGGCACCGGCACCGTCGCGAGCGGCCGCGCCTCTGCAGGGGCGGCCGTGCACGGCTCGGTGGCGACGCTGGCGGCGCGCACATCGGCGTACCTGCCGGGCACGCGGTGCCGCGCGTTCCCCGCCAACAACTACTGGCACACCGACGTCTCGCGGCTGCCCAAGCACGCGCGCTCCGCGCAGTGGATGTCGCACATGCAGGCCTCCTCGCGCCGGCTGCACCCGGACTTCGGCCCGGCGTACGGCGAGCAGCCGGTGCCCTACGGCATCCCGATCACCGTGGTGAACGGCGCGACCCGCGTGCCGGTGCGCTTCGGCTACGCCGGCGAGAGCGACCGCGTGAAGTACCCGCTCAACGCAGCGACGAAGATCGAGGGCGGCAGCGACGCCGGCGGCGACCGGCACGCGATCGTCGTCGACGCTGCCACCTGCACGCTGTTCGAGACCTGGGACACCCACCAGCGCGCGAGCGGGTGGTACGCCGGCAGCGGCGCCGTCTGGTCGCTGCACGTCGAACAAGCTGCGCCCCAAGGGCTGGACGTCCGCGGACGCCGCGGGGCTGCCGATCCTGCCCGGCCTGCTGCGCTACGACGAGGTCGCCCGCGGCAAGGTCGACCACGCGATCCGCTTCACCACCGACGTCACCGACCGCCGCTTCGTGTGGCCCGCGCGGCACCAGGCCGGCTCGGTGAGCAACGCGGCCTACCCGCCCATGGGCGCGCGGTTCCGGCTCAAGAAGGGCTACGACATCTCGGGCTACGGCGCCTCGGCCCAGGTCGTGCTGCGCGCGATGAAGAAGTACGGCCTCGTGCTCGCCGACAACGGCAGCCCCTGGTACTTCCAGGGCACGTCCGACACGCGGTGGGGCTCGAGCATCATCGAGGCGCTCAAGCGCGTGCCGGCGAGCGCCTTCGAGGCCGTCGACACCAGCAAGCTCAAGATCACCGGCGGCAGCGCCAAGGCCCGCAAGCGCTGACCCGACCCCGTTCGGCGAGGATGGGGGCATGCTCCGGGTCGCCACGTGGAACGTCCTGCACCCGGCGTACGCCGTGCCCGAGCGCTACCGCGAGATCGATCCCCGCGTCCTCGAGCCGCGGCGCCGCGCGGCGGCGGTGCTCGACCGCGTGACGCAGCTGTTGACGGCGTACGACGTCGTCGCGCTCCAGGAGATCGACACGAGGACGGCGCGCGCCCTCGTCGGCGACGGCACCGCGCTGCTCACCGTGGCACGGCCCCACGCGCCGGACGGCGTGCTGCTCGCCTCACGGCGCCACCCGCTGCTGCACGCGCGCACCGGGACGAGCACGGACGGGCGCCGGGTCTGGTGCTCCGCGGAGGTCGAGGACGTCACGGTCGTGTGCACCCATCTCGACTGGTCGGACGCGGCCGGCGACGCGCAGCACCGCGGGCTCGTGCAGCTCGACGAGATGGTGGCGTGGATCGGGCCCGACCTCGGCACGACGCACGTGGTCGTCGGCGACCTCAACGACGCGAGCGACGGCCGGGTCGGCTCGGCGCTGACCGCCGCGGGCTTCACGCACCTCGCCGGCAGTGCGAGCACCGCCGCGATCAGCGGGACGACGGTGTCGCTCGACACCGTCGCGGTGCGCGGCGGCCGCGGCACGGCGCACGCGCTCGGCGCGCTGCCCGTGCCCGGCTCGCCCTACCAGCTCCCCGATGCCAGCGTCCCCAGCGACCACGTGCCGCTCGTCGCCGAGATCACCTGAGTGCGCGGGTCACCGTCCTTGACGCGACAAGGAACCGGCACCGGGCGTCACTCGCCGCCCGTGATGCTCCACCCACCGAGCCCGCGGAAACGGGGCGCGTTTCCGTGGGTTGCCGTGGTGGAGCATCGGGAATGCGGCGCCTGGGCATCGCGCATCGGTGCCCGTTCTCCGTCGTAGGCACGGGTGCCACGACCATCGGGCCGGCGGATGGAAGGCGCGCACGTTGCCTCCCGGCCCCGCACGGTGAAGCATGGGCCGTAGTCCGGTTCTGCTCGGTTCGGCGGTGAGGTGCCCGATGCGCATGAGGCGGCGCGAGGACGAGCCCGCGGACTACACGAATCCGGCGGCCGAGTCGATCGACGAGGCGCTCGCCCGGCTGGCGCGGCAGGACAAGCGACTCAATCCCGCCGGGCCACCCACGTCGCAGCTGCGTGCCGTGGGAGCGGGCCGGGCGGCTCGTGATCGGATCTGGATCGTCCTGCGCTGGATCATCATCCTCGGCCTCGCCTGGGCCATCTGGCGGTTCGCTCTGCGTTAGCCGCTGATCACGACGCCGCAGGTGCCCTGGGGACGCGTGATCGGAGCGGTCAGCCGTGGGTGTGGAGCTGGCGCGCCGCCTCGGCGATCGAGCCGGTGAGCGACGGGTAGACCGTGAACGAGCCCGCGATCTGGTCGACGGTGAGCCGCTGCTCGACGGCGATCGTGATCGGGAAGATCGAGCTCGGAGGCGCGCGGCGCGACGACCACTCCGCCCGACGACGATCCCCGTGCCCGGGCGGCAGAACAGCTTCACGAAGCCGTCGGTGAGGCCCTGCATCTTCGCGCGCGCGTTGGTGGCGAGCGGCAGCTTGACGACGCGCACGTCGATCTCGCCGGCGTCGACCTGCGCCTGCGTCACGCCGACCGTCGCGATCTCCGGGTCGGTGAACACGTTGCTCGAGACGTTGCGCAGGTCGAGCGGGCTCGACCGCGTCGCCGAGCGCGTGCCACATCGCGATGCGGCCCTGCATGGCCGCGACCGACGCGAGCATGAGCACGCCGGTGACGTCGCCGGCGGCGTACACGCCGCGGGCCGCGGTGCGCGAGACGCGGTCGACCTCGATGTAGCCCGACGTCGTTGAGCGTGACGCCCGACTCCGACGAGCCCGATGCCCTCGGTGTTGGGGATCGAGCCGACCGCCATCAGGCAGTGCGAGCCCTCGACCGTCGAGCCGTCGGCGAGGGTGACCACGACGCCGTCGGCCGTGCGCGTCGCCGACGGCGGCGCGCGAGCGGCCGAGCACCTGCATGCCGCGACGACGGAAGACGTCCTCGAGCACCTGCGCGGCGTCCGGGTCCTCGCCGGGCAGCACGCGGTCGCGCGAGGAGACCAGCACGACGTCCGAGCCGAGCGCGTTGTACGCCGAGGCGAACTCGGCACCGGTCACGCCGGACCCGACCACGACGAGCCGCTCGGGCAGCGACGTCGAGGTCGTAGACCTGCTCCCAGGTGAGGATGCGCTCGCCGTCGGGCTCCGCGCCGGCGACGACGCGCGGGCGCGCGCCGGTCGAGACGAGGATCGCGTCGGCCTCGAACGACTCCGTCGCGCCGTCGGCCGTCGTCGGCCACCACGCGCGACCCGCCGTCGAGCCGGCCGAGCCCGCGCACGACGCGGACCCCCTCGCGCTCGAGCCGCGCCTGGATGTCGTCCGACTGCGCCGAGGCCAGCCGCTTCACGCGCGCGTTCACCACGCCGAGGTCGACCCCGACGTGGCCGGGCTCGTGCGCGCCGCCGCCGAGGCGCACGCCGAGCTCGCCGCTCTCGCCGGCGAGCGTCATGACCTCGGAGGTCGCGATGAGGGTCTTGCTCGGGACGCAGTCGGTGAGCACGCACGAGCCGCCGAGGCCGTCGCGGTCGACGACGGTGACCTCGGCCCCGAGCTGGGCCGCGACCAGCGCCGCCTCGTAGCCACCCGGACCGCCGCCGACGATCACCACGCGCGTCATGCGCGGCCATTCTGGCGCACGGGAGCTCGGTAGCCTCGCGCCGTGACCCTGTACGCCGCGTACGGCAGCAACATGGACCCGATCCGGATGCTCGAGCGCGCACCCCACTCCCCCGCGCGCGGCACGCGGCTGGCTCATGGGCTGGCGGCTCACCTTCGGCGGCGAGGACCTCGGCTGGGAGGGCGCGCTCGCGACCGTGGTCGAGGACCCGGACGGCCAGGTCTTCGTCGCGCTCTACGACATCACCGAGGCCGACGAGGCCGCGCTCGACGACTGGGAGGGCAGCGACCTCGGGCTCTACACGAAGATCCGGGTGCGCGTCGCCACGCTCGAGGGCGACGTCACCGCGTGGCTCTACGTCCTCGACGCCTACGAGGGCGGCCTGCCCGAGCGCGCGCTACCTCGGGCTCATGGCCGACGCGGCCGAGGCCGCCGGGGCACCGGACGACTACGTGGCCGACCTGCGCGCCCGCCCCTGCACCAGCGTCGAGTAGCGCGGCTCACGCCCGGCTCGGCGGCGACCGGTTCGTGCACCGGCACCCGCCGCGGCCCCCACGCCCGCCACAGGCTCCACACCAGCGCCACCGTCCCGGCCACCGTGAGGATCCCGAACATCACCACGAAGCCGACGTAGAGCGCACCGCTCCCCGGCTACGGCCGGCGTCAGCGGAGCCATCAGCGCGTACGTCGCCAGCGCGGCGACCGGCAGCGCGGCCAGCGGCGGCACGACCGCCACGGGATCCCGGGCGCCCAGCCGAGCACCCTGTCGTCGCCGTCGGAGCGCTCCGCCGACGTCTCGGGGTCCGCGCGCGCCTCGAGCCGGCGCAGCGAGATCCAGACGAGCGCGACGAGCAGCGCGAGCACCACGGGGGCCCACGGGATCGCCACGACGATGGTGAGCACCCACCACGCCGCCAGCACCACGAGCACCGCCACGAGCGTCCACCGCGACGGCCGGTCGTCGGAACGCAGGGGCGCACGCGTGCATCACGGCGTAGCCGACGAGCGGCGCTGACCGAGACGATCCCGACGAACAGGGCGTACGACGCGAGGTCGGGACGCGACGAGCACCTGCCCCTCCTCCGGCGGCGAAGCCCACCACCCGACCGACCACAGGCCCCAGACGACGCCGACGAGCGCGCACCAGCCGACCGCGCGCGCCCCGCCGCGCCGCACCGCGCGCGGCAGCAGGATCCACCCCACCCCGACGGTGAGCAGCCCGTGCCAGGCGACCCCGGTCCACACCAGCGAGACCGGCAGCGGGCCGTAGACCGTGGCCGCCACGACGCCCTCGACCAGCCAGCCGTAGAGCGCCCCGACCAGGATCACGCCCGCCGCCCGTGCACCGGGAACCGGCGTACGACGCGCAGCACCACAGCCACCACGAGCGAGTAGGCGAGCCAGGTGATGATCCAGCCGGGCACCGAGTCGTCGACGCGGAAGCGCGCCCAGAACCCGACCTCCGACCACGCCCACGACACCGCTCCCGTGCCGAGGACGAATGCCGTGGCCCTCACGCGCGCGCCGGGACCGCGACGGCGCTGCGGGTCCGGTGTCGCTCACCTCGGGATGATCGACGGGGCGACCCGCGCCGGTCAACGAGGTGCCGAGGCCGCGAACGCGAGGCATCGCCTGACCCGGCGCACGCGGGTGGGTAGCGTCGGGTGCGTGAGCACCGACCTCCTGCAGACCGACCCGCCCGCCGCCGCCCGTGAGGCCGCGGCCGAGCTCGCCCGCCTCACCGGAGTGGAGCGCCACGACGTGGCGCTCGTGCTCGGCTCGGGCTGGGTGCCCGCCGTCGACCTCATCGGCGAGACGAAGGCCGACCTCGCCGTCACCGACCTGCCGCACTTCCCGCCGCCCGCGGTCGCCGGCCACGCCGGGCGCATCCGCAGCGTGCAGGCGGGCGAGGGCCGGGCGCTGGTGTTCCTCGGCCGCACGCACTACTACGAGGGCCGTGGCGTCGAGGCGGTCGTGCACGGTGTGCGCACCGCGGCGGCCGCGGGCTGCCGGGTCGTCGTGCTGACCAACGGCTGCGGCGGGCTGAACCCGTCGTGGACCCCCGGCACGCCGGTGCTCATCTCCGACCACATCAACCTGACGAGCGCGTCGCCGCTGCGGGGTGCGACCTTCATCGACCTCACCGACCTGTACTCCGCGCGGCTGCGCGCGTTGTGCCGCACGATCGAGCCCGACCTCGCCGAGGGCGTCTACGCCCAGTTCCGCGGACCGCAGTACGAGACTCCGGCCGAGGTGCGCATGGCCGGCGATCATCGGCGCCGACCTGGTGGGCATGTCGACCGCGCTCGAGGCGATCGCGGCGCGCGAGGCGGGCCTGGAGATCCTGGGCCTGTCGCTGGTGACCAACCTCGCCGCCGGCATGACCGGCGAGCCGCTCAACCACGAGGAGGTCCTCGAGGCCGGCAAGGCTGCGGCCGAGCGCATGGGTCGGCTGCTCGCGCAGGTGGTGGCCTCGCTGTGAGCACCGACCGCGCGCCCCTGATCGACCGGGCCCGCGCCTGGCTCGACGACGACCCCGACCCCGACACGCGCACGGCGCTCGACCGGCTGCTCGACGCCGCCGGCAGCGGCGACGAGGGTGCGGCGCTGGAGCTGCACGACGCCTTCGACGGCCGGCTCGAGTTCGGCACGGCGGGTCTACGCGGCGCGCTCGGGCCGGGACCGAACCGGATGAACCGCGCGGTCGTCACGCGCGCGGCCGCAGGGCTGGCGGCGTACGTGAACGCGCAGCCGCGGCACCGGGCGCACGGTCGTCGTCGGGTACGACGCCCGCCACAAGTCCGACGCGTTCGCCCGCGACACCGCCGAGGTCATGGAGGGCGCGGGCATCCACGCCTACGTCCTGCCGCGGCCGCTGCCGACGCCGGTGCTCGCGTACGCGATCCGCCACCTCGGCTGCGCCGCCGGCGTCATGGTCACCGCGAGCCACAACCCGCCGCAGGACAACGGCTACAAGGTCTACCTCGGCGACGGCACCCAGATCGTCCCGCCTGCCGACGCCGAGATCAGCGCTGCGATCGACGCCGTGGGCGCGGTGCGCGACGTGCCGCGCGGCGACGGCTGGGAGACGCTCGGCGACGACGTGCTGGCGGCGTACCTCGCCGACGTCGCCTCGCTGGTGGACCCGTCGTCCCCGCGCGAGGTGCGGATCGCCTACACGCCGATGCACGGCGTGGGCGGCGACGTCGTGCTCGAGGCGCTGCGCCTCGCCGGCTTCCCGGCGCCGCGCGTGGTGTCCGCGCAGTTCGCGCCCGACCCCGAGTTCCCCACCGTGTCGTTCCCCAACCCCGAGGAGCCGGGCGCGATGGACCTCGCGCTCGAGGAGGGCATCGACGCCGACGCCGACGTCGTGATCGCCAACGACCCCGACGCCGACCGGTGCGCGGTCGCGGTGCCGACGCGCGACCGCGGCGCCTCCGGCGGACCGGCGTACCGGATGCTGCGCGGCGACGAGGTGGGCTGGCTGCTCGGCTGGTGGCTGCACGAGCGCGGGGCGCGCGGCGTCTACGCGAACTCGATCGTGTCGTCGTCGCTGCTCTCGACGATGGCCGCCGCCTACGGCCTCGCCGCACGAGGAGACGCTCACCGGCTTCAAGTGGATCGGACGCATCCCCGGCCTCGCCTTCGGCTACGAGGAGGCGCTCGGCTACTGCGTCGACGCCGACCGCGTCGCCGACAAGGACGGCGTGAGCGCGGCGCTGCGCATCGTCGAGATGGTCGCTGCGCTGCGGGCGCAGGGACGCACGGTGCACGACGTCCTCGACGACCTCGCCGTGGCGCACGGGCTGCACGCGACCGACCAGCTCTCGGTGCGCGTCGACGACCTCACGATCATCAGCGACGCGATGGCGCGGCTGCGCGCCGCGCCGCCGACCGAGGTGGGCGGGCTGGCGGTCGAGTCGTTCGAGGACCTCGAGGACGGGCGCCGGCGGCCTGCCGCCGACCGACGGCGTGCGGCTGCGGCTGGCCCAGGGCACGCGCGTCGTCGTGCGCCCGAGCGGCACCGAGCCCAAGCTCAAGTGCTACCTCGAGGTCGTCGTGCCCGTCGTGGCCGCGGGCGTCGCCGGGCCGGACGACGTCGAGGCCGCGCAGCTGGTCGCCGGGCACCGGCTCGCCGACCTCAAGGCCGGTATGGCCGCGGTGCTCGGTCTGTGACCGCCCTGACGGCCGCACCGCCTCGGGGCCTCGTGCCGCGCGAGCACCGGGGCCTGCTCGTCGCCTACCTCGCCGTCGCCGCGGTGAACCTCGTCGGTGCCGCCGTCGGCAGCAGCGTGCTCGAGTGGGTGAGCAAGCCGCTCCTGGTGCCGCTGCTCGTCGCCTGGGTCCTCGCCGTACGGCGGGGCACGGCTCCGCGCGCGCTCGTCGTCGGCCTGGCGCTCGCGTGGCTGGGCGACCTGGCGCTCATGGCCGACGGCACGGTCGCGTTCATGGTCGGGCTCGGCTTCTTCCTCGGCATGCAGGTCGCCTACTCCGTCGGGTTCGTGGGGCTCGGCGCCGCCTCGGTGCTGCGGCGGCGCTGGTGGATGGTCGTGGGCGCGGTCGTGCTCTGGGGAGCGCTGAACCTGCTGCTCGGACCGTCGCTCGGCGAGCTCCGGGTGCCGTTGGCCGTCTACAGCGCGGCGCTGATCACGATGGCGACGCTCGCCTGCGCCGTCTCCGCCGTGGTCGGTGCCGGCGGAGTGCTGTTCCTGGTGTCCGACCTGATGATCGGCGCCGACGCCGCCGGCATCGACCTGCCCGCGCGAGGGTTCCTGGTGATGGCGACCTACATCGCCGCGCAGCTGCTCATCACCACCGGCTGGCTCGCGGCGCAGGACGAACCGGCCTGAACGGTCAGAGGTCGGTCGGCAGCAGCGAGTAGCTGTAGAGGTCGTGCCGGCCGTCGGCGCGGCGCTGGGCCGAGCGCAGCACGCCCTCGCGGGTGAAGCCGGCCCGCTCGAGCGCCTTCTGCTCGGGGACGTTGGCGACGTCGGTCGAGGCCTCGATGCGCCGGGTCGACGTCGTGGCGAGCAGCCACTCGGCGAGCAGCCGCTGCGCGACCGCGCCGACACCGTGCCCGCGGGAAGCCGGCGCGAGCCCGATGCCGATGTTCCAGGCGTGCGACCCGGGGTTGGGGCCGTAGGCCACCCGGTGCCACGACACGACACCGGCCACGCCCAGCACGCCCTCGGCGTCGGTGAGCTCGACCAGGAGGCGCCCGAGCATCGCGGGCGGCCCGTCCTTGGGCTCGTCCTCCGGCCAGGCGTCGTACTCCGAGGAGTCGTCGACGGCGCGCGCGTCGTCCCACTCGACGAGCTGCACGAGCAGCCCGGCGGGCGTGCGCCCGGTGGCCTTGACGCGATCGCCGAACAGGGCCGGATGGTCGTCCGGCCGCGGCTCCGTCACCGGCTCGAGCGGCGCGCGTCGCGAGGTGCTCTCCGTCTGTCCCACGGCACCGATCATGCCGTGGTGGCGAGCACCTCGTGCACCATCTCGCAGCGTCGTGCCGCGGGTGCAGGAACGACGAAGCGGCCGACCGTGCTCGCCCTCCCACTTGGTGCGAGGTCACGAGCGCGACCTGGTCGTCGAGCAGCCGGCGGCCCAGCGGTCGTAGTCGGCTCGGCTCCCAGCCGTCGCGCTCGAACAGCACGACCGACAGCGTCGGCTCGCGCAGCAGCGTCAGGTGCTCGCTGGCGTCGATCTGCCGCGGCGGTCCAGCGGGCGAGGTCCAGGGCGCTCTCGATGGCCCGGGTGTAGGCGTCGGTGCCGTTGACCGCGAGGGAGAACCACAGCGGCAGGCCGCGGGCGCGACGGGTCAGGTGGTAGGCGAGTCGCTGGGGTTCCACTCGTCGTCGTCGGTGTGGATCACGTCGAGGTAGCTGCGCGTCCTGGGTGTGCACGCGCCTTGGCCAGCCGCGGCTCGCGGTAGAGCAGCGCGGCGCAGTCGTAGCGGCGCGAACATCCACTTGTGCGGGTCGACGATGAACGAGTCGGCGTGCTCGAGCCCGGCGTACAGCGGCGCGCACCGAGGGCGCGAACAGCCCGCCGCCGCCGTACGCGCCGTCGACGTGGAACCACAGGCCGCGCTCGCGGGCGACCTCGCCGATGCCGGCCAGGTCGTCGATGATCCCGGCGTTGGTGGTGCCCGAGGTGGCCACGACGCCGACGACGTCGCTCGGCATCCGGGTCGGCGTCCAGGGCGGCGCGCGAGCGCCGGGCCGGTCAGGACGTGGTCGTCGGTGCGGGACGACCAGCGCCTCCACGTCCAGGATCGACAGCGCGTTCTTGATCGACGAGTGCGCCTGGTCGCTGACCGCGATGCGCGTCGAGGTCGCCGCGGCCGCAGCCGTCGCGCTCGACCGGCGACGCGCGCGATGTCGCGGGCGACCGTCGAGCGCCGAGAGGTTGCCGGCCGAGCCGCCGGAGACGAACACCCCGCCGGCGCTGGCGGGCAGGCCCGCGAGGTCGGCGATGCAGCCGCAGCACCTGGTTCTCCGCGGCGATCGCCCCGGCCGCCTCGAGCGCGGAGATGCCCTGGATGCTCGCGCCGGAGACGAGCATGTCGAACAGCAGCGCGGCCTTGGTCGGGGCGGCCGGGATGAACGCGAGGAAGCGCGGCGAGTCTGCGGAGAGCACCGTCTTGGACAGGTGCTCGGTGTAGATCTCCATCACGCGCCGGGGGTCGATGCCCTCGCGGGTGATGAGCCCGTCGAGGATCGCGTCGACCTCGGCCTTCTCGCCCGGGTGGTCGAGCGGGGTCTCGCGCATCGCGAGGCGGTTCGAGACGTAGTCCAGGACGAGGGCGGTGAGGTCCTCGTCGACGGCGTGCATCCGCTGCTGGGACGGCACGGGGGCGGCAGCTGACATCGCTGGGGCCTTCCGGAACACGGCGCGCCGATGGCCATCCACGCAGCAGGCGCCAGGCCCGCACTGTAGCCGTCGGGGCCGCCCGGGCAGAAATCCGGCGTCCGGGGGCCTCCCAGGCGGCTCGGCCGAGGCGGTCCGGCGTACGCCGGGAGGTCCTAAGGTGGGCAGGTGAGCCGATCCACCACCGCGCTGATCGACGGCGCCGAGTCGCTCGCGGACGTGACGCGCTCGGACGCCGCGCTCCGCCGGTTCCTGCACGGTCTGCCCGGCGTCGACCAGGTGGGCGCCGACGCGCGCGCCGCAGCGCTGTCGACCCGGTCGATCAAGACGACGTCCAAGGCCTTCGCCATCGACCTCGCCATCTCGATGATCGACCTGACGACGCTGCAGGGCAACGACACCCCGGGCAAGATCCGCACGCTCTGCGCGAAGGCGCAGCGGCCCGACCCCGGCGACCCGTCGGTGCCGTCGACCGCGGCCGTGTGCGTCTACAACGACCTCGTCGGCCAGGCCAGGGCCGAGCTCGGCGACAGCGGGGTGAAGGTGGCCGCGGTCACCACCGCGTTCCCGTCGGGCCGCGCCTCGATGGCCGTGCGGCTGGCCGACACCCGCGACGCCGTCCAGGCCGGCGCCGACGAGATCGACATGGTGATCGACCGCGGCGCGTTCCTGTCCGGGCGCTACCTCGAGGTGTTCGAGGAGATCGTCGCCGTGCGCGAGGTCTGCCACGAGAACGGCGCCGACGCGCACCTCAAGGTGATCCTCGAGACCGGCGAGCTGTCGACGTACGACAACGTCCGTCGTGCGTCCTGGCTGGCGATGATGGCGGGCGCGCACTTCATCAAGACCTCCACGGGCAAGATCTCGCCGGCCGCGACCCTGCCGGTGACGCTCGTGATGCTCGAGGCGTGCCGCGACTGGCGCGAGGTCACCGGGCAGATGGTCGGGATGAAGCCCGCGGGCGGCATCAGCACGACCAAGGACGCGATGAAGTACCTCGTCCTGGTCAACGAGACCGTCGGCACCGACTGGCTGACCCCGGACTGGTTCCGGTTCGGCGCCTCCAGCCTGCTCAACGACCTGCTGCTGCAGCGCCAGAAGATGGCCACCGGCCGCTACTCCGGCCCCGACTACGTCACCGTCGACTGACGGGGAGGACCGCTGTGCCCACGCCGAAGCCGTTCGAGTACGCCCCCGCGCCGGAGTCGCGCGCCGTCGTCGACATCGCGTCGTCGTACGGCCTGTTCATCGACGGCGAGTTCGTCGACGGCACCGGCGGCGCGCTGAAGAGCATCAACCCGGCCACCGAGGAGGTGCTGGCCGAGATCGCCGAGGCCAGCGCCGCGGACGTCGACCGCGCGGTCAAGGCCGCGCGCCGGGCCTACACGCGCGTCTGGTCGAAGACCTCGGGGGCCGAGCGCGCGAAGTACCTGTTCCGCATCGCCCGGATCGTGCAGGAGCGCTCGCGCGAGCTCGCCGTGCTGGAGAGCCTCGACAACGGCAAGCCCATCAAGGAGTCGCGCGACGTCGACATCCCGCTGGTGGCGGCGCACTTCTTCTACTACGCCGGCTGGGCCGACAAGCTCGAGCACGCCGGCTTCGGCCCCGACCCGCGCCCGCTCGGCGTCGCCGCGCAGGTGATCCCGTGGAACTTCCCGATGCTCATGCTCGCGTGGAAGATCGCGCCCGCGCTGGCCGCCGGCAACACCGTGGTGCTCAAGCCCGCGGAGACCACGCCGCTGACCGCCCTGCTCTTCGCCGAGATCTGCCAGCAGGCCGAGCTGCCGCCCGGCGTGGTCAACATCGTGACCGGTGCGGGCGACACGGGCCGCGCGCTCGTCGAGCACCCGGGCGTCGACAAGGTCGCGTTCACCGGCTCCACCGAGGTCGGCAAGCAGATCGCTCGCTCGGTCGCCGGCACCGACAAGAAGCTCACGCTCGAGCTCGGCGGCAAGGCCGCCAACATCGTGTTCGACGACGCGCCGATCGACCAGACGGTCGAGGGCATCGTGGCCGGGATCTTCTTCAACCAGGGCCACGTGTGCTGCGCGGGATCGCGGCTGCTGGTGCAGGAGTCGATCGCCGACGAGCTCGTCGCGCGGCTCAAGCGCCGCCTCGGCACGCTGCGCCTCGGCGACCCGCTCGACAAGAACACCGACATCGGCGCGATCAACTCCCTCGAGCAGCTCGAGCGCATCCGCCACCTCGCGGGCGTCGGCGACGACGAGGGCGCCGAGCGCTGGACCGCCGACTGCGACCTGCCGGCCAAGGGCTACTGGTTCGCCCCGACGGTCTTCACCGGCGTGTCCCAGGCGCACCGGATCGCGCGCGAGGAGATCTTCGGACCGGTCCTCTCCGTGCTCACCTTCCGCACGCCGTCCGAGGCGGTCGAGAAGGCGAACAACACGCCGTACGGCCTCTCGGCGGGCATCTGGACCGAGAAGGGCTCGCGCATCCTCAAGATGGCCGGCGCGATGCGGGCCGGCGTGGTGTGGGCCAACACGTTCAACCGGTTCGACCCCACCAGCCCCTTCGGCGGGTACAAGGAGTCCGGGTACGGCCGCGAAGGCGGTCGGCACGGGCTCGCGGCGTACCTCGACGTGGTCTGAGGAGCGGAGCAGACATGGCGCAGCGACTCGAGGTCCGCAAGACCTACAAGCTCTACCTGGGCGGCAAGTTCCCGCGCTCGGAGAGCGGCCGCAGCTACGAGGTCACCGACACCAAGGGCCGGTTCCTGGCCAACGCGGCGCTCGCCTCGCGCAAGGACGCGCGCGACGCCGTGGTCGCCGCGCGCAAGGCGCAGCCGGGCTGGGCGGGTGCGACGGCGTACAACCGCGGGCAGGTGCTCTACCGCGTCGCCGAGGTGATGGAGGGCCGCCGCAGCCAGTTCGTCGAGGACGTGCAGCGCGCCGAGGGGCTCACCGTGCGGCGGGCCGAGACCGCCGTCGACGCCGCGATCGACCGCTGGGTCTGGTACGCCGGATGGGCCGACAAGCTCGCGCAGGTGCTCGGCGGCACGAACCCCGTGGCGGGGCCCGTACTTCAACTTCTCCATCCCCGAGCCCACCGGGGTCGTCGCCGTCGTCGCGCCGCAGGAGTCGTCGCTGCTCGGGCTGGTCTCGGTGGTCGCGCCGGTGATCGTCGGCGGCAGCACCGCGCGTGGTGCTCAGCTCGACGTCGCGCCCGCTTGCCCGCGATCACGCTGTCCGAGGTGATGGCCACCTCCGACCTGCCGGGCGGCGTGGTCAACCTGCTCACCGGCGACGTCGCCGAGGTGGCGCCGTGGCTGGCCTCGCACATGGACGTCAACGCGATCGACCTCGCGGGCGTCGACGACGCGGCGCTGCGCCGCGAGCTCGAGATCGCCGCAGCCGACAACGTGAAGCGCGTACGCCGTCCCGACACCGACGACTGGTCGGCCGACCCGGGGCTGTCGCGCATCCGGTCGTTCCTCGAGACCAAGACCGTCTGGCACCCGATCGGTGTCTGAGAGCACGACTCCCAGCGACCTCCCCGACGGCCTCGGGGAGCGCATCGCCGACTGGTACGCCGAGCTCACCTGGCGGCGCGGGAGCACGCTCGTGCAGCCCGACGACCGCACCTGGGTGCTGCTCTCGCCCGAGTGGCCGCGCTCGTACGCCAACAACGGGATCCTCGTGCGCGCCGACCCCGGCGGCGAGGCGCTGCTGACCTGGGGCGAGGAGCTGCTCGGCGGCGCCGGCCTCGAGCACCGGCACGTCTTCGCCCTCTGCGACCTCTCGCCCGAGACCCGCGGCGCGCTCTCGGGCGCCGGCTTCACCGTCGAGGAGGAGGTCATCCAGGTGCGGCCGACGAGCTCCGGCCCGATCGCTGCGCCCGCCGATGTCGCGGTCGAGGTCGTCCCGCTCGAGGAGGTCGACGCGCTGCACGACACCTTGTGGCGGGAGGAATGGTTGCCCGAGGCCGACGATGAGACCGTGCGCCAGCTGATCGCGCGGCGGGCGTCGTACTCGCGCAGCGGGGAGATGATCACGCTGCTCGTGCGCGACCCGGCGACCGGGGCACCTGCCGCGACCACCGACGTGTGCATCGCCGGCTGGGCGGCCGAGGTCGACGGCGTGGCGACCCGGGAGGCCTACCGCGGGCGCGGGTACGGCGACGCGATGCTCGCGACGGCGCTGGCCATCGCTGCCGAGCGCGGCTGCGACTACGTGGCGCTCACCGCGATGGTCGAGGACTGGCCCAAGGACTGGTACGCGCGCCGCGGCTTCGTCACGACCGGCCCCGCGTGGTCGGCGTCCCGGCACCCGGCAGGGCGGTCGTGACCGCGCCGCCGGCGCGTGTGGTGCTGCTGTGCGGGCCCTCCGGCTCGGGCAAGACCCACATCGCCGAGCGCAGCGGGCTGCCGGTCTTCCGGCTCGACGACTTCTACAAGGACGGCGACGACCCGACCCTGCCGTTCTCCGCCGAGCTCGGGATCGTCGACTGGGACGACGTCCGCGCCTGGCACGCCGACCGCGCGGTCGACGCGCTCGTGGCGCTGTGCCACGCCGGGTCGGTCGAGGTGCCGACGTACGACATCGGCCAGAGCCGGGCGGTCGGGGCGTCGGTGTTCGAGCGCGGCGCCGCTCCCGCCGTGGTGGCCGAGGGCGTGTTCGCCGCCGAGATCATCGAGCGCTGCCGCGAGCGCGGCATCCTGGCCGACGCGGTGGTGCTGCACCGGGCGCCGTGGAAGAACTTCGTACGCCGCTTCGCCCGCGACCTCGCCGAGCGCCGCAAGCCGCCTGTGACGCTGTGGCGACGCGGTCGCCTGCTCATGCACGACGAGCCGGCGATGGTCGCGACCGCCGAGGCCAAGGGGTGCCGGCGGGTCGACGCCCGCGGGCTCGCCGACCTGCTCTCCCGGCTCGCCGCCCGCGTCGACGCCTGATGCAGTTCCTCCTCGCCGGGCTCGGGCTCGGGTTCGGCGCCGGCCTCGCACCGGGTCCGCTGCAGGCCCTCGTCATCTCCGTCGCCCTGTCGCGGGGCTTCGCCGCCGGGGCGCGCGTGTCGGCGTCTCCCCTGCTCAGCGACGTCGTCGTGATCGTCGTGTCGCTGCTGGTGCTCCGGTCGATCCCCGACCAGGTCGTCGCCGTGCTCGGTGTCGTCGGCGGCGCCTTCGTCGTGTGGCTCGGCATCGAGGCGGTGCGGGAGGTCCCGGCCGAGGTCGAGGCCGGCCCGACCCGCGCCGGCGGGTCGCTGCTGCGCGGCGCGCTGGTCAACCTGCTCTCGCCGCACCCGTGGATCTTCTGGCTGACCGTCGGCGGGCCTCTGCTCGTGGCCGCCTGGGCCGACTCGGCGGCGTCCGCCGTCGGGTTCCTCGTGGGGTTCTACGTGCTCCTGGTCGGCAGCAAGGTCGTCCTCGCAGCGATCGTCGCCCGAGGCCGCCGGCACCTCTCGCCCACCGGCCTGCGCCGCGCGCACCTCGCCGCAGGCGCCCTGCTCATCCTCACCGGCGTCCTGCTGGCCGCCGAGTTCGCCCGAACCCTGCTCCCCTAGCGACGACGCTGCCCCAACTGACGTCGAACGAGCCACTCCGCGTCAGTTCGGCCAGCAGCGTCAGCGCTCTCCCAGCAACGCCCCGCGCAGTCGGCGCAGCACGGACCTCGGGTGCTCCGCGGAGTCCCAGCGCACCACGGTCCAGCCGGCGTCCTCGAGATCCCGCTGCCGCAGCCGCTCCGCGCGCAGGGCTCGCGCCACGGCGACGGGGTCGGTGCCGTACTTGCCGATCCCGTCGGCCTCCCCGAGCACACCGTGCTCGGGCCACCCGAAGTCCGAGAAGTACCACCGGCCCGAGGCTCCCTGGACGGCGAACGCGACCTCGGGCCGCGGCAGCGCGCTCGCGTGGATCCAGACCCGGGACCACGTCTCGAACGCGGACTCCGACGACGGCTCGACGAGATCGATGGCGCGCTGCAGGACGCGGCTCCCGGGCCACCCCGCGACGGACTCCGCCGCCTCGTTCAGCGCTGCGACCGCCAGCTCCCGTCGCTGCTCGCGGTGCTCCGACTCGCGCAGAGCCTTCGGCGAGAACCCGTGATCCACCTCGAGGATGCGCCGCGCCGCCGAGTCCACGACCGCCGCGGCATCGATCAGCGGTCGACCACGCGCAGCATCGGCCGCGGTGCGCGCCAGGGTCGTCACCGGCCACCCGTGGGCCATCGTCACCAGCTCTGGCGGGAGGGCCGAGCGGTGGATGCGCACTCCTCGATCGACCCGGCCTGGTTCGCCCGGCACCGTCAGATGCACCAACGGCGACATCAGCCGCGGCTGCCAGAGCTCGTGCCAGCGCACCGCGGAGTCGTGACTGACGACGGCGTACGGCCCCGCCACCAGCAGCGCGGCGCGGATGTCGTGGCGGGGATCCGCGTCGGAGGCGCCGGGGAGCGCGACGACCCCACGACGCGGTCGCACGAGCCGGCCGGCCGTGATCGCGGCGCGCAACGCCGGGTCCGTCCACCCGGCGGCCCGCACATCTCGGAGCGGCCACGGGCCGGGGCCGAGCTCGGCGGTCAGGCGGGCGACGGCATCGATCGAGGCACGGGTCTGGCGCATCGCACGACCGTGCACCTCGCCACGCGCCCGGATGTCCGCCGTCCACAGGCACCCACACGCGCCACGCTGGCTGAACTGATGTGGAGAGAGCCGCTCAGCGTCGGTTGAGCCAGCATCGCCGAAGGCGGCTGGTCGGCGTCAGGGTCAGAGGTGCTCGGCGGCGAGGGCGGCGTACGACGGCTTCACGACCTGCTCGATGAGCGCGAGGCGCTCGTTGAACGGCAGGAAGGAGCTCTTGAGCGCGTTGACCGTGACCCACCGCATCTCGTCGAGGCCCCAGCCGAAGGCCTCGGAGAGCAGGGCCATCTCGTGGGTCATCGAGGTGCCGCTCATGAGCCGGTTGTCGGTGTTGACCGTGACGCGGAAGCGCAGGCGCGAGAGCAGGCCGATGGGGTGCTCGGCGATCGACGTGGCGGCACCGGTCTGCACGTTGGACGACGGGCAGAGCTCCAGCGGGATGCGCAGGTCGCGGACGTAGCCGGCGAGCCGCCCGAGCGTGGCCTCGCCGGCGGCGTCGACCTCGATGTCGTCGACGATCCGCACGCCGTGCCCGAGCCGCTCGCAGCCGCAGAACGCCACGGCCTCGTGGATCGACGGCAGACCGAAGGCCTCGCCGGCGTGGATCGTGATGTGGCAGGACTCTCCGCGCAGGTACTCGAAGGCGTCGAGGTGCCGGGAGGGCGGGAACCCCGCCTCGGCGCCGGCGATGTCGAAGCCCACGACGCCGCGGTCGCGGTAGGCGACCACCAGCTCGGCGATCTCCCGCGACCGCGCGGCGGTGCGCATGGCGGTGAGCAGCGTGCGGACGATGATCCGGTTCCCGGACGCCGCCGCGAGCCGCTCGCCCTCGACGAAGCCCTCGAGCACGGCGTCGATGACCTCGGTGAGCGTGAGCCCCTGACCGACGTGCAGCTCGGGCGCGAAGCGGACCTCGGCGTACACGACGCCGTCGGCGGCCAGGTCCTGCGCGCACTCGGAGGCGACCCGGGCCAGCGCCTCGCGCGTCTGCATGACGCCGACGGTGTGCGCGAAGGTCTCGAGGTAGCGCTCCAACGAGCCGGAGTCGGCCGCCTCGATGAACCAGCGGCCGAGCGCCTCGGGGTCGGTCGTGGGCAGCCCGTCGTAGCCGGTCTCCGCGGCCAGCTCCACGATCGTGGCGGGGCGCAGGCCCCCGTCGAGGTGGTCGTGCAGCAGCGCCTTGGGCGCGCGCCGGATGACGTCCTCGGGGAGGGCGGCACCGCGTCCGGCGTGCGGGTCGCGGGGGGCTGACGGGTGGATGGGTCCGGTCTCGACGCTCACGCCTGCCACCGTAGCGGGGACCGGCCAGACGCGTGGCCCCGCGAGGCTCAACCTCCCCGGGGGTCCGTCCGATGAGGAGGTGTGGAGCCGATGACAGCGACGACCAACACGGACCGCACCGAGGTCATCCGACCGGCGGCCGTGCTCGACAGCCGCGCCGCGACCAAGGTGCTGGACGCCCTGCGCCGCGACGACGTGTCCGCCGGCGGCGTCTGGAACGCCTCCGCCTCGGTCTGGCAGCGCTACGACCGCACCTGGAACGGCATCGGCGGCACTCGCGGCGAGGCACGGCTCATGGGCACCATCGCCGTGATGTACGACGCCCCCGCGCGCCACGAGGTCACGATCTACCGGGTCACCATCACCCAGAACGGCCACGAGGCCGGCTGGACCGTCGAGGGCCTCTGCGACGACGCCCTCGCCAGCACCGGGCTCACCCTGGCGAACTGCCCCCGCGCCGAGCTCACCACCGTGCCGCGCGTGGACCCCTTCAAGCGCGGGGCCGACCGTCCGCCGGTCAGCGGCTGAGCCGGAAGTCCCCGACCGTCCCCATCGCCTTCTGCCGGTCGAGCTCCTCCGGCGGCACCAGCGGCTCGTGCACGCCCACGTCCTGAAGCTCCACCATCTGGTCGGCCGGCACGTGCGCGGCGCTCTCGAGCTCGGACCACGTCGTCCGGAACCGGTCTCGCCCCTGGTCGGTCATGGCTCCAGTGTGCCTCGCGCCTGCCCCATCCGTCCTGCGCCGGCTCAGGCCGAGGCGGACTCCAGCAGGGCGAGCTCGTCGGCGGTGAGCTCCAGGCTCGCCATCGGCAGGAGATCGGCGAGCTGCTCGGGCGTGCGCGCGCTGGCGATCGGTGCGACGACCGCGGGACGGGTGCGCAACCAGGCCAGCGCCACCGCCGCCGGTCGTACGCCGTGCCCTCCCGCGATCTGCTCGAGAGCGTCGAGCACCCGCTCGCCCGCGGGTCCGACGTACGCCGACGCGCCCTTCGCACGCACGCTCTCGACCGTGTCGCCGCCGGTGCGGTACTTGCCGGTGAGGTAGCCGCGGGCGAGCCCGAAGTAGGGCAGCGTGCCGATGCCGCGCTCGACGCAGAGGTCGGCGTACTGCGTCTCGTACTCCGTGCGCGCCACCAGGTTGTACTCCGGCTGCAGCGCCGAGTACCGCGCCCAGCCGTGCTCGGCCTGCAGGTCGAGAGCCTCGGCGAGCCGTTCGCGCGAGTAGTTCGACGCGGCGAGGTGGCGCACCTTGCCGTCGCGCACGAGGCCGTCGAAGGCCTCGAGCGCGGCGCCCATGTCGTCGTCGTGGTCCTGGTGGGCGTAGTAGAGGTCGATCCGGTCGGTGCCGAGACGGCGCAACGACGCCTCCGCCGCGGCGCGGATGGTCTCCGGCCGCAGGTTGTCGAGGCCGGGCGCCTTGCCGACCTTCGTGGCGATGACGAGGTCGTCGCGGTTGCCGCGGGCCCTCATCCAGGCGCCGATCACGGTCTCGGACTCTCCGCCGCCCTTGCCCAGCCAGGCCGCGTAGGCGTCGGCGGTGTCGATGACGTTGCCCCCGGCGGCGACGTAGGCGTCGAGAACGGCGAACGAGGTCTGCTCGTCGGCGCTCCAGCCGAAGACGTTGCCGCCGAGGCAGAGCGGGAACAGGTCGAGGTCGGTGCCGGGGAGTCGCGTGCGCATCCCCCGACCCTAGGGCGCACCGGTCACGCCCGCGTCGAGCGGTCAGTCGTCGCGGTGCGCGAGATCCGGGGCGAACGCCGGCAGGCAGACCGCGACGTACTCCGCGCCCTCGGCTCGGGCGCCAGGTAGCGCACCCGCTCGCCCGCGCGCGTGATGACCGCCTGACCGGCGGACACGTCGAGCGCACCGCCGTCGTGCTCGACCCGCACGGTGCCGCGCAGCACCACCGTGATCTCGTCGAAGTCGGGGGTCTGCGCCGGCTCGTCCCAGCCGCCCGGTGCCACCATGTGCGCCACCGACACCGACTCGGTGCCGGTCGTGACGCGGCCGACGTACTCGTCGATGGTCTTGCCGCCGGGCACGGGGATGCGCGTGGGTGCGGGCACGAGCTCGGGCACGTCAGGCTCCGATCCGGTCGATGACGAGCGGCAGGCGCCGGACCTCGGTGCCCTCCGGCGCGACCACGATGCCGCCGTCGAGGCCGGCGAGCGCCGCCTCGAACCGGTCGGGCTCGTCGGTGTGCAGCGTGAGCAGCGGCTGCCCGGCGGTGACGAGCGTCGCCGGGCTTGGCGTGCATCTCGACGCCCGCGCCGGCGCTGACCGGGTCCTCCTTGCGCGCCCGGCCGGCGCCGAGGCGCCAGGCGGCGACCCCGACCGCCAGCGCGTCGAGGCGTGGCGAGGACGCCGGTCGGCCGGGGCCAGGACGACGTGCTGCTCGCGCGCCACCGGCAGCGGCGCGTCGGGGTCGCCGCCCTGCGCGGCGATCATGCGCCGCCAGGAGTCCATCGCGCGGCCGTCGGCGAGCACCTCGGCGGGGTCGGCGCCGTGGACGCCGGCCGCGTCGAGCATCTCGCGCGCCAGCGCCAGGGTGAGCTCGACGACGTCGGCCGGGCCGCCGCCGGCGAGCACCTCGACCGACTCGGCACCTCGAGCGCGTTGCCCGCCGTGAGGCCCGAGCGGGGTGTCCATGCGGTGAGCAGCGCGCGCGTGCGGACGCCCGCGTCGGTGCCGAGCGCGACCATCGTCTCGGCGAGCTCGCGGGCGCGGTCGGCGTCCTTCATGAACGCGCCGGAGCCGACCTTGACGTCGAGCACCAGCGCGCCGGTGCCCTCGGCGATCTTCTTGCTCATGATCGAGCTGGCGATCAGCGGGATCGCCTCGACCGTGCCGGTGACGTCGCGCAGCGCGTAGAGCTTCTTGTCGGCCGGCGCGAGCCCGTCGCCCGCGGCGCAGATCACGGCGCCGACGTCGCGCAGCACGGCGAGCATCTCGTCGTTCGACAGCGACGCCCGCCAGCCGGGGATCGACTCCAGCTTGTCGAGCGTGCCGCCGGTGTGGCCGAGCCCGCGGCCGGACAGCTGCGGCACCGCCGCGCCGCAGGCCGCGACGAGCGGCGCGAGCGGCAGCGTGATCTTGTCGCCCACGCCGCCGGTCGAGTGCTTGTCGGCGGTGGGCGGCCGACGCGTCGAGAAGTCCATCCGCTCGCCGCTGGCGATCATCGCGGCGGTCCAGCGGGCGATCTCCCGCGGCGTTCATGCCGTTGAGCAGGATCGCCATCGCGAGCGCCGACATCTGCTCGTCGGCGACGACGCCGCGGGTGTAGGCGTCGATCACCCAGTCGATCTGCGCGTCGGTCAGCTCCTGCCGGTCGCGCTTGGCGACGATGACGTCGACCGCGGCGAACCGCTCAGCCATGGGACTCCCCCGTCACGTGCGCGAGGTCCTCGACGCCGAACGCGTGCGGCAGCACCTCGGCCATGCGGCAGCACGCCGCGCGGCGGTCGTCGACCAGGCAGTCGGCGCCGCCGTTCTCCCAGAGCAGCTGCCGGCAGCGCCCGCACGGCATGAGCGCGTCGCCGTTGGCGTCGACGCAGCGACACGGCCACGAGCCGCCCGCCGCCGGTGGCGTGCAGCGCGGAGACCATGCCGCACTCGGCGCACAGCCCGACGCCGTACGACGCGTTCTCGACGTTGCAGCCCGACGACGACCCGGCCGTCGTCGACGAGGCCGGCGACGCCGACCTGGAAGCCGGCTGTAGGGCGCGTAGGCGTGGCTGCATCGCCTCGACCGCGGCGGCGCGCGAGGGCCTCCCAGTCGATCTCGGGCGTGCTCACCGGGTCAGTGCTCCTCGCCCTTGCGGTACGGCTTGCCCGTCCGCGGCCGGCATGCGCAGGCGCTGGGAGGCCAGCGACAGCACGAGCAGCGTGACGACGTACGGCGTCACGAACGCGACCTGCGGCGGCGACGTCGGTCGGTGCTCGCGTACCAGCAGTAGACGCCGGCGGCGATCACGAGCGAGATCACGCCGCCGAGCGCGTGCCGCTTGTAGAGCAGCCAGAGCGCCGTAGCCCGCCAGCAGGATCGCGGTGAGCAGCAGCAGCGCGTGCACGGCGCCGCCGCCGCGCAGCTGCAGCGCGTCGGTGTAGCCGAACAGCCCGGCACCGGCCGCGAGGCCGCCGGGGCGCCAGTTGCCGAAGATCATCGCGGCGAGACCGATGTAGCCGCGGCCGCCGGTCTGGCCCTCGCGGTAGATGTTGCGCCGCCACGACCGCGAGGAAGGCGCCGCCGAGCCCGGCGAGCCCGCCGGAGACCACGACGGCGATGTACTTGTACTTGTAGCACGTTCACGCCGAGCGATCGCCGCGGCGTACGGCGCCTCGCCGCAGGACCGCAGCCGCAGGCCGAACGCGCGTGCGCCACAGGATGAAGCACGTGACGCGAACAGCACGGCGATCGCGATGATGGTCAGGTAGCGAGACGTCGGTCGTGCAGGCCCGCGATCACGCCCGGCCAGGTCGGAGACGAAGAACCAGCCCTTGCTCGGAGACGCTCCAGAGCCAGGTCGAGATGCAGCGGCAGGGTGACGCGGCCCGATCGGCGGGATCGGCGGCGACTGCGTGGCCGCCCGCCGCCGGGCACGCCGGTGAACAGCTCGGCCGCGAGGAACTGCGTGAGCCCGACGGCCGAGGATGTTGATCGCGACACCGGAGACGATCTGGTCGACGCCGAAGGTGACGGTCGCGACGGCGTGCAGCAGCGCCGCCGAGCGGCGCCGAAGACGACGCCGCAGAGCACCCCGGCCCACGGCCCCCACTGGTAGCCGGCCCAGCCGGCGCCGAAGGTGCCGAGGATCATCATGCCCTCGAGGCCGATGTTGACCACGCCCGCGCGCTCGGACCACAGGCCGCCGAGACCGGCCATGCCGATCGGCACGGCGAGGGCCAGGGCGGCGGCGACCGTGCCGGCGGAGGTCAGGTTCCCGGCGCCGGTGATGAGGCGCACCGTCGAGAGCAGCAGGAGCAGCACCGAGCCGATGTAGAGCATGCGCAGCCAGGTGGGGCGGCGCGTCGACGACCGTCCGGCCGGGGCCGCGGGGACGCCGGGGGACGTGCCGGTGGTGGTCACGGCGCTCATGCCGCCACCCCCGCTCCGTCGCCGGCAGGTTCTGCCGCGAGCTGGCGGCCCACGTCCTTGGCCACCGTTCGGATGCGGTAGCGGCGGACGAGCTCGTAGGCGATGACGACGGAGAGCACGATGATGCCCTGCATGATCAGGACGATCTCGCTTCGGCACGCCCTCGAACTCCAGGCTGTTGCGACGGTGTTGTCGAGGAACGCCCACAGCAGCGCGCCGAAGGCGATGCCGATCGGGG
This sequence comes from uncultured Actinomycetota bacterium, assembly GCA_963827145.1. Taxonomy (GTDB): domain Bacteria; phylum Actinomycetota; class Actinomycetes; order S36-B12; family CAIYMF01; genus Longivirga. The sequence continues at coordinate 64,532 of CAWGZO010000002.1, read as the reverse complement.
AGTTGCGGCCGAGCAGCGCGATCGCGATGCCGGTGAAGCCCAGCCCGGTCGGGAAGTCGAGCCCGTAGGAGTACGACGCGCCCAGCAGCTGCGGCATGCCCGACGAGACCGGCGACGGCGCCGGAGAGCAGCATCGCTGTAGACGATCATCCGCTTGACGTTGACGCCGCTCGCGACCGCCGCGGTCTCGGACGCGCCGGTCGCCCGCAGGTCGAAGCCGAACCGGGTGCGGTTGAGCAGGAACCAGTAGCCGACACCGACGAGTGCCGCCAGCACGATGAGCGCCGAACACCAGGTTGGGCGTGCCGGGGATCAGCGGGAGCCCCGGGATCTGGCCGGACTCGGGGATCGGCTTGGTGCCGATGTTGTTCGACCCCTGCGTCTCCACGGCCAGCCGACCAGGGGTGAGCAGGAACGCCACGATGCCGGTCGCGATGAAGTTCAGCATGATCGTCGAGATGACCTCGCTGACCCCGCGGGTCGACCTTGAGCAGGCCGGCGATGCCGGCCCAGATCGCACCGACCGAGCATCGCCACGACGAGGATCAGGCCGATGTGCAGCGACCGGCGGGCAGCGCGACGGCGCCGCCGACGGCCGCCGCGAGCATGGCGGCGAGCCGGTACTGGCCGTCGACGCCGATGTTGAACAGGTTCATCTTGAAGCCGATGGCCACCGCGATCGCCGACAGGTAGTACGTCGTCGCCGAGTTCAGGATGTTGACCTGGATGCGCGGCTTGCCGAGCTGCTCGATCATCGTCGTGAACGCCGTCGATCGGGTTGTTGCCCGCGGCGAGGAGCACCACCGAGGTCACGAGCAGCGCGAAGGCGATCGCGAGCACGGGTGCGGCCAGGGCCAGCGCGATGCGGCGCAGGTCGAATCGTCCGGACATCACGCCACGCTCCCCGCGCCGGTCATGGCCGAGCCGAGCTGCTCCGGGGTGACCGTGGCCGGGTCGGCGTCGGCCACCAGCCGGCCGCGCAGCATGACCTTGATCGTGTCGGACAGCCCGATCAGCTCGTCGAGGTCGGCCGAGATCAGCAGCACCGCGAGCCCCTTGGCCCGGGCCTCGCGCAGCAGGTCCCAGATCGCGGCCTGCGCGCCGACGTCGACGCCGCGGGTCGGGTGCGAGGCGATGAGCAGCGCTCGGGTCGCTGCTCATCTCCCGGCCGACGATGAGCTTCTGCTGGTTGCCGCCCGACAGCGCCGAGGCGAGCACGTCGATCGACGGGCGTCCGCACGTCGTACTCGTCCACGATCCGCTGGGTGTCGCGCTTGGCGCCCTTGCGGTCGATCAGGGCACCCTTGCTGTTCGGCGGCTGGGTCTGGTGGCCGAGCATGCGGTTCTCCCACAACGGCGCCTCGAGCAGCAGGCCGTGCCGGCTGCGGTCCTCCGGGATGTAGGCGATGCCGGCCTCGCGCCGGCGACGGGTCGGCCACGCGGTGATGTCCTCGCCGCCCAGGCGGACCGTGCCCCGGACGCGCTTGCGCATCCCCATGATCGACTCGACGAGCTCGGCCTGGCCGTTGCCCTCGACGCCGGCGATGCCGAGCACCTCGCCGCGGTGGATGGTGAACGACACGTCCGAGAGGATCGCGCGGCCGTCCTCGTCGATGAGCGTCAGGCTCTCGACCACCAGCTCCTCGACGTCGGTGACGGTCGACTCGCGGGTCTCCGGGGTCGGGCAGCTCGCTGCCGACCATGAGCTCGGCCAGCTGGCGGGCGGTCACCTCGGACGGGGTCGACGGTGGCCGACGGTCGTGCCCCGGCGGATCACCGTGATCTCGTCGGCGACCTTGAGCACCTCGTCGAGCTTGTGCGAGATGAACAGGATCGTGAGGCCCTCGGCCTTGAGCTCGCGCAGCGCGTCGAAGAGCTCGTCGACCTCCTGCGGCACGAGCACCGCGGTCGGCTCGTCGAGGATGAGCGTGCGGGCGCCGCGGTAGAGCACCTTGAGGATCTCGACCCGCTGGCGCTCGCCGACACCGAGGTCCTCGACGAGCTCGTCGGGGTCGACGTCGAGCCCGTACCGGTCGGAGATCTCGGCGATCCGGCGCGCGCGCCTCGGCGACGTCGAGGCGGCCGCCCTTGCGTGGGCTCGCTGCCCGAGCACGACGTTCTCGAGCACGGTGAGGTTGTCGGCGAGCTGGAAGTGCTGGTGCACCATGCCGACGCCGCGCGCGATGGCGTCGCTCGGGCGTCGTGAGGACGCACCGGCCTCGCCGTCGAGGGCGATCGTGCCGCTGTCGGGCCGGTGCATGCCGTAGAGCGTCTTCATCAGCGTCGACTTGCCGGCGCCGTTCTCCCCGACGATCGCGTGGACCGTGCCGCGCCGTACGCGCAGGTTGATGTCCTTGTTGGCGACGACGCCGGGGAACGTCTTGGTGATGTCCGTGAGCTCGACGGCGAGGGCACCGCCGGGTGCGGGCTGCTCGACCGGTTGGCTGCTGATGGTCGCTCACTCCTCGTGCGTGCGTCGCGGTGCGAAGGTGCCCGGCTCCCCCGGACGTGCGCTCGGGCCCGATCCGCACGCTACACGCACGGATCGGGCCCGATGGAGTGGTTCGCGGGGCGCGTCCACCGACGTGGTGGGCGCGCCCCGCGGCCGCTCGTGAGACTTACGAGGTCGGCTTCTCGGGCACCGTGATGGTGCCGTCGATGATCTGCTGCCTTGCAGCTCGTCGGTCTTGGCCGTCGTAGGGCTGGACCGCCGAGTTGGACGTCGAGTAGCCGACGCCGTCCTTCGTCGAGGTCGAAGGTCTGGCACGCCGGTGAGCGGGGTGCCGTCGACGACCGACTTGATGACGTCGTAGCACCGCGACGTCGACGCGCTTGAGCATCGAGGTGATGATGACGTCCTTCACGTCCGCCGGCGGCGGTGAGGTACTGGTCGGAGTCGACGCCGATGGCGAGGCCCTTGGCAGCCTTGGCCGCCTTGAACACGCCGGCGCCCGAACCGCCGGCGGCGGGTAGACGACGTCGGCGCCGCCTCGAACATGCCCTCGCGCCGCGATCTTGCCCTTGGCCGGGTCGCCGAAGCCGGAGAAGTCCGGCGGCTCGGTGAGGTACTTGACCTGGACCTTGATGCTCGGGTTGACGGCCTTGGCGCCGGCGACGTAGCCGGCCTCGAACTTCTGGATCAGCGGGACGTTGACGCCGCCGATGAAGCCGATGTTGCCGGTCTTGGACGCCTGCGCGGCGATCGCGCCGACCAGGAACGAGCCCTGCGTTCTCGGCGAAGACGAGGCTGGCGACGTTCGTGTTCGTCTCCGACAGCGACGCGTCGTCGACGATCGCGAAGTTGATGTCGGGGAACTGCGGCGGCGACCTTGCCCAGCGACGTCGGCGTAGGCGAAGCCGACGGCGATGATCGGGTTGTAGCCGGCCTCGGCGAGCGTCGTGAGGCGCTCCTCCTTCTGGGCGTCGGTCTCACCCGCGGCCGGCCTCGAGCTCCTTGACCTCGACGCCGAGCTCGGCTGCGGCCTTGTCCAGGCCCGCGGCGGCGGAGTCGTTGAACGACTGGTCGCCGCGGCCACCGATGTCGTAGGCGAGGCCGACCTTGACGTCGGACGTGGACGCCGACGCGCGAGGGGGAGGTCGAGCTGGTGCTACTGCTGCTGCTGCCGCATGCCGCGAGCGCGAGTGCGCCGGCGGCCATGACGGTGGCTACCTTCAGGCCCTTCAACAAGGGAGGACTCCTTCCATGCGCTCCGGCCGAAGTACCGGGGCGTTCACGCCTCCGACCCTAGTGCCGCACGGAGTTCTTCCTGCCCAGGACCCCGTCCGCAGGACGACTCGCAACCGTTCCGTGACCCAGGTGAACGGTGCGGAACGGTCTAGACCAAGCGGCAGCGACCGCGCCGTCGCGGACCGTGACGCGGCGGGGCTCGACGGTCGCCGGGTCAGAAGACGTCGGCCGGGCGTGTAGAGGCCCCAGACCTCGCGCAGCGCGTCCGAGACCTCGCCGACCGTGGCGTGCGCCTTGAGCGCCTCGCGCATCGGGTAGAGGACGTTGTCGGTGCCACGGGCGGCCTCGCGGAGCGCCTCGAGGGCGGTGTCGACGGCCGCCTGGTCGCGCTCGGCACGCAGCGTCACCAGCCGCGCGCACTGGGCGTCGCCGATCGTGGGGTCGAGCCGCAGCGGCTCGTAGTGGTCCTCCTCGGCGACGGTGAACCGGTTGACGCCGACGACCACCCGCTCCGCCGGCGTCGATCTCCTGCGAGATGCGGTACGCCGAGCGCTCGATCTCCGCCTTCTGGAAGCCGCGCTCGATCGCGGCCACCGCGCCGCCCATGTCCTCGACCTGGCGCATCAGGTCGAGGGCCGCCGCCTCCACCTCGTCGGTGAGCGACTCGACGACGTACGAGCCGGCGAACGGGTCGACGGTCGCCGTCACGTCGGTCTCGTACGCGAGCACCTGCTGGGTGCGCAGCGCGAGGCGGGCCGCCTTCTCGGTCGGCAGCGCGATCGCCTCGTCGAAGGAGTTGGTGTGCAGCGACTGCGTGCCGCCGAGCACGGCGGCGAGACCCTGGACGGCGACGCGCACGAGGTTGACCTCGGGCTGCTGCGCGGTCAGCTGCACGCCCGGCGGTCTGGGTGTGGAAGCGCAGCATGAGGCTCTTGGGGTTCGTGGCCCCGAACTCCTCCCGCATCACGGTGGCCCAGATGCGGCGGGCCGCGCGGAACTTCGCGACCTCCTCGAGCAGGGTCGTGCGCGAGACGAAGAAGAAGGCCAGCCGGGGCGCGAACTCGTCGACGTCCATGCCCGACGCGACGGCGGCGCGCACGTACTCGATGCCGTCGGCCAGGGTGAAGGCGATCTCCTGCGCGGGCGTCGCCCCGGCCTCGGCCATGTGGTAGCCGGAGATCGAGATCGTGTTCCAGCGCGGGATCTCCGCGCGGCAGTAGCTGAAGATGTCGGTGATCAGCCGCAGCGACTGCGCCGGCGGGTAGATGTACGTGCCGCGCGCGATGTACTCCTTGAGCACGTCGTTCTGGATCGTGCCGGTGAGCGCGCTCGCCGGCACCCCCTGCTCCTCGGCGACGAGCTGGTAGAGCAGCAGCAGCACGGCGGCGGGCGCGTTGATCGTCATCGAGGTCGAGACCTCGCCGAGCGGGATCTTGTCGAACAGGATCCGCATGTCCTCGAGCGAGTCGATCGCGACCCCGACCTTGCCGACCTCGCCGTGGGCGAGCGGGTGGTCGGAGTCGTAGCCCATCTGCGTCGGCAGGTCGAAGGCGACCGAGAGCCCGGTGGTGCCTGCGGCGATCAGCTGGTGGTAGCGCGCGTTCGACTCGGCTGCCGTGCCGAACCCGGCGTACTGCCGCATGGTCCACGGCTTGCCGGTGTACATGGTCGGGTAGACGCCCCGGGTGAACGGGAACGAGCCGGGCTCGCCGAGGCGCTCGGCCGGGTCCCAGCCCTCGAGGTCGGCGGGGCCGTAGACGGGCTGGAACGGGAGCCCGGACTCGGTCTGGCGTGCCATGACAGATCCCCTCGCGACGTGCGGGCGCTCGACGGCCTTCACGCTAGTGCGCCGACCGGCCGCGCGCGGGGGCGGGGTGCCTGGTGTGAGCGCTTGCACAGCGCGGTCCCCGGCGTACGCCGACGGGAGCACCGTCACCGCCGGGTTACCCTCGTCGCGTGCCCCTGACCCCACGCCGGACGGCCTCTGCCGCCGTGCTCGCGCTGGCGCTCGGCGCGCTCGGCGCCTCGCCCGTCGGGGCCGCCACGACGAGCGTCGGCGGCGACGTCGTGGGCGGACCGTCGCTCGCATCCACGGGCGTGGTCGTGGTCCCCGGGGTCGGCACGGCACCGCTGCCGACGATCGGGGCGAAGTCCTGGGTGCTGGCCGACCTCACCACCGGCGAGGTCCTGGCCGCCAAGAACCCGCACCGGCTGGGCCGCCCGGCGAGCACGCTGAAGACCCTCACCGCGGTGACCCTGCTGCCCGTCCTCGACAAGGAGACGGTGCACACCGTCACCTACAAGGAGGCCAGCGCCGACGGCGGTCACGTCGGGATCGTCCCCGGCGCGACCTACACCGCCTGGGACCTCTGGCACGGCCTGCTGCTCCCGAGCGGCAACGACGCCGCGGCGGCGCTCGCCGGCGCGCACGGCGGCATGAAGAAGACCGTCGCCGACATGCAGGCCACGGCCGCGCGGCTGCAGGCGGCGGACACGACCGTGCGCAACCCCTCCGGGCTCGACGCCGACGGCCAGGTGACCAGCGCCTACGACCTCGCGCTGATCGCGCGGGCGGCGCTGGCCGCACGAGGACTTCCGCACCCTCACGAAGACGATCAGCTACGACTTCCCGGGCCGCATGCCCAAGGCCGGCAAGGACCGCAAGACGTACAAGATCTACACGCAGAACCGGCTGCTGCTGCGCGGCTACAAGGGCGACGGTCGGCGGCAAGACCGGCTACACGTCGAAGGCCGGGCGCACCTTCTGGGCGGCCGCCACGCGCGGCGGGCACACCCTCGTGGTGACGCTGCTGCAGATCTCCCAGCCCACCGAGACCGCGGCCGAGTCGCTGCTCTCGTGGGGCTTCCGCAACCGCACGACGGTGACGCCCGTCGGCACCCTGGTCGACCCGCTGCCCGAAGGCGTCTCGCCGACGCCGCAGGAGTCGGCCCCCGCGCCGGTCGGGTCAGCGAACGCCATCGGGCCCACGTCCGGCTCCCAGGGCTCCGCGTCCGACGCGGGCGTGCCCGGCTGGGCCTGGCTGCTCGGGCTGCTGATCCTGGTCGGCGGCGCCGTCGCGCTGGTCGTCGGACGCCGTCGTACGCCGGACGCCCCTGTCGCGGCCGCCACGAGCGCGCCGGTGGTCGGCACCACCGTGCTGCCGTCCCGCGGCGCGGCGGCACGGACCTCCCCCTCCGTGGTCCTGAGCACTCCGGGCCGCCGGGTCGACGTCGAGGTGGGCGGCCCGTCGCCCGTCGAGCCCGCGGCACCCGTGGCCGCGCCGCCGGTCGCCCCCGGCAGCGACGCGTCGACCGCGCTCGACGCCACAGGGCCCGTGCCGGTCGTCGCGGCGCCGGCCGTCGCGGCACCCGCGGCCGCCCCCGTCGTGGAGACCGTCGTCGAGTCCGCCGGCCCGACCGACGCGGACCCGGCGCCGGAGGCACCCCCGGCACCGAAGCCGGCCGCGCCGCAGGGCGGGAACGTGCGCGTGATCCGACCCCCGGGTCCGGGCTCAGCCTGACGGCTCGCCGGCTCAGCCGGCCAGGTCGAACGTGCGACGGACCTGCCAGACCCCGTCGGCGCCGTGCACGTAGAGCGAGAACCCGCTGACCACGAACCGGGCCGCGAAGCCGCCGAGCGCGTCGTAGGCCTCGTCGAGCACGTCCTCCGGCAGGTCGTGCGCGACCGTGACGTGCGGGTGGTACGGGAAGTCGAGCTCGCGGTCGAGGATGCCGCGGCGCACCCGCGCCTCGAGCCGCTCGCACCCGGCGATGCCGTTGGCCAGCGCCACGAACACGACCGGCGAGACCGGCCGGAAGGTGCCCGTGCCGCGCAGGTGGACCTCGAAGGGGGCCACCTCGGCGGCGGCCGACCTCAGGTGGGCCTCCACCTCGTCGAGACCCCCCGCATCGACCGCCGTCGGTGGCAGCAGCGTGATGTGCGCAGGGATCGCGTCGGCCTGCGGGTCGCCGAAGGAGGCGCGCCATCGCTCCAGCTCGGCGCCCCACGGGTCCGGCACCGCGATGGCGACCCCGATGCGGGTCGGGGCGTCGGTCACTGCCCGCCGGCCGCGACGAACCCCAGGCGGTCGTAGGCCGCGGCCAGAGTGGCGGAGGCGGTGACGCGCGCCTTGGCGGCACCGGCGGACATGAGGCGCTGGAGCTCGGCCGGGTCCTCGCCGAGCTCGCGCACGCGCGCGGCGAAGGGTGCGGCGAACTCGACGACCGCCTCGGCGGTGTCGCCCTTGAGCGCGCCGTACCCCTGACCGGCGTACGACGCGGCCACGGTCTCGACGTCGCGTCCGGTGATGGCGGCGAGGATCGTGAGCAGGTTGCTGACGCCCGGCTTCGCCTCGGGGTCGAACCGGATCTCGGTCTCGCTGTCGGTCACGGCGGACTTGATGCGCTTGGTGATCACCTTCGGGTCGTCGAGGAGGAACACCGCGCCCGTGCGGGAGCGACTTGCTCATCTTGGAGGTCGGGTCCTGCAGGTCGAGGATCTTGGCGGTCTCCTTGACGATGAGCGGCTTCGGCACCGTGAAGGTGGCGCCGTAGCGCGTGTTGAACCGCTGCGCGAGGTCGCGGGTGAGCTCGAGGTGCTGACGCTGGTCCTCGCCCACGGGGACGCCGTCGGCCTGGTAGAGCAGGATGTCGGCGACCTGCAGGATCGGGTAGGTGAACAGCCCGACCGAGGCCCGGTCGGCACCGCCGCGCGACGACTTGTCCTTGAACTGCGTCATGCGGTTGGCCTCGCCGAAGCCGGTCATGCACTGCATGACCCAGCCCAGCTGCGCGTGCTCCGGCACCTGGCTCTGCACGAACAGGGTGCGAGCGCTCGGGGTCGACCCCGGCAGCGAGCAGCTGCGCGTAGGCGAGGAGCGTGTTGGCGCGCAGCTCGGCGGGGTCCTGCTCGACGGTGATCGCGTGCAGGTCGACGACCAGTAGTAGGCGTCGTACTCGTCCTGCATCGTCGACCCAGCGACGCACGGCCCCGAGGTAGTTGCCGAGCTGGAACGAGCCGGCGGTGGGCTGGATGCCGGACAGGACACGGGGCGACGCGGTCATGCGGGCGATCCTCCCACCGCGGGGTCGTCGTCCGTCGACGCGGTTACCGCCTCGCCCCGGCTGACGGTGATGCGCGAGGCGCGGCGGCCGTCGAGCTCGGAGACGGTGAGCGTGAGCGGCCCGACCCGGACCTGCTCGCCCACCTCGGGGAGCCGGCCGAGCTCGGCCATGACGAACCCGGCGACCGTCTCGTACGGGCCCTCGGGCAGCTCGACCCCGGTCTCGTCGGCGAAGTCCTCGATGTTGAGCAGCCCGTCGACGACCAGGTCGGCGCCTGCGCGGCGCGGCTCGGGCTCGTCGACGTCGTACTCGTCGCGGATGTCGCCGACGAGCTCCTCGACGAGATCCTCGAGGGTCACGATGCCCGCGGTGCCGCCGTACTCGTCGACCACGATCGCGAGATGGTGCCCGCCGGAACGCATCTCGAACATCGCGGGCAGCACGCGCTTGCTGCCGGGGAGCATGAGCACGGGCCGCACGAGGTCGCCGAGCCGGATCCCGCGGTCGGCCACGTCGGGGGCGAGGATGTCGCGGATGTGCACGAAGCCGATGACGTCGTCCTGCGACTCGCGGAAGACCGGATAGCGCGAGTGCGGCAGCTCCACGACGACCCGGGCCGCCTTGTACGCCGGCATCGTGGAGTCGAGGAACTCGACCTCGGTGCGCGGCACCATGACCTCGCGCACCTCGCGCTCCCCCGCGTCGAAGACGTCGTCGATGAGCTCGCGCTCCTGCGGGCGTGAGCGACTCCTGCGAGGCGAGGATGCCGCGCAGCTCGTCGTCGCTGATGAGCTCCTTGTTGGCGTTCGGGTCGCCGCCGAGCGCGCGCACCAGCAGGTCGGTCGAGGCGCGAGAGCAGCCAGATGAACGGCCGCGTGACGCGGGCCAGCCAGTCGACCGTGCCCGCCACCGCGAGGGCGATGCCCTCGGCGCGCTGGAGGCCGATCCGTTTCGGGGTGAGCTCTCCGAGCACGAGGGAGATGTAGACGAGCAGGATCGTGACGAGCACGAAGGCCACCGCGTCGGCCGCGCCCTGCGGCAGCCCCGCCTGCACGAGCAGCGGGGCCACCTGCGGCGACATCCGTGAGGCACCGAAGCCGGCGGACAGGAAGCCCGCCATCGTGACGCCGACCTGGACGGCGGCGAGGAAGCGGTTGGGCTCGGCGACGAGGGTCGGCGAGCTTCTGCCCGCGCTTGCCCCGCTCGGCCTCGAGCCGCTGGACCTGGCTGTCGCGCAGCGAGACCAGGGCGATCTCGGCGGCCGCGAAGAAGCCGCCGATGAGCGTGAACAGCAGCACCACGCCCAGGTTGAGCAGGAACTCGTTCACCGCAGCGCCCCGGTGCCGGGATGGTCGTCCATGACCGGATCCTAGGGACGCGAGCGTGCGGCGGCGGCCTCGGCACCCCGCCCGGGTGGCCGTGTACCCCGCTCGCCAGACCTCCGCAACTTATCCATGCCTTTCGGAGCGGTTCGGTAACGATGAGGTTTCGAAAGATGGCGAAAGCATTGCCAGACAACCGCAAGCCCGACAGGCTGCGAGTGTGACGACGCCCACACCGACTCCGCCCTCTCCCGCACCCGTGCGGGCCGGCGACCCGGGCTCGGACCTGCTGGGGGTCCCGGCGGAGATCCGACAGCGGCACATGGCCGACCTGGTCGAGAGCAGCGGGTTCACGCGCGTCACCGAGCTCGCCGAGCACTTCGCGGTCTCGACGGTGACCGTCCGCTCGGATCTCGCCGCTCTCGAGGCCTACGGCCGGCTTCGCCGCGTGCGCGGCGGGGCGGTGCCCGTCTCGCTGGGCGTCGCGGAGAAGCCGCTCGAGCTCACCGCCGCCGAGCAGGCGGCCGAGAAGGTGTCGATCGGCACCCGGGCCGCCTCGCTGGTCTCGACCGGCGACGTCGTGATCCTCGACGTCGGGTCGACCACGACGGCGATCGCGGAGGCCCTCATGGCCCGCCGCGACCTGCGCGACGTCACCGTCGTGACCAACGCCCTCAACGTGGCGCTGCGCCTGGAGCAGGCCGCCGACCGCATCACGGTGATCGTCGAGCGGCGGCACGGTGCGCCCGCTGCAGCACTCCCTGGTCAACCCGTACGCGACGCTCCTCCTCGAGCAGCTGACCGCGCACATCGCCTTCATCGGGTGCAACGGCATCGACGCCACCGGCGGTGTCACCAACCGCAACGTGGCCGAGGCGGAGATCAAGCGCGCGATGGTGCGCGCCAGCCGCCGCACCGTCGTCGTCGCCGACGGCACCAAGCTCGGCGAGGTCGAGGTGGCGCGGGTCTGCCCGGTCGGGGAGATCGACCTGCTCGTCACCGACGCCTCCGCCGACCCCGACGTCCTCGCCGAGCTCGCCGTCGCGGGCCTGGCGGTCGACGTCGTCGGAGCCCCATAGCCAGCTTCCGTGGCGCCACCCGGCGTCGCGAAGTCACCCGTGCGACGGTCGTCGGGGCGGGTCGAGATAGGAGAAGAGGAGAACATGAGGATCCGCACAACGGTCATCGCGACGCTGGGCGTCGCGCTGACGCTGAGCGCGTGCGCGAGCACGAACGACTCAGGGTCGACGTCCGGCTCGCCCACCGCCTCGGCCAGCACGGAGGCGGTCGCGCTCAGCTGGCGCACCCGCCCGGACAACCAGGCCGAGGCGGACGTCTACAAGAAGCATCTCCGACGAGATCACCGCGAAGAACATCGGCCTCAAGCTCACCTACCAGGCCGGCAACTCCGAGGGCTCGCCCTACCAGGACAAGCTCAAGACCGAGCTCGCCGCGGGCACCGCCCCCGACGTGTTCTGGATCCCGGGCACCGACGTCGCCGACTTCGCGAAGGCCGGTCTCCTGCTCAACTTCTCGGAGCAGGCGCAGACCGCCGGCCTCAACCCCGGTGACTTCTACGCCGGCCCGACCGACCAGCTGCAGGTCGACCCCGCCACCGGCCAGAAGGCGGACGGCTTCCTCTGGGGCATCCCGCGCGACGTCTCGACGTTCGCGATGTACCTCAACCTGGACCTGATCGACAAGGCCGGCGCGGAGAACCCGATCGAGCTGGCCAAGAACGGCCAGTGGACCTGGGAGAAGTTCCAGGAGGTCGCCCAGGCGATCACCACCAAGGGCGGCACCGGCGTCAAGGGCTTCGGCGCCAACTCCTGGTGGGCCAACTACGGCTACTTCATCAACTCGGCCGGCGGCTCGTTCTTCAACGACGACCGCACCGCCTGCAACCTCAACTCGACCGAGTCGGTCAACGGCATGAAGTTCTTCAAGGGCCTCTACGACTCGGGTGCCGCCGTGAAGTTCGGCGAGGACTCGCGAGCCCCCCTTCAAGGCGCGGCAAGGTCGGCATGTTCATGAACGGCCGCTGGGCCACCCCCGGCAGCCGTGAGATCAAGGACTTCAACTGGGACGTCGCCCCGCTCCCGACCGGTCGCCGCCCCCGGTGGGAACTGGCAGTTCTGGGGCGCGTACGTGATCAACGCCAAGACCGCGGACCCCGCCGCCGCCGTGAAGCTCGTCCAGGAGCTCACCTCGGCCGACGGTCCAGGCGCAGATCTCGTCGCTCGGCGCGAACATCCCGTCGCGCAACGACCCGGCCCTCGTGCAGGAGTTCCTGACCTACACCCCGCCCACCAACAACCAGGCGTTCGTCGACGGCATCCAGAACAACCCCGTCGCCGAGGGCCCGCTGTGGGAGGGCAACTGGCCGGCGTTCGACAAGGCGAGCAACGACACCGTCAACGCCCTGATGAACGGCCAGATCACGATCGACCAGTACCAGAACGACGGTCTGCAAGGCCGTCGACACCGCCGGCGCCTTCAAGTAGGACACCCGGCACCGACAATCGGGGGGCGGGTCCGCCGGCCCGCCCCCCGATCCGGTCCTCGGCCCGGCTCGCGGCGCTCTAGACGCGCCGTCCCGGCCCACCCCAGTCCGGCTCACGCGCCGCGCCCCTGACAGCCGCCGCGCCAGGCACCGGGCACAGCCGCACCGACTCTCGGGAGCGCCATGTCCATCGCAGCCCCGCCGCAGGTGGCCGCCGCACCCGCGGCCGCGCCACCGCCCGACACCGACGGCCGCTTCCGCTCGCGGCTGCGGCTCGTGCAGATCTGGCACCTCGTCCTCGCGCTCGCCAGCGCGTACGTGCTGGTCAACGTCTCGACCGGGGTGTGGAAGCTCGACTCGCTCCCGCGCACGGTCCTCGCGGTCATCGGCGTGGTCGGCATCGTCGCCAACCTGCGGCGTGCTCTGGCCGATCCACCGACGCCGTCACGTGGCCCGCGCGTTCTCGTTCACGATGCTGTACGGCGCGATCCTCGGGTCGGTCGCGATGCTCGGCGAGACGCTCGGCCTCTACGAGGGCCTCGACGTGTTCGCCGGCGCGTTCCAGGCGGCGATCTGGCAGCTCGTGCTCGTCTTCCTCGGCATCGCGTGGTGGGTCATCGCCCGGCGCATCGAGAAGAGGGCGCGCGCTGGCTCCGCCGGCGCGACCGGTGCGATGTGGCTCGGCCGCGTCGGGCTCGGCATCGCCGCCGTCGGCCTGGTGTGGTGGCTCATCGTCATCGACATCCCCGGCGGCCTGGCGTACATCGCCGACGCCTACCGCGCGAGCCCGGTGCTGAACACCGCGCTCATCGTCCTCGCCGTGGGCAGCGTGCTCGCTGCGCGCGTCATGTGGTCGCAGGACGCGGCTCGCTGGTTCCATGCGACCGCCAAGCAGTCCGACCGCATGATCGGCTGGATGTACCTCTCGCCGAACCTCGTCGGCTTCCTGGCGTTCTTCGCCTTCCCGCTGGCCTTCTCGCTGGTGATCTCGTTCTTCCAGTGGGACGGCCTCACGAGCCCGACGTTCGTCGGCATCGAGAACTACCTCTCGACGCTGACCAACCCGATCTTCCACCAGTCGCTGACCAACATCTTCTGGTTCCTCGTGCTGGCGGTGCCGCTGTCGGTCGTCAGCGCCCTGATCCTCGCGGTGCTGATCAACACCAACTACCCGGGCGTGAAGCTCTACCGGGCGATCTTCTTCGTCCCGAGCGTCGCCGGCGTCATCGGCGTCACGCTCATCTGGAAGGGCCTGTTCAACGCCCAGACCGGCACCATCAACTGGGCGATCGGCGAGTGGGGCAGCAAGGTCAACGCGATCCTGCCGGGCGACCCGCTGCCCGAGCGCGTGGAGATCGGCTGGCTCTCCGACCCGTCGGTGCCCTTCGGGCTCCCGCAGGTCTGGTGGTTGCCCTCGATCGCGCTGATCACCGTCGTGATCGTGTTCTCGTGGGCGCAGTTCGGCTTCAACACCGTGCTGTTCTCCGCGGGCCTGCAGTCCATCAGCCGCGAGCTCTACGAGGCGGCCGAGCTCGACGGCGCCAACGCCTGGCAGCGCTTCCGCCACGTCACGATCCCGTCCCTGGCCTCGACCACGTTCTTCGTCACGGCGACGACCGTGATCCTGTGCCTCCAGCTCTTCGACATCGTCTACGCGCTCAACCAGCCGAACCCCGTCGGCTTCCCGAACAACGCCACGCTGACGCCGGTCGTGTACCTCTACCAGCTCGGCTTCCAGCAGAACGCGTTCGGCCTCGCGAGCGCCGTCGCGTGGGTGCTGTTCATCCTGATCTTCTTCTTCACGCTGGCTCAGTTCCGGCGTCAGCGCGCCGAGGTGGAGAACTGACATGAGCCAGACAGCCACTCGGCGCAAGGCGCGCGGCTTCAAGGAGCACTCGGCGCGAGCCTCGGTCTACCTGATCCTGTTCGTGGCGGGTCTCGTGGTCCTCATCCCGTTCGTCCTGGCGTTCTTCGGGTCGTTCAAGACCTCGGAGGACATCACCACCTATCCGCCGCGCCTGCTGCCGTTCGCGCCGACGACCGCGCAGGTCGACGGCAAGGACGTGCCGCTGTTCACGGTCACCGTCGGGTCCTTCTCGGCCGACCTCGCCCAGGTCGCGGGCGGCGGCAGCGCGGGCGAGTACCGCAGCGTCGCCACCAACGAGCAGGTGGTGTTCGCCAAGGAGGACCAGGTCCAGCCCACGGGCGCGACGGTCGACGTCGGTGGCGAGAACAGGCCGGTCGTCAACGCACACGCCCGCGGGCGGCGGCGACCCGGTCGAGGCCTACCTCGAGCGCAGCCGCATCGTGAACACCTTCGTGGATCCGTCGAACCCGACCGGCGGGGACACGTTCGCGCCGAAGGAGAACGCCTCCCCTGTGGAGACGGTGCAGTTCGAGACGCAGAACTACAGCGAGGTGCTCGCGCTCTCGCGGCTGGACCGCTCGCTCACCAACACCGTGCTCATCACGATCCTCGTGGTGGTGGGGCAGGTGCTCACCAGCATCCTCGGCGGCTACGCGTTCGCGCGCGTCAAGTTCGCCGGCCGGGACAAGCTGTTCCTGTTCTACCTCGGCTCGATCATGATCCCGTTCGTCGTCCTGCTCATCCCGCTGTACCGCCTGATGGTGACGATCGGGTGGGTGAACGACCTCGTGAGCCTGGTGATCCCGTTCGTGTTCACGGCGTACGGGACGTTCCTGATGAGACAGTTCTTCGTCAGCATCCCGAAGGAGCTCGAGGAGGCCGCGGTCATCGATGGCGCCTCGCGCTGGCGCGTCCTGTGGCAGATCTTCGTGCCGCTCTCCGTGCCCGCCATCGCGACGCTGACGACGTTCTCGTTCCTCTACGCCTGGAACTCGTTCATCTGGCCGCTGATCATCTTGGACAGCGGGAA
The DNA here is from genome assembly GCA_963827145.1 of uncultured Actinomycetota bacterium. Classification (GTDB taxonomy): domain Bacteria; phylum Actinomycetota; class Actinomycetes; order S36-B12; family CAIYMF01; genus Longivirga. The sequence continues at coordinate 49,058 of CAWGZO010000002.1, read as the reverse complement.
CCTCGACAACAACGTGCTGTCCGTCGCCCTGTCCACCCTGGGCGGCCGGGCCGCGGACAACGCCAACCTCGTGCTCGCCGGCGTCATGATCGCCATGCTGCCGCCGATCACGGTGTTCCTGCTCGCACAGCGGACGTTCGTCGAGAACGTGGCGAGCTCGGGTCTGAAGGGATGACACCAGCCGTGCCCTGGAACTCCGGGCGCGTCCACTTCGGGGGCGACTACAACCCCGAGCAGTGGCCGCGCGCCGTCTGGGCCGAGGACCGCGACCTCATGCGGGAGGCCGGCGTCTCCCTGGCCACCGTGGGGGTCTTCTCCTGGGCCCACCTCGAGCCGTCGCCCGGCGACTACCGGTTCGACTGGCTCGACGACGTCCTCGACGGCCTGGGAGCGGCCGGCGTCGGCGTCGACCTCGCGACAGCCACGGCGTCACCACCGCCGTGGCTGTCGCGACGGCACCCGGAGTCGCTCCCGGTCGACCACGAGGGACGCACCCGCTGGCCCGGGGCGCGCCAGGCGTACTGCCCGTCCTCGACGGCCTGGCGCGAGGGCGCGCTCGCGCTCGTCGAGCGTCTGGCGACGCGCTACGCCCAGCACCCCGCACTGCGCATGTGGCACGTCGGCAACGAGTACGGCTGCCACACCTCCCGCTGCTACTGCGACGTGTGCGCCGAGCGGTTCCGGTCGTGGCTCGGCGAGCGGTACGGCGACGTCGACGGCGTCAACCACGCGTGGGGCACCGCGTTCTGGAGCCAGCGGTACGCCTCGATCGACGAGGTGCTCCCGCCGCGGCTCACCCCGGACGGCGCGTGGTCGAACCCCACGCAGCAGCTGGACTACCGGCGATTCGCCTCCGACCTGCTGCTCGAGGAGTTCCGGGCCGAGCGCGACCTGCTGCACCGGCTCTCCCCCGGCATCCCGGTCACCACGAACTTCATGGTGATGACCCGCTTCAACCAGCTCGACTACTGGGCATGGGCGGCGGAGGTCGACGTCGTCTCGACCGACTACTACCCGGACTTCGCCGACCCGCGCACCCACGTCGAGGCGGCGCTGAGCGCCGACATCACGCGCGGGCTCGCCGGCGGCGCCCCGTGGCTGCTCATGGAGACCTCGCCGAGCGCGGTGAACTGGCAGCCGCGCAACACCGCGAAGCGCCCGGGCCAGCTGCGCCGGGACGCGCTCCAGCAGGTCGCCCACGGTGCCGACGGCTTCAACGTCTTCCAGTTCCGCGCCTCGATCGCCGGTGCCGAGAAGTTCCACTCCGGCCTGGTCCCGCACGCGGGCACCGACACGCGCCTGTGGCGCGAGGTCGTGGAGCTCGGCGGCATCCTCGAGCGGCTCGGCGAGCTGTCCGGCAGCCGCGTCGAGGCCGAGGTCGCGCTGGTGTTCGACTGGCAGGCCTGGTGGGGCTGCGAGCTCGACTCGCACCCGTCGGTCGACGTGCGCTACCCGGACCGGGCGCGCGCGTTCCACGAGGCCCTCTGGGAGCTCGGCGTCGCCGTCGACGTCGTGGCGCCCGGCCAGTCGCTCGAGGGCTACCGCCTCGTGGTCGTGCCGACGCTCTACCTCGCCGACGACGAGGCCTCCCGGGTGCTCGACGCCTTCGTGCGCGACGGCGGGCACGTCGTGGTCACCTACTTCTCCGGCATCGTCGACGAGAACGACCACGTCCGCCCCGGCGGCTACCCGGGAGCCTTCCGCGACCTGCTCGGCGTGCGGGTCGAGGAGTTCGCGCCGCTGCTCGAGGGCGAGTCCGTGCGGCTCGACGACGGCGGCACCGCCGACGTGTGGACCGAGGACCTGGTGCTCGCCGGCGCCGAGGCGGTCGCCCGCTACGTCGACGGCCCCGTCCCGGGCGCTCCCGCGATCACGCGGCACGAGCACGGGGCCGGCGTCGCGTGGTACGTCGCGACCCGCACCGACGCCGCCACCACCGCGCGCCACGTCGGCCGCATGGTCGAGGCGGCGGGCGTCGCGCCGGTGGTCAGCACGGCCGCCGGCGTCGAGGTGCAGCGCCGCCGGGCCGGCGAGCAGACCTGGCTGTTCGTGCTCAACCACACCGGCTCGGAGGCGTCGGTGGCCGCCACCGGCACCGATATCGTCACCGGTGTCGCGGTGCCCGGGACCGTGACCGTGCCTCCCGGTGGGGTCGCCGTCGTGCGCGAGGAAGGACCGTCATGAGGCGCACGCAGATCACCCTCGCCGACGGTCGGGAGCTGCTGCACTTCGACCACGACGGTGCGCCCGAGCGGTGCACGGTCGACACCCGCGTCGCTCGACCCGCGCGGCGAGGCCCCGGCGCTGAGGCTCGACCCCCTGCTCGACGAGTGGGTGTCGGTCGCCGCCGCGCGCCTCGACCGCACGTTCCTGCCCTCGGCCGTCGACTGCCCGCTGTGCCCGAGCCGCGAGGGGAACCTCACGGAGGTGCCGAGCGACGACTACGACGTCGTCGTCTTCGAGAACCGGTTCCCGTCGTTCACCGGGCTGCCCACGGAGTGGGGCTCCACCGGCGTCTTCCAGGAGCACTCGGCCTGGGGCCGCTGCGAGGTGGTCTGCTTCACGCCGGACCACGACTCCTCGTTCGCGGCGCTCAGCGTCGAGCGCGCGCGTCTGGTCGTCGAGGCCTGGGCCGACCGCGTCACCGAGCTGTCGGCCACGCCCGGCGTCGAGCAGGTGTTCGTGTTCGAGAACCGCGGCGAGGCCATCGGCGTGACGATGCACCACCCGCACGGCCAGATCTACGCCTACCCGTACGTCACGCCCCGCACCCGCGTGCAGCTGGACTCGGTACGCCGGCACCACGAGCGCACCGGGCGCAACCTCTACGACGACGTCGTCGCGGCCGAGCTCGCCGACGGCCGTCGCGTGGTCCTCGAGAGCGAGCACTGGGTGGCGTTCGTGCCGTTCGCAGCACGCTGGCCCGTCGAGGTGCACCTCTACCCGCGCCGTCGCGTCCCCGACCTGGCCGCGCTCAGCACCGAGCCGAGCGCGACGACCTCGCCGGCGTCTACCTCGACCTCCTGCGCCGCGGCGACGCGTTCTTCGGGATCCCGCTGCCGTACATCGCGGCATGGCACCAGGCCCCCGTTCACGTCGACCGCGAGCTCGGTGCCCTGCACCTCGAGCTGTTCTCCGTGCAGCGCAGCGTCGACAAGCTGAAGTTCCTCGCCGGGTCGGAGTCGGCCATGGGCGCCTTCGTGAACGACCGCGAGCCCGAGTCCGTCGCCGCCCGCCTGCGCGAGGTCGCGGGCCCGTGACCGGCAGCACGGCGGAGGCGTTCGCACGCGTCCACGGCCGTCCGCCCGAGGTGCTCTGGCGGGCGCCCGGCCGGGTGAACCTCATCGGCGAGCACACCGACTACAACGACGGCTTCGTCCTGCCGCTCGCCCTCCCCCTCGAGATCCGGGTGGCGGCGGCGCGCCGCGACGACCGCGCGCTGCGGATGGCGTCGCAGCAGACCGGCTCCGACGTGGTGGAGACCTCGCTCGACGGTCTCGCGCCGGGCGCGGTGACCGGCTGGGCCGCGTACGTCGCCGGCACGGCCTGGGCGCTCGCGCAGGACGGCGTGGACCTCCCCGGCGCCGACGTGCTCGTCGACGGCGAGATGCCGCGGGGCGCCGGACTCTCGTCCTCGGCCGCGCTCGAGTGCGCGACCGCGGGGGCCCTGCTCGACCTGGCCGGGGCGGCCCGACCGCTCGGCGACGGTGGCGCTGCTGGCCCAGAAGGCGGAGAACGACTTCGTCGGGATGCCGTGCGGCGTGATGGACCAGTTCGCCTCGACCCAGGCGCGCGAGGGGCACCTGCTCCTGCTCGACACCCGCAGCCTCGCGGTCGAGCACATCCCGTTCGATCTCGAGGCCGAGGGGCTCACCCTTCTGGTGATCGACACCCGGGCGCCGCACCGGCTCGTCGACGGCGAGTACGCCGCACGGCGTCGCGCCTGCGAGCAGGCGGCCGCGCTGCTCGGGGTCCCGGCCCTGCGCGACGTCGACGACCTCGACGCTGCGCTCGCCGCGCTGGACGACGACACCCTGCGGCGACGCGTCCGGCACGTGGTGACGGAGAATGGTCGTGTGCTCGAGGTTGTCGCACTGCTGCGCGCGGGTGACGTGCGCGCCATCGGCCCGGCCATGACCGCCTCGCACGCCTCCCTGCGCGACGACTACGAGGTCTCGTGCCCCGAGCTCGACCTGGCTGTGAGCACCGCGCTCGCAGCAGGGGCGCACGGGGCCCGGATGACCGGCGGCGGGTTCGGCGGATCCGCCATCGCCCTCGTCGAGACCCGCACGGTGCCGGCCGTGCGCAGCGCGGTGCTCGAGGCCTTCGCGGCCGCGGGCATGACCGAGCCCGGCTTCCTCGACGCGGTGCCGGCCGCCGGATTCGGACGTGCGGCATGACGACCCCCGGTCTGCTCGACTCGGCCCACCGCACCGCCTCGTGGGAGCGGCTGCGCGGAGGCGTCGACGTGCTCGTCGTCGGCGGCGGCGTCACGGGCTGCGGCATCGCGCTCGACGCCGCGCTGCGCGGGCTGCGCGTCGGCCTCGTGGAGCAGCGCGACTACGCCGCGGGCACCTCGAGCCGTTCGAGCAAGCTGGTGCACGGCGGGCTGCGGTACCTCGAGCAGTTCAACTTCGCCCTCGTGCGCGAGGCGCTGCGCGAGCGCGCGCTGCTCCTCGACCGGCTGGCGCCGCACCTCGTGACCCCGCTGCCGTTCCTCTACCCGCTCGCGCACCGCGTGTGGGAGCGCCCGTACGTCGGCGCCGGGCTCACGCTCTACGACACCCTCGGCGGGCTGCAGCCCTCGGTGCCGCGGCACAGCCACCTGAGCAAGTCCGCCGCCCTCAAGGCTTTCCCGTCGCTGCGCGCCGACACCCTGGCGGGCGCCATCCGCTACCACGACGCCCAGGTCGACGACGCGCGGCACACGCTCGAGCTCGCACGCACGGCGGCCTCGCACGGCGCCTCGCTCGTCTCCGGCGCCCGCGTCACGGAGATCGCACGCGACGGCGAGCGCGTGGTCGGAGCCCGCGTCCTCGACGCGATGACCGGCGAGGAGCACGACGTGCCCGCGCGCGTCGTCGTCAACGCCACGGGCGTGTGGGCCGGGCTCACCGAGCAGCTCGCCGGCGTCGAGAACCCCATCCGCATGCGTCCCAGCAAGGGCGTGCACCTGATCGTCCCCCGCGACCGGATCGACGCCTCGGTCGCGCTCATCACCAAGACCCCCACCTCGGTGCTGTTCGTGCTGCCGTGGGGACGCTCCTGGGTCATCGGCACCACCGACACGACGTGGCACCACGGCCTGTCGCACCCGTCGGCCACGCACGCCGACCTCGCCTACCTGCTGGGGCAGGCCAACGCGGCGCTCACCTCGAACCTCGACGAGTCCGACGTCATCGGGCTGTACGCCGGACTGCGCCCGCTGGTCGACACCGAGGGGCTCTCGGAGTCCGAGATCTCCCGCGAGCACACGGTGCGGCGTCCGCTGCCCGGGCTCGTCACGATCGCCGGCGGCAAGTACACGACGTACCGCGTCATGGCGGAGGACGCCGTCGACCGCTGCCGCGACGACCTCGGCGACATCCCGGCCTCGACCACGGCCGACGTGCCGCTGATCGGCGCGGCCGAGCCGGAGGACGTGCTGCGCGAGGCGCGCACCCATGTCGCCGCGCAGCACGTCGACGACGACCACCTCGACCGGCTGGCGCACCGCTACGGCCGCCTGCTCCCCGAGCTGCTCGACGTCGTGGCCGACGACCCCGCTCTCGCACGGGAGGTGCCCGGCGGCGCCGGCACCCTGGCCGTCGAGATCGTGCACGCGGCGAGCCACGAGGGCGCGCTGCACGTCGAGGACGTGCTCACGCGACGTACGCGGCTCTACCTCGAGGCGGGCGACCGCGGCCTCGTCGCCGCGCGGCACGCCGCGACACTCATGGGCGGAGTGCTGGGCTGGGACGACGCGACGCGGTCGCGCGAGGTCTCGCGCTACCAGCAGCGCGTGGCGGCCGAGCTCGAGGCGCAGGCGGCGCCGGACGACGACGCCGCGTCCGCGATCCGCGAGCGGGTCCAGGACCCGCGCCTGCCCGCCTGAGCCGACGCACGCCGCACCACGCGTTCGTGCAGAGGACCTGCCTGCTCCTGGTCCGAGGTCCCCTCCCCTGGCACCATGTCAGGAGCCGAGGAGGGAGCTGCTGTGCACATCGACGTGGTCCTCGTGCTGCTCGCCCTGGTGCTCGTGCCCGTCGCGCTGCTCGTGGTCGCCCGGCGACATCATCCCGGTGGCCAGTCCAGCGCCCCGGGCTCCCCGGACAAGTCCGTGCTGCACTGCGCGGCACCGACTCCGTCCCGGCCCGCCCGCCGTCCCTGACGCGCGCCCGTCAGGGACGTGCAGGACCCCGGCCCGCCCCGGTGGCGGCGATCGCGCCGGCGACGGCGTCGAGCTCGCTCTCGTCGAGCATCAGGTCGGCCGCGGCGATCCAGCCGTCGACCTGCGCGGCGCTGCGCGCCCCGACGATGGCCGCAGTCACGCCAGGCCACGCGAGCGTCCAGGCGATGGCGACGGCACCCAGGCCGACCCCGCGCGACTCGGCGATCGGCCGCAGCGCGTCCGCGAGAGCGAGGTTGCGCTCGAGGTGCACGGTGAACTCGTCGTCCTCGCGGCGCCAGTCGCTCTCGTCGAGGGCCGCCATGCGCTCCGCGGTGAAGCTGCCGCTGAGCAGTCCGGCCTGCATCGGCGAGTACACGATGACGCCCGTCTCGTGCTCGTGGCACCACGGGATGACGTCGGCGGCGGACGCGCGCTCGATCGCCGAGAACGGCGGCTGCAGCGTCTCGACGTGGGTGATCGCCTCGGCCGCCGCGAGCTGGTCGACGTCGTGGTTCGACAGGCCGATGTGCGCCACCTTCCCCTCGTCGCGCAGCGCAGCCAGCGTCGCCCAGTAGTCCTCGACCGCCGCGCCGTCGTCCGGCGGCCAGTGCACCTGGAGCAGGTCGAGGCGCTCGACGCCGAGCCGGCGCAGCGACGCCTCGGTCTCCGCGCGCAGGTAGGCCGCATCGCCGCGCATGTGCGACTCGCCGTCCTCGAGGCGCTCCGGGCCGGTCTTGGTGAACACGTACGGCCGGTCGGCCTCGGAGAAGGGCTCGAGGGCACGGCGTACGACGTCCTCGGAGTGACCCCAGCCGTAGACCGGCGCGGTGTCGACCCAGTTGACGCCGAGCTCGACGGCGTGACGGATGGCGGCGATCGAGTCGTCATCGTCCTGCGCGCCCCAGCCCCACCGCCAGGCCCCGCCGGCAGCCCAGGCGCCGAAGCCGACCCGAGTGATGTCCATGCCGGTCCGGCCGAACGGGACGCGCACGGGTGCAGTCATCGGTCTTCTCCTCGAGTCGTGGAGCGGGTCAGGCGAAGGTGACGGTGAGGGGCGCGTGGTCGCTCCAGCGCTCGGCGTACGTCGGCGCCTTGCCGACCTCGGCCTTGACGGCGCGCGCCGCGAGACCCGGCGTGGCCAGCGCGTAGTCGATGCGCCAGCCGCCGTCGGTGTCGAAGCCGCGGCCGCGCCACGACCACCAGGTGTAGGGGCCGGGGCCGTCGCCGCCGAGGGCGCGGCCGAGGTCGGTCCACCCGAGATCGTCGCGCCAGCGGGTCAGGTAGGCGCGCTCCCCCTCGAGGAAACCCGCCTTGCCGCGGTTGCCGCGCCAGTTCTTGATGTCCATCTCGGTGTGCGCGACGTTGAGGTCGCCGCACACGATGCCGTGCCGCCTGCGGCGTCCGATCGCCGCGAGGCGCGCCTCGACCGCGTCGAGGAAGCGGTACTTCTCCGCCTGCCGCGCGTCGTCGGTCGCCTCGCCGGTGTGCACGTAGGTGCTCGCCACCGTGAGCGGGCCGAGGTCGGTGTCGATGTCGACCTCGACCCACCGGCCGCTGCCCGCGAACTCGGGGGCCCCGGGCCGATGCGCACCGCGCGGTGCGGCGCCGTCGTCAGCACGGCGACCCCGGCACGGCCCTTCGCCTCGGCCTCGGTGTGCGCGACGTGCAGGTGGCCGAGCCCGGCGTCGTCGAGCACCTCGGCGAGCTGCTCGTCCGTGGCGCGCACCTCCTGCAGGCAGAGCACGTCGGCCCCGGCAGCCGCCAGCCAGTCCAGCCCACCGCGTCGCGCCGCGGCACGGACGCCGTTGACGTTGGCGGTGACGACGGTGAGCACCCGCTCATCCAACCAGCCGCCGTGCGGACAGAGCGAAGGGCCGCTCCCCTGACGGGAGGCGGCCCTTCGCTCAGTGCGGGATCAGCGTCAGGCCATGGCCTTCTGCAGGTTCTCGTCGATCGCGTCGAGGAACTCCTCGGTGGTCAGCCACGGCGCGTCCGGGGCGATGAGCAGGGCGAGGTCCTTGGTCATCTTGCCCTCCTCGACCGTCTCGATGCAGACGCGCTCGAGGGTCTCGGCGAACGCGCGTCACCTCGGGGGTGCCGTCCATCTTGCCGCGGTAGGCCAGGCCCTGGGTCCACGCGAAGATCGACGCGATCGGGTTGGTCGAGGTCGGGCTTGCCCTGCTGGTGCTGGCGGTAGTGGCGCGTCACCGTGCCGTGCGCGGCCTCGGCCTCGACGGTCTTGCCGTCCGGGGTCATGAGCACCGAGGTCATGAGGCCGAGCGAGCCGAAGCCCTGCGCGACGGTGTCGCTCTGGACGTCGCCGTCGTAGTTCTTGCAGGCCCAGACGTAGCCGCCCTCCCACTTCATGGCCGCAGCGACCATGTCGTCGATCAGGCGGTGCTCGTAGGTGATGCCGGCGGCGTCGAACTCGGCCTTGAACTCGGTCTCGAAGACCTCGGCGAAGAGGTCCTTGAAGCGGCCGTCGTAGGCCTTGAGGATCGTGTTCTTGGTCGAGAGGTAGACCGGCAGGCCGCGGTCGAGGCCGTAGCGCATCGAGGCGCGGGCGAAGTCGCGGATCGAGTCGTCGAGGTTGTACATCGCCATCGCGACGCCGCCGCCGGGGAAGTCGAAGACCTCGAGCTCGATCGGCTCGCCGCCGTCCTCGGGCGCGAACGTCAGCGTCAGCTTGCCCTTGCCCGGGATGACGAAGTCGGTGGCGCGGTACTGGTCGCCGAAGGCGTGGCGGCCGATGATGATCGGCTTGGTCCAGCCCGGCACGAGCCGCGGGATGTTCGAGATGACGATCGGCTCGCGGAAGATGACGCCGCCGAGGATGTTGCGGATCGTGCCGTTGGGCGACTTCCACATCTTCTTGAGGCCGAACTCCTCGACGCGCGCCTCGTCGGGCGTGATCGTCGCGCACTTCACGCCGACGCCGTACTGCTTGATGGCGTTGGCCGAGTCGATCGTCACCTGGTCGTCGGTGGCGTCGCGGTTCTCGATCGACGAGGTCGTAGTACTTCAGGTCGACGTCGAGGTACGGGAGGATCAGCTTGTCCTTGATGAACTGCCAGATGATCCGCGTCATCTCGTCGCCGTCGAGCTCGACGACCGGGTTGACGACCTTGATCTTCGCCACGGGTGCTCCTTGTTCTGGGTCGGTCGCCGGTCGTCCGGCGTCCGGTCGTACGGACGTCTGGTGCGGGACTGGCTAGATGAGGCCGAGGTCGGTGACGGCCTCGCGCTCCTCGGCGAGCTCGGCGACGGAGGCGTCGATGCGCGCGCGCGAGAAGTCGTCGATCTCGAGGCCCTGGACGATCTCCCACTCGCCGCCGTCGGAGGTGACGGGGAACGACGAGATGAGGCCCTCGGGGACGCCGTACGAGCCGTCGGAGACGATCGCCGGCCGAGGTCCAGTCGCCCGCGGGCGTGCCGTTGACCCACGAGTAGACGTGGTCGATCGCGGCGTTGGCGGCCGACGCCGCCGACGACGCACCGCGCGCCTCGATGATCGCGGCGCCGCGCTTGGCGACGGTGGGGATGAAGTCGTTCTCGAGCCACGCCTGGTCGTCGATGACCTCGGCCGCGTTGGCGCCGTTGATCTTCGGCGTGGAAGATGTCGGGGTACTGGGTCGCGGAGTGGTTGCCCCAGATCGTCAGGTTGGTGATGTCGTTGACCGTGACGCCGGCCTTCTTCGCGAGCTGCGTGAGCGCCCGGTTGTGGTCGAGGCGGGTCATCGCGGTGAAGCGCGACTTCGGCACGTCGGGCGCGTGCGAGGCGGCGATGAGCGCGTTGGTGTTGGCCGGGTTGCCGACCACGAGCACGCGGATGTCGTCGGCGGCACCGGCGTTGATGGCCTCGCCCTGCGGCTTGAAGATGCCGCCGTTGGCCGAGAGCAGGTCGCCGCGCTCCATGCCCGCGGTGCGCGGACGGGCGCCGACGAGCAGCGCGACGTTGGCGCCGTCGAACGCGGCGCGCGCGTCGTCGGTGATGTCGATGCCGGTGAGCAGCGGGAAGGCGCAGTCGTCGAGCTCCATCGCGGTGCCCTCGGCGGCCTTGAGCGCCGGGGTGATCTCGAGCAGGCGCAGCCGGACGGGGACGTCGGCGCCGAGCAGGTGGCCGGAGGCGATGCGGAAGAGCAGGGCGTAGCCGATCTGGCCGGCGGCGCCGGTGACGGTGACGGTGACGGGGGTACGGGCCATGGCGCGCTCCTCGTTCGGCGGCGCCGGGGCTGCTGCGACCCGACGTCGAGCTGCGGGATATCTCGTCATCAAGACATCTGGGGAGAGGCTACCCGTCAGCGGCCCCGCGGGGCACGGCGGGCGGGGATCCGCGACGTGACGCGGACGCGCCGCCTCAGGTGCTCGGCGGCGGCACCCACAGGACGAGCGACGTCGATGCCGCACGGCCAGCACCGTGAGCACGACCAGGTCGATCGTCTTCGACCGCACGGCGAGCAGGCCGGCGTCGGACGTGCGAGAGCAGGAGCCGCAGGAACAGCGCGAGCGCGATGCCGAAGGAGAGCACGATGGTGCCCGCGACGGAAGTGCCCGGAGCGCCACGACCACGAGGCCGGCCACGACCACCGCGGTCAGCGGCCACGGCGATCGGCCACTCGGCGCCGGCACGGCCCGCGGAGCACGGTCAGGCCAGCCCGGCCGCGCGCTCGGCGGCCTCGACCACGTTGGCGAGCAGCATCGCGCGGGTCATCGGCCCGACGCCGCCGGGCATCGGCGCGACGAAGCCGGCGACCTCGCGGACGTCGGGGTGCGACGTCGCCGACGAGCCCGGCCGTCGGTGCGCGTGATGCCGACGTCGAGCACGGCCGCGCCCGGGCTTGACCAGGTCGGCGGTGATCAGGTGGGCCACGCCCGCCGCGGCCACGACGATGTCGGCGCCGCGCGTGTGAGCGCGCGAGGTCGCGGGTGCCGGTGTGGCACAGGGTCACGGTGGCGTTCTCGCTCTTGCGCGTGAGCAGCAGCCCGAGCGGTCGGCCCACGGTGACGCCACGGCCGACGACCGCGACCTCGGCGCCGGCGATCGGCACGTCGTACCGGCGCAGCAGCTCGACGATGCCGCGCGGCGTGCAGGGCAGCGGCGCCGGGATGCCGAGCACGAGCCGGCCGAGGTTGGTCGGGTGCAGACCGTCGGCGTCCTTGTCGGGGTCGATGAGCTCGAGCGCGCGCGCTCTCGTCCAGGCCCTTCGGCAGCGGCAGCTGCACGATGTAGCCGGTGCAGGTCGGGTCGGCGTTGAGCTCGAGGATCGCCTCGTCGACCTGCGGCCTGGGAGGCGTCGGCCGGCAGGTCGACGCGGTGCGAGGTGATGCCGACCTCGGCGCAGTCGCGGTGCTTGCCGGCGACGTAGGAGTGGCTGCCCGGGTCGTCGCCCACCAGCACGGTTCCGAGCCCGGGCGTGATGCCGTGCTCGCGCAGTACCGCGACCCGCGCCGCGAGCTCGGCCTTGATCGCCGCCGCGGTGGCCTTGCCGTCCAGGATCGTCGCCGTCACGGGCGGGATCCTCTCACGCCCCGTCGACCGAGGTGGCCGACGCGACCTCGCGACGCAGCGCGCTGATCGCGGCGAGGTCCCAGCCGGGGCGGGGCAGGGACGAGAGCAGGAGCCGGGTGTAGGGGTGCTCCGGGGCGGTGAGCAGGTCTGTGGTGCTTCCCTGCTCGACGACGCGGCCGCGGTGCAGCACGAGCGCCTCGTCGCACACGTATCGCACGACGGCGAGGTCGTGGCTGACGAACACCAGGCCGATGCCGGTGGTCCGACGGATGTCCGAGAGCAGGTTGAGCACCTGCGCCTGCACGGAGACGTCCAGCGCCGAGACCGCCTCGTCGAGGACGAGTACGGCCGGATCGACCGCGAGCGCACGCGCGATCGCAGCCCTCTGGCGCTGCCCGCCCGAGAGGCGTCGTGGCAGGGCGGCCGCCTCGCGGTCGCCCAGACCGACCTGGCCGAGCAGCTCGCGGGTGCGGGCCGACCGCCCGCCGGAGTCGAGGTCGGTGTGCAGCCGCAGCACGGCGTCGAGGGCGTCGCCCACCCGCACGCGAGGGTCGAGCGAGAGGTAGGGGTCCTGGAAGACGATCTGCACGGCACGTGCCCGGGCGCGTCGCGCGGTCCCTCCCTTCGCGGCAAGGTCGAGGGGCCGGCCGGAGACGAGGATGCGCCCGGCGTCGGGCTGCTCGAGTCCCACGAGCATGCGCGCGGTGGTGGACTTCCCGGAACCCGACTCGCCCACGAGCCCGACGCTGCCGCCGGCCTCCAGCCGGAACGAGAGGTCGGCCACCGCGTGGACCGTGGTCCCCCGGGTTCGATAGCTCTTGCTGAGCCCGCTGACGTCGAGCAGCGATGTCATGCCGCACCTCCGTGACCGCCGCCGAGGGCGGCGAGCTGCACCGACACCTCGTCGCTGCGCACGCAGGCGACGCGGCGTCCCAGGCCGTCCTCGACCAGTGGCGGCGGCGCGTCCCGGCACCGTCCGGGATCGACGAACGAGCATCGGTCCGCGAACGCGCACCCCGAGGGCGAGTCGAGCAGCCCGAGCGGCGAGCCGGGCACCGGCACGAGCCGCTCGTGGAGGCCGTCGATGTCCGGGGTCGAGGCGAGCAGGCCCGCGGTGTAGGGGTGGTGGGGCTCGGCGAAGAGCTGGGCCGCGCTCGCCTGCTCGACGATGCGACCGGCGTACATCACGTGGACGCGGTCGCAGACGGCGGCGGCGAGGTCGAGGTCGTGGGTGATGAACAGCACGCCGAGACCACGGTCGGCCTGCAGACGGCCGAGGATGCCGAGGATCTCCGCCTGCGTCGTGACGTCGAGCGCGGTCGTCGGCTCGTCGCACAGGAGCAGGTCCGGGTCGGTGCTGAGCGCGGCAGCGATCATGACGCGCTGGAGCATGCCGCCGGACAGCTCGTGCGGGTGCTGCCGGAGGTGGCGCTCGGGGTCGGGCATGCCGACCGCGTCGAGGAGCTCGAGCGCCCGCGCCTGAGCCGTACGCCGGTCGACGCCGCGGTTGCGGGTCAGCGACTCGGTCATGAAGTCGCCGACGGTGCGCAACGGGTTGATGCCGGCGCGCGGGTCCTGGAACACCATCGAGACGGTCGTCGAGCGCAGACGGCGGAGCTCGTCGCGCGACGCGGTCGCGACGTCGATGCCGTCGAGCAGGATGCGCCCGTCGACCTCGGCGCCCGCAGGGGTGAGCCCGAGGACAGCACGCGCGGTGACCGACTTGCCCGAGCCGGACTCCCCCACCAGGCCCACGACCTCGCCGCGCTCGACGGCGAGGTCGACGCCGTCGAGCACCGGCCGCGCGGCGAACGCCGGCAGCCGCAACGACAGCCCCTCGATGCTGAGCAGGCTCATCAGGCGTCCCTCCGCGCGATCCGGTCGCCCAGCTCTTCACCGACGATGTTGAACGCGACGACCACGAGCACGATCGCGAGGGCCGGGGCCACCGCGCTGAGCGGCTCCCCCGCAAGCACCGCGCCACGACCCTGGTTGACCATCGAACCCCAGTCGGCCGTCGGAGGCTGGATGCCGAGCCCGATGAAGGACAGCGCCGCCAGGTCGAGCAGCGCATACCCGAAGTTCAACGTCGACTGCGCCAGGACCGTCGAGGAGACGTTGGGCAGCAGCCTGCGCACGGACGTGTGGATCGGTCCGAAGCCTTGCACCCGGTAGGCCGCGACGTACGGGCGGGACTTCCCCTGCACCACGAGGCTGCGGGTCAGCCGGGCGACGAACGGCATGTACGCGATCGACATCGCGATGATGGGTGCTGCGAGTCCCTTGCCGAACAGCGCGACCACGAGGATCGCGAGCAGCAGGCCCGGGAAGGCGAACAGGATGTCGAGCACGCGGGAGAGCACCGCATCGACCCAGCCGCCGCGCCACCCCGCCACGAGGCCGACCACGACACCCAGGATGGTCGAGAACACGACGACGCAGAGGGGCCCGACCAGGCTGGTCCGCGCACCGTAGAGCAGCCGGGAGAAGGTGTCGCGGCCCGCCTCGTCGGTGCCGAGCCAGTGCTCAGGGCTCGGTGGCGCCAGCGTGTCGGACAGATTCGTGGCGTCGGGGTCGTAGGGCGCGATCAGCGGAGCGATGAGGGCGACGACGACGAAGCCGACGAGCACCGCGACGCAGGCCCAGTAGAGCCACGAGCCGCCGAAGGCGCGCAGGGCTCCGAGCCGGCCGCGCCTCGGTGTCTCGATCGCGACGCTCATCGGATCGCATCCCCGGCCGTGACCCGAGGGTCGATGAGCGGGTAGAAGAGGTCGACGACGAAGTTGATGACGACGAACGCGGCCACGATGAGCAGCACGATGGCCTGCACGATGGGGAAGTCCGCCTTGTCGACCGACGTCACCAGCAGCGAGCCCACGCCGTCCAGCCCGAAGGCGGTCTCGACCACTGCGCTGGACACGAGCAGCCCGGCGACGAGGAGCCCGGAGATCGTGAGGATGGGGCCGGAGGCGTTGCGCATCACATGGCGTCGTACGACGGTAGACCGGGCGCCGCCCCGGCTCATCGCCACCTCGACGTGCTCGCGGCCGAGCTCGTCGAGCATGGACGACCGCGTCACGCGCGCGACGAGCGCGATGAAGGTGAGCGAGAGCGCGATAGCCGGCAGCGTCAGGTGGTAGAGCCGGTCGGCGAACCCCTCCCCCGCGCCGTACGTCGGGAACACCCCCAGGCGCACCGAGAAGACCGAGATGAGCAGGATCGCGGCCGCGAACGACGGGATCGCTGCCAGCACGGTCACCCCGACGAGCACGACCTTGTCGGGGGTGCGACCGGCGGTGAGCGATCCGGCGATGCCGGCACCGAGGCCGACCACGATGATGAGCAGGGCCGAGAGCACGACCAGGCCGAACGTGGTCGGCAGCCGGGACGCGATGAGCGACGAGACGTCGTCGCGGTACTGGAAGGAGCGTCCGAAGTCGCCGTGCAGCGCGTTGCCCAACCAGGTCAGGTACTGCACGAGGAACGGGTCGTCGAGACCGTACTGCGCCTTGATCGACGCGATCGCCTCCGGTGAAGGGCTGCGCCCCTGGATGAGGAAGTCGATCGGGTCGCCCGGCGCGATGTAGAGCGAGGCGAACACCAAGAACGACGTGACGAGCAGCGTCATCACGAGGCCGAGCAGCCGCCAGGCGATCATCGGCACCGCGCGCGGGACGGCGAGTCCGCTCCGCGCCGGCACTACAGCGTCGGTCGCCACGACTCGTCCGCCCAGCGCGGGAGCACCGACTCCAGCGCCGCGCCCAGCCGGAAGACGGTGGCGTCGTCGTAGGTTCGTCCGACGACCTGCACGCCGGTCGGCACCCCGTTCGGTGCGATGCCGGACGGCACGCTGAGCACAGGGACGCGCCCGACCACGTTGAACGGGATCGTCATGAGGACGTCCTCCCAGCCGTGGGCCGTGCCGTCGACGTCGACCGTCGTGCCGAGATAGTCGTCGCCGGCGACGAGCCCTTGGGCACCCACGGTCGGGCACAGCAGCGCGTCGTGGTGCTCGAGCAGCTCGCCGAGCGGCTCGTACAGCCGCGCCTCTGCCATGAGCCCGGTCAGACGTGACTCGGCGTCGCCGAATCCGGCGGCCTTCTCGGCGAAGGCGCGCGTGTAGGGCATGAGGAGCTCGACGGCCTCGTCGGGCAGCAGGCCGAGGCCGGCGCCGAAGATGGAGCCGAAGTGCGCCCATGCGGCCGACACGACGTCCTCGCGCCGCCACGGCAGCTCCACCTCCTCGACCACGACGCCGACCGAGCGCAGCGCCTCCGCGGACTCGCGCGTGTGGCGCTCGACGACCGGGTCGACCGGGAAGTCGCCGAGCCTGATGCACAGCGCCACGCGCATCCCGTGCACCGCCTCGGGTTCCGGGATGCGGTACGCCGGACGCAACGACGCCTGGTCGCCCGACCACGGTCCGGCCAGCACGTTCTGCAGCAGCGCGACGTCGGCGACGGTGCGACCCATCGGTCCGTCGGCGCAGTACGTGTCCTGGTTGAAGGGGGCGAGCCCCGGGACGCGGCCGAACGGCGGCTTGAACCCGACGACCCCGCAGAACGAGCTCGGCAGCCGGATGGAACCGCCGATGTCGGACCCGGTGGCGAGCACCGTGCTGCCCGCCGCGAGCGAGGCACCCGACCCGCCGGACGAGCCGCCCGGCGACATGTCGAGGTTCCACGGGTTGCGCGTGACCCCCCACAGCTCGGTGTGGGTGAACGGCGCGCAGGAGAACTCCGGCGTCGTGGTGCGGGCGTGCACCACCGCGCCGGCCGCGAGCACGCGGTCGACCACCGGGTGCGTCAGCTCGGCCACGACCCCTTTCTCGACGAGGGAGCCCTCCTCGAGGGTGCGGCCGGCGATCGGCTGCTCCTCCTTGAGCACCAACGGAATCCCGTCGAGCGGGCGCACGTCACCACCGCCGGCGTACCGCCGCTCGGACTCGCGCGCCGCAGCGTAGGCCTCGTCCCGCAGCTGCTCGGTGAACGCGTTGATGGACGGCTCGACCACGTCCGCGCGTGCGAGGACTGCGTCGAGCAGCTCGACCGGCGAGAGCTCCTTGCGGGCGAACCGGTCGAGCGCGTCGGTGGCGCTGATCCAGTGCAGCTCGGTCACGAGGTCGAGCCGATCGTCGCGGCCCAGGGGTAGTACATGTAGTTGATCGACGGCGCGACACCGGTGATCTTCGAGCCGAGCCACACCGAGGTGGGCACGGTGTAGAGCGGGAGCCAAGGGAGCTCCTCCTGTGCGATCTTCTGCGCCTGCGCGGTGAACTGCGAGCGCGCCACGGTGTCGGCGGTCGCGAGCGCCTTCTCGGTCGCCGCGTCGAAGGCGGCGTTGGACCAGTTCCCGTAGTTGCTGAACTCGCCGGTGCGCAGGACGCCGTACATCTCCATCGGGTCGCCCAACGAGACGTACCAGGTGGTGAAGAACAGGTCGATCCCCTTGCGCGCCGCCGGGTCGCTGAACAGCGAGGTGTACTTGTCCGGCGAGATCGACTGGATCTCCGGGACGAGCCCGATGGCCTTGGCGGCCTCGGCGGTGGCCTGCGTGAGGATGTCCGCGTTCGACGAGATCGGACTCGTGGCGATGACGATCTTCTTGCCCGCGATGCCCGCGTCGGCCACGAGAGCCTTCGCCTTCGCCACGTCGTAGGGGTACTGCGGAAGCTCGGCGTAGTAGGCGTCGACGTCGCTGGTGGGTACGCCGGTCCACGTGCTGCGCGTGGCCAGCGCCTGCGCCGGGTCGGCCACGCCCTTCTCCCCGGCCTTGATGAGGCCCTGGCGGTCGATGGCCATGAGCAGCGCCTGGCGGACCTTGACGTCCTTGAGCGGACCGCTCAGGTTGTTGACGATCTGGCTCACGACCGTGGTGTTGGTGCCGTAGTAGAGAGAACCCTTGCCGCTGCTGGTCAGCTGGGCGTACGCGTTCGGCGGCACCTGCCAGCCGCCGTCGACCTCGCCGGACTGCCATGCGTTGATGCGGGTGTTGGGGTCCTGGAGGAAGACGAACTTCACCGAGCCGGCCTTGGCCGTGAGCGAGGTGTCCCAGTACCCGTCGAAGCGCTTCAGCGTGATGCTCTGGCCGGGGGTCCACGAGTCGAACGCGAAGGGCCCGGTGCAGTTGACCCCGGTGCTCGGGTTGCCGTAGTCGGCGCCGGCCTTCTCCAGTGTCGCCGCGGACTCCACCGTGCCCGGGCTCACGGCCATGTACTGGTTCCACAGGGCGTCCGGCTGGGTCAGAGTCACCGTGACCTGGTCGGAGCCCGTCTTCTCGATCGACTTCACGTTGCGGTAGACGCTGTTCCAGTACGACCCGACGTCGGGGTTGAGGTGGTACTTCAGGGACGCGACGACGTCGTCCGCCGTCAGCGCGGTTCCGTCGTGGAACGTCACGCCCTGGCGGATGGTGTAGACCCACGTGGTCGGCGTCGGGTTCTCGAACTTCGTCGCCAGGCCCGGGCTGTACGACAGGTCGGCGTTCCATCGCAGCAGGCTCTCGCAGACGTTGGCGAGCACCTGGTTGGGCGGGTAGTCGAAGGCGTAGGCGAACGACAGCGAGAGCGGCTCGGCGTACAGCGACCACGTGAACGAGTCGATGTCCCCCTTCGGGGCCGGAGTCAGCGCGGTGAGCTCGTAGGCGGCACCGCCGCCGGTGGTCGTCGGCGACGGGTCGGACGAGGCCTTGCCGCTGCACCCGGCCAGCAGCAGGCTCGCCGCGGCGACCGCGGCAGCACCTACGACGACCGAGCGACGACGGGATCGGGAGAGCAGGGACATCGGTCCTCCAGCAGGCTGGGTGGCAGGGGTCGGATCGGGTCGGGACTCGGCGGTGCTCACCCGGCGGCGAACACGCGCTGCCCCTCGACGTAGGTGCTGCGCACCTGCGCATCGGCGATCTCCACGGCCGGGGCCGCGAAGGGGTCGCGGTCGAGCACCACGAGGTCGGCGAGCATGCCCACCTCGATCCGCCCGGTGGTGTCGTCGTGATGGTTGGCACGAGCCGAGCCCGCGGTGTACGCCGTCAGCGCGGAGGCCAGGGTGAGCGCGTTCTCGGCGTACAGCGCGGGGGTCCCCTCGGGCGCACCCGGCGACACCCGGTTGACCGCGACGTGGATGCCGTCGAGCGGGTTCGCGCTGCTGACCGACCAGTCGCTGCCGGCCACGAGGTGCGCCCCGGCGCGCTCGAGCGCGCCGAACGGGTACTGCCAGGCCGCACGTCGTTCGCCGAGGAACGGGATGGTCAGCTCGTCCATCTGCGGTTCGTGCGCGGCCCAGAGCGCCTGGATGTTCGCCGATGCCCCGACCTGGGCGAACCGCGCGATGTCGTCCGGGTGCACCACCTGGAGATGGGCCAGGTGGTGCCGGCCGTCGGTGGGTCCGTTGGCCACGAGCGCCGCCTCGACGGCGTCGAGGGCCTCCCGCACTGCGCGGTCGCCCAGGGCGTGGAAGTGCACCTGGAAGCCCGCCGCGTCGAGCTTGCTGACGTACTCGCGCAGCCCGACAGGGTCCACGAAGCTCAGACCGTCGTTCTCGGTGTGGCAGCCGCACCCGTCGAGATAGGGCTCCAGCATCGCGGCGGTGAAGTTCTCCGCCACGCCGTCCTGCATGATCTTGACCGTGGTGGGGCGGAAGCGCCCGAGCTGCCCCGCTCCGCGACGCTCGACGAGCTCGGGGATCTGGTCGCTGCTGCGGTTGCGGTCCCACCACAGGGCACCCACCGCGCGGCCCACGAGGTCACCGGACTCGGCGGCGCGCAGGTAGA
Organism: uncultured Actinomycetota bacterium; assembly: GCA_963827145.1. Taxonomy (GTDB): domain Bacteria; phylum Actinomycetota; class Actinomycetes; order S36-B12; family CAIYMF01; genus Longivirga. The sequence goes on along the minus strand of CAWGZO010000002.1, from coordinate 29,412 downwards.
CGTCGAGGATGTCCCGCTGGCCGAACATGGCGCCGACGGCGGCGTCCTGCCAGCTGGTGACGCCGAGGGAGAACAGGTGCTCCTGCGCGGCCAGCAGGCCCGCGCGCTGAAGGTCGGGACCCACCTCGGGGAGCAGGTGGTCGACCAGGTGCGCGGCCCCCTCGTGCAGGGTGCCCGCGGGGTATCCGTCGGCCTCCCGCTCGATCCGTCCGTCCACCGGATCCGGCGTCGCGGCACCGAGGCCGGCGCGCTCGATGGCGGCCGTGCTCACCCAGGCTCCGTGCCCGTCCCGGTTCGGGAAGTACGCCGGTCGCGCGCCGACGACGCTGTCGAGCTGCTGCCGCGTCGGCGTACCGCCCGCGAAGTGCTCCATGGACCAGCCCGCGCCCACGACCCACTCCAGCTCAGGGCGCTCGGCCACGTAGGAGGCGATCGTGGCCAGGACGTCGTCCAGCGACTCGCAGCCGTGCAGGTCGCAGCGCAGGAGGTCGACGCCGGCCATCACCGGGTGCACGTGCGCGTCCTGGAAACCGGGGAGCAGGAGCCCGCCCTCGAGATCGACGACCTCGGTCCCCGGTGCGGCCGCCTCGAGGAGCTGCTCCTCGGCGCCGACGGCGCTGATGCGCCCCGACCGCACCGCGACCGCCCCAGGCGCGGACGACCCCATCCCGGCGGACCACCACGTGCCGTTGACGAACAACGTGTCCCTGCTCATCGGCTCCCCTTCGCGTTGCCGGGAACCTAGGGCGTCGGAGTGGCCAAAGTCAACGGTGTTGACTACGGTGTTTACACGAACGCAACGTGCGCGGGACGGCCCCCGCGCAGCAGCACGGCCACGCGTCCGGCAGCATCGCAGCGAGAGGAGAGGCCGATGACCGTCCGCGACCGACGTCCCGCACGACCGCGACCGCAGCTCGACCGCGAGTCGATCCTCGACGCCGGCATCCGGCTCGCGGCCTCCGGGCGTGCCGACGCGGTGTCGGTGCGACGGCTCGGCGCCGAGCTCGGCGCCGACCCCACGGCGATCTACCGGCACTTCCGCGACAAGGACGAGCTCGTGCTCGCCCTGCTCGACCGTCTGCTGGCGCAGGTCGATGCCACGGCGGACAGTTCCGGCGACTGGCGCGCTCGGCTGCGTTCGTACGCCCTCGTGACCGTGCAGGTGATGTGCGACCACCCGTGCATCGGGGTCGAGGCCGGCACCCGCTCGACCAGCGGCCCGGCCGAGCTCCGGGCCATCGAGCACGTGCTCACCGCCTTCACGGAGGCCGGGCTCGACGACGACGCGGCCGTCCGCTTCTACGGCGTCTACACCGGCTACGTCCTGGCCTTCGCGAGCGCGCTGGCGGCAGGACGGCTCAACGACCCCGGCACGGGCGGCCCGGACGACCACTGGGTCGAGCCTCTCGGTCGCGTCGACCCGGCGACCCATCCGCACGTGGCCCGTCAGGCCGAGAGCCTGATGCGCCTCACCACCGACGACGTGATCACGACAGGGATCGACGTCGTCCTCGACGCTGCCGAAGCCGCCGCGCGGCCCTGAGCGGGGTCCGGCTCAGGCGCTCACCCCTCGACGGGCGGGAAGGCCGTGCGCAGCGTGAACGCGTACGGCGTCGGGCCGTGCTCCTCGAGGTGGTCGAGCCGCTCGCGTGCCTCGTCCAGCTCGGGCCGGTGCCCGAACGGAACCCACCACACCACGACGTGGGGCTGGTCCATCGGCACGAAGTACTCGCGGCGGCGACGCAAGATCGCGGAGTGCGCGTTGCCGAAGACGTAGCCGCGCAGGCTCTCGAGGTCGTCCCACACGCTGAGGTTGACGATCATGTCGTCACCGAACGGCCGCAGCCCGGTCGCGTCTCCGGACTCCTCCTGCAGCCGCCAGACGAAACCGTTCGCAGCGTCGGCCGACGCGTTGACGGGCGCAAGGTTGTCGACGAACGACGCGAGCGCCGGGTGGTCGAGCGGGTGCAGCAGCCGCGCGACGTTGAGCTGCGCGAGATGGAACGGCCCCATGACCGCAGCGTGCCACGGAAGTCCCCCGGTGCACGGGCTTCGGGCGTTCGGCGCGGCTCAGTCGGCCGCAGGCGCCTGGCGGGGCCGGTACGCCGCGAAGGCGACGGCGCACCCGGTGAGCAGCACGCCGGCGACGAGCTGCCAGGTCACGACCGTGCCCGGGGTCGGGAAGACCAGGTCCGAGACGAGCGACCCGGTGAGCTGGCCCGCCGTGCTGAGCAGGCTGAGCAGGAGCACGCCGAGCGGCCGGACCACGATCGCCGCGGAGAGGATGAACGCGACCCCGATCGCACCGCCGAGCCACAGCACCGGCGACTCCCACGGCGCCGGCGGCATGCGCCACGCGTGCCCGAGGGCGTGCTCGATGCCGAGGGCGACGAGCAGGCCCGCCGTGCCGACGACGAAGTTGCCGACGGTCGCGACGAGCGGCTCTCCGGTGCGCGCGGCCACCTGGCCGTTGAGCGCCGGCTGCACCCCGGTGCCGGCACCTGCCAGCAGTGCGAGGAGCACGGCCCACAGCACGAGGTCGCCGCTGGACAGCCGACCGGAGACGGCGAGCGCGACGGCGAGCACGGTGCCGATCGCAGCGACCACTCGCCGCGCGGTGATCGGACGCCGACCACCAGGGCCGATGCCGGCGCGGTCGGTGAGCATCGACGACGTCGTGTTGCCGGCCACCGCGAGCACCGTGAACAGGGCCACTCCCAGCAGCGGGACGACGAGGCCCTGACCGGCGACGAACGTCGCGCCGAGGAAGCCACCGAGAAGGTGCCACCAACGGAGCCGCCCAGCGCGCAGCTCTGCGGGGAGGCCGTGCAGCAGCGCCTCGCGCGGACCGCGCAGCGACAGCGAGATCACGAGCACGAGCACGAGCCCGCTGCCGAACGAGATCGTCGCCGCGAGCAGGCCGTCCTGCACCTCGATCGCGAGCTGCCCGTTGATGCGGCTCTGAGCGGCCGCGAGTGCACCCACCGCGAACGCGAGAGCCAGCGCCCACAGCGGCGGGTGGTGGTGCTCCTGATGCGTCGCGGGGCTGCTCACCGGATCAGTGGAAGAAGTGGCGCGTGCCCGTGAAGTACATCGTCACGCCGGCTGCGGTCGCCGCGGCGATGACCTCGTCGTCGCGCACGGACCCGCCCGGCTGCACGACGGCCTTCACCCCGGCCGCGAACAGCACCTCGGGGCCGTCCGGGAAGGGGAAGAACGCGTCGGACGCCGCCACCGAGCCGCGCGAGCGGCCGTCGCCGGCGCGCGAGACCGCGAGCTTGCAGGAGTCGACCCGGTTGACCTGGCCCATGCCGACGCCGACGGCGGCGCCGTCGCGGGCGAGCAGGATCCCGTTGCTCTTCACCGCGCGCACCGCGCGCCAGGCGAAGGCGAGGTCGTGCAGCGTCGCCTCGTCGGCGGGCTCGCCGCAGGCGAGGGTCCACGTCGACGGGTCGTCGCCCGGCGCGTCGAGCCGGTCGATCGACTGCAGCAGGATGCCGCCGCTGACCGGCCGGATCTCCACGCCGCCACCGGCCGGGACGTCCGCAGCCACGAGCAGGCGCAGGTTCTTCTTCTCGCGCAGGATCTCCAGCGCGTCGTCGTCGTACGCCGGGCGCCACCACGACCTCGGTGAACACCTCGGCCACCTGGCGGGCCATCTCGGCCGTGACCGGGCGGTTCGCGGCGATGACGCCGCCGAAGGCCGAGACCGGGTCGGTGTCGTTCGCGCGCCGGTGCGCCTCGGCGATGTCGGCGCCGACGGCGATGCCGCAGGGGTTGGCGTGCTTGATGATCGCGACGGCCGGCTCGTCGTGGTCGTACGCCGCACGCCGCGCCGCGTCGGCGTCGACGTAGTTGTTGTACGACATCTCCTTGCCGTGCAGCTGCTCGGCCTGCGCGAGACCGGGTCGCGGCGTGTGGTTCGTGACGTAGAGCGCCGCGGGCTGGTGCGGGTTCTCGCCGTAGCGCAGCACCTCCGCGCGCTCCCAGGTCGCGCCGATCCAGGCCGGGAAGCCGGTGCCGGCGTCGGTGGGCGAGACCACGTTGCCCAGCCACGACGCGACCGCGACGTCGTAGTTCGCCGTGTGCACGAACGCGTCGACGGCCAGGGCCTGACGCTGCTCGAGCGTGAAGCCGCCGGCGCGCACCGCGGTGAGGACGTCGTCGTAGCGCGACGGCGAGACGACGACCGCGACGCTGGGGTGGTTCTTCGCGGCGGCGCGCACCATGGTGGGGCCGCCGATGTCGATCTGCTCGATGCACTCGTCGGGAGCCGCGCCCGAGGCCACGGTGTCGGCGAACGGGTAGAGGTTGACCACGACGAGCTCGAACGCCGCGATGCCGAGCTCGTCGAGCTGGCGCTGGTGGTCGTCGAGACGCAGGTCGGCGAGGATCCCCGCGTGCACCCGCGGGTGCAGGGTCTTCACGCGGCCGTCGAGGCACTCCGGGAACCCGGTGAGGTCGGCCACCTGCGTCACGGCGATGCCGAGCCCGGCGATGCGCGCCGCGGTCGAGCCGGTCGAGACGATCTCCACGCCGGCGTCGGCCAGGCCGCGGGCGAGCTCGTCGAGGCCGGTCTTGTCGTAGACCGAGACGAGGGCACGGCGTACGGGTCGGGTGCTCACGGGATGCTGGCCTTCCTGCCGGTGACGGTCCAACCGTCGCGCGCCATGCGGCCCACGACGTCGACGAGGAGGTCGCGCTCGGCGACCTTGATGCGTTCGTGCAGCGTGCTCGACGTCGTCGGCGTCGAGCACCTCGACGGCGCGCTGCGCGAGGATCGGCCCGGTGTCGACGCCGGCGTCGACCACGAACAGGGTGCAGCCGGTGATCTTCACGCCGTACTCGAGCGCGTCGGCGGCGCCGTGCATGCCCGGGAACGACGGCAGCAGCGCGGGATGGGTGTTGATGTAGCGATCGGCGAACCGCTCGAGGAACGCCGCGCCCGCGAGCTTCATGAAGCCGGCCGACACCACGAGGTCGGGCTCGAAGGCGGCCGTCGCCTCGGTGAAGGCGGCGTCCCACTGCTCGCGCTCGGCGAAGTCGCCGACGCGCAGGACGTAGGTCGGGATGCCGGCGCGCTCGGCGCGCTCGAGGGCGAGGATCCCGGGACGGTCGGCGCCGACGGCGACGATCTCCGCCGGGAATCCCGGTGCGTCGCACGCGTCGATGAGTGCCTGGAGGTTCGTGCCCGAGCCGGACACCAGCACCACGAGACGCAGGCGGCTGGAGGGGGTGGCGGGCACGCCGCGATCCTAGGCGTCCGGCGTACCGCCCGAAGAGACGGGTCAGTCGTCGCCGTGGACCCAGATCGTCGGCAGGACGTCGCGGGAGACCCGGGCGATCAGGAGCACCAGCAGGCCGCCCGCGGCGACGAGGCCGGCCAGGGCGAGGCCGGTGAGCAGCGCGTGCGGGCCGAGCTGCGCGAGCCGGGCCGAGCCGAGGGCGCCGCCGGCGAGGGCCGAGGCCACGACCGCCACCGCACCCACGCCGACCGCGCCCAGCAGCACGGCGCCGGCCTCGGTGGCCAGCGGCAGCGAGCCGCGGCGACGCAGCGCCATCGCGCCGAGCACCCCCGCCACCACCGGGAGGAGGAGCAGCAGAGGCGCGGCCGGCGGCGCGTCGACCGGGATCGCGCCGAGCAGCGGGATGCCGGGCAGCAGGGCGCCCGACGCCGAGAACGGGTCGATCGTGGCGCCGCCGCCGGCTGCGAAGCCGGGCCCGGCGAGGTAGGACAGCGCCCAGAGCAGCAGGTTGGGCAGGTAGACGATCGAGACCAGCAGCAGCTCGACCGCCTCGAGCGCGCCCGGCGCGACCTGGCGTCCGAGTCCCGTGACGGTCGACCAGCGCGCGACGAGGGCGACCACGGACACCGCGCCGGCCGCGACCACGAGCGCCGCGCCCGACACGCCGGCCACGAGGGCCGCGCGGCGCACGGCGGCGGGCAGTCGGTCGCCCAGCGGCGCGAGGAGGCCTGCGCCTGAGGCCGCGCCCCAGCCGAGGCCGACGACCGCGACGAGGGCCGCCCAGCCGAGCGCAGCGAGATCCGGCACGCCTGCACCGGCGATGGAGCTGACCTGAGCGACGCCGAGGGCGATCGCGGCGTAGGTCGCGGTCGCGGCGACCACGAGCAGCGCGGCGTCCGGAGCCGTCGTCGTCGCCGTGATGCGCGCCGCCCAGCGCCCCGCGCGCTGCAGGGCCAGGAGGGGAAGCGCCATGAGGGCGAGGGGCAGCAGCGTGATCGTGGCCCCCGCCTCGGTGACCACCGGCGCGTGGTGGGCGACGAGCCACACCACGCCCGTGGCGGCCAGCGCGGTGCCGATCCCGTCGTCGCCGCGGCCGCTCACGGCCCAGCCGAGCACGACCAGCGCGCCGATCACGACCAGCCCGACCGCGGCCGCCCACAGCGCCGCGGTGATCGCCGCGACGGGGCGGGTGCCGACGATGTCGCGCCCGACGCTGCGGCGTACCTCGATCTCGGGTGCCGACCGCGAGCGCCTCGGGCGACGGGTGCGCGAGGACCCCTCGCGTGCCGGGCGCTCGAGCATGGAGGTCACCCGTCGATGCTCGCACCCGCGAGCGCGCAGCCCGGCCAGCGACACTCGGCCGACCGGCCGCGAGTTACACCTCGAACCGACCAGTTCGTCGCGCAGACCGGTCGGTTCGAGGTGTAACTCGCGGCGTCAACCGAGGTAGCGGACGATGCCGGCGTAGAGGCCCTGCGCGACGAGCTGGCGGCCGGCCTTCGACGAGGCGCGCCGCGCGTCGGCCTTGTTGCGCATGTTGAGGGTCTCGACCGTGATGGTCGGGACGTCGGACATGTTGATCGCGCCGGTGTCCTTGCGCAGCTGGATCGTGCGCGACAGGTACGTCGAGCGGGGCAGCCCGGTGGCGACCATGCCCGCGACCATCGCCTTGGCCAGGCGCTTCGACCCGGTGTAGATGTCGTCGGTGTAGCCCGGGTAGAGCTTGGGTCCGATGATGTGGAAGCCGCGTCCGCTCGCGGGGGCGCCGTCGGCGTGCACGGCGACCATGAGCTCGGCGCCCTGCTGCGCGGCCAGCGTGCCGCGCGCCCCGATGCACGGCCCGTACGTGCCGCGGGTGTTGCGGTCGCGCGTGAGGATCACCGTGGCGCCCTGCGCGGTCAGCAGCCGGCGCAGCCGCGCCGCGACGTCGAAGGCGTACGTCGACTCCGGGTAGCCCGCGTTGGTCGCGGTGCCCGTGGTGTTGCAGATCTTGCGCAGGCCGACCCAGTAGGTGCGGTTGATCTCGCGCAGGTGCGAGGAGTTGCCGATGTCGTGGCCCGGGTCGACGACGATGACGCGGCCCGAGAGCCGACCCTTCCCCGTGGGGGCGAACTTCACCGGCTTGGGCCACGCGGTGCTCCACGGAACCGACGGCTTCGAACGGCCCTGCGGCCACCAGCGCGGCGCGACCGGCACGGGCTGCCCGCCCTGCCAGGTGCGCGGGGTCGGGCCGGCAGCGGGCACCGACGCGGCACCTGCGACGGACACGCCGACCTGAGCCGCTCCGCGCGCCACCGGAGCCGCCTGCGCGGGCGCCACCAGGCTCGCCGCCAGCACTCCCGCCACGGCCAGTCCGCTGCCGATCACCACCGAGGTCCGCATGCCGCGAGTGTCGCACGACGGCTGCGACGCCCGGCGCCCGTGACGCCCGGCTGCGGCGAGGCTGCCGCCTCGCCGCGGCAGGCTTGATCGGCTCGGCGGCAGACTCGCCGCCTCCGGGCTAGTACCCGGGACCTGGACGCACGAGCGGGGAGCCACCTGCTGGTGGCTCCCCGCTCGACGTGCGTGCGGCGTCAGGCGCCGGTGATGAGCTCGCGCATGAGGCGGGCGGTCTCGCTCGGCGTCTTGCCGACCTTGACCCCGACGGCCTCGAGGGCCTCCTTCTTGGCCTGCGCGGTGCCGGACGAGCCCGAGACGATCGCGCCGGCGTGGCCCATCGTCTTGCCCTCGGGCGCGGTGAAGCCGGCGACGTAGCCGACGACCGGCTTGGTGACGTTGTCCTTGATGTACGCCGCAGCACGCTCCTCGGCGTCGCCGCCGATCTCGCCGATCATGACGATCGCGTCGGTCTCGGGGTCGGCCTCGAACGCCGCGAGGCAGTCGATGTGCGTGGTGCCGATGACCGGGTCGCCGCCGATGCCGACGGCCGAGGAGAAGCCGAGGTCGCGGCAGCTCGTACATCATCTGGTAGGTCAGCGTGCCCGACTTGGACACCAGGCCGATGCGGCCGGCCTTGGCGATCGTCGCCGGGGATGATGCCGGCGTTGGACTTGCCGGGGCTGATGAGGCCGGGGCAGTTCGGGCCGATGATGCGCGTGGTGCCCGAGTTCGGCGGCGTACTGGTAGAACTCGGCGGTGTCGTGGACCGGCGATGCCCTCGGTGATGACGACGACGAGCGGGATCGCCGCGTCGATCGCCTCGACCACGGCGCGCCTTGGTGAACTTCGGCGGCACGAAGACCACCGAGACGTCGGCGCCGGTGGCGGCCACGGCCTCCTGGCAGGAGTTGAACACCGGGATGTCGCGGCCCTCGGCGGTGACGGTCTGGCCGCCCTTGCCGGGGGTGACGCCCGCGACGATGTTCGCGCCGCGAGCCGAGCATGCGGATCGTGTGCTTGCGTGCCCTCGGAGCCGGTGATGCCCTGGACGAGGATCTTGGTGTTCTCGGTGAGGAAGATCGCCATCGTGTCAGGCCCCCTGGGCGGCGAGCTCGGCCACGCGGCGCGCGGCGTCGTCCATGGTGTCCACGAGCTCCACGACGCGGGTTGCCCGCGTCGTCGAGGATCTGCCGGCCGAGGTCGGCGTTGTTGCCGTCGAGCCGGACGACGAGCGGCTTGGTGACCGGCTCGCCCTTGTCGGCGAGCATCTGCAGCGCCTGCACGATGCCGTTGGCGACCGCGTCGCAGGCGGTGATGCCGCCGAAGACGTTGACGAACACCGCCTTGACCTCGGCGTCGCCCAGGATGATCTCGAGGCCGTCGGCCATGACCTGCGCCGAGGCGCCGCCGCCGATGTCGAGGAAGTTGGCGGGCTTCGACGCCGCCGAACTCCTCGCCGGCGTAGGCGACGACGTCGAGCGTGCTCATGACCAGGCCGGCGCCGTTGCCGATGATGCCGACCTAGCCGGAGAGCTTGACGTAGTTGAGGTCCTTCTCCTTGGCCTTGAGCTCGAGCGGGTCGGTCGCGGTGTCGTCGACGAGCGCCTCGTGGTCGGGGTGACGGAACTCGGCGTTCTCGTCGAGCGAGACCTTGCCGTCGAGCGCGACGACCTGGCCCTCGGGGGTCTTCACCAGCGGGTTGACCTCGACGAGCGTGGCGTCCTCCTTGACGAAGACGTCCCACAGCTTCTTGAGGATCTCGACGACCTGGTCGCGCACCGAGGCGTCGAAGCCGGCGGCGTCGGCGATCTCCTCGGCCTTGGCCTGGTCGACGCCGACGATCGCGTCGATCGCGCACCTTGGCCAGGGCCTCGGGGCGCTCGACGGCGAGCTGCTCGATCTCCATGCCGCCCTCGCTTGCTCGCCATGGCGAGGAAGGTGCGGTTGGCGCGGTCGAGCAGGAAGGAGACGTAGTACTCCTCCGCGATGTCGGCCGCCGGGTTGATGAGCACCTGGTGGACGATGTGGCCCTTGATGTCGAGGCCGAGGATGTCGTCGGCCTTCTCGGCGGCCTCCTGCGGGCGTCTGCGGCGAGCTTGACGCCACCGGCCTTGCCGCGGCCGCCGGTCTTCACCTGCGCCTTGACCACGACGAGGCCGCCGATGCGCTCGGCCGCCTCCTGCGCGTGCTTCGGCGTCCGGACGACCTCGCCGCGTCTGAGTCGGGACGCCGTGCTTGGCGAAGAGGTCCTTCGCCTGGTACTCGTACAGATCCACCGCTGGTGCGTCCTGTCTGTCGAGGGAGCGTCCGGACCGAGCGGAGCACCCGTGGCGGCGTCGCGGAACCGTCGCGAGCCTAGACCCGGCTCGCAGGGCCGGAGATCGGCCCGCCGTGACGCACGATGCGACCCGGTCCCGCCGCGACGGCCCGACCGCTGCGCCGACCGGCCAGCCGCGTCCCGCCGCGACGGCGAGGTTCGGGTCAGGCGGGGCGCCGACGCGGCGACGACCCAGTCGACGATCGACTGGGTGGTGGCGCCGGGGGTGAAGATCTTGGCGACGCCGAGCTTCTCGAGCTCGGGGATGTCGGCCTCGGGGATGATGCCGCCGCCGAACACGACGATGTCGCCGGCGTCGCGCGCCGTGAGCTGCTCGAGCACGGCGCGCGAACAGCGTCATGTGGGCGCCGGAGAGGACCGAGAGGCCGACGACGTCGGCGTCCTCCTGGATCGCGGTCTCCACGATCTGCTCCGGCGTCTGGTGCAGGCCGGTGTAGACGACCTCGATGCCCGCGTCGCGCAGGGCCCGGGCCACGACCTTGGCGCCGCGGTCGTGCCCGTCGAGGCCGGGCTTGGCCACGACGACCCGGATCGGGGCGCCCGACGCGGTGCGCGGGGCGACGGCGGTGCTGCTCATGGCGAGCCTCCTCGAGGGCCTGACTGCTCTGACGAGCCTGCTCCAGCGTACCCAGGCGGGTCACGGACCCGTGTCGAGGATGCCCAACGAGCGCGCGCAAGGACTACCCTCGCCGGGTGCCGCCCCACGAGCCCACCAGCCCGGACGCCGACCGCGTCCCGGGGCGGCTCGAGCGCGTCGCCCGCACGCTGGACGAGGCCCGCGAGAAGGCCGGCAACGCCCGTCGCGCCCTGGCCACGCCCAGCGGGGTCCGCGGCACCGCCGTCGAGGTCGCGTGGTGGACCGCGCACCTGGCCATGTGGCCGTTCGGGCTGCTCGAGGAGCGCACGCAGGACGTCATGCAGCGCACCGGGCTCGCCGACCTGCCGCCGGTGCAGCGCGGCCTGCTCGTCGGCGACGTCGAGGCCGCCGGTACGCCGATCATCCTGGTGCACGGCATCGTCGACAACCGCTCGGTGTTCGCCCTGCTCCGGCGGGCGCTGAGCCGCCGCGGCTTCGGTCGCGTCGTCACCGTCAACTACTCGTCGATCACCGGCGACATCCGGCTGCTCGCCGACCGCCTCGGCGCCGTGGTCGAGCAGGTCTGCGAGGACACCGGCTACGAGCGCGTGCACGTGGTCGGCCACTCCATGGGCGGCCTGGTCGCGCGCTACTACGTGCAGCGCCTCGGCGGCGACGAGCGGGTCCACACGCTCGTGACCCTGGGGAGCCCGCACGAGGGCACGATGCCGGCGTTCGTCCTGCCCCACCCGCTCGTGCGCCAGCTGCGCCCCGGCAGCGACGTGGTCCGCGAGCTCGCCGAGCCGGCGCCCGGCTGCCGCACCCGCTTCGTGGCGGTGTGGAGCGACCTCGACCAGATGATGGTGCCGAAGCGGTCGGCGACGATCGTGCATCCCGACCTGTCGGCGCGGAACGTCTTCATGCGCGGCTGCGGCCACATGAGCCTGCCGATCGACGGCCGGGTCGTGCACGAGATCTGCACGACCCTCGCGCACCTCGACCACGAGGGCCACACGGTGGCTGCGGGCGCCACGTCGATCGCGAGCAGCACCGGCCGCACCCGCAGCGCACCGCGGCCCGCGCCCACGGCCGCCACCGGCACCCACCGCCGGTCGCCCTGACCGTCGTGCCGGAGCAGACCGGATCCGCGCGCCGCCGCGCCACCGTCGTGGCCGCGGCCATCGTCGGCGTCGTCGCCGTCGCGCCGGCCGTGGCCGCGTCGTACGCGACCGCCACCACCGCCTCGCCCACGGTCGCGCTCGCCGCGCCCGCCCCGCTGGCGGCCGCCCCGCGACCGGTCCTCGAGCCGATCGAGGTCGACCATGTCTCCGCCGAGATCCCCGAGGCGCGCGACGCCTCACGGACCAGCCGCGCGGATCGCGCCTGGGCCGTGCCGGTCGCGCGCTACCGCGTCACTGCGCGGTTCGGGGAGTCCGGCTCGTCGTGGCAGTTCCGGCACACGGGGCTGGACTTCCAGGCACCGTCGGGTACGCCGGTGCGCGCCGTGGCCGACGCGCAGGTGGTCGCGGTGGCCTACCACCCGCTCTACGGCCGCATGGTGGTGCTCGAGACCCGGACGGGCGTCACGCTCTGGTACTGCCACCTCTCGCGGGTGTCGGTGACCGAGGGCGACCGCGTCGTCGCCGGGCAGCGCGTGGGCCGGATCGGGACCACCGGCAACTCCTCGGGGTCGCACCTGCACTTCGAGGTGCGCGTGGCAGACCGCCCGACCGACCCCGAGTACTACCTGTTCGGCAAGCACCGCGGCCACACCAAGCAGCCTCCGGGTTGGCTCCCGCCGCAGCCGATCACGACGGTCGCCGCGCTCGCCGCTCAGCAGTAGCGGGCGCCCTCAGAGCTTCTCGACCGGGGCGTAGCGCAGCAGCAGGCGCTTGGTGCCCTCGGCGCCGAAGTCGATGGTGGCCTCGGCCTTCTCGCCCATGCCGGACGTCGACACCACGGTGCCGAGACCGAACTTGTCGTGCGTGACGCGGTCGCCGGCCGAGAGCGAGACGACCTCGCGGTTGCCCGGCGACTTCGCACCGGGCCGGGTGGCGGCGGCGAGCAGCGAGGGCGCCGAGCCGAAGCCCGCGCTCGAGGTCGGCCGTCGCCCCCGACGAGATCGGGTCGGTGCGGTTCCAGTGCACGAGCTCGCCGGGCAGCTCGTCGAGGAACCGGCTCGGCGGGTTGTACGACGGCGCACCCCACGCCGAGCGCACGACCGCGCGCGAGACGTAGAGCCGCTGCCGGGCGCGCGTGATGCCGACGTACGCCAGGCGACGCTCCTCCTCGAGCTCGCGGGTGTCGCCCAGCGAGCGCATGTGCGGGAAGACGCCGTCCTCGAGACCGGTGAGGAAGACGACCGGGAACTCGAGCCCCTTCGCGGTGTGCAGCGTCATGAGCGTGACGACGCCGCCGTGCTCCTCGGCGTCCGGGATGTCGTCGGAGTCGGCGACCAGCGACACGCGCTCGAGGAAGTCGGCGAGGGTGCCCTCGGGCTGGTCGGTCTCGAACTCGCGCGCCACCGACTCGAGCTCGGCGAGGTTCTCGACGCGGGTCTCGTCCTGCGGGTCGGCGGAGGCCACGAGCTCGGCGAGGTAGCCGGTCTGCTCGAGCACGGCGGCCAGCACGGTCGCCGGGCCCGGAGCCGGCCTCGACGAGCGTGCGCAGGTCGCTCATCAGCTGGACGAACGGCTGGATCTGGCTCAGCGACCGGGTGGCGATCGCCGGCGCCTCCTCGGCGCCGGGCGCAGCGCCGCGCCGAACGAGATGCGCTCGCGCTGGGCGAGCGCCTCGACGCAGCGCCTCGGCCCGGTCGCCGATCCCGCGGCGTGGGCGTGTTGAGGATGCGGCGCAGCGAGATGTCGTCGTCCGGGTTGGCCAGGCAGCGCAGGTAGGCCACCGCGTCGCGGATCTCCTTGCGCTCGTAGAAGCGCACGCCGCCGACGACCTTGTAGGGCAGGCCGACCCGGATGAAGACCTCCTCCAGCGACCGCGACTGCGCGTTGGTCCGGTAGAACACCGCGACGTCGCGCGCGGGCACGCCCTCCTCGTCGGAGAGCCGGTCGATCTCCGTGGCGACGAACGACGCCTCGTCGTGCTCGTTGTCGGCGACGTAGCCGACGATCTGCGCGCCGTCGCCGGCGTCGGTCCACAGCCGCTTGGCGCGCCGCGCGGTGTTGCGCGTGATGACCGCGTTGGCCGCCGACAGGATGGTCTGGGTCGAGCGGTAGTTCTGCTCGAGCAGGACGGTCGTGGCGTCCGGGTAGTCGCGCTCGAACTCCTCGATGTTGCGGATCGTCGCGCCGCGGAAGGCGTAGATGCTCTGGTCGGCGTCGCCGACGACGCACAGCTCGGCCGGGCGGTACGCCGTCGTCGCCCACGGCCGACGAGCTCGTTGACCAGCACGTACTGCGCGTGGTTGGTGTCCTGGTACTCGTCGACGAGCACGTGGCGGAACCGGCGGTGGTAGTGCTCGGCGACGTCGGGGAACAGCTGCAGCACCGCGACGGTCGAGCATGATCAGGTCGTCGAAGTCGACGGCGTTCGCCCGCCGCAGCCGGCGCTGGTACTCGGTGTACGCCTCGGCGAGGGTCTTCTCCTGGTGGTTGGTGGCGCTGGCCCGGCGAACGTCTCGTGGTCGATGAGCTCGTTCTTCAGGTTGGACACCTGCGTCGCAGAACGCCGCGCGGCGGATAGCGCTTCGGGTCGAGGTCGAGGTCGCGGCAGACCAGCGTCATCAGCCGCTAGCGAGTCGGTGGCGTCGTAGATCGAGAACGCTCGACGACAGGCCGAGCCGCGGCGCCTCGCGGCGCAGGATGCGCACGCACGCCGAGTGGAAGGTCGACACCCACATCGCGCGGGCGCGCGGGCCGACGAGCTCGACCACGCGCTCGCGCATCTCGCCCGCGGCCTTGTTGGTGAAGGTGATCGCCAGGATCTCGCCGGGACGCGGCGTCGCCGGTGGCGAGCAGGTGCGCGATGCGCCGGGTGAGCACCCGGGTCTTGCCGGACCCGGCGCCCGCGACGATGAGCAGCGGCGAGCCGCGGTGCTCGACCGCCGCGCGCTGCTCGGCGTTGAGGTCGGCGACCAGCGCCGCGGCCTGGGCCGACGGCGTCGCAGCAGCGGGCTCGGGCGCCGGGGTGGGCAGGCCGAGGTCGTCGAAGAGGGTCGCCATGACCCCGTCAGTCTAGGTCGGCCCGACGACAGCGGGCTGCGCGGCAGCAGCCGCCACGGCGACGGCGTACGACGTCGGTGCAGAGCGGCTCAGGACACGTAGCCCAGCACGGTGATGCGCGCCAGCGAGCCGAGGGACGTGGTGGCGACGCTGATGCTGCGAGCGGCGCTCAGCGGCAGCAGAACCACGTCGTGGCTCCACTTGCCCTTGGCCATGCCGAAGGCCTGCACCGAGCCGCGCGAGCCCACGGTGAGGGTGCCGGCACCGGTGCCGCCGCGGCCGCTGACCTGGACGAGCACCGCGTCGGCGCCCACCGGCACCTTGGCGGTCGCCGGGAGGACGAACGAGCGCGCGGCCGTGGAGGCGGCGGCACCCGCGAGCCCGAGGCTGCGCGAGCTGTCGGCGACCACGACCGGCGAGGACAGCAGGCGAGAGCGCGCCGCCGCCCGCCGTCGCGGACGTCGTGGTCCAGCCCGTGGTCCGGACCGTGACGGGCACCGGCGACGGTGCCGTAGTTGCGCAGCGTCAGCTTGCCGGAGGCACCCGGCAGCACCATCTGGGTGGCCGAGGTGGATGCCTTGGCCGCGCGCAGGCTCGCCACCACGGGCGTTCCCGGGGCGCCGGCGAGGGTGAGCCACGCGGTCGAGGCCGGTGCGGGTGTCGACACGGTGAGGAACAGGGCGCCGAGGCCGGAGGCCGGGATCCCGGCCTTGCCGGCGAGCGTCACGGTGCGGGTCTCGCCCGGCTTGAGGGGCGCGTCGGTGCCGTCGTACGCGACGGTCGGGGCCGTCACGTGCGCGAGCCCCGGTGGTCGTCGCGGCGGCCGGGACGACCGCCGGCTTGGGCGGCGCCCAGCCGAGCACGTCGACGGTGACGTCGGCCGAGCCGCGGTCGAGCTGGAGCCGGAAGGTGCCGTCGCCGGCGACCGGCACGACGGCGGTCGAGGAGTACTCGCGGGCCGTGAGCGCGGTGACGACCGCGACGCGCGGCGAGGTGGCCGTGGCGCGGGCGTAGATCGTCGGCACCGGCGAGCTCGGACGGCTCACGGCGACGCGGACGGCCACGGCCGCCACGCCGGTCTCCGGCACCCCGCCGACCCCGAGCACCGGCACGACCAGGTCGCGACGGTCGCCCGACCAGCGCGGCTGGCCGATCCGGCAGCGCTCGGCCTGGCCGACACCGCTGAAGGTCGACAGCACGCGCACCGGCGCGATCGGCACGAGGTCGCCGCCGGCGACGGGAGCAGCACCGGCTCGGCGTCCCCCAGCCCTCCGAGCACGTCGGGGGCAGCGGGGCCTTGGTCCAGAACGAGGTCAGGGCCGAGGCGCCCTCCCACGTGAGCGAGAGGTGGATGTGGTTGCGGTGGCAGTAGGTGGCGTACGCCGCCTTCTTCTTCGCGGGGTCGGTGCTGCAGCCCTTGAGGTCGGTCCAGCCGCGCGAGACGTCGTACCCGCGCCAGAACTTGTTGTTCCAGCCGATGTACATCACGCCGAGGCGGGTGGCCATCGCCGCCGGGTTGCCGGCCGCGTCGCTGGCGAGCAGCCAGGTGAGGAACGAGTCGGCCTTGGCCTTCTGCGCCTTCTTCTTGACGTTGAGCATCCAGTCGAGGGCGCGGCCCTCCTTGTGCTCGCTCTGGCCGCCCGACGAGCAGGCGCGGGAGATCCCGATCGAGGAGGTGCCGTACGTCGCCCGGATGAGGGCCGCGAGCTTCTTGGCTCCGGCCTTGGCCTTGGGCGAGCAGAGGTCCTGGCCCTGGTAGTCGGCCTCGGCGTCGATGGCCGGGCCGAAGACGGGGGTGGCCGGGGCGGCGCACAGCGCTCGGGGCCACCACGGCCGACGGGGCCGCCGCGGACGACTCCGGGAGCGTCGCGGCCAGCGGGAGGGCCGCGGCGACCACCGCTGCGCAGGCGAGCGCCACGAGCGGGCGGCGGGCGCGGGGCATCACGGAGTCGCTGCTCATGGACCTTCCATCGGCAGATCGTGGCCCTCACTTTCGTCCCAGGCACCCGGATGTGCCAGCGATCTCGCGAGGTGGACCCGGATCGGCCGGACTACGGTGGGGCGTCAGCGCCCGGGCACCGGCTTCCGGACGCGGCACCTGCGAGGAGGACCTTGTGCTCGACGACGCCGACGTGACCCGCGTGCTCGTGGTCACCGCCCACCCGGACGACGTCGACTTCGGCGCCTCGGGCACGATCTCGCTCTGGACCTCGGCCGGGATCGCCGTCACGTACTGCGTCATCACCGACGGCGACGCCGGCGGGTTCGACCCGGCCGTGCCGCGCTCCGAGATCCCCGGGATCCGCCGCGCAGAGCAGGTGGCCGCGGCCGCAGCGGCAGGCGTCACCGACGTGCGCTTCCTCGGCTACCGCGACGGCGAGCTCACGGTCACCCACGGCCTGCGCCGCGACATCAGCCGGGTGATCCGCCAGGTGCAGCCCCAGCGGATCCTCATCCAGACCCCCGAGCGCAACTGGGCGCGCATCCCCGCCTCGCACCCCGACCACATGGCCGCCGGCGAGGCCGCGATCCAGGCCGTCTACCCCGACGCGCGCAACCCCTTCGCGCACCCCTCGCTGCTCGACGACGAGGGGCTCGACGCCTGGTCGGTGCCCGAGGTCTGGGTGATGGGCCACCCGACGATCACGCACCACGTCGACATCACCGAGACCTTCGACCGCAAGATCGCCGCCCTGCGCGCCCACGAGTCGCAGACCGCCCACCTCGAGGACCTCGAAGGCTTCATCCGAGGCTGGGGCACCCGCATGGCCGCCGAAGCCGGCTACCCCGAAGGCCACGTAGCAGAAGGCTTCTTCATCGCGACCCTGCCGATCTGATTCTGTTTCTGCGCCTCCAAGCTCCTCGCTGGCGCTCGGTCGCGTCGGCGCCGCCTCCGCTTCGGGCGCCGGGTCGGCGCCGTTCCAGCGGCATATGACCCGAGTTCTGTCGGCGCCTCCCTGTCGGGCGGGGAGGACCCTCCTTCGTCGGGCCCGTCCCCGCCCTCCGCGCCCTCCGCTTCGGCGTACTGCCCTGCGGAGACCTTGCGCTGCCCTCCACCCCGAGATGCGCCGCCACGACGATGCTGGGGCCCGGTGGCGGGAGATCTCGCTGCTCGGACTCGGAGGTGTGTGCCAGGAGGAGGCTCGGGCTGCCTCTGAGCACACATCTCAGGAGCAGTGCCCGCAGATGTGTGCTCAGCGGAGGGTCTGGACGCCGCTGGATACACATCTCGCCGGCCCGCCACCCACAGTTGGCGGAGGCCGAGCGCAGCGAGGGCCGTCTCCCGAGCATCGAGTCCGCGCGCTGGGCAGTACGCCGAAGCGGAGCGGCCGCGAGGGCGAAGCGTGGCCCCGGCGACGAACGAGCCGGGGTCACCGAGCCCTCGCTGCGGCGCCACCCAACGCACGGGCCACACGACGCTGGAACTGCGCCGCCTGGGCCGCGAAGCGGAGGCGGCGCCGACGCGACCGAGCGCCAGCGAGGGAGCTTGGAGGCGCAGCAAACACAGCCGAAGCGGAGAGCAACGAGGCGCACGCGCCCTCGGGTGGAGCAGCTACACGAAGACAGCGACGATGACGTTGACGATGGCCAGACCACCGGCGACGGCCCAGTAGGTCTGCTGCTCGCCCTCGGGCTTGCGGCGACCCAGGAACGTCACGATGAAGACGACCAGCGCGATGCCGAGCTTGATCGAGATCTTCGTCATGTTGAGCGGGTCCTCGTCCTCGAGGATCTTCGACTCGCGCATGCCGACCAGGATCAGACCGGTCACCAGCTGGGTGAGCGCGCCGTGGAACATCGCGTTGTTGATGCCCCGGCTCGTGCTGCTCATCTGCACCAGGAAGCCGCCGATGAGGCTGGCGAGACCGAGGAAGTGGACGACGACGATCGCCTCGTAGACATAGTTCATGCCCGCACCCTAGCGGGTGTGCACAATCATCCCGACACCATGTCGGGAAAAGTGCGGACGCGTCCTAGTGGCCTCGTGCCACCCAGGCGTCGTAGCTGCCGGCCTCGGCCCCGATCGTCGTCTCGTCGCCGTGCCCGGTCAGCACGCGCGTCTGCGTCGGCAGGGCGAGCAGCCGCTCGCGGATCGAGTCGAGGATCGTCGGGAAGTGGCTGTACGACCGTCCTGTGGCGCCCGGTCCCGCCGTGGAAGAGCGTGTCGCCGGTGAGCACCACGCCGAGCTGCTCCGACCACAGGCACACGCCGCCCGGCGAGTGGCCCGGCGTGTGGATCACGACGAGCGCCGCACCCGCTGCGTCGATCACGTCGCCGTCCGCGAGGGGCTCGTACGCCACCCCCTCGTTGACGACGTCCCAGAGCATCTGGTCGTCGGGGTGCAGGCGGACGGTCGCGCCGGTGGCCGCCACGAGGTCGCGCACGGCGTTGACGTGGTCGTTGTGCGCGTGGGTGCACACGATCTGGCTCACGGTGCGGTCGCCCACCGCCGCGAGGATCGTGGCCGCGTCGTGCGCCGCGTCGACGATGACGACCGAGGTCTCGTCGCCGACGAGCCAGACGTTGTTGTCGACGTCGAAGTCCTGGCCGTCGAGGCTGAACACGCCGCTCGTGACGACGCGCTCGACTCCCGCGGTCACTGGCCCGAGCACCACGACGGAGCGCAGCACCTCGCCGCGGTGCATCTTCTCGAACGCGGCCTCGACGTCGCCGATGCCGATCGTCTCGGACACGAAGTCCTGCAACGGAAGTCGGCCCTGCAGGTAGAGGTCGATGAGCATCGGGAAGTCGCGCGAGGGCAGGCAGTCGCCGTACCACGACGACTTCAGCGCGCCGCCGCGGCCGAAGAACTCGATGAGCGGCAGCTCGAGCTTCATGTCAGGAGTCGGGTACGCCGACCAGCACGACGGTGCCGGCGAGGTCGCGTGCGAAGAACGCCTGCTCGTAGGTCTCCGGACGGCCGATCGCCTCGATGACGACGTCGGCCCCGAAGCCGCCGGTGGCCTCGCGGATCGCCTCGACCGCGTCGACGTTCGCGCGAGTTGACGGTGTGCGTGGCGCCGAAGTGCGTGGCCTTCTCCAGCTTCCGGTCGTCGATGTCGACGGCCACGATCGTGCGCGCGCCCGCGAGACGTGCGCCCGCGATGGCCGCGTCGCCGACGCCGCCGCAGCCGATGACCGCGACCGTGTCGCCTCGGCCCACGTTGCCCGTGTTCAGCGCAGCACCGAGGCCCGCCATCACACCGCAGCCGAGCAGACCCGCGACCTCCGGCGGCGCGGCCGGGTCGACCTTCGTGCACTGGCCCGCGGCCACGAGCGTCATCTCGGCGAAGGCGCCGATGCCGAGCGCCGGCGAGAGCTCGGTGCCGTCGAGCAGCGTCATCTTCTGCGTGGCGTTGAACGTCGAGAAGCAGTACCAGGGACGGCCGCGCAGGCACGCGCGGCAGGTGCCGCACACGGCGCGCCAGTTGAGGACGACGTAGTCGCCGGGAGCGACGTCGGTGACGTCCGGGCCGACCGACTCGACGATGCCGGCCGCCTCGTGGCCGAGCAGGAACGGGAACTCGTCGTTGATCCCGCCCTCGCGATAGTGCAGGTCGGTGTGGCAGACGCCGCAGGCGAGCACCTTCACGCGCGCCTCGCCGGGCCCGGGATCCGGAACGACGATCGTCTCGAGCGACACGGGCAGCCCCTTGCCCCGAGCCACCACTCCCTGGACCTGCACCGACACGACCGACTCCTGACTCACGCGACAGTTACCGCCCGCGACGCTACCGCGCGATCCCGCCGCGCGCGCCAGCGCGCACGCAAAGACCTCGCCGAGATGCGCGGCAGTCAGGGCTCTAGCAACGTCGACGCGGCGCACCTGGGGCGGAGAGCAACGCGCAGTCTGCGCCGGGCAGTACGCCGAAGCGGAGCGGCCCCGAGGGCGGGGACGTGGCCCCGGCGACGAACGAGCCGGGGTCACCGCCCGACGCGGCGCCAGCACGAACGCAGAGAGCTGGAGAGCGCCGCCACGGCCCCGCATCGGACGCGCCGCCGAGCGCGGAGAGCAGCGAGACTGGGGCGCGGGCCCTACGCGAAGCGAGGGCCGCGGAGCGCGAGGACGGCCGCGACGCGAGGAGCGAGGTCCGCGCCGCCGACTTGGAGGCGCCAGCAAACGCAGCCGAGCTGAGAGCAACGCCGGCTCCAGCGCTCGCAGCCGTGCGACCTCGACGCGGGCCGCAGGACGGCTACGACGAGATGGCTGGCGGCGGCCCACTTGGCGAGCTCGTGGCGGTTGCTGAGCTGGAGCTTGCGCAGGACGGCGGACACGTGGGTCTCGACGGTCTTCACCGACAGCACCAGGTCGCGGGCGACCTCGCGGTAGGTGTAGCCGCGGGCGATGAGGCGCATGACCTCGCGCTCGCGCGGGCTGAGCTGGTCGAGGCCGTCGGTGGCGACGTCGGTCGCCCCGGTCGAGAAGGCGTCGAGCACGAAGCCCGGCCAGCCGCGGCGAGAACACCGCGTCGCCGTCGGCGACGCGGCGTGATGGCGTCGACGAGCTCGTCGGCCGAGATCGCCTTGGTCACGTAGCCGCGGGCACCGCCGCGCACGACGCCGATCACGTCGTCGGCGGCGTCCGAGACCGACAGCGCGAGGAACCGCACCTCCGGCAGCTCCATCACGCAGCAGGTCGAGCACCGTGCGACCGCCGCCCCCGGGCAGGTGGACGTCGAGCAGCACGACGTCCGGCACGCGTCTCGCGGATGACCGCGACCGCCTCGTCGACGTCGCCGGCCTCGCCCACGACCTCGACCCGCTCGCCGATCTCGGAGCGCACGCCCGGCGCGGAAGAGCCGGTGGTCGTCGACGAGCACGACGCGCAGCAGGGCGGCGCGGCGTCGTCCGGGGTGCCGACAGGGTCGACGGGGTCGGTCACGGCAGGCTCCTGACGCCGAGGGACACGGGAAGACGCAGCACGATCTCGGTGCCCTCGCCGAGAGCGGTCCGGACCTCGGCGCTGCCGCCGGCGCGGGCCATGCGGGCCTGCACCGACTCGCGCAGGCCGAGCCGGTCGTCGGGCACGGCCTCGGGGTCGAACCCGGGCCCGCGGTCGCGGACGAACACCTCGACCTCGTCGCTGCGTGCACTCGACGTACACCGACACCGTGCCGCCGGCGTGCTTCGCGGCGTTGACGACGGCCTCGCGCGCGGCGGCCACGAGCGCGTCGACCCGGTCGTCGCGCGGCACGTCGCCGACGTGCACGACCTCGACCGTGCAGGCGTACGCCGACTCCACCTGCGCGACCTCGTGCTCGAGCGCCGCGACGAGCGTCGCCTCGGGGTCGCCGACCGGGGCGTAGAGCCACTTGCGCAGCGCCCGCTCCTCGGTGCGCGCGAGGCGCAGCACCTCGTCCGGGTCGGCGGCGGAGCGCTGGATCAGCGTGAGGGTCTGCAGCACCGAGTCGTGCACCTGAGCCGCGACCTCGGCGCGCTCCTCCGACCGGATGCGCGCGCGTCGCTCGGCGACGAGGTCGCGCCACCAGCCGAGCACGAACGGCAGCAGCACGAGCCCGAGACCGAGGACGGCGAGCAGCGCGGCGGCCAGGCCGCGCAGCGACGCGAGCAGGTCGCCCTGCGAGGCCAGCGCCGCCGAAGCACGCCGAGCAGCACGAGGGCGAGACCGAGAGCGATCCGCGGCCCGGAGAGGCGCATCGCGGTCGTCGTGGTGGTGCGCGCGCTGGCGCCCACGTCGGCGAGCAGCGCGGCGCGGCGCGAGTCGTCCGACTGCCGCCACAGCACCGCCACACCGACCGCGACGAGCAGCAGCGGCACCGACCACGACCCGGCGACGTCCACGCCGCGCGCAGCCAGGACGAGGGTGATGCCGATCGCGAGCGCCGCCAGCCCGAGCACACCGGCGAGGTCGCGGCCGCGGGGCGACCCGTCGTCGTCCGCCCGTCGACACGGGTGTCGAGCGGCAGCCACGCCCAGTAGGCGGCGTAGAGCACGAGCCCGAAACCGCCCATGAACGTGAGGATCACGAAGATCGACGCGCACCGCGTCGACGTGCCAGTGCGAGGTGGTCGGCGATGCCGCGACACACCCCGCCGAGCAGGCGGCCGCGCGCGGCGCGCTGCACGCGGCGCGGTTGACTGATGGGGTGGCTCACGTGTCCATCCTCCCCGTCGGCGCCCCGGCGCACATCAGGGTCGCACCCGCCGGTGCGTCGAGGGTCGGTTCAGGGTCCGGTCAGGGCTGATCCCCGATGACCGCGACCCCTCCCGAGGACGACGGTGGAGCCATGAACGAGAACCCCACCATCGCCGAGCCCCTCGACCCCGCCCCCGGCGGCGTCGGCACGGCAGCGCCTCCCCCTCCCCCGCCCCCTCAGCCCGCTGCAGCCCCGGTGCGCCCGCCGCTGCGCCGCAGCCGTCAGGACCGCGTGCTCTCCGGCGTCCTCGGCGGCATCGGCCGGCAGTACGACGTCGACCCGGTGCTCCTGCGCATCCTCGTCGTGGTCGCCACCATCTTCACCGGCGGCGCGGTGGCCATCGGCTACGTCGTCGCCTGGGTCCTGATCCCGGACGAGCCCGCCTACCTCCCCGTGGTCCCGACCGCGCCGGTGGGCACCGTGCCCCCGTCGTACGCCGCCGGCGGCACCGGCACCTTCGTCGACCCGGCCACCGGTCAGGTCTACGGCGCCACGGTCGTGGCACCTCTGCCGCCTCCGCGCCGCACCGAGCCGCGCTCGTACCTCGGCCTCATCACGCTCTCGGTCGCGGTGATCGTGGGCGGTCTGCTCGCGGTGCTCGGCGTCTCCGGCGTCTCGGTGCCCGCGGTCGTCGTGGCCGCCGCCATGCTCGGCGTGCTCGGCATCGGACTGCTGGTCGGCGCCTTCCGCGGCCGCGCCCGCTGGCTCATCGCCCCGGCCGTGATCCTGCTCCTCGTCGCCCAGATCGCCGCCCTCGTCCCGAAGGTCGTGAGCGACACGGCCGGCTCGGGCATCGGCGAGCGCCGCTGGGCACCCACGACGAGCAGCACGAGCTTCGAGCTCGGAGCCGGCAGCGCCACGCTCGACCTGTCGAAGCTGCCCTCCGGCCCCGTCGAGGTCGACGCGACCATCGGCGTCGGCGAGCTGATCGTGCTCGTCCCGGCCGACACGCGCCTGGTCCTCGACGGCAGCGTCGGGGTCGGCGAGATCGACCTTCCCGGATCGCGCCCGCAGTCGGGCAGCGACCTGGACGTGCAGCGCACCATCGAGCCGCTGACCACCACGTCCGACATCACGACCGTCGAGCTGACCGCCGAGGTCGGCCTGGGCAATCTGGAGGTGCGCCGTGCGACGTCATGAGCTCGACTGGGTCTCGCTGATCGCGGGCCTCGTCTTCACCGGCTTCGCCGCCGTCTACCTGGTCTCCCCCGCGGTCGACCTCTCGCTCGACGGCCGCTACGTCTGGCCGATCGTGCTGGTCGCCCTCGGTGCGGCCGGCCTGGCCACAGCTCTGCGCGCCAACGCGCGCGAGGAGCGCGAGTTCGCCGCGGCGCAGGCCGCAGCCGACGAGGATCAGCCGACTCCCCTCGCCTGATCCGCGGCCGACCGGCCGCCACCACGATCCCGTCGGGCCACCTGGCCCGGCGGGATCGCGCGCGTCTACTCGCTCTTGTCCTGGATCTCCCACGCGTGGTCGAGCACGTGCCACGCGGCACGACGCAGGAAGTACGCCGGCATCCACGCAGCTCCCGACCGCCGCGGGTCGCAGCACCGTGACGAGCTCGTCGCGCATCGCGTCGCGCGCGGCGACGTCGTCAGCGGCGAACGGGCGGTGCTTCACGCCGACCTTGCGGGCGTAGGCGCGCTCGGCCTCGACGACGTGGCGCACGATCTCGTCGCGGTCGCGGCCGCCGCCGCGCGGGCCCTTGCGCAGCTCTGCCGGGGCCTCGGCGGCGATGTCGTCGAGCAGCGCCCACGCGGCGATGAGCAGGTCGACCTGACGGTCGCGCTCGGGCCGGGTCAGCGGCACGGCGTCGATCGCGGCCGGCACGTCGGGCGCCCCGAAGTCGGTGGTCTTCGTGCCAGGGAGCGCGCTCGATCACGCGCAGCTGGAGCGGGTCGGGCAGCTCCTGGCCGGCGCGGCGCACGACCTCGGCGTAGCGGTCGGCGTACGCCGCGAGCGCCTCGATCGCCGCCTCCTCGCCGTCACGGGACTTGCGCCGAGCGCGACCAGCCGGGCCACGCGACGGCCGAGGCGAAGGTGCGGGTCGAGCCGACCTCGAGGTGGATGTCGACGGCGGTCATGGCGACAACCGTGCCAGACGGCGACCCCCCGATGGGCACGGCTCTCGAGGTTGGCGCACCTCGCGCGTGGGAGCGCTCCTATGCTGGAGGGGCCATGACGACCACACCGCGACGCAGCACCGCCGGGCGGGCCACGCTCGAGATGGTGGCCGAGCGCGCCGGCGTGAGCCGGGGCACCGCGAGCCGGGTGCTCTCCGGGGCGCCGAACGTGAGCGAGCGCGCGGTCGAGGCCGTCACCCGGGCCGCCGCCGAGCTCGCCTACCGGCCCAACCTGTCGGCGCGGTCGCTGGTGACCGGGCGCCACGGGCTGGTCGGCCTGGTGGTCAACGAGACCAACGACACGCTGTTCAGCGACCCGTACTTCGCGCGCGTCGCCCGCGGCGCGCACGCCGCGCTCTCGGAGGCGGACGTCGCGCTGGTGCTCGCGCTGGCCGCCGACGACCGCGAGCGCGACCGGCTCGTCGACCTCGCCGCGCTCCGCCTCGACGGGCTGCTCGTCGTGCACGGGCACGGCGACCCGCAGCTGGTGGAGAGCCTCGTCGGAGCGGGTGTGCCGACGGTGTTCGCCGGGCGCACGAGCACCTCGACCACGCAGGACCTGTGGTGGGTCGACTCGGACAACGCCTCCGGCGCCCAGGCCGCGGTCGAGCACCTGCTGGCCCGCGGCCGGCGGCGGATCGCGCACATCAGCGGCCCGCTCGACATGGTCGCCGGTCAGGACCGCATCGAGGGCTGGCGCATCGCGCACGAGGTGGCCGCGGTGGACGTCGATCCCGCCCTGATCGAGTCGGGCAACTTCAGCACCGAGTCCGGGCGGCTGGCGATGCAGGCCCTGCTGTCGCGGGTGCCCGACCTCGACGCGGTGTTCGCGGCCAACGACCTCATGGCGATCGGCGCGCTCCAGGTGCTGCGCGAGGCCGGGCGTGAGGTGCCGGACGACGTCGCGGTGGTCGGCTTCGACGACATCGACGCGGCCTCGCACACGGCCCCGCCGCTCACCACCGTCGCGCAGGACATCGACGCCATGGGCCGCCGCCTGGCCGAGCTCCTGCTCGTGCAGCTCGGCGGCGACATCGTTCCTCAGCGCGAGGTCATCCCCACCGAGCTCGTCGTCCGCGCCTCCCAGCTGAGCCTGCCCGTGCGCTCTGGCGGTCCCGGCGCGCCGCGGGCCGGCGTCAGAGCCAGCCGTTGTTCTCCGCGATGACGGCGTACGCCTTGGCGCTGTCCTTCGGCGTGCGCTGCTGGGTGTCGTAGTCGACGCGCACGACGCCGAAGCGCCGCGTGTAGCCCCACGCCCACTCGAAGTTGTCCATGAGCGACCAGATGAAGTAGCCGCGCAGGTCGACGCCCCGGTTGACGGCCTCGAGGCAGGCGCGCAGGTGCGCGTCGACGTACGCCGTGCGACCCGCGTCGTGCACCTCGCCGTCGACGACCTCGTCCTCGTACGCGGCGCCGTTCTCGGTGATGAAGATCGGCGGCGCGTCGTAGTCGCGTCGCGACGCGCACCAGGGTGTTGGTGAGGCCCTCGGGGACGACGTCCCAGCCCATGTGGGTCTTCGGCAGTCCGGTCTCGACGATCTCGATGTCCTCGGTGCCGAGCCACGGGGTGGGCCGCGCGCCGGGCACGGGCTCGGCCGGGGCGTCGAGGCCGCGCACCACGAACGAGCTGTAGTAGTTGATCCCCAGCCAGTCGAGGCGGGTCGAGATGGTCTCGAGGTCGCCGTCCTTCACGAAGGACATGTCGGTGAAGCGCGCGTGGTCGGCGACGACGTCCTCGGGGTACGACCCGCGCAGCACGGGGTCGAGGTACCACCGGTTCTGCTGGCCGTCGAAGCGGCGGGCCGCCTCGAGGTCGGCGGGTGCGTCGGACGCGGGCGTCACGTCGTACAGGTTGATGACGATGCCGACCTCGGCGGGCCGACGGCCGCCGTGCAGCGCCTGCGCCGCGAGGCCGTGCCCGAGCAGCAGGTGGTGCGAGGCGAGGACGGCCTCGGCCGGCTCGGTGCGGCCCGGCGCGTGCTCGCCCGACGCGTGCCCGAGGAACGCCGAGCACCACGGCTCGTTGAGCGTCGCCCAGTGCCGCACGCGGTCGCCGAGCCGGAACTGCGTGATGGCGGCGTAGTCGGCGAAGCGGTACGCCGTGTCGCGCGCGCGCCAGCCGCCGTCGTCCTCGAGCGCCTGCGGCAGGTCCCAGTGGTAGAGCGTCGCGTAGGGCTGGATGCCGCGGGCGAGCAGCCCGTCGACGAGCCGGTCGTAGAACGCGAGGCCCTTCTCGTTGATCGCGCCGCGGCCGGTCGGCATGACGCGCGGCCACGCGATCGAGAAGCGGTACGCCGACAGCCCGAGCTCCGCGAGCAGGTCGAGGTCGGACTCCCAGCGGTGGTAGTGGTCGCAGGCCACCGAGCCGTCGGAGGCGTCGAGGATCGCGCC
The DNA here is from genome assembly GCA_963827145.1 of uncultured Actinomycetota bacterium. Taxonomy (GTDB): domain Bacteria; phylum Actinomycetota; class Actinomycetes; order S36-B12; family CAIYMF01; genus Longivirga. The sequence continues at coordinate 2,020 of CAWGZO010000002.1, read as the reverse complement.
GGGCTTCGCGCACAGCGTGTCCCAGATCGACGGCCCGCGGCCGTCCTCGGTGCTCGCGCCCTCGATCTGGAAGGACGCCGTCGCGGCACCCCAGACGAAGCCGTCCGGGAAGCGCGTCGAGGTGGAGGGGGCGGCTGAGCTCGACAGGGCGGTCACGGTTCGTCCTTCGCATGACGGGGGCGGGGTCGCAGACCCGATGGCGGGTCGAGGCTCCCTCAGTCTCGACCCGCCACCGGGAGATCGGGGCGCGTCGGTGCCCGGGCGACGGGAGGCGGCCCGCCTCAGCCTGACGGGTCGATCTCCCGGCGCCCGGGACGCCGCGTGCGGTCCCGAGCCGAGGCCGCCGGTCTCCGGGGAGGGCCGGCGTCCCGGATTGGGAGCGCTCCCACAGTGTGCTCCCCACCCGGCCCCGGCGTCAACGACCTGGCGGTGCGGACTTGCTCAGGTCTCGACCGTCAGCCGGAGCGTCACGACGTCGCCGACCTCGAGCGCCTCGCGGCGGCGCACGTCGGCCTTGAGCGGCACGATGTAGCCGCCGTCCTTGGGGAACAGCGACGTCGTCCACGACGTGCCCCCGAGCCGCACGGCGACCGGGATCATCCCCCAGCCGTAGCTCACCGCCGGCGAGAGCGCCTCGAGCGCGCCGCAGTCCTCCTCGGGCACCGTGACGAAGTGGTGCGGCGCCGGGCCCTTCCAGTGCCAGATGTCACCGGTGATCTCGAGCTCCATCCCGCGAGGATAGGCGCGCCCTCCCACGCCGGTCGGTACGCCGTCTCCGCTGTCGAGACGGAACCGACCCGCGGCCGGCCGGACGCGAGGAGACTGGGAGCACACCTCAGGAGGCCGCCATGGCGACGAAGTCCTCGAACGCGGGCACGGCCGGAGGCGGGGCGGTCTACGGCCTCGGCTTCTTCGGCGCGCTCGTCTTCTACTGGCAGCAGGCGGACGGCTTCTGGCCGCACGTGTGGGCGATCTTCGAGGCCTTCCTCTGGCCCGCCTTCGTCGTCTACGACCTGCTCCAGCACCTCAACGGCTGACAGCCCACCGCCTGCGCGCGCATGCAGGTGGTGCTCGATGTCGTGGAGGAAGTAGCGGGCGAAGGAGTCGACGGTGAAGTTCGCGCCGTCGCTGCGCCGTCCCGTGCGCTGCCACTGGTCGGCTGAGAGGCCGTCGTACGCCGCGGCCATCTCCTCGGCGGCCACGGCCAGCTCGTCGGCGACGACCGCAGGGTCCTGCTCGTCGTAGCGGTCCTCGACGGCGGTGACGTCCTGGTCCCAGTTGGGGAACAGCGGGTCGTCCTGGTCGAGCATGAGACCGAGCCGGTAGGTGTAGAGCCGGTGCACGTCGCGCACGTGGCACGAGTACTCGAGCGCCGACCACGTGCTCGGGTCGGGGCGCACGGCCGCGTCGTCGCGCGCGAGCGCAGCGCGGTAGCCGGGCACCGAGTCGCGGACGCGCGCCGCCACGTCGGTGGCCGCGAGCGTCGTCGCGTCGAAGCCGCACTCGGGGCACGGGCGCTCGAGCACCCAGGTCCAGTCCTTGGTGTCCGGCTCGATGCTCATGCGCCCTCCTCGTCGACGACGACGTGCTCGCCCCACGTGCTCTCCTCGACGCCCGCACCAGGATCGGGGGCCTCCCAGATCGACAGGTGGGTCATCAGGGTGTCGGGGTGGGCGCCGTGCCAGTGCTCGACCCCCGGGCCGCACGTGACGGCTTCCCCGGGGAACACGGTGACGACCTCGCCGCCCCGCTCCTGCGTGACGGCCACGCCCTCGGTGACGTAGAGGGTCTGTCCGACGGCGTGGGAGTGCCAGGCAGTGCGCGCACCGGGCGCGAAGTGGACCGCGTTCATGCGCAGCCGCGAAGGCTCGTCCCCGCGCACGATGACCTCGAACCAGGCATCCCCGGCGAACCGCGCCTGGGGCCCTTCACCGAGGCACGGGGGCTTCTCGGCTCGTGCGCATCTGCCGTCATGGTCACCGGTCTCCGTCCTGGGATGGGAGGGCGCTGCGGGCTACTC